>NZ_CP185377.1:330000-2707500 GCF_049177075.1 Bacillus salacetis | reverse complement strand
CCGCTCAGGGTTAGTCGGGACCTAAGCCGAGGCCGAAAGGCGTAGGCGATGGATAACAGGTTGATATTCCTGTACCACCTCTTTTCCGTTTGAGTGATGGGGGGACGCAGGAGGATAGGGTAAGCGCGCTGCTGGATATGCGCGTCTAAGCAGTTAGGCTGGTGATGAGGCAAATCCCGTCACCGTTAAGGCTGAGCTGTGACAGCGAGGGAAATATAGTACCGAAGTTCCTGATTCCACACTGCCAAGAAAAGCCTCTAGCGAGGAAAAAGGTGCCCGTACCGCAAACCGACACAGGTAGGCGAGGAGAGAATCCTAAGGTGAGCGAGAGAACTCTCGTTAAGGAACTCGGCAAAATGACCCCGTAACTTCGGGAGAAGGGGTGCTCTGGTAGGGTGCAAGCCCGAGAGAGCCGCAGTGAATAGGCCCAGGCGACTGTTTAGCAAAAACACAGGTCTCTGCGAAGCCGTAAGGCGAAGTATAGGGGCTGACGCCTGCCCGGTGCTGGAAGGTTAAGGGGAGTGCTTAGCGCAAGCGAAGGTGCGAACCGAAGCCCCAGTAAACGGCGGCCGTAACTATAACGGTCCTAAGGTAGCGAAATTCCTTGTCGGGTAAGTTCCGACCCGCACGAAAGGCGCAACGATCTGGGCACTGTCTCAACGAGAGACTCGGTGAAATTATAGTACCTGTGAAGATGCAGGTTACCCGCGACAGGACGGAAAGACCCCGTGGAGCTTTACTGTAGCCTGATATTGAATTTTGGCACAGCTTGTACAGGATAGGTAGGAGCCTTGGAAACCGGAGCGCCAGCTTCGGTGGAGGCGTCGGTGGGATACTACCCTGGCTGTGTTGAACTTCTAACCCGCGCCCCTGATCGGGGTGGGAGACAGTGTCAGGTGGGCAGTTTGACTGGGGCGGTCGCCTCCTAAAGAGTAACGGAGGCGCCCAAAGGTTCCCTCAGAATGGTTGGAAATCATTCGCAGAGTGTAAAGGCACAAGGGAGCTTGACTGCGAGACCTACAAGTCGAGCAGGGACGAAAGTCGGGCTTAGTGATCCGGTGGTTCCGCATGGAAGGGCCATCGCTCAACGGATAAAAGCTACCCCGGGGATAACAGGCTTATCTCCCCCAAGAGTCCACATCGACGGGGAGGTTTGGCACCTCGATGTCGGCTCATCGCATCCTGGGGCTGTAGTCGGTCCCAAGGGTTGGGCTGTTCGCCCATTAAAGCGGTACGCGAGCTGGGTTCAGAACGTCGTGAGACAGTTCGGTCCCTATCCGTCGTGGGCGCAGGAAATTTGAGAGGAGCTGTCCTTAGTACGAGAGGACCGGGATGGACGCACCGCTGGTGTACCAGTTGTCTTGCCAAAGGCATCGCTGGGTAGCTATGTGCGGAAGGGATAAGTGCTGAAAGCATCTAAGCATGAAGCCCCCCTCGAGATGAGATTTCCCATCACTTTATGTGAGTAAGATCCCTGAAAGATGATCAGGTAGATAGGTCTGAGGTGGAAGCGTGGCGACACGTGCAGCTGACAGATACTAATCGATCGAGGACTTAACCACAATTTATAGCGAACTCGGAATACTTTCTTTTCTTCATACCTTTATCTAGTTTTGAGAGAACGATGTTCTTTCAATTTCATACAGTCTGGTGATTAAGGCGAAGAGGTCACACCCGTTCCCATGCCGAACACGGAAGTTAAGCTCTTCAGCGCCGATGGTAGTTGGGGGATCTCCCCCTGTGAGAGTAGGACGTCGCCAGGCACCAAGAGAGTACCCGATGTGGTGCTCTTTTTTATGTTGGAAATGAAAAGGAAACCGAAGGTTGAAAAGATCTTGCCTGGACATTCATCAAAAGCAGGAGCGAGGGTGGGGAGGAGCAAGAAGGTCGAGGACGAGAGGGAGAGAACACCGGAGTGGGCTCTGCCCATGAGGATGTGAACGAGCGAAGCGGACGAAGAGATTCGCCGCTCTTCGCCGGCCGAGCCTTCAGTGCCGGTGGTAGTTGGGATCCCCCTGTAAGAGTAGGACGTCGCCAGGCAAATGAGAGAGTACCCAGATGGGTGCTCTTTTTTTGTGTTTAAAATGAATAAGTTAAAAAGTTAAGCGTTTGATTTTTGAAATTCAACTCGCAAAATCACTTTAAGGTATATCCTATTGTGAAAATCAACCAGTTATAGGAAGATAGAGAAGATTACATAAAGAAAGTGGTGTTGAAGTTGGATACTGCAAATAGGACGGTAGTTGCGGTCAAGGGATTGGTCCTTAAAAATGGTCAGGTGTTGATAGTCCAGCGGTCCATGGATGATGAAGTTGGCGGAGGCACCTGGGAGTGTCCGGGAGGCAAGATTGACTTTGGTGAAGACTTGGAAACGGCACTGATGAGGGAAATTAAAGAAGAAACGGGTCTTAACGTAACCGTTGAAAAACTCTTATATGCAGTCAGTTTTAATACTGATCCCAGCCGGCAAGTGGTTTTGTTGACATACTTGTGTGAGAGTAAGTCGACTAACGTGGTTTTGTCTGATGAGCATAGCAGCTACCGGTGGGTATCGGAGGAACAATTGAAAGTATTTCTGCCTAAGGAAATTTTGGAGGATCTGGAGAAAAACAATGTCTTTTCTCTGCAGGAATTAAGTATTAAAGGAAAAGAGACGCTTGTTTAACAAGGGTCTCTCTGACTAAGGATCTAATTGAAATAGGGTTTTCTACCATAATACCAGCGGTTCTATTCTCTCTATTAGTTTCATACTATTAAAAGAACTCTATTAAGGAGTGAAAACTTCTAAATGAATATAACCCATTTTTATAATAATATGAGCCGGTATTATCTTAAGAGGGCATTGGCTTCACTGTTGCTAGGTGTGCTGTTAAGCCTGTTCCTACCAGGTCTGCACATTCTTTTTTACTTGTTGTTGATTATACTTGGGTTTACTTTTTCTAGTATATATTTATTCTATAACCAAGAAGTAAAACGTACGAGAGAAGCGCTAAAGCTTACCTCAAAGAATATCAATCAGTCCTTTGTCATCAATAAAGCAGAACAATCATATTGTTTTTTTGGTTTTGATGGTCTGTTGAAAGCCCGGATTTTCAATAGGGGAGGATCTTGGGAAGATGGTGATAGAAAAATTGTTATGAAGAGAGGGAGAGAATTCTTAAAATTTTCTATTCAAGGTATATCCGATAACTACTATATTGGCAGAAGACTTGAATGGATTGATAATGAGGGGAATGAGATAATTTTTAAGAAGAGTGAGGAGGGATGGGCCCTTTTCATGAATGAAGAAAAAGTTTGTTCATTGACCCGGGGCAGAATACCTCTGCAGAAACAGCAATTGTTTGATCCCTCTAGTATTGTTGTCCATTTTGAGGAACGAGAAAATGTGCTCTCACACAGGGCCTTCTTTTTTATTGTTTTATTATTGGAAGACTTTTATGTGATTTAGAAATAATCGAAAGTTTTTCCTTTATTTTGGGAATCTTAACAGAAACCTGAAATGGAGGGAAACCAATGGATGCGAGTTATAAAAGCTGTATAAAGGCTTGTCTTGATTGTTTGGAGGCTTGCAATGTCTGTTACCATGCCTGTTTGAAGGAAGAAGAAAAGATGGCTGAATGCATTGAACTGGTCAGGGAGTGTGCAGAAATATGTGCTTATTCAGCAGCGGTCATGCAGCGCAGCAGCAAGGTTGTTAAACAAATTTCTGCATTATGTGCCGAAATCTGTGATGCCTGTGGAGCCGAGTGTAAATCTTTCGACTACAGGCACTGTCAAATTTGTGCAGGAATTTGTTTTGCCTGTGCAGAGGAATGCAGGAAGATGGCAGGCTGAATTCAGAGAGTGGAATCCTGTTTGAACTTTCAGGCATTCTATAATGCAACTCTTTTATTATTATGGTATAGTAAACACAATCGAATATTTATTCCTTCGGGGCAGGGTGAAAATCCCTACCGGCGGTGATGAACATATCAGTTCTTAGTCCGTGACCCGCCATTTTTTAATGGCGGTGGATTTGGTGAAACTCCAAAGCCGACAGTGACAGTCTGGATGGGAGAAGGAAAAGGCGCGTGAAAAATGTTAATTTTACACGCTTATTTAGTTATGACTTTTCTCCCTGAGTGCTCCAACCACTCAGGGTTTTTTTAATTGTTCTTCTGCAGTCCATTTGGGGATGTGCTGCTTTAGAAAGGAGGATACATTTGCAGGAAAAAGAATATATGGAATTAGCATTGTCGCTGGCAAAAGCGGGAAAAGGGCAGACATCGCCCAATCCGGCAGTAGGAGCTGTTGTCGTAAAAGATGGAGAGATTGTCGGCATGGGTGCGCATTTAAAAGCGGGGGAACCGCATGCTGAGGTTCATGCCATTAGACAAGCTGGACCAAAGGCGGAAGGTGCAGACATCTACGTCACTCTGGAACCTTGTGCCCATACTGGTAAGACGCCTCCATGTGCAAATCTTATTGTAGAAAATAACTTAAAACGTGTATTTATTGCAAGCGTGGACCCCAATCCATTAGTGGCGGGTAAAGGAATTGCCATCCTGGAAAAAGCCGGGATTGAAGTGAAAACAGGCATATGTGAAGATGATGCCCTGAAATTGAACGAACACTTTTTTCATTTCATCCAGACCGGAACTCCTTTTGTCACACTTAAGTCTGCCGTCACACTTGATGGAAAAACGGCTGCGTATACAGGCGAGAGCAAGTGGATCACATCTGAAGAATCCAGGCTGGATGTACATAAATACCGGCACAACCATGATGCTATTTTAGTTGGAGTAAACACAGTCATAAAAGATAACCCTCTTCTCACCACACGATTGCCCCTCGGTGGAAAAAATCCCATTCGAATTGTTTTAGATACTCATTTAAGGATTCCTAGTGAAAGTGCTATTTTAGAGACACAAGCAGCGGATACTGTTGTTTTCTGTGGAAGTGAGGCTTCCGAGGATAAAAAGCAGCTCCTTCTTCAAAAAGGTGTAGAAATTGAACAGCTGAAGACTCCTGATTTACCGGTAAGGTTGATTTTACAACGACTGGGAGAACGGAATATCACTTCACTGTTTGTTGAAGGCGGTTCTGCTGTGCATTTTTCCTTTTTAAAAGAGAAGGCGTTTCAAGAGGTCATCATGTACATGGCCCCTAAATTGGTTGGAGGTTTGAATGCTTTCTCCAGCTTTGGCGGGCAGGGATTTCCCTCCATTGAAGAAGGAGAAGAACTGGAGTTTATCTCTATAGAAAAGATTGGAAAAGACATCAAAATTGTTGCGAAGCCACTTAGAGAGGAGTGATGGGATGTTCACCGGAATCATCGAAGAAATAGGTACAATTGAAAAAATTAAAAAATCATCTGCTTCCATGGTACTTTCAATTTCAGGATATAAAGTGCTGGAGGATGTGAAGTTGGGTGACAGCATCTCTGTCAACGGCACTTGCCTGACAGTCACTTCTTTTAGCAGCAGGTCCTTTACAGTCGATGTCATGCCGGAGACGTTTGAAAATACGTCATTGAAGCTTCTCGGAGCGGGAGCGAGGGTGAATCTGGAAAGGGCAATGGCTGCAAACGGGCGTTTTGGCGGTCATTTTGTTACAGGCCATATAGATGGGATCGGTACGATTGCTTCAACTCAGTTTGTTGAAAATGCTCTGTATATTACGATTGAAATTCCCGGGGAGTTAGCCCGCTATTTTATTAACAGGGGTTCGGTATGTTTGGACGGTACTTCCCTGACCGTATTTGAAACAGGCAATGATACTATAACGGTTTCACTGATACCGCAAACCAGGCACGATACCATTCTCGGCAGTAAAAAAGTCGGGGATATCGTTAATTTGGAATGTGATATGATGGCAAAATATATTTATCAATTTATGAATAACAGCAGAACAGAACAGCCGAAAAAACAAGATATTGGAACAGACTTTCTAACCCAGCATGGATTCATGAGCTGAAGATTCTGCCATAAGGAGGTACAGAAAATGTTTAATACAATTGAAGAAGCATTGGAAGAGTTAAAAGCAGGAAAAGTGATCATAGTTGTAGATGATGAGGACCGGGAAAATGAAGGAGATTTCGTTGCATTGGCAGAGAAAGCGACACCTGATGTGATCAATTTCATGGCAACAGAAGGCAGGGGCCTAATCTGTACTCCGATTACAATAGAGAAAGCTTCACAGCTCCAATTGAACCCGATGACTGGCCAAAATACAGACCCATACGGGACGGCATTTACCATAAGTGTAGACCATGTTAATACAACCACAGGTATCAGTGCGTTTGAGCGTTCAACAACTATTTTAGAAATGCTCAAAGAGGATGCAGAGCCGAGTGATTTTAAGCGTCCAGGACATGTGTTTCCGTTGATTGCCAAGAATGGCGGAGTCCTTAAACGCGCAGGGCACACAGAAGCGGCTGTTGATCTTGCTGCCCTTTCCGGCGCAACGCAGGCAGGTGTCATTTGTGAAATCATGAATCCTGACGGCACAATGGCAAGAGTCCCTCAGCTGAAGGAAATTGCCGATAAATTTGATTTGAAAATGATAACGATCCAGGATTTGATTGCTTATAGAAGAAAAGAAGAGAAGCTGGTTGAAAAAGAAGTGGAAATAGAGCTTCCGACAGAATTCGGGAATTTCAAAGCAGTCGCGTACACAGAAAAGCTTACCGGAAAGGAGCATGTTGCGCTGGTCAAAGGTGAGATCGACCCTGACGAACCTGTATTGGTAAGGGTGCATTCTGAATGCCTGACAGGCGATGTGTTCGGTTCCAACCGCTGTGACTGCGGCCCGCAGCTTCATGCAGCGCTTTCCCAAATTGAAGAGGCCGGCAAAGGCATACTGCTGTATATGAGGCAGGAAGGGCGCGGAATCGGCTTGGTCAACAAGATGAAAGCCTATAAGCTTCAGGAAGAAGGCCTTGATACAGTAGAAGCCAATCATAAATTAGGATTTGCGGCTGATTTGCGCGACTATGGCATTGGGGCACAGATTCTTAAGGATTTAGGAGTTACTAAAATGAGGCTCCTGACAAACAACCCTCGTAAAATCACGGGTGTGAAAGGGTACGGTCTTGAAGTTGAGGAAAGAGTGGCTATCCAAATGCCATCCAAAGCAGAAAATGAAAAATACCTAAAAACAAAACATAGTAAGTTAGGTCACTTACTTCAATTCTAAGGAGGATATTAAGATGAAAACAATTTATGAAGGTAATTTAGTAGGTTCTGGGTTAAAGGTGGCAATTGTTGTTGCCCGTTTTAATGAATTCATTACGAGCAAACTCCTAGGTGGAGCGGAGGACGCATTGAAACGCCATGGTGTAGATGAAGCAGATATTACGGTGACATGGGTACCGGGTGCATTTGAAATCCCTGTAATCGCAAAAAAATTGGCGGCTTCAAAAAATTATGATGCTGTCATCACACTTGGAACTGTCATCAGGGGTGCGACTGCACACTTTGAATATGTAAGTGGTGAAGTTGCGAAGGGGGTAGCCAACGTAGGCCTTCAAGAGGAAGTACCTGTGATATTCGGAGTCCTTACAACGGATACAATTGAACAGGCTATCGAGCGTGCTGGAACAAAAGCAGGAAACAAAGGCTGGGAAGCAGCTGTCAGTGCAATCGAAATGGCGAACCTTATCAGACAAATCAATCAGTAACACATGGGAGAGCGGGATATATTCCGCTCTTTTTTTATGTTTGAAAGAGGACGTTAGTTTCAACTGTGTTTAAGTAAGGACAGGGATGGAAGGAAAACACAGTATTCATGTTCTCAGGATGTCAGGCTGAGTTTTTGGAAATGTCCTGGCATTTAGCTATGATCCCAAGTCCCGGACACACAAAAAGCCCTTAAACTGGAAAATTAAATCAGAAAACAATCTATAATCTTAAAACATATTGGCAAAGGTACGTACATCTGCTAAAATTAGTCTTTGTGGCTTCCCTTTTTTGAGGGTAAGCGGGTAGGGAGAGGGCTATGTCGTGAGGACATGATATTATGAAAACAACAGGAGGTATTTTTCGTTTAAAGCAGCACGGAACAACAGTTAAAAAAGAGGTAACAGCAGGAGCAATCGGATATTTTACGATTGTTTATATTATCGCTATCAATGCCATGATTCTGTCAGAAGCAGGTATGCCGTTTGAAGGGGCGGTCATGGCCACGATTCTTGCATCTTTTTTTGGATGCCTCGTTATGGCATTCTGGGCTAATGCACCGATTCTATTGGTCCCTGGAATGGGAATCAATGCGATGTTCACCTTTACTTTGGTGGAGTCGATGGGACTTTCCTGGCAGGAGGCGTTAGCGGCTGTTTTCGTCTCAGGGCTGTTATTCATGCTTATTGCCTTTACGAAATTATCAGGCATTTTATCAAGTGCGATTCCAAAAGCGCTTAAAGAAGCAATCACGGTTGGGTTAGGAATGTTCCTGATGTTGATTGGTTTGGAAAAAGGCGGAATCGTCGAAAGAGGTTCAAGCGCACTGATTACTTTGGGTGACATCAGTGACATAGGGGTCATTGCCACTATACTGACATTTCTTGTAACGATATTTTTGTTCATCCGAAATGTTAAAGGCGGATTCTTATGGAGCATTGCTTTCGGAACACTGCTTGGTTTCCTTTTTGGGATTGAACCTCAAGCAGGACAGTCAGGATTTGGCTTTTCAGAGTACGGCTCTGTTTTTGCTCAAATGTCCTTTGCGAAATTTATGGAGTTTCCGTTTTGGATTGCTGCTTTTTCAATCACCATGGTATTGGTATTTGAAAATATCGGGCTCGTTCATGGTCATATGGATATGGCCGGTACCCCCGAGAAGTACCCAAAAGCCTTCCAATCGAATGCATTATCAGCGGCATCATGCGGAATCTTTGGAACTAGCCCGACTGTTTCAACGGTTGAGAGTGCTGCAGCCATCGCAGCAGGCGGAAGGACTGGCTTGACGTCTTTGACAACAGGTGTCTTATTCCTTGCATCAACGTTGTTCATACCTTATTTAAAATGGATTCCTGACCATGCGATTGCACCGATATTGATTATTATCGGAGGCTTGATGATCCAGAATATCCGTCATATGGATTTAAGAGATTTGACAGAAGCATTCCCAGCCATCTTCATCATTGCGATGATACCATTTACCTATAGTATCGCTGATGGAATTGCTATTGGATTCATTTTATATCCGATATTGAAAGTCGCGAATGGAAAGGCAAAAGATGTTTCACTTCCTTTATATATAATAGCCGGACTGTTTTTGATGAACTTTTTCGTCCATTCAGTCCATTGAACCATCAGCACCAGGAGACAGTACTCCTGGTGCTGTTTTTTTGTTTGACGTATTACCGCTTTAAAGCAATGGGGGACTGTCCCCCGGTGCTTTAAAGGGTAAAAGTGAATTATCAGAAATTAGATAGACTTACCATGGGTTTATTGGTATTCTAGTAGTGTGAAACTTCAATAATTATCCTTTTTTCTATTAATATTTGACTATATACAGATTTTTCATCTTCTCGTAGGAGTGAACAGAAATGGAAGTGTTTGTTGCCAGGCAGCCTATATTCAACGAAAATGAAGAAGTGATTGCCTATGAGTTATTATATCGTAATAACCAGGAAAATATCTTTCCAAACATAGATGGGGACAGGGCAACAGCCGATGTGATCATCAACAGTTTTTTGAATATAGGGATTGACCAGCTTTCAGCAGGGAAGCCTTGTTTTATTAATTTTACAGAAACACTGCTGAAGCTGAAGGTTCCGACTTACTTTCGCCCCCGAGAAATTGTGGTGGAAATTTTAGAGACGGTTGAGCCCTCTCCGGAGATTATTTCAATCTGCAGGGAATTAAGGCAGCTTGGTTACAAAATTGCATTGGATGACTTTGTATTTGATAAAGAGAATCCATATTGCAGGGAATTGATGAAGCAAGCTGATTATATAAAAGTGGACATGCTGACTGCCACTGAGAAGAAGAGAGAAGAAATCGAATTGCTTGCCCGGCTTCTTGATCTGAAGCTCTTGGCGGAAAAAGTGGAAACAAGAGAAGATTTTGAAGAAGCAAAGAAACGGGGATATTCCCTTTTTCAAGGGTATTTCTTCAGTAAACCAATCATCTTACGAACTTATGATGTACCGGTCTATTTTCATTCCTACTATGAGGTTATTCAAAGTCTAGAAATGAATGAACCGAGCATTGAAAGAATTTCACAGCTGATCGAACAGGATATCTCATTGTCTTATAAACTCCTTAAACTTATCAACTCTCCGGCCTACCGGCCAAAACATAAGATCAGTTCGATAAGGCAGGCAATCATCCTGCTAGGTTTAATAGAAATCCAAAGGTGGATTTATGTCCTTGCGATCAGGGATATGACCGGTACAGCTAAGCAAATGTCAGAAGAAGTCATCAAACTATGTCTTACCCGTGCCAAGATGTGTGAATTGATCTCAACAAAGGTTTTTGAAGAAGCAGTTCCATCGAGTTACTTCTTGACAGGGATGTTTTCCTTGATGGAATCCATCATAGGGCAGCCGATAGAGAAAGTCCTGAAGGATATGCCTCTTCAAGATGATATTTGCGATGCCTTAAGGGGAAAAGAAAATAATTTGAAGAAAGTACTGGATTTGGTAATCGCAATTGAGAAAGCTGACTGGGAAAATGCGAGTCAGCGCGGGCTGGATATCAGACTGACACAACTTGAGGTCAATCAGTTTTATGCTCATTCCTGTCAATGGGCGGAAGGCCTTCTAAGGGCAGAGTACCTTAAAGACGGAAACCACTCCAGGCTTAATAATTGATTAATTATATTCTCCAGGTTCAAGAAACCGCTTTTGTGGTTTGATGTATCTTTTTAGTTGGAAAGGAAGGAGTCTTCTCAGGTCCGGGTTCTCAACCTTCTCGGCAATGTCTTTTGGTACGGGGAAGATTCCGATTTCAGTGATTCTTACAGGGAAAACATCTTCAAGGCAGATTTGATTGCTGCCTTTTTTTATTTGTGTATGTACCAGCACTTCTTTTATGTTGTTTGCATCTTCTATTACAACTACTTTTTTCACATTAAATTTAAACTTATAATTCTCGGACACTTGAATTTTTTCCTCCTGTTTGGCTTAAGATATTTTCCTTAATCATACCGTTTATGTGCTGATAATTGAACTGATTACTTTCTCTTAGTGAATTGGCAGACAAATTCAAGCACAAGCCTATTGCGAAATAGGCTTGGATATGGCAAGCTAATTATACAAGAATATAGATTAGTAGGCGGATCGCCAAAGGTTTGGCTGGAATTTCCGCTGGTCATCAAGTTACTCCGTGGAGGGTTTTTTTATGGAATTAAATCTTATAAAATGTCATGGATCAGGCAACGACTTTCTGTTGATCGATGAAATTACTGAAACATATACATTCAGCGAAAAGGACCGCCAGAATCTGGCAATCGCTCTGTGTGACCGCAAGAAGGGAATTGGGGCAGACGGGATTCTTTTTGTTTTGGATAGTGATAAATGCGATGGAAAGATGAGGGTATTCAATGCGGATGGATCTGAGGCATCCATGTGCGGAAATGGCTTGAGGTGTGTTGGCCGATATGTAACCGAATTAAAGAACAAAGATGAAATTACCATCGAAACAATGAAAGCGGACTTGAAGATTTCACGCGAGGCGTCCATTTATGCAGAGATACCGACTTTCAAGGTTCAGATTTCTCCGGTATTATTTGACTTGAAACACTTGCCGATGAATATCGACAGGCATACGCTGGTCTCAGAAAAAGTTCCTGAAATCTCCGATACATTGACGTTCACCGCTGTTGCAGTTCCAAACCCTCATTTGATTAGTATTGTTGAAAATGAACATATTATTTCAAATGAACAGAAATGTATTTCTGAAACAGTGAATGGACCAAATACGCTGTTTCCTGACGGAGTCAATGTAAGCTTTGTTCAGTCTCTCGGAAGTGATGGTATCTATGTCAGGACATTTGAAAGAGGAGTCGGCTTCACGAACGCCTGCGGTACAGCGATGTCAGCCTCAAGCCTCGTAACGTGCCTTGCTGGTATGAATCATTACGAGCAGGAAATTGATGTGTATAATAACGGCGGAAAAGTTCGTGTCATCGTTCATAGAAACGATGAGGAATTCTCAATGGATTTAATCGGGAATGCAACATACATCTCCCGCTATAAGCTTGAGGTGGATGTTAAAGAGCCGGAGAGCTATCAAACAGTGGAGCAGTCTGAATATGATGAAGAAGGAAGTTATTCAGAACTTCAGGAATTTGCAAAAGATGTTGTAGAAAAGAATGTTTTCCTGAAAGCATAAAAAAATGTTGAAGACAGGGGGATTAAGCCTCCTGTCTTTTTTAATGGGTTTTTCCCTTGTTTTTTTGAAGGAATGTGAGGACTTCCTGGAAGTTTTGTTTTTCTTTAGCTTCCTCATAGCCTGCAAACGGACAACCCATTTTTTTCAGCCTCTCTAGAACAGTGCTCATTGTAAATGCCTCAGGTCTTAAATCTTCCGTAACTTCCTCCCAGAAAAGCGGTGCTGAAACGAGAGCATCCTCATTGGCTCTGGGGGAATATGGCGATATGATCGTTTTACCTTCTGCGTGCTGGATGTAATCCACATATAAACGGTTATTTCTGTTCTTCTTTAATCTTTCAATCGTAAATTCATCGGGATATTGATTGATCAAATAGTTTGCAATGAATTCAGTGAAAAGGTGTGTATCATCCCACGTATAGCCCTCATGGAGCGGTATATATACCTGCAGGCCTTTGTTCCCTGATGTTTTGATGAAACTGATCAAGTTCAGCTGGTCAAATACTTTTTTCATCTCTAACGCAGCTTTTACTGCCAGGTGAAAATAATCCCTGGATGGCGGATCAAGATCAAACACGATTTCATTTACATGGGGTACTCCGGCTTTCTGAAATGGGATATGAAATTCCATAGCGAGTTGATTTCCCAGCCAAATTAATGTTTCCAGGTCGTCACAAATGATGTAATCAATATTCTCTATTTGAACCGTTTTCACAAAAGAAGGAGCGTAATCGGGCCGGTTCTTTTGATAGAAGGATTCACCAAACATGCCGTGGGGAAGCCGGATCACAGTCAAAGGCCTTTGTTTAAGGAAGAACAATAACCGGGATGAAACCTTCCTTAAATAGCGGATATACTGCAGCTTGTCAATCACTGGAGATTTCCACAGAGGTTTGTCTGGATGGGTAATATCCACTGACTCAGGCAGGGAGGCTTCATCCAGCATGATCTGCATCCAGGTGCACTCCTCAGGCTTTATTTGAAAAAGAAACTGGTGAAAATGCGGTTCCCTCAATTGTTCCTCGTACCATTCGAGATAATGAAGTTCCACACACAGGCCGGGATGAACATATGACTTTCCTTTTTCAGTCTTATAGGCATTTTCTTTGATGATCGAATTTAAGGCCTGTTTTTCCTCGGGACTGATTCCGAAGTAAAAGGCACCGATCGGAATGACTTGTGTATCCAAAAAAACGCCGACTTCATAATAACCGTTGCTGCTATCATGTGAAAGAATGAAACACTTTGCTTTCTTCCAGTTTTTCATCTTTCGCCATGTAGTTGTCCGCTTTCCTTCCTCCCAAGGACTGTCTTCAGCCTTGGCAATCAACCCTTCACCATCATAATCCTTAACTTTTTCCCACGCCTGGCTGCTGCTTTTATAGGAGGGAATCATTTGAATCCGTGCAGAAGAACCATAGTTGGGTTCTAAAGGGAGTTGTGCTTCTTTAATAAGGGAAGCCAATGCCTTTTTTCTTTCTTTATATTTTTTAGTGGTCATGCCGGCTCCCCGAGATTGCAGCAGATCAAAGGCAAGGAAGGTGCATGGGTTTTTGTCTGCTGCCCTTTGAATATTACTTTCAGTTTTCATTCTTCCTCTTATTTGAAGACCACCGAAGTTGCTTTTAAAATCGTTTTCCAATAATACAATTTCCCCGTCCAGAATTATAGGAAGAGGCCAAACTCCATCTTTGGCTATTCCGAATGCGAACTTATAAATTTCAGGGAACTGTGGGAGCAGATCATTGCCGTTTCTGCTGACAAGGGAAATGTCATTTTCAGAGTGGATGGACAAAATCCCTCTGAAACCATCATATTTCACTTCATATTTCCAGTTTTCCTTCATTGGTGTTTCATTGAATAATGTCGGCAGCATCGGTTTCATTTTTAAATCACCACTTCTACGTACAAGATAGTCCTATTTTGTCCAGACAGACAAGAAGTATTTCCAGAACTTTTATAGGATAGGCGCATAGTAGAGTAAACCAAATTAAGGGTAAGACAAAAAGAAAATGGAGGATACTTATGCACACGATATGGAAAGGAAGCATCAGCTTTGGTTTAGTGAATATTCCGATCAAGCTTCATGCGGCCACCGAAGATAAGGATATCAAATTACGGTCCCTTCACCGGGAATGCCATACACCAATAAAATATGAAAAAATTTGTCCTGTTTGTGAAAAGGATCTGGAGTATGAGGAAATTGTAAAAGGATACGAAATTGCCAAGGGCAAGTTTGTAGTCATTGAAGATGAGGAAATAAAAGCATTAAGGGACACAAGCGAGGAAAAAGCAGTTGAAATAGTCGATTTCATTAAGATTGAGGAAATTGATCCGATTTACTACAATCGGAGTTATTTTATTTCACCTAATGAAGGTGGAAAGAAAGCTTACAGTCTTTTAAGAAAAGCATTGACTGAATCAAACAAGGTCGGTATCGCAAAGATTGCGATGAGATCAAAGGAACAGCTTGCAGTAGTAAGGGTTTATCAAAACACAATGGTCATGGAAACCATCCACTTTCCTGATGAAGTCCGCAAAACAGGGGATGTACCGAATGTCCCAGCCGAGGATGAAGTGAGCCAAAAAGAACTGGAGACTGCGGTAATGCTGATCGATCAGCTATCAACCGAATTCGAACCGGAGAAATATGAAGATGATTACCGCGAAAAGTTGATGGAATTGATTCAATCCAAACAAACAGGGGAAAAGTTTGTTACACCGAAAGAAAAAGCATCTGCTGCCAATGTGACAGACTTGATGTCAGCGCTGCAGGCTTCCATTGATAAGACAAAACCGCAGACAGAAAAGAAACCAGCGCCTAAAGCACCAGCAGCAAAAATACCTAAAAAGAAAAGAACAACGAAAAAAGTAGAAGCTCAGTAAGACCTTCTGAAGAGGGAGAAGGGAGAGGTTAATGAGAAAAAGAAAGATAGACTGGAAGCAAACCATCTTTTTTATAGCAGGACTGGCATTGATTGTCGCGTTAACAGCAGGATTTATCCGAATTGTTGAAGAACTGAACGAGAGTGAGATTAAGAATTTTGATTCTGCAGTATACTCAGGGGTCAGCTCATTTACAACAGAGGGGATGACCGAGTTCATGAAAGGAATCACCTTCCTGGGGGGAGTTAAATGGCTCACTATTCTCACGGCTGTTGCGGTGATATTATTTTTGGTTTTCAAGAAATATTCCCTGGGTCTTTATGTACTATTCACTGTTGCGTTAGGTGGAGGCTTCAACTGGCTGCTTAAGGAGTACTTTAAAAGACAAAGACCGGCAATCGAAGCATTGGTAGAACAAGATGGCTACAGCTTTCCAAGCGGTCACTCCATGGGGTCTTTCATCTTCTATGGAGCGTTGGCATTTGCTGTTTTCCGTCTGTACGATCATACTTGGTCCAAAGTCCTTGGGGCAGCGCTGTTAATTTTCCTGGTTTTCTTGATTGGCTTAAGCAGAGTGTACCTGGGTGTTCATTATCCAAGTGATATTTTGGGTGGATTTACAGCAGGTGGAGTTTGGCTTGCATTTTCTATATTGGTCTATACCTTCATAAAAGGGGCAAGGCCGTGGAGGAAACTGAGCAGTGAATAAGAAAAGCGGAAGCGGCCGATCAGCGACGTACAGATTGGAGGGCTCTCGCATGAGATAAAGGAAACACAACAAACGAAGTGAGTTGATGTTGACTTATCTTAAAAAAGCGGAAAGGCCCCGTTCAGCGGCGTACGAACTGGAAGGCTTCCGCATGAGATAAAGGAATCACGAAGAGCGAAAGCGATTCGATGATGACTTATCGCAAGAAGGAAGACTGAAGTTCGTTAGCCGTTGGGGCCTTGCAGCTGGATTAGCAAGGAGAGAGACCGAAATCTGCTAGTCGCTGGCCGCTGGAGCTGGACAAAAGAAAAGCGGAAGCGGCCGATCAGCGACGTACAGAATTACAAAAAGACCATGAAAAAACGGACTGGAGAGAGCTCCTCCAAGTCCGTTTTCCTTATTAAAACAGGTTGAAAATATAAGTACCGATACTAGTGATGTATAACAATATATACACCCCGATAAAATAGAACGCACCGCCAAAAGTACCCCATTCAGGATCGCGTCCCAATTTCCATATAACCGCTGAAACTGCCGTAATAATCAGCAGCAGCACCCAGCTGCTTCCAGAGAAAGTAAGGTAAGAAGGGGCTATTTCATAGAAGTAATTGTTCATTGCCTTATCAACAAACGTGAACGGCATAACGACAAATATAGCAATGGACACGTATTCCACCCAGTTGATCTCTTCTTTTTCAAAAATGTTCGGCTTTGCCATATAAAGGACGATCAATAATAATAGTGATGGAAGGATCCAGTAGAAAGATACCAGGAAAGTGACAAGACTGCTTGCCAGCATCAGAACGGTATTTATGCCGGCTTCCTTGTACGACCGGGAAGTCAATTCTATACTTTCTTCCTTGACTTCCGGTGACTGTGAAGCACCATACAGTTCATAACTTCCGCCATTATAGTCAAGCCATACGATAGATCCATCGCCTGCCTCAATTGGATAATGGGTAATTCCATCGGTAGTCGTAAATGAAGAAGCGCTGACCGTTAAATCATCCTCAAATACACCTGTATAAAGGCTTACAGTATGATCATCACCAACGCCTTGTCCCTCAGCCGTAAAGAGTAGAGCAGGTGTTTCTGACGATTCCATGATCTGGACATACCTAGGTGTTTCAAGTTTTGCTCCATTAGCCTCATTAATAATGGATACATTCTCGGCTTTAAGTTCAGTACTTCCCAAATCACTGACCGCCGTTTTAGCTTGATGCATATGATAGGAGAGTACTCCTTGAGAACGCATTTGGGTATCGAAAATAAAGGTGATTTCTCCATTTTCAATTGTGTATGCAATGTTTCCTAACTTATTATTCTTGTTATTTGGAACTTTCATGAAGGAATTCGGTGTGACTTCTCCCTCGGCAGTTACAAAAAACAAATCTGCATTTACATCATCTGTCTGTTGAGCAACTACATAGCTGCCGTCACTTCCAAAGAAAATATTTGCGACATCGTTTGTAAAACTATGAATACTCTTTGTTTCCAATGTTGAAGGGTCAAGCTCGTATACATCGCCGCCCTGCCAGTAGACAATATTATCACTGCGGGTTGAAACACCTGTGACATCTTCGGCGATGATTTTTTCGTCTTCTCCACTTACTTTTAGAACTCTTTGGCTTAGTGTTATAAATTTCTTACCGTCAGTCCAGAAGGAGTATCCACGTGGTACAGTGAATGAGATGTCCCCCTCATTGGTGACTTCCAACCCCTCATTGATACTGAAATGATGAACCTTGTTCTTTTCGCTGTAGAATACTTCATTTTCATTTTGGAATACTATCGGTTTTTCGTCTGTCTCCATGTCAAAAGGAATGGAGCGGCTCCAGTTTTCGTTTGGAAGCTCAGTCAATGTTTGAAGCTGCTGAAAATACAGTATACCTATCAAAGCCAGCATAATGACTATCGGCAGTCCAAAAGCTTTCATTTTCTCTTTCATAAATTACCCCCAAGTTTTTTTTCTATTTCTCTAATTTAGAATTTTACCACAATTTCCCGTTTTGGAATATATTTAATTGGCAGCATGGTAAATGATTAAATTTTCAGAATACACAGAGCGATGGTTAGCGGCAGTTTAAATACTTGTTGACAGAGATGGAAATATAGAATAAAATGATATTGAAAATCATTCTCAACAATGTGACAAGAGATTCCCCCTCTTATAAGAGAGTGATGTTATGTTTAAGCTGAAAAAGAAGTGAGAGCTGATCTCACTTCTTTTTTCATCTTAAGAATTATCTTTTTCTAACTCCTTACTCATCCACATTTCATCGAAATATTCACCTTTCTGCTTCATGGCATGTTTTTCAACACCAAATGAAACATACCCGGAATTTTCATAAAGTTTGATGGCAGAGGTGTTCGTAGTCACAACCGTTAACTGCAACAGTTCAATTCCTTCTTGCTTGGCAGTATTTTCAACTTCGGCCAGCAAGGAACTACCGATTCCCAGTTTTCTGAAGGATGGAGAGACATACATCGCCAGGATGGCAGCCTTATGCTTCATTTTCGTATGACGGTTATACAAGAGAGTCACATTACCGGCGAGCTTTTCGTCTATGTACGCTCCAAAAGTTACACTATCCTTTGATGACAAGTTCTTCTGCACCTGTTGTATAGGGTTTTCTCTTGAGATGGACTCTTCGTAGGTAGTTGCAAACGCATCACCGTTATTTTTTAATGCCTCGAGTCGAAGATTCCAGTATTCCTCGGCATCGGAAGCAGTCAATTCACGAATATTCATCAGAAAATACCTCCTTTAAGTGTGTAGTATTATAACTGAAATCCTTCCAATGAGCTACATAAATTTTCCTGAAGCGCCACATTTATAAAACGGATAAAGCGCACTCTCGGGTGAAAACTAACCAGGAAAGGAGAGATGAATATGACGAAGCGAAACAGAAAGACGAAATCTGGTTTACAGTCCGCAAAATCTTTGACCTCAGAAGAATTCTCAAAAGAACTGACAGCAAGCGGAAAGAACCAAAAGGTAGAAAAGACGAAGCCAAATACTTAAAACCGGGTGAAAATCCCGGTTTTTCTTTTTTTAAAATATTGATATTCGGGAGGATTAGGCCAGTCGCCTGGTTTTTAATATTCTTATTGGAGCAGGGGAAAGAGAGGAGGTTGTCGAATGTTTTTTGAGAGGTGAAGAAAATGAAATTAGAAGTGTACACAGATGCCAGCAAGTTTGATGAAACAGTACGACCGCTTCTGCTGAAAGAAGAAGCAGAAAATAATCTTCCATTGGGGCTGCTTGATCAGATTAAGGCAGGACGTTATAAAGATCCGTTCCTGGCTGTCATTGAGGAAAAGGGCAGCGTCAAAGCAGTTTTTGTCAGAACTCCTCCTCACTATTTGATAGTCACTGTTTTCGAACAGGATAAGATACAGGAAATTGGAGAAATTCTTTGGAGCTATGTTGAAACCCATGCGATGGAGCTTCCGGGCTTCATTGGAAATAAAAAGGTGACAGTTCCATTGGCAGACTTCTGGAGTGAAAAAACGAAAAGCTCTTATAAAGTAAACATGAGGCAAAGAATTTACAAACTTGAAGAGGTTAACGACATAGAGATCAGCGAGGGAACAATGGAGCCTGCAGTCGCAGCAGATGTTGATCTGGTAACAGAATGGCTGCTTGGATTTATAGACGATACCCCTGAAAATCCTATACCACAGGAAGACGCCAAGAAACGCGCAGCGGAAATGGTGGAAGAAGATTCAGTATTTCTTTGGAAAGTAGATGGTGTACCGGTTTCAATGGCCAGACGAGCCAGGAAAACTGACAATGGGATAACGGTGAACTTTGTGTATACGCCAAAAGATTCCCGCCGGAAGGGGTATGGCCGTTCTGTTGTTGCGAAGCTCAGTGCCCAGCTCCTTGAAACCCATCAATTCTGCACCCTTTACACAGACCTTGATAACCCGACATCCAACAAGATTTATATGGAAATCGGCTACAAGCCGGTGTGTGATTCCACGGTGATCAATATTAATTAAAAGAAGTCCACTTTCATTTAGTTCTTAAATAATACTTGAAATTTCTTCTCGAATTTCATATGATATTAAACAATAATTATTTGCGTTGAAGAGAAGAGTAAATCAATGGTGAACCTTAACAGAGAGCTTCGGAAGCTGAAAAGAAGCAAGGGGAAAGTTGATTGAAGATGATCTCTGAGCATTCCATTCGAACCGGTGGTGTAGGGTGGGACGGGTTTTGGCACCGTTATCAATGCCACAGTATAAGAATGTGTTTTCTGCATTCCGTACTAGATGAGGCTGTGGGCGCGAGCTCTCAGTGAACTAAGGTGGTACCGCGAGATGAACCCCTCGTCCTTAGATGTCTATACATCTATGGGCGAGGGGTTTTTTATGCTTTCCAAACCATCTTAGGAGGAGATTTTAATGAGTATTTTTATAGGAGGGGCCTGGCCCTACGCAAATGGATCGCTGCATATCGGGCATTTGGCCGCATTGCTGCCGGGGGATATTCTAGCGAGGTATTACAGGCTGAAAGGGGAGGAAGTCCTTTATGTTTCAGGGAGCGACTGCAATGGAACCCCAATAGAGTTAAGAGCGAATCAGGAGGGAGTCACAACAGGGGATATTGCGGACAGGTACCATCAGGAGTTCAAGGAATGTTTCGATAAGCTGGGTTTCAGCTATGACCATTATGGAAGGACAGATTCAGATATTCATCACAGGGAAGTTCAGGGAATATTCCTGCAACTGAGGGAAAATGGTTACTTATATGAAAAAATTACCGAAGAAACATTCTGCCTTCACTGCGAACGCTTCCTGCCGGATCGTTTTGTGGAAGGAACATGCCCAAACTGCGGTGATAAGGCAAGAGGGGATCAGTGCGATTCCTGCGGCAGGATTTTAGATCCTGCAGAATTAATTGATAGGTTTTGTAAACTTTGCGGAAATTTCCCCATTTTAAAGGAAACGTCTCATTTTTATCTGGCATTATCAGCCGTTGAAGAAGAGCTGAAAGCGTACTTGGATCGAACCAAAGAGAACTGGAGGGAAAACGCAGTAGCCCTTACAAGCAGATATATAACAGAGGGTCTCCATGACAGAGCGGCAACCCGAGATATTGGAACAGGGGTAGATGTGCCTGTAGAAGGTTACAATGGTAAAAAAATATATGTGTGGGTAGAGGCAGTGAGCGGTTATTTAACAGGAACCATCGAGTGGGCCGAAAAGAATGGAAAGGATTGGAGAGAGTTTTGGAATGAGAAGACGGTCTCTTACTATGTGCACGGCAAGGATAATATCCCGTTTCATTCGATCATCTGGCCTGCGATCTTAAAAGGAATTAAGAATGACAGTCTCCCCGATTATATTGTTTCCAGTGAATATGTAACATTGGAAAAGAAGAAAATCTCCACCAGCAACAACTGGGCTGTTTGGCTTCCTGATGTATTAAAAGACTATCATCCCGACTCTTTAAGGTACTATTTTAGTCTTCAATACCCTGATAAACGAGACGGTGATTTCTCCTGGAGAGAATTTGTTTACAAGCATAATAGTGAACTTCTTGGAGGGCTCGGAAACTTCATACAAAGAACTACGAAGTTTTATCAAAAAGAGTTTGGTGAAAAGGTTTGCTTGAAAGCAATTGCTCCGGAAGTCGCTGAAGAGTTGCAGGCAGCCTACAGCGAAACAGGAGAATTGCTCGAGAAAGGGGAAGTGAGAAAAGCAGCGAAAAGAGCGTTCGAGATGGTCCGCTGGAGCAATAAATATTTTGATGCTCAGCAGCCTTGGAGAGTGATCAAAGAAGATCGTCACCAGGCAAGGCTCATCCTTGAAAGCTGTCTTTTCATCTGCATAAATCTATCAAGCCTGCTATCACCTTTCATTCCCTTTACTGCAAAGGAAATTTATAAACAATTTCAATTGAAAGAGACACCTACATGGGAACCTTTCAGCCACCCTGTTCAAATAAGATTGGCAGGGCAGCTGCCGCTCTTTTCGACGATTCCAGGAGAGAGGATTGAATTAGAAAGAGCTAAACTTGGGTAAAAAAGAAATGTAGAAAGGAGGAGTCTTAAACTTGAAAATCATCGTTGTAAGTGACACACATATGCCCAACAGGGGAAAGGAACTTCCTCCTGTTTTAATAAAAGAATTGAAGAAAGCAGATATGATTATCCACGCCGGTGATTGGAATAACCTGGAGGTTTATGAAATGCTGAAGGAATATGGACGGGTGGAAGGTGTATACGGAAATACTGATGAGCAAGAAATCCGCGATGCCTTTCCAGGGAAAAAGGTATTGCAGGCAGAAGGATATACAATAGGAATTGTACATGGAGATGGAAATGGAAAAACAACTGAGAAAAGAGCGTTTGGAGCTTTCGAGGAGAAACCGGATGTGATTATATTCGGACATTCACACATTCCCTATGTAAGATTTGACCATCGTGTCTTACTATTCAATCCGGGTTCAGCAACAGACAAAAGGAAGCAGCCATACTATTCTTTTGGAATTCTGGAATTAGGGGATGACCTTAGAGCGCAGCACATTTTATATAAAAATAAGGAGTGATTATAAGAGGCAGGCTTATCTGATAAGACTGCCTCTCACTCTCCTATAATTCTGTGTAGTCGTAGTAATCCTGCACCTGATAAGAAACAAATCCAGTGCGTTCATATAGTTTTAACGCATTTGCATTCTTAGCGGCTACTTCTAAAAAAATGTTTCTGCCTGCTTGGCTTTCTTCTATAACCGCTTTTTCCAGGACAGCTCTTCCAATTCCTTTTCCTTGATGGGATGGATGAACGGCAAACCCGAAGATATAGCTTCGGTCCGTTTCGCTCTGTATATGAATTTTGCCGACTTTTTTTCCTTCGTATTCAATGATGAAACTCGAACTCCCTTTATCTTTCTCCACGGTTTCCATAAAATTTTCTGCGTCGTTACGTTCAATATTAAAGCAGAGATAATCGAGCTCAAAAATGAGGCCCATGTCTTCCTTTCTAACCGGTATTAACTGGATATCTTTATCTGCCGCTTCAAGTTCTTTATGTTCCCATTTCATTTGATACTCTGAAAAAGAATAATTTGCAGGGAGAGTTTCAATGAATGCCTTGCCCGATTGTGAAGAACCCGGCGCGTTGATGAGCAGCTTTTTTATGGTGCGTGCCTTCAGTGAGTCAATTGATTGCTGAAATAGCTCTGTAAATACCCCTTGTTTACGATAATCAGGATGCACCATTCCGCAAAGTTCATAGCTGCTCCCAAATCCATATAAACCAAGGAAACCTGCTAATTTTCCATCTTCATAATGGAAGAAATCATCCTGATCATGATCACGGGAACGAAGCATATCTCCATTCAGTTTTAATTGAAATCCATCTTTATTTTCACAAATTCTTTGCAGTTCTTCTATATCTTTCAGCTGCTGCTCCTTTAGCATATCTAATCCCCCTACTATATAGACTCTAAGTCCCATTATATGCCCTTTTACTAGAAAAAGGAGGAATTTTTTTAAAATTTTCTCAAGTCTGCTTATATTTGTAGTATTATAGATTTTGCTTTTATTAAATTGTCAATTTAGAGGTGATGGGGTGGAAATTCTATTGATCAGGCATGGGGAGTCGGAAGCGGATATTCTCGAAGTACATGAAGGAAGGGCCGACTTTTCTTTAACGGACCATGGCAGAAAACAGGTGGCACTTTTAAAGGAGAAAGTGAAGAATGAATTCCCGCCAGATTTTATTTGGTGCAGTCCTTTGAAAAGGGCAAAGGAGACTGGAGAGGCAATTGCAGAGTCAGTGGGTTGTCCCATCCAGTTTGAGGAAGACTTAATGGAACATAATAATGGTATCCAAGCTGGGGTCCCATTTAAAGAAGCGGAAAGAATCAAAATGCCCAACTATCCTCATGAAAGAATTGAAGAAGGTGAATCAGCCCTTGAGTTCAGATTGAGAATTGAATCAGCCTTTTCGAAAATTATAGCGGAAAGCAAATTTAAACGTATTGCGATTGTAGCACATGGGGGTGTCATCACCAACCTGCTTAGGTCCTATTTGAAACTCCCTGTGGATCATGGGCATTGGTTCGTGACGGGGGACACCGGGATTCACTTGCTGGAAATAAGAGAGGACGGCAGGCTGGTTCATTTTATGAATGATACCTCTCATTTAAAAGAATAGAAAAATAGAAAGATACGCAGTCCATAATAAGGATGCGTATTTTTTTCTTATCCTCTCGAGGATGAAGGGGGAGTCAAGAACCAAAAAGCCGACCTAATCCTTCCTGCTTATTCAAATGCCAGGATTCGACAGTGTCTTTTGGGGAAATGAGTCATGGAAACTATGAAAAATGAACTTAATGTACCTCTAATATTTTTGATAGATAGTTTTACTGATTATATAGTCACATAAACCCTTCTGCTGCTGATTTTTCATGTCAGATGAAACAGATTGCATTCAATAGTAGTTAGAATAGAATGAATATTGTAATAACAAACATTAGGAGGGATGGTTTTGCTGAAAAAATCATTGATTGTTGGAGCATTAAGTTTTGCTTTATGTGCTTCAAGTGCTTTTGCAGGTACCGTTTCCGGGACTTCGCAGCTGGCAGCAGAAAAGTACATAGTTGTATTCAAAGATCAGGATAGTTTGCCTGCAGGATACAAGGAACTTGTGCAAAAAGCCGGTGGACAAGTATCGTATGAGCTGAAAAAAGTGGGGGCGGTAGAAGTTTCATCAAGCAATCCAACGTTCTTGCAGGAGATCAAAAAGTCATCACTGGTCAGTCAGACGGGAGTCGAGAACAAACTCTATCCGGAAGGGCCGGCAATCGAAGAAGCATTTACTCCAGAAGCAGATGCATCTGGAGCTGATCTTTATAACAAATCGCAATGGGATATCAAGCAAGTTACAAACAACGGTGAATCCTGGACTCTTCCTGGTGGAACGGGGAAACCAGTATCCGGTGATGATATCGTCGTTGGTGTCATTGATACAGGGATCGATTATAATCATCCTGACTTGAAAGAAAACTATGTATACGGAAAATCATTTGTGCCCGGATATCCAGATGCAATGGACCAAAACAGCCATGGCACACATGTTGCCGGGTCGATTGCAGCTAAAGGCAGGACAATGGGAATTGGTCCAGACTTGAAGGTTGCTGCCTATCGTGTGTTTGGGCCTTCCGGCGGGGCTGCCACGGCACACATTGCAGAAGCGTTGATGACAGCTGCTGATGACAATGTGGATGTAGTCAACATGTCTTTGGGTGGTTATGACTGGTTTCAAAATCCGGAATATGCAACAAACAACGTTGTCGCGGATGTTCTGGTGTTCAACAGGGCCATTCAATATGCAATCAAAAATGGTGTGACAGTAGTAGGTTCCGCCGGAAATAATGGCGTGGACTTAAAGAGCCCGGGCCAATTATCCGGAGATGACAAAGGATCAACCCACAGAAGTCCAAGCAGCCAGGGATTAATTCGAGTTTCTGCTGGCGGAGCATTGAAGAACCTTGCTTTTTATTCCAACTATGGAGTAGGGAAAATCGATGTAATGGCACCAGGCGGTGATTTAGGTCCGAATTATGACCCGGCAACAGGGACAGGAAGAGATAATACTTACCTTTGCCTGGCAACCATTCCTGGCGGGGGTTATGGCTACAAGGGCGGCACATCCATGGCTGCGCCAAAAACGGCTGCATTGGCTGGTGTCATTATTGCTCAGCATGGAAAAGACAACATTTCTCCTGCACAAGTAAAGCACATTATTCAATCTTCTGCTGAAGATGTATTCAAGACAGGATATGATGGAGAGTCAGGACACGGATTGATCAATGCCGTCAATGCTCTGAAGTAACAGTAAAGGTCAGTCCAATAAACAGGGACTGACCTTTTGCTTTATTTGTTTTATTCATTTTTCCTCTGAATACGTTCGATAACATCCTGAAGGTCGTCGGGTCTTAAGAACTCAATTGGCGATGCGCCTTTTTCAAACTGTATGGACTCCGCTTCTATAAGAAGCATGTATCGGCCGTTCACTTTTGCCATATGAATGGTATCACCGAAGTCAGAAAGCATGGCTTTAACATCAATATGATCAAGTTTCATTTTCAACTCCACTTCAGGAGATTGCTCGACGATTTGGGATGCGGCTTCAACGACCTGCTCAGTGGTGAATCTTTCCTGCAATTCGCGTTTCGGGCTTACCGACCAGGCTTCCATGGCCGATTCGAATTCCACTCTTTCCTCACTTTCCGGTTCGTATGACTCCTCAATATGTTCCTGCACCATTCCCATTACCTGGCTCCGCATGATTTCCGGCATTGATCTCTCGTACTCCACGAATTTAAGGAAGTCTTCGAAATAACGGGCATGGGATGCTTGATGGATCTTTAATTCAGCTTCATCCATCATTCCTTCTTCAGGCATGAAAGGGTACTGAATTGACTTCATATTCTTTGTTGTGATAGCCATTTCCACATTATGAATCAATGTGGATTCGTCGGTGATGCGAGCAACTTTCGGCTCAAAATCACATTTCATGACAAATAGGAAAGGGTCATCAAAATACTTGCGGAGTTTTGCTAATGCCACAATGAAAACACCGCCTCTTACTGCACTTGCTTCTACATATGCATTAACGAATTCCATCGATGCTTCTTTAAAGGCATCGATGGATTCAGGGTGACGTGCCCGGTGGAACAAATTGTAGTTAGGGTTGGAGTCCAGCTCGTGGCCAGGCTCCACGATGAATCGTCCGATCTTTGTCGGAGCTCCCTCTGTTTTACTGTGCCTGTCGACCTTTCGCTTGGCAATCTTAGTCAATTCCCCGTCAAGGAAATCCTTTAAGGGGTTATTCTCATAGGCTTGTTCATCCAGCGTTTGAAAATGTTTATATCTTTTATCAACACTTTCGCCTTTTCCCTCTACTTCCACAACATAAAAAGAAAGGTATTTAATTTCAAAATCCATGGTTTTCATCCTGTTCCTGTAGATTTGCTTTACTCAGTATAGTGAAACGGCCATGTTTCGTCAATGGAGGATTGAGAGAGGGCTCATTAGCTGTTTCTTATTTAAAAATAATGGGTATGTGTAGTAACAATAACGAATCGGAAGTAAGAGGATGTGTGAAAAATTGAACCTATAATGAACTTTTTAGTCGGATTAGGAGTATGGGGATTATTGCTTGGAGTTTTTATTGAGGCTGTATCATTACCTTTTCCCGCCGCTCTATTCATATTGATTTACGGATATATCTTAAAGCCTGGTCCCTTGGAAATCATCCTATATGGACTAGGGATAGCCGTGTTTTATGTGTTGATAAGTTATATTCCCTATTGGCTTAGTATAAAATATGAGTCTAGTATCCGGAGAAAGCTTTCTAGACGAAAGCAGGCAAAGTTTGACCGATGGAACGATAAATATGGTGATTGGACGATAACACTGGGAAGGATAATCGGCATGGGGTACATCGCGTATCTAGGCGGATTTTGCAGCATCAGGCCCATCCGATACGGTTTTTTGAGCTTTTTGGGTGTTCTGCCTGTTGCCTTAACAATGTTTTACCTGGGCAGTATAGGAAATCTTGCTGTCCTTAAAGAAAGCTTCCAAAATGTTCAATGGGTCATCAACGGTGTGCTTTTGACGACAGTCATCAGCTATGTTCTGTTTAAACTATTAAGGAAAAAAGCCCTCTTTGCCAAAACAAAACAGAAGGATAATATCTGAGAGGACCTCAAATGAATGAGGTCTTTTAACACGTTAAAGTACTAAGGGGGACTGTCCCCCTTAGTGCTTTAACGCGTTAAAATCTGTTTAGGTGGCTATTGTTTACATATTAAGAGAAAGATATAATAGAATTATGTAATAAATTGGCATGGACCAATATTAAAGGGCGATGGTATGGAGAATACAGTAGAAGAATTGAAGGCGAAGATAGAAAAGCTGGAGAAAGAGGTACAGTTTTACCGGGGAATGATGAAGGAACTTCCGGTCAGCTTTACTGACAGCGACCCTCTTTCCAGTAAAAAGATCGTCAAAAATAAGGATGGATTTTCTTTAATCAATGAGGATGAAAAGGGGAAACCAACATCCAGCGTTTCTGGATTAGATATTCCCTTTGAACAGATGGAACAATTCTTAACCCCGATTTTTGATTTGGTTCATCATCATATTGTTTTTATAAATAGCGAAGGAATGATCACTCTCTGCAACATACAGGCTGCTAATGATCTTGGGGTTGATAGGGATGCGATGATCGGCAGGCATATCAGAGAGCTCCTCGGGCTTACAGATTCCAAGATCAACCTTCTCGAAACGTTAAGAACTGGAAAGCCGATTGTGAATCGTGAAGTGTTAGATAAAAATTATGGAATCAACAACACGCATATCATCAGGGATATCAATGGAGAAGTGTTACGGGTAGTAGGGACCTTTCAATTTTTGAACGGAGTCAAGGAAGCAGAGAAAAGGGGGCTGGCAGGAAGGATTGCTGCTGGCATTGCCCATGAGATCAGAAATCCTTTAACAACGGTGAGGGGATTTTTGCAGCTTATGCATACGCAGACAGAACCTGAAACAAGTTCCCTTATTAAAGGTCTCTTAATACCAGAAATAGACAGGGCAAACAAAATCATCACAGACTTTCTTCGGATTTCCAAACCATTAGAAACTTCCACTGAGAAATTAAAGATTGAGTCATTTATCTTTGATTATATAGGCAAGTTTCTGAATAGCGAAGCTTTGTTATATAACATATCCTTCACCTGTACTGTTTCTGAAGATGCGAAAGACTGCATAATTGAAGGGAATAAAGAAGAATTCTTCCAGGTTTTCATCAATTTATTCAGCAATTCATTCCAAGCAAAGCAAGGCCAGCTGGAGATTGTCATTGATGTAGTCAGAAGGGATTCCAATATTGAAATCTATTTTAAAGATAATGGCACCGGAATCAAGCCTTCCATGATTCCGCATGTGTTTGATCCTTTCTTTACAACGAAAGATGATGGAACGGGACTGGGTCTTTCTGTAAGTAAAAAGATCATTGAAAATTATGGCGGGGACATGAACGTAACAAGTAATGGGAATGGTACTACATTCAAGATCACTCTCCCAGTATCGAGCACTTGAACGATCAGTAAAAAAAGACTTGTAATTCATTTGCGATCGTGCTATATTAATTAAGCGATGAGCTGAATTGTGTAAGTCGACAGACAAGCTTTCGAAGCTAAACGTGCGATGTGGCGCACGGTCTCTCGCCTCAATACGCAGGCGCCTGTTTTCGAACAGGCGCCTTTTTATGTTCCTTGGATTTATTTTATTCAAGCCTCTTGATCTAATTCTTCACATGACACTTCCTCTGCATCCGCCCTCAAAGGAATAAAACTCCAATTACCAATCAATTCACTTTTTTATAAAAAGAAAAAATGTTACATTTATAGTATCAATATATGAGCATGTGTTCATATAATAAAATACAAAGCGGGAAAGAGGTTTAACTATTCATGGAAAAAAGCAGACATGATTTTTTATCCGGCGATACGGTAGAGAAGGTGGCCAGGACTTTCAAGGCACTCTCCGACCCAACGCGTGTCAAGATCTTATATTTGCTTACACAGGAAGAATGTTCAGTAGGACATATTGCTGAGGTCCTTAATCTTTCACAGTCTGCAGTTTCCCATCAATTGTCTTTCTTGAAGAACCAAAGACTTGTCAAAGCAAGAAGGGAAGGGCAGTCTTTTTATTACAGCTATGATGATAACCATGTCATCGAGATACTGAAACAGGTTATCAACCATTCACTTCATGACTAGGAGGGATCGATATGCATCACCATCATGGACACGGACATGATCATCATGACCATCACGGACATGACCACGGGCACGCAAGAGAGGGGAACAAGAAAGGCCTTACCATTGCTTTGATCATCACGACGGGAATCATGCTGCTTGAATTCTTTGGCGGATTGATCACAAACAGTCTTGCTCTTTTATCGGATTCTGGACATATGCTTAGTGACGCCAGTTCACTGGCTTTAAGTCTTGTTGCCATGTGGTTTGCAGGACGGGCCGCGACATCTACGAAAACATATGGATATTATCGGTTTGAAATTTTGGCCGCCCTGTTAAACGGTGTCACTTTGTTCTTAATTGCTGGATTTATCGTATACGAAGCGTATAATCGCATGTTTGATCCGCCGACTGTTTCAAGTGGAACAATGATGCTGATTGCTTTTATTGGATTGCTTGCCAACTTACTGAGTGCATGGGCATTAATCAAAAAGGGTGACGTTAAAGACAATGTCAATCTGAGGAGTGCCTACTTACATGTGCTTGGTGATGCGTTAGGATCGGTTGGAGCGATTCTCGCCGGTGCAGTCATGCTTATCTTTGACTGGTACTGGGCTGACCCTCTCATCAGCGTTCTGGTAGCACTGCTTATTCTAAAAAGTGCTTGGGGGATTATATCACATACCGTGCATATCTTGATGGAGGGCACACCAAGTGGAGTTGAAGTAAAGAGCGTGAGAAACGAGTTGGAAAATATTCAAGGGGTTAGGGATGTTCATGACCTTCATATATGGACAATTACTTCAGGAATGAACTCGTTAAGCTGTCATTTGTTAATTGAAGACGAAGAAGACGATCAGGCCATTTTACAGAAAGCCATTGATATAATTGAAGAGAAATTTCATATAAACCATACGACCATCCAGGTGGAACGATCGGATCTTTCACATGGAGAAGTCCATGATTAATTTGAAAATCCCCTGCCGGCAGGGGATTTTGTTTGTTGTATTATTAACTTTTTGCAGATTGAGGCTCTTCAATTGAACGCATCCTATCTATTATCCTTCTTTTGCGGTATAGAAAAGAGCCGGCTTCTGCAATGTCACTGATCATGGCCCTGTTTGTAAAGGCGCCGAATACAATTCCTGCAACAGGCACCATTTGAAACAGCTTCTTCCACCCAAATTGATCTCTGTAAGTATAGACAACTTCACGCCAGCCTTGAATTTGGGCCATTATTTCGTTTGTGGATCCCTCACCGTCATAGTAAGCTGCAAGATTATCCAGGATTGCTCGTTTACCTACAATGTCAGCAGAAGCAAATTGCAAACATTTTATAATAAAAATCCTTTCTTTTTTTTCATTTGGGTCATATCCATGAATTAAGGCGATTTCCTGAAGTGTTTTCAATGAGATGCCGAGCAATGCAGGAATATCGATGGAAAGGGTAAAAAGGCCGCCTATTCCCGTAGTTGCTCCTTGCACAGCAGCTGCTTTTCTTCTGGAGCCGGCAAGGTCTTTACTAAGCATATCCATTTCTTCTAGGCGCAGTTTAGTAATATCTTCTATGCTGTTAATGGGACTGCCACTCTTTTTTTCAATCGATTTGTATACCATCTTCTGGGAAGTCAAATATTTTCCACCATTTTGTATATAGCTCCCCATTTCATCCAGAAAGGCTCCGACCTTTTTGTGTACAAACTCTGGAGTGATCTTATCGAGTAATTTAAATGGCAGTCTGGTCCACTTTTCCCAGAACCAGGCCTTCTTCTGATCCTCGATCCAAAGGTCGGTTTCTTCAAGGGCAGTCTGCAATTCTTGTTTCGTTTCCATACTCTTCCTCCTTCAAGTGAAAACCATTAGAACTTATCACTATCTTAATAATACCCGAAAGACAATTGACAAATCTAAAGAAAGAGGGTGAGACTATTATAATTAATGTTATAATAGTAGGAATCAGAAAGAAAATTACGGAGAGTGGAGATAACATAATGCGACTAAAGAAGAGCATTCCTAACATGTTTACTTTGGGTAATTTATATTGTGGATTTCTTTCCATCGGCTTCGCAGCAAGCGGACAGTTTAAAAATGCAGCAATCTTAATTTTGATCGGTATGATGCTGGATAGCATGGATGGACGTCTCGCAAGGATGCTTAAAGCCGATAGTGTCCTGGGGAAAGAGCTGGACTCACTTGCGGATATCGTGACTTTTGGTGTTGCACCGTCATTTTTGGTTTACTATACATATTTCTATCAATTCGATTTACTGGGATTTGCTGTCGCCGGTTTATTCCCGTTATTTGGGGCGTTCAGGCTGGCCAGATTCAATGTCAGCTCTGACAAAACAGGCCTGAGTTACTTCATTGGAGTTCCTATTACAGCAGCAGGGGGAATATTAGCCCTGCTGACTCTCTTCGGCAACAATATTCCCAGTATTTTAACAACGGTTGTATTCACTGCTCTATGCTTTTTGATGGTAAGCAGGATCCGGATTCCAAGCTTCAAAGATATCCCGCTTCCTAAGTATGGAACAATCGTCACTGTATTCCTGGGATGTTTACTTTTTGTAATTTATAGAGGAACCTACGAACAATTTCCCTATTTAATTTATGTGGCGGCGCCTTTATATATTGCCTATTTATCTTATAGATTTGTGAAGGGAAAGAATAAAAAAGAATAACTTTTGCTGGAAAAACCGCTGATTCAGCGGTTTTTCTATTGAATATATAAGCAAATAGTTATATATTTATATATGCATTTGGAATGGAGGGACATAGATGGTTAATACACTAGTTGATATTGAAAAAGCTTCAATGATTTTAAAACTTCTAGGTGATAAGACAAGATTGACAATGGTGAAACTCCTGGAAATGAATGACTGCTGTGTCTGTGAGTTTGTAGAGATTTTCAAGATGAGCCAGCCTTCAATAAGCCAGCATTTAAGAAAGTTGAAGGATGCTGAGATTGTCAAGGAGACAAGACGGGGGCAATGGATCATTTATTCTTTGAACAGGGACAGTGAATATTATCTTTTTATCATTGAATTGCTTTCACACCTTCCAGATCAAGAATTTAAGATTAAACAATTAGAACAGCAGGGATTGCGAATCTCTTGTGAATAGCTGGGAGGAATGAGTTTGGTTTCTACTTTATTAGCAACAATCATATTTTTGGTTACACTTACGCTGGTGATTTGGCAGCCGAAGGGTCTGTCAATTGGATGGTCGGCCTGCGGAGGGGCAGTGCTTGCCCTGATAGCGGGAGTAGTGGATTTTAATGATGTAATTGATGTAACAGGCATTGTTTGGAATGCTACCCTCGCCTTTATTGCCATCATCATTATTTCACTCATTTTGGATGAAATAGGATTTTTTGAATGGTCAGCATTGCATATGGCCAGGGCCGCTAAAGGAAACGGGGTACTGATGTTTATCTATGTGACCTTCCTTGGGGCTGTAGTTGCTGCTTTTTTCGCCAATGATGGGGCAGCCCTTATTTTGACACCGATTGTTCTGGCGATGGTGAGGAACCTGAATTTCAATGAAAAAATGGTCTTTCCGTTTATCATTGCCAGCGGATTTATTGCTGACACCACTTCATTACCGCTTGTAGTGAGCAATCTTGTCAATATTGTATCGGCTGACTTTTTCGGCATCGGGTTTGTTGAGTATGCTTCGAGAATGATTGTACCGAACGTCTTCTCTTTATTAGCAAGCATTATCGTTCTTTATCTATTTTTCCGTAAAAGCATACCTAAAAATTACGATTTATCTGATTTGAAAGAACCGGCAGAAGCCATTAAAGACCACAAAATGTTTAAATTATCCTGGGTGGTATTGGATGTTTTGCTTTTTGGATACTTTGCAAGTGAATTCATCTCACTTAATGAAGAAATGACTTTGCCAGTCTCATTCATTGCAGGTATCGTGGCCATTTTCTTTCTGCTGATGGCGAGAAGAAGCTCTGCGGTGAATACAAAGACTGTCATTAAGGGAGCGCCTTGGGCAATCGTATTCTTCTCTATCGGTATGTATGTGGTCGTTTATGGTCTGAGAAATGCTGGTTTGACTGATGTACTAGCGAATATCATCCAGTCAGCAGCCGACCAGGGCTTGTTTACAGCAACCATTGGTATGGGATTCATTGCGGCCATTCTTTCTTCAGTGATGAACAATATGCCGACAGTCATGATTGATGCTTTGGCCATCGCCGATACGAATACGACAGGAACAATAAGAGAAGCATTAATATATGCAAATGTCATCGGTTCAGACCTGGGACCGAAAATCACACCTATCGGGTCATTGGCAACATTGCTGTGGCTGCATGTTCTTTCATTGAAAGGCGTAAAAATTTCGTGGGGGACTTATTTTAAGACAGGGATTATCCTAACGATTCCAACACTATTTATAACACTTGTTGGACTTTATATTTGGTTGCTTATCATTTAAAAATCAATCCAAGAGGAGAAATTTATATGTCGAAGAAAACAATCTACTTCTTATGTACTGGTAATTCATGCAGAAGCCAAATGGCTGAAGGATGGGGAAAGCAATACCTTGGGAAAGAATGGGATGTGAAAAGTGCTGGAATTGAAGCGCATGGTCTAAATCCCAATGCAGTGAAAGCAATGAACGAAGCGGGAGTCGATATCTCAGAACAAACTTCTGATATCATAGACCCGGAGATCATGAACACTGCAGACTTAATCGTTACTTTATGCGGTCATGCAGCCGACAATTGCCCCGTAACACCTCCGCATATCAAAAGAGTCCATTGGGGCTTTGATGATCCAGCGAAAGCTGAAGGAACAGAAGAAGAAAAGTGGGCATTTTTCACTCGTGTACGTGACGAGATTGGAGACCGCATTAAACATTTTGCGGAAACAGGAGAATAACAAGAAAAGGGACCAGGAGAATAATCTCTTGGTCCTTTTAAAGTCCCGTATTTTCCTGAATGTTCAGAGAAAATAGAACACAAAACCGGAAATTGTCGACATCGCTGCGACTGAAATTACAAACATGATCACCAGATCCCTTTGGAAAATCGATTTCAAAAGAATCACTTCAGGCAGACTGGCTCCAGCAGAACTGATCATCATAGCCATCACAGGTCCGAGGGCCATTCCTTTCATAATGAGCACTTGAGAAATAGGAATCATGCTTGAAAGCCGTATATAAAGTGGAATCCCGACGAGTGCCGCTATAGGGATCAGCCACCATTTCTCTCCTCCAAACAGATAAGAAATAGTCTCTGTTGGAACTAATCCATGGATGAAGGCTCCAATGGCTGCGCCTATAAGAAGGTAGGGAAGAACGCTTTTCATTAAGCCAGCTGTTTCCGCAATGGCTAATTTTACATTAAACTTCTTCTCTGATTCCACATAACCGGTCATCACTACATGTTTAACAGACCTATCGAACCCTAACCTCTCCAGTGTAAATCCAATCATAATAGAAAGCACTGAGGTGATGACCGTATAAATGATGGTCACCTTCCACCCCAATACGACTGCCATCAGGGTTAAAATCACAGGGTCCAGAACCGGAGAGGAGAATAGGAATACCATCACAATCGAAAACGGTATTTTTTTCTTCAACATATTGACAACAATGGGGATTGTTGAACATGAACAGAAAGGCGTGATGAAGGCGAATATAACAGCAGCGGCTGCTGCGAGGGCTTTATTTTTTCCTATAAGCTTCCTTTCGATCTTTTTATAAGGAATCAAACCCTGCAGTAAACTGATTAAAAAAGAAATGATAATGAATAACAATGTTAATTCTACAGCGATGAACAAAAAACTTTTTAAAGTCTCGATCCACATAACAATTCCTCCTTTATTTCATTAATCAAAAAAAATTGATTTATACTTTTAAAAAGAGGCTGCTGTATTATCAGCAGCTTTTTCTAAACAAACAGCATAGTTCCTCAGACAATAAGTGATTAATTTCTTGAGGGTTTAGATTGTAATAACTCCAGGTTCCCCTGGTTTCCTTGGTGATGATATTTGCGGCCAGTAATATTTTGAGGTGATATGACAGCTTTGATTGACTCATATCCATCAGCGGTGCCAAGTCGCAAACACACATCTCGCCTTTTTCAGTAAGAATGTTCATGATATGGAGCCTTTTTTTATCAGCTATCGCTTTGAATTTTGCTTCATACTTCTCAAATACTTTATCCGTGGGAATATCATTAAGTTCAAATTCTATACTCAAGCAAAACACCTTCTTTTATCAAAATATCTTGATGTAACTATACTAATACCAAAATTTTCTTGTGTCAATTATAAATCAAATATTTTTGATTATTTGTTGCAGAAGAATTGAATTGGTAATATAATGAAATTATAAATATCAAGAAAAGTTGATTTACGGAAAGGGGATGGAGTATATGGAATTTATTAAAAAGTTAATCTGGGGAGGATCTGCAAAAACTTCAGATTGTTGCAGAGTAGTAATTAGAGAGGAAGAGAGCAATGAAGAAAACCCTTCTTGCTGCGGCTCGGATGATCAAAGAAATTGCTGCTGAATACCCAGAAAAAGGCAAGGGGCATGTTGATGCTGCCCCCTTGCCTGTTATTCTTCTTCCAATCCTAGAGCCCATCTTAAGAACTTAATCAATAAAACAGTTTGCTGTTTCAACTCGAGTGACTCATTGTCAAGCAAAGCATGCCCCAACGCAAGGCCGTCAATATAGGCAATGATGGATTTTGCTATGACTTGTCTATCAAACCGAGGAGAAAATTCACCTATTCTTTCCCCCTCCTCCAGTATCCTGGTAGTCATTTCATAGGCGTTGTGATATCTTTGCTGTGCATAATTTCGCCTGTCTTCTTCATTTCTGCCTGTAATGAAATATTCGAGCTTGGATGGAGAGAGAGGGTCCATTTTATCATTTGGCTTCTTATCTTCTCCGAGGAAGGTCATCAGCAGGGCATCCCAGCAGGTGTCCTGCTGTTTTAGCATTCTTTCCAAAGATTCTTCCATTACCTCCCTGTGTTGATCTTCAATGACTGCATGAAAGAGCTTTTCTTTGTTTTCGAAGTACTGATACAACCCTCCGCGGCTGACCCCGGCTTTTTCCATCACATGCTTCATAGTGGTGTTTTCGTAGCCATGTTCAATAAATACTTCTGTTGCAGCGTCGATTAGTTTAGCGCGACGCTGCGCCTTGTGTTCCCGGCTGACTCTCGGTGACATGAGGATCCTCCTGTTCAACTCTGTTTTTAAATAATATAGAAATGAAGAATAGAATGATTAGTAAAGAACTTGTGACAAGAAAGGAAGGAATGATTCCAATCACTGTTGCGAGCGCTCCCCCTGCTAGTGGACCTATGATGGTTGCTGTTGTCGTTGTGCTGTTAATGACTCCGAACACTCTTCCTGTCATATGAACAGGTGTCTTTTCTTGTGTGGCTGCCTGAAAAGGGATAAAAACCAATCCTGCCGATAGACCTGCCACGAGTGCCAGCCCAGGCACCCAAATAATGGAGTGAGCAAGGTCATAGTTAGTAAGTAAGGCCATCATACCAAAACCAAGCCCAATACCCAGCACACCTAGACACATATAAAGGAAAGCATTATAGTTTGTTTTTTTAGAAAGGAAGATACCTGTAAAGAGCATTCCCAAACCTGAACATGTAACTGCATAACCAAAGAGGTCAGGTGATACATTTGTAAGCTGGCGCAGCAATATGATGATTTGCGAATCTGAAAGCTGCAAAATGAGTAAACTCACGCCGAGCAAAAACAAACCGTACATCAGGTAGCTGCTCTGCCTGATGAAAGACAGTCCCTCCATCATTTCTTCTTTAAATGAAGGTCCTTGTTTACCATTGGATTTCCTCGTCATTCCTTCGTTCATTGTTTTCGGCAAAAACAAGATCAGGACTGCTGAAAGAAAAAAGGTTGCAGAGTCTATATAAAAGACATTATATGTTCCAATTGCTGTTACCAAGATTCCGCTTACAAGAGGGCCCAGGACTTTAGTGCTTGAATCGATCATAGAAGTGAGTGACATTGCCCCTTTGATATGTTCATCCTTAACTAACTCTTTCAATTTCCCGTTTTTCGCTGGAATGAAGACCGATGAAAAGATCCCAATTGTAAACAGGCAGGCGTAAACCATCCAGACATTGGCTGCAAGAGTCAGTAAGAGGATGAGCAGTCCCCGTACGACATCTGAAACAATCATCAGCGTTTTTCGTTCCATACGGTCCGCAACTGCACCAGACACAGGACCTAACAATGCCATTGGCAGGGCCAGGCTTAAAATGATGAGTGACATTTGAAGCGGTGTCGCTTCCCATTTTAACCCAACCAGCGTAATAATTGCCACTATACTTAACCAATCACCCAAACTTGAAATGGCTTGAGCCGTCATCAAAGTAATAAAATTCTTGTTTTGGCCTAACTTTTCTCCCATTTGAATCCCTCCGTTTAAATAAAAATGACACTAGTGTCGTTTTTCTTAATTTCATTATATCGACACTAGTGTCGTTTTGCAACACTTTATTTAAAAATGGGCTTGACCTTTTTTAAAGCAGGGGATTATGGACAATAAAAAAAGACCTTTATGCAGGTCTTAATGGTTTATAGATTTCTGGCCAAACCTCGTTCAAAGGCAGCTAAATGATTCAGTGAAGCATTCCTAAGCTGTGTGAATACAAATTGAACATCTTCAGGAAGTTGGTAGGTCAAAAACTTATCATACATTGCTATGTTGTCTATTTCTCCTTTTACGCCAGCAGCATAAGCATCTTTTATCGTTTCAGGAATACTGGCATACATTGTGGACGTATCAGGGGGTAGTGGCACTCCGTATCCCTGGAAAAGCGGCTGCAGTGCAGCTATATGCCTGAGTTCAGCCTGTTTAATCCTGGAAAATGTTCTTATTTCACCGAACTTTTGAAGAATAAGATTGTATCTTGTTTGCGCAAGGTATTCATCCTGCATGGCATAGGTCAGCATTTGAGCAAGGGATAGTGCGGAAGTGTTGATTGCTCCTTCGGCACCAAAGTTAATCGTTTGCCGAAAAAGTCTGTTAGATGTTGGGGAGGTGAGCAAATATAAGAACCAGACAGCGTGATTCTGCTCGTCTGCGGCAGCTCGTTGAAAGATCTTTTTAATAACTGGGTCGTCTGTTTTGTCTGCAATGTCCAAATAAAAATCCACCGTATTCTGTTCATCCTTAAAAGCTGCCTGTAAACCTCTCCTGTATTGTTTCGCACATTCTTCGGTGATTTTTGGTACTGGTTTTTTACCTGTTAACCTTTTATAAAAATTTGTGAATTCTTTATAATGACGTTTTTCATCCTGTTGAATTTCGAGTATTAGTTCCTTTGCTTCGGAGGTTTTTGCCTGCTTGCTTAATTCCTCATAACAAAGGATTGCGGTATATTCCCCATTGATTGCCCGCTGGATGTCATCAGCCAATTCCTTCTGTATTCGCGATGAATCAGTTAAATAGGGTGGATCATGATAAAGGTACATCTCTTAGCCCCTCCTTTGATAAGTCACCTGTATTTTATGTGAAGGACCGGCTCGGTGTTCTAATAATTCTGTATGACATTCTTTTTCGAAAAGTAAAATATAAGAGTAGAAGGAAGTTTCAGGATGAAAAACAGGAGCGCGAAGCGAATGATGTCCCCAAAGAGGGTATGGATAGACCTTTTGAATTTCGCATTAAATATAGCAGCAAGTTTACGAAAAGGGCCTTTAAAAAAGTTTAAGCAGCTGGAACTTCAGCTGCTTCTATACTTGTAGAAATAGGAGGGGAAGTTATGGTCGTCTTATCCATAAAGGGCTGTGTTCCAACTCGCCAGCAAGTCTGAATAAAAGATCTTCTCTTCCGCGTGCAGCCATCACCTGTACCCCGCAAGGCAGGTTTTCTTCCGTCAGATGCAATGGAAGAGACATAGCCGGCTGTCCTGATAGATTGGCCAATTGGGTGAAGGGTGTCCTTTCAAGGCTCTTTGTCACAAGTTCATCAACGAAGCCGCTTCTTTTTAATAGCCCCCCTGCATTCAGGGTTCCAACAGCTTTCATCAATAACTTCTCTAATGGAGTTTGATCAAGCTCTCCTATGCGTGATGGCGGATAGGCCGTTGCAGGAGTGATGTAGAAAGTATACTCTTCATGAAAGGATTCCATTATGATAGCGGACTGGTCCCATACCTGAAGAGCCTGTACAAATTCTCCCGCGGAAACTTTATTGCCCAGCTGGTTCAGAAGCCAAGTTGCAGGTTCTACGTCTTTCATGGACACCCGGCGGCCGATTATTTTCTCTATATTAGCCAAGGTTGCGGCCACTTCACCAAAGTACATCGTCATATAGCTTTCTGCAAGTTGTTTTCCATCAATTTCAGGGGCTTTTTCTTCAATTTCAAAGCCCAATTCTTCCAGTACCTTCATTGTTTTGAGAACGGCTTTTTTACATTCGGGGTGAACCTTTGTTCCAATTGGCGATTCAATGGAGAAGGCAATTTTTAATCCCTTTTCCAAAGGCTTATCAACTAAATCCAGATAGGACCCTCTGAATTCAGGGAGGTGAAAGGCAGCCGTCTTTTCATAACCATGCGTTTCATCAAGCATGGCTGCACTGTCCCTTACCGTTTTGCTGATCACATGGTCAACTGAAGCTCCCTGCCAGGAACGGCCTTTTTTGGGGCCGACAGGAGTTCTGCCCCTGGTAGGTTTCAGCCCGAATAAACCAGTGAATGCTGCAGGGATTCGGATAGATCCGCCTCCATCGTTACCGCCGGCAATCGGCACCATCCCGGAAGCCACTGCAGCTGCTGAACCACCGCTTGAACCACCTGGTGTATGATTCAGATTCCAAGGGTTTCTTGAAGGACCGTAGTGTACAGGTTCTGTTATCGCCAGCAGTGCAAATTCAGGTACATTGGTCTGGCCAAGTATGACAACACCGGTCTTCTTTAAGCGTCTTACATATTCCGCATCCACATCACTTATATAACCTGATAATATTTTGGCACCCAATGTAAGAGGATGACCCTTGATATCCTGCTGTGCATTCTTTAGAAGAACTGGAACGCCTGCAAAAGTTGAAGATAATTCGAGAGATTTTAGAGTTTCTTCAGCCTCTTCATACATCTTATGAATAACTGTATTCAATGAGGGATTTAGTTCCTCTATTTTTTCAATAGCTGATTCTATCAATTCTTTAGGTGTGATTTCTCCTTTCCTTATGAGTGAGGCAAGACCCAGGCCATCATATTGTTGGTATTCATTTAACATGAAATTACGAACCTCCTTTAACATAAATAAGTACATATTTACTATATAATTCGATACTAATATTTATATCCTTTTAATTTCTAATAGAAAAATAATGATTCCAAACTTTCCGGAACCAAAAGAAAGGAACGGCATATATATAAATTAAGTTGTTGACATATAAGAAAATTCCTTATAAAATTATCTCGAATTCGAGATAATTTTATGTTGATGTCTTATAGGGAGATTACTAAATTTTTTTAGTGTAATATCTCGAATTCGAAATAAAAAATTATGGAGGTTTTAGGATGTTAGATTTAGGTTTATTTATAATCAGACTGGTTATTGGTATATCATTCTTTGCCCATGGAGCTCAAAAATTATTTGGCTGGTTTGGTGGTTACGGTTTAAAAGGCACCGGAGGATGGATGGATTCACTCGGTTTGAAACCTGGTGTGACAATGGCTTTGTTCGCAGGGGTAGCTGAATTTGCAGGAGGGATTTTGTTCGTTCTAGGCCTGTTTACTCCATTTGCAGGAATAATGATTGCACTTACTATGCTCGTTGCTATTGGTAAAGTACACTTTGCCAATGGTTATTGGTCCACAAATAATGGGTACGAATACAATCTTGCTCTATTGGCAGTAGCAATTGGCCTGGCCCTTACTGGTGCAGGGAGATTTGCATTGGATGCAGTCTTATTCTAAGACATTTCGAAACTGAAATATTTTTGTGATAGGCTCCTTTTAGCTTATAATGGATGTACTCAATTAGCGGAAGTTTCTTAATCATAAGGAGTGATGAAATGAAGAAAAAGATAAAGGGAATACATCATATAACTGCGATTGTTGGCAATCCCCAGGAGAACGTGGACTTTTACGCAGGGGTTTTAGGACTGAGAATGGTCAAGCAAACTGTTAATTTCGACGATCCGGGGACCTATCATTTATACTTTGGCGATGAACAGGGGAGCCCCGGAACTGTAATTACCTTTTTTCCCTGGGATGGAGCACACCAAGGTAGAATCGGAGGAGGCCAGGTGGGAAGCACTTCTTATGCAGTCCCTAAAGGTTCTCTGCCATTTTGGGAAGACAGATTAAAAGGATTTACTATCTCTTTTAGTAAGAGTAAACGATTTGGAGAAACTTATTTGCAATTTAAAGACCCGCATGGACTTGAGGTTGAACTGGTGGAACGGGAACTGGGGAAGAGCAGTCAGTGGAGTTTTGGGAAAATATCACCGGATGTCGCCATCAAGGGTTTTGCAGGAGCATTTCTTTTATCAGCAAGTCCAGAGTTGACAGCTCAATTATTGGAAGAAGTGATGGGGTTTGAGCTGGTTGATAGAGAAGGAACTGTCACCCGCTTTAAATCCACAGCAGATATCGGAAATATCGTCGATTTGAATATGGAAGCTGTCCACCGCGGAAGAATGGGAGTAGGGACTGTCCATCACATTGCCTGGCGTGCAGATGATGATCAAGATCAACTGAGCTGGAAAGAACACTTGGAAAATAATCGCTACCCGGTTACCCCGGTTCAGGATAGAAATTACTTCAATGCTATATATTTCAGGGAGCATGGAGATATTCTCTTTGAGATTGCAACGGATCCCCCTGGCTTTACCGTCGATGAGACGCCTGATGAATTGGGTATTAACTTAAAGCTTCCTCCTCAATATGAACCACTTAGAGACAAAATTGAACAAGTATTACTTCCAATAAAGGTGCGGAAATTAGACTGAAAAAATCCCCTGTCATCATGGTATGACAGGGAATTTTTTACTCTATCAGTACTTCCTTTCATCCTCAGGAAATAGGAAATACGTTATGATACCAGATACCAACATACCCCCAAATGAGATCAATAGTCTGGCCGGCATGCTGATTTCGCCGTAGTTATTGGACAAAAACCATAGGGATAAAATAAAGACAAGAATAGAAACAGGAAGCACAACGGCCATTCTCTTATTCATGTATATCACGTCCTTCACTTACTAATGCTTATACATTTTATCATAGTTCCCATTAGAAAAAGTACAACTTTAAAAGGATATTAAGGATGAACAGTCCGGATTTAGAAGAAAATAATGTTATGTGATTTTATATGTATAAGTCGACCCAGGCTTGCTGATAAGGAGGATAAGAAATGGAGCCTTTTCCAGTTATACATACAAACTTCTGGGATGCAGTCACTGCCGTCCCCCTGACAATCATTTTGACACAGGTTTTTAAAATTATGTTATCTATCCGGCGGCCGTTTGTCCCGACTTTGGCAAATGTCATTGGTCTTATCATTTCAATCTTCTTCGCTCATAAGGGAAACATTTGGACAGGGATTTTTATGGGCTTCTTCTATGGTAATGCAGCGGTAGGTGTATATTCTTCTTTGAAAACAAGTATCATTGCTTACAGAAGCAGGAAGAGTTGACAGACTCAAAGTGCATGAAGGAACAAATAGGTATGATTGGCATATGATACTTTATAGTTTATAAGGGTAGAAGGGGTGTGCAATGATGCCATCTACTGTCATTAATTTGTACTATCTTAAGGTCAACAGTGTGTCGGGCAACGGCTCCATTACGATTGGGGAAGCGGTGCATAACAGTCATACTGCGAATAGCAAATCACAAGGGACCAATTCTTCCTTTGGAGATACTTCACCGACAGAAGGAATCATGGAAAACATTTTAATTGACCCGGATGTAAATGATATGGCGGCAATCGGGACGGCAGACTCCACAAATATTGGATTTAAGCCGTTAGTCCCCCTATAAGGGAAAGGAGTATGAAAGATGCCTTATGCAATAAATATCTTTAACATGAAGGTCAACGGAACAACGCAGAATGGGAATATTGATATTGGGCCGACTGTGCATAACAGCCATACCGCAAATACCAAACTCTTCGGTGCAAACTTTTCATTTGGTGATCTATCGCCAACAGCCGGATTATTAAACTCCGGAATTTTTGACCCTGATATTAGTGATCAGGACCAAATTGCCAATCCATCTATGCCGATATCTAATCAAATATAGAGGAAAAAGCTGATGGATATCGAAAAAATCAGAAAATGGATGGAGATTACCAATGAATACCGGGCAAGTGATTTTTGGACCAAAGTACTTCAAGAAAAAGGTCCCGACGAGTTTTTCAGGGATCAAAAAACACCGAGGAATTTCGACATTCACCAAAATAGCGAGTATACGTATATTACTTTAGAGATACCGGGTGTACTAAAAGAAGATCTATCTCTTAACCTGCTCTCAGGCACCAGGCTGCAGGTGAAAGGAGTTACACGGCAGGTGTTTCCTGATGAAATGGAACTAAGAAGCGAAAGGAAATATGGTGAATTTGAACAGGTCATTGACTTACCTGAAATCGCCAGAGCAGGGACTTTTACTACACAGATCCATAACGGGTTATTGTTTCTGACCTATCCCCGTCAAGTTGAAAAGATTCGGTTTGACACTTGAAATTCCCACCTATTAATAAATAGTGGGAATTTTTTTATGGAAAAGCATAGAGAAAGGTTTGCTATAATGTTTAAAGATTGGAGGAATTCAATGTTAAAAGAGCCGTTCAAGTTGTCGACAATCATTATCTTTTTTGTATGTTTGGTTGTATTATCTTCCTTACTGATAACCGATCTGCTTATAAGCAATACCACTACGGAGAGGATCCGCGGCAACCAAGAAGAAAAAGCTCAAATTGTTTCCCGGACCGTAGCAGAATCTCAGATCGTAAAGGAAGGATTATTGTCAAAAGATAAGGCCCCGGCAATTCAGGATTATACGAGCGAAGTGCAGTCCATAACGGACATGATGTTCATCGTGGTGATGGATATGCAAGGCGTCAGAAAATCCCACCCCAATCCTGAACTGATAGGAAAGAGGTTCGTAGGAGGAGACGAAGCAGAAGTCTTAAAAGGGAATGAACACATTTCCATCTCTAAAGGGACACTGGGCCAATCATTAAGGGCCTTTACCCCTGTCTACGACAATGAAGATAATCAAATCGGGGCTGTCGCTGTAGGGATTTCCTTAGAGCAAGTACAGTCATCACTATCCGAAGGCCATCAAAATATCATAAAAGGGACAGTGTTTGGAATAATAGCCGGAATTATCGGGGCTTTTCTTTTGGCAAAGTACATAAAGAGAATGCTATTTGGACTCGAGCCATACGCTATATCAAAGCTGCTCGAAGAACGAAGCACCATGCTTCAGTCAGTTCATGAAGGAATTGTGGCAGTCGATCAAGAAAAAAATATTACCCTGGTTAATAAATCAGCACTCAGAATCTTTAAAATGGCCGGATTATCAGATCAACCTGTGGGCATGAAGATTTCTGATTATATGCCAAGCAGCAAATTGGACAGGGTCTTACAGACAGGAAAGCCCGAACGTGACGAGGAACAGGTTCTTAACGGGGTTTCCATTCTTGTAAACCGGGAGCCTCTTATTGTTAACAACCAAGTCATCGGAGCGATTTCAACCTTCAGGGATATGACCGAAGTAAACCATCTGGCAAAGCAATTAACGGGGGTACGTACTTATGCTGAAACGCTCCGTGCCCAGTCACATGAATTCATGAATCGGCTTCATGTCATATTTGGAATGGTCCAATTGGAAGCGTATGATGAATTAATGGAATTTATCCGAAAGCTCGTCGATCATAATAATGAAGAAATCGATATGGTTGCCAAAAGCATAAGAGACCCGGTGCTTGCCGGCTTCCTGATGGGCAAAATAAGTTATGCACGTGAAGAAAATGTAGAGTTAATTGTAAAAAGTGAAGCACCAATAGAGCAAATCTTTGAACCTGAAGTCACTCATGAATTAATTACTATCATTGGTAATCTAATCGACAATGCAATCGAAGCATTAACAGAAAGTGAAAAGAAAGTAATAGAATTAAGCTTGACAGCGCAAAATGGGCGGCTGTCCATTCAAGTGGAAGATACAGGGCCCGGCATTGAAGATGTAAAAGGGGCGGCCATTTTCAAGAAAGGATATTCGACTAAAGGAGAAGACCGCGGTTTCGGCTTGTACTTGGTAAACAAAAGTATTGAACGTCTTAAAGGTGGTATGACAGTTAAGTCCAGTCCAGAAGGGACAGTATTCAACGCAGAAATAATATATGAAACAACGAGAGATGGGATAGAAGATGATTAAAGTATTAATAATTGAAGACGATCCAATGGTGGCAGAATTCAATAAGCGTTATCTGGATAAAGTAGGAGGTTTCTCATTAGTCGGTGTAGTTCATACTACAAAAGACGCTAGATTGGTAATAGAATCAGAAAAGGTGGACTTGCTGCTGCTGGATGTTTTTATGCCAGGAGGTAACGGCCTTGAATTGTTAAGTGAAATAAGGGAAAAAGGAATGGCTGTGGATGCGATATTGATTACAGCAGCATCAGACTCTGAAAAAATCCAGTCCGCGCTTCGATTCGGTGCTGCAGATTACTTGATCAAGCCTTTTGAATTTGATCGATTCAAACAAGCTCTTTTAAGATTTAAAGAAAAATATACTATCTTTCATAATAGTGATAATCTCAGTCAGGAGGAGATTGATCAAAGGTTATTTGAACCTGAAAGCACCCAGAGGAAGATGGATAAATCACTGCCTAAAGGGCTTACCAAAAGCACCCTCTTAGTCATCGTTGAAACTGTTAAGAAATTAAAAAACTTTTCAACAGATGAAATTGCCGAACAGACGAATATTTCCAGGGTCTCAGTCAGAAAATACCTTGTTTTTCTGACTGAAATCAATGTTTTGGAAGAAACGCTGGTATATGGAATTGGCCGTCCGGTTTATCAATACTCATACAAAGATAATGAAAAAATAGTAGAAGGATATTTGTAAGACTGACTCAAGAATCTTTACTGGTTCTTGGGTTTTTTGCTTTTTTAAGTCCTATTTTCAGTTATGCTGCTTTTTTTAATTTCAAAAAGAATGCATTAATTTCATAACCTGTTTATCTCTTTAAGAATTCTCTAAGATGAAAATACATTATGAAAGCGATTACTTGGAGGAGAGATAGAATGTCCAGAAGGAACCTGAGAGATGAAACAATCGAACTTCATCGATTGCATTCAGGAAAAATTGAAGTAAACAGCAAAGTGAATATTAATAGTGAAGAAGATTTAAGTCTTGTATATACCCCTGGGGTTGCGGATGTTTGTAAGGCAATTGCGGAAAATGAGGCAGAAGTCGACACACTGACTTCAAGAGGGAACATGGTAGCGATTGTCTCTGATGGAACAGCTGTATTGGGACTGGGTGATATTGGCCCTAAAGCTGCAATGCCTGTAATGGAGGGTAAGAGCATTCTATTTAAGAATTTTGCGGATATTGATGCTTTTCCGCTTTGCCTGGATACAAAAAATGTAGATGAAATCGTCAACATTATTAAAGCACTTCAACCAAGTTTCGGGGGAGTGAACTTGGAGGATATCTCAGCCCCCCGCTGCTTTGAAATAGAAGAAAGATTGAAGAAAGAACTGGACATCCCTGTATTCCATGATGACCAGCATGGCACTGCAATCGTTGTTTTGGCAGCGCTTTATAATGCTCTTAAAGTAGTGAGCAAAGTCCATAAGAACATTAAGGTTGTCGTTAATGGGGCAGGTGCTGCAGGTATTTCAATTGCGAAACTCTTATTGCATGCAGGTTATAAAAATATCACTCTGGTAAGCTTGGAGGGAGTCGTTTGCAAAGGTGAAAAATGGCTGAATCCTGCACAGGAAAAGATAGCGGAACAGACCAATTTGACTGGTGTCAAGGGGACTTTGGACGAAGCAATAAAAGAGGCAGACGTCTTTATCGGTGTTTCCGCTCCAGGCGTTATGAAGCCTGAGCATATCAAGGCTATGAATGAAAAGCCGATCGTTTTGGCTATGGCAAACCCGATCCCGGAAATCTACCCGGAAGAAGCACTGGAAGCCGGTGCTGCGGTTGTAGGAACAGGACGCTCTGATTACCCTAACCAGGTAAATAACCTTCTGGCTTTCCCGGGAATATTCCGTGGTGCTTTGGATGCTAAGGCAAAAGATATCACGATGGAAATGAAAGTGGCTGCCGCTTATGCAATTGCCGGTGTTATTACTGAAAATGAATTGAGTGCGGATTATATTATTCCAAAAGCACTGGATGAAAGAGTGGCGAGGCTGGTAGCCAAAGCTGTAAGAGTAACAGCTATCCAACAGAAAAAAGGAAGGAGTTCGGTATCATAAACCGGACTCCATCTGACAAAAAGGAGGAAAATTTCATGGGTGAAGCAGCAAGAGAATATGCAAATGCAAATGAAACGAAAAAGGCGTCCAGTTCAAATGTCCAATCATTAAAAGCTGGTAAGATTGCAATCTTTAACACACCTATTGTATGGTTTGGTATTTTTACCGCCATTACACTGATCAGTATGTATACAGGAAATCTGCCTGGCGGTATGATAGGAAGTTTGCTGGTCATGATTGTGCTTGGGGAATTATTTGGATATGTTGGTGACAGACTCCCGATAGTAAAGACTTTCCTTGGCGGTGGAGCAATTGTCGCCATTTTTGGTTCCGCTTACATGGTGTACAGTGGTTTGCTTCCAGAAGAAATCACCACTTCGGTGACTGATTTCATGAAATCGGGAGGATTTCTTAATTTCTATATCGCTGCATTGATAACTGGCAGTATCCTTGGCATGAACTCAAAGATTCTTGTGAAAGTAGGGCTCCGTTATTTCCTTCCTATTGGTGGAGCTGTCATAGGAGCAGTTGCGCTCACAGCACTAATTGGCGCAATGGTCGGATTTACACTGCAGGAAGCTGTACTGGTCATTGCAATGCCAATCATGGGCGGCGGAATGGGTGCCGGTGCTGTTCCGATGAGTCAGATATATTCAGAGCTTCTTGGTAACGAACCGAGTTATTATATCTCCATGTTGGTCCCTGCTTTGGCACTGGGAAATGTTTTCGCGATTGTTCTAGCAAGTATGCTTGATATCATCGGAAAGAAATTCCCATCGCTTACAGGAAACGGTCAATTGATTCAAGGATTCAAGTATGAAAAGCCGGAATTGAAATATGATATTCAAAAAATGGGTGCGGGTCTGCTTGCTGCTTTAACATTCTTTACAGTTGGTACATTACTGGCTTCATTCATCCCATTGCACGCATATGCAATCATGATTATCCTGGTTGCAGTTGCGAAAGTTGCAAACGCAATTCCTGCAGCAGTAGTAGACGGTGCCAGCCAATGGTATCAGTTCGTTGCAAAGAACTGGACCTTTGCATTACTATTTGGTATCGGTGTAGCGTATACGGATCTCGGAACAGTATTGGAGGCTCTGACTCTGCAATATATTTTAACGGTATTCGGTGTAGTTCTTGGTGCGGTTATCGGAGCAGCGCTTCTTGGCAGACTTGTCGGCTTTTACCCTATTGAAGCTGCAATTACAGCCGGTCTGTGTATGGCAAATATGGGAGGAACCGGTGATGTTGCGGTTCTATCAGCTTCCAAGAGGATGGAATTAATGCCATTTGCTCAAATATCTTCACGTTTGGGAGGAGCATTGATTCTACTTCTTGCCGGACTGCTGATACCGCTATTCACATAATAGATAACCATTTGAAAGAGCATTGAGATCATCAATGCTCTTTCTGTTTTAAACGGCTGTTTCCCTCTTTGTTAAGTTTCAATTTTCCTGCCGGCATTTGTTATAGTATTATAAAATGTGACAGAAATAGAAGTGGGGGGCAATATATTGAAGAAGTTGTATGCGGGCGGACTCTTGCTGGCGGTCTTACTCTTATTGGCAGGCTGCGGAAACAAGAAAATTGAGATGATAGAGGCTTCCAGTGTTTCACTATCAGAAGATGGAAAACAGTTGGAGGTTCATATAACTTTGGATGATGTAAATATGGAACCTGAAACATCCTTTCAGGTAAGGCTTTATACAAGCAATGGTGAACTTGCCAGGGCGCTGGGGACAGATATGTTTGTACTTGATGAGGAATATACCAGCCATAAAGAAGGCGAAGAATCTAAAATAGTTGAAATCGAGGAGTCTCTTCCGCTGACAAAAGACATAACGGAAGAGGAATTGACAAAAATCATAGAAAATAGGGAAGAAAACGCCTTAGAGATTGATGTCCTTAATACAGAAAGGGTATTCGCAACAGAAGGGATCCATACGGTGGAATAGGAAGAACCCCTGTGTTAGGGGTTCTTTTTGTTGAAACCTCTTGAAAAGCATTATTTAATAGGCCTTTTAAGAGCATACAAATCATCTTCAAGCTGCAGCATTTTATCCATTAATACTTTCTTGGAATCCATGATCCCCTTATTGTAAAAATAGGGTCCGACTTCCTTCATGAAAAACTCAAAGAGATTTTCGGCCCCGATCATGCCGATCTCTTCCCCATGCTGTTCATAATGGAAGGTTTGAATCCTTCCGATAATTTCTTCTTTTTCTTCTTTGGACATTTTTATTACCAACACTTTTCCACATCCTTCGGGCTCTTTTCTACATGGTAACATAGAAGACCATGAGCCGCCCGCAAGTGTTCCTATTTAAGGAGTTTATGCTCCTCAATGAGATCTGTTTTATATAGGCCTGATACGTATTCCTGTATATACTTTTGAATTTTCGGATAGAGTGTGACTGAATTCAGCTCAGACAGATGAATCCATTCGACGTCTATCTGATGAAGATCAGGTGTTTCCGCCAATGATGGTTTGCTGCCATTATTGATACGACAGTCAAAAAATAGGCTTAGATTTGGTGTCGTTCCATAAAGGTTATCATTTTGATGTGGAGCATATTCATAGATGAAGGCAAGTTGTTCAACGGTCACTTCCACCCCAGCTTCTTCTTTTGCTTCTCTTACAGCTGCTTCTGCGGTAGATTCACCTTTTTCCACTCCGCCGCTTGGAAGGTTATAGTGAACACCGTTTTCATCTTCAAACTTGGCTAACAGTATGCTCTGATCCTGAATGATAAGTGCACCAGCTCTTACTCTAATAGGATAACCCATTACACCACACCCTTTTCAATAATAGAAATATAGTTTACCAGATTTATACTTTACTGGAAATACGGTAAAATAAATTTTAAAGGGAAATAGCAAAGGGTGGTTATATTGATCTCACAAGGAATTATTGTCAGGGATGACTATGTATTAATGGTGAAACAATTCGTTGAAAGGGGAGACGTTGTGTGGAATTTTCCAGGTGGAGGAATTGAAAGCGGTGAAACCCCGGAACAAGCGATGATCAGGGAAGTGCATGAAGAGACAGGGTATTGGACGAAGATGATTGAACAACTCCCCGCCTGCTCCGGTAAACATTCTTTTATCGCTGAAATTGTGTCAGGGGAAATGTTTCTGGACAAAACTCTTTCTGAAAATGATGATATTTTGGAAGTGGCATGGATACATATTGACGACATAGAAAAATTTGATTCATATACATTGCCGATACGGGAACTGATCGTAAACCAACGCGGGTTGTCTGTATGAAACATTCATAAGCAAGCGGTATCTGCAGCCATTCTTGTATCAATTTGCACCTTCTAGTTGGACAAGTTTTCTAATTATTATGATACTATATGGAAGTGTTGAAAGGAATTTTTAGGGGGATGGAAAAATGCATATCGATGACAAGATGTTTTTGATTAAAGAAAAAGACGGGTATCAAAAGGACTTTTCTATTTTGATTTCAATGATGAATTATGCAAGGTTCACTACCTTGGCTGACTTAAAAGATGTATCGCAGGAAGAGGTCGATTTTCGCTACAACGGGGAGTTCAACTCAATAGCCATGCTTCTTGCTCATTTGACAGCTATTGAAAAGGTTTTTCAAAAATTCACTTTTGAAGAAGCCAGTGACGAAGAGGTCGATGAATATGCGGATACCCTTGAGCCGGCAGTCGGATTGGGTGAAGGTGCATCCGTCATTCAAGGAAAACCACTGGAGTACTATCTTGATGAACTGGCGGCTGTCAGACGTATAACAGAAGAAAAATTTGCTTCACTGGATGACAGCTGGCTGTATCGGGAAACCGATTTCTGGTACAACAAAAAGGGGAATAACTTCTTCAAATGGTTCCATGTATTCGAAGATGAAATCAACCACAGAGGCCAGATCAGATTAATCAGGAAACTTTATGCCAAGGAAAAAGGGCTGAGCAGGGTATAGCAGGCTGCTCTTAAAGAAGGGGAAACCAGGAACGAGAATGTTTTATGATTGGATGACTGAGTCAAAATGATTCTTTCGCTTCTGGGGGGACCTTTTTAAACTTATAATTTTACCATATGAAATGATTTTTATGGATTATTCTCTAATTAGAGGGTATGGGCGGATTGGAACGGAAGGTGTACGACCTCCTGCGGAACTAGCGGGACAGGTGAGACCCCGCAGGCAAAGCCGAGGAGGCTCACCGCCCGCCCCGCGGAGTCGGGCGCCTGGAGTGGAAATCAGGTTAGTTTGATACTTTAATAAGGATTATCTTCTCCTTTCCCTGAGTATACTGTATAAGTATCGAAGGAAGAAGGAGAGGAATAGTATGCCTGAATTGATTTTCTTCAGTTTGTTCGTGGCTGTGCTGCTCTTTTACAAGTCAATCAAGATCATGAAAAAGAGAAGAGTGAAGAATCACAAATCAATTTGACAGGTTTATAGCCTAGACTGCATAATCTTCCACTCTCCAACACTTTAATCGGGATGAATTTCCTGTTTTTAGTTGCATTTTCTAATGTTTGCCAATATACTAACAGTAGTTGATAAAGAAAGGACTGAATTTTTGAGCAATGAAGTAATTACCTATCCCACACAAAACGAGAAGTGCCAAAAGCATATTTGTAAAATTAAACTCGTTCCGGATAGGATAAGTATGTCCATTTTTCAAAGGACTCTTTGCTCAAAAAAAGTATACATTCAGCCTTCAAGAAAAAATTCTTGAATATTTTTCTGCACTTGTAACTTTTTTTAAACTTTGAGCATAGAATATTTACTAACCTTTCCGGAGCATTTCGGGGAGGTTTTTTTATGTTATTGATGAAAGCGAAAAATGTTCAATATACAATTGGTGAAAAGAAATTTTTTGATGAGAAGGAATTAAAAGTCTATCAAGGAGATAAAATCGGCTTGATTGGAAAGAACGGCCAAGGGAAATCCCTGCTCCTAAAGTACCTGCAAGGTTTGACCGATGCATTGCCTGATGTAGAGTGGTACGGCAGCAGCGGATACTTTGAACAGCTGAATAAGGAATGTACGACAGGTTACTTAAGCGGAGGGGAAGTGACGATTAAAAAGCTGAATGCCTTATTCTCTGAAGGCCATCAATTGATGTTCTTGGATGAACCGTCCAATAATCTGGATTGGGAAAGGATTGAAGAGCTGCAAACCAGATTGCAAGCATACAATGGAAGCTTTATATTAGCGTCTCATGACCGGGCTCTTCTAGATGCCGTCTGTACAAAGATCTGGGAAATTGAAGATGGCGAACTGAAAGAGTATCAAGGGAGCTATGAAGATTATTTACAGGAGAAAGAACGGCAAAAGAAAGAACTTGAAGCAAAATACGAAAGCTACACTAAAGAAAAGAAGCGTTTAATGGAAAGGTATGAACAAAAAAAGAGGCAGGCGCAGGGGATGGATAAACCGCCTTCACGCATGGGGAATTCCGAGTGGCAGCTGTATAAAGGAAAAGCTGCAGGAAAACGGGCAAAGGTCGAACGTGTATCCACCGTTATCAGAGAGCGGGTTGAAAGGTTGGAGAAAGTGGAAAAACCATTTGAATGGGATGAAGTGAAAATGGAGTATATTCTGCAAACGCCGATTCATAGAAGGACATTGCTTTCTGCCAAAGATATAGAAAAATACATTAGTGGCGAGAAACTATATCAAAGTTCTCACCTTAAGTTGAAAACGGGAAGCAAAACAGCATGTATCGGCCGAAACGGCAGTGGTAAAACGACCTTGATCCGGCAACTGCTGTTAGAAGAGTCAGAACAGGTAGACCTCGCTAAAAATGTAAAAGTGGGATACTTTGAACAGACTCTCGAAAATCTACCTGAAAGCTCAACAATACTGGAGTATGTAACAGAAGGAAGCATCCTGCCGCAGCATATCATCAGAATCATCCTTGCCCGGCTGAGATTTTATGAGGAGGATGTTCATAAGCCAATTCATGTACTGAGCGGTGGAGAGCGTGTGAAAACCTCCTTAGCTAAACTCCTGGTCGGTGACTACAACTTACTAGTGCTCGATGAGCCTACAAACCATGTCGACCTTGATACGCTGCAGGCATTGGAAAGTCTTTTGAAAGACTATCCAGGAACTGTCCTTGTAATATCGCATGACAGAAAATTTGTTGAGAACACGGCTGATAAGCTTTGGAGATTTCAAGATGGTATCGTCAGCATGTTTGATGGAAGTCTGAAGCAGTTCGAAGAGTGGAGCAGGCAGCCTCAATCCGTTGACAGAAACGAAGAAGAAATCTTGAAATTGGAAACAAAGATGACTGAACTGATCAGCAGATTGAGCATCCCTTCTCCTTCTGATGATGTTTCTTTACTGGAAGGCAAATATCAGGAAGTGATTCGTCAGTTAAAGGAGCTGAGAGGATGAGCAGGATTGCTATTGTAACGGGTGCCAGCCGTTTAGAGGGGCTGGGGGCTTCCATCTGCTTGAAGCTAGCTGAACAAGGCATTGATATATTTTTTACAGGATTCAGAGGTTATGACAGGGGTATGCCTTGGGGGGCCGAAGAAGACAGTTTTGAAAAATTGAGAAAGTTAATTTTATCAAAAGGTGTCAGGTGTGAATGGGAAGAGATTGATTTTATGAGTGAGGATGCACCTGACAGAGTTATGGAAACCGTAGTTAATAAAATAGGAAAGCCATCCATCCTGGTGAATAATGCTGCTTATTCAACTGAAACGACGATTGAGAATTTATCAGGTGCTGAATTGGACCGGCACTACACCGTCAATGTCAGGGCAGCTAGTTTGTTAACTGTAAAATTTCTTGATGTTTGTGAGGAAAATAAAGGCGGCAGGGTCGTATTTCTGACAAGCGGGCAATCCCTTGGGCCTATGCCGGATGAACTTGCCTATGCCATGACAAAAAGCGGGGTAGAGACATTCGTCAGATCGGCAGCGATTCCTGCTGCACGGAAAGGAATCACAATCAATGCAGTTAATCCGGGCCCTACACAGACCGGATGGATCAGTGATGAGTTTAAAGAAGATTTGGTAAATCGGTTCCCGATGGGAAGATTAGGGACCCCTGAGGATACCGCTAAGTTGATTGCTTTCCTCGTGTCGAAAGAGGCGCAATGGATTACAGGACAGGTAATTCACTCGGAAGGCGGGTTCATGCATTAAATATATAAGCTGCAATACAGGGAATCATTCTCCTGGGTATTGCAGCTTTTTTAATTAAATGCCTGCCAGGAAGTTATAACTGTAAAAATAAGGGTAAAAGTTTTGAAAAGCCAATTGTCAAGTTTAGATGTTCTTCTTTTCGTTAGGAGGAATTCATGAGACCAAGAACTTTAAAGCAGCTCAGCAATAAACAGCTCATGACTGTTTTGAGGCACGCCAAAAAAGAAAAACTCTCAGACGAATTTATTTCGATGATAAAAAAAGAAATGAGAAGAAGGGTGACCATTACGTATAAGCAGTGATCAGGTCCTCTTTTGACTGAAGCGAAACTCTTTCGGCTTTGTTTGAAATCATGTCCTTGAGGATAAAGGATACATGAGATTAAATGGAGGAGGAATGAATTTTGACGATAAAAGCTTTATTCCTGAATTGTACTTTAAAAAAGAGTCCGGAAACCTCAAATACACAGGGATTGATGGACAAAGTGATCGATATCCTGCAAGATGAAGGTGTGGATACCGAAACTGTCCGGATAGCGGACTATAATGTGGCTCCGGGAATGACCCCGGATGAAGGAATCGGCGATGAGTGGCCTGAAATATTTGATAAAGTGAAAGAAGCTGATATCCTGGTGATCGGAACACCGATTTGGCTTGGTGAAAAAAGCAGCATTGCCAAGCGTGTGATTGAGCGGATCAACGGAGGGGCCAGCCAGACAAACGATAAAGGTCAATACCTGTATTACAATAAAGTCGCAGGTGCCATTGTAACAGGAAATGAAGATGGTGCGAAAAGCGCGGCAAGAGATATCATTTATGGTATGTCCCATCTCGGTTTCACCATCCCTCCGAATGTGGATTCTTACTGGGTAGGTGAAGCCGGACCAGGGCCTTCTTTCTTGGAAGCGGATGGCTTTGACAATGACTTTACCAAACAAAACACGAAAATAATGGCATACAATCTGATCCATTTTGCGAAAATGCTGAAAGAACATCCAATCCCTGCAGAAGGAAATGTAGTAGAGTCGTAGAAAAGAGCGCCCGGTGGCGCTCTTTTTTCCTTTAAGTAATGATCCAAAAACCCTCAGACTGATTTAAAAAATTGGTCCTTTCCTTTGAGTATTAGACCAAAAACCGCTGGCCCGTTTCAAAAATTGGTCCTTTTCTCCACGTATTGAACCAAATTAACAAGAACCTATCATATTATCGGTCGATTCCTACAAGGATTGAACCAAAAACGACGTCTCCATAAAATAATTTGGTTCATTTCTTTGTATTATGATAAAACAACCTTAAGCCCAAACGTCAGTCAGGCATTACACTGACAATCTGGCATGTACGGACAAAGAAGGTTTCATCCCCGACATTCAAAACCACATGATCCGGTTTTACATCCATTAGTTTTCCACGGAGTGTGTCCCTTACCGTTGAAACGATCAACACTTTTCCTATTACTGATCTCAATGTTTCATAGACATATGGCTCAAAATTGAACATAGGCTGTGACTGCATGGATCCCTGGCTCATCGGCATAGACATCGTCATTTCATTTTGCGGATAATTTCTAAAGTGATACATAACATACCTCCTGTTATTTTCCTCTTCCTAACAATATGCAGGACAATTTTTCCCTGAATGGGCCTTGCACTAAAATGGGCAATTCCTTTACCCCTTTAAAGTGTGATAGGGGACAGTCCCTCTTAGTGCTTTAAAGGGTTGAAGGAGGAGATTACTTTAAAATGCAGAATAATAGTGTGGTAGTCATGAATTTGTATAAGGGAGAAATGAAGATGGAAATTAAGGAAGCAGTGCTTGAGCAGGAATGGGATAAGGCATATGAGCTTTTGAAAGAACTTAGGACCGACTTATCCAAAGTTGAATTCACCCATTTATTAAGAGACATGAGGTCTGAGGGGTACCGGGTATTTTGTCTTTATGAGGCTGAGGATATAGTATCGCTCGCAGGGGTTATCATCAGGACCAATTTCTATGCTAAGCGCCACGTGTTTGTTTATGATCTTGTGACTTCCTCTTCTGCCAGGTCAATGGGATACGGAAGAAAACTTCTTCAATTTGTGGAGAAGTGGGGGAAAGAGCAAGGCTGCGAGACAGTAGGGTTGGATTCAGGTCTTCAGAGAAAGGATGCCCACCGGTTTTATGAAAATAAAATGGGTTACCAAAAGTCAAGCTATGCTTTTCGAAAGAATCTTTAGTAGTTCAAAAGTAGGATTTTAAAAATAATAATAAAAAAGCTCATTTAATATTCATTCATTTTTGGCACAGATTTAAGGGGTTTTCAGAATAAACATACAGTATCCTGTGAAAAGATTAATCTTTATGCAAAAAGTGAATAATGCCTGATTTAATCCACTCCATCAAAGGGTTTAATAACGCTTCCGTAATGGGAATATTCTCGTAAAAAGGCAATACTTTATGGAGGGTTAAAAATGGCGACTACCATTCGAAAAAATCAAACGGAATATTGTGATAGTGAATATGACAGGTTGAAAAAGGTTATAGTTTGCCAGCCTCGTTTTATGAAAATCGAAGAAGTCATTAATGAGACTCAAAAACATTTCCTTGATAAAAATATAGATATTCATACCGCATTAAAACAGCATGAGGCATTCGTCAGTGCAATGAAGGAGAACGGTACCGAGGTCATCCAATTGACGCCGGACCAGCAGCTGCCTGAGCAGGTATTCACAAGAGATATAGGGTTCACCATAGGTGATACAATCTATGTATCTGAAATGGGGAGCGATATCCGGGCTGGTGAAGAAGAAGTGTTGATAGATTGGCTGAAAAACAATGGACATAAATATGAAAAGCTGGATATGAGCAGTATTGAAGGCGGAGATGTCATTGTAGACAAGGACAAAGTGTTTGTCGGTGTCAGCCATCGAACCAATTCGGGTGCGATTGATCAATTGAGGGAGCACGCAGAAGGTTATACGGTCATCCCTGTACCGTTCCAGAAAAAATATCTTCACCTTGATTGTGTGTTTAATATCCTCTCTCCAGATGAGGCGCTGGTATTTTCACCGGCTTTCAAACAGAAAGAACTGAATATGCTCAGGAATTACTATAACCTGGTTGAAGTGACTGATAAAGAACAGTTCACCATGGGGACAAATGTATTGTCGATAGGCGACAAAAAAGTCCTCAGCCTTCCACAGAATAAGGAAGTGAATAAGTCTTTAAGAAACCATGGCTATAATGTCATTGAAGTTGATTTTTCCGAAATCATTAAGTCAGGCGGTTCCTTCCGCTGCTGCTCAATGCCTGTGCTGCGAAAATAACGAAGAGATTTTGATGACAGCTTTATATGCCTATGTTATAGTAACATAATGAATAGAAGAATTCTGCAGCTCTGCAGGAGAGGTTCTAGCTTAACCCTCTATAAAAAACTAAGGAAACGGCATCTCCTTAGGTGCCGTTTTTTTCTGTTTACTTTTCATAATGAGGAGAGTAAACCATTATAATCTTATAGAGAACTGCCATGAACTTCCTTCTTCTTTAACTGGCTGGACAGCCAAAAAAGAGAGGAGATTTTATATGAGAAAAGAGAAAGCACTTGTTGTATTCAGCGGCGGACAGGACAGTACCACCTGCCTGATCTGGGCTAAAAAGGAATTTAAAGAGGTGGAAGCCGTCACCTTCAATTATGGTCAGAGGCACTCAGAAGAACTGGAATGTGCAAGGGAAATTGCAGAGGAATTGAACGTCCCGCATCATATTTTGGATATGAGTCTTCTTAATCAACTCGCTCCCAGCGCACTGACAAGGGATGAAGAGATCATTGAAAAGGAAGGGGAACTGCCTTCGACATTTGTACCGGGAAGAAACCTGCTGTTTTTTTCATTTGCCGGCGTGCTGGCCAAGAATATCGGGGCCAAACATATCATAACCGGTGTTTGTGAAACAGATTTCAGCGGTTACCCTGACTGCAGGGATATTTTTGTGAAATCGTTCAATGTAACATTAAATCTGGCTCTGGACGAAGGGTATGTCGTACATACACCATTGATGTGGCTGGACAAAGAAGCTACATGGAAGTGGGCTGATGATATGGGGATGCTCCAGTATATCCGTGAAAAAACACTCACATGCTATAACGGCATCCGTGGAGATGGATGCGGAACTTGTCCTGCCTGCAAGCTGAGAAGCAAAGGACTATCAGACTATTTATCTTCTAGAAAGGGAGAGGGAAAATCATGATCGGACAAATTTACCCGGTACCCCAGCATTCCTTTTCTTATGAACTGAATAAGGACTTCCAATTTGCTGCAGCTCATTATATTCCTTCTGAAGCGGCGGGCAAATGCCAAAAAGTCCACGGTCATACCTATTTTGCCAATGTTACCATTGGCGGGGATACCCTGGATGAGTCCGGTTTCCTTATCAACTTTTCAACCATCAAAAAGCTCATCCATGATCGGTTCGATCACACCATGCTGAATGAGGATCCGCTGTTTTCTGAAAATCCCGAGAGATTTCCAACCACTGAAGTGATGGCTGAACTGATTTATGAATTGATTCAAAACCATCTGGACAAACAGGGGAATCAAGCTCTGTGCCTGCAGGTATTCTTAAGGGAGACCCCAACCAGCTACTGTATATTCCGTCCAAGAAAGGACAAAAAGCGATGAAGAAGATACCGGTTTTAGAAATATTCGGTCCTACAATACAAGGAGAGGGAATGGTCATCGGCCGGAAAACGATGTTTGTCCGTACAGCTGGATGTGATTACTCCTGCTCATGGTGTGATTCAGCCTTTACTTGGGATGGATCGGCAAAAGATGATATCCGAATGATGACAGCATTGGAAATTTGGGAAGAACTTCGCGAGCTTGGCGGCAGCCGCTTCAATCACGTGACAATTTCCGGAGGGAACCCGGCGCTCATAGCAGCCATAGAAGAACTCCTGGCTGTGTTCCACGAAAATGGAATCAAGTCGGCCCTTGAGACGCAGGGGAGCAGATGGCAGGACTGGTTCCTGGACATTGACGAACTGACACTTTCGCCGAAACCGCCAAGCTCAGGAATGAAAACGGATTTTGAAAAACTGGACTTCATCTTAAATAACTTAAAAGCTCATAACAGCTTCAGCTTAAAAGTGGTCATATTTAATAATAAGGACCTGGAGTACGCAACCAATCTGCATGAACGTTACCCTGAGGTGCCATTTTTCCTTCAAGTTGGAAATACTGACCTTGTGGAGGAGGACGGACGGGGACTTTTAAAGCAATTGATAACGGATTATGAGAAGTTGATTGATGCTGTAACTGAAAGCGACCGGCTGAATAATGTAAGGGTCCTTCCGCAGCTTCATACTTATGTGTGGGGAAATAAGAGGGGAGTTTGAGTTTTTTTGAGGTAACTTTCTTTCTAGGGCTTTAGATTTTAAAATCGTTTTATAGAACTTAAATTTACATTTCGATCTTCTAAAGTCCTTTAGAAAATGCCTAGAGGACTTTATTTCTGTTATTCGAATTATTGAGTCCTTTATCTCATGCGGAAGCCTTCCAGTCCGTACGACGCTGAGCGGGGCCTTTCCGCTTTTTAGCAATCCAGCTCCAGCGGCCAGCACCTAGCAGATTTCGGTCTCTCTCCTTGCGATAAGTCAACATCGTCTCACTTTCGTTCGACGTGTTTCCTTTATCTCATGCGAGAGCCCTCCAATCTGTACGGCGCTGAACGGCCGCTACCGCTTTTTAGTTAACAGACTGAGCTTTTTGCTGTATATTAGCATGGAAATAACAGAAAATAGAACCATCAATACATAGAGAAAGCCTAGGAGGCCAAAAATGCAACGTTTTTTACTATCTCATAATGACTTAGATGGTGTCGGATGCGGCATTATCGCGAAAATAGCCTGGGGAGAGAAGGCGGAAGTCCGCTATAATTCCATTGGCGGACTGAACTTTCAAGTGGCGAGATTCTTGAAGAAGCCACAGAAAAATACAAAACTGATCATCACCGACCTCTCAGTGAATAAAGAAAATGAGGAAGCCGTAGAAAACTATTTTAAGAAAGATGGCAAAGTGGAGCTGATTGACCATCATCGCAGCGCTGAGCACTTAAATAAATATAAATGGGCTTCCGTTACGGTCGAATATGACGACGGGAGGCTCGCTTCGGCAACATCATTGCTATATGACGAGCTTAAGGAAAAAGGAGAGATAGAAACCACTCCGATCCTGGATGAATTTGTTGAGCTGGTAAGGCAGTATGATACGTGGGAATGGGATGTTAACAATAATACAACTGCCAAAAGATTAAATGATCTGTTCTTCTTGCTGACGATTGAAGAATTTGAAGAGAAAATGCTCAACCGCCTTCAAAATCACAAGGAATTTTTCTTTGATGAGTTTGAACAGAAACTTCTTGAAATGGAAGAGGATAAGATTGAAAGGTATATCCGCCGAAAAAGACGGGAATTGACGAAATCATTTGTCGATGACTATTGTGTGGGAATAGTCCATGCCGAGTCCTATCATTCAGAATTAGGAAATGAATTAGGAAAAGACAACCCATTTCTTGACTATATAGCCATTATCAGTGTCGGAGGAAAACGGATCAGCCTGCGCACAATTCATGATCAGGTCGATGTATCAGAAGTGGCAGGAAAATTTGAGGGGGGCGGCCATGCCAAAGCTTCCGGCTGCAACCTTACACCTGAAGCATTTAAACTTTTTGTCACAGATGTATTCAATATAGAACCTTTGCCGATTGATGCACCTAAAAACCGCTACAATTTAAAGGAGTCCCCGAACGGGTCTCTTTATAAGAACAGGCAGGAAGATCAGTTATTTGTCTATCCAATCGATGGGGAAAGCTGGAGAGTGGAATATAACAGTGTCTTTGAAGGTGACTTCCCATCCTACCAGGATGCGGAAAATCATATCAAAAAAGAACACTCCGCAGCGCTTGCGAGGGACGATGACTATACTGAATTCTTGATGGAGAATGTGAAAAATAATAAAATACTACAAGCTGCAGCAGAAAAACTGCCTTTCAATGTAATGGCAGATAAACAAGAGAAAAAGTAAAAACAAAGCTGGTCTCTCCCTGGAGACCAGCTTTCATTTGTTATTTTAGTGCATGAATGATTTTCTCAGCAAAGGCAAGGGCTTTCTCGTTATCTCCATGCAGGCATATCGTGTCGGGAATAATGTCTATCTCTTTTCCATCCACGCTTACCACTTTGTGGTCTTTTACCATTTTGACGACCTGGGCGACCGCCTGATCATCATCATGGATGACGGCTCCCTCTTGTGACCGGGGAGTAAGAGTGCCGTCACTCTGATAGGTTCTGTCGGCAAATACCTCGCTGGCTGTTTGCAGTCCGGCTTCTTTACCGGCAATGATCATTTCAGAATTAGCCAATCCAAACAAAGTCAGGTCCGGGTCAAACTCAAAAACAGCCTTAGCGATTGCTTTTGCAGCTGCTTTATCTTTGGCAGCACGATTATACAGGGCACCGTGCGGTTTCACGTGCGATAATTGTCCCCCTTGCGACCTGGTCATTGCATCCAAAGCGCCAATCTGGTAAAGAACCAAAGAATAAATCTCTTCCGGTGAAATATCAATATGCCTTCTGCCAAACCCCTGCAAATCCGGATAGCCGGGATGAGCACCGATTTTTACATTGTTTTTAAGGGCCAGCTGGACGGTTTGCAGCATAATGTTCGGATCCCCAGCATGAAAACCGCAAGCGATATTCGCTGAAGTGATTTTTTCTAATATTTTCTCGTCATTCCCTTTGGAGTAGGCTCCAAAGCTTTCTCCAAGGTCACAGTTCAAGTCGATTTGCATTTTGTTCCTCCATGCCTGTAATTTTTAAAAATTTTCAATCTGCCATATTTTTTTGTCCATGCTTCATTTGAAGGGCGGCTTTTACTATCTTCATTTCAGATTCTGTTTTTTTGAGTGCCTCATAAGCAGCCTCCAGAGTAACTTCCTTGAAGGTCAGCGTTTCATTGGGCTTAAGCTGAGCAATGATTGGAAGGTCGGCACTTATAATATTGGCGATTTTTGGATATCCGCCGGTGGGCTGGCTGTCCGCCATTAGAATGATGGGCTGACCACTGGAAGGAACTTGTATGGATCCCATTGCAATACCTTCTGTTAACAATTCCTGCGGCTTCTTAAGGGAAAGTGCCGGGCCGGTCAACCTGTAACCCATTCTGTCTGAATCCTGCTGTATCGTGAATTTTTCTGATAGAAAGCGGGTTTGAGCTTCCTCTGAAAACCAATCCCATTGCCGGTTCTTTAAGACTCGCAATTCTCTTTTCTCAAGATAGGAGAAAAGGGAGGAGGATAAAGACCAATCAACCTTCTCATCAATTAAACTTTTTGTATTCAACTCTATTTTGTCTCCTGCTTTTAGAGATCTTCCCTTGAATCCGCCGACTTTCGCAAGGGTATTTGTACTGCTGCTGCCCAGCTGCTGATCGATCTTCAGCCCTCCTTTAAAGGCTATATAAGCCCTCATTCCTGCAGAAGCCGTCCCGAACCTTAGAACATCTCCTTTGTGAATGAGCAAAGGTTTGTTATTCACTATCTGTTCATTGTTGATTGAGGGGTTCAAAGCAGCACCGCAGATAGCTATAACGGTGTCAGAAGTGAAATGGAGAACAGGCCCTATCAAGGTAACTTCTAAAGCTGCTTCATTTTCTTCGTTTCCCACGGCTAAATTAGCCATTCGGAATGCGAATTTATCCATTGGTCCGCTTACGGGCATCCCAATGCTGCGGAAGCCGGTCCTGCCGCTGTCCTGAATAGTTGTCAAAAGCCCGCTTTTTTCTACTGCAAATCCCATTTCAGCATTCCTCCCTCCGTTCATATTCCGCTTTCGTAATAGGAGAAAACCTTACTTTGTTTCCTTGTGAGAGAAGGGCAGGCTGGCTTGGGTTATCAGGATCGAATAACTTCACAGGTGTCTTGCCGATGATCTGCCAGCCTCCTGGTGAAGAGATTGGATAAACACCTGTTTGACTTCCAGCAATGCCGACAGAGCCTGCATCAATTCTAATGCGGGGATTATGCCTTCTTGGTGCAGCTATCTTAGGGTCCATTCCTTTTAAGAAGGGGAAACCGGGGGTGAACCCCAGGAAAGCAACAGAATAGACCTGCTGGCTATGCAGTGCAATGACTCTTTCTTCACTTATGCCGTTGTGCTGGGCGACAAACTGGAGGTCAGGTCCTGCTTCACCGCCATATAGAACAGGAATTGTAATGATCTCTGTGCTTATGGATTCCCCTCTCAGCTCAAGTCCCTTTATTTCATCCATCAGAAGGTCCTTGATTCCATTGAAGGGAGAAAGGGATTGAATTTGAAGAGGATTGAAGTGGACTGTCACTGTTTTATATGCTGGTACTATCTCAACGATGGCTTCATGGAGATTTTTTGTCAGTGCATAAGTAAGAGAGGTTATTAAATTTAAGCATTTCTCTTCATCCGATATCTGAAAATCTATTAAAACAGCAGAATCACCCAGTGGATGGATGGAATAATTCATGTAAATTCACTTCCTATCATTCAAACATTCTGAATTCTTATATTTATTCTAACATAAAGAGAACATACAAAAAATGACTGCTCACCAAGGCGAGCAGTCACTAATAAGCAAATGGAATTACATATCTTCTTCAAGTTTCCCAAGCAAAGAGGCTTTAAATGAAGATGGATCATCCAGTTTAATATGAATTTGAGAAACCTTCTTAGTAAAACCATAGAGGTAATGTGCTGTCTGAGGTTCCTTGAGTATTATCTCGAACTGCGGTTTCTCGGGCATGAAATCGGGAGCGATTGCCTGGAAGGTGATTTTTTCCCGAGCTTTCCGAAGTTTTTCAGGACCATTATATTGGCTGACGGCTGCAATACATGACAGCGGGATGTTGATTCTGCTCGCAAATCCAATCCGGATAATTAGGTCCTCATCGGTGATCTTGACAGGATTCAGTCGAAATCCTTGTATTTGAGCAAGGAAGAACAATATAGAATATCCATTTAGAATCAAAAGAATCCAGGAAATGATCGGGTTCCATTGATGCAGGAAATAATGCAGTCCGATTGATTCTATCAATACTGCATGAATGAGCATGACGTAAAGCGCAATGCAGCTCCCTTTTTGGTGGATGGTGAATGAATTGCTTGTAATGCTGGCCTTTTTCTTCCAAGAAAACAGACTGTAGTAAAACAGGGATAATTCAGTAAGATATACCTTGATGAAAAGCGGTGCAGACATGTTTCGGTGAACGGCCTTCTCCAACCGGTGAGGGAAGAAATCACCAGATTCGGATTTGAGGTGTTTTGTATGTCTCCACACTGAGGGGAGTGCTTTAATAATCTTGATGGCGATATATAACTCCAGAAGCAGGAATGCACCTTCAGCCGCAATAAGGAGATACTTGAAAAACGGAAGAGCGGCAAGATGTTCGTTCGGAATGATCAGCCATGCGGCTCCGTACCCTGCTGCAATGACGAGGGAGAGAGCTTTTGCAGAGTGATTTCTACGGATGATAAAAAAGTAGGCCATGAGAGGAATGATGATCATAAGGTCCACTAGCGAACCGATGGCCATTCCTTCTGGAACTTCATCCAGCCGATAAACTGTATAATTTGTAACCAGTACAAGCGCTGACAGTAAAAGAAAAAGAAGCCATCTTTTTTTCGGTTTCACGTTAATTTCTACCATAAAAAGCCCCCCTTGAAAGCGTTCTGCTTACTTCTAGTATACAAAAAAAGGAAAACGTATGCGACGAGCGAATATGTATAATTTTTGAACTGTGTAAGAGGTCCGCGACATGACTTTATAATCCCCGAATATATTAGGTATGACACTGAAGCTAAGAGGCGGTGAAAATGTGGAGTCCTTGATTGGTTCAGGAATATTGAACGTGAGGCAGAAACTGCTCGACAGCCAGGATAGAGATGGAGCCTGGAGGTATTGTTTTGAGAACAGCTTGATGACTGATGCCTATATGATCGTGCTGATAAGGTCACTTCGAATAAAAAATGAGGATTTGGTGCAGGTACTTGCAGAGAGGCTTTTGGCTCTGCAGGAAGAGGCCGGGTTTTGGAAGATTTATAGAGATGAGAAGGAGGGGAATTTAACAGCTACGGTCGAAGCTTATTTCGCGCTGCTTTGGAGCGGGATAGTTAAAATTCATGAGGAGAATATGGTGAAGGCCAGGGAGTATATCCTGTCACGCGGCGGCCTTGATCATGTCCACTCAATGACCAAGTTCATGCTGGCAATCCATGGACAATATCCATGGAACCGCTTCTTTCCAGTACCGGTTGAAGTGATATTGCTGCCATCATATTTCCCTGTGAATTTTATGGATTTCAGTGCCTATGCAAGAGTCCATTTGGCTCCGCTGCTATTACTTAAAAGTGAGAACTATATCCGAAAAAGAAGTTCCACACCTGATCTATCAGACCTGATAGTAGAAAAAGAGAGTTGTTTTATTTTTCGGGAAGATGAAAGGGCATTCCTTGATTCCGTCACAAAAGGAATAAAGGCAATAGCGGCATTTCCCGGAAATTTAAAGTCAATTGCCAAAAAGACTGCTTTGGATTATATGCTCGCCAGGCTGGAACAGGATGGAAGCTTATACAGTTATTTCAGCTCGAGTTTTTATATGATTTTTGCTCTTCTATCACAAGGCTATTCAAAAAGGCATCCATTGGTAGTCAACGCATTTAAAGCGCTGACATCATACCAGTGCAGAGGCGGCGGGTATCCTCATATACAAAATTCAACATCAACTGTGTGGGACACCGCATTGATCAGTCATGCATTGCAATCCTCTGGAATAAGAAGCACGAATCCGCAAATTAAGAAAGCTAATCAGTTTCTTTACAATCATCAGCACATTAAAAAAGGAGACTGGTCTTCAGAAGCGCCGCAGACAGCACCGGGGGGCTGGGGCTTTTCCCTGAGCAACACGATTAATCCGGACGTTGATGATACGACAGCTGCACTGAGGGCAATCAAGGCAGATTCTCTTGCTGATCCAGTAAAGCGAAAGGCATGGGAACGAGGGGTGAAGTGGACTCTTTCCATGCAAAATGAAGACGGCGGATGGCCAGCATTTGAGAAGAATAAGGATAAGGACATTTTGTCAATGGTTCCAATGGATGGAGCAGAAGATGCGGCACTTGATAAATCCTGTTCTGACCTGACAGGACGAACACTTGAATTCCTGGGGAATGATGCAGGGCTGGGCAGAGAGGACAATTGTGTTGATAAGGGAATTGAGTGGCTCATGAGAAATCAAGAAAAAGATGGGTCATGGTACGGTAAATGGGGCATCTGTTATATTTATGGAACCTGGGCGGCGCTGACAGGAATGAGTGCGGTTGGTGTCCACAAAGAACATGAAACAATGGAAAAAGCCAAGAAATGGCTGTGCGAAATCCAAAACAGTGATGGCGGCTGGGGTGAATCCTGCAGGAGTGATAAGGAAAGAAGATATATCCCGCTGGGCGCCAGTACCCCTTCACAAACGGCATGGGCATTGGATGCATTAATTTCTGTGAGTGACCGTCCTTCACAAGAAATTGATCAGGGGATCGAAACTCTGCTTGAGTTGTTAAAGATTGAAGACTGGAGAAAGGAATATCCCACAGGAGCGGGTCTCCCTGGAAGATTTTACATCAACTATCACAGTTATAAATATATTTGGCCGTTGATTACACTGAGTAAGTATAAAACGAAATTTTTAGATTAATTGTATTTGCGTGTTCTCAAGATCATGTAATTGAGGTTTGTATGTGGCAACTGTCATGAGAGCTGGTTTCAAGGACATGAAGCAGTTGAATCAAGGCCGAAACTGTTTTGAGAACTGGTTTCATATACATGAAGCAGTTGAATCAAGGCCGAAACTGTTTTGAGAGCTGATTTCAAATACATGAAGCAGTTGAAGCAAATGTAAAACTGTCTTGAAAGCCCTTTTCAAGAATAACAAAATAAAATCCCCCCTGTAAAAGTGTCTTCAAAATGTTTACTATTCTAGGGATATCCTAACAAGGGTTCCAAAAAAAAATTTGTTCTTGAACTAGTGCTTGTTTGCTTATTCTGGGGTTGATTGGAGCGGAAGCTGTACGAACTCCTGCGGGACTAGCGGGACAGGTGAGACCCCGCAGGCGAAGCCGAGGAGGCTCAACGCACGCCCCTCGGAGTCGTACAGCTGCAGCGGAGATCAACTGAACCTTTGCAAAAAGAGCTAAATGTATAGAAGTCCGCATAATCTTTTATCACTTAATATAAAGTCTTATTTTATTCAAAATAAACAAAAATACAAAATTCTGATAATAACCTATTGACTTCGGATATCACTTCGTATTAATATAAGAATCAATTAAAGAACGGAACGGCGTTGACGAAGAGGAGTAGCTTCCGATAATCACTTCAGAGAGCTAGTGGATGGTGCGAACTAGTGTGAATTATGGATGTGAATGGACTTCAGAGCCTTCAAACCGAAATCTCCCGGCGGAGAAAGTAGGCTTTGACGAATGTCCCATCGATACAAGGGACACATATTAGAGGCGTAACTCTGATATGGTAAAGCGGGCTGTTATGCAGTCAACGAAGGTGGCACCACGGGTTTCCCGTCCTTATTTTTGAGGATGGGGGACCCTTTTTTATTTGAATTAAAAAATTCATAATCATAAATCACTGAACAAGAGTAGTACGTAGTAACAAAATCGTTACAGAAAGCCGGCGCTGATGAGAATCCGGCACGAGGGTTAGTACCGAATGGACTTGTGAGAGACTGCTTGAACACGAGTAGGGCAGTCCGGGATTCCACCGTTAAAAGGATAGGGTATCGGAAAGCAGAAGCATTCCCGTACCTGAAAAAGAGGGAGTTCCCAATGAACTTCAATGCGAGGTGGCACCGCGATTTCAATCGTCCTCCATGAAACAGATGTTTTCTGTATTCATGGGGGACTTTTTTTATTCGACATATTCCGGGTAGTGACTGTCACCAAACAATTAGGAGGAGAAGAGAATGAATGAGACGAGGCAGATTAGGTTTTTTACCAGAGAGATGAACGGAGATGAGTTGACTCCTATAAGTGTTTTTAAAAAGTTGGGCGGCACCAGAAAGTATTTGCTGGAGAGCTCACTTAAGCATGAAAAGGCAGGAAGATATTCTTTCATGGGCAGCAATCCATTTTTGGAATTTAAGTCGGACGGCAGGCAGATAACAGAATTTGACTTTCATACAGAATCCACCGCCGAATATACAGGGAATCCATTTGACAGGCTTAAATCGTTTTTCTCAGAAACATTAGGAGTGAAACAGGATTTTCCTTTCTCGGGAGGAGCCATAGGCTATATTGGCTATGACAATATCCGTCACTTTGAAGAGATAGGGAAAATACCAGTTAATTCTCTGGAAATGCCTGATATCCATCTAATGTTTTATGAGAAGACGATCATTTTTGACCATCTTGAAAATAAAGTGATTTTGCTGACCTCAGAGGGCTTTAATCAACATTCCCAACAAGACCCTGAAGAAATTCTGGATGAATTGGAAACAGCGATCAGGAAGACGGATACCTTCCAGGATGAAGGCGATATAGGGAGACTGGCTTTTGAATCCCAAGTTACAAGGGAGCAATTTATCGACATGGTAAATAAAGCAAAAGAGCAGGTTCTGGAAGGGGAGATATTTCAGGTGGTCTTATCACAGCGTTTTAAATCCTCATTCTCGGGCGAACCATTCAGCTATTACCGGAAATTGAGGCAGACGAACCCCTCACCATATATGTTTTATATCGATTTTGAAGAATATGTCGTTCTTGGGACGTCACCGGAAAGTTTCATCAAAGTGAATGGCAGAAGGGTGATCTCCAATCCGATTGCCGGTACCAGGAGAAGAGGAGAGGATGAAACCGAAGATACGGGGTTGGAAAAAGAGCTGATCGGGGATGAGAAAGAAACCGCTGAGCATAGGATGCTTGTTGATCTGGCCAGAAACGATATGGGAAGGATTTGTGAGGTCGGGAGCATCTATTTGACAAAGTATATGCTTGTTGAACGGTATAAATACGTTATGCATCTGGTTTCAGAAGTTGAAGGCCTGCTTGGTCCATCGTTCTCAAGTTTTGATGTGATTACAGCATGCCTCCCTGCGGGAACTGTCAGCGGCGCCCCGAAGATAGCTGCGATGAAAATCATCAATGACCTGGAAGAGTGCAAACGTGGAGTTTATTCGGGAACAGTCGGTTATATTTCTGTGAATGGTGATATCGACTTGGCGCTGGCCATCAGGACGATGGTGGTCAAAGACAATTACGCATATGTCCAGGCTGGAGCTGGGGTGGTTTACGATTCAGTTGCTGAATCAGAATACGAAGAAACAATCAATAAAGCGAAAGCGCTGATCGAGGTGGCAAAATGATTCTGTTGATAGACAATTATGATTCTTTCACATTTAACCTGTACCAATATCTAGCTGAGCTAGGAGAGGAGGTCCTGGTAAAAAGAAATGATGAATTGACGGTTGAAGACGTAGTTGAACTGAACCCGTCAGGTATTGTTCTTTCCCCCGGACCGGGAAGACCGGAGAATGCAGGTGTTTTGATTGATCTCATACAGAACCTTTATGACAAAATTCCGATTCTCGGTGTTTGTTTGGGACACCAGGCAATCGCAGCGGCATTCGGCGGCGAAATTGTAAGGGCGGCTGTTATCAAACATGGAAAGACCTCGCTGATCAAGCACAACAACACGGGACTGTTTCAATATATTCCCCAGCCGCTTGAGGTGATGAGATATCACTCACTCGTAGTAAGGAAAGACACCTTGCCCCCGGTATTGACAACATCTGCTGTATCAATGGACGATAGCGAAATTATGTCTTTCAAGCACTTTCAATACCCTGTTTACGGTGTCCAGTTTCATCCGGAATCAATTGGAACAAAGCTGGGCAAAAAACTGCTTAAGAATTTTATCGATCTGAAGGAGGAAGCAAAAAATGAAAGAATTTCTTCAAAAATTATTTGATGGGACCTCATTTGAGAAAGGGGAAATGAAAGCGGCAGTGGATCTTCTCCTGGAAGATCATACGAGTGAAAGTGAGGTGGCATCGTTCCTGACAGCATTGAAGATGAAAGGGGAAACAGTCAAGGAGATATCGGGACTGGTCGAATTGCTGCGGGAACGGGCAGACTTTCAGGCCTTCCCGGTGGAAAATGTGATGGATATTTGCGGAACAGGGGGGGACGGTTCCCAGAGTTTCAACATCAGTACGACAACCGCTTTTGTGTTGGCAGGCGCGGGAATCAAAATCGCCAAGCATGGTAACCGCAGTGTATCAAGCAAGACAGGAAGCTCGGATGTGCTGGAACACCTGGGGGTTGCTCTGGACTTTAACAGTGAAGAAGTCAATGAAATGCTTGAACAGAATGGGCTTGCCTTCCTCTATGCCCCATATGTCCATACCCGGTTGAGGAAGATCATGAAAGTGCGGGGAGAACTGAAGATCCCGACCATCTTCAATATGATTGGACCACTTACAAACCCAATTAACATTGATACCCAGTTACTGGGCATCTACAGACGGGATATGCTTGAAACCATGGCATCTGTCCTGCATGAACTGGGAAGGAAAAGGGCTGTCGTACTAAATGGGGCTGGATTCATGGATGAGGCTTCTTTAGCAGGAGAAAACCATCTGGTCCTCCTTGAAAATGGAAAGATAGAAAAATTCACTATCACCCCTGATGAAGCGGGGCTTCCAGTCTACTCCAATGAAGAAATCAGAGGGGGAGATGCAATGGAAAATGCGCAGATCCTGCTTGATGTCCTTAAAGGGAATGAAGGACCTTATCTAGATACCGTTCTGTTCAATGCTGGAATAGCCCTTTTGGCAAATGGCAGGACAACGACAGTAGCCGAAGGCGTCAAATTGGCAAGAGAATCCGTGAAGAGCGGAGCGGCATATGAAAAGCTGCAGCAAACAGTGACATTTTCTCAGCGGAATAGAAAGAAGGTAATGTAAGATGGCAGATATTTTAACCAGAATCTTAGAAAGAAAAAGAGAAGAAGTAGCTCATTTGAAAAAGTATGGTTTTGAGAAAGCAAACCTCTCCCAGGGAGGGAGCCCAACCTTATTTAATGCCCTGCATTCCTCAAAGGTTTTAGGGGTGATTGCCGAGATCAAACGAGCTTCACCCTCCCGAGGGGATATCGTTTCGGCTATAGAACCTGAACAACAGGCCAAACTCTATGAAAGAGGGGGTGCAGCTGCCATATCCGTCCTTACTGATACAGATTTCTTCAAAGGATCTATCGAAGACCTTAAGACAGTGAGAAAAGAAACATATCTCCCGCTCTTATGTAAAGATTTCTTTATCGATGAAATTCAAATAGACAGAGCAAAAGACGCAGGTGCCAATATCATTCTTCTGATTGTGGCCGCCCTGCCGCAGGATAGGCTGGATGAGTTATATCAATATGCTTCATCCCGGGGACTTGAGGTGTTAGTGGAAATCCACGATGAAGAGGAAGCCGATAGGGCAGCTGCACTAGGGGCGTGCATGATCGGGATCAACAACCGGAATCTTAAAACTTTTGAAATCGACCTGGCCAATACTGAAAGGCTTGCATCTTTAGTGAATGACAAAGATAGAGTGATCATCAGTGAGAGCGGAATGAGGTCCAGGGAAGATGCATTGAGGGCTGCAAGAGCAGGTGCTGATGGAATATTGGTGGGCGAGTCGCTGATGAGAAGCGGTGAAGCAGAAAAGACGATCGGTTCATTTGCCGTTAGCAAGGAGGGAGCTCTGCTTGGTTAAGGTGAAAGTATGCGGGATCATGGAAGTCGGCCATGCGCAAGCTGCTGTGGATGCAGGAGCTGACGCAATAGGATTTATCTTTGCACAAAGCAGAAGGAAGGTGTCTCTCGATGCCGCTAAGGAAATTTGTGAAAGCATTCCCAGTTCTGTCATGAAGGTTGGAGTCTTTGTGGACGCAGGGAAGGATGAAATTGAAAAGACAGCGGCGGAATGCAGCCTTGACTATGTCCAGCTGCACGGAAATGAGACACCTGAATTCATTCAATCCCTTTCCGTCCCATCCTATAAAGCATTGCCCATCAAAGAAAAAAGAGACTTGGATGGAATTGAAGAATTTCCCGGCCGCTTCATCTTGCTGGACAGCGGCCATGGATCAGCAAGAGGAGGAAATGGTACAACATTTGATTGGTCCTATCTCAAGAATATTTCTATAGATAAAAAGGTCATTCTGGCCGGGGGCCTGAACTCGAATAATATCGAGATGGCGGTCAAGGAAGTGAATCCCTATATGGTCGATGTATCGAGCGGAGTCGAGACAAATAAAGTGAAAGATATTAGGAAAATAAAAGAATTTATAATCAAAGCGAAGAACATCAGCAGAATGAAGGAGGAAGTGCAATGATGTATACACAACCGGATCAAAAAGGCCTTTACGGCCGTTTTGGAGGACAGTTTGTATCAGAAACATTGATGGGTGCTGTCGCAGAACTGAATGAAGCCTATGAAAAAGCGATGATGGATGAGGAGTTTCAAAAGGAACTACAATATTATTTAAAAGAATATATCGGCAGGGATACCCCTCTTTACTTTGCAGCCAACCTTACAAAGCGGGCAGGCGGGGCAAAAATCTATCTGAAGAGGGAAGACCTTAACCATACAGGGGCACACAAAATTAACAATACGATCGGCCAGGCTTTGCTTGCACAAAGGATGGGCAAGCAGAAAATAGTAGCCGAAACGGGTGCAGGGCAGCATGGAGTGGCAACAGCTACGGTATGTGCTTTGCTTAATCTTGATTGTGTCATTTTTATGGGGGAGGAAGATATCCAGCGCCAGAAATTGAATGTTTTCAGGATGGAACTCCTCGGGGCGGAAGTCATCAGCGTCAAACAAGGAAGCGCAACGCTGAAAGATGCCGTTAATGAAGCGATGCGGTACTGGGTTTCCCATGTAGAGGATACTCACTACATCATCGGTTCTGTTCTGGGCCCTCATCCTTTCCCTAAGATGGTAAGGGATTTTCAAAGTGTAATTGGAAATGAAACGAAGCAGCAATTTTTTGAGAAAGAAAATACTCTTCCGGATGGAGTTGTTGCCTGTGTGGGCGGCGGCAGTAATGCAATGGGGATGTTCTATCCTTTTATAAATGATGCCGGTGTAAAACTATATGGAGTCGAGGCTGCCGGAGCAGGAGTTGATACAAATAAGCATGCTGCCACGATGACGAAGGGTTCTTTAGGGGTGCTGCATGGAGCAATGATGTACGTACTCCAGGATGAACATGGACAGATCCAGGAAGCTCATTCGATTTCAGCCGGCCTTGACTATCCTGGTGTCGGCCCTGAGCACAGCCATTTGAAAGAAACAGAGCGGGTCACATATACTGCTGTCACTGATCAGGAAGCTTTGGATGCCTTCAAGATGCTTTCTGTTGAAGAAGGGATCATTCCGGCATTGGAATCTTCGCATGCAGTTGCATACGGAGTGAAGCTGGCGGCTGCCATGAGAGAAGACGAGAGCATTGTCATCTGCTTATCGGGCAGAGGCGATAAAGACGTAGATACAGTCAAGTCCAGAATAGGAGGACATCAACATGGGTAAAAAATTTCTTGAAGAGTCTTTGAAAAAATTGAGAACGGACGGCCAGGGCATATTTATTCCTTATATCATGGCAGGAGACGGAGGGCTTGATAACCTCCTTGATCAGCTGTCATTCCTGGAAAAGGCAGGAGCCTCCGCCATTGAAATAGGGATTCCCTTTTCAGATCCCGCGGCGGATGGACCGGTAATACAAGAAGCCGGGAAAAGGGCTTTGCAAAGCGGTACCACCCTTTCAGGGATTTTTGAGGTATTGAAAGAGGGGAGAGACAGGATCAGCATACCGCTCATCTTCATGACGTACTTCAATCCAGTTCTGCAGTATGGGTTGAAAAGATTTGCTGAAGACTGCACCAAGGCAGCGATCGACGGTCTGATCATCCCTGATCTGCCTTTGGAACACGGCGATATCTTGAGACCTTATATTCAAAAAGAGGAGATTGCATTAGTTCAACTGGCTTCCTTAACAAGCTCGAATGAGCGCATGAAAGAAATTGCAAACGCAACAGAAGGCTTTCTTTATGCAGTGACAATCAATGGGACAACAGGGGCTGTAAAAGAATTTAAATCGTCGTTGAAGGAACACCTTAAGGAGCTTAAAAATATCTGCAGTGTTCCAGTCCTTGCCGGGTTTGGGATTTCCACACCCGACCATGTCCGGGAGTTTATCGGCATTACAGACGGGGTAGTCGTAGGAAGTAAGATCATTCAGCATCTTCAAGATGGAAATTTGGATGATATTAAGAAACTGATTGAGCCAGTCCGCAATAACGCGGCTGTTTCGTAACTTGACTCTTGATCCAAAAAAGAAAATGCAACGAGCACGGGAAGCAGAAACCTCTCCCGTGCTCGTTCTGATTTTTTTGTACCTAAGTAACCTTTGGCTGCATTTTCCCAGCTTCCTGAGGGTCAGGCTTTATCAATGCAAGGGCAATAAATGAAGAAACAGCACTAACACCGATTAATATCATGAAAGTGACACCCTTTGAAAGCAAAGCAACAATGGGCGGGCCTGCTGCTACACCAATAAAACGCATACTGCTGTAAATGGAGGTAATCGTCCCGCGATGTTCTTTCTCGATTCCTTCTGTGATTAATGCATCAAGGCATGGAAGAGCTGCCCCGACACCGATGCTGGCAAGTGAAAGGAAAATCAACAGCATCCACTTTCCATCAGTAAAAAAGATGGGAACTTGTGCTCCGGCACCCAGCAGCATACCAATGACAATCGCCCACTTCATCATGACCCTGTTTTTTCCGATGAATTTTCCGGTCAAAAAAGAGGTGGCACATAAAAAAAGAAGGGGCATGGCAAGGTACAGCCCTTTAAGGACTCCGTCAATTTTATACTTGCTTTCGAGGACGTTGGATAAAAAGAAAAGAAACCCGAAGAGAATAAACATCGAAACAATTCCTATAAGAAAGATAGCTGAAAGCCACTTGCCTTCTTTTCCGAGTATTTCTTTGATCTCTTTAGTAAACTCCTTGATGGTCTGGCCTTTTTCTTCTTGTTTTTCCTTTTTAGGTACCTTAACCAATAGAAATACAAGCCCGATTGCAACGAGCGAAAAAACCGGAATAGAAAAGAACGGAATAAACCAAATCCATGCAGCCAGCAGTGAGCCAAGCACAGGACTCAGCACTTTTCCAAAGGTATTCGAAGTTTCAATCAATCCCAGTCCTTTTGTTACTTCCGATTCATCTTCAAACATATCCCCGACAGTAGGGATGACGACAGGAAATGCCCCCGCAGCACCAATGCCTTGGACAAAACGCCCAAGTAATACGATCCAGTAACCATCATTCATCTGCCAGGAAGCCCATCCTGAAATAATACCTCCGATTCCCGCAATAATAAGGCTCGGTATAATAATCTTTTTTCGTCCAAAACGGTCAGATAAGTAACCGGCAATCGGAATTAAAATTATTGCTACAAGGGAATATACAGTAATGATCATGCTGGATTGAAATCCGCTTATGCCCAACTTTTTTTCCATTGTTGGAAGTACGGGTATCAACATAGAATTCCCCAGTGTCATGACAAGCGGAATAGAAGAAAGTGCAAATAAGTCCCATTTCTTTTTTTGCTCCATGGTCGTTCCTCCACAATCAAAATGATTCACTGCGTTTAGTGTTATCAAAAAAGCAGATTTCATTCAGTTGTTTTAGAGACGATAAAAATATTATGTAAACTAATTTGTTTGTCTTTATGTTACAGAGTCAAATGAAGGAGGGTACTTGACCATCCCTTTCTTTCCTTGAAGCGATCCTTCCTGAAGTTCCATAACCATGAAGACTTCCTCCGGGACAGGGAAAGGAGGTAATATTCCCTTTGAGGAGGCTTTTTCAAATCCGAACTTCGGATAGAAATCCGGATGCCCCAAAACCACTACATGCTGAAATCCTAATTCTCTGGCTTTTAACAATCCTTCTGATACAAGCTTTGTACCAATCCCCTTATTTTGCCAGTTGGGCAGGACAGCCATTGGGGCCAATGCCAAAGTAGGGATGGAATTCCCTTTTGTTTCTATAAATACAATACTCATCAGAAGGTGTCCGATGATTTCTCCATCATGTGCAACGGCACATAGGGATAGTTCAGGAATAAAAAGGTCTGAGTTTCTTATTGAATTGACTAATTTCCCTTCATTGTCTCCATTAAATGCCGAATCATTGACCCTTTTTATGGCGTCAATATCCTCGTGTGTTTCTTTGCGAATGATCATCATGTCCCGCTCTCCTTATACTCATGACGTGTATAGCATTATCATAATCCGGTGAGCGCAGGATGGCAATTCAAAATGTATTTACATTGGAGGATTTATGAAAGCTGGTTGCGTTGAAAAGAAAAGAGACGTTCCATTATTTTTTCTCTGAAACGTCTATCTCTGTAAATTGAAGGTCGATGCTTTTCGGGATTTTTATTTCCAGGATCCCGTCTTTATATTGTGCGGAAGAGCCTTTTTTCTTTACCAGAGAGGGGAGTGTGATTACTTGCCGTTCACCCGCAGATGGTATGTTTTCAAGAATGGCCTGGTTTGAAGTATGGTACACTTTCATATTCTTTACCAAGTCTTCATCCGTAATCTTGATTTGAATGTAGACGCACTCCAGGGCTTCAAATATATTGACAGGGATCTTTTCACTGCCCGGTTGGACAGGCGCTTCTCTGGCCTGTTCATGGTGCTGTCCGTTCATCCCGTTCATCCCATTCATCATGCTGCTCATATTCTTCATAAGGTCTCCAGGATTCTCCATTCCTTGCCAATCACTCGGAAACATCTGCTTCATGACTCCCTTTACATATTGATCGACATCCTGGGGGTTCATGTTCTTCATCATATCTTTCATGTTCTTATTAAATGGAAAAAAAGAGTTCCAAGGAAACATGTGCTCACCTCTCTATATTATTGAGGTTTATAGAAAACCGTAAAATCTTTTTATAGTGTATGCAGGCGCCTGCCCTGCAGTTCATCCTGAAAATCATGCTGCCGATGTTTGACCGGCCCCTAAGTAGGGATAAGAAAAATAAATGAAAAGCTATCCTATACATGAAGGGGGACCTATTAAATATGAAGGTAAAAATCAAGCGTGAATATTGCTAGTACAGCTTTTATATAAAAAAGGCAAAAAAGTGAATAAAATCAAAAAAAAATATTTGGTTTTTTTAGGTAACAGTAGTAAGATGGTTTATGAAAAATGGTAATATTGCTGAAGCATTGATTGGAGAATGTAAAATGGCATCTCATTTTACTATTTCAGAATAGTCTAAAATTTGAAAAGGGATAGCAGATTGACAATAACTTTTTTCATTTTATTATGGCTTGTTAAGTTGACTAAATTTTAAAGAATTTGTCACAAATGCTTTATCTCTTCACTTTAGAGTGATAAAATGTTGCTGTAAGCGTTTTATATTTCTTTTAAAATACTATACTTACATAGTATTCCAATATTAACAACAAAATTTAGAATGGCGAAATGGTTGGAGGTTTTTCAAAGTGAAAAGACAATCAACAAACCAGGCAGGGCCATGGGAAAGTTTTTATGGACCCAACCTCGGTTATATAATGGAAGTGTATGAGGTTTACCAGGAGAACCCTGAAGAAGTAGATCCTGAATTAAGAGAACTGTTTGAACAATGGGGTCCCCCGACGACTGTTGAAACTGGTTCGGAACAGACTTCTCAAGTGCCTGTCCTTCCTACCGGCAATCATGATCTTGGGAAAGTAGTTGCAGCAGTCAACCTTGCTGATAACATCCGTACATATGGACACCTGGCTGCAGACATCTATCCTTTGAATGACAGGGATAAAGATTCCCGAAGAATTGATTTGAAAGAGTATGACCTGACAGAAGAAGACCTTAAGAAAATACCGGTTGAATTCATTTGTCATCAAGCACCTTCCCATGTTCGCAACGGACTTGATGCAATTAATCACCTGAAAAAGGTATATACGAGCAAACTGGCTTATGAATTTGCTCATGTACATGAGATGGAAGAGAAAAACTGGCTCAAAGAAAAAATCGAGTCGGGTTCCATCCTTTCTGATTACAGTAAAGAGCAAAAACTTGCACTATTGAAGCGTCTTTCTGAAGTAGAAGGGTTTGAAAAATATATCCACCGTACATTCGTCGGCCAAAAACGCTTTTCCATAGAAGGACTGGATAACATGGTTCCTTTATTGGATGAGCTTGTACGTTACTCTGTCGAAAATGGTGCAAGGACCATTAATATCGGAATGGCTCATCGCGGACGCCTGAATGTACTGGCTCATGTGATTGGAAAGCCATATGAGATGATTTTTGCAGAATTCCAGCATGCGCCGAGCAAGGATTTGATTCCTTCCGAAGGCTCAATCGGCATTACTTACGGCTGGACAGGGGATGTGAAGTACCATCTTGGCGCTGATCGAAAAATCGGTGTGAATGATACAGCACGCGCCCGTGTGACATTGGCCAACAATCCAAGTCACCTGGAAGTTGTCAGCCCGATTGTTGCTGGTTATTCAAGAGCGGCACAAGAAGAAAGGGAAAAAAGAGGATATCCTGAACAAAATCCGGAGAAATCTTATGCCATCATGATTCACGGAGATGCGGCATTCCCTGGTGAAGGTGTTGTGGCAGAGACATTCAACATGAGCGGTCTCCGCGGCTTTAATACAGGTGGCTCCATTCATCTGATTGCCAACAATATGATTGGATTTACAACAGAAAGCTATGATTCACGTTCAACTAAGTACGCCTCAGATACTGCGAAAGGCTTTGAAGTTCCAATCGTCCATGTCAATGCAGATGATCCGGAAGCCTGTCTTGCAGCCGCTGTGCTGGCTTATGAATACAGACATAAATTCAATAAGGACTTTGTCATCGATTTAATCGGATACAGACGTTTCGGCCATAACGAGATGGATGAACCAATGGTGACAAATCCATTGATGTATAACAAAATCAATAACCATCCTACTCCACGCAAAATCTATGAGGATAAATTGATTTCAGAAGGTGTAGTGACAAAAGATGAAGCAGCTAAGATGGAAAAGGATGTAGAAGATACCCTGAAGGCTGCTTATGAAAAAGTTCCTACAAAAGATGAAAACCCTGACATTGTCATGAATCCACCGGAAGACGTTACAAACGGATTCCCTGATATCGATACTAGCGTTGATTTTGATCAGCTCCATGCTTTGAATGACGAGCTTCTTCAATGGCCTGAAGGATTCTCACCATTCAAAAAACTCGAGAAAATCTTGCAGAGACGCGGTGGGGTCTTCTCCGGTAAAGGAAAGATTGACTGGGCTCATGCTGAAACGCTTGCATTTGCGACTATCCTGAAAGAAGGTACACCAATCAGGCTTACCGGACAGGATTCCGAGCGCGGAACATTTGCACAGCGTCATCTTGTCTTGCATGATCACAAAACGGGTGAAGAATTGATACCTCTTCATGAGTTAAAAGATTCAAATGCATCCTTCGCCGTATTTAACAGTCCGTTAACCGAAACAGCAGTTGTCGGATATGAATACGGATACAATGTTTTCGCACCTGAAACCCTTGTTCTTTGGGAAGCTCAGTTTGGTGATTTTGCCAATACAGCTCAAGTGATGTTTGATCAATTCATCGCTGCCGGCAGAGCGAAATGGGGACAAAAATCAGGACTGGTTATGCTGCTGCCTCATGGATATGAAGGGCAGGGTCCTGAACACTCCAGCGCAAGGCTTGAGCGTTTCCTTCAGATGGCCGGGGAGTATAACTGGACAGTGGCGAACTGTTCCACTGCGGGACAATATTTCCATATCCTGCGCAGACAGGCAGCCATCCTTCAGAAGGAAGAAGTAAGACCTTTGGTCATCATGACGCCGAAAAGCTTGTTGAGAAACCAATTTGCAGCTGTAACAGCGGAAGAACTCGCTAATGGACAGTTCAAATCGGTACTTGAGCAGCCAGGCCTTGGGGACAACCTTGAAAAGGTGGAAAGAGTCGTCCTTACAAGCGGGAAGATGGCTATTGACCTGGAAGAAAGCTTAAAAGGCAAAGAAGATATGGACTGGCTTCATATCCTCAGGGTCGAAGAATTATATCCATTCCCTAAATCCGATATTTCAGAAATCCTGAAGAAATATCCTAATTTGAAAGAGCTGTTATGGGTTCAGGAAGAGCCTAAGAATATGGGCGGATGGACTTTTGCAGAGCCTCGCTTGCGTGATATTGCGCCAGAGGGTGTAGAAGTCAACTATGCAGGACGCAGAAGACGTTCCAGCCCGGCAGAAGGCGAACCGACAGTTCATAAAAAAGAACAATCAAGAATCATCAGTGAAGCGTTGACAAGATAACTAGGAGGAGGAAGACAAAGTGGCAGAAATCAAAGTACCAGAATTAGCAGAATCCATTACAGAGGGTACGATTGCCCAGTGGCTTAAGCAGCCGGGCGATTATGTAGAAAAAGGGGAATATATCGTTGAGCTTGAAACGGATAAAGTCAATGTTGAAGTGATTTCCGAAGAAGCAGGAACGATCCAGGAACTAAAAGCCGAGGAAGGCGATACTGTTGAAGTCGGCCAGGTGATTGCCATTGTTGGAGAAGGCGGACAACAGCCTGCATCTTCTGATAAAGAAACGGTAGAAAAAGCAGAAGCTCCTAAAGAAGAAGCAAAGCAGGAAGAGGCTTCCGCACCAGCCGATGACAGCAAGAAAGAGCGTGTAATTGCTTCTCCGGCTGCCCGTAAACTTGCTCGTGAAAAAGGAATCGACTTATCTCAAGTACCGACAGATCCACTGGGAAGAGTTCGCAAACAAGATATCGAAGCGTTTGGGAACAAGCCTCAGTCTGCTCCTTCTAAACCGGCAGCATCGGAAAGCAAGCCAGCCGCTGCACCAAAACAAGACGATGGTAAACCGGTTGTACGTGAAAAAATGTCACGCCGCCGTCAAACAATTGCTAAACGTTTGGTTGAAGTACAGCAAAATGCAGCCATGCTGACAACCTTTAACGAAATTGATATGTCTGCGGTTATGGAACTGCGTAAACGCAAAAAAGATAAATTCTTTGAAACTCATGATGTACGCCTAGGGTTTATGTCATTCTTCACAAAAGCGGTTGTAGCTGCTTTGAAGAAGTATCCATATGTAAACGCTGAAATTGATGGGGATGAAGTTGTCCTGAAGAAATATTTTGACGTCGGTGTTGCTGTATCGACTGATGAAGGCCTTGTCGTGCCAGTAGTAAGAGACTGTGACCGCAAAAACTTCGCTGAGATTGAAGGCGAAATCATGGAACTTGCAACCAAAGCACGCAACAACAAATTGGCGCTCAGCGACCTCCAAGGCGGTTCTTTCACCATCACAAACGGCGGTGTATTCGGATCATTGCTTTCTACACCAATCATGAATGGACCTCAAGTAGGTATCCTTGGAATGCACACAATTCAGCTTCGCCCTGTTGCGATTGATAAAGACACCATGGAAAACCGTCCAATGATGTATATCGCACTTTCTTATGACCACCGTATCATTGATGGTAAAGAGGCAGTAGGATTCCTTGTAACAATCAAAAATCTTCTGGAAAACCCTGAAGACCTGTTGCTAGAAGGATAATACCCATAAACTTGAAACCAGCAGAATTGATTCTGCTGGTTTTTTTATGTCTGTTAACAATCTGGATACATGGATTCCGTTCTTTTCGGAAATCCATGCTGTTATATCGACAATCTGGATACACGGATTTCGTTCTATTGGGAAATCCATGCTGTTACATCGACAATCTGGATACATGGATTCCGTTCTTTTCAGAAATCCATGCTGTTATATCGACAATCTGGATACACGGAATCCGTTCTTTCCGGTAAACCATGCTGTTACATTGACAATCTGGCAAAACAAAAAAAGAAGAAAGCCTGATTCATCAGGCTTTCTCCAGATTTTTCTCTTTATGTCACATTCGGCAACTGTACTAACACTAACCTCACTAAGTATTTGGTTCCCGGATTTCCTTATATTTTCCTAACAGGCCTTATTCCTCGACTATGAATCTCCTTCTTAAGCATTTGAATCCAGTCACGGTCAGTACCGCTTTTCTCCGCGTCACGATAAGCTGCAACCAACTGTTCATTACTCATAATCTTCATGGAAAACCTCCTAGGAGAATTTAAAATATAGAATTTTCTATATTTTCTATTTATTCTACAATTAATCCCGTCATCTGAAAAGGGGGTATACGCATTTTTTTATAAAAAATTTTTCCAATTGCATTTTTATTTGTTAATCAGCTCCTTGCTATAACTTGTTATTAATCCGTTTGCCAGCAGCCTTTTACTGGACTAACAATGATAATCAAAAGATTAGTATTTTTAATATTCTAAAATTTATGATAATATAAAGGCGGTGATGTGGAGAAATGAACATCAGGTCAGACAGATGAATTCCTGTTCCACAAGGTAAAAATCTTTTGCTTGATTGGGGGAAGTACGTTGTCGAACTTGTTGAATTTAACAATAGGCAGATTATTGGAAGAAAAGGCTGAACTGCAAGGGGAAAGAGATGCGGTCGTTTATAGTGACCGGAATTTACGTATGTCTTATAAGGAGTTTGATTTATACTGCCGTAAAGTCGCGAAAGGCTTAATGGGGCTGGGGCTGCAAAAAGGGGAACACATGGCAGCTTGGTCGACTAATACTCCTGAATGGCTGGCCAGCCAGTTTGCCACCGGGAAAATGGGAGCCGTTTTGGTAACAGTCAATACAAATTACCGGACTGCGGAGCTTGAATATCTGTTAAAACAGTCTGATGCAACAACCATTCTGTTAATGGATCAGTACAGGGATGCTTCATATATAGATATGCTGTACGAAATTTGTCCTGAATTAAAAGATTCCCAGCCTGGCAATCTTGAAAGCAAACGTCTGCCGGCGCTGAAAAATGTCATTGTTTTAGGGGAGAATCGCTACAGCGGTACATATAACTGGGATGACATCTTAAGAATGGGAGAGTCTGTTGAAGAAATCGAGCTGGATGAGCGGATGGCAGACCTCCATCCAGATGATGTAATCAATATGCAGTATACTTCAGGTACAACCGGATTTCCAAAAGGCGTTATGCTGACTCACAGTAATATCGTTAATAATGCATACAATATTGCGCAATGTATGAAATTGACAAATGAAGACCGACTGTGCATTCCTGTGCCCTTTTTCCATTGCTTTGGCTGTGTACTTGGTACAATGGCATGTGTATCTGTCGGTGCTGCGATGGTTCCAGTCCAGGAATTCAATCCGGGAACGGTTTTACAAACTGTTCAAGATGAAAAATGTACAGGTCTTCACGGAGTTCCGACAATGTTTATAGCTGAGCTGAATCATCCTGATTTTGATCAGTTTGATCTTTCGTCCCTGAGGACAGGGATCATGGCGGGGAGCAATTGCCCTATAGAAGTCATGAAAGGTGTCATCGAAAGGATGGGAGCAGACGAAATCACCATCGCTTATGGGCAGACGGAATCGTCTCCTGTCATAACCCAGACGCGGACGGATGATCCGATTGAACTTCGTGTAGAAACGGTTGGCCGGGCGCTTCCTAATGTGGAAGTAAAAATTGTCCAGCCTGGTACAGATGAAGAAGTGCCTTTTGGGGTGCAGGGTGAATTATGTACAAGAGGATACCATGTCATGAAAGGGTATTACAAAAATGAGGAAGCGACAGTTGGGGCGATTGATTCGAACGGATGGCTGCATACTGGTGACCTGGCTGTAATGGATGAGAATGGATACTGCAGGATTACCGGCCGTTTAAAAGATATGATCATCAGGGGCGGCGAAAATATATATCCAAGGGAGATAGAGGAATTCCTCTACACTCATCCTAAGGTATTGGATGTTCAAGTTGTAGGTATCCCGGACAAAGTTTATGGGGAAGAGGTAATGGCCTGGATCATTCTAAAAGAAGATGAAGATGCAACAGCGGATGAACTACGTGAATATTGTAAAGGTAAGATTTCACGCCATAAGATTCCCCGCTATATAGAATTTACAGATGCTTACCCGATGACGGCATCAGGAAAGATACAGAAATTCAAGTTAAAGGAAGAAGCTGAAAAAAAAGCTCTTCACAGTTGAGGGTATAAAAGAGAAGCTGGCAGGAAACCGCCAGCTTCTCTTTTGGTTGTAATGGATTCGAAGTATTTGTTTGCTAATTCAAGAAAGGATACGTTAATCTGGGAAAAAGGAGAATTTGAAAGCAATGTAGAATGAATTATATAGATAAGTTTTAGCAGTTCTGTATTTTTATATAGTCTACTATATACATATTTTCTAAGACAGGGAGGACTCTAGATACCATGAAGATCTTTGTTTATGGATCGCTAAGAAAAAATCAAAAATACAATTATTATTTGGAGGATTCAAAACTCGTTTCCGAGCAAGCTTGGATTAAAGGTGAACTTTATGATACAGGAGAGGGCTATCCTGCAGTGAAGGAAGGAAACGACCGGGTATTCGGTGAAATATATGAAATTAATCAAACCGTACTGGAGAGTATAGATGACCTCGAGGATTATAAAGAGAATAATGATGACAATCTGTATATGAGGCAGGTTACAGATGCTCAAACAGATAAAGGTCCGGTTGATGTCATCTATTATACTGGTTTTCAATCTTCTCTCTTTAAAAATTACATTGCATCAGGGGACTGGACCCTGCATACATTCATGGAGCAGAAGCCGGAAGCCCTCCTTTATTTTGCCTATGGATCCTGCATGGACTTGGAAAGATTCAAACTTGCCGGAGTCGATCACCATTTCCAGGAACCACTTGGAAAAGGGACCTTGGCTGGATACTCAATGAAGTATACTTTCATTGTAAAAGATGGAGGGCGGGGAGATATCATTGAGGATGGCGGTCTCACAGAAGGTGTCGTTTACAGGCTGCCTTTTGAAGCGGTGGATTACCTTTATGAGAGAGAAGGAGTCGTCCCGGGAAGATATCGGGCAGCACTGGTGAATGTGGAAGTAAATGGTGTTTTGATCCCTAATGTTCTTACATTCATTGTGAATCACAGAGGGGAAGAAACCCGCCCTCCTGCTCATTATGCAAGAGAAATCTTAAGAGGGTCAAAACCATTTGTCAGCCAGGAATATCATCAAAAACTGAAGAAACAGCTCCTTCTTTTAGGGATGTCTGAGGATGAAGTGGAAGGCCTCTTGGAAACTGAAAGATAAATTTACTGAAAGGCAGCAGGAAAAGAAAAATGAATAAATTGGATGTAATTAAAGCGATAGAAGCCCATCACTGGGATTATGAAGAGGAATGGATTCCCTCCTATATCGAAACGATTGAGGAAGAAGGGGTAAAAGCAACCAAGAATCCTAAAATGCATAATGTTTTAAGTAATAAGGTCGTTGAACTTTCTATTGAAGGAAGCCATCTCATGCAGGAACAGTGGGATAAGATCAAAAAATTTTATGGGGATGTTCCTTTTAGTCTTTGGCTTGAGGCTTCAGACAGCGAACGTTTCACTCCTATATTAGAGAAAGATGGATATAGTGTCACAGACAGATATGATGGAGTTGCTTACTTTCTCGACCAATATTCAGGTGAACCATTAATAAACAAGAATATAAATTATATTGAAGTAAAGAGCGATGAAGACATCCGGAGTCTTGTTGAAGTTTCTTCACTTATCTGGAATTATCCGGAGGAGCAGCAGGAATCCATATTCAATCAAAGAAAGAGTTACATTGATTCTCCTTATCGAAACGGGGGATATATTCTTGCTCTGAAAGATTCATTGCCGGTGGCCTACAGTAACTACAGGTACAGCAGTGATGGAAATATCATGTTCATGAATGGAAGCGGGGTCCTCGCTGAATTTCGCCATCAGGGGATTTATTCAGATATGGTTTCATTCCGCCTTGGCCATGCAAGATTGAAGGGAGCATTACTCGCCACTTGCCAGGCAAGACAGGGCCACTCCGCACCTGTTTTAAGGAAACTGGGATTCCAAAAGTACTCCACCTATGATTATTGGGTATATACTGGATAAAATCACTATTTGCTCTTAGGACAGGAGGAAGGGCATGTCACTGTTGATTGAACTTGTGAATGACCTTGGCTACTTTGCCATGTTTATATTCAGCTGGTTGATCTTTATCGGGTTTCCGCTTCCAAATGAAGCTGCAGCCGCTTTTTCCGGCGTTCTAACCGAATGGAAAGGATACTCGCCTGTCGCCGCATTTACAGCAACTTATCTGGGAGTCATCAGCTCAGGAACTTTTGGTTATGGTATTGGCAGGTGGGCAAAGACACGCATCCTTGATAAATTTGAGAAGGCGAAGTCCAGAAGATTGATACAGAAAGGGCAATTTTGGCTGGAGAAATACGGAGCGGCAGGGATCTCTTTCAGTTATTTCATTCCAGGAATACGGCTGTTCATGCCTTACGTAGCAGGTGCTTCAGGAATTTCGGCAGCGAAATTCATGTTTGCCGCTTATCCCGCTGCTTTTGTTTGGTGCATGATCTATTTTCAGATTGGGAGGATTTTTCCCTCCACATTTACGGTTATCATTGAACATCTTTCCACCGCTTTATCGGCAGTGGTGTTATTGATCATCTTGATAAGCGGAATTTTCTTATATAGAAAGAGGAAGAGGGCGGCAAATGGTGTCATCAAAAGTGGGGAATGAGATTAACCGCGCGGTTCAGGGCGGTCAATCTCCTCTACGATCGTATAATAATGTCCAAAGAAACCGATCGCTTTAATGGTTGTCTGTTTCCCCTCCTTGCCCTCAAAAACCCTTGCAACCGTATTGAAAAAAAGATAACCTTCTTTTGTGCGTGAACCAGTAACAATAAGGGTACGTACTTTTCCGGTTTCTTCATCTTCCTTTGTACACGAAATTGAAGCGCAGGAAATATCATATTTATTTTCTAGCCACCTATTAAAATCTTCTTCATTTGGGCGGTGTGCCGTTGAATAAATCAGTAACAGGCAAACCACGACCGCCAGCAGTCGATTTAATAGCTTTTTCATTTTATTCAACCTTTCAAGTCTATATAACTCTACTATACCATCTTAGGACTGATGGAGGTAGACCGGTTTTGAATGCCTAAATGGTGAATTCAGCTGTGTTTTTAAATGAGAGTACAGCAAAAAGGAAACAGACTATTGAAGTGTTCAGCGTTGAAGAATATACTTAAGGGAAAGATCCAGAAAGGAGAAAGATATATGATACATCGTGACTGGACAAACCGTCCATCCATCAAAACAGTAAAGTGTGTACATACCGATGCAGCGAAATATAAGGTGGAAAATGTTTTGACGGCAGGAAAAACATATGAAGTTAAAAATGAATCTGAAGATTACCTTTTCGTGATAGATGACAGCGGAAAAATGGGTGGCTTCTACAAAGATTACTTTGAAGAAGTGAAGTAATATGAAAAAAGCGGTGAATGGCTTATGCGGTTCACCGCTTTTTTATTGTGCAGATTTGGAAAAGGCCAGTATAGAAGGGGAATTCGAGCTGAAGGGGTACGATTTGGAGAAAAACGTGCCGTTATAGAACTGAAATTCAAGCTGAAGAGGTACGATTAGAAGAGAAACGTACCATTACAGAAGGGAAATCAAGCTGAAGGGGTACGATTAGGAGAGAATCGTGCCGTTACAGAAGGGAAATCAAGCTGAAGAGGTTCGATTAGAAGAGAAACGTGCCGCTATAGAAGGGAAATTCAGTCTGAAGGGTACGTTAAGAAGGGAAACGTGCCATTACAGAAGGGATACTCAAGCTGAAGGGGGACAATAACAACTAGATAAACCTATGCGCAAGTAATAAAGGTGACAGGGAAACCCCTCCTGAACTTCCATCGTTGCAGTGAAAACGTTTTTACATGTAGAATGGTTTCTAGTGCAGAATTTTCGTTTTAGGAAGGAAGTAATAAATATGAATATAGAAAACCAACTGCCTGAAGCTGTTTCAGGTATTTTATCAAATAGAAAAGCACAATTTGCCGGAAGTGAAGACAAAACCCTGATCGGAGAGGGAGGCTATACGGCAGAAGATGCTGCAATCATTGAGGATGCTGTCATTGCTCTTGCAATGGGGAAAAATGTCCTTTTGAAAGGGCCGACGGGTTCAGGGAAGACAAAGCTTGCCGACACGCTTTCTTCTATTTTTTCTCAACCGATGCACAGTATTAACTGTTCAGTGGATATGGACGCGGAAGCACTCCTTGGTTATAAAACAATTGCCGAAAAAGATGGTAAAAACACGATTGAATTCATTGAAGGTCCTGTCATTGAAGCAATGAAAAGCGGACATCTTCTTTATATCGATGAAATCAATATGGCTAAACCCGAAACACTTCCGATACTGAACGGCGTCCTGGATTACCGCCGTATGATTACAAATCCATTCACCGGGGATGTCATCAAGGCTTCAGAAACTTTCGGTGTCATTGCAGCAATCAACGAAGGCTATGTTGGAACTGTTCCTCTGAATGAAGCACTCAAGAACAGGTTTGTAGTAATAGATGTTCCTTATATCAGCGGCCAAACACTAAAAACAGTCATTCTATCCCAGAGCAAGCTGCAGGATGAAAAGCTCGTCGAAAAATTCATCTCATTATCTTCTGACCTCCTCGTTCAAGTAAGGAATGGCCAGATATCTGAAGAGTCGGCTTCCATCCGGGCATTGATTGATGCCTGTGACCTAGCTGTGTACCTTCCTCCATTAAGGGCTATTCAGCGTGGAATTATTGATAAGCTGGAAGATGACAGGGAGAAAGCCGCCATCCATAATATTGCGGAAACTCTTTTTGAGTAAGGGTTGATTGTATGCGAAGATTTATACAGTTTAACGATGAAAAGATTGATTCATTCTTATTTATGGAACTGTCTGATCTGGCGAAGACGCTGTCGAAAAACGGGGAAATGGAGCTCGAATACGGCCCGCATTCTTATTTAGACTCCAAAAATAATACAGTCTATGTAACCCATTTTTGGGATCACAGAAGCAAGTTGGAAGAACTCTATGGGTTGAAGAGCGATATTTTTCTAAGGACAATCGGTAACTTGCATTATACTGATTTTGCAGAGACGGCCAGGTATGTGAAAAAGGTAAGGGCGACCAACCTTCCCAGCCTTGGAAAGCAATTGTACGTTCTGGGGGAGGACATCCGCCTTGAGGAAATTTGCAAGAGGGAGAGGCCGGGTACCAAAAAAGCGTTCAATACCCGTAGAAAACTGTACCGGCAGCACTTCCAGTCACAGTTAAAGGTGAATATGGTGAAAAGCGTATTTACTGATGCGCTGTTCAACAGTATGTATCTGATTCTCAACGCACAATCGCCGCTTGAACAGGAGATTTCCATTAATGATCGAATTGATCTTGCCATGCCGTTTATCAAGGATTCTCTTTCAAAATTCTATGAAACCAGGTCTTCAAAAGACGTAAGCAGGATCTGCCTGGAATTAATGGATGTTTTTGAGGAAATTCTTGAGAAGGATATGCTTAATGAATATTTTCACCTGCCGGAAAAAGTGTATGACTTGGATGAGAAGGGCTTGACCATGGATGATCTGAAAAGGAGAGACCCTCTTCAAAACGACGATACTCTAGAAGAAAAGAGTACGGGAGAAGAAGAAGTGTTTGAAGAAGAGATGAGAACCTGGCACAGAGAAACGAGCGATAAAGGTGATGCTTTCCTTCAGTTCGACTTGGATCAAGGGTCGAAGTCTGACTTGATGGGGAATGGAGTCAGAGAAGGGGATGAAGGGGATCAGGCGCTTGGAATGGTGCAGGGTTCTTCACAGGAGACAGCTAATAAAGATTACTCGCAAATGGAAGCTGCACGCCAGGATAAGGAAGACGAAAAAGGTGGAGGAGAGACGGAGTATGGAAAAGAGAACCGATTTGCTTATCCTATCTTCATCACCCCTGACAGGCCTGATTATGAAGAAGTCAAAGCTTATGATGTAAACAAAGGGCTGATCTCTCCTTATCAGAAAAAACTCCAAAAAATGATCGAAAAAACATTGGAGCATAAGAAAATCCAGCCGCGAAGCGATCTTCACTTTGGGCGTTTAAACAAAAAGCTTCTACGGTTCCTGACTGACGATAACCCGAGGTTATTTTATAAGAAGCAGAATCCATCCACTGAAATTGATGCAGTATTTTCACTGCTTGTGGACTGTTCAGCCTCCATGTATGACAAAATGGATCAAACCAAACTCGGCATTACACTGTTCCATGAATCATTGAAATCAGTCAGGGTACCGCACGAGGTTGTTGGGTTTTGGGAAGACACAAACCATGCCACAGAGACCAAACAGCCGAATTATATGAATGCGGTGCTCGATTTCAGAAGCAGCCTTCAGCCGGGAAGCGGTCCGGAAATCATGGGTCTGCAGCCGGAGGAAGACAACCGGGACGGATTTGCCATCAGGCTTATGGCAGAGAGACTTCTGCAGCGAAGCGAAAAGCAAAAATTCCTTCTTGTTTTTTCAGATGGTGAACCCGCTGCATTTGGTTATGAACAAAACGGTATCGTAGATACACATGAAGCCGTTTTGCAAGCGAGAAAACAAGGAATCGAAGTCATCAATGTGTTCCTGTCCAATGAAGAAATTGAAGAGGCGCAACGAAAAATGATCGAGAACATCTATGGTAAGTTCAGCATCCTTGTATCCGATGTAGAAGAACTTCCGGATGTCCTGTTTCCATTGTTAAGGCGTCTGCTTATTAAAAGCTTGTAAAAATTCAACAAACAAACCCGTCACAAATCAATGTGGCGGGTTTTTGTGTTTTACCGACTGCTGTAATGGATAATATAAATAAATATGAACCAAATGAAATAGACTGGGCAACATAGTTCTCATATCAATGTATTTTATAATCATTTGTGACTGGCGGATAATAAGAAACGCTGGTACGGTACATATTTTCTCAGTATTTAAAGAAGGGAAGTCATATCATGCATGAATTGGACCTGCATCATATATTCGAACTTGGGCTGATATTAGTGATGATTGCAGCAGGAATCACTGCCATTGCAAAAAAATTAAAACAGCCTTATCCGATTGCGCTTGTCATTATCGGTGCGTTGATCGGCCTGCTGGATATTCCGGTCTTGGAGCCATTGAAGTTGTTCATAACGGAAGGGGAAGTCTTCAACTTTGTCATCATCACTCTTTTCCTGCCTGCGCTGCTGGGGGAAGCTGCCCTTAAACTTCCATTTTCCCATTTGAAGGATAATAAGGAGCCGATTTTTTCTCTGGCTTTTGCGGGAACTTTTTTATCCTATCTCATCATCGGGTTCAGCACATACTACTTTTTTGATTTCTCCATACCTGCAGCCTTTGTGTTTGCAGCTTTGATGAGTGCGACAGACCCAGTAAGTGTTCTCTCCATCTTCAAGAGTGTCGGAGTCAATAAGAGGCTTGCTGTGGTCATTGAAGGAGAAAGTTTGTTCAATGATGGGCTGGCCGTCGTTCTTTTTAACATTTCTGCTTTTTACCTGCTTTCCTATCTGGATGCTGGATGGGCAGGGCTTGGAAGCGGACTTTGGGAGTTTATCAGAGTCGTGTCGCTCGGCCTGATCATCGGTGGGTCACTTGGTTTTGGATTCTCTATCCTCACAAAGTACTTTGATGATTATCCGTTGGAAATCATTTTCAGTGTCATCTTATTTTATGGCTCATTTTTAATGGCGGAAAGTGTCCATGCTTCAGGTGTTATTGCCGTTGTAGTTGCAGCTTTGATATTTGGTAACTACGGAGCCCGGATCGGTATGAGCCCGACAACCAAGCTGAACATCAACAATTTTTGGGATGTTGCGGCTTTGCTGGCCAACTCCCTGGTTTTCCTGATGGTTGGACTCGAGATTACCAGGATTGATTTAGTTGATAAGTGGCAGCTGATCCTTGCGGCCATTCCACTCGTCCTGATAGCAAGAAGTATTGCGGTATACTCCAGTCTGGCCTTGATCAAGAGTTTCCCGATAAAATGGCAGCATATCCTGAATTGGGGCGGATTGAAGGGCTCTCTTTCAGTAGCGCTTGTCCTGAGCCTGCCAAGGGATTTCCCCGGCAGGGAAGATGTCTTGGTTCTTGCTTTCAGCGTCGTCTTGTTCTCGCTTGTTGTTCAAGGACTATCCTTGAAACCATTGATTGGCTGGCTGGGGGTAAAACCTCAGAAGGAAGGGGCTTTTGAGTTTGAAGAGTTGATAGCTCAGCTTCACCGTTATGAAACAGCCATTACAGAAATCCATAGAGTTAAACGAAAACTTTATATCACCGATCCGGTTTCTGAAGAACTGATTGATACCTATGAAAAAAGGCTGGATATGTTGAAAGCGCAAATAAATGAGTTGTTTGATAAAATGCCTAATCTAAAAGAGGAGCAGATGAATACACTAATAAAACATACGCTTTATGCCGAACATGAAGCAATTGATAATTTACTCAAGGAAGAAATTATCACGAATGAAATAGCTGAAAGGGAACATGAACGAATAACAGATGCCATTGTAAATTTAGAAGGAAAACACTAAATGCAAAATAATGGTATAATGGGGAAAAGGAGGTTAGTGATATGTTTTGGCTGTTCTTCGCTATTCCTTTCGTCTTGGTCCTTGTTTATGCTGTTTACCATGATTTTAAGAAGAAACCTTACTCCACCGACCGCAGCACATCAGATAATCAAGACTATGCCTATGCACAAAGCATGAATGAAGTGAACCGGTATAATAACAGCAGTGGAGGCGGACCACTTTAAAGACACAAAAAAGGCTGTTTAATCACAGCCTTTTTTTGTTGTACTTATTTTAAACGAAGAAGCTTGTTCTTCAGATCATTTTCCATAGAGATAAGTTCTTTTTCAGCCTGCTGCCTCTTTGAACGTCCTTCTTGCTGGATCCTCAATGTCTCTTCGATTGTGGAAATGAGATTTTCTTGTGTTTTTTTCAATGTTTCCATATCGATGATGGCACGCTCATTCTCTTTTGCTGCCTCTATACTGTTGGTTTTAAGCATTTGTGAATTTTTCAATAGCAACTCGTTGGTTGTATCGGACACTTGCTTCTGTGCCTGAACAGCTTTTTTCTGATGAAACAGTGTCAGGGCGATGGCTATCTGATTTTTCCATAATGGAATACTGGTTAATATCGAAGATTGTATTTTTTCTGCCAAAGCACCGTTTGTGTTTTGAATCAAGCGGATCTGCGGTGCTGTCTGGATGGTCATTTGTCTGCTGATTTTCAAATCATGTATTCTTTTTTCCAGCCGGTCCAGGAACTGCAAGGCATCATTGACCTCTTGATAAGCCATGTCATCTTGTGTGGATTCGGCTTTCCTTCTTAAAGCGGGGATTGTCACGGAAGATAATTCTTCGTGCTTTAATTCCGCCGCAGCGATATAGATATTAAGGGATTGGAAATAGGTTTTATTCTTTTCGTAAAGTTCATCGAGGAAGCGGTTGTCATCAATCAGGACATTTTTAGAATGCTCGAGTTTAACCGAAATTCTGTCTACCTGGCTGCCGATCTTTTGATATTTTGAAAGAACTTCCTGGATTGAACTGGACAGCTTGCCGAAAAACCTTTTTACAAATCCTTTCTTCTCATCAGAGAGTTCCTCGGGATTCATTTCTTTCAATCTCTTCATCAAGTCATTCAGTACATCCCCGATTGGGCCGACATCTTTCTTCTGGACATGGTCAAGCATGGAATGAGAGAAATTAGACATTTGGGCTTGCGCTGCCGTCCCGTATTCCAGGATGGCCTGGCTGTTGTGCATGTCGATCTGCTTGGCAATTTCCTGCGCTTTCTGTCTGTGCTCAGGTGTCAGCCGGTCAGCCAGCATGACTGGGGCATTGCTCACTTCATTACCATTTGATGTATTGCTGGCAAAGGGGTCAGCCAAAAGGCTTTCTAAATCATCATTTTTAAAGTCAGTTGTATTGTTTGAGTTCATAAAAAAATGCTCCTTCTTATTTTTTGTTTTTTCGGGCTACATCCAATTCAAAATCCAATGTCTGGATATCATTTGAAAGTACATTCATAAGATCTTCCTGGAGAGAGTCTTCCAAAGTATGCAAGGTTCTTTTTGCATCTTTTATAGACTGGAAAACCTGGTCGTTTTTAATTGGCTGTGTGGCAAGATAAGTATATTTCTCCGAAAGTTCCACGACGGAGTCTAAGTGATAGAAGAAGAATTGCTCGCTCTGATAAAACTTCTTCGGATCTTTTCTAACAATTGTATAGATTCTTTTCGCCAGCCTGTTAAGCTCCAATATTTGTTTAAAGGCGCCGAGAGACCTGACTTGGAATTGTGTCTTTTGAAGGCGTTTGATTTTGGTCTTTGCCTCTTTTAAATTTTTATCAATATAACGGTAATCCTTTAATGTGATTCCGTTTTTCTTAAGAAATCTTTTGGTATACACCCATTTCCCCATAGTGGAAACAAGATAGGCAGCAGCTGCACCGCCGGCTGCTCCAATAAGAAATGGCTGCTCGAATCCAAAAATCAAGACGAGGAAGGTGATAAAAAACCCGTTGATTCCTAAAAACAGCTTTAAGAATGTAAGAGGTATTGATTTCATGTCATCTACTCCTTAAATCTAACTATAATGGTTAACCTCATTACTATTTATTACGATTCAATACTATAAAAGTTTCAAAAATCCTGCAAAAATCGCTGAAATAGTTTTGCCAGTTTTTACTGCAATGATAAAATTCGACATTAAAAAACTGACCATCTTTAGGCCAGTCTTCATTATAATTGTTTTTGCACCTGTTGAAACACCATTTGAGAACTTCATAGAGTCTTGAATATTTTGTCTGCAGTTTCATCTACTTCAAGCTCGTTGATATGACAGACATCCACGCGTGAAGCGGGGCTTGCCCCGTTTTTAACAAAGGTAACAAATTCTTCTATATTGGATTCCTTTCCTTGTGCTTCAATTTCAACTGAGCCATTCGCCAGGTTCTTTGCCCAGCCGGAAAGGTCTAGCTCGTCCGCTTTGCTTTTAGTATAGTAGCGAAAACCGACACCTTGCACATGTCCTTCGATTAGTAAATGCACTCTTCTCTTCATGAAAATCCTCCCGTAACAGAGATAGTACTTTTATTCCCCATTAGCAATGCTGATAATCTTATATATCCCTTTTTACCTCTCTGTTAAATTTCTGTGTCAATGGTTGAGAAACCACTTTTTCTGATAAAATGTTTAGTGTCTTTTTAATTTATCCTATAGGAAGGAGGACCTTCTGTGAAAAAGTTATTAATCGCCATCATATTATTATTGATTACTTCACAAACAGCCTTTGCAGAAGCGGAAGAGAACCAGAAGCCTTCAATGCTCTTCAGCCAAAGCGGGGTCATGATAGATACTGATACAGGTACAATCCTTTATTCGAAAAATGCCAAAAGGCGCATGTCGCCAGCAAGCATCACCAAGATAGCAACTGCAATTTACGCGGTTGAAAAAGGTGATCTGAACAGCATGGTGACAATCAGTAAAGAAGCAGCAGATACAGAGGGCTCCTCAGTATATTTACTGGAAGGTGAACAAATGACCTTAAAGCAGCTGGTTTCCGGAATGATGATCAATTCCGGAAATGATGCCGCAGTGGCCATAGCTGAGCATATAGACGGTTCAGTTGACTCTTTTAGTAAAAATCTCAATGAGTTTCTTTCGGAAAAGGCAGGTGTAAAGAATACTCATTTTAATAATCCGCATGGTCTCTATTCCAAAGACCATTACACGACTGCTGAAGATATGGCTCTCATTACCTCCTATGCCATGAAAAATGACTCATTTAGAGAGTTATTTTCTTTAAAAGAGTTTGACTGGATGGGAGAAGGGTGGGAAACAACCCTTTTTAATCATCATAAGATGGTAAAAGGGGAAATTGTCTACCCGGAAGTGACAGGCGGCAAGAACGGGTATGTAGACGAGTCCAAACATACATTGGTCACGACCGCATCGAATGATGATTTCTCGGTTGCGGTGGTTCTCTTGAAAGCCCAGTCTAAGAAAGCAGCCTATCAAGATACCTCTGCTCTTTTGGATTATGGTTTAAACCAATTCAGCCATCATATTATCCCTAAAGGAGAAACGTTTAGCATTGGAGAGAAGGAATTTTTCACAGATAGAGAAATCGAGTATACGAGCCCTATCGATAAAGAAGCTGAAATTTCAGTAGCTCCCGATGGCGGCCTGGTGTATCTGATGGATGGAAAAGAGCAGCTTATAGGTGAATTGCCTGCTGTCCCTGACAAAAAGGAGCAGAAAGAAGCTGATCAAGTAGAAAGCGGCTTGGTAAAAAGCCAACTGGTTCTATATCCGGTATATCTGTACCTCGGACTGCTGCTCATCGCCGGAACCGCAGTGCTCAGAAAGAAAATCTCAGCGGAATAAAAAAGTTGAGCAGGATACTTTTGGGAAATTAACATGAATATATAGTTATTGAGGAGAACAGAAAAATATTTTAAAAGTTGGAGGCAGAATTCGTTAATGATTTCTGCCTTTTCATTTTTATATATTTCATTTGAGTATTGCTTGGTTTATCATTAGATGAGTGGATATTTATTGTTAATGTCTTTTGTTTCAAGTATAAACCGTATAAACAATGTATGATTGGAGCGGAGGGTGAACGACCTCCTGCGGGAATAGCGGGACAGGTGAGACCCCGCAGGCAAAGCCGAGGAGGCTCACCGCCCGCCCCGCGGAGTCGTGCACCTGTAGCGGAAATAAAAGCACTGTCCTTGTGTTGATTGTTTTGTTATTGACATTCATTCACACATCGTGTATAGTTATTGTTTGTGGGTATAAACCACAATTCAGTCAGGTCTTACTGACTACTAATCTCCGTAGTAGTACATCCAACATTCTTCTGAAGATCAAAACATACTTGATCGATTTTTTTAAATCCTTATCCAGCCGGATTTAGAAGTCCGCTGAAGAATAAGGCAGCTTTTTTCAATCCAGCAAAAAAGCTAAAACATTATCCGATACATGAGATGGATTGTATGATAAATGTTATTGCTAGATTTCCCCCTAATTCTCACTGGCATGGCCTAGGAGCCATAAGGATGATCGAGAGGCAGGGCTTTCATTGTGTTAGGGCAATTTATCAATGATTGAACCCGGTGTGTAAATCATACAATGATTAAACAGATAATAGTAAGACTTGAATAGATGCACACTTCTTTTTATTTTAATCCCGCAGGGTTAGAATAGAGGAGTGTGCTTTTTACTTATACATATTGGAAAGAAGTGTAATGAATGATTTATATTCTGGTAGGTGCCGGCGGAGCTGCAGGCAGTTTATTGAGATACCTTTTGGGTAACCTTCTATTGGGTCTTAATCCAGCCGCCTTTCCATATGGGACTCTTGCTGCCAATCTGGCGGGATCCTTTCTTTTGGGACTGCTGACTGAAACGTGGCTTAAGAATAAGAGGATACCTCCAGGCCTGGCGGCTGCGGTCGGTACTGGAATGATTGGTTCGTTTACGACCTTTTCCGCCTTCAGCGTAGAAACGATAGGGCTCTTGAGTGAAGATCAGTTTACTTTGGCTTTTCTCTACTTTTTCTTCAGTGCGGGTGGCGGTCTGGCCTTTGCCTGGGCTGGCCTTAATGTTTGCAACTTGAAAGGGGATAGGCAAAATTGAATTTATTAGCGGTAGCCTGTGGAGGGTTTATAGGAGCCATCGCGCGTTTTGCGGCAGGCAGCTATTTGAAACAGAAGCTCAATGCCAACAACTTTCCTATTTCAACTTTGGTAGTTAACCTGACAGGCGCATTTCTTCTTGGGATACTATTAGGCCAGGGGATGGCAGGCTTGACTTATGCGTTTTTCGGCGTGGGTTTTTTAGGGGCTTTTACGACCTATTCGACTTTTATGGTGGAAGCATTAAATCTCAATCGATCAGGAAATGGAAGGGACGCTTTATTATACTTGGCTGTCAGCTATGGCGGCGGAATGCTTACAGCCTTTTTCGGACTTATGTGCGGGATGCTGGTATAACAAAGGCTGCCCCGTTTTATGAGGGCAGCCTTTCCTTATTTAACAACAATATACCCAATCATTGGGCCATTTTTATCAATGGTTTCATGGGCTTCACATACCAGCCTGTAAGTTCCCTTTTTATCAAATGTCACATTGAAAACAGACTCTTCTCCCTTTTTGACTGTTCCCTTTATATCGGTCCCTTCAATATGGAACGGATGCGCCATTCCGTTCACTCCATAGATGCGGAATTGGACTTCTTTTCCTTTTTCCACAACAATCGTACCCGGATCCCATCTGTATGCCTCTATCTCTTTACCGTCCTCTGTACTGGAAGAAAACTCACCTGTTACAAGCTGGATCACTTGAACATCAGGATTTTCGCCATTCATTGTCACAGTGGGATAGGATTCCCTGGGCAGCAGCATCCAAACTGCACCAACGGATAGTGCCAGAAATCCAATAATAAATAAAATAAGAGACCCCTTTTTTAAAACAAGAAATTTCATTACACAACCTCCTTTGGACTAGTACAAATATATGCCTTGTCCAACGGCAACTTGTCTAAAATATGAATAATCCTTTATTTGATGGTGATAATGAGGCAGATGATTTTCTAATTGATACAGAATTTTGTACAATTTACCCGTAGGATTCGGAGGTGTTTGAAAGTGGCATCATGGAAGATATTAAGAATGTCTGGAGAAGCAGAGCCCTGGTGGTTTTTTTCCGACTGGGAAAAGGATATTACAGAGGAAACAGTATATACAAATGAGGAAGAAGCGTTTAATCAATTTATAAAATTAGTTGAGGAACTTAAGAATAAGTTTCAGCATACGAAGCAAAAAAAGAACACTGTTGCTTTTTGGAATGAAGATGAAAAGGTATTCTGTGAGGAATGTGATGATGACTTGCAGTTATTTCATGGCCTTCTTCTGATGGAGGGTAAGGACCTTAAACCTTTTACAGAACAAGAAAAAGAAATACTGACAGCAGCACTTGAAAAGTCTTCTTACTGATGAACCGGTCTCAAAAGAGTCCGGTTTTTTCCGCAAAAAAGACAGGGAATAGATTTCCCTGTCAAGAATGTCATTATAAATCTGTACGCAGTTTTATAAACCGGTAAATATGAATGAAAAGGACCTTCAATATTGCATAAGTTGGAACTGCCAACAGCAATCCCAGGAATCCTGCGAATTTCCCGGCAACAACCAATAGCAAAATGATCGTCAAAGGATGAATGTCCAGTTTTCTTCCCATTACTTGAGGAGAAATCAGGTTTCCTTCTATTTGCTGCACAACAAGGATTACGACAATCACCCACAGCGCCATTATCGGCTCCTGGAGGAACCCGACGATGACAGCCGGTACCGCACTGATAAACGGCCCGATGAAAGGAATGACATTTGTCAGCATAGTCAGGATCGCGATGATAAGTGAATAATCCAGCCCGATGATCAGATAACCGATATAGACGAGTACTCCTACACAAAAACTTACGATTACTTGCCCCTGGATATAGGAGCTTAATGCGTCATCCATATCACTCAGAACTTTTTTTCCTTCTCTTTCATGCTTTTTAGGTACAAGCTTCAGAATTTTTCCTGACAGCTTATTTCCATCCTTCAGCATGTAGTAAAGGACAAACGGGATAAGGATGATCAACACAATGATATTAGTAATGGTGCTTATAATATTCATTAGGTTGGACCCAAGTGTCGAAGCTGCTTCGTTAAGAAAGTCCGTCAGCCTGTTGGTGATGTCTTCAAAGGAAAACCTGTCTCCATTTTGAAACCTTGACACCCATTCATTTTGCTGTAAATTTAGCAATGCCTCTCGGAAGCTTTCAATAAGGTCAGGCGTATTATCTATCAAGCTGTTGATCTGTCTTTGAAGAATAGGGCCAACGTAGAAGATGACTCCTGTAATCAATCCGATGACAGCGAGATAGAGAAGCAGTATGGCCACTGCCCTGGGCATCTTTTTGGCTAAAAAGTTGACCAGCGGCCTTAAAAGGTAGTAAAGGATGCCCCCAAGTACAATCGGCCCGAATAATGCTGTCACAAGGACAGTGATGGGTCTGAATATAAAATCGACCAAGGTCCCTAAATAAATGATCAATAATATTAAAGCAACTGCATATCCTCTGCGAAACCATTTTCCCTCCGGCATAATTTCACTCCTATAAAAATGATAAAGAGACTAAAGATAGTCCCATTCATTTTTATATTCTCTTTATTCCATCCCTTAAAACGTAAACGCCGGACTTTATCAAAAAAACCAGCTTCACCGAGGGGCGGAAGCTGGTTCTGTAGTAAACTCCATATTTTGCTGCTGTAAAGAGATAAAGTGGTCCACATAAGAAGGGTCCCACTGAGTGCCTTTTCCTTGTTCGAGAATGGAGAGAGCTTTGAGAGGGCTCATTCCCCGCCGGTAAGGCCTGTCTGAAGTCATGGCATCATAGGCATCGGCTACTGCGATCATTCTGCCAAACGCAGGTATATCCATGCCCGCCAGGCCCTCCGGATATCCTTTCCCATCCAGTCTTTCATGATGATATTTGATCCCGGGAAGAATCGGGAGAAGCTCCTCAGTAAGATTGATTCCCTCCAGAATATTGGCTCCTATAACAGGGTGGAGTTTAATTTGGTTGAATTGTTCCTCTGTCAGCCGTCCATCTTTAAGCAGAACTTCATCTCTTATCCCGATTTTCCCGATATCATGGAGAAGGGCTGATTTTCTAAGTAATTCTATTTTGGAAAGCGGCCAGCCTGCGCGTTCGGCAATCATGACAGAATAATCCGCCACCCGTTTGCTATGTCCGGCAGTATAGGAGTCTCTCGCATCCAATGTCCCCGCAATAACATCGAAGAAGCTGGCTATCAACTGTTCATTCTTCTTATCCTTCTGCTGCAAGGAAATCACCATGTTATTAAAACCGTTTATAAGAAGTGAAAATTCATCAGAATAAGGGTTCTGAAGGTGTTTTGGTCTACCGTGTTCTATATTTTGAAACCCTTTTTGAAGTTCTTTTACAGGCTTCTCAATATTCCTGAATAATAGAATTGTGCCGAAGAATGCGAGTATTAGAATAATGAAGATCAAAAGGCCTGCCCAGTCCCAGTAATCAGATTGGAGCTGTGAGGTGCTCGAAAGGCGGACTTGTAGAGCCAGACTGAATAACAATACGGGAAAGAGGGCAAGGAAAAGCGAACCTGCCAAGAGCTTTCTTTTTAAGCTGATATGAAAATGCTTGGTATTTGAAAAATTTACATTATACAATTTCATCGACTTATCAGCCAAATCACATACTATCGGTGCGGCGGTTTGAAAAGTTAGATAGAATTCAATAAGGGCATGCATAGTGGCGATGAGAAAAGCGCCTGCCCATGCATAGGCTATATATGAATAAGGTAGATCGAGATGACCGTTGACGATAAAGGAATAGGTAAGGATTGTCGCAGGGATGGCAAGCCCCAAAAAATGCGGCAGCATGATCCTCTTAACGGTTAGAACCGGGAAATTCAAGCTGTGAATATAGGCTCTTTCCAATTCTTGAAGAGTTTAATGCTGTTGTCGGTAGACCGCTTTTATTGGCCTTATATGCCTGCTGTAAACTAGATACTCAGCTGAGAACATAATCACCAGGGAGGCAAAAAGTATGAAAAGCATATGCAGAGATTGTCTGCCGGTAAGATCAAGAGTTTGAAATATGAAAACTGAACCGACTCCAAGAACAGCAATGAGTGAGCCAAATATGTAATTATAGAACATTTTTTTCTGAAAAGTATTAAATAGGGTCATGCAAACCTCCATAATTCTGCTATTGATGTCATTATAATGCAAAATTTGGAGGTTTGGTATAGACAATAGACAAATATACCATTGGTTAATCGATAATACCGGTCCTGACGATTTTTAGATCAATATCCAAGTTGAATTCTGCTGAAGGATATTTATCAGCCCACATTTTTTTTGTTACTTCCTTGCCCCTGATGGAGGCGCGGTAGTAGGAACCGAATCCTATGGGATCTGAACCAGTCTCCTGTATCTCTTTTAAGATTTCCATGCCCTTCTTCTCCATTGCTTTCTCTAATTCTTCTTCCAGTTTATTCAGTACAGTTGCTTCTGATAAGTTCAGGGGAAGGCTCATCTCAAGAATTCTTGATTCCAATTTCAGTTTTATCTCAAAAGAAGGCTTGTTTTTATCGATTAAATTGATCTCATAACTGTTTTTGATATTGTCCATGGTAATGTGGATTTTTTCGTCTTTATCTTCTTCTTGCTGCTCGATTTTATCTTCTTGGGCCTCTAGAATTTCTTTTTCGAATTTTTCTTTTTCAAGTTCCACCTCCACACTGCCTGTCTTGATATTATTGAGGAGAGATCTGACATAGAATATTTTTTCCCTTTCAAGGATGGCAACCTGTTTATCATCAGAGAATAGGGCAAACCCCTTGATCCCCACCTTATCCTCGATAATGGTTAGATGGGGGAGAATGGCGTCTTTCCCTACAGATCCATAGCTTGTCAGAAAGGATTGGAGGGTCGGGTTGGGAATGACTTCGTTTTGGATGTTGAGCTGCATTAGGTTATAGAGATAGGTTCCCATATTGGTTGGCTGGCTTTTTGGCTGAAAAGATAAGATCTCTTTAGCGCTGGGGTCAGCGACGGCCAAATAAGTCATATTCCCAATTGCGGAATCCCTTGAGAGGGAGTCCACCAATGAACTGATCCCTTCTCTGGCAATCCCTTCTCCATATAAAGCGACGCGAAGCTGACCTGAAACCAGGTTGTGATCTGTTTCCATGTTTGCAGACATTCTGATCCCCTTGCTTGTATCTGCTTCTCCGGAAATGACGGTTGATAAGTTTTGCATTGAAGGATTGAATTGGTAGAATACAATGGTTCCGGTAATGCGTTTTTCCTCTTCAGATTTATCATAACCGACAGCTGTGATCAAACCCTGCTTCTCAAGGTATCTTGTTTCCACACAGCTCCCGAGGAGGATGGCCGCCGATATGACAACCGCTATCTTAAAATACTTCTTCATGCGGACCCTCCTTTTTGTTTTTTAAATAATTTTTTTACATAAACAATGGCAAGGAGAGCGGCAGGATAAAGAAATGTCAAGGCGAAGCTGACTGTCGCCACCCTGTCGGTGAAGATATTCATCTCAATCCGCTGGTCAATGAGAAAGTTGCATCCCCATAGTACTACTGCAAACAAATAGATGGCCTTTTTATGTTTAAGCCCAAATACTCTTTTGACTCCCCTGGTGGCAGCCCAGAAATACAGGCAGATGTTAGGAAGGATGATAAGCATCCAATAGGAAACTGCAATGAATTCAAACCGCTCCAGATTGGGAATCCTCACAATCTTAAACATTGACAGGACAGGCCAAATCGTCTTTTCGAGTGTCATTTCAGAAAAAAAACCTATGGAGACAAACGTAACTACAAAATAAAGCATTGTCGTATACGCTATGCCGAATAATGAATATTTTAAAGCCTTCTTTTTGTCCTTTATATATGGATAAAAGAATAGGAGGAGTTCGAAACCTATCACAGAAAATGAAGTTTTATAAATACCCATTCCAATCTCTTTAATGCTGTGGTTCCAAATAGGGAAGAAGTGGGTGTAATCCATATATTTTAGCGGCGCTGTAATCATGAAAAGCAGCCAGGCAGTTAGGATGAATGTCATAAAACTTACACCAACTATGATCCTGACACCGCCTAGTACTGCATAAACAGCCAGAAAAATGAGCAGGCCGGATAATAGCCAAGTGGGCATTTGCGGAAAGATCCATGCTTGGACCATTTCGGTATAATGCATGATCACCAGGTAGGCCACCACGAATAAATACCCCATATAAATGACACTGAAGAAGCCTCCCAGCCACTTCCCAAAAAGGTCTTTATGGATACCGAACAAGTCGGCGCTGTCATAGTTTTTTAATAATAAAATGATGATGAAAACGGCTGTTGCCAGAAGAATTCCGGATAGTAAAACGGAAATCCAGGCATCGTTGCCTGATTCCATGAAAACAATTCTTGGCAGTCCTGCAATGCCCACACCTGTTTGAGCAACATGAACGACAAACATAATGAAAAATGAATTAAACATTAAAGCTTTTGGTGGATCCACATTAATTTTCATAGACACTGTCCTTTATTATTCGTCTACGTCTTTTTTCTCGACTTTCTTTTGGTCTTTCATTTTTTCGGAATCGATGGTTGAATTGGCTTCGGGCCTTTTTCCCATGTACTGAAATGGTAGTCTGATTAAGCTGTATCGTAAATCAGAAAGGGTCAACGGATAAATAGGCGACAAATAAGGTCTGCCGAGGGTCGTCAGCTTTAACAGATGAATCAGCAGGAATGAAAAGGCGAATACAATTCCCACTCCTCCATAAAGCCCAGCCATAATGATGATAGGGAACCGGATGATCCTGACAGCTGTCCCGATTGCATAACTTGGTGCGGTAAATGAACCCAAGGCACTTATCGCAATGATGATGATCAAAATGTTGCTCGTGAAGCCGGCTTCCACGGCTGCCTGTCCGATGACGATACCTCCAACGATACCCATTGTCTGACCGACTTTGGTCGGCAGGCGGGCACCGGCCTCACGCAGAAGTTCAATAATGAATTCCAGCAGAAGGGCCTCAAACATGGGCGGGAAGGGCACCTTAGAACGCGATTCACCCAAGGAAACAAGCAGGGATGAAGGTATGACTTCATAGTGATAGGTAAGGACCGCGACATAAGCGGGTGTTAATAGAACCGAAAGAAATATGGCTATGAACCGGAGCACCCTTAAAAAGGTCCCCATGTTCCATCTCATATAAATATCTTCTGTTGATTCAAAGAAATTCAAGAATGTTGAAGGACCGACAATGGCTTGAGGACTTCTGTCTACAAGAATTCCAATCTTTCCATGTAAAAGGGAGATACTGAAACGGTCCGGCAATTCTGTGGTGATGAGCTGCGGAAACACTGTATAGGAATTGTCTTCAATCATTTGGGCCAGAACGGAACTGTCGATTATGCTATCAACCTCAAGATCTTTCATCCGCTGTCTGAAAGTGTTGACATTCTCTTCTTCCGCAATGTCTTTAATATAAATGAGATATGTCTTCGTCTTCACTCTGGATCCCAGGATGAATTCTTCCACACAAAGATTGGGATCATTGACATTGTTCCGGATAACATTCATGTTAGTGGACAGGTCTTCTGTAAATGCCACCTTGGGACCAAAAACCAGCGACTCTGTTTCCGCTTTCTCAAGTGAACGGCTGGCCTTCTCCGCGATATCAGCAAGCACTCCGCAGACTTGACCCTCTGCATAAATGTAGACGTTCCCATTTAGTATCGCTTCTGTTATATCAAACAGACTGTTTGTAATGGAAATTTTCCCTATATTAATATTATTTGCAATCGACCTTGCATCCAGTTCATCCGAAGTACGTTCGAGAGGTTTGACAATATGTTGATGAAGTTGATCTGAATTTATGATATTTTCTAAATAGATTATCAAAATTTGATGATCGTCTTTCTCGATTTCATGGAAGGCTAGATCTGCACTTTGTTTCAAGGAATCTTTTATTTCTTCTTTTAAGCCTTCGAAGTTGAGGCTGTGGGCTATAGATTTCTCTTCCTCTCTTCGTTTCTTTTCGCGCCATCTGAATACCATGCCCAAACACCCTTAACCTGGTTTTTTTAGTATTTTGTCCACGGAAATCTTAAATTATTACCGTATATTGCGGAATTCATTTTGAAAGCAGGAGAATCATGGAGAATTGGAGAAAAGCACTGAAAATTTTTCTGGAAGATTGGCCTTATACTTCTGAATTGGCTGGAGTAATGGTTTGTGGAAGCTACATTACCGGAAACCCATCTGAAAGGTCGGATATCGACGTACATATGGTTTTAAAGGATGGAGAGGATTGGAGGGAGCGGGGAAACAGACTAGTGGAAGGTTATTTGATTGAATACTTCTGCAACCCCCCTGCACAAATCAGAAAATATTTTGAAGGGGATCATGAAGAGAGAAGCACTCATGCAGCAGTACAGTTTGCGACCGGTGAGATCCTTTTTGATCATGAGGGGACAATCGGAGTTTTAAAGAAGGAAGCTCTCCAATGGCTGCAAAGGCCATTTGAACAAACAGGGGAAACGGGAGTGGAATTTATAAAGTACGCTATTTGGGATTCTGCCGATAACCTGCTGGATCTCTACGAAAAAGGGGGAAGCGACTTAAGGTTTGTATACTTTAATTCCCTAAAAGAACTATTCAATCAATACTGTCAGTTCCTTGCGGTGGAACAGATTCCCTTTTATCAAATCGGTGCCTACTTGAGTGATGAAACTTATTTGAAGAAGTATTTGAAAGATCCGTTCCCGGATAAGGATTTTTCTTCCCTTTTCCTGAAATCTTTATCAGCAGGTACAGAAGAGGAAATGGTTTCTTATTTCGAAAAGTTAAGCAGCTATGTGCTTGTGAAAATGGGCGGCTTCACAATCGATGGATGGAAATTGAAAAGCCCCATCGAAAAATAGTGACATAAGTTCCCGGGAGATTTGTCATACTATATTTCGAGGTGATATTTATGGCTAAGAAGAAACAAGATCCATCAAAAGCAGGATTGGGATCGGCTCAGGTTGAAGGTCAAGGTACAACGACCAGCGAACTGCCAGGCGGCGTTCCGGCTGAATCCTCCAGAAAAAGAAACAAAAAATAGGAAAGTCGGGTCTTACTTAGTTAAATTTAATCTGTGATAGAGGAAAGGAAGAAATCTATACTGATTCTTTCCTTTCCATTTACCTTTTTATCAAATTACATAATTAGATTGATTTAAGAAAAATGGAGCACAGTTATAAGGGCAAGAATTCTTGAATTTGGGTGATTGGAGCGGAAGGTACACGACCTCCTGCGGGAGTAGCGGGACAGGTGAGACCCCGCAGGCGCTTCTAGCTTCAGCGGCCAGCGACTAGCAGATTTCGATCTCCTTCCTTGCGATAAGTCATCATCAACTCACTTTGTTCGTTGTGATTCCTTTATCTCATGCAGGAGCCCTCCAATCTGTACGTCGCTGTACGGCCGCTTACGCTTTATATGCAGCCGAGGAGGCTCACCGCACGCCCCGCGGAGTCGTGAACCTGGAGCGTAAATCATAGCACTTTCTATTCATAATCGTACCGGAAACCATTACCATTTACTTATTTGACAAAATCAATTAATGTACTATAATAGGAGTATCAGAATTAATATTTGAAACACCGCAAAACCGAAAGCCATTCACATATTATAAAAAGTGATCGCCTTTCTCAGCCGGTACTTTTTATAATATGTGAATTTTTATTTTAAAAAAGTAACATATTAAATTTTTTTTATTTTTTGGAGGTTTCTACTCATGAAACAAGGTACAGTTAAATGGTTCAACGCAGAAAAAGGCTTCGGATTCATCGAAGTTGAAGGCGAAAACGACGTATTCGTTCATTTCAGTGCTATCACTGGCGAAGGATTCAAATCTCTTGACGAAGGTCAGCGTGTGGAATTTGAAGTTGTTGAAGGCAACCGCGGACCACAAGCAGCTAACGTTGTAAAATTATAATTTTAGTGTGCTGATACTTAAAATAGCTACCCAACAGAAACAGGGTAGCTATTTTTGTAAAAACCGGGTTTAAAAGTTTCACTGAAAATTTTACAAACCGGCTTTGGAATGAAAAAGGAGGTAATGACACGATGGCATTTGGAAGAAGAAATGAAGAAGAAATCAAAACAGAAGAAACTAAGATATGGAAATGTTCATCTGAGGACTGCAAAGGCTGGATGAGGGATAACTTCAAAAGTGAAGAGACGCCTCATTGCCCAATTTGCAAAAGCGAAATGATCCCTTCATCAGAAGTTCTTCAAGTTGTGGATAATCCTCATCCAACAACAAAATAGTACCGTGATCATTCAACTTCCTATTCAATAGGAAGTTTTTTATTTGCCTTCCACTTTATCGCTTTAAAGCAGCGGGGGACAGTCCCCCGCTGCTTTAAAGGAATAAAGTGCTGATTGCGATTTCTGGAATGTTTATATGGGTATAATTCCTTTCCCTTGAATATGCTGTGATATCAAGAATTTTTCCGAAAGGTGGAGTTTGCAATGAAAAGAGTTGTATTATTTGCAGACCCTGGCATAGATGACACGTTTGCCATCATCTATGCTTTAAGCAGTCCGGACATTGATGTTCAAGCGATCGTGACAGGGTTTGGGAATGTCAGTAAAGAGGATGCAACCAAAAATGCCGCCTATATTCTCTCAATGGCGGGGAGGGAAGATATACCTGTCATAACCGGAGCTTCCAGACCGCTGACAGGGGAGTATGAACCGTATTATCCCGAAATACATGGTGAGGACGGGATTGGGCCCATCACAATACCGGATACATTTGTTTATAAAGCCCAGCCATTCAGTTCGATTCTAGCCATCACTTCCAAGTATGATGACTTATATTTTGTAGATATCGGCCGGAACACTTCCATGGCCTTATCGTTTAATTTGTATCCCTTTATCAAAGACAGTGTTAAAGAAGTATATCTTATGGGAGGGGCTTTCCTTGTCCCGGGCAACGTGACGGAAATAGCAGAAGCCAATTTCCATGGCGATCCGACTGCGACTAACTTCGTATTAGACAGCGGGCTCCCTGTTTATGTTGCTCCGTTAAATGTGACCCAGTATGCCCAATTGAAAGAGGAGCATATCAAGCTGCTGGCAGAGAAAAGCCGAAACCCATTCAAGGATATATTCTTGCCGATTTTCACCTATTACCAAAAAGCTTATGAAAAACTTCAGCCAGGGTTAGAGGGGGTGCCGTTGCATGACTTATATACCCTCTATCTCCTTTCCAATCTGGAAAACACAACTATTGTGCAGAAGACTGTGTCCATTTCATCAGAAGATGAGACACAAGGGTTCACCTATGCTGATTTCAGGAACATGAAAGACAACCCAGACTCAAACCACTTTATTAACATTGATTTTAAATATGAGGATTACTTAAAAAATGTTCTGCGGATGCTTATGGGGGAAATTAAACAAAATTGAGTCATTCGCCTAAACGATATGCGCCTCTTTGAATAGTATGTAATGTCGATTTCCTTACCGGATTAAACCGGGAGCAAATTCAAAGGAGGTATATCCATGTCAAAGAAAAATGTTGATATAGAAGCAGAAGTAAATGCTGCTGAGGAAAAACCAAAACATAATGTCTGGGATGTTTTTTGGAGAGGGGCTCCAAGAGCAGAAGAGGAAGCAGTTGAAGAAAATACAGAAGAGAAAGCAGAAGATGAAAAGCCTGGTTTCCGCTGGTTCTAATATAAATCTTTTAAGACCTGTTGATTTGATCAACGGGTCTTATTTTTATGGATGTTTCTGAACAGAGCAATTCCTCACCTCGCTATCATCGACCTCAAAGCCGATGGGGGTTATAATGGATATATAAAGAAAAGTGATAAGCCTATTTGGTTATATTAAGGAGTTTTACAAGCAATGAATATTTTTCATGCAAAAAATTATCTAAAAGAATATTTTGGATATGAAAATTTCAGGCCCGGACAGGATGAGATCATTCAGAGTGTCCTATTTGGAAATAATACAGCCGGCATCATGCCGACAGGGGGAGGGAAATCCATCTGTTATCAGATTCCAGCCCTCCTGATGGAAGGGATCACCCTTGTTGTATCCCCGTTGATCTCTTTGATGAAAGACCAGGTCGATGCCCTTAATCAGACAGGGATATCGGCAACCTTCATAAACAGCTCCCTGACCCAGGCTGAAATCGAGAGGCGGTTGAGTGAAGCGGAACTTGGAGTGTACAAGCTGATTTATATTGCCCCGGAACGGTTGGAGTCCCCTTATTTTGTTCAGTACTTACGCAGCCTTCCAATCCCTCTAGTGGCAGTGGATGAAGCACACTGTATATCACAATGGGGGCATGATTTCCGTCCGAGTTATTTGAGGATAAAAGACTTGCTGCAGGGACTCCCGAGCAATCCGGTTGTCCTTGCCCTGACAGCGACGGCAACGCCACAAGTACAAAGCGATATTTGTTCTTCCTTGGAAATAGAAGAAGAGAACACTTATATCACGGGGTTTTCAAGGGAAAATCTATCTTTCAAAGTCATAAAAGGGCAGGACAGAAGCCAGTATGCCCTCCATTACGTGAGGACCAACAAGGATGAATCCGGAATCATTTATGCGGCAACAAGAAAAGAAGTTGATTCCCTCTATAATAAATTGAAGAAACAGGGTGTCGCTGTGGGCAAATATCACGGGGGCATGAGTGATGTTCAGCGTAATGAAATGCAAGAGGAGTTCCTTAAGGATAACTTGCAGGTCATAGTCGCCACCAACGCCTTTGGAATGGGAATCAATAAATCCAATGTACGCTACGTCCTTCATTATCAGCTTCCGAAAAATATGGAAAGTTATTATCAGGAAGCGGGAAGAGCAGGCAGGGATGGCGGAGAAAGTGAATGTGTTGTCCTCTATTCGCCGCAGGATGTCCAGATTCAGCGATTCTTGATATCACAAAACACACTAGACCCTGCGCGTCACACTCAGGAATTGCTTAAGCTCCGGCAAATGGTGGACTACTGTCATACCGAGGGATGCCTTCAGGAATTCATCCTCCGCTATTTCGGGGATGAAGAAGCAGCTCCATGCGGCAAATGCAGCAATTGTACAGATGAACGGCAGGCAATCGAAGTAACAAGGGAAACCCAGATGGTCCTTTCCTGTATGATCAGAATGGGAGAAAGGTTCGGAAATTCTTTGGTCAGCCAGGTCCTGGCCGGTTCTAAGAATAAAAAAATCAAAGAGTTTGGCTTTGAGAAGTTGTCTACTTATGGGTTGATGAAAGAGCAAAAACAGAAGGATATCAGCCTGTTCATCGATTTTTTAATTTCAGAGGAATATATCACAGTCGTCAGTGGAACATTCCCTGTATTGAGAGTGAGTGAAAGAGGGAAGAGCGTCCTGCAGGGAAAAGAAAAAGTGACTCGGAAAGAAACGATGAAAGTAGAAAAAGTTTCCTACCAGGAAAACGATGAGCTCTTCCAAACTTTGCGTTCGATAAGGAAGGAGCTGGCCGATTCAGAAGGGGTGCCTCCTTTTGTCATCTTCTCTGATGAAACGCTGCGCGACATGTGCAGGAAGCTCCCGTCAGACTCCGCTGCCTTCCTTGAGGTGAAAGGTGTAGGATCTCACAAAAATGATAAATATGGTTCCAGGTTTGTTGAGGCGATAACAGAATATAAGACAAGCAAACAGGCTGAAGAACGTTCAGACAAATCGAGAGGCAGTGATGAAGAGCCATCCCATATGGCAACTTATAAACTTTATTTCAAAGGTAAGGGATTAGAGGAAATCACCGAGGAAAGAAATCTTTCTCTTACAACGGTCCAGAATCACATTCTTCAATCTATAGAAGAGGGAATGGAAGTAAATACAGATAAATTCCTGACAAATGAAGAACGCCAATTGATTGAGGTTGCGGTTGAAAAGGCGGGCCATGAAAAGCTGAAACCTATAAAAGAGGAACTTCCCGATGAAATCAGCTATTTTCAGATAAAGGTATTTCTTCACGAGAGGATAATGGCAGTTAAATAAAAAAACACGTTCAGACGGGAGGGTCTGAACGTGTTTTTTTATTTTGTGAATGAAGAATTAGCGAGAGAACTTTTAAAAGATTTAATCCGGTACAATAAAAGCGGCCTCCCAGATGGAAGGCCGCATATACAAAATATCCTATTAACTCTTCACCGCAGTGGCTTCAAGGAACTCATCATAAGTCATCTGCTTATCAATGATACCCTCAGAGTCAAGCTTGATGATACGGTTTGCGATGGTTTGAATGAACTGATGGTCATGAGAAGCAAAAATCATGGAACCTTTGAAGTTTGCAAGACCATTATTCAATGCCGTAATGGACTCCAAATCCAAGTGGTTCGTTGGCTCATCCAGAAGAAGGACGTTCGCTTCACTCAGCATCATTTTGGAAAGCATGCAGCGGACTTTTTCTCCACCAGATAGGACAGTTGGCTTTTTCATGACTTCTTCCCCTGAGAATAACATTCTGCCAAGGAATCCGCGCAGGAAAGATTCACTTTGGTCATTTGGAGAGTATTGTCTCAGCCACTCAACCAAGTTTGGCTCATTTCCTTCAAAGTACTCCGAGTTGTCTTTCGGGAAGTAGGCCTGGGAAGTCGTCACACCCCACTTGTATGAACCGCTGTCAGGCTCCATTTCGCCCGCAAGGATCTTGAACAGGGTAGTCTTCGCGATTTCATCACTGCCGACCAATGCAATCTTGTCATCCTTGTTCATGATGAAGCTTACATTATCAAGTACTTTTACACCATCGATGGTTTTAGAAATGCCTTCCACTCTTAATAGATCATTCCCGATTTCACGTTCAGGCTTGAAGTGAACATAAGGATACTTACGGGAAGAAGGTCTGATATCATCAAGAGTGATTTTATCCAGGAGCTTCTTACGGGAAGTCGCTTGCTTGGATTTAGAAGCATTCGCACTAAAGCGCGCAATGAATGCTTGAAGCTCTTTGATTTTTTCTTCTTTTTTCTTATTTTGGTCCTGAGCCATTTTAGTCGCCAGCTGGCTGGACTCATACCAGAAATCATAGTTTCCGACATAGATTTGGATTTTTCCAAAGTCAAGGTCGGCAATATGTGTACATACTTTATTCAAGAAGTGACGGTCATGGGATACTACGATAACTGTGTTTTCAAAATTGATCAGGAACTCCTCGAGCCACTGAATGGCAGCGATATCCAAGTGGTTGGTAGGCTCATCGAGAAGAAGGACATCCGGTTTACCGAACAGCGCTTGCGCAAGCAAAACCTTTACTTTGTCTCCACCTGTCAGGTCTTCCATCTTTTTCGAATGAAGTTCTTCTCCGATGCCTAGGCCCTTCAGTAGAATGGCAGCTTCAGATTCTGCTTCCCAACCATTCAATTCAGCAAACTCGCCTTCAAGCTCGGCAGCGCGCATGCCGTCTTCATCGGAAAAATCAGCTTTCATATAGATAGCATCTTTTTCCTGCATAACTTCATATAAACGGGCATGTCCCATGATGACCACTTTCAATACTTCATGTTCCTCGTATTCGAAGTGGTTCTGTTTCAACACGGCCATACGCTCACCAGGAGTCATGGAAACATTTCCTGTTTGAGATTCGATTTCTCCAGAAAGGATTTTAAGGAAAGTGGACTTTCCGGCACCATTTGCGCCGATCAATCCGTAACAGTTGCCCGGAGTGAATTTTATATTTACATCTTCAAATAATTTACGATCACCAAAACGCAGACTTACATCTGATACTTGAATCATTTAGTAATTACCTCCATCATTCATATCTAAAAGATTATAACATGTTCCTTCAATAAATTCACTTCCACATTATAAAATCACTATAAAAGTAAAATATTTTGATGGAATTGTGGTATATAAAAGGTAAGAGTAATTTGAAGGAGGCAGTATTTATGGCCAGGTTTTTCAGCAGGATGAAATTTTTATTCAACATCAGAAGGTCTATTCCATTTCTAGTCGCGTTTTTTAAGTCGCCAGGGGTTAAGGTTTGGAAGAAATTACTATCCGTCGGCTTGATTATCGGTTATATCTTATTACCATTCGATTTGATACCGGACTGGCTGGTCATCTTTGGGATTGTGGATGATATTGCTGTTTTCACACTGATTCTGCAGCAAATTATCAAGATGGCGCCGGATGAATTGAAAGACAAATATGATGTAAGTACCCGTTAAATATAGAAGTGCATTGACAAGGGAATATGTTTCAGCATATTATGGATTTGTAATCAAATTAATCTCTAAAAGGAGAAATGTTGTATGTTAGGTGTCGTTCTTAACTAATCCGTAACTTTATACGGTCATTCATCAAGGTCTGGGCAGAAAAATCTTCTGTTCGACGCTTATTTAAGTGTGCCTTCATGACTGATGAGTTAAGAACAATGATCATAGCATGCAAACATTTGTCTGCAGCACTGTGTTGATTGAACACAGTTTTTTTGTGCAAACCGCACCTGCTGAAGACTTCTCTTTTTTGTATGATAACGACAACCGTAATGGACATTGTTCATTGCGGTTTTTTTATATCCAAAAATCGTAGTGCATGATCATTGTTTGCGGATTAGTTAAATAAAAAAATGTGGTTTAAAAGGTAACTGTAAAGCAATTTCTAAATGGATGATAGTTATGCTTGGCACTTTGTGTGATTGCACCTGGCGCGGAAATCATCCACCATAATAAATACTGGAGGAAATAAAATTGAACGAAAATACGTTTAAACAGTTGGAATTTCACCTTATCAAAGACGAAATCGCAAACTATGCACTTACAGACTCAGGAAAGAGTCTCGTTGACGCCCTTTCCCCATCCTTTAATAAAAAACAAATTGCTTCATGGCTCGCTGAAGTGACAGAAGCAGTAGAAATATTAAATAAAAGTGAAAGTGTCCCCATTCATGCACTGGATGGAATCGAGACCATCCTTAAGCAAATGAATAAAGGAACAGCATTAAGGCCAGAGCAGTTTCAAAAGCTTCTATTGTTCCTTGACTGCTGTTTAAAACTGAAGCGATTCATGAAGGATAAAGAACTCATTGCCCCTAGAGTATCTTCTTATGTTTATTCTATTGAAGATCTGCCAGGCCTGTTAGAGGAAATCCAGCGCTGTATCCGAAATGGACGTGTTGATGATTATGCAACAAAGGAATTATTGAAGGTCAGGAAACAAATCAGTATTCAGGAAGACAGGTTGAAAGAGAAAGTCACCAGCATGATCAAGTCCAATAAATATAAATCATATATACAGGAGGCGATTGTCAGCCAGCGCGGCGACCGTTATGTAATTCCTGTTAAAAAAGAATACAGGGGGAAAATCAAAGGTTCTGTTTTGGATACTTCTGCCTCTGGTTCAACACTGTATATTGAACCTGAAGAAGTAGGGATGCAGCAGGACCAGCTTATGTACTTGAAAATGGAGGAAGAGTCCGAAGCAGAGAAAGTATTGCTATATCTGACGGGATTGGTGCAGCAGCATGAAAGAGAACTGAAGCTTGCTGTAGAAGTCATGATAAACTATGACCTTCTGTTTGCCAAGGCAAAATACAGCAGATCAATAGGGGGGAACCCAGTTGAGCTGAACGAATCACATTATATCTTTCTAAAAAACGCTAAACATCCTTTGATAGGAAAACAAGCGGTGCCTTTGAATATAGAACTGGGCAAAGACTTTCATGCTCTATTGATCACCGGTCCCAATACTGGAGGAAAAACTGTTTCCATTAAGACGGTGGGCTTATTGACACTGATGGTTCAATGCGGGATTCATATTCCGGTGGATAAGGGGAGCCACATTAGCATCTTTCAGAAAATTCTTCTGGATATCGGCGATGGCCAGAGTCTTCAGCAGAATTTAAGTACCTTCAGTTCCCATGTGAGAAATATTATTGGGATTCTGCAAGAAGCGAATGACAGAAGTCTTGTTCTCTTGGATGAATTGGGGTCTGGAACTGACCCCGGAGAGGGAATGGGATTGGCGACGGCCATTCTTCAAAAGCTCTATGACAAAGGAGCCACACTGCTGGCTACTACACACTACAGCGAAATCAAGGAATTTGCAGACAGAGAAGAAGGTTTTACAAATGGATCAATGGAATTCAACCTTGATACACTTGAGCCGACATACCGTCTAATTGTGGGAAGAGGGGGAGACAGCCAGGCCTTTTCGATAGCTCTGAAACTGGGAATGCATCCTGAAATCATTGAAACAGCACACAAAGTCACATATAAAGCGGAAAAGAAGTATGTTCCTGACGTAGAGGATTATTATGAGCGGAAAGAGCTTGAAAAGCAGATTGCTGTCAACCGGCATGCAAGAAGGAACCGGGAACAGAAAGAGGCGGTAAAAGAAACCGCTGCCCAATTCGCAATGGGTGATAATGTCAAGGTGGGTCCAAGCGGAGAGTTCGGCATTATTGAAAATGGTCCGGACAGTAGGGGGAATTACTCTGTTTTCATTAAAGGAGAAAAGAAAGAAATTAATCATAAAAGGCTCGAGCTATATATTTCAGCACAGGAAATGTATCCGGAGGATTATGATTTCGATATCATTTTCAAATCCAAGGAATACCGCAAAAAGAGCCATCAAATGAACCGACGCCATGATGAGCAAACTGTCATCCATTATGAGCCAAAAGAATAATATCCAAAGCTGTTCCTGATCAGGGGAACAGCTTTTTTTAAAAGGAGCGGGCGCTTAAGTTTACAAAATTTTAAACCAAAATGGAACTTTATCTTTGATATAATGAAAGGTGGATATGAGCCACGCACAAAAGGTGGATCTCTGCCAGGCACAACCATGGAAATTAAAAAGGGTGGCGGCAATATGGAACCGAAAAAAGAATTCGAACAACTTGTAGATATAAAGAAAAAGAAAACTATTATCCAACGCGCTAGGAAGCACTCATTGAATATATGGATGTTCATTGAATCTGCTGCAGGCAAGGCTTGGAAGGGTGCTGCTGCCGGTGCTTTACTAATGATTGTACTGTTCGCAGCTTTTTTTGGGGTGGGGCTTGAAACAGGGCTTGGTTCCGTTTCTGATTTTCTGATTGTATTCATACCAATTGTGCTCTCGGCCATCGTAAGTCCCTTTATCGTTTATCCTATGGTCTTGCTTATCAAAAGGTTTAATAACCGCTTCCTGGCTGTAGTCTTATCTTCAGCAATAATATTAATCATTCTTTTATCCCAAGTCAGGAGCACTTATCAAATACTGCCGTTAAGTTATATCTTGATAGGGATCGGCATTATTTCTGGAGGGGCATTTGGGTACTGGTGGAATTCAAAAAGGAACAAAATCCCGTCGATGATGGTTTTGGTGACTGGCATATTCGTTGCGGCCGGATTTTCAGTTTGGTTGACTGCACCAGGGGTGGACAAGTATCCTGTCCCTGCCATTGACACTGTTCCAAAGACTCTTCATGCTGAAGATCCTTCGAAAAAAGGATTCTATAAGGTCCGGACTTTTACCTATGGCAGTGGAACGGATAAGAGAAGGTCTCAATTTGCTGAAGGTGTTGATTATAAGACGGATACTTTGAACGCTTCTTTTGTCACTGGCGGTTGGAATAAGTATCGGACGTGGTTTTGGGGGTTTGACCGAACGGAAATACCTTTGAACGGTACTGTTTGGATGCCTGAAGGAAGCGGTCAATTCCCACTTGTCCTGATTGTACATGGAAATCATATCATGGAGGAATTCTCTGATGAGGGATATGCGTATCTTGGTGAGCTGCTGGCAAGCCGTGGATATATTGCTGTTTCAATAGATGAAAACTTTTTGAATACTTCTTCATGGTCAGGGAGCTTGAATAATGAAATCAGTACAAGAGCTTGGTTGATGTTGAAGCATCTTAATCAATTTGAAGAATTTAATGAATCGAAGAAAACAGAGCTATATAATAAAATTGATTTTGAGAACATTGCCCTGATGGGACACTCCAGGGGTGGACAGGCGGTTGCTGTTGCGACAGAGTTTAATAAGCTTGAGCGCTATCCCAATAACGGCCTTGTCACTTTTAATTTTGATTATAAAATAAAATCAATTGTGGCCATCGCACCAACTGATTATTTTACGCTGGGAGACCAGCCTGTCCAGATTGAGAATGTCAATTATCTGCTTCTGCATGGTTCATATGACAGCGACGTTTCAGAATTCAGCGGAGACCGTCAGTTCAATGGGCTGCAGTTCACAGATGGAAACGAATGGATGAAAACATCCCTCTACATTCATGGTGCCAATCACGGCCAGTTCAATACAGTGTGGGGCGATAATGATACTACTTTGCCTATGAACCTTTTCATTAATAAGAAGCCGCTTCTTGAAGGTGATGAACAGAGGCAAATTGCCAAAACCTATATTTCTGCTTTTCTGGATGCAACGCTGAAAGGGAAGGATGAATATAAGCCAATGTTCCTTGACTACAGCTATGCGCTTCAGTGGCTGCCTGAAACTACTTATATCAATCGGTACAACGATACTGGCTTTACTGTTATCAATGATTATGAAAATGACTATGACCTGACTACCGGCAATGTCCCTGGAATCAGTTTCAATGCCTCAAGGTTGAAGTTCTGGCATGAGGGAGAACTTGATTCAAGGGATGACGGAGATCGAAAGAATCATGGTGTTTATATTAAATGGAATGAAAGTTATTCTGACTCAGGTAAGTATGGAGTGAAACTTCCGGATCATTTCTTGGAGAAGGAGGATGTTGCCAGTGATGATTCTCTGGCTTTTTCAGCTGCCAGTTTGGAAGAGATTAATGAAGTGACAGATTTTACAGTAAGGCTGACAGCGGACAATGGTGAAAGTGCAGAAGTATCGTTGAGCGAAGCACTTCCTCTGGCGCCTGCCCTCCATGTTCAGCAAACCAAAACATGGTTTTATCAAAAATTAAGGTATGGAAACTCTCATGAACCTGTTTTGCAAACGTTCCATATTCCTTTTGAGGAGTTCACCTCGCAAGGAATAGAACTTAAGGATGTTAATAATATTGAATTAGTATTTAATAAAACTTCGAAAGGCCATATCTTTCTTGATGAAATCGGTATATTAAAGGCAATACATTAAAAAACAGAGGCCCTGGGCTTCTGTTTTTTTCTAATAAGACTGAATCCTTTATACCTCATTCAGAGTATGAATCTCATTTGTTTTGGGAACTCTAGGTTGTGAAGATAAAGGAGGTCAGTTTATGAAAAAAATATTATTCTCCCTTTTGGGGGCGGCGGCGCTTCTCACTGGCTGTGCTCTTAATGACGGCAATCTTGGCCAGGAAGGAGAAGAAGGCGGAATGGGGGTTCAGCAGGTCCGCTATAATACAACAAATACAGGTGAAAATAATATATACGGCGAAGCTAATCCAGCTGATCCTACATACGGCATGACGGATAGAATGGCGAACAAGGTAATGAAACTGTATGAGATAGAACGCGCATATGTCTTGACCAAAGGCAGTGATGCTTATGCAGCTGTCGTACTGGAAAACCGGCTGGAAAATCATCTGGATGATGACGTCCAACGGAAAGTTGAAGAAGCCGTCAAGAGTGTAAATGGCAGCATTCAGAATGTATATGTGTCAAATGACCGTGAACTGGTCCAAAATATGAAGAAATACCGTGATCAGGTACATAACGGCGGGCCGGTAACGGATCTCGGAGATCAAATTGGTGAAAGAGTTTCAAAACTTTTTCCGAATGTTGAATGAGGCCTTTTTCCCCTTTCATCCTAGAGCTTGAAAGGGGATTTCCTATTTTTTGATGGAGGATTCAGCCGTTTCACTCTTATATCCGGAACACTATCATTTGAATCTATCCGTATTTTTCATATACACTTTAGTAGTGAAGCTAAGTAGATAACTAATAGAGAAAAGTGCAAAGAGGGTGTTCAAATGTCTAACAAGAAAGTTTTCGAGGAGTTCAGCAAGTTGGTTCAGAAGAAAAGCAGTGAACTTGCTCAAGAGGTAACGGAAAAGCAAAACGAAAAGTATCCTGAGATGCAATCGATCTCGAATGATTTACTGACAATGAGAGAGGAATTAGTGAAGTTATTTGGTGAATCGTTCGTACTGGGTGACGAAGAGCGGAGAAAGAATTTCAAAGCATGGGGTAAAAAAGCGGGGACACAATGCGCTACACTTAATGCAAGCCTTGAAGAAATGCTGAATGAATTTCCTGAATACCGAACAATCATAGGCGAGTTATTGAAGACTCATGCGAAGGAACATGAGTTATCGATAGACGGCTTTTATGATATGTTAAATATTTTGGAAACGGATATTGGTGATGTGACTTGTTATTTCAGCCTTCCATTTGTTGATTATCAAGCCGATCAATTAAAAAATTCAAAGGAAGCACTCTTTGAATTATCAGTACCGGTCATTCCGATTTCTGATGAGATCGCTGTTCTGCCATTGGTCGGAGATATTGACACCAGCAGGGCGAAATTGATGCTTGAAAAGGCACTGGAGAAAAGTGCAAAACTGAAAGTGAACTATTTTATCCTTGATTTATCCGGGGTTCCTATTATCGATACGTATGTCGCTCAAATCATCTTCCAGCTCATTGATTCACTGGAACTGATTGGAGTTAAAGCAAAAGTGACAGGCATGACACCGGATATTGTCCAAACGGTTGTGAATCTAGGCATTGATTTTCAAAAAATCCAAACATACTCAAGTTTGAAACAGGCAATCAATACGATACATGGAAGAGAAACAAGCAAGACTGTGTGACAGGGCATCCTGTCACCAGTCTTTTTTTGCGCTTTCAAAGAGAAAGTCTTTGTATTCAGGGGACGAATAGGATGTTATTATTTTCTAATGGCCCCAAGTAAGCTATACTGATAAAGCTGTATAGGAATCATTTTTATTTTTTTAAAAGAACAGGAGATGAACGAATTGGGACAAACTCTAAGCAAGGAGGAAGCGAGAAGGACAGCTACGGTTTATGGTGTATTGCTGGCCATCAGTTCAGGACATTTTATTAATGATACACTGCAAGCGGTGGTTCCTGCTATGTTTCCGATTGTGGAGAAATCACTCAGCTTAAGTTATACCCAAATAGGCTGGATTGCTTTTGTGCTGAACATGACGTCTTCGCTTCTCCAGCCTGTTTTTGGGTACTATGCAGACATTAAATCCCGCCCGTTTCTGCTTCCTCTTGGAATGCTGTCAAGCTTAATTGGATTGGTCGGATTTGCTTTGTCCAATCATTTTATTTTTCTTCTCTTTTCTGTGTTGTTCATCGGGTTTGGTTCGGCTATTTTCCATCCTGAAGGATCAAGAGTTGCCTACCTGGCAGCCGGCAGCAAGAGGGGTCTGGCCCAGTCGATCTATCAGGTTGGCGGAAATACCGGCCAGTCACTGGCGCCAATCATTACGGCATTCATTTTTGTTCCGCTGGGGCAAAAGGGAGCATTATTATTCTCACTTGCAGCCGGTATCGGTATTATCGTCCTTGTCCGTGTCTCTCAATGGTATAAAAACAGGTTATCTAATGAAAATGGAATAGGGAGGAAAAACAAGAATCAAACGGGGAAGGGTAAAAAAGGGATACATAAAAAAATCAAGCTGGCTATGCTGCTCGTCGTCTTCCTTGTGTTTGCCCGATCCTGGTATGGTGCTGGCATCTCCAATTATTATCAGTTTTATCTTATAGAAGATTATGGATTGACAATCAAGCAGGCTCAACTTTATATCTTCACCTTCATGTTTGCTGGTGTACTGGGGACGTTCTTTGGCGGCCCGCTGGCAGACAGGTTTGGAAAAAGAAATATCATCTTTTTATCCATGCTGGGATCTGCTCCTTTGACGATCCTGCTGCCGTATCTGCCGCTGACATTTGTCATTCCTGTCTTCTTCTTGATAGGATTCATCCTTTCCTCAAGCTTCAGTGTAACAGTCGTATATGCACAGGAGCTGCTTCCGCAGAAAATCGGCATGGTGTCCGGATTGACGGTTGGATTGGCATTTGGGATGGGAGCAGTAGGATCTGTCCTGTTTGGAAGCCTTGCGGATATGATAAGCATCCGTTTTGTCATGATCCTTTGCAGCTTCCTGCCGCTATTTGGCGTGTTGACATGGCTGCTGCCAAAGGATAAAGAAATAAGTGAATATCATGCCTTGTAATATTTGAAGGGCAACTGTTTGGGTAAAGATAAAAAGAACATGATTTTTAGGAGGAAATGTAATGGTGAATGAGTTGGAAGCCGGAACTGTCCAGGTTCTGACGGTAGACAGAGAAGTGGATTTTGGTTATTTTTTAACAAATGGAGAAGAAGATGTATTATTGCACCATTCCCAAGTGGAAGGTGAAATAGAAGTGGAAGATGAAGTGAAGGTATTCTTATTTCATGATAAAGAAGTAAGGTTAACCGCTACCATGAACATACCAAAAGTTCAAATCGGCTCTTATGCTTGGACCGAAGTGGTTGATGTGAAATCAGGACTCGGTGTTTTCGTGGATATCGGTCTCATGAAGGATATCCTGGTTTCTTCTGATGACCTTCCCATCTATGAAGATCTTTGGCCTGCTCCAGGAGACATGTTGTATCTGTCCCTGAGAGGGGATAAAAACGGGCGTCTTTATGGGAAGCTGGCGACGGAAAACATCATTGGCCAGATTGCCAGAAGGGCATCGCAAGAAATGCTGAAAGCTAAAGTGGAGGGCCGTGTATACCGATTACTAAAAGTCGGCACATTCTTTATTTCTGAACAAGGATACCGCTGCTTTGTGCATGAGAATGAAAGAAGGCAGGAACCAAGGCTTGGCGAATTGGTAGAAGGCCGTGTAATTGATGTAAAAGACGATGGAAGCCTGAATGTCTCATTCCTGCCATTGAAACAGGATAAAATGGGGGAGGATGCTGATATTATTACGAATTACATGGACAGCCGTGGAGGAGCCATGCCCCTGTGGGACAAGAGCCAGCCAGAGGAAATCAAGGACAAGCTTGGTTTAAGTAAGGCCTCTTTCAAAAGGGCAATGGGCAAATTGCTTAAAGATGGACGTGTGTACCAGGAGGAAGGCTGGACATATTATAAAAAGTGATTTTACTGAACCGCATTGGGAGCCCCTTTGCGGTTTTTTTCTTTTATTGTCTGGAAGTGAAATTTATGAATTCGTTGATTTGAGTAAAAAAAGAAGCCAAAATCGGCTTCTTCCTCTAAGAAATTATTTTTGGACTGCTGACAGGACTGCTTTTGAAACTTCTTTCTTAACTTTTCTTATCGGTAAAAGTGTTCCGAGCAGCGCAATTGCAGCAGAGCCGTAAAGCACTGCCTCATACCCACTTAATGCAACAACTGATAAAGTCCCGAAAACAACCAGGTCAAGTGCAGAGTCGACGATAGAGAGCAGTGAAATGGTCGTCGCCCTGATACCGGAAGGAATAAGGTCGTTGCTAAGCTGTGAATAAATCGGATAGCGGATTGCTCTCACATATCTCAAGACAAAGAAGGCGCCAATGACCACCCAAAGCGATTGTGAAAGCATAGCTGATAGCAGCAATCCTCCAACAGCGAGTAATCCGGTCGCATGCATTAGAAATATTCTTGTGAATTTACCGGTCAGCCATCCAATTGAATTGGATGCAAAATAACCCAATAATGCAGAACAAGCATACATAACACCAAGCAAATACACAGGCAGCCCGGCATCCGTCATCAGCGGCTGGTCGAAATAGCCGTACACAGCTCCAGCCGGAATGAATACAAGCGTGACATTTAAAAACATCAGCAAAAGCTGAGGTGCTTTGCGAATGACCGTCAATCCTTCTTTCACCTGAGTGAAGGGGTTTTCGCGGTAGGAGCTTTCGATTTTTGGATTTTTAACTGTGAAAACAAACAGGATTTCAATAATGTGAAAAGCCAGTGCAAGCAGGATCAATAATTGAAACTGATCGTCCTGCAAGTCTTTCGCAAGATACGAACCGAAAAGTACAGCAAAGATGGACGAAATAAATCCTGCAGACTGAATTTTTCCCATCGCCCTGTCCATAAAATCATTTTCGCCGCTTTCCTTTAGCGAATCATAAATCAATGCTTCATCAGCACCGGAAAAGAAAGTGACAGAAAATCCATTCAAGGCACTATACAAGAAGAACATCCAAGGTTCATAGGCAAACAATAATAATCCAATGCTCAAAAACTTAAGGATGGACCCCGTGATAAAGGACGCCTTTGCCCCAAAGCGGTCAGCAAAAATTCCGGTCGGTACTTCACCTAGTAATACCGCGCCGCTCCAAAACATCAACACGATCAGGATATCGGAAGAATCCAATCCCCTTTCCATATAGAAAAGTGTAATTACCGGCTGCAGAAAACTTATGGTGCCGAAAAACTGAACCCAAAATAATGCTCTGATATTATGTGATGCGATAGTTTGTTTCTTCAATTTAACATTCTCCTGATCCTAATATTATTTTTTAAATATAAGGCAGGAGTGTGCTGTTAATTTGTCAGGCTATTCATTTCCTGATGTAAATGAAAGAAGCCATTTTTTAGAGCAGAATTAACCGTTCACTCCTCCTTGATTGGCAGAAAATGAAGTGAATGTTTTTGACATGATAATTTCCTCCTTTAATTTATCTTCACTTATATTACCATAATATACTAATTTAGCATACAAAATTTTTGCGTTGAGCGATTCATGAATAAAGGGTGTTGCAAGCGTTAAATCCAGGATCTTTTTTTACATTAAGGTATTGATAAACCCGATAATAATCTACTTCTAAAAAAGGTACAAACGGTCATATAGTGTATAAAAAGCACTGATTACAGATTAAAATCGCTTTTTATTTATAATAATTCTAAAAGAGTATTGATTTTTAATTATTTGGTGGTATTATTACATTATAATCATTATTAACTACAAAATATTCTCAAGAGGTGAATGGATTTGACAAATAATAAATTAACAACCAGCTGGGGAGCCCCAGTAGGAGATAACCAAAACTCAATGACTGCTGGATCACGAGGTCCAACATTGATCCAGGATGTACATTTGCTTGAAAAACTTGCACACTTTAACCGCGAACGAGTGCCTGAGCGTGTTGTGCATGCCAAAGGAACAGGTGCACATGGTTACTTTGAAGTGACAAACGATCTGAGCAAATATACAAAAGCAGACTTCCTTTCAGAGGCAGGGAAACGCACTCCGATGTTCATCCGTTTTTCAACAGTGGCAGGAGAAAACGGTTCTGCTGATACCGTTCGCGACCCGCGCGGCTTTGCTGTTAAATTCTATACAGAAGAAGGGAATTATGACCTGGTTGGGAATAATACACCGATTTTCTTCATTCGTGATGCAATCAAATTTCCTGATTTCATTCACACACAAAAACGCCATCCGCAAACACATTTGAAAAATCCAAATGCTGTTTGGGACTTCTGGTCTTTATCCCCTGAATCTCTTCATCAGGTTACATACTTGATGGGCGACCGAGGGATTCCTGCGACACTCCGACATATGAATGGTTATGGAAGCCATACCTTCAAATGGGTCAATAAAGACGGCGACGGAGTATGGGTGAAATATCACTTTAAGAGTGAACAGGGCGTGAAGAATATTACAAATGAAGTAGCTGCAAAAATAGCGGGTGTTAATCCGGATTATCATACAGAGGATTTATTTAACAGTATTGAAAATGGGGATTTCCCTGCATGGAAGCTGTATGTGCAAATCATGCCGCTTGAGGATGCGGATACGTATCGTTTCGACCCATTTGATGTCACAAAAGTGTGGTCTCATAAAGATTATCCATTGGTTGAAGTGGGACGCATGGTATTGAACCGCAACCCTGAGAACTACTTTGCTGAAGTGGAACAGGCAACATTCTCTCCTGGAACCCTTGTGCCGGGTATTGAAGTATCTCCAGATAAGATGCTTCAAGGACGAATCTTTGCATATAGTGATGCACACCGTTACCGTGTAGGTGCGAATCATAATGCACTCCCGATCAACAGGCCGAAAAATGAAGTGAATAATTATCAGCGTGATGGCCAAATGCGCTTTGATAGCAACGGTGGAAGCTCCGCGTATTATGAGCCGAACAGTGCGGGCGGTCCAACAGAATCACCTGCAGACCAGCAATCCGCATTCCCTGTTTCAGGTGTGGCAGAGAGTGTCGCTTATGACCATAATGATCACTATACACAGGCAGGCGACCTGTTCAGATTAATGGATAAGGATGAACAAGATCGTCTGATTGAGACAATTGTAGGGGCGATGAGCCCTGTGGAAAGTGAAGAAATCAAGCTGCGTCAAATTGGACACTTCTATAAAGCAGATCCTGAATATGGAAGAAAAGTAGCCGAAGGTTTGGGATTATCTGTTCCGGAAGAGGTAAAATAAAGAAGTAAACATTCTCAATTAATGTTGTAATTCTCATTTAAGGACCCCTGTCACTTTCAGCAGGGGTCCTTTTATATTTGTTATAAGCTATCATTTTGCTGTTTGATTTCTTCGCGGGCGATGATCTCATTCGCAAATTCGAGGTCCTGGTGTTCGTTCACGGAATCACCGGGATAGGGTTCATTCGCATCAAGGTAAGCACCGTGTCCAGCATAGGCACCCGCACGTTTGTCCCCAGCCTTGTTAAAGGGTTGTTCTTTTTTCATTGAACTCATCCTTTCCTTTTTCCATAGTATGTCCGCGGAATGAAATCTCAATAAAAATTTTACAGGGAGGAGGGTGTGCGGATTATGCGATTAAGAGGAAAACACAGGATTATAGCTTGAATTTCAAATTATAATGGTGCGATTAAGGGGAAATCACGGGATTATAGCGAGGAATCCAATTTATAATGGTGTGATTAAGGGGAAAACACGGGATTATAGCGAGGAGTCCAATTTATAATGGTGCGATTAAGGAAGAAACACGGGATTATAACAAAGAATTCAATTTATAATGGTGCGATTAAGGGAGAAACACGGGATTATAGCGAGGAATCCAATTTATAATGGTGCGATTAAGGAAGAAACACGGGATTATAACAAAGAATTCAATTTATAATGGTGTGATTAAGGAAGAAACACAGGATTGCAGCGAGGAGTCCAATTTATAATGGTGTGATTAATGGAAATCACGGGATTATAGCGAGGAATCCAATTTATAATGGTGTGATTAAGGAAGAAACACGGGACTATAGCAAAGAATCAAACTTATAATGGTGCAATCTAATCCATATACCTAACGCATTCAACCATAATATATAAAAAAGGAAACAGTCCATTCCACTGTTTCCTTCATCAATTAATTGTTCCAATGTTCTTCTATGAACTCATCTCTGCCTGACTTGGCACGATCCTCTTTATATTCTTTAGGGTTTTTCTTATAGAAATCCTGATGGTAATCCTCAGCTGGATAAAAAACTGCAGCAGGGAGAATTTTTGTGACAATCGGCTTTTTGAATCTTCCGCTGTCTTCAACTTCTTTTTTAGAAGCCTCTGCCAATTCGCGCTGGTACTCATTATGATAGAAAATGGCTGTACGATAGGAATCGCCTCTATCTTGGAATTGCCCACCGTCATCGGTTGGATCAATTTGCGGCCAATATAATTCAAGTAACTGTCTATATGGGAAAAGGGAAGGATCAAATGTAATCTGTACGACCTCGTAATGACCGCTGCCACCCTTTTTTACATCTGCATATGTTGGGTTTTCCAAATGTCCACCGGAATAACCGGAAATGACACTTTCAATACCGGGCATCTGGTCAAAAGGTTTCACCATGCACCAGAAGCAGCCTCCTGCAAAAGTCGCTTTTTCAGTATGTTTCATAGTAAGAGCACACTCCCAGATAATTAACTTTCGTCTATTAAAGTGTTAAACGATAAAAGAATTTTATCACCAATCACCTTCCGCGACAATCAAAATATCCTGGATTTTATAAAAAAAGACAGGATGTTTAACTGACCATACAGAAAGGTATTAGTCATGGATGTTGAAAGAGCTTAGAGTTTGGAGGTAAGTCATGATCAATCAGGATTTGAAACTAAATTTTTCAAAGAGTTACGATTCGCAATCAGAGATACGGAATGAAAAAGAGGCCCCGGAATGGAAGGAAGCAGAAAGGGAAACCTTCTTGAATTGGTTAACGGAAGAAAATAAAGAGACTTTATTGGACCTGGGAGCAGGTCCGGGGAAAGACAGCCTGTATTTTAAAAAGAACGGGATCCAGCCTCTCGCTGTTGATATTTCAGCGAGGATGGTCGCTTTTTGCAAGGAAAAGGGAATACCGTCCAAAGTGATGAGCTTTGATGAGCTGGATTTTGGCGGAAAGAAGTTTGATGCTGTCTGGGCAATGAATTCCCTCCTTCATGTTCCAAAGAAAGATCTTGAAGAAGTATTGGAGAAGATTGATACCGTTTTGAACAAGAATGGCTTGTTTTATATAGGGCTATATGGGGGAGAAGACAGTGAGGGGATTTGGGAAGAGGATATATATGAACCTAAGAGATTCTTCTCCTTCCATTCTTCTGCAGCGATTCAAAAGCTTGTTTCACGTTTTTTTACAATAGAGAATTTTGTGGTTCTGCCTCCGGAGGCGTGGATTCTAAATTTGCGTTTCAGTCACTGATACTGAGGAAAAAAGAAAGAATATAGTGGAATATTCTTATAGGACAAGCTTAATGCTATAACTATTCAAGATTTGTTTGAGGCGTAACCTCAACTGAAAAGCCATGGAAAACCACCAGAGGAGGAATCCCTATGAAGAAGACTTATGATTGTATCATTGTGGGAGGCGGGATTGCTGGTCTTCAGGCAGCCATACAGCTTGGAAGGTATGAACATGATATTTTGGTGGTGGATGCGAATGACGGCCGGTCGGCCATCTGCAGGTGTTATCATAACCTTTTGGGCTGGCCGGATGGTGTCAGTGGTGAACAGCTCCGCTCACTAGGCAGAAAACAGGCGGAGTCTTATGGTGTAGAATTCCAATCGGACCGGATTGTAAACGCAAGAAAGGACAAGGGAGAATTCATTTTAGATGGAAAAGATGGGAATCACTATGTCGCCAGGAAACTTCTTCTGGCAACTGGTGTGAAGGATAACATCCCGAAAATCAAATACCTTGACCCATGCCTCGGTCTGTCTGTTTATGTATGTCCTGACTGCGACGGATATGAGGTTAAGGGTAAAAAAGTCGTTATTCTGGGATCCGGTGAAACGGGAGCCGGGATGGCCCTGACTCTGAATTACTGGAGTGATGACATCATATTTATCAATCATGAAAGCAATGAGGTTTCTGAGGAAACGAAAGCCGAATTAAAGGAAAAGAATATCGGTTATGAGGAAGGCATTATTTCTGAGGCGATAGTAGAAGATGAAAGCGGATTTAAAGGAGTCCTGCTGGATAACGGCGAAGTGATAACCGGTGAAAGAGGGTTTATCGCTTTTGGCGGGAATAAGGTCCATACCGAGCTGGCCGAACAGCTTGGCGTCCACATCATGGATAATAAACATATCAATGCAGATGCCCGCTCTAAGGAAACCAATGTGGAAAATGTCTGGGCAGCCGGCGACATAGTTGCACACTCGGAACAAGTTTCAACAGCAATGGGGGACGGCTCTATCGCCGCAATCTGGATTCATAAGAAGCTCCTTGCTGAAAGAAACAGCTGACTATTCCGTGGAGAACAAATAATGCAAAGCAAGTTAAGAGGCTTACAATGTCAAAATTGGTTGTAAGCCTTTTTTATGATTTTATAAACAAAAGTAGAAAAATTGATAAATTTGGAACTAAAATATTCCCCTGAGGTCTTTTCTTGTGTATAATCTAGCATAGCGGAAAATTTAATACATATTGTCGTATTCAGGTGATTTCAGTCGAAAGCTGAAGTCTTAAAAGGGAAGTTGGTGAAATTCCAACGCGGTCCCGCCACTGTAAATGGGAGCAAGCTGTAAATACCACTGTACAAAAGTATGGGAAGGAACAGCGAGCAATGACCATAAGCCAGGAGACCTGCCTGTTACTGCTTGCACCACAAGCCTACGAGGATAGGGAGGTGTAAATCGCATGATATTTGAGTTCCATCAAAATATGCCTTTTACACGTACATCTCTTTTCTCAAAAGAGATGTTTTTTTATTTTTATTTTTATTTTTTAAAAGGGGAGAAAACCACATGAAAAAGATTCATATTTTATTACTCGCATTGCTGTTTTCTATCGGTGTCGCTGCAGGATGCGGCAATGACGGAAATAATACGAATGAAAATGCTTCGAATGAGAGCCAAACTGATCAGGAGCAGACTCAAGATTCAGAAGAAGCTTCGTTTCCTGTAACAATAACGGATGCTGCTGATAATGAAGTAGTCATTGAGGAAGAACCGCAAAAAATCGTTTCGCTCATTCCAAGCAACACTGAAATTGCCTTTGAACTGGGACTCGGAGATAAGATAGTTGGAGTGTCTGACTTTGATAACTACCCACCCGAAGCAGCAGAAAAAGAAATGATCGGCGGCATGGAATTTAATGTTGAAAAAATCATTTCTTTGACACCTGACCTTGTACTTGCTCATGGCTCTGTGATGGGTTCAGCTACGGAAGGCCTGCAGCAATTAAGAGATGCAGGTATTACCGTCCTGGTTGTTAACGATGCAAAAAGCTTTGAAGAAGTTTATACTTCCATCGAAATGATTGGGAAGGCTGCCGGTGCAAATGAGCAGGCAGAGACAACAATTCAGCAGATGAAGGATGACCTTCAAGCTGTGAAGGATAAAACGGCTGAAGTTTCAGATGAGGAGAAGAAAAGTGTATTTGTAGAAGTATCTCCATCACCTGAAATATTTACTGCCGGCAGCAATACATTCATGGATGAAATGCTGGGTCTGATCAATGCTCAGAATGCTGCAGAAGAACAAGAAGGCTGGGTTCAAATGAATGAAGAAGCAATCATTGCCTTGAACCCTGATGTTATTGTTACAACTTACGGATATTATACAGAAAATCCAAAAGAACTAGTGATGAGCAGAGAAGGCTGGGGAGATGTTCCGGCCATCAAGAACGAAAATGTTTACGATGTCCATTCCGACCTGGTAACAAGAACCGGTCCAAGATTGGTCCAAGGAGTAGAGGAACTTGCAGAAGCTGTCTATCCGGAACTATTCCAATAACAATCGAATACTTTCGTATGGGTTAGCAGCTCTGTTTGTTGTTTGTTCTATATTAGCTGGTATTTCCATTGGCACAATATCTGTACCGGTATCTGATATCCTGTCGATCTTGGGTGCAAAAATTTTCCGCTATCCCGTTCCAGAGTCTGTCGAACAGATGTATATCAATATTGTTTACAGTATACGCCTTCCACGGGTCATACTTGCATTTCTGGTTGGAGCGTCCCTTGCAATAGCGGGGGCCGCTTTTCAAGGTTTATTGAGAAACCCTCTTGCTGACCCCTATACTTTAGGGATTTCTTCGGGAGCGTCTGTCGGGGCTGTCATGACCTTGTTTTTTCATATCAGTATCCCGTTTCTGGGGAATTTCACTCTGCCGGTACTGAGCATTATCACTGCAACTGTTACCATTTTTATTGTCCTGCTGTTCGCCCAGAGAGTCGAACGGTCAATGAAACTAGAGACCATCATTTTAACGGGAATCATATTCAGTTCATTTTTAGGTTCTTTCATTTCATTGATGATAGCCCTTACAGGTGATGAACTCCGCCAGATCATCGGCTGGCTTTTGGGAAGTGTATCAATGCGCGGCTGGGACTATATCAAAATCATCCTGCCATTCTTTGCTGTTGGCACAGTCCTTCTACTTCTTAATGCAAGGGAACTGAATGGAATGAGTTTCGGTGAAGAGCAGGCACGGCACATAGGGATCAACGTCCAGGCAAGGAAACTGATCATTCTGCTGTCAGGATCCGTTTTGACAGGCGCTGCTGTCGCCGTTTCAGGTACAATCGGATTTGTCGGTCTCGTCATCCCCCACCTTATACGGCTGTTAGCCGGAAATGATCACAGGAACCTTCTGCCGCTGTCCATTATGGCCGGCGGGGGATTTCTCGTGCTTGCCGATTTGATTTCAAGAACGATCATTGCACCGACTGAATTGCCGATCGGAGTAATTACAGCATTGATTGGTGCCCCGATATTTGCCTATATACTAATGAAGAAAAGAGGGTAGCCAATGATAAGAGTAGAGAATCTGACAGGCGGCTACGGAGATGTAAATATTCTTAATAATATTAATGTTGAGGTCAAAGCCGGTGAATTCTTTGGTATTCTGGGTCCGAATGGATGTGGAAAGACAACCCTTTTGAAGATGATAAGCGGACTACTCAAGCCGGAAACCGGGAATGTCTTCATCGATGGAAAAGAAATTTCTGCTTATACAATGAAGGAACTCGCCCGGCTGATGGCGGTTCTTCCTCAACTTAATTCCCAGGCTTTCAATTATAAAGTGAAAGATACGGTTTCTCTTGGAAGATATGCTCATCAGACAGGTTTTTTTAAAAATATTACTGCTAAAGATGAGGAAATCATCGATACAGTTATGGAGCAGACAGGAATTACGCGATATAAAGACCATTTCCTCAATGAACTATCGGGAGGAGAGAGACAGAGAGTATTTTTAGCACAGGCACTTGCGCAGGAACCAAAAGTGCTCTTGCTGGATGAGCCGACCAACCATCTGGACCTTTCCTATCAAAAGGAATTGCTGGATTACTTGAAAAAGGCAACAAAGGAAACCGGTTTGACGGTCATCTCAATCTTTCATGATTTGAACCTGGCAGGGCTTTATTGTGACCGTCTCTTACTTATGGAAAAAGGAAGCGTTTCTATTGTCGAGCACCCTGATGAAGTGTTGAAGGAAGACCGTGTTTCCTCTATTTATAAAACGAAAATAGAGAAGAATTCACATCCGAGGGTGGCAAAGCCGCAAATGTACCTGATTCCAGAGAGTACTCAGGAAGATGAGGAAGTATGGGAAATGGATGATAGATATTTATCCGTCGGAGAAGAAATGATTACTTTGTCCCTTCCCCAGCCTGTGAAAACAATGTCATCAGGTGTATGCGGGGCAGGTGTAAGATGGACTTCCACCCTCGTCAACCGCCATGTGCCTGACACCTATAATTGTGATGATTACAAGGAGGATATGAAGAAGTTCTTGTTGGAAAAAGGATTGGACCCTTCACGGACAGTCGGGATGATGACAGCAGTGATGCTGGAAGATGTTTCTTTTAGAAAATTCACAGAGGGTGATTTGTCCGTTTTTGTCATAGTCACTGCCGGAGTAGGAAATGCGGTCGATATCTCACGGAACAGCAAGAATGCAGAAATGAAGCCAGGAACAATCAATACCTGGGTCTTGGTAAATGGCGAGCTGTCCGATGAGGCATTTATCCAGGCAATTGTTACAGCAACAGAGGCGAAGGTCAAGGCGCTGCAGGATGAATCGGTCAAGGACGAAAGCACAAATACCCTCGCAACGGGAACGTCGACGGACAGCATCTTGATTGGTGCCTCCCAACGCGGCGAGCCATTGCCGTTTGCAGGTCCTGTGACACAGGTCGGCCGGATGATCGGTACAGGAGTATATGAAACAACAAGGGAGGCAATCGCTTCTTATAAGAAAAGGAAGGGACAGCTGTGATCGTTCATATTGCTTCCATTACCCTGGCTGTTTGTCTAGATCGTATAATTGGGGATCCTCCGAACCTTCCACACCCGGTAAGATGGATGGGAAGCCTTATCGCTTTCCTTGAAAGAGTTTTGAACAGAGGAACCAATAGAAAACGAAAAGGAATATTCATGCTTGGTCTTCTTTTGGCCCTCGTCTATTCTATTACTCTGTTTTTGACAATCGTAATGTATAAGGTTCATCCGGCTGCAGGCATTATGTTGGAAGGAATCATCATTTCTACCACTATAGCCTCTAAAAGCTTAAAAAAAGCAGCTATGGAAGTCTTTAATCCCCTTGTTAAAGGAGATTTGCAAGAGGCGAGGAAAAAACTTTCTTACATCGTAGGAAGGGATACAGAGAGCCTTGAAGAAAAGGATGTTATAAGAGGAGCTGTTGAAACCGTCGCTGAAAACACCTCCGATGGAATTACAGCTCCTTTATTTTGGGCATTGATCGGGGGAGCTCCCTTGGCCATTGTGTATAGGATGATAAATACCTGTGATTCCATGGTTGGATACAAAAGTGATCGGTATCTTGAATTTGGATGGGCTTCGGCAAAGGTTGATGACCTTGTCAACTGGCTGCCAAGCAGGATCACAGCTGTTGTAATGATTGTTGTCTTTCCTTCCAAATATCATGATAGATTGGAAGCCTGGAAGATCACAAGGAAAGACAGCAGGAAACATCCAAGTCCCAACAGCGGCTGGGGAGAAGCGGCTGCTGCTGTTATCCTTGGAATCAAACTTGGCGGAAGAAACTATTACAAGGGAATGGTCTCTGATAGAGCCATCATGGGAAAAGAAATAGTCCCATTGAATAATGAGCATATCAGGAAAACAATAAATTTAATGGAAAGGACCGTCTTCGGTTTTTATATCTTTCTGTTAGTGGGAGGAATCCTCATTGAATCTGCCTTTACATGGGTCCAATCCGCATTATTTATATGATGCCTTGAACATACCGATGCCTGAGAGATGGTCGGACTTCTCTGTGAATCTAAACCCTCTTGGTCAACCGGACTCTTTGTCTGCATTATTATCGAAGGGGGCAATAGATTTCCGTGATTACCCTGATCCCATACATACCAGCCTGAGGAGAAGAATCTCTATTTCAGAAGGGATTGACCCAGGAGGGATCATCGTTGGCAATGGTGCTGCCGAAGTCATCCATATGATTGCCTGCCTTCTGCGCGGGAAGAAAGTGGCTGTCGTGCATCCCGCTTTTTCGGAGTATGAACTGACATGCAGAGCTTTTTCTTGTTCTATTGAACACGTAATACCCTCCTTGATACCTGAGTTTGAAGATTTTGCAGGTGCAATAAAGGCATCTGATGCCATTTTTATTTGCAATCCTAATAATCCAGCCGGGACTGTAATGGATCCCGTCCTCTTAGAAGAAATCATTGGATATGCAGAAGAGAATGATTGCCTCGTAATTGTGGATGAGGCCTTTCATGATTTTCTTCCTCAGGGAGACAGCTGCAAAAAGCTGCTTGGTGTGCATTTCAATCTGATCATCCTTCGCTCGATGACCAAGATGTTTTCAATGGCGGGTATTAGGCTGGGCTTTGCCTTGATGGCAGAAGAGCTGAAGTCCAAGCTTGAGAAATACCAAACTCATTGGAGTGTCAATAGTTTCGCTCTATGTGCAGGGGAAATCTGTCTTGAGCAGCAGGATTTTGTTATGAAGACCAGGGGGTATGTTGCAAGGGAAAGAGCCAGAATGTTCTGCTTCTTAAAAAAGAATGACTTTTCTTTTTCACGTTCCCAAACGAACTTTTATTTAATGAAGGATAACCGCACCGAACAGCAAATAGATTTGATTATCTTTCTGCTTAAAAATGGAATTGTCCCAAGACATACATATAATTTCAGAGGGCTGGAGGGACGATGGCTCCGAATGGCCGTGAAAGATGAAGAATCAAACAATCTCTTGATGGAGGTACTGGAAAAATGGCGGGAGAACTGATCTTCGTCTGTGGAGGAGTGCGCAGCGGAAAAAGTACATTCGCTGAGGAAGTGGCTGTTTCACTTTCTAGGAGAAGCGGGAACTCCCTTCATTATATAGCCTGTGGAAAAGCGGTAGATGAGGAAATGAAACAGAGGATCAATAGACATCAATGTGATAGAAAGGAATCTCTTGCAAAATGGAAAACATGGGAAAAACCTACTTCAATAGGTGAACTTGCTGACCGGTTTACAGAAAGAGATATCGTCCTTGTGGACTGTATAACCACACTGGTGACGAATGAGCTTTTTGGAGACGGAACTCCAACAAAAGATGTCATTGGAAAAGTAATGAAGGATATTGAGGGAATTGTTTCTAAAGCCGGGAGCGTCATACTTGTCAGCAATGATGTATTTTGTGAACCCCTGTCCGAAGTTGAACTCGTCAAGCGCTTTGTCCGTAACTTGGGAACGGTTCATCAGCAGATTGCAGAAAGAGCTGAGAGAGCCTATTCTGTGAACAAGGGTATCGCTGTCATGAAAAAAAGAGAGAGGAAAATGGGTGGATGAAAATCAGAGAATATCTTCTTGGGCTCATGATCGACTTGCAATTTTTCTCTACACTCCCTGTACATCGTTCCATCAACATGGACCGCCTTTCAATAAGGCGCGCTGTCATGATGTTTCCTTTTTTCGGTTTGATTTTAGGGGTCATAAATGGATTGATATTTATCATTCTGAGTGAGTGGACTCCGCTTTCTCCTTTGGCTTTATCTTTTGTCATTTGGATCCTGCCAATCTTGTTGACAGGCGGGATCCATCTAGATGGATGGATGGATACTAGTGATGCTTTCTTTTCCTATCAGGATAAGGAGAAAAGGCTGGAAATCATGAAAGATCCCAGAGCAGGCGCCTTTGCTGTCATATCTGTGATTGTCCTGCTGGCTTCACGCTTTCTGTTTATCTATGAAAGCCTTGTACATACCATTTTTGGAATGGCAGTTATAATAGCCATAATCCCGGTTTTCAGCAGAAGCGTGATGGGCTGTCTGATGGTGCTCTCCGCAAGTGCAAAAGAAGAGGGGATGGCCTTCTATTTTAAAAAACATACAGAACCCCGATTGCTTTTATCCTATCTGATTCCCTTTTTGTTGATGGGTCTCGGATTGTTAATGTTACTGCCTGAACTTCTGGTTATCTTCCTCTCATTTATCACACTGACTGTAATGGCAGGCTATTGGATCAGCAGACAAACAGTGAAATTATTCGGTGGTATGACCGGGGACACATTGGGAGCTTCAGTAGAAGGAGTGGAGGTGCTCTTATGGATGGCAGTATGGCTATCGGCTTATATCGGCATGCAGTAACGGAAGAAAATCTGGCGCGGCAATATGTCGGTTGGCATGACGCCCCCTTGGTTATTGCAGAAAGTTTAAGATTGAAGGAAATCGCTGGCCGATATCCTGAATATGATCTTGTTTTCACAAGTGATCTGAGAAGATGCAGGTACACAGCAGATTTGCTCTTTCAGGACACGCCCATAATCGAAAGTCCTTTGTTAAGGGAAATTCACTTTGGCGAGTGGGAGACTAAAACTTACGAAGAACTTCAAGGTAAGAGGGTTTATCGGAATTGGCTAGAAGATCAAAGCCTTCCCATTCCAGGGGGTGAAAGCCTGGGGGTATTTGAAGAAAGGCTTGAACAATTTTGGTCGAACCTTTTCAGTGACAGTCACGCCCCGGAAGTTGCAGCAAACTATATACATAGGAAACATAAGGATCTCAGGATTGCTTTTGTTACCCATGGTGGAGTGATCAGGTATTTCCTGAGTAAATGGGTGGCGGAAACCAAAGCATTCTGGGAGTGGAAAATTCCTTTTGCCGAGGGGTATGAACTACATTGGACAGCTGAGGAATGGAGGGAGAAATCAAGATGCAGTTCATTACTGGAGGTACCTTCAACGGAAAGTCCAGGTGGGTAAAAGAAAATATCGACAGGGAGAGAGAATGGCTGAAGCTCTTCCATTCTGAAACAATGCCCCATCCAGCTGGGTATGAAGGATTGGTCGTCATGGAGGGGCTGGAGTATCTTGTTTTATCAGAACTCAGAAAAGGAAGAAACGGTGATGATGTCAGGATGGATTTCCTTTCATTATTTCTGAAATGGAAAAGCTGGGAAGACGTGTCAGCGAACGAGATTATATGGATCGGTTCTGATATCAGCAAGGGAATTGTACCGATTGAGGCAGAGACCAGGCTTTGGCGGGATGTGACCGGATGGGTTTATCAGGACCTGGTACGGGAATCAAAGGAAGTCTATGAAATTTGGTTTGGGCTGCCGACCCTTTTGAAAGGGTGAATGGCAGATAGGAAAGATTATTTAAATAGGGGGTAATCAAAGTGAAAATATATAGCAGAAAAGGCGATAAAGGAAGAACAAGCATCATCGGAGGGCGAGTAGATAAAGATGATTTAAGAGTTGAAGCCTATGGAACGATTGATGAATTGAACTCATTTGTAGGCAAAGCCGCTTCGGAACTTGACGATGAAAAATTTGTGGATATACAGGCAGACCTGGAAAGAATTCAACATGAGTTATTTGACTGCGGCGGGGACCTGGCAAATGCAACAGATAACATTCCTATGAAACTTACACCTGAGTCTATCGATTATCTGGAAGAGAGAATAGATGAATATATTGCGGAAACTCCTCCTTTGGAGAAATTCATTCTGCCTGGTGGTTCAGGACCGGCAGCGACGATTCATATCGCCCGTACTATTACCAGAAGAGCTGAACGGCAGATTGTCAGTTTGGTTAAATCCGAAGCATCGATTTCAGAAGTTACACTCCAATACATAAATCGTTTATCAGATTACTTCTTCGCATTGGCGAGAGCCGTCAATCACCGTCTTGGTATAAAGGATGTTGAGTACGAGAGAAGTGCAAATGTATTTTCTTCAAAACCAAAAAAGGTTCAGAATGATGAAGAAAATCAATAAGGTTACCTTGTTGGCATTATTGACCGCTTTAAGTGCAATCGGCGGTTTAATGAAAATTCCTGCAGCCGCAGGGAGTGTGGCTCTGGATTCTCTTCCGGCACTTCTTGCAGCGTCCATAATGAGCGGTGGGGCAGGAGCGGTAATTGCTTTCTTCGGCCATCTCGTTTCTGCCCTGCTAGCAGGAATGCCTTTGGGTGCCCTTCACCTATTAATAGGAACTGAAATGGCTGTATCCGTTTGGTTGTTTGGTTGGATCTTTCATAGAAATTTTCCAGTCCCCGCTGCAGGTTTATTTTTTATCATGAATGGATTGATTGCGCCACTTCCTTTCTATTTTCTTATCGGGAAGGAATTTTATCTGGCGATTCTGCCTTCACTATGCATTGCAGCATTTCTAAACCTAACAATCGCTCATTTTGCTTACCCGCCATTAAGTAGGATTTTTCAGCTTAGGACAGGGGCAGTGCGATGAGGGATATAAGCCGCATACCATTTTCAAACGAAGAAGAATTCATCATCGGTACAGATAACAGTGGAGGAGTTGGAACGAAGGAAGAAGATGCCGTACAAGCAGAGGATTGTCTTACTGCGTATTTTGCCACAAGGGTGGCTTTGATGGAGGTCCTTTCTGCAAAAGGGATTCCCTTTGCAATCCTCCTTCATAATTTCTCTGGTGATGATAGATGGGAGAGGTATATAAAAGGCATTGAAAAGGCTAAAGAAGAAGCGGGGTTAGAAGGAATTCCTATTACAGGGAGCAGTGAGTCCAACTTTCCTTTGAAACAGTCTGCTATTGGAATCACGGTTCTGGGCAGAAGAAAGATTTGTTATAGACCCCCGCTGTCTGAGAAACGGGAGTGTTATGCGGTTATCGGGCAGCCGTTAGTGGGGCAGAAGGTACTGGAACGAATCGACGAAGCCGCTCCATTACCATTGTTTACCGCATGCTGTCGAAGCCCTTTTATACTGGACATTCTACCCGTAGGATCAAAAGGCATATTTGAAGAATTGAAAGTCTTAAGCGGAAATAATGGATTAATAGACAACAAGGTTTCTTGTGGATTGGACATTAAAGTATCGGGTGGACCTTCGACATGTTTTCTCATAAAATTTAATGAAGAAGACAGGCATTTAGCAGAAGCGCTGGCTGGCTCTTTCTATCACCCGATACTTATTATGCAGTAAATGCTTAATTTCAGGAAAAGTTTCCTTGTTTAAGCATCAGAATGCAAATAAAGGATGTCTAAATTCTAGTATTTTCACAATAACAATCATCCTCCTCTCATGATACGATTTTATTGACAGAAAGTTCCGTCAATAAAAAGGAGGAGGATTTTTTTATGAGTAAAAAGAAAATAGTTAGCTTAACATTGGCGATGGGTCTGGCAGGAAGCATGTTTGCCAGCGGTTCATTCGCTGCCCCCAACATTTTGTCCCAATCAAATTTAAATGAAAAACTGGGAACTCCTGAATTCATTTCCGGTCAACTGACGGCTCCATCGAAAAAGCCACCAAAAGAAATTGTTTTCTCCTACTTGAATGATCAAAAGCAGAAGTATAAATATGGGAAGAATAAAGCGGAACAGTCCTTTGAAGTGATTGATACGACGACTGATCAATTGGGCAATACAATTGTAAGGCTGCAGCAGATGCACGACGGTCTCCGTGTATGGGGCTCGACACAGTCGGCGGTAGTCGGAGAGGATGGGACATTGAAGGCAATATCGGGAACCACGATCCCTGATATTGAAAAAAAGGCAGCCCATGAAGATAAAAGCAGTAAAAAGGTGAATGCTAAAAAGGCAGAAAAGATTGCTTTGGCTGACTTAGGTTTCACTCCTGAACTTGAAAATCCTATCCAACCAGAAATGGTTATCTACACAGACGGAGAAAAAGCATATAAGGCCTATCTCGTTAATCTGAATTTCCTTGCTCCAAAACCGGGGAACTGGAACTACTTCATCGACAGCCTTACAGGAGAAATCATCAATAAATATAATGATCTCCATGAAGTAACTGGTACGAACCAAGTCGGTACAGGAACAGGGGTCCTCGGCGGTACCAAGCAGCTGAATACAACTCTCTCGAGCGGTTCCTATTATCTTCAGGATAATACACGGGGAGGAGGAATCATGACATACAATATGAACAACAGGACCTTTTTCCCTCAATTTTTCCTTCCTGGCTCCCTGTGGAAGGACTCAGATAATGTTTTCAATCAGGCATATGATGCAGCAGCAGTGGATGCACATTATTTTGCCGGAGCAACTTATGATTACTATAAGGACGTTTTTGGAAGGGATTCCTACGATAATAATGGGGCACCTCTCAAATCTTCCGTCCACTACAGCTCGAACTACAATAATGCTTTTTGGAACGGTTCCCAAATGGTATACGGGGATGGAGATGGCAGTACATTTGTCCCGCTGTCAGGCGGACTAGATGTGGTGGCGCATGAACTAACACATGCGGTGACAGATTTCAGTTCCGACCTGGTGTATCAAAATGAATCAGGTGCCCTGAATGAAGCCATTTCGGACATTTTCGGCACGCTTGTTGAATTCCATGAAAATCATGATCCTGACTTTGAAGTTGGTGAAGATATCTATACACCAGGCACGGCTAATGATGCTTTAAGGTCGATGAGCAATCCTTCTAAGTATGGGGATCCTGACCACTATTCCGTCCGATATACCGGCACTGGCGACAACGGAGGAGTCCATACCAACAGCGGAATCATTAACAAACAGGCTTATCTGCTGAGTGAAGGCGGTTCACACTATGGTGTAACTGTAACGGGGATTGGAAAAGAAAAGCTGGGAGCGATTTATTACCGAATGAACACCGTCTACCTGACTTCATCTTCTACTTTCAGTCAGGCACGGTCAGCAGCTGTCCAGGCAGCAGCCGATTTATATGGAAGCAGTTCCCAGGAAGTGCAGTCGGTCCAACAGTCATTTGATGCAGTAGGAATCTACTAAATATGTTGGAAAGTGAATAATTATTATTGACCAGTTCCATAACGTCAGGCACCAGTTCTTAACTGGTGTCTTTTTTATATATAATAAGGAAGAAACCCGAATCTTCTATCGGTGATAAAATGCCTTTTTTACACGGCGGGCAAAATAAGTATTGTTATTTTCATCCCAATGCTATACAATCACTTAGTAGTTTACTAGTGAAACTTTTTGTGCTGAATTTCGTCTAATCTACTAGATTTATGATGAAAGAAAAAATTAAGGCTTATTTTCGCAGATCTTGCCGATTTAATCATTGCAGTGGAAAAAAGCCAATGTAAAGAAGGTGCATGTATGAATTCACGTTTGGAATATAAAAAGAAAAAGAAGAGGAGAGGACTGAAAATCGTTCTTTTCCTATTACTCATGATAACAGTTTTAGTCGGATATGCAGCTGTTCAGTTCTATCAGGGTACACAGCTTGCTTCCGGGGAAAGCAATACTCCTAAAGCGGAAAATTATACCTTTAACGGAGTCAAGGACAAGAATGGCCGTATCAATGTCTTGCTTCTTGGCGTGGACAGCCGCGGTGAAGAAAAATCAAGAACAGATACGATGATGATTGCCCAGGTAGATCCAAAAACAAATGAAACAAAGCTGGTCTCCTTCATGAGGGATATGTATGTAGAGATTCCAGGGTATCAAAATTATAAGCTCAATACCGCATTTTTCCTGGGCGGTCCTGACCTTTTGAGACAGACCCTGAAGCAAAACTTTGGTGTGGATGTCCAGTATTATATGATTGTCGATTTTAAAGGCTTTGAACAATCCATTGATGTACTGGCTCCAGAAGGAATCGAAATTGATGTCGAAAAAGCCATGTCGGAAAATATCGGTGTTTCACTGCAGCCGGGACTGCAGAATCTGAACGGTAAAGAGCTTTTAGGGTATGCGAGGTTCCGTAAGGATGCAGAAGGGGACCATGGACGTGTAAGAAGACAGCAGGAAGTCATAACAGCTGTCAAAGACGAAGCTTTGAGCCTTGGCAGTGTGACAAAGCTTCCGAAGATGATCGGAGCAGCACAGCCGTATATTGAGACAAACATGAGCAAACTCGACCAAATCGGTTTGGTTAAAGACATCCTGTTAGGAAACAGCAGTGAAATCGAAAAATTGACCATTCCAGTTGAAGATTCCTTTACGGATGGCTATTATGAGCATGCAGGTTCTGTACTGGAAGTCGATTTTGAAACCAACAAGGCAGAGTTACAGGAATTTCTGAATCAGTAATGTAGGTGAACCGGGTGATACAGACCCGGTTCTTTTTTTATGACCAGTTTACGGCTTTGAAAAATGAAAATAGAGTTACTATTTTTTGTATACTTTGCACTGAGAATTTAGAGTCATACGGTTTGATTAGAATGAATCTCCTGAAGATCCTTTTTTAGTGATTGTAGCGGAAGGTGTGCGATCTCCTGCGGGACTAGCGGGCAGGTGAGACCCCGCAGGCAAAGCCGAGGAGGCTCACCGCCCGCCCCGCGGAGTCGTGCACCTGGAGCGGAAATCATAAACCGGTTTTCATACAGAAATTACAGGTTCTTTTTTTATTCCTGAAAGCATAGTCCGAAAAAATTTAGAAATAAAAATCTCTATATAACGGCTTGAGAAGGGAAATACAGGGATTATTCTCGGTTTGGACCGCTCACGAATAAATGGAACCGCTTACACTAACTAATTCAACCATATACACTAAACATTGTGCTAAACACTTGATTATGATTTTGTACGTGTTACGATTGTAAACGTTGAAAAAAGAGCGAACAAAAATACGAACAAAAAAAGAAATTTATTGGGAGAGGATATTTTTGCTAAACAAACAAACGGTTGCTTTTTTAGGTGCAGGTAATATGGCAGAGGCCATGATCTCGGGTATGGTGGAATCAAACAAAATCCCTGCAGAACAAATTATCGTATCAAATAGAAGCAATCAAGGGCGTTTACAAGAGCTTAAAGCAAAATATGATGTTGCAGCTATAACAAAAGACAATCTAAACTTTGATGAAATAGATATGCTGATACTAGCAATGAAACCAAAAGATATCGACGCAGTATTGGAATCGATTAAAGACCTTGTCAATCCGAAGACAGTCATTCTTTCTGTATTAGCCGGTATTACTACAGAACATATGGAATTGGGGCTTCCTGAAGGCCAAAAGGTCATCAGAGTGATGCCTAACACATCCAGTATGATGAGAGAATCGGCAACAGCGATATCTGCAGGAGAAAACACAACAGGAAAAGACATGAAGGTAGCTGCTGAATTACTCGAATGCATCGGTGAGGTTTATACAATAAACGAAGAGAAAATGGATATCTTCACTGGGATTGCAGGCAGCGGGCCAGCTTACTTCTACTATCTGATGGAACACATTGAAAAAGCCGGAAAAGATAGCGGTCTTGATCCGGAAGTAACACGCCAGATCGGAGCCCAAACCATTTTAGGTGCAGCGAAAATGATCATGGAGCGTGAGGAAACACCCGCACAGTTACGAGAAAATGTAACTTCCCCGAATGGAACCACAGCAGCTGGTCTTGACGCACTAGCGAAATTTGGCGGAGGCGAAGCGATTGCTCAAGCCGTCAAAGGTGCTGAAAAACGTTCAAAAGAAATCAGTTCCCAATTCAAAAAGGTGCTTGTCGCCAATTAATTCAACATATGAAGGGATTCTTCGCTGCACTAACGCATCACCGCAGCGGGGGACAGTCCCTCAGCGCACTAACATTTTAGCGAATTAACGCATTAACGCACTAAGAGGGACAGTCCCTTTTAATGGTTTAGTGTACTAAAGCAAAGAGATATAAATAATTATTTTACAGGAGTGATAAGATGTCTCCGGACACCAAGAAGAAGCGAATCGTAATCAAAATAGGAAGCAGTTCTTTAACAAGCCTTCACGGGGAGATGAGCCGCAGAAAGCTGGAGCGCCTGACAGATGAAGTCGTACGCTTGAAAGATGATGGCCATGAGGTATTGCTCGTTTCATCCGGTGCAGTAGCGGCCGGATACAGAAAGTTAGGATGCCTGACACGACCAAGCACACTTCCGGAAAAACAAGCAGCAGCATCTATCGGTCAAGGATTGTTAATTGAGGCATACTCTGATCTATTCTTATCAAATGGTTATGTAGCTTCTCAAATTCTCATCACGAGGAGTGATTTCTCTGATGAGAACCGATACAATAATGCGAAAAACACAATCAACGTACTGCTTGAACGCGGAATTATCCCGATTGTCAATGAAAATGACACCGTCACAATTGACCGATTGAAATTCGGCGATAATGACACGTTATCCGCGAAAGTGGCTGGACTGGTGAACGCTGATAAGTTGATCATACTGTCAGATATCGATGGACTATATAATGATGATCCGCGTAAAAATCCAGAGGCGGAACTTCTAGAAGAAGTGAATGAAATTACTCCTGAAATTGAAGATATGGCTGGTGAACCCGGCAGTTCGGTCGGAACGGGCGGAATGCGTTCAAAAATCGATGCTTTCAAAATCGCGATGGCATCAGGAATTCCAGCGTTCCTTGGAAAAGCCGGAGTTGCTAACATTATCTATGACGCAGCAAATGACGCAGCGAAAGGCACTTATTTTGAAGCGAAAGAAGATGTTATCAATCTCGACACCAAGAAACAATGGATTGCTTTCAATTCAGGGCCCGAGGGAGAAATCACGATTGATAATGATGCCAAAGAGTCCATCCTTGAAAGCAAGAAGAGCTTAGATGCCACAGGGATCTATGCCGTCAAAGGAAGATTCAAGAGCGGTGCCGTCATCAGAATTTCCGACATCAATGGAGAAGAAATCGGTTTGGGTGTCGTAAACTATGATTCTGATGAACTGAAGAAACTCAATAAGATGACTGAAGAAGAACTTGAAAAATATGAATATGCAGCAGTAGAGATCGACCATCTGGTTTGTCACGTGGAAGTACCGATCCCAGTTGGTGTCTAAGAAATCATTCTTATAATAACCGAATAAAACAACTTACTATATGGAGGTATTGGATGACTTTAACAGCCAATAAAACGAATGTAGAAGAACAAGCGATTGCAGCAAAGAAAGCAGCAAAATCACTATCTTTATTAACGACAGAAGAGAAAAACGCAGCTCTTTTGACACTTGCTTCAACATTGGAAGAACAATATGAAACCATTTTGGAAGCCAATGAAAAAGACCTCAGCCGCGGCCGTGAAAAAGGTTTTGACGAAGCTTTCATGGATCGCCTGTCTTTATCAAAAGAACGTATCTTTGATTTTGCGAATGGTCTTCGTGAAGTTGCTGAACTCGAGGATCCTACAGGATTGACAGTCAGCGACTGGACACTGGAGAACGGTTTGGATGTAGCAAAAGTAACGGTTCCTCTGGGTGTTATCGGAATGATTTATGAAGCACGTCCAAACGTAACAGTGGATGCGACGGGTCTTGCATTGAAATCAGGTAATGCCATTGTTTTAAAAGGCGGTTCAAATGCCATTACTTCAAACAAAGCGATTGTAGACGTTATGCATAATGCTTTGGAAAATACGAAGATCCCTAAAGAAGCAGTACAGTTCATCAATACAACTGACCGTGAAGCTACACAGCAGCTGTTTACTATGAAAGAACATGTTGACGTGCTGATCCCCCGCGGAGGAGGCGCACTCATCAATGCTGTTGTCAATAATGCAACGGTGCCGGTCCTTGAAACAGGAGTCGGAAACTGCCATATCTACATTGATAAAGATGCAGATGTACAAATGGCGCTTAATATCCTGGTTAATGCAAAAACAGATCGCCCTGCAGTTTGTAATGCTGCCGAGACAGTGATCATTCACCGTGAGTGGCTTGCAGAAAATAAGGGACAGCTGATTGAAACATTCAATAAGCATAACATCACTGTGCATGGTGATGAGCATGCCTGCGAAACGATTCCCGGATGCACTCCAGCAGGAGAAGAAGACTGGGCAAATGAATACCTGAGCCTGGATATCGCTGTAAAAACAGTGGACACTGCTGCAGATGCCATCAACCATATCGAACAATACGGTACAAAGCACTCTGAAGCAATCGTAACGGATAATGCAGAGACTGCTAAGATGTTCATGACACTTGTTGATGCAGCAGCAATCTATCACAATGCTTCCACTCGCTTTACTGATGGAGGAGCTCTCGGCTTTGGTGCAGAGATCGGTATCTCCACACAGAAACTACATGCACGCGGACCGATGGGACTGCCTGCACTGACTACAATAAAATATATGATGACTGGTAACGGCCAGATCCGATAAAACTTGAGTGAAAAGTGCCCCTTATTTAGGGGCGCTTTTTTTATTTGTTTGGGTTCATCAGGATTTGGACAGAGGCGGACATAAGATACAGGAAGGAGTCGCAATTCCGGCCGAATCGGGACATCACAGGGGTTGGAAGGGGAGACAGAGTCGTAATTCCGGCCGAATCGGGACAGCACAGGGATTGGAAGGGGAGACAGAGTCGCAATACCGGCCGAATCGGGACAGCACAGGGGTTGGAAGGGGAGACAGAGTCGCAATACCGGCCGAATCGGGACAGCACAGGGATTGGAAGGGGAGACAGAGTCGCAATACCGGCCGAATCGGGACAGCACAGGGGTTGGAAGGGGAGACAGAGTCGCAATTCCGGCCGAATCGGGACAGCACAGGGATTAGAAGGGGAGACAGAGTCGCAATTCCGATCGAATCGGAACAGCACAAGAGCTAAAAAGGAGGAAGGAGTCACAAAAAGAGACAGCCCGCCGGCTGCCTCTTTAAAATTCAAGCCCCTGTTCCTGCAACTTCATGCAGTTCTTTAATCGTCTCAATCTTGTTCGCTTTACATAATTTAATCAGTTCTTGAAAAATCTCCGCTGTCATGATTGCATCATTCAATGCATGGTGGCGGGTTCTTTTGGCAATTTGGAACTTTTTCACCAGGTCATCCAGGTAGCATTCCTGTTCATTCAGCAGCTCTTTGGCAAGTGCGTAAGAATCAATGAATTCTGGATCAAAAGAGGGAAGGCCCCACTTGCCGATTCGTTTTTGTAGAAAATTAATATCAAAAGAGGCCGGATGAGCAACGAGTATGGTTCCTTTACAGAAATCCAGAAACTCCTTTAAGCCCACTGGCAAAGTCTTCGCTTTGATGAAATCAGCTCTTTTTAACCCAGTGAACTTCTTAGTTTCAGCTGAGACGGTCTGCAGCGGGTTGATGACTTCATAGAAGGTCTTTTTTTCGAGAATTTGTTCTCCTTGCATTTTTATCGCACCGATAGAAACGATTTCATCACCTATTTCCGGGAAGAATCCCGTTGTTTCAAGGTCAAAGATCGTAAAAATGCAATTCTCAAGATATTGCTGCTGAAGAAGGGGCTTTTCTTCTTCAAATTCCTTTAGCATTGAATTCAATTTTTGATATGAAGGATTTTTCTTTGCTTTCTCCACTTGTTTTTTAAATAAATATCTATGCCAAAAATAATATTTCAAAATTCGGTATCCTACATTAAATTTAGCATCACTCATAATTTAAACCACCCGGTTACGATTGAAGCTGATCTCCATTACTTGCTGCATTCGATTTGCGATTTGAAGTGCTTCTCTAAGTTTTCGTTTATCTTCTTTAGAAATCTGATCAACTGGCAACTCATTTGTAAGCTCACGATTTTCAGCCAGTTCAGAAAGGTTTTGATTCAAACGGTAGTACAGCAAGTAGTGAAGTGCTGTTTTCGTATTCTCTGCATCTCTAGGGTGGAACACTTTCTTTTCCTTCAATGCTTCCAGGCGCTGGACAGTGTTCACTTCCTTGATGCCATGTTTAATGGAGTGGATGCGGACCATATTGACGATTTGCATTAAACCTGCTTTCTTGATGTTAAACCGTTTGTTTCTGCCTTTAAGGTTGATTCTTCCCAGGGCGTTGACGGGAATGCGGAAGCGTATGGCGTCCTTTCGCAGCAATTGCTGCAAGTTCAGTGATTTCCTGGCTTTTTCAGCTATATAGCTGCGGATATCCTCTGCAAGACTGTAGTCGCCGAAGATGGGGCGGAAATCATAAAACATCGTGAAGCTTTGAACTTCTTCCGCATCAATTTCATGAAGCCAGTCATCTATAGCTCTGAGCCATTCCTTGTATGATTTACGCCATTTCAGTTCCTTGGCCATGATTCCCCCGGTACATTCATGAAACCCGCAGAGAGTCAATTTGGTATTGATTTTTTCTGTAAACCGTTCAAAGTAACTTTCCACTGCACCCGCATTGTCAAGATGGGAATAGTCTGAAAGGATAATGCCGTTATCCTGATCGGTGTTGAAAGATTGCTCACTTCGGCCCTGGCTTCCCATTACGATGAAGCAGTAGTTTACAGGAGGGGAGCCGAAACCTTCCTGAATCATCTCTGTTTCAGAAAGCATAATGACTTTACGGTAGAGCCGGTCATTATAATTGGTTAAAACTTCACTAACGTTATAGGCAAAACTGTCTTGATCAAGCAAGCTGCTGATAAAGGATGTGAACGTACTATTCTCAATTGGAGATAAAGGGATAAGGTCTTCTGTGCTTGAAGCCGACGTTATGCTGTAAGACAGATCCAGATAGCTGGAATCATGGATGTTCACAAAAGAAAGTCCTGTCAATATACCTACAACAATGCCATTTCGCAGAACAGGGACAAACTTTGCCCCTTCATATCTGAATAGGGACAATGCTTCATAGGCAAAAGATTCATCCCTTACCCAATAGGGCTTCCTGTTCATCCACTCTGAAACGGAAGGAGTTTCTTTGCTGCTGGTTAAAAAGCGGAGGATATCCGTTTGAGTGACTATTCCTTTTAGAGCCGATTCCCTGTCGGTTATAACAAGCGCTTCCACTTCTTCATCAAGCATTTTTTGAGCAGCTTCTTCCATTGTGGCTTCTTTAGGGAGCGTGACGGGAGAATCCATCAGGACATTGACTCTGGTGCGGAATAAGGATAAGTCAGCTGAATCTTCCTGAGATTCCTTATACTTAATCTCATCATAAAGAGTTTTCATGCGGTTCCCGACACTTTCAAGGATGATCTGGGAAAAGTCCTGGTTATTGGTCAGCATATCGAAGAAAACCTTCTTATTAAAACGGAATAATGTGCATTCTTCAATTGCCTGTACGGAAAAACTCATATCCCCGCTAGTCCAGAGAATCATAAGGCCGACGAGGTCACCGGGATAGTAATATCGCAGAGAAACCTGTTTTCCGGATGGCCTGTGCAGTACATTCTTGGCCGTTCCGGAGATTAGGAAATAAACATCCAGTTCTTCCTGTGATTCATTTTCGTGAAATATGAACTCGTTCTTGGCATACTTCTGGAACTGGGCATGCGAGACTAAATATTCTAATTGATCTTCAGATAAGTGGTCAAACGGGTATGAAGCTTTAATCATATTATGAAATTCGGCTTTATTCACTCTTTCAGCCTCCTTGTGCATTTCTTTCGAGCCCTTCTTTTAATCAGCCGAAGTAATTAGGGATTATTCAAACCGCTACTGAAGGGAAATATTTTCACCCTGAAAAATTTATTGGCGAATCAGTCTTCTCTCTCTAACCTTATCATAGATCCACCACCTCATTAACGATTTTGCTTTTTCATCCAGGAAAATAAAAAAGCCAGTATAGAGAGTAGGTTCTCTATACTAGCTTTTTCATTAGACAGTAAAATCTTCATTTTTTCTTATATTTTTATTTTTCTTCATAAATGGCATATACCAGTTCCAATCACCAAGTAGCTTCATCAGTGAAGGAACAAGCAGCATCCTGATGATAGTTGCATCAATAAAGATTGCGATAGCGATTCCGATACCAATCTGTTTGACAGGCATGACACCGGTAAAGGCGAACGCTCCAGTGATGACCATCATTATCAAGGCAGCAGAGGTAATGATTTTGCTTGTCGATGTGAGCCCTTCTATCGTTGCCTCTGTGTTATCACCCGTTTGCAAATAGATCTCGTGAATCCTCGAAATCAAGAATACTTCATAATCCATACTCAAGCCGAAAACAAGGCTGAAGACAAGAACTGGCAGGACAAGGGCAATATCTGAAGCCTGAAGTCCAAAATGGCCGCCCTGGAAAAGCCAGACAAGTATGCCGAAGGTTGAAGTCAAACCGATGATGTTCATCAGAATAGCTTTCAATGGAATGATGATGGATTGGAAAGCTATCATGAGAATGAAATAAGTTGATATCAGGATAATTCCGAGACTTAAAGGAACTTTGTCATAAATTTCATCAAAGATTTCCTGGTTGAATTTCACTTCTCCACCGAAAGCCAAGGGGTAATCCCACTCTTTAGAAGACCATTCCCTGATCCAGTTTTTGGCTGCCTCTGAAGATTCTTCTTCAGACAACTCGACAGGCAGGAGGAGCTGATCTTCATTGATCAAGGATGCCAATAATGGAGCTAATGATTCAGCGCTTTCCGGTTGTTGAAGTGCACCGTACAAGGCTTCGGGTGAATCAATCTTGCTTTCTGTGAAAACAGTAGTGACGGAATCAACGATTGCATCTTCTTCAAGGGCATCAGAAAGCCTCTGTATTTCTTCTAATCCTTCTTCGCTTGTCCAGTCACCATCACGTTCTGCAATGACGTAAACCTGGCTGCCTTCATTTATATTGAAAGTATCCTGGATTTTTTCAATGGCCTGGCGGGACTCATAGCTTTCGGGAAGTGAGTCAATCTCCGGAATGGCAAGATTCATGTTCCCGACAGGCAATACTCCGATAATCAAAATGGCCAGTGCAGAGATGGAAATGACTAACGGCTTTTTCATCACAAAACGGGCAAATGTTCGCCAGCCGCTTGATGATCCATCACTTTGATTGATCACCATCCATTTATTAATCGCAGGTCCCAGGATAATTAGTACAGATGGCAGCAGGGTCAGGGATGAAATAACAGCGATTGAAACCACGACCATACCGCCAATGGCAATGGTCTGAAAGATATCAATCTCAATTACGCTCATGGCTGCCAATCCGATGAACACACAAACAGCTGAAAAGACAATAGACCTGCCTGCAGTTTGAATAGTTGTTCGGATTGCTGTCAGCTTATCAGATTTAAGCAGCTCTTCTCTATAACGATTAATGAAGAGAAGGGCAAAGTCGATGCTTAATGCGAGTCCGATCATAGGTACGACATTCAGAAGAAAAACAGATAATTCGATGTCTTCGCCTATCATTGTTAAAATTCCAAGGGAGGAGACGACAGTAATTCCGCCAATGATAATCGGGACTACTGAAGCTATTATACTTCCGAAAGCAAAGAGAAGAACAAGCAATGCAACCGGAAGGCCAATCAATTCAGCTCGTTTCAAGTCATCCTGGCTGGCTTGATTAATGTCGGCAGATATCACCGGACCACCGGTCAATACTACATTATCTTTGGATTGGATCTTTTCCTTAATGATGTTTATTTCTTCTTTAATATCAGATTGATCAAAAGAGATGGAGGCATAAGCTGTTCCTCCTTCTCGTAGAGAATCATCCGTCAAAGGAGATTGGATAATTGCTGAATTAACAGATTCATCTATATCGTTAAGGGTGGTCTGGATTTTTTCTTCAAAAACTGTTTCACTGTCCTTGCCTTGTTCAAATAAAAGAAGTAGTGTACTTTCTGGAAAATCGAAGTCACCGGTGAGGGTTTCTTTAACCTCTTCAAATTCACCGTCCGTTCTGAAACCATCACCCCCGAGTATATCTGGAAGCCCTGCAGCAAAATAGCCGAGACATAGCGCAATGATCAGCCACAGAATTAAGAAGGATTTATAGAAGCTGGTTATCTTTTTTGAAAAATACTTCATGACTGTATTCCTCCACAATTTAAATAGAATGAATGACTAATCATAAGTTTACTTTTATAGTTAAATAGATTCAAATATTAGTGGTCCCTAAAAACTGTCATATAAAAACTTCAGAGAAACTCTGAAGTTCATGATTGTCCGCATAAATATATTGCTGCTTCATATAGAGAGGGGAAGTGACGGTCCGCCAGATTTTCTGGATCGTCATCTCCAATGAGGATAGTGGAACAGCCAGCTTTTTTTCCCGCTTCTATATCAGGCTCCCTGTCTCCAATCATATAACTCTGTGATAAGTCGATTCCATGTTTGTTAGCGAGGGACAAGATCATTCCCGCCTCAGGTTTTCTGCATTCACATCCCTCATGCGGCTTATGGATACAACTTGCAAACTCCTCAACAAAGCCTCCTTCATTTTCAATATCCTGTTTCATCTTTTCATGAATCTTATCCAATCCTGCTTCCGTAAGGTAACCGAGGCCTACGCCTCCCTGGTTCGTGACGACAAAAACTTTAAATCCTTTACCATTAAGCATTTTTATTGCCTTAGGCACTTTTTTAAGATAATGAATATCAGAGGGTTTATTGACGAACTTCACTCTCTTGGACAAAACCTCATTGATCACTCCATCTCGATCTAAAAAAACAGCTTTTTTCACGATAATTCTCCTTTTTTAAACAGAATTTGCTTTATCGAATCAAATATTGTCATATATTGCGGTTTCCGGGGAAATAACTGAAAATTTCCTCAACTTTTCTATAAGAAATGTTTTCCTCTATTAGTATTCCTTTTTCTTATGAATCTAACATGTAGTGCTTAAAATAAGTTTTCCTATTATAAAAAGTGGGAAATTAAAGGACAAAGACAAAGAACAACTACAAACGAGAGGAGCAATCGGTAATGAATAAAGAACAGGCGAAAGGACAAGCCAAAAAGGGTGCCCATGAAGCAAAACCATGGGTCAAAGGACTCGGGCGAATGGGCTATGTGGCTAAAGGGAGCGTGTACCTCCTGATTGGTATTCTTGCACTAATGGCCGCCATAGGGATAGGCGGACAAACCACAGGAACCAAGGGAGCGTTGGCATCAATAGCAACAAAGCCTTTTGGTGAAGTAATCCTATGGATATTAGCTATTGGTCTGGCCGGTTATGTCATTTGGAAAATCGTTGAAGCGATCACCGACCCGCAGAACAAAGGACATGATGCAAAAGGAATTGTAATAAGAATCGGTTTTATATTTAGTGCAATTGTATATGCTGGACTTGCATATAGAGCGGTCCAACTTGCTTCTAATGCAGGAAGCAGCAGCGGTGGTGGAAACAGCAAACAGACTATAACAGCTGAAATCCTTTCCCAGCCATTTGGTCAATGGATGATTGGCCTGGCAGGAGCGGCCGTGATTGGCTTTGGTATTTATGAAATCTATAAAGGTTACAGTGAAAAGTTTACTGACTCTTTCCATCGAAGCAAGATGGACAAGAAAGAATATGAACTAGGAAAGAAAACCGGGAAAGCAGGATTGATGGCCAGAGGTGTCGTATTCTGTATCACTGGCTATTTCCTCATTCAAACTGCAATCACTACCAATCCCGATAATGCAAAAGGGCTTGATGCAGCACTATCTAAAATTGCAGAGCAGCCATTTGGACAATGGATGCTGGGGCTGGTGGCTCTGGGACTTGCAGCATATGGGGTATTCCAGATCCTTAAAGGTAAAAATAAGAATATGGCATTTGGTCAATAAAAGGAGGCTGCCACATTTTTGTGGCAGCTTTTTGTTGAAGAGGGGAAGATAAACTTGTGCAGTTACATGCTGGAGAGGGTACTTCCTTTGAAAATGAAAGAATGCCTGGTATTTTCACCAGGCATTCTTTCTAGTTCCATAGAAACTTTTTCAGCAATTTATCTACCTTTTCCGTTTCATGCAAACCGCTGTGATCAATAGACACATCTTCAATTAGGCGCTTTTGCAGGCGCTCTTCACTAACAATGTTTTGGATTGCAAATGCGCTTTCCACATCAACAACCTGGTCTCCGGATCCTGCAACCGCCAGTACTTCCAGGTCGGAAGGGAAGTTTTCGCGATTAGCAACAAGGGCATTCAATGCGTCAGATTCGGGCATTAAATCAATGACGGCTTCGCCGGTATTCACTCTGTGGTAGGAATCATCAGAAATACCAGCAAAAGGACTCCCAATAACCGCGAATTTTAGTGTTTCCGGATATTCATTGTTCCCGTTTGTCGTTTCCAAGTAATGCGCAGATACCAGTCCACCCATGGAATGACCGATAATATTCACTTGTTCAATACCAAACTTTTCCTTCAAGCCTTTCATGACACTCTGAAGGCGGCTGGAAGTTTCTGCAATGGATGCTTTATTTTTCTCGAATACAATCTGGACAAGAGGCGGCATTTCGGACTCATTATGGAGTGAACCTTTCCAGGTAAGTGCTCCCTCTGCAGAAACATACACCACCAGTTCTCTCTTGCCCCACTTATTATCCTCAAAGCGGTAGAGCATCGTTTTAAAAGAATTATAAGTTCCTTTATAGCCGTGTACAAAGACAGTTGGTATACCAGCATATTCTGCAGAATCATTTTCTTTCGATTCAGCAATCTGTGTCTTGAATGATATATAAATTAATGATAAGACAAGTAAGAGCATAGCTCCGACTGAAAAAACCTTCGTTTTAGTAAGGGTGCTTTTCATAAGAAGTAAATCTCCTTTAAATACTGTTATATTAATCATAAACGATTATGTATGACTTGAAAATGTTTTATCTGAAATTCTTCTGTAATAATAAGGGTAATATATGGTATTTAAAAAAAGCAAAATGAAGAAGCCTGATTCAGGCTTCTTCTTTGAAGTTCATATTAGGAAAAGGTCTTCTCGCTTATGACTTCCTGGTCTTCATTCTCAACCAGCACTTTTGCCGGCTGATTTTCTTTTGCAAGGCGCTCAGCTTCATCAATAGCTTCAGAACGGCCATTGTAAAGCGTTGTTGGAGCTACGTCTTCTATTTTTACATACCAGCCGGTGTCATCTTTATTAGGTACCACATAGTATTCTTTCATGATTATCGCTCCTTTCTAAGTCTTCAATTTTTCCTTTCCCTGAATGAGAGGAGGTAAAACCTTAAAGGTATAGTGGAATAAGGAGATGAAGAAAGATTTCTTATCTGCACCTTTGTTTATTGTGGAGGTTTTTTGATATAATGAATCTTTAATAATATTGAATGAGCATTTAATGGAGTTGATAGAGTGAGTAAAAGTAAAGGCGGCGGAACAGGCAGAGGGACTGGAAAAAAAGGCTGGAACCGCTGGCAGAAAAGTGCAAAGAAAAAAGCTGCTGCCAAACCATACACAAGCAAAGGGACCAAGCAAGGCAGCGAGTCTGACAAAGACTGAAGTTATAAAAAGAAGAGCCGCATTCCCGTGGAGGGGATACGGCTCTTCTTTTTTTAGAATGCCCAGTTGCCGCTTCGGAAAATTGGCTCGATCGTTCCATCTTCACGCTCGCCGTCAATATCCAATTGTGCTGAACCAATCATGAAATCCACGTGTGTCAGGCTCTCATTAAAGCCGATTTCTTTCAGTTCATCCTGGGTCATTTCCTTTCCATTTTCAACACAGATAGAAAGGGCATTTCCAAGAGCAATATGACATGAAGCATTTTCATCAAACAAAGTGTTGTTGAAAATGATATTAGTGTTCGAAATAGGAGAGTTGTGCGGAACAAGAGCAATCTCTCCAAGGAAGGAGGCGCCTTCATCCGTTTCCAGCAATCCTTTTAACGTATCATATCCTTCTTCGGCATTGAACTCTGTTACTTTTCCATCCTTGAATGTCAGGCTGAAATTATTGATCAGGTTGCCGCTGTAATTCAATGGTTTGGTACTGCTGACTGTTCCATTAACACTATCACGTACTGGAATCGTGAAAACTTCTTCAGTAGGAAGGTTAGGAACAAAATTAACACCCTGATCGTTATTGAACTGGGCGCAAATCCACTTGCTCTTTGGATGAAGTTCTACAGTGAAATCTGTACCAGGACCTTTATAATGAAGTTTTCGGTATGAACGGTCATTGAGATGGTCAGCATTCTTGGTCATGTCAGCAATATGCTTTTCCCATAACTGCACAGGGTTTTCCTGATCGACTCTGGTCGTGTAGAAGATCTTTTCCCATAATTCTTCGACAGCTTCTTCTTCAGATAATTCAGGGAACACACTCTTTGCCCAGGATTTTGAAGGGACGGCAGCGATCAGCCAGCTGATTCGCCCTCCAGATATGAAAGGCTGGAAATCCTTGAATGCTTCACCGCTCGCCTTATTGGCCACTGCGACACGCTTTGCATCTATACCTTTCAGCAAGGTAGGGTTGGGAGAGGTCAAATTAAGGACAGCTGCATTGTTTTTTGCCATTTCAACAAGCCCTTTGGCTTTCCATAAAGGAACGTCTTTTAATCCTTCCTCAGGTGCTTTTTCCATTTTTAATCGAGTCAGATTTTCATCCGAGTAATCAACAAGGACATTCTTGGCACCGGCATCATAAGCTTTTTCTGTCAGCTGGGCAACAAAATCAGCCTCTGTAACAGGAGCGTTGATAAGGAGCGTTTGCCCTTCCTGAAGATTGATTCCCACGCGGATAAGTAAATCGGCATATCTCTCTAGTTTTGTCTCTTTTGAAGCCATTTATAAATCCCCCTTTAAGTAGCTTACAAGTTAAATATACTATGTACTGCGTAAATTTACCATTTATAAATAAAACGCTTTCATCCTTTAAAGCGGCGGGGGACTGTCCCCCATTGCTTTAAAGCGTTAAAAGGCTCCTGTTTCCATTGGGAGACAGGAGCCTTAGATATGTTTATTCAGTTAGAGCAGGTGCTCCGCCGTTTGGCGGCGGCAGGTCTTCCTCTTGAGCGCTGACGGATGTTCCGACAGCAGAAAGGGCAACAAGTACAAGTGCGGCAATCGTGATTCTTTTCAGTTTTTTCATTCTGAATCTCCTCCTATAATCCTATTATTTTTTCATATGCCACATTAGCTTTAGTAAGATAATGTGCAGCATATTTATATTTTCTAATTTCTTGATAATAGTTACCAAGAAATTTAGAATACTGGGCCAGAAGATGAGGGTTCCCCGTTTTTTCAAAAAAGGGGAGGGCTTCGGTTTTCATAAATTCTTCAAATTCCCCATCCAGTTTATTAGCTGCAAATTCATAGATTCGGAATTCATAATATTTCTCCCTATTCTTTTGCTGTTGTGATAAAAGAATTCCTTCCTTAAGCCACTTCATCAGTTCGTCGAATCTTTTGAGTTTGTAGTACTCCTTAACAAGAGCAAGGATGGTCGTCAATTTACTGGCCTGATCGTCGTTTTTGAATTCGAGGCTCTTAAGGTAATGTGAAATGGCTTCTTCAATACGGCTATCCATTGACTTCAGATATCCCAGATTTTGTTCGACATTTCCTCTCAGCAATGGGTAATCGATATTCTTGCTGATTTCATTTGCCCACTCATAGTGCGTGATGGCCTCTTGTATGTTCTGAATCCTTCTATAGCACACACCAAGAAGCAAATGGATCTCAGCACACCTTTTGTTATGATACAGACTTTGGTAGAGTGCCAGGGACTCTTCTGAATAATGGATGGCAAGGGCATGCTTTCTTAATTGGACAAGGGTAAGTGATTTCAAGTAAAATAAATCTGCTTTTTCCTCATTGTCCAGTATGCTTCCAAGAACAAAGAAATGCTCCGCATCTTTAAGGTGATTATTGGCTTTCTCGAATTGGCTCTGGGTGTAGCAAAAGTTGCCGGCAAACTTATGGAAATAGAACCGCAGTTTATCCGAAAGTACTTTATAGTTTTTTTCAAGTGTAGTGATGATGTCCCTTGGGCTCTCGTAATCTTTTAATAAAATATGATAGCGGATCTTAAGGATAAGGAAACTATTGAGGAGGGTCATATCATCAATTTGTGTGATTTGACTTGAAACCTGCTCATAAAGGCGGACAGCTTCATTATGATCGTTTCTCAATAGTGCCTTATTCCAATCCGAGAATGCTTTTTTAAGGACCTCATCATTTTCCTGAAGTAAAACAATCCCGAGTCGTTTGCAGAGAAGTTCTATCACTTCTTCAGAGGCGGTGGTTTGATTATTCTCAATCTTGGAAAGATAAGAGACGGAAAGAATCCCTGTTGCAAGTTCTTCTTGGGTTAGTTTCTTTTTCATGCGATGATAACGGATTTTGCTTCCGATCGTCACGATTGTTTCTCCTCTCTATCTATAGTAATAGTATAAAATAATCCTTCGTTTAGAACGAATCTGGCTACTTGGGAAAATACCCCTGACCACCCCTTAAAGAATCCCTGAAATAGTGGATAAACCATGAAAATTTTCCTCTGGATGTTCAATCAATATTAATAAGATTACCACAGAAAAGAGGTAAAAAGTCCGAATATTCCTATAATTATATTTTAGATAAGTTTACTAGGAATTACTGGGAAAAAGACGTAAAGAGAATAAGAATGTTATAATTTGAAAGAGGAAAATAATAGGGGCAATTACATATTTGGGAGTGGTTTCAATGATCGATTTAAGAAGCGATACTGTGACAAAACCGACGAAAGAAATGAGAGAGGCTGCAATGAATGCTGTTGTTGGTGACGATGTCTATGGAGAAGATCCAACTGTCCTTAAACTTGAAGAAACAGCAGCAGAACTATTGGGAAAAGAAGCCGCATTATTTGTGACAAGTGGAACACAAGGCAACCAAATTGCTGTTTTGACACATTGCTCACCGGCTAATGAAGTGATCATGGAAGCAGAATCACATATTTTTTACTATGAATCTGGAGCAATTTCAGCGTTTGCAGGTGTGCAGCCAAGGACAATAAAAGGCAGCCGGGGGGCAATGGACCCAAAAGAAGTGGAAGCAGCGATCAGGGAAGATGACCAGCACTTTCCAGAGACGGGTCTGATATGTCTTGAAAACACCCATAATCGTGCTGGGGGTGCCATTGTTCCTTCTTCAAACATGAAGGAAATCTATACAGTTGCCCAAAAACATGGAGTACCTGTTCATGTCGATGGTGCAAGGTTATTCAACGCGGTTGCGGCTGAAAACGTTCTCCTTACAGAATACACTCAGTACTGTGACACCGTACAAGTCTGCCTGTCAAAAGGCCTGGGTGCTCCGGTGGGTTCTATAATTGCCGGAAATAAAGATTTCATTAAAAAGGCAAGAAAATGGAGAAAGCGTTTAGGCGGGGGACTCAGACAGGCTGGTATCATTGCAGCACCTGGGCTTTATGCATTGAACAATATGAGAGAAAGAATGTCTGAAGACCATGAAAACGCCAAGATGCTTGCAGAAGGGTTAAGCTCCATCAGCAGATTGAGCGTTGTGAATAGGGTGGATACAAATATTGTCGTGGCAGATGTTTCTGAGCTGGGGATGAATTCCACTGAGTTTACTGACCGCCTGAAGGAAGAAGGTGTGCTGGCTGTCACATTCGGTCCGGCATTAGTCCGCTTTACTACCCATTTTGATATCAGCCGCGAAGATATCGAACGTACGATTGATATTGTAAAGAACTTCGTCGAATTGTAAGTTACTGAAAGGAAAAGGAGGCCGATCATATTGGTCTCCTTTTCCATCACTTGGTGTATTTCTTGCTTTTCTGGCTGGTAGTTAGTATCATTTTCTGCGAAAGCAATAGATTGGATAAATCTTGGGTTTATTACTTAATTTAGAAAGGGTGAACAAGGCATGTGGAAAGACTTTTTGTCTAGCATTGGTATCGGTAATATCAAGGTAGATACCGTTGTGGAAAATCCTACACTGACACCATCAAGTGACTTGAAGGGAGAAGTTGTGATTGAAGGGGGCTTATCAGACCAGCAGGTAAACAAAGTTGTTCTGACCGTCTTTATCCGTACAGATGATTACCGGGAAGACAGCGATTTTTCTTATCATGAAAAAGAGCTGCATGGATATGCGTTAGATGAAATCGGGGTCGTGAAAGCAGAGGAAGTGAAACGGATTCCATTCAAGTTCTCCCTATCAAAAGAACATCCAATTTCAGATGATAAAACAGAAACGTTTTTAAGGACCACCGTTGATATCCCTCAAGCTGTGGATCCTACTGATGAAGACAGCATCAAAGTTGTCAAAAGTCTGTAAGGTATCCTTGAAAAGACGAATACATAATCGATATAGGAACAAAGGAGGAGAAATATGAAAGCGATCTTACATGAAGGAAAGCAAGGAATGGAAGGGCTCTCGCTCAGAGATTTTCAGGAACCTGAGATCAGCCGCGGTTTGGTGAAAATTAAATTGAAAACGGCCGGGCTAAACAGAAGGGATCTTATCGTGTTAACCAGGCATAAAGAAGATCAGCCTCCTTTAATTGTAGGTTCAGATGGAGCTGGAACAATAGAAGAGATAGGAGAAGGGGTCACAAATATAGCTGCGGGCGATGAGGTCATCATCAATCCAGGCCTTGGATGGAATCAAAACAGCGATGCACCGCCAGCTGGGTTTGAAATTGTCGGACTTCCGGACAACGGTACATTTGCAGAGTATATTACTCTGCCAGCTGAAAATGTCGAGAAGAAACCGGATCATCTGAACTGGGAAGAGGCAGGAGTTTTATCGTTAGCAGCTCTGACTGCTTACCGGGTGTTATTTACCCGTGCAAAAGTAAAAGAAGGGGATACCGTCTTGATTCCAGGAATCGGCAGCGGGGTAGGGACCTTCCTGCTTAAATTTGCAAAAGCTGCAGGAGCTAAAGTCATTGTTACTTCCCGGAGTGAAGAGAAACAAGAGAAGGCCCGGGAGCTCGGAGCGGACATCAGCATATCCACGAACAGTGACTGGAATGAAGAGCTTAAAGGTGAAACAGTCGACGTGGTCATCGAGAGTATTGGCAGAGCCACTTTTGATAAATCACTTAAAATAGTCAGAAAAGGCGGGACGGTTGCTACTTTTGGAGCCACAACAGAGGACGTAATCGAAATAGATATCCGCCATTTCTTTTATGGGCAGCTGAACCTCCTTGGTTCTACAATGGGGAGTGCCGAGGAATTCAGGGAAATGCTTCAATTTATCCAGAAGCATGGCATTAAACCTGTAGTGGACAGCGTTTATAACCTGAATGAATATGAAGCTGCATTCAACCGTTTAAAGCAGAGCGAAAACTTGGGGAAAATCGCTTTCCGTATTTAAAAGTGTTTTTTTGAAAGGATCTTACCTAAATGGTGAGGTCCTTTTTGAGTTTTATCACTTATATAATGGTTCTGGTTGAAAGAATAAAGTAAAAGTGTCTTGAGAGGGATCCTCAAGGACATGAGCCGGGCAAAACTGAAGTGAAAGTGACTTGAGAGGTGTCCTCAAGGACATGAGCTGGAAAAAACTGAAGTGAAAGTGACTTGAGAGGTGTCCTCAAGGACATGAGCCGGGCAAAACTGAAGTGAAAGTGACTTGAGAGGCGTCCTCAAGGACATGAGCTGGGAAAAACAGAGTCAAGAGTGTCTTGAGGGAAGTCCTCAAGGACATGAAATGTGAAAAACTGAAGTGAAAGTGTCCTGAGAACTGTTTTAATAAGAGAAAGCAGTTCTGCAATAACCATGTGCATTATTGAGTCTTTATGTCACTTAAGCCCCCAGCTGGATACAAAAAAAGGATCTTACCAAACCGGTAAGATCCTTCTTTGTATAATGACTATGGCTATTATTGTGCGGTTGAATTGTAGTAATGAACCGAAGTTTGGGCACCCTCGCTGACCATTGTGTTATCTTCCACATCATGGGGGTGAGGATTGCCAGTTCTGTGTATATGAGAGTCCTCATTCTCACGGTTCTGCCATTTCTGTTTTACGCTTTCAATCATGTTCTGCACCTTCATGCGGTTATCTTTCTTACTCATGTAGTATCCCGCGCCGGCTGCTGCACCAACTAATAACTTAGATTTTAGACTCATACCCTTATTCCTCCTTCAAGATTTTTAAAGGTAATAAACCTTCTTATCCAGTACCCGTACGTTAAAAAGAGTAAACATTTCACCCTATCTTTCTTATCTGATCCTCTGTTTAAGAGTCAGTCAGAAAGGTAAAAGAAAAACATAAGATTTTAAAGCAGGAGGCACAGTAATGAATTATACACACGTATTTATTTTACTATTTATCGGCTATATTGTTTTCACTATAGACAAAAAACAGAAAAACTTCCCGGTGCCTACAGTTCTTCTGTTGATAGGAATTGGGTTATCGTTCACTCCTTTTTTCTCGCCGGTAGAAATCACTAAGGACATGATATTCAATGTCTTTTTACCGGCTTTATTGTTCACTTCAGCGTATCAGTTCAAAATTAAGGGGCTGCGTAAAAATGCTGGTGTCATAGGCGTATTGAGCACTCTCGGGTTGCTTTTGACAGTTCTTCTTCTTGGGGCATCCATTTATTTTGTCGGACTGGTTTCCCTTTCCTTTATCGGTGCATTGCTTATTGCGGCCATCCTTACCCCGACGGATCCGGTTTCAGTTGTTTCAATTTTAAAGAAATCATCCAACAGCCCCAAGATTGCGGATGTTGTAGAAGGTGAATCCATGGTGAATGACGGTACAAGTGTCGTTTTATTCACAGTTATCTCGCATCTCTACTTATCTGATGAAAGTTTCAATATGCTTCCGGCTATAGGAGATTTTCTTTTAGTTTCAGCTGGCGGCCTATTGATAGGGATTGTGTTTGGATGGATGGTGAGCAGGATTTATCATTTTACACATCATCGCCAGTATCAGGTTATGTTAAGTATTGTATTGGCGTACGGAAGTTTTTATCTTGCCGAACATCTGGGGGTATCCGGAGTCCTGGCTTCAGTTTCATCGGGAGTCATGCTTTCATGGAAGCTTGATACAACAGATAAAGAAGAGGATTACCGTAGCTATTTAGACTCCTTCTGGGAGGTGATTGAACCAAGTATTCTCTCAATACTATTCTTGTTGATCGGAATCGAGTTTATGAAGTATATTTCTTTTGAGAATATTGGTTTCATCTTCATCATCTTTGGCCTATCGTTGATTGTCCGCTTCATTGTGCTGACAGGGATTTTTAAACTTTTTGGAAAATGGAGGAAAGAATTTTTGTGGGATGATATTTCAATCATTACTTGGTCGGGGATCAAAGGAACCATGTCTGTTGCACTTTTATTAGGTTTGGCCGCCGAAAGTTCAGGCCAGGACGATACGCTGCTTTCGCTGACTTTTGGTGCTATCATCTTATCACTTCTCATACAAAGTCCTCTCGTTTATCCACTATCACGATGGTTTTCAAAAGAGAGCCGTTGATACTAAGCTGGTCGTTGCGGCCGGCTTTTTTTTTCAGTAAGTACACGGGTATGTCCATTTGCATCAATAAAAAAAGGAAACTTTAAATAAAATAGAGAAGTGTATAAGAAAAGGGGGAGATGGGTATGGAGAAAACTTTTTCTAAAATCTTGTCTTTAAAAGAGAGAGATGCTTTCCGGGATCGTGTTTTAGAAGAGCGGTTGCAAACTATATTGCCGGGATTAATGGAGGAGCATGGAACGGAAATGTGGATCACATTCGGAAGGGAGTACAATGAAGACCCTGTCATCAGCACCTTCTTTCCTTCAGCTGTAGACAGTTCAAGGAGGCTGACGGTCTTTATTTTTTGTAAGAATGAACAAGGGGAAATCGAGAGGTTCGTTCTTCATTCGAATCCCGCATTCCAGCCCTTTTACAAAAATGTATGGGAGAAAAGCACAGAAACCCAATGGGGATGCGCTGCAAGAATTATTAAAGAGAGGGCCCCTGCTGAAATTGCCGTGAATATGGGAGAGCTCCATGCTGCCAGTGACGGTTTAACGGTCAACATGTTGAACAACTTAAAGAAAGCTCTTGGTGAGGAAAATCACAATTTTGTCAGCTCTGAACCTCTGCTGGTGGACTGGCTCCAGACCAGGAGCGAGCTGGAACTGACCGCTTATCCCCATATCTGTGAGCTTGCAAGGGAGATTGGGCAGGAGGCTCTTTCGAATAGGGTAATCCATCCCGGTATTACCACTACTAAAGAGGTAGTTGACTGGATCAGGCAAAAGGTTATGGATCTGGGTCTCGAAACTTCTTTTTATCCTACAGTTGATGTTCAAAGACAGGGGGCTGGCGAGGATCGGCTGGAGAATACGGCCATTCTTCCAGGAGATATTGTCCATCTGGATTTTGGAATACATTATCTTGGATTGGCTACCGATACCCAGCAGCTTGCATATGTTCTGAAGAATGGCGAGAGTACCGTTCCGCAAAGCCTTTCTGCTGCATTCGAAAAAGCGTTGAGGTTTGAAGATATCGTTACCAGCTGCTTTGAAACAGGAAGAAGCGGCAATCAAATTTTTTCGGGTAGCATGAAAGCAGCTGAAGGTCAAGACATAGAAGCCATGCTTTATTCCCATCCGCTTGGTGTTCATTGTCATGGTGCCGGGCCGCTGATTGGTTTGTATGATAAGCAGGCTGAAATACCAGGCAGAGGGGACTTATTATTAAGGGATAACACTTGTTATGCTCTTGAATTCAATATCCGGATGCACATTCCTGAATGGAATCAAGACGTCCCGATTTATTTGGAAGAACCAATCTTATTCCATAAGGGCAAAGTTCATTATATGGCCAAACAGCAGAAAGAATTCTACCTTATTCGTTAAAGCAGCCCCAGCTGTTTGCATGCTTGGAAACATTCGAGAATATATTCTTATAACTGTAAATCAAACGTTTCTCCTTGGACATAATGGTATAATAGTAGGAAATAACACGTTTATGATTCATGGAGAAAGCTGGGAGAGAGTAAAGTGCAAGAATATATAAGCAGTAAACAACAGGAAATGCTGAAATTGATTGAAATGCTGGTGAATATTGACAGCGGTTCAACAAACAAAGCCGGCGTTGACAGGGTAGGTTCATTATTAAAAAATGTATACGAAAATATAGGATTTAAAATAGATGTCATTCAACAGGAGGAATACGGGAATCACTTGATTATCCAACATGAAGAAGCAGTAAATCCGGAAATCTTAATCATCGCCCATATGGATACTGTTTTTCCAGAAGGAACTGCTGTTGAACGTCCTTTCAGGATTGAGGGAGATATGGCTTACGGACCAGGAGTTATTGATATGAAGTCCAGTCTTGTTACCCTTTTATATGCCATCAAAGCGCTTTTGAAGAATAATTCCCCTCATTTCCGCAATGTACAGATTCTTTTGAACAGTGACGAAGAGATCGGTTCGCCGTCTTCAAAGGATTTAATAACACGCGTTTCACAAGGAAAAAATTATGCGTTAATCATGGAACCGGCAAGGAAAGACGGCTCCCTTGTTTCCGCGCGGAGAGGAAAAGGAAACTATACGCTCAATGTAATTGGAAAAGCGGCTCATTCTGGAATCGAGCCGGAAAAGGGCAGAAGTGCGATAGAAGAGCTTGCGCATAAAGTGATTCAGCTGCATGAATTAAATGACCATGAAAATGGAATCAGCGTGAATGTCGGCCTGATAGAAGGCGGTTCTTCGGTAAATACCGTTTCTGACCATGCAACCGCTCAGATGGAAATAAGGATCGCTGAGACAGATCAAGCATCTTCCGTTGAAGAAAGAATGGAAGAAATCTGTTCCAAGACCGACGTTCCGGGTACGGAAATCATCCTTGAAGGCGAAATCAACAGGCCTCCAATGGAAAAGAATAGACGGAATAACAAATTACTCAAAAAAATCATATCAGTTGGTGAAGAGCTGGGCATAGAAATTACTGATACATCGACGGGTGGAGGATCAGATGCCTCTTTCACTTCAGCTGCCGGTGTAGCAACCATAGACGGAATGGGGCCGGTCGGCGGTAATGCACACAGCGAAAAGGAGTATCTGGAAGTAACTTCTCTATCCGAACGCACCCTTCTTTTAGCAAAAGTCATAGAAAATCTATCTCAATGAGGTGAGCATCCGATGGATCACCGTATCGCGTCTGAACTCAAACGAATAGAAAGCGAAAATGGAATCAAAATTCTCTATTCCGTCCAGGCTGGTAGCAGGTCGTGGGGGTTTCCTTCACCAAAGAGTGATTATGATATCCGGTTTATTTACAAGCACCACATGGACTGGTACCTATCGCTTGATAAGAAGCCGGATGTGATAGAAGAACAAGCTGGAACCGATTTGGAATTAAGCGGATGGGATTTGAAAAAGGCACTTACCTTGTACAAGAAATCTAATTCTACAATGCTGGAGTGGCTGAATACAAGGGAGAGATTAGTGGCAGATCCATTATTTTGCGAAAAAATCCTTCCTTTGCAGGCTGAGCTATTTTCAGCAGTGGCCTGCTATCACCATTACCTTAGCATGTCAAAATCAAACTGGAATAAATGGAAGAAGGATTCTTTAAAATCCACCAAATTGACCCTTCATTTGCTGAGAGGGGTTCTTTGCTGTATATGGATCAAGGAGCATGACGCCTTTCCTCCGGTGAATTTCAAAACATTGTCCGAGGGAACAATTAGTGATCAAGTGATAGCTGCAGAACTGAACAGCATTCTAGACTTGAAAAAGTCTGGAGAAGAAACAATCGGATTAGAGGTTGATTCACTTTACTCTTTTATAAACCTTGCTATGGAAAAACTTTTGGAGGAAGCCCCCACCTTTTCAGAGAGACAAAAGATTTCTAATGAAGTGTTGAATGAGGTTTTCAGGAGCTTAGTTAAAAGTGAAGGATGAGAGATATAGTATAGGAATATATCCAAGGGTGACTGTTGCAGGTTTGCGGGGCAAGCATGGTACATCATTGGAAGATTCTTCATGTGAATTGATGCCAGTCGGAAGGGGAGCGGGGTACATCATATGAGGAAAAAAGTGAAATGATACCAGTCGTAAATCGAAAGATGAAAAAGGAAAAGTACATAGAAAAGAAGGACGTTCCATGGTGGATTCGTCTTTTTTGAGAGAAGAAACCTTTTTGATAATTGTACGTCTAATGAAAAAGAGAATACCTTCGAAAAGGTGATAAGCAGCTTCCCGGTAATTTTTCCAATGCATTTAGTGTGGGAACAAAATATTTTTCTATAAAAAACATAAGCACGGGTGAAGCAATTGCCGTTGAAGTGGATGAGGGAATTTACCATGTAGCTGAGAGGCATGGTAAATATACAAAAAAACAGCCGGTTGAAAATAATGGGAAATTATCCCTTCAGGTTTTAGTGTCTCTTATCAGTCTGTTCTCTGTCGGAATTTTGATTGCAGTCAGGAATCTAAAGAATACTGGAGGTAATCCATGAAATACAACAAATTGGGAAACTCAGGACTGATGGTTAGCGAAGTCAGCCTTGGCAGTTACTTAACGTTTGGTGACAAGGTTAATGAATATGAATCAGCACAGATCGTTCATAAAGCATTCGAGCTAGGGGTTAATTCTTTTGATACTGCCAATGTATATCAGGAGGGGGAAGCTGAGAGAATTTTAGCGAAAGCATTAAAATCGTTTCCACGGGATGAATATATTCTGTCAACAAAGGCATTTTGGCCGACAGGGAGGGGGCCGACGAGCAGAGGTCTCTCACGAAAGCACTTGGTGGAACAGGTCAACGTGAGTTTGAATAGGATGGAACTGGACTACATCGATATCTTTTACTGCCACAACTATGATTCGAATACCCCAGTTGAGGAAACCTTGAGAACACTTGATGATATGATCAGGCAGGGAAAAATTCTTTATGCAGGGGTCAGCAACTGGTCTGCTTCTCAATTGGAAGAAGCCATAGAGATTGCAGACAGCCTGTTGTTAAATAGGCTGATCGTCAATCAGTGTGAGTACAGCCTGCTGAAAAGGGATATTGAGCATGATATCTTGCCGGTATCAGAAAAACTGCGAATTTCCCAAATCGTCTTCAGCCCGCTTGCCCAGGGGATTTTGACGGGTAAGTATCAAAATAGTATTCCTAAAGAAAGCAGAGCACAGAATCCCAATGTAAACAAATTCTTCAACAGTTTGTTTACAAAGGAATCGTTTGAGTTGGTAAGAAAAATACAAACAATTGCAGACCAATATGATGTTTCATTAACGGAACTGGCACTAACCTGGGTCCTTCAGCAGGAGAATGTCGCAAGTGCCTTGGTTGGTGCAAGTTCAGCGGAACAGATAGAAAGAAATATAATGGCTGTTAGCAGGGCGATTCCAGCTGAACTCTATGAAAAAATCAATCTTACTCTATCATCTTGAACACTTTTTGGAATAAAGGATACAACACAAATCCTGTGAAGACACCTGCTGTATTTAAAATCAGGTCATCAATATCCAGGCTCCCGCGGTGGGTGACAAATTGTGTGATTTCAATAAGAGAGATACATAACAGTGTATAGATAAGGATTCTCCAAGGACTTGGTTTCCTGTTTACATATTTGTAATAAAGACCAAAAGGAATAAAAAGGGCGATATTCGCGCCGAGGTTATAGAAAGCAATAAGAAAATCGACTTTCCCTGAAAGGTAAAAAGAAATCGTTTCAAAGGGGACTAAGTTTGAACTTCCATGATCATCGTTCGGCCTCAATAATAAAAGGATCAATAAACTGGCACTATATGCAGCTGTAACAATACTCAACAAACGTTTGTTAAAAGAAATCGTTACTTGATTAACCAGGCAAACGACAAACACAACTAAAAAACTATAACAGAACCATACGACCGCAATCACTATCCAATGAAGATACTTAGTCAGCTCCAGCCATACTGGGAATAACAAAATAAAAATAACTTGTGAAATAATAAGACTAATTTTCATATATCCTCCATTGATAATAAAAGCCCATCTAAGGTAGATTTCCAAAGATGAGCTGTTAGCATCCGCTAGATTTCGGGGTATTACTTATCAAACCAGAGAAGCTCTTGGTCGTCGGCCTCCCCGTTATAATTGATCATGATTTCTTCGCCGGCCTTTATATCTTTATGAGCATAAAAATCAAAAGTAAAGTTTGGGAAGTTGATTTCATAAATAGCATTCGGTTGATAGGAATGGTTAAACAGCATCCCATATCCTAAAAGAATAGCACTGTGGTTTATGCCGTATTCAAAAGCATAATCAGCGAGAAGCGTTTTCTCAATGTGTTCATGTTCACTGTTTGGATAAGGAAGTACAGGGGCTTCATGAATCAGTTCTCCCTTTGCAATATCCCTTGTGGCAAATACCCCTCTATTTAATTCTCCGTCACTAATTTCAGACGTTCTGATTTCAATCATATCTTCACCTTCCATGTTGTCAGTAATATTGTTGTTTCTTAAGCTTGTCAGTTTACAGCCAAGAAAGCAACCATTTTATCGGTAAACAACAAATTGTCTTTCATAAATGCATTTTTCCCTTAATTAGAATAGGAATATTCTTTAGTGTTGGAGATCTCGACTTACGACAAAAGACGCCGGCTGAGATGGCCGGCGTCTTTTGTCCATCACTCTTCTGTTTTTATAACTTCAGCTTGAAGTTCCACTTCTACATTCCCTTTAATGGCCCTAGTGATCATGCATGATGCTTCTGCTTTTTCTGCCAGTCGTCTGGCTAGAGAAATGTCTTTTTCAGTTGCCTCTTTTTTCAGGATGATAAGTGGTCTATGGATGATTTTTTTGTAAGTGATGATTCCTTTGGTGACGTCCACGATACCTTCTGACTCCAAGGTAAGGTCGTCCTTCTCCAGGCCACTTCTTTCCATCATTGCCGCCAATGTAATAATGAAGCATGTGGCGGCTGCGCCTAAAAGCATTTCGTCAGGATTTGTTCCGATACCTGGCCCGTCCATTTCTTTTGGAATCGAGATGGCGGTTTTCATATTCTTGGTCTCTATATCACCGATATCATTTCGCAGTCCCGGCCAGTTTGCTTTTAAGTGAAAGTGGTGTTCTGCCATGGGGTTTCCTCCTCAACAATTCATTTATCCTATTTTATCAGAAGTATAAACAGGAGGAGAAATGAAAAAGAGGTCGAATCCAATTAAGGTGGTAAAAATGCATTAAGACATTATTTTTTAGCGGAAGAAGATAAACATCGAGACTTACATACAAATCCGGCTCATTATGAAAGAAGAGGGATACAATGGAATGCAAAGTTAAGTATGGCACGATAAACTACAAAGTAACTGGCGAGGGCAGGCCTTATATCATCCTGCACTCAATGGGAACAGACCACAGAGCTATGGAGGCATGGCTGGAACCCATTTTTTCACCAGAAAGCAATTGTAAGAGAATCTACATAGACCTCCCGGCTCATGGTTTAAGTACTATAAATGAGCATTTCAAAGGTACAGAACAAATCGTAGGGAACATCATAGAATTTATCCAAAAAACAATAGGAGATCAAACATTCGGCTTGATTGGCATGTCTTATGGCGCTTATGTGGCACAAGGAATTATGGATGAATTAGGAGAGAAAGTGGAAGGGATCGCTTTAATCGTTCCGGCGGTGCATAACCCGACAAAAAATCTGCCAGAAAAGGTGGTCTTGAAACAAGAAGAAAAAATGCTGAAAACGCTGGATGATGATATGCGGCAGGCTTTTGAGACATTATTTGTAATTCAAACCGATGAAATGGTGGAAGGATTTCTATCAGAACTTCAACCGGGAAGGGAACGGGCTAATAGAGAGTTTTTAACATCTGATTGGCGGGAGAAGGAATATTTCTTGAAAAAAGAACCGTTCATTGAACATGAAGAAATCACTATTCCCGCACTGTTCCTTATGGGGAAACAAGATAGTATATGCGGATACGAAGGTCAGTTTGAAGTGTTCAAAAAATTTTCGAAAGCCACTTTCTCGGTGCTGGACGGGGCAGGCCATATGCTGGTCTTGGAGAAGAGGGAGACTGCACAAGCATTGATAAAAGACTGGATTAAAGAAATAAATGGATAAAAGGGGTTAGGAAAATGTTCTGTGTAAATGTAGAAGGAGCGGTCTTCAGAAAAGGTAAGTGGCTGATTATTGAAAGAAGCAAAAAAGAAGGGCATGCCGGCGGGCTTTTGTCGTTTCCAGGGGGGACTGTGGAAAAGGAAGGAAACTCAAAGGATTTACTGGAAATTACCTTAACAAGAGAATTATCAGAAGAGGTCGGGGTTACCATTCATTCGGAAGTGGTCCATGTAAACAATACGTCCTTCGTGTTGGAGGATGGTACACCTGTACTTAATATCGTGTTCCTATGCGAAATAGCTGAAGGTGAACCTTTTCCTAAGGCTGTGGACGAGGTGGTAAATGTATATTGGATGACAGAAGAAGAGATTATGGAACATCAGGGATCCCCTGTTTGGTTAAAGGACAGCATAATGAAAGCGAAATCTCTTTTGAAGAGATCCCATTCAGTAGACGGTATTTCTCTAATCCATTAACTGACCATACATGACTGAAAAGGAGCTGAATAGTATGTATGAACTGAAGACAAAAGAAAATGACAGCAGCGTGATTGAGTTTATCGAGTCAGTCGAAAGTCAGAAAAAAAGGGAAGACGCATACAAACTGTTGGATATCTTTACAGAAACAACAGGGGATGAGGCAAAAATGTGGGGAACGAGCATTATTGGCTTCGGTTCATATCATTACAAGTACAAAACAGGACATGAAGGAGATGCACCGCTGGTAGGCTTTTCACCGAGAAAAGCAAAGATCAGTTTATATTTTGCCACAGGTGATCCAGACAGGGAAAAACTTCTTGAAGATTTCGGAAAGCATACCTCAGGAAAGGCTTGTGTCTATATCAACAAATTGGCGGATATTGATGTAGAAGTCTTGAAGGAATTAATCCACCAATCCGTGAAATTCCTTCAGAAAACCTTTCCTCAACAACTATAGAAAATAGTGGCACCAGTATCTTTGCAGGTGTTCTGTCGAATTATTCAGGCTGGTAATAAGGTGAAGAATGCATTCAGTGAAATGCATTCTTTTTAGGTTGAATTTAGGAAATGAAACTTTCCAAAGGCAAAATCGTCCAATAACTAGTTATGATACATCAATCATACTCGATTTTCCCCAAATAGGCAGACTATTATGATAAAATTCTGAATTATAAACCATATTGGAGGCTCATATGGAAATACCATATATTATTTTATTTGGATTGTTAAGTTTATTCATCTTTTACATAATTATTGAAACTGCAGTGAGGAAAGGGATCGACAGTTCTGAAACAGGACAAATGATTCAGCGTATGCTTGAACGACAGCTGGAAGAACCGCCTCCTCCCATATCAGACAAAGACATAGAGAATGAACTTGAACAGGACTTTAATAAGAAAGATTAATGTTCTTTATTTTTGTGGATTACGGAGCGGGCTGCTTACCTGAAAATGGTACAAAGCCCTTAAAATTATGGGAAGGGATTAAATATAATATGACCTATACTAGAATTGAAAAATCCCATACTGCCTGGATGATCTTTCTATTTCTACTGATAAGTTCAGATTTTCTATCAGGTAATGTTGTCATCACTATAATTTTGTGGCTGATTTTATTCTTTGTGGTTATGTCACTTGGCATTAAGTATCAATTGGTATTTGTAGGACATCAATTGGAGTTCAGCCTGTTTTTCTTATCATTCCGTATTTTCACAAAGTCCGTCACCCCGGAACAGGTAAAATCAATTGTCTTCAAGCGCAGTGACTGGACTAAAAAGAAGGCTGTAATCAAAATGGAGAGAGGCAGGAATATTGTGGTCGTGGATTATCAGCCTGCTGAAATATTCATTGACCTTGAAAACTTCGGTATCCAACATGATATTTCATTGAAGAAGACAAAAGACTATAAGCTGCTCCAGAAATATTACTAAATTCTATGGAGAATAGCTACAGTTAGAGAGCTTCAAAAAGAAAACATTAAAGGTGTTGTAAGCAATGAAAATGAATCAACTTAATAAAGATATACAAGAAACCATCAAAAAAGAGAACTTCTCTGGAAGTATTATAATTAAACGTGATAAGGATGTTATCTTTGAGGAAGCGGCTGGATTCGCAGATAAAGCTGAGCAACGATTGAATACCCTTCCTACTCGTTTTGGTGTAGCTTCCGGCTGCAAAATATTCACATCCGCAGCTATTTGCCAATTAGTTGAGAACGGGCTTTTGAGCTTCGATACTCAGTTGAGGGAGTGCCTGAATATAAAATTTGATCAGTGGGATGACAAAGTAACCATCCACCATCTCCTGACTCACACTTCAGGAATACCGGATTATTTTGATGAAGATGAAATGGATGATTTTGCAGATTTGTGGAAACAGACCCCAATGTATCTGCTGAGGCAGCCTTCCGATTTCCTGCCGTTATTTAAAGAACAGCCGATGAAAAGTCTGCCCGGTGAGAAATTTCATTATAACAACGCAGGATATATTGTATTAGGGATGGTGGTTGAGCAGCTGACCAAACTTTCTTTTACAGACTATGTATCTGAAAAAATATTTAAAAAAGCAGGAATGTCTTCATCTGGTTATTTCTCGATGGACCAACTGCCAAAGGAAACTGCCTATGGATATATCCAAACAGAAGAGGGCGGTTACAAAACCAACATTTACTCCGTTCCTATTAAAGGAGGCCCTGACGGAGGAGCCTATATTACAGCTCCTGATATGATTGCTTTTTGGGAAGCACTTCTGAACAATAGACTGTTAAGCAAAGAAACAACACAATTCCTGCTGACTCCGCATGTAAAGGTAAAAGAAGGTGTTCAGTACGGATTTGGTGTCTGGATCAACAGTAAAGAAGGTATCATTTCAAAATATCATGTGATGGGATATGATCCGGGAGTCAGCTTTCATTCCGCATTCTATCCCAACTCCAAAACTCTATCCGTAGTTCTTTCAAACCACAGCAGTGGTGCTTTTTCGGTTATGAAAGCAGCAGAAGAAATTTTAGATAGATGATGAAGGGGCGGGCTTACTAATGTTGAGCAGGATCATTGCAGCAGCAGCATTCACCATTTTTTTTGGAGTTGTCAGCTTATTCATAGTCGGCTACTCCTTCCTTGTTTCTACTCAGAACGGCTATGTTTACACAGAGATTGTGGTTGTAGCAATCCTGATTATAGGAAATCTATACTTTCTCGGTCTTCTTGCACGTCTTACAAAAAGAGCAAGATGGGCGGTGCCAGCTTTGATTCTTACCCTTCCGCTGGCGGTATACGGAGGGTACGAGGCATACATAAACCATATTGAAATCAACAATGCGGAAGTGGATTTAACTGCCTATGAACCTTTCGAAAACGGTACAAAGGCAGTGTCCCTTGATGGAAAGGCAGACTTTTCAATAGATAGCAGGATGCCATTACTGGATGGAGCAACTGCTCTGTACCCAGTTATGGCTTCATTTATCCAGGCAGTTTATCCCGAACAAAACTATCCCCACGACAATCCACTGGAAAGTGAAGCAGTGGCATCCAAAACAGGTAATGCTTTTGCGCGGCTGGCTAAAAAGGAAGTGGATATCATTTTTACCGCAGGACCGTCAGAAGTTCAGGAAGCCGCTTTGAAAGACATGGAAATGACTCCCATCGGGAAAGAAGCATTTGTCTTCTTTGTACATGAAAGCAATCCGGTGGAAAGCTTGACGATAAAACAGCTTCAGCAGATTTATTCCGGAGAAATCACTAACTGGAAAGAGGTTGGTGGTAAGGATAAGGAAATCATTGCGTTCCAAAGGCCGGAAGGGAGCGGCAGCCAAACAGGATTACAGAATATGATGGGGGATACTCCCATCATGACACCTCCGACGGATCAGAAAGTAGACGGGATGGGCGGGGTCATCGAGAAAGCGTCCAACTACCGGAATTATCGGAATGCAATCGGCTTCTCCTACCGTTTTTTCGCTACAGGAATGGTTGAGAGCAAAGGGATCAAACTTTTGAAGGTTAATGACGTCGAACCTGATATTGAAGGAATCCAAAGCGGCAAGTACCCTCTGACAGGTGAGTTCTATGCCATTACAAATGGAACCATTAATCCCAATGTGAAACCTTTTATAGAATGGATTTTATCGGAACAGGGACAACAACTAATTGAAAAGACAGGTTATGTGCCTATAAAGGAGAAATAAAATTTGAACATTCTGTTATTCACTAACTCTGAAAAGCAAATACAGGCATCCGATGTGGAAGGATTATACAAGAATGCAGGATGGTGGCCTGAAAGGAATATAATGGATATTGAAAAAATGCTGAACGGCCAAATAGCAGTCGGAGTTTGGAATGGAAATGAACTAATAGGATTCTCTAGGGCTGTAACAGACGGAAGATTCAGGGCTTATATTGAAGACGTAGTCATCCACTCGGACTGGAGAAATCAGGGGATTGGCAATCAAATGGTGGTAAAGCTGCTGGATGAGTTAACCCATATTGATATCATCAGTTTATTTTGTGAGGAAGAGCACATCCCGTTTTATGAACGGAATGGCTTTAAGAAAAGCAGGTCCCAGTTTGTGATGCATAGAAAAATAAATGGATTGGTCTAATGCTATGAACATAGGACATCTATTGTTTACCACAGGTTTAATTGTTTTTATGGTGGGAATTTATCTTTCTACAAAGTGGGTCATCATAGGATCAATTACCGGGATTTTTGGCGGGATGATGATGGGAGCGGCAACACATTTTCTGGCAGGAATTGGTGCCGCTTCAAAGAAAAATAAATAAATGCAATTCAAATATAGGAGCGGAATGTTATGAATGAGAAGTCTATTAATTTTGCAGAGAAATTAAGCAAGTTTGCAGAGCATTGGTCCCCAAAAGTCATTGCCGAAATGAATGACTATCAATTTAAACTTGTAAAGGTCCAGGGAGATTTTGTTTGGCACGACCATAAGGATACCGACGAAGTTTTTATTGTCATCGACGGTGAAATGGCCATCGAATTCCGCGATGGAGAAGTTAGACTAGGCAAAGGGGAAATGTTTGTCGTCCCTAAAGGAGTAGAGCACAAACCCTATGCTGAAAATGAGTGCCATATCTTGCTGGTTGAACCAAAGGGTGTTGTGAATACAGGGGAAGCAATGGGAGAACTGACAGCAGAGAACGATGTTTGGATATAAAAATAAGCGGGGGGATATTTTTGCCTTCAGTTGGTGTATTTGCGGTTGTGAAAAATCAGAAAGATGAGATACTTTGCGTTAAATTAAATTACGGATCAGGCAACTGGACATTGCCGGGCGGTCATCTGGATGAAAATGAATCACCTTTTGATGGGGTGAAAAGGGAAGTATTCGAGGAAACAGGGCATGCAGTTGAGGTTGAAAATTTTGTCGGGGTATATTCTGCTCCCGAAAAAGATGATCTTGTCCTTTTGTTCAGGGCAAAAATCCTCCATGAAGGAACATTTATGCCTAATGCAGAAATACAACAAATAAATTATTTTGCGTTAGATAAACTTCCTAAACTTATGCATCCTTGGAACAAAAAACGAATCCAAGATGCTTTTATAGGAATGCAAAGTTCGATACATGTCTTTGAGAAAGCAGGAAAAGCCTGAACTTTACTTTAAGATCGAAATGAATTTGGTAATTTGGTGTAGGCTGGTAAAGTCTGAACAATTGGCAGTTTACAAATTTAATTAAAGGAGCAGTCGAATGTACTGGGTTGCAGCACTATTTGATGAAAAGACAGAGGAATTGATCAAACAGCTATGGGAAGAATTACGTGAAGAATCAATCTCTTTTTATGCGGATGAGATAAAGGATGGGAGGCCGCATATAACGTTAGCCAGTTACTCAGAATTAGATAAACAAAAATTCATGAATGAGATGGAAAAGTGCTATGCAAATGAAACGGAAAAAGAGATTTGCTTTAATACTTTGGGCTCCTTCTTGAATTATGGAACTCTATTTTTCTCTCCAACTGTCACAACAGAACTCCTTCAATTTCACGGGTCACATTATGAATTTTTTGAGAGTTATAATGAATATGCAAACCCGCTTTACACACCGGGAAAATGGATTCCTCACTGTACTTTGGCAAACAAATTGTCTGAAGCAGAGCTGGCAGAAGCTTTTCAATACTGTTTAAAAAGACATGAATCCATAATGGGAAAAATTACTGAAGTTGCTCTAATTGAACTGGTGGAGGAACAAGGTGAGAATTTAGATGCCCCGATCATTTTTTCAGTACCATTAAAGAAAGGCGAACGTAATGTTTAAACTACATGTAGATAACGATATACATATTTCCCTTTTTCAGCCCCGGCATGCTTCACAATTATACAGCCTGGTCAATGCTAATCGGGACACTCTTGGCGAATGGCTCTCCTTTCCAGGAAAAACGAAGTCTGCTGAAGATTCCAAGGTGTTTATTGAAAATTCGCTAACCAGGTTTGCAGAAGGAAATGGTTTTTGGGCAGGGATATGGTATGACGGCCAGCTGGCAGGTGCAATCGGTTATTTATATGTTGATTCAGCTCATAGGAAAACGGAAATTGGTTATTGGCTGGGAACCACTTTTGAAGGGAAAGGGCTTGTGACTAAATCTTGTCAAGGCTTCATAAAGCATGCTTTTGAAGAATGGGATTTAAATAAAGTGGAGATCAATATGGCGGGTGAAAACCTAAAAAGCAGAGCTGTTGCAGAGCGGCTTGGGTTTAAGCGAGAAGGTATAATAAGAGATTACGAGTATTTAAATGGGGATTTTCATGACAGGTTTATTTATGGGATGCTGCGAAAGGAATGGAACGAACTAAAAGGGAAATAAGGGTGATTTTAATGGAGAAAAAATCATTATTAAGAGGGAATAGGATTATCTTAAGGGAACTCCAGGAAGATGATTGGCTGGGGATCCATGACTATGCTTCCCAGGAACAGGCCAGCCGGTTCCAGCCTTGGGGGCCAAATACGGAAGAGGAAACAAAAATTTTTGTCCAAGAAGCACTGGATGAGGCAAAGAAGAATCCAAGAAACCGATTCTTCTTTGTGATCCAAGGAATTCAAAATAATGAACTGCTCGGCGCCGTGGAACTAAATATAAGCGATTTTCACAATCAAGCGGGGGATATCGGCTATATAATTAATCCAAAGAACTGGGGGGAAGGCTTTGCTACGGAGGCTGCACAATTGGTACTTCGGTATGGATTCGAAGTATTGAAGCTTCATAGGATTTATGCTACTTGCAGCCCGGAAAATGCAGGGTCCGCCAGAGTTTTGGAAAAGGTGGGAATGACAAAAGAAGGGACAATGCGTGATCATTTAAAAATGAAGGATGGGTGGAGGGACTCTTCCCTTTATTCCATACTGGAAAATGAAATATGAGGCATTAAGTTAAAAAAAACGGTACTGCGCTTTTCGTGAAAGTTGAAGCATCTGTTATAATACTGTGATTTTATCGTAATCGGAAGGAGAGGTTCCCTTGCTGCATCACATTGAACTATATGTGTCAGATCTTGAAAAATCCACTCAATTTTGGGGATGGTTGTTAGAGGAGCTGGGATATCAGCCTTATCAAAAATGGGATGAAGGACGAAGTTGGAAAATGGAGGGGACATATATCGTATTTGTTCAGACAGAAGAACGGTTTTTGGATATTCCTTATCACCGCTGCAGAGTTGGGTTGAACCATCTTGCTTTTCATGCAAAATCCAGGAAGCATGTTGATGAAATGACCATGAAATTAAGAGATAAAGGCATAGAAATTCTTTATCCGGACAAGCATCCTTTTGCCGGCGGGTCCGATTACTACGCTGTCTTCTTTGAAGACCCCGATAGAGTGAAGGTAGAACTGGTCTCTCCGGAATTGAGAGGCTTCATTCCCTCATGCCGCATTTGTACAAGGAAGGAGCGGGTGTCTGATATGGAGCATTTACGGGTTATCATGTTTATGGTATTAAGATTTTTATTTGTATCATTAGGCCTTATCTTGATTTCGGGGTTCATTGGCTTATTCAGAAATGGAATCAATCTCGATTTCCAACTTTATCTTGTGAATGTTTGGGAGATTATCCTCTCCCTGACCAGTCCCGCAGATATCACCATAACCAACAAGTCAGGAAATACTTACTCCATGTTCCCTACGTTTTGGAGTTATTATAATTATTCATTGATTATCTTTTTAGGATCTTTGCTTCTTGCAACGATTATCGCTTTTCTTTTAACATTCTTAACTATTCAACTTCCTCAGAAAATATCTGCATCCTTGCTTAAAATACTTTCCTTATTAGAGTCGATTCCAGACATTTTCATTATCATCATCATTCACTTCACAGTCATTGTTACCTTTAAGAAAACGGGGGTATTACTGGCACCTGTGGCAGGTGGGAATGATCCCGTTTATGTCCTGCCGATTGTGACATTATCCATTCTGCCGACAATATTCATTTTTAAACTTTTGCTGCTGTTTGTGCAGGATGAATTGACTAAGCCGTATATCGAACTTGCAGAGAGCAAAGGATTGGGAAAGGCATACATTTTTTCCATGCATGTCATCAGGAATTTTTCTTCCAGCCTGATGAACCATATGAAATCATTCATCCTTATTTATTATCCAACCTGATTGTGTTCGAAAGATTATTCAACATATATGGTTTAACACATTTCATTCTCGCATTCCCGCAAATTGATGTAATATGTTTCAGCTTGCTTCTTTTTTACCTGCCTATTTTCATTTTGTTGACAGCAATCGGCTTCTTCATCAGGTTGAAAACCGGACAGGAGGGAGTGGTTTCATGATAATAAAGAGGCTCATGAAAAGCCCGCAGTTCCTTACTGGTTTCATTTTTTTGTTTGGGATCTTCGCTGCAAGTATAGTTTATTATTGGATGACAGGTGATCAGGTCCCAAAGACCGACCTTCTTAAAGGGAAGGATGGGCAATTTCTCAGCCCGCCATACTCGCCATTGGAATTTCCGCCGCTGGGGACTGACAATTTTGGCCATGACGTATTTTTGCTCATGCTTGCCGGGGCCAAGTATACAATAGGTGCGGCTCTGCTGATTGCATTCCTGAGGGTGATTCCTTCAGTTGTAATAGGCTTGGGCATTCATTTCTATATGCATAAATTCAAGAAGATTTTCTCCTCTATTGTAGAAGCTTTTAATTATTTTCCCGCAACTCTTCTGGCCTTTTTGCTCTTGCAGTGGGTGATGATGGATGGCCCGCTGATGGATCCGGACTCTTTTGAATATTCTTTTAAGGATAAGGTATTCATTTACATAACCATTCTGGTTTGCATATCCCTTCCGTCTGTCTCTTTGTTATTCAGCAATGAAATCGAACATATAATGAAGAAGCAATTTATTGAGAGTGCGAAGGTGCTGGGTGCTTACAAAAGGCATTACATCATGTATCATATACGCCCCTATCTTGTTCCTCAAATCTATATGGTTTTCTTAAGGGAATTCATTTCGGTTATGATATTGATTTCACATCTTGGTGTTTTAGGCATTTTTATTGGCGGATTTCAATTCAAAATGGATCTGTTTAATAAAAGTCAACCCTTGTCGTTATCCCACGAATGGTCTGGTTCATTGGGGACATGGTGGGAATTTTTGTGGACTACTTATCCATGGATAGCCTTCATACCTGTCATATTTTTCACCCTGACAGTATTGGCAGCAAAGATGATGCTGCTTGGACTCACAAAGGCCTTCGAACAAAAAAGGGAAGTTCCTGAGGAGCTGGATCAGCTTAATAATGAAAAATTCAGCGATGAAGAAGACTTTGAAATCGTCAGTAATAAGGCAAATTAAATGACTGGCACCTCGGTAGACTGAACCCTATTCTGACAGGTGCTAATGCTCTATATAAATCAATAGATAATAACTCAGAGTTCAACAAGATCAAATTGGAGGAGCAGGAATGAGCCAAAACTTCTGGTTATTTACTGTGGTTGTGTTTCTTTTGCTTTTAACAGGGTGCAGAATGGAATTTTCCTATGTTGAGGAACTCCCTGAGAGTGAAGAAGAAGCAGAAGAAGAAAAAGAAGAAGAGGAAGTAGAATTTATTTCAGTTGATGAACAGCTTGAATCAATTTCGGTTCAAGATACTACTACTGAAGATGGCAGAATCAATACAGCCATTGATATCGGGGGAATGATCGAAGGCAGTACCCATTTGAAACTGAAAGGGAAATCAAACTTGCAGGAAGGAGCAGTTTTAACCATTGTTCTCCAGGAATATGAAGATGAAACCGGTTTTAGTGTCAGCGGTATTTCGGAAGGGGCAGAACCGACAGGCCCTGTTTTATTTGAGAAAGATGTGGTTACCGGTCCTCAAGGAGAATTTTATATCACTGTCATTCGGAAGGATCAGTTTAAGTATGGAAAGGTCACTGTTACCTTCCGGCCGGAACGCCAGAATGAAGAGGTGCAGAGTATTTATGGAAAGCATGGGGAAAATATAGGCTTTGCTGATGGAAGCAGCACCCGGAGAACCTACTCAGTAAATGGTGAGGAGTATTCAGCTTATCAAGTTTATGCACCGGCCGATTTTTTGAACGCATTTTCACAACTCTTGAAGGAATATGAAGAAACCGAGCAGTGAGGCTTGCCCTTGCTGCCTTATTAATTTAGGCAAGATTTCTGCTAATTTATTTTACTGTTTTAAGCCGATAGATCTGTGATCTCTTCTCTTTATAGTAGATTCAAAAAAAAATTGTATAATAAGGATTAATAATTTTATAATCAGGGTATATATAGGCGGAGTTTTAAAGGGGGAGGTGTAAGCTGCTTATTTATTGATGGGATAAGTACTTATAAAATGCAGCAATCATTTATACATAAAAAGTTTTTTCTGTTTACAAGCAGCTAAAGGACTAATTCATACAAGTATTCAAAAAAAGAATAGCTTTTTCTTGATTAATGAAGGATTTTTAATTCCAGAAATCGAACTAATTTAATATTCAAACTAGCTAAAGGAGTGTATTCTTTATGAGTGCAGAATTTATAAATAAAGAAGAAATATCAGAATTCATTAGTGCTAACAGGATGAACTTTAAAGAAAAACTACTTTCTGAGGCTGTAAACGTCAGAAACAAAATCAATGATATATTAGAAAAAGGAAATATAGACCTTTTAAAAAATGCAGAGAAGCTTGCTCTCTTTATCGCAGAGAACAGGGAGGATGAATTGATAGATTTTGCAAAGATAGAAGGGATCGCCTGGGCGCAGCATTCCCTCACACTGGCTTTCAAGCTGGAATGGGTTCATGCTATAAGAAGGACCTTGTGGTATTTTCTATATCAATATGATCTGTTGAATGCGGAGAAAGGATTTTCCGGGAAAAAATTCTTTGACCTGGAAAAAAGGATCAATGACCGAGTCGATCAGTTCCTGAACACTTTCTTCATCAGCTATTCTGATTATAAGGATCAGCAGTTGATGTCACAGAGGAAACTTGTTGAAAATTTATCCGTTCCTATCATTCCTATAGACAGCTCAATTGCCGTGCTTCCTCTTATTGGAATGGTGGATACATACCGTGTGCACACATTGGAAGAAAAAGTATTAATGGAAATCAACAACTTAAGGATCCAAACCCTTATCATTGATTTATCAGGTATGGCCGAGATGGAATTGGATGTTATCGTCCAATTTGAAAAAATATTGAACGGAATACAAATGATGGGCTGTAAGGCTGTTCTTACAGGACTGAGGGTGGAATTAGTCAGAAAAATGATCAATGCAGGAGTTTCTTTTGACAACCAGGTGGCGACCAAAGGAACACTTCAGCAGACACTTAAAGAGCATCTGATACTGGATAAATAAGTGTTGCGATATTTTATCTGTTCAGTAACAAGAAAAAGGGCCGATTCGAAGGGATAAATCGTCCCTTTTTTTATTGTGTTCATCATTAGAATTTGAAATAATAAAGTAAGATAAAAGAATAGCTGCCGTCAGGAGCCCTTCTCTATGGCAGGGGGCTTTTTTGTTATGGTTGAAATCAGACCACCAGAAGAGGTGGGAAACTTTAGAAATTTATTAAGAAATGAAACTTTTTATACCGGGTAACTCGTCAAATAAGAAATTCATAGACAGGTGAGGGGAAAAGGGAGCTGCAGCATGGAGAAAAGCAAACGAAATTTGTTACTGGAAGAAATCATGACAGAGTATGGAGATGAGTTGGTCAGACTTGCCTATTCCTATGTGAAAGATGTTGAACTCGCAAAAGATATTACACAGAATTCTTTCGTGAAATGTTATAAAAAGCTGGACTCTTTCAGAGGAGATTCGAAGATGAAGACCTGGCTGTATCGGATCACCATCAATGAATGCAAAGACCACTTAAAGAGCTGGAACCATAAAAAAGTTCAAGTCATGGACTATATACAGGAAAATACTAAGTCCCTGCTTCCTTCAACAGAATCAACTGTCCTGAAGGATGCCAAGAATCAGGAAATAAAAGATATTGTGTTGTCGCTGCCCAAAAAATACAGAGAAGTGATATATCTCTATTATTTTGATTCTCTGAACATTGAAGAAGTGGCTGAGGTGACAGAGCTTGGGATAAATACCGTCAAGACCCGATTGAGAAGAGCAAAGCAGAGGTTAAAGATTAAATTGGAGGAGGCCGAAGTATATGAATGATAAAGATTTGGAAAAATCATTGAATGAGTTTCATGATACCGACCTCTCCTTTACAAAAGAGGATAGGAATAAAGTATTTCAAAAGATCGAAGACGAGCAAAGGAAGAGGAGAACCGGTTTTATCCAAACTATCAGCCACCGGGCGGCACCTTTGATGGCAATGGCCGTACTTCTGGCACTTTCAGTTGTCCTTGCGTACTCATTTATCGGGGGAGGAATCAGTCAAACTGCCGACCATTCTGACAAGCAGACAGCTGTAGAAAATCAACAAAAATCCGTCCTGTTTCTTTTGAAAGGTGAAAATAACAGAACAAACCTGCATCTGCTCATCACTTACAACAGTAAAAAGGGAAGCATCAAGTTAAGTTCCATTCCTTCTGAAACCCTTGTTCCTCTTAGTAACTCAGAGGGAAAGAAAGAAAGCCAAGATAAGTTGACCCATGTATATGCCGACGGGAATGGTGCTGATTCGGTCAAGGAATCCGTTTCCCAAGCATTGGATATGCCGATAGATTACTATGTGGCTTTAAAATCGGAAGAATTTGCGAAGATGCTGAATACCTTGGAAGAAACTTCATTTAACTTGGATGAGGATGAAACATTGCTTACACTTGAAGGAAAACAAGTAAAAATTGAGGAAGGACCTAACTACCTTGATGGAAAGGAAGCAGTAGCTCTTCTCTCGGCACGCTCTACTTCAAATGATTCAGAAAGCACATGGAATGAACGGGATAGGCTGAAGTTATCTGCAGCTGTCCTCACAAACATGCTGACCCACCTGCCTGCTGACAGTGCTGATATCATATTGAGGAACGCAGAAACCAATGAAGAGTTGGAAACAATCATTGGGGAGCTGAAAGCTACTAAAATTAATTCCCTTGAGACCGTTGCCATCCAGGAAGAATTGAAACCAGTTTATATTGAGGATATGTACTATCTTCAATTTAAAGAGGGAGCTGCCAAACGTATAAAGAATGAATTAATTTCTTCAGACTAAAATTTCATTTCAATGTTTAAATACCCCGGGGGACTTTTATGCCGGGGTATTTTTAGTTGTTACGACTTTGTGTATATCTTGCTGGAATTATTTACAAGAAGGCCTTCCTTGGATACTCTTAAGAAAAGAAGAGAGAGGCTGGGGGGAATTGTATGGAGACAAGGATGATCGTTTCCTTAATAATCATGGTTGTTCTGTTAGAAGGGTTCATCATTTTTCTTTTTATCCGATATAAGCAGGGGAAAATGGATGAGAACCCACTCATTGCTGTTGTACAAAAAGAATGGAAAGTAGTTTATTACTCTCTATTCAAATGGAAAACGCGTCATATTGACAGCCCTGATACTTTTCAATTGCACAAGAACACAAGTTACTTTTGGTTGTTCGTAGCCCTCCTGCATGAACAGGTGATCGAAATGGCCGCCTTTCACATTTATTTGCGGAAGGAAGATCCAGCGATCGCGTATGCCTTTTCAGGTCTTCATCTCTATAGCATTTTTTATATATTAGGCGATTATAATTGGGTAAGGAATACCCCTGTTACGATCCGGAATAATTTTGTTCAAATGAAAATTGGAGCAAGAAGAGAACTTCATTTTCATATTTCAGATATCGACAGGATAGAAAGAGCTTCAATCCAATATGATGCAAAAGGAGGCATCATTCATCCAGACGGATTCCATGTGACCGCTTTTCCGAGGGTCTGGACAAAGATCTTTGGAATGACCGATCCTCTCCAATATGAAATCATCTTTAATGAGCCTATCCTATCCAAAGGGTATTTCGGTATTAAGAAGCCAGTTTCAAAAGCGTTGATTTACATTGACCAAGCTGATGAATTGGTTGAAAGTCTCAATGATAAATTACTGCTTGGTGATGTTTATATGAAATGAAGCTTTGTACTGTTTGACTAAGCGCTGGGAACTCCTGTAAAGGCAGTTCTCTTTTTTTGTTGTTTTGCATTTCATTAACAAACCAGTAGATGGCTCCAGGGAGGCGGGGTACATCAAAAGCTGAGAAAAAGAAAATGATGTCCTCAAAGAGGGTCTATGCCGTCATCAAAAGAAGTCAGAAGTCAAAATAATGTCCTCAAAGTGATTCCGTCCCAGCTTACACTTAATTCCCTTGCTGTACACTCCCCTAACTAATGCCATCCGAATCCACCCCAAAATTTTCAAAAACTGGATTTTGTTCTAGAATGAGAGAATAAGGAAAAGAGACCGAAGCTATGAAAATCATACATCCAAAATAAATTGTAAAATAAACCGAACCATTTTTCTGTTTTTGAAGTAATTACGATAAAGGGATGGAGAAGGGGGATTCTATGAGTCTGCAACTTAGTGAATCAGAAGCTGAGGATTTATTTACTGAATATAAAGACTATGTCTACAGGACGGCGTTATTGCTGACTAAGTCGAGAAGCTTGGCTGATGATATTACCCAGGAGACATTCATCAGGGTCCTGACTAAGTATCATACCTATGATAGTAAACGCCCGCTGAAGCCCTGGATTTATACGATCACCATGAATGTGACAAGGTCGGTTATGAGAAAGCAGAAATGGATTAATACTTTTTCATTTTTAACTGATTCCATTGGCGATGATCGAATCAATTCCATTGAAGATACCTTTATGAAGAGTGAAGATGTGAAAGAGCTATGGGAATCTGTGAAGAAGCTTTCTCTTAAAAGCAGGGAGATTCTCATTCTGCATTTTTATCTCGGATTTACTTTGAAGGAATCAGCAGGGATACTAAGGATCCCCGAGGGAACGGCTAAATCCAGGCTGCATACAGCGCTGAACCAACTTCGCAGGCAGGGAATCAGAAAGTTTGTCAGGGATGGAGGGGATACGGTTGAAGGATGAAAATCTCCGCAAACTTTTCAAGGAAGTAGATAAAAGTGAAGACACGTCAATTGAATTTGAAACAGTGTGGAGGAAGGCTAACCGGCGGGGCTGGAAAGACAAGTATTTTCACTCTCTGAGGCATAATCTTGCCATTTTATGTACTTTATTGATTCTGGCTCCTGTTGTGGGGAGCTTTATTGTCAGCAATCCGCAGAGTGACAAGGATGCTGACTTCTATGAGAACCATGATGTTATCCAAGGACAGACCAGGAGACTGGCTGACAAAGCAGTGATTAAGGGACAAAGTTCTCTTCCGGAAGGATCGATTATTCAATTGAAATTAATAAAAATTGAGAGCGAAACCATCATTGATGAGAAGGAAATTCAAATAGATCGTGCAGGTTCTTTTATTGGAACCTTCCATGTTCCTGACAAACAAGAAGATTATATAGTAATGCTGGAATTATTTCCTCATCTGCAAAGCAAGAGCATACAAGAAGTAATAGGACCCAAAGGTGAGAATCTATACAGCAGCCCCCAGGTGAATGGTGTTTACCATTATCTTATTGAAAAGGAACTCTATACCGGGATCCGTTTGTACGGAGATGCGGCAAAAGGCAATTTAAATGCTAATAAAATGATGTTCGGCAGCCTAAAGAGCAACATGCCGTAAAGGAGTGGGCAAAATGAAAATCGTTCAAAGGTTAATCTTCTTTTTTATTTCCATAGTGGGAATCATCCTTGCTGGCGGTCTGCCTTCCCTGCTGGCTGGGCTAAATGAACGTAGGCTCCATTTCGATCACTATCTGAAGGATATTGAAGAAATTCTATATGCCTTTATGCATCCAGGTGCCATCAAATATACAGTCATCGGGGGACAGAAGGAAAGGGACTTGTTTCCCTACCTATTCGATCCGGTTTTCTATTCATTGACTGTACTTTTTGTCTCGTTCTTTATAGCTGTATTCATTGCGTTGATTCTGACGTTGATTTCGATGCTATTTTCGGAACGGGTGCGGAACCGTATAAAACTCACCTTTTATTTACTGGAATCCATACCCGATCTTCTCATAATTATGGGATCGCAGCTCGCGATTATTTACGTTTATAAAGAATCGGGCATCCTGCTTTTCAATACCGCATCCACCTATGACGATAAAGCTTATCTTCTTCCGATCCTCATCCTTGCAATTCTGCCTTCGATTCAGCTTTTTAGGGTGACTATTGTTTCGTTCGAATTTGAAATGCAGAAAGACTATGTACTATTGGCGAGGTCGATTGGCGTAGGAAAGCTGCTCATACTCATATCTCACGTCTTGCGCAATGCCATTATCAGTGTTTTCTTTCAATCTAAAAAGACGGTTTGGCTCATGCTGTCCAATTTATTTGTCATAGAGCTTCTCTTCAATATACCTGGAATTACAAGGTTCTTGATGTCTACTATGCAGCCTTCATTATTTGTGCTCGCTATCTTATCAATCTTTATTCCTTTATTCCTTTTTTATAATATTGGGGAGCAGGTTCTTTCTAAAAAAGCAAACAGAGGGGAGGAACTGTAATGAAAAGGAGCGTATGGAAACATCCTTTTTTCCTTTCAGGTTTTATTTTTATAGCTGCTCTGCTTATTTTCAGTTTTGCCTACAGTTTTCTATGGGGTAATGAAGTACGGAAACTTTACTATATCTCTGTGGATAGTGTGCCGGTTGAATCTGCACCGATTTCGCCAAAATGGACTTATCCTTTCGGGACGGATCCTCTTGGTCTTGATATGCTGGGAAAAGTGATCATTGGGGCAAAATATACCATCCTGGCAGCATTGGTTGTAGCTTTTCTGCGTGTCTTCATTTCTCTTCCATTGGGCTTTTTCTTGGGAGTATACCTGCAAAGATACAGGAAATATTTTAATGGGACAGTGGAATCTTTTCATTATATACCGTTATCGATTCTGGCTTATTTTCTGCTTTATCCGGTTTTATGGGAACCTTATGAGGGCTTCTCAACTTCTATGGGGGAACGTCTCGTCATTGAGACCATAGTCTTGACGTTATTGGTCGTACCGATTATATCCTCGCTCTTGGGCAATGAAATCGCCCAGGTTTATAAAAGTGAATTCATCACCAGTGCACAAGCTTTGGGAGCGAGGAAGTTCAGGATTATGATTAAACATATTCTTCCCGCAATCAGGGAGAAGCTGGTGATTCTCTTTGGACAACAGGTAATGCAGACGTTAATCATTTTTATTCATCTGGGTTTACTGAAACTGTTTTTAGGTGGTACCGATGTGGACTACCAGCTGGTAAACGACCCTCCTAAATCAATGACATTGGAATGGTCGGGATTGATTGGGGATACATTTCGTTATCTGCAAGGGGCGCCTTGGGTACCGCTGACACCAATCTTGTTCTTTGCAGCCACAATGTTTGCTGTTGCGCTCATGATTGAAGGATATGTACAGGCGACTTCCGGCTATTCCTATTATTCCAGGAAATTTAAACGGAAGGCATCTATAGCGGAACAAGTGGAAGTCCGGGAAATTAAAAAATCTGATTTTACAAGAGTAGAAATATAGTTTGGAGAAGGGCTATTCCAATTGGAGGTCCTTTTTTTGATGATAAATCAACTAAATCTCAAATTTTGAAACAATTTCCCTTTTTGCCTCGTCATAAAGAGGGTGAAAGAATATGAAGTTTATTAGTTTTATAGTCATTACTGCGGTTGTTTTTTGGTTAATAGAAAGACTGCTGACAATGTGGCTTGGAAAAGACAAGCGGAAAATATCAGATACAGACGGTAAGTTGCTTGACCGGTGGGGAAGAGGCGTGATTCTTCTCATTGCTCTTGTCATGCTGAATAAAGTCCAGCAAATGCCTGATTCCCGTCAGGCGATGAATATTTATTGGATGTCATTTGCTATCCTTATCCTTGGTTTTCAATCTTACATGCAGTGGAAGTTTCTGAAAGGGTCAAAGGAGTATTTGAAGACATTGATCTTTTTAGGTGTTGTCCTCTGCGGATTTGGACTGATGGGGGTCATCGGGTACTCACTATTTTTATAGGAAAGGTTGGAAGCAGGGATGGATTCATTTACATATAAAGCAGAAACTGAAAGGCTGTCTGTCAGGCCTTTAACTAACGGGGATTATTCCTCATGGTACCGAGGATTCAATGAGAGACTGCCTTCACACCATAGACATGATCCAGGGAGACTGGATATGAGCGACTGTACAGAGCAATGGTTTGCTTCACTTGTTAAGAAGCATCAAAATCTGGCTGTGGAGGATACCGCCTATATTTTCGGTGTTTTTAACAACAAGAATGGTGAACACCTGGGCATGGTTGATTTTTCAACACTGGCAAGGAATGAATTCCAATGGGGAAGAATCGGCTACACCATTCATAACCAGTACTGGGGTGCTGGATATGGAAAAGAAGCTGTTTCCTTAGCTTTGAAACTGGCATTCTCTCAGTTGGAATATCATCGAATCGAGGCACATATTAATCTTGATAACCAAGCGTCCATTCATTTAGCTAAGAGTGTAGGAATGGATTTCGAGTGTGTCAGGAAGGCATTCATTCAAGAATTTGGCGAGTGGACAGATAATCTCATTTATTACAAGAATGCTGAGGTACGGGTCAATGAAGGTTCATTTTAAATTACGGGCGGCATGGGTTGGTTTAAATATTTTCTGTTATCTGATGCTCATTGGCGTTGTATTTTTTGTTGTGTTGAATGCTGAGGGGCTGGCTGAAATTCATCGCCTATCTATTTGGACCATGGCGATTTTAAGCTTGCTTTTTGTTTCAGTATTCGGCAGCGTCCAGTTAGTGTCTTGGATAAAGAAGGGGAAACTCTAGCGCTTTGAAATCAAGAAGTTGCTTATCTTCTTGATTTTTTAGATTTCTATCGTTCTCTTGTTTATAAAAAAATAGGGAATTTACTGTTTAATCGGAATGTTCTTTACTTATGGAACATAACCCTCTAAACTGTGGGTGCCGCAGTAAAGTTTTCCAGCCTATTTTTTGAAAGGAGGAGATGAACATGATTAAATTCATCAATATTATTCAGGTAAGCAAAAAAAATGAGGTAAGATCAATAAAAACGTAGCTCAGGGGGATTTTATGAAAACAACAGCAGAACAAGTGAAGATTGTGGAATACCACGAAGGTCTTGCTAAAGGCATTGCAAAGATGTGGAATGAAAGCCGGGAAAACTGGGGAGGGGATTCCGTTGTAACGACGGAACAGGATGTCATAGAAAAAGAGGCCAATTCTACTAATCTCCATTTATTCCTAGCTTTGGCAGGGGAAGAGGTTGTTGGGTACTGCGGGCTGTCACAATACCGTGAAGATAAAGGGGCATTATATATTCCATTACTGAATGTCCATCCAGGCTATCAAGGACTGAAAATCGGCAAGCAGCTTGTGCTGAGAGCCTTGGAAAAGACAATTGAACTGAAGTGGCCCCGTCTTGACTTGTTTACATGGGCAGGCAACACGAAAGCGGTTCCTCTTTACAAGAAATGCGGATTCTTTTGGGAGGAAAGAGATGATAGTACTCATCTAATGAACTTTATACCGCTTGTCATGCAAATTGAATGGCTTCGTCCTTTCTTTGAAAAGCATGATTGGTATACGACGAGCCAGAGGGAGATCGAAGTGAAACCCGATGGAATCAAAGAAAATGACCATACGTATTTCGAGTACAAATGGCAAGCTGGTAATGAGTTTGTCAGAGTACAAATCGAACGTACGGGAAGAGGCATACGCCTCATTGAAACCCAGGACCTGCTTCTGGAAGTAGACTTGCCGGGATTTAAGCTTCTGGAAAATGAAAAACACCCGGTCACCTATAAAATTGTGAATAAGACAGGCAAGCCATACTCTGTTTCCCTTTCAGGCAAAGTCGATGAAACGGTTGACCATTCATTCAATCATTCTGTTACCGTGAAAGATGAATGGTCAGGGGATTTTCCAGTAAGGGTATCCACGCCTGGTCGTGAACCCAGCCCTTGGAAGACACATCCTGGAGTAAGTTCTAACGTAAAGATAAATGGTTTTGAATTCCCGCTGAATGTGGGGATCTTCCCGAAACAGGCTGGAAAAATATTTGTTCGTTCCACCAGAAGGAATTGGAGGGCAAGACAAACGGGGCTGGTCCATCTGGATATTGAAAGCCAGTTGGATGTAGAATGTACATTCAGTGTCCGTTTGCCGGATAATCCCGTTCTGAAATGGGAGAGAAAAGAAGTAACGGCCGTAATTAAAGGGAAAGAAAAAGCTTCTTTTCCGATTCCTGTCAAACTTTTGAAAAACGGGTTTTTATCAGAAGAAGTAGAAGTCACTGTTTCTCCAAAAGATCAGGATTCCATGAAGTTTCAAACAAAGCTGGCTTTGGCTTTTCCGGGTTATGGAAGTAAATTCGGCGGAGAAACCGAAGAGTATTGGTTTGGTTATAATGGACCATTCTATGTGGAAGTGGAAAAGCGGAATCATATTGTGAAAATGGGGTCAATATATTCCTCTGGGGAAGCTTTGACTTTCTTTTCCCCAAAGTTGGGAAAACCATTCAGTGAGGAGTTTTCAAAAAAGGAAGCTTCCAATGTGGAGTTCATTGAACTTGTCGAGGGACTCGTTATTAAAACAACACTGGATTCAGATGCTTTTCCATCACTTAAACTGAATACTTACTTAAAACTTTTTGGTGATGGCCTGATTGAAATGAATCATGAGGTCATCAACAAGGGACCAGAGGCGGAAAAGGATGTGTTTCTCCTTCAGCCTGTTTATCCGGAGTTAAAAGGAATGGCACTTCCCCAAAAAGATGGGGTGATGATTGGGAATGAGGCATCCATCCCATTCTTTGATTATATAAAAGATAAAGACATTAATGAGAACTGGCTGTTCATTTCAGGGAATCAAGGAGATACAACAGGGTTATCCTGGCCGGCAGAGGCGGTTGGAAGAAAAGATGATTGGCGTTTCGGCATTGAGTATAAGCTTGATACAGTAAAACCTCAGGAAGAAATCTGCATCGGACCAATAGCTGTAGGAATAAATACTTCCCGAACATGGAGACAGTGGCGTGAATTTACAGAAGGTGCAGAAGCACCTGACCTAAAAGAACTCCCGTTGTATGCTCTTCAATCTTCAGGAGGAGATTTCGTTTCTTCTGCCGGTGAAACGGTGGACTACACTTTCCGGTCTATGCTCTCTCCTTATGTTCATGGCAGCTTAAGATTGAACAGTGAAGGTGAAACATATGAACGGTATGCAAAGAAAGAGGATGAAGTGACAAACATTGACCTTCAGGTTGAGCACAACTCTCCAGGAGTAAAGAGAATCAAGGGAAGTTTCCATACTTCTGGTCAAAAAGCAGAAATGGAAACCATTCAGCTGGTTAAAGGCCGTGAAATAGTAAATGTGGAAGAAAACAGCGGTAATTGGTCTGTTGATAATGGTATCCTTTCGTTTAAAGCAGCACCGGGATATTACCCTGGAGTCTATTCATTGATGATAAACGGCCAAGAATTCCTGCACAATCAATATCCAGAAGCCGGCCCAAAAGCTTGGTGGAACCCATGGGGCGGAGGTATTCGATACTTCTTCCAGAATGTCAGCGCCTATTCAATGATGAAAGAAAAAACTACCGTTAAGCAGGTTACCAGAGTAGACCAGAATGGGCATACATGGTCAGGCCTTTGTCTAATGACGGAGTTTACTGAACATGAGACGATGAAAGGCATTACTTTGAAACAATATGCTCTCACTCTGCCGGAAGTTCCTATATTGGCTTGTTATGGGGAAGTTCTTCAAAACTCAGGTCGTACTTTTAATCAAGAACTGATCGATTTGGAGGCATTCTTTAAACCGGCTGAAGCTCTTACATCATGCTATGCCAAGGTGCCTTCAGAAGGAGTAGTAGAATACTATTATGCCGGAATAGAAGAATTCGTGCTGGGTGATACAGACTACGTGACAGTCGGGTCTGAAGAGTTGAATGGGAAAATGACCTTGATTCATTCTGCCTCCCGCAAGCTGTCTGAGCTTTATATGAATCAGGAAGTGTTCGTTGCAGCTTCAACAGAAGAATGGTCAGCTTCCAGCGGAGAAACTTATACTCTCAGACCGACCATCCTGCTGTTTGGAGACGAGGAACTCTCACGTTCAATCAACCCTCTTAAAGAGATTATGTTCAGATAGCCAGTACATGTAAGGACAGTCCCCTGTTACTTTAAAGTAGCAGGAGACTGTCCCTCACTTTTTAAAAGGAGGAGAAAGGATGAATCTTCATATTAATGGACAAGTTTTTACTTTAAAGAAAGCCGGGGATGGTGATATGGATAAAGTAATCAGCTTGCTTGTGGACGCTGCCCGGTGGCTCAAGACCAAGGGGACAACACAATGGGATTATTATATAACCGATTTAGAAGGAAATTTGGATGAGATTATAGAATCCATAACTAAACGAAGTACATACCTTCTCCAAGAAGATGCGAAAGCAGTCGCCACGTTTACTCTGGAAGAAGATCCAAACGAATGGGATATGGATGTATGGGGAGAAGATGCGTCTCAAAATGATTGCGTCTACCTTCACAGGTTAGTAGTCAACCGTGAATATGCCGGCAGGGGAATTGGAGATGCATTAATGGAATGGGCAAAAGAGGATGTAAGCCGCCGAGGGAAAAAGTATATCCGTTTTGATTGCCTGAATAACAATGAAGGCTTGAATCACTATTATCAACGCCAGTATCGTTTAAAAGGTGTCGCAAATATTTATGGGAAGCATTCCTTGTATGAAATAACTTTGTGAATGCAGAAGGTGTTCAAAATGAACAATAAATGGAATAAATTCATTTATAAAATCTGGTCTCCTTTTTATGATTTATTTTTTAACCGAGGATTGTTTCTCTCCGCAAGAAAGAAAGTTTTTGCGGAAATAGATTTGCCTGAGGGGAGCAGAGTTTTATTCGTCGGTACCGGAACAGGTGCAGACATTGAATTTTTTGATGATAGAACATTAGAAATCACTGCCATTGATTACTCCAGTGATATGCTGCAAAAAGCCAGGGATAAGTTCAGGGATTCAAACGTGGAGTTCCTGCAAATGGATGCTCAAGATTTGGATTTCCCTCATGGTTCCTTTGATTTTATCGTTTGCAGCCTTGTTCTTTCGGTTGTACCGAATCCGCTGGCATGCCTTCAGGAAACGCACCGGGTATTAAGAAATGGCGGGACGATATTTGTATTTGACAAGTTTTCTTCCAACCAGAAACCCTCTTCTATTAGTAAAAAAATCCTTCGGCAGGTCATCAGGATTCTCGGTACGGATATCGGCCTGGATCACACTGATTTGTTAGGTAACATGAAAGATGAGCTATCAGTAGAGAAGGACGAGCCAGTCATGCTAAAGGGAATGTATAGAAAGATTGTCCTTATGAAATTGAAATGAGGCCAATTAAAACAAATATAAATTATGAGGGAAAATCATGTTGAAAGAATATAAATGGACAGGCAGTGATTGTCATTTTGTAGATGAAATACATACAAGGAATATCGGAAAAGTTCTTGTCGGACACTTTGGCGGAAACTCTTCTGCTGGTCAATATAAGAATGAAGATGGTTGTCTGTTATGGGTGGATGAGGAAAAAGATTGGGAGTTTGCCATCATACTTGATGCTCATAACACCGCCGAGAGTGCCGAATTGGTGATAGAGGAAATCCATTCCCGGAAAGAGAGGATCCTTACTTTTCTTGACCTGGAGTGTCAGGCGGCCTTCCGGCAAATCAATGAATTGATATTGAATACATTTGAAGGAGAGTCCTTTCAAGAGGCATGCCGAACGATCAAGGGGGAGACCGCATGCCTTTTTGTCATCAGAAAAGAAAATTTCCTCTCATGGTTTTCGGTAGGAGACTGTATCCTTCATCTCTGCCATCCTGAGCTTTCAAGACTTGGAGAGTATCAGCAGAATCACCGCAGCTTTTTTGAATGGGTGGGTCAGGAAAGTACGTTTAATAAATCTTTCCCATGCTATAGTACGGGAATTAAAGAGCTTAGGCAGGGTGTTAACCAAATTTTGATGACAACAGATGGACTGACAGAGTGCCCCGGCACACATTATGAACGGCCTGAAGAAGTTTTTTCTGCCTTTGAGGGAGTGCCGGTTCAAGCTGGGGTTGAACAACTTTTGAAAAGTATCCGTGAAAATGATGTAAGAGACAGTACGACCATTCTTACTTGGAAAGTTGTCAACACTAAAGAGGCGACCATGCCAAGTGATTAGGGGATCAGCGAAGGAAGGTGAGATAATGAAAAAGTGGCAGTTGGCCCTGGCCATTTTGATAATCTTTTCAGGTGGATTCTTTACTGGTAAATATGTATTTGAAGAAGGGGCCTCACGAGAAATCAGAGTGGGTTATCAGGACAGCGGCCGCCCGGATGTCATCAATTTTGAGAAGGTCATTAAAAACACAGAGGATCAGGCCGCAGTAGATAATTTCATGATGATCTATATGAATAAAGAGGAAGTCGCAATGACTGATGTTGATTTGGGAAAGCCCGATGTGTTTATCTCCATAACAAGTCCCAAGCAATTTACAGGTCTGATCGATTCCCGGATCTGGTTTCGTGAAGACGGAGGGATTATTGCCAGAAGGTCAGGAGAAAGCTGGGATGAGGTTGAGTATTTCAGTATTTCCGTCCAGGATGCTGATTATATAAAAGACAAGATTGAATATAAGGCTAATTGAATTAAAACAAACAGCGCCGGAAACACTTGTTGCCGGCGCTGTTGATATTATAGTAGGTCTTCTGTCAGTTCGATATATTCCTCAATTGCTTCAATAACAGGCTGTATCGCTGCCTGCCAGAAAGCCTCTTCATGGAGATCCTGATTTAGATATGTTGTGGCAAGCTGTTCAACTGTCATCCTGCCGGAATTTCTCAAAAGCTCATCATACTGGGCTGCAAATGATTTCCCTTGGTTTTTGGCAAGAGAATAAACTCCGTTGCTGAAAAGATACCCAATGGTATAAGGGATATTATAAAAAGCCTTTTCTGTACTGTAGAAATGCGAAGTAGTGATCCAGCTGTGTTGATGGACACTCTTAACATGCTCTCCATATACTTCTCTTTCAGCTTCGGCAACCATCACTGTTATCTCCTGGCTGCTAATCGATCCTTCTTTTCTCTTTGCGTAAAATCTTTGTTCAAATTGGAATCTGGATGGAACCATCAAGAGGTAGGATAAACCTGCTGTAATCTTGGACTCGAGCAATGATAATTTCTCTGTCTTGTCTTCTGCCTTTGCAATGGCTGCATCCAGCACAAGGTTTTCACAGAAAGTTGAAGCCGTCTCTGCAACGCTGGTCCCTTTTTCACGGGCAAATGCAGGTTCTTCATCAAGGATGTAGTTGTGGTAGGCGTGGCCAAGTTCATGAGCGAGTGTGATGACGTCCAGGTAACTGCCCCTGAAGGTCATCAGGATCCGGCTTTCTTTTTCCAGAGGCAGAGAAGCACAAAAGGCTCCGTTTGCTTTATTGGAACGATCTTCAGCTTCAATCCATCTCTCTTGGAATGCTTTTTCAGCAAGGGTTCCCATATTTTCACTGAAATCATGGAACTGATCAGCAATGATTTTTACAGCTTCTTCATAAGAAACCTTTTTTTCAGAAGTAAAGGTATTACCGGGAATATCATACCATTCCAACTTTTCAAGCTTTAGAAGTTCGGCTTTTCTTTCTAAGAAACGCTGGATGGCGCCCTGGTTGGAATTGATGGCGGCAAGCATCGCATTCAAGGTGCTTTGTTCAATTCGATTCTGCTCGAGTGCTTCTTTTAAAACATTGTCCCATCCACGCTGTTCATAAATGTCAAGACGGAATCCGGCGATATGATTGATAATCGAAGCGTAAGTATCTGCATTGTTTTCACATGCTTCCTCATAGGCATTCATTATTTTCTGCTTGTAGGCGCGGTCGGAAGAAAAGAGTACTTCATAAAACGCCTCACCAACCGTCATATTTTTGATTTCCCCGTCTTTCTCTACCTTGACTCTGAGCTTTGCAATTTGTTGATCATAATGGTTTTCCCATCCGGAGAATCCATTGACTGAAAGGTTCTGGATCACTCTTTCCAAGTGAGCAGGGAGTTTATCATTTGCCCGCTGTTTTCTTTCCTCAAGGAAAAAGCGGTAGGTCTTGACTTCTTCATTCTGAATAAGGGAATTCCAGATATCCTCTGGAAGTTCAGTGAGCAGTCGGTCGAGATCACCTAATAAAATCTCGAAATCACTTCTTAGTCTGGAACTTTTGTTGACCAGCCCTGCAGATGATTGATCGTCCACGTTATCGGAAGAGAAACAAATTAAAAACTCATCCACTTGGAATGTTCCATCCATCACAGTCTGAATGGTTCGGAATACATCCACCATGTTATTTACGGAAAAATCCTTCTTATTCATTATGGCGCCTATCTCAGAGTGAAGCTCTTTAATAGAAAGAGAAAGCTGATTCATAAAATCTTTCAATTCCTGTGAATCACTGCCTCCTGAATATATAGATTCTAAATCCCAGTTCTTACTTATTATTTGTTCCAATTTTCCAACCCCCTATTATTTTGTTCTTCTGTTCCACGAGGCAAGTATAACCTGAAATTTAGGAAAATTCATCCAACTCAAGGCTGATGAAGATCTTTATGTAATCAAATTGAAACATTTGTAACAATATTTAGGGATACTGTTTAAAACTCTACATTTGAAAGGTCTTATTTTGCTTAATACAGAGAGATGAAACTGATGAATAATATACTTCCTTAAGGAGTTTTTTTCCAGAAAATGAGGGTCTCCAGCCGTTTATGAGCGAAATTAAGAAGAGAGGAAAACTCTTCTGAGACTATCAATATATTGAAGGCTTAATGCTGCTGTAACAAGGATTTCAGTCCCTTTTAGTAAAATAGAAGAGAAGTTAAAAGAAAGCGGGGATGGATAAAATGAAAGAATTAATCAGGAGCAATAAAGATGTATTGGAAATGCTGGATGTGCTGCTTCAGGAGCAGAGGACATTTGACTGGGATGCCTTTTATACTGACAGGGACAAACCGGTGCCTTTCTTTGAAGACTTGCCTGATGAAAATCTAGTAGAATACGTAACCAAAGGAATGATAAAGAGCGGAAGGGTATTGGAGTTGGGGTGTGGACCCGGAAGAAATGCGATCTACCTTGCAGAGAAGGGATTCTCAGTTGATGCCGTTGATTCTTCAGAGCAAGGCATCAAATGGGCTAAGGAACGGTCTGAATACAAAAAGCTTGATATCAATTTTATCCAAGGAAATATATTTCATTTGGAGTTTGAAGAGCGATCCTATGACGTAGTATATGACTCAGGGTGTTTTCATCATATTCCTCCTCACAGGCGGATGAGCTATATCGACTTGGTTGAAAGGGCATTGAAACCCGGCGGGTATTTTGCGTTAACCTCTTTTATAGAAGATGGACCGCTGGGGGGAGCCAGAATATCGGATTGGGATGTGTACCGTTACAAGAGCATGAAAGGCGGATTGGGTTACTCCGAAGAAAAACTAAAAACAATCTTTGGAAAGTTTTCTCCGATTGAAATACGTCCAATGAAGGAGATTGAGAAGGCAGAAGGGGAATTTGGAGTGGCTGGATTAATAGCCGGATTGTTCAAGAAAGAAGAATAGTAAAAAGGAACCTTCGTAATAGAAAGCGGAGGTTTTTGATAATATACCCATTTAATCCCAAAAGAGGAATAATTCGTGTTAAAATCAGAATACATCTAACTTCAGTAACAGAGGAAGTGAAAACAAATGAATGATGTTGAACTGAACTTTCCAGAATTAGAAACAGAAAGATTGCTTCTAAGAAATGTTGTGTCCAGTGATAGAGATTTCATCTTTAAGTTGTACAGCAATCAAGAGGTTTGTAGGTTTCTATATGATGAAGAAATATATACCTCATTGGATGACGCTAAAGAATTTATCAGCTGGAACCAGAGTCCTGAAGAAACTGGGAATAACCGTTGGATTATCATTAGAAAAAAGGATCAGTTGCCATTAGGGACTTGTGGTTTTGATTCCTGGGATACTTTTAATAATATTGCTGAAATCGGATTCGATCTAGAGGTCGAATTTTGGGGGAAAGGGTATATGAAGGAAACTCTTATTTCAGCAATCCATAGCGGTTTTCAAAATATGGGTCTTAATCGAATTAATGCATTTACAGCTTTAGAAAATAAGAGGTCTTCTACACTTCTGGAATCGTTGGGTTTTGTAAAAGAAGGTATATACAGGGAGAAGCATTTATATAGAGGGGAATATCACGATCATTTTAGCTATTCCTTATTAAGAAGAGACTGGATTACATAAAAGAAAGAGGGAGAAGATGAAACAAGGTGAATTGATAAACATTAGAGGAAAAGGTTTATATGTTGAAATTTATGGCTCTGCTGAGAAGGATGCAATTTTATATTTGCATGGAGGTCCAGGGGAGAGCTGTTATGACTTTTCTGTTGCACAGGCTGAAAAACTAGCAGAAAATTTCATGGTAATTGCCATTGACCAAAGAGGAGTTTGCCGTTCGGAAGGAATTGGCCCGGATGAAAATTTTGGGTTGATGGACATTATAGAAGACTGTGAAGCCCTAAGGAAAAAACTGAATATTTCCAAATGGTCATTGATAGGGCATTCATTTGGTGGATTTCTGAGTGTTTTATATGCAGCAGAATATCCAGACTCCATACATAAGATAGTTTTTGAAGGACCGACATTCGATTTTGAATTGACTTCCCGAAGTCTGCTGAGAAAGACAGCAGCTCTCTTAAATGAAGCAGGGAAACAGGAAGCAGCAAAGGGCTGCCTTGCATTGGCGGATACTCATAAAACTGTTACGATCCGTGAACTGACGGAAAAGTATATGGATTTCAGTGATTTGCTTGAAGAAGAAAGAATGAAGATATATAGGCATGACCTCCATTCAGGGGTTGACTATTCTTATTACTCAGATGAAGAATGGGAGTCTTTCTATGATCGTTCCGACGTTCACTACGATAGATTAAGAGAAGAGGGAATGATCTTCAAGTCCTTGCTTCCAAACTTAAAGGCCTTGCCGCATGAAATGCTCCTTTTGAAAGGGGATAGTGATCCAGCCCCTTGCGAGAGACAAGTGGAAGTTTTCCAAGAAACAGAGAACGGCAGTGTTTACACAGTGGAAAATTGCGGACATACCCCTCATTATGAAACACCTGAGGAGTTTACCAGAGTCGTAACGGAATTTTTAAGGTGATAGCTTTCAGTTGACTGAAGTCGATCAGCAGATTTTGTAAATTGCTTTTATTCTGAATTAGTGCTGATTCCTGTAGTTCCGAGTATAATGGTTTCTGTGATAAGTTTTCGTTCATTTTTAACAAACTCGGAGGTACGCTTTGAAGAACAAAAGAATGGCCATTTTGATTGCTTTACTCATTGCAGTTCTTGTTTTTGCAGGAATTCAATTCAGGGATAATCAAAAGATGGAAAGTTATTTGAACAAACAGCTAAATGAGCGGCTGGAAATGCTCGACCTGCAAGTCCAGACAATTCACTTTGTGACGGAAAATGCCCTGGCAGATAAAGAGATAACTAGAGTTTCTTTAAATGAAATCCAGGAGTCCCTGGAAATGCTCAGAATGAAAAGCCTTCAGGTTGAAAACTTAGCCAGAGGGTTAAATTTGGAGGGGGCAGGTGAGCTGCATGGCACCACGCATAATTCCTCACGGTTTATGGAACAGCGTTTGGAGCTGCTCTTTAAAGAAATGGGTGATCATGAAAAATTAGCACTTCAGGAGGATACACTTCGCATCATCCGCCACATTCATGGAACCAGTAGTAATTGGAAAAAAGAAAGCGGAACATTTCTTGGTCCCGATAAGACCATCAATAAAACGGACTGGGTGGAAACGCTGATCAGAATGCAGAAGCATTCTTCTGAATATCAAAGAAATATGGATGGATAATTGGATGTATTTAGAAATGATGTCAATATTTATTGATTTTTCTAAAAATTATAATATAATATAATATAAATGTTAGGAAATTTGAAATAGAGGAGGTAGTCATTATGCTGATAAAAATTAAATTAAAAGCAGAGAACAATACGATGATTACACTCACTCCTTTTCCTTTTGCATTCTAATAATATTTCACTTTTTTCTTTAAGGGACCATCGTAAATAGGATGGTCCCTTTTTTACTGGGTTTGTTGGTCATTGTATTTCTTCCTAACATCTCTGCTTTTAACACTGGAGGAAAATGAATGTGTACTTACCAACAATGGGATCTGGCTTCACTGCAAGCTGCCAAATGTTTTTCAAGGAAATACATTGAAAAGTTGAAAACCAAAGTCACTGATTTACTAGCTAAGCTGAGCAGCAAGGAAACAAATGATGTTAACGGAAAACATTTGTCAATTATTCATTCTTACAGCAGTATTAAAGCTGAAATTGATGAAGTTTTTGCTTATGCCACATGTTTATCTAGAGAAGATACCTCAAAGGAAGAAGTGGCAGTGTTACTTATGAATTTAAGAAGTATGAAGGATGATTTATCACTTCTTTTGATAGAAGTCAGACGGTTGATTTCGGGTATGGACAATATTGAAGTAAAGCAAGTTATAGCAAAGTCAGAATCAAAATCTATGGCCTGCTTTATAGAAGAAATGAGGGAGCATGCCCAAGGCAGGCTGCCTATCCAAATTGAAAATGTTATTGAAGGGTTGGCTCAACCAGGAGTAAGGTCATGGGCACGTTTGCGTCAGACATTGATAAGAGATATTCAATTTTCAATAAAAATCAATGGAAAAAAACAAATCATTAACGGACCGAGGGCTCTTCATTTAATGTTTACTTCCCATCCAGACCCCCAAACGAGGAAAGGTATCAGGAACAATTTTGACGAGCAGATTCAAGATGATCTGAAAATATATTCACAAGCTATCAATGAGATTGTAAGGACCAATGTTACTTTGCAGGAGCTGAGGGGACAAAAAAGTGTACTGACAGGAGCATTGGAAAGGAACCGATTAACAGAAGAAGCTTTACTCGCAATGAAAGAAACCTTTGAATCAAACTTGCATAAATTTACTCCTTACTTTAAAAGGAAGGCGGTTCTAATAGATATGGATTCATTAAGTGAAGTGGATCTTCTTGCCAATTTATTTTCAGATCAGCCGCCGATAATTCCTTATGAAAAAGCAGTGAATGGTATCATTGAAATTCTGAGTGATTTCAGTTCTGATATGGGCGCTTATGTAAAGAATGCCATTAACAACGGCTGGGTTGATGCAGAAAATAGAGATGGGAAATCGTTTATTCAGTTTCATTGTTATTTTCCAATATCCAAACAATCCAGAATCATGTTGAGGTACAACAATGATTTTCAAAGTCTTTCCACACTGGCTCACGAACTAGGTCACGGGTATCATAGTTCCTTGCTTTCTGTTCAATCTGTTCCTCTGCAGGACCTCCCTCTGACTATTGCGGAAACAGCATCAACCTTCTCAGAAATGATCGTGTCAAAGAGGATGGTCAGTCAAACCAAAAGTATAGAGGAAGAAGTTTTTCTTCTGGATGAAAAAATCAAAACAATGATCACTTATCTTCATAAGCCTTTTGTTCATTTCCTCTTTTTGAAGGAGTTGTATGAAAAGGCGAAGGATGGGCAGTTGAATCACAGTCAACTGAATGAACTGATGGAAGAGAAACAAAAATTTGTTTACCAGGATTCATTAAATAGTTATACCCAAACTGAATGGATAAGCAATAATTTGTTCTGGCTGACGGATAAACCATTTTATAATTATCAATATTGTTTTGGTTATTTGTTTTCTGCTGGCTTATGCAGCCTTTTAGAAAATGACATTCTAAAACCTGAAGCTTTTTCCGCATTTCTTCAAGAATCCGGATTTATGCCTGTGGAGGAGTTAGCGCAGGAGCATCTTGGCGTTGACTTAAAGGACTCCTCCTTCTGGCAGAGGGCGATAGATTTTCTGGTGTTGGATGTAGAACGGTTCCTCTGTTTAACAGAGCCGGCAGACGACTGATCAGCTAAATTTATGAAGCCATAAACAGATGGGAGGAGAATTTGAAAGTGAATTTCGAGAGAATGCTTGAAATAACAGATAAGACCGCATGGAAGAATGCATATGAAGAAGAGATTAGACGCCTGGACTTACTATATCAGGAGGAAGAAAGGCTCTATTACGATATGTATACCAGTGGAAAACAGAGCACCCGATTAAATGAGATTCAAAAAACTAAACATGAAATAATGACAAACAAATACTATAAAGAAATGATGTCCTATTGGAAACAAGTTTTCAGAACCGATAAGATTTGGAGCAGAAGATTAAGTGTCCTATTATCCCGGATGGAAGCGGAAAAACTCGACAGCTCGCCTCAAATAACCAGGCTTCAGCAAAAATTGCAAAAAAGCCTGCTGGAAAGCAGTGTCAAGATTAATGGAAAGGACTACACACTTGGAGCCATTCACTCCAATATCATGGAAAATCCTGACCGGGATATGCGTAAGAATCTATTGTGCGGTGCTGTAGGAATAGGGAGGAATCATGAGGAACGGTTCCGCGATTTAATCAAACAGCGAAACGAGTTGGCAAAACAAGCCGGGTTTGAAAATTACTTTTACTTCAAATGCCATCTAAAAGGTTTGGATTTTGATCGATATTCTGCTGAATTGGCAACTCTGCTTGAATCTTCAGGAAAATCATCCCAAGACTGGAAGAACAGAATTAAAGACAAATTCGAGTGGAAAGTCATTCACCAGTATGATCAATACTATTCTGTATTTAACTACCATCAACTTGATGGAAGCCTCTTTCCATCGAACAGGCTGAACACTGTCCTAAAAGGGATAATGGAGAGCCTCAAAGTCGATGCTGACAATATGCCTTTTTCAGCAGAAATCCATGATATCCCTTACGGGGGTTTCTGTATAAATATCTCTCCAGAAGAAATCAAGTTGGTCGTTAGTAAGAGAGACTCCTACTCGGTCTATTTGTCTGCCATCCATGAGATGGGCCATGCGCTTGATGGTTATTTCAGTTCATTCGAATATCCTGAAATGTACCGGTTCTATTCAAGTATTGCTGCAGAGGGGATTGCAGAACTGTTTCAGACTATTGTAACGGATCACCGGTTTCTTAATGCAGCTTTTCAATTTGATCAAGAAATGATTCAAAGTTTAAATGAACTTAAGCAATTAACAGACATTAAGCTGCTCAGCATGAATCACTATTATAGCTTGGTAGAATTTAAATTATATAAAAATTCTGATAGAGATTTCAAAAAAATAGCAGAGGAAACTTATTTTGAAGTATTTGGTGAAGAAGGTGAAACGTTTCATCCTGCCAGTGAAATGTTTTATATTGAAAATCCTGTTTTCTTTCAGGATTATAACGTTGCATTGTCAATTCGTGAAATGATTCTTGAAAAATTTAATATGGAAAGTCCATATGGCAATCCTGCGTTTTTTCAAGAACTTCTAGAAAAATTCATTCAGCCAAATCAGCTATATACTTGGGAAGAACGAGTTGAGCGTCTCTGCAGGGAACCTCATACTTTTCGCTATCTGGCCGAGTCTCTTTCTAATCATACAAATGCTGAGTAGGAGGACAATACCTTTTTGGCTTCCTAATTAAAAAGCAATTTCATTCCTGTCTGACATATATTATAATTATCTAAAAATTCATAAAAAATGTGTGGTGTTCGTATGAGGGAAATCTTTATTGGTATTCTGGCTTCGATGTTTTTTGCTGTAACCTTCATCCTGAACCGGTCCATGGAACTTTCAGGGGGAAGCTGGCTTTGGAGTTCCTCGTTAAGATTTTTCTTTATGGTGCCATTTTTGTTCATCATTGTGCTGGCAAGGAAGAATCTCAAACAACTTTTCCTGGAGATGGTAAAGCATCCTTTACAATGGCTGAGTTGGAGTTTCGTTGGATTTGTTTTATTTTATGCCCCTTTGACCTATGCTGCTGCTTATGGACCAGGCTGGCTCGTTGCAGGTACTTGGCAGCTGACAATTGTTGCAGGTGTCCTCCTCGGACCGCTCTTTTTTGAAACCAGGCAATCGGAAATGGGTGTTTTGAAGGTCAGGCAAAGAATTCCTCTAAAAGCCTTGCTGATATCAGTGTTGATTTTATCCGGCGTACTACTTATTCAGGGGCAGCAATCAAATCAGATTACCATGCAAATGCTGCTGGCCGGGATACTTCCTGTTTTACTTGCTGCATTCGCTTATCCGCTTGGGAACCGAAAGATGATGGAAGTATGCGGTGGCAGGCTCGATACTTTCCAAAGGGTGCTGGGTATGACATTGGCGACCATTCCATTCTGGATGATTGTTGGGGGAATCGGGTTCGTTCAAGTGGGGGCGCCGAATTTCGATCAAGTTCTTCAGGCCTTCATAGTTGCAATCTGTTCAGGAGTGATAGCTACAACCTTATTCTTCATTGCAACTGATAGGGTGCGGGAGAGCCAGGCAAAACTTGCTGCTGTCGAGGCGACACAATCCACCCAAGTCCTGTTCGTCATTATCGGGGAGGTTGTCCTGTTATCATCACCGTTCCCGGATGGATTGGCAATGGCAGGTCTTTTCATCATTGTTCTCGGAATGCTCCTTCACAGTTTCTACAGCAGAAAAATTAAAATGAAGGGAAAAGGGAAAGTGTTGGTTTCCTCGCGAAGTGAAGAGATTAAAATGTAATGGGAGAGCAATCCTTCAGAAACGGAGGATTGTTTTTTATGTCTCAAACCTAGTACATTTGTTGGAATTCAATTTTTTTACAAATAATTATTTTAAACGAATATTTTAAGGGTAATAAGAATATCTAGACAAATTTAATTACAAACAATTCATCAGCCCGGTGATCTTATCAACAAGAGGTGATTCAAATGCTTAAAGGATTAAAAAACCGGATGGAAGAGTTTGATGATAATTCAGTCCAAATTTATTTAAGTAAAAAAAGAAAAATGGTGATCAGGAACCGTTACCAGATCATTGGATACCTAAACGATATCCTGCTTGGTATCCTTTATATGATTGGAAGTATTTTGTTCGTAACAGATTCAGATAGGATACTGGCTGTAAGCTTTTTCCTTGCAGGAAGTTTCCTGATGATTTTCCGGGCAATCATCAATATCCTCAGGGATATTCACCTGAAAAGATTTACAAAAGAAGATTTTCAGGAGCATAATTATTAACGTTTCTCAGGGGAGAAGCGTTTTTTTATTGCTGCTCTCCAGAACTGTTTTTTGCAAATGGAGTATCTTTTACAGAAATCGTATTTTTATTAATCATCCTAATCAACGCAATGATGCCCCTGCAGATAAGCATTTTTATCATGAGTGTTATGAAAGAGTGATACCAAGTCCATCCTTTCCTCCAGGTGATTAATTCCGTCTTTCTTTCCGCAATCGTCTCTAGCAGGATCTGTGGAATCACAAAAGGAAAGAGTTTAAAAAGTATGCCTGCCGGCTTGCTGTTCAATGTCCACTGATTGTAATAAAGAAGCATAAGTGGATAGTGAATGTAATCAAATGGCAGATGAATTTTGAATCTCTTTTTGAAAGGTCTGATGTTGTATCGCAAATACCCCTGTGAAACAAGGTAACGGTCTGCCATGGAATTTCCAAGCACACTGACTAGAAATACAATCAGCCAGTCTTTGAATGAGCGTTTGACGATAGCAAAAGGCAGTAAGGCGATGCCTATTAAAGTAGTAGTGGTTAAAAAGGCAACAGAAATCACTGAACTTTTTCTTTTCATATAAATAACACCTCCTTATTGTAGTTTAACTATATTCAGAACCGATTATGTAGTGATTTTTTACAGCCTTCCCGATTGCCTTCAAAGAAATCAATGGAAGACATCGAGTTATCATAATGGTAACATTATACAAAAGAGGGCAGTCCTGAATTGTTCTCAGGAGAGGGAAATGAACTAATGAACTACAAGAGACTAGAGGGTGGCAGACATGTATAAGTTTTCTCCTCTGACAGATGATGCAGCTGAGGAAATTGCTTTTCAATGGAAGTATGATGGCGAATATTCCTTTTATGACATGACGGCTGATCAAGAGGACCTTGAAGAGTTCCTAAGTCCTGACAGATCAGGTTATTACGCAGTGGAAAGAAATGATGAGCTTATTGGCTATTTCTGTTTTCAAAGGGATGAAGCAGGGCAGCTTGAGATTGGATTGGGGATGAAACCGAAATTAACAGGAAAAGGGCTCGGACTGGAGTTTGTTCTTGAGGGTATCAGGTTTGCTATTGCCAATTATCAAACATCCGCACTCTCGCTTTCAGTGGCTGCATTCAACAAAAGGGCCATCAAAGTATATGAAAAGACTGGCTTTGAGTCCATTGAAACCTTTAAACAAGATACCAATGGAAGTACATATGAGTTTGTAAGAATGAATTATGAACCTAAAGGTGAAAAATGATGTATTTGGAAAAGGATCAGTAGAAGCATGAGGAATAGAGGATCTCACCAGAGGAACCTAGGAACCAGTTTTGGTCCCTCTGGATAGTTTTTTGCTTATTCATGAGCTCCCCACTTGTATATCGATTTGTAAAATTGCCTGGATAGGAAAATCATGAATACATGAAAAGGGATGTTCGATAAAATCTGTCTTGTCTTCATTTTTAAAATTCCGATTTTAATGAGAATATAATCAACAAGCATACAGCCGCCGAGAAAGACAATTCGATAGAAAAAATGATGCTTGAAGGACAGCAGGACACCAAGGAACGATAATGACAAACTATACAACGGAGCAATCAGGAAATGTTCCTTCCATGAATGGTATCTGCTGAGCCCGAAGCGGAGTTTCCTGCTGGCAGCGGTACAGTAAAGCAAAGAAACCCCTATAACCTCCAGAGCCAGGTATTGGGCAGTGGCCAATGCCCATTGCTTTTTCCCCTTCATAGCATGGTACATTCTGTCACTTATGAAAAAATAGATCATTAATAAACATGGAGTGAAATAGGGTTTCCACCAATTCAATTTATAAAGTCCTAATTTCAAGAACAACTTCTCAATTAAAAAGAAATAACAGCTGAAACCAGCTCTCCACTTCCAGTTCCCGTTAAAAACGGTAATAAAAGTCGCAGCAATAGGAACGTATATACCTTGAGAAAGGATAGCTCCAAAAATATTATCCAAGTACCGGGTTTTTACAACCGAGGGTTTGTATTTATAGGCTTGAAGATAGTTCAGGACCACATATTCAAAAATATAGGCCATTCCCATATTGGTTAGCAGCAATACCCAGGTAATACGCTCTTTTTTTCTCAAAAGTGTCGCTATCAGCAAAAATAGATGAACCAAGGCTAGTATGAAAAAGTAAATGGAATTTCTGTTCAATGGTCCTTTTCTCATCACGAGCCACCTGACTTGATAAGATTTTCACTTAGTTTATGTAATTTGCAGGAGAATATAAATTTTTCTGCAGCAGCCTATAGTAAATTCGTCATGCAATCGGCCAGAAATCCTGGAAACAGCAAACCATTATTTATCGAGCCGAGAAACCACATATGAAATTTTTTGATTGAAAGGAGAAAGCGCATGAAAACAAATGTATATCTTGTGAGGCATGCCCATTCATTTTATACACCTGATGAATTGGAGAGGCCGCTATCGGAAAAGGGATTTGCAGATGCGAAAAAGATCAAGGGGATTTTAGCGGAGGAAAAGATCGATTTGTTTATATCAAGCCCTTATAGACGTGCTGTACAAACCATCCAGGGAGCTGCAGATGTTTTTGGTAAGGAGATTTTAATTGCAGATGCTTTCAAGGAACGTACTTTAACCGCGGAGCCGGCGGATGATTTTGATTTAGCCATCAGCAAGGTATGGGAAGACTGGTTTTTCTCCTGGGAAGGAGGAGAGTCCAATATCACCGCGCAGGAAAGAGGGATTGCAGGATTGCTGAAGGTCCTCGAAGAATATGAAGGGAAAAATATCGTTATAGGAACCCATGGTAATATCATGGTACTGATCATGAATTACTTTGATAAAACCTTTGATTTTGCCTTTTGGAAACAGTTGGAGATGCCTGATATTTATAAACTTACCTTTGAGGAAGGAAAGTTTAACGGGGCAGCAAGGGTTTATAAATAAGGAAAACCGCGTAAATGGTACGCGGTTTTTTTATGTTCTTTTACTGGTGAGGATAATTCATGAGGCGGGTGAAAAGATAGTAAAAGACCGAATTGAGTGTGGAGGTTGATTTTTCATGAGCTTTGAAGAATACTGGGCCAGGTTGTATGAAGCCGGGGATGAGTTGAATTCACTTTTTCATTCTTATTGGAGTGACTACTCGAGCTTAACGACATGGCAGTTCTGGGTTGTTCTTATACTATTGGCGGCTCCTTTGATTCTCTTGTTTTTTACGGTGGATCGCAGCCGTATTTTTGAACTCTTCTTCTTCGGGTATTCAGTACATATTCTTTGGACATATGTGGATGTCCCCCTTGAAAGATACGGATATTTCGTTCACCAGTATTTTATCCTGCCGCTTTTTCCCTACTCATTGAATATGACAGCATCGGTACTGCCTGTAAGTTTTTTGCTGTTGTATCAATACTGTACAAGCCGGAAAAAGAATTTCTTAGTTTATGCTGCTTTAATGAGTGCGGTTTTCACCTTTGTTTTTGCTCCTTTGGAGAGCTATTTTGGTCTTTTGGAACTTAGAAGGGGAATGACCTACTTTTATGTGTTGCTGATTGATCTGGGAGTCGTGTATTTTTCCTATTTTTTCACGAGGATTCTCAGGGGAGTATACGAAAGGAATCGTTGAACTCAGTCTAAGCTGGGTTCTTTTTATTGGAAAGCGGTTTGGGATGGGATAAAATGGAATAGAAAGGAGAGATGTTGATTGATCTTGAAAAATAGGAGGGAATCGGAAGAATTGAAAATATTAAGGTCCTTGAATGCGAGAGCTTCATTGGATGAGAATGGAAGGAACTCTTATCATTCTGCGGAGAAAGGTTACGAAGGAGAGGTGCTTTTTGATGAACGAGTGACTGCTGTTAGAGATCATATGGTATTCATAAACGATTTACTTCTTGAACACCAAGGCAGCGAGTTTCAAATTGACTCGTTAGCGGTTTCTTCCAGAAAGATTTTTCACTTTGAGGTGAAAAACTATGAAGGTGATTTTTTGATCGATGAAGGCAAGTGGCGGTCGCCGAGTGGAAAGGAAATTAAAAATCCAATTCTACAGGTTTCTAGAGCCGCATCGTTAATAAGACAGATCACTGAACAGGCTGGCTTTCGATACCCAGTTGAATCCTACCTCATATTTGTTAACCCCGAATTTCACCTTGATAATCCCCCGGCGAAAACCCGCTCCATTGTTTACCCTGCACAACTGAACCGTTTCATTTATAAACTTCAAAACCAACCACTCAAAATAAGTAAATCAGATATCAGACTTGGAGAGAAACTTTTGTCCCTTCATAAGGAGTCTTCCGATCATTCCCGGATTCCGGAGTATAAGTTTGAGGAACTGCGGAAGGGGATAATTTGTCCGGGGTGTGGGGAGTTTTATCAGGAATTTAATAGACTAACAGTTTTCTGCCAGCACTGTAAGGGGAGGGAGAGCTGCGGTCTAGCTGTGTTTCGTACGGTCGAGGAATTTAGATTATTGTTCCCTGGCTTAAAAATCACAAACAATCTTGTTTACGGAATTTGTGATGGACTCCTTAGCAAAAAAACCATTTATCGCATCCTTTCACAACACTATAAGAAGATTGGATACGGAAATCATTCCTATTATATTGATTGTAATAAAAATATTGATTAGTTTTCAATTGTGAAAATTTATAAGAAGGGTTAAAGGGCTTTAAGATAGAAAGGTAAAGATGTAGGTGTTTTAAAGGCAGCTTAAAGGACTTTTGCTGAATGATTGTTAAAATAAAGGTCTTTAGAAAGTTCTTAAAGGATTTAAAATTAGCAAAATGGAAATTAGAGTACTCTAAAGTCAGTTTAAAGGACTTAAGTTACATGATTTTAAAAATAAAGGTCTTTAGAGAGTGCTTAAAGGACTTTAAAATAGCAAAATAAAAACTAGAGTCCTATAAAAACAGTTTAAAGGACTTTAAGTTACTTGATTTTAAATTAAAGTTCTATAGGGAATTTTTAAAGGACACCAAACTTTTAAGTTTAACACTAAAGTCCTTTAGATCAGTTTTGAATTCACAAAAGGAGTGAAAATCAAGATGGAATTTCATACTTTTTTACAACAATTCCTAAATGCTTGGTCGCGGTCATCACTGGATGAACTGTCAGAAATGATTTCCCATACCTATCAGGCAAGGGAGATAACGCCCAACGGGGAGATTTCAGATTTTGGCTATGAGGAGTCTATTGAGGGATGGAAGCAGGGGTTCCAGTTTGTGCAAGAAAGCAAGTCTGAGTGGATGTTAGAAATCCTTTCCACGCTCCCTTTGAGGGAAGACGAGTCGATGGCGATCATTTCCGCTTCCATTAAAGTAGATGGGAAGCCAATGGAGACGGCAAATATCTTTTTTGATACGTTCAGGCATTCAGATGGGGAATGGAAGCTGGTCAGAAGCTATGTAGAGGCCGGGGTCAAGATGGATCAAAACCAGAATATGTTTTCAAAGTTTAACCCTATGTCCTAACCGGGTATAAACAAAATGAGACATTATTAAAGGAGGAATGAATATGATTAACATTATTCCGAGTGGACGAAATGATCTCATGGAAGTGGAAGTGAATGGTGATTATACAAAAGAGGACATGCAGGAATTCGAAAGGGCCTTTCATGAAAAGAAAACGCCGAATGAAGATATGAATTTGCTGCTTGTTGTGAATGACATGGATTTTTCCATGAAAGCATTGAAAGAGGACTTCATGTTCGGTAAGGATCACATGCATGAATTTAACAAAGTAGCGGTTGTCACCGACCAGAAATGGGTTGAGATGGGCGCGAAGATGGAAGACATGATGCCGAATGTTGAAGTGAAACAGTTTGATAAAGATCACAGAACTGATGCAGTAACGTGGATTCAATGACGGAGTGGAGATTTTTCTCCATTCCTTTTTCTTGTGAAGGAGGGGTATCATGCTGGTGATAGGAAGTATTTTGCTGTTGATCGTCACGCTGGCATTGAGTAAAAATGTAAAAAGATCAAAAAGGTTTGCTGTATTTTATGTTATTGCCTTGGCGGGTGGATCATTTGCCCTGTTATCTGCAGTCATTTTTGGCGGATGGGAAAGTCTTCCCTTTGCTTTAACCGGTGCTTTAATAGGAGTCGTCGGCCTTTTTGGGATGATGATGGTACTCCTTGTCAGACAAAGGGCATGAGTATGTAGAAGGAAGCGGCGATGCTTCACTTCAAATTCTTAATTGAGCTTATGGATTGATCATCGATGATCATGACTCTCGATGAACAGATGAAATGCTCCTGATAGGAATCTTTCAAGTTGTCGTAGAAGTTCTTTAACAGCATTACAAGATTCTGGAGATCCTTTGAAAAAATACCTGATCGGTTAATCAAGATATTTTCATATTTTTTAACTGTTTTATTCACTTTTTTTATAAGTTTTTTAGCGTCTCTTAGACGATAGGCAAAATGCAGATTTTCCGTTAGTTCATGGAAGTCCTGAATCAAGGCGCTGCTGACTTCAGCATTGATGTTATCCAAGTCCACTTCTTCACCAGGAAGGATAAAAGCTTTGACCATTTCTATATCTGATGTAATCGGCTGACTATAATAATGAAGAAAGATTTGCAGTGTATTGTAGGCGTCATACATAGGATTGTGAGCATCACCTTTAAATTCAACGCCATATAAAGCAAGGGCATTTTCGACGGAGAGATTATCCTTTGAAACATGTTTGGTGAATGTTTCCTGGAAATCAGCATACCTGCTTTCGATTTTTTCGATGGTCACTGCATGTAGTCCGTGGAGAGTACTATCCATTTTCAGTCTGGTCATGTCACTTTTGGACCACGAGAAAAAGCGGGACTTCTTCACACCGCCGACCCAGAAAAGGAATTCTTTGAAAACCAGCGGGAATGGCTCTGCAGCTGCTAGGTCAACATCTTCAATCCCAGTAAGTTTTTTACAAAAGTCACTCAAGGCATCTGGTACTGACGGCTTGATGAATCGGTTAAAGTGTGTCACTTGCTTTGTCTGGAGATCATATTTAACAGCACCTAAGCGAATGGCTTCCATTTCTTCAAAAGCCATGCCGCGATTATCGCATTTCATTTCAAAATCAAAGAAAATAAACTGTTTCATTTCGGCCATAGTCATTCTCCTCTCTCCAACTTGTCAGTATAAAGGGTGACCAGGAGTTTTGAAACAAGTAATTTATACCAAAAAAGCTTGCAGTCAATGGACCGCAAGCTTTTTTGGCTGATCTAAAAATCCTTTACTGCCTCGGGCCGCCTGTAACGGACAAGGATGCCGGGAACAGGCTGGAGTTTGGCAGCAAGCAGGATCTCAAAGCAGTGTCGTATGTACAAAAAACAGAAGGCCCCTCCCGATCCGTACAGTGGTTAAGTGTCCCGCAACAAGCGAATAGAATTCGGGAGGAGCCTTACTGTATTATACCCTAACATAGAATGTTAAACGCGTGAAGGGGGGAATTGTTTCCTTTCCAGATAATGTTTGTTGAGAGGAGCAGACGGGTATTTTAAACAACTATTGGAGAATAACTTTGTACTTGGAAAGGAAGTTTTGCGAGTGAATGAGATCTATATGATTTTAGGTGTGCTGGTTCTCTTCCTTGTAGCCATCGACCTTCTATGGACAACCATTTGGGTGGATGGAGGTGGAGGACCTGTTTCAAGAAGACTTGGAAAAACCTGCTGGTATTCACTGAGAAAAATCAGCAGAGATAATTCGAAAATACTCAGGCTGTCCGGGCCGTTGATATTGTCGCTGACTTTGATCATGTGGATCTTAATGCTGTGGGGAGGCTGGACACTCGTCTTTTCAGCTGATGCGGATTCCATTTTACTTTCTCAAAAGAAAAGCCCTGTTTCTTCCTGGGAGGAAAGAGTTTATTTTGTCGGATTTACTGTATTTACATTGGGAATTGGTGATTATATCCCCCAAAAAGGTTTTTGGCAGCTTATGACCACAGTTGCAACAGGCAGCGGGATGCTTTTCATTACTTTGTCAGTTTCGTATGTAGTTTCAGTAGTCAGCGGAGTGGTCCAAAAACGGGCATTCGCCAAAAATATTACAGGGCAGGGGAATGATTGGGTATCGATTGTCAAGCGGAGCTGGGATGGCAAGAGCTTCAGAAATATCGACTTGTTTTTAAAAGATCAGTCTTCACAATTGACCGCTCTGACTCAGCAGCATAAAGCTTATCCCATATTGCATTACTACCATACCCAGGATAAGGACCAATCCTCAGCTGTGGCAGTTGCCCTTTTGGACGAGGCTTTGACCGTTTATGAATTCGGTATCAAAGAAGAAAACAAACCAAACGAGGTATGGATTCAAGAGGCACGGTCAAGTGTGAAGGATTATCTGGATACTTTGCATACTGTCTTCTTTAAACCCGCTTCCAACACCCCGCCGTCCATGGATTTAACGCCTTTAAGGGAAGATGGGCTGCCGGTGAAGTCCAGTCAGGAGTTTAACATTGCTCTATCTGATCTTGTTAAAAGAAGAGAGAGATTACTTGGCTTGGTCGAAGCGGATGCATGGGAGTGGCCGCATAATGAAAAACATGATTCTCATGGGAAATGAACAGCTATGGGATCGCTCTGTGGGAGTGTGATTTCGCAAGGATGTTGGCCCGCAAATAGAGTTATCGGGCCAATGAGATGTCTATTCCGCAAGGGTGATGGCCCGTAAAAAGAGTTATCGGGCCAATTAGATGTCTTTTCTGCAAGGATGTTGGCCCGCAAAAAGCAATAATCGGTCCGATGCTGTTTTTTACGAAAAATCGACTAATTCTTTCACAATCTTTTTCTTCTCAAGAAAATCATGGTATGATATAAATTGATTTCTAATGAATAGGAGTGTTAACAAATGGCTAAAAAAGGATACATACAATTCGAAAATGGCGAAAAAGTTGAATTCGATTTGTTCCCGAATGAAGCACCTGGAACAGTTGAAAACTTTTCTAAGCTGGCGAAAGAAGGATTCTACGATGGTCTTACATTCCATCGTGTCATCCCTGGGTTCGTAAGCCAAGGAGGCTGCCCGAATGGAACAGGTACTGGCGGTCCCGGCTACACAATCCCATGTGAAACGGAAGGAAACCCTCATAAGCATGAAGCGGGATCTCTTTCCATGGCACATGCCGGTAAAGACACTGGCGGAAGCCAATTCTTCATCGTTCATGAGCCGCAGCCTCATTTGAACGGTGTGCACACTGTATTCGGTAAAGTGACGTCTGGCCTTGAGACAGCTAGAAGCCTTCGTAACGGAGATGTTATGCAGAAGGTAGTCGTTGAAGATTAATTTTTTAGGAGAGAGCTGATTCAGCTCTCTTTTTTTATGCCCCTAAAAGAATTACCTCTCATTCATCCATCCAGTACGCTTCAAATTTTATAAACGTTGACCTAAATTTATTTCAGTAATAACCCCCTCTTTTCCTAATAACATATATAGAAGACGAGAAGACATCTGGGAGGAGATACTATGCCGGCAGGCCTTCATAAAATGCAAGTTGAAGCTTCAAGGGATGAAATTTGGAAATTTGTTAGTGAAATGGATGCTTGGGCACCGTTAGTCCCTGGTTATATTGATCATGAAATCCTGAACGAAAGAGAATCGACATGGAAATTCAAGACGGATTTAGGTCTGATGAAGAAAAAAATCCACTTGAAGGTGGATATAACGGAGTGGCAGGAGCCTAGAAAAGTTACATTCAATTTAACCGGAATAAATGAAAGGTTCAAAGGAAATGGGTATTTTGAGGCTGAATCAATCGGAAGAAATGCTTCCAATATGACGGGATACCTTGAAATTAATGCCGAAGGACCGCTCTCCAAAATGGTGACTCCTTTGTTGAACTCGATTTTGCCTGAACTGACAACTGAACTAACAGAAGCAGTTGCTTATAAGGTCGAAGGGATGTATTCATCAAAATGATTTTATTTAAATTTTCTGATAACTCATTGAAATCAAGTAGGGAGTATAGTACCATTATAATGTAATTATTTTACAGTGAGGGAGGGAAATGGCATGGGTGCCAGGCTGTTAAAGATTTCTGTGTTCTATTTAATTGTCGGGGTAGGGCTGGGCATGTATATGTCAATCGTCCATAACTTTGGCTATACTGGGGCACATGCCCATATTAATTTGCTTGGATGGGCGTCTTTGGCTTTAGCTGGTTTGATTTATGTTTTGTTTCCTGCGGCAGCAGAAAGTACTCTGGGGAAAATCCACTTTTGGCTGCATAATATCGGTCTTCCAATCATGTGTATCGGTCTGTTCATAGTGGTTCATAATCAATCATTGGCCGTTCCGATCATTTCGATCGGTTCCATTTTGGCAACACTCGGAATCATCTCTTTTTTCATTAATGTCCTAAAAAATGTGAATGCAGCTGATGTGAAAGATGCTTATTCTAATAAAATCACTATGTGAATAATAAAAGATGACGGCCGTCCCAGGCAGCCGTCATCTTTTATTTTAAGAATCCTTCAGCAGTTAAATAACGTTCTACGTCCTTAAACGTGTCTACCGCAATGAAGTCTATATTTCTTTCACTGAGCATCTTTTGTAATGCTTTCTTGGCAAAAACCAAATCGGCATGTTCTGCAGGATGTGTATCCGGTTCACTGTCTCCAATGAAGTGGACCGTTTCATATTCCTTGTGCAAATCCTGGATGACTTTTGATTTATCAATACCATAACGTTCATGATAATGAGGATGTGATTTGTCCAGGTTCAAATGGACTCCTTGATCTTTGTAGTATCCTTCATTAGAATAAACTTTAACATTTTCGATTTTGTAATGATCAAGAAGGTGGTTGATGTAATAATCGGTCCCGGCACTTAGAATAAAGAAATCTCCTCCATTTGCCTGGACATTTTCTATGAAGCTCATTGCATATTCATCTATTGGAAGGTCGCGTATTTCATTAATGACATTTTCTTCTTTGTCATTAATGTTTCTAAATACCTCACGAAGAAAATCAATGTCTTTCATGTCACCATTTTTCCATTGTTTGTACAGATCTTTTCCTTCATTATAATGATTTTCAATGACAAGGTCGTAAAAGTCCTGTTCTGAAATGGTCCCATCAAAATCAGAAACAAATGCCCATTTTTTCATCTTGAAGCCTCCTCTAAAAAAGTTTCTCCCTTACTTTTCCCATTATCGTTCAATTATAACTTAGGGGACATGGAGAGGGGGAGGTCCCTGTGAAAGCGGCGATAGAAGATTTCTATAAGACACTGCGTTAAAAAAAGAGCATCAGACTGATCTAATGCTCTTTTTTGGTCAATTCCAATCCAAGTTCGTCCAAAGCATGCATCACGCTTTGTTGAAGGGTGGAGAAGCAGGGAACTTTATTAATTCTGTGACCTCTTTGGGTGATTTGTATACTAAGCTCTGGAGAAATTCCGACAAGGATGCATTTTGTCCCCAGGATGGAGGTGGCTTGTACAAACTTATCTATGAAGTCCAGCGTATAGTCATCGACGCCTTTGAGGCTTGTCAGATCAACGATTAAGTGGGTCGCTTTATACCGGGGGAGATTCAACAAAGTCCTGTTGAGCAGTTCCTCTGCCCTTAAATCGTTATAACGGCCGACCATAGGAATGACTAGAATTGATTCCATGACAGGAATTATAGGGGATGAAATCTCCTTAATAATATCGGATAAGAATTCGGTCCGTTCACGAGTGACCTTTTCAAGTTCCTCCTGGGCAGCCTTTTTCTTTTTTTGAATCAGCGTGTTGACATTTAAAGAGGGGGTCATCGATGAAGGGAAGAATTCATATTCACTATATTCCTCACCTTTGATTTGGCTTTTGGTCACCTTGTACCACACAGTATCATTGAATAAACCGGAAAAAACGCCGGCCCAGTGCCCCGGCAGGAAAGTGCCTTCTTCATTCTTCTTTTGAGCAACATTCACTTTATATTCCCAGCCATTTCGTACGGTAATCCTGGCTTTGTTTTCGGACAAGCATACCTGTTCAATATGGGTTTTTCCCCAGCCTGCAGTCAGATACATGTTTGGCAGCTTCTTTAATATATCTTCAACTTTACCAATGGATTCCTTATAAAAACCATATACGATTTTTCCTGTACGGTAGCCCGCTGTCTCCAATACAAGCTTGGCTTCATCACTGCCAGCAATTTCTTCTATAGAGTCAAAAAGTGTCTTGAAAGCCGTATTCACCCAAAATAAAACTACTTCATCATTTTCAAAATAAATATCTCCATTATCAAGGTCCCATTCAAAGAATGATCCGTTTATATCCTTATGATCTCTAGTCATCACTTGGCCTCCTAATAAAAATATCTACTTATAAATTCATATCTGCAATTTATTATTATAAAAGAAGATGGGAGGTCAAGTAAATTTTTAATGTGTTGAATAAAAAAACGCTTAGAATGCTATCACTCTAAGCGTCATCGTTCCAATATCTGAAACTGGAAACCTTGTTCTTTTATTTGCTGAATTAATGCAGGCAGGATTTTAACCGTCTGCGGCAATTCATGTAATAAAATGATTGCCTGGTCCTCCAGGTTTTCGGTAACAAACTTGATGATTTGCTCTGGGTCATCTTCCAATTCCCAATCCATGGACGAAATTCTCCACATCACCGTCTGCAGGCCAAGTTGTTTGGCAGCTGCGATGGTGTCATCATTATACTGGCCGAAAGGGGGACGGAAATACTTGATTTCCTGTCCAATCACATCCTCAATGACATTCTTGCTTTTGGAAAGATCGGCAAGCTGATCTTTTAAAGTGAGGCGGACAAGGTTTTTATGGCTGCAGGAATGACTTCCTATAAAATGTCCCTCGTCTAAGACCCTCTTCCAAGGACGCTCCGGGTGAAGGAGGCGGGACTGCCAAAAGAACCCTGCTCTGACATTCTCTTGGTGTAATATATCCAATATTTCAGGCAAAGCCCTACCGGGTCCATCATCGAAGGTCAACATAACAGACCTTTGCTCGTTCTTTTCCAGTTTTGTGATTATATTCTTATCTAGAGAGTCGTACACGACCCTTGTGGAATCGACCACTCAAGGACTTCTATGCATAACGATGAACTCCTTCCATTTAAAGATGTTCATAATTTTCGGAGCCGTAGGTTTCCTGGTATTCAGTTTCGGTAAAATCTGAGGATTTACCATCAAATATAATGACCCCATCTCGTAACGCAATGATCCGGTCTGCAAATTTTTTTGCCAATGAAACATCATGCACGTTGATGATCGTCAATAAATTGTGCTGTTCATGCATCTGTTTGATTAAAGTGAAGATATGATTGGAGGTGCCCGGGTCAAGGCTGGCGACAGGTTCATCCCCCAATAGCACCTTCGGATTTTGGACAAGTGCCCGCGCAATGCCAACCCGCTGTTTCTGTCCACCGCTCAAATGCTCCACCCGTCTGTCGGCAAAATCGGAAAGGCCCACTTCCGCAATCACGTCTTTTGCTCTTTGAATTTCTTCCGCGGTAAACCAGCCGATTAAATTCTTGAAAGTGGAGCGGTACCCAAACATTCCTGTCAACACATTCTGCATCACAGATAGGCGGGGGATGAGATTGAAATGCTGAAAAATCATCCCCATTTCCCTTCTGACCTTTCGGGCTTCCTCTTCGGTTTTGGACGAAAGGGGGTTCCCCTGCCATGTCACTTCTCCTTGAGACAGGGGCTGCAAACCATTGATTGTCCTAATGAGAGTGGATTTACCAGCACCGCTTTTTCCCAGGACACAAACAAAATCGCCTTTCTCAAAAGCAAGGTTGACAGAAGACAGCGCAGCATGATTGGAGCCTTGGTATTGAACACTTATATCTTTTAAATTTAACATCACGGCTGCCTCCTAAATGACTTTATTCCGGACATAGCTTCCCAGGAAGTCGACGATGATGACCATGATCATAATGATGAGAACGTCCAGTGATACGGAAGAATATTGGAAAGTCTTGAAATCATTGAATAAACGCTGGCCAATACCTCCGCCTCCGATGAAACCAAGTATCAGTGATGTTCTGATCGCCACTTCAAAACGGTAGAAGTAGTGGGAGAGGACATTCGGCCAGATTTGGGGAAGGATGCTGAAAAAATAGGCAAACCATTTTTTTGCACCTACCGCTTTCATTGCATCCTGGGGACCGGAATCCGACGCTTCTATAAGCTCTGAAATCAATTTCCCCAAAACTCCGATGTTATGAATCATGATGGCCACCACTGCCGGGAATGGGCCAAGTCCCAAAGCTGTCAATAATATAAGTCCAATGACGATTTCCGGAATGGATCGTATAAAGCTTAAGCCCACCCTGGAGACATGATAAAGAAGGGAGGAAGGAGATGTGTTCCTGGCGGAAATAAAACTTAGAGGCAAGGCGATCAGGAGGCCGAAAAAGCTTCCTAAAAACGCCATTGCCAATGTTTCCAGCCCGTCTTCAATCATTTTAGGCAGGAGGGAGAAGTCCATAGGGAACCACTGTGATAAAAAATCGATCATATTACGGAAATCTCTGAATTTGGATAAATCAAACTCTGTCAGCTTCATGCTGAAGTAGACAAAGACGATTAGAATAAGAAAAGTAAATAAGCTTCTCTTTTTAAACCACACGCTGTATCACTCTATTCTTCGATAAGTCCCTGCTTAAGGGCTGCCTGCCTTATGCTTTCATAGTCCTCGTTGCTTGCTTCCGTAAAACCTGTTGCACCGAATGCATCCAGAACTTCCTGATCATCGATTTCCAGGAATGCAGCTTGCAAGGTTTCAATTGTTTCTTCATCTGTATCTTCATGGACGGCCCAAGGGTATTGGAACAATTTTTCTGATTCCCAAATGGTCTTGATCTGGTCTCCATCCACTTTTCCTGATTCTACAAGCTGATTGAAGATCGCACTGTCAATTGCCCCGGCATCGACTTGCTTGTTTTGTACCGCAAGGGCTGTTGCATCATGTGAACCTGTAAATCGGACAGATGCAAATTCATGTTCGTCTTCAGATTGGTACACACCGCGGTCTTGAAGTTCGATGGAAGGGATGAGTGAGCCTGATGTTGAGTTAGGGTCACCAAATGCGAAATTCACTTCCTGGCTGTTCTCCAGCATTTCTTCCAGGGAAGTCCACGGGTTGTCTTTATGCGTAATGATGTAAGAATGGTAGAATGGCTCTCCGTCAATCAGCTGGGTGATGATGGCTTTAGCGCCGCTTTTCTCATGGGCGATAACATATGACAGCGGACCGAAATAAGCCATGTCGATTTTATCGTAATTCATCGCTTCCACGACACCGTTGTAATCAGGGTAGACTTCAACTTCCACATCTCTGCCAAGTTTATCAGTAAGGATGGTTTGCAATTTATCCATTGCGCCTTCCATTGCACCTTCTGTTTGGACAGGGATTACACCAATGGTGAAGGCCTCACCGCTGGCTGTTTCGTTATTGCCTTCATTGCTGTTATCCTCTGAATTTCCGTTATTTCCATTTCCACAAGCTGCGATTAATAAGGTAAGGGAAATTAATAACGTTAGAAATATACTCTTCTTCATGTAGCTGCACCTCTTTTTATGTTAGTTGGTATTCTCTTGATAATAGCCTGTATCTTTCAGTCTTAACCATTTTTTAGAAAAGGAATGTGTAAAAAAGGACTCAAATGAGCCCTTTTTTACTTAACACGTATCCTGCCAGGATGATCTGCTGTAACGGTTCCGATGATGGCAGAAGAAAGGGATCTGCTTTTCAACTCATTTTGCAGGTCTTCTGCATGTTCTTCAGGAATCGAAATCAGCAGTCCACCGGAAGTGATTGCATCACAAAGGATCAGCTGATCGATTTCTGAAACAGAATCATCATAGTCAATCCTTTCAGCAAGCCACTTATGGTTTTTGCGGGTACCGCCAGGGATGACATTTTGTTCTGCAAGCTCCCTGGTCATGTCCAGGATAGGGACCGCATCCTTTTCAATAGTGATGCCGTTCTTGCTTCCTTCAGCAATCTCCATGGCATGTCCTAATAGGCCGAATCCTGTTACATCTGTACATGCATTAACAGGGAATGAATCCATCGCTTCAGCGGCATCCTTGTTTAAGGCAGCCATTGTTTGCATAACTTCCTCGATATTCTCTTTCGGAAGCTTGTCATTTTTGATGGCTGTCGTGAGGATTCCGACACCGATCGGTTTGGTAAGGATCAGCTTATCACCAGGTTTTGCTGCTGCATTGGAACGCACTCGTTCTGGATGGACAACACCTGTAACCGACAAGCCGAATTTTGGCTCCTGGTCATCAATCGAATGTCCTCCGACTAAAACAGCACCAGATTCTAGGACTTTATCAGAAGCACCTGACAAAATATCGGCAAGAATGCTTTTATCAAGAGTGCTGATAGGGAATCCGACAATATTCATGACTGTAATGGGCTTACCGCCCATGGCATAGACATCACTCAGGGCATTGGCTGCTGCAATCTGGCCGAACATGTAAGGGTCGTCCACAATTGGAGTGAAGTAATCCAGTGTTTGAACTAGTGCTGTTTCGTCATTGATTTTATAAACTCCGGCATCGTCCGAAGTATCCAGGCCGACAAGGAGATTGGGGTCTTCTACAGAACGGGGTAAATGACGCAGAACCTGCGCCAGGTCTTCAGGACCAATTTTGCATCCTCAGCCGCCTTTTGAAGACAGAGATGTCAGCTTGAAAATTTCTTTGTTTGTCATATTATTCACTCCTTAATATTCTGATGTTGGATAACTTTCTCTTAACACCTGCCTATAAATCGAAAGCAGGGTCTTTGTTTCATACTCCCTGGAATGATGCTGGAATATGTAAGACTTGGCAGCATTGCCAAACTCTTGCCTCATTCCGTTATTATTGAGTAAAGTTTCAGCATAATCAAGGAATTCGCTCTCATTAGTGTATACAAAGCCTGTTTTTCCATGTGTCACTATATTCATGTTGCCGGCATTATTTGAAGCGACAACAGGCAGTCCGTGCTCCATTGCTTCCAGGATGGCGGCAGGCTGGCCCTCTGAAATGGAAGTATTCAAGACAACATCCGCATATTGATATGCAGCACCCATCTCTTTGTGAGGGAGCTGGCCTGGATAGGAAACCCATTCTTGATTTTCTTCAACCAGTTCTTTTACAAATCTGCCCTCGTCATCTTCGATGATCGGGCCGACAAGTAGCAGGCGTATATGCGGGTAACGCTCATGCAGCTTTTTTAAAGCCTGGACGGCAAACGGAATGTTCTTTACTTTTCTGATGCCTGCAGGAAGAACGAATACAAAAGTGCCCTCATCTTTCGGCAAACTTGTTTGTGAGGGTTTCAGGTCGCTAGTTCCCTGATGAATGACATGGATTTTCTTATTGATACCTGACACTTCTTTTGTCAAAGTCTCTTTTGCCGCTTGGTCAAAAACGGTTATGGCTCCGGCTTCGTTCAAGCAGTTAAGGACTTTACTCCGGCGTGCATCATCATAAAGGTCATGATTTAAATCTGTCCCTGTTATGGTGATAACAAAGGGGAGAGTGTCTTCTTTCAGTTTCTCTTTAAACGTATAAAACTTATAAGCATGGAAGCCGTGAATGAGATCAGCTTTTGGGAGGGAAGAAAGTTCAGTATCTTCCACAATCGAAATGATTTCTGTCTCGGCTCCGCTTTTCTCCAGTCCATCGGCTATCCTTTGGACAGTAACGGTATTTCCCCGCTGCTGATGAAAGTTAGGAGAGGCCAGGATTACCTTCATTCATCCACCTCCTTATCTAGTTTGTAATAGGGGACCAAAGGAGACTATTCCTATCAGATATGAATAGAATATCTTCCATTTAAAAATTTGTCACATGATATGCCTTGTTTGGTGACAGTCCCACCCCGAGATTTGTCGAATGCAGAAATGGCCGGATTCCCCGAAGTTGTCGAATGGTGTATTCGGGGCGTGACAGTGACCACCCGAAGTATGTCGAATGAAATTTGATCGTTATTTAAAATAATGTCGACAATGATCTGGCATCAGAGTTAGAGATGTAAGTATAATGTCGAAACAAACTAGGCGTTCCCGTTGTTAATCGCTTGAAGTGCTTGGAAATAAAGTATTCCCGGTTATTAATATTGTGTCGATAATGGACATTTAGTAGCATGGAAATTTTTTTCGCTGAAGACGTAAAGGTAAAAGGGGGATTTTGAACAAGGAGAATGTATGGAAAAACTTGTCCTTGATAAATCGCAATGAATAAGATAATATACTAATACAAGCTGCGTTGTACGTAATGATAATAAAGTTTTAACCTTTAAACTGTAATAGGGAGTTTTACATCGAAGCCGGAATGTCAAGCCGCCATGGATAGCGGAAGACAGGAACGTTTCTGCAAACACCCACTTTGAGGAGTGGTGGTTTAAAACTTTCTTAGACGATTTACGGCAAATGCGGCCTACATAGTTCCGTCAATCACAAGCCAGTTCCCAATCGGGGGCTGGTTTTTTCATTGGCCGAAGGATTATTCGGGAAGTGACAGTCACAACCCGGTTTTTGTCGGATGCAACCATTACGGAATTATGGAAAAAACTGTTGTTGATAAACTCGTACAAATGAAGTAATATACTTATATAAGCTGCGTTGTACGTAATGATAATAAAGTTTTAACCTTTAAACTGTAATAGGGAGTTTTACATCGAAGCTGGAATGTCAGGCCGCCTTGGACAGTGGAAGAAAGGAACGTTTCTGCAAACACCCACTTTGAGGAGTGGTGGTTTAAAACTTTCTTAGACGATTTACGGCAAATGCGGCCTACATACTACCGCCAATCACAAAACCAGTTCCTGATGGGGAACTGGTTTTTTATTATGGTCCGAGACTCACTTATTCTTCATGAGGGCATTATGCGGGAGGAAAGCGTGTACACCTTTCTTTCCATTAACAATTTGAGTGACTCTCAAATCAACGACAAGCGATGCGTATGCATTTGCTTCCGATCTGCTGATATGGAGGTTTTCCATCATCAGATCGAGCATTTCGTTCATGGCAATCCACATGGCCTCATCAAGGCTCTCATGGATGCCCATCGTAAGCCAGCCTTTTGGAGTATCAGCCCTTGGCATTGATATTTCCTTCGTTTCCAGCAGGTTAAAGGTAAGATTGACTTTTTCCATTCCACATTCCAATGCGGGGCCGCCCACTTCACCGTCTCCCTGGACGGCATGACCATCGCCTACTGAAAATAAACCACCTTCAACCGGAATGGGAAGGTATAACCTGCTCCCTGCAGTCAACTCTTTGCAGTCCAAATTTCCCCCTGAAGGAAAAGGGGAAACAGTCGAATGTCTTCCTGCTTCATCTGGCGGCATACCCATGATCCCCATGAAAGGGCTGAGGGCAACGGAATAATCAAACGAACCGAAACTGCTCGAGCCGATCATTTTTTCCGGGTCCAAGTCAAAGTCAAAAGTTACTTCTTCCTGATCCGCAATTCCCAATTTTCTATTCCAGTAGCTAGGAAAACCGCCGGCAGATGTCCATCCATAGGTGGAAGGGATAATCTCATTGATCTGTATCTCCAGGGTCATACCGGGTTTTGCTCCATTAATGAAAACAGGTCCAATCAGTGCGTGCCCAAATTGATTGTGTTGGCGTTCTGGGGAGAGATCCGAGAATTTTTTTCGTTTGGTTCCGGGAGCTTGTCTTTTTTCGATTCCCCAGGCGGAATCAAGTGTTTTGTAGATGACAGAGTCACCAGGTTCAATTTCATGTGCGGGAGAGAGTGAGCGGTCAAAGAAACCATGCAGCGTCTGTGAGTCAGGTTGAAGGTGATGAATTGATGCCATAGAAAGAACCTCCTTAAAATAATTTTATATATTCATAGTACTCAATTTCAACTATGTAGTAAATAAAATTACTTTTAAAAGTATTTTAATTCGTTCGACATATTTCGGGTCGTGCCTGTCACTTCACAAAAAAATAAAACCTCCAGGGTGTCAGCCCCCGAAGGCTTCGAGTATGTCGTTTAGGTCGCGCATATTAAGTGGTTTAGGGGCTTGCTGGTCTTTGGCGGTGGATACAGGAACATTAGATGCGGTTACATAGCCCTGCTGGAGCATGGTTTTGATGGCTTCCAGCTCTTGGAGTATATCAGCGTTGGTACCGCTTTTGGCGGCGGGCTTGAAATATTGATCCAAAGCTGAGAAGACTAGATGAACCAAAGTATGATTATGTGCATGGTATTCGATCTGTTCCTGTATCAATTGTGAAACAGTGTGGGTATCACCGGTTTTGATATCGATGTATTTTTCCGGAACGGTGATGGCCACTTTATTGACGTAGTCAGTGTACGTTTCTCCCATAACCATCAACTCCTAGTGGCAGCCAGGTCGGTAGTTTCTTCTTGTTGTTTTTTCAAATGGTTCATTTTAGCCAGGATCATGAGCCCGAGAACGTTCAGTTTTTCCAGGTCTTCCGGAAAGTAAAGGTTGATTGGGCGCCCCTTGTCGCTCCACCTTACTGCCGCTTCCTGTATTTGTTTTTGAGCAAGCTTCGCAGCACCGCCTACAGCGATATACCGTGAGGCCCCCTTAATTTCATTGGAACTGCTTCTCACACGATCGAACAGTTCTAAATATTTGATAGCCATTGATTTCAATTGAGGAATCACATATTTACTGATATCCTTGCGTACCCCTGCAAAAGGTTCCACATACCATTCCGATTGACCTGCATAAAGTTTTTCCTCGAGTTCAGAACGAGAATCGAATTTATACAATTCATTCTTGCTGACTTTTTGAATGATGATATCGAGGAATTGATTTATGCCGAAATGTTCACCTTCGACGGAAGCAACAGGTTTGTTGTTTTTGATGCCGACAAAATCGACGGAATCCCCGCCCAAGTCACCGATCAGTACGCCTTTGATGGTATCTTTGACGAGTTCATCATCCTTGACTCCTAAAGTTTCCTGATCCCTTGTCAATCCAAGATACGCACAGGCACCTTCAGCACCCACAATGACATCCTTGATGGTAAGCTTTACATTTACCTCTTTAGGCTCTGGAACACCAGGGACTTTATGAAGGATGACCGTATGTGTTCCTATTAATCGCTGTTTCAGCTGTTCTTTTTTCTCTTTATATTGGGTAGTCGGCAGGGAGACAGCCAACTGATCAATGTCATATACTATATCAGTTTGATCTGGATTGATCTGGATGGCATGATAAGCCGCAGTTGAGAACAGCAGAATATAAGTACGGATTTCATCCACTTTTTGATTGTTAACCGAAGTGAGGCTTACATTTCTTTGTCTTGCTGCTGATTTACCTGCATAGTAAATCTCTCTTTTATTCAACACTGTTGGACTCTTTACTTCTGCAATTATATTTTCTTCTAACTCTACATCCTCTTCATCATAAGGCATCTCATAGAACTCTTCATCGAACAGGGCAATGGCATTTGGCATTTGGTATTCAGAGACTTTACCACTGTCCGATGTCAGAACTTTATACCAGCTGTTACCTATATCAACAGCAAAGAAATTGGATGATTGCATTTTTATCTCCTCCTCCCTTGAATCCTATGCAGCATGAGAGGGACCCTGTGCAAGTACCCCGATATTTTCTGTTAAGTATCTGCCGTTTATAGTTGAACAATTGAAACAGACAAGTGGAATTTGCAATTTCTGCTAAAATTCCACGCTTGTACTAATACATATGACCAAGCTACTCAGCCTTGTACGCATAGGATAAAGTGAAGGAAAAAACAATAAGGAGGAAAAAACATGAGTGATAAACACCACCACCATCCAAAACAAGACTGTGTAAAAGTGAATAAGACAGCTAATGTAAGTGAAAGTCCTAACGCTGATGGCGATTTCGTACTTGTTCCAGATAATGAACTAAGAATAGTAAGAGTACCTGTTCAATTAGCAGCCAGAGAAATTACGACTAATCTCGTAGCTGACATCCACTTTCCAGAGCCTGTAATGGAAATTAAAGATGTGAAGAAGAGAGTAGAGGTTGTACAATGCCGTTTGATGACACCACCTGCACCTTCAGCGGATGTAGATGACATCTTCTCGGTAGGTCCATTCCCATTGGTGATCAAAGGGTATGTACGTAAAAACATTCAATATGCAACACCGATTTATAATAAAGAAGGTAACTGTGTAGCGTCAGACATTAAATCTTTAACTGTAAGAGTTCCTTTTGAAACAGTTACAAATGTTGAATTGGATTCGCCAGTTCAATTGCCTCTTGCTAACACGAGAACTGAATTTGATTACTACAGAGAGCAAGGCCTCGGCAGCGGATTCCCAGAAAAAGACCTGTTCTTATCGAGTGATATCTCCCAATTCCATCAGTTCAGTACACAGTTCTACAACCAGCTTCCATTCTGTGAGCTCCTATCCAGTACAATCCTTGAGTGGGATGAGTCAACTAACCGTCATCACTATAAAGGCGGCCCAGTTGGAGAAGGCTGTTTTGATAAGGTCGTAGAAAAAATGAATGTTACATTTACTGTTAAAGTTCTTCAAAATCAGCAGCTTGAAGTTGCTACTGCTGACGACGCTGATGACAACGGCAATGGAAACGGCGGTGCAGCAGGCGCTACATCTGCATCAAGAAGAAGAAGAAGACGATAAAGAATGAATGAAAAACACTATTCCTCCTGGGAGTAGTGTTTTTTATTTTGTTCTTACAAGCTTTCATACGGAAGGAGGCAGAAGACAGTGCAGTCCCAATATCCTGAAAATTTCCAACTTGCCCATGGGCGCATGCCTATACATAGACGAATGCACAACATACATTGAACTATCTTGAAATTTAAGGAGGACTATAAATGTCTGATTCATACAAAGAGAAAAATGAAAGCTACTGCAAACCTAAACATCATCATCCAAATGTGAATATTGGAAAATTAGTTACAAAGGTGCCGGTTGTCCTGGCAGAACTAGCCTTAACAGCAGATATGACAGCAAAGATTACATTTCCTGAACCTGTATTGGAGATAAAAGATGTAAAAAAACGTGTGAAGATCACGCAATGCCGACTTCTTCTTCCTTCCAATAAGTTATTTGTAAGTGGTTTTGTACGCAAGAACATTCAATACGCAAGCCCATCAGGGGACATTGAACATGCAACACACCAATCCATTGCTTCCGATCTGCATTCGTATACAGTGGATATTCCATTCCAGCTTGTGACTGAGATTGATCACTACCTATCAAATCCTGTTCAACCGCAAATGAACTCAAGAGAAGAATTTGATTTCTTTGTATCTCAATCACTGCCATCAGGATTCCCGGAAAAGGATGAGTTACTATCAAGTGATCTTTCCCAGTTCCATCAATCAAGTACTCAGTTCTATAATGAATTACCTTACTGTGAATTGGTTTCCAGCAAAATCATTGAATGGGATGAAGCAATTGACAGAAAGATGATCGGCAAGGATGCTCCATTGGCAGAAGGCGTCTTCAGAACGATTGAGGAAAAAATGGTATTGGATTTCACATTAAGGGTCATCCAGGACCAGCAGATACGTGTAGCCTCTACTACGAATGATGATCATCACCATCATCATCATGATTGTGATGAGGATGATCACTACTAAAAGCAAGTTTTGACGGGGTTATACTACGCGATAGTGTAATCCCTATTCATATTTTCAGGAGGAGGTGAAAAACATGGATGCAAGAAATAGTAGTATGTTTACTGCAAATCAGCGGAGGAGAAGGGAAGAACCCTTCAGCAGCTCAAATCTTTGGAATGGTAGAAAAGGCAATAATCTTTATCCAAGTTCTTTCTATAGCAAAACTGAAGAGGAACGAGAAGAAAATCCTCTCGAAAATGGGCCAAAAAAGAAAGGCGGCCCTCTGATCTTGCCACCGCCTCCAACAGTTTCCCTAGACCGAAAGAAAATAATGGAACAAAAGAGAGAAATAGAAAAGCAACAGGAACCGGAAAAAAAGAAGCGGGAAGAGGAAATTATCCCTCTCCCTGAAGATTATGATGATGAAATCTTGTTGTTTGAAAAAGAGGATAAAAAAACAACTGAAAAACATATTCCACAAGAAGAGCCTTATCCTCATGTTGAAGAAGAGATTTGGGAAGACGGATATGAAGAGGATGAATCAGTAGAAGAAATTATTGCCCCGGATACGGTGGAGGACTATCCAAGCTATGAAGACGACTGGTTCGAAGAGAAAGAAGAAAAAATAGAATCCGAATGGAAAGAGAGTATTCAAGCTGAAAATGTAGAAAAACCTATTGAAGCTAAAATGGCACGACTTCCGGTGCTGCTTTTGAAAGATGATTTTGAGATTGATATTTTCGACAGTTTTACGCTGATGATGCCGCTTACCAATGTCTCTAAAGTGGATTGGAAGGTTCATTCGTTTAAGGGGAGGGCTCTCCTTCCATCAGAAAAGGTATTCCTGGAGCTCGTTTTGTCAGCCGATATAGAATTTGTTTCGCAGAAAAGCGGAAGCGTTCAGACCCTCAAAATATATATTCCTTTGCAAAAGACAGTATCTGTTAATTGGATTACACCACCCGACCTTCCCAAGACAAGCAGCCGCGAATACGATTTTTTGAATAAAGATGGAATTACGGTCAGCACCCACAGAGAATGGGAAGAGAAACTGGTTCCTAACATTAAATTTCACCTTAATTCATTCGAGGTCATTTGGCATGATGAGCTAAGGAAAGGAAAACAAGGAAAGTCACAACTGGGTGTTCAAGGCACTGCCAAAATATCTGTAGAAGCAAGTCAAGAGCAGACAGTCGCTCTACACACATAAAAAAACGGGTGTCTCAAATCAGACACCCATTTATTTGGAGTGTTAATTCATACGGTTGATACGATCCTGAATCCGTTCCATCATGCTTTTAGGTGCTGCTTCTTCTGCAGGTTCCTCATCTGTTTCAGGTGCCATAGGGACATCCCCGCCATAGTAGCTGAACTTTTCTTGGTTTTGAACAAGCTTAAACCATAGATTTACGTCCATCTTTTCAGTGATTCTGGAGAAATTACCGTACTTGTCAAAGTCCTTTGACAAGTCAATCTCATAGACATCTGCATACTTCAGGATACAGTCAATCGGCTCGTTGAAGTATTCATAGGTGAACGAACCATTTTTACAGCGGTCCGCACCGTGCTTGTCCTTGGCAAGGAATTTGTACTCGGCGTTCAAGGAACTCTTCTCACTCTTGTACTGATCAACATAGTGATAGATGTCGATTTCATCGCTGCAAGTGAAAGGTACATCGACGCTGAAATCTCTTACATAACCGTTGCAAGACTCGACGTATTGAATGTTTTTGTGGACAATCCCCGTAATATAGAGCTTCACTTTATTGTAAGCGTACGGGTGTTTCAACACCTCACATTGTTTAAGCGAAACATTTTTTTTGATTGCTTTGATCTCCCTTGCAGGTGTTGGAAGCTTCACATTCGCTTCAATATCTGCCTGAAGGTGGACATCGGCCAGAACCGTTGGCACATAAACTGAACCATACGGGTAATATGAGTCAGCATCGCATGCGACATGCATTGGTTTCGCCTTACCGCAATTCTGAGCCGGAGGACATCCCTTTTGCATCGGGGTGTTCATCTTTTTATCCATTTCTACACCACTCCTTATAGATTTTGTCAAAAGAAAGAGAACTTCTAATCTCTTAATTTTGACTTACTATCTTTATATGTAAGAGAAACGAATAGGGGTGGACGAGTATACTCCGTAAATAGCATATTTTTTGGACAAGGGTTAAAAATGAGAGAATGTCTCCGATGCAAATGTCTATTAAATATATGCTACTATTGATAGAGATATAGAATGGGGGATAAGGATGACAAAAATCTGCATCGTCCGGCATGGACAAACCGACTGGAACAAAGAGAGAAGGCTGCAGGGAAGAACAGATATTGCCCTGAATAGTACCGGGGAGCGCCAAGCAAAGGAGGCGCGCGACTTTTTAAAAAGCGGGGAATGGGACGCTGTCATTACTTCGCCTTTGAAGAGGGCAAAGAAGACAGCTGAGATCATCAATGAGGAATTGAATCTGCCATTGATAGAAATGGAGGAGTTTGCAGAAAGATATTTCGGTGAGGCAGAAGGGATGTTAATAGAAGAAAGCCGGAAGAGGTTTCCGAATGGGGGCAGTCCCGGCCAGGAAAGCAGAGAAGAAGTCCTTTCCAGAGTCCTCAAGGGAATAGAGGGCATTCAACATAGATATCCGGAGAAAAATGTGCTCCTTGTTGCACATGGTGCTTTGATCGGAATCCTTCTTGCACACTTGTCTCCCGACCAATTCATCTACGGGGAGACCCATTTAGTCAATGCGTGCATCAACACCATCCACTTCACAGAAAACAAATGGAACCTCAAAGAATTCAACCAAACCAGCCATCTATCATAAGTATAGCAAAGTGCTAGCACTTTGCTAGGGCGCAGTAACAGGGGACTGTCCCCTGTTACGGTGGCGTATTAAAGTGCATGATGGCTGAAAAATTTGGTGTTTAATTTTCAGGCTTGTATTATAATGAATTTAAGTTTTATATCATATGCATGCAGGACATGTGTAAAGGAGAAAAGCACCGATGGCAGAAGATCAAAAGAAGATCAGTTTACAAGAAGCGATGAAACAGCAGCTTGAACGAAAGAAACAGGGGCAAGGTAACGGCAAGCAGCAGAACAGTGGTTTTGCCGGAAATCAGAGGATGAAAAGCCAGCAAGCGAAGAAAGCGAGTGTCACCCGCAGAAAAATGGGCGGTTGATTCAACCTTCCTTTCTTAACAAAAGCCTTCCCAGGTCCGGGAGGGCTTTTGTGTTAAAAAGCAGGCCCCTGCAGATTGGTCAGAATATAAGAAAGAATGATCCCCAGTGAAGAAACAAACCCGACGACCGGTCCCCCTTGTTCAAAAGCTTCCGGAAGCATGGTCGAGGAAACCATCGCCATCAATCCGCCGGCCCCAAAGGCACCGATCAGGTAACCAACACTTTCAGATGCACCCTCCAGAAAGAGATATCCCATCATCGCGCTGACCGATGACAGCACAACCACGCTCCCCCATAAGAATAAAATCTTTCTGACGCTGTAGTTATCCATACGCAATCCAATGGAGCTGGAAAGGGATTCAGGCAGATTACTTATGAAAATAGCAAAAATGAAGACCCATTGAATCGGCTGGCTGCCAATGAAGCTTATCCCGATAATGATTGATTCAGGAATGGCATCCATCAGCGTGCCCACATAAATAGCCAGACCGGCATGGCCATGCGGGTTTTTTTTCGACCGTTTCCGCTCGTTCCCGCCTTTCTTACTGATGACCAGTTCAAAAATAGTAAAGATGAGGGCACCTGCCAAAAACATGAGGGTGATCAATATCAAATTTGCATTCCCTTGTGCTTCACTGAGCAAATCGAAAGTGGCAGAACCTATTATCAACCCTGTGCCAAATGCCATGATATAGGCGGCAATCCGTTTGGGGATCTGAAAGAAAATACCTGCGAGCGCCCCGATAAAGAGTGATAAACTGGCGATTCCTCCCCATAAAGCAGCCTGCAACATGCAGTTACCCCCTTTACAAATTTAGGATGGAGCCTTGTGTCCCTGCCTTTACACAATTGAGCTGAATAAAAAGGGTGAATTGTGCCAGGCACTCACACCCTTATATACTTCCCTGTGAAAATAGAGGGAAAACCGGATCGGCTCCTGCAGTTTACTGCTGATTTGGCATTCCAGGCGGATAGTAATAAGGAGGGACTTTGATCCACCCCTTTTTCCGCATTACTTCCTTTACCTCGGTCCCGAACTTCATTTTTTCAAGCATGCATTGTGTAAACAGCATCCCCACATCATTTCTTATGGATTGACTGGCAGCAGCAGCACAATGCATCACGGCAGCAGCAGTCTTCATACTAATTCCATTCATGATTTCGTCATCTGTCATTTTAACCCCTAACGGTACTCCGTTCGGATCGGAATTAGGCCGTTGTTCACTCGTTCTTGGTAAATGAACACCTTCTATTTTCAAGAATTCCTTAAATCGCTGCCCTTGAACATCACACTGCTTCAGGCTTTCAGTCAAAATCTTTCTGACCTCATCATCATTGGTGGTATTTAACCCTATTTGGACATACACTGTCGCCTCATCCATCAGCGCGAGATACATCCAGCAGCTCATCACTTCTCCAACATGCAGCGGATTTTTGGGTTCGTCATCCAGCTTCATTTGTAAATAGTCTTTTAAAGAAGAAAATATATTCGTCATACTAACCCTCCCAGCTTCCTTCATTTTTTCCTGCAAGGAATGATTACATACATGAAGAAGGTGAACAGGCCGCATACTATAAAATGAATTTACATTTTTTCCAATTAATTAGAAATAATAATGATTAGGAGGTGTTAGTTTTGGCAAATCCCTTTGAAGCTGTATGGAATTCGCTGAAAATTGCTGTTGATAATTCAGATGAACCCAAAGCTCCATTACATATCGTTGAAGCAGGGGACTGCTGGAAGTATGTTACCTTAATGGAAGAGTTCATCCGCTATGAAGAAATCGGATTGAATACAACCACTGATGATGAAGTGAAGGAAATTCTGACAGATATAGTCCGCTTGTGTGAATCCCAGGTTGAAAAGTTATCTGCATTTATAAAAAAAGAGGGGATTCCCCTCCCCGATGTGACCTCTGCCAAGCCCGAATCAAGACCTGATTCCATCCCTTTAGGCGTAAAGTTGACAGATGATGAAATCATGAACGGACTTGCGTTTAAATTGGTGACTTGCATGCTTCAATGTGCCAAAGGGCAGGCTGATGCAGTGCGGAATGATGTCGGGCTTATGTGGTTCGGATTTTATACAGAGTGGACAAACTTTGGGACAACAATGAAGACCCTTATGAGGAAACGAGGGTGGCTGAAAGTGCCTCCATATTATTATCCTCCTGGAATTCCCGACAAATAGAGGCTTAAATCTATAAAAAATTCTTTTTAAAGTTAAAATTTAATCTGAAAGGTGGTCATCTGATTGAAAAAGGAAAGTAGTAAAAGCATTGAAGAAACAATCAGTGAGCATCAGCAAAATAAGAAACTTGTCTCCTCTGAACTGGCTGAACTGTATGCGAATTTCCAAGGAGATTCAGTATACAGCTGTGTCTTTGAACATTTTTTAGAGGTTGTGGAAGATGATGAGGTAAGGGATTTTATTGAAGATGTGAAGTCCCTTTCCAAAAAGCACCTTGATCATCTTGAGGCTTTATTCAAACAGGAGGGGATACCCATCCCGGAGGCTTTTGGGGAGCGGGATATCAGCAGGGAGGCACCACGGCTCTTCAGTGATATATTTATGGTGTTCTATACGACTGAAATGGCAAGGGCGGCTTTTTCAGCTTACGGGTCTGCAATAGCCACATCCTATCGTAAGGATGTCGTTTCCTATTTTGAAATGTGTTTACAGGACACCGTCGAAACTTATAAAAAAGGAATGACTCTGCTGCTGGCAAAAGGCTTTGATATTATGTCACCGGAAATTCCTTATCCAGATAAAGTCGATTTTGTGGAGAAGGAGTCGTTTATCTCGTTCTTGGCTGGGAAAAGCAGGCCGCTTCTGGCAGTTGAAATCAAACACCTTCAAATGAACATCTATACCAATGCTCTGGGGAAGGCCCTTATGCTCGCATTCAGCCAGGTGGCATCTTCCGATAATCTGCGTAAATTTTTCAGGGAAGGCTCCCAATTGGCAGACAGGCAGATCAGGGAATTAAGTTCCTTTTTATTAAGAGAAGACTTACCCAGTCCCCGTGTCCTCGATGACCAGGTAACTGATTCCACAACGCCCCCCTTCTCAGATAAACTGATGCTTTCACATGCTTCGATGGCAAATGCTACAGGAATCCTCAATTATGGGGCAGCTTTGTCAAAGATATTGCGCCATGATCTTCATACTCAATTTATGACTCTGTCTGCAGGTATTGGAAAATATGCCAATGAAGGATTGAACCTGATGATTAACAATGGCTGGCTGGAAGAACCTCCAACCGCTGCAGACCGAAAAAAACTGTCAGAGAGCAAATCTGACAGAGGAAATTGAGATTCGCCAGAAAACAACTCAATTATTGGGTTGTTTTTATTTTTTTTGACAAAAGGTCCTATTGACCGATGTGGTCAACGGGTGTATGATGAAATTGACCATGGTGGTCAACGCTTCGTGGAGGTGTAGAAATGGATGAAAAATTTTTTAGTCTCGACCAAAAAAAACAAGACAGGATATTGAACTCAGCATTGAAGGAATTTGCCCAAAAAGGATATAAAAATGCTTCAACAAATGAAATTGTGAAGGATGCAGGAATTTCAAAAGGTTCGTTATTTCACTATTTTAAAAACAAAAAAGACTTGTATCTTTTCCTGTTTGATCACTTTGTCACCATTTTGATCGAGAAAATGAAACAGGAAGTCGATTGGAAAGTAAGAGACATTTTTGACCGTAACAGGGAATTGGCTGCTGTCAAAATTGAAATGTTTCATCAATACCCTCAAGTATTTGATTTCTTCAATGGAATCTTTTTTGAAGAGGATCCAGAAATAAACAAAGAGCTGGAAAGCAGGAAACATGAGTTTCTCAGCAACAACTACAAAGAAATGATGGAAGACATCGATACAAGCAAATTCAGGGAAGGGGTCGATGTCGAGAAGGCGAAAGATATCATCACCTGGTCGTTGGAAGGGTTCTCTAACAGGATGCAGGCGAAAGTGAAAGGAATGGGTTTGAAGGAAATAAACATAGAAGAGACCATCTCTGAAATGGATGAGTATCTCGAAGTATTGAAAAAATCTTTCTATAAATAAGGGACTCAAGAAGAGGAGGAGCGGGTATGGCAGTATTAAAAACGAATAACTTAACCAAAACATTTGGTAAATTCACTGCTTTGAGTGGAGTCGATATAGAGGTGAATCAAGGTGAGGTCTATGGATTCATCGGCCCCAATGGAGCCGGGAAATCAACGACCATCCGCATATTGCTTGGTGCCCTGAAAGCTGACAGCGGGGAGGCATCCATCTTTGGAATGGACGCCTGGAGGGATGCAGTAGACATTCATAAGCGGATTGCCTACGTTCCTGGAGATGTGAATCTGTGGCCGAACTTGACCGGTGGAGAGGTGATCGACCTTTTCATGAAACTGAGAGGCCGGGTGGATAAAGGGAAAAGAGAAGAGTTAATTGATAGGTTCAACCTCGATCCATCAAAAAAATGCAGAACCTATTCTAAGGGGAATCGGCAAAAAGTTGCCCTGGTGGCAGCTTTTGCATCAAATGCAGACCTGTATATCCTTGATGAGCCGACTTCCGGACTCGATCCCCTGATGGAACGGGTCTTTCAGGAATGTGTGGGAGAAGTGAAAGCAGAGGGGAAAAGTGTTCTTTTATCAAGCCATATTTTATCTGAAGTAGAGAAACTCTGTGACAGAGTCGGAATCATCCGCCAAGGGAAAATCATTGAAACGGGAACGTTGAATGAGCTGCGCCACTTAACAAGGACTCATCTGCTTGTGGAAACCAATCATCCTGTCGATTCCCTCGATAAAGTTGCAGGGGTTTATGATATCAAGAAGAGCGGGGAGCAGCTTTCTTTCCAAGTGGATTCCGAAGAACTCGACCAAGTCATTCGGTATGTCAGCGGGTTTGGCATCAATAGGCTTGAAAGTGCACCGCCAACTTTGGAAGACCTGTTCATGCGTCATTATGATGCTGAAGGAAAGAAAACCAATTCAGGAGCCGGGGGTGAATCCTGATGTTATTCACTAAAACAGGGATGATTCTGCGATTTATTTTACGACAGGACCGAATCCGGATTCCGGTGTGGATACTATCACTGGCTGCTTTGTCCTTCATGACAGCGGGAGCTTTCGAGGGGCTTTATCCTACTAAGGAAAGCAGGCAGGCAATTGCCGAAACCATGATGAATCCAGCTATGACCGCCATGCTTGGAAAGGGCTATGGAATTGACAACTACACGTATGGTGCGATGTTTGCTCATGAAATGCTTCTCTTTTCAGGCATTATAGTGGCAATTATGAGTATCCTACTCACAGCCCGGCATACCAGAGCGGAAGAGGAGGATGGACGATTAGAAATGATCCGTTCACTTCCCGCGGGCAGATTAGCCAATTTAAATGCGACGATTTTATCTTTGGTATTGACCAATGTACTGCTTTCCTTGGTGATCGGCTTTGGATTGTTTTCTATGGGAATCGAGAGCATGGATTTGAACGGCTCTTTGCTGTATGGTGCAGCCCTTGGTGTGACAGGATTGATTTTCACAGGTATTACAGCTGTTTTTGCACAGGTGTCTGAATCATCAAGAGGAACGATCGGCCTTTCATTTACCCTACTAGGGATTGCATACCTGGTGCGTGCCGTCGGGGATGTAAGCGATGGGGTCTTATCCTGGTTTTCGCCCCTTGGCTGGGTGCTCGGTTCAGAGGTGTATGTCAATAACTACTGGTGGCCGGTTCTTTTGACAGCCGCCGTTTCAGCAGCGCTGATGCTTCTTGCTCTATATTTTAATGCCATTAGAGATATGGGATCCGGCTTCCTGCCTTCAAGACCCGGAAAAAGACACGCTTCAATATTTTTGCAAAGTCCTTTTGGGCTGGCTGCCAAGCTGCAGAGAACAGGTATGATTTCGTGGATGATTGGAATGTTCCTGATTGGAGTTTCGTATGGGTCGATTTTCGGGGATCTGGAATCCTTTTTCAGTGAAATTGAGATGATGCAGCAGCTGCTGCCTTCAGCAGAAGGCTTTTCATTGACGGAACAATTTACGGCAAAAATCATGTCCATCATCGCCATGATCAGTACAGTGCCTGCCCTTATGGTTGTATTTAAACTGAAGGGGGAGGAAAAAGCATCACGTACAGAGCATCTTCTGGCAAGGGCTGTTTCCCGGACCCGGCTGCTGGGAAGTTATCTTGCATTGTCTGTACTGGTCTCGGCAGTGATGCAGGCAGCCGCTTCCATCGGCCTGGGTGCAGCCGCAGTGTCTGTCATGGAAGATGGTCTTGAGTTCTCTGCTTTCATCGAAGCCGGCATGGTGCATCTTCCTGCTATATGGGTGTTGATTGCACTTGGTGTTCTTCTTGTTGGCTTCCTGCCAAACCTGACAGGGCTTGCCTGGTTATATCTTGGTTATTCCTTTTTCGTCGTCTATCTGGGAGGAATGTTTCAGTTTGATGAATGGGTAGGAAATCTCTCTCCATTCGCACATATTCCGGAGATTCCTATAGAGGAAATGAACGTGATGAAGGTGAGCATTTTGACGATAATAGCTCTGGCTGTTATGGCTGCAGGTTTTGTTGGATACAATCGCCGTGATATCCAAGGATGATTTTGTAAGGCTCATTTCTTCTGGAGAAGGGATGAGCCTTTTTTGGGTAGGTGTGTTTCAGGATAGAAGGGGAGTCACCGAAAAGGGCTATGCCGACATCAAAAGAGAAGCGAGAGGAAAATGACGTCCTCAAAGAGGTTCTATGCCGACATCAAAAGAGAGTCGAGAGAAAAATGGTGTCCCCAAAGAGGGTCAATGCCGACATCAAAAGAAGAGCGAGAGAAAAATGATGTCCCCAAAGCGGGTCAATGCCGACATCAAAAGACGAGCGTGAGGAAAATGATGTCCTCAAAGAGGGTGTATGCAGACATCAAAAGAGGAGCGGGAAGAAAATGATGTCCTCAAAGAGGGTCAATGCCGACATCAAAAGACGAGCGGGAGGAAAATGATGTTCTCAAAGAGGGTGTATGCAGACATCAAAAGACGAGCAGGAGGAAAATGATGTTCTCAAAGAGGGTGTATGCAGACATCAAAAGAGAAGCGAGAGGAAAATGATGTCCTCAAAGAGGGTCAATGCCGACATCAAAAGAGAGGCGAGAGAAAAATGGTGTCCCCAAAGAGGGTCAATGCCGACATCAAAAGAGAAGCGAGAGGAAAATGATGTTCTCAAAGAGGGTCACCTCCAACACTTATCACCAACCTAAAGGCAGCCTGTAAAATAACAAACTAAAAAGCTGCCAATCGGCAGCTTTCTTTCAAGCATATCAAGCATTCAGCGTTCTTTCGGCTGCAGTCCCATATTTTACAACAGCGGGCAGGAAGAAACCGATTAATCCTGACAGCATCCCAAGGATTCCTCCATAGAAATAGATTTGATGGACACCAACGGCATCAATCAGCCAGCCATTGACTGCCTGGGCGACAGGGGTCATGCCCTGGGCAACAATGAGGATGATGCTATACACCCGTCCCATCATATGCTGTGGAATGATTGTCTGGGAGATACTTTGTTCCAGCACGCCAAGGGTTGCCCCGGCTGCACCGATCAATGCCACAAGAAAAGCGACCTGCCAATGATTTTGGGTGAACCCTATTGTTAAAATCATTATGCCCTGGAGGAACAAAATGGCCATTTTTGCCCGGGGACTGGGCTTCTTAATGACGATAAAAGCTGATAATAATACAGAAGCAGCGATTCCGCCCACACCAAGTCCGGCTTGCATCTGACTAAGACCCTGTGCACCCACTTCATACTCCTGGGCGAGGAAGGGCAGCCCGACAAGAATGGTGCTCATCGCCATATTGCCGAATACAGCTGTCATGATGATGGCGATCAGGAGTGGACTTCCCCAGATGAATCGGGCACCTTCGAGCATGTCGGCAGCCAGCGATTTTTTCTCTGTGACCCAATCTCCGGCCTTCGGCAGCAGTTTTATAAAGAAGAGGGTAACTGCTGAAATCAGAAAGCTGAAGGCAGTGACCGTAAAACTGATTGTGAAATCCAGGAGGTTGATCAATATCCCTCCCAAAAGGGGACCTGCTATGGCCGCAATCTGCCAGGTACCAGTCAAAACCGAATTGGACTGCGTATACTGCTCAGGCTTTACAATTCGCTGGCGTATAGCTGTGACAGAAGGCCAATAGAACGCGTCCACGATGCCAAACACGACACCGAGCCCGAAGATTAAAGGAAGCGATACATAGCCTGTCAGCGAGGCAGCAGCAAAGATAAAGAGAACGATTGCCCTTAATGTATCCGACCAGAACATCACAATCCGGGAAGAAAACCGGTCGACCGCAATCCCTCCGACCAGCATAAACAATACACGGGGAATCCCGACGAATAAAAGGAAGGTCCCCATCACAACTCCTGAACCGGTTAACTTAACGATCAGCCAGGATACACTGAGGATGAAAATGGCATCCCCCAGTGCAGAAAAGAGATAACCGAGCCAGTACATAACAAAATTTCTATTTTTGAAAATATCCCATTTGCCCATTGAAACAACTCCTTCATAAACCCCTTATAATTCCATCATATCCTAATACTGTTAGGAGGGATATACAACTGTAAGCGATGTCACAAAACTTTCAATAGAATCGAAACATGGTAAAATAGAATAATCCTTTACCACAATTTATAAGAATAGAAGGATTATAAAAATATAGGATTCCGTGATAAATGAACTGCTTCTTTTAAGCTCCAGGAGGAATGAAATGACCAATATAAAAGAGATAGGATACACTGCAAGAGCAGATAGAGAAGGATTTCTGCTAAATGAATCATGCTGGGAGAAAGTGAACGAGAAATATCGCCCCGCCATCGATTATATCGTTGAATCATTGACAGATTCGTTTTCCGATGAGATTCATAGCATTTATTTAAGAGGCTCCCTTCCAAGGGGACTGGGGATTGAAGGGGTTTCTGATATCGATTTGCTGGTGGTGACAAATGTATCCCCTGAAAATTCCGTTTTTCACGAAAGGACCAGACAAATAGAGAACGAGATTCTACGAAGATATCCGTTTGTGAATGGCATTGAGGTTGGCATTTATGCTCTTATCGATGTAGTGGATACGAGCAGATTCGGCATCATCCCTTTCATGATCAAGACCTACAGCATTCCTCTTTATGGGAAAAACCTGCAGGAAAGACTGCCGAGGTATAAAGCGGATGAAAAGCTAGCAAACGAGCACATCGTCAACCTAAAATCACAAATAGAGATGGCGCTGGCAGACCTGGAAGGGAACGAAGACAAAGAAGATATTAAAGACTGCTGCACTTGGATCATGAAGATTATCACCCGTTGTGGTATGGCACTGGTAATGACAGAGGAGAATACATATACCCGGGATCTATATCCGGCATACAAATTATTCTCAAAGCATTTTCCCGAACAAAAAGAGGAGATGGAAAAAGCCTTGCTGTATGCCATAAATCCATCTGAGGATCCTGTGGAGATCAGCTCTTTTTTAAAAGATGGTTTAGGCAAGTGGATGATGGAAGAAGCCGATAAATGGCTGAAAGAACATAATCCCACCGAGCTGAAACAGCTTCCTCTATAAAAGGCAAAAGCTCAGACTGGATCTGAGCTTTTGATGTTTACCCTACCCCTCCGGCTTCTCAGCACTGTGATAAAGCCCCCCAAAATCTCATGGCTTACCTGAAATCCTTTTCGCTTGTAAAACTCCAAGGCATTCTGATTCCCGTTGGAAACATAGATAAAGTAATCTTCCACATCTTCAAATTGGTTCAGCCATTCCATGGACATGTTGAAAAGCACCGAGCCGACACCAAGAGCACGGTATTTTTCATTTATGTAAAATTGGGACAAACACCCCACATTTTCACCGGTTACTGATGATAGATCAAAAAAGGTGGCAAAATCAGTATCATACGCCTCCTTAGGTGAAATATTTGTATACACATATCCGACAATCTTCTCACCGTCTTTGACCGCAACCAAATAGTTATTAAGAGCTTTTTTAAATGAGGGCACCAATCTCGTTTCGAAGTTCATTTCGTCAAATAACTCAGGTGTAATGAAGGCCTTGCTCTTTTGAAAAGTCATCAATTCATTGCATGCCTCTCTTAAAACTTCCACTTTTTCCTCTGGTATAACTTCATATGTTAGATTCATATTTTCACCTCTTTAATAGTTATTTTATAATAAAGCCTTTTAGTAGGGGACGATAAGCTTAAAAATATTTTTCGTTGGTATACAAGCAAAGGCAGCGCTTACATAAGATTTCCAGAAAAATTCTTTATTGACTTAAATCGGTAAAGCAATTATTATCCAATATAGGCAAAGTAATAACAAACAATTTCATAAATTCAATTATCAAGAGTGACCGAGGGATCAGGCCCTATGACGTCCGGCAACCTCCATTATGGAACGGTGCTAATTCCTGCAGAATGATTTCATTCTGAAAGATAAGTGATCGATAAATTTGATGCTTCTTTCAGTTGAAAGAAGCATTTTTTATTTTATCAAAAAAGGGGTGTACATAATGATTGAAATCAGGAACCTTGTAAAAGAATACAAGACCAAAAAACAGACTGTCATCGGTGTCGATAATGTTTCTGTATCGATTAACAAGGGGGAGATATTCGGCATCGTAGGGTACAGTGGAGCGGGGAAAAGTTCATTGATCCGCTGCTTGAATCTCCTGGAAAAACCGACTTCCGGGGAAATCATAATTGACGGACAGGATCTGACAAAGCTTTCTTCCAGAGAACTGAGGCAGGCGCGTCAGAAAATCAGCATGATCTTTCAGCACTTCCATTTGATTAAAGCAAAGACAGTATATGATAATCTCGCCTTTGCTTTAAAGGCCGCCAGTGTACCCAAAGCTGAAATCCAGCCAAGGGTGACGGAACTGCTGGAAATGGTAGGACTGAGCGATAAAGCAAACGCCTATCCGTCCCAGTTGAGCGGAGGTCAGAAGCAGAGAGTGGGGATTGCCCGGGCATTAGCCAACAACCCATCTGTGCTGTTGTGCGACGAAGCTACATCGGCACTAGACCCCAGTACGACAAAGTCGATTCTGAAACTATTGAAAGATATCAATAAAGAATTGGGATTGACCATTGTGCTGATCACGCACGAAATGGAAGTTGTGAAAGAAATCTGCGACAGAATGGCTGTCATGCAGGACGGGAAAATCATTGAGGAAGGTCATGTATATGATTTGTTCGCAACCCCTCAGCAGTCATTAACGAAGCAATTCATCGCGAACATCCTGCAGTTTGACTTGCCGGAGCATTTGCTGCAGTCCCGGACAGGAAAGCTGATCAAAATACAGTTCAAGGGATCCATTGCTGAAGAGAGTGTTGTCTCAGAAGTTTTCCAGAAATATAAGGTCAGAGGCAATATCCTGCATGGGAAAATTGAATACATTCAAGATGTACCGCTGGGAATCTTTATCATGGAACTAATTGGTGATCCATCTGAAATTGAAGCAGCTATCCGCTATATCAGTATCAAGACTCAAAGCCTGGAGGTGCTTGAGAATGCTGCCTGAATCATTGACTGCCATCATACCGGAGCTGAACAAAGCTTTCTTTGAAACGATTTACATGGTGGGTATATCACTCGTTGTTTCCATCGTGATCGGTCTGCCGCTGGGAATCCTTCTATTTGTGACAGACAAAGGGTTGTTCCTGCAGAACAGCTTTGTCAAAAAGATCGTCGGGTTTCTCGTCAATATGATCCGCTCGGTGCCATTCATCATTTTACTTGTGGCACTGCTGCCATTGACGAAGCTCCTGACTGGAACAACCATCGGGCCGACAGCCGCTTCGGTTTCACTTTCTGTTGCAGGTATTCCTTTCTTTGCAAGGATGGTGGAAACGTCATTGAGGGAAATCGATAAAGGTGTTATTGAGGCTTCAGTTTCAGTGGGCGCAAGCCCTTGGATGATCATAAAGGATGTTCTTTTACCTGAAGCACGGCCGGCTATTATCCAGGCAGTGACAATCACTACGATCAGTCTAGTCGCATTTTCCGCGATGGCCGGCATTGTCGGCGGCGGGGGAGTCGGTGACTTGGCCATTCGTTTCGGTTATTACCGCTACGATAATGTCATTATGGTAACGACAGTCGTCATCTTAATTTGTTTAGTGCAGATCATTCAGTTTACAGGTGACATTTTTGCAAGATTAGTAGATAAAAGATAATAATTTTAGGAGGAATACAACATGAAGAAATGGATTTTATTTTTAGCATTGACAGCAGCCATCAGTTTATTGGCTGCATGCGGCGGTGAGGAAGCCGGCGGATCAGAGAGTGAGAGCAAGGAAATCACATTTGGTGCCACGGCAGGGCCATACAGTGATATGGTGACAAAAGCAATCAAGCCAGGCCTTGAGGAAAAAGGATATACAGTGGAAGTCAAAGAATTCAGTGACTATATCCAGCCAAACAACGCACTCGCAGAAGGTGACCTTGATGCTAACCTGTTCCAGCATAAAATTTACATGGAAACTTTCGCCGAGCAGAACGGGCTTGAATTATCAGAAGTCATTGTCGTTCCTACTGCACCAATGGGGATCTATTCAACAAAATTTGATTCCATTGAAGCGATTGAAGATGGAAGCTCCATTGCCATTCCGAATGACCCTACCAATGCGGCCCGTGCATTCCAGATTTTGCAGGATGCAGGCCTGATTACCTTGAATCCGGATTCTGACCCGCTTACTGTTTCAGAAAAAGATGTAGAGGAAAACGTGAAGAATCTTAAATTCCAGCCAATTGAAGCGGCCCAGCTTCCAAGAGCCGTTGAAAGCACAGATCTATCCGCTGTACCAGGAAACTATGCTCTTGCCGCAAAAATGGATCTTCTGGATGCCCTTCAATTGGAAAACATGCCAGACCAGTATCGAAACCGGGTAGTCATGAATACGGCAGAAGTTGATTCACAACTTGCAAAAGATATTATAGAAGTGGTGGAATCTGAAGAATTTGAAGCAACAATAGATGAAGAATTCAAAGGCTTTGGAAAGCCTGAATGGATGGAAGAATAAGAGACAGAACACCCAGGGAGTGCATGCTTCCTGGGTGTTTATTTGCCTGACAAGTGGCTGTACAGCAACACACTGGATGTTGAATAAGTCCTGGGTATAAGGTAATGTTAGAGAGAGTTGACAAAAAATCAGAATAATAAACAAATTATTACATTTGGGGGTCCATAATGAACGGGATATTGAAAGAGGAGAACCAGCAGTTGGTTACAGACGATTTAGTCGTAAGGGCCATCGAGAAACATCTGGCCATTATCCGGTTTGATGTTAACCGCCGTGTCGCATATGTGAATGAATTATTTGCGAGATCAATGGGGTATACGGTAAATGAAATGCTGGGAATGCATCACAAAAAATTCTGTTTCCCTTCATTTGCAAACAGCCGGGAATATGATGATTTCTGGGGCAGACTGTTTGGAGGCAACAGCTATCAGGGCAAGATTGAGCGGATAGATGCCCATGGGAATACCTTATGGCTGGAGGCTACTTATATGCCTGTATACTCCGAGGATGGCAGAGAAGTGATCGGGGTCTCGAAAGTCGCCACCAACATCACGAAGAGGCAGAACCAGATAATTAAAATGGCGGATCACTTAAAGGAGATGTCGGAACAGTTAAATACCCGTTCCGAGGTGGGAATGGTGAGAAGCCAAGAACTGTTGACGACGATTGAACGGATTTCACATGAATCGAAAGAAAATGCGATGAACCTTGCAAACCTGCAGAATCAAGCAAATTTCATTACAGGGATAGTGAAAACCATCAGGGAAATTGCTGCCCAAACCAACCTGCTTGCACTGAATGCCGCTATTGAAGCTGCCCGTGCAGGTGAACACGGAAGAGGATTTGATGTGGTCGCAAAAGAAGTTCGCAAGCTTTCGGTGAAGGTGGAACAATCGATTACAGAAGTAAAAGATAATATTGATGGGATTGTAAAAGAAATCGGAAAAGTCACAGACAGTATCGAAAGAATCACGCAAAGTGTTAATGAAAGCCAGAAACAAATTGACATCGCCATGCAGGAATTCGAAGCTATCTCCAGTTCTGCCGGTGGACTGGACAAGCAGGCGCAGGAATTTGTTTCCATGGTATAGAGAAAGTTCAATCAGTAAAGTCTGATCCAATTGAGATCGGGCTTTTTCTTTTGTAGAATCGGAGGCTGTTTTAAATCTGAGAAGGGACAAATGAATGAAAGTTTATTTGCCCTCCAGATGCTATAATAGTAATGTATGAATTTTCCAATAGTCTCAGGAGGGAAACTAAAATGGAAGAAAGATTGGTTCATTTAAGCAATGGGATAGGTCTCAATGTTAAATACAAGAAAAATAGAGGACCGGCACTCTTATTTTTACATTTCAGCGGGGGAACTAACGAGATGTGGAACGGTGTGATTCCCCTCTTTGATAAGGAATATACCATTATTGCTCCTGACATCCGCGGTCATGGGAAATCCGATCGGCCTGACACTGGCTATCATATTGATGACATGGCGAACGATATCCATCTTTTACTGAAAGAATTAGAGATCAATAGTTGTCAAATCATTGGAAGCTCGATGGGGGCAGAAGTGGGATTGAGTCTTGCCGCCTCCCATCCGGAAATGATTGCATCGATTGTCTGTGAAGGAGCGATGTATAACGAGTTCGGGGAATACGGGCTTTTCCGAGGGACTGAAGAAGAAATCACGCAGGAAAAAGAGAGACAGCTGCATGAAATGAACAGGAGGGTTCTTCCTGTCTACCCGTCTATCAAACAATACACAATTGAAATGCAAAAGCAGTTAACAGAACATGGAGTTTGGTCTGATTCCTTTGTGTCTTATTTCAAGAGCTGTCTGCATGAAAATGATCAGGATCAGTTTGAACACCATTATAAAAATCACGTCCGAAAGGAATATATCCAAAAGTACTGGGGTTTGAAATTTGAAGAGTATTATCAAAAAATTACGTGTCCGGTCCTTTTTCTCCCAACTGAAGAGGAATGGGAAAATGAGAAGATCCGCCAAAGCACTTATTTTTTCGCCAGCTTCTTGAACTCTTTTAAAATCCTGCCTTTAAGAGACAGTATGCATGCATACGTATGGATGCAGCATCCGGGGATGGCAGGAGAAACAGTAAGAACCTTTTTAGAAGAACAGTAGAAAAGGAGGAATCATGTGCATCCTATCACAGTGATAGAAATGATTGCATCGGTCATCTTTATAGGATTCGTTTTCATGATCGCTTTCTGATTGCCGTCCAAGAACAGAAAAACAAGTCTCAAGACAGCAGCATTCATTACGATTCTGCTTCTTATTTTTTTTGCTGTCCGGCCCTTCTGGATTCAGTATCAAGTGGCAAAAAAAACGGAAGCATTAAATGAGTACTTGGAAGTAAAGTATCCGGATGAAAGGTGGGAGATTCGCAGTCGGACAGGCAGGCAATACAACCCCTATCATCTGGAAGTGACTTTTCAAAATGAAAGGGGGTGGACATATACCTATTCAGTGGCTGATGAAGACAAGATCTGCCAAAGTGTATGGACTCCGCCGGAAGGACTGCTCCCTAATGAAGGGATGCATTTCGAAAAGGATTGCGAATGATTCATTTTTTTGTAACAGTTGGAGGTCTGAAACGGCAGGGAAAGCAATATATTACGGTGTATCCATACATAAAGGGGGAATGCATATGTTTCAAACTGTTAATGGATTTTTGATGTCCTGGGAAAGGGAGACGGCTTCCACTCAAAAAGCGCTGAACAATTTGACGGATGAGTCTTTGAAGCAGGAAGTTTCAGAAGGGCATTGGTCACTCGGAAGGACAGCATGGCATATAACAACAGCGATCAAGATAATTTCCTCGCAGACGAACCTGAAATTTGACGGTCCTGCAGAAGATTATCCTGTTCCTGGTTCTGCAAGCTACATTGCCGAAACCTACAAACGGACAAATGCAGCTTTCATAGCCGCCGTGAAAGAACAGTGGTCAGATGATGATATGGCTGTGGAAATTGATGTATTTGGCCAGAAAATGAATATAGGAACCTTACTTCTTTTCTTGATGAAGCATGAAATCCACCATCGCGGACAGATGACCGTACTGATGAGGCAGGCGGGATTAAATGTGCCTGGTTTCTATGGCCCGTCGAAAGAAGAATGGGCGCTTATGGGGATGGAAGCACCTAAAATGTAAAAAAGGGCCTTTTTAAAGGGCCTTTTTGTTTTATAAGATATCTGTTGTTTTATCAAAGATCAGCGGATAAATAATTAGATAAGAAATGATAAGAATTAGGTTTCTAAAATAAAATGACTGGCCCTTGCAGTTCCCGCGGTAAATCACTAAAAGAATAAAACCAGCGATATTGAACAGATAAATTAATGCAGCGATTCCCCTGACCAAAATTGCAAGGATGGAAAACCAGGGGGAGATAATACCAATCAGGCATATCAAGTTGATAAACAAGCCGGATAGAGCCGTTGTATTCGTTAATTGTTTGATAGTCGGAACGTTCATAGTTTCTCTCCATAAAAATTCAGTATATATTCATTGTAAATTGTATGTTTCAGGGGTTCAACAAGGAGCTATTAAGGATAGGGTTTGGGGCTGTCTTTCCGAAAAAAGCAGGGGTTTTGCTTGGGGAACAGATGTATGTAACCGAACTTGGTAGTCCGGTGGTTGTTACTCCATTTTTTTCGAGGCTTTCATCATTTGGTGAAACGGACATTTTGAGAGTGCTGTATCATCGTCGCGTAAAAAATATTGCTTCCATTCATAGTTATCGTCACTGCCATATTTCTTCAGCTCGGGATGGGCATCAATTTGATCATAGAGTTCAAGTCTCTTCCTGATCTGCTTCTGTACTTTTTTAGCATACCCCGGGTTGGAATTGAACTCGTTCAGCACCCAGCGTGGAGTTATGGCCATCATCATGTATGGGAAAAACCGGCTGTCCCTGTTCTTGTGCAAAGGAGTGGCGCAGTACATGAAATATTGCTCGCCATGAAAACAGAATTCCCATTGATTCTCCTCGGGATCGGGCGGAATATGCCCTGGCCATTCCACTTCATCTATCTCATTAAGTTGATTCAATAGTTTCCAGAACAACAGTTCAAAATCCTCAACGGTACCTTCCTCAACAAGAGCAGTCGGTGTGTCAAAAAACACCACGAGTGTCGTATATTTCCCGAACTCCCGGCTTTGTAATGAAAATTGTTTCAGGATCTCAGCAAGCCCGGCAGTGGTCGAATCTGCAGTGGGGATGCCGGCAAAACCATAACGGAGCTGCTTTAGCGCATATGCCTGGGTAGCCGGAATGCAGGGGAATTTTTTTGGGCTGGTCATCTTATCGGAAAAACGGTTGATGGCATCCTTCTGCCAACCAGACAATTCAGCGATTTCCGGATCATCTTCTCTGTATAACACCAATCTCAAACACCCTCCTCTCTGTAAACAGAATATTACCGTTACAGATATAGGTGAATGTCCTATTGTGGATTGGGCAGGTGTCCCGTTTCTATCTATTTCATCTTCAAACTTAGCCCGATAAGCAAAACTCCTGAAGTTAAACAAACTGCTTTCATTAAAGAAATTTTCCCCGACAAACCCATCAGCCCGATGGCCGTGGTCGAAAAGAAAATCGTCGGCCCCACCAAGGCAAGCAATGAATTAATCGCAAACGCCTTCTCCAAATCATTGAATTTCAACATAAGCAAAGCGGCCCCGATCTCAATACTCCCCGAGAGGATCCTCAACGCAACCATGGCCAAAAGGGCTTTTTCTATAAAAACAAACATCGAAAGTCTCCTCGCATATTCAGTCTTTGTATGTAAAACTAAATGGCGACCCTCAAGGGGATCGCTTGTACAATTTATGCAGGAACCTAAGGAAATAGTATTGAAAGTGGGGGAAGGGTTGGAGTACATGGTAGTAATCGGGGTGGAATTGCGACAGCAAGGAGGAAGCAGAAGGCGAGGGAGTCGCGATTCGGTTGGAATTGCGACAGCAAAGAGGAAGCAGAAGGCAAGGGAGTCGCAATTCGGTTGGAATTGCGACAGCAAGGAGGGAACAGAAGGCGAGGGAGTCGCGATTCAAGTGGAATTGCGACAGCAAGGAGTGAACAGAAGGCAAAGGAGTCGCGATTCGGCTGGGATTGCGACAGCAAGGAGGGAACAGAAGGCGAGGGAGTCGTAATTCGGCTGGAATTGCAACCAAACCCTAAGATCACTCATAAAAAACATCCTTGGTACTTCCCAAAGTTGTAAAATTCCTCTTTAGTACTCTGCTAAATGTTCTGCGGCTCAAATCCACATTACACCACTCCTGAATGATTTTAGCAGTGATTTTTTTACCTGGGAATAGTAGCCTGAACTCCTTAGTGGTCCGTAAAATGGCTTTCTCAAATTTTTCTTCCTCTCTGCATTTACCGCAAATAAACTTATTATTCATTGTGGAAAGCGAGTAGGATCTGCAACTCTTACAGTAGATACCTTTTCTCAACTTTGCATACTCATACCCCGGCAGCTGAGTAAAAGGGTTCTTGGTCTTATGCATTGCAACTAACTTATTGGCAAGGTTTCTGTTTTTATCGCTAAGTGAAGATGGTGTGTTATCCAGTGTAGTCAAAAAGCGGTTTAGCTGGGTTGGATAGATGATGGGCTGGTTAAGAGGGGCTTGGTATAAAGTGAATTGAGGGTTGACGAAGACGACGAAGGGTTTGACTGTATAATCTTCTTGCAAATCCTGGAGGATCTGACGCATGATCGTGGCACTTCTTTGTAGCTGTAGAAGGGGGTTTTTGTATTCTTTTTCGTGAGAAACTTTTAACAGTTTATCTCCGTCAAAATAGTAATCTCCCTCATAATTTTTAATGTTTAATAAATGAATTACTCCATTCGAGATACTCAGCGTATCGATTTGTGAATAAGAATGATGCACTTCCAGTAACAAATCATTAAGGACAAATTTATCCTCTAAACGTTTTTCTGCCATTCCATCGAATTGTACCTCGCCTTCATAGCCCTTTTCAAGATTTAAATAATGATGCTTGTCCCTCTTGCTTAATCGCATTCGATTGTTCAAAGACCCTAATGCCAATAGTTCATCGGATTCAGAACGAGTTTTAAAAAACATGTTTCACCTCCTTGCTTTTTACTTCTCCAACAAAATAAGAAATCCCTGCAATTGACAGGGATTTCTCTTTATATTGCAAGTCTGAATGCTTTTACAATGATTCCATCATTCGCGGGTTCAAAGTCATATTGAGGAAGCCGTTCAAAGCCGAAGCGTTCATAAAGAGCGATCGCATCATTCATGAAATCACCGGTATGGAGACCGATAAAATCATAGCCTTTGTCTTTCGCGCGACGGATGCATTCTTTAATGAGGGCAGCAGCCACGCCTTTTCCCCGGGCTTCCGGTGCAACAGCCAGGACCCGGATTTCCGGGTAATCCAATTCATCAATGAAACCTTCGTATGCGTCTGTTTTAGCAGGGAACAGGGCAACACTTCCAACAATTCGATCTTCGATTTTAGCAACCAGGAGGTCAACACCTTGCTGCTGGTCGGCTTCGGATGAAATGGCTTTCTTAAGGGCTTCCCAGTGTGCTTTGGGAATGGTTGGAATATGATCCTTATAAGCCTCGATCCGCTGTTTGCGGATTTCCGACAATTCTTCTTTTCTAGCTTCCCGAATGGTTATATTCATTGAATACTAATATCCCTTCTATATTAAATACTTTTCATCGCGGCCGCTTACTTTTTCACGATCGTGTGGTGTGTTCCACAAACTAAGATCCGGTCCTTTTGGTAAAATTCTTGAATCGGTGCTGTCCGGATTTATGGTTATGGAGAGGTGGTAGTGCCGCTTGATGGCGTCAAAATCGGTTGTGTCTCCAAAGCCTGGTGTTTGATATAAGTCACGGGCATAAGCCCATAGATTCGGCATTTCCCTCAACAGGTTCAGGTTTGTATTAAAACCGTTGTAATAAGCCGCGTCGAATCGGGCGAGTGTTGTATACAAGCGCACATCGGAATCTGTTATGAAGCCGCCGTGCAAAAAACGTTGCTCAGACAGCCTTTCTTCCAACTCATCCAGACGGCTGAACAACTGATCAAAAGATTCTTCATAAGCTTCCTGGGATTGAGCAAAACCGCATTTGTATACCCCATTGTTCACATCATGAAAAATTTTATCATTCAACTCATCGATTTCGTTCCGTAAATGCTCCGGGTACAAGTCAGGAGCATTCTCCTTGTGAAAGGGGCTCCAGACCGTTTCAAAGTAGTTAGTCAACTTGAAGTAATCATTGTTTACAGCTTTCTTCTTTTTTATATCCACCATGACAGGGACGGTTGGCCGCCCGGAGTATTCAGGGTCGGCATTTAAGTAAACTTCACTTACATATTGGGTTCCCAAGACAGGGTCTTTATTTCCATCGTCCAATGAAAATTCCCAGTCCACGCGTCCGATTGCCGGGCGCATCGGGCTTGCTGTACCCAGGCTGATGGCATCCTCTAAACCCAGGATCCTTCTGACAATCACAGCCCGGTGTGCCCATGGACAGGCTGCTGACCAAAGGAGTCTGTAGCGGCCGGATTCGATGGGAAGTTCTCCCTTTCCTTGGCCGAATGGTACAGTGAAGCGGTTGGTTTGTCTTTTAAAGGAACCGTCCTGGCTGATTTCTTCTAGCTTCTTTTTATGTAAATTGATAAAAATCCCTCGCTCTCATATAAAAATCTAAATTATGGAAAAGTTCATACATCTTTTATCGCATTTTATGAATTGGGGGTCAAGTAATAGTACTTTCTAGTGAAAAGCAGGATTTCAGCTCAATGAAAAGAAGTAGTAAACAAGTCAAATAAATATGAGAAGGATGGTAAAAATGGAAGAAGTAAAGAGAGCGATACAAGATGAATACCCGGCTGATTTTGCCTGGTGCCATGGATGCGGCCGTTTAAATGAAAAAGGGCATCATTTCCGGACAGGCTGGGACGGTGAGAAAACGATAACTGTTTACCTGCCGAAGGAAGAGCATATGGCAATGCCTGGTTTTGTGTACGGAGGGATCATTGCTTCCTTGATCGACTGCCACGGAACCGGATCGGCTGCGATTGCTCTGCATAGAAAAAATGGGCATGAATTAGGAGACGGCGTGGAGCCACCGCGCTTTGTAACAGGTTCTTTAAAAGTTGATTTTTTAAAGCCCACTCCTGCAGAAGTTCAGCTGAAGGCTTACGGAAGTGTTCAGGAAATTCATCCGAAGAAGTGGAAGGTGGAGACGGAGGTCTACGCAAATGACATACTTTGTGCGCGTGGAGAAGTTGTGGCGGTCATCATGCCGGATTCTTTTAAAAACAATGGCTAGTTAGAAAGAGACTGTCTCGGGAATGATACCCCTGAGACGGTTTTTACGTGAAGAGGCTATATTTGGGTATGAATGGGAAACAGTGTAAAATTAGTCATTATCGAATTTTATTATAAGGAGAGCGACGTCATGGCAAATACATTGGTGAAGACAGAACAGGGTCTGGTTCAAGGGCTGGAAGAGGGAAATGCCAGGGTGTGGAAGGGCATTCCCTTTGCAAAAAAACCTGTAGGGGAACTCCGTTTTCAGCCGCCGGAAGTCCATGAGAGTTGGGAAGGGGCACTGGACTGTTCGTCATTCGGCCCAATATGCCCGCAAAACCCGGAAGTGGCGGCTATGCTGGGTGCACCGGCAGTGAATATGTCGGAGGACTGCCTTTATTTGAATGTATGGGCACCAATGGGGGAAAAAGAAAACCTTCCTGTCATGGTGTGGATTCATGGAGGGGCATTCCGGGCAGGATCAGGGAGCAGTCCGTTGTATGATGGATCAGCATTCGCAGAGAACGGTGATGTCATCGTGGTCACGTTGAATTACCGTTTGGGTGCATTCGGTTTTCTTCACCTGGCAGGGCTGGACGGCGGCTACACAGGAAATGTCGGATTACTTGATCAAATTGCGGCATTGAAATGGGTGCGGGAAAACATCAAAGCGTTTGGGGGAAATCCTGACGAAGTGACCATCTTTGGAGAATCCGCTGGCTCCATGAGTATTGCTTCCCTATTGACCATGCCTGCTGCGGAAGGATTGTTTAAAAGAGCAATAATGGAGAGCGGGGCAGAACAAGTTCTGCCAGCAAGATCAGCAGCTGCGGTAGCAGAGGCTATGCTGGATGAGCTTGGGGTAGACAAACAGGGTTTAACATCCTTAAAAGACATTTCAGCAGAAAAAATTATTGAGGCTGCAGAGAAGGTGAATCAAGGAGCGGGTCTCTCGATGTTGTTCCAGCCTGTGGTGGACGGTGACACGCTGCCGGATTATCCACAGAAAGCCATTTCGGAAGGAGCGGCAAAAGATGTACCGATCATCATCGGGACGAATCATGACGAAGGTGCTTTTTTCTTCAGGCCCGGTTCCAAACCAATGCCTGAGCAGGTCAGAAATGCAACCATGATGAAAATGGCCGGCAGGGAGCTATTCGATAAGATTAAAGACCAATATTCAGCCACAATTGAGGGGCAGGCCCAGTTCATGACCGATTTTGTTTTTTGGAAACCTTCCATTAATTATGCGGAAGCTCAAGCAAAACATGCTCCTGTCTGGATGTATCGGTTTGACTGGCATATTCCCGATCATCCTGTCGTTGCAAAAGCGTCACATGGTTTGGAGATTCCTTTTGTATTCACCCATTATGGATACCTTAAGAGGCTCGAAGTTGATGTTGATGAGGGAGTCAAAAACCTTGCCCGGCAGATGCAGGATGCCTGGATTTCGTTTGCGAAGACTGGTGACCCGAACGCTGGAGGCAGCGGGTTGAGATGGCCGACTTACAACACAGAAGTTCGATCCACCATTGTGTTTAACCGTGAAAGTGAAGTAGTGGAAGATCCTGATGGAGAGAAGCGGAGACTTGTAATGGAGGACAACTGAATTTTAAAGATTGGCTTCAGTTTAAGGAAGATAGAAGTGGATATACCATTTTAGCGTCCTTTAAAATCTGTTTATAGGACGTTAAATTAGGGATAACGTTTTTAAAGTCCTATAAACGCTTTCTAAAGGAAGATAGATTGCCGGTTCGAATATTAAAGTCTTTAAAACCACTTTTAAAGGAAGATAGATTAGGATCTGACTTTTTTACTTCCTTTAAAACCTGTTTAAAGGATATTAAGTTAAGGATCCAAAATTTAAATACCTTTAAAACCTCTCTAAAGGACTTTAGAATAAGACTTTGCATTTTAAAATCCATGAAATCACACCAAGCCGAAGAAGTGGCCGCTAACATGAAGTAACAAACGCAAAGAAGACCAAATCGAACGATTTGGTCTTCTTTCTGCTCGCAGGCTTAAACCTCAATGATAATAGGGATGATCATCGGTCTCCGTTTCGTTTGTTTGAACAGATATTGTCCGACGGATTTCATGATGCTTTGTTTGATGACCTTCCACTGCAGGTGACCAGGTGGCAGGTCATCGAGGGCATCCCTGACAATGTTATTCACTTTGCGGATGAGGTCTTCGGAATCTTTTACATAGACAAATCCGCGGGTGATGGTGTCAGGTCCAGACAACAGGCGTTGATCGTGTTTGCTCAGTGTCAGGACAATGACAAGGATGCCGTCTTCGGATAACTGGCGGCGGTCGCGCAGCACTACATTTCCAACGTCACCAACACTGATGCCGTCCACATAGGTATCACCGGCAGGAACAGAGCGGGTTTGGCGGGCTGTCCCGTTTTCGATATCCACGACCTCTCCGTTTTTGATAATAAATGTGTTGCCGGGTTCAACACCGACTGATTCGGCGAGTAAACGGTGATGGTGCAGCATCCGGGTCTCCCCGTGAATCGGGATAAAATAAGTCGGATTCATCAAAGTAAGCATCAGCTTAAGATCTTCCTGATAACCATGCCCAGAAACATGCATGCCGGTAGAACTTCCTGTTCCATAGATGACATGTGCGCCGAGGTTAAATAGGTTGTCGATGATCTTGGAGACATCCTTTTCGTTGCCTGGTATCGGAGAAGCAGCAAGGATGACAGTGTCACCGGTATCAATTGTCACATCGCGGAACTGCCCGCTGGACAGCCGCCCGAGTGCAGCCATTTGTTCCCCTTGGCTCCCGGTACACAGGATAGCAACTTTTTCAGAGTTAAAAGTGTCAATATCTCTGTGGTCGATGATCATTCCTTCCGGGACATTGAGGTAGCCTCGTTCGATGGCAACATCCACAACATTGATCATGCTCCGGCCAAGAAGGGCGAGTTTTCGGTTCGTTTTCATTGCGGCATGAACAACCTGCTGCACGCGGTTGACGTTGGAGGCAAAAGTCGATACAAATATCTTCCCTTCTGCCTTCAAGAAAGCCTCGTCCATATGGCTGCTGACGATTTGCTCAGAAGGGGACAATCCGCCGCGCTCTGCATTTGTACTTTCTGATAAGAGAGCCAGGACACCTTTTTTTCCGATTTCGGCCATCTTATGTATATCGGCTTTCTGGTTATTCAGCGGAGTCCAGTCAAACTTGAAGTCTCCTGTATGAACGACCGTTCCTTCCGGTGTATCAAAAACAATGCCAAGACAGTCGGGGATACTGTGACTTACGTTAAAAAAGGAAGTTTTGATCTGTCCGAATTCCAATGCAGAATTGGAATCAATCGGCACAAGAGTGGTCTCTCTTCTGAGTTTGTGCTCTTCCAGTTTCAATTCAATGAGACCTAATGTGAAGTTAGTCGCATACACAGGTACATTCAGTTTTTTCAAAAGATAAGGAACTCCGCCAATATGGTCCTCATGTCCATGTGTCACGAGAAGGGCTTTTACCTTGTCCGCGTTTTCTTCCAGGTAGCTGATGTCCGGGATGATCAGATCAATGCCCATCAGTGTTTCATCAGGAAATTTCCCACCGGAATCAATGATGATGATATCATCACCGTATTGGATAACATACATATTTTTACCGATTTCATTACAGCCGCCAAGGGCAAAAATCGATAGAAGGCTTTCGCTCATACTTTATTCCTCCTGTAAGTATATTGCTTTTAGCATTCCCTGGGTCCGTTGGTTCTATTTACTTTATTTAGAAGAAAAAGCTTTCTTAGAATAATTTCTGACAGATATCGAATACTAGATTTGTATATATTACTTGGAGGGGACTTTCATGAGACCTGCTGGAGAACAACCTTGCAAGAGATGCGGACTGGCTTTCTCCGTCGAATCCTTTTACTATAAAGGGAATATATTGATTCACTGCACAGACTGCCGTACGGAAATGAGACAGATCAAAAGGCAGGAGATAAAGAGGCTGTTAGATTTGGAACAGGAGTTATCCTGAATTAAATATTGGTAAATACGAGATATGGACCAAGACCTGTGCTTGGTCTTTTTTGCTGTACTTGGAAAGCGGCCGAAGGCGATGTTTCATGAAAAAAAAGATGAAATGGTCTCTGATAAATGATTACCCTTTTTCTTCTTTTCTCTTTTTTGTATTCTGGGAATAGCCAAATAATAGGGAAGAGGTAACGAGATGAAAATATCCAATAAAAACTACGCGGTGAACGGGCTGGAGTATGTCATTCGGTCGGCCAAGAAAGAGGATGCTGCCCAGCTGTCAACTTTAAGGCTGGAGATTGATGGTGAAACGGAAAACCTTGATCGCGAAAGAGGAGAAGGGTTTATTGATGAAACGGGTTTTGAAGAATTGATCCACGAGGATAGTGAGAAACCGAGAAATCTTTTTCTGGTGGCTGAGGCAAATGGGAAACTAATAGCGTTCTCCAGATGCGAAGGCAGTGAGTTAAAAAGATTTTCACACAAAGTGGAATTCGGTGTGGGTGTACTTAGAGATTTCTGGGGATATGGAATAGGAAAAAATCTTTTAGAACAATCCCTTCATTGGGCAGATATGAGTAAAATCAGCAAAGTTGCTTTAAGTGTCCTGGAAACCAACGAAAAAGCGATAAGGCTTTATGAAAAGCTTGGTTTTGAGAAGGAAGGAGTATTGAAAAGAGACAAAATCCTGGCTGACGGAAAATTTTATAACACAATACTGATGGGAAGACATAGTGTTTGAGATCCCTTAGTTTGTAAAAAAGTAAAGGATGCAGGACAATAAATAGTCCTGTATCCTTTTATATTTGCCGATGCCCATTTTTTTGGTGTAAGGAAACATTTTAAGTTAAGTGAATATAATTTGATAAAACCAATCAAAGGGGTGGTGAGGCATGTATCCTTCAGGGAGAATTCAAAGAAAAATTCAAACATATGCCGTTGTGTTCAAGGCTCTTGGAATCCTGAGTGAAGAAGAGGTTAAACTGATAACGGAGAAAAAACATATTGAAAAGCAGTAGAAGGGGATATGGAATAAGGAAAATATTTTAGCTTAATAAATAACTTTTGGTTGAAGTAAACTTTTAAATTGTTATAGAATATAGTTGTGAATGTCTGGTCAAAGGTGGTGGAAGAAAACAATTTAGCACGTTAAAGTGTTACAGGGGACTGTCCCTCTTAGCGCTTTAAAGGAGTAAAGCAAGGTTTATATTTTTTTATCCAAAAGTTGCATTAGGTAAACTTTTGTGTGAATGGGTAACTAATTTGTCCGGAGAAAAATGAAGAAGAGAGGTATGGAACCATGAAACTATTTAAGTTAGCTTTTCTTGCTGGTGCTGCCCTGATGATGATTGTAAGCGGATGTTCAAACAGTGATCAATCGGATTCAGACCCCGGCAAAATCAAGATTACATCTACTATCGGAATGATAAACGATATTGTCGAGAATGTGGGAGGGGAGCACGTTGATGCAGTCGGATTGATGAAGTCAGGAGTGGATCCTCACCTCTACAAAGCTTCTCAAGGGGATATCCGGAAACTGGATGAAGCAGACATGATTTTTTATAATGGACTGCACCTGGAAGGGAAAATGACTGAAATCTTCGAGAAGATGGAAAAGCAGAAACCGACGATTGCTGTTACGAAAAACATTCCTGAATCCAGTTTGCGGACGCCTGCTGACGGCTCCCAAGGGCACGATCCCCATGTCTGGTTCAATGTGAAACATTGGATTTCGGCCACTGAAACGGTTGCGGAAGAACTTTCAGATTTTGATAAGGAGCATGCGGAGGATTATGAAACGAACGCAAAAGAGTACATCAAAGAGTTGGAAGAACTCGACAACTATACAAGGGACCAAATTGCAACGATTCCTGAATCGACAAGAGTGTTGGTGACAGCCCATGATGCGTTCGGCTACTTTGGAGAGGCTTATGATATCGAAGTAAAGGGACTGCAGGGAATCAGCACGGCATCGGAAGCCGGCTCCAAGGATGTAAGTGAACTCCGCGATTACCTTGTTGATAAAAAGATTAAAGCGGTGTTTGTGGAATCAAGCGTGCCGAAGAAAGCGATTGAAGCAGTCATTGAAGGAGCTAAGGAGAAAGGCCATGATTTACAGATCGGCGGAGAGCTCTTTTCTGATGCCATGGGAGAAGCAGGAACAGAAGAAGGAACGTATATCGGCATGGTGCGCCATAACGTAGATACCATTGTCAATGCATTAAAGTAAAGGAGGAAATGAAAATGAATTCACCATTGAAGGTAAAAAATTTAGCGGTAGCTTATCAGAAGAAGCCGGTCTTGAAAAATATCTCATTCAGTTTGCCTGAAGGAAATCTTATCGGGATCATCGGTCCCAATGGAGCTGGGAAATCCACCTTGATCAAATCCATTCTCGAATTAATCCCTGCTCTGACTGGAGACGTGGAGATATTCGGCAGTTCATATAAAGCAGCTAGAAAACGAGTTGGGTATGTTCCGCAGAGGGAATCGGTCGACTGGGATTTTCCGACGGATGCCCTCGATGTAGTGACGATGGGCCGTTACGGCCATCTGGGGTGGGTGAGCCGTCCTAAGAAAAAAGATAAGCAGATTGCGATGGAATGTCTTGAAAAGGTAGGGATGGCCGAATTCGCCAGCCGCCAGATCAGCCAGCTTTCAGGAGGGCAGCAGCAGCGGGTTTTCCTTGCACGGGCCCTTGCGCAGGACGCTGACTTGTACTTTATGGATGAACCGTTCGTCGGAGTGGATGCTGCAACAGAAAAGGCAATCATTTCTTTATTGAATGAACTGAAACAGCAGGGGAAGACAGTCCTCGTTGTCCACCATGACCTTAATACAGTAAAGGAATATTTTGATTGGATTATGCTTCTGAATGTAGAGTTGATCGGTGTGGGGCCTACGGAAGAACTTTTTACAAAAGAATATTTACAAAAGACATACGGCGGAAAATTAACCATGCTTGATTCTGATTCCACCACTCTGGTAGGAAATTGAGGTGTTTGAAATGGAATGGCTATCTTTCTTTCAAGATCCCAATACTCAATGGATTCTCATGGGCTCCATGCTCCTTGGATTAAGCAGCGGCGTCATCGGCTGCTTCGCTTATCTGAGAAAGCAGTCCTTAATGGGGGATGCTCTATCACATGCCGCTTTGCCGGGGGTATGTGTTGCTTTCATGATAACCGGTACCAAGTCCATCGTATTTTTCCTGATCGGGGCAATTGTGGCCGGTCTTCTTGCAACATTGATGATCAGTTTAATTACGAAATATTCGAGAATCAAACAAGATTCCGCCCTGGGAATCATTTTGACGGTGTTTTTTGGTATCGGCATTGTACTCCTAACACAAATTCAGCACAGCAACAGCGGGAATCAAAGCGGGTTGGATAAGTTCCTGTTCGGCCAGGCAGCATCGATGGTTCAATCGGATGTATATACCATGGCTGCCATCAGCCTGTTCCTGGTAGGAATCTCGGCATTGTTCTTCAAAGAGTTCAAGCTTCTATCATTTGATCCCGGGTTTGCAAAGGGAATCGGATTGCCGATCTTCCTGCTGGATCAGTTCATCATGCTTCTCCTTGTTACAGCAGTTGTTATCGGGATTCAGGCAGTAGGGGTCGTATTGATGGCAGCCTTGTTGATCACCCCTGCAGTGGCCGCCCGCTATTGGACTGAAAAGCTGCATGTGATGGTGGTCCTGGCAGGGATATTCGGTGCCTTAAGCGGGTTTGCCGGTACGATTGTGAGTACGATGGCGTCCAACTTGCCGACAGGTCCTCTGGTTGTCTTGTCAGCGACTGCAATCTTTGTCATCAGTGTCATCTTTTCTCCAACAAGAGGGGTGCTTGCAAAAATAAAATTAAGAGCCCAGGCTAAACAGCATTACCAAGAAGTGTATGTAAATGCCGAAGTAAAGGAGAGGTCATCATGAACGATTTCTGGATTATACTGATTGGTGCCCTTGTTGCCTGCTCTTGCAGCATTTTGGGCTGCTTCCTGGTCCTGAGGAAAATGTCGATGGTGGGGGATGCCATCAGTCACTCCGTTTTGCCGGGAATCGTCCTCGCATTCCTGTTGAGCGGTTCAAGGGATTCACTCTTCATGATGATCGGGGCAGCTGCCATCGGGTTAGTGACCGTGTTCCTGATTCAAATGTTCCAAAATAACGGGGTGCAGTCGGATGCCTCGATCGGGGTCGTGTTTACAGCCCTCTTCGCTATTGGGGTGATTTTGGTCAGTGTCTTTACAAGACAAGTGGACCTTGATTTGGATTGCGTCCTCTATGGGGAGATTGCTTATGCCCCTTGGGACACCTTACAGATCGGCGGAATGAGCCTGGGACCGATTGCTGTCTGGGGTATCGGGGCTGCATTCCTGCTGAATGTATTGGTTATAGGCTTGTTTTATAAACAGATCAAAATCTGTTCTTTCGATCCAGCCATGGCAGCGGCCTTAGGGATTCCAGTCGTCCTGTTTCATTATGTGTTGATGGGGATGGTGTCATTGACGACTGTGGCATCTTTCGAAAGTGTCGGGGCCATCCTTGTTGTCGGGATGATCATCGTACCCGCTGCTGCGGCCTACCTGCTTACAGAAAAGCTGAGCGGCATGATCTTCATCAGTATGGTGATCGGCATCATCAGCTCCATAGCTGGTTATTACCTGGCTTACTTCCTGGACGCCTCCATTGCCGGATCGATGATTTCAGTTGCCGGCGGTATCTTTGTCCTTGTATTCCTGCTCTCTCCGACCCATGGCATTGTGGTGAAAAAATTAAACAGACGAAAGCTTATTTCTGAGGAAGCCATATAGAAAGAGGTGATGAAAAAAATGGCCTCAACTTCTGAAGGGAAAAACAACAAGGAGGACGGACCGCTTAGGGGTTCGTCCTCCTTGTTGTTAGTGGATTCTCCATGAAAACGTTACCTGAATATTACAAATATGTGTTAATATTGTAATAATTAGATAAATTGAAGAAAGGGGGCAGGGTGGAATGGCTAAATTATGGGGAAGAAGCCTCTCTGAACCCTTATTGATCATTATTGGCATTATATTGGTAAGCGCTGCTTCCGGGTTGTTTCAAAACCAAACACTTTCCATTGTTACATATGGGGAAAGCCTGCTGAGCGTATTTAGAGATTTGGTGAATCCGACTGATCTTGTGTATGTAAATTCCAATGTGGAAAGGGACTTGTTTCCGATCATTTTCCTTGCATTCTACAGCAGTGCGCGGATTGTCTTTTTGGCTTTATTGATAGCAATAGCAGCATCTTTACTGCTTCTTGTACTGTATTACACTGTAGGAAGATGGTTCAGGGGATTGATCAGGGTCTTTGCTTTTCTCTTGAGTTCTTTACCGGATATTTTTGTGATTGCTTCCATGCAAATTTTTGTTATCTGGTTTTTTAAAAAGTCAGGAATCCTGCTGATGGATGTAGCATCTGTAGGGGAAAAACAGGTGATCCTTTTCCCTGCGGCAGTATTGAGTATCCTTCCTGCTTTTTTCTTTCTTGGCTTATTGGTGTCCTTCATCAAGGAGGAGCAGAATCTGCCCTATGTTGAGCTTGCGCGAGGAAAGGGACTGGGGAAATTCAATCTGCTCTTCACCCATATGATCAGGAATATCTTGATCAGCCTGACCTATCACTCTAAACAGATCGTTTGGATGATGTTATCGAACCTTCTAATCTTGGAATATCTGTTTAATGTATTCGGTGTCACCTCCTTTCTATTTACCTATAATACTCCGTCCATCTTTGCGATTACGGCCATCCTGCTGTTCATCCCAATTTATGTTCTGCTGAAGGGGCTGCAGTTCTTGATCAAACGGAGAATCGGGAAGGAGATGAGCTTGTAATGAAGAGAAACTTCTATAAATGGCTTGTCATCCTATGTATAGGATTTGTCATTCTGATGGTGTCCGGCAGCCTTGTCTTTAACTATATCCTTGATGGAGATATTCCACAGACGACACTTAAGTACAATGAAGAGGGAAATGTCATCGCTGGTGCCCCTTTTAAACCATCATTGGAATTTCCTTTCGGGACGAACCGCAACGGCTATGATATGTTCTTCATTGTCCTGCAGGGTGCTCAGTACACTCTTGGCGCGGCTATTGCCATATCCCTGCTGAGTTTCCTGGTGTCTTTCATCCTAGGGATCGCGGGAGGCTTCATTCAAACGGCATCAAGATACATAACACAGACGATGTTCAATTCGTTTTATTTTATCCCGCAGTCCATCATTGCCTATAATGTCCTGCATCCCTTGCTCTGGGAACCGCCGCAAGGGTTCCAAACGACAATGACAGAAAGAATCGTCTGGCAGATCATCGTCCTGGCACTCATCACGGTGCCGACAACAGCGATATTGATTGCGAATGAGACGAGGGAAATCTTGAAGAAGGAATTCATTCTCAGTGCTACGGTACTCGGCGGAAATAAATTTTTTGTATTTCGAAAACATCTCATGCCCCATCTGAAACTTAGACTGTTCATTATCTTCCCGAAGATACTTATCCAGGTATTACTGATCATCGCACATTTAAGTTTCTTTCAATTATTTTTCGGAGGGACAGATGTTTGTTATGTAGGCTTCTGTGATCCGCCGAAACCCTTCGTAAATGAGTGGGCCGGTGTAATGGCCATGAATTATACAGAAATTTTCAACGCCTGGTGGATTTTTATGGTGCCTATGCTTTTCTTTTCTTTGACGATCCTTTCACTCAACGGGATTGCGAAAGGACTGGAAGGACTTTCGGTAAAGGAAAAGAGAAAGAAATGGGATATAAATGAAGATGTTCTGGAAGATTCAAATGATGCTGACCAGAAGGTGAAAGAAGAGAATTTCAATCTGATTTCCTATCAAAAGCAATCTTTTTAAAAAATTGAATAAGAGGTGCAATATGTATAGTCCTGAAGAAAGAAATGCGTACTTTGAAAAAACAATCGATGCGTTAAAGACCCTGGATTCAGTGGAAGGGGTCGTACAAATCGGTTCCGGGGTGGAAGGGTATAAGGATGAATATTCCGATATCGATTTGATGGTTGCCACTGGCAGGGTGGAAGACGCCGAGTATACGAAAGAGAGGGTTCACCAGGTCCTCAGTGAATTCCATCCGGCTTATATCAAAGAAAAAAAGTTCACTAAAGACATATTTTTGTTGATTGTGATATTGGATAATCAGTTGGAATTCAACATTTCGATTGTCCCTCGGGAAATGTTGAGCGTGCGGTCGCCGTTATGGAAAGTCATCGTCGATAAAACAGGTTTGGTATCCGAGAAAATGAACAAGGAAAATGAGGCATTTCTTAACAGAACTTTAAAGTATAACGTCGGTTTTGATCTGCCTTTTGAATTTGTGTACTGTGCCCGCTCACTTGAGAAGGAATTGAATCGGAATAATCTGATCTATGCCCTCAGGATGCTCGAGGAAATGAGGGAGTTCACTTTGATAGTCCAGGCATTGAATGAGGATAAGAAACTTCATCAGTTTAAAGCATACGAAACTCTGAATCCTTCATTCATTCAAACCTGCCTTTCCACTTACCCTGAAAAAATAACAGTCGAAGGCGTACGTGACTCATCCCATCAATTAATGAAACTTTTTGCAAAAGCCTTGGAAGAGAGTTCAATCTTTTCGATGGATGAGGATTTAAAGAAGCTTTTGGACACCGTTTTAAAAGAAAGAGAGCAGGTTTAAAGAAGAAAAAATTTCAAAAAATGTACCTTAAAAGAATGCCGCGTTTGATTTATTTTTTTAAAAATCAAATGCGGCTTTTTTTATGTCTGTCACCGTAAAGGAGCACGATTGAGGGTGTGGCAATTCAGCCACACATGACCGCTGGCAGGGGAAATATATTATAATATTGTTTTAAAGAAGAGATCTAAATGAACTCTTGAAAGCCAGGGGACGATACGCCATTACATACATGTAAGAGATCGAGAATTTTTATATAGCATTAGTAGTCTCCTATTCTAATTTATCCGACCCCTGAATACGCCGGAACGATACAGAAAAACCACATGAATGATAGCATAGGAGAACGAATGCTGATTATGATAAAAAGGAGATGAGAAAATATGAAGTCGACCGGGATTGTACGGAAAGTGGATGAACTCGGGCGTGTAGTCATCCCAATTGAATTACGGCGCACCTTGGGGATCGATGTGAAGGATTCCCTGGAGATTTATGTGGATGATGATCGAATCATCCTGCAGAAATATAAGCCCAGCAAAACCTGTCATGTGACCGGGGAAGTTTCTGAAGACAACAAAGAGATTGCTGATGGAAAACTGATTTTAAGCCGTGAAGGAGCGATGAAGATCGTCCAGGAAATTAAGGATTCTTTCGGCATTGAATCGTAAATTAATTGAATTCAATATATGCAGGAAAAGGGGGTTTAAGCAGCCGCCTTTTCCTTTTTTTATATTCTTTTTCTTTAAAATTTGTATTATTATTGTTTTTAATCTGATTATTTGAAATAATTAAAACAACAAGATTCATTGTAAAGATTTAACATATGATATGAAAGGGGATTGGATGAAAAGAAAAGTTGTTCGTTTCTTCTGTTACTTTTTCTACTCGATCCTTGTTGGTCTCATCTTGTTTTGGGGGATCCGCAATCAATATCTTTTGGACCAGCAAAGGAGTGCCTCATTTGATGCCCGGCCATTTATTGTTTTTTCCACGTTATTTCCCTTTGTCATTGGCATGTTATTTGCACTCCCGTCCCTCTACAAAAAATACCGCTCTTCAGGAAAGTGGAAGTATGACTGGATAAAATTCTTTTCCGTCGGAATTCCTGCTGCCATTGCTGCCACTATTCCATTAACGTATTTCTCACCCATTAGCAGCATCGGTCCCATTGGAAGATTCTTAGCGTTCCTTTCCAATGGAGGTCAACTTTTATTTTTCATTTCCGGAATGGTATTCGGATTTGTCACTTTTTGCAGTTTTAAAAAAATGGCCAGGGATGAACTAATTGAGACAGCTGAATATTTGGAAGGATAGGATTTCGAACTGGTAAATTCATAAAGGAGGGATGCTTATGTGGTGGTTTGTCATCATGATAGGCGGAATCTTGCTGTTTGCGCTGTTAATTGATTTTCGCCGCAAGAAAAATAATAACAACCCTCATATCCCAACCGATCCAAACGCAAAACCAGGGGATAGTTCCAATTATATGATGGGCGATAACCGGTACACTAACGGCGGCGAGTAGAAATCTGGAACGGAAGTCATAACTCTAAGAAGACCCGCTATTTATGACGGGTCTTTTCATGTTGAAAATGATGAAAAATATCGGTTATCGCTTTAGATAGGAAGATAATCACCAAGTAACCCGCAAATAAGTAAAGATAAGGCATGGGAATGTAAAACCTCAAGAAAAAGTGAAGGACAATTATAGGCTTGAAAATGAATGACAAGCCCGCACTGAGAAGAATCATGTAAAGGTAAAAATTCTTGTTATTGTTGAGTATCCATTGATATAACAAAATATAAATGACGGGTATCAGTGAAGCATCCAGGCTGACATTGCTGGGGAGGAGCATGAACCATTGATATGGATATTCCCAGAAACCTTTGTTGACACCGAAGCGGTCAATATAGCCCAGCCAAACATGAATATTGAAACCGAAGAAACCGAGCTGGAAGGCCTTTCTTCTATCAAGTTTGAAGTAGAGGATGATGAGCGGCAGAAAAAACATGACGACCAAGAACCAGAACTGCCATGTATCAAGTGCTGAATACTGGGTCCAATAGTCCATCCAGTCTTGAGTGAATGCTTTTTGTTTTTCATTTAGTGTGTCGATCATTTTTTTTTGCTTTTCCACTCTCATTTTCCCCTTTTTGCTTTTTGAATATTATTTCCTATACTTTTCCAAACATGTACTCACAAAAAAATCAGGGTATTTCAACCCTGAGCTCACCTTACAAAAGTTCAATATTTTTCTCTCTGCATTCTTTCAAAATCTCTTCACTCCACACAGAAGATTGAACTTCCCCGATATGGACTTTCTTCAGTAAAAACATACATAAACGGGACTGCCCGATACCGCCGCCAATAGTATACGGCAGCTGGCCGTTCAAGACGGACTGGTGATATGGCAGCGACTTTCGCTCATTATTTCCCGCCTGCCAAAGCTGATAAAGCAATGCCTGCTCATCGACCCGGATGCCCATCGAAGAGATTTCAAATGCCGTTTCGAGAACCGGGTTCCAGAGAATGATATCTCCATTCAAGGACCAGTCATCATAATCGGGAGAACGGCCATCATGTTTTTCGCCGGATTTCAGCAGTCCGCCGATCTGCATGATAAAGACGGCGCCGTATTGTTCGGCAATAGTATCTTCCCGTTGTTTTGGCGTTAGGTTAGGAAACCGGTCTTCCAGTTCTTGAGAGGTAATGAAATGAATCTTATCCGGTAGAACGGGTGTCAGGGACGTGTGTAACTCAGACATATACTTTTCGGTTGCTTTAATGGCTGCATATATTTTTTCCACTTCACTTTTTAAAGTGATAAGGTTTCTTTCTTTTTTTGAAATCACTTTTTCCCAGTCCCATTGATCAACATAGATCGAGTGGAGATTGCCAAGTTCTTCATCCCGCCTGATGGCATGCATTTGTGTATAAAGGCCCTGACCGAGAGGGAGGCCATACCGTTCCAGAGCGACTCTTTTCCATTTTGCCAGGGACTGAACGATCTCGACCTTTTCTTCCTGCAACCCTCCGGTGTTGAAAGAGACAGTCCGTTCCACACCATTTAAATTATCATTGATTCCTGTCTCTGCATTCAGCAGGAGCGGAGCGGATACTTTGATGAGATTCAGTGATTTTGCCAATTTGGCTTCAAAATGGTTCTTAACCTCATTGATCGCAAGCTCTGTATATAATAAATCCAGCTTCGATCGGTATCCACTCGGAACTTTATAAGTTTTTGGCAATGACATCATCCTCCAATTATCTATGATGAATTATATATATTGAATAAACGATAAATGGGTGAAGAGAGCTATAGATAAAAAAGACTTTTGAGCAATTGTATGGGAATACAACCTTTTAATATTCATAAAAATTTTTTCTGCAGTCATTAGAGAAGATAAAGTTGAGTCTTTTCATTTTCTAAGTAAACCCTGTCCTGATATACTTTTTATCATCATAGATTAAACGAACGGGAAAGCATGACGGGAAAGGGAGATGGAGGACCGTGAACAGGACGTTGTTTGTCATATTGCTAATCACGACGACCGGCCTTATGGGATCATCCTTCGCTGTAGGGAAAATCGGTCTAGAATATGTTACTCCTCTCATGCTGGTTGCACTGCGGTTTACGATTGCCGGCATCATCATGGCCTTAGCGGTGAAGGTGCTGAAGAGGCCGCATCCTGCCGAAGCCAAGGAGTGGGGTAAGGTCGTTCTCGTAGGAAGCCTTCAGACCGCAGGGGTGATGGGATGTATTTTCCTGAGCTTGAGAACGATCACGGCAGGGGAATCATCCATCCTTACTTTCACCAATCCGCTTCTGGTAGTCGTATTCGGGACGGTGTTCATGGGGATGAAATATCGCCGGGTTCAATGGTTAGGTGTCATCATGGGAATGGCCGGAGTCTTTATTACACTGGGTGCAAGTCTTGATATCCGGCAGCCTGGTTTTTTCCTGGGATTGATGAGTGCTGTCTTCTGGTCAAGCGCGACCCTTGTTATGAAAAAATGGGGCAATTCCTTCGATACATGGGTGCTGACAGCCTATCAGATGCTCTTCGGCGGAATAATCTTATTGGTGGTAAGCTCCCTGTTTGAACCGGTGAAGGTCGTTATAACATCCACTTCCATCCTGATTATCCTGTGGCTTGCCATCATGGCGTCAATCGTCCAGTTTGCCATCTGGTTCTATCTTTTGCAGAAGGAGGATCCGGCAAAAGTGAGTTCCTTTTTATTCCTGGCTCCTTTATTCGGTGTCCTGACAGGCTGGCTCGTATTAAAAGAACAACTGCATCTGTATACGGTGATAGGCGGGAGTATCATCCTCGCAGGGATCTACCTGGTAAATAAACCCCAGAAAAAGGTGCCTGAAAGGGATGCGGCGTAACAGGCTGGCTGTTTTTAATAGGCATTCATTTAAATGCCGCTGGATAATGGGACATCAGTACAATCATTATATATCCCCCCTACATATTGTATAAGTGTAGAGGCAATCCTCTAGGAAAGGGGGAGTTATGATGAGTTACTGTGGCGGTTATGGATCCGGCGGTGGTTACGGTACTGGATCTACGTTTGTGCTGATTGTTGTTCTATTCATCCTATTGATAATTGTGGGAGCAGCATACGTTGGGTAGTAATCATCTGAATCTGCAAGAAGGAGCACCCGGGATATGGGTGCTCCTTTTTAATGTTTTTGCTTTTCTCCCATCGTATTGTCAATCTGCCTTTATGCCGGCATGATAAGTGGTTTCTGTTAAACACAAGAAAAAAACAGGCCTGAAAAAGACCTGCCTTCCATCATTTAAGGTTCGAATTAATATCCGTAGCCGCCTCCTACCCAGGAAGCACCGATGATAATCAAAAGGATGAACAAAACAACGATCAGAGCAAACCCTGATCCATAACCGTATCCTCCAGCGCTCATTCACTACACCTCCTTGTTACAGGATGGAATATAGTATGTAGGGACAAGGCATATGGTTCATTATCAGTTTGCTTCTACATAAAAAAAGCCCTGCGCACAATCAGGCAGGGCATTGATGATTAAGCCATTTTTGCTTCTTCTTTAATAAAATTCTCCACAACGAATGCAGAAACACCCAATGCAGTTGAGTAATTTTTCAAGTGTGAAAACTCAAGCTGCACTTCCTGCTGGTGGAAGGCCAGGGTATGATTTTCGACCGTCTGCCGGATTGGATCCTGGATCCATTCCTTGGCCATGGCCAGTCTGTTGCCGATGATGACTTGATCGGGATTGAATGTATTAATGATGTTGTTGATGCCAAAACCAAGATAGTATCCGATCTTTTCAAAAAGTGCTTTTGCTTTTTCATCACCGTCATCAGCTCTTTGAATTAAAGATTCTAATGAATCTTCATTTTCGGTCATTTCAAGCAATGCGTGTTCGGAAGCATAAGCTTCCCAGCAGCCATTGCTGCCGCAGCTGCATTTTTTTCCATTCATATCGATGATCATATGTCCCATCTCACCGGAAAATCCATTAGACCCTTGATATAATTCCATGTTTAATATGATGCCGACACCGATCCCGATGCCTGCACTGATATAGATGATATTCTTGAAATCCTGACCAGCGCCGAACTGCTGTTCACCGAAGGCCCCGGCATTGGCTTCATTTTCAATTATGACAGGAACATGGAACATCTCTTCCAAATCTTTTTTCAAATCGATATTTTTCCAATGAAGGTTAGGAGCAAGAAGAACTGACCCTTCTTTATTGATGATTCCCGGCACACCTACCCCTATCCCGACAATGCCATATCGGCTGGCCGGCATTTCATCCATTAATGACTGAATCATGCTCTGGACCAAATGTAAGATTGCAGGGTAGGGCGTCTCCTTAACTATTTCATTTCTTTCATTGACAATATTGCCCTTTAGGTCCGTCATGACCGAACGTACATAATTGACGCCGATATCAAGGCCGATTGCATACCCCGTGACCTTGTTGAAGTGAAGGATGACCGGACGGCGGCCGCCGCTTGATGCACCCGGGCCGGATTCGTAGATTAATTCTTCCTGTAGTAACTCATTGACTAATGAAGAGACAGTTGCTTTATGTAATCCAGAAACTTGAGAAATATCTGCCCTCGAGATGGGCTCTTTTTCCATAATCAATTGTAAAACGAGTGCCTTGTTATTCTTTTTAACAATTTGCTGATTCCATGTCATAGTTCCCACTTGTCAATCCCCTTATCTGTTAGTAAGTCCATCTTATCATATACTTAGTTTAATGGGTAGACAAACTGTGTGTATTCCTAATCGCTGGCAAGGATTCTATCCAGAAAGGAAACCTGGTGGGGGAGTTTGAATGGATATCTGATTTCCGCTCCAGGTGTTCGACTCCGCGGGGCGGGCGGTGAGCCTCCTCGGCTTCGCCTGCGGGGTCTCACCTGTCCCGCTAGTCCCGCAGGAGGTCGCACACCTTCCGCTTCAATCAACCTTACGAAAATACAAGCGTAAAAACTATTGATAAGAAAGAACCTTTCTCAATGACTTCTATAATGAATAGGTAATATGACATGACTGACGGACTTCATTATAAAGGAAGTTCCGTGATGCTTTAATTTAAATCTCCCGCCTCGTATAGCTGAGCGGAATAAGTTAACACCTGCCGAATAGGAGATATTATATGGACCAATGAAGTGCTTGGATCGGAGAGATACTGGCCTTTAAAATGGATAAACGGTCCAATGGAGTATGATAATTCGCGAGTTGTTGGCCCGTAAAATGAATAAACGGCCCGATAAGTAAAGAAATTCCGAGGGGTATTGGCCCGTAAACTGGCTAAATGGCCCAATGCAATAAGATAATTCGCGAGATGCTGGCCCGTATATAGGCTAAAAGAATACGCAACACAAGAAATCTACAACTCAATAAAAAATATTTAAAAAATAACTTAGTTTATTTAATAGACAAACTAAGTTAGCAGTGCTATAATGAGTTCAAATAAAGGTTTTGAAAGCCTTTACATAAAAATCAAACTTAACAATTACACATTAGGAGGAAATCCAAATGGCATATTTTGAAAACATTAGCAAGATCAAATTTGAAGGCGCTTCATCGAAAAATCCTTTTGCATTCAAGTACTATAATCCTGAAGAAACAATCAATGGACAGACGATGGAAGAAATCCTTCGCTTCTCTGTTGCATACTGGCATACATTCACAGCAGATGGATCAGATCCATTTGGCGTAGGTACAGCAATCCGCCCATGGGATAATCTTAAAGGCTTGGATTTAGCGAAGGCACGCGTTGAAGCGGCATTTGAACTTTTTGAGAAATTGAACGTTCCATTCTTTGCTTTCCATGACGTGGATATCGCGCCGGAAGGAAGAACACTGAAAGAAACAAACGAAAACCAGGATGAAATCGTTGGCATGATCAAAGAGTACATGAAAACAAGCAAAACAAAACTTCTTTGGAACACTGCGAACATGTTCACAAATCCTCGTTATGTTCACGGTGCTGCGACTTCCCCGAATGCAGATGTATTTGCTTACTCTGCAGCGAAAGTGAAAAAAGGCTTGGAAGTAGCGAAAGAGCTTGGTGCTGAAAACTACGTATTCTGGGGCGGCCGTGAAGGCTACGAAACTCTTTTGAATACAAACATGAAACTTGAACAGGATAACCTGGCGCGCTTCTTCCATATGGCGGTTGATTATGCGAAAGAAATCGGCTTGAATGTTCCATTCCTGATCGAGCCAAAACCAAAAGAGCCGACAAAACATCAATATGACTTTGATGTGGCTACCGGTCTTGCATTCTTGCAAAAATACGATTTGACAGATCACTTCAAGTTCAATATCGAAGCAAACCATGCTACACTTGCCGGCCATACGTTCGAGCATGAATTGAGAACTGCACGCATTAACGGAATGCTTGGTTCTGTCGATGCCAACCAGGGTGATACGCTTCTTGGCTGGGATACGGACGAATTCCCGACAGATATTTATTCAAATACTTTGGCTATGTATGAAATCCTTAAAAATGGCGGACTTGGCAAAGGCGGCTTGAACTTCGACGCGAAAGTAAGAAGAGGTTCATTTGAAGCTGACGACCTGTTCCATGCGCATATCGCTGGTATGGATGCATTCGCCATTGGTTTAAAAGTAGCCAACAAACTAATCGAAGACAAAGTGCTTGATAGTTTCGTAGAAGAACGCTATAGCAGTTTCAATGAAGGAATCGGTCTTGCTGTCGTTGAAGGAAGAACGAACTTCCGTGAGCTGGAAGAGCATGCCCTTCAGTTGACTGAAATCAAGAACACTTCTGGCAGAACGGAGCGCCTGAAAGGGGTTATTAACCAATATATCTTGGAAACTCTTTCAACGGTAAACGCATAATTCATTTAAATACAATCAAGAAAAATGTGCTGGCAGTAGGTATACTCCAGCACATTTTCATAGAAAAGGATGATACAGATGAAATATGTAATCGGAGTGGACCTCGGGACAAGTGCAGTCAAAATCCTTCTTGTCAATCAAAATGGCGAAGTCTCCAATGAAGTTTCAAAATCCTACCCTCTTATTATCGAAAAATCAGGCTACAGTGAGCAGAATCCGGAAGAATGGGTGGAAAAAACAAAGGCAGGGTTAGCGGAACTCATCCAACAGTTTGACGGAGATATAAACGACATCGAGGGGATCAGCTTTTCAGGACAGATGCATGGCCTGGTATTAGTGGATCAAAATAATGAAGTGCTGAGAAACGCAATTTTGTGGAATGACACCAGAACGACTCCTCAATGCCAGGAAATCTATGACACGGTCGGTAAAGAGCGTTTATTGGAAATCACGAAGAATCCTGCGCTGGAAGGTTTTACGCTTCCTAAAATTCTCTGGGTAAAAGAGCATGAGCCTGAATTGTTTGAAAGAGCAAGTGTCTTCATGCTTCCGAAAGATTACCTTCGATACAGATTGACAGGAAATATCCATATGGAATATTCAGATGCTGCAGGAACATTGCTATTGAATGTTGGCGAGCGCAATTGGAGCAGTGAAATACTGGAAAGTTTCGGCCTGACACCAGATTTTTGCCCGCCATTGGTTGAATCACACGATTTGGTTGGGACACTTACACCTGAGTCAGCTGAAGAAACAGGGTTAGCCGAAACGGTGAAAATATTTGCCGGCGGGGCAGACAATGCCTGCGGTGCTATCGGATCAGGCATTCTATCAGAAGGCAAAACTCTGTGCAGTATCGGGACCTCTGGTGTTGTCCTTTCTTATGAAGAAAGAAGCGACCTTGACTTTGAAGGGAAGGTCCACTATTTCAATCATGGTGAAGAGAATGCTTTCTATACAATGGGAGTGACTCTTGCTGCCGGATATTCCTTGAGCTGGTATAAAGATACCTTTGCAAAAGAGGAGTCTTTCGATCAATTTTTAGAAGGAATTGAAGAGGTGGCGCCAGGAAGCAACGGTTTGTTATTCACTCCATATATTGTCGGAGAACGGACTCCTCATGCGGATTCAATGATCAGGGGAACCTTTATCGGAATCGATGCTGCACACGAGCGCAAACATTTTTCCCGTGCCGTCCTTGAAGGAATCACCTTCTCTTTGAATGAATCACTGGAAATCTTCCGAAGCAGCGGCAAGACCATCGATACGATCATCTCTATCGGGGGAGGAGCGAAAAACGAAACATGGCTCCAGATGCAGGCTGACATATTCAATGCAAAAATTGAAAAACTGACAAGCGAACAGGGACCTGGAATGGGTGCTGCTATGCTGGCTGCTTATGGCTGCGGCTGGTTCCCTTCCTTAAAAGAATGTGCCCAGGAATTTATCAACACGTCCAAAACATATCATCCTATCCCTGAAAATGTGGAAGTTTACAAAAATGTATTTTCAATTTATCAGCAGGTCTATAACCAAACAAAAGAAATGAATGACCAGTTGAGGGCGTTTAGAAAGTAATCACTGTATATGCTCCATAACACAAATCAGAATGTAGCCTCTCATGCTCTCCAATTGGGAGGCTTTAATTCGATTTTACGGGGAGGTTTATCAGATGAAAATGGAAAAGGGGCAGAAGCTTCTGTTTATTGGCGATTCAGTTACCGACTGTGAAAGGTCCAAACCGGATGGAGAAGGGTCGCTTGGAAATGGCTACGTTTCATTTGTGGACGGTCTCCTTCAAGCTGTTTATCCAGAATGGGGTATCCGGGTGGTGAATAAGGGAATTAATGGCCATACCATCCGTGATCTGAAAAAGCGCTGGCAGGAAGATGTTTTGGACCAGAAACCAGACTTGTTGTCCATCATGATTGGAATCAATGATGTTTGGCGTCAATACGACACACCATTCATCAAAGAAAGCCATGTATATGTGGAGGAATACGAAAATACCTTAAGGAGCTTGGTAGAGAAGACCAAGCCGGGAGTAAAACACATCTTCCTGATGACACCATTTTATCTGGAACCAAATGAACAGGACGCCATGCGCCGTTCTATGGATCAGTATGGCCGGGTGGTTAAGAGGATTGCCGGAGAGACGGGCTGCTTATTCATTGATACACAAGCGGCATTCAACAAGGTGCTGAAGGATTTATATCCCGCTGCAATTGCCTGGGACCGTGTGCATCCGTCGACTGCCGGGCATATGGTGCTGGCCCGGGCATTTTTGACCGAAATCGGGTTTGACTGGAACCGGTTCTCATGAAAGGAGGAAAGATGGTGGAAATCAAACAAGAAAGCTTTGGAGAAATACAGGGGCAGGAAATATCCTCGTTTACATTGAAGAATGATAATGGGATTGAAATAACGGCGATTAATTACGGCTGCATCATTACAAAGATTTTGGTCCCTGATATGAATGGAAACCTGGAGAATATTGTACTTGGCCATAATTCGCTTGCGGAGTATGTAGAGGATCCGTATTTCATTGGTGCAGTCGCAGGCAGAGTCGGCGGCAGGATTGCCGGAGGGTCGTTTGAACTTGATGGAGAGAGGTACACACTTGCCCAAAACAACGGGAAAAATCACCTGCACGGCGGCATAAGAGGATTCAATAAGGCAGTCTGGGACGCGGAAATCATTGAAGATGGCGTTCGTTTTACATACCTCAGCCGAGATGATGAAGAAGGGTACCCGGGCAATCTGCAGGTTAAGATTACTTATACCCTGGATGAGCAGAATCAATTGAAGATCCAGTATGAGGCTGAAACGGATAAAAAGACAATCATGACTCTGACGAACCACTCTTATTTCAATCTGAGCGGAGATTTGAAAAGAGATATCCTTCAGCATAATCTGCAGCTGAAAAGCAATCACTACTTGGAACTGGATGATGATTTCATCCCGACCGGCCGTCTCATCGATGTGAAGGATACTCCGTTTGATTTTACAGAGAGCCGGCCGATAGCAGCAGGAGCACAATCGTCCCATCCGCAGAATGTCTTAGTCGGGAACGGGTATGACCATCCATTTGTATTGAACTCCCATCATGATAGGGAAATTATTTTACATGACCCGGAAAGCGGGCGCACCATGACTGTGGAAACAGATGAACCCGCCGTGGTGGTGTACTCGGGGAATTCCCTGGATTCTTCTGCAGAGTTTCATGGCACAAAAGGGGAAAAGTATCTCGGGGTCTGCCTGGAAACGCAGGGGTTCCCGGATGCCATTCATCACCCTGAATTCCCGTCCATTGTTTTAAAGCCAAGTGAGAAGTATTCTTCAACAACAATCTATCAATTTGGAATGAGAGGAGAATGATCAAATGAACTATCGTGAACTTGGAAACACAGGAATCAAAATCAGTGAGGTAAGTCTCGGAACATGGGCCATCGGCGGCTCCTGGGGAAAAACAAGCGATGCTGAAGCATTGAAATCACTGGAGTATGCCATTGACCAGGGAGTTAATTTCTTTGATACCGCAGATGTCTATGGGGACGGACACAGCGAAGAATTATTGGCCAAGGCGACAAAAGGTAAGGAAGACGAAATTTATATCGCCACAAAATTCTGCCGCCAGGGAGATATCTTTGACCCGCAGAACTACAGTTACGAACAGGTGAAGTCCTATTGTGAAGACAGCCTGCGCCGTCTGGGCAGAGAAGCGATCGATCTTTATCAAATCCATTGTCCTGCCACCGAAATCTTAAGGGATGGCAGCGTCTTTGAAGTACTCGACCGTCTAAAAGATGAAGGGAAAATCCGCAACTACGGAGTCAGCGTTGAAACAGTCGAAGAAGGCTTGATCAGCTTGAAAAATCCAAATGTGAAAAGCCTGCAGATCATCTTCAATATGTTCCGCCAAAAGCCATTGGAGGAGCTGATTCCACAAGCATATAAAAATGGCGTCGGCCTTCTCGTCAGACTGCCCCTTGCCAGTGGATTGCTGACAGGGAAATTCAGTTCTGATCATGTTTTTGAAGAAGACGATCACCGTAATTTCAATGAAAACGGGGAAGCATTCAATGTAGGTGAAACATTCGCCGGCCTTGGATTCAAAAAAGGTGTCGAGCTTGCTGACCAGCTGAAATGGGTCAGTGAAGGCAGAAACTCCATGGCAAGTGCATCCCTTCGCTGGATTCTGGACCAAAAGGAAATCACCGCAGTCATTCCTGGATTTAAAAACCTGGAGCAGGTTCAGGGCAACCTTTCAGCGATAGAGGAAAAGCCGTTCTCTGAAGAAGAACAGCAGAGAATTAAGCGCTTCTATGAGGAACAAGTGAAGGATTCTATCCGCGGACCTTATTGATTAAATTTAGGATTACACCTGGGAACAGAGAAGATCTTCCCAGGTGTACTTGTAATTGTGTCATTAGAAAACAAGCAAACAAGGGGGGCACACTTCATGTCCGAACTCATAAATCAAGTCCATACCACAAAGAAGGCCGTCGCCATTACATTCGATGATGGTCCGAATCCGGTCTTCACACCCCAGGTCCTGGAAATCTTTCAAAAAGTAAACGGGAAAGCGACGTTCTTCATGATAGGGGAGCAGATGGAGAATTCACCGGAGCTGGTCAAGAAGGCGGCCGATCTTGGCCATGAAATTGGCAATCATACATACACCCATCCAAAGCTCTCGCAAATCAGCAAGGAAGAGGCGGTGAAGGAAATTGATGCAACAGCGAGTTTGATAGAGAAATTGACGGGGCAAAAGCCTTCACTCTTCCGGCCGCCTTATCTGGACTATAACGGGCAGACAACGGAGGTGCTTCAGGAAAAAGGATATCCAATTATGATCGGCGCTCTTAATATGGAAGCGACGGATTGGGAACAGCCGGGTGTTGATTTTATCCTGAGAAAAACAAAAAATGTCATCGAAAATGGCAGTATTCTTCTCTTCCATGATGGGTATGGAGACCGCTCACAGACCATTGAAGCGGTAAGGATACTTGCCCAAGAACTAACAGAACAAGGCTTTGAGCTGGTCACAGTCAGTGACCTTATTAAACTGGCAAAATAAAAAAACACGTTACCGCTTTAAAGCACTGGGGGACAGTCCCCCGCTGCTTTAAAGTGGTAACGTAAAGGTGCTTATTTAAATGGAGTGTGCTTCCTTTTGTTTCTTATCAATGCGTTGAAAGGCAAGGTAACAGGAGGCCATGATGATGGCTGCTGTAAAGCTGCCTCCAAAGATGAACAGCAGTGCAGGCAGGGCATTCATGACAAAGAGTGTTGAAACGACCCCGGCAAGCATAAGGACATTCGGTATTGGATTCAGAAGCATGATCAGAAAGGCATTTTTAAACACCTGTACAAAGCCTACATTATAGTGTACATAGACTGGAATGGTATACAAAACCGTCATGGCTATGGCAAGGATCATCAGGTAGAGCGGGATGTGGGTTACCTGCAGGCCGCTGCCTCCATTGAGATCCATGAAATATAAGTCAATATATGCCAGGACGGCCAATAATACAAAGACGATTCCCATAAGGTTGCTTTTAAAGAAATCCTTTTTATACGTCTCCCAGAAAGTTTGAAAGATGGGAGTTTCATATTCTCCCATAATCCATTTGCGGAGAATAGTAAATAGTGCCACTGTCGCCGGCAGGAATCCGAAAATGACCAACCCGAGAAGGGTAAACCCGATCCATAAAATATTTAAATAGGCGAACTTGGTTATCCACTCAGTAAGGGAATAAACCCCTCGCACAGCTCGATTATTCATAAGAAATGTCCCCTTTATGATGCGCTTCCATTTTGTCTGTCTATCATTATAGACTAAATTCTAACTTTTAGGAATAGTATTAACGTTTTCGACAAAATGGGTTATAGTAAACAAAAAACTATTTCAGAAAAATAGAAGGGCGAAGTACTCATGTGGAGAAAACTCAGAAAATGGAATACACTCCGAAATCAAATATCATTCGTTTTTTTGGTTGTCATGGCAACCGTGCTGGCGCTTGTCAGTATTTTAACCTACAACCAGGTTTCCACTCTTTTGAAGACTAATGCAGAGAAGCAGATTGAGCAGACAGCCTTGGAAGCAAACGGGCGGCTGGAGTCGCTTTACAAACAAATCAGCACAGCCTCAAAGCTGGTCATGACTAATAACAATATACAAAATGTCCTTGAAAAGGCGTATGAAGGGAAAACCATTGATTTTTATGAGCGTCAGGAATTAGAAGGGATTGTCAATAACATCCAGGCGAATACGGATGGGATTTTTGCCTTTGAACTCTACACACGTAACATGAACCGACTTCTGCCATTGGATGATACCAGTCTGGTCACGAGAATCGACAAAAAATGGATCATCGAGGCGGATAAAGCGAAAGGCGGATTGATTTGGATAGGGGATGATCCAAGCAACTCTGACAATCTGCTGGCATTGCGCCAGGTCAATCTAATGGGCAAGCAATATGACACAGGGGGCTACCTCCTTATCAGCATCTATCGGAACTATCTGCAATTTGAAAATGAAACCGACGTAACGAATCAATACTCGCTTTTATTTGATAAAGATATGGAACCGATTCTATCAAACTATGACGAACCGCTTGCTCCTATCATTAATAATGATGACGGCAACATCTCGCTGAATAAGCAGGAGTTCATCGTAACCAGGAAGACTTCGCCAATCACGGACTGGACACTGATTATCCTCACCCCGATCAAAGAGTTGACGGCCGGAATCAGTGTGCTGAGGATGGTCATCATTATATCTGGAATTATAGGATTCATCATCTTTCTCATCAGTTCATTGCTGCTGTCATCTTTTATCACCAGCCCGATCATCAAATTGACCAAGACTATGCAGCAGGCCGGCGCCGGTTCGCTTTCGATGAACCCAAGCGTTACAACCGTAAATGAGATCAATGAATTGAACAGCACCTATAACCAGCTGGCAAAGCAGACCAATCATCTGATCCAGATGGTTTATCAAAAGGAAATCACACGGAGCCGCAGTGAATTGAAGGCATTGCAGGCGCAGATCAACCCGCATTTCTTATTCAACACCCTTGATGCCCTGAAGTGGGCTTTAGAAGATAAGGATGAAGATGAACTGGCTGAATTTGTCGTTGCCATGTCCGAGTTATTCCGATATACGATTACAAAACAATCTAATGGGGATTGGGTGACCTTGGAAGAAGAAATTCAGCATATTGAAAATTATATGGAAATCATGAAGATGCGGTTTGACGACCAACTGAAGTGGAAGCTGAATATGGATTGCGAGTGGAGAGAAGTCAGAATACCAAAGCTGCTGATCCAGCCTTTGGTCGAAAATGCGGTCCTTCACGGGGCAGGGAATACAATGAGTCCTTGTACCATTTCCGTTTCCATCAAGCCGGCAGAAGAGGAAGGCTATCTGAGAATAGAAGTGGAGGATAATGGTCCGGGAATCTCTCAGGATAAATTAAGGACGATTTACGAATCAATGCAAACAGGGGGTGTAATCTCCAATCATTCAGGTAACGGAATGGCGATTTCCAATGTGCATAAACGTCTGGAATTGTATTATCCAAACCGCTTAAGAAGCGGATTGACCATTACAAGTGAAGAAAATGCCGGCACGAAAGTTTTCTTTGAAATACCTGTGAAAGGGGATATAGATAATGATGAAAACCATTTTGATCGTCGATGATGAGCCCCGGACCCGCCAAGGCCTTGCCAAGACACTGGACAAGTGGGCGAATGGGGAATATCAAATCATCACCGCTTCCAACGGAGAAGAAGCGATTGAATTGATGAAATTGAATAAAATCCATATCTTGATCACCGATATCCGCATGCCCGAAATCACGGGACTTCAGTTATTGAAGATGGCAAAGGAGCAGAATATCCATCCTGTGATCATCGTCATTTCGGCTTACTCGGAATTTGAATACGCCCAGGAAGCACTCAGGCTCGGGGTGATTAATTACCTGCTCAAACCGATCAGCAAGAAGACATTGCTGGAGGCGGTGGAAGCGGCAGTGGAAGCGGTTGAAAAGCAAGAGCGGGCTGAAAAAATCGAGAAAGTAGTGGACAAGAGACTTGTCGAGGCAGACAGCCAGAACTTTTCGAACCGGACACCAATCAGGGAAGCGATTGATTACATCAATAGCCACTTAAAAGATGAATTGACCCAGAAGGAAGTCGCTGAGCATGTCCACTTGAATGCCAGTTATCTGAGTGTCCTTTTCAAGGAACATGTAAAGATGACTTTCAGTGAATATGTCACAAGGAGGAGGATCCAGCGGGCAAAGGATCTCCTCATTTCAACCAATCTTCCAATCAACGATATAGCAGAAGAATCAGGTTATAAAACAGCAAAATATTTTATTAAGATATTCAAAGATTCGGAGGGTATGACACCCAGTGCCTACCGAAAGACCAACAATGGAACCGCTTTCTAAAAATAGTAGTATTTTTCCTAATCGTTGTTACCTATTTTTCAGAACTCTCTGACGGTACACTATAAATGTAAGAAACAAAAACAAACAAGGTCAAAAGGGGGATCTTACATTGTTGAAAAAGAAAGCGTTTGCAATAATGATGGCATCATTGATGCTAGTCTCATTGGCACTTGCCGGATGTTCTTCTTCTGGATCTGAAGAAGCCAGCGCTGATGGCAAAAAGGTAATCAAGTTCATGCATTTATGGCCGGAAGGCAGCTCGAATGCACAGTTCTCCATTGTAAAGGATATTATTGGAGAATATGAGAAAGAACACAACGTCAAGATTGAAACTGAAATCCTTAACCCGGATCAGTACAGAGAAAAGCTGAAAGTTTTGGCTTCTTCAAATGAACTTCCTGATATCGGGATGACTTGGTCAGACGGTTTCATCCAGCCTTATGTTGAAGGTGACATGCTGGCGCCGCTTGATGACGTTGACACAGGCGGAGTTGAATTCATCCCTGGTGTTAAAGAATCTTATGCAGTGGATGGAAAGACTTACGGTCTTCCGCTTGAGTTGAACATCTCTTACGTTTTCTACAACAAAGAAATTTTTGAAAAACACGGATTAGAAGTTCCAAAGACTTACGAAGAATACAAAAACGTAGTAAAGACATTGGCTGACGCAGGTGTAACACCAGCTACAGTTGGTGCAAAAGATGGATGGCCAGCATCTTTCTGGTTCATGTACATGGCTGACCGTATCGGCGGATCTACAATCCTGACTGATGTTATCGACGGCAAAGCGAAATTCGATGACCCGGCAATCAAGAAAGCAGCTGAAGAAATTCAGAACCTTGTTGACATGGGCGGTTTCGTTAAAGGTGCCAGCGCACTATCAAATGATGATGCAAAAGGTTACTTCATGAACGAACAGGCTGCAATGTTCCTGACAGCAACTTGGGAGCTTCCTAACTACACTACAAGCCCTGATGTATCACAAGATTTCAAAGATAAGATCGGCTACTTCAAATTCCCGACTTATGAAGGCGGAAAAGGCGAGTCCATCGACAGTTATGTAGGCGGACCTGGTGTTGGTCTATTCGTAGCGAAAGACTCTAAAGTTAAAGACGAAGCAAAAGATTTCGTTGGATACTTAGTGAAGAGATGGGGAGAGAAATCAGTAACAGACGCTGGTGTCATCCCTGCAACAAAAGTAGACACAGCAAGCTTGGAGCTTGATCCAATGTACATTGAAATCCTTGATGATTTAGGTGCAGCATCAAACGTAACAACTTACTTTGATACTCAATCAAGCCCAGCCGTATCTGAGCTTCACCATGATCTTGTAACAGCTCTATTCGGAAAACAAGTGACTCCTGAAGAATTCGTGAAACAACACGCGGACGAACTTGCCAAAGAGCAAGAGTAATACATTTTCTTTGATGGAGGGCATAATGATATGCCCTCTATCGTTTTATAAAGAAGTTTTATAGAAAAGATTGCAAACAGATAATTTAGGGAGCTTACCATTTAGTAGAGTCATCTCTAAATTTCTGTTTGATCGAAGTGGAAGGGGTGCGATCTCCTGCGGGACTAGCGGGACAGGTGAGACCCCGGAGGCAAAGCCGAGGAGGCTCACCGCCCGCCCCGCGGAGTCGTGCCCCTGAAACGGAGATCAACCACAAGAAGTCTTTTATCAAGAAGGGAGTATAGAAAATGAGAAGTGTAATGTCAAACAAATGGGTTATCAGCCTTTATGTACTTCCTGCATTAATCCTGATTCTCCTATTAATCTATATTCCGATCGTCCTCACCGGCTGGTATGGCTTGATGGATTGGAACGGAATCGGACAAATGAAATTTACCGGATTGGACAACTACATAGAGCTGGTCAAGGACTCTATGTTCTGGAAGAGTACCTGGCACTCAATTCTTTTGGGCCTATTTTCAACTTTAAGCCTTGTAGGCTATTTAATTTTGTCGTTGATCTTGGCAAGTAAGATCAAAGGCGCCAACTTCTTCAGGAAAATCTACCTGATCCCGATGCTTCTGTCATCAGTGGCAATCGGTCAGCTTTGGGCAAAAATCTTTGACCCGACAAACGGTATGCTGAACAGGCTTCTCGTCTTGATCGGCTTCGACAACCCGCCGGTCTGGTTAGCAGATCCAAACATTGTACTATATGCTCTGTTCTTCCCGATTGTATGGCAGTATGCAGGATTCTATATCATCATTTTCTATGCGGCGCTGAAAAATGTACCGGAAGAATTGGTGGAGGCAGCGAAGATCGATGGAGCAACACCTATCCAAATCGCTTATAAAATTAAAGTCCCATTGATTTCCGGCGTCATCAAAGTAATGGTCATCCTGGCGATTGTCGGATCACTGAAATACTTTGACCTGATCTTCGTATTGACAGGAGGCGGGCCTAACGGTGCAAGTGAGGTAATGGCCTCTTACATGTACAAAGAAGCGTTCAGTAAATACAACTTCGGTTACGGAAGCGCCATCGGCTTCGGTCTGTTGGTTATCTGTCTTGTCATGACATGGATCATTCAAAAATTACTAACTTCTAAAAATGAAGTGGAATATTAAGAAAGGGGAGAAATAGAGATGAGTAAAGTCGCCGTTGAAACACAAACAAACACACAGCCGACGCTCCCAGCTTCTTATAAAACGAGTAAATCTCTCGGAAAGAGAATTGGATTCGGAATTCTCTACGTCATTCTGGGAATCATCGGAGTCATTCAAATTTACCCGCTTATCTGGTTATTCATGTTTTCTTTGAAGACGAACCAGGAGGTATTCGGGATGTCCCCGTTTGCGCTTCCGCAGGATCCGCAGTGGGGGAACTATGTTAAAGCCTGGACGACCGGAAACATCGATACGTACTTTTTCAACAGTGTCCTTTATACAGTCGTTGCGGTTGTTCTGACTGTCATTCTGGCGAGCTTTGTAACATTCGCCGTCACGAGAATGCACTGGAAACTGAGCGGTGTCGTACTGGCATTATTCATGGCTGGATATATGATTCCGCTTCACTCAACACTGATTCCATTATTCAACATTTTTAAATCAGTGAACCTGATTGATAATCCAATTTCAATCATTATCTCTTATGTAGCGTTCAACCTGCCGATCACGATCATGATCCTGACCGGTTTCTACAAAGCGCTGCCGCGTGAAATCGAAGAAGCAGCGGTCATGGACGGCTGTTCCATTCACCGGATCTTCTTCCAGATTACATTGCCGATGACGATGCCTGTTCTATCGACAACCGTCATCATCAACATGATTTATAACTGGAACGAATTCGTGTTTGTCCAAACATTCATGAGCTCTGACAAATGGAAAACGATCACGGTCGGCGTCAACAACTTCGTTGGACAGTACCTGACTGACTGGGGTGCGATCGGTGCAACCCTGATGATCAGCATCATACCGGTTTTGATCGCTTACTTCATCCTAAGCGATCGTATCGTCGAAGGGATTGCTGCAGGTTCTGTTAAAGGCTGATAAAACCAAATTTGAATATCCCCCTCTTTAATAAATCGGGCATGGGTTTTTCATGCTCGATTTTTTGGTGTTAAAAAATGTATTATCACTGCAAGTGAACATCTTTGACTTGGAGAGGATGCAGGCAGTGAAATTTAAACTTTGTTTTGTGTTTTTCCTGGATTGAAGATGGAATAGTGACACTTTCCAACTCAAACACAACAAAATAGGCTATTTTAGTTAAAATAGTTCCCCTTAAACAACTGTTTTATCAGATTTCCCCGGACAATGTCTAAGACTGCCTCTATGCCGAATAGACTATTCTTGATACCACATATTTCAACGGAATAGGGGTGGCATGATGTTTTCGGTTACGGAACTCCAGACGTTTGAGTTGTTTTCTGTCCCACACATCACTGTGCTTCTGTTGTTTGTGGCTTTGTCGTTATGGCTGATCATATTCAGGGTTGCTTTAAGGCCTCATCACTTGTTCATCAAGTGGACGTTATTCTCCATATTGTTGCTGAGTGAAGTGTCTCAGCAGATCTGGCTGGTATGGACAGATCAATGGGAAGTGGGGAGCCTGCCGCTGCATCTATGTTCGATCAGTACTTTCATAGCCATTTTTTTGTTCCTAAAGCCCAATAAGAAAGTGTTTTATTTATTGTTCTTTACCGGGTCCCTTCCTGCAATTTTGAGTATGGTGACACCTGAAGTTTTTTACACATTTCCTCATTTTCGGTTTATAAAGTATTTCCTTCATCATGCAGCAATTTCGTGGTCTGTTCTTTACTTCATTGTATTTGAGGGATATCGGGTACCCAAGAAAGCCATTTGGACCGGATTCCTGCTGCTTAACCTTCTAGCTCTGCCAATTTTCTTCATTAATATTCTTCTTGATACTAATTTCTTCTATCTGGCCAATCCTACGGAATCCAAGACAATTCTGTCCTTCTTCGGCTCTGGCATCATGTATTATATCAACCTTGAGATAGCTGCCATTTTCGTCTTTTTCCTCACATACCTTCCTATGGGCGCGCTGTTGAAGAGGGAGAAAAGGGAAACATCGATTTGAAAGACAGTTGGGTCCTCATTGAAATTCCCATGTTAATGGGGACCTGCAAAGAAACTAATTAGGTAATCATTTCGTCTAATAGTAAAAGAGGTTTTCCCCGCAGAGGGACAAGACTTGGAGGAATAGGTATGAAGATTAGAGGATTTCTAGTGATTGCTGCTGCATTATTTTTACTGGGCTGTACCAATGAAAACAAGGAAGAATCGCTTGATGATTATCCAGCTGATACACCTGAGGAAGCGGTGAAACTAGTTTCAGATAAGGAGAAGGAATTAAAGATTTATGGTAATTTTCAAGCACATGATGAGCTGGTTCTTGTGGTTTTTAAAGGGTTCATGAATAAAGAAGATATATGGATAGCAGAGGTTGAAAAAGAGGATGACAAGTGGATCACCAAAAAGGTTGTCTTAATGGAAGAGCCGCAGAAGGGGGAAGACCCCCTAATATACTCTGATTCTGATAAAGGGTATGAAGCGGGATATCTGGAAGAGGGTCAAACAGATTTCGAGTCCGGTAAAAATATTAAAGTAATAGACTTAGATGAGGACAGTGATAGGAAGATCTTGTTAAAATATATAGGGAATACCGTTTCATCATAAATCGGGAGGAATAGAGAAGAGAGCAAAGGAGAAAAAATGAAAAAGTCTACAAGTATCACAATTACCGTAATTTTATTGATATCCATAGGCCTTCTATCCGCATGGGGGTATAATGAACAGAAAATCTCTTTTGCAGAACCAAATGAAGCTATACTTTCCACAAATAAAGGTTTGGTACTGATTCCTGCTTATAAAAACGATGATAGGTCTTTATTTTTCTTTATTAAGGATAAAAACAATCTTGGTGCTGCTGTTGCTCATAAAGGTGTGTTCGGCTGGAAAAGCGGGATGTCAGCCTGGAGCCCGTTTAATAAAAGGGGAGATTATGAGACATTTGGGGGCTACCAAGGATATGGGGATCAACTCATTTATGGACTTATCAGAAATCCAGAAAAGAAAATAATCATGGCTGATGACCGTGAAGCTGCCATGCTGAACCTGGAAATGCTGCCCCAATCGGTGGTAAAGGAATATAATTTGAAAGACTTGTACCTTTGGTATTTTGAGAGCGAAAATACACTCAATATTGAACAGCTAAAGCTCCTGCAAAAGGACACTCAAGAAGTCATCCAAAGCATAGATTTATGAAAATGATATGAGGTGGTCGCCTTGAAACACCTGTCTTTTTTACTCATTATTTTGTTTCTAGCATTATCTGAGAAATGGAGAAATGAAAAGATCTTGCAGGAGGGATAGATTGCTTCAATTTTTTTAGGGGGTTAGCCGGTGAACAAAATTGCATTGATAGGTTCCGGCGGGTCCGGGAAATCCACTTTAGCAAAAAAGTTGGGACAAAGACTTAATTTGAATGTCTGGCACTTGGATCAGCTTCTGTGGAAACCTGGCTGGACTCCTGTTTCCAAGAAAGAGCAAATCAAGATTCAGACAGAATTGGTAACACAAGAAAATTGGATCATTGACGGGAATTATAACAGTACGCTGGACATACGGCTGGATGCCGCGGACACAATCATTTTCTTGGATATCTCCCGTTTTATTTGTGTATATCGTGTTTTTAAAAGGATGCTGATCTTTCGAAACAGGACAAGGCCAGATATGAGGGAAGGCTGCAATGAAAAAATGAACTTGGAATTTCTGAAGTGGATCTGGGATTACCCGAAAAAGAAAAAGCCAGAGGTCCTTATGAAAATTGAAAACCTTTCGAATGAGAAACATATTATTATTTTGGAAAGCCCCAGAGAAGTCGATCAATTTCTAAGACGTATGGAGGCAGTAAGGCAGAGATAGCTGAAGCAATAAGCTCAGCTATCTCTTTTTCTATGAAACAAGCTTTAATCCTATGGCGGCAGATAAAACCATTGCTATGCATAACAGCCGCTTCCACTCTTTTGATTCTCCATACAAAACCATTCCCAATATGGCTCCGCCGGAAGCGCCGATCCCTGTCCAGATTGCATATGCAGTCCCCATCGGCAGCGATTCCATGGCGTAGGAAAGCAGGATGAAGCTTGCTCCAAATCCCGCAATCAATAGAACGAGTGATTTCCAGTCAGGTTGTTTATGCCATCTATTGATCATGGAAACGCCAAACATCTCAAATAGTCCTGCGAAAACCAGTGAAATCCATGCCATTATGATTCAGCTCCTTCCTTAACTTTTTCCTTTGTCACTAATTTCAGGCCGATGACACCTGCGAGTAATAGTAATATCAATAGAATTTTACTGACTTTAAATGGCTCGCCAAAGAATACAATATCGGATATTACAGTGCCTGCCGTGCCCAGTCCCACAAACACCGCATAGACCGTTCCGACGGGAAGCCGCTGCCCGGCCATGATCATGACATAAAAACTGATGAAGATGGAAACCAAGGTACCGCTCCAAGTGAGGAAATCATCGGCGTGTTTAAGGCCGATGACCCAGAATACTTCAAATAGTGCAGCTATGAATACTTTGATCCAGTCTTTATTCAATATAAAAACCTCCATTTTCTACTAAAATAAAAAAGCCTCAGAGATGACTGTAACTTCAGTGATCTCCCAGGCTTTTATCCTTCCGTGGCACAGCAAGGCTGTGAGTTTTCTCTCGGTCCAGACCAATAAGAATTGCGGAACCCTAGAAAACATTAACGTATTTAATTACCTTATATTTTACACATTTCTTACTGGTTTTCAATAGGCAGGTTGCTGGAAGAAGAAATATCCAAAAAATTGAAACTTTCTGGAAGCTAATCCGTATCCATTTATAAGCCTATCTAAAAATGGAGGGGATTTCTATCAAAAAAACGTTGACTCTATTCCTGACTAGTGCCTTGTGCCTGATGATGGCAAGCTGTTCTAATGATGAGCCGCAGGCAAGTGATAATGCTGAAAAAGATACCGCTCAAGCTGAAGGAAATGGCACCCAGGTTGCCAGTGCCAGAAGCGAAGCCCCGCCGGCTTCTCAAGATATAACGATCGATGACCAGACCTTTCACATCATTATGCTTAACGACGAAATTTTGGATTTTGCCAAGGCTGTAGAAAATGATTCCAATGCTGTTAAAAAGGATGTTTACACAGAAAAGGTAGTGAAACCTCTTCGGAAACAGGCTGCCGAAGTGAATGCTCACATTTACAGTGATTACTACTCTTTCTTGTCACCGAATACAAATATTGCAAAACTGAAGGAAAGCGCCGAAGATCTTATTGCAAAACAGGACCGTATCCTTGAACTTGTTGAGCAGGGAATCCGGGATTCCGTCGAGCATATGCCGGGAATCGACAAAACGATTATCATCGCACCGGTCAATCCCGATGAACTTTTTGTCATAGAGAAAATGGGCGGAGTTGCAGGAGCCGCCTTGAGCAAGGATACTTTTATCATCAGGATTGATCCTTCTTTTAATGAAGAGGGTCTGAAGCACGTAGTTGCCCATGAGTATCATCATACCCTGCAGGCGGAAAAAGACGCCAATTCAGCCAATACCATGCTGGGTGCTTTCGTTTTGGAAGGGAAAGCCGATGCGTTTGCCAATATTGTGTACCCTGATTATCAAGCACCATGGATAGAACCATTATCAGAAAAATCACAGGAAAAAGTTTTTGAGGAATTAAGGGACAATGGAAACGATTGGGATTATAAAAGATATTATGAATTCATGAACGGTAATTCCAGCAAGGGAATCCCGCTATGGTCCAATTACAAAACCGGGTATCAAATTATCCAAAGCTACCTGAAGAACCATCCGGATGAGCCGGTGGAAGAATGGACCGCCCTGAATCCAAAAGAGATCATTTCTGGAAGCGGCTTTAAGGAGTTTTTTGAGGAATTGGAAGCAATGTAGATTGATTGAATTCTATTTGAACGAAAAGGAGTGGTAAGATGACAGAGAAGAAACCGTTTAACGATGCCACGGAACACATGAAAAATATAGAAGGCTATCCAAGCGATATGGATTTAAAAAAGTTGCCAAGACCATTAAGATATTTTGGTTATTTCTTTATCACATTCTTTGCTCTATCGGTCCTGTTCATCATCATTGCCAACATTGTTACCAAGTAAAATTCCACATACTTAAGCGTTCCTTTTGGGGACGCTTTTTTATTTTTGTTCGGGAAAAAATTATATTGCCTAAATCAAATCCATTTGAAATAATTTAAATAATTAGATTAAAAGGAGATGCGGAAACGATGAATCAGACAAACGGGGAGTTTTCAGTTGAATTGAACGGCATAAACCATTGGGTCAAAATTGAAGGGAGTGAAAATAACACAACTCCTCTCATCATTCTTCACGGGGGCCCTGGCGGAAATCATTATGTGTTTGAAAGAACCGCAGGGCCTTTGTTATCGAAAACAAGGACAGTAGTTTACTATGAACAGCGGGGATGCGGCAGGACGGACAGGCCGACATCGGAAAATGAGTATTCAATCGAACTGCTTATCAGCGATTTTATCGAATTGAAGAATTGGTTGGCAGCGGATAAGGTTGATCTCTTAGGATATTCATTTGGCGGGGAACTGGCCCTTGAAATTTCATATGCACTTCCTCAAGAAGTTAATCAGGTGATAGTGTCCGCCCCAAGTTTAATGAACACAGAAATTCAGAAATTGGTTCAAATCACAGGCATTCTGTCAGTGGCGAGTAGTAGTCTTTATAATAAAATTTTTGAGCAGGGCGGAACTGGAATCGACGAACTTTACGATAGGATATGGAACCTTGCTGATCCTGACACCGTAGATGCGCTGTTATTTGAAAATCAAGAGATTGCCAGGAAAAATAGAGAATGGTGGGAAGAGAGCAAATTAGTCAACACAGGTTTGCTGGCTGCAAATCTGCAAAAGAATCAGGTGGAAAAACCGTTGATTTTCCGCTTGGAAGAAATCCAAAATCCTGTGTTGATCCTAACCGGAGCCTATGATCGAAATACCGGAATTCCCATTTCAAAGATTATTGAGAGAAACCTGCCAGACAGCAGGATGGTAATTTTCGAGAATAGCGCCCATTTTCCTGATTTAGAGGAAACAGAAAAGTTTGTTGAAGTTATAGCGGAGTTTCTAGAGAGGTGAGTAATAAAGTAGTGATTGGTCAGGAATCGGGACAGCATGCTGTAAAAGCCTCCCCTAATTGTCGCGATTATCACGTAATCGCGACAGGAATGGGTTAGTCAGAGTGGGTGGAGTCGCAAAAGCGAAGGAATCGAGACAGAAAGCAGTAAAAATTCATCTACTGTGTCGCAATTGTCCGCTAATCGCGACAGCAAGGAACAACTTAGGGGTGCATGAGTCGCGATTATCCAGTTTCAGAAAAACCGCCAAGAGTAAGAATATTTTTCATCCGAGAAAGGTTTGTAGCAGTCAATGATCAGTGCCATTATACAAGAATAAAATGTCAGCTTTGATTATTTGGGTAACAGCATGCTATCTATTTATGCCATTAATACGATGATTACTTTGGCAGCGGTGGTTCAAAAAGGATAAATAGAAGAATGATAGTTGAAAATGATAACAGCCAGGAGATCCACGGTTTCCATCGATGGACCACCAGTAAAGAAAATGTCACTAAGTTAAAGAGGAATGACCAGGATAATGACCATCCATGATGATGGACTATACTGTCGTTCAAGTAGGCGATAAATTCAACTGTCTGGAAGATAATAGCCCATAAAACAATCCATAGCCCCTTCCTTAGCTTGGATTTGGGAATTCGGCCTAAGAACACAACGATGGCACAGGGATAAATTAAAAAAGAGATCGCAGTGGCAATTATGGTATGGGTGGGGAGCAAGAAGTGGTCTATCCCTACGGGACGGAACTCCCAAACCCTGAAGTCATGAAGCAGGGAGGCATAAAGCAGGTCTCCTACGATCCAGAATAATAAGGTAGGATAAAATTCATGCCAGCGTTTCCAGTCTCCAAAAAGTAACCCTATTATGATAAAGAAAAAAACAAAAGCTGTCTGCAAGGTCCATCATCCTAAAATTAGTCTGAAAAGCTTCCATTATTATGCACAAACTGTGAAGATTTATTTTATCCCACTGTACTCATATTTAATAATTAATGACATGAATGCAGGCATTTTTCATACAATATTTTTGAGGTGAAAAATATGCCAAGAGTGAAATACCGGGATTCGGATGTTGCCTTAATGGCAAGGATGATGAGGGCGGAAGCTGAAGGCGAAGGAAAACAGGGAATGCTTTATGTTGGGAATGTCATTGTTAATCGTGCTTTAGCGGATTGCTTAGACTTCAAAGATGTCAGGACCATCAATGATGTCATTTACCAGGTGCAGGGCGGGAATTACTCCTTTGAGGCAGTTCAGAAAGGGAACCTTTTTTATAACAGAGCAAGATCGGTTGAAAAAAGACTGGCTAAACAAAACTTGGATTATTGGAGCCAGCAACCGGCAAAATATGCCCTTTGGTATTTTAATCCATATGCTCCATGTCCCCCAACATGGTATGGCCAGCCTTTTGCAGGACAATTTAAAAATCATTGTTATTATGAGCCGGCGGCGGGATCCTGTGCCAGTGTGTACCGGTGAGGAGAAGCGGCGTTCTTCAATCAAGGAGCGGCAGTCTGATAATAATAGTAAAAAGGGAACTTCCTGGTTGACAGGGGGTTCCCTCTTTTATAATGCTGGTAGTGGTGGGAACAGACAGGTTGCGGTATCCTATTAGTAAGGATTAAACAGGGATAGGTGAGAAAATATGAATGTACGTTTTGAACGATTAAGGGAACCGGGCAAGGTGGTAATTGAAGCGCTGAACCGCTGGGAAAATGATCCCAGTATCATTCCACTGACACGTCCCAACAGAAACAAAGAGGAACTGGAACAAAGGGAAGAAATTAACCTCGACAGATTGGAAAAAAGACTGGAACACCAGCGGATCTATTTAATTTTCCTGGATGATCTTCTGGTAGGTGAAATGAATTACATGGTGGACCCGGGTCATCTTTTTAAAAAAGAACAGGGAACCTCCTGGATCGGAATCACAATCGGTGAGTCAGAGGGAAGGGGAAAAGGGATCGGCTTCCAGGCCATTCAGCACTTGGAACAAGAGGCGCAGGCAGAAGGACTGAAACGGATAGAACTGGGTGTATTTGAATTCAACAATCAAGCCATCACGCTTTATGAAAAACTCGGTTATCAAAAAATCGGTGAAATTGAGGATTTTACATATTGGCAGGATAAAATGTGGAAGGACATCCGGATGGAGAAGTATCTTGAAAAGAAATAGCTGTAAGGCAGAGCGGCATTAGCAGGCGTAATTCCTTGATGGGATTGCGTCTTTTTGTTTGAGGTAAAAAGGAAACTATTTGGATGTGTTTATCGTCTAATACTAAAATACCACTATTAAAAAGGAAGGCAGATAATGAAAAAGAATGTGATTGGAACTGTTATAACTGCAGCTTTATTAAGTATGCTGGTTTGGCTTGGAAGTATGATGTTTCTTTTTTCTTATAATGAATGGAGTTTTTTTATCGGTTTTACTCTTAGTGTGATTCTTTTTTTCTTTAGCAGCAGCGGCGGCATGTTTTCAAGAATGGCTAATTATTCAGTCAGCCGTACCTATGGGAAGGTCCAGCAGGATTATGAATTGAAGGCCAATGTCGGGTTTGTCTTTTATGGTACGGTATTGTTTACAATTATTAGTCTTGTCGTGCAGATCATCAGCTCGTAGGAAGAGTGCTAGACTATTTGAATAGAGGAGATCTGGTAGCAGCACATGAAGGAGGAAAGGTCATCAATAAAATAATTTTTGCCACAATTGTATCGTTGTTCGTTTTGTCGGGATGCAGCAAGCCTGAACCTGCAGAAGAGGTAACTGTTTATCAAGTGGGGGAGGATGGGGAGAAGAAAGAAGCGCATACAATAACTGACCCTAAGGATATTGAGTATCTTGAAGAGGAATTTGAAAATGAAAGATGGTCTTCGTCTGGTGTAGATTTATACGTTGGAACAGACTATAGCTTTGAATTAAATAGGGAAAAGTATGATGTCCACATTCATGAGAGAGATAATTCCATCGAGGTTTTCAGAATTCCGAGTGAAGGCGGTACTGAGAGAGCTTACATATTGTATGAACAGGCAGAAGGGTTTTTTGAAGTGATAACTGGGGAAAGCTTGACGGGTGAATAATCGAGTAAGGACATAAGGAGTGTCAGTTTGAGAAACGAAGGTAAAAAGAAAAATAAATTAGATATATTTTTAAATATGTTCATAGTTTTGGTACTATTATTCCTTACCTATCAATGGAATGATGACCACCAGAAAGTGCAGCATTATGAACAAGTTAGACCTCTTGAGATTGAGTATCAGCTGAATGAGCTGCATGCAGCTTTTTTCAGCATTGAAGAAACGCTTTCTACATATGATTTCCCTATTGGGGATGACATGAGAGTGTATTACCAGGATGCACTTGATAACGATATCCAGCGCCTGAACCATGTTGGACATACAATTCAGCAGCTGAACGAATATCCGAATTTTATAGGGATCAATAAGGATTACATAGCAAGGATTGAAGAAATCATGAAGGGATTAAGGGGGTTCAAGTACTCAGACCAGGAAAAAAACAGTGCCATTGAAGCACTAAATAAGGTTCAAAGCGAATTATATTCCTTATTGGAAAGTCGGGACTTCTCTGTGGAGAAGGAAACAGATAGAGAAAAGGTGTTAGCTGCTCTTGAGCAGTTTATTGAGGAACTTTCTGTTCTGAAAAGGTATTAATTCTTACTAAAAAGCTGCAGATCTGTAACATGATCTGCAGCTTTTGTTTGTGGTTTACATTCTTTTTGATAATTAGATCTGCTACTCTCCGTTTTGCGGGCCGGGATCTGCCCGGTTTCTCATTCTCAACGGCCCGGTATTCCGTTTGCGGGCCAGGATCTGCCCGGTTTCTCATTCTCAATGGCCCGGTAATCCGTTTTGGGGGCCAGGATCTGCCCGGTTTTCCATTCTCAATGGCCCGGTAATCCGTTTTGCGGGCCGGGACCTATCCGGTTTTCCATTCACAACGGCCCGGTACTCCGTTTTGCGGGCCAGGATGTGCTTGGTTTCTCATTCTCAATGACCCGGTACTCCGTTTTGCGGGCCAGGATCTGCCCGGTTTTCCATTCTCAATGGCCCGGTACTCCGTTTTGCGGGCCGGAATCTGTCCGGTTTTCCATTCTCAACGGCCCGGTACTCCGTTTTGCGGGCTAGGATCTGCCCGGTTTTCCATTCTCAACGGCCCGAAAAATCCCTATGCGGGCCAACACCAGCTCTATTACCACATCTCAATGGCCCGATAATATAGGAAGAGAGAAACTTACTCGGTTTTTCGCCGGTCTCTTATTAAACCCGCAACTCCTCCTCTCACTCACCACTTGCAAAAATAACACCTAAAAACCTTAAATAACCTAAAAATGTAACCCCAAAAACATTTTTCTAAAATTCTCTTAAAATAGCAGAACTTTTTTGCGCCGGCAATCGTCTTTACTAGAGAGAAGATAAAGAGGGGGAAATTTTGGGTGAAACAGTACATAATGAAAGTTTTGGCGGTGGTGCTCCTGCTGGCGGCATTCATGCCGTGGATGGCAGAAACAGCATCTGCAGAAGGCACACTGGATGTGGATGTAGAAACAGGTATTAATGGAAAGGTGAAGAACGGGAAGGCATTTCCTGTGACCCTGACAATCAAGAATAATGGGGAGGATTTATCGGGTGATTTGGTCATCTCGTCAAGCCCTCACTATTTTGCCTATGAAAATGTTGTCGTTCCTGTAGAGATTGCCGCAGGGGCAGAACAGAATATCCAGGTATCGCTGCCTGGTTATGGTGATCATATGGGTGCAAATCCTATGAACCCGAGCAAGACCAAGGAAATCCGCTTCTATGATGGCGGCTGGAAAGAAGGAGACGAAATAAAAATATCGGGGGATACCAGGCTCTCTCCGGGATTCATCCCTGATATGAAGCTTGTGCTTGGCGTATTGAGTGATAACCCCGATCAGATGAATGTGTTGAAGCTGACGTCATTTCAAGGGGAAACACCGGAAGTGCTTCCTTTGACGGAGGATACTTTGCCGGAAGACAGTCTGGGCCTCGGCATGTTCAATGCGTTGGTCATCCATGATTATGCGATTGGCCAGCTGCCTGAGAAAAAGCAGGCTGCCCTTAAAGAGTGGGTGGAGCTTGGCGGCCACTTGATCATTGGAAGCACGCCCGACCTGCAGCAAAAAATGGGGAAACTGGCTTCATTGATCCCTATGAATGTAACTGGCGAGAAAGAGCTTAAGGATTTATCCTTCCTGAAAGGGTACAGCGATAAGCCTTTGGCACTGAATGAAATGACGATCCTGACAGGTGAGCAGTCAGCCGGTGCTGATGAGTTGATTGTTGAGAGCGGCTTGCCGCTTGCCGTTGAAAAAGGATTGGGAATGGGGAAAGTAACCCAGCTAACCTATAATTTGGCCGAAGAACCGCTCGCCTCCTGGGAAGGAAACAACGGCTGGTGGAACAGGATCCTGACGGCTTCGGTCGATTCGCAAATGCAGCATCCGATGTCTTTTTATGATCAGGTACATAATACCCTGCTGAATACGACGGAACTGTTTGCTTCTTCATTTCTGCCGGTTTCGGTCATAGTTCTGTTATTTGCCGCTTATATCATCATTATCGTTCCTGTCCTTTACTTTATTTTGAAAAAGAAAGATAAGAGGGAATGGGGCTGGTGGATCATTCCATCCATTGCCATCGTGACAAGTATCGCAATCTTTGCCACCGGGGCAAGCGACCGTTCAGGAGGGGAAAGCATAAACAAAGTCAGTATCGTTTCCGTGAGTGAAGAAGGCACGGGCAGCGGATATCATATTTCCTCCATGCTCTCCAGCAGCGGTGGAGATTATGCTGTAGAGTTCGGCAGTGAAGTTCTTCACCCTGTGCCATTCAGCCAGGAATTTGTGGAGCAAACGAACTACAGTGATTACCCGATGGTTCAAGCGGCTGATGAAAATTCTGTGGTGACATTCAAGGATGTTGAATTTTGGTCTGTTCGTTCCATAATGAATCAAGTTGCTTCTGTTGAAACTGGCAGAATCGAAGGAGAGCTGTCAGCCGGAGATACACTCATTTCCGGAACAGTGACGAATAATATGGTTCATGACCTGGAACATGTATATATCCTTGCCGGAGGCAGTGCTTATGAAGTTGGCTCGCTGGCAAAGGGAGAAAACAAGAAAGTGGAGATCGAGAAAAAGTCCACCGCTTTGATTGGAGCCCCTAGCAGCTTGGTTGCTGACAGAGCATTTCCTGGCATGCAGAACTACATGTATGGTCCCGGGCCGGGTATGCAGCAGAATAATGGCGATGATTGGAAGAAGTTCAATCTGCTTCGTTTTGCCCTGGATGAAAAAATGTATAATGCTTCAATGAATACGCCGCTGATTATCGGCTATTCCGAAGATTCTTTAGTCGATATGAAGGTGAATGGCAAGAAAGCAAATGAAGATTCACTGAATCTCTTCTTGCAGCCAATCAATATAAAAACCGATAACAAGGGTTCCTTCACTCTGAAGAGCGACCAGCTGGAACCAACTGTTTCAGTAGTGGAAGGCATGATCTACCATCAGGAAATCATGGAAGGAAAGTTTTTCATCGATGCCGAGCCCGGCACTTATGACTTGGCATTCCAGCTTCCGGATTCGGTCGTGGAAAACAAGGTCCGTTACTCAAAACTGCTTCTCGCCTTTAACGAAACCGTTACTAATGACGGTGTATCCATCATGAATATGAAAACCGGCGAGGCAGAGGAACTGGAAACAGGTGTAAGGCAGATCAAATTTGATGAGGACATCCAGAAATATATCGATAAAGATGGCAGGCTTATCGTAAGAATCGAAAAAAGAGGCCAGCATAACCCGCAGGTTCCTGTACCGGGAGTAACAATAGAAGGAGAGTTTGTACAATGATTGAAATCATCAACTTAACAAAAAAATACGGCTCGTTCACGGCCCTGGATAACTTGAACCTGTCCATTGAAAAAGGAACGGTATTTGGAGTGGTGGGGCCAAATGGAGCCGGAAAGTCAACGACATTCTCCATTCTTGCGACCCTCCTTGCTCCAACAGAGGGTACAGCATTTGTCAACGGTTTTGATGTGACCAAGGATCCGAAGAAAGTGCGCAAACAGATCGGGTACATGCCTGACTTCTTCGGGGTCTATGATCAGTTCAAGGCATCCGAATATCTCGATTTCTATGGTGCCAGTTATGGGCTGTCCGCATCTGAACGGAAAGCGCTTATTCCGCAATTGCTGGAATTGGTGAACCTTTCTCATAAAAAAGATTCGTACGTCGACCTTCTCTCGCGAGGGATGAAACAGCGGCTTTGTCTGGCACGATGCCTGATCCACGATCCTGAAGTGCTGATCCTTGATGAGCCCGCTTCCGGATTGGATCCCCGTGCAAGGATTGAAATGAGGGATATTTTAAAAGAATTGAAAACGATGGGTAAAACCATTTTGATTTCATCCCATATCCTTCCTGAACTTGCGGAAATGTGTGATGAGCTTGGTGTCATTGAAAACGGAAAATTGGTTGCCTCAGGCTCAGTCTCTGTGATCCATCAGCAGCTGCAGGCTAACAAAATCTTGAATGTCACGGTGATGGACAACATTGAAAAAGCGATTGCCTTTTTCGAGGATGATCCCCAAGTAGCGGAAGTCTTAAGAAATGAGAAGGAACCGGGGACAATTCATTTTGCCTATTCCGGGACAGATCGGGAACAAGTCGATCTCCTTGGGAAAGCAGTGCAGTCAGGCCTCCTGATCACAGAATTCACCCAGAAAAAGACGGATCTTGAAGACATCTTCCTGGAAATCACGAAAGGGGATGAGTAGATGAAGACACTTCTGATCAACCCAGTATTAAATAAAGAAATCAAGTTAAGGCTGCGATCGCTGAAAAGCTTCATGGGGATTTTGTTTTACCTTGCCACATTAGGCCTTGTTGCCATCGGATTCATTTACCTTACCATGATGAACAGCCAGGCTGGTTATATCAGGCCGGAAGAAAGCCGGATGATGTTCATGGTGCTATCCATGGTCCAGCTGGCACTGATTTTGTTCATGACGCCGGGTCTGACAGCAGGTGTCATCAGCGGGGAGAGGGAAAGGCAGACACTCAGCATGCTGTTGACCACTGAGCAATCCTCGACAAGCATCATCCTGAGCAAACTTGTCTCCTCTGTAGCGTTTCTGTTTTTGATGATTTCAGCATCACTGCCGCTGTACAGCATTGTTTTCTTGTATGGTGGTGTATCTCCGGGAGTCCTCCTTGGAACATTCGGTTTGTATGTCATTACGATCATCACCATCGGCAGTATCGGGATTTTGTTTTCCACCCTGCTGAAGAAGACGATTGTTTCCATGATTGCAACCTACGGCGTGGCGCTGTTCCTTACGGCAGGTACCGGCTTTCTGACAATATTCACGATGAGTGCGATTCTGATGGGAAATCAGACAAACCCGGCTCCTTACTTCATGATCATGAGTAATCCTGCTTTCGTGCTGATGACCGTTTTCGAACCGAACATAGCGGATGAGTTCGTGATGAGGACCGGCATTGAACTGCCATTTTGGATCAGCTTTGTCATTACCTTTTTGGTGATTGCAGCCATATCTTTATGGATCAGTATTGCAAAGCTGCGTCCAAACATGAGGCCTGCCGGCAGGGGAAGAAAGAAAGATGCATGATCGACAGCTCTTTCTTTCCTTGCTTTCCAACCTGCAGAAAAAGCTTCAGAAGAGGCATTTCAGTTTCATCCTGACCAGGGGCCTTTTCTTTGCTGCGGCTGGAGCTTGTCTGTGGTCTCTGGCAGCGAGGATTTTTGTCATCCCTTTTCTTTGGGAAAAGATGGCCATCACCGGCGGGGTTCTTCTTGCCGGATTTGTGATCTACGCTGTCATTTCCCGACCTAAACGGGAAGCAGCAGCCATGAGATTTGATGATTTTACCGGGGAGGACACTGTATCAACCGCTTTATCCTATCTTGATAAAGAAGATGCAATCTACCACCTTCAACGGAGAGATGCAGTAAGGGAGATGAAAGAAGCAGGAAGGGAAATCGATCAAATGAAACGGTTTGAGTTTCCCCGGAAGCCTCTTTATTCCTCTTTAATACTGATATTGCTTATTTCGTTCTCCATCCTCTTTCCAAACACAGTGATGGAGAGGGCAGAACAAAAAGAGGCTGAAAAAAGAATCATGGAGGAAACAAAGGAGAAAGTTGAGAAATTGGCTGAAAAGAAGAAAGAGCCCGCAGATGAAAAACTAGGCAAGAAATTGGCTCAGCTGAAGAAAGAGCTGAATGAGAGTCAATCTGCGGAGCAAGCCCTCCAAAAATTAGTGGAGAAGGAAAGAAAAACAGCGGAACTGAAAAAAGATGCCGAAGCAGCTGAAAAAAGATTGAGCAGTCTTTCGGAGGAAGCAGCAGGAAACAATCTGAATGAACTGTCCAAAGCATTAAAAGAATTGGATCAGAAAAAGCTTCAAGAGGCGATGGAGAGGCTTAAAGATAAACAAAGTTTAAACAAAGAAGAGCTTCAAGAACTTCAAGAAATGATGGAAGCTGTTCAGGGGCAAAATGTCGATCTCGAAAACATGTCTGAAGAAGAGCTGGAGAAAATGCTCGCCGATCTTGAAAAGTCCCTTGATGAAATGATTGCCTCCGCAGCTTCATTATCGCAATTGGCTTCCATGCAGCAGGAACTTCAGCAGATTGCGTCAAGCATGAACAAACAGATGGCAGCAGCCAATCTGGGAGCGGCCCAGTCCTTGGCATTTAATAACCCATCTTCCGGCCAGGCAAGCTCTGGACAGAATGGGAATTCCGCTAATGGTTCCTCATCTCAGAGCCAAAGCGGCCAAGGTGCTGGACAGGGTTCCGGCAACGGTGCTTCAGGGAATGGTTCAGGATCTGGTTCGGGGTCCGGTTCTGGAACCGGTTCGGGTTCTGGCTCAGGAACTGGATCCGGCTCTGGAAGCGGCAGCGGTTCCGGAAGCGGCGGAAATGGAGCGGGATTCGGCCAGGGCTCCAGAGAACTTGTTACTGTTCCAGACAGGATTGGAGGGAAAACAAACCAATCAGTCGACCAGGGGCCACTTGGACAAGGGTCAGGGGAACAGCAGACAACAGGGCAGTCTCCGACCATTAGAGGATCGGCCAGGCCATACAATGAAGTTTATGGAGAGTATAAGCAGTCCTACCGGGAGAGTGTCGACCGTATGCAGCTCCCGGGGAATCTAGAAAACGTTGTAAAGAATTATTTCAGCGAATTGAATCCGGAAGGGGAGTAAAGAACATTGACAGAACTCGCACTTAAAGAACAGCAGCTGCAGCAGGCAGCCGGGGCATATCAACAAATCAGGGAGGAAATCGGGAAGTTCATCGTCGGACAGGAAGAAACGGTCGAGCAGGTACTGTGGGCGATCTTCGCAGGCGGGCATGCCCTCCTGGAAGGCTTGCCCGGGCTCGGGAAGACGATGCTTGTCCGGACCATTTCCGATGTCATGGATCTTCAGTTTTCGCGGATCCAATATACCCCGGATCTGATGCCGACGGATATCACAGGCACCATGATGATCCAGCCGGATGAACAGGGAAGACAGACCTTCCACTTCCATCCCGGCCCGTTATTTTCAAACATTGTCCTTGCCGATGAAATCAACCGTGCCACGCCAAAGACACAAAGCTCCCTTTTAGAAGCGATGCAGGAGCAGACTGTGACCGTGCTCGGAGAAATGAAGCGCCTGCCAGATCCTTTCTTCGTCCTTGCGACCCAGAATCCGATTGAGCTGGAGGGGACCTATCCTCTTCCTGAAGCCCAAATGGACCGTTTCCTTTTAAAAATCAACGTGGAAGCGCCGGGGAGGGAAGAGTTGAAAGAAATAGCCTTGAGGACAACGGGAATCGAGGAAATCAAGCTGAACAAACAGGTGGATGGTGATTTCATCCTGACGACACAGAAGCTTGCAAAAGAAATCATTTTGGCTGAGCATATCCTCGATTACGCGGTCACCTTGATCATGGCGACACAGCCTGATGAAGAGATAGCTCCTGAAATCGTAAAGAGAAATGTCCGGTACGGTTCCGGCCCCCGCGGATTGCAGAGCTTGATTAAAATCGCGAGGGTAAGGGCATTGTTCTCCGGAAGATACCATGTATCTGTCGGGGATTTGAAGAAGGCAGCGTTACCTGTACTCCGGCACCGGATCTTCTTGAATTTCGAAGGAGAGGCATCCGGCATTACACAGGATGAAATTATACTGGAAGTACTGTCTGCTGCCGATAAAACGGTGAATGCAAAATGATGAACCTGCTTTCTTCAAGGATATTGCAGCGCTCCACTAAGCACTCCCTTGTTCTGCGCAGAGCGGTCGGAGGAATGCATAAAGGGGAGAGGCGTTCATCCAAGCAGGGGACGTCCCTCGAATTTTCCGATTTTCGGGCTTATACGCCGGGGGATGATCCAAGGCTGATCGACTGGAATGCCTTTGCGAGGACACAGAAACACTACATCAAGCGGTATCTGGATGAACAGGAACTCTTTGTGACCATCTGCCTGGACGGCTCCAAATCGATGATGATTCCCCAGGGTAAGTGGGAGATGGCCAAGTCCATTGCGGCCTGCCTCGGTTATATGTCTCTAGCCAATGATGATAGAATCTCTGTTTTTCCGGTAGGATCCGGGAGCACTCCTTTTACATATAAGAAAGGCCGCGCATATGCAGGGAAACTGGTAAACTATGTTTCTGATTTAAAGACCGGCGGCAGCACGGGGACCTTTTCATCAGGCCTCGCCAAAATACAACAGAAGAGGAACGGCCTCACTGTCATCATCAGTGACCTCCTCGAACCGATCGGGGAGATAAAAGAGGCGTTAAAGAAAATACAATCCGCCAGGCAGGACATCAGGATCATCCAGGTGTTAAGCCCGGAAGAAATCCAGCCTGATTTTCAAGGTGATCTGAAACTGATTGACAGCGAAACCGGACAGCAAAGCGAAGTATCCATCAGCCGGACTGTCCTCCGTGACTATCAGGAAAGGCTGAAGTCCCATCATGACGGGCTTGAGGCATTCTGCAGGGAAAGAGGAATCGGCATGATGCAATGTTCGTCCGAACAGGATCTTGAGGAGCTGGTCTTCTCCAGGATGGCAGGAAAAGGATGGGTAATGTGAGGTGAGATTATGGGATTTTTAACACCGTCGTATTTTTGGCTGGCCGGATTTTTGGCTGTACTAATTTTATTTTATCTTTTTCGGAAGGAATTCATAGAAAAAGAGATTTCATCAACGCTCCTATGGGACAGGCTCATACAGGAATGGAAGGCGAACAGGTGGTGGAGGAAGCTTCAGCGCCACCTCCTGCTCCTTCTCCAGATATTGATTGTCTGCTTCTTGATCCTGGCACTGGCACAGCCAATATTATCCGGAAAGGGGATCAGCGGCAGCCATGTCGTGGCGGTAATCGATACATCTGCTTCCATGCAGGCGAGTGAAGGCCAAAGTACCAGGTTTGAAGTGGCAAAGGCTGATGTCATGGAAATCATCGATTCTCTTGGGAGCGGACAGAAAATGAGCCTGCTGGCGGGAGGTAAAACGCCTGAATTGATTTTTTCCGGTGAATTGGAGAAACAGAAGATGAGGAACGCAGTCAACGATTTGACTCCTTCCTATCAAGAAGACAGTATGGCCCAGGCTGCTGGATATGCATCTTCACTCGTTCCTGAAGGGGAAGGTGAAATTCACCTCTTTACCGATTCCTTGGCTAAAGAAGAGCTGGCGGACGTTCCCGTCAGCAATAAACTCGTTGTCCATAATATCGGTGAACAACGGAATAACCTGTCGCTCCGCTCATTTGGCGTCGCACAAACTGAAAGCAGTATGACCGGGGTAGTGACGATAGCCAATGAAAGCAAGGAAAACAGAACGATTTCCGTTGCGATCAAGGGGCAGGAAGAGGTGGTTAAAAAGAGCATCCAAGTAAAAGCGGGAGGAACGGAACTGCTCTATGTCGATGGCCTTCCTGATTCAGACTATTATGAAGCAGTCATCGAAGAAGAAGATGCTTATGATGCAGATAACCGGGTCTCCGCTTTTGCGGGAGGACAGGCTGAGACAGCTGTCTATTTAGCAGGCGATATCAATCCTTTTTTAGAAAAAGTCCTGCCGCTTCTTGGTTTTGAACCCGTTATCCTGTCTGAGAATGAAACAGGCGAATGGCAGTATCCCGAAGAGCAGAAAGGACTCTATATTGTTTCTGGTGTGGAAGAAGAAAAATGGCCTTCAGGACCGAAATTAGTTCTTTCTCCTGCTGAAGGCGGTTCATTTGCTGTAAAAGGAAAAACAGAAACCGAGGAAAAATTATCAGTTGAGGCTTCCTCTCCGCTGCTTCGTTATGTGGACATGGAAAAAGTTTACCTGCAGTACAGGTTTCCTTATAAAAACACGAACTTGGAAACAGTGGTCTCAAGCGGGGATGATCCCATCATCAGCAAAGGCAGCCACGAGGGCAGTCCACTGGTCCTCCTCGGTTTTGATCTGCAGGATTCAGATTGGCCGCTTCAGCCAGGTTTCCCGATTTTTATAAAAAATGCACTTGAATTCCTGCAGCAGGAAAACCAATCACTTGGGTATACATCACCGGGTGAGCAGCTTCAAGTGTCGTTTTCTTCGAATACAGAGAAGGCGGAAATCTTGGACTTGAATAGCGGAGAGGCTGAAAGAAGCCTTTCAATGGATTCCGGGATGATCCAAGCGCCAGGTGAGCCAGGCATATACCAGGTCAAGGAAACCTTGGATTCCGGATTCAGAGACCGTTATCTTGCGGTTTTGCTTCCTGAGAAAGAACAAAATATAACGCCGGAAAAATCTTTTGTCATTGGTGCTTCCGGTGAAAATGAGCAGCAGGAAAACAAAAGCATTCATCCACTCTGGAAGTGGGCTGCCTTACTGGCGTTCATGCTGCTGTTGGTGGAATGGGAGGTGTACCGCCGTGGAATTTCAACTTGATCAGCCGCTTTGGCTTTTGCTCCTACCGGCGGCTGCAGCAGGGCTTTTCTTCTATTGGAAGAGCCGGACAAGCATTCCGCTGCTTGAAAAACGCCTGATTCTTATTTTCCGTTCGCTGATCATCATTTTGCTTGTACTCGCTTTGGCCGGAGTTCAGCTTCTGTTCCCTGTAAAAGGAGTCTCGACGGTTTTTGTTACCGACATGTCCGACAGTCTAGACAATCAGACAGAAAATCTCAGACAGTCGATTAATCAGGCTGTAAAAGAAATGGACCCTGATGATCAGTATGGGGTGATCTCAACTGGCCGGAATGCTGTCGTTGAGAGGCCCTTGAAGGAAAAAACGGAGGCCGATGTCCAGTTCCGGAGTGAAATCGAAACTTTCAGTACAGACCTCGCGGACGGGCTGAGGCTCGGCGGAAGCATAATTCCTTCCTATACCAATGGCAGGGTCGTCCTCATGTCTGATGGAAACGAAAACACCGGGGATGCCGTCAAACAGGCAGCCTACTTAAAACAGCAGGGATTGACGGTCGATGTGTATCCTGTGGATCCGATATATGGTGAGGATGTATCTTTGAGCGGTTTTGACATTCCCAATAACCAGTTCCAAGGGGAAACGGCCAAACTGGACATCGAGATTGAAAGCAATATCAGCACAAAAAGCAGAATCAGGGTTTTCGAGAATGATAAGCCGGTCGTCGACAAGGAAGTTTCCATTGAGACCGGGAAAAACCGTTTTGTATTCGAGCACAAGGCCGCCGAGGAAGGGTTCAGGCAGTACCGGGCGGAAGTGTTAACGGATTCGGATACCATTATTGAAAATAATGAAGCCTATGCATATACCAATGTGAAAGGCGATCCCAAGGTGCTTGTAGTGGAAAACCAGAAAGGGGAAGGCAGAAACCTGACCGATTCATTGACCGCATCAGGATTGAGGGTCGATGTCATTCAGACCGAGCTCCTGCCAACTGTACTTTCAGGCTATGTCCAGTATCAGTCGATTGTCTTTGTGAACGTCCCTGCCACCAAAGTCAGCCAGCAGCAGATGGAGTTGATCCACAGTGCTGTGAAGGACTTCGGCACAGGCTTTGTGATGGCGGGAGGAGACAACAGTTTCGGCCTCGGTGGGTATTTCAAGACGCCGATTGAAAAGCTGCTTCCAGTCGATATGGAATTGAAGGGTAAAAAGGAACTCCCGTCGCTCGGTATGGTGATTGTCCTCGACCGTTCGGGCAGTATGGCCGGTTATAAAATTCAGCTGGCCAAAGAAGCGGCCGCGCGCTCAGCTGAACTTCTGAGGGAGAAGGATACCCTCGGGTTCATTGCTTTTGACGACCGGCCGTGGCAAATCATTGAAACTGAACCAATTAATAATAAAGAGAAAGTGATTGAAAAAATCAATGGACTGACAGCAGGGGGAGGCACCAATATCTTTCCTTCACTGGAACTTGCTTATGAACAACTGACGCCGCTTGAATTGCAGCGGAAACATATCATCCTTTTGACAGATGGACAGTCGGCAACATCCCCTGATTATCTGACAACCATTGAAGAAGGGAAAGAGAATAACATCACCCTTTCAACAGTAGCGATTGGGGAAGGGTCGGACGGTGTGCTCCTCGAACAGCTGGCCGAAGAAGGCGGCGGGAGATTTTACGATGTCTTTGACTCTTCCACCATTCCCAGCATTCTATCAAGGGAAACCGTTCTGACCACCAGGACGTATATCGAAGACAACCCGTTTTATCCGACGGTTGTACAGGGCAGTAATTTTACTGGTTTGTTCAACGAAGGAATGCCGCGAATGAACACCTATGTGGCGACTTCCCTGAAAGGAAGGGCAGAATCCATCCTCATGAGCGAAAAAGAGGATCCCGTCCTGGCAAGGTGGCAATACGGAATCGGACGGACGGCGGCCTGGACCTCGGACATTCCCGGTGAATGGGCAGGCGATTGGCCTGGTTGGAAAAGGTGGCCTGATATGTGGAACCAGCTTGTCACCTGGAGTTTTCCTAACTATCAGAACACAGCCTTTGAAGTCAGCCAGACCCGGGAAGGCAACGATATGAAGGTAACCATCAGTCAGCCTGATTTTAAAGCGATGCCGATGGATGCAGTCCTCGTGGACAATAAAGGGAAAGAAACTGCAGCATCCTTTAAGACAACAGGACCGGGGCAGTATGAACTGACCTTTGCCGCGGAACCAGGCAACTACTTCCTCCAATTAAATGAAGGGAGTGGAGAAGAGTCTTCAGGCTTATTCAAAACCGGCATTTCAGTTCCTTATTCTTCTGAATACAGGCTCCTGAATGCCAACCAATCCAATCTTGAAAAAATTGCGGAAGCTGGGGGAGGCGAAGTACTGGGTTCTACTGAGGAGCTGTATAATGACAATCTTCCGAACTCTTATACGAAATCAAGCATTTCCCAATGGCTTTTATTAACCGCATTTTTCCTTTTGTTCCTGGAAATCGCACTGCGCCGTTTTGGGCTCATGGGGACGGCTTCAACTCTTGTAAGGAATAAAGAGAAGAAGCAGACAGAAAGACAGGAAAGACAGAAGGAAAAGGTGGAGCATTTCAAAAAGCTGAAAACATCGACTGCAAAGAAGAAACCTGCTTCCAACAATGAGCTGACTCGTCCTGAAAAAACGGAACCGGTCAAGCCCAAAAAGGAACCAAAACCAGCAAAACCAAAGGCCGACAAAATTGAAAATGAAACCAACCGGTCAGACAGAATGGACCGTCTTCTCAAAGCGAAAGATAAACGAAAAAGATAGACAGAATCCGCAACAGCTTGAGTGCTGCTGCGGATTTTTTTGAGAAGCTAATCGGAAAGTCTCATTTTTTGTCAATTTCTATTTTAGAAAGTTTACAGGAAAAGGTCGGGGGTATATGGAAAAAGTATGTTTAAGAGGATATAAATCTTACTTTTTTAGAAGTTGATTACATACCCAGCGGGCTGTCTTACAAATGTTACCCTGGCCAGCGAAATTCAGCCAAACAAGGTAAGGAGGCAAACGATGCAGCATTCTCTGACGTTTTTGTTAGTGTTATCTGTCATGAGTTCATGGATGCCGGAAGATACGCAAGTACCAACTGAGGCAAACACAAGACAGCTTGTCATAGAAGGGAAGACGCTAAATGCATCTTCTGAAGTCGAAAACAAACATCAATATGAGGTCCAGTTCAGCGAACAAGGTTTTTACCAGGTTGAACACATCTATTCCGAGACTAAATATGGGAGCTCCAAAGAAACACAAATCTATTTTGTGAATGGGAAGAATCAGTATTTGGTGGCGAGGAAGGAATACTCGAAGGATAATATATTACCCGAGGAGTTTGATGGGGATTATCTGGAGGAAATCGAGGAGCTGCCGTTCAGCACTATTGATTAAAATAAGTTTGTGCCCAGGGTGATATTTCTGCCTGGGCCTTTTTTTGAGTGTTGGATATGCTTTATGCTGGAAGGTTTGAGCCCGATATTCGACATCATTGAGAAAGTTCATGTAAAATAGAGTTGTAGAATCAATTATATATTTGAGGTGTTTTAGAGTGAATATTACAGATCAAGCTCGTGATTTCTTGAAGCAGATGCTGCAAGATAACGACGCCGAAAACATTCGTTTTCATTTTGCCGGCTTTGGCTGAGGACAGCCAAAAGTAGGACTGGCTCTGGATGAGCCTGAAGAGAATGATAAGGTAGAAACCATCAATGAAATCAAAGTAGCAGTCGATCCGAATATCGAATCCGCTACCCAAAACATGACCCTTGATATAAACCAGGAAGGCAATGGGTTGATCTTCGTAGGGAATGACGCTCCATCTTGTTAAAACCAAACACACATTGGGACATGAATTCCCTTTGTTAAACGCAACGTCCTGTGAAATTTGCAGGGCGTTTTTTGTATTGAAAATAGAAGTGTCTCTTGCAAGAAATAGAAAAAACCCCAGACCGGAATTTACCGGTTCTGAGGTTTCGAGTTATATTTTACTCTTCATCTATAATCGCCCAATAAGCAGGCTTTGTATTGTATTCATTGTCGAACACAAATGGTGCATCCACTCCGACTCCGTCGTTATACTGCTCGGCACGGTCGTTCAGCCAAGTATGGTTGTCGGCGACACCCCAGAACGTTACGCTGCTGATTTTATCTCCTAATCTTTCATACAGTTGGAATAGACGGTCATAACGGTCTGCCTGTGTTTGGAGTACATCCTCTGTAATAGCATCATAAGTCTCAAAAGCATCTTTTGGCGGCCATCCATAAAGGCTGACATCCAGTTCCGTGATCTGATTATCCAGTCCTAAATCGGCAAATAGATTAATAGAGTCCTCTATTTCCTGAAGGGTAGGCCAGCCAAGCTGAATATGTGACTGATGGCCGACACCATCGATCGGTACCCCTTGATCTAATAAGTCCTTCACCAGAGCATACAAGTAATCTCTTTTTGGTTGAACCTCAGTGTTATAATCATTGATGTAAAGCTTGGCATCTTTCGCTGCATATCGATCCGCAGTCTCGAATGCTACTTTAATATACTCGTCTCCTGTAATCTGGTACCAAGGGGATTCTCGCAAACCTCTGTCATTGGAAGCATATTCATCAATTACTTCATTCACAACATCCCAAGACTTAATGTCATTCTTATAACGTTTAACAATGGTTTTAATATGGGTTTCCAAGCGTTTTAATAACAATTTCTTGTTTTTCTCACGCTGTTTTGGGTCTTTTTCGTCGACCATAGGGTTGCCTTCTTTATCTTTAAAAAACCAATCAGGAACCTGGCTGTGCCAAATCAGGGTGTGAAAGCGCAGTTCCATATCATTTTCCTTGGCAAACTTGACGAGCTTATCAGCCTCAGTGAAGTTGAATTTTCCTTCTTCAGGCTGTATGTTGATTGGCTTCATTACGTTTTCTGCAACAATACTGTTGTAGTGGCGCTTCAGTACATCCGCATCGATTTGCTCTAATTGATAGGGTTCAACCGCAGCACCGACAGCAAAGGAATCCTGATACCTTTCAGAAATGGAAGGAACCTCCAATGCACTTAAAGAGTCCGTAGATTCAGCAGACACAGCACCCATTCCGACAGGGAGCATAAGGGACAAGGCTAATCCGGTAATGACAGGTTTACGCAATATTTTCAGCATGAGAAAATCTCCTTTTTCTTTAAGTTTTTGTTTTCCTAAAAAAACTACTAAACTAAGAACCTCCCTTATTCATGAAAATACACAGGAAAGAAAGGGCTTTCATTTTGTCGTAAACTATGCAGCTGATCTCCTGTTAATCGTATTATATAGTTAGTTTATACACTGAATAAACAAAGAAATTGCAATTTTCAAAAAATGAATCATTGGTCGCGGTAATATTTTACTTATTTTTACAGGTGAGGATTTTGTGAATAGGACTAATTGAGTGGAGAAGGTTAATGCAGCTTCTATTTAAATAACCTTTCTTGTTTTAATAGAAGGTATATCGGCAATTCTGTCTAATACTCTAATAAGAGAGTGGGGAGAGCCGTGTGAGTATCCAATTTGAAGTGAATAGAACTTTTCAGGTAAATAAAGAGGAAGCCTATTCAGCGTTGATCGATCTTGATTCTGCCAGGCATTGGATGCAAGGATTTGTGAGGATTGAAAGGTTCGATCAAGGCCCTTTGAAAGAAGGCAGCCAATGGAAAGAGACCAGAAAGATGTTTGGAAAAGAGGCTTCAGAGATTTTTGAAGTGATAAAGTTAGAAGAACCGGATAAAATCATGCTGCGTTGTGACGGTACAAAAGGTACAACCGGCAAGGGGGAATTCCTATTCACTTATATCCTGACCCAAACACGTGAAGGAACGAATGTAACACTGCTCGGAGAAATCCGGGGTCTGACCGGCCTGTCAAAAATGTTTGGAAAATTGATGGCAGGGACCTTTAAGAAAGCATGTGCTAAAGACCTTGATTCCTTGAGAGATCATTTAGAGAAAGTCAGCTCATCATAATCCTAAGCTTAAAAATAAAATCCACAAAAACCGAATGTTTGTTCGTTTTTAAAAGAGGGATTTGAAGAGTAGCAGCGAAATACTTAATAGAAGACTATAAATTACAAGCCAATAGGAGGTACACGATGGGAAGAATCGTTCATTTTGAAATCCATGTGGATGACATGGAGCGTGCTGTAAAATTTTATGGTGAGGTATTCGGCTGGACATTCGAGGATTGGAGTGATTTCGCGGGCATGCCTTATATGGGAGCTGTGACAGGTGGGGAAGATCAACCTGGAATCAATGGGGCGTTGATGCAGCGTCAAGGACCGGCTCCAGAACCAAACCAGGCGATGAATGGCTATGCATGTACAATGGGTGTTGAAAATTATGATTCCACAGAAGAAAAGATCCTCCAAAACGGAGGAACCGTTGCGCTTCCCAAATACGCTCTTCCTGGAATGGCTTGGCAGGGATATTATAAGGATACCGAGGGAAACATTTTTGGTATTCATCAGCCGGATGAGAACGCAAAATAGAGTATTTTAACAAGACCTGACCCTGAGGCGTTGAATCAGATGCATAGGGGTCAGGTTCTTTTTTATGTTTTTAATAGCAGTCGCCATTATTATGGCTGTAATAACAAGTGAATTTATCTTCAGGTCAAAATGATAATTAAGGTTTTTTTAACGAATCACCTATGTTGATCAACGAGTATCAGGTTGCCATCCGGGTCTTCAATTGTAAAAAACGCCGGCCCTTGTGTTGATTTGTCTGCTTCTGATATTATGTGGATTCCTTTTTCTTTAAGCTGTCTTTGCAAATCCCTTACATCTTCATAAGAATCCAAGTTCTCGGCATTTTCATTCCACCCCGGATTAAAAGTCAAGATGTTCTTATCGAACATGCCTTGAAAAAGCCCAATGATACAATTTTCATTCTTCATAATAAGATAATTGTGTTCAATGTTTCCCCCTAATGTTGAAAATCCAAGTTTTTGGTAAAATTCTTTGGATGCATTCAAATCTTTCACAGTCAAACTGACAGAAAACGCTCCTAGCTTCATGCTTTTAATCCCCCTTTGAATATTGAAAGGCCATTTATAAATTTAGTATAGGCGGCTGTAAGCTCATTTACAACAAGCTTGAAGGGGATCAATCTATACATTTGTATAAAAGCACGATGAATCTATCTTTACCAGTTTCATGTACCTTGGTCATTTTTTTGTTGATAGAGTGAATGACTGTCTATTGAATAAATGGACAGAAAAAGACCAATAATGGTGAATATGTAAAGTAGATGATCGAAGGAGGGTTGGGAATGTTTGCGGTGCCCCTTATGATCGTATTGTTTTTAATCATTTCAATGGTCTTCTTTTTCCAAAGGAAGCCATTTTCCTTTTTGCAGAATTCCATTCTATATATGGTTTTTAAGATTTTGGCAACGAATGTTACGACAATCGTAACTTTGAACTTGGACTTCATCAAGAAAACCGAGGATCCTTTTTTGTTTCCGGCCTATCTGCTTAACCGGGATGGAATCATTCCGCTGCTTCTGCTGATTTTTATCAATAGGATGAATGGTGGAGATACACCTTTGAAAAAAGTTTTTTACACCTTCATCATATTTGCTTGTTTGAATGGACTGGTCTTCTTGATGGTCGAACTGAAACTAATTGAATTTCTGGAGTGGAATTACTTAGAGACAGCGGTTGTGAACGGTGCTTATCTTTTGGTTGCTTTCGGAGCGGGGAAGCTGCTTTCATTTATTACCCGAAGGAGTACATGGCATGATAGTCGTGTATGAACAATCTTTTGATGGAAATGAATGGTTTGTTATTTCTGGTCTGCTGATTTTGCATCTGCTCCTGTACTTGACCCCGCGGATTTTTTCAACTTTAGAAGGGATTGCCTTTTATTTATTCGGGATCACAGTGGTGTATTTTTTTGACCATACCCTCAGTGTAAAACCATGGGATTTCTATGATGTCAATGATTCGTCCAGCTATCAGCTGATGGATGTGATGTATTATGTGATGAACGGCCCCGTCGGTTACTTTTTTGTTTATTTATATTGCAGGCTCAACATCAGCGGGTATCAAACGATTTTTTACCTGCTCCTTTGGTCGAGTTTTTCTGTTTTAACAGAATGGGCAGGAATGAAAGTCGGCCTCTTTCATTATGACAAGGGATACAAAATGTACTGGTCATTTCCGATTTACATGATCGTTCAGATGACTTTGATAATTTTTTATAGTAAGAGCAGGGGTTCTGCACAAAAAGAGGATAGGAAGGAAGCGCAGTGAGGTCATCTGCATCATAAACTCCAGCATGAAAATCCTGCCTTCTGCAAATTCTGTTCCACCATGAAAACGAGACGAGTGAGGTTTTCATTAGAAGAACAAATAAAAGAAGCCTGAATCCTTATATTTCAGACTCCCATTTTTTTATCTGTCATTATGTTGATAATGAAAAAGCGTATGCATAGACCCGCTGCGATATAATATACAAAGGAATAGAAGTAATTCCATTTTAAATACTGCACCAATTTGAGCCATTCACAAAAGGGTTCGCCTATAAAAGCATAAGCCGCTGCCATGACAATCAGCGCGGTACTAAAGGATTTCCAGGTTCGAAAATATTGGAACATCAACATATAAGGAACTGGAACCATTGATAGATCAAAGGGGAAGGCTCTTGGAATGACCGGGACGAAAACAATGGGATATTCCCATACCCCGAATTGCAATCCCACTGTATCCAACAAAACGGTAATCAACATTATCATCAAACCAAATAAGATGGATTCTACCATCCACTTTCTTTTTTTAAGAACAACCCAAATGATCCATGGGAAGATAAAGAAACATAATAACAGCCACCATTCAGCTGTTAAGAACTCGTAGATATACCAGCCCTTTGCCTCAAGGGTATACAATTGATCTTCCAACAAGCGGGTTTCTTGAAGATGGTCTGGGCGTATTTTGATTTAAATCACCTCAGCAGAGAAAATTATCCGTATACTTATAGTAATAGACCGAGGAACAGCTGACGCTCCATCAAATCTGCTCCTCGGTTTCTTATAGTGTCGGAAGTTGTAAAGCGGTGTTGATATTTTGAAGGTTGAGATTGATCTGCTCATTAGTATCAAAGGTATGATACCAGCCTCTTTCCACCATATAATTCGAAATCTGTTCGTGCAGATCAAGTGCTTCTTCCAGATGCTTGGTCAGGACTTCTTTAATTTCAGGGGAGCCGGCTTCTGTAACGGCAAAGGCATAATTCCGCACGCCGCTTTTGGCCGCAATAAGAAGATCCATTGCAACGACCTGGTCCGTGAGTGCCTTCATTCCGGTTAAATTTTCTACTACAAAATTCATGTTTTTCAACTCCTCATCATTGATTTGCATTGGATAGAATATCGGAGAATTCACCTAATTGACGAGTGGAAATTTCTACATCTTTCTCCATGATTCTTTTTAGTTTTTCATCTGAAACAAGGGCTCTCATTGTTTTGGACTTGGTCAAACAGTTCGTTTTAAAAGCCGCCATTTCCTGGACTTCAAGGACTTCATGCAATGCGTAATCCATATTAGTGACCTCCTTTAATGGTTGCAGAAAACTTACGTATTGAGACTTTAGTTACAATATGGGTCGGAATACTGCAAGAATCTTTTAAGGCTTCAATACAACCTTGATGCAATTATCTGTCTTCGTATCAAATATCTCATATCCACGCTTGGCTTCGCTAAGCGGAAGCACATGGGTCACGACGTCACCGAGGTCGATTTTTCCTGATGTCACCAATTCATACATATGAGGCATTAGGTGGATCATCGGGGCTTGTCCCGAGCGGATGTTGACGTTTCGCTGCATGATATCTCCAAGCGGGAAGCCGTTATATCGGCCGCCGTATACACCTGTGATCTGGATCGTTCCTGCTTTCCGTACAGCTTGGGATGCGATGACCAGGGCACTCATGGCTCCGCCTTGTAACTTAAGGCCGCTAGCCAAGAATTCCATATCCGTCATTTTTCCATCCATCCCGACCGCATCAATGACAACATCGGCGCCTCCTTTGGTAATTTCCTTGAGGTAGCTGCCAACGTTTTCATGGTCTTCGAAATTGACGATTTCCACTTTGTTTGTGCGTTTTGCATGATCCAGACGGTATTTAACATAATCTACAGCTATCACCCGTTTAGCACCCTTCATCCAGGCAAATTTCTGTGCGAACAAACCAACAGGTCCGCAGCCAAGGACTATGACCGTGTCGCCGTTTTTGACACCGGCATTGTCAACGCTCCAAAATCCTGTGGACATCGCATCGGCAATACAGCTTAATTTTTCATCTGGTTCCTCGCAGGATTCAGGAATTTTAAAGTGGGTGAAATTGGCAAAAGGGACTCTTAGATATTCAGCCTGGCCTCCAGCAAAACCGCCGGTAGTGCCTGAGTACCCAAAATAGGCGCCCATATCGCCATTATCATTGGAATTATCGCATTGGCTTTCCAGCTGATTCTTACAATAAATACATTCCCCGCAAGCAATATTGAACGGTATGATGACGCGGTCGCCTTTTTTCAAATTCTTTACTTCCGGTCCAACCTCTTCGACGATTCCCATCGGTTCATGTCCGATGACATAGTCTTCTTGCATATTGGGAATCATACCATGAATCAAATGAAGGTCTGATCCGCAAATAGCGGTACTTGTGATCTTGACAATCATGTCATCCGGCTTTTCTATCTTTGGATCCGGGACTTCTTTCACTTCGACATTCTTGATGCCTTGATAGGTTACTGCTTTCATGCTAATTTACCTCCAGTGTTATTGTTCATCCGGTGTTCGATCAAACATTCCTTTTCTGTTTGTATCAACAGGGAACAAGTTCATATTCCCGATCATGTTCGTATTCTTGGCAGAGAGCTGATCCAATTGATACTGCTCACTCAGGTCATGAGGATGGAACCATTTCTTCTCAACCATCAGCTCTGTGATTTCCTGGTGCATGGCGATGCCTTGAAAAAGCTGCTTCCGAAGGGCTGCTCGTAATTCGGGTGTAGTGGTTTCCGTTAATGCAACAGCCGTATTTCTAACACCCTCTTTTGCACGAACGAGAAAATCCAAAGCAAATGTCATGTCAGCCAGTTCCGGCATATTCAGTGCATTAATGGGATCTAAATAATCTTGGTTCAATGTACGTTACCCTCCTTATCATCGATGATTGGTGTCGGGCGGCTTTGGGGAACCGGTGCTTCGAATGCTGCGTGTTTATAGATCTGCTGTAATTCAGCAAGATCCATCATGGATTGCTGCACATCTTTTTCCATCAACTCTCTTAGGTCCTGGTCAAAAACAACACCCTGCATCAATTTTGACTTTGCTACACATAATGTTTTGAAATTTATCGCTTCGTGCAGATCCAGTGATTCATGTGGTGCCAATTGATACTTTTCCAATGATACTGACCTCCTTTATGACTTGGTACGATTGTAGTGTCTCCTAAGGGAGAGGCAGTATTCTTGATAAACTCATATGGTTTATGGAAGTTTATTGTATGGTATAAGAGAGCAGATACTGAGGATGAATGCGAATTCAGTTGAATTTACAAAGAAATGATCGAACCTGGTAAATTCAAGTGAGTTTTTTCAGTTGTCAACCCTATATCTCTGTAATACTTCTGTTGCAATGACAGGGGAAAAATACAATAATAGAAAAAAGGGGAGTTGGGTATGAAGAAAATCGACGAACACCAAATTCATGGAGATAACTATGACCAGATTTATAAAAAAGTAAAAAACGACCTGTATGCCCAGTCATTAGGCATTCAGTTAACGAAATTTGAGGCTGGATTTGCTGAAGCTGTACTGGAAGTGCAAAACCATATGGTCAATGCCCATGGAACGGTTCACGGGGCTGTCATCTACGCTTTGGCTGACCATGCTTTTTCTGTCGCCTGCAATGCTTATGGGAAGACGTCGGTTGGCCTTTCGACCAATATTCAATTTATTGCAGCAGCCATGCCAGGGGACAAAATCACAGCACGAACAATTGAAATTAAACGGAACTTCCGCACAGGGTTTTATAGGATAGATATCTTTCATGAGGAAAATATGATTGCGACTATGGATGCGGTGGCTTATCGAAAGGATCAATATTTTATTGATTTTGATGAAAAAGGTTAAGGGTGATTACTCAAAGCATGTCTATGGAATTTTTTGATTCCCTTGATGTTCATCGGGCTTTCGTTTCTAGCAGATGTTAGAAAAATGCTTGGCACTATACAGACAAAAGACTCGTCGATTGACGAGTCTTTCATTTTCCAATTGTTTAATAATTGCAGGTTTACTAATATCAATAAGCTTTCCACTTTATTTTTTTGGCTTCGTTATACCGTTTTTCGACTTCATTCCAATTGACGACATTCCACCAGTTATCTACATACTTTCCTCTGTTATTTTCATACTGTAAATAATAGGCGTGTTCCCAGACATCCAGGACAAGCAGGGGAATGACGTCCCATTGGCTCAGGTTTTGATGTTTTTCGGCTTGGAGGATTTCAAGCCGGTGCGCCCGCGGAGCCCATACGAGAATGGCCCAGCCAACAGCTTCAACATTCTTCGCGGCTTCTGAAAAGTGCCGCTTAAATTGATCAAAACTTCCAAATGAGTGATTAATTTCAGTTAAAAGGGCTCCTCTAGGTTTTCCTCCTCCTTGAGGAGACATGATGCTCCAGAATATTGTATGCAGATAATGCCCTGCACCATGGAAAGCAGCTTCTCGCTCCCAATGCTTAATCAACGAGAAATCATTCTTCCTCCTGGCTTTCTCCATTTCCTTTTCAGCTTTATTCAGCCCATCAACATAACTCTGATGGTGCTTGTCATGATGAAGCTTCATGATTCTTCTGTCGATCGAAGGCTCCAGTGCCTCGTAAGGGTAAGGGAGTGGAGGCAGTGTGTGTCCGCCGATAGGTACACTTGATTGATTTCTTTCCTCATACGTTGCGATCAGTGCATTCCATTGTTCGGTTAACGCCTCAGAATGCTTTTTTAATTCTTCCGCCATCCCGCTCACAAGCAAACTCCTTTTGTTCATGATTTGCTCTAATTGGTTCATAAATGAATCCAGTTCATCACTATAACTTGAGGTCTGCTCACTAAGCGGAAGTTGATCAAGCTCGCATGCACGATTCCATTCTTCTACCAATTGGGCACCATGCCGGTACAGGTCATTCAAAAGTATCTCTAAATAGTTCAAAGGAATCCCACCTTTCTTCATCGTTACACTATATGATGCAAGTGGTGAAACGAGAGTAGAAAGGTGGTTGTATTTAGAAAATTTTAGGTGGCATGTTTGGTTTTTTATTCGGGCCAACATCAGTGCTAGAAACGAAACTCACTGGCCCGGTAACTGGTTTTGCGGGCCAGCATCTTGGCGAAAAGCGAGTCTCGATGGGCCGATAATGAATGTTGCGGGCCAACATCAGTGCGAAAAACGAAACTCATTGGCCCGGTAACTGGTTTTACAGGCCAGCATCTTGGCGAAAAGCGAGTCTCGATGGGCTGATAATGAGTGTTGCGGGCCAACATCTTGGCGATAAGCGAAACTCATTGGCCCGGTAACTGGTTTTACGGGCCAGCATCTTGGCGAAAAGCGAGTCTCGATGGGCTGATAATGAGTGTTGCGGGCCAACATCAGTGCGAAAACCAAACCTCGCTGGCCCGGTAACAACCTTTAACGTCGATGGATTTATGAAGCACAATCAAAATTCACCTCGCTATATTCCAAAAGCCGGTCTCCAGTGAAGTATATATTTTAATGTAATGGTGAAAATGTGGAAAAGGACAAAATGCGGCAGGAATGACACTATGGATGATAAGTGGCAAGTGTATGAAAAAGTAAGAGAAATCCAAAAGGAGCTTGTTAAGGTTGACAAGACCGGCTGGTATAACAATGAGTTCCTCACCTGGCAGTGGTGGCTGCTGCTTGCGATACTGGTATTTCCCTGGATCCTCTTTATTTTGCTCCATAAAAAAAGAAGACTGGTTCCGACTATGCTGGTGGGTACTTTTACAGCCTTGATCACAGTCATTTATGATGTTGTCGGAAGCGACTATAGTCTGTGGGGATATCCCACCGAACTTGTGAGGGCGGGTCCTGGTGCGCTGGCTTTTGACTTGGGGATCGTGCCGGTCCTGTTCATGATGCTGTATCAGTATTTTTCGCGATGGAAAAGCTATATCATCGCTCTTTTGATTATGGCGTGGGCGTATGCCTATATTGGTGAAAATATATCGGTGAAACTTGAGTTATATACAAAAATTAAGTGGCAGTAGGCCTACTCCTTAACATACTATATAGTGGTTGGGATGGGTACCAAGCTGTTCGTCGACTTTCTGTTGAAAGTGGAAAATACGGGTCAAGGATAGAAACGCTTGTTCATTCAGGCGTTTTTATTTTTTTAGACCAGAGTGCTTACCGACTCAGAAAACTGGAAAAGGTCCATGGCTTAAACAAGGGGCATTTCTCTGCTAGTATAGAAGGAAAGGAATAGAACCTTGAGGACGACCAGTACCTAAATAGAGGAGAACTTTTTATGCAAGCTATTAAAAAAATCCTGTTTTTGCTGCTTGGGATCATTGCTTTAGCCTTCGGATTGGCAGGAACCGTTCTGCCTGTACTGCCGGGAGGTCCGTTTTACTTGATTGCGGCTTTTTGTTTTGCCAAGAGTTCCAAGAAAATCGATAAGTGGTTTAAGAATACCTCTTTATACAAGAAGTACGTCGAGGCTTTTCTTCAGAAGAAGGGGATGCCGCGTAAGGAAAAGATTAGAATCAACCTCATTGCGGATTTCTTTATTCTCGCTTCCATCATTTATGTGGATATTTTGATTGTTCGAATCATCCTTCTTTCATTAGCTCTTTACAAGCACTACTATTTTATTTATAAAATCAAGACCATTCCTCAGGAGAACCCACAAACCAAAGCATCCTGATTGTAAAAAAAGGGAGAAACCGGATTGATCGGTTTCTCCCTTTTTCAGTTTATCCCCGCGAAGCTATGGCTTCTTCAGGTGCCTGTTCCACTTTTTTAATGAAGAAGGAAAGAACCAGGCTGACGACCCCGATGATTAAGATTGCGAAATAGGTGTCGCCGATCCCTTGAATCGATGCTTCCATGATCATATGTGCTTGGGATTCTCCTGCTGCTCCTCCTGCCATCATATCCTGCAGATGATCTTTCGTCCGGTTCGTCATGATGGTGATGAGCAGGGAGGTACCGATCGCACCTGCAACTTGACGTGCCGTATTGGAAATGGCCGTACCATGCGCGTGCAGACTGGAAGGCAGTTGATTCAATCCGGCCGTTTGTATCGGCATCAGGAACAAAGCCATCCCAATACGGCGTCCCGCATACATCATGATCAAATGGGTATAGCTGGTTGAATCCGTCAGATTTGTAAATGTATAAGTGGTACCCAGAATGATGGCGATTCCAATAATGGAAAGCCATTTTGCACCGAAACGGTCAAAAAGCTTACCGACAGCCGGGCTCATCAGCCCCATCAATAAGGCTCCTGGAAGCATGAGGACACCAGCCTCCAATGCCGTAAACCCGCGGGCATTCTGCAAATACAGCGGAAGGAGGATCATATCCGCATACATGACAATCGTGATGACACAATTAATTATCGTGGTGAGCGAGAACATGTTGAATTTAAAAGCCCGGAGATCAAGGAACGGCCGTTCAGCCGCCAGCTGTCTCCATGTAAACAGACCGACCGCAATCAATCCGACCGTTAACGTAAAGATGACTACAGAATTGCCCCAGCCATCACTTCCAGCTTCACTGAATCCATAAAGGAGAGCGCCAAACCCTACTGTAGAAAGGATCAAGCTGATGATATCAATTTTGCTCATCGTTGTATCGGAGACATTTTTCAGGAAGATGAATCCACAGATAATGATGATGACGATAAATGGAATCATTCCGTAGAATAACGTTTGCCAAGGGTAGACGTCCAGGACGTAACCTGCAAGTGTCGGCCCTATTGCGGGTGCGAAAATGATTGCAAGTCCGACGGTCCCCATGGCCGTTCCTCTTTTTTCAGGAGGAAAGAGCGACAGCACCACATTCATCAACAAAGGCATTGTAATACCAGTTGACGCCGCCTGTATCAGCCTTCCTGTCAGTAAAACTGAAAAGCTCGGTGCGATAGCGGAAACAATGGTTCCGATAAGGAAAATGGCCATAGAAGTCAGGAATAATTGCCGGGTCGTATACCGCTGCATTAAAAAGCCGGTAACCGGAATCAGGACCCCATTGACGAGCATATACCCCGTTGTCAGCCATTGCCCGGTGGACGCATCGATATCAAATGCTTCCATTAATTTAGGAAGGGCAACGGTCATGGTGGTTTGATTAAAGATGGTAAAGAAGGCACCCAGAATCATGATCACCATGATAGGGGCTTTTTTGACCGTATTTGCTGCAGTATTACTCAAACTCATTCATCCTTTCAGACAGTTGAAAACTTAATTTACAATGTGTAGTATAATGAACAAAGCATAAATTACATTATAGGAGTAAAAATACAGCCTTACAACATACAGTAATTGATAATCTGTCAATTAGTTTACACATTTAAAAATTATGTAGTGTAACTTTATGAAGTTAGACACATTGATTCCAATGGTAAATTAACGGTTGAAGAGAGGTTTTTGAAATGAAGAAACAAAACAAGCAAACGGATCCGAGGATCCTGCGGACACGGCAGCTGCTCAAAGACGCTTTTGTAGATTTGCTGCAGGAGATGGATGTGGAAAAATTATCCGTCAACAAACTGGCAGAGCGGGCAACCATCAACCGGGTAACTTTTTACCTTCATTATAAGGACATATCGGACATGCTCGAAAAGATGGCAGATGAAATGGTGGAAGAGGTATCGAACGTATTGGATGAGCCTGAAGCGAACCAGCAATCCAATGATGAGGAAAATATGAGGATGCTCGAGAGGTTCCTTGAACATATCGCTGAGAATGCCAAGTTTTATAAAACCATCCTTGCTTCCAGGGGGATTCCGATTTTTAAAGAACGGTTGTTAACGTTTTTATCCAACTGGCTTGTCTTAAGGATCGACAGCAGGGGAAAGGACTCCTTCGTTCAGCAAGCCGGAATCCAAAAGGAAATCCTCTTGTGGTATGATGCAGCGGCAGTCATCGGCACGGTGGAAGCTTGGCTGCGGAATGATATGCCTTATACCCCTTCGTATTTGGCACGGCAGTTTTACTTGATTCATAAAAGGGGATTGGATAATGGGGAATCAAATAATTGACTGTCATTTTACTTACAGCTAAAATGTTTCCTAAGGTAAACATTCATTTGAAGGAGTCCTTTATATGGTAGATTTTTTTCAAGATTTTAATCCTATCACTCAAGCGTTTATCGCTACCTTATTTACATGGTTGATGACAGCGCTGGGGGCATCGCTTGTTTTTGCGACCAAAACAGTGAATCAGCGTTTATTGGACAGTATGTTAGGGTTCGCCGGTGGTGTGATGATCGCGGCGAGTTATTGGTCTTTACTCGGACCCGCTATTGAAATGTCAGAGAACCATGCCATCGGAGCCTGGTTTCCGGCAGCAATTGGATTCCTGCTGGGCGGGTTCTTTTTATGGGGAATCGATAAGATCCTGCCCCATCTCCACCCAAACAGTCCGTTGAGTTCAGCGGAAGGATACAATTCCAAGCAAAGAAAGAGAAGCACATTGCTGGTCCTTGCCATCACTCTTCATAATATACCTGAAGGGTTGGCTGTCGGAATCGCTTTCGGCGCACTGGCGAATGGGGGAACCGAAGCTTCTTTGGCAGGTGCAGTCACGCTTGCCCTCGGAATCGGCATTCAAAACTTCCCTGAAGGCCTCGCGGTTTCCATGCCATTAAGAGGCGATGGGATGTCCCGCCGAAAAAGCTTTTTCTATGGGCAGTTCTCTGGCATGGTGGAACCGATCGCAGCCGTCATTGGTGCTGTGGCCGTTTCATTCATGGAGCCATTGCTTCCTTATGCATTGAGCTTCGCGGCCGGAGCCATGATTTTTGTAGTCGCGGAAGAAGTAATTCCAAGTTCGCAGGAAAAAGGAAATAAGGACCTTGCATCCATGAGTTTGATGGTCGGATTTGTGTTGATGATGATCTTGGATGTGGCGTTGGGATGATAGGATGTTTTTTCAAAGGCATTGCGGGGACCGCAGTGTCTTTTTTTGTGTTGTGCTGGTGGTCATGAGATGTCGAATTGTGTCGCTTGGCCGATAAATGGCTGAAATCGCCGATAAAATTTGAGAATCGCCGATAAAAATAAAAAATCTCCGATAAATCCCAGCGAAACGCCGATAAAAAGAAATTGCATCATCAGGCCGCGAACTTGTAAATAAAGCAAACCTTTCTCAGAAGCGATTGTTAATTAATCCAATATTTGCAATAATTAAGCTATGAAAACGACTGAGAGAATGAGGTATGAAGATGAAAAAAATGTTTTTGATAGGGCTGCTGTGTATTTTGGTTCTCTTAACCGCCTGTGCTCAAGCCGAAGAAGATACAGAAGATTTCTCTGGGGTAATAAATGAGGGTAAATCCATGGGATATGAATACACCGTTACGAAAGACCAAGATACATATACCTGGGAGGTTGGGCTCAAGGGAACGACCACCGTCATCCTGGAAACGCCCGGGAATGAGGAAGACCTTGAACACTTCAGAAAAGCTGTCAGTGATAGTGAATCGGAACTTGTAGACCTCATCATATCATTATGTTACCTCTTCATTATTGCCGTCATTACACTGTTCCTTTTTAAAAAGAACAGAAAGGTGCTCAAGGATAGCGGCCCCATAATTGCTGTATTTGCAGGGATTGCCATATATATTGCTTTCGGGGCATTTGAAGATTTATTCCGATCCATTCAGGATGCGCAGTATTATTATTCCATCATCATTCATTCTAAATAGATTTTGAAAACAAGGAGCAGAAATAAAAGAATTTCAGCTCAAAAAATTCTGGGTGTCTGCACTTCCTTGTTTTTGTGTATGATATGAAACTGCCCCTGACCGTCCATCTGGGCAAACAATACTTCCCGCACATCCTTGACGGAAAAGGTCCTGAGTTGATTGTTCAGCCAATTTTCGTCTTTCTGCAAAAATCGTAAATTATTTTGATTGACCTCCCCGTCGATGATCAGCGGAAAGGCCATGGAAACAGGTGAAGCCTGGATGGAAAGGTCACTGGGCTGAACAGGACGTGCCTTCGAACGGGGAATGACCGAAAGCTTTCCACTCGGTTCAATGATCGCATATTCTACATCTGCGATATTCTGATATCCTTTCAGTCTGAGTTCTGACATCAGAAGGGGGATATTCATCCGCGAATTCTTCAGTTCTTTTTCTTGTATCTGTCCATTGGCCACTATGATCAACGGCCGCGAATCAATATTGTAAAAAAACTTTTTTAAGGACAGCATTCCGACCAAGATCGTGACAATCGTGATGGCAAAAACCCCCGTAAATGCTTTTGAAGGGATTTTGTATACTAACGGTTCAGCGGCGACTGTCGTCAGAAGCATGATGGCTGCTAAATCATAGGAAGTCATATTAGCGATTGATTTTTTACCAATCAATCTGACGGCAGCCCATGTGACCAGAAACATGAAGACACATCTGATAAGATAAGCCGTGATGGCCATAAATATCCCCCCTTAAGGCTCGGGTACAAACCGATTGAAATTTCTCCATAAATCCTGGGCATTTTGTGTGTAGGATAGAACTTCCGCTAAGTCCTCTGCTTCGCTGCCCGCCACTATGTGATTGAGTGTTTCTTCAAATAAGGAAAATTCCGCTTCGGAGTAATTAACCAGAATGATGAAATTGTCTTGATGCCATTTTGCCTTCATTTCTTTAGATAACGACAGGGCCGAACCCCAATCGCCATTTCTGGCATAGTCCTCTACACGATCAAAGTCATGGAAGTATGCATCAGAGTCCCATATTAAATTTTTCGTCCAGAAGTACCCTGCCAAAAGTAAGCAAACAATGAAGAGAAGAGTGAGGTCTATGGTTCTATTCTTCATAAGCAGCCCCCCCATCTTGATGTCAATTCCTATTGATTAGCTTACCTTCCTTCTTCCTTTTTATGTATAATTTAACAGTTGCATAAGGATTACGTGGAACCTATTATTAATTTTTTTGTAACCATTCTTGCTTGGTGTCGTCTAAAGGGTGAGAGGATGTAAATGATGTTAGAAGATAAGAGGTCGGTTATGGAACATAATGATTTTACAAAAGAAGAAACAGTGGAATGGTTGATGAATGAGTACGGCAGGAAGGTTGTCAGGCTTGCTTATACATACTTGAAACAAGAAGAGATGGCGGAGGATGTGGCGCAGGAGGTTTTCATCAAATGCTATCAAAAGCTGGATACGTTCAGGCATGACTCGTCATACCAGACTTGGATCTACACGATAACGGTGAATCTTTGCAAAGATAAATTAAAAAGCTGGAGCTTTCGGAATCTGATAGTCAGTGACTTTTTTTCTGCCAAAACAATCAGCCATCGGACTCCGGAAACCAGTGTAATAAACCGGGAAGCCAAAAGAGAACTTTCCGAGAGTGTGCTGCAGCTTCCTGTAAAATACCGCGAAATCGTGATTCTGTTTTATTATGAGGATCTGAGCTACAACGAAATCTCGGAATTATTGGGAATAAGCAAACAATCGATAAAGACAAGGCTTCATAGGGGCAGGAACCTTTTAAAAAAGAAGTTAAAAGGAGGGGTGAGCAATGACGGATAGGTTGAAAAACTTGAAAGAAGACATGGATGACACGGTTCTTAAGGATCTGGATTTCGGTGAGAGACATAAAGCAGCAGTCAGAAGAAGTTTCATGGAGAAACAAGAGAAATCACAAAAGACAAGTCCTTTTCGCATAGGAATGATCTTAAGTCTTTGCTTTACCACTCTTTTTATGGGATTTGCCGGCTACTTTGTCATAAATAATTTACAGTTGGCTGAACAGGAGAACCTTTCAAGCGAAGAATTAAAAGAGCAGGTCCCGGTTCCTTCTCCCGAACGTGAAGAGAGTTATGCAGATATGACAAAAGAAGATGTACTGCACAAAATTTTTAACTCAGTGGATTATTTTGACACAGCATCCGGTCAATTCGAAAATTATTACCGATACCGTGATGGTACGTCCACCAAGTGGACCGTTGAGTACAAGATCAGTAATAACAACGTAATAGGCGGTTATGAGAAAGTGATCAATTATCCCGATCCTGAGAACCCCAACAGTAAAAAAACAATCAGTGAAACCTATTACAATCAAAATAGAATCTGGAATCTGAGACTCGATGAATATGATTATTCCACCCAGGAGTATGAACAGGAACCGAAGAAACAACCGGTGAATCCCGATGATATTCTTAAAATGGATCCCGATAAAATCTATGATTATGAATCAAAAGGAATGTACAGGGAAAGTCTGCCAATGATGTCAGCCCACTCCTCTCTTTTCGGCTATAAATTTGCAGCGAAATATCTAAGAGAAGAAAACGAGTGGTCAATCGAAAAGCAGAATGAAGATCTGTTGGGACATAACACTCTGGTGATTTCCGGGACTTTGGACGAAAGCCTTGTTAATATTCAGCAGCCTGATGAAAAGGATTTCCGCATATGGGTTGATAAAGACACCGGTATTATCCTGAAAAGAGAGGTATATGACGAGGAAGGGGGTTTGGTGAGCTACCTTCATCCATCAAGCTTGGAGATTAACAAAACCTTTGATGAAGAGGAGTTTGAAGTTGACCTGGAGGGCTATCAAAAGCGTTTGGAAAGGAATCTCTCCCTGGGTGAAAAAGAGAGTGAGCTTCAGGTCATCGAGCATGCCGACACGGGTTCTGAAGAAGTGGAAGAAGTCATGGCCATTCAAAGGGAAACCGTCCCTATGTTCTATGAATTCAATGATTCTAAGATCAAGCCTTTCTCTGCCAGTATCGAAGCGTATCAACAGGACAAACATGCCTATGTAGTTTACAGTTTTGATGCACCCGAAGAAATGGGACCAGAATCAAGCCTGATATATACGAGAGTGTATCCAAGAGACACCTTTCTGAGGAAGACAGGCGACTTCAGCAGACCGCTGGGGGAAGAACTGGATACCTTGAATGTTAATGGGATTCACTGGTCTATCTTTGAAATAAAAGGCACAAATGATGTTTACCTAAAAGGGGAGTCAGGGAACTTTCTGTTTGAAATGGCTACTTATAAAGTTTCTTTCAATGAGATAAAAAAATTGTTAAGTGAATTTCAAAAGCTGAATTAAAAACCCTATTTAAGCCGGAGAACCGCTGTGTTTCTCTGGCTTTTTATGTGAATGGGATTTAGAAGAGCTTTGGTACAGGGCTTTAGGGAGGAAGATAGGAATATAGAGTCCTATAGAGCTTGTTTAAAGGACTATAAAATTAAAAAAGGCAAACTAAAGGCCTTTGGAACGGAGTTAAAGGACTTTACGGAGGAAGACAGGAAATTAAAGTCTTATAAAGTCTCTTTAAAGGACTTTAAAATTAAAAAAAGCAAACTAAAGGTCTTTAAAGTGGTTTTAAAGGATTTTAGTGAGAAAGGTAAGAACTTAAAGTCCTATAGAGTTTTTCTAAAGGACTTTAAAATTGAAAATTCTAACCAAAGGTCTTTAGAAGGGAATGGAACTTTAAAGCGGTTTTCCTCGTCTAACTGTTAAAGGAGAGATGCAAATGAAGCGGCCGCTGTTTTACTTCGGTCTGATGTTGACAGTTATTTTTGGCGGTGGATTCCTTATCCGGCTGATAAGGGACGGGGATTTTTACATAGCGGAATTTGGTGTAGGGGTTCTGGGGCTTCTGTTACTTGTTGTCAGTCTCTTTATCGGTAAGAGCCAAAGTAATGTTTCTGGTTGAATGTTTTTTTATAGGAGTAAGAAGATATGAAAATTGATTCACTTATACCATTTCTCTTGTTGTGGGGCATCCCGGCTGCTCTAATGACGAGGGAATTCTTGAAAATGAGTAAGGATGATAAACAATCTGCCTTAAATGACTTTTTATAATTCAATTTTATTTCTACTATTGGCCTCATTACGTTAGGCACTTTCATCGCACATATCGCGTTCCTCTTTTCCAGCAGCATCTTAAAAAAAGCTGGCCAAGGTGTTGATCCTTATAGGAGGGCTCATTTCGGTGGCTGGTATGTGGAAAAGGAACAAACCCAGAAGCTTACTGCTGCTTGTTGTGTTATCTTTTTTTATTTGGATCATTTAATCCTCTATGAGTCTTCGAATGAAAGAGAGATGAGCATGAATCACAAAAAGAATTTACAAAAATTTAATTGGATTGTTTTTGGATTACTAATCATTATTTCTTTGTTTGTCATTTCTGAAGCCTTTGAGGAGTTGAAACAACTAGCGGAATCAGATCAGGCGGATTCTGCACAATCACGGCGTGCATTTCGTTGGGATTCAGCACATACCACATTTGGACTGGTGCTGCTTTTCTTTACTGTATTGCTCACCATAGGCTGGAAGAGGTTATTTCCGTTTAATGTGCCTATCGCCATCATCCTGTATGGATTTTACTATGAATTATTCTTTATGACCTACACAGTCGGCTGGGTCGGTCTAATTGGCACACTTGGGTTAGCAATATGTGGAGTGACCGGTATTCTTCTGATCATTTCATACGCGCTTTACCTGTTTTTCAGATGAATCTTAGCAAGAGAAATTATACCCTGACTTAAAGGATAAAAGGGGGGGACTAGCAACAATGCTTGAAAAATTTAGTAAACCATCAGCGATATTAAGTATCGTTTGCGCGTTAACGTTATTCCTTTCCTACGAGCTGGCTCCAGAAAAGCCGGAAGGATGGATCGTCATTATTTTGCAGCTCTTATTTTTCACTTCGCTCATTACGGGAGTAATCAGTCTGGTGCTCTCCTTTTTGGCTCATCGTAATAAAGAAAAAGGTTTCCTGAAAAATGTAGCTCCTACTATTCTAGTAGTGATACTCGCTGTTTTCGCTTTAGCCTTTATAGGGATTATCGTGAGTTTTATTTAACTGGATGGCCTGTGGAGTCAGGGAATGCACCAATTTTGAAGGTTGGGATTCAGGTTTTGGATTATTTCTTAGAGTAATGAACCAATTTTTCAATTCCGGCCAAACATTTTGGTCTCTTCCGCGGATAAATAGTCCAATATTAGAGATCCAGATTTAAATTTTGGTTCAATACCATAAAGAATACACCAATTTTACAGGTCCACCAAAAGAATTTGGTTCATTCCTTGAATGATTCCGCCATTTTTTCATAGTTAAGAAGTTATAATAAAAAAGAAACAAAGGATGAGTACCGATGCGCAGTTATTTAGAGTTCACCGTAGATTTAGAACCTGTGGATGCCGTTGCTTTACTCTTGAAAGATGCTGAGATGAAAGAAGCACTGGTTTTTCAGGATTACAAAGTTTCTACCGGGGCCGACCCTGAACAAGCCATCGCGGTCCTGGTTTTGGAGAAATATTTTTTTAGAAACAACAGTACGGCCACTCTGACGATCACAGTCAGTAATTTCGAAGGAGTGACCACTTTAAAGTGTATTTCCACCGGAAATGGTACAGGTCTTATTGATATTGGATTATGGGCGGGAAGGAGTTTCATCAAGCCGGTCCGTAAAATATTGGCTCCTCATATTCTTGAAATAATAGATGAGTAAATTGATCTTGAGAAGGAGAAAACCAGGATGTTTGGTTTCGTTAGCAGAGATAAATTAGTAAAAGATGATTTGAGAGGCATTGCCCAATTGATGTATCAGGATGTTTCAAAGGATGAGTGGGATCAAGAGAACCTGACTAAAGCAAATTTGGACTTTAGTTTGGAAAGTGTCCGCGTGATTGACAGGTATGCAAAGAAAAGATTGATGAATGCAGAATATGACTCTGACTTACTACATAACCATTTTGATAACTTTGTTAACCGTCTGGGCGCTTATATCGGTGAAGTGGTCAGAAGGCAGATCAGTCAGGATTACAACTGGTATGAAGCTGTTTCTGTATACAAGTATTCTGATAATGTTGACAAGGAGTCTCTTGATAAAAAGTTCCCTGCCGTCCTTTACTCCAAAAAGAAAGACAAAGTGATCTCTCCCTTGAAGGTGGTTTCCGAGTTTCTGAGAGGAAGCTCACCATATCCAAATCTGCTTCGTTATGCAGAAGAGATGATCAAGGGACATTCATGAGGAGGAGGGAGACCAAATGATAAAGAACAAAAAAGCAGTCATTGCTTCCGCCATTCTACTATGTATTTGCATGAGTTTATTTTTCCCGTACCCTGACTATGAATTATTGAACGCACGTTCCACCTTCATGTCATTTCCTATTCGTACCTTTGAGGGGGTTAACCTGCTTGCCATCTCGGGGAGCATTCTGTTTGTCATCGCCATCGGTCTGCTTGTTATGGGATTGAAAAAATACCGGCTTCGAACCATTATCATTATTTTTCTAGTATATGCACTCCTGCCGAATTTCTTGGTCACCATTTATCAGGAGACATTGGCGGACGGAATTGCGGCCATTTCCTATGATGGCAATGGAGAGTGCAATTTTGAAGAAGAGAGTGAAGATTTCATTAGGGGCGGATGCAGTCTCGTTCTCAAGAACCACAGCAATGAAGCGGTGTCCTTTCAGCTGGAGTTTCTGGATGAATACTTTTCGAAAGACCAAATTCGTATGCAGTCTCTCTTGAATGAAAATGGCCCGCATACAATTACAATAGAAGGAAATCAATCAAAACCCATTGACCTGATGGAATTGATTAAAGTTTCCGGCATCAGGAATCATGTACATAATGGAACATCGAATTACATTCATTTTAAAATAATGGATGGAGAGTCGAGCAGGATACTATAATACGATCAAGAATGATCAGAAGAAGCGTTGATCCGAAGATGGATCGACGTTTTTTTTAGGGTATTTTGAAAAAGGCTATGGTTATCATAAGAATGGAAAAGCCTAGCAGGGTTAAACTATAGGATAGTTTAATGCAGGAGGTAAGCAGATGGACATCTCTAAACGAAAAATTAAAATCAGTTCCTCTGAGCACGGAATCTTATGGTCTCAGTATATCAATGACACGCTTTCAATATGTGTCCTGAAATACTTTTTGAAAGATGCCAAAGAGGAACAAACGATAGCGGTGCTTCAGGAAGCCTTGCAGCTCGCTGAGGAACACATTGTAAAACTCAAGAAATTCTTCTCGGATGAGAACCTCCCCACACCAATCGGGTTTACAGAAGAGGATGTGAATATGGATGCGCCAACCTTGTACAGCGATGTCTATAAGATTCTCTACATGCATATTATGGCGCTTCATGGTCTGACACGTTATGCGGGAGCAGTCAGCAGCTGTCTTCGGGCGGACTATATACAGTATTACAGCGAGTGTACAAAAGAAACCCTGGATTTGTATGCTAAAGCAAGTAAAGTAGTGGTTGATCTAGGCATCATTACGAGACCGCCTATCTTTCATAATAAACAAAAGGTTGAATTTGTGAATAAACAATCGTACATGGCGGGCTGGTTCACCAATAAAAGACCCATCAATGCCTTAGAAATCAGCGGGGCGTATCTTAATCTGCAAAAAACAATGGCGAAAATGGTCCTTGAACTCGGATTCAGCCAAGTCGCCAAATCAAAGAAGGTCCGTGAGTACATGGAAAGGGGCAGGAAACTGTGTCATAAACAGTTTAACCGGCTCTCCGAAATGCTGGAAGAAGACAGCTTGCATGTCCCGAGGCGGTTCGAGTCAGAAGTGACGGATTCCACAGTGTCCCCCTTCTCGGACAAACTCATGATGTATCATATTACCACTCTTTTGTCTTCGGCCGTTGGGTATTATGGAGAAGCGCTGTCTTTGTGCCAAAGAAGGGACATGTCTGCTGCCTATATGAAACTGATCCTTGAAATCGGTATTTTCGCTGAGGACGGCGTAAATATCATGATTGATAACGGCTGGCTGGAACAGCCGCCGATGGCTACTGATCATGAACACTTGCAGAAGAACAAGTGAGTGGAATGATGAGAAAGAAAGAAGATCCTTTTGAATGCATCTTATTAAATATTGCCCTTCCAGGAACCTGTCAGATTCTTAATGGCAATTACATAAAAGGAATTTTGCTTCTATTTCTGGCTGGAACCATTAATATGAAATCGAATCTTAATCAAATGATCTTTCTTCTTTTTAATGGAGAAACAGCTAAAATTCAATCTGCCGCTGACCTGAACTGGCTCATGTTTTACCCATGTGTTTACTTTTTTGCGCTCTGGGATGCATTCAAGGATGCAGGAGGTGGAAGGACGCCTTATTCCTATCTTCCCTGTGTTTTTCCAGTCTATTTTACTACAGTGGGGATCATTTTTTCGGACAAATTTAATCTGTTGGGCATCCCGGGAATCGTGTGGGGTCCGGTCATTTGTTTTGTACCGGGTCTCCTATTGGGTCTGGCTGCAAAGGTGATGCTGGTTAAACGATTACAGGTGTCGTCAGGTTAGAGTTAGGTAGTAGTTAAGGTACTTATTTTACTGTGTCTTTGACTGTCCAGGGTGTCTATTTTTTGGACAGCGTGGCAAAGGTTGACCCTTTAATGACAGGGCTGGCCCTTTGGCATGCTTCTTGCATGTCTGAAGAGGGAAAAGGTCTTTTTTTAAAGGAGAGGATACCTATGGATTTGAATAAAACCATTGCTGTTGTGACGGGGGGAGCTTCCGGTTTAGGAGAAGCGACAGTAAGGGAAATCATCGGGCAGGGCGGTAAAGCGGTGATTGTGGATCTGGCTGCTGAAAGAGGACAAGCGCTGGCAGAAGAATTAGGGGGAAATGCTTTTTATGTTAAGACGGATGTCACGAATGAAGTTGAAGTAGCGAGCGCCATTGATAAGGCTGTCGGGAAATACGGGTCGATCAACACAGTCGTCAATTGCGCAGGTATCGGGATTGCCTCGAAAGTTTTATCAAGGAAAGGAGTTCATTCCCTTGATAGGTTTTCAAAGGTCATCTCCATCAATCTGATCGGTACTTTCAATGTCATCCGCCTCGCCTCGGAAAAAATGATAGAGAACGAGCCAAACGACCAGGGAGAACGGGGTGTCATCATCAACACGGCTTCCGTTGCGGCGTTTGAAGGACAGATCGGGCAGGCAGCCTACAGTGCATCCAAGGGTGGAGTAGTGGGAATGACGCTGCCGATCGCAAGGGAACTCGCTTCTTATGGTATACGTGTCATGACGATCGCACCGGGCCTCTTCCATACGCCGATGTTTGAAGCCCTGCCTCAGGAAGCGATCGATTCTCTCGGGAAATCAGTACCGTTTCCACAAAGGCTCGGACGTCCTGATGAATATGCACACCTGGTAAGAAGCATCATCACCAATCCGATGTTGAACGGAGAAACGATCCGCCTGGATGGCGGTATCCGGATGCAGCCGAAATAAGGTGGCGGCTGGAGGGTTCCCGGAGTAAGGGAGAAGAGCCTCAAGGACATTAAGTTGTCCAATAGGGGGCAAAAGTGTCTTGAAGAAGAATTTCAAGGACACCAAGCAACTAAAAGGAATCAGAATATGTCTTGAGCTTGAGTTTCAAGGACATCAAGCGACTAAAAGGAATCAGAATATGTCTTAATGACGAGTTTCAAGGGCATCAGGCAACTAAAATGAATCAGAATATGTCTTAAGAACAAGTTTCAAAGGCATCAAGTGATTAAAAGTGAAGCGAAATTGTCTTGAGCAATAGTTCAGGGACATAAAGGGTTAGAAGTCATATGTACCCTAGTTACCGTTTTGTAATAACATCAAGTTACTTCGGGCCTCTAGAAGTTCTCTAGAGGCCTTTTAGCATTAGTAAGTTCATGCTTAGGGCCTTTAAGAGCACTTTAGATGCCTCTTTGCTTCAACCCCAAAGGCTAATAGTACTCTAAAAGCCTTTTAGATGCCTTTTGCTATTACCTTTCACAAGCATCGGGCTTCTACAAGAGCTCTAGACGCCTTTAACTTACAATCCAACTCCCTAAAGGTCTCTAAAACCCTCCCAAACGCTTTTCAACATCCCTCCAGCCCCAAATTTATCAAAACCTTTTGTCCCATTCCCGCCAAACCTTTATAATGAAGAAAACAGATTGAATTTTCAGACGATAAACATCCAAGGGGGTAAGTGATGTTTGAGTTCAGTGAAATCATTACGCGGGTTGATTATGTGATTACCGAGGAGACGACCTTCAAGGAAGCGGTAGAAATCATAAAGGAGAAGAAATGGAACCTGCTTCCGGTCACAGACGAGAACCGAAAAATCAAAGGGTTATTCACACGAAGCGGTTTGCATCAGATGATTCTTGACAAGAAGCCGTTGGACACACCGATCAAAGCATACATAAAAACAGAACCAAAGACGCTCAGGGTCGATACGCCCTATGAGCAGCTGCAAGAGATCGTGAAGACAAGCAAAGCAGGAACGGGTGTTGTACTCGATGAAGAGGATAAAGTGATTGGGCTGCTGACCAAGACCGAAATGGTGATGGCTTTATTGAAGTCGGCGAACACGTTGAAAGATCAGATGGAAACAATCCTCAAGCATTCAGCCATCGGGGTGTTGATGACTGAGGCGGATACAAAAATCATTTACACAAACGATGCATTCACCAAAATAACCGGCCATCCAATGGCATCGGTTCGTGTACGATATTTCAATCATATTTTTCCAAACATTCCTATTGATCACCATGGGCACCGGCATGATGAGGGCTATAAAGCCATCCTCCACATTTCCACTTATGAAACCGTCAATCGGAAGGAAGGCAAGATTGTGCTGTTTCAGGATATTTCGCAGATAGAAAAAATGGCGGAGGAACTGGAGACAGTGAAAAAGCTCAAATTAACGATCGAGACAACACTGGATCATGCGTATGATGGAATTTTGATGACGGATGAAAGCAATAAGATCACGATGGTGAGTCCGCCGCTGCTGGAGCTGTTTGATCTTGAAAAAAAAGGAGTCCTGAATCGGGATGTGGATCAAATACTGCCGCAGCTGAAGCTGAAACATGTATTCACCACGGAAACTGCCGAGATCAGTGATTTTCATGAACAGAACGGTATCAGATACATCGTTCACCGCATTCCAATCAAAAAAGACGGAAAGGTGATAGGGGCCATCGGGAAGGTGATGTTCCGCCAGTTGAATGAAGTAAGCGAGTTGTTCAAACGCCTTCAGAAAGCGGAAAGCAAGGCAAGCTTCTATCATCAGGAGCTTCAAAAATCTGAATCAGCGAGGTTTACCTGGGACCATATTCACAGTGAGTATCCTTCCATGGAAAAACTAAAGAAGAGTGCGGCGAAAGCAGCGAAAGGCAGATCGACTGTATTGATCAGAGGAGAAAGCGGGACAGGGAAGGAGTTATTCGCACATGCCATCCATAACAGCAGCGGGAGAAGTGATGGAAAATTCGTCATTGTGAATTGTGCCGCCATTCCTGAAGACTTGCTTGAAGCCGAATTTTTTGGGTATGAAGAGGGCGCTTTTACCGGTGCGAAACGGAGAGGGAAGGTCGGGAAATTCGACCTCGCCAATGGCGGGACCTTATTCCTGGACGAAATCGGTGACATGTCGATTGCCCTTCAGGCAAAGCTGCTCCGGGTCCTTCAGGAGAGGGAATTTTACCGCGTTGGCGGAAATGAAAGGATCAAAGTCGATGTCAGGATTATCGGGGCAACGAACCGCAACCTTGAAGAAATGGTGAGAGAGGGCGACTTTCGGGAAGATCTCTACTACAGGCTGAATGTCATTTCATTGAACATTCCTCCATTGCGGGAACGCGTTTATGATGTAGAGTTTCTGACGGGGAAATTAATGGCCGAACTGAATTCCATGCTCGGGACCAGCGTCACCGGTATTTCAGACAAGGCCCAAAATGCCCTGCTTCACTATGATTGGCCGGGCAATGTGCGGGAACTTCGAAATGTCCTCGAACGGGCGATGACGTTTGCGGAGTATGGGAAGATCCAGGAGGAGGACCTGCCGGATTATCTCCTTTCGCAGCTCTCCAATCCGCGGTCACCGGCCATCAGTCTTTCAGAGGATGCCGAGTTAAATGCCATCAAGAAAGCTTTGAACCAGACCGGCGGCAACAAAACCCATGCGGCCAGGCTGCTGGGGATCAGCCGTTCAGGACTCTATGAAAAACTGAAAAAATATGAGCTGTCGGTTTGAAAACGGGGTAGCTGTAATATACTGTATTGTCCAGGGAAGGTGTCCAAAAATCGGACACCTTTTCTTTTTATTTCGCTCCTTTCCCTCTAAATATAGCCCCTCATAAGATTTCTGAAAGTTGGCACAATTATTGCATGTAAGTAGATGAAGGATATAATACCGTTCAATAGGGGGAGGATCTGAGATGGATATTGGTTCGTATCTTGAACAGAATGCAAGGAAGCATGGAGATAAGCTTGCCATTGAGTGTGACGGAAGAACCTATACTTATAAGCAATTTAATGAAGAAGTGAACAGGCTTGCGCACGGACTTCTGCAACTAGGGATCAAAAAGGGAGAAAAGCTGGCGTTGATGATGAAGAATTCAGACCGATTTGTCATGACCTTTTTTGCAGGGACAAAGATCGGAGCGGTCATGGTGCCGGTGAATTTCCGCCTTACAGCAAGCGAAGTGAACTATATACTCGCACAGTCCGGAACGAGGACCGTTTTTTGCGATGAGGAATTCGAGAGTGTAATCTCTGATGCAAAGGAAGGAACGGAGATAAAAGAAGTCATAGTGGCAGGAAATCCTGAAGCCGAAGAACATTTTGCCTACCAGGAAATGAGGAGTGAGACGACGGGCAATCCTTCTGTACAAGTCAATGAAGAAGACGATCTGGAAATCCTTTATACATCGGGAACCACCGGTCGGCCGAAAGGGGCTTTGTTCGACCACAGGAGGATCTTCAATGTTGGCTTGACGATGATGGTGGGACTCGGGCTTAACGAGGAAGAACGGTTCCTGCATATTGCTCCATTATTCCATTCCGCACAGCTGAATCTTTTCCTTTTATCAGGAGTGGTATTGGGCGCGACCCATATCATTCATAAAGATTTCCATCCGGTCCGCACTCTTGAAGCGATCCAGCAGCATGGCATCACTACCTTCTTCGGCGTACCCGCCATGTACAATTTCCTCCTTCAGGTGCCGAAAGCAGGGGAATATGATCTTTCCACCATCAAAAGATGCGGCTACGGTGCGGCTCCTATGGCTCCGGAAATTGTCCGAAAAAGCATGAAATTGTTTCAAACCGATCAGTTCTATAATTTGTGCGGGCTGACGGAAGCCGGTCCTGGAGGGATTCTATTAACTCCAGAAGGGCACAAAAATCATTTGGGGAAAGGCGGCAAAGCCATATTCCTGACAGAAGCAAGAGTCGTCAATGAAGAAGGAAAGGATGTAGAGCCGTTCACTGTCGGGGAGTTCATCATAAAAGGAGAGACCATCATGAAAGAGTATTATCAGAAACCCGAGGAAACATCTCAGGCTCTGAAAGACGGCTGGCTCTATACGGGTGACCTGGCCACCATCGATGGAGAAGGATACATCACCCTTGTCGACCGGAAAAAGGACATGATCATCTCTGGAGGAGAGAACGTCTACTCCATTGAAGTCGAAGAGGTCCTCTATGAACACCCGGATATCATGGAAGCGGCGATCATCGGGCTCCCTGATGAAACATGGGGTGAAGCCGTCAGTGCCGTCATCGTACCAAAAGAGGGATCAGTCATTGATGACCAGGAGATAAGGAGTTTCTGCCGTCAGAAGCTTGCGGGATATAAAGTGCCGAGAAAATTTTTTATTGAAGAAGCCCTGCCAAGGAACGCCTCTGGGAAGATACTGAAATATCAATTGCGCCAGTCCTTGAACAAAGTAAAACAGTGAACAAGTAAAGGAGGAAACAGGAATGAAGCATCTCTATTTATCGGATGACCATGAAATCTTTCGAAAGTCACTCCGTAAGTTTTTGGAAAAGGAAGCCTACCCATTCTATGATCAGTGGGAGGAAGACCGGATGATTCCACGCTCATTCTGGGAAAAGATGGGGGAACAAGGGTATCTCTGCCCGGATATTGATGAACAATTCGGCGGCAGCGGAACGGACTGGGGATTCTCCGTCATCATCAACGAGGAAATCGAGCGGGTGGGCTCTGGCCTTGTAGGTATTGGGCTTCATAATGATATCGTCGTTCCGTACATCACGGCTTACGGAACTGAAAAACAGAAACAGCGCTGGCTCCCGAAATGTGCTACAGGTGAAATCATCACGGCCATAGCGATGACAGAACCCGGGACCGGCTCTGACCTGGCAAATATCAAAACCACCGCCGCACTCAAGGGTGACCGTTATATCTTGAACGGACAGAAAACCTTCATCACCAACGGAATCCATTCCGACCTCGTCATCGTCGCTTGCAAAACCGATCCGAAAGCAAACCCGAAACATAAAGGAGTCAGCCTTCTCGTTGTAGAACGTGACGCTCCCGGTTTTTCAAGAGGAAGGAAGCTGAATAAAGTAGGACTTCACTCACAGGATACGGCGGAACTCATTTTTGAAGATTGCGAGGTTCCGAAAGAGAATTTGCTTGGGGAAGAAGGGAAAGGTTTCTTATATTTGATGGAAAAACTGCAGCAGGAACGCCTCCTGGTGGCGATCGCCGCACAGGTTGCCTCCGAGGTGATGGTGAAGCAGACCATAGAATACGTGAAAAGCCGTGAAGCCTTCGGAAAATCCGTGAGTAAATTCCAAAATACACAATTTAAAATTGCAGAGATGGCGACAGACATTGAAATGGGGCGGTCCTTCCTTGAGCAGCTGATTGCCGAGCACATCGCAGGGGAAGATATCGTGACCAAAGTTTCTATGGCAAAGTGGAAACTGACCGAAAGCGCCCGGAACATTGCAGCGGTTTGTATGCAGCTTCACGGAGGATACGGCTATATGGAAGAGTACGAGATTGCGAGGAGATTCCGCGATATCCCTGTGGCCAGCATCTATGCGGGCACCAATGAAATCATGAAAACAATCATTGCGAAAAACCTAGGTTTATAGAGAGAGGAGAATGACGATGCGCGAAGTGGTAATTGTGGAAGCGTTAAGGACACCAGTGGGAAGAAGGAAAGGTCAGTTAAAGGATATTCGGCCGGATGATCTAGCCGCAATGGTGCTGGAAGAACTGGTGAACAGGGCTGGAATTGAAAGCTCCATCGTGGAAGATGTCATCCTTGGCTGTGTGACCCAGGCAGGCGAGCAGGCTGGTGACATCGCAAGGGTGGCTGCACTGATTGCAGGCTTTCCAATCGAAGTTCCCGGTACAACGATCGATCGTCAGTGCGGTTCAAGCCAGCAGGCGGTCCATTTTGGGGCACAGGCCATCATGGCAGGCGATATGGACGTTGTGATTGCAGGGGGAGTAGAGAATATGACAAGGGTCCCAATGGCCTCGAATTATCAGGATGCAGAGCCCTTCAGCCCCAAGCTGAAAGAGAAACATGAGATCATCCATCAAGGATTGTCCGCTGAGAGGATCGCCGAGAAATATGGATTTACCCGGAAGGAACTTGATGACTATTCGGCCGAGAGCCACCGCCGTGCGTTGGCTGCCCAGAGCGAAGGACGCTTTCAAAAAGAGATCATGCCAGTGGAGGTTACGCTGGAAGACGGCAGCAAGACAAGGATGACCGAAGACTCCGGACCAAGGGAAGGGACGACTGCAGAAGTTTTAGGGAGCTTGAAAACGGTCTTCAAGGAAGACGGAGTCATCCATGCCGGCAACTCCAGCCAGATCAGTGACGGAGCAGGCGCCCTCCTCCTCATGAGCCGGGAAAAAGCGGAAGAGCTCGGATTGAAGCCGCGTTTTAAAATCCTGACAAGGGTGGTGGTCGGATCAGACCCTACATTAATGCTGACAGGGCCGATTCCCGCAACTGAAAAAGCGTTGAAAAAGACTGGTTTGACAATCGATGATATTGATGTTTTTGAAGTGAACGAGGCATTTGCCCCTGTCCCGCTCGCATGGTTAAAAGAAACAAAAGCCGACCCGGCGAAGCTGAATCCGAATGGTGGTGCGATCGCCCTCGGACATCCACTCGGAGCAAGCGGTGCCCGCCTGATGATCACCATGATGCACGAGCTGGAACGAACCGGCGGCCGCTACGGACTGCAGACCATGTGTGAAGGACACGGAATGGCGAACGCAACCATCATAGAGCGGCTGGTCTAAAAAGAAGCTCTTTTTATCAGTAAGGAATTTAAACGAAAAAACTTTTCCAGGAGGTATGAAAATGACCACTACCGTAGGCAGGATTTTTGAACAGTCGGTTATGAAATTCCCAAATAAGGAAGCGCTTTATGATGTCCGCAAAAATCTCCGTTTGACCTACAGCCAATGGAATGATGAAGTAAACCGTGTTGCAAATGCTCTTTTAACAGAGGGGGTTAAAAAGGGTGACAGAGTAACCGCCTTTCTTTTCAACACAGAGGAATTAGGAACTGCCTACTTTGCTTGTGCGAAAATCGGAGCTGTTTTCAATCCGGTCAATTTCCGGTTAATGGGCGAGGAAGTTGCTTTCATCCTGAATGATGCCGAGCCAAAAGTGGTTTTATTTGAAAAGGCAGTGGAACCGGTCATTGCTTCGATTGAAAAGCGATTCCCGCATACCGCTTTCTGGTATATAGACAAAGATATACCTGACTATGCCGTAAGCTATCATGAAAAAGTGCAGTCTGCTGAACCAACCCCAGTCGACATTGAAGTCGATGAAAATGATGTATATGCCATCATGTATACAAGCGGAACAACGGGCAGGCCAAAGGGTGTCCTCCATAAGCACAGGGACATGGCAGAGCAGAGCCTGATTGTCATTGGCGCTACGAAATTGGGGGATAGGGACACCGGGCTTGTGACAGCACCGATGTTTCATTGTGCGGAGCTTCACTGCGCATTTCTCCCGCGTGTGCATGTGGGTGCAAGCAATGTCATCCTTCACCAATTCCAGCCGAAAAAAGTGCTGGAACTGATTGAAACTGAAAAAATCACAAAACTATTTGCCGCGCCAACCATGTGGAATATGCTCCTTCAGGAAAATCTGTCTGATTACAATATTAATAGCCTCGAGGTCGGTCTTTACGGCGGTGCACCAATGGCTCCGGCACTTGTCCATGCCTGCCATGAAAAGCTTGGCATTTCGCTCGTCCAGGCATACGGAATGACTGAAATGGGCCCTGCCATCACTTTCCTCTCCGAAGAAGATCAGCTTTCAAAGGCAGGAGCAGCCGGAAAGGCCTGTCTCAATCATGAAATCAGGATTGTGAAACCAAATGATGATGGCCCGTCAGAACCGGATGACGTCCTGCCCCCTGGCGAAAGCGGGGAGATCATCGTCCAGGGGCCATGCATGATGTCCGGTTATTTCAACCGAGAAGAAGCTTCGGAAAAAGCCTTGTATAAGGGCTGGTACCATTCCGGGGACATCGGGTACATGGATGAAGACGGATTTCTTTGGGTCAAGGACAGGGTCGACGACATGATTGTCAGCGGAGGAGAGAATATTTACCCGCGGGAGGTTGAGGACTTGCTTCACGCACATGAGGGAGTGCTTGACGTTGCAGTTGTGGGACAGCCGGATGACCGCTGGGGTGAAAGCGTTACAGCATTTGTGGTGAAGAAAGACCTTGGCTTGACGGATGACGATCTTGATCAGTGGTGCAAGGACAGCGACAGCCTTGCGAACTACAAACGGCCAAGGAAATATGTTTTCGTTGATGAACTCCCTCGCAATGCAAGCGGTAAAATCCAGAAATTCATGCTCCGCAAGCAAATGGAGGAGATTTTTACAAAAGGGCAGACAACGTAAGGAGGCTGGGAACCGATTATGCTGAACGGCATTACAATCATCGACTTCACGAACTATATACCGGGACCATTTGCCACATTGAGGCTTGCAGAAATGGGAGCGGAAGTCATCAAGGTGGAAGCCCCGGGAGGAGACCCGGCAAGGAATACTGGAAACGGACTCGTCTTCCGTGCCCATAACCGAGGAAAACAAAGCATTGTCATCGATTTGAAACAGGGTGAAGGAAAAAAGGCAGCTCTCAACCTGCTTAGAAAAGCCGATGCTGTCATTGAAAGCTTCCGGCCGGGGGTTATGGAAAAGCTTGGTCTGGGTTATGAAGCGGTAAAGGAAATTAATCCGGACATTGTCTATTGTTCGCTCACCGGCTACGGGAACTCGGGGGAGATGGCGAGTCTCGGAAGCCATGACCTGAACTATATGAGCCTGAGCGGCGCACTTGCCCAGTTCAAGGATGAAACGGGCCGTCCGGTTCATCCCACGCATACCATTGCCGATTATATCGGAGGATTGGCTGCGAGTGAACGGATTCTTGCTGCCCTGCTTTCCAGGTCCCTTAACGGTGAGGGAAGCTGTCATTGCATCTCCATCGCTGACAGTGTCGCCTCCTTCATGGGAACCCATGTCCTCATGGAAAAGGAAACTGGCTTCCCTAATGGTATACCAGTTTTGGCAGGCAAAGTCATTTCCTATGGACTCTATGAAACGAAAGATGGGCGTTATGTGAGCCTGGCAGCCCTCGAACCTAAGTTTTGGCAGAACTTCTGCCGGGCGCTGGACAGAGTGGACTGGGTTCCTGCTCACCACTCTGAAAGACATGAAAGCAATCCAGTTTATCTGGAGCTGGTAAAGGTTTTCAAAACAAAACCACTCTCAGATTGGTCCTCATTTGGTCTGCAGGTTGATTGCTGTCTCACACCGGTCCTTGAAGCAGGGGAACTTCAAGACCATGTCCATTTTAAAGAAAGAAACTTTATCTCGACAGAGGGTCAGGTCAAGATGCATGGTGACCTTGATAATGATTTAGTTCAGTCAGTCTCGGAAAAAATCATTAATACTGAAACGTAAGATGAAACGCGGCTCGTCACTTGATGAGCCGTTTTATGCGGTACAAGAGATTTCGACTGTCGGCAGTGCCTTAGCAAACCATGTGTATACTCAATAATTATCGGGGGACATTAAAGGTAAAACTTGATCAATGGAGGGATGATCACTTCATGAGTTCCCCGGAGAGTGTAAAACTGACGTCATCCGAAATGGCTTCCTTGTGGGATGCTTATATCAGCAATACGCACACTGCATGCGTTCTTAAACACTTTGTGGCGGTAGCGGAAGACTCGGATGTTCTGAAGCTGCTAAGTGAGACTTTGGAAGTCATTCAGAATGCAGAACAGAAGACCAAGAAGATTTTAGAATCGGAGAATATACCAATTCCCATTGGATTCACTGATCAAGATGTGGATGTCAATGCGCCGCGCCTCTTTACCGATACATTTTCTTTACTGTACATAAAAAACATGGCAAGAGTGATGCTCGCAGCTTGCAGCCTGATGTATTCCATGTCCACCCGGAAGGATATCCGGAATCATTTCAAGGAATGCATAAATCGAGGAACGGACATCTTTGATTCGGTTAGTGATCTGCTTCTTGCCAAAGGGACCTATATACGGCCGCCGTTCATTGAACCGCCGAAAGAAGTGGACTTTATCGAGAATAAAGATTATGTAAATGGCAAGAACTTTTTCAAGGATCAACGATATCTGAATGCCATTGAAATTTCTCATATTTTTGCAAACATAGAATCGAATGTAGTAGGCAATGCTTTGACACAGGCATTTGGACAAACGGCTGATTTAAAACAAATCCGCGACTTCATGGGGGATGCGGGACAATTGTGCACGAAAGTGGTCAATACCCTGACCGAGTACTTGACAGGAAGCAAACTGCCAGCACCGATGGGATCCGACACTCATGTGTACAGCTCGCCAAAGCCTCCTTTTTCAGATAAACTGATGGCTTATGAAATGTCCGTCCTCATCGCCACGGCCCTGTCGGATTATGCGACCTCCATGGCTGCCAGTATGAGGAACGACTTGAAGTCACATTACATGGACCTATTGGAAGACACTTTGAAAATAGGGAAAAAAGCAGAGGATATCATGATTGAACATGCGTGGCTCGAGCAGCCGCCGCAGCAAGACAAACTGACGAGGTGAGACTTTAGATAGGATTCACCAATTAGTTGGAATTTCAGGGCCAGTAAGAAAATAAATTGATAAACAACAGGCGGATTCGTAAATGAATTTGTCTGTTTTTTTGTTGAGAAGGGGCCTATGCAGACATCATTTGGTAAGGGGGGAAGAGATGATGTAGGAAAAAGGGGTCTATGGGGACATCATTTGGCTGCCGAGGAAGAAATGATGTAGGAAAAAGGGGTCTATGCAGACATCATTTGGCTGGGGAGGAGAAATGATGTAGGAAAAAGGGGCCTATGGGGACATCATTTGGCTGGGGAGGAAGAGATGATGTAGGGAAAAGGGGTCTATGGGGACATCATATGGCTGGGGAGGAAGAGATGATGTAGGAAAAAGGGGTCTATGCAGACATCATTTGGCTAAGGAGGAAGAAATGATGTAGGAAAAAGGGGCCTATGGGGACATCATTTGGCTGGGGAGGAAGAGATGATGTAGGGAAAAGGGGTCTATGGGGACATCATATGGCTGGGGAGGAAGAAATGATGTAGGAAAAAGAGGTCTATGCAGACATCATTTAGCTCGGAACGAGGATATGATGTCACAAAGCGATGCTTATCCCTGCACATAGGGGGGGAAGATGAAATGAGATGTTGTTTAACACCGGAGTTTTGAAGCGGGCTGAGATGGCTGGCTTTTTTATATGAATGTTTCATCATTCGGCATTCCAGCTCCTTCTATTTACCTAAAAAAGATGGAATAAATGGAAGAGTCATTGTATATTAGTTTTAGGATGGAAAATTATAGAAAAATAGGGGTGTCAGTATGTCTCAGACTCTTGTACAATTGCATTCTGAAATTAGTTCAGAGGCCAAGAAAGGATATCCGATTCTTTTAGCGGGTTCGATTGTGTTCCTGGCATTTACGTTCCTGCCATTATTTTTACCGATGGAAACGGTGCACCTGGTATGGATCTTCGGGCTAAGCACGATCTTCCCGTTAGGGTTGCTGTTCTGCAAGCTGCTTGGTATTAATATTTTGTCTTCCAAGAACCCTTTGGGAACATTAGGGGGAATCATTGCCTTCCCGCAGGCATTTTTCATCCCGGTCTTCATCATCGTGTATATGAATATCCCGGAATATCTGCCGTTCACGATTGGATTGCTAGGGGGTTCGCATTTTCTTCCTTACATGTGGATCTACCGCAGCAAAGCTTATCTGGTAGTAACATTCGGAGTGTGCCTGCTTTCCATGGTATTCGGAGCTTGGTTCGTCGACCAGGCTTTCACCATCGTTCCCATTGCAATTTCGGCTGTGTATGGTCTGGGGGTTCTGCTAATATTATGGGAATTAAAGGTGGAGAACCGCTAGGAGTGCAATCTCTTAAAATTAATTAAAGCCGGAGGCATCTCCGGCTTTTTCACATATTCAAAGATAGTAAATCACTTGCCTGCCCCTATTTTAGGCGCAGCAGTCTTATACAGAACAGACTTAATTAAATCGTCGTCCGTCATGATATGAAGGTGGGTTTCTTCTAAAACGGACTGCATGCCGGGGGGCATTTTTTCTGCCTCATAAGCACAGACGAGTGTTAATTCGTGCTCATATACCACTTGGTCAACACCCTTTTCAAAGTAATCGACGATATGGGAAGGGTCTTCAAGTGTTCCCCATTCAACATTTGTCCACGTGCGAAAAGAAATGTCATTTTCTAAGTATGGGTTCAACGTTTTATTCACTTGTTCAAAAATCACAGGGGGATGGTAGCTGCCGCTTGATTGATAGAATTCATAATTGTTGACCATATTCACTTTTTTCATTTGCTCTTTCGTCAATTTTTCAGCTAAAAGAGCTTCAAGGATTAATAAATTTCTTTCACTCTCAATTAAGATGACAGATTCTCCCGACTCGACTCCGTCAACCAGATAATCAACCGCATTCTTAAAATAAGAATCGTTGTTCCCATGACTATAAAGGATATGTGTACAAATGTGATTCTTTACGTGCCTGTTTACGAATTCAGACATAGAGACACCTTCCTTCCTATGTATACTCTTCTAGAGCGTGCCCGAAAAACCTTTAGGTCTAATAGAGTAAAATAAATTTCATGGTTTTTGCGTTAACTTTTAGTTAATTAAAATTAAAAATAGTTAAATTTACATTAACCAAAGGACCGCTTATACTTATATGGCAATCTACTTGGAATTAAACAGCTCCGGTTCTTCAAGGAGTGAAACAGGGAGGAATTATAGTGGAAAAACAGAATCTATCGATCGGCATTATCTTAGGAAGTACCCGTAAAGGACGGGTGAGCCCGCAAGTAGGGAAATGGGTAAAGGAAATTGCCGATAAGCGGGAAGATGCCAATTATGAAATCGTTGATATAGCTGATTATAACCTGCCGTTCCTGGGGACAACAGATGGGCAAGAATCAGGGATTGCCGCCTGGAACACAAAGATTGAAAGCTTGGATGGATTCATATTTATTGTTCAGGAGTACAATCACAGCATAACAGGGGCCCTGAAAAATGCACTGGATTTAGCTCGGGAACCATGGAATAACAAAGCAGCAGGAATCGTCAGTTATGGTTCAACGGGAGGGGCACGTGCGGCTGAACACCTGCGTGGAATCCTGGGTGAATTAATGATTGCGGATGTCCGGGTTCATCCTACTTTGTCCTTATTTACTGATTTTGAAAATTTCACGACGTTTAAGCCGGTAGAATTACATCACAAAAATGTAAGTGCCATGCTTAACCAAGTTCTTTCTTGGAGCGGAGCACTTAAAACCTTACGGTGATTTATTTTTGTCACATCTAAGGAGGGGGACTTTTCATGATTCTAAAAGGAATACACCATGTCTCTTCATTAACGGCAAATGCCAAAAGGAACCTGGATTTTTACACTAGGGTCCTTGGTATGAGGTTAGTTAAGAAAACAGTGAACCAGGACCACACTGAATTCTATCATCTATTCTATGGCGATGAAAATGGGAATCCAGGTACCGAATTGACATTCTTCGAAATACCGAATATGGCCAGGAAATATCCCGGTACGAATAGTATTTCGAGCATTTCTTTACGAGTAAAGACAGACCAGGCGCTAACTTACTGGAAAAAGCGGTTTGATGATTTAAAAATTGACCATGGTCCGATCAGCCACCGTTATGGCCATGCCACTCTCTCCTTTAGAGATTCCGACGGACATGAAATGTCATTGATATCAGATCAAAACAATAGCGGTGTCCCGGCAGGAAAAGCATGGTCGCAAAGCGGCATTCCCGAAGAGTTTGGGATTGTTGGTCTTGGACCAGTCAAACTGACTGTAAGGTATTTGGAACCGACTGCCCAGGTCCTTACCGAGGTGATGGGTTTTAGAAAAACGGGCCACTATCTAACAAACGATAATACCAGCAGTGAGGTACACGTTTTTGAAACAGGAGAAGGAGGGAACGGTTCCGAGATTCATATCGAACAACGGAAGGACCTTCCTGAAGAGAGGCAGGGAAGGGGCAGCGTGCATCATGTTGCTTTCAGGGTTTCAACTGACGAAGAACTGCATCAATGGGTCAACCACCTGAAAAGTGATGGATTAAAGCCGACAGAATTTATCGACCGGTTTTATTTCCGTTCTTTGTACTTCAGTGAGCCAAATGGAATATTGTTTGAACTTGCTACAGACGGACCTGGATTCAACTTGGATGAATCCTCTGAGCATTTGGGGGAACAGTTATCACTGCCGACATTCTTGGAACCTCGGCGCAAGGAGATAGAAGCCAGGTTGAAGCCATTGCCAACAACAAGCCGAATGAGGAAGTTCAGAGAGGAGCGAGAGGATTGAAGCATTTTTTCCACAAGAGTAAAGAAACCAACGAAGTTTTTGTGCTCCTGCACGGAACTGGCGGAAGGGAGACAGATTTATTGCCTGTAGCAGGTCGGATCGACCCTGCATTGTCTGTTTTAGGAATCAGGGGGGATGTGGGTGAAAACGGGCAATACCGTTATTTTAAAAGGCAGCCCGATGGCTCCATGGACGAAGAATCTTTAAAAGAGAAAACCAAGCCGCTCCTTGATTTCTTATTTGAAGCAGCGATCACTCACCAATTTGAGCAGAAAGAGATACATCTTATTGGTTATTCAAATGGTGCCAACATGGCGGTTAGTTTATTGTTGCATAAACCTGAATTCTTCCGCAGTGCCATGTTATTACATCCAAGCCACCCGTTAAAGTCCTTTGATACTGCTGAATTGAATGACTTAGACATCTTTATCACAGCGGGGGCAAAGGATCAACTCGTACTCCCTGGCGAAGCTGTACAACTAAAGAAGCATCTGCGTCATTTAGGAGCGCGTGTTTCACTTCACATGACCGACTATGGACATGAGTTGAGAAATTCAGAATTCACTCAAGCAGCGAAATGGTGGAGCGAGAATATCAAAACGGTTTGAAAGGAAGACATCAGCCATCTGCCACAGGTCCGTAAAAGATCCATTCAACAGAAAGCTTCTGGAGACCAAAAAACAGGAACAGGAGTCAAAAGGAAAATGGGATATGACGTTTGCAGAGGCTGGCAAATTACCACGATTTGATTTTTGGAGACCTGGGGACATGGGAACAACTACAGGCCTTTATCGATGGTTTTGTGGAAAAGTAATTAACGGAGGGAGTTCAATTGCCTCACAAAAAAGTAAATTGGATTGAATTGTTTTATGACTTGATCTTTGTCGCAGCGATTGCGACAGCAACCCATACCTTGCTGCACATTGAAGAAGGCGTCATCCCTGCTGAGTATCTGATTAAATTTGTTCTCATCTTTATTCCCATATGGTGGGCTTGGACAGGTCAGACACTCTTTATTAATCGCTATGGGGAAGACACGCGTGTGGACCGCATTTGGATGAGCATCCAGATGGTTTTTGTCATTTTAATGACCGCGAGTCTATCGGTTGATTTCGATGGAAATTATCTCCCATTTCTCATAGGCTATCTGGGTATACGCTTCGTTGTAGCATTTCAGTATCTTCTAGTGATCCGAATGGAAGCCGGTGACAGGAGAATGGTAGCCAGGTTTCTCGGGTATGGTTTTCTCATCGGAGCACTGATTTCCTTAGGGTCCTGTTTTTTTGACTCGTGGATACGGTATATCGTCCTTTATCTGGGGATTGCAGTCGATATTACCATACCGCTGCTGGGTCGCAAATATATAAAGCGAGTGCCCATTAATACCCCTCATTTGTTAGAACGGTTTGGCTTGCTGACGATCATTTTGTTTGGGGAATTTATTGTAAGTATCGTGACAGTCTTAAGTGAGGGAAGGCCGTTAAATCAGAGCTTTCTGATTTTGCTGCTATCGTTCACAGTGGTGATGGCCATGTGGTGGCAGTACTTTGATAATTTAGAGAATAAAATTGACAAAGAAAACACAACCTCAGGACAAGTTATTGTTTATGGTCATCTATTCATCTATATGTCCATGAGCATTATGGCTTCAGTCATTCAACTGGGATTCTTATATAATATTGATCATACCTTGTTCGTTTCATTAGCTTTTGGGTCAACGCTCATCTATGTTGCTGGAACAAGTCTTGTGTTCCATAAATATCGACATCATCATGACCGGTTGGGGATAAGGCACTTCATCTATTTTTTCGGCAGCATTGCCGCTTTATGGTCTGGCAATATAGTGCTCCCTGTTAATGAAATAATCATTTTCATTGAGCTTGCCGTCTTTTTCATAATATACGCTTTTATTACTGTAAAATAATATTTCTTAGTAAAGGAGATTGGATATGAATCACTTATCAGGAATCCATCATGTAACCGCTATAACAAGCAGCGCGGAAAAGAATTATGAATTTTTCACTTATGTCCTGGGTATGCGACTAGTCAAGAAAACAGTTAACCAAGATGATATCCAAACATATCATCTATTCTTCGCTGATGATAAAGGCAGTGCCGGGACAGACATGACTTTCTTTGACTTTCAGGGCGCTCCTAAAGGGATAAGCGGAACAAATGAAATTTCGAAAACATCCTTCCGGGTACCTGACGATCGAGCATTGGAGTATTGGGTAAAACGATTCGACCGACTGGAAGTCCAACATACTGGCATCCAAACTCAGTTCGGCAAGAAAACACTTGCTTTTGTCGATTTTGATGATCAACAATATCAATTAATTTCAGATGAATTGAATAAAGGGGTTAAGTCAGGTACACCTTGGCAAAAAGGACCGATCCCGCTGGAATACGCGATTACAGGATTAGGACCCGTTTTCGTCCGCACTGCGTTTATTGATTACTTTCAAGAATTATTGGAAAAAGTGTTCTTTATGCGCAAAGTTGCAGAAGAGGGTGCCTTCCATATGTTTGAGATGGGAGAAGGCGGAAATGGTGCCCAGATTATAATTGAACACAATAATGACATGGCACAAGCCCAGCAAGGGTTTGGCTCCGTCCATCATGCTGCCTTCCGTGTAAAAGACCGAAGTGAACTGGATTACTGGCAGAATCGCCTGGCAGAGTTGAACTTTTCCAACTCGGGTTACGTAGAACGATATTTCTTTGGGTCTCTATATACTAAAATGGCACCGGGCATTCTATTCGAACTGGCAACGGACGGTCCTGGTTTCATGGGAGATGAACCTTATGAAACCCTTGGAGAAAAGCTTTCACTGCCGCCTTTCTTAGAATCAAAGCGTGAAGAAATTGAAAATGCGGTACGTCCCATTGACACGGTGAGAAGCACAAAAGAACTTGAAAAAGAATATGAATCTTAAGAATTAAATCATAAGCATCCATTGAACAATATCAATGGATGCTTATACATGAAGGAATGGTTTTCGCGTCGTGCTACTTCTTGACAGCTTTCAAGACCATCTTTTGAAATTCCCTTACTTCTTCTGATGCTCGGCGTGACGCGGGCTGAACACCCCAGAAATCGTAATAACTATATTCATCCGATCCGGCCTTTTTTATGGGGATTATCGCTAGGTTACCGTTTAAAACGTCGGGATGGTTAATGAAGGTCAGGTTATGGACAAATAGGATTGCACAACCTCTTGTCACGGCCGCTCTCAATACATCGATATTATTGGAAGTGAAAAGGGCTTTGATATTGCTTACATATTGTTCGACCATTTCTTTCATTCGTTCAGATTTATAAAGGACAAACCTTTCATTTTTAATATCATCGACTGTTAAGAATTCTTTATGATATAGATCGGAGTGCTTGCTGACGCAAACACAGATATTGGCGTTAAACAAAAACTCATATTTGATGCAATCCATGATTTCAGGGCGATGCAGCTCTTCGGTGTAATATTGGGAGAAACCGACATCTATTTGATTATTTTTTAATGCTTCCAAAATATCATCTTTTTCCATTTCCACGATTTCTACATCAATATCCGGATTTTCACTGCTGAAAAGTAAAAAGGCATCATACATCACATATGTCAGCGCTGGGCCGCAGCCTATCTTAAGAGACTTCACTTTCTTGTCGGGTCTGAATTCTTCATAGAGTTTTTCGGTTTTTTGAAGAATTTCTAGTCCTGATTTTATTAATTTTTTACCGTCCATGGTTGGAGTGACCCCTTGGCGGGTACGATTGAAAATGGTGATTCCGAGCTCCTTCTCGAGCAGAGTGATGGCCTTACTGACAGCGGGCGTGGAAACATGCAGATTATTAGCAGCCTTGGTTAAAGATCTTTCTTTTGACACTTCTAAAATATATCTCAATTGATCAAGGTTCAATATATATTACTCCCTATGAAATAATTTTTGTTCATTATTTTTCAATAAAACAAGCGAATGTATGTATTATCATACACATTTTCAACCTTTATAACAGCCTTTAAAGGCGTCTGCTATATTATAAACCTTCTAAATTGACAAGATTAATAAAACGAGGGGGAAATACATGGAAAGCAAAGTCATTAGCTTGCAGCGGGAAAAACTAGAAGAATTGATCAACGAATTAAAAGATAAGCTTTATCAATCATACCTGCATAACGGACTTGATAGTCCAGAGACGATCAAAATCAGCCAGGAGCTGGATGTACTTTTAAATTTAGCAGGGGAGATTTTTGGCAACAGGAAAATCTAACGAGGAAAACCAGTAATTCAAATATATATTTTTTCAAAAGAGCTTCTATCTTTGGTAGATGCTCTTTTTTATTTAATGCAGCCGATTTACTAAGGACAATTTAAACCAAGTTTTCGTTAGAAATTAGTCTATTTGTCCCGGTGGATTTTGGAAGAGAGACCTCATTTGGTTATTTTAGCTTGTTTTTATAGTATATTGGCCCTCTGTTAAAACCACCTTTGTCAGATAATTCTGACGTATATTAAAATTCGGTTAGACCTAACTTCTTTGTTTTCCCTCCTATGAGGAGGTTCAACTTTGAATCTATTAAAGGGGGATCGTTTACCTGGGAATGTATGAGTATCTCACATCATGACTCACATAAATACTGATAAATAGAATAGGAGTATGAGAATGAAAAACATTAAAGCAAAATCTCTGTTGACTGGAGCTCTTGCTGTAACAATGCTTACAGCGCCACTGGTACCGACAGATGCAATGGGATCATCAATACCGAATCAAGACCTGGACAACCAATCAGCAGCTTTAGCAAACAGTATTACGGGGGAGCATGTCATTACCCTTATTACCGGTGATGTGGTTAAGGTTTCCGTATTGGATAACGGAAAATATATAATCAGTCCCGACCAAACGAAATCTGATGGAAAAGGGCTCAGGGTCATGACTGCAGGAGAAGATACCTTTGTATTCCCGGACTCTGCAATGCCATATCTGGCTGCTGATACGCTGGATGAAGATTTGTTCAATATAACCAAATTGATTGAGTACGGGTACGATGATAAAAATCTGTCATCTTTGCCAGTCATCGTAGAGTACAAGGAGTCCAAAGGAAGAACCTTCTCCCGCAGCCCTGTGATTAAGGGAGCGAAGAAAGTCCGGGACCTCGAAAGCATTAATGGAGCAGCCCTTACAGCAGAGAAAGATGATGCCCAAACATTTTGGGAAGAGGTAACGGCTGAGAAACAACAAAAGGATGCTTCTGCAGCTCCTATTTTTGCCAAAGGGGTCGAAAAGATTTGGCTGGACGGCCGGGTCGAGGCATCTCTGGACCAAAGCGTCTCTCAAATTGGTGCTGATCAGGCTTGGGAACAAGGATTTACCGGAAAAGGAGTCAAGGTAGCGGTACTGGATACCGGAATCGACCCTGAACACCCTGATATTGCGCCGCAGCTGGATGAATCCGTCAGCTTTGTACCAGGTGAAGGGGTGACTGATGTCCATGGTCATGGAACGCATGTCGCGTCCACCGTGCTGGGTACAGGGGCAGCAGACAGTAAGTATAAAGGGGTCGCTCCCGGTGCACGCCTGTTAGTAGGTAAAGTATTAAGTGATGCCGGTTATGGGCAGGACTCCTGGATTATAGATGGAATGGAGTGGGCTTCTGATCATGCCAAAATTGTCAATATGAGTATAGGAAGTGATGTTCCGAGTGATGGGACAGATCCAATGGCTCAGGCTGTGGACAGGCTTTCGGAAGAAGATGGTACCCTGTTTGTCATCGCGGCGGGCAATAGAGGCGGTGAAGGGACGATCGGTTCCCCGGGTGCGGCTGAGTCGGCATTAACGGTAGGAGCTGTAGATGATTCAGATAGACTCGCCTACTTTTCATCCAAAGGACCTTTGCATGGTACAAAGGCGCTTAAACCAGATTTATCAGCTCCGGGAGTTGGTATCATGGCGGCCCGTTCCCAATATGCTTCAGGAAGCGGTTCCTACGTAAGCAAAAACGGAACGTCAATGGCGACTCCACATGTTGCAGGAGCTGCAGCCATCCTGGCTGAAAAGTATCCGGAGTGGGACGGGGAAAAGTTAAAACAGGTGTTGATGAATACCACGGTTAAGCTGGATGACTATCAGCCGTATCATGTAGGAACTGGACGGGTTGATATCCCTGCAGCACTGGAAACAGAAATAAGCGCGACAGGAGCCGTTTCATTCGGGCATTTCATGTGGCCCCATGATCAGGCTGAACCAGTCGATAAGGTAGTCACTTACACCAATGACGGTGACCAAGATGTCACTTTGGACCTTGAAACAACGTTTACCAATGCAGAAGGCGAGGAAGCACCTGATGGTTTGCTGACTCTTTCTGATACTAGCATTACCGTTCCGGCGGGTGGAAGTGTGGATGTCAATGTTCATCTGGATTCCACAAAAGGTATTCCTGGTTCCAGATATCAAGGTTTCCTCACAGCAAATGTAAACGGCGAACCAGTTGTGCATACGACGATGGGAATGTTGAAAGAAGAGGAACGTTATCCACTAACAATGAAAGCGACTGACCGTGATGGCTCTGAAGCTTTGGCCTATGTGATATTGTTCAGTGAAGAAATGCCACCTCAAGTTGTTGCTGTAAACGGGACAGCGGAGTTTAGACTGCCGCCAGGCAATTATTCTGCAATGTCAATGATGAAGGTGGATGTAAACACTGATCACAAAGGTGTTGCGCTTGTCGGAGATCCTGAAATTATTTTGGACAGCCCGAAGACGGTAGAACTGGATGCAAGGAAGGCAAATGAAATTTCCGTTAGGGTGTCTAAGAAGGCAGAACCAACCTATCAAAGGCTTCAATATTTTCAAAAAAAGGGTAATATGACAGCAGGCTCTTATTATTGGACCCCAGTTTGGGTTGATAAACTGTATGCTGCACCTACTAAAGAAGTAGAAAATGGTGAATTCGAGCAGTTAACCCGCTGGCGCCTGACTGAACCACTTTTGTCAATTAACTTTAAAGGTAAAGAATTGGATGATATTCCTTTTGCAGGAAGCACATTGCTGGATGGAAAGCATAATCTTGAGACCGTTTATGCCGGCAAAGGAACATCTTCTGATTATCAAAGTCAAAAGGTGGAAGGAAGAGCAGTTGTAGTAGATCGGAATCCTGAAATAACGGTTTCTGAGCAGGCTGCTGCAGCCGCTGAAGCTGGTGCAAAGCTTTTGATTATTGCAAACAATGAAGAAAAGGAATTTAGTGAATATGCGGGAACTCCTGACTATCAAAGCAACCCGATTGCTGTCGCAGGTATCAGCAAACAAGAAGGAGTGAAGCTGGTCAAAGCAGCTCGTTCAGGAAATCTCAAATTGAAGGTTGAAGGAAAACCGGATTCCGATTACGTCTATGATTTATTGGATGTTCATGCCGGTTCTATCCCAGAAGACCTGGGGTATACACCAAAGCAAAGTGATTTGGCAGTTATCAAGGCAAATTATAACTTACCGAATGAAGCAGACGGAGCTGAGTTCCGCTGGGATTTTCGCCCTTATACAGCTGTGGGCATAGGCTTTCCACAAAGATTATCTCTACCACATGCTAGAACCGAATATGTGACAACAACTGAAGGTACAAAATGGTATCAGCAAGCTGCTGAATTGGAAACGGGTTGGGAAATCCGCCAACCGTTAAAGGACTATTCGGGCGGAGAAAAAATCTCAGAAAACTGGTTCTCTCCCGTTGTAAGACCAAGCCTGGGAGTCGGATACTGGCTGCCAAGACGTGCAGGGAGTCATCTTATGATCAATACTCCTGCATGGGCTGACGGAGGAAAAGGTAACACCGGTGGAGCAGGTTATAGTTTTTCTAGAGAAAATCAGACTCATAAATTATACAAAGACGATACTCTTGTTATAGAAGGAAAAGGACAGGCTATGAACGGATTCGGTGTAGTACCGGAAGAACGAACTCAATTTCGTTACGTGACAGAAGCGAAACGTGATGAGGAGAAATGGAAAACTTCGATCAGAACTAAGACGGAATGGACTTTCTGGACAGATGCATCTGATAATTGCTGCTATAACCTGCCGTTCCTGTCACTTCATTATGATGTAGACACAGATAGAAGTGGAAATGCTCCAGCCGGCCGATCAACAAAACTTGAAGTTTCCGTGGAAAAAGTTAAAGATGCAATGGGATATGGAAAGCTGGAAGGTTTGACATTGGAGATTTCTTTTGACGAAGGTCAGAAGTGGGAGAAAGTAGTACTCGATGAAAACGGCGATACTTTTACTGCCATCATCAACAATCCTAAAGGTGCTGCCTCTGTTTCTCTTAAAACAAATGCATGGGACAGTGAAGGAAACAAAATCTCTCAAGAGATCATTAAGGCTTACGGATTGAAATAAGTTTCAAATGGATGCCCCTTGGATGTACAAGGCGGCATCTTTTTGATTGCTGACGAAATTATAAAAGTCTCAGTGTTTGGATAACAAAATTAATTTCTGCATACAGCAGCACCCAGCCCCCGGATCATATGCCGATCCATCTAGAAGGTCAAAGAGCGACCTGCGACGGGGTCTGATTAAGGCTCTATTGCTTTTGTTCCGTTGAAGAATGATATCCCTCGAACAGGAAGCGGGGTACATCAAAAGGTGAAAAAGAGAAAATTACGTCCTTCAAGTGAATCCGTTCCTGGCACCCGATCCACCCATGTTCCTCAAGCCTGCTTAAACCCCAAAAGAAAAATGACAAATGTATCAGCAGGCGGTTTTACATACTCAAAAAGGCAGCGCAAGAGCTTCTCAATCTTCACTTAATAGGTAAGAAGTTGCTATCGAAACCCCGATTGTTTCCTTGTTTGCAGCATAATAAAATTTAACTGACACCACGATTTCGTACGACTACCTCGAACCCTTCTATTTATTTATGTGCGGCTGGCTGCACTGGTATTCTGCAACTCTCCACAACTGCTTTAATAGATCTTTCATCCTGTCCAATACTTATACATACGCCTATGAATCTAGAAATCTTTATTCAGTAACTTGGGGTTGAATGCAAAAACACCATTCGTTAGTCACTAAGTGAATGAAAGGTCAAATAGTAGTACGACTTGATAGGAAAACGTTTATTACTTATTAAGGAAGGAAGGATTAAATGAAACCATTTAATGTTATCACCACAGGTTTACTTGCGACAAGCATGCTTCTTACAGATGTCTCGCCTTCAATGGCGCAAGGGAATCCATCGTCCATGGACAAGCTGGAATTATTTCTGCAAAACGCTACACAGGAGGACCGGGAGCGGATTCATGCAGGCCAGAATCAAGCAGGAGAGAAATTTGTTTCCCCTGAAATCAATGTGCATTCTAATGAAGAGATTGGTGTAATAGTTCAACTCACACATGATCCTGCAGAAGTGGAAGTGAAGAAGAAGGAGCTTAAGGGGGAAAAGGTTGCTCTTCAAACAGCAAAAGAGAATCTCAATAAAGTTCAACATCGATTTAAAGAGAAGCTGAAGAAGCAGCAATCGAAAGCCAAAGGGAAAGCTTCTATACAAATCAGTAAAGAATATCAGCAAGCATTTAATGGTTTCGCTATCAGACTTCCGGCAAGTGAAGTTAAGGAGCTATTGAAGTATGAAGAAGTCCAAGCCGTGTATTACGATAAGGAAATCAAGGTAGATCCCATTTCTTCCAGCGGTAAGACTGCGGATTCTTCACCAGCAATGAGCAGTCTATCTCAGATCTCTGCCCAGTATGCTCACGCAGAAGGATTTACAGGGAATGGTATCAAAGTCGGCGTTCTGGATACGGGGATTGATTATAACCATCCCGATTTGAAAGATGCATATAAAGGTGGATATGACCTCGTGAATGATGACGATGATCCAATGGAGACGACGTATGAGGATTGGAAAGAATCCGGTCAATTGGAGTTGAATCCGTTGAGTGGTACAACATATTACACCTCTCACGGGACGCACGTTGCCGGAACAATTGCCGGACGTGCTGTAAATGAAAGTGGTGTGAAAGGAGTAGCACCGGACGCAAATCTCTATGCATATAAGGTGTTAGGTCCATATGGAAGTGCACCAATGTCAACGATTATCGCAGGAATTGAGAAAGCCGTAGAAGATGGGATGGATGTTATTAATCTATCACTTGGCGGTTCCTCGATCAGTCCTTTGGATCCTACTGCTATAGCAGTGGATAATGCCATGCTGGCAGGCACCGTTGCCGTTGTGGCGGCAGGAAACTCAGGAGATGATCAATATACGGTTGGCAGTCCGGGCACGGCCAGTCTTGGGATCACTGTCGGAGCGACTGATTACTCTGTTACTATTCCTCAAGCTGTTGGATCTCTTGTAAATAGCTCAGAGAATGCAGAATTTGGAGATATTCGTTTGCTCGGGAAAGATTTTGGACCTCTTGATAAACTCCTAGGCTCTGAACTTCCTATTACCTATGTAGGAATCGGGCAGGAAAATGACTACGAAGGAAAAGATGTTGAGGGTAAGATCGTCTTGATTTCAAGAGGAACCAATGGCGTGAATGAGAAGATCTATATAGCGAAACAGCATGGTGCGAAGGCAGCGCTTATTTTCAATAATAATCCTGAGGAAGGACATATTCCATATTATTTTGGAGAAGAAGTCCAATTCATTCCGGGATTCTCACTGACTTATGAAAGCGGGCAAGCGATCCTGGAAGCTTTAAAAGAAGGAACCAAATTTTCCTTCAATCATTTTGATGAAGTTACAGCTGAGGGAGACCATTTGGCAAGTTTCAGTTCACGCGGTCCGACAAGGATTACTCATGATATCAAGCCGGAAATTGTTGCACCGGGAGTTGGCGTTTATTCATCGGTGCCAAGCTATATGCAGGGAAGTGAATATTTAGGGAATTACGATACAGCTTACCATCGGGCTTCAGGTACATCCATGGCAGCACCCCATGTGGCGGGGGCAGCAGCTGTCCTTCTTCAGGAGAACCCTGATCTTAAACCGGAAGATATTAAAACAGCACTCATGAATACGGCCGATGAAGTAAAAGGTCAAACAAGCGTATTCGAGCGGGGTGCCGGCCGTATCGATGTGTTCGAAGCTATGAAGGCAGACGTGGAAATCGAAGTGAAGCATGAGGTTCTAACTGCTGCAGCCGATTCAGGGGATACTCATGAAGGAGAAGTCCACCTTCATGACAGTCACTCCGTTGATCAGATTATAGAATATAGCGGCGATTTGAGTTTTGGTGGAATTAGTAAAACCGGAAAAGATATTTCAGAACGTCTCTCACTGACTCTTAACAATAACAGTAATGAACAAAAAAAATTCTCCGTTTCTTTTGAAGAGAATCAAATCGAAGGCAACGAAAGCATGCGGGAAAATGGAGTCAGCTTGTCGTTTGCCAAAGCTTCAAATGTAAAACCAGGAAAAACTAAAGATCAGAATATCATTTTGAACATCCCTCACACGGCGAAAGCAGGTTTTTATGAAGGAATGGTAACGTACACCAATAAAGAGAATCCAGAGGAAAAGTATCAGCTGCCTGTTGGGTTCAGGCTCTTAGACCAGGGAATCAAAGAAGTGACCGCTCACTTCACTTCTTTTACTACACGGCGTGATTACAACCATGGATATATGGGATATTCACCGATTACGTTCTCCTTAAACAGTGGGATGGAAAGAGTGGACATCGTTCTGAAAGACGCAGATACAGGTGAAGGTCTTGGTGTAATCGATTCGTTTCCATTTTATTTACCGGAAGATTATCTTTTTGGACTTGAATTTGGTTTTGTAGGACTCTATTATCCTTTCACAGGGAATCCAGAAAACCCGGTAGCCTATTCTAAGACCTTAGCACCTCCGGGGAATTATCAGGTAGAAATCGTCGGGACCGATGGAAACGGCAAGACCTATAGCAAGTCGGACAATCTATTTATTGAAAATTCTCTTCCTGAAGTGAAAACAGAACAAACAGGTGGAGTGTATGAGGTGTCAGAAGAAGGTCTTATTGTAAAAGGAAACATTTACAATAACCATGTGGAAAAGATGAAGGAATACGGGGAAAACTTTGATCAGTCTACGAATACAGTAAATGTTTTATCTTATTCCCCTTATAGCAGTACACCTGTAGAGGTAGATCCAGAAGGTGACTTCCAAACAAAATTACAGCTTCCGGATGGAAAGGAAAAAGGGAAATTCACCTTGCATTATTATGATCAGGCCATCAACGGTATGCAGGATCATCCTGACTTAACCTTTGATCTTATCAAAGAAGGGACTCCATATGCTAAATTGACTTCACAGAAGAGCGATGTGAAGTATGGTGAATCAGTGACGTTACAACTTTCAACTCATCATTCAGCAGTCCATGGTGGAACTTTTGATATCCGGTATGACAATACTGTTTTCGAAGGGGTAAAAGCTGTCATCACCGAAGAGCTAAAAGCATTTGCGGTCTCAGAGGGAGTAGAGATTGAGGCAGTAACAAAAGAACCAGTAGTCTCAGGAAGCAGGACGACTATTCCACTAACTTTAAAAGTTGATGGGAATGTAAACAAAGAGATTCCGAATGATATTAAATTAGTGGATATCAAGCTGAAGGTGAATGAAACACCTTCTTCTTATAAAAAATGGGTATATCCAATCGAATTAACAAAATCTGAAGTTCAGAGTTCATCAGGTGAAACCCTTACGGTTCATTCGTTTGGCAAAGGTATCAACATCATCCCAACGCATTCTCAGCTTGAAGGGGGCTTTTTGCCTGATGGATTTACTAACGGAGTTTGGTTCCGACCGGGATTGGATATGTCCTCGGTAGGAGCACAAGTTACCTTGACCGATCAATCGGGAAAGGTTCAAAATGGAAGTATCAACAGAGGGGCTAGGTATACATTTAAAGAACTTGCGAATTCAGATGAGGCTTATGATATAAAGATTACTGTTCCTGGTCACTTCACCCGACATGCGAAAGTAAGTCATTTGGGAGACGGATTTAATGGAGAGCAGGCTGGACGAATGACCTACATTTTCTATGCGGAAATGCAGGCAGGGGATATTAACCAGGATGACGTCATTGATGTGATGGATGCGATTGAGGTCCAGGATCATTTTGGAACAAGTAACCGTGAAGCGGATATCAATTTTGATGGAACGGTAGACACCACCGACCTCCAATATATCATTGACAATTATCTCGTACAGAATCCAGATGTGTTGAATCCTCCTGCAGGTAAAACTGAATACGATGGAACAACACTAGAAGATATCGTAGGGGACTTGAATTAAATACTTTCTTAAAAACCAAAACGGCTAAACAAAAACGCTATTAACCTTTTAATAGCGTTTTTGTATTGAAGGAAAAAGAGAATGGAAGGAAGTCGTTGTCAATTACCAGACAAATAAGCGGAGAAATTTCTCCTATTCTGCAGTCCAACCGGAAAACTCCGCTTATTTTTACAGGTTTTCAAATCAATTAAGGAATTTATGGTAAAATTGTGTGTGAATTGTAATATTTGAGTGAACAGGGAAGACCCTCGTGAAACCTAAGAATAGCACCTGAAAAATGCAATAGAAAGGTTGGACATTATTGAAGAAGTTGATTATTTTTTTGCTCTTCACCATTTCTTTTTTGGCAGGGTGTAGTGCAGCAGATTCAGCAAAAGAAGTCGTCGGAATTGAAACTCTGGATGAATATCTAACGGAAGAAAGAATTGATAGAAGAATGGAATCATTGGAAAGGCTGGACTCCTATTATCAATCAACCAATGATGAAGACTTAAAAGGTGACGCAATCGAACAATTAATTGATGAATACATCTTGAAGTATGAAGCGAAAGCCCGGGACTTGTCTGTCAACGAAGAAGAAGTACAAGATGTCATTGATTTCAATATTGAGACAGCAAAGAAAGGACAAAACGAAAACTTCAAAAACTATCTGGACGAAATGGATATGACAGTAGAAGAATACTATAAAGAGTATGCCTATGAATCTATAAAAGGAAAATTACTCGAAAACAAACTTAATGACGAAATAACAGCCAATGGTGAAAAGTGGGATGACTACAAGAAGAAAGTCATAGCGGATTACAGAGAAAAAAATGATGCTGAGATAAACAATCTAATGGAAAAAGAGAATTAAAGTATTTAATGGTTATTGTTTTAGATCACAGCGGATACTGCCTAGTTCCGGAGGAAGTTCACAGATGTTTTTGGAGGTAAAGATATGGACTATGTTAAAGATCTAAGAAAATTAGTCGGTCATAGACCGCTTATATTACCTGGTTCCGTTGTTTTAATATTGAATGAGGAAAACAAGTTATTATTGCAGCATAGAACCGACGGTGGCTGGGGGTTGCCGGGAGGGCTGATGGAGCTTGGCGAAAGTTTGGAAGATACGGCAAGAAGAGAAGTGAAAGAAGAGACGGGACTTAATATAGACAGGTTAAAATTAGTAGATATATTTTCGGGACCGGATTATTTTTTTAAAGTATCAAATGGCGATGAACTTTATTCTGTAACGGCTGTTTATGTGACAAATAACGTAAAAGGGACCTTAGAAATGGATGAAAGGGAATCTTTGGATATACAATATTTCAAGATTGATGAACTGCCAGAAGCTTTGACAGAAGAATACCGAACCTATATCAATTCATACATAAACCAAATGGGCTAACGGGAACTTCTTCGCACAAAAATTCTCATAAGAAAAAGTAGACTGAAAATCAAGAACGCTTGGGTGCTTGCCCAAGCGTTCTTGAGTGTGCAGAAAAATGAATGGAACAACTTCCTTCTAAAGATTGTCCGTATTGATTCTAGGGTATTCCTGTTCAAGAGCTGCCGCTGCCCTTGCATTTTCATTGTGTCGGTCGTCGATATCAACTGCGCTTTCTAATGAGTTGTATTCTTCGGTGTCGTTAGGGTTTTTCTTTTTGTCAGCCACCTTAATCACCTCCTACCGATAATATGCGCAATAACTACTTTGAAAATTAAAATGGGTGAAGTAATTTCCTATTTATTCACGTATATGGTGCTAAATGGAGAAATCCGAAACTAATACAAGTTGGTTTCCGTCTAATCACTAAAGCGAAATTCCGTATTTATGAAGCTTAGCCTTAATGTATGAGGAGCTGAGAATATGTGGTGGTTACCAATCATGATTGTGCTCGTCTTGCTATTTGCCTGGTTTATTGATTTCAGAAGAAAGAAGAGAGGTAATGATAAGCATATCCAGGGGAATTCGTCTTCAGCTAATCCAGGAGAAAGTAATAATTATCATTATGGAGAACGAAGAGATTAGAAGGGTGCAGCCGGGATTAGCCAATTGATCTTCGGCCAGCCCTTTTTTTATGGTCGGCCAGTTAATCAAGTTCTATGAAACTTTTACCAGGCAGCAATCGTATACAATAATATAACTGTCGAAATATTTTAATAGAAAGGGAAGGGATGTATGAATCTTTTATTTAAGGGATTGGTCAGAGGTGGAATTTTATTTATTATCGTGCTGATTATTTCTCTGTGGCACCAGCTGCAGGGTTCATCAGATAGTTCAACTGTCTTCATTTATAATGGTCTTATTGCTTTTTTCCTGGGATTGACAAGTGTGATTTATCAGATAAACCAATGGAGTTTTTCAAAACAAATTATCGCTCATTATTTGGCAATGCTGGTTACGGTGTTTCCAACTCTGCTTCTTAGCGGTTTTTACCCCCTAAATTCTTTCACCGATGTATTAAAGGTCTATCTACAGTTTAATAAAGCGGGCGTTATCTTGTTTTTCGCAACGTATTTTATTTTTAAACTGTTCAGGAGATCTAATAGTGTCAGAACGGAATGATTTGTTATGGTGAATAACACTAAATAATTATGGGAGGGTAGGAAGATGAAATTCATCGCATCAGTTGCTTCTCTTGTAATGGGAATCATTTTATTTACCGGGTGCCAATCAAGTGATGATGCTCAGGTAGAAATAAAAATGAAAAGTAATGAAGAACAAAAGGAAATTGCGGATACTTACACGTACGACGATTATAAAAAGGTATTTGAAGAGGCAGTTTCGGAAGCAAATAAATTTGACGAAGATGAGGAATTGACTAAGTGGATCATAAGAACTTTAGCTCAAGAAAAATTATACTATGAAACTGATTTAACGGATGAACAAGTTAAAGATTCAGCCAGAAAAGATATGGAAGAAGATAAAGTTTGGAAATCAATTGCCACAGAAGATTACGGCGTTTCAGTAACTGAAACAGAAGTAGACAATTATATCAATGAAGGACCGGATAGCGTTGATTCACCCCAGATGAAAGCATATGCAGATGCTTTAGGGTTATCAATAGAAGAACTTAACCACGATTTTGACCGAGATCTCTATGAAAAGAATGTTCTTTGGTTAAAACTCAAACCAAAGCTGGAAAAGAAATATGGCACAAATGATAATAATGAACAAGTTGAAAAATATGAAGAGGAAGTTGCAGAACAACTGAATTAAAATATTTATTAAAGGTCCTATGGAGCAGCCAATAGAGCCTTTGCGAAAAACAGAACTTCACCGAGGGGGAAAACTAATTGGATTTACATATCAGAGAAGCCAACAAGAATGATTATGATGCGGTTCATCAACTTCAAAAACAAGTCCACGAAATCCATACAAAGGAAAGACCAGACCATTATAGGATGGCTGACACCACCTTAGACAAGGAGTACTTCAACAACTTGATAGATGGAGAAAATACAAAAGTATTTTTATTGGAAGAAGCACAACCGATCGGCTATACAATCTTAACGATAAAAAATACGGAGGAAAGACCCATCCTCATACCAAGGAAAGTTGTCTATATGAACGATTTTGGAGTCGACAATAGATTCAGAGGAAAAGGAATGGGTAAGCTATTCTTTGAAAAAATAGTGGAGTTCGCAAGGAATATAGAAGCAGACTTATTGGAATTAGGGGTGTATGAGTTTAATGAGAGCGCCATAAAATTCTATGAATCAATGAATTTAAAAACAAAAATGAGACAGATGGAAATCAAATTATAATTCTTTTTTTCCATAATCCTTTGGGGAGGTTGAACATGAAACTTTCTAAAAAGTTACTGCTGCTCAGTATTTTGGCTGTTTTTCTCGCCGGTTGTAATAATGGGTTTTCGATGAGTCCAGCGACCGGCAATCCCACTCCGAAAGATTATCTGAAATACGAGGATGCTGATATCTTTTTTCTTGGCGATCATGTATATTCTAACGCGGAGGATTTGGACTGGGTATCTGAGTTGGATTATGAATTAGGGGAGGAACTGGGTGAAATAACATCGCAGGCAGACAAGGCATCCAAATTTAAAGATGGCACAGCTAATAAATTGCCGGTTGGAACAAAGATATACAACACCGATACTCCGGCATATATCGCAGTGGTGGATGGAGAAGAGATTCCCTATTTGAAAATGGTTGAGGGGTAATCAAATTAAAAAGGAGAGAAAAGGTGCGGTAACCTTTCCTCTCCTTTCCTGAATGACAGCATTATTTTTTAAAACTCCTCATACTCAGCAGGATCCTGGTCATTAAGCCGGCCGTCTGGCCTGGAAAGACTGGCAATGGTCTTCATATCCCCATCATCCAAAGAGAAATCAAAAATGGACAGATTCTCGAGTTGGCGGGCAGGAGAGGAGGATTTAGGAATCGGTACTGCCCCAATCTGATAATGCCAGCGAAGGACGACCTGGGAAATGCTCTTCCCGTGCTTCAGGGCAATCTCATTCAACGTATCGTTTTCAAAAACGTCAGAAGCACGATAGAGAGGACTCCAGGATTCCGTAACAATACCTTGTTCCTCGTGCCACTTTCTTTGTTCCTCTTGATTGAAAAATGGATGAAGTTCGATCTGATTGATGCTTGGCAGGACGCCTGTTTCTTTTTCCAATCGTTCCAGATGTTCCGGCAGGAAATTACTGACTCCTATGGAGCGGACCAATCCCCATCTTTTCGCATCAATCAATGCCTGCCATGCTTCCAGGTATAGATCCTGCTTCGGGTTCGGCCAATGAATGATATACAAATCATAGTAATCCAGGTTTGCGCGGTATAACGATTCCTGAATTGTAGTTACTGCATCCTGATATTTGTGATAGCGTCCGGGCAGCTTGGATGTGATTTTCAATTGTTCCCTGGGCACAGATGTACGTCGAATCGCTTCTCCAACAGTCCCTTCATTTTCATAATTATAAGCCGAATCAATCAGCCGGTAACCATTGTTAATAGCATGCTGAAGGGCAGTTGCACCATCATTTCCCTTCAGTCTGTATGTACCGAATCCAATGACTGGGATGCGGTTGCCATCATTTAATGCAATCTCTGGAATTTCGATATTCATTCTTTATCACTCCTTCTAATTGTATTTTTATGGATATTCAGTGATTATGCTTAGATTGTGGCTTGGGTTATTTAGGAACAGTTATTGACTAAATCGGTTAGCAGCTTAAAAGGGGTAATGAATTATGAGTAAGAAAAATATAGTGATCATGATATCTGTACTAATATCGGTTTTACTGTCTTCTTATTTTATCTTTCATTCAAAAAAGTTATATGGAAATGATAAGGTTTCAATCGTTCAGGTGATTAAGTCAATTGATGGCTATAACGATAAAGAAATTTAAATATTGGAAATCAATGATTTTGATGATGCTAGGCTCGTAGGCTTTCTATCTGGTAATAACCCCTCATATATAGAGTTCAACAAAAACGAAAAAGGGAATTATGTATGGAAGCATATTGAAACACACCAAGATGAATCATTTAGTATATTCTTAACCATTATGAGGAATTCAAAGTTAATGTTCGTGACCAATTCAGATAACGAAATCGCAAAAATGCAGGTAGATATAAATGGGACAACAATTGAGCAGAGTTTTACACCTTATCAAGCAACTGTTAGTTATGTTGATCTGCCTCAAACCAAAAGTAATAGTTACGATTATCGGAATTACAAATTTTTCGATATTAATGGCGAACTAATAAGAGACGAGTAGGGTCAAGGGGGAAATGATTCATGAAAAATCTGCTGACAATTGTAATTATAAGTTTTACGATGGTAGCTTGTTCGAACCAAACTAATTATGAGTTACCTCTTGATGAATATCCGCAGAACTTTTTTAACCAGGTAAGTGAGTTGCCTCAGGAAATTCAGGAAAAAATGATAGTTCCTACCGCGTTTCCTTTCGAAATAGAGGAACCAAGCTATCATAAGGATGAAACTTCAGATGGAGAGATAATCCTTACAGCCATAGATTTTGTATCTGCCGCTGAAGAAAAAACTGATAAAATTGTCGTGCATTTTACAACTTCCTATTTGGAAGGTCTTAATAAGATTGATGAGGAAGGAGCAGGAACTCTTAAATTAGATAATGGCATCGAAGCGAAGATAAGGAAAGATAATGAAGAGGACAAAACAATTATTTGGACAAATGATAATGAGACATTCCACACGTTGTCTATATTATCAAGAGGAGAGAAAATTACATTAGAACAACTAGCGATTATTGCTAACTCAATGACTCCTGTATCTTCTTCAAACGATTATTAATGGTTCTTTTTACTTAAGAAAAAGGAGCTTTTAAGGAAGACCTTTATAGCAGGTACCCACATATATTGAAAGACAAAAAGACTCGTCTTTTTCTTTTATATAGTTACCAGTTTGGATGTCATTTTCTAATTGTAAGCAATAAGAAAGGCATAACCCCAGCTCCCTGCAAGGAAAATTAAACTAGAGATAAAATACAAACTCATGCCCGAAGTACTCGCAGCCTTATATTCATGCTTATAAGCGTTGTTGGTGACGAACTTGGCGATAGTTCCCTGTCTGTTGATGCTGGCGTTATTCGTGATATTCGTGACCCATCCCAAACCGAAAAAGCAAAGGCTGGAAATAAAAAACGTATCGATTAGACTCCAGCTTCCCAGAACACTAAACGCATACGACCCGCCTGTCATCAATAGGAGTAGAAGAAAGATGACCGTAACATTCAGATATTTGGGGCTTATTCGTTTTTGAAGATATGTAGAAATGAAGTCGACTGCAAAAGCCGCGGCCGTCAGCCCAATAAGAAGCAGAATGGTAAATAGGATATTTAAGATAAACATGTATGTACCCCCTTTCATTTGTATACGGTTCATTTTGGAAAAAGTTTCAAAAAAAAGCAGCGGGGGACTGTCCCCCACTGCTTTAAAGTGGTAAAGGGGTTTTGGACTTGGCAATCCATGAGTTAGCTATTAATGATGTCTATGATTTTTTGCTGGGCATCTTTTGCTTCGGGGATCGGCATGACGACAAAGACGTGATTCATTTTTGGGTAGACATATGTTTTGTGTTCAATCCCATCTTTGGTCAGTTTTTTTTCAAATTTAATGGCGTCCGGATACAAACCTTCATGGGTTCCTACGAAATGAGTGATTTTAGCAAGGCCTCTCAAGTCTCCATGGATAGGACTGATGATCGGGTCATCCAACTCCTTATCAGCTGCCCATTTTTTCGTGATGACTTCCATTCCCTTAGCAGACAACATGGGGTCTACTTTTTCATAGTTAGGAATTTCCGGGTTATCAAGACGCATATCCACACACGCGGATAATAGAATGATATCTTTTGGTTGATGCAAATCATTCTCCTTCAGCAGCTGGGCAAGCCCCAACGCAATATTGCCTCCTGCGGAATCTCCCATTAATGTGACTTGTTGCGGACGATCTACATAATTAAGGGTTTCCGTGTATAACTTCACAAGTGCTGGATATGTATGCTGGTAGTTGAAGTGAGGGACTTTAGGGTAGATTGGGGCAATGATTTTGGCATTTATTGACTGGGCCATCTTCTCCATGAACTTCCAATGAAAGATTAATGGCTGGTTCACCCATGCACCGCCGTGAATATAGAGAATCACCTTCTGTTTAGAAGATTGATGATCATTTAGTGTGAAGACCTTCATACCTTCAAACATCTCTTCCTTGACTGAGACGGAAAGCTTGATTCGCCCCATACTATAGGGTTTACTGTTTTCGGTTCCAACTTGTTTGACCAGCTTTGTGGTGTTTTCAATCGAGGAAAACCCTTTTTTTATATTACCCATTGCGATATATTTTTCGAAAAGATAGCTTTGGATAGAACGTTTTTTTTCATAAGTCAGCAGACTCATAGTTTAATCTCCTTTCCATCTTTAGGATTATGAAAATATTAGTCTTTTGAATGTACCACTATACAAGGGAGTTTGATTTATAATGGTAGGATTCTTTAGGAAACGTACCACTACATAAAAAAGTTTCGTTTTTAACGGTACGATTCTACAGGAAACGTGCCACTACACAAGAGAGTAGCGTTTATAATGGTACGATTCTTCATGTAACCTACCACTGTTATAAGGGCACGTTTCTCAAGATATCGAGCACTACAAGTATTCTTCAGTACGCGGGACTAGTTGTTTTACCAGTTGGTTAGTAAACGTTTCAATGACACCTGACAACTCTTCATTCTTACGGGTGATTCTCCAAAGGAAGTTGGGGATGCTGCTTATCTCATTGATCGAGATGGTGTGGATTTCATCTTTAATATGGGGTGGCAATGATTCAACGATATATTCTGTTGCGATGGTAATGGCATTTCCTTTGGTCACCATTTGGTAGATGGCCTCAACATTATTTGTGATCAAGGCAACGCGGTTGGATCCGTCTTTTAAAAATAAGTTTTCGGCCACCGTCTTTATTAAGGGGTCATTGTACAGAACGAATGTCTCGTTCTTGATTTCCTCTTTGGTGATATTCTGGTAAAACCGTAAGGACGAATGATGATTGACAATCAGTCTTGCCTCATCCTTCATGACGGTTTTCCAAGTAAGGGAGGAATCCCGGCTGCCGGTTCCTGCAGATAAGAAACCTATATCAGCAAGTCCTTTTTTTACTTGATCAACAACGATACTTGATGGGGCTTCAGCCATCTGAACATTGACGTAGGGGTAATTCTTTTGAAATTCAAGGGTGGTATCAATGATTTTCGGTACCATTCCCGGGATGGTTGCAATGGTTATATTTCCGTGGAGGAGATCTCTCGTTAGAGAAATATCATCTTTCATTTTCTCAACTCTTTTTAATATCGAGACGGCATGTTGGATTACTCTTTTTCCTTCAATCGTAGGGGTGACACCTTTTCTTGAACGGGAAAAAAGCAGAACACCTAATTCGGTTTCCAGGTGGCTGATCGAAATACTGATGGCGGGAACGGTCATATGATTCTTTTTTGCAGCATCGGTAAAAGAGCCGAGCTCTGCGACATCAATCAAATATTGAAACTGGGCAATATTCATATCTGCACACCTTTATAAAATATTTTTTGGGAATGGATATATGATTCCATTTTAACAAAAATTTACTGTTGAGCAGGTAAAAAGTTTGAAAATTTAAACACTTATCATCTTTTATAGAGTTCAAGTTTAAATTTTTTTAAAGGGAGTTAAAAATTTTTAAATATATATTTCAGAATATTCATAATAAAATAAAGAGAAGTACTCGTCCGCTTGTAGATAAAGTAAAAGATTGATTGAAAGCGTTTTCTTTAAAAAAGTCCTATTCGAAGGAAAGGAGAGGGGGAACGTGGACCCTAAAGATAGCCAGAGCGAAGTGTATACAAGAGCAAGAATTGTCATCATCGGTACGGGTTTTGCCGGCATTGCCGCAGCTGTAAGACTGAAGCAGGAAGGGGAACGGGACATCATTCTGCTTGAACGCAAGGGCGATGTCGGAGGTGTATGGCGGGACAACCGTTATCCCGGCTGTGCCTGTGATGTGGAATCCCATCTCTATTCACTTTCATTTGCGCCTAATCCCCATTGGAGCAGGGTCTTTTCACCTCAAGCGGAGATTTACAAATACCTGCAGGATTGTGCAGAGAAGTTTGATTTGATGAAGCATATCCGCTTTCAGCATGAAGTTATAAGGATGGATTGGCTTGATAAGGATGGAGAATGGAAGATTCAAACCAATCAGGGAACCTTCATAGCTCAAATTGTCGTTGGGGCATTCGGTGCACTCAGCAACCCTTCCATCCCCAAACTGAAAGGAATGGAGAATTTCAAAGGCGAGGTATTTCATTCAGCCACATGGCCGGAGGAATTCAATCCAAAAGGAAAGAGGATTGCCGTTGTGGGAACTGGTGCATCGGCCATCCAATTCATCCCTGAAATCCAGCCTGAAGTTGAAACCCTCCATGTTTTTCAACGCACACCGCCATGGGTGGTTCCGCGGCTGGACGGACCAATCAGTGAGGACCAGCAGCTGGCCTACAGCCGTTCGCCTCTTCGTCAAAAAATGGAACGTTTGAAGATCTATGCACAGAGGGAAGCAAGGCTGATTGCTTTCAGGAATCCCAAATGGATGAAAACAATGCAGAGTATAGCCTTACACCACATGCATAAAGCGGTAAAAGACCCTGATTTGAGGGAGAAACTGACTCCGAATTACCGAATCGGATGCAAGCGGATCCTGATTTCGAACAATTATTATCCAGCCATTGCACAGCCGAATGTAGGAGTGAATACCTCCGGAATAGAGGAAGTAACGGAAGAGGCAGTGATTGACTCCACAGGGAGAAAGATACAGGTCGATACCATCATTTTCGGTACAGGCTTCCAGGTGACAGAGTTTCCTTTCGCCAAAGATGTATATGGACGTGAAGGACATACATTGAAGGAAGAATGGAGAGGCAGCCCCAAAGCCTATATGGGTACAACGGTGGCAGGATTTCCAAACTTATTCCTTCTTCAAGGGCCCAACACTGGCCTTGGCCATACCTCAGTCATCATCATGATAGAGGCACAGGTCGAGCACATGCTTAAAACCGTGAAACACATGAGAAAAAATAACTTGAAAACAATTGAACCAAGCGAAGACGCACAGGACCGATTCATTCATGACACTGAAAAGTTAACGGAAGGAACAGTGTGGACGGCTGGGGGCTGTAACAGCTGGTACCTTGATGAAACAGGCAGAAATTCGACACTATGGCCTGGCTATACATTTTCCTTCCGCAGAAAAGCAGCAAAACTAAAACGGAAAGATTATGTTGGCCGCTGGAAAAAAGGGGCCCCGGCTACGAATACAGGATTAGTTAGTACCAAGTAATGATTTAGAAGCTAAAAGAATAATAGATTCAAATCAAATGGAGGGAACGACATGGCTGAATTAAATCCGAAGATGAAATATTTTTTAGAAAACCTGGTACCTGCATATCCAGATGGGTATACACCGACACTGGAAGACATCCGTTCCAGGGCGAGTGTAAGTTTTGGGGAGGTGGAGCTGGTCCACAAAGTCGAAGACCGGACAATCCAGGGACCGGAAAGCCTTCTTCCTATCAGAATCTATACCCCGGAAGGTGATGGGCCATTTCCAGTTCTCGTTTATTTTCATGGAGGGGGCTTTGTGTATGGTGATTTAGAAAGTCATGACGCTGTTTGCAGAGCGATCGTGAATGCGTCACAACAAATCGTCGTAGCGGTCGATTATCGCCTGGCACCTGAGAACCCTTTCCCAGCCGCCGTTCATGATTGTTACGCAGCGGCAAAATGGGTATTTGAAAATGCAGAAGAGCTCAATGGAGATCCAGGAAAGTTCTCAGTAGCAGGGGACAGCGCGGGAGGCAATTTAGCAACGGTCGTTTGTTTACTGGCTAAAGAAAAAGGCGGTTTTTCCATTTCAAAGCAGGTCCTCCTATATCCTGTTACGGATTCATTCAATCCTGAAAAATATGATTCCTACAGGGAAAATGGTAGCGGCTATTTTCTGACACTCGAGAACATTGGGCTGTTCAGTAAACTCTATGTCCAGAATGAAGAATATGCATTTCATCCGCATGCTGCCCCGATGAATGCAGAAGATCTAAGCGGCCTGCCGCCAGCGCTGATCATTACGGCAGAATATGATCCCCTTCGTGACGAAGGTGAATTGTATGCGGAAAAACTTAAAGATGCTGGGGTACCCGTCACCGTTAGAAGAGAAGAGGGGCAAATCCATGGATTCTTTAACTTCTTCAGCATGATGGATTCCAAGGGTGATATAGAAGAAGTATATGAAACGATTGGTTCGTTCCTCAATGAAAAGGAAGTTAGTAAAAGTTGAATAGCAATATGCGCCGGACAAAAGGGACAGGTATTCTGTCTCTTTTTTTTATAAACAAATCGAACAGGAGACATAGTGGAAAAGAGATTAATTAGTATTACAACAAGGGTGTTGGACAGGCAATGCATAAAGGTACATATCCTTCTGTCTATGTGTGCATTCTTTCACTTTTTTCTGCAGTGCTGTGAATAAGAATTGATTAGATGAAGGGAATCTGAAATAATCGTTATAACTTAAAGGAAGTAATAGAGAATATAAAATGCACTAAATCTATAGGAGTTCCAACATGAATAATATTTTGATTGTTGATGATGATATCAATATTTTAAATTTAATAGAAGTACATTTGTCTGAAGCTGGATATAAGGTTTTTCAAGCTGTCGATGGTGTGGCAGCAATGAAGGTTTTAAAGGCCAACCCCTGTGAATTAGCAGTTGTGGATGTAATGATGCCTTATATGGATGGATACTCTTTAACAAAAGAGATACGAAATTCGTACGACATCCCTGTTATTCTTTTAACAGCCAAGAATCAAATAGAAGATAAGGAACTCGGCTTTCAATCCGGGACCGATGATTATCTTGTTAAACCTTTTGAAACCAAGGAATTATTATTCCGGATCAAGGCACTTCTGAGGCGTTATAACAAGCAGCCGGACGATTCAATTATCCGTATGAAAAGTATTATTGTAAACAAAAAAAGCTATGAGATCCAAATCGGAGACCGTACAATCATTCTGCCTTTAAAGGAATTTGAATTATTGAGCTTTCTGATGTCAAATCCTTCACAAGTGTTCACGCGGGATCATCTTATTGAACAAATTTGGGGTGTGGATTATGAAGGGGATGAGCGGACAGTAGATGTTCATGTAAAAAGATTAAGAGAGCGCTTTTCTAAGCTAACAGATGAGATGCAAATCAAGACAGTTCGCGGAGTTGGATATATGTTGGAGGCGAAAAGGGCATGAGGTCGCTTTATGTTAAATTTGTTGTGATGACAATAGCCATCATGATTGTAAGCGGCATTCTCTCTTTCTTACTATCCAATGCCTATTATCAGGAAAAATTAAAACCTTATAACGATGAAAAAATCACTAAAATCGCTCTCGAGGCAGCTGAATTTGCCGAAGAGCATCCTAATCTCGGATTGGAAGATTACCTTGAAAACCTTTCGGCAATCGGATATCAGCTATACATGGTTAATGATACGGGAGAAGAGGCATATTATGGCGCGCCGTTCAGGAATAAAGAGCTTTCGAGTAATATAAAGAATGATGTATTGAACGGTAAGATTTATCATGGAATTCTTCATTTTCCCCAGCAATCATTTGTGACTGGATTTTTTGCAAATGAACTAGTAAACACGGTGGGTGTTCCACTTCAAATTAGTGGCAATGACTATGCTCTATTTATCAGACCCGATATAAATCTTCTCTTTAATGAAATGCATATTTTGTTTGGATGGCTTCTGGCTCTGACGATTTTATTAAGCATTGTATTGGTATTGGTGAGTACGAAGTATCTAGTTAAGCCTATCTCCAAATTATCCGCGGCCACTAAATCATTATCAAAGGGCAACTTCAATGTTGAACTTGATACCCGCAGAAAGGATGAGTTGGGAGAATTGTCAAGCAGCTTCTTGCATATGTCAGGTAAGTTGGAGCAGGTAGATGAAATGAGGAAAGAATTTATATCCAATATATCACATGATATTCAATCGCCGCTTTCCAATATAAAAGGCTACACAAATCTTTTGCAGAATGCATCATTGGGTTCTGAAGAAAAAGCGCAATATATTTCTGTAATAAATGGTGAAATCACCAGGCTTTCAACATTAACAAAACAGCTGCTGCTTCTGGCGTCATTAGACAGGGATGAAGATATAGTAAAGAGAAAAACATTCAATATCTCTCATCAAATGAAAGAACTCGTTCAAAATTATCAATGGATGATAAATGAGAAAAATATCATGCTCAGCTATTCCTTACCGGATCTGGAAATTTCAGGTGACCCTTCTCTTCTCAATACCGTTTGGGATAATCTTCTCTCTAATGCTATTAAGTATAATAAGCCTTTTGGGAGCATTGATATATCGATTGTAAAAGATAAAGAAGCAGTCAACGTCACTTTTGAGGATACAGGGATAGGAATCAAGTCAGACGAATCAGATCGGATTTTTGAGCGATTCTACCGGGCAGATGTGGCACGTTCAAGAACGGTAGAAGGGACAGGACTCGGATTATCAATCGCTGCAAAAATTGTAAAACTTCATGGGGGTCAGATTCAGGTTAATAGTAACGAAAATGAGGGGGCTGTTTTTACAGTAAGATTGCCTTCTCACTAAAGGTGTCAGCTCTGCAGAGGAGCTGGCACTTTTTTTGTAAACTTCTATTCATCTTCCGTTCATAATCCGGATGTATATTGAATTCAACGGAAAATGAACAATGTTATACATCACAGGAGGTAGTATTTATGAATAAAAGCAGCCAACTTTTCTTGCTATGTTTGGCCTGGACGAGTGTAAGTGGAATGTTCAGAGAAAATTACAACTTATCAAAATGGGGGAATTGAAATGAACATTGCTTGGAAAGAAATTAAAAAGAGTAAATCTAGATTTATAATACTAGGCTCGATTGTTTTTCTTGTCAGTTTTTTAACGTTCATCATAACCGGACTGGCCAACGGGTTATCACAAGATAATGCTGGTTTGATTAAGGATTTGCCAAAAGGGAATTTTTATATGAGCGAAGATGCAGAGGAAATGTATAACCTATCGAGAATCGAAACTGATTTGCAGGATCAGCTGCTACGAAAAGAACAAGATGCAGTTGCCCTTTCCATCCAATTGGGTTTTCTGAATGAAGAACAGGGCAAACAGCATAGCGTTGCTTTTGTTGCTTCTACTGATTCAATGTTATTTGAAAGTGTAAATCCAGGGGAAGTGGTATTGGACAGTTCTTTAGAGGAAGAAGGTTTCAAGGTCGGCGATACCCTTACGAATAATCAGTATAGAGGACATTTTATTATTAAAGGATTTGTGAATAATAAGAAATTCAGTCATGCACCTGTTGCTTATATAAATTTGGATGACTACAAAGAAATGAATGGAAGAGAAGAAACGCAGTTGATTTTTATCCCAGGGGAAGGGACGAGCCGCGAACTTGCAGGCTTACAATCCTTTTCTACAAAGGAATTTCTTAAAACCATTCCAAGTTACACCGCAGAGCAAACTTCTTTAAATATGATTGTGTGGTTTTTAGTGGTGATCAGCGGTATGCTTTTTGCGATCTTTTTCTATATGATGAACGTCCAGAAAGTAGGTCTATACGGTATTTTGAAAGCAATTGGTGTAAAAACCAGTACTCTGTTTAGAGTGATGTGGATACAAATGCTGTTAGTGACGTTAACGGCACTTGTTATATCTGTTGCTCTCAGCCAGATTTTTAATATTCTTGCTCCAAATGAGATGCCTTTTACTTTGAACACAACGGCCACATTACAATTATCGGGTGTCTTTCTGGTGATTGGATTTATCGGTGCGACACTTTCAGGCATGCAAATTAGAAGAATTGAGCCGTTAAAAGCGATTCAACAAGGAGAGGTGTAAAGATGGCATTAATGCAGATGAAAGGAATCAGAAAAACATTTACAAATGGTGAAGTGAAGGAAGATATACTAAAAGGGATAAATCTGGTGCTTAGGGAGGGAGAAGTCACTGCTCTAGTAGGAGCATCCGGTTCAGGTAAGAGTACACTTCTTACCATAGCAGCAGGTCTTCAAAGAGCATCATGCGGGCGAGTAGAATTCGAGGGAGAAGATTTGTTGAGTTTGAAAGAAGGGGAAGTCCGAAACATCAGGGCAAGCCATTTCGGCTTTATCTTTCAATCTTCACATCTAGTCCCATTCTTGTCGGTAGAAGAACAATTGCTTCTAATGCTGAAAGTCTCTGAATCCAAACTTACGAAGTCTGTGCAAATAAAAGAAGTTTACAAAATTTTGAAATTAGTAGGCATGGAACATCGGAAAAATGCTTATCCAGCTTCCTTATCCGGCGGTGAAAAACAAAGGGTGGCAATCGCCAGAGCCATTATTCATAAACCTAAAGTTCTCTTTGCAGATGAACCTACAGCAAGCTTGGATTCTAAAAGGTCAAAAGAAGTGATGACATTAATTCAAGAGATCACCAAAACCTTGAATGTGACTACTTTAATGGTGACCCACGATGAAGAAATGCTATCATTTTCCGATCGTGTAATAAAAATGAGCGATGGCCGGGTACTATGATTGGTTTAATCATCCAAACGATGAATATAAAATCAGAAACGCTTGTATTACAGGCGTTTTTTTATTATTTCTAGATAGCACTTCCTTCAATATTTTGGTAATATAATAAGTGGAATTTTCGAAACTTTTAAAATAACTTTAGCCACGGAGTGAAAAACATGAACAGACCGAACCTTTTTGCCTATGCCACGAGCGAACTCTCACAGGATGCCTTTCTATGCTGGCTCCTTGAGTGGGGTGATCCCGCGTATAAGAGTGCTAACATGGAACTGAACAAGGCAGGAACTCAATTCATCGAACACATCTTCAGATTGCACAACCTTCCCATACCAGATATTCATACGATCATCATCAATAGACAAGTGGATGGCCTTGACATATTGGCCATAGTAAATGACGAGTTTGCGATATTAATAGAGGACAAGACCTGGACCGAAGACCACTCAAACCAATTGAAAAGATACCGTGAAAAAATTGAAAAGAAAGGGTACACAAAGCAGCTTCCAATCTTTTATAAAACCGGCAATCAAGGAAATTACCGCAGCATAGAGGCCGCGGGCTACAAGCATTTCAGCCGGAAAAACATGCTGGACCTGATGGAAAAAGGAATTCAAGCCGGCATCGGGGATACGATTTTCACAGATTACTATCATCATCTTCTAAAAATAGAAGCATCTCACAACCGCTATTTGAAGAGTGAAGTGACCAACTGGAAAGGGTTGGCCTGGCATGGATTCTATACCGAATTGCAGGCAAGAGGCATCCAGGGAGACTGGGGCTATGTCGCCAACGCTCGCGGCGGGTTCACAGGTTTCTGGTGGCACTGGAAAAGAGACCATGAATGCCAGCAGTATTTCCAGCTCGAAGAAAACAAACTCTGCTTTAAGATCAGAGTGGAGGATAAGTCCAAGAGAAGGTTTCTCCGCAATAAATGGAATAAAGCCATGGTGGCAGCAGGACAAGAATACGGGCTGGATTTCAAGAGACCCGAGCGGTTTGGCAGCGGTAATTTTATGACAGTGGCAGTATTGGAGGATTACCGGGTAACAGATGTAAATGGGTTGATTGATATGGAAGGAACAGTGGAGAAGCTAAGAAAAGCAGAGGCCGTTTTAGATGCGATTGTCTCTACTGGAGCAGCTTCTGCTTGATCCTGCAATTGTATGAAAAAGGATGAAGGGACTGTTGTTAATTTTGCTTTATAGGGAATGAAGTCCCTCCTGTCATCGAGCCATTATCAAGTACTAAATCCCAGCTGGATGAATATGATTAAAACAAACTCGAAACAGGAGAAGGGATCCCAATGAGATATAGCTTGTTTGGCGGTTTCATCAAGATTCCAATTGGTCCGGCATCAAAACGAAAGATTTTGAAAGCTGTCGTTGAAGTCCATATGGAAGCCTTCCTGGACCATGGAATCTTTCCAAGCTGGGAGAACTACGAAGCATTTCCGAAACATCGTGAAAACATAGAAAAATTCTCTTTGACAAAAAAGGATATTGAAATGTTGAAAGGGTATTGGATTGACCGCCAGATCAATGAGATGGAGAAAGCCAGCAGGTGGCTGCATTCGTTTGAACGGTCATCAGATGAAAATGATGATGTCCACAAATTGATCGAGCTCTGGGTGGAAGATCAAGGGAGAGGGGAATTCCTTAAGAGGGCCCATGATTTGTATAAGCACTATTATAAAGGTTAGACATGTTGAAGGGACAGGGGTCTGTCTCTTTTTTTGGTTTCAGGACTCTATGCCGACATCAAAAGAGAAGTGGGTGAAAATGATGCCCTCAAAGCGGGTCTATGACGTCATCAAAAGTGAAGCGAGTGGAAAATGATGCCCTCAAAGCGGGTCTATGCCGTCATCCAAACAGGAGTGGGTGGAAAATGATGTCCTCAAAGAGGGTCTATGCCGTCATCAAAAGAGGAGCGGGAGGAAAATGATGCCCTCAAAGAGGGTCTATGCCGACATCAAAACAGAAGTGGGAGGAAAATGATGCCCTCAAAGAGGGTCTATGCCGACATCAAAAGAGAAGCGGGAGGAAAATGATGTCCTCAAAGAGGGTCTATGCCATCATCAAAAGTGAGGTGGCTGGAAAATGATGCCCTCAAAGAGGGTCTATGCCGTCATCAAAAGAGAAGCGGGTGAAAATGATGCTAGTTTCAACATTTTTTCTTCCATTTTTTCACCTCCCGCTTAAGTATACAAAATTTTTTGACAAGTGAGGAAAGAAAGAGATTGTAAAAAATTGGTTGAAAGAGGGAGACCTCCGGGAGACACGATTCCATCCCAATGAATGTTCAATGGGCGGTAAGGCGTTTCAAGTTATTGAAGTAAGGGAAAACTTAGTCTAATACTTCAATCAGGAGGAAAGCTCATGAATATCAACGGAATGGTCAGAAGCTATATGATCCAGATCATGGAAGATGAAGACTTCCTAAAGCATGTAGCGGAATTAATTGAAAGACAGCTTCATGAGTGGTATTTGAACTATGAAATTTTCATTATGAAGTTCAAGGATTATGAATTGGTTGTCAAGAATGGCGACCAATATTATGAAGTTACACTGACCCAGCAGGAGCTTGAAATCATGCGCTTTAAGGGATTATACGAACTGGATCACAGATTATGGACAGCTTTAATGGACCAGGGGCTTGTCGTTATGAAAGGTGACGGAAACTACTTGGAGACCGTTTTACCAGAGATATATAAGTCATAAGCAGATGAGGATATTTTCTTAAAGGATATTTATTGCTTTTTGAAAAAAAGCTTTAGCAGACCTATGTATTGGCATAGGTCTGTTTCTTTTGATATTAAGGAATTTATTGCAGTAAATATACAGCTCGTTTTTAAACAAAAATATTTTTGTTGTTGATTAAAAAACCCTGCTTAACTTAAGTCATATTCATTATTGAAGATACGTCTTATCACAGACATTGTAAATCTAACTAACAAGAATGAAAAGGACAGAGAAAAAAATGTAGCTGTCCAATTCCATCCATTTTTATATTTAACAAGCCGTGTATTTTTTTCCAACCATAATTCAATAAGAGTCATCGGAATACTGAAGTACAGAACTTTTAAAAGGCACTGAATGAAACGAGAATCTTTGGATATTTGATTATAAAAGACACAAGAAATAGGGAAAAGTATGTAATCAAACAACAAGCTTGTATTCATTTGTTTTGGTAATCGAGTGGGATATTGAACATATCCTCGATTTACAACCAGTTGATCGACCAGTGATGCATAATAACTTTTTATAAAGAAAACAAGGAGCCAGTCCTTGGCGAGTGGTTTTTTAATTAAGTATACGAAAGAACTAATACCAAAAAAATATAGAAATTTTATAAGGTTTTTTTCGAATTTTTTACCCAATGTTTTGCACCTCCTAAAAGATAGGGTATCTCTGATGCAGGAGTTTATACAAAGTACAACCCCCATAAGTAAGAAGTGAATTTACAAGGCTCTATTTCGTAAAAGTAAATTTCTGGAACGATCCCTTCATAGGTGAATACCCTGATTTATGGGAGGTGGTTCATGTGAAGGATGAAATCAGGAGAATCGCTCAACAGTTTATCGCTGCACACTATCCCGGATCGGATATCGCCTGGATAGGCGGGAGTGCTGTCCAAGGAAATCTCACAAAAGAATCGGATATTGACTTAGTCATCATCGATGAAGCAGAAACACCAAGACTTCAGTGTTACCAATTTCATGGCTGGAAAATTGAAGCCTTCATTTATACAGCATCATCTTTGGAGTTTCAGTTTCAGACAGCGAGATATAGAGGGATACCGACCATCATCAAAATGTGCGCGGAAGGTATGCTGATAAAAGATAAGCAAGGTGCGGGAAAAGAATTTCAACAAGCGGCAAAATCACTTTATGAACAGGGTCCTGAGCGGTGGGATGAAGAGAGTGTAAAGGAAGCACGGTATCAAATAACCGATTTCCTGTCGGATTTTAGAAGTTCAGAAGACTTTGCAGAAAGTTTATTTATTTTAAATAAGGTAATCGATAAGCTGGCAGAACTATCCCTAAGGGCAGAGGGCAAATGGATTGGAGAAGGTAAATGGTTTGCCAGAAACCTGAAAGCACACAATAAAGAGTTATGTGAGAATCTGGCCGGCTGCACAAAAGAATACATGAAATCAGAGGATAAAACGGACATCACTTCTTTCATAGAATCCATACTTAACCAATATGGCGGGGAATTGTTTGCTGGGTATAAAGGATACTTGTTGTAAAAAAATGACCGCTGCATCCCAAGCATAAGTAGTTTACTTCATACGTACAAAACGTAAAAAGCCAATTAGCATACGAATCCGTACCATTATTCGTATGCTATTTTTTATTGGGAATACAGCAAATCATCTACTTCAAGTGTCATTTCGCGTTTGATTCCGCACACGTATCCATAACACTAAAAATATAGGCGAAACGGTAAAAAAGTTTGTTCAATAAATGGTCTCACCCAGCCTTCAGAGAGCGGGATTAATTGGACACAAGAGAATCAACAGCATGAGCTTATGAAAATAAGGGGAGAAACTTCCCTTATTTAGAAAAAATCCCTAAAAATAGTATAAATAAGGGTAATATTTCCCTCTATTCCTATAAAAATCATGAAAAATAGGGGCTGGACCAGGAATAAGGGGAAAAACTTCCCTTATTTATCGCTCAATCAGCCGGTTTTGCAGTTTAAGGGGAAAATCTCCCCTTATCTTACGGATCTGTGCCCCCTCACTTTAGGATAGTATTTCCTAGCTTGTTTTTACATTCAAAACTGAACTATTTAACTTCTGCTTTCGCCGGAAGTCTTATTGCCCGGTGCGAACCAACCGAGCAAGGCAATCCCAACGAGGACCCCATAAAAGATCAAAGTCCACAACGTACTATGAGGGAAGTGGTGATCCAATACACCGATATCCTCATGGGCAAGGGTGATGACGGCCAGTTTGACACCGACCCATGCGACGATGGCATAAGCGGTCGTTTCCAAGGCAGGCCGCTTTTCAAGCAGCTGCACAAACCAGGTGGCTGCATACTTGATGAGGATAAGTCCGGCAATTCCACCAAGCACAACGACGATGAATTGTCCGCCATCCATGCCTCCGAAATCTCCTAAAGGGGAATCAGGAAGGCCGAGTGCCAGGGCAACCGCGGCAAGGATGGAATCGATGGCAAACGCAAGGTCGGCCAGGGCGATTTTACCGACTGTCGGCCAAAATCCTTTTCCTTTCGCATCTTCCTCCGTATCCTTATGGATGTTTTCATTCTTCTTGCCGAATTTGGCCTTGATGACGTGCTTCAATCCGAGGTAAAGCAGATAGGCAGCACCGACCGCCTGTATCTGCCAGACGTTGGCGATGAAAGAAATGGCAAAGAGGGCAACAAATCTGAAACCAAACGCCATAAAGATTCCGTATTTAATCGCCTTATTCTTCTCATCTTCAGGCAAGTGTTTGGCTATGACGGCAAGTACGAGTGCATTATCAGCGGATAATAATCCTTCAAGCCCGATTAAGATCAATAAAGTCCATCCGTATTCCAGCCAAATGGATTCCAAGAATCATTCTCCTTTCTTACACAAGATTGTTTCGTTCCTCGAGAAATTCTGCATCCATTCCTATAAATATGTGTACCTTCCTCTAACTGACAAAACTTTGGTGTAATGCCTATTATCTTATGTTTCCTCCTTTAGAAAAAATCATTCTTTATTTCTAAGGAGGGAAAGGTGAATAACTCAACATGACAAGGAATCAATCGACAATGACTAATTCCAAAAGTGCAGCGAATTGGATAGCCTGGTTGGTGGATACTTTACAGCCCTTCAAGTCGGAAATGGAAACAGAAAGGGAATCAAAGGAAGACGTACTTATGTCGACTCCTTTTAGCGAAGTACTTTCAAAGCTCGCATGATTGAGATTGCAGCGGATGAATGCCGCTTTTTTGAATTTGCAATCATAAAAGTCTGCATTCTCCAACGAACTGTCCTGCAGCATCACTTTCTCAAGTTTTGAATTTCCGAATGAGGCCAAGTTCAGCAAGCATTCTTCAAATAGGACATTCCCGAAGCGGGACTCGGTGAAATCCACACCAAGGAACTTGCAATTCCTGAAGCTTGTCCGGTGGATGGAAGCTCCGTTCAAGTTGGCATTGGAAAAATCGCAGTTCTCAAACAGAACATCCGTCAGGTCGATGGATGAAAAATCCGTATTATTAAACCTGCAATTGCGCAAGGTCATGCGATACAGACGCACTTTTGGCAATGTTTCATTCTCAAAAACAGAATCATGGATTTGGCATAATTCCAGTTCTGGATCCTCTTCATAAAAAATGTCATTAAAATTTCTCTCAGGTAAAGTATTTGGTATATTTGGTGATTCAATCTTCATATTAAGACCCCGCTAACGATAGTTTTTCCATTACTATAAGAAAAATCAGGTTCCAATACCAGTCTTTCATTTTGCCGGAAAATATGTACACGGAAATCTATTGAGAAGAAAAATGATGTCAATTATATGGTATAGTTAGAGTTATATGTCAATTTCTGCTCGTCAGTCAACTAAATCCTATTTTACATAGCCCCATTTATCTATAGAAATGAACGTCCCAGTATATATACAGTCCTTCAGGAAGGGAGAGGTGAAGGTTGGAGTTTGTCCTGGTGTTAGCCGTTGCATTGATTCCGTTAATTATTTCAGTTTCACTCTTAATCTATTATAAAACCGCCGTTTCCAGAGCGTTGTCGTTGTTTTTGCTTTTGCTTTGCTGCTGGCAGATCGACATTTCGGTGCTTTACGCTCATAAGCTGTTTCAACTCAGCACGATTGATTTCCTTTTTAGGGTATTCAGGACCGGTTCGATTTTGATGACGCCGCTTATCTACTTTTTTTGCTATAACATTGTCAGGGAGAATCCTGCCATGCATGCCTTCAAGCGGATCTTTAACAAGGCGGGTGTAGTCCTGGTCATTGCTTTTAGTACGGGAGTTTACCTCGTGAATTTCACCAGCATGGGAATCAGGGAATACAGGCTCGTCCCTGAAGAGATGTGGGCACCGTCTCATCTGATGCCTGTTTATGGCCCTCTGCATTTTACCTATATCATCAATATTGTCATTGTATGTTTGTTTGCAGCGGCCCTTCTCCTTCTCTCGCTTAAGATGGAGGACCAGTTCTATCGCTCCTTCTACAAAAAGCTGGCTGTTGGAGAAGCATTTGTGTTGATTAATGGCATCATCAGCGGTTTCGGTGTGCTGCCTCTTTACTTTTCAAGCTTGAACTCGATTATTGTTGCGATTGCCTTATTTCTTGGCTTCTTTCAAATGCAGGCCCGAAGGTTGAATACGGCCAATCAAAACCTGGCCAGGCAGAGCAGCTTAATGGAAGAAATCATGAATATCAACCCGAATTTCATTACGGTTTTGAATCGGAATAATCAAATCATCAAGATGAATGAGGCGATGGAATCCCTGGTGTCCGTTCCCGCAGATGACTTACTTGGAAAAGATGTTACCGTACTGCAGAGGTCCCCGAATCAACTGGATATGACGTCAGACAAACTTCAGCGCATCAATAGAAGGACTGGCGAAACCTTATATGTGCAGTGGGGGTACAAGACCCTCAAACATCGGGAGAAAGAGACCTATACCTTGGTGTTCGGGATCGATTATACCAATCAAAAAAGAAACGAACAGCTGCTGCTTTCTTCAGAAAAATCGAAGGTCATCGGGGAGCTGGCGGCGAGTATCGCCCATGAAATCCGGAATCCTTTAACGACCATACGCGGTTTCATTCAGCTTCTGAAGGAAAAGGATCCGGAAAGCCAGTATGAAGACATCATATTGGAGGAGATCGTGCGTATCGACGAAGTTCTAAGCGAGATGCTGTTATTGGCAAAACCGGAGGCACGAGACGAGGAAGAGAAGAAGAATGTCCAGATCGATGTCATAAAAGAATTGGCCAATATCAAAATGCTCTTTGATGCAGTAGCACTTGAACAGAATAAACAGTTGACGCTTGAAGACAAACTCGGAGATTCACCAGATGCTTACTTCAATCCTTCCCATTTTAAACAAGTCATCCTGAATATCCTGAAAAACAGCTTCGAAGCGACCAAGGAAAAGGATGAAGTCAAACTGAAAGTGGATGAAAAAGAGGGATGCATCCGTATCAGGATCATCGATAATGGGAAGGGGATATCGAAGGAAAGACTCTCCAGGATCGGCGAGCCCTATTTTACAAACAAAGAAAAAGGAACCGGGATCGGCCTGACCATCTGCTTTAAACTCATCAAAGATTACTCCGGGGAAATGAAAGTACTGAGCAAGGTCGGGTGGGGGACGGTAACGACCATCCTTTTGGCCCCGGATGTTTCTAGAGAATGCACTGTACAAGTGGTATAAAGATAACGACGCTGAGACTTTGTCTTGGCGTTTTTTTCGTGGAATAACTGAATTCTCGAAAATAAATGCATTTTATTCTTTTGAGAATAGTCCGTTAATATTCTGTAAAGTCTGTTTACTTTTACATTGAACTTACTTAGGATAGGAAGCGGTGTTAATCTATCTGTAAAAAACAGAATAATAGAAGAGGAGAGAATAAGATGAAACATACTTTTAAAAAAATGTTGAGTGTCTTTACCGTTTTCGTGTTCTTTTTTGTAGCTGCAGTCTCTTTCCAGTCAGACAAAACCGGTGCGGCTGGAATTGGTGATTGGAATTCCCCCTTTACAGTGAATCAGGCAATATCCACACAAAATGGTTCCACCTATACTGTTGAAGGCTATGTCGTGGGACAGCCGACATCCCAAACGACTGTCATCACATCCTCTTTTCCAAATGACTATGCCCTGGCGCTAGCGGATTCTCCGTCAGAAACTAACACATCCAACATGATCTATGTGCAGATACCGTCTTCATTCCGGTCAATTTACGGTCTTCAAAGCAACCCTCAATTAATGGGAGAAAAGTTGAAAGTAACAGGCTCTCTGACTGCTTATTTCTCTCACGCTGGAGTAAAGTCAGCTTCATCCATGCAAGTCACACAGGACAGCGGTACGAATCCAACTCCTGGTACATACGGTGACTACTATAAGTCCGCAGAAGGAAAAACCGGATCTGCCTTAAAATATGAACTTCATAATATAATAGATGATCATACAACTCTTTCTTACAGCGAGGTATGGGATGCCCTGCGCTACACAGACGAAGACCCTGCTAATCCTAATAATGTTCTGCTGCTTTATTCAGGACGCTCGCAGTCAAAATACACAAATGGCGGCGGAGTCGATGATTGGAACCGTGAGCATGTATGGGCAAAATCTCACGGAGATTTCGGTACGGTTCAAGGGCCGGGAACAGACCTGCATCATTTACGTCCCACAGACGTGACAGTGAATTCTACAAGGGGAAATCTGGATTTTGATAACGGAGGAACTCAACATTCAGAAGCACTTGGAAATTATTATGACAGTGATTCATGGGAGCCAAGAGATGAAGTGAAAGGCGACGTAGCCCGGATGCTGTTCTATATGGCAGTCCGGTATGAAGGAGACAGCGGTGAACTGGATTTGGAACTCAACAATTATTTGAACAACGGAAGTGCGCCAACCCATGGTAAGCTCTCTGTGCTATTAGACTGGAATCAGCAGGACCCGGTTGATTCCATAGAAAGACATAGAAACGATGTAATCTTTGAAAAGTATCAAGGGAACAGAAATCCATTTATAGATCATCCTGAGTGGGCGGAGATGATCTGGTAATAGTAATATTGGAAGCTGAAGGTCAGGCAACTGATCTTCAGCTTTTTTTTAGTTCTATCAAGATTATATTCCGTCCACCGATACTTCCTTCACCTTCCTGCCCTTGATTTTCCAATAAAATATGAAACCAAGAAAATAATTGTAAGAAAGCCTGTTATATAAATGATGAATTGCGAGTTCGAGATTTGAAAATACCCTGCCAGAGTCACAGAATAGGCTAAAGCAAAGGAAGTGAATAGCTTTGAAAGGCCCGCAATGAGTATAAATTTCTTAATGGAAATTCGACTTAGCCCGGCACCAACACAAATAATTTCGTCGGGTAAAACAGGGACGATGAATAGAAGTCCCATAATCAACGTTTCGTTTCTTCGAACATCATTCTGATATTGTTCCAATTGGCTATTCTTAATGAATCTAGTAACAATCTTTGTACCTCCGTATCTGGCAAGGAAATACAAAACAAGGATTCCTGAAAAAGTACCTGCAAATGCCAAAGAGGCTGCTTGAAAAGGGCCGAACACCGTACTTCCCGCTCCGACTGTAATGGCTTCAGGAATAGGCAGGATAATGGGCTGGGCAAAACAAATAACCAAGAATAGCAGCTTAGCCGCCGTCCCATATTTTATAAACAGCTTCTCCATACCGTAAGTATCTGTCAATATCATAAACGCAGAAACATAGTAAACAATGAAAACGATTAGTATCGAGATGAAAAAATAGATGGAAACTAACCTTGTCAGCTTCAAAAAATTTGTTTTCTTCATCATCATAAGAAAATTTGCGATTATCATGATGCTTCCAAAACCTATCAACGAATAGCGATAAGTTGGAAGTAGTGTCGGCAAGAGGTAAACGGTTATTAATATACCCATTAAAAGGAGTAAACTTTGAAGAGAGAACTCCCTGAAAATTCTGGTCTTAATCAACTGATTTCATCCTTTCTTGGCTGCCTGCTCCGATAAAAATGATTCTACCTAATCCACTAAGTCTCTGCCATAAGCTCAAGGCCTATTCTTTTATACGACTTGGGGCTGAGGGAAGTTATTCATCAGACATACTTTTCTTCAACTTAATAACAGGGATTTTATGGTAAAATTAAAACAAACCTTAACAATCGTCAAATTGCACCTAAGTCCGCTTGCGAAAAACTGAATAATGTGAAACAAAATCACTATACCTTTAGTCTAATGACTGAAGGAGGCTGTAAAGATGAAAGGGGATCTCGAAGAAAGGGTGAGCAAGCTCAAAATGGCTTATAACCAGGTAAGCAGTTTAGTAAATTTAAAGTATCTCAGGAAAAAGTTAAAAAGGATCAAGAAATGGGATTAAGGTTTTAAAAAAATTGAAGAAGGTGTGAGTGGATGCTCGGAAATATAAAAGAAAACGTATCTAAAGTGATGATTGACAAAGAAAAAGAAATCGAGTTAATGATTATTGCATTGCTAAGCGACGGCCATGTGCTTTTGGAGGATGTCCCCGGTACAGGAAAAACAACGATGGCAAAATGTTTTTCCAAAAGTATTGATGGTACGTTCAACCGTTTGCAGTTCACTCCCGATACACTTCCATCTGACATTGTTGGGCAGGAGTATTTTGATGTGAAAACGAGTGACTTCAAGGTCAGAAAAGGTCCGGTATTCAATAACGTGCTGCTTATTGATGAGATTAACAGGGCGGTTCCTCGAACTCAATCCGCTCTCCTGGAGTTAATGGAAGAAAAAAACGTAACGTTAGGTGGTACGACTTATCCGCTGCCAAAACCATTCATCGTCATTGCCACCCAAAATCCTTTTGACTCCATCGGAACCTTTCCATTGCCTGATGCACAGCTCGACCGTTTCCTCTTAACGATCAAACAAGGCTACCCCGCGCCAGATAAGGAAAAGCAGATGTTGAGGAGGTTCAGGCAGTCGAATCCGATTGAAAGTATCACAAGTGTCATTTCAATAGAAGAAATCATCGAGTTAAAGGAAAAAGTAAAGGAAGTTACAGTCTCGGAAGATATTGAGGATTATTTGATGGATATCATCCAAGGAACCCGGAAGCATAATTATGTAGAAATCGGCGTCAGCCCGCGGGGATCCTTAGCGTACATGAGGGCAATCCAATCGAGAGCCTATTTATATGGAAGGAATTTTTGTGCGCCGGACGATGTGAAGCAATTGGCTCATCCTCTTCTGGCACATAGACTGACCTTGAATGTGGAGGGGGAAGTAAAGACTTCAAAGGAAAATATTATAGAAGAGATTTTGGATAGCGTCGCTGTCCCTGTTGAAGCCAGATGATAGTTCACCAGGATAAGACTTTTCTTGTACAGCCAAGTGGGATGATTTTAATGATTATTTTATTTATCATCAGCAGTTTTGCAGGGTTTACCCTGCTGGCCTTTGCATGTGCTCTTATCATTTCGGTTGCTGTCCTTTCTCATTATTACCTGAGATTCTACCGAAATAAGTTAAGTTGGAGTTTTAAGAAATACCTTGAACTTTCAAGTGTTGATGAAGCCTTTTCCGGTGTCCTTGAGATTAAGAATGAGTCGGCATTACCCATCTATAATTTACAGGTAGCGATTGAAACCAGGAGTGAAAATGAACTGGTTTTCGTCGAGAACGACCAGGAGACGAGTATGTTTTCACAAAAAATCGACCTGCCGGCAAATTCAAGCCGAAAAGTTGATGTGATTTTAAGAGGGAAGGAAAGGGGCAATCATCAATGGAGCGGCTTTGATCTTTTAATTAGGGCGCCTCTTGGTTTCCAAACACTCAGGCTGGACTATTCCCGTTCATCCCTTCCCCGCTTTAAAGTCGTGCCAAGAGTGCTGAAAATGAATGACTTGAAGCTGAAGTCACTCATTCAAGGATATAAGAATACAAGCCATTCTTTATTTAGTGATGAGACCAGTATCATCGGGACGAAAGATTACGAGAATGAAAGTTTCCGGCATATCCACTGGCTAGCCACAGCCAAAGAAAACAAGCTGCTGGCTAAGAAGTATCAAAAGGTGCAGGGAGACCTTTACTCCATTTTTCTTAACCCTGTGGGGGAAGGCCATTTTCATTTGCGAAAAGATATGGAAGATTTAATTGAGTATACCGTTTCAGTCTGCATCAACTTGATCAAGGAGGGGTGCAAGGTTGAATTATGGGTGAACTATTCCGCAGGATACAAAGGATTAATGAGAATTGAGAATGGTATGGATCGGACTCAATTGAAAAAGATCATTGAATCCCTTGCTTTGCTGGATTCAAATGGGGTGTATCTACCAACATCCAGGTTCTATGATTATGCCTTATCAAGAAAAGCTGAAAACTCTCTGGCGTTAGTCATTGGCAGCCCTCCTGAGTTTTCTGAAAGGTCCCAGTGGCTGCATATCAAAAGGTAAGAAGGAGGCAGTTTAATGAAAAAAATATTGATATTGTTTCTTTTTGTCCTCACTGCCTCAGGAGCTGCGTATTTCTTGACGACAATAGGAGATATTACATCAACTATCATCACCGAACGCTTTCAATATGACCAGGAACTTGGATTGCAAAAAGACTTTGACCCTCCTGATGGAAGGATACTTTGGGAAGGGGAGCGGGAAGAGACTTCTGGGAAATCCAGTAGCATTTTTATAAAATTAATTAAAAAATATGGTCCAGTTTTATTTATACCAATATTGCTAATTGCCATCGTTTGGTATTTCAGGAGCAGGAAGAAAGCTAAACCAAACGAGCACAATGAGAAAGAGGCATTACCATTAAAACAGGTTGAGAAAGAGGAAATTTCTTTAGAACAGGTTGGGAATGAGGAACCCCAAAGCATACACGAAACAAAAGTAGTTCAAAAACAACACCTCCACAAAATTCGAGGCCTTTTGAAAAATTGGGAGAGTTCATTGAATTCCATTGAGAAAAAGAGAGAAAATGAAACCATTCGTGAGTGGTTTCAAAGGATAAACGGTCCCGAGGAGATCATACCAATCTATGAAAAGGTCAGATATGGGGAAGAGGAGTGCACGGAAGCAGAATATAACTCAGTCCTCAAGAAGCTGAACTAGAATGATGTTTTAGCGGGGTAACGCTTTAAAGCACGAAAAGGGACAGTCCCTCTTCGTGCTTTAAAGTGGTAAAGCGGAATTCATTTCATATAGTGGGCAACCAGTTCGTAGGCTCTTTCTTTGGTCAGGGTGGCTTGGGTGGCTACGTATTCCAAAGATTCCATAGAACCGCCTTCATATTTGAGGGAAGCTTCCTTAGCCTTTTCATCTCTTTCTTTCACCCATTCCCGCTGCTCTTCCCGTAACTTGTCCATCTCTTCTTTACTAAGCTGTTCCTGCAGGACACCGTAGATTTCATTCAATTTGTCATCCCACTTTTTGAACCTTTCCTGTTCTTGTTCTTCCATTCCAGCAGTGGTGTCCTTAGGCTCTGCATTTCGATCTTCTTCTTCCATTTCATTCAGTTTATCAAGATATTCTTCCTTCGTACCTACAGTCGATTCAGAATCGGTCTCATCAGACGTCGACGAAGCGTTTGATTCACCATTATCCTCAGTCTGCTCATTTTGGTCCTTGTTTGCAGCAGAAGATGCCGTTTCTTCATCGCTCTCCGGATCAGTTTCATTTTGAGAGGAAGTGGAATTTGAGCCTTGAGTGTCTGAAGAAACCTCTGAGTTTTGAGCCGAGTTGCTGCACGCAGACATGGCCATCAACACGATCAATGTCATGATGAGAACCATTTTACGATTGTTCATTTATATTCCCCCTATGTACTACTTTGAAAATTTATACCAAAAAATAAAGAATATTCCTAACCATGTGTTATCTTAACATACAATGTTGCGGCTTGCTTAGATACTCATCGGGACCCTTCCGCTGAGGGGTTTTCCAGGTATGAATGATTTGTGACAGATCTAAATATTCACAGGTGATTCCCAACACATTGTAGAAAAAGTATATATTAGAATCCGCTAAAAGGGGTGTTACTATAGATCAAGCAAGCTTCTCTCTAAAAAAGAATACATATTTATTACTATTTGGATTGGGTATTTCAACATTGGGAGATTTTATTTATCTTGTTGCCATCAATGTTTTAGTATTAAAGCTAACGGGCTCTGCTGCTGCAGTGGCCGGTTTATGGATTATAGGACCTATCGCTTCAATGTTCACGAAATTTTGGTCTGGGAGTATCATTGACCGTTTGAATATCCGGCGAATAATGATTGGAACGGACCTCATTCGCGCCGTCCTGGTAGCGGTTATTCCTTTCATCAGCTCCATTTGGCTTATATATGTATGTCTATTCTTTCTCTCTGTTTCAAAAGCTTTCTTTGAACCAGCAGCACTAACTTATATTACCAATGTTGTTCCAGAGAAAGGACGAAAACAATTTAACTCTTTCAGGAGTTTGATTACATCCAGTGCCTTTTTAATCGGTCCTGCTATTTCTGGAGCACTCCTGCTTTTTACCTCGGTTGATATGGCCATATGGATAAATGCTTTTTCTTTCATTGCATCGGCTATTATGGTGTACTTACTACCTAATATCAATACGGAAGTGGAGGCGGGAGTACGCAGGATTAGTTTGGAGATATTGAAAAGTGATTGGAAAGAAGTGTTTAAATTTAGTCAAAGCAGCCTTTTTATCGTAAAGGTATACTTCTTAGCTCAATTTTTTATGATAGTGGCGCTTGGGATGGATGCCCAGGAGGTCGTCTTTACTCAAAAGGTATTAAATCTATCTGAAACAGAATATGGGCTTCTTATCAGTTTAACTGGTGTGGGCTCTATTTTAGGAGCAGCGACTGTTTCAATGATTGCTAAAAAGTTGTCAATAAGAGTCCTGATATCCCTTGGTTATTTTATGGTTTCAGTGGGCTATCTGGTCTATGCTTTCTCATTTTCCTTTTGGTCAGTAGCTATTGGATTTATGGTGTTAGGTTTCTTTAACTCATTTTCAGGCACTGGATTCATGACTTTTTACCAAAATAATGTCCCAATTAATATGATGGGAAGGATTTCAAGCATATATGGGATCTTTCAAAGTTTTCTTCAGGTCATCTTCATATTACTGATTGGTTTTACTGGTGATATCATTCCAGTCAGGTACAGTATTATTGCTGCCTCTACATTAATGGTTGTGATAAGTATTTGGCAAATAAGGTTGGTTCTTATGCCAAGCAAATATGAGTATTTTGCCGATGAGACGGAACTCAAAAGTACTTCTTAATACGTTTCTTGAACAATTGAATCTATTGAAGGGGACATTAATAGGGAAACCCATTATAAAACAGAGGCACTGCAGTATAGCTTGCAGTGCCTTAGATGATACCAAATCTACTTATTTTTTATTAACAGAAGCATCATAAATCGTCTCGATGGCACTTCTCATCGCGTCGTCAAATTCATCGGATGATTGACTGAACCTTAATTCTTCAGCTAGTGCCCGGGAGAAGCTTGCGATCATCCCATCATTTTCTTTCAATCTCTCGTTGGCTTCATCACGGGAATAGCCGCCGGAGAGGGCTACCACACGGACCACGCGGGGATGCTCGATCAATTCCTTGTAGGCATTGGCCTTTGTCGGAAGGGAGAGTTTCAGCATCACATTTTCATTTTCAGACAAACCATTTAGATGCCTGATGATCTCCTCGCGCAGGATTTCTTCGGATTTTTCCTTATCCTCACTGTGGATATTCACTTCCGGTTCAATGATAGGCATTAAATCGGACGCTATGATTCTTTTGCCGATTTCGAATTGCTGATCCACGACAGCCTTGATGCCGGATTCATTTGGCTCATGGATGACCGAGCGCATTTTGGTGCCGAAGATATTTCGGTCAACGGCACGGCGAAGGGTTTCATCCAGATCGGGATTTGGCTTCATGAGCTGGACGCCGTCTTTTTTTTCAGCTAATCCTTTATCCACTTTCAAGAAGGGGACAATGTTACGGTCAGCGAGGTAGTCCGCTGTGTATTTGCCCTCTACTTTACTGTCCATCGTTTGCTCGAATAAGATTACTCCGAGGATATAATCCGAACTGAAAGCAGGGGATGTCATGATTCTCGTGCGCATCTTGTGCACCTGTTCAAACATCTCATCCTCATTCGAATAGGAATCTTCTTTAACTCCATACGCTTCCAATGCTTTAGGGGTGCTGCCGCCGCTCTGATCCAATGCGGCGATAAATCCTTTTCCATTCTTGATTCGCTCTAATTGACTTTGATTCATAGATTCCACTCCTTTTTCATTAACTATTCTATTAAATCTTCCTCTATTCTAGTTCCCTATTTACCCAGGAGATAAAACCATAAGGGGAAAGGAGATTAATGCATCATCATTTCATGTGCGATGTCCCGGCCGCTAAGATCAGAAGGGTAATAGGTTGGCCAGTTAGTGACTTCATTCAGCAGCGCTTCCCGGTCATCTCCCCAATACAAGTGATAGTGATGGGAAACGGTCGGGGCAATACTGTGATCACTGAACTGGAAATAGCGCGGCATCTTTCCATTCTGCTCGTCATCCAGTTTGAAGATATAGCGCACTCCACGGTTCCCGGCTTCATAGTTTACTATTTCATACCCGTCATAGACATAGCTTCCAGACGATTTTTGTCCATCTTCAAAAAAGGTGAACGTATCTCCATCAATAATAATACGCTCGACGCCTGTTTTGTATCCTATTGTATAGTAATCTTTATATTCTTCCGCAGTCTTATCTCCGTCTTCGGCTTTGTGAGCAAATACTTCATCGAGGGTGCCATCCAGTAAATAAGGGTAAACGGACTGCCAGTCGCCTTCCCAGTCAGATAACCCGCGGTCTTTAATTTGATCATCTTCAAAGTAACCATCATAAATCTTTTGCGTTTCCTCATCCGACTCATGGCTGTGATCATGGTCGTGTTCTTCATGCTCTATGGCAGGTGCCTGTTCCAATGCGGTAAGCAGCTGGACCAGGTTATGTCTCATCAGTGAAAAATAATCTTCATTTTTCTCAATGTCTTCATCTGTCAGGACAGACAGGTTATGCAGTCTGAGTGTATCTGCACCTATTTCTTGCCTCACGGTTTCAGCTATTTTCGTCGTGATGTTCTGTTCAAAAAAGACATGTTTCAATCCGTATTCTTTCGCTGTCTCCACAAGTGTCTGAAGTTCCTTCTGAGACGGCTCCTGCGTCGGGCTCAAACCGCTGACTGCAATCTGATGGATCCCGTAGGCTTCTTCCCAATAGCCATAAGCGGCATGAGAGACGATAAAGTGATTGCCTGAAGCTGAGTGCAGATCAGTTTCAAACTCATGATGAAGGGCTTCAAGATCAGTTTTGAGAGTTTCAAAGTTTTCATTGAAAAGTGTCTCTTCCTCAGGTTTCATTTCTACTAATAAATCTTTTATGTTCTCTGCCAGTTCAATCGAGCGGATTGGATCCAGCCATACGTGGGGGTCATAATCTCCGTGGCCGTGTTCATGATCATGATCGTGGTCATGGGCTCCTTCACTGAGCTCAATCCCTTGGGATGCTTCAAGGACTTTCACGTTTTCAACTTCTACAGCCTCAGCGATTTTTTCAGCATAAGCTTCCAGCCCCGCGCCATTCATGATAAACGCATCCGCTTCAGCAATAGCCATGACGTCTTTAGAAGTGGGTTCATATGTATGTGAGTCCGATCCAGGCGGCAGGATGGATTCAACATCAACTTCATTACCTGCAATTCTTTCTGCAAAAAACTGAAGGGGATAGACCGTCGTGAAAATTTTCACCGGTTCACTTGAAGAAGGTTCCTGTTCTTCGCCATTCATCTCCTTTTTTTCTCCACACGCAGCAAGGGTGAAGACTGCTAATAAACTAACGAAAGCCAACCATTTTTTTCTCATATGTATCCTCCTTTTGTTTAACATAAAATAATATATCGAAACAATTACGATTTGTAAATAGGAATGATTTTGATTTAATGTGTTATAGTAAAAGAAAAAGGGATTGTCAGCTCGGAATTAATTTGAAATAATTGGTAGTAAGTGGGGGGATTAACTATTTATTTTTATTTAACTGATTATTAATGAGGCTAATTGATTCTTAAAGGAAGTAGGGGGGATTAAATAAAAAATGAAATATTTAATAGGTTTGTACATTATTATGACAGTAATGGTATTTGTTAATTTAACAAGTGTATATATTTTTAAGGATGAGTATTCAGCTATTGCAAGCTCGGTTATTGTCCTTTTATTGCTCACAGGTACGATATTTTTTATTAATGCAAGATTTTATTTAACCAAGAAATAATTAGCTTGGTTTTCTGGACAAGTAGCACAATGCTTAACTTGTATTCAAAAACCATGAAATTTAATCAGACTTCTCTAAAAGTCGATTTCCTAACAAAAAGGAAATCGACTTTTTTTATGTAATTTTGTTGACTATTCAGTTGAACTGTATTATCCTAATTGTTAAGTTCAACTATATAGTTAAACTGAATAGAGGGTGAGATCATGAAACATAAATTACTGCCGTTGTCTGAAACCATGCATTATATTTTATTGGCCTTACGTGAGCCGCTACACGGTTATGCTGTCATGCAGAGGATAGAAGAAATAAGCAATGGTACCGTCATTTTAGCGGCGGGGACGTTATACGGTGCGATTGAAAACTTGAGTAAACATGGATGGATTGAATCTGTTGGAAGTTCAGGTCGAAGAAAGATTTATAAGATAACTACAGAAGGAAGTACCATTTTGAAAATAGAGCAAGAAAGGTTGCTGCATATTTTATCTTTGTATGAAGGAAGTGAAGCAAATGAAGAAGTTTAAAGTTTTCATTAGTATTGAAAAAGAAGAGCAATGGCTGAACGAGCAATTACAAAAAGGCTATCGCTGCACAAATATTAGTGGAATGGGGATATACACTTTCGAAAAAACGGACAAAAAATATGTTATGCGGCTGGACTATCAAGATTATTTATCGAAGGAAAAGCTTGAAGAATACAAAGGGATTTATGAGGATTTTGGCTGGAATTATTTGAAGGGTGCCTGGCTTAGCGGAATACGATATTGGCAAAAAGAACACGATGATCATAGTGAAATCTTTTCCGATCGCCAATCAAAGGTGAATTATTATAAAAGATTAATGAATTATTCAATTTCGTTAGGTACCATGTTTTTGGTTTATTGCTTTCTGCTCTACGGGGATGCAAGCTTATACCATGAAGGGCTTTGGAGTTTGAACGGTTCATTATTCTGGAAAGCGTTCTTATTTGAAACGCCGTTTGTCCTCTTAAAGTTGCTGCCCGCAATCATGGTTGCATGTTTGAGTGTGAGTTTCTATAAATCTTATAGAAGATATTCAACACTTAAGGAAAAATAATAGAAATCTTTATAAAAAGCAAAAAGACTCGTCATTAGATGAGTCTTTTTGCTTCTATCGGCTGCAAAGTGTAAGCACCGCCTTAATATTTGGTTAAAGCACCTTAAAACGAACCCTTTTAATTAAAAAGAAAATAAACCAAGACCGCAATTCCCAGATTAGGCAGCCCAATCAACGCAGACTTAAAGGTGATACCGTTCCGTGCGCGCCTGTCTTCTGCGGATTCCGTTGCAAAATTCGCCCTCATCCGGTCTCCGCTTACCATTGCCCCTGAGGAGATGATGGAAATTCCTAAGAATATAACAGCAATACCAGCACTAATGTAATAAGCGTTTTCCAATCCCCAGATGATCATCGAGAGTAAAACGCCAAGAATGGATGATATGAGTCCAATGAATAGCAATTTCATGCAAAACCCTCCTTACAGTTATATACGTTTTAGAAGGGGAAAGGTTTCGCACTATTCCCTGCAGAGGCGTCATTCTGCATCGAACAACGAATATAATAGAAGAATGACTCTTTTTTAACCACGCCGCTTTTTAAAAACAACACGAATAGGTGGTCCATGTCCATTTGTCTTGCACTTTGCTTAAAAACGTACAAGGAATCAGTCCATCCATCCTGGTATAATAAAAAGTAAAAAGAATAAGGGGAAACATATGAGATATTACGGTAAGGTATTGGCTGGATTCATTATTCTGGATCTGTATTTAAATTTTGGCATCGCTAAATCAGGTCAATTTTGGCTGCAGGTACTATTAGTTCTTTTGTTTTTCCCATTACTAAAAGGAATCCTACTACTTACTAAACTTAAAGAATATAAGAATATCGGAATTAGCTTTCATCCAAAATGGAGAAGAAACTTACTAATGGGGTTCAGTATCGGTTTTTCCTTTTGGCTTATCAAGTACATACTTGTTTTTCTTTTTGGGGGATTTGAAATAATGGGGGTTAAGCCATTATTAGATATGTTGATATCTCTTTTGATGGTAATGCTCACATTTTTGATCGGCTCCTTTTTAAACGATATCATCGTACGGGGATATGTTTTTGGGCATTTGAAAGAAAGGATTCCGGTGAAATGGGTGTTTATCATATCCCTTTTCCTCTATGCCTTGGACGATGTCTGGAATGAAGGATTCAATATCACCAACACGTTGTTTTCCCTTCTTCTCGGCCTATCCTTGACGTACACGATTTATAAAACCAATTCGATTTGGGCGGACACTGGCCTTCATTGGGGGCTGAACGTCTGCTACGGAATTTTCAACGGATCTCTCGGAAATTCAGGTGGAGGAATCATCATCACGAAATACGAAACGCAATCCGTGCTTCTGGAAGCAATCAGCTACGTCATTCCTTTGCTTATGTTTCTATTTGTATATTTAGTTAGAAAGAAATTTTCAGTGGATCAAAGGGCCAGGTGAACCGTTACACACCCTTCACTTTTAACAATCATTTAAAATTAGCAAAAGACTCGTCATTTGACGAGTCTTATTGGTATGCCGGATAAGGCATTAATTAAGTAAGACAGCCCTTTTTATAGGCTTGTGACGGGACCTGTACCTACTGCTTGAAGGTAAATGAATCCTTCGATACAACTGTCGATGGCTGCGACGCCTGTTCCTGTTTTTTTGTTCTTCCCAGTGGAATTTCATTTTCAATCAGCACTTTCCTTAATGAAGCACTGATTGAATTCACACATAGTATGGCGACAGCGAATAAAGTCAATGGTACCAGCACGAGGGAAGGTGTGGTGAAAATCTGGTTGATGTTCATACTGATCGTTGCAGCCCATTCATTCGTATTGGAAAAATAAACAGGGTTATATGGGTCCAATTCTCCAAAAGCGAAATCCGCAATTTTTAATCCACCTAGTGCCATGAGTAATATCCCAAGCTGAATCAGCAAAGAAAGCGCCAGTGAAACCTGTTCAGAGAACAACACAATTGAGTGCCTTCTCAGTTGGGGGAGGAGGTGGCGCCTGAAAATATGGAAACGGCCTGCCCCCATAGAACGGGATACTTCGACAAATTCATTCTGCATAAAAAGTTTCAGTTCTTCCCCTACATAGACTGCAAAAGAGGGGATGGTCACCAACGCGATCGCAATCACTTGGATGATGAAATACTGATTGGATGGCAGGATGCTCTCTTGAAATGGATTTTCCAAGGGAGCCAGCATGGCAAACACAATGATGACAAGCGGTATGTATTGAAAGGCTTCCCCAAGGTTTTTAATGAACCTGCCCAGTGAAGAAGGAAGAAACGCATAGATAACCCCGGCAATGAATCCAGCGAGGATCCTTATTAGTGCGATGGCCAAAGCCGCAATGAGCGTGAATTTAGCTCCGGCAAGAAGTAGAAGCAGTAAGTTTCTGCCCAGCCTGTCACTGCCGGCGGGAGGCATCTCACCCGCTGTAAAAGGGGGAGCCGCTATGATCTTTCCGTTTTCATCAGTCAAGTAGTTGATGATTTCATCATAGTGGGGGTAAACAACGGGCACAAGAAAGCTGACCACAAGCAAGCCTGATAATATAAGAATCGGCAGGGCAATTTTCTTTGCGATCATTCTATACATGCTGTTCCCCTCCATTCAGCCACCTTCCAAGAAGTGCAGAGCTTATTGTGAATACCACGAAAAACGGTACGAATATAAGAAGCATGCCAATGAAGAATGCAGCAGGTGCCTCAGTGGCGGTTCGCAATACCGCTGTCATGAATCCGCTGATATTGAACAGGATCTCAATGATTAATAGATTGGAAAGCATGAACAAGAAAATCGGTTTCAAATGCAAGAAGAAATGGATCCATACATTGCGGAACAAGTGCACCCATAATGTATAGGATTTTTTAAACCCTTTTGCATAAGAGAATTCTACATAAGGCTTGATCTCTTCTTCCCTTAATTGGAAAACAAACTGTTTTACCAAAAACACGACTGGCAAAATGGACAAACATACTATGGGCAGCACGTATGTTCTTTCGTCACCAGTAGTATAAATATTAAACAGCAAAATATCCGTTTTCTTGAAAATCCAGATGATCAACAGCTGGAACAAAACGACAATGAACACATCAGGCAATGCATCCAGTGTGTTGACAACTTTCATCGACAACCTGTATACCCTGCGCGGCAGCATCATAATCAGATAACTTAATAGAATGGATATCGTAACGGCGAAGAGAAAGGAAAGAAAGATAAGTGAAAATGAATACCAATATGTATCGGCATACACCGTGGTGATAGGGAGCTGCCTTTGGCCTTCACCCCAGTAAACATAGAGGGAGGAAGGATCTACTAAATCGGTAAGAGTCTGCTTCATTTGTTCAGCGTAAATCCCCAGCGTGATCACCAGTTCTGTATCATAATTCAAAAGCGAATTGATTCCGCTCAGCAAGAAAAGCCCTAATACGACCGTGAAAAAATGAAAGGAAGTTCTGAATATCCTTTTCATAGAGTCCTCCTATTATACTTCCAATTTCAAACATTTTTTTCACGTAGTATGTTACAATAGGAGGGCTTAAAAGTAAACAAAATTCTGAAAAAGGTGTAAGGTGATTCTTTAAAAATGATAAAAAGAAAACCGCTTTACCTATGTTTTCTATTGCTGATATTGCTTGCACTGCTGACCGCATGCCGGATCGACTTTTCTGGAAAAGAAGAATTTGCCATGAAAGCCTTCCAGGCGAAAAATGAACAAAAACGAAAGAATGCGGCCCCTGAAACCGCCCAAAAGGAATCGAATGAAGAAACGGATGAGAAAACGGAGGCACCAGATAAATCAGAACCTGTGCCATCCATGGAAAACGCGGCCTATACATTAAATGGTACCGTCACTGTGGAAGGGGACAACCTTCATATTCAAGGGACAACTTCCCTGCCTCCCGGTGCTATCGTAGGCGTGAGGCTGAGAAGGTATCCAAATGGAACGGAGTTAGAAGCAATCAAGGAATACCGTATCGAACCTTCCAGTATAGTGGATGAGCGGGATGCCATGGAGGTCAGCGGCGATGGAACCTTTGAAAGAAGCGTGAAGCGGCCTGATAATCCCTTCCGGTACAGAATTGAGTTATATTTTATTCCCAATGAAGCAGAAAAAAATGTACAGGATAAACTAGCATCAGAATATGGAGATATAGAATTGCTGCCGGGAATGATACCAATCGACACCTTAACCACGAATCCTCACAAAGAGAGAATACTTCCAGGTTTTATGAAATACGGCAATTTATTAAAAGAGGATGATGAGGGCGGGGATCATACAGTAGTTGAATTGGTTCCTGTGAAAAATATTCCCTAACGTTACTTAACAACGAAAAAGGCTTAGAAGTTCACCTTCTAAGCCTTTTTAATGGTACTGAAACCGCCTACTATTACAACCATTCCGGCGCTTCGAGATCTTCTCTAGCGTGAAGGGCGTATTGAAACGTTCTGAAGTTGTTCATGGTATAAAATAAGGACAGTAAATAAACTGTCCCGCTAATTTGTTCATTTATTAACAGTATAATGAAGCTCTACAAACTGATTGAACGTTCTTGTTCCTTCTAATCGTAAATCCAGTTGGTAGTCACCCTCTTTAAACAAAGGTATTCCATTGCCGATAACGGAGGGGGCAATCGTTAAAATGATTTCATCGACTAAGTTATCTCTGAAAAAAGCCTCCAGTATCTCACCGCCGCCAACCATCCAAATCTTTTTACCATCTTCGCTTTTAAGGCGGTTTGTGAAATCCACTAGATCTTCATTTATAAATCGGACATCTTCTGTATCCTCTACAAGAGACCGTGTGAAAACATAGCAATCTTTGTTTTTATAGGGAAATTCTCCAGTTTCGTGTTTCATGATCCAGTCATATGTTCTTTTCCCCATTAAAACAGCATCGACTGTGTCATAAAACTCAGAGTATCCGTTATCGCCTTCACCTTCGACCTTAAATAACCAATCCAACGAATCGTCTTTAGTGGCTATGTATCCATCCAGGCTCGAAGCGATAAATACGACCAGGCTTCTTTTTTTAGTCATCATTTCATCCACCTAACATTAAGAATGTATGTTCGAATACATCATAGCAAACTCCAACCGCGAGTAAAAGACTATGACTCAATTATCCTCGACGCTTTTTAAAAACAGCAGTCCCGTTGGTTGTGAGGGTGTGCAATAATGCCAGCCAAACACTATGACCGGGTTTAGGAGGTTTTCCCTTTCCCATTCGTGCCAGCTGCTGCTCGTACCAGATAATCTCTAACATGGACGCCGCTTTATCGAGCGGTTTCAATCCTGTTTTCATCGGTTTTAACTGTATGGTTTCATAGGTTCCTTGAAAAATTCGATTTGGCAGGTCAGGGATCAAAGCAAGGGGCTTGGCGATTCCCACCATATCAATTTCACCCTGTACAATCGCGTCCGTCATAGCCTTTTCAGAACGAAAGCCTCCGGTGACGACCAATGGTGTAGAAACGATTTCCCTTACCTTTGCGGCGAATTCCAAGAAATAGGCTTCCCGTTTCTTTGTGCTTTCTTTGACATTCGCCCCCTGCATCATCGGATTCTCATAATTTCCGCCTGAGACTTCGATAAGATCTATGCCCGCATCAGCCAGCCTGCGGATGACCTCCAATGATTCCTCTTCCGTAAAACCGCCCCGCTGAAAATCAGCAGAATTCAACTTGATTCCAATTGGGAAGTCCTCGCCGGTCTGTTTCCGAATCTCATGATAGACTTCCAGTAAAAATCTCATTCGATTCTCCAAAGAGCCGCCCCATTCATCAGTGCGCTTGTTATGATAGGGAGATAAAAACTGACTGATAAGATAACCGTGGGCACCATGGATCTGCACACCGGTAAATCCAGCTTTCTGTGCGACCTTGGCGGTGTTTCCAAACCGGGTAATCAATTCCTGAATTTCCTCTCCGGTAAGAGCCCTCGGTTCATTGAAAAATTTTTTTAGATTGCCGGAAAGCGGTATGGCGCTTGGAGCCACAGGTTTGGTAGACAGTGTTCTCGGCGACTGCTTTCCGGGATGATTTAATTGCATCCATAGGTGTGTACCATTCTTCGTTCCAGCCTTAGCCCACTCACTGAGCATCTCCATATCTCTTTCATCCTCAATGACGATGTTCCCGGACTCACCAAGGGCATTTCTGTCGATCATGACATTTCCTGTCACAACAAGCCCTGTACCTCCGTCTGCCCAGGTGTTGTATAGGGTGGCGAGAGCAGGAGACGAGTCATTATCCTTTGTTCCAAGAGCTTCACTCATCGCTGATTTGAAAAAACGGTTCTTTATGATTGTTCCATTAGGAAGAGTTATCGGTTTTGATAGGGGATGTATGTTGTTTTCCAAATATAATCACCTCTGTCATTTTTTCATCCTTCCTTTATAATCAAGGTTGATGGAAGGTTTAGAATTTTTGATATAGCAGAACAAGCTGCAGGTGTTATAATAAGTATAGACTATATGGGAAGGAGGAAGCTGTGATGGAAGATCTTCTAAAACAAATTTTGACCGAAGTGAAAGGCTTAAAAGCAGACGTAGGTGGTTTAAAGACAGATGTTGGCGATTTAAAAACAGACGTAGGTGGATTAAAAACACATGTCGGCGAGCTAAAAACAGATATCGGAGAGTTAAAACTAGACGTTGGCGTATTAAAATCTGGTGTAGGAGAATTAAAAGCTGGACAAGCAAGACTTGAAGCCGGGCAACAAAAGTTACAGAAAAACTTTATTGAAAGCCTTGGTACTTTCACAGATAGAATCACTGGACATGTAGATGATAAAACTGAAGCATTAAATAAAAGAGTTTACAGAATTGAATCAGAAATTGAACGATTAAGCAGACAGTAAGGAGTATATCCAAAATGGCTCCCAATATTTTCTAACTTAACTTTATGTGTATTTTCCCCTGTAATACCCCACTCGATAACATACTTACTCAAATCCTTTTAATTAACATTCTGCAGTTAGTTGTCTATGCTCAGATAAACACCGATAACTGATCCTGAGCAATCCCCATTGAAAATGTACTTGTTTTGTTTGCCATTCCCGCTTTCTTTTAAGCTCAAAAAAAATCTTCCATACCGGAAGATTTTTTATTTTAAATGAGGATAACCCTGCTGGCGCAGCGCCTCATACACCAATATAGCGGCCGTATTTGAAAGGTTCAGTGAACGAACATGATCATTCATCGGGATTCTCAAAAAGTGGCCTGGATATCTTTCCGGTAAATCTTCCGGTAAACCTGTAGTTTCTTTTCCAAACATAAAATAATGTTCCTTGGAATCATCACTGAAATCAAAGGATGAGTGGGTTTTCTCACCATATGTCTCTATATAGTAAAACTCTCCATTATTCTTTGAAAAGAAGTCATCCAATGAATCATAATACGTAATGTTTGTAGAGTTCCAATGATCAAGTCCTGCACGTTTGATCATTTTTTCATCTGTTGAAAATCCGATTGGACGGATTAAATGCAAAGCGGTATCCGTTGCGGCACAGGTAAGTGCGATATTGCCGGTATTAGCCGGTATTTCAGGTTGATATAGTACTACATGAATGGCCAAGAATGTCACCTCTATCTTTATTTTCCACTTCGCATTATACCATATATGCTGGTATGCCTGCGTGCGGACTGGCCCATTTCCTCGCCAATGCTTTCATCAATTGGGAAGGAATTGAAGGAAAATCACGTTAGTAACCGGAATAAGGTACAATACACAAAAAAATGACAGAAGGGAATGGGTTGTATGGAAGTGAACGAGGTTATACACGGACACAGGTCGATCAGGAAATATGAAGACAGGGATGTAAGCCAGGAATTGCTGGACCGGATACTGGAAGCAGGCATTCGTGCTTCTTCAAGCGGAAATATGCAGTCTTATTCCATTGTCGTTACCAGGGACAAAGAGCTTCGGAAAAAATTATATTCTGCGCATATGGAACAGTCCATGGTTGTAGATGCACCGGTGCTGATTACATTTTGTGCAGATTTTAATAGAATGAGGAAATGGCTTTCACTCAACGACGCACCTGTCCATTTTGATAATTATATGAGCTTTTTGATTGGTGCCATTGATGCAACCTTGGCATCACAGAATTGTGCATTAGCGGCAGAAAATGAGGGTTTGGGCATTTGTTATATGGGTTCGACACTTGCAAACTGTGATCAAATTGGTGAATTATTGAACTTACCTGAGAATGTCGTACCTGTGGTTGGTTTTTCATTAGGATATTCAGCAGAAGACCCTGCTCCGCGGGACAGGCTGCCACAGCATGGAATTGTTCATCATGAGCAGTACCAGGATTATTCTGATGAAGAGATCAAGGAGATCTATAACGAAAGAAATGAAAAGGGCTGGGAACGCTACATGGCCAACCCGAAGCTGAAGGAAATGACGGAAAGGTTAGGGCTCAAGAATTTAGCCCAAATATACACCATTGCCAAATACACGAAAGAATCTCATCATGAGTTTTCTCAGACTGTATTAAACTATTTGGAAAGACAGAATTTCATGAACAACGGACAGTAATTTACTTTTCAAGTGTCTTATTCAATCAGTGAGGTACGAAGGAGGAGTGAGATGAAGAAAGCATTGCTGTGTTTGGTTTTATTCCTCAGTGCATGCGGCACAGTGAGTCAACCGAGGAATGGTGATACAGAGTCGCTCACCCATACTTTTGAAAAGAATGGTCTTTCCTTAAAGGCAGAAATTCATATAGGGAAAAAAATCAAAGTGGATGCAGCCATCACCAATATAAGTGGAGAAAATATAATTTATAACGGCAGATGTGGAGTACCCTTTGGTATCAATGTGAAAAAGGGGGATGCCGATTCCTACCTCGTTTCAGATAACGACTCTAATAATGCCGCATGTGATGATATGTTCGATCCCGCTGATTTAAGAGAGCTGGATCCGGATGAGACCTTGAAAAAAGAGGTGGCTTTCAAGCGGAAGGTGAAGGTATCGGATAATCAAACAGCAGAGGCATTCAGCGGCAAATATGAGGTAACCTTCTCTTTTGAATTGCATGAAAGAGAATCATTTGAAACTTCAATACCTATCAAACTGTCGAATGCTGAAAAACCTGATATTTTGACTATGGAGCAGGCGCGTGAGACGGCTAAAGTGAATAGCGAAGTGAAAGAATGGTTTGCTCATTATGAACAAGAAGGCATAACCGTCAAGCCTGAAGAAGCCATGCTCAGCTCGGGAATGTGGACTGTTGCTTTTTATGCTGTAGAACAATCTGAAGCGGTCAAGCGAATCGTCATCAATTTGGATGCCGAGTCAGGGAAATTAAAGGGCATCCACCAACAAAATCTAGGCAAAGGTCCAGATGCAAAGTACTTCCTTAAAGAACAAGAAGAGTAAGGTGACCGACCATCTACAGAGACTTTTTAAATAATAAATGAATTGTTGAAGAAGAGGATCCAAGAGTGAAAACGCAAGAGCCAGTACTTTTACTAAACAGATCCATAATGGGGTAAAAGGAGCTTGTCCATATGCGGATAAGCTTCTTTTTTGGTTACTAATCTGAACTAGGCTGCAGGTTCTATCATTGTAACTACTGACTTGAATTCTCGTATATAGCTATAGGATGGTCATTACATGGCAGTTCACTGTTTCTTTTTCATTTTAAAATCCGGATATTCTTAATTATGTTAAAATATAGAAAAAGGACACGGGGGACACTATGGATAAACAAAGAACGTTATTTTATGGATTCATTGTCGGTTTTGCAATGCTGGTGCTGCCTATTCCTAACTTTTTCTTCTTTAACGGGGTTATAGAGGACATTGGTATACTATTTGATTACATAGGATTTGCCCTATTTGTCGTTTGCGGAATTTCCTTGATTATTAAAGTAGCACAGAGTTTCCTGACATGAATAAAAGCCCTCAGCAAAAGCTTCATGACATATTCAGCAGCATAGTGATTTACCCGGAATATGCCCCAAGACCAATAATCATCACCAGGTACAATTGGAATGGAAGCATGGAAGACTTCATTGTGGAATACTACATAAACCAGCAAAAGGTTATTTTTCATTATAGTAATGAACTAGCAGAAGGAACAGGGGAAGACTTACAGAACCTGGACCCGTTTGAACAATTAGAAATAGAAGTTAAGTATGTTAAAAGGATGTATGAGAGAGGGATAGGTGCGAAGGAGTATTACCCTTTTACAGAGGCCGTCGATTGATAAAAGAAAAACAGAGCATTATATCTGTTATAAATAACTTGGAGGGACCCATATGCCCATATACAACAAACTAGTCCGTGATAAAATCCCGGAAATCATTGAATCAAACGGAAAGAAATTCACCACCAGAATCCTTTCTAACGAAGAATACATAACAGAATTGAAGAATAAAAGTTTTGAAGAATTAGAGGAGTATAGAAATGCTATAACAAGGGAAGAAGCCCTGGAAGAGCTGGCTGACCTGATGGAGATTGTTCATGCATTTGCCAGGTCCCATGGAACCAACCTTGAGGAAGTGGAAGAAATCCGCCGGAATAGAGCAGAAGACCATGGCGGATTTAATGAGAAGATTTTTTTGATTGATGTAGAGGATTAAACGGGGAATTCCTAACACTTTAATTGTTAATAGAAACCGGTTTTTCTCAGGGGGAAGATGGTATTCACTCTGAGTTTTTTATTTTAAATACTACTTTTCCAAGCAAAGAAACCTAGTATAAATGTGATATAATAATTCTAATTATTGTAAAAAGAGGGTAAATTCTATGATTAACGAAAATCTTGATGCAAAATACCCAATAATGCCAGAGAATATTAAGCTTAGAGACTATCAAAAGCAAGCTATCCAAGCTTGGTTTTTTAATAACGGTCAAGGCTTATATGAAATGGCTACAGGGACAGGGAAGACGCTCACCGCTTTAAGTACTGCTGCAAAGCTTGCTGAACACCTCTCTTCATTGGCTATTATTATTGTCTGTCCTTATACACATTTAGTTGATCAGTGGGTTAAAGATATTAAAAAGTATAATATGGATCCTATAGTTGCATATAAATCAAAAAAATTATGGAATAAGAGACTTAGTGAGGAAATTACAGCTTTTAATACAGGGTTAATAAATCACTATTGCTGTATTACTACAAATGCTACTTTTTCTTCTGATGCAATGCAGAGTGAAATTAGAAGAATAAGGGGAAATGTCTTGATAATTGCAGATGAAGCGCACCATTTGGGCTCTAAGCAAACTATAGAGATTCTACCTGTAAATATTAAATTCCGACTTGCATTATCGGCCACTCCTAATCGCTGGTATGATGATTCAGGTACTCAAAAACTTCTAAAATATTTTGGTGGAAAAGTTGTTTTTGAATATGGATTGGAAAAAGCAATCGGGACACATCTTACTAACTATTATTACTTTCCACACCTGGTCTATCTTGATTCAGATGAAGCTGAACAGTATTTTGAAATAACCAATAAGTTAGTTAAGTTTATGTTTGGTGATGAAGGACTAGATTTTGATGATTCTGGAGTAAGCAACTTATTAATTAAGCGTGCTCGTATTTTAAGTATGGCCAGGAATAAAATACAAAAATTAGCAAACTTAATGAAAGATCGAACTGATTCTTTATACAATATAGTTTATTGCGGAGATAGTAAGGTAGATGGGGAAAAGCAGCTTGATGTTGTGGTTGACCTCCTACGTAAGCAATTTAAGATGAATGTACATACTTTCACATCTAGAGAAGATAAAAATTTAAGATCAATTTTATTAGACGAATTTGAATTAGGTAAGTTGCAGGCTTTAGTCGCCATCAAATGTCTGGATGAAGGGGTGGATGTTCCTGCTACTCAAACAGCCTACATTTTGGCTAGCAGCACTAACCCTAGAGAGTTCATTCAGCGAAGAGGAAGAGTTTTGAGAAAACATCCATTAAAAGAGTTTTCTTATATTCATGATTTTATTGTGCTTCCAAGAAGAATTGAAGATCTACCCCAGGTAGAGCCTAATGTATTTAACATTGAGAGGAATCTGCTAAAGAGGGAAATGGCTCGTTTTACAGAATTTGCACAGCTGGCAATGAACGGACCTGAAGCACATGAGAAGTTAAATGAGATTAAACATGCATATAACCTGCTGGATATTTAGGAGGAAAAGAAATGACGAATGAACAAAATGAAATGAATAAACTACTAGAACAATTAAATGAGAAGGAAATTTTAATTTTCAAGGAAATTCTCCAAACTGAAAAAGAATTCTTACATAGAAAAAGCCTGCAGGGTACTTCGGTTATCAGTGATATTGTTGAAATTGTTAAAGAAAGGATTGCTGAGTAGTGCTTTTAGAATCTATAACTTTGAAAAACTTTAGGCAGTATTACGGTGAGCAGACAATTACCTTTTCTACGTCTAAGGAACAAAACATTACCGTTATTCATGGAGAAAATGGTTCAGGAAAAACAGCTCTATTAAATGCTTTCAGCTGGTGTCTATATGGCTACCTAAATTTACCTCAACCACAGAGCATTGTTAATGAACATGCTGTGAATGAAGCTGTTACAGGTGACACTGTCTCAGCAGAAGTCACAATCGAGTTTTGGGATAGAGATTTAAAATACATACTTTCAAGAACTTTTAAAGGGAAAAAAGGGAGAGAGGGCAATGTTGAAGTTCCTGATGTAGACGTAAAGCTGGTTTACATACGGAACGGCATTTCTCAAAAAGTTAATAATCCAAGCGTTGAAATTAATCGAATTCTCCCTGAAAACTTAAGAAGTTATTTCTTCTTTGACGGAGAACGAATTGATAATCTTTCTAAAGAAGAGGGTTCAAGCGATGTGAAGGATGCTATCAAAACAATGATGGGGCTTGAAATCCTTGAACGTTCAATGAAACATACCGAAACTGCAAGGAAACGCTTTTTAGAAGAAATGAAACACTATTCAGATTCTGATACCATTGCTTTAATAGAAAAGGAAGAAGCTTTAGAGAAAGAAATCGAGAATTTTAATACTATCCAAGATCAATATGAGAAAAATATATCTCTTAATAATAAACAGATAAAAGAAAAAGAAGAAAGATTGAAAGAGATTGAAGGGTCAAAACAACTGCAAGAAAAGCGGGATAACAAGCAGAGAGAGCTCAAAACAATTAAAGAAGAATTAGAGAAATACAGCAAACAAATAGTAGACCATATTAGTAAGAGAGGCTACTTAGCTTTTACTGGAGCAGTGGTAGAAAAGTCGAGAAAAGAATTAGAAGGAACTGGAGAAGGAGAAGGGGTTATTACAGGAGTTTCCTCTGACTTCATTAGAGAACGGTTAGATAAGAAAGAGTGTATATGTGGTGAAGTCTTAGCTCCTGAAAGCCGAGGATATAAGAATGTAGAAACAATGCTGGAATATCTTGCTCCAAAGAGTTTAGATTCAGCTATTGCGAGCTTTAAAGGGGATCTAAAAGTAGTCGATATTGAAAGAAAAAATTTATTCCATCAATTAAAAAGCTTGAAACAATCAAGGCTACAGTTAAAGCAGAGAATGAGAGAGTTACAGGAACAAATTGAAGAAATAAGTAAACAACTTTCAAGTAAAGACTCAGAAGAAATTGCAGACTTGGAAAAGAGTCGAAATAAACTGGTTGAGCAAAATGCAGAAATGAACCAGAAGATAGGACGTATTCGCTTTGAAAGAGAAAATAAAGCAGAAGAGTTAAAAGAACTGCAAAAAACGAGGAAAAAGACTGAGAGTAAGCTGGAAAAAGCAACTTTAACTCAAAAGAGGATGGATACTTGCGAGAAGCTGGTTAAAGTTATGGGTATCCTCTTTGATATAAGAGAAAAAGCTGTAAAAGAAAATCTTCAGAAAAGAATATCTGAAGTATATGCTAAGTTCCTGCGAAAAGGCTACACGATACAACTAACCGATGAGTATGAGCTCAAAGTAATAAACCAAAATGATAAACAAGTTGGCATGTCACAAGGTGAACGACAAATAACGAGTTTATCTTTTATTGGAGCCATAGTTGATATTGCCAGGGAGCACTATAATCGTGAGCAGAAACAAACTTTTGAAGAAGGCGGGATCTACCCTCTGGTTATGGATTCACCTTTTGGGGCTTTAGATTCTGATCATAGAGAGAGAATTGCTCAGGGAATTAATAAACTGGCAGATCAGGTAATCGTAATAGTATCAACCTCTCAGTGGAGAGGGGAAGTTGAAGGGCAAATGAAGGAGCTTATTGGGAAGGAATACGTCTTGAATTATAATGATCCTCGTCTCGATCCATCCCAGCCATCTGAGTTTACAGAAGTAAGAGAGGTGTATTAAATGGCTTACAGAAGAATTCGTAGACCTAAGAATCAAGAGCATATCTATAAGGAGTTAACCGATACTGATGAGTTTGGTATATTCCAATCTTACAAAGATCTTTTTATGATGGCAGGCATAGTCGGGTTTGTTGAGAAAAAGAGAAAAAGCTTTGAAGGCAGCTTAGAAGGGATTAATTGGAATATTTTTAACCTGGATACCGATGAAGCTATTATCAATGCGGTTGCCCTAAACGAGACAGGTGATCAAAGCATAATAAATACAATTGATGGTGACAGTTTTGATAGAAAGATCACTATATTCGAAGAATATGCAGCAGGTGGAGCTGAAGTCCTATACAGTAAACTCAAGGATCATCCAAGAAATGCTGTAGATATTCTCTATGAGTATATGTTAAGTATGGAGAAAGTTAAAAGTGAATCAGACCGGGATGTAGAAGATATTAGAAAGATCATCTTGTCTTTCGACTAAACAAAAAAGAGCCTATTTTGGCTCTTTTGTTTTTTCTTCTATCCAGCTTTTAATTATATCAGAAATGGTCTGATTTTCATCTGTACTAAATTTTATAAGGTTCCGAAAAGTATCTTTATCTAGAAATATTGGAACTTCAACTTTTGAATTTGAATCTGCTTTTCTTTCTAAAATAAGCGATTTAATAATCAAAAGTTCGTCTACAGAAAAGTACGATTCAATTTGTTTGCTCATAGAGGAAGGGTTTACTTTTTCCTGTTGTAATGGCAACTCTTCAGAGGGGCTATTGTTTTCCCTGGAGGAGGAAACTTGATAATCGTTACTCTCGTCTTCTGAAAGGTTGAGTTTTTTCTGAAGTGTTTCATAATTTATTCTGTGTTTTCTCGCATATTCATATAAAGAGATTTCAGAATCTTTCAGGTTCTTTTTAAGAACCTTTAATAAAGTTAACTCTGATAAGTTTGTCCAGACATTGAATAAGTGATTATAATTGTAGCCGTTATTTCTTAGAAGTACTCTTATTGCAGTCTTATTCATTTTAAATTTTTTTTCAACTTGTGAAAAAGTTTCTCCATTATTTAGTCGGTCAACAATAGCTTTAACTATTAGTTTGGTCTCTAAGTTAGGTGTTTCGGAAGAATTAAGCTTATTTTCTGTGCTATTTTCTTGCCCCTGTGTTAATTCGTTTGATTTAATTTCAGGTTCATCTTGAGTTGTGCCTTTCTGTATTTTCTTTTCATATACTTCTTCAACTAACTTTAAGATGTCCATCAAATTAAATCTCCTTTTATAATGTTTTGAAAACCAACAAATCTTCCTCAGTAATTAGATGGGAAAGAGAAAATCGAATTGTATTTCTGATTTCTTCTAAAGTTAAACCGATTGATGACAGAACATGGCTCGGTTTACTTGAACTGCATGCAGAGCCAGTAGAAACAGCTATGACAGGAGCCAATTTTTTAACTAGGATTTCATTGTTTACACCCTTGAATTGAACATTCAGAATACCAGGAATTTTATTTATTGTATCATTATTAAATATGATATTTCCACTGAATTTTTCAGTTAGGAGGAAGGTTAGCTGACCTTCCAAACTATTTAATTTAGAGATGTTCTCATTTAGATGATCATTTGCTAATTCTGCTGCTTTTCCCATCCCAACAATGTTATGAACTGCGAGAGTGCCACTTCTAATCCCAGCCTCTTGTCCTCCGCCATGGAGAAGGGGTGTAAAAGGAACAGGAACTCCATATTCATCTCTTTGAATAAAGGATACCCCTGTACCCTTAGGACCATGAAATTTATGGGCAGAACAAGATAAGAAAGAGATACCTGGGAAGTCTTCTAAACTAAATTCTATCTTTCCAACAACTTGGGTTGCGTCAGTATGAAATAACACTCCCTTTTCTTTACAGAGAGCGGATATTTCCTTAATAGGATTCAAGGAACCTAGTTCATTATTTCCCCACATAAGAGAGACTAAAATAGTGTCTGCTTTAAGAGCATTTTCTATCATTCCTAGGGGTACGCGTCCATATTTATCAACATCTAAATATGTTATCTGGAACCCTTTTGTTTCTAAATATTCACACGTGTCTAAGATAGAAGGGTGTTCAGCTTTAGAGGTAATGATATGTTTTCCTTTGGTTTGGTAATAATCTGCAACACCTTTAAGGATCATATTATTCGTTTCTGTTGATCCACTGGTAAATGTTATTTCCTCTGGCTTGCATCCGAGAAGACTTGAAACATTTTGACGAGCTTGTTCAACAGCTTGGTTTGCATTGATTGCTTTTGAATAATACTTACTCGAGGGATTACCAAATTCCTCAAGTAAGTAAGGTAGCATAGCATCTCGTACTTCTGGCAGCAGGGGAGTGGTAGCACTATTATCTAGATATAACAATTTTATCACCCTTATGCATCGATTTTGAGTAGATTGTTCAGTAGTTTATCATAGTTCCCAGCATGACGATACTCGTTTTCAAGTAACTTAATACCTCTATCTAAATGAGCATTAAAGTAGTCAGGGAAATATTCTTCATCTGAGAGGTTTTTCTTTGTATGCTGTCTGATTAAAGCTTTATAAATATAGTCATGCTCACCCGTCATAGCATTCCTGTGAATGTCTACACCGCTTTTGTCTTCAATCAGATCAGGAATTTCTTTTATTCGCAGAGATAAACCAACAGCCAACCGTGAGAGAATATTCCAAGTTAATCCTGTAGAAGCTTGAAGGCTTTTTAATTTTTCTCCGGTATCTTTTGATGTTTTGATTCTAAAATTCATCTCTTAAACCTCCAAGCTCTTAAACGTGAAGTAATTCGGTAAAACTGTAGTTTCTTTTTTATTTACATCAAAGTTTAGAGTGAACTCTCTAGCGGTATAAGAGTGTAATAACTCGTAAGTTTTTTCATCAATTTCTGAATCAGTTGACAGGATGATTACCTGTTTTCCGCTGTTAGGAATATAGTGAGTCAATATACTGCTTTTGTGAGTTCTATCCAATCTTCCTAATAATGTATCGAAAATGAACGGAACGTTTCTTCCTGAGCATTTAAATATTGCCCAGATAATAGAAAGAAGTAAGATCTCTTTTTCACCAGCTGAAAGTGTAGACTTTTCGATTGCTTCTTTATTTTGGTCAAAGAGTGAAACTTCAAAAGTAGATGAATCAATTTTCAGCGACGCAATATAGTGTTGTTTTCTCATCAACTTGTTTAACATGCGCAAAGCTTCCATTTGCACTTCCTGCAACTTCTTCTTTAATTGAATCTCACGGAATTTCCGGCTCAATGAAATAATTTTTTGGGACTCTACAAAAGAGTTTCTGCTCTTTTCTTGGTCTCTAAACATTGTTTCAATATTTTCGATAGAGGAATTAATCTGCAACAAGGAAGTCCGCAGTTCATCTTCTTTCATTTTCTGATCATCTATCTCTTTTGACACGTTTGAAAGCTCTTCATTGAACTTTTCCATTTTCTCCAACATATCGCTGAATTCGGATGAGGAGTCATTCACTTTGAGCTTTTCTCTCAATCCCTGCGCTTCTATTAATTTATCTTTGTTTTCTTGTATCCGCTGCTGATAGAATTCCAGTTTTTGGCCTTGAACCTCTTGATAAACGTTTTCAACTTGCCTGCTTTCTGAAAAGGAAGCCCCATGGATAATTCCTGTCTCATCAGATGGTTTAACAGTGGAAAGGATTTCATCTTTCAAAAGCTGATTTTTTGTTTCATCATTTTTAAGTTGCAGCTTCTCTAAGATCGCTGAAATCTTATCTCCTGTAAGCTGTTCGTTTAGTGATGAATATAGTTGGAATTTCTCTTCGTCAACTAATTGCTCACGAGTCTCATTAACGAGCTCTTTTGCCAGGAAGAAGGGAAGAGAGTTTGCAACAAATAGCCTTATTGCTTCATGGTTTTGCTTTCTCTCGTTTTCAATATTATTGATCTCCTGATTTAGATGCTCTCTCTCATCACGTACCAGCCCGCCATGCACTTCAAAATCAGACTTCACATTACTGTAATCTTCCTCTATCTGTTCTTGCTTTTGGAAGAGAGAGTGTAAGTGAGTCTCGACATTGGTTAATTGGTTATTTAATTCAAGTCTCTGTTGTTTTAAGTTCAGCAATTCTTGTTCTTGTTTGTTAAGTGAAGAGAGCTGTGAGTCCTGCTGGCTGTAAGATTCTAAGTCAGTTTCCAAAACTTCAAATAAGTCTAGGTTAAACAACACATTTGTGAGGTTTTCTATATAGCTGGATAACAAATTATTGTTTATAATTCTTGAAATCTCTTCACCATCAAATAAACACAAATCTAAAAGGTGAGGCGGCATTATTTCTTTAAGTCTTGAATTGAAAATATCTTTCTCATATTCGTTTAGATGCTTCCCATCTTTTAATACGTCAAATGCTTCTTTGATGTTTCCATTTTGGAATTTCCAGCTGCGATATAGTGAATATTCAGCTTTAGAAAGTTCGTCCGTAATATCAAAATCTAATCTTAAACGAAAGTTATTTTCACCAATGGCTTTGGCTGAATGGTTCAAGAGTGACTCCACTTTCTTGAAGTATTCCTTGTTTTCTGTCTTGTAACCATATGCAAAAGAACCAAAAAGCCCCATCTTGATTGAATTTAAGAAGGTTGTTTTTCCCGCACCGTTTTCTCCGCCTATTAAGATAGTGTTGTTTTCTTTTGTTGTACTCAGGTCGATAGAATGCATTCCCCGGTATGGCCCTATATTAGTAAGCTGAATTTTTTTGATATACATTGTAAAACCTCACAATAATTAAAGATGTAGGTAATCCTGTTTAAGCGCCTTCGAGATTTCATCCATTAATCCACGGCGAACCTTAAATCCTGAAAAATCTTTTTCTATAGATAGCAGTTTCTTAACTACTTTAATGTCAACCTTATACTCATCACATAGAAGTTCTAAATCTGAGACTTGATCCTTTTTGAATAGGGGACGATCATCCACTTCCCAATCAAGGTCATAGCCCATAACTTTATTGAAGATTTGAGGGACATGATCATCCCAATCACCTTTTTTATACCAAACTTTCCTAATGGCCTTTAGTTCGTCTTCTTGAATTAATTCATAATTTGGATCATCAGGGTGCTGCAACTGCTTTTGAACTCTTAAAAGGTTTTCTAAAATTTCTCTTCTTGTTTCCATTGTGAATGGTCCGAGACCAAGCTGGGCCAGTTTTTCTTCATTAGTATCATCGTCGAAATAGCTAACTAGAATCATATGATCACCATTTGCACTCAGGTCAATCTTATTATCATCTAAATACTCTTTAAGCTTATCTTTTTCTACAATAGTATATTGGTCCAAAGGAATAAGTTGCTTAGGTCTGCTGCCTTTTTTGGCGATCAAATGATGTGGAACCCCATCAATATCTTCAACTTTAATGTCCTTAAAATAGATTTGACCATTCATTCTATATTTCATTCGTCTGCTGCGGTCATCTCTAATAGATGAAAGCCAGTTACGGAAATTCAGTAAAGGTTTCATCCAGTCATGTCCGCTCTGGATAAATCCTGAGAGAGCCTTATCTTCGTTCACAACCGTACAAACCCAGCATCCGAATCTGCTGTTACCGCATGAGCCTGCAGACTCTTTTACAGTCTTATCTACTACTAGAGGACATTCTCCGCTACTTGAATCTTGATACAGTCGATGGAGTTCAAAGTTATCGTCACCCCAAGGAGAAGGGTTACTAAGTAAGTAATCCCAAACATCATCTAAAGAGAAACGCTTGATAGGCGCATAAACATAAGCATTTGATAAAGTTGAATGACGCATAAGAACTTTACCTTCAACGGTGTGAGAACGAATAACATTAGCTCTTGTAGCGCTTTCGTCTTCTCTAACACCCAATACCATAATTACTTCTCCAAATGAGCTGACCTTGTCTGTGATGAACTGATTAGCAGGGTCTATTTTTAACCGGTCTGTACACCATCTGAACTGTTGGTTAGGGGAAGGGTAACCCTTGCCGATAATATTCAACCAGAATGACTGTTCTACAACAGGTTTTACTTTATGTGTTTCTATAGGCAGCCCTAATTCCAGTGCTTTTTCCTGGATCTTTCTTAATGTTTGGTTAATCGATTGGATAATCAATGGTGTTTCCACAAGTGTATCGGAAGAAATAACATATATTTTCTTTGTTAACTCTTCAGCAGGCAGCTCTTTAAGTGCTTCAAAAACAAGCTGCACTACAACAGTGGAGTCTTTTCCGCCGCTATAACCGACAACCCAAGGACGTTCATCAGATAAATATACTTTTTTAATCTCGTCTTTAGATTCCTCTAATACCGTTTTTTCCTCATTAAAAAGACTTGAAATGATTCCTTCACTCATATTACATTTCTCCCTGTTTAAATTTATTCTCAGTAGTCTGTTCATTTTCTAAAAGAGGCAATTTTAGTAAGTTCTTAATCTTATTCGTTGTCAGTTGAATTGTAAGGTTTGTTTTTTGAATACGGCCGTTTGAATTAAAAGCTCTGCCCAGCCAGGATTCTGTGTTTTCTCTGTTCCAATCTATATCTGATAGTTTATGAATATATTTTTTCCAGTCTTCCTGATGATACTCTCTTAAATATCTCCCTAAAACACCGATCGCTTCTATGAAAACTCCATGTCCAACAATAAAGTTAGCTCTAAGTTCTCTAGGGGATAATTCTTTATTTAAGACTTGGTTCCATTCCTTGATAGAGTCAGTTAGAGCTTCCCAGAATTCAAAAAGGAACTTCTGGTCATCATTTGAAATTTGATCTCCTTTGCTCTTTCCTAATAACTTAAGATTAGTGTTAAAAATATGATTCAAAGCTAATATTTTTGGAGAGTTCTTCGACAATGAAACTCTTTCTCTATCTGTATAGCGTTTAAGCAATGGAATTTCAGTAACCAATTCTTTAGTCACAAGTGATAGTTTATCACGATGGTCATATAAGATACCAATAGAAGATGTTGTATTTACCGCATGACGGTTAAGGTCTGAAAAGATTTGTTGTGACTTGGTCAGACCTTCATCATGATAAAAAACAACTGATATAGTTTCTGACCCAATTTCTGGAGATACTTTCAAAGCTTCTTCAATTGCAGCCCGGCGATGCTGGCCATCATTAATTAGAAACCTTGAATCCAGCGAAATTCTCAGCTGGCCTAAATCCTTTGATGATGGTTCCTCACTAAAAGAAACAAATTCTATTTCCCCATCTATCGAAGCAGTAAGGGATGAAAAGACATAATCATGGTTATTCTCAACTATGTAGTTGGTGATTTCAGGAATCCTTGATTTGTTTAAAATTCTTTGAGCTCTGTGTTCTGGCGGGATTTCATCTTCATCGAACAAGAAAATCTTAGGGATAATTCTCAATGGGCACATCGCAACATAGTACTCTTTATTTGCTTGTACTCCCCGGATGGCAGGAAAACTATAACTAAATGCTGCATCCATATATAACACCTCCGAATTACGTACGTAATTTCATGACTTGATTATATACTTTTAAGTTGATTTATACAATGAAAAAGGCGAACTTTTATTCGGTTTTATACAAAATTGGATATAATTTTACAATCTAAGGGACCTTCGCTAAAAATCAGGCAGGTTATGTGATAAAATCAGGATATTAGAATAGCATTCGGAGTGATGAATATGGTAAATCAAACTATACACTTTTTAAGTTTTCTCGAAGACATAAATCCAGTAGCAGCAAAAAATGCAAAGAAGATGGAAGAGCTGTTATATGAGGATCCAGGCAGTTCTATAGTGAAGGCACGATTGTTTGCTGAAGCTATCCTAAATGAAGTGTTTAAATTGGAAAACATAGATGCGCCGTATGTGTCTACTCTTTTTGAAAAAATCTCCTATCTTACAAGAGAAGGATATATAAAAAGGCAAGTACAGCAATCTTTTGATACTATTCGTCTGTCTGGAAATAAAGCAGCACATGATGGGAATTTTAGTGACATTAGTGAAGCCTTTAAGTTACATAAGGAAATGTATAATGTGGGTGTTTGGTTCTATGAGGTGTATTCTTCACAAGAATTGAAAATTCCAGTTTACGATACTCCCAAGCCACCTAGGAAGGAAGAAAACATTGAGGAGTTGGTGAGAAAGCAAGTTCTTGATCTGTTGGGTTCCAATTATATTGGAGGGAAACAGGATAATAAGGATGAAGAGGCGGTACCTACCAAAAATCCTGTTGAGCCTGCGAAACTAGAAAATACAGGAGAAGTCTCCCTTCTAAAAAAAGATCTACCTAGAGGAGAAAGCTATTTATTACGTGAATTAAAAAGGTTGAAGGATTCTTCTCAGGAAGCAATTGAAAATGCAAGTCAATTCAGTGCTTTCAAGGACTACCTTCATGTCGATCGCAGAATTCAGTTGGACCTAGAGCGTATTTTGGAAGAACAATCCGCGAAGGATACAGGTAATCTAATTTTACTCTGCGGGAGCGTGGGAGATGGTAAGTCGCATTTACTAGCTTATCTTAAAAAGAAAAAGCCTCATTTAATTGATGAATATACAATATTTAATGATGCAACAGAGAGTTTTTCTCCAAACAAAAATGCAATGGAAACTCTCGCGGAAGTATTGAACAGTTTTTCTGATCAAAACATTAATGATTCTAATGAGAAAGTTATTTTAGCAATAAACATGGGAGTCCTACACAACTTTATCAATACGAAGCATGAAAAGTACTCTTATGAGCAGTTAAGAGAATTTGTGGAAAAGAGTGATCTGTTTTCACAAAATATAACAACATTTTTCAGTGAAGGGTCTTTTGATTTGTTAAGTTTTGGTGATTATCATTCATACGAACTTACTGAAAATGGTCCCACATCCACATTCTTTTCAACCTTAATGGAAAAAGTCTTTTCTGAAAGTAAGGACAATCCATTTTATGAAGCTATGAGAGTAGATGAGGCAAATAGTGTAAGAACTATTGTTCATGAAAACTTCCAGTTAATGCAGAATGAATTTGTACAGCAGCAAATTGTTCAATTAGTTATTCAAACAATAGTAAAAAGCAAGTTGGTAATCTCGGCGCGGGCTTTCTTGAACTTCATTGCTGACATCATAATACCAGATGAAGTGAAAAACATTAAATTAGTTACAGAATTCGAAGCATTGAAGGATTCAACGCCGACCCTTCTATTTAATAGAAGAGAACGATCTGTTTTACTAAACGCATTAAATGGAGTGGACCCCATTCACAACAGATCCATCTATATTGACCAGGTAGTTATTGACCTTAATACCCTAAGTGACTGGGAGGGGTTAATAAAAGAGAATATTAAAGATAATACTCCAATCAAGTGGCTTAATCCATTTATAACTAATGAAAACTTAAGTGACTATTCATTTAATCTATTTTTTGAATCTTTTATTAGATTAGCTTACTTGACCAATAAGGAGTTCGCATCGAATCTTACTGATTCAAGTTACAGTGAGTTCACTAAAAACCTGTTTTATTTTAATGTAGGGGAAAAAAGAAAAATCAAAGGTTTTTATGATGAGATTAAAAAGGCAATTTTCAATTGGAAAGGGAGTCCCAAGAGGGGATATATCTATCTAAATAAACCAGATGAAAAGTTCCGTTTAGCACAAAAACTTAACTTAAGACCTACAATTGAACATTTAAGCACTAGGACTGAGGAGCAGCTAGATTCTTTTAAGTCAACTATTCTCTTAGCATATCATGGGGGTAATGCTGAAGATAAAATTTATTTAGAAATAGACTTCCAGTTGTATCAATTACTTGTAAAGGTACAGCAAGGTTATCGTCCCAATAAAAAAGATGAAGAAGATGCAATTAAGTTTGTGGAATTTATTGAAAAGGTAATGGCTTTCGGAGAGAAAAGAAATGAAATGCTTATCCATTATCCAAATGACAAAAAGTACTATGCGATCAAAAAGGACGACTTTGGAAGTTTCGTATTTGAAAGGGAGTAATAGACGGTGATAGAGACTTTGGATAGAGATTATCTTAGAAATCATTTACAAGATAAAAATAAACATGATGTGGGAAACGTTCGGGATGTCCTGCCTTTTTTGTCAAAGAGAACCAGGGCAATCAGAGGTAACTTTAATAAAGTACTGGGAGAGTATATCCGCTTTTTATGTCAAATGGAAATAGACAAAAAGTCTATCAAAAAGAAGGATTTCTATTCATCAGCCGATGAAAATGACCTAAGTGAACATATTGCTTCCAAAGTGGACTTTATGGATGATGAGGAGGCTTCAGATGATTTTATAAGGTTTCTGGATCAGTACTTATTCAGTAAAGAGGAAATTAAGCCAATTCATCCCTACCTATTTAATTATATTACTTATGAAGATAAACAAAAAAATGAATTTAAAAAGTATGCTCATTTTATGGGGGATACTTTAGCGGCCGATAATAAGAAGCTTAGAGAAATATTTAAGAATAAAAATGCAGAAGACATCCTTACTGAGCTTATTCTGAGCCAGCTTGATGCTTTGAAAGAGACTAAACCATCAGATAGACAGTATCAGCAGCTTTTAAATCCTTTAATTGAATGCTACCAGGATGACCTTTTATATTTGAGTAAGTATAAAGATTATTTCTTGGCCTCTTTTCCAGTACTGACTCACTTCTATACTCTAATGTATTCCTGTCAATTATTATTAAAGTTTGAACAATTCACTAAAGCAAACTTTGATGAAGTGCAGCCATTGTATTTTGCGTTGGAATGGGAAGCGATCAGTAAGAGAAGAAAAGCAGCAGATGACTTAGAAGGGTTTAAGTTCATAAAGGAAAAAGCAAAGAATTTATTTCCTCATATTCATACAATTTCACACTTGAGCCATAATTCCTTAAACAAAGAAACATCTGACGATAAATATGAATTTATTCCCTACAGTATTCTTTATAAGAAAATCCAAGACAGGGGAGAAGCATTTGAAAAGGATTTTCTTAAGGAGTTAAAAGGTTGGATAAATGATTATAAAAGCCTGTCATTTACAGGAGTTTCTATTCCTGACAATTCACAATCAATCCCTGAGGCTTTTGAAGTCTTATTTGATTGCTTGAAGGATGGAATGAGCACGGGGGTTTGTGAAAAATATGGCGGAAATATTGAAGATTTGGCGTCTAACCAATTCCTCAAAAGCAGGGGAAGCTTAGGGCAAGTGCTAAACCTTAAACATGACTTTCTGCTTCTGATAACAGCGGTTTCTGTTAAAGATAAAAGGATTCCATTGAACGATTTATTTAAGGAATTTGAAAAACGCGGTATCGCGTTAGACCGTTATTCTAAAAAGGAAGTAGTAAAGTTATTTGACAACTTAAATATTATCGACAAAAAAAGTGATAGTGGTGATGCTCAGTATGTCAAACCAATTTTATAATTATATAGCTTCAATACTTAAAGATTTCTTTAAAGAAACCGGGATAAACAATGGAGACAGATATTACCTGCAATTAGATAGTCATTCAGATGTGGAAGCTCTGGTTGAATCATTAAAAAATATTGAGAGTGCTAAAAAGTTTGAGTACAAACATGAACTGGGTGAGAAGTATGTTACTTTTTCCATTCCATTTCATGATAAACAATTAGTAGTTGCTCATACATCTGCTGATGTTAAACCTGACTTCTTAGTAACCTTAAGGAACTTAGTCGGGGAGCAAAATGGAGTTTGGAAAGACACCGCCTTACTAAGTATAGTTTCTGAACAATTAGATTCCATTCAAGGAGGAAGCAGTGACCTGCAGAAGGAAGGCATGCCTCTACATCCATCTTCGATCTTTAAGAATTTGAAGTATGAAATTGAACATAGCGTTCTCGAAAAGGTAGATCGCATCATTCTCTTAGATAACTTGGAGAATCTTATGAAAGAGCAATCCTTCCAGCAAATCACAATTTTTGAATTCGAAGATATTTTTTCTACATTGGAAAAAGGATCAATCAATGATAATGAATACTATAAGTATGGTATTTTTAAGGACCCCGACCTGGATTCATTTAAAGGTAAAGAGCAGCAAGCAAGAATCAATGAAAATAGAGAGCTATATGATTTTGTCCGGAAGGTTCATGATTTTGGCTTGGGAGAAGAGGAATTGGAAAAGAGATTCTCTCCTCAGGGGGTAAAAGACTTAAAGGATGAAAATTGGAAGCAAGTGGCGTTTCCAAAAGTTCATAAGTTTCATGAAGATTATAAAAAGCTAAATAAAAAGAAAAAAGTTGAATTAGAATCAATCAAAGTCAGCGACAAACTGATCAATTGGAACAGACCATTTAAAGAGACAGCCGCCGGTAACAGAAAAAGACATATCATTGTTTTTAATCCCGAAAACAAAGAAAGCATTAACCTTCAGATCAGTTTTCAATTAAGCGGTAGTATTACAAGTTTATCGGAAGAATTTCTAACAGTTCCTAAAGAGTTTAAAGATTCATCAACTGTTGAAGTGAAAAAATCGAATATCTTTGCAAATATAATAACCAAACATGAAAAAGCGTCTTATCTTAAGCTGGCATATAAACATGACAGGAAGTCTACCCTTGGTGCAGAGCTATATATAGCTGTTTTGCCAATCGATCCGATTTATTTAGATAAATACAAATCAACATATTCTGTAGACCCTATATTAAGAACAATAGGATTACAATATGAGGAAGAAGTATTGACCTTTGGTCAAGGGATGGAAAAGAAAAAGCTTCAAATAGAATCAGAAATGCAAACAGTTGTGGTTACACAAGATCAGCAGCTTACAATTGAACCTCTTCCCGAATCCTTTAATGATGAAGATGAATTAATTATAAAAGCTCAATTTGATAATACTATTGTGTTACTTAAGTTAAAGAATGAGCTTCCGGAATCAATGCCAATTACCGGCCAGCGTTTGTGGAAGTTAATTCGTGAAACAGGTCAAGATGTAAAGTGGATTAGAGACAATAATAGACTTATTTTGGAAAACAGGGAGTTTTATTTTCACTCCGAATATAAACAGTATTTTGAATGGGAAGATGAATGGGTCGAACAAGGGATCAAGCATGCGATCTTTGAGTCCGATCAGTTAATTGAAAAAGATATTGTATTAAACGATGAACTGAGAGAAGCTTTCAGCCGTTTTATTAATTACTTTAAAAGGTTGGAAAGCATTCCAAGTTTAACTTCTGTTTCCGACGAATTAAGAGAGAGGTCTATCACATATATCAATGCATATCTAAAGGAAGTTAAAGGTTTTGTAACGGGAACACCTGCTGGAAAAAAAGGCATGGATTTGTTCAAATTAGGAACTATTCATTCTTCTAACATGGTTTACTTTACACCTTTTCATCCCTTGATGGTTGCATATAAGTTAAAAGTGTATAACCTGCTGGGAAATGAAGAAATAGAAAATAGTATCTTAAATCGTTTAAGTCCGGATGCGCTTGTTCCATTCATATATGATGAAGATGAGACGTTATATAAACCAGATTACCAGCAGGCCGCTTTGGATTGGTTGACATTTAAACCTGTTAATCAAGTATCCGTTTCTGATGCGAACCAATACCTTGCTAAAGTAGTAAGTGATAAAATATCACAATTCAAAGAACATTTCTCATACTTATTTATAGAGAGTTCCCTGGCTCCATTGCAGATTAATGTCATTAATATCGTCAATGACAGTGAAGTATTAAAAGGGATAATACATTGGATGCTGAAGGTAATCGACCGAGAAGGAATTGATTACTTAAAACCTGTGGAAGTTACTCTATATAATGATGAAGAGATCGAGAGTGCATTTGATTTATATGCACGTACAGAATCAGTTGAAAAAATGGAAGAGCTATTTGATATTAAATTAAAGTTGAAGGATTTAGATGAAGAGGATGTCCTAAGAAGAATAAGACAAAATTTATTTTTCTATAAACAAGCAATTGGCGATGAATATAAATATGCACATATCTCTTTTTATAAGATGAAAGCTCAAGAAAAATATGCAGTCCAGCCAATGAAAGATATGACATCCGGTATTTCGCTTGATGGGCTATACTCAAGTGTTCCTTCAATGAAAGATCAAGAGAATTACAAGAGTGGATTTGGGACAAAATCTTATTCCATTGGTCAGGAAAACTTACTGACATCCACTTCTTATTATGTCAATGAACTGGCAGCAAATTTACGAAATAGCGGGAATGATAGTTATCGTAAAGAAGAAGCCATATTCTCAAGAACGACAACAACCGATGAAGAAAACCTAGAAAAAATCTTTAAATCTTCTTATTGGGTTACTTTTGTAGATCCTTCTATTGATTTGGATTTCTTCAATCAATATGATGGCAACCTTGTGGTCATTCATTACAGTGATCAATATTCTTCATCAAGCCGCTTCGATGCAATAACAGTAACCGATAAGTCACAACAATATTATGCCGTAATTAAAGAATTTCTTGCTCAGAAGAATGTCGAAGGAACAGATGAAAATGTTCTCAACACTATCAAGGCTTTTAATACCTTTAATGGTGAATGGCTGCTGAGAATCATAGGAAGTAAAGGACATTATGACCGTGAAAAGCTAAGCATCATCTCCGCTATCAAATTCTCGGTGTCCTACTTCGACCACCCTGATATTACTTGGGTACCTATTTCATTAGAAGAAGTGCTGAGGGTAGCAGGTGCCGTCAGTCTAAGTAAATCGGATGGGATTTTTACAGCAAAGAATTTAGGAGTCAAGGGAAGCCATAGTGACGATCTATTATTAATCGGACTTGAACAAAAAGACAAAAGTATTTCTCTTCATTTTTATCCTGTAGAAGTGAAGATTGGTTTAAATAAAGGAACAGTGCTTGATAAAGCAAGAAAACAGGTAAAACAAACCAAACAGCTATTCGAAGATACACTAACAGGAGAGACTGGAGAAACTTTTACTGGTAAATTCTATCGTAACTTCTTTGCTCAACTTCTTATATCGAATGCACAAAAGCTGCAGCAAAGTGACTTCTGGACAGAAAAAGGCTATGACTTACCGGAGTCAGTTATTGAGAAGTTGTTAAAAGATGACTACACAGTATCAAATACATTATCCAGTTATATTGGAGATGGAGCAATCCTGTCATTTCAGAAAGATGCCCATCATCGGAGTGCAACGGTTGACTCAGAAGTTCTTCTGTTGAATCTTACAGAAAGTGATGGATATGAAGGGCTTGTAAGGCCTATCAAGGAATTACGTGATTGGATTCAGGAAGAGGAAAATGATTTCGTAAAAGAAGATATGTTATCTTACAGCTACAATTTGGAGGCTCTTCCAGGGGAGAAAGATACCCCAGACCAGCCGCAATCTACATCAGAGGTATCTGCCGATTATGAAGCGGTGGATGTAACTATTCCTGAAGAGACCAATACAGACAGTGAGCCTGCAGGTGAAATGTCACCATTAGAATCTGAACCTTCTCGAGGAGATCAAGAGGTGGATCAAGATCAAATAGATGAGAGTAAGCATGAAACAAGCACTACAGGCAGTGAGCTAGGCGAAAATAATATACCATCAGACTCAGAAAATACTCAAGCAGACCAAATGGCGGAAGAGTCACCAACAGGCAGTGACACAATTATCAATCTGGAAGATACCAGGATCCTTATTGGTAAGGCAGAGAACTCAAACCGCGATATCTATTGGGAGTTCGGAAATAAGGGACTTGCTAATAGACATTTACTGATATCAGGAAAATCAGGGCAAGGTAAAACCTACTTTATGCAATGTCTGCTACTCGAAAAGTCAAAGATGGGCATTCCAAGTATCATTATTGATTATACAGAAGGGTTTTTGCCAAACCAGCTGGAAGAGGAGTTTGTTACAACCTTAGGGCCAAAGCTAAAGCAAAAGATCGTATACAGTGAGAAGCTTCCTATTAATCCATTTGAAAAGAATGTCCGGGATATAGGAGGAATTCAACTTCCTGAATCTAATACAGACATTGCTGAGAGAGTGAAGAGTGTTTTTGCTTCCGTTTATAAATCACTCGGGATTCAGCAACAAAATGCTATTTATGAAGCTATACTGAATGGACTTGAGCGGTATGATGATCAAATGAGTCTATTGAAGTTAAAAGAAATGCTCGAGGAAGATGGAAGCAATTATTCCAAGACAGCACTATCGCAAATCAGGCCCTTAATTGACCGGGACCCTTTCAGTACAGAAAATACAGTAAACTGGAAGGACATAGTGAGTAGCAATGGAGAGGTTTATATTATTCAGTTAACCGGCTTCCCGCGTGATGTTCAGTTAATGATCACGGAGTTTATCTTATGGGATCTGTGGAATTATTCGGTGAAGCATGGATCTAAAAATCATCCAATGCCAGTAATAATGGATGAAGCGCAAAACTTGGATCATACTGAAAAATCTCCTTCTGCGAGAATACTTACGGAAGGAAGAAAGTTTGGCTGGTCAGGGTGGTACGCTACTCAGTTCTTGAAGTCTCAATTGGATTCAGACGAGTTAGCCAGGCTGCAGAATTCGTCTCAAAAAGTGTACTTTTCTCCACCAGAGCAGGAAATATCCAGTATAGCGGGCAGTTTATCTAAAGATAATAATGAGAAAAAACAATGGGAAAATAAATTAGCTTCATTGAAAAAAGGGCAGTGTATTGTACATGGACCGGTCCTAAAAGATAACGGAGAACTATCCAATCCAACTATTACGGTAGTTGATATTACTTCACTTTCAGAGAGAATATAAAAGAAACACCCTCGCCAAATCAGCGGGGGTGTTTTGTTATAGAATCATTAATCGAAAATCTTCCATGGATGTTTTGTTTTCATGTAGCTTATCAACTAAGCGCAGTCCATGCTCTATGAAGGTAAGCATAGCATTATGAAGTTCTTCATCAGTTAATGGTTTATTAAGCTCATTGATAATCAGATGTTTAAAAAGAACAAACTCTCTATCTTTAATAATGTTATCAGGAATTGTCCATTTATTTTTACCAGTAGAATAATCTGCATTAAATGCATCACTGGATTCTGCAATACCTTTGGCTAAAGCAATCTTTAACGCCTGAGGTCGGTCAACTTCCAATAAATCAACCATATTATCTAAGATACTTTTTCCTTTTTCAGAAAGGGACATTTTTCTGTTTGCCATCTTCTCACTCCCTCACAAAGTCAAAATATCCGTCTCTAATAACAGTATATTTTTCCTTTTCATTATAATCCAGCATGTATTGTTTATAAGAGGAGTTTTTCATTAAATCTACATATTCTTCCGTGATCTCTGTATCAGTCGATAAAATAATTACTTGTTCGCTTAATTCTTTATAATAGTGGTTGATCAAATGATTTCGGTGATAGCTGTCCAACCTTCCTAATGGAGTATCAATTACCATAGGAAGCGACAAGTCCGATGCTTTAGTAAGAGCCCAGATTAAAGCTGAGGAGATCATTTGCATCTCACCAGCTGACCTTTCTTGGATGCTAATTTCTTGCATGCGATCACTGTATAGTCGGATAGAATATGTCTCTATATCAAACTCGATTTTTCCGAACTCATCTTGTTTTCTGAAAAGAACTTTCAGCATCTTGGAGAATTCTTCTTTGATGAATTCTGCTTTCATTTTGGTCACTTCTGAAATGTACTCTTCCATAGCAGCAAGAGTTCTTTCAACATTCCTTAATTGCTCCTGCAGTTCCTCACTATTCCCATCTTTGTCACTTAAGCGGGTAAACTTATTTTTCAGGTTTGTTCTTTCATCAATATGTTTATTTAGTTTATTTACTACAACCCTGAATTTTGTATCAATTTCACCTAATGCTCTAACTAACATATCAATTTTTTCATTTTCATTATCTAAGTTAACTGCTTCTGGTGCATTACGTATTTCAGTTTCTAATGTTTCATACTCTTGTGAAAGTTTCTCAATTTTGTTTATATAGTGTGTTACTTGATGTTTGTCTTTAGTAGACAAGGAGATTAAATAGTTATAGTCTTTATTAGAAATATCATGGATCTCCTGAAAGTCTTTATCCACGTAATTTCTAATGTCATTTTCCTTGATCCATATTTCCTCTCCAAGTTCTTTAATTTGCATTAACTGTTCAGGTGAGAGGGGAGGATTGATTGATTTATTTAGTAATTGGTTAATGAAGTTCCTGTAAGGAGACAGAGAAGCATTTTGTAAAATTCTTTTATGACTAGCCTCGTTTTCTTTCTTGAGTCGAGTTTTTAATTTACTGATCTTATCTCCTAATATGATATTAAGGACATTATCTGAATAAAAAGAACTGTATTCCTTTTTAGCTAGATCCATTTCGGTTGCAACCCGGGTTTGTTTCTTAACAATCACTTCTCTGGACTTGGAATTTTGGGTCAGCTTTTCATTTCTTTCTTTTTTGGCCGCATCAATAAGCTTGAGTTGGTGTTGTCGTTTTGACTGTAATTTCTCTTTCTTTTCTTCATATTTAGCAATCACATCATTTAATTCAATAAGTTCTTTTTCTGCATTCTTCAAGCTTGAATGACTAACAGAGCGAGCCAGTTGCTTTTCCATCGACTGTTTTAACACAACCAGATCCTTTAAAAGCTGCTTATAAGATTCCATTCCAGTAATTTTATGAATTGCTTCTTTCATTTCCTGGCTATTTTGTCTGAGGATAATATCCTTAATTTCCTCGCCATCAAAAATGAAGAAAGGGGCAGCATGATAGGGGATAATCTTATCAATTAACCTATTAAAAACTTCAATATTTTCTATACGAGCATGCTTGGAACGAGTAGATCCAGGACGCTTAATTTCCAAAGCTCTCTCTTCAAGGGACAGTCTCTTTAATTGGTCAAAGTGCCATTTTACTTTTAAATGCCACTCTTCTCCAGAATCAAGCTCTATAACCAGTTTAACAGCACACTTACGTCCACCCTCATTGAAGTAAGTGTTATTAATGATATTGGCAAATAACCGTTTGTATTCAGTTTGAGACATTCCTCTTTCACCAAATAGAACGTACAAGATTGCTTTGAGAATAGTTGTTTTACCTGCTCCATTTAATCCTCCAAGGAGGATTATATTCTTACCCTCTTTTCTTTCGAATTCGGGAATATATAAATTCACTTCCTGAACTCCATAATAAGTTTTATAATTATCAAATTCCAATTTCTTTAATAACATAGTGACTCACCTCAGTTCTTTTCCTTAAAGTGAAATTCTATTAGGTTCTGGTACTCCTTAACTCTGGCAGCTTGTGAGTTATTTTCATAAGCCTCATCTTTTGCCATTTTCATTAGTGCTTTTCCAAGTTTAGTTGGAATACCATTTCGTGCACATACTTTTGACATCAATTCTATTTCTCTTATTTTCATTTTATTCAATGTAATTACACCTGCTTTATTTATCGATAAAAGTCATAAATTGTCTATTTTACTATTTTACTATATTTACAAGTGGAATAGTACCTATGAAAATAAGTAACATTAATTTACAATCAACTTGTATACAGTTTAATAAAATATTGAGTGATAAAAACTTCAATTGCAAAAGTGGATATAAAGGCAGGGATATAAATGAAAGCAATTTTAGATGAATTTTTAATACAGATTGACTTAATAAATGTAAATATAAATGGTGGTAAACCAGCGCTAAAAAAACCACTTTGTTTATTATTGTTAATATCAAAGTTTGAGCATCAGTTGATTAAAGAAAATAAGATCAGGTTTACCGATATAGAAAAGGAGTTAGGGGAGTTAATTATAACCTTTGGAGGAAGACCGAATAAAAGTGGTCCTAAAGCCAATCAGCCATTTCAATATATGAACAGTTCAAAATTTTGGAAACTTATTTTACCTTCTGGTGTTGAAATGACTCATAAAAGAGATTTATCAATAAAAATATTACGCGATCAAGAGACATTTGTTCAATTAGACGGTGAGATATTTGAAATGCTGAAGACATCTAAAGAATTTAGAGCAATAGCTGCAGATTTTATTGTGAAAAAATGGTGGCCAGAAACGATTCAAGAGGAAATCATTTCAACTCTATCATTGCCTATATATATGCCATTCTCATTTAAACCACAAAGAAACAAGGAATTTGCCGAAATTGTCTTATCAAATTTCCGCTACAGATGTGCAATTTGTGGTTTTAATGCAACCTTCAATAAACACCACTTCGGATTAGATGGAGCACATATTAAATGGTTTTCACAAAACGGACCAGATCACATTAAAAATGGATTGGCCTTATGTAAAATTCACCATTGGGCCTTTGATAAAGGAGCCATGTCAATTTCTCCTGACAAATTTACAATAGAAGTTTCGCCGCTTTTTATTGGAAGAGATAGTAAGAGCATAGAAATTATTGAATCATTTAACGGGAGAGAAATATTTCCTTTTAAAGAAGAAACACCTGATGAAAAATATTTAAAGTGGCATCAAGATTTTATTTTTCTCCAACAGAATTAAACTTAGTTAAAAGCGCATAGGGACAACCTCAGTTCCACAGAGACTTCATATTAAAAGGAAAAAACCTCCTATTGAGTTGAATTCCTAGAATAGGAGATTTTTTCTGTGCGTTGTAAAAAATTTATCTTTGAAGACAACCATTTTGAACAGGAACTCCAAAGCCAAGGATTGTGGCAATTCTTGCTTTGGAAACAAAAGAAAGTAAAAGACTTGACTCTAATTCTTTTATATCAATTTCATGAAGTAACAATTGCTGACATCCATCCAGGAAGTCAGCATTTTTTATGAAAATCTTTAAAAGGGGTGTCTTTATTACACAAAACCTCCTATATACAAACTAGAAACGTATATAGGGAGGAATAGAAATGACAGTAATGACAGGCTGGATTCCATTCAAGCGCAAGAACATCGAAAGTGAGATTTGGAGTGAACCATTTACGTTGAGGCTCTTTATTTTGCTGTGCTGCAGGGCTGTTGTGAAGGAATATGTATTGGTAAATGAAGTGAAGGTGCAGAAGGGGCAGTATTTGCGATCATTCTCATTGCTAGCCGAGGATATGATGTATGTCCAAAATGGCAATATGAAGATTCCTGCCAAGAGTACGATTAAGCGGAGTGTGGACCGCCTTGTGAAGTTTGGTTACATAACGACAGAGGAAACCCGTTTGGGAACATTGTTTACGATATTGGATGCTGATGATGAGCACCAGGACTTTTTTTGCGATGAAAACGGCGCTACGGGTGAAATACTTCCTGAAAACAGAGAAAAAACGGCTGAGCTACAACAAGAAGAACTTAAAAAAGAAAAGAAAGATAAAAAAGATCTTAAAGAGATTGTTAAAGAACCTAAAAAAGACTACTCAGGAAAAACAGTAGAAAAAGAGAGCAGCAAGAGTGAAGTGGTAACCAGGAAGTTTATTAGTCTTCGTAATTCAGGATTCCGTATTTCAGCTAAAGAGCAGTGTGCGATTGAGAGGGTATGCGAAGGGAACGTTGATTCTCAGCAGTTGGTGAAGTGGATGGAGGAGGTACATGCTGCTTATAAAAAGAGGAACAGGCATGGCAGCATAAAATCTTTTCTTTACTACGAAAAAGCTTTGATGCAAAAGATGAAAAATGTTAAGCAGTCCTCCAACATACCTGCTGCTGTCAGTGTCCTCCTGAATGAAACCAATGACCTTCTTTCACAAATGGAAGAGTGGAAAAGAGAGGGGGAGAAGCGCCTTGCTAAAGGATCAGACTGGAAACCTATATTTTCAAAGACCGTATGTGGATGAGGAACTTTCCCGTCAACAGGAGCTCTATGAAGCGGAAAGTATGTTGCTTGGGGCTGTTTTTCTGGAGCCGACTGCCATCAATGACATTATTCTGAAACCTGAATATTTTTCACAGGTGAGAAACAGAATTATTTTTAAAGCAATGAAGAGTTTGCAAAAGGATGGGGTGGAGATCAACCCAGTTACCATTGTGGACCGGCTCGGTGATCAGATAGAAAATGTCGGCAGTGTTTCGTATATCACCGATATTGCCTGCTGCTGCCCATCCATCAGCGGCCTCGATGATTATCAGAAGATCGTACTGGAACGGTATAGAATCCGAACTCTGCAGGAGTCGGCCTCCCACTTCCTGAATGATCCCTCCATCGTTAAGGCAGAAGCTTTTTATCAAATGTTTGTAGATACTCAGGAGATTGTATTGCAGCAGCATGAAGCCAAAGGAGACCCGCTGTTTGAGATTGTCGAGTCATTTTACTCCGAGCCGGAACATCACGGAGTTCCTTCCGGATTTCAGCGTCTTGACAACATGACTGGAGGGTTTAAACCGGGGGAATTGATCATAGCTGCTGGAAGGCCGTCTATGGGTAAAACAGCCTTGGTGCTCAACATGGCTTACAATGCGGCGCTAAATGGCGCGGTCGTTGACTTCTTTTCACTGGAAATGAGTGAGAAGCAGCTGTATCAACGATTGCTCAGCAGAATGGCTCAGATAAATGCACTGAAGTGGCAGAATCCAAAAAAGTTCTGTACCGAGGAGGAACAAAAACGAGCGAATGAAGCACTGGATATCTGCTTTAATCTCCCATTGCAAATCCATGATAAGGGAAGGCAAACCCTTGATTCCATTAGAGCAAGAATTCAAAAGACGCGGAGGGAAAACGAGAGTGCTCCCTATCTTGTCGTCATTGATTATCTTCAACTGATTCCCGTCGAAGGAAAATTCGAACGCCATGATCTAGCAATCGGCGCAATCACCAGGGAATTGAAACAAATGGCAAAGCAATACCAGGTTCCAATCATCCTGCTTTCCCAGCTTTCAAGAGCGGTGGAACAGCGAGGGGATAAGCGGCCGATGATGTCCGATCTGAGGGATTCAGGCAGCATCGAACAGGATGCGGATATTGTCATGCTTTTGTACCGTGACGAGTACTACAACCGAAAAACAGAGGAACGGACAACGGAGGTCAACCTGGCCAAGCATCGTAATGGTCCGGTAGGGTTGGTGAAGTTGAATTTTATTAAGGAATACAGTTGGTTTTGCTCGATTTAGGATTTTAGATAAGTTGAAGGAGTGAAGGGGGATTAAGTTCAAGGTGAGTGTATATATTGTTTGCTTGTCTCTGTTTCTGAGCCGGACCTGTGCTGAGAAAGGAAAAAGGGGGGCATTCCCCCCTGAATCCTTATGTTCGTGACTTTACATCTTCTTTATAAAGGGAAAAGATTTCTTCCTCAATCTCTTTTGTTAGGAGACTGGGACTCTTGTTAAGTCCTGCGGCAATTTTAAAGAAAATATGCTGACTCATCATAGACTTTCCTAACTCTATCTTATTTAGATGCGTATGATGAAAACCTGCACGGTGTGCAAGTTCCTCCGAAGTGATGCCCATGTGTTTACGGTGAGCTCTGATTATTCTTCCCATATTAATTTTAAATAGCTCTTCTATTTCCATCTCTCCAACCCTTTTTCCTCTATTATTAAAGTGAGAGAAAAAAGGTTACACAGACTATAGAGTGTGAAAAGGTAATAAAAGTAAAATAATGTTGTATATTAAAAGTTTTTTTATAAAAACAGCTTTTAAGCAGTTGAAAAACTATGATTCTCTTTGAATCTCACACACTGTCGGCAAAATACATCATGGAGAAATAAGCAGTCCTCTGCATCTGCTTCTTAAGGACAGCGGATGATTCACTCATATATATTGTTTTACCGTTCTTAAGTGTGACTAGAGATTGTATGGTCATATCTTCTGACTTTGCTGGTGAAATGGATTTTATGTGAGCGGGAAACAGCCAGCTGCATTCGAATGCATCAGGGGAAAGGGACGGGAAGGCGAAGATGTTTTGCTTCGGGTTGATGGGGATCGGCACTTTCCGTTGATAGCCTGTATAATATTTGACGGATTCCAGTCTGCCTTCATAGCTGGAATACCCTTGCAAACAGCCTTCTTTGATGAGAGTGAGCGGAGACTTGGTTACATAGAACATGGTGTCAATTTCAATGACTAGAGTAAGAGAGTCTGGATGTTTGACAGGAACAAGGGCGGCAGTACGTTTGGAAATGGTGTAGCTCGACAAAATTTCTTTCATGAAACACTCTCCTTGAATGGTTTGACAGGTGGTAGTACTTAAGTCCTGTATTTTTGTATTCCAATTAATTCCATTTAATTATTGTCGATAATTTTTGTAAAATACACAGACTATAGGCTGTGTTTCTGAAAAATCAGACAATTTTTTATTATAATCGACAAAAACCTCACTTATCAGAGGGAAAACCTGGTTGGTGAGAGGGAGAAAGCATAAAATGCAAGGTGATTCGCGGTCATTTCACATAGCTTTTTGTATCGCCTTTTTTTGGGAAGCATCAATAGGTTCCTGTAAGGAGTGTTCCATTAAAGGGAGAGGTTTATTGAATAGCCGAAACTTTCTTAATTGGGTATCCGTCTAATAACTAAATCGATATCGTAAGTAATTCGGTGAACTAAGAATATAAATTTCCAAAGCACAGTGATCAACCAAAGAAGGGGAGGACTCTATGACTTTTTGGACTTGGCTTGCAATAGCTATTGTTGTGATTGGTGGTGCAATTGCTGCTAATGCTGGAAAGAAAAAGACTGAAAGAAAGTATATTATTGCATTAGTGTGGTTTATAGTAGCAGTAATTTTCTTTTTTATTTGGTGGTTTGCACGATAATTTAGAACAAAAGGGGCAGTACCTGTAGAACTGCAAATCGGTCTAGTTATTGCCCTTCTTTGTTTGGGTTAATTGAATAAATAAGATGGCCTTTTTCAAAGCATTTAGTGAGGAGCCTTCGTCTAAAGGTGGGATATGAGAAAGGGGATAGTATTTTTAACACATTAACAGCCAGACTTGCTGCTGTGGTCCTGTTGGTTTTTGTCATTGAATTTATTGTGTTTTTGGTATCTTTATTTTCTAACAATGGCTTCGGAGCAATTGTGAATTTTATTCGGTTTGCTCCTATAACTGCGATTATAGGTTTGGGAGCTGGTTTGTTAGGGGCTAAAAGAGAAACAGGCTTAGGTAAAAGAGTGTCAATAATCACCTTGATTACAAGTATCATTTTTATAGTTTTTTCATTGTTCATTTTGTTCAGTTATTCATTTGGGGGATAAAAGGAAGGCTCATCCTCCAAAGGGTAAGTAAACTGAACGGGGTTACAAAGGGACTTTTGAAAAACAGTAACTTATGTCCAATGAGGAGGACTGCTGATGAATGTTGTGTTTCTATTATCAATTTTATTTGTATCAGGATGTGCTATTGTTGCAACCATCTTTTTAGCTAATAAAGCATTGAATAACTTTTTGAGAAATAACAAGGGTCTTCATCAAAACTCCAATATAGTTCTATGCCCACAATGCGGTAATAAGAATAAACGTCAAGTTAACGGACAGCAATGTAGAAAGTGTTATATATCATTTTAACCCAAGGGGCCTGATCCCCGACATGTTAATGCGTTAACGTACTGGGGGTCAGGCCATGTTTTCACATGCCAGGTGATTAGCTGTCATTTTCCAATAGCTTTTTGTATCGCCTTTTTTATTATGCACCAATAGTTCCATTAAAGGTTTAATGGAATAACCCCAATCTGTTTCAATAGGGTAGTTTAAATTCATTGAAACTATTTATTCGTCAAACCGTAAGTGAATTTTAAGGAGGTTAGATTATCAAAAATATTATCTTTATAATGATTGCAGCATCGTTTCTTCTGATAGGCTGCAACAGTAACGCCAATGAAGCTAGTTTAACTCCTTACAATAACAGCCAGCTTGCAAGTGATTTAGAAGAAGAGAGAGGTCTCCAACCTAAATTACCGACTGAATTTCCGATAGCTATCACCAAATATGAGATATTTGAACAGCCTCACGAGTCGTCTAGACACGAGGTGAGACTAATGGGTGAAAATGGAGAAATATTCACTCTGCTCATCCATACAGCTCCAGTGATTTACAACGACGGAGCGTTACAAAACCAAAAAGAAGTTACCATAAACGGAAACGAAGGCTTCTACGCTGAAAACGATGTAACTGGTCCATCTATCCATTGGACAGATGGGGATTATCATTACGTTGTTGATTACCAATCGATTGAATTAGAAACAGAAGTTAACAAAGATACAATGATGGCGATAGCGGAATCATTTGAATAGAGTGAATCTAAGAGGTCAACTAGGTTGTTGACCTTTTAATTCTTAGGGGGATATTTGTTAACACTCTTCCGTTAAAGGGAGGGGCAATAACTGAAGGTCAGCTATTTGATCCAGCTATTGCCTTTCTTTACTTGTTGGGCAGAATACTTCAAGAGCTAAAGGGGGAAAGCGATGATTTTTATACAAATCGGTACAACTCTAATTTTCATAATACTCATTACACTGATCGTTTGGAGAGCTTATAAGAAGCTAAATGCAAAGGATAAAGTAACTTTTAAAAGAGAGTTACTATTTGATGGAACAGGCATGCTATTTGTGGGTCCTACATTATTAGTTATATCAGTTATTTTTCAAAATCAAATTCTTATGAATTTAAGTATAATCCTGATACTTATAGGCTGGCTTTATCAAGGTCTTTTAAGATGGAAAGAAAACAGAACCAGAAGTATTCTTTTATTTATTTTAGTCCTGATAGCAGTTTATATATCTTTTATTCTATTGAACTAACAGGACCTTGACTGAACAAGCAGCCGTCTTCTGTTCAAGTGAAAATAAAGGCAGAAGGGGCGACAATGGTGATTAGGAAATTCGCAACAATAATGATAATGATATCGGTTTTAACAGCTTGTACCTCATCAACATTGAGTTTTAGTGAAATTGAAAATGTACCAAGTTCTGTGCAAGACAGAGTGTACTCAAATTTAAAACTTCAAATGATTGAAGATGGAGAGAAGGGTTTTTATATCATTTTTCAATCTGGTGGAGTTGTGGAAACCGATGTAAAAACAGAGGGAGATACAGTAACTGTCATACTCGATACACCTAGTTCTCAAAAGGATGTCAAAAAACAAAATACATATTATTTAACCACAGATCCAATACACAAGGAAATAAGTGTCCTGGTGAATGGGGAACCAGTGCCATTTGATAGCATCACAGGTTTGTAAGAAGAATTTTCTAGTGCAGAACAGGTCTAGCCCTTCTTTAATTATTCGGAGGTTACCGGAATTGTAAGAAACCTAATTATATGGAGTTTCGTCTAATTCTAAATGACTGCTAAATACGGGTTTAGAGGGGGATATGAATGAAAAAAACTTCTGTTCATTCGTTGCTTCTGGTTCTGGCTTTAGTTTTTATGACAGGTTGTGCTACCGAGAAATGGGAAGAAAGCGGTATCTTTGAATCAGGAAACTTCAAAATGATTGGAGTTGAAGATAAGCTGGGATTTATTTATGATGGTTCTGAAGTGACTCGATTCTATCCTGCTAAAGAAAACAAGTATATGTGGCATTTATGGGGGAATTCAGAACAGTTAAAGGGAGATTTGAAAGTTACTGCTACTCATAATAAATCTAATGAAGAGGTTACCGTTATAGAAGGATTACCATTAGCAGGAGCTCACAATGGGGCTGATGCCCATACTCCTTCAACGATGTCTTTACCTAAAAGCGGGATGTGGAAATTGGATGCTTACGTTAATGACCAACTACACGGTTCGATATTTGTAAGAGTTTATGAAGAGTAAAATTCTTCTTCCCACTATTGAAATTATAGGGGCCGATTTTTAACATGAAGCATTGTAAGCAGTTAGGGGATGTGTACTATTGAAAGGTAAAATCACAATTGTTATTTTTATAGCGATATTGTTGTACGGGTGTGCCAAAGAAACTTCTTTTAATTTCCCTCAAAATCTGGATGTTCCGGATAAAGGTAAATATACTGTTTTCTATATCGACGATAAAAAAAAATAGATGAGGAAATTTTTCCTGAATTTCTTAAACCAGAACTTGAACCCCCTCATAATATGCAAACTCTGTACCCTTATGAAATAGAAGAATTTAACCAACTATATGACAACATGAAAATACAGGATTCACCTTACTACATCTTTTTGGATTCTGAAGAAAAAATATTTAAAACGGTCCATATAGATGAAGCTACTAAATTCTTCAACGAGAAGATCTTAAAATAGTTTTCCCAATTGAGAATTTTGATGGTTAATGCAAAGCCCTAGTCTATCTCGAGTAATAGCCTGCATAATGTATATGGATATTTATGGTATAATTCTATAGAGAAATAGATAAGGAGGATTATAATGAACAACAATAAGTTAACTGGAGTCACCTTGGTTTTAACAGGTTTAATACTTTTAATGTTATCTATTACTTTGCAATCACAAACTTCTTTTTGGGGAGTTTTACTGGCAGCAAGTATTGTTTTAAATATTTCAGGTGCATCCCTTCTTTTCAAGTTCATAAGGGATTCTGCTAAGACAACGAACTAAGTACAAAGTGACCAACAAAAAGGTCACTTTGTTTTTTTAAAATGAGGAATTCAAGCAAAAACAGGAGAAAAAAGAGAAAAGGAGATTTGATCATCTTCTTTTAACGGAGCAGGTTAAATGGTATACGACGGTAAAAAAATGTAAAGGGTGTTTTTAATGAGCGAGCAAAAATTTTTCCCTGACTTAGAGACTAGCAGATTAAAATTAAGAAATGTCAACGAGGCTGATACTGAGTTTATCTTTAAGCTTTTCAGTAATGAAAAGGTATGTGAATTTCTATATGATGAAGAGATATTTACTGAAAAAGAGGATGCAAGTGAATTTATTGGGTGGAATACAAATCCAGAAGAGAAGGGATATAATAGGTGGGTTATTGAGAAAAAAGACAGCAATGAAAAGATTGGTACCTGTGGATTTGATTTATGGGACAGGACCAATAATATAGCTGAAATAGGATACGATTTATTGCATGAATTTTGGGGATACGGATATATGAAAGAAGCATTGATTGCAGCAATTGAGAGTGGGTTTAGTAATATGAAACTAAATAGGATAAATGCATATGTAGCTTTAGAAAACAAAAAGTCATTAAATACATTAGAAAGCCTAGGTTTCAAAAATGAAGGGATTTATCGAGACAAACATTTGTTTAGAGGGAAATACTATGATCATTATTCGTATTCATTACTAAATAATGAATGGAAATAAGCCTTCAATTATAGGGGGTGATAGCTGAAGAAGCAGCGGCCATTTGTTCAAGTAAAGTGGTGACTGCTAAACAAAGTGTCGTCGCTTGGCTGCTTCTGGAACATTAATATGAAGGAGTAGAATTATGAAAAAGATTTTTTTTGGAACTTTGATGTTATTAATTTTATCAATGCTATTAGCGTGCACAAATGAAAAAGACAATTTCGCTAGAGTTCACCCGAATCTTTTACCCAGCGAAGGTCACCAGTATTCTCTACATGCTGTTGGGAAAGAAATTTCCATTGACTTACTACAGGAGAACAACATAACCAATGTTGGACCTATTACAAATACATCCACAGTTGAGTCATTGAATGAGCAGTATCCAAAACTAGAATTAAAAAAAGAACCAGCATTTATTGTATTTGATGAAAATGGTTTGGTTTTAATAACTTATAATTATGAAGAAATGATTGAATATCTACAGAATCCAGATAAATGATTCTAATTTTCAACAATCGTAGTCGTTTGCTGAAGAGGCCAAAGGAGCAGTTTAGTGAAGAACTACTTATTTATATATAGTAGGAAGGCTGGAATAAACCATGGTGAAAAAAGAAGCACCGGAAATTCAAACAGAACGATTGATTTTACGTCCGAGAGCGGAAAAAGACATTCCCAATATGCTTAAAATGTTTAACAATGATGAAGTAAGAGAATTTCTTGGAAAGAATCCGCCTCGTGATGAACAGTCAATGTTAGAAATGGTTAGGAACCGTAATGAAACAAAATGGACGGTCGCATTAAAAGACACGGATGAATTCATCGGTGATGTAATGATTCCAGAAATAGCAGAAAGTTATCTTGGCGAAATTGGTTATCGCTTCATGAGGGAGCATTGGGGAGGCGGTTATGCGTATGAAGCGGTTTCCGCGGTCATTGAGCATTCTAAAAGCACATTAAATCTTAAACGCCTATCTGCTACCATAGATGATAAAAATATGAAGTCAAAAAAGTTAATTGAAAAACTCGGATTTACCTTGGTAGCGGTGTTGCCTGAATCGAATTTAAGAGGCAGAGTTGCCGATATAGCCTACTATTCTCGTATACTATAAGCATCCTTTATCAGTGGCGTTTGCTGAAAAGCATCCTCCCTCTATTCAAGTAAAGAAGCAGACTAGTTGAAGATGTAATGACATTACTACTATAAATTTGAATTTGTGAGGAGGACAAGCAGTGCCAATCAAGAAAGCAGTAGAAATTATAGAAGCTAATCTAGGGGAAGCTGATTTTGTGGCTCTGGAAGATTAATTGCTGCAATGATGGACATTTGCATATCAACGTAAAGGGCAATTCCATTAAAAAATCTCAGACTGAGAAATAGTCTGAGATTTTTAGTAATGGCATCTTGCAGCACTTCATAGATTGCTTCTAATTACTTTGCGGATCGTGAGTCAAGGAAACGGACTCCTTTGTTTTTCGCCTTCTATATACGCTTAGAATCAGTCCTGCAGATATCATCTCCAGCAATATATGGGAACCTCCATAACTCATGAACGGGACGGAAACCCCAGTAAGTGGAGATAAACCTAGATTCGTCAGTAGGCTTAGTATGAACTGAGCTGATAAGACTGCTGCCAATCCAGTAAGAAGCAATTTTCCATGAGGTGAATTCACACTTTTGGCGGTAATCGATATTCTATAGATAAAAAATACAACCAGTGATAAAGCCGTGATTGCCGCTAACCACCCAAACGAATAGATGATGAATGCCAAGATGAAATCTGTATGGACCTCGGAAATGATTCCTGGTGTCACCTTAAGGGCACTTCCTATAAAATAAGCCTCTCCTATTTTATGATCTGCATAGGAGCTAACCATGGAATATTTCTGAGAAAAAGCCACCAGATTCCAGAGCGGCCAGATAGAAGCAGCAAGGGTAAACGCTATAGTTTGCTTAAGGCTGGATCTTGACGTATGCATGATTGCTGCGCAGACAATGATGCTCATAATAGTAGCTGTGAAGGCTCCTGTAGTCGACAATAAGACGATAGGTGTTGCCATCAGCCCTGCTCCAAACCAAGACTTTCGATTATCATTCCAATCCCAGGAATGAAAGATTCCTGCAAGAGCAATGACCAGTAGGAATGGAGTGATCTCAGTGAAATTAATAGTGGCAAAACCTACATTTAAAAATGGTACATCATCTACTCTAACTCCAATCAGAACGGTCAATAAGAGTATGAGGATTGTTGCCGCATAGAAGTGCTTGGAGTATTTCATCAATCTTCTGTAATCAAGCATAAATAGGCTCAGCATGAGCACGACACCCAACACGTAGAAGCCAAGACTTTTATTGAAAACTTTCAGTTCTTGGAGCTCTGTAAAAGCTGAATGGAATTGCAAATAATACATAACCAACAGCCCGAATAGAGAAGCTGTCAGCACGGGCAGCAAGGTTTTCACATCCAATGGGGCTTTGTGTGTTTTGTTAAGCTGCTTTCCCAAAACTCCTGCATCTCCCATACGTGCTAATGCTTGATCTATAGCCTCTTCTTCTGAAAGACCTGAATTCATGGCCTCCTCTTTGAGTGTATGAAGGTGATCGTTAATTTCCAGTTCAATATGGGAATGGACATCCTTATTTTTTATCCGTTTACACAACTCTCTAATATACATTTCGAACTTATGATCTATTCCCATACGATTTTCTCCCCGCTTAAAACTTCGTCAACAGCATTCTTGAAGACGGACCACTCTTCTTTTTTTTCTTGAATAAATTCTTTGCCCTGGTTATTAATCTTGTAATATTTCCTCTTTCTCTTTCCGATGCCTTCACCCCAGTAAGATACAATTAATTCTTTTTCCTCAAGGCTGTGAAGGATGGGATAGATTGTGCCTTCTTTAAAACTAAAAATTCCATTAGACCTCGATTCCAGTTCTTTGATAATTTCATAGCCGTACATTGGTTGAGAATCAAGCAAACTTAAAATAAGAGTAGTGGTGCTCCCCTTTAGCAATTCTTTGCTGATCTTCATAAACAGTCCACCTTTCGCATGCATAGTAAATCTATGCATATTTAATATATGTATAATTTATGATATAAATTAATTCCTGTCAATATTTCTAGCAAAAAAAAGGCATGTTTTAAATTAGGTTGTGGACGGACAAGTGAGATTTAAAGAATCAGGTAACACTAGAGCCGATAAAAAAAACAAAATGAAACCATAATCCCCACTCAACCGTATATATCCTATGCAAGATTAATTTGTGGATGGTGAAGCATATGGGAAGCATTATATTATTTTCAATTATCGTCGGCTTGGTGATGGCGGTACTGCTGGTGCCGCTTCAGAGCGGAAAGACCGGAAAAAAGGAGAAACGCTTTAACGCAGGCGGTATGGCAGCGGTGCTGGTCATCACGATTGCAGCAGCGTTCGGTTTATATTATCTAACCAATCTGGACCGCAACTTTTCATCGATGTGGCTGGTGTTGATTTTGGCTTCCGGTGGGGGAGCGTTATTGGCGGTGGGGAAGGAGCGGCTGATCAAGGGGGCTGTGTTTTTAATAGCCCTGCTGGTTGGCGCATACCTGCTGACTGCTTTCCTTTTTAATGCAGATGAGAAGTTCCAGTCTGCTAAAATGGATGTCAAAACCGAGCTTGAGGCATTTGATGAAGGGCAGACACCGGCCAGCGTGCCGCCGAAATTTGCCCGGAATAAAATGAAGAAGGCCTTTGGGCAGGTGCCGGACACAAGTTATTATGAGCTCGGCAACCTGCAGATCCAAAAAGTGAACGGCGACTATGTGTACATTGCGCCAGTGGAATTCTCTGGTTTTTTCAAGTGGGTGAAGGGAGACCAGACACCGGGTTATTTCACCATCAGTGCGACGGATTCATCCGCCAATCCTAAATTTGTGAAGGAAGAAATGACCTACACCCCTTCGTCCTTTTTCAATAAGAATATCGAGCGCCATATCCGAATGAACTTTCCGAAGATGATTTTCAATGGAGATGTACAGCTTGAAGTAGATGAAAACGGTAAGCCGTATTATGTTCGTACCTATGGTGAATTCATCTCGGCGAGGAACGGCTTTGAAGCAAAGGGCATCGTGGTCGTTGATCCGCAAAACGGTAACGTGAAATCCTATAAACTGGCAGATGCCCCGGATTTCATCGATGGGGCTGTATCTCCGGAAACCGTCAGCCTGCAGAACAGCTACTACGGAAACTATGTGCAAGGCTTCTGGAACAGCGTGTTCGGGAAGTCTGAAGTAAAGCTTCCTTCAGATGAAGGGACAGAAGCAAATGTGAGCCCGATCTTCGATGAGAATGGAGATATGTATTACTTTACGGATTTCACTTCGCCAAAAGAAGGAGTGGACAGCATGCTCGGCTACTCCTTGACCAATTCGAGAACGGGTGAGGCAACCTTCTACACTGGCAATCTGGAAAAATCATATATGGACTCACAAGGAAACCTCCAGATCATCGAGAAGAAATTCATTGAGAAAAAATGGAGCGGGGAAATGCCGATCCTGTATAACTTCTACGGTGAAGCGAGCTGGCTGACACCGGTGCTTGATCCAAACGGCTTCCTGCAGAATTATTTCATCGTATCAGCTGCCAACCCGGAAATCTCCGTCTATGCGAACACGCCAAACCAGGCGCTCAAATTGTATAAAACAGCCCTGCAGCGTGGAGTCGGAAGTGTCGACGGCAGCGGCAAGGCAGAAGAAAAGCAGGTAACCGGCAACGTCTTAAGGGTCTATAAAGAAAAAACCGGCGACTACACAACTGTTTACTTCCTGCTGGAAGGCGGAAAAAGCTACACCGTTTCCTCGGAAAACAACCCGATGAGCATCTATCTTAAAGAGAATGACAAGGTAACCGTCACTTATCTCGATACAGGGGAAAGTTCCCTGCCTGTTCGAGAAATAGAGATAGAAGGGCTGCAGTAATAGTAAAGCTGATATCCAGGTTCTTTTAAATATAATCTTATTTACAAACCCTCATTTTTTGCCTTGTTTCCGGAAGGCAGTTTTGAGGGTTTTTCTTTTGCTCAGGGATCCACTGTGCTATCGTTAGCATACAATCTAAACCCAATCCTGTTAGTTCTTTTTAGAAGAGTTAGCTGATATGATTAAGCTTGACCGAACAATATCATCACGCGCTGTTTCTTTTACAAAAAAATAGAGGTGAAACTTAATGAGCTGGAATTTAAAGAAATTCGATGAGCTGACAAATACGGAATTATATAATCTTTTAAAAGAAAGAACCCAGGTTTTTGTGGTTGAACAAAATTGCCCTTACCTCGAAGTGGATGGAAAAGATCCGTTTTCCTATCATCTTTATAAAGAAGACAATGAAGAAATCATTGCTTATTTAAGGATCTTACCAGCAGGTGTTTCGTATCAAGAAGTTTCTATTGGAAGAGTTTTTGTAAAGAAAGAATACAGAGGGCAGGGACTTGCAGAGGAACTTATGAGTAAAGGGCTGGAGTTTATTCAGAAAGAGTTAAATGAAACAACGGTCAAAATTCAAGCACAAGATTATCTGAGGAGATTCTATAATTCTTTTGGCTTTCAGGCCATCTCTGAAACCTATCTAGAAGATAATATCCCTCACGTCGATATGCTGCTGCAAAAATAACATAACTCTGCCCAGTACAAGAATTTTTGGTTTTACCCGCGATCACTTTATTAGTGGTCGTTTTGTATTGGACTCACACATACATACAAGAAAGTAGTTTCCCCGGCCACCCCTTCAATAAAGTTAGTTGGAGGGTGATAGTTTTAAGGCATATTTTTTTTCCGGAACCAAGTACACAGAAAGCTTGAAGGGTTTTCCCAGCTCTAAAGTTTTTTCATTAATATAAGGTGTGTTATTCAATTAAAGGGCCATTTAATGGAACAAGAGTATTGCTCAATAACACAAAATTTGAAATAATTGGTATTAAGTGATGGATAGCGAAAGGATTAAGAGTTATTAATCAACTTATCAGCATCAATGACATCATAATCTAAGGTTATAAACATAGTTATCCACCTGAAAATTGTAAGGGGGATTTGTATGATAGAAGAAATAAAATTAACTAATTTTAAAAGGTTTAAGGATACTACTATTTCTTTTAATAGTGGTAGGAATATGTTAATTGGAGAAAATGGTGTAGGGAAGTCGTCAATATTAATGGCCATATCTTGCGTGTTAAGTGGGAGCTATTCATTTATAGAGAAATTGGGTGTACATACTCTTTTTAACGTAGAAGTTATTCAAGAGTTTATGAGCGGTGAAAAAAAGTATGGTGATTTGCCAATAGTTGAGGTTGAATTATTCATAACCAACGATGAGGTTAATCATGAAATAAACGGAAAGAAAAACTCTACAGGTACTGAGAAGAATGGTTTGAAAATGAGGATTTGTCCCAATGAGGACCTTTCAGAGCTAATTGCAGATTCACTTGAAAAAACAAATATATTTCCATTTGAATATTATAATGTAGAATTTAATACTTTTTCTGATCGATCGTATAGTAGTTTCCGCAAATATCCAAATTTCATTAGATATTCATATATGGATAACACTAAAATAAATTCAAAACATGCCATGAAAGAATTTGTAAATCGGATATATGAAAGTAAAACAGACCGATCCTTGAGATATAGAATCAACAATGAATACAGAAATTTAACTCATCAATTTTCAGATAATCTTTACACGGAATTTGCTTTAGAGAGCTCAGATGACTTAAAAATCAAACTAAATACACAATCAGAAAACAGTTTTCAAGACAATATTTCAGTAGAAAAATCAGGGATATTTATAGAAAATTTAGGCCAAGGTGAAAAGACTTTTATTAATACCGATTTTATGCTTGCTAATTCTAACGAAGATACAAATGTCATAATAATTGAGGAACCAGAAAACCATTTAAGTTATCTGAATATGCATAAATTAATAGATAGGATAATAGCTGCAGAGGATGAAAAACAAACTTTTATTGCAACTCATAGCAATATGATTGCTTCTAGGTTGGATCTGAAAAATGCTGTGTTTTTTAGTGAATCGGGTATTACAAAGCTAGACAATTTGACATTAGAAACAGCGAAGTTTTTTGAAAAAGCTCCGGACAATAATGTCCTTAATTTTATCCTTTCAGATCGGGCGCTCTTAGTAGAGGGTGATGCCGAATATATTCTTCTTAATGAATTTTATAAATGGATTCATGGGAACGAACCTTATAACGATTCAGTGACAATATTATCATGCGGAGGAAAGACATTTAAAAGATATTTAGAATTAGCTAAAATATTGAACAAAAAAGTAGCTGTTATTACAGATAATGACCATGATTATAATACAAATATTCATAAAAGTTATTCTAGTTATGAAACAGAAAAAATAAAAATCTTTGCAGAGGAAGATAATAAATTAAATACTTTTGAAGTCAGTTTATATGAAAGCAATCTCTCCTTTATTGATGAGCATATGGCAAATGGGAATATGACTAATGGTGTTCAAAGCTATATGTTAAATAATAAAGCGGAGTCAGCATTTCGACTATTAAGCCTTTTTACAAATGATAACCCTGACACCGGTATTGATAAATTTTCAATCCCTACGTATATTGAGGATGCGATAAAATGGATAGCGCATTAAAAAACATAAAAGTACTTAATGCAGTAGCTGGCTCAGGCAAAACAACCTTTATTATTAATCAATTATCAAATGACAATAAGCGGATCCTGATCATCACATATACGACAGCAAACCAAGAGAATTTGAAGGAAAAAGTAATTGGGAAATTCGGACATATACCAAACAATTTATTTATCTATGGATATTTTGAGTTCTTATTAAAATTTATTGTTAAACCCCTATGCCCATACACAGTAAAAGAGATATGTTTCGAGGTTCCTCACTTTAGAAACCGAAATCCATTTACCCAGGATAAAAAAATGATTTACGCAAATAAAGTGGCCAGATATATCCTTGAAAATATCCCTGATTTTAAACAAAGAATTAATACTTATTTTGATGAAGTTTTTATTGACGAAATGCAAGATTTGGCTTCGGATGACTTCTTGTGGATGTTGTCTTTAGCAAATTTACAAATTCCAGTCACATTGGTTGGTGATTTTTTTCAAGCTACATTTTCTTCTAGTAGACGTGGCAATCATTTAAGTAACTTATATAACAACTTAAATTTATATCAGCGCAAAATTGAAGAGTCGGGCTTTCATTTCGATAGTACTACATTGGTTTATAGTCATAGATGTACACCAACCGTTTGTGAGTTCGTCAAGGATAAAATAGGGATAAGTATTGAGTCAGCAATCGCCAGCCCTTCTGAAATAGGCTTAATTTCGAATCAGGAAGAGATGAGGAATATTCTGGAGGATAAAAGAATAAAAAAACTTTTCTATCAAAATTCAAAACGATATACAGTAAATAGTGAAAATTGGGGAAACTCAAAAGGAATTTCTTATGAACATGTATGTGTGGTGTTGAATGAAACTACCTATAAGTTATTCGAGAAGAATAAGTTAATGGATTTGGCAGCAATAACAAAAAGTAAACTTTATGTAGCCTGCACAAGAACGAAAGGAGACCTACGCTTCATAAGGGAGAAGGACATACCAGCTGATTATAAGTTATAACCCCTTTGGTTATCACAATCCAACTGTTTCACAAAACCGCGGCAATAACAGAAGGTCAGCTATCGGTACCGCCATTACCTTTGTTCAATTATTGGGGCAGGATTGTTTAATAAATAAAAGTTTCTTCGGTATGGATTTTTTTACCATAGTTAAATTTTTTTCTTAAGTATCAATTCATCTAAATTTTCTAAATTTATTACTTCCACTGCTAGTAAAATAGTCATAAAATTAAAAGGGGGTGACAAAACTGTTTGATTTGGAAGAATATGAAATACTCATGTCAGGGTTTATGGAGTTTGCTACTGAAAAGGCACAGTATCAACCAAGTACACTTTCACGTTATAAAGTGATTCTCGACGATTATTTTAACAGTAACGTAATTGATAAAGTCGAAAGAAATAACTATGGTGAAATTTTTAGTCAGAAAAGACTTTCCTTATTAAGAAGGAAATCTAATAACGTGCGTCCCAGTTTGCTTCGATTTTTGTATTTTTTGTATGAGGAAAAATTCATTGAAGAACTTGACTATTTTCAGCTACAGAACAATGTAAAATCGGTTTTTGTTTCTGAAGAACAAGAGAGAGAAGATAGTGTTGAGTTTTTGACACCTAACGAGATACGTACTTTGTTTAGTGATCAATTACATTTTAGATATGAATATGAAGAAAAAATGTTACCTTTGGTTTGTTCTCTCTCTTTTTTTTATATGTTTAAACAAGAAGATGTAATTAAACTTAGACTATCGGATATAGACTTAGAAAAACAGCGACTAAGAAATGTTAGGCGAACAGAAGAAAACTCCGATTTAGTTGAATGGCTCTCATTAAACGATGTAACGGTTAAGCATTTAAAAACATATTTGACTTATCGTCAAACTCTTCATTATCCAAATGATTCCTTATTGGTATTGGAAAATGCACCGTTGGATAATACCAAGATAAATAAATTGTTTAATTGCTTTGAGCGACGAGATAACAAAGTGCTTTTTGGGAACAAGAAGTTACATCAAAGTTTACTTACTCGCAGTATGATGCTTTACATACTTATCTCTACTAATGGAAAGGGTCTTTATAAAATCTTATTAGAACAAGATATGAATACTGCCTTAGATTATGCGCTTAACGAATATTTAACAATTATTCGTACTGAAAACAAGAACCAATTGTACGAGCGTTATAACATTCAGGAAATCTTACCTCAGAAAAAAAGAGCAATAGATGTTGGCTCCTATTTAGAATTGAATGACGTTAACCAAAGTGATATAGGAGATTACGACATGAATAACAATAGAAACCTTGAAAATAATAAAGTAACAATTCAACGAATGGTTCGAGATAGTAAGATTAGTCGGAATTTACGGAAACAGTATGACAATGAATGTCAATTGTGTGGTTATAGATTACGGAAATCTAACGGTGAGTATTATTCTGAGGCTCATCATATTCAACCATACAACAAGGTTCATCGAGGAGATGATAATAGCCATAATTTAATTGTGTTGTGTCCAAATTGCCATACTCAATTCGATGATTTATATTATGCGATTCACCCTATAACTCTAAAGATACATTGTATATTTGGAGAAGACGATCAGTACCATTTAGAGATGTTGGCAATGAAAGAAGAGCATACTTTAAATAGTAAATACTTAGAATATACATGGAAGTTGTTTAAAGAAAAGCAAAAGACCTTAGTAAGTAAGGTTGTTCTATAATGGGAATAAATTAACTTCACTTTTTTACTTTGGGAATATTTGTGCTAGAACATGCGGTGCGTTGATCTAAGAAGGATTAACGCTTTTTTTGTTGAAGTTATTGGATTAACGGGCAGCATTCCTGTTATGAAGAAAAATGGGGTTTGAACAAAAAAAGAACCTCTTGGTATGATATGAGTGTCCTGAGCTGGCCGGCAAAAAGGACAAAATCATATCACCAGGAGGCCTTCAATATGAATTATAACCAAAATGAAAAGATTGCTCAAATTACTTCTCAAACACTAATTATAGGGGTAGACATTGCGAAATTCAAGCATGTCGCGCGTGCTCAAGACTTCAGGGGATTGGAGTTTGGAGCCCCTTGTCACTTTAAAAACTCACACGCTCACTTCGATCTATTCTTAACCTGGATCAAGGAGCTGATGGACCAAAACAAGATGGACAAGTTGATTATAGGCATGGAACCAACAGGACATTATTGGCTAAACTTAGCTCACTACCTTAAGGAGAAAGAGATTAAGTTTGTGGCGGTGAATCCCATGCATGTAAAGAAGTCCAAAGAGTTGGATGACAATTCACCAACTAAAAATGACGTTAAAGATGCGAAAGTGATAGCTCAGTTAGTCAAAGACGGAAGGTATGCTGAACCACAAATTCCGCAAGGAGTTTATGCAGAACTTCGTGTGGCCAGAAAAATTCGCGACCTTTTGTCTGTTGATCTACAAATGCTTCAAGGGCAGATTCATAACTGGTTGGATCGCTATTTTCCTGAATTTCTAACCGTTTTTAAGGATTGGGAAGGGAAAGCAGCACTACAGTTATTGAAGTTGAATGTACTACCACATGAGTTGGGATTTTTATCGGATCAAGACATTCTGACTCACCTTAGAAAGGCTGTAAAACGTGCGGTTGGACTCCGTAAAATTCAAGAGCTGAAACGAGCTGCCAAAGACTCAATTGGAATTCGGGAAGGCTCAAAAATGGCTAAATTAGAGCTCCGCACTTTACTGGAAAAGTATGAGTTGGTAATCGAGAGGTTCGAAGAGTTAGATTCTGAAATAGAAGAAATTCTTGAAAAGATTCCTGGTGTTCCACAGATGTTAGCGATCACGGGAATTGGTAAGGATACAGTGGCAGGGTTCTTTGCGGAAGTAGGCGACATAAGGAACTACTCCCATCCCCGCCAGATCATCAAATTGGCTGGACTTAGCCTGAAGGAGAACACTTCAGGAAAGCATAAGGGACTAACGAAAATCACGAAACGAGGAAGGAAGGCACTCAGGGCTCTCCTCTTCCGAGTAGCTATGCCGTTGGTTGCCAAGAATGCCGCCTTTAAAGCTTTACATCACTATTATACTACTCGTCAGAGTAACCCTTTGAAGAAGATGCAGTCCATGATTGCCATATGTAACAAGCGCATACGCATCTTATTTGCGATTGGCACAAAGCAATGTGATTTTAGTGAAGAAAGAATGTTAAAAGACATTCCTCATCTGGCTTCATTACAGGCCGCAGCTTAAATTTCATCGTTGTTTTTCGGTATTTCTCTAAGGATGATAGTCATAGACATTTGAAGCACGGATTAGTCAGTAAAACAATTAAAGTGCGGGCATAGACCCTGTCGGGCAGCATCACTGACATCCACCTCATGGAAAGGTTGGACGAAGGAATTTTAGAGCATAGACTCTGTGAGAATTGGGAGGGTTGACCTCCATGAGAAATGTGGAGATCCATCAGTGCGACCATACTTTTACTAGTTATCCACTTTTTGGATTGAAGTGGCTAGGTAGACTAGCTTTCTTTTTCTCTTTATGCCCAAATTTACCCTTACTTTCAACATCTATCCATACTTCAAATGTCTTAGCTATATAAATCTCTTAGGAATATTGAGAATACGCGAGAAAACAAGAGTTATCTCTTTCTATATAGAGGGAGGTTAATGGAATAACCATACAAAATTCTATATGGATGTTATTATAAAATGAGTAAGGGGACCTTTAAAGACAGAGGTTCCCATTTTTTAATTCGTAAACAAATTAAAAAAGTTTTTTGTGTGAAAGTAACCAACAAAAATCACGTCTAATATATATAAAGGTTTTTCGGGGGAGAAGGAATGGCAGAAGACTATGAAGTAAAAGGTTGGTTCAGTGAATATTATAATGACATATTCAATTTCCTTATCTATTATACGGGCACTAAAGATGTAGAAGATTTAGTTCAGGAAACATTTGTGAAAGCTGTAAGAAACATTGATAAATTCAAGAGGGATTCCAATCCAAAGACTTGGTTGATAAGCATTGCTAGAAATGTCGCAATAGATGAAAGTAGAAAAAGAAGGAAAGAAGAGACAAAACGAAATCGTCTTAAAAGTTTTAATGGGTTAAAAGTGACTCCCCGTTCACCAGAAATCATCGTTGAATTAAACGAGATGAAATTTGAGCTGTATACTGCAATAAGGCTGCTAAAGCAATCCTATTATGATGTAGTGATGCTTCGAGGGATTAACGAGTTGTCCGTCCAAGAGACTGCTCAAACTCTTAAATGGAGTGAAGCAAAGGTAAATCTCACTTACCACAGGGCTTTAAAAGCACTTGCGAAAAAAATAGGGGGCAAAGCTTATGAATAAATCTGAACTTCACAATAAATTGAGTTCTTTTCCCAAAAACCATCGCCTTAGTGATAAACGTATCGAGAATATCTCCAAGAGAATAGATAGGGAAATAGAGGTTAGGCGGAGGAAATCCAACAATAATTTCTTATTAAATAGGAAAGCGATAGCAGCAGGATTGCTAAGTATGACCTTATCAATCATTTTATTTTGGGGTTTAGACGGACAGGAACCTGAAATGATACAGGAGCACGCAGGGCATCAAATATATACAGGATTTAAAAATGCAGAAGAGAGTAAAATGTTCCAACAAAAAAAGGATATCTATGGGACAATTGAAAGTGAAAATAGCTGGGTTTCTGACCCCAGAGAGCCTGAAAACCTCTTTAGAGCATCTGGATCTGTTGTGCAAATAAAGGTTCTTTCTATTGGCGAGGCAAAAATATTGCCCAAGACAGAAAATTCCTATACCGATAGACCCTATACGCCTATAGAGGTTACGATGCAGAAAACCATTGATGGTAGCCCTTTGTCTGGAAAGAAGACAATTTATGTTCAGGGAGGAGACCTAAGGATCTCCAATTTAATTGAAGCTTGGGATGAAAATAGAGTGTCTTTATTGGGCTTAAATAAATTAACTAAAGAAGAACAAGAGTCCAAGTTTATGTCCTTTACATCCGAATATGATTATGTAATGGAACCTGGGAAGGAATATGCAGTAATCCTAGCTAAGCAACAAACTGAGGGAGAAATCTATACTGTAATGGCTTGTGGATATGGAATTTTTAAAATAGAAGAAAATAAAAATGGTGAAAAATTATATAGAAATGTTATAACTGGTAGATATTATCATAGTTTGGTCTTTTCTGATGAGGAATGAGGAATTGGTCGATATTGGTTCTACTTCCATAACGGGGGCGTTGCTGAATAAGCAGCCGCACTATTTTCAAGTAAGGGGAAGGATTAATGAATAACTAAAACTTTGCAATATGTATAATTGAAAAGCTGGATTATTATCGTATTTGCATCTCTTTCTCTTATCTTAGGTGGATGTAATCCAACATCAAATAGTGTAGATGAGTCGCTGGATGATATAAAAGAAGTTAAGGAACTTAATTATAATTTTGTGGGAGAAAGTGAAAACTGGGAAGCTGAACTGGTTTTCAAGGGTGAAGAAATTTTCATCAAAGACCCCGGAGGAGATATAAACGATTACAACACAAGGACTCAAAGCGATTTTAAATTAGAATATAAGGGCGAATTAAGTGAAATTGCTGGAAGCTCTTTATCCTATTCTTATGATACGGGGTCTGAAGGTAGTGAAGGGACAAGAGAGGACTTAGATAAAAAAGTAATTGAGTCTCACGGGGGTTCTAAGAACGGCAGCATTATCCCGCAGGATAGCATTATTGAAGTAACCGTTGAATGGAATGGCGAAAAGGAAAGTTTTATACTGGAAAATACAGACTCTCAGTAAGGTACTTGTATTGAAAAATAGAATTATTACTCGTGCTATTATTGTGCAAAGTGGTCGCCCTTTGCTTGTTCAGCTAAAGGGGGCGTTTGCTGAACAAGCAGCCGTCCTCTGTTCAAGTAAAGTGCAGGTTAACGGAATATTTGAAACTTAATCAATTTGAAACTCGTCCAATTCTTAACCTGTTTTCTAAAAAATTTTGGATTTAAATATAAACAAAAGGGTTATGGGATGTTATGTTATTATCTGGATAAAGGAATTGTTCAATTAACGGGCAGAGGTAATGAAATAAGATGATATGTTAAAAATAATTAAAATAAGGGGGGAGTTTGTATGAACCTATCTGAACATAATATATAACAACTTTTTAATTACTGTCGGGGTCCTCCCTAATTGTTTGAAATTCAAAATAAAAACACGGGAGGAAATTATGATTAAAGATAGCCAATTTTTAAATTTAATTAAAGATGTTGATAGAAGTTTTAAAGGGTGGGATTTCTCATTTATTGCAGGCACTGGACGTATGAGTAGTGACCTACTTTCTTGGTCATATGGTAGCCAAGCAATTCCGTTAATCCAAGGCACAAATATTATGCTGGATATGGGCACTGGTGGCGGAGAGTTTTTATCGATGCTTAGACCCTTTCCTCAAAATGTTTTTGCAACTGAAGGATACAAACCGAATATAGCCATTGCAAAGGAACGACTTGAACCTTTGGGTGTAACGGTAGTTCCTATTGATGAAGATACCAAACTTCCCTTCAAAGATGAACAATTTGACTTAATCTTAAACCAACACGAGTCCTATTCTCCTAAAGAATTAAGAAGAATAATTAAAGAAAATGGTTCATTTTTAACACAGCAGGTAGGTGGCTTAGATTGTGTTGGAATTAATGAAGCCCTTGGTGTTTCTGTGAATAATGAATTTTTATATTGGAACCTAAAGTCTGCTAAAAATGAACTTGAAAAAAATTCATTTCAGGTTTTGTATAGCCAAGAGGAATTCCCTTTTCAACGTTTTTATGATGTGGGAGCATTAGTTTATTATCTAAAAGCCATACCTTGGCAAGTACCCGGTTTTAGTGTGAAAAGATTTGAAAATAAATTGTATGATATTCATAACATTATTCAAGAAAAAGGATTTTTTGAAGTGAAACAGCATCGCTTTATGATTAAGGCTAAAGCGCTATAGTTTAACTTAGGTCTTTTATTAGAGATTTCAGTAACTGTTAACGGGGCAATAACCGAAGATCAGCTAGATGATCCGGCTATTGCCCTTAATCAGTTATTGGGCAGCATTCCTGTTATGAAGAAAAATGGGGTTTGAACAAAAAAAGAACCTCTTGGTATGATATGAGTGTCCTGAGCCGGCAAGCAAAACGGACAAAATCATATCTACCAGGAGGCTTTCAACATGAATTATAACCAAAATGAAAAGATTGCTCAAATTACTTCTCAAACACTAATTATAGGAGTAGACATTGCGAAATTCAAGCATGTCGCGCGTGCTCAAGATTACAGGGGATTGGAGTTTGGAACCCCGTGTCATTTTGATAACTCACATGCTCACTTCGATCTGTTCTTAAGCTGGATCAAGCAGCTGATGGACCAAAACAAGATGGACAAGTTAATTATAGGCATGGAAACAACAGGACATTACTGGCTAAACTTAGCTCACTACCTTAAGGAAAAAGAGATTAAGTTTGTGGTGGTGAATCCCATGCATGTAAAGAAGTCCAAAGAATTGGATGATAATTCACCAACTAAAAATGATGTCAAAGATGCCAAAGTGATTGCCCAGTTAGTCAAAGACGGAAGGTACGCTGAGCCACAAATTCCGCAAGGAGTTTATGCAGAACTTCGTGTGGCTAGAAAAATTCGCGACCTTTTGTCTGTTGATTTACAAATGCTTCAAGGGCAAATTCACAACTGGTTAGATCGTTATTTCCCTGAATTTCTCACCGTTTTTAAGGACTGGGAAGGGAAAGCAGCACTACAATTATTGAGGTTGAATGTATTACCACATGAGTTGGAACTCTTATCGGACCAAGACATCCTTACTCACCTTAGAAAGACTGTAAAACGTGCGGTTGGACTCCGTAAAATTCAAGAGCTGAAACGAGCTGCCAAGGACTCAATTGGCATTCGGGAAGGCTCAAAGATGTCTAAATTAGAGCTTCGCACTTTACTGGAAAAGTATGAATTGGTAGTCGAAAGGTTCGAAGAATTGGATTCTGATATAGAAGAACTCCTCGAACAGATCCCTGGTGTTCCTCAGATGTTAGCAATCACGGGAATTGGCAAGGATACAGTGGCAGGGTTCTTTGCGGAAGTAGGCGACATAAGGAACTATTCCCATCCCCGCCAGATCATCAAATTGGCTGGACTTAGCCTGAAGGAGAATACTTCAGGAAAGCATAAGGGACTAACGAAAATCACGAAACGAGGAAGGAAGGCACTCAGGGCTCTCCTCTTCCGAGTAGCTATGCCGTTGGTTGCCAAGAATGCCGCCTTTAAAGCCTTACATCACTATTATATTACTCGTCAGAGTAACCCTTTGAAGAAGATGCAGTCCATGATTGCCATCTGTAACAAGGTATCTTATTTGCGATTGGCACAAAGCAATGTGAATTTAGTGAAGAAAGAATGTTGAAAGACATTCCTCATCTGGCTTCATTACAGGCCGCGGCTTAAGTTTCATCGTTGTTTTTCGGTATTTCTCTAAGGATTATAGTCATAGACATTTGAAGCACGGATTAGTCAGTAAAACAATTAAAGTGCGGGCATAGACCCTGTTGGGCAGCATCACTGACATCCACCTCATGGAAAGGTTGGACGAAGGAATTTTAGAGCATAGACTCTGTGAGAAATGGGAGGGTTAACCTCCGTGAGAAATGTGGAGATCCACCAGTGCGACCATACTTTTACTAGTTAACCACTTTTTGGATTAAAGTGGCTTGGTAGTCTAGCTTTCTTTTTCTCTTTATGCCCAAAATTACCCTTACTTTCAACATCTATCCATACTTCAAATGTCTCAGCTATATAAAACTCTTAGGAATATTGAGGATAAACGAGAAAACAAGAGTTATCTCTTTCTTTATAGAGGGAGTTTAGTGGAATAAGGAAATTAATAAAAAAAGTCACTGATTAACCTCCAGTGACTTAACTTTAAGAGTATTGCTATCCGGTTTAAGATGTAATAGGTTTGTCCTGTTGCTTAACTAATTGATCATTTATAAGAAAATTGTGGCACTTTAGGAGGGCTTCCCCAAATTCTTTACTAATCCTTTCTGAATCGTAGGCACAAACAGAAAGAAGTTTTGTTTCGGTGACAATTTTATCCGCTTCATTTTCAGAATCCAATAATTTTTTATTTATTGTCCGCTCATCCCGCCATTCTACATGAGCCCAGCTTCGGACAACACAATTTAGTTCTGAAAATCCTGTTATTAATTTGGGGAGATAATCCCATATAGAATTAATATTAAAGTCTCCCTTGGCATAATAGAAGTCATAATTATTGACAAACGCCACTTTTTCTAAGCTACTTTTATTCGATAACATTGTAAGTTTTTTTTTAATCAACGGAGTAATCCGGTCATTTTCTATAATGATAGAATATTCATTGTGTTCTAAACCTGAAATAATAAAGTCGACTACATTTGAAATATACTGATTCTGTTTCTCTGAAAAATATAATACATGTCCCTTGGTAAGGTTTTTAATTTCATCAACTTCTATTAAATGCGTATTTTCCAAATGTGCACCCCTTTTACTGACATATAATGCCTGTCATTAAAGTGTAACATACATTGATGTTGAAATGGGTCTCGCCAGAAAAAATACCAGCAGCATTCCACTGTAAATATTAAAATTGAAATTGTATTAAAAGCTAAAATTCTGAAGAAATGTACTTAAATTAACGAGGGCTTTAATTGGATAACAAATGAAAAGTTTTTTATGTGCTAAAACAACTGCAAATATGCTATTTCTGTGTCTCAATTGAAAGGGTTATCATCATTGGTTAGTGGGAGTTTCATATCTAACTAGAATTATGACTTCATACAGATTTCTTTTTGAAAATTCTATAATTTGCTATGATGTACTTTGAAAGCAGAATAATTTGAGTATAAAGAGGGAGTGCTTAAAAATATGGAATACATAACACTTAATAATGGGTTGAAAATGCCAATTCTCGGTACTGGTACAAATACGTATGGTAAAGAAAATAATGACTATAACGCGGCGGTAACAAATGAAATTCCTGAACTCTTATCAGCACTTGAGTTGGGGTATCGTTCAATAGACGCAGCGATCATGTATCGAAACGAAGAACTTGTCGGAAGGGTTTTAGCAGAAAGCCCAGTGCCTCGAGAAGAGTTATTTATAACGACAAAAGTTCCTGCCGATGAAGAATATATTTCTTCAAAGGATGCTACTCGGGCGGCTATCGATAACAGTCTGAAAAACTTTCAAACAGATTACCTCGATCTGCTTCTTATTCACTTTCCTATCGAAGACAAAGGACAACTTAAAAACACTTGGGAAGTCTTTGAAGAATATTACGAAGCGGGGAAGCTGAAAGCAATCGGCGTTTCAAACTTTGGAAAAGATCATCTGGAAGAATTGAAAGAATTCGCTAAAGTGAAGCCAGCGGTTAATCAAATACAAATCAATCTAAAAGAACCGAACAAAGATCTCCTTGCTGTAGTAAAAGAAGAGGGCATTACACCAGTTGCATGGGGACCTATGAAAGCCGAAGCCCATCAAAAAGAAGTGTTGGATGAAATCGGTGAAGCCTACAAAAAATCTGGGGCACAGGTCTTACTAAAATACCAAATCCAACGTGGTGTGGTCGTTATTCCTAAATCTCACAATCGTGAAAACCAAGCATCCAATCTGGATCTTTTCGATTTTGAATTATCGGCAGAAGATATGAAAAGAATTGAAAACCTATAATAGTTCTCCCTTCATCCCAGTGGTATAGATAGTACCGCTGGGATTTTATTTTTTTCAAAACCTTAAGCGGAGGGACAAAGGGATGTGTTTGTACTATCTACAAGGTCCTTTAAATGGTAAACTAATGAATCAGTGTTATTACATTTAGAGCAGGACACGTGCAAAATAACAGGAGGTTTACCAATGAATATAAATAATAACGATATATTAATTCGCTTACGTTATGCACTGGATCTTAAAAATACAGAGATGGTGGAGATTTTCAAGCTTGGCGGCATCGATTTGTCTAAAGAAGAAGTGATGAAGGTACTTACAAAATCAGAGGAAGATCTTGCTATAACCGAAAATCATATAGCATGTGATGATGAAATGTTCGAGTCTTTCTTAAATGGTTTCATAACTTTTAAAAGAGGTAAGCAGGAACCAAAGCCGGGGCAGCCTGAACGACCGGAAATCACCTATGAACATGTGAATAATCTTCTGTTAAAGAAAGTGAAAATCGCTCTCTCTTTGACAAGTGAAGATATGATTGAGATCTTGCATGATGCAGGTGTGAAGATCACCAAAGGGGAATTGGGTGCTATTTTACGGAGGGAAGGCCATAAGAATTACCAGATATGCGGTGATCGATATGCCAGGAATTTCTTAAAAGGATTAACGATCAGATACAGGGGATAAATCATGAATCATACTTTCTCAGGTGAGACGATACGCTTTGATATCAAGTATAAGAACCGGAAATCCATCGGCATCTATCTGGACAGCTATGGCCATGTTGAGGTGCATGCACCTAAGGGCACCCCAGATGAATCTATCCTTCGAGTAGTAGAGGACAAATGGGATGTGCTTCTTGAGAACATGAAAGAAAGACAGGACCGGCTGAGAGGACAGCAGGAAAAGGTCTATGCTCAGGGGGAACGCTTCCTGTATTTAGGAAAGGCTTATCCTATAAAAGTCCATCATGATCCTTCCATCAATCAAGATTATGTCAAGGTAGATGAAGAGGCCATTCATATTTTTGTTAAAGAGCTGGAGGATGAACGGAGCAGACAGGCTTTGAAACGTTTTTATTACCAGCAGTGCAAGGCATTAGTAGAGAAGAGTATCTCCATTCACCAACATCATTTTAAATCTAAACCAAATTCCATCAAGATTTCTGACAGCAAAACCACATGGGGAACCTGTGATGCAAAAAGGAAGCTGACCTTCAATTGGAAGCTTGCCATGGCTCCCCGGGAAGTGATCGATTATGTGGTCGTGCACGAAATGTGCCACATGGTCCACCTCAATCATGACCGGTCCTTCTGGCGTCTCGTAGGGAAGATTGTGCCGGACTATAAAGAGAAAGAAGCGTGGCTGGCAGCATCGAGTTGGAAGATGACGGTGTAGTGAAACTAGGAGTGAAGTGTAATCCCGGTTGGGGAGGCCATGAAAGCATAACATAAGGGAAAAATTTTCCTTTATATGAGAAATATTGAAATAAATAAGTCAAATAGGGGAAAAATTTTCTGCTATTCACTTAAAAAACTTGAAAAATGGGTTGCTTAGCATGCTTAACGGAAAATCCTTCCCTTATTTACCTCTCCCCAGCTAAATTCTGCAGTTTAACGGAAAAATTTTCCCTTATTTTAAGTCCCCTTGCTTATTACGATTCCATAGTAAAAAAGCAGTCCGTTTTGAACTGCTTTTTTTAGTTTTGCACTCCAATACTGAACTACATACATCAGTCGGATTGCGTCATTGCGGAAAAGGGACAGTGCTCATCACTGTCCCTTTTCTGCTTATTGATAATTAACAAAAGCCGGCGCCGGATCCAATTCCAGCACATCTTTCGGCATCATCAAAGGCTCATCCTTCTTATAAAACACCTTAAATCCGCCATATTGAATGGGCTCCTTCTGCACATGTTCGTTGTATCCTGCTCTTTTTATTGCATCCAATCCATGGCCGTCAAAGTTCAGCGCCACTTCCACGTTTTCCGTAGGTTGGATGGCATCTTTATTGATAAGGACATGTTTTGAGAATTGATGGACGATGACAAGTTTGTCAGGAAGGTTGTTTTCCTTCACTATATTTGATACATATTCAATCGCTTCTTGAATTTTTTTACCATCAACTGTACCTAGATCCACTCCGGGAATTTCTCCTTCCTGGACATGGAATTCCGTATCGATGGCTAAATGGACGTAAGGTCGTTTCAGGTATTTTTCAATGGATTTCACTTGATTCATGACGGTATCACGGGACAGTTGGATATCCAGGATCAGCAGTGCATTGTTTTCTTCTGCCAGCTTTGCATATTTTTCAATAGCTTCATCTGATGTAGGGTGTATATAAAGACCTTTTTCTCCCGGACTTCTTTGAGCTACGGTTGCGATCAATTCAATCGCAGGGATAGCAGGCCTTTCAGGATCCAGTTCAGAATACTCCTTTGTCTGAGCAATCAATTTATCCATGTAGACTTCAGGCTCGTACTCTCCCAAAATCCCCATGTTGACCGAATTGGGGTGCCCATAATAGGAAACGATCCTATGTTCCTTAAGCGGTCCGTCCGTTAGATCTTCTGCACCTTTAAGGGTTTGACCTAAAGGAACGCTTCTTGCTGTGTCGCCTCCATGCGCCTGTGTTCTTGGCATTTCCGCCAACTGTTTTTCTGTATAGTTGGTTTGCAGCGGCTGCGCACTTTCAGAAGGCTCGATTGCCTGATAGGACGCCGGGAGGTCGAATCTTGGTGATTTGGCTGCCACCTCATTAGCTTGAAGCTTCTCATTAAGAGACAGCATTGATTTTTCATGCAGCATAGCCTCTTGGTTCTGGCTTGCTCCGGTTACTGTTTGCGAACATCCTGTTAACATTAAATACGGGAGTGCTGCCAGGCACGCCCCCGTTCTGAATAACTTTTTCATTTTATCCCACCTGTTTTTTAATATATGAAAATATGTCCACGTTGAAGGTGGCTTTCACCAACCAATGAAACATTCATTCTATAAATCTAGTATAAAGGAAAAATCTCTTCTATTAAAATCAAAAGCTATCATTACACTTCCCCAGTGAATGCCTGTATAAACCTTTGATTCCGTCTTTTCAAAGCTTAGGGGGATTCTTCACTTTCATTATAAAATTTGCATAAGGATGTTTATTTTCAGTTTTGGAGGGAACAATACATTGATTAATCGTTTTTATGTAATATGGACAATTCTACAGAGTTAACATTCATCCGCGGCGATCGCTTTAGAAATTTCGATGAGGCTGCTGAAAGCATTCTCCGTATGATCAGTAAGTTGATGGATATTAACACTTTATTTATAGCGAAAAATGATAAGAACACGAATGAAATTGTAAAAGTGGTCAACAAGGAGCAGGAATTATTGAAGGAAGGGGGTACCCTGCCTTTTGACGAAACGTACTGCAAGGTAAGTGTGGATCATGGGGGAAGAGTATTAATCATTCCCGATATTACGACCGATGAAAAAACTAAGTCACTCAGTGTAACCGGAAACTTAGGGAGCGGGAGTTTTGTCGGCATTCCGATTAACTATGAGGATGGACGGAATTATGGCACCATTTGCGGACTTGATACCAATCCGTTTAAAATCTCGGAGGAACATATCGAATTATTCGAGACGATGAGTTCATTGCTTTCCTATGTCCTGGAACTGGATAACGCCAATAAACAAATCGAGACACTGTCAGCACCATTAGTGCCCATTACCAATGGGGTCGCGGTCCTGCCGATTGTCGGAGTCATCAATAACGAAAGAGCTGAAATCATCATCGAACTGACTTTGGCGAAAAGCCAGGAGATGGAGCTTCAATACTTAGTAGTGGACCTATCAGGGATCACGCACATTGATGATGAAGTGGTCTCATCCTTGCTGCGCATCGTCAATTTGATGAAGCTGGTTGGCGTGGAACCGATCTTGACCGGGATACGCCCTGAAATTGCCATGCAGGCTGTAAGGTCGCATGTGGATTTGGCCTCTATCACTATCGAGTCAAACCTGGCTAACGCCTTAAGCTATATTGGATTTTCTCTTCAGAAAAACACATAATATTTGGCCGGATTGATGCTCTTATTTTTCACAATAAAGAGGGGGAAATGCACTCCGTTCCTCCGGCATGTAAAATGAAGGGCGAAATAAGGGAAGAAATTTCCCTTATGGAAGAAATATTTAGGATTAGAGGTCAATTAGGGGAAAAATCTTCCGCTATTCACTTAAAAAACATCAAAGTCGTATGAATAAGCATGATTAACGGAAAATCCTTCCTTTATTTACTTCTCCCGAGCTGAATTCTGCAGGATAACGGAAAAATTTTCTCTTATTTTAGTACCCATCTTTTTCACAGGTGATTACCAAATCATAGTAAAAAAGCAGTCCGCATTGGACTGCTTTTTCTAATTTTGCACTACACAACTGAACTACTTACCAGCTTGATTTTCCATGTGTTTTTACCTTGATATCAATTATTGACCAAAAGGAGATTTCATTTCTACAGCTGATTCTGTAACTTCAGCAGGAACCTCGATGGATTCGATTTCATTGAATTTCGAGAAGACACTCGTCATCGTTTGATCGAGTTTTACCACTTCGCCATTTTGCTTCATTTCAATCGTTTGCTGTACTTCCATCTTGACGGTATGAAAGCTTTCTTTGTCGATCCACATTTTCAAATCCATACTTGAAATCGACATATCCTCCATCGCTCCTTCAAAAGTGGATTGAAGCTCGTCGTTCATCATCCCCATTCCTTCTTTAAGGATTTTGTCCGCTTGATCTCCATCGAGTGTAAGTTGGAGGATGAACGTCTCATCATCCTGTTTGAAGGTGAATTGATCAAGGTAAGGCTCGAATTGTTTTAGTTGATTTTCAGGAAGAGAGGATTCCTGTAGGGCTGATTGCTTCATTAAGTCAGCCATCTCATTTGGAAGTGTGGTCCATTGATTCTGCATGTTGTCTTTGAGATAAATTTCTTCCTCTGTTACATACATTTCAACTTGTGCGACCGGTAATTCATTCCCTTCCATTTCATCCATTTTCATGTTCACGGATGAAGTCTGGTGCATGGCCATCGGGTCCATGACAAGGTCGGTAGAAGAGGTCGTGCTCATATCCATGGAACCTTCTCCGCTTTCCTCATTATGGGTGGTTTGCTTCAACTCCATATCCATATGTACGCTGGATAATTCAGAGTCCGCTTGCTGAGTATTCTTGAAGACCTGTTCCAGTGTCAGGTCACTTTTATTTTTTACATCAGCTTCTGGCGAGGCGGTCGTTGAACAGGCACCAAGTGATAGAGCAAGGGCGGCGGCTGTCAGTACTTTTGTGATTCTTTTCATTATTCCACTCCTTTTTTCCTTATAGTATCTATACGATTGCCATTGCCAGAAAGTTTCAATTTTTAGGAAATAGAGTATATTTTGTCTGGCGGATTTTCATAAATAAATAGTGAGCAGCTTGGAGGTATAAAAATCCAAGATGGAAAAAATACTAGAAATTGGACATTTAACTTCTATATCACTACATATAAAGGGGAAAAGCGAATGATATCTGTGCAAGTTACTGGTTACGGCGGTGTTGATAAGTTAGAAGTTGTAAATACGCCTGTACCGGAACCACAAGAACATGAAGTGCTGATCAAAGTAAAAGCTTGTGCGATTAATAATACGGAAATTTGGATGAGGGAAGGTGCTTACGGCAAAGGTACAAAGTCCGGATGGCGGCCGGAAGGAGTGCAATTTCCCCGTACGCCGGGCTCTGATATAACAGGTACCATTGTAAAGGTCGGGAAAGCGGTGGATGAAAGCATGAAGGGAAAAGATGTGGTCCTTTTCCCGTTCACCTCAAGTGGAGAGCCAGGATCCGAACATATCTCAGAAGATATGTCTTTCATCGGTTCGGAATATGACGGCGGATATGCGGAATATGTGGTATGGCCGGCAGAACTCTGTTATGACATGCCCCTTTCCAACTATATTGAAAGTGCAGTATTCTCCGTTAGTGGTTTAACAGCATGGCATATGGTGGAACAGATCAACATTCACCCAGGAGAGACGATTATGGTAACGGGAGCAAATGGCGGCGTGGGGTCATTGAATGTCCAGATTGCTGCAAGAGTCTTTGGAGCGAAAGTCATTGCGATTGTAGGAGATCTTGAGTTGGAAGAAAAGATGAAAGACCTTGGGGCAGCTCATGTGTTGTCCTATAAATCCTCTGTCCTTGCCCAAGAGATACTCCATGTGAATGGAGGACCCATCGATTCGGTGTTGGATGTCGTAGGTGATGCTCTATTTTCGACTTCCCTTGAAGTGTTGAAAAAAGGAGGCAAGTTCTGTATATCCGGTTCTGCCGGGGGCCAGAAGGCAGAACTCGATTTTAGGACATTATATTTAAAACATATAACGTTTTACGGCTCTGTATTGGGGACAAGAGAAGAATTTCATCGAATGTTATCCTCTATTTCAGAAGGGAAAATCAAACCGGTGATTGATAGAACGTTTCCTTTAAAAGAGGCAAGAGAAGCTCAAGAGTATTTTAAGAAATCGGGGAAATTAGGAAAAGTGGTTCTGCTGCCGGAACAATGAAAGGAAGCCTCTCTAATGCAGAGAGGCTTCCTTTCATTAGTTCGCTTTCCGTATTACCAGTTTTGCTTTGGCTCCCTGACGCCACTTTTTCACAGCAGACACTGAAACCTGTTCCCGTTCGGCTATTTCTGTGATTTTCATCATCCCGATGAAGGTGTAAAGTACCCATTTCTTCTGCGTGTCTGTCAACGGTTCGAAATGAGCCAGCAGGTTTTCTGCTTCAAACATGCTTTCTTTAGACTTGTCAGGAATCAAGGCTAAAAACTCTTCATTATCGGGGTAAGTGAAGCGTTCCGTTAACTTTACTTCTCGTTTCAACACATCCAGCATCCTTCCACGAATCGTAGAGTAGGCAAAACCGGTAAAGCTGCCTTTCTCTTCCTCATACTTTTCCCATGCTTCCCAAAGGGCTGTCATGCCGATCTGGAAGTAATCGTCCTTATCTTTATATATATGAAGGGTCTTGATGATTTTATGGATCATTGGCTCATACTGTTCATGCACCTCATTAAAATCTTTCAAACTGCTATCCTTCCAAAAGGCGCGCACTTTTCTTTTATTCCCGGGTGAGTACAGCATAATGTAGGAGCTGAGGTATGGACAAAGTGAGTTGGAGAGACTTTGGGGAGTGATAGAGTGAGTTTTGCTAGGGGAAACTGCTGGTTATTGGCGGGAAAGGGAAAGTTTTATCGTTTTTTACCGAAATATCAACAATTTTGTCGATTTGATCTATTAGAAGGGGAACGCCATTATCCGGGCGTTCCTATTTTATGCAGAAAAAACCCTGGAATAAGAATATCCAAGGTTGAGAGTAATGCTGTTTTTACTTCATTACTGAAGGGTATTTAATGCCAACGAGATTAATAGTCCAGATATAGAAGCTAAACCGATCAATGGATTGGCTTTCTCATATGCTTCAGGAAGCATTGTAACTGAAACCATGGCAATTATCGCACCAGCAGAAAAAGAACTGATAAAAGACTCTATTTGTTCAGGAACCATGGGCAGAAAATAATTACCGGCCGCTCCGCTTAATGTTGTAATGAAAACGACAGCTGTCCAAGTGAGAAGGATTTTTTTCTTGGAATATCCAGCTTGTCTAAATCCATCTGTACTTGAAAGGCCTTCGGGAAAGTTACTGATCACGACGGCAACTAAAAGGGTCCAGCTTACTCCGCCCATTGCTGTACTGTAACCGACCATCATAGCTTCAGGAATGGCGTCGAGCATTGAACCTACAAATAAAGCAAGCCCGGCTGTCCCGGCACTTGAACTACTATTGCTGCTCGTATCACTGTTTTTCAATTTCCTGGATCTGTGGCCTTTTCTCCATAGAAACCAATCATAAGCAGTAAAAACGAGTCCCCCTAGTATAAAACCTATACTGACTGATAACAGGCTGCTTTTTTGGACTCCTTCTTCCAGTAACAAATCAAACGTAGTTGCTGCAATCAAGGCTCCGGCACCAAATGCCATAATAAAGCCGAGGATTTTCTTAGAAACTGGTTTATAGGTACTTATCAGGCCGCCGATCAACATCGGAAGTCCGGAAACAAAGCCCCACGTTACAGCCATCCACATAATAAACACTCTCCTATCTAATTATTCCTGTATAATATTTTCCCTTCTCATTTGTTGTTAAACGAAGGGAGGGATAGGGAGGTGAGGCGTTTGGCCCGTATTTGTTACATTATGCCAGGTTCCAGCCGGGATGAAAATGGCTGAATCATCAAACACATTTCTTTGAAAGTTTAAATTATTTTTGGTTTTACCCATTTGAACAATCCCTTGTCCTTGTTCAATCCGTAGGAATTGATCCACATCAGGATGTATTTCCAAACCGATATCATCGCCCACATCGATACTCATTAGTGTGGTTTGCAAATGTTCCCCAGTCCAAATGGCCGTACGATAAGTATTGTTTTGCTTCGTTGCCTCATTGATGTTGATGACAAATGGTTCTCTGCCATAATCTCGTAACGAATTATTTCTGTGGCCGCTATAATAATGGGAAGGATAATAACTGCTTTCATTCTGACAAGTGCAGTAACCAGGCTGTCTGCTGTAGGTATACCCTGGTGGATTAGCGTAATAAGGATTTTGATACGGATACATATATGGATGATTGTACATTTTACCTCAATCCTTTCCTCATTGATGAGATTATCGTATGCACGTTTTTAGAAAGTGTACTTTATGAAGGTGACGGGACAAAAGTGGGCGAGTGGATGGGGATCATAAGCGGAGAAATTTCTCTTATTAAGAAAATAGCATTGCAAATAGCTCAAATAGACGGAACAATTCCGTCTATCGACTCGACAAATGGGGGAAAGGGTCATTTTTACATGTTTAAAGTGGAAATACTCCGCTTAATTCGTCTAAACCGAGCACTTTTCTGCAAAATAACCGGAAGATATCCACTTATTTTTAAGGGTATTGGATGGAGAACGAGAGGGGAGTAGTTGACCCGCTTCCCAACATGAATTTTACTTTTCTTTTGCAAGTTTCTTTCTATTTGGAGCAAGCGGCGGTTGTTCCAACCAATTATATTTAACCATGATATTAAACCATTTTTTTGTAACGGATAAATTTTTTAATATGATCTTTTCGTACTCGAATGCAAGATCTGTTCGCATTGCAGTTGCTAAACCAGCACCTTGGAAAGTTTGGGCAGTCTGATATAAAAAGCCCATATGATACATCATCAACTTATCTGAAAAGGGAGCTTCTGTTGAATTCGTTACTTCTGTTTCCCAAGACATAGGTACAGGTAAGTTATCTTTACGTAATATAGCAGCCAGCGATTGGATTTGCTTATCTGCAACTTTGGCTGAGTATTCTAAGAATTCTCTAGTATCTTGTGTCTGTGTAACTTGACTGAATGAAATGGATAAAGCTTTTGACATTATCGCTTTTTTTAAATTTAAAGACAGACTAATGATCTCAGTAGCAGCTAAGCGTCTGTCCTTCCCCAAGATCCCTTCAGAAAAACTCTTAGAGGTAATGAATTCTGGATTTTCTTCTGGATAGAAATAGGGATCTCTTTGGAAATGTCCCATTTCTAACAGTAATTCAGTACACTTATGATAAATATTTTTTGCTTCATTATCACATGAATCGTAAAAATGGCGCAATTCCTTATTGACTGAAGAGGATAAAGCGGTAACATGACCGATTAACCCATGCATAGTCATGATATGTAAGTAGTGTAAGCAAAATATATCAGTAAACAGCCTTTTTGCTCCTTTTTTTAAATCATAATCTGTAAAGCCTTTTGGCAAAGGAAATCCATCTTTTTGAATGAACGAAACAACCTGTTCTTTTTGTTTTGCATATATTTGGATAGCTTCCTCTAATATGGCTTTTATTTTTTCATTTTCTACTATCGATGCCATATATTTATTAACAGTATCTATCGCAGTCCCATTCACATAAGCTCCCCAAAGAGTCCCGATTTCCGCTGAAGTAAGCTTAATGTTTTCTTTTTCCAAAGCAATGCACCCCTTATTTTTCACTTCTGTTATTATGTGATTTTATTTATGCAATATTCTTTTTGCCTATATAGAAAAGGGGAAAGGTCTTCTCTTCCACGGATATCCGCGCCTTATAAACTATACAAGTTGTATATATATTCTTTTATAAAAAAGAATAAGCACATAAAGAATCAATTGGAGGAACAGAATGAATTCTAATCTTCTGCTTTGGCTCTCATTTTCAACAATCATCATTGGGATTCTTTCTTGGTTGATTGCTATTCCGAATGCCTATAATTCCCTTGGAACCCTTTGGATGCTTACATGGGTAGTCAATCCAATAGGAGTCGTTCTAGGATTGTTATCCATTAAAAATAACATCCTGCTTTCCTGGATAGCCGTTATTCTGAATTTCCTACTAACCATCAGTGTAGGTCCTATGTGGTTTTTGGGAGACCTGTTTGGTTTTTAATCGAGTTCATTTTGTGAAAGCTGAATCATATTCCATTTCCACTTGTGGAATACTCTTCTTATGTAAATAGTCGTTTGCTTAGGAGGAGATTGTGATGAAGGATCCGAAGAAAGAAAGTCAGGAACTGGAGAAAATCAGCCCGTTTGAATTAAAAGACAAACTAATAGACCTGGCCACAGGTAAAAAGCGAATGACCCGGTCCATGCTGGATGCCGGCCGGGGAAATCCCAATTGGATTGCAGCTACACCTCGCGAAGCATTCTTTGCTCTTGGACAATTTGCCGTTACCGAATCCAGGAGGGTATGGGATGAAGGTGATTTGGCGGGGATGCCGAGCCGGACGGGAATGGCTGACAGGTTCAATCAGTACGTAGAGGAAAACCAGCAGATTCCCGGCATTCAATTGTTAAAAGAAATCATTGATTACGGAATCCATAAAAAAGAGTTTGACCCGGATGCCTGGCTCTATGAATTAGTCGATGGAATCATCGGGGATAACTATCCGAACCCTGACCGGATGCTTGTCCGCACAGAAAAAGTTGTGCATGATTTTTTATCAAAAGAAATGTGTGGAAGCGATTCGACCTGCGGCACGTTTGATCTGTTTGCGGTTGAAGGCGCAACGGCAGCAATGTGCTACATATTTGAAACTCTATATAAAAATTACCTGCTCCCTGCAGGGTCGAAGATTGCTTTAATGGTTCCGATCTTTCCGCCATACATAGAGATTCCGGAACTCCCGAGCAACAGGTATGACATTGTCAAAATCAGGGCGACCGAAATCGATGAGGAAGGTCATCATACCTGGCAGTATCCCGCTGAGGAGCTGGATAAAATAAGGGATAAGGACATTAAGGCACTCTTCGTCGTGAATCCGAGCAATCCGCCGTCTGTTGCTTTAAACAAAGAATCCGTGGAGAAAATCATTAACATTGTGAAACAGGATAATCCAGACTTGATGATCATTTCCGATGACGTGTACGGTACGTTTGTTGAAGGTTTCCGCTCACTCATGGTTGATCTACCGTACAATACCATCGGTGTGTATTCTTTTTCAAAGTACTTTGGCGTAACTGGCTGGCGGTTAGGAACGATCGCGATCAATCAAAACAGTGTATTTGATAAGCTGATTAAAGAGCTGCCTGAAGACAAGAGAAATGAATTGAATACGAGGTACTCGTCCCTGTCCCCAAATCCTGAAGAACTGAAGTTCATTGACCGAATGGTTGCCGACAGCCGGGACGTGGCGCTGAATCATACTGCTGGATTATCGACACCGCAGCAAATCCAAATGGCCATCTTTTCAATTTTTGCGATGCTTGATACCGAAAATAAGTACAAGCAAAAAACGAACGATATTCTAACTCGGAGAATGGTTTTGTTATACGAGGGACTGGAACTGCCGAAGAAACATCTACCAAATGATGCGGACTATTATACAGAAATCGATCTGGAAATCTGGTGCAAACACCATTATGAAGAAGGGTTCCTGGATCATCTGAAAAGTCAATACAAACCGGTCGATATTTTATATCGTCTGGCCGAGAAGTCATCGATTGTATTGATGAGCGGGGAAGGATTCATGGCGCCGGAATGGTCGATTCGCGTGTCCCTTGCCAACCTGGAGGATGAAGCGTATTCACAGATAGGGCAGGAGTTGAAGAAAGTGTTGGATGATTATTTGGCGGAGTGGAAGAAGGCATAGCGAAGCATAAGGGTTGTAGGTTATTGTAATATTATTATGTAAACTAAATAACTTTTATACAAGAGTTAGATAAGCTGAAGGATCTCTTCCTTATCTAACTTTTTTGTATTTTTGACTCAGAAAATATAATTAAGAGGCGGTTTATGGGAGACACATAATTAGTTTTCACCAGGAAAGAGAACGGCCAGAATAAGGACATCTTGTTCAATTAATCTGTAATAAACCCTGAACTTTTTTATAACCACTCTCGAAACACCTTTATACTTACCGAATTCTTCAGTATATGATTTGCTAATAACAAAATTCTCTAAAAAAGCTTCTGTGTGTAAGATGAATTGTGAAATATAATCGAAGGATTCTTCTGGGGAAACCTTTCACTCCTGAATTGAGTGGGTTTTTGTTTGACAGCAGGGGACCAGATGACATTCCGCTTATACATTACTTAAAATCCTCGGTAGAAAGGGATTTTAGTAACTCTTGAGTAGACAGTCCAAGCCCTTGTTCGTACTGCTCCTGACTTTCCCTTAACATACGCTTAAGTTCAGCGTTCTCTTCAGTTTCAGTTTTTATAGTTTTTTTGTCTTCTTCTTGGAGAACGAGTGTGAACTTCCCCTTACCAGGAATGGAAAATTGAATTACTGAGTTTTCACTATTCATCTCTGAAATATTTTTCATAAGATCTTCTAATGAATGAACTTTTACCATTACTTTCACCACCATTTACTCCTTTTTTCTATTTTATCATATTTAGTTGCTCAACCACTATTTACAAAGAAACCTAACAAGCCTCTTAAGATAATAAGTCATCTCAAGAGGCAGTAAACATCACCAAAACTCTACGAACTCGTCGACTGCCCTCCATCTACATGCAGTACCTGGGCATTGACATAACGGGAGTCATCGGAGGCAAGGTAAACGAAGGTCGGCGCGACTTCAAATGGCTGGGCCGGCCTGTTCATGGGATTGGTGGCTCCAAATGTCGCAACTCGGTCGGCCGTAAAACTGGACGGGATCAGCGGTGTCCAGATGGGACCCGGTGCAATCCCGTTGACACGAATGCCGTCCTTAATCACGTTTTTGGCGAGCGCCCGGATGAACCCAACCTGTGCCGCTTTCGTTGACGTGTAATCAATCATTTCCGGGAAACCGTTATAGGCGACAACCGATGTGGTCTCAATGATGGAGCTGCCTGGTTTCATATAGGGAAGGGCAGCACGTGTTGTGTAAAAATGAGAGTAGATATTCACTTTGAATGTGTCATCGAACTGTTCATCCGTAATGTCGGTTATTTTATTCTGTTGGAACTGGATGCCGACATGGTTGCAAAGAACATCCAGCTTTCCAAATGTTCTTATCGTTTCTTCGACAATATATCTGCAGTGTTCCTTGTTTCGTAAATCCCCTGGCAATAGGAGACAGTGTTGTCCGAGCTGTTCGATTCGTAACTTTGTTCGTTGTGCATCTTCATGTTCATTCAAATAGGCTATCGCCAAATCAGCGCCTTCCTTTGCAAAGGCGATGGCTGCCGCAGCCCCCATCCCGCTGTCACCGCCCGTGATGAGTGCCACTTTCCCTTTTAGTTTCTCGCTTCCCTTGTAGTTGGGATCCTCGATGATCGGCAGGGGAACCATCAAACGCTCATGTCCAGGATGGTTAAACTGGCGCTGCTCGGGGACGGTCATCGGCACATCCTGATATTGTGTTATCTGTCCGTATCGAGGATAAAGTGGGTAAGGATCATTCACACGCTGCGTTTGGAAGAGAAGCTGCATCCGCTGAATCTCTTGCAGTTGTTGTTGTTGTGGCTGCCCGCCGTGTTGTTGGTAAGGGTAATGGTTCATAAGGACCTCCTGTTGTAAGACTAAGATTTGTTAATACAGTATTCGCCCAGAATCTGAATGTTCCTAAAACCATATGGGAGTAGCAGCGATCTGGTACTCGAATATGCTGTAAAAACTTTTACTTTAAGGGAGGTATCTCAGTGTTTTATTTCAGTCCCGAAGCTTACTATTTACTAAAAACCGAATCAACCAAGAAGGTTCAAATGCATTATGACGGCCATCAGTGGCCAGCCCCGCAACTTCAACCAAGGCCCCCTTATTTCACGAATCCTAGATATGGGTTTACTTTTTCGGAGATATAAATAGTGCGAAATGGGCAATCACTGCTTGCAGGCAGTGATTGTCCTTTTCTTTTTTTCTAAAAGGACCTAACAGGAGTCTTGAATACACAAGGTATAATGTTTAGTGAGAAATTTTTTTTATTTCTAAAACTATTGCTGCTTGAATTCCGAATATAAGAATAGACGAACAAGTTGAGATACCTAATGGATGTGATAGAAGAGATATGACTCAAGAGGAGAAATGGATCAAGGCGATACAAAAGAGATCAAACGAACAAGCAGCCAATCAATTAATACATAAATATTATAGTGAAATATATGGCTTTGTTTATAAACAAACGATGGACCAAGAATTGACAAAGGATTTAACCCAGGAGATCTTTATCAGTATGTTAAGGAGTCTGCACAACTTCAACGGCAGGGCTGCTTTTCGTACATGGCTCTATAAAATAGCCAATTCCAGGATGATCGACCATTACCGGTCAAAATATTATCAACAACAGCGGAAAACGGTATGGATTGATGAATCGCATCATTCAATGGCATCTACCGAATTTACATTTGACCTGGAAGCCAAGGAAGAAGTAGAAATTGTTCTTAAGCTGCTTTCACAGTTCAAGAGAGAGCTTCAACAGATAGTCTCTCTGAAGATATATGGAGACTGTACTTTTTCAGAAATTGCAGCAAGCTTGGAGATGCCAGAGTCCACTGTAAAAACGAAATATTATGCGGTGATCCGGAAACTTAAGTACCTTGTAAAGGAGAATGAGGATGAGTAAGAAACGTAATGAGGGGCCATTACCAGATGAAGGATTCATTCAAGAAGAGATTAAAAAGATACTTTCCAAAGGCATGGATTCGAAAGCATCCTTCTGGTCCTACCTAGGCCAAATGTACAAGCAGGTTGGGTTTAGGTTCATTTTCAGGGATTTTGCTGAAATCTTTTTCACTTTAGTTATAGCAATCATCGCAGGAATTTCATTCCTAGCCGGGGCTTCCGAAACTATTTTCATAAGGGAAGTAAACTTATACACTATGATATTCAGTTGGTCGCCAATAACATACTTGATGATGGCGTATCTGTTCTTCCTGATCCAAAAGAAAAAACCGACCTATGAAGTTGAGATGACGTGCAAATACAATCTTCATCAGCTGGCAGCCTTTCGAATGCTCATGTTCAGCGTCATCAGTTTGATTATGAATGGGGTTATTATTTTTTTATTGATGTTACAGGCTGAATTGAACTTTTTTTATGCAATGCTGCTGTCAAGTTCATCTCTATTCTTATTCTCTCTGTTGTTTCTTTTTGTGATCCTTCGGGCCAGGAACAAATTTTCAAAAATAGGATTGTTTCTAGTATGGGTTACAGGCAATATTGTCGCGTCTTATTTTAGCGGAGAATATTATCTACATGTCTTGAAGCAGATTCCGTTTTATATTTACGCTCTACTAGCAACTGTCGGGATTGTCTTATATGTGAAAAACCTTAAGAGATTGCTTTATTCCAGAAACCTGAAGGGATTGATGTAGATGCTGGTATTAAATAATGTAAGTAAACAGTATGGAAATTTCACTGCTCTGAAGAATATAGATCTCGAATTTACCAACGGTGTTTATGGATTATTGGCACCGAATGGGGCGGGAAAAACCACCTTGATCAAAATGATTGTCACTCTGTTATTTCCAACAAGTGGCGAGATTTTGTATAACGGAACGGATATCACATCGCTTGATGAACAATACCGCGATGTCCTTGGATACCTTCCACAGGAGTTTGGCTATTATAAAAATTACACGCCTGAAAAGTACCTCATGTACCTATCTGCTTTAAAAGGGATGAAAAAGAAGGAGTCCGAGGAGAGGATCCGGGAGTTGCTGCGGCTTGTCGGGTTGGAAGAAGTCGCTCGCAAGAAAATGAAGAAATTCTCGGGAGGCATGATTCAGCGGGTGGGAATCGCCCAAGCTATGCTGAACAATCCGAAAATCCTGGTCCTAGATGAACCGACAGCAGGATTGGATCCTAAAGAACGTGCCAGGTTCCGGAAAATTCTTACTGAATTGGCACGTGACCGTATAATCATTCTTTCAACCCACATTGTCTCAGATGTAGAATCCATTGCCAATGAAATCATTATGATAAAGGATAAGGCTATTTTATATAAAGATACAGTCCCTGCTATCTGCCGGACTCTGGATGGATCTGTTTTTGAGGCAGAAGTCAATTATTCTGAGGCAGAAGTCTTTAGGAACAGATATCAAACTTTATCAGAAAGACAGGAGGGTGACCATATGACCATCCGGTTTATTTCTGAAGGGGAAAGCCTGCCGGGCTGGAGAAAAGTAACACCCATTTTGGAAGATGTATTTTTACATGTCTATGAAGATGATGCCACATTGGCGGGCAGTATGTGATGATTCTCAAACAGGAACTGATCAAGATCATCAAGAATCCCGTTATTCCTTTGCTGCTTCTTTTTTTCCTGGTTGTCAACTTCTTGATTGTTATCAGTCATTCTTATTTTAAAGAAGAAATGTCTGTGTTGACTGACCTGGTAGATGTTTATGGACATGAAATAAATGAAGAGATGGAAACACGAATACATGATGATTATGAGGAGATAGTGTCTTGGGTCAATGAAATTGCTCCAAATCAAAAAGGGACATATAATCATCCATCAGAATTGCTAACCGATATTTCTATACTGAAAGAAAATCCTTTGAATCATGAAGATTACCAGCAGCTGTTGAGATTCACCACCATCGAACAATACATACGTGATATCGAGGAAATCGATACAGTTTACAAGGAGTTAAATCTGTCTGACTATGGTAAGTCATTGATTGACATGTATGGCCTATCAGGATCCGCAGCAGAAGAGGTCAGGATTGAGTCTCAAAAATTGGAGGAAAGAGCAAATGAGCTGCTCGACATGGGCGAACATAAACATTTATTCTTCAATGGGAAATTGTATGAAATGCATTCTCTCTTGTTCAAAAATATTGGCCGTGCCCTGATCTTCGAGTTAATGATCATTGTGGTTCTCATTACTGCAGCCTTAACAAATTACGAATTTGAACATCGTACTTCTCAAGTTGTATTCGCAACGAAAAGGGGTCGTAAACTTGTATTCGATAAATTAGGTGCATCTATCTTAGGAAGTTTGATAGCTATGATGATCCTGATTGCTATCACCTTGACCACGTTCTTTATTACCTATGATTACTCTGGCCTTTGGGATGTACCAATCAGCTCCTATTTTAATGCAGAAGGAAAGCTCCCCTTCATCACTTGGTGGAATCTTTCATTCCTGGAATACCTGATGTTATTTGCCGTTCTCATTATCCTCATTCAGCTATTATTCTCAGGCATTTCCTTTCTTTTATCAATCTTGATGAAAAATACTTATCTTGTATTTTTCGCCTTTGCTATTTTGTTGGGAATTGGTTTTCTGCTTCCTGGATACATGCCAAGAGATACGAGATTTCTATTCTTGGTGAATTATAACCCGTCAGGTTTGATATTGAACCCGCATGAATGGTTAATGGGAAACGGGCCTTTTACAATGGGACCATATTATGAGCTTATAACGTTAGGACTATGGAGCTTAGTACTAGTTGTGCTAACTGTTGGAAGTATTCTCCGATTTAAAAGTAAATCGCTGTAAGGGGGCAAATAATGAGAATCATTGGCTATGAAATCAAAAAGCTGTTACATTGGAAAATCCTATTTCTATTGCTCTTTATCAGTCTTGTATTCTTTAAACTGTTCCTTGAGTTTGAATTCCTGTATTTTCCGAATGGGCAACCAATGACTGACCATGTAGAAATAAGCAAACAAATGATTGAAAAATACGGCAATGAAATGGATGAAACGGAATTCCAAGATTTTAAGAATATGTATAAAAAGGCATCAGAAAAAGAAGATGGCTCCTACGAGAAGGGGATAGTTACAGGAGGTTTCCTGGAAAGCGATTCACCTTGGAAGTTACAGGCCTGGGAGGGAATCATAGAGAGTTATGAACGAAAAAAGATATCCTTTACTAACAAAACGAATAAGGAGGCAGTTTTACCTGGAATCAATTTAAACTCCATCCTTCCGTACATTGTATATGAAAACTATAACAATTTAATTCGAATGGTTACGGTGCTGGTTATTATAAGCGTCATGATTGTGACAGGACGGGTTTTTATAACCGACATGCAAAACAATGCCATGAGCTTGCAATATTCTACGCTTACAGGCCGGCGGCTCTTTATATATAAAACCATTGCCTCCATGATAACGTCGTTTTTCATCACCGCAGTATATATTGGGATTCTCCTAGTAGCTTATGCTGGAAATGATACCTCGGTATTTTTTCAATCCAGCCTGCAATCCTTTGATATGATATGGCCCGGTTTTTTGATAGATCTCAGTTTCCTGCAGTATATTATCCTGACCATCACGGGAGTATTCCTGCTGGCACTTGTCTCGGCAGCAATCACCACATTTGTGTCTCGTACAGTATCGAGTTATATGTCGCTCATCGGCGCACAAGTGCCTGTTGCGGCGATCCTCATTCTGCTCATATTAAAATATTTGATATCAGATCTGCTGAGTGTCCGATACCCGATGTTCCTTACAATCGGAACATATATCGTCTTGCTCTTCATTGGCGCAATGGTACTTTTTAAAAGGTGGGAGAAAGAAGAGATGCTTGATATTGGATAATGAGAAAAAACGGACGAAAGGAAAACAAGGTTATTGTAATAATGTTATGTAAAAAGAAGAAGCGAAACAAGCAAATGCGTTGGCGCATATTTTCTTGAAGTCTTCAATAATCCGATTACATCTTCAGTCTTTGAAACTTCAATTCTGTATAAGGTACTCTCAATGTATTAGCCATATGGATAGTATAGGGGCGTACTTGGATATTCACAAATACGCACGGTTCATTTAATGGAATTGCATGAATTTTGAAACTTATCATGGCCCTTTCTCGTATATAGGGTATGAGTATAATTGAAAGGGTGGTACTAAATGAGCAATATCAAGAAATACTTTCAGCCCTTTATATTATTGGGCGTTCTACTTTTAGCTTCTGGTTGCACAAACTCCGAAACAGCAGGGAGCAATTCAGAAGAGACCGGAACCTCAGGTGATGCTGAAAAAAACATTGAAGCTTTCTTAGAAAATGTGTTTACTGGACCTAACGAGGAGAACGAGTTTCTTTTCAATTTTGAAGATTTGGAAGGACGAGGCGAAAAGGTTTCTGATTACTATCAAGATCATTTCCAGCCTTATATGAGCGAAAGTCTTTTAGAGGATTTTATCAATTCTAACGGTGCTGTTCAATTCTTAATGGTTGCTCAGCCTGATTATGTCTTAGCAACAGAAGAAATCACACTTGAAGAAAACGAGGATTATTACACCTTTGCTGCCGAAGTATCCTATACGAATAAGGAAAGTAATGAAAGTGACACTGTTACAATTAACGGTAATATACAAACAGATGAAGAAGGATTGGTCACGGGTATTCAATATCATAGTGGCGAATACGAAGAATTTCGCACAGCTTTAAACTAGGGAGAAGGAATTAGAAACCTCAACACTAAATATTAAAAATTAGGCTCAGTTCAATTTGGGACTGAGCATTTTTTATGTCAACACGCTTCCTGGAAGTAGATGGAAATTAAGAAGGTTATTTAATTTAAGTTAAAGGTTTCTTTAGGATGTTTTCAGTATGCTTTTGGTAAAAACGTTCTTCTGTTATAGAGTGCCATATAACTAAGCAGCCACCTGATCTCAGGCTATAGTCTTATTCAACTTTTGGGCAGGTTAATTGAATGATTTGAAACTTTGGAAATTAGCTATCCGTCTAATTACTAAAGAATTATTCATACTCGTGAGGACAATTAAACAAGAGACAATTACATAAAAAAGGGGGAAGGGACTTGGGGCGTTATATTAGTATGTTTCTTTTAACTATATTGATAGGTATAACACTCTTCTTGTTCGTTATTCCGATATTATTTGGAATTGATGAATTCGATATTTTCGTAACAATAATAACAATTCTTTTTGGTTCATTTATTATCACTCAATTATTTTACATTGCTGATTTGATTAAGGAGAACAAAAGGTAACATACAATATACAAGTAAAGGGCAGGTTAGTTGAATTATTTGAAATCATTATATTAGAACCTGGGGAGGTATTAGGATTTGAAAAAAATTATATTGGGATTTGTACTCCTAGTGTTCACGATTTCACTGTTTATCTATTATAGGTCTCAGCAACCACCCACCGTTGATAAAGTGTTTAAGATAACTGATGAATGGTCTCCTGCTATCGAAGAAGTTTATGATGTGAAAAAAGTCGGTGATGATTGGTTAGCTTTATTTAGAAACAAACACACTGTATTTGCTGGCAGGTTAAAACAAAACTGGCTGGGTTCGTGGAGACTTATTGATGATAATGGGAAAGAGGGCGTGCTAGCTACTGCTAATTACCCGCCAGGGTCAGAAAATGAAGGCGTTACTTGGGGAGCGTCAGGAGTAAATGATGAAGTGGCTTATTATTTTGGAATGATTTCTAATCCTAATGTAAACAAAGTCATTATCGAGACCCAGGGTAAAGAATATACCGATATCCCTTTTATTGAATCAAATGAAAGACGTTTCTTCCTTATAAAGACTGAAGGAAGTATTGTTCCTTATGATTTTAAAGCTCTCTCAGGAAATGGAGAAATAATTGCTCCACCATTTAAGTATTAAGTACTTTAATCAATTAAAGCAGGCAATAACTGACTGTAGATCAGCTATTGCCTTTATTCTTGGCAGATTAACAAAACTTTATGAAACTGAAATCGATTGGTACTCGTCAAACCATACAAGGGGGAGAGCATATGAAGAAATATCTAGGTCTAATTTCTTTGGTTCTATTTATACTTGCAGCCACCTCATATTTAACTGTATTTATAGGTGTTGATGAATTACTTTTATTTGCGGTTATTTGTTCTGTTGTTGGAATGATTGTTGCTTTGTTCGCTGATGGAGGAAGTTATAGAAAGTTCGCCTTGTTTGGGAATGGAGCGATTATATTACTTTCTCTTGTTATTCCATTTGTAGTAACTACATTTTTTTGGAATTCTCCTTAATAAATGTTGTAGCTTTCTTCAACAAACGGGGGCTTATCCAGAATAGGATAAGCTTCTTCTTTGTTTAAAATTTCCTTGAGTATGCTGCACTGTTTTGAAATAATTGGTATTAGGTTGAAGAAGCAGGTTATCGAAGAAACGAATTAATATCTAAGAGGTGTTCTAGGTGGGGAAGTTATTTTTTTACAGTGATCAAGTAGTTGAATCTCCGGGGAATAGAAGGTTGGATGAAAAACTTTTGGCAGGTATGAACACTGACAACGTTAAGGTTGGATACATTCCTTCCACGGAAGACAAAGAAAAAACTTTTTTCAGATCTAAAGCAGACTATTATCAAAAATATGGCATCCAAGACATTTTGTTTTTTGATCTTTACAGTGAATTTAATCCGTTAATAATAGAAGATCTACTTAATTGTGACATTATTCACCTTTCTGCTGGGAACCCAATTGAGTTTAGAAAGGCAATCAAACATCGTAATATGGAAAAGGTTCTAATTGATTATTTTAATAACGGTGGAACTATTGTAGGTGTGAGTGGTGGGGCAGTCCAACTTGGAAGGACAACAACATTATTTCAGATGTTCACAGGGGATATAGATGAAAATTCAGAAGCCTTACAACTTGTGGACTTTGAATTTTTACCTCATTACAATCGTTGGAATGAGGATTATAAAAGAGATGTTCTTGATTATGTTAAAACCACTGGAACTACTGTTTACGCGGGAAATGATGGAGATGGAATTATAGTGGATAATGACAAAATCGAGATGATAGGTGACATTGTTGTGATAAGTGAACAGGTATAGAGTGGTTTGGTTAATGAGGTTAGCAATAACGGAACTGTAAGCTAATTGTTCCGGCTATTGCTCTTGTTCAATTATTGTGGCAGGTTAATTGAATATCCAGGGAACCATCAGTAATGAGAATGGGAATAATGAAATCTAACAGGATTCAATCTCGCCTAATCTAGGAGGGTCTTACTATTAAAAAAATTACAATCGGGTTAGCTATAACAGCTTTATGTTGGGGTTTAATTGCTTGCTCACCTTTAACTGAAGAGAGTGCTGAATCAGGAGAAGAAGTCGGTGAAAATGATGAAGGAACTGAGAAATAGCAATCTGAAATTAGGGTTGCGTGGGAATTCGTTAAGAAAAAAGGGTGGGATGAACTTGCCAAAGGGGAATGGAGAGATGCCTCAGTAGAAGTTACAGATACCAGTGATGGAATTATGTTGGACGGCGAACCTGAGAGGGATGGGGTGTTAATGGTTTCTTTTAATTCTAAAGATAACCTTATGAGAAGTGTGCCTCCAATTTTTGTCGACCTTCAGGAAAAAGAAGTGGTAGGATATGCCCCAACAGAATAAGGATTCTTCAATTAAAGGGGGCTTTTGCTGAACGTTGGTATAGAGTTATCACACCTAATAAGGTGGATTTCCTATCCATTTGATACTTTGCCATAATAGTAAACCAAACCCAACGGCTAGGAAGATGATATTTGCAACCATTGACTTCTTATCACCTTGTCTTTTATCTTCAAATAAATCAAACATTCCCTTAAAAATCCAAAAGAATAACATCGCAAACCAACCAATATGGTCATTAAAGGGATTTTCATCAAATAAATACCTTATAGAAATTAAGATGATGGTAACAAGAGTGATGTTTCTGGAAATTTTCCATTTCTTTGGTGAAGCTTCATTCTTCAAATTAACCCTCCTAGACGTTCAAGGAACGCTTTTTTACATTCCCTAAAATTATCTTATCATAACTTCTCCATTTGCCTTGGTTTTCAGAATTCAATATTACAGGGGTGGAACTTGTGACGACTATTAATTGCCATATTGTTAACATACTTATCCTTATAGGGAGTTTAGTAGAAAAAGATACGATGAAAAATGATGGTTGTTCTAGAACAGGGAAGCAGTTTAACAGAATAATAAACTGTTAAGCATTATAGTGAAAATTGTATTTCGATCAGGTGGGGATTAGCTTGAAATATAAAATAATAATAGGAAGTACTGTCGTTGCCTTAATAGGCTGCTTTTTTCTAATAAAAGCAATGAATAAGGAAATATGGGAAGAAAATTACGATTTACTGAGGAAGGAAGTAATATCACTTGACCCATCGGTGGAAACAATAAATTTGATTGATATAACGCCGTTTGAATGGGAGGTGGTTCATTTCTTTGAACCATACACCCCGGTAGAGGTAATTTATGAAACAGTCGGTTATGAATGGGATAGTATTTCTGCAACAGTAAGCGAAGGAATGAATCAAATAGTTTTCTTGAATAATGGGGAAGTCGTTTGTTATGTATACGGTTATCCTTCGAATAATGGATTTGGGATATCATATACGGGTTCTTCGCTTAAATTAGGCAATGATTTGAATTTTCGTGTGACTAAAGATAAAGGTGTAATAACTTTGAACAAGTAGTAATTTTCTTATTCAACAAACTTGTGCATTAGGGTAAGGGGGGGCGTCATTAATGAAGAAACTACTTTTATTTGTATTACTAATTTTATTGATGGCTGCTTGTTCGAATAAACCAAACTCATCAAGTCGGGCAATTGAAGTTTCAAGAAGCAGTGGAGACTATAAAGTTTATGAATCACTTGAAGAGTTAGAGACGGATTCCGGCCTAATCATAAAAGGGCAATTGCACGGAGAACCTTCTATTCAAAAAGAGTATCAAAATGAAGTCCATATCTATTCTGTCAGAAGATCTGAAGTGATGATTGAAGAGGTATTTAAAGGGCAAGTAAGTGAAGGAGAAACCATTATTATGTATGAACCAGGATACGTTCAAAATGATATCTTAGAAACTATAGAAGGTTATGTTCCTATGAGCAAAAGCGGCAACTATATTCTCTTTTTACGAAAGAACCCTAATGGAGAATTCGTGGTGATGGGTGCTGACCAAGGGAAATACAACTTAAAAATCAAAGAAAAGGCCAAGAGAAATAATGAGGTTACAATAGAACAACTAGAGAAAGTTGATTACATAGGGGATAATCCGAAGCGATTCAACAAACTTAAAGATGAAGTGATTGAGAAATACAACTAGATAACATCATGGGGGAGAACTGAATGATAAAAGGAATATATGATTTTATAAGTGAAGCACAGTTGAAAAAGTATGCAGAACTTGCTGTTAGAGCTGGTGTAAATCTGCAAAAAAATCAATTATTGATTATACATAGTGATATTCAAAATGCTGCGTTTGCACGTCTAATCCAAACGGCAGCCTACGAGGCAGGAGCTTCCAATGTATTTATAGATTGGACAGATGAGCAGTCTACCAAAGAATTTTACTTAAATGCAGCAGACAGTGTCATCGATGACTACCCTGATTGGCAGGCTGCCCGTTACAAGGAGTGGGACGATGCAGGTGCTGCTTACATCCATATAATTTCTGAAAACGTAGATATCTTTAAGGGTGTTTCTAAAGAAAGGATAAGCCGTTTCCAAAAAGCTTCAAGGACCAAATTGAGGGATTATCATGCGAAAATTAGATCCCACGAAGTACGCTGGTGTCTTCTGGCAGTTCCATCCGTTGTATGGGCAACTAAGGTATTTCCAAATCTAAGTAAAGAAGAAGCTTTACAATCATTATGGAAGTTAATTTTAAAAGGGTCGCGGGCAGATGGGGAAAATCCTGTAAAGGAATGGGAGAGTCACAATAGAGCCTTTGAATCTCGAATAGAATTCCTGAACAAAAGCCAGTTTGAAGCCCTGCATTTTACCAATAGCCGTGGAACTGATTTATTAATTGGCTTACCTGACAATCATCTCTATATCGGTGGGGGTGTCATTGATAAAAACGGAATACACTTCTTCCCGAACATTCCTACGGAAGAAATATTTACTGCTCCCCATAAAAATAAGGTGAATGGCAAATTGACAGGAACCAAACCTCTTATCTATGAGGGAAGTGTCATCGATGAATTTTATCTGATTTTTAAAGATGGACGGATTACCAACTATTATGCCGCACAGGGACAGGAAGTTTTACAAAGTTTGATCGAAACAGATGAAGGATCGCATTATCTGGGTGAAATTGCCCTGGTCTCTAATACATCCCCTCTTGCTCAGGCAGACACTCTTTTTTACAATACATTGTTTGATGAAAATACGGCCTGTCATATTGGAATCGGAAATGCTTCTCCCTCCAATATTCATAATGGCATTGACCAATCTGAGGAAGAGTTGAAGGCAGCTGGTCTTAATACTTCCCTTTTGTTAGTCAATGTTACCTTTGGTACCGAAGATATGAAAGTGGTGGGCATTAAAAAAAGTGGAACTGAAGTCATGCTAATGAAGGATGGGGAATTCCAATTCTAAATCGTCTACAACAAAACAACAGAGAAAATAACTTTCTGCTGGATTATACTTAGTCCTCGTTATAGTAAGAGCAAACATATAATTAAAATTGATTGGAGTATTATATGGTAATCTTAATAAGTGCAGTAAGTAGTACCGGTAAAACCTTGATGGCTCAAAAGTTACTAGAAAAATACCATATTTCCTATCTCTCTATGGACCATTTAAAAATGGGATTGTACAGGGGAGTTGAGAATTGTGGATTCACACCACTCGATAGTACTGAAGTCATTGGGGATAAACTCTGGCCAATAGTAAAAGGGATTATGATGACAAGTATCGAGAACAAACAGGGAATCATTATTGAAGGATGCTATATACTGCCGCACTATTTACAGGATCTAGGCAGCAACTATTCAAAAAAAATCATTCCAGTATTCTTTGGTTTTTCACCGAACTATATCCAGGAAAACTTCGAAACAAGAATAGTGAAGCATAGGAATGCTATTGAAAGCCGAAATTGGCCTGAAGAAAGAACAATAAAAGAACTTATAAAGGAACATAAAGAATTTAAAGCACAGTGTTTACAAGCAGGTGTTAGGTATTTTGAAATCGAAAAAGACTATGATAAAGAAATCTTGAAAGTTTATGACTATATAGAGGCTGAGAAACAGAGAATCGATCTTATTTAAAAACGGACTCTCAATTATATATGTCATTGAAAACTTATTTGTTATATGATAACATTATTGGAAATTAGAGGTGAGTATTAATGCAATCATTTAAAAAGGCAATTATCTCGTTCTCACAACTACATCATCATATCAAGTAGCCTTGCTATCCGATTTATTAAAAATCGTTAATAGGAAGGCTATTTATCATTAAACCGTATTTGATTAAGTTCACCACTTAAATCAAGTGCGGTTTTTTATTTTATTAAAAAATTGGAGGCAATGAAAATGAAGAAAATGGATTATCAAAATGTAAAGGGTACTCAAGATTACTTACCGAATGCAGAGGTAATAAGAAGAGACATAAGAAGAACATTAGAAGATGTATTTATCCAATATGGATGTAAACCACTGGAAACACCTATATTAAATTACACCGAATTAATGGCTTCTAAGTATGTGTGACCGTCAAGTAGAATGACACAATTTTTGCTGATTAATTTGAAACACTTTGTTCACCAAAAATCGTTTTTCGATGTTTCATTCTCCAACTATCTTTATTTAAATGAACTATTTCCACTCGATGTAAGATCCGGTCAAGAATAGCTGTAGTAATGGCTTGGTCGCCCAAAAGTTCACCCCATTCTTTGGGTCCTTTATTGGACGTAAGTATAATCGAGGATTGATTATAGAGGTTATTAATGAGATGGAAGAACATATTGGCTTCCTGTTTATCCATAGCCATAAACATCAAATCATCTATGATGACCAGATCTGCTTCTCTAATTCGCTTCATTCTTGTTTTGGATTTCCTTGTTATTTCCTCTGTCTTTAATGCCTGAATTAGATCTCCCATAGTGGTAAAGATCACTTTATATCCCTGGTTTAACGCTTCGATCCCTAGACCTATCGAAAGATGGGTTTTACCTACACCTGGCGGTCCAAGAAATATGATATTATACAGCTGTTCAATCCAGGTTAAGTCCTTTAACTGGTTTAGCTTCTTGCTACTTAAGGATTTTTGCTCATTTACGTCATATTCATCAACGGTACTATGGAACGGAAACGTTGCCCACTTAAAACGCTTTTCCAATTGTTTTTCGTCTCTCCGTTTTTGTTCATATGCTGCTACATCTAGTAGAAACTGAGTGAAGGACAAGTCCTTTTTCTCAGCTTCTCTAATCAATTCAGGTAATCGATCAGCTGTCTCAGCTAACCGAAGGGACCTCAATAAGTTTTGGACCTCCTGAAGCTGATTCAACTTTGATCACCATCTTCCAAAATGACAGTATAGGCATCTACATTTCTTTTTTGTGCTTCTGTGTCCATAATCCAGCCAGATATGCTGTTTAAAGGCGAAACTGAAACAGTCTCAGCGCTATCATTTGTTGTCTCATAATCCTGTCGTTGTCGCTTGAGGTATAGAATGATATCGCTGAAATCTGTCGCACTGTATAAGTTTCTCTTGATACATTCCATGAGCGCTGCTGATAGAAGCTGGCCGTTATGTTGCTTAGTTTCCTTTAATATCATTTGTAACTGATCACGAATGTACCGTGGGTACTTCTCGCGAAGTTTATCCAGATAACCATAAGCAGTTTCTGTTTCTTCAAACCGTTTCGCTACGGTATCAATGAATGCATCAATGCCTTTTGTACGATCTCTGGTATGTTTTCTGTCTTTTATTAATTGCCCTATACCGTCTGGAATCTGATGTTTGGCCAGTAGTTCTCCTGTCTGAGAATTATAGATTAATAGTTCTCTGTCTTTTGTTTCTTTTATTGAGACAGTTTCATGCTTATGAAAAGTTCCAAGTGGAAGGGAGTACCTATTAGATAAATACCGTATGGTATTGTCCTTGTGGACGCTTCTTGTTATACTGTTTTCATAGTTGTTTAGGAAATTAATGTTTCCTGTGACTGGTCTTAAGTGTTGCTTTTCCAAGGAGAACACTTCGACCGGTCTTTTTTTTGTTGTATTATGAACTTTTCTATTACCTGTACGATTCAACCATTCCCAACCTTGTTCGTTCCATGAGTCAATATTATCGAACACTCTATACTTGGCGAAATTGTACTTAATAAAGCCTACGACATTCTCAATTTTTCCTTTGCTTTCAGGATCAGCTTTCCGACAAACTCGGAGGTTTAATTTCCTCGTTTGTTTATATTGCTGGAACTCTTTAGTCAAAATGAGATCACCACCATTTTCACTCACCACAATTAAGCTATCCTGGTCATACACGAGTTCACTTGGAATCCCACTAAACCATTGAAAGGCATTTTCATGAGCCTGAATGACATCTTGAGTTGTAAATGGACGATCTAACCATTCTTTATATTTGTATCTGGAGTTAGATAACACAAAGGCAATAAAATTCAGCTTTACCTCTTTGTTATTAGATGTTTTTTGCTTTGTGTGTCCAAAGTCAACTTGGATCTGTTCTCCCATTGGAGAATCAGGTATTGCTTCGTAGTCCCTTGGTGAAGATTCCTTAGCTATTTTATATTCAGCTCTTAACTCTCTAACGTAAGCACGGACAGTGCTCTCACCAACCTCAAGCTCCTTATATCTTTCCATCAACCAATCTTCCACTTGTGCTGCTGAAAGATCAGGATGTTCCCTTAACCAGGACAAGATTAGCTCTTTATAAGGATCCAACTTTTTCGTTCTTGTTTGTAAGGACTCTACCCATTCTGCCATCTCCGAAGGAGATTTCTTAAGGTGACGATATACAGTCGCCCTAGACACCCTCAGCTTATCTGCTACTTTCGTTTTACTGAATCCTTTCTTGATTAACTGCTGAATTTCCATATACATTTCCCACTTATCCACCTTTACTCAGCCCTCCAATGATTTATAAATCAAACCATCATCATATAACGGAAGGACCCTATATTTTACTGGTATATTCGGGTAAATAAGTGTTTCATCTTATCTAGCAAAAACTGTCTACTTTAGTTTAGCAGTCACAGTATGGCGGCGGAGCAGAAATATTAGAAGAAATGTATACATTATCCGATAGAGGAGAAAGAGAATTAGCACTTCGCTATGACCTCACTATACCTTTTGCTAAGGTTGTTGCGATGAACCCAACATTGAAGATGCCTTTTAAACGATATGAAATTGGTAAGGTATTCAGGGATGGACCAATTAAAACGGGAAGGTTTCGTGAATTCACACAATGTGATGTCGATATAGTAGGTGTGGATTCGCAAATCGCTGAAGCTGAATTAATGGTTATGGCATTGTATGCTTTCAAGAAACTTGATTTGAAGGTAACGATTCAATATAACAACCGAAAATTATTAACCGGAATGCTCAATGTATTTGGTACACCGTATGAAAAAATCAATAAAGTAGTCTTAATTCTAGATAAGCTTGAAAAGGTTGGAATAGAATCTGTGGTTTCTGAGCTTAATGAACAAGGGTTATCAAGTTCAACGATTGCTCTAATTAAACAGTTTTTAACTGATGATGGAAATTCAAGCTTTGGTTATTTTAAGCCATTTGCCGAACAAAACGAAGAGGTAAGACAAGGCTTAAATGAAATAAAAGAGTTAGAATCCTATCTTGAATTTCTGGGAGTAAAAGAACAGTGCGTATTTAATCCATTTTTAGCAAGAGGTTTAGAGATATATACTGGTACTATTTATGAAATGTTCTTGGATGACCAATCAATAAAATCAAGTATTGGGAGTGGCGGAAGATACGATAATGCAATCGGTGGGTTGATAGGTACAAATCAAGATTTTTCAACAGTAGGAATTTCATTCGGTTTAGATGTGATCTATACTGCAATGAGCTCGACAGTTAAGGAATTAAAAGAAAATCCAAATGTGGATTATTATATAGTCCCCTTAGGTACACAAAAGGAATCTTTATTGGTAGCGAATTATTTAAGGAGCAAAGGCTATAAAGTAGAATATGAAATGAGTAACAAAAAGGTAGGAAAAGCTCTTGATAAAGCTAATAAAGAGAAGATTCGCAACGTTATTATTATCGGAGAGGATGAAGTTAGAAATAACCAGTTCAAAGTAAAAGATATGTTTTCAGGTGATGAACGGACTGAATCTTATCAATTTAGGGTTTGAGGCTCTCTCTTCTTGTATCTGTCCATTAAATTGAATGTCGACCCTGTGTTTAAGTTTCACAGGGTCGATAGATAGATGGAGGTTCTCTTGTTTGTCATCATTCATGGTTATTCTTTATCCCCAATAATGGCAATTGTGTGGTACCCTCTGGAAACAGGGCCTCTCAATAATCTAACATTGGTAAAGTTTAATTGCTTCATAATTGGGAGTGCCTGAATGTTAACCAAGCTGTTAATTGTATCCCAAATTTCCTCGTTTTTTCCATTACATAATGTTAAATGGACTGTGCCTCCAGGTTTTAGAACTCTATGTATCTCCCGTAAAGCTTTAGATAGGTTTTCCCAAAAATAAATTGAATGAATACTAAACACAGTTGAAAATTGCTCATCATTAAATGGTAGTCTTTCAACGCTGCCATATACTATCTTCATTCGCTTTTGTCTTAATGATCTATTGTTACGTATTCTTGCAGAATGCAGAAGGGTCTTTGATAAATCCAATCCAGTGATTTTGATGTCACGATATTCATTGGAAATAATTTTTAAGGCATAGCCGGCTCCACAACCTATCTCAAGAATACGCTCATCCTTCTGTAGATTTAGGTTTTCTAATGTCCAGAGCGTCTCAGATTTATGCTGTCTGATCATCTTTTCCCCTATAAGCCATCCTAGTACTCCTTTTGGTTTACTATATTGGTGATCAACTAGGCTATTGAATTTATTTAGAAAACTCATTACAACACTCCTAACGTGTGATAAATTGCTCTAATCAAACTATAATTTGTTAACAACCATTAAACAATATAATATTAATTATAGTTATTATTAAAATTTTTTATGGGTAGGAGAAGGATATGGAAATTAACCAGCTTAAAGCATTTGAACTTGTTGCCCGCCTGGGATCATTCAGCAAAGCTGCGGGTACTTAGATGTATCACAGCCTACTATTACTTTGCGAATTAAAGAATTAGAAAAAGGTATTGGAGGATATCTATTTATTAGAGTAGGAAAACAAATGGAGTTAACAGATATAGGCAAAGGGTTTCTTCCTTATGCAAGACAAGCATTAGAAATTCTAAATAAAGGTAAAGAAAGAGCTCAATCTATTAAAGAGGGTATAAGAGGAGAAATAACGATAGGTACATTGCCCACTTTTACAACCGGTCTCTTTTCAACAGTAATTATCGATATGCACAAACGCTTTCCGGAAATTGACTTAACGATACATACCGGACATAATCAACAGATTATTGAAATGCTTTATGATGGGTTTGTTAAGCTGGGTTGTATTACTTCCCCCTTCTTTAATAGGGATTTAAAGAAACTTGATCTAATAAAAGAGCCTTTAATATTAGTCGCTCATCGTAATCATCTTTTAAGTAAGAAAAAAGGTGGAACTTATACTGTAGAAGAGGTTTTTGCTAATAGCAGCCCCTATATCTTAACGGATTGGAGTGAAGAGGCCAAACACTGGCAAAGATCTAATATGAACTTCGGTTTAGATACTCTTGAATTGCCGCCAGCAACGGCTCTAGAATATGTTCTAAATGGACAAGGCATAACACTGCTCACCGAGTCAATGGTGTCTAAACACATTGAGGATGGAACCTTGGTGAAAATTAATCCAAAAAACCTACCAGCTTTATATAGAGAAATAGCATTAGTTAGTTTAGAACATAAAAATTCCTTACCCTCTGCAGCACAAAACTTCTTAAGAACTTTGAGGACAAATCATAGTAACTTTATTAACTATCACCCTGAAGAGAGTTGTTAATTAAGTTACTGTTTTTGCAGCTCTGCAATCTGGAAGCATCTGGAGTGCAAAAAGGAAATCATCAAATTAATCAGTCAATTTCCCTTATGCTATTAAAGGGAAGTTAAATGAATATTTGATTAATTAGAATGAGAACGAGTAGCGTGAAATATATATTTGGAAAACCCTTTTGTGGGGAGGTAGGTATATTGCTATTCTCAAGACCCTTAACACCAGAAGCACCTTCCATTTGTGTCAAAATAATGGGTTGTGCTAATGTGGAAAATTTGGTTGTAACTTTTATAACTATATTGATTATATATTTTGGTTATCGATTCATTTATAAAATGAAATGACTTTGTGCTATCAATTAATGGAGTTTGATATTTAGATAGGATTAGTTTAATTCCATATTGACCAAGCAGACAGGTTAGTTGATAGAGCAATATGAAGCGTGATTTGTTGTGTACTCGTCTAATTTGTGAAGGGGTGTTTCTTCGTGAAAAAATATATATTAGTTTTATCACTTCTGCTAACAATAGGTTCCTTAGTTGCTTGTACTTTTGACCAAAACGCTATGAAAACAAAAGAAGTGAACAATCAACAGGAAGGAACTTGGGAAGAAAGTGCAATTTTCAAATCAGGCCGATATAAAATGATTGGGGTTGAAGAGGAATTAGGTTTTATCTACGACGATTCAGAAGTTACTCGCTTCTACCCCCACAAAGAACAGAAATATATGTGGCATCTTTGGGGGGAACCAGAAAAGTTAAAGGGGAATTTAAAGGTCACTGCTACTCATAATTTCTCTAATGAAAAGGTTACAGTTATTGAGAGTTTACCACTGGGAGGAGCCCATAACGGGGCTGATGCCCATACCCCTTCATTGATGTCCCTGCCCGAAAGTGGTATGTGGAAATTGGATGCGTATGTTGATGACAGGCTGCACGGATCTATATTTGTTAAAGTTTATGAGTGAAAATAGTCCCAGTGGATGCAATAGTAAAGAAGGGAGTTGCTGTGGCAACTTCTTTTTTTATTGAAGTAACGAGGCAGGTTAACGGAAAAAGCGAAACACTGATGAACTATAAATCGTCTAACTCAAGAGGAGGGGTATTTCTTTGAATGGTATACTACCTGTATTTTTGTCAGGCTTTGTACCTTGGTAGTACTGGTTGTAATGTATTTCAAAAATATAATTCCCAGATATTCAATGATGGGGGCAAGAACCGAAGATCAGCAAATGGATTCAGCCATTACTCTTCTTTTGTATTAGACAGAGATTAATGGAAGATGAAAAAAATGAAACTTTTTCCTTTCCGTTTTCGTAAAAATAAGTAATTGAGAGGAGTGTATTTATGAAAAAATTATCTATTATATCCGTATTGTTATTAGCCATTTTTGCTTTGTTCGGTTGTGGAAATAATGAGGCAGAAGAAATAACTAAGGAACAAGCTGAAGAAATTGCTATGGATGAGTTTGAGAAAGACTTAGCTCAATTCAATGAAAAGGGCAATGAAGATATAAAAGTGGATACCGTAGAATTATTATCAAATGAAACACACCTCAGCAGTTCTTCAAAGGCCTGGGAAGTAACTTTTAACTTGAAGGACGGGTTAACGAAAGATGGAGAAGCAACAAATTCTATCGCGCAGTACAGTATTAGTCCTGAAGGAGATATTAAAAGTAAATCAACCTCTTTTGAGTAAAAGTAATGCCTTCCTTCAATGAGCGGTGGGGTTTGCTGAATAAGCAGCTGCCAATTGTACACGAAGAAAAAGGTGGTGTAATTAGCAATGGCCGATATTGAAAGATGTCCTGAATGTGGTCTCGAGTTGAAACAAGGATATATTTTCTCTCCTCGAAGAATTTGCTGGTCAGACTCTCCTGATTCAATCTTTGCTGATTTTGGAAGTGAAGTATTAATTGGCGATGCATTGTTAAAAGTCAAAAAAACTCCAGCATTAAGGTGTGAAGAGTGTAATCTAGTCATTTTTAGACACAAGGAAAATAAGGATATGAAATAGCAGTAGCTTTGAATATCCTGCTTCTTTTTTTATTACCCCTAGCGGGAAAGTAAACAGGATATATCAAGGTTACTTGTATGACGAAGACTACTGGCTGTTAATAGAACCTGCAAGGGTGGGGGTATTTCTAATGGAAAATGTAAGAGACCTAATTCCTACAAGGAAAGGTGGGGTAGACGAATCAGCTATAAAAGCAGCAGAGGATAAGTTAGGTGCTGTTTTTCCAGAACAATATAAAGAACTTTTCAAGTTAGTTAACAATGCAGAAATAGGAGAATGGATACTTTATCCTATCAAAGACAATAGAAATCCTAGAAAGACCTGGGATGATATTGTTAGACAAAATAATGAAGTCAGAGATGAATTTATGTCCGAAAATTTAATTGCAATAGGTGATGATGGTTCAGGAGACAAGTTATGTCTAAAAGTAAATGAAGGAATCATGGGGGAAGAGATTTATATTTGGTATCACGAAGATGGAGAAATTGAAGAATATGCTCCTGATCTAAGAGAATTTATAATTTCTTTATCAGAAGAAGAAAATGAGGATGCTGAAGGCGAATAGGCTGCATTAACTGAATACTTTAAAGGAGTGGATAGTGGTGTCGGGTCAATTTATAGTGACTCTTTTGTATTTAACAGTTTCAGTTGTTTGGTTAGCTACAAAAGGAAGATCATTGATAAAAAGGAATAACGGCTATTATCTTCCTATCATTGCCTTTGGCATAGGCTCAGCAATGTTGGTCCTTGGAACAAATTATACAAGTGGCTGGGAAGCAATGGGATTGATGCTCTGGGGATTCATTTTTACAGCAGCAAGCCTCATTATATTTCTTGTTGTCTTCATTTATGAAGAAAAAAATGCCCGCAAAGGCTAGTATAGAGTACTTTTTCTAATAAGGGCGTTTACTGAACAAGCATTTGCCTACTTCTTATTTAAATTAGCATTTATAGCAGATAGAGAGGTTTTACAGTGAAAGGATTCATCTCTGTGTTTATTTTAACGGTGATACTGCTGTGCGGTTGTACCAAAGAATTTTCTTTTAGCTTTCCTCAAAAGCTGGATGTTCCGGATAAAGGCAAATATACGGTTTTTTATATTGATGACAGTAAAGATTTGACTGACATCAAGTTACCTGAATTTCTTGAACCTGAAACACCTCATAATATGCAAACCCTGTATCCTTATGAGATAGAACAATTTAACAAACTATATGGCAATATTGAAATTAATGATTCACCTTACTATATCTTTGTGGACTCTGAAGAAAAAATATTTAAGACTGGTAATTTAGATAAGGCTGCAGATTTTTTTGAGAAGAATATTTTAAAGTGACTATTAAACTGCAGGTATTAACCAAAACTACATTGCTGTTAAAATTGAACCCACGTTCTTTTTATACAATTTAGCTTAGGAGAGAAAAATGAATAATAGTAATAAAATAGATTTATACATAATATTGATGCTGACTATCGGTGTACCATCGAGTACTATCATTCCACTATTAGATCTACCACCTTTCATTAGTTATCTCGTTCAAGCTATTGGAATACTTCTTATTATATTGGGCTTATCTGCATCTTTTAAGAAGTTAAAGACTTCTAAAGGTAAACAATCTAGTCCTCAAGAATAGTAAAAAAGAGATACTAGAAGCTAAGGAAACAACAGAAAATTCATTTCCGGGGAGAGACCTAATTCATGCACAATCAGTTTGTTACTATAAGGAAGGCAGTTTTATCTGATAAAAAAGGAATAGCAAAGGTGCACGTTGATAGCTGGAAGACTACATATGCCAATATTGTTACCGACGAATATTTGAATAATTTAAGTTATGAGCAGCGGGAGAAGCTCTGGATCAATATCATCCCCAAAGGCGGTGTGTATGTAGCTGAAAACAGCGAAGGGGAAATTGTTGGTTTTTCTTCTGGAGGAAAAGAAAGAAGTGGAGAATATAGTGGGTTTGATGGGGAGTTATATGCCATTTATATCTTAAAAGAGTATCAAGGTCAAGGAATCGGTAAATTACTTATCAACCCAATAATAGATGAAATAAAAGCAATGGGATTTAACTCAATGCTTGTTTTTGTTATAGAAGATAATAGCTCCAGGCATTTTTATGAAGCACTAGGCGGCGAAAAAATAGATACCGTCGAGGTTGAAATTGGCGGAAAGAAATTGTCAGAACTTGTGTATGGTTGGAAAGATATTAATCAATGTTATTCGATCTTTTAGGAGGGTGATTTAAGTGAACAGTTCCCCGAATGAAATGAGGATTATCGTTCCAAAAGGGTGTGACAATGCACCAAGGAAACGAATTGTAATTAATTTTACAATAGCTTTATTGAAGCGGCAAAATGAAGTCATTATGGAATACGCAGATGAATCTATTATATGGTATCAATTGAAAGATAAAATCAAATTAGACGGTCAAAGTTCATTGTTTGAATCCTTGCAGGAGGAAAATAAAAATATCATTGATTACCTGGAAATTTACCAAGTGATAACTCACGGGAAATACGCTTCAATAAATGGTGTGATTTCATTAGCAAAGGGTTCAAAAATTGATTTCTGCGATGTATATACTTTTAGTAGTAACGCTAAGACCGGAAAGGTAAAGGAAATAAAGTCGTATAGACTATAGTTTTTAAACTAACGATCTCATGCTTGAAAGTGATTTATTTGTACAATCAATGGTTTTTTACATATTATTACGGGGGTACTTATGAAAACTCACTATTACTTAGGTTGGTTTAACAATTTCTTTCCAGATAAATTGACCAGTCTTTTACAGGAAGATATAACAGATAGGAAATCGCTTGTTATGATTAGCTCGAATCCTTCTATATATGAAGATGAAGGTGTCACTGAACGCTCGTGGTTTGATCAGGCTGGCATTATGTTTGATGAATATCATGTAGTTAACTACCGCATACATAAGGAAGATGCCCAAACGAAAATTCAAAATGCTTCAGTGATTTTCCTGCTGGGTGGAAATGTTCTTGAACAAAATGGTTTCTTGAAGGAATATGATCTTTCGGATTCAATTAAAAAAAGCAGCGCCGTTGTGATGGGAGCAAGTGCTGGTGCCATCAACATGTCCGCCAAATGGTTATGCTCCAAAAACCTTGGATTTAAAGTTGGAATGAGCTCTGTATACGAAGGAATCGGTCTAGATAATTTTTCGGTCCTCTCACATTTTGATCTTGAAAATAATTTTGCTATGGTCCAAAGCGAACTTTCTCTATTATCGGAAGAAATAGATATTTATGCGTCAAACAAAGATTGCGCTGTACGTGTAAAGGGAGAAAAAATCGACGTTCTTGGCAATGTTTTTTTAATCTCCCATTCAAAAATTCAAAAGTTGGATGAGACTCTCTAAAAGTAATGAATGTGAAAGAGGTACTACTTATGGAAAATAAAACTTCAAGGAATGGTCAGAACACCAAGCCCATATAAAGGGTGTTGCAGTTGTGGGTTCCTTTGCAAGAGGAGATTTTCATGCTGATTCTGATGTGGATTTAACGATTATTACCACTAATAAATCTCTTACTTTAGAGATGATTAAAAATGAGTTTAGGTACAGTCGTATTGAGCGTTTTACCCTTGAAGAATGGGGGATTTTGACTTCCCTAAGGATATTCTATGAAAATGGATTAGAGGTAGAATTTGGTGTGGTGACAGACCAATGGGTAAGTGAACCATTAGATGAAGGAACAAAGAATGTCGTTCGAAACGGGTTTCTGGTCATTACTGAAAAAGAAAATCTATTCTCCAGTGTAAGAATGTTTGTTAATGGATTATGATCCGCTTTGGAACAAGGCGTCTGTTGAATAAGCACCTGGATTGCGTAAGATACTAGATTTAAAACGCCTTGAAAGGATCTCTCATGAAAACCAATAAGCCAATCAAAGTGGGTTCGTATAAAACAAGTCCGGATGAAAAATTAACCTCTGCTGAAATGGGGAAGCTGTGGGCTACCTATATGGGGAACAGTATGTCAAAACAAATCTTGAGGTATTTTCTTCAACATGTAGACGACGCTGATATTCAAATACTGGTGGAAAATGCGCTATCCCTGTGTGAAGAATTTTTAATCAAAACAACTAAAATTTTAGAAAAAGAAAACTTTCCTCTTCCAAAGGGTTTTAGTGATGAGGATGTAAATCTCGGTGCACCGCGTCTATTCCAGGATGAATATTACGTCCATTATTTGAAATATACTGCAAAAGCAGGGATGAGTATCTATCAAGTCGGCATTCCCCTTGTTTATCGGGAGGACGTTAAAGAATTTTTCATGTATGCCATGAATTCAGTTATGGAATTGATCGGCGAGATAAACAAGATTTTGATGGGGAAGGGGCTCATCATTAAACCGCCTTTAATCCCTGTTCCGGAAAAGCCATATTTCGCTGATAAAGATTATTTGAATGGTTTCTTCGGGGATATCCGGCCGCTGCATGCACTCGAAATAGGCCATTTTTATGATAACATTGAAAACAATGTAACAAGCAAGGCGTTAATCATGGCCTTCGCACAAGTTGTAAAAGACGAAAAAATTCGGGCGGTTTTTGAGTCGGGAAGAGACATGACCACTAAGAATATTGAACAATATATGAAGATGCTTCACCGGGATAACTTACCGGCACCTTCTTTTCTTGATGATCTCGTTACAGATTCAACGTTCTCGCCTTTTTCAGATAAGCTGATGCTGTTCCATAAAATGGACATGTTTTCGATGAAAATCAGAGCTTTTGGGAATTCAGTGGCTGTGAACGGAAGGCATGATGTAGCGCTCCTTTACTCTAAGTCGTTTATGAAAATCACAAAGTTTGTAGATTCAGCTGCGAAAATCATGATTGAGAAGGGCTGGATGGAGATGCCGCCTGGCGCGGCTGATCGGAATAAATTATCTTCTGGGGAGTAGGAGTATCTATACGGGCCAAAGAGAAGCTTGGATCCGAGGTATATTGGCCCGTTAACTGGCTAAACGACCCAATGAGATACGGAAGTTCGAGAGATATTGGGTCGTAAACTGGCTAAACGGGCCAATGAGATACGAAAATTTGAGAGATGCTGGCCCGTAAATCAAGTAATCGGGCCAATGAGAGACAAAAATTCAGAAGATGTTGGACCGTAAATCAAATAGACGCCCAATGAGATAAGAAAATCAGAGCCATGCTGGCCCATAAAAAATTATCAAAATAAAAAACAGCAATCTGCTGTCTTTGAATTAAAAATATTTCTCCGCCAGCTTGCTAATCGCATCTGCCAATTCATCTGTATTCCCTTCAAAAAGATGAAAATTCAGTGAGGATCGTAGTTTGTCTGTTTGAAACTGAAGATCTTCCTTTTGATTGAATTCAGCCGACCAATGAATGGTGGGAATGGAGACGATAAATCGTTTATCGGGAGTAAGGTGAAGAAAAACTTCCGCTGTTTTATTCCCGGATATCGTGATCTTTTCATAAGAGGTTATCATTTTCATCACTCTTTTCCTACTATATATTGTTAATTATAGCACATTAACACTAAAAATCTTCTTATTAAGGTTCAACCCATTTCTGTTTAAACCTATATTTGTGTACTTGCTGCTTATATCGAACATTTCTCCTTATAGGAAATGTTCTTTTTTATAGTTGCACAATTAAAATTTGATAATTATTTATTGAATTTCAATAAATAATATGCTAAATTCAATATGACAATAAATCAGTGAGGTGCTTTTGGATGAATCGTGGAACACTCTTTTTAAAGACTGCTGTTATTCTTTTAGGGATTCCAGTACTTGCCTTGTGTATATTTCTATTGCCTAAGATAGCCATTGAAGCTCTCGGACATGCAAAAGAGGGAGCGGAGCTTGGTTATATGGTACTTGGCATACTGGGTGTCATGTATGTTTCGGCAATCCCTTTTTACTACGTCCTGTATCAGGCGTTCAAACTTCTTCATTATATCGACAAGAACGAGGCTTTTTCGGAACTATCAGTGAGATCTTTGAGGTCTATTAAAATTTCTGCAATCATAATCAGCGGCCTGTATTTGGTCATCCTGCCATTTGTTTTTATGATTGCCGAATGGGATGATGCGCCGGGTCTGGTCCTGATTGGAATGGTCATCGTCGGTGCATCGATGGTGGTTGCCGTATTCGCAGCGGTGCTCAAGAGACTTTTAGAACAAGCTATCCAAATCAAATCAGAAAATGATTTAACGGTCTGAGGTGAAGAATATTGGCGATTATCATAAATATCGATGTGATGTTGGCAAAAAGAAAAATGAGTGTAACTGAACTTTCAGAAAGGGTCGGAATTACCATGGCGAACCTCTCCATATTGAAAAATGGGAAGGCCAAAGCAGTCCGGCTATCGACTTTGGAAGCCATTTGCAAGGCCCTGGATTGCCAGCCGGGCGACCTATTGGAATACAGAAGTGACGAGGATAATGGATAAAAGAAAGACTATATGCATGGAGGCGAATCGTGTATGAACATTCCTTTTCTAAAGAACAAACAACCGGAAGAAGCCTTGCAATATCCAGTAGATCATACCCTGGATCATGTGGCGATCATTATGGATGGAAACGGCCGGTGGGCACAAAAGCGTGGCCTGCCGAGAGCAGCCGGGCACAAAGAAGGGCTTTCCACTGTGTTCAAGATTGTGAAGGCAGCAGTCAAATGCAAGGTGAACGTCCTGACACTTTATACTTTTTCCACGGAGAACTGGAAACGTCCAAAGTCCGAAGTAGATGTGATATTAAGGCTTCCTAAAGAGTTCTTATCGGTTTACCTGCCGGATCTTATTTCAAATAATGTGCGGATTGAGTCAATCGGTGATTTAGAAAAGCTTCCCGCTCATACTAGAGAAGCCATCGAGTATGCGATAGCAAGAACCAGAGATAACGATGGCCTTCAGCTGAATCTGGCACTCAATTATGGAAGCAGACATGAAATTCTGCACTCCATGAAAGAATTGATTACGGATATCAATGCTGGAAAATTGTCATTGGATGAACTGAATGAAGAACAGTTCTCTACATACCTATATACAAAGGATGTAAAAGATCCCGACCTGCTCATCCGGACCGGCGGTGAAAAACGGCTGAGCAATTTCCTGCTCTGGCAGCTCGCTTACACAGAATTTTGGTTTTCAGACGTGCTGTGGCCGGACTTCACCGAGGTGGAATTTCTGCGTGCGTTGGAACAGTTCCGTCAGCGGAATAGAAGGTATGGCGGGGTTTAATTTTAATATCACTACTGTTTCAAGGACTTCTGTCAAACCCCTGGCAGAGGTTCTTTTTATTTTCCTGAAGAATTGCGACAGCTTTATGAGAGGAGCGGTCCAACGAGTCGCAATTAAAGCGTAATCGCGACAGGAGAGGGCCGAATTCAATGGAAGCTGTCGCAAAAAGAGAGGAATCGCGACAGGAGAGGACCACAATCAATGGAAGCTGTCGCGATAAGAAAGGAATCGCGACAAGAAGTGGAGAAAGGGGGCTCCCTTAGTCGCGATTGTAAAGATAGTATTTTTCTTACCAGCCAAACAAATAGCAAAATAAAGGGTATCATCTGCATAAAGCGAATAATAGTAAAAAGCATCCACCGAGTGTAAATGCTAAGAGCGTTAAAAAAATAAATTGAAGCTGGACGAAAATTCGCCGTCAATTCGAGAATGAGGCAGGGGAAGAGATATGAAGCAGGCAACCATTTATAAAAGCAAAAAAGGAAAGAAAGTGATTTTACAGCACTATGAAGAGTATATAAATTCTCTTGAGTTCGAGGTGGAAAGGGTTCATGTAGATACTAGTTACGGCAAGACCCATGTACTTGTAGCGGGTCCAAAAGACGGAAATCCTGTTTTCATCTTTCAGGGTGGAAATTGCATCAATCCAATGACCCTGTCATGGTTTTCTTCATTGGCCGATACTTATAGAATTTATGCACCTGATACCAACGGTCATCCGGGATACAGCGATGAAAACAGAATTTCTGCCAAGGATCATAGTTTTGCTCACTGGATTAAAGAACTCATGCATCATTTTGAAATTAAGCGGAGTGCATTCATTGGTCCCTCATATGGCGGGGGAATCATTTTACGGCTGGCTGCTTTCATGCCGGACAAAATTGAATGTGCCGTATTAGTATCGCCGGCGGGAATCAAGCTTGGCTCAAAGGTGAAAATGATTCAAGAAATCTTGGTACCCATGGTTATTTACAATCGTACCTCTTCAGAGAAATACCTCAAGAAAATCGCTGATGCCATGTCTGATCAGTCCATGAAAGAGAAGGACCAAGAAATAATTGGCGATATATTTAAGTACGTTAAACTCGAACAGGATATGCCCAAGTTGACTACGAAGAAAGAGCTGGAAAACTATCAAGCTCCCACTCTCGTCATAGCGGGGAAGAAGGACGTTTTCTTTCCTGAAAAGAATTTGAATCAAGCGGCAAAAGAAATCCTCCCTAATTTACCGGCTTTTAAATCATATGATATGGGTCATTTCCCTTCAGATGAGTGGCTTCAGAAAATCAATAAGGAGATAAGAGAATTTTTATCAGGACATTATCAACCCAATCTTGATTAACCATTTATGGGAATATCCTAACAAGGATGTTCCCTTTAAACATTCAAAAGATGAAACAATATTCAAGCGGGAATCGTCATTATTAAAGGGAACATTTTTAGAAGGTTGTGGTATTTTGCAGGCATTGTTTTTAATCATTTTAGGAATATGGAATTTAGGTGTATTTAACTTTATTGCGTTTAAGGTTTCCAGTAATAATAGAAAGAAAATGATCTGGTCAGGCTGCGGATTTATCCTGCTATCTCCTGTCATTTTCTATGTGGCCGCAGTTACGGTAAGCTACTTTGTAAAACATGAGAATTCTGCTGGTATTATTTCTATGATATATGCCTCTTTGTACTTACTAAACGGGATTATCTTGATTCTCATTGGTCTACTTTCTCATAAATTTCACAAAGTCGGTTAGAATAAACCCCCATAAAGTAGTAGACTAAATGAATAGGAACCTACTAGAAAAGGATGAGTATTATGAATGGAAAGAGGAAGGAAATTAGAATTGGTGCACTCATTTTGTTCCTGACTTTTTCAGCTGTTTTTATCGGTTTATTTTCACGGTTTACTTATATAGCAGTGTCTGGGGAAGTTGAAGGAGTCAATTTAGCAGCACAGGCATCGGAAAAATATTTAAAGAGTAAAATCTTAGAGGCAGACAGGGGGACTATTTTTGATAAAAATGGAGAAATTCTGGCGGAGGATTCATCGACGTTTAAGTTGATTGCAGTTCTCTCGGATACAGTGACTACAGATCCGGATTCTCCCAATCATGTGGTGGACAAAGAGAAAACTGCTTCGGTCCTATCTCAATACATAGAAATGGATGAGTCGGAAATCCTTAGCCGGTTAAACAAGAAGGACCAGTTTCAGGTGGAGTTCGGTACAGCAGGCCGGAATATCTCGCCTGTCACGAAAGAAAGCATTGAAAAAGAGAAATTGCCGGGAATTCTTTTTGAAACGGTAGCCAAGCGGACCTATCCTAACGGGAATTTTGCCACCCATCTCGTCGGTATTTCCCAGCAGAAAGTGGCAGATGATGGAGACGTAAAAAGCAAGGGGATATTGGGCATAGAAAAAAGCTTCAATGAAATGTTGGAAGGCCAAGACGGGGAAGTTGATTTTGAAAGTGATAAGTGGGGTTATCTTCTTCCTGATTCTGATACACATGTAAAAGAACCGAAGGACGGCAAAGATATCTATTTGACCATTGATGAAAAAATCCAGTCATTTGTGGAAGAAGCTTTGAATCATGTCACGGACGTGTACCACCCAGTAAAGGCTTTTGCGATCGTTTCAGATCCCACTACCGGAGAAATCCTGGCAGTGGCACAAAGGCCTTCCTTCAACCGGAATGTAACAGAAGGAGTGGAGAGCAGCTGGACGAACTTTACCATGCAGACTGCCTACGAACCAGGTTCGACGATGAAGACTTTTTCTCTGGCATCGGCAGTGGATGCGGGAGTTTTCAATCCCAATGCCACTTATAAATCCGGTGAATTTTATGTAGAAGGAAATCCTCTTCCGATCAAAGACTGGAATGCAGGTGCCGGGTGGGGCAGCATCACTTATCTGCAGGGGGTGCAGCGCTCATCCAACGTCGCTTTCGCCGAACTGCTTGATCAAATCGGGCAGGATAAGTATCGCGATTATTTGAATGCTTTTGGATTCGGCAAAAAAGTCGGGCTGGAATTAGAGAATGAATCAAGCGGCAGGATTCTATATGACTACCCGATTGAACGATATACGACGATATTCGGGCAGGGAACGACGGTCACCGCCATGCAGATGATCCAGGCAGCATCCGCGGTTGCAAATGACGGCAAGATGATGAAACCCTATATGGTCGATAAAATTGTGGACGGGAATAGTGGAAAAGTGGTTAAGCAGTTCAGCCCGACTTCCAGCGGAAATCCGATAAGCAAGGAAGCTGCACAGAAGACAAGGGAGTATCTGGCGACCACAGTGACATCTGATATCGGTACCGGAAAGCCATTTGCCATTCCGGGCTATTCGGTCGCAGGGAAATCCGGAACCGCCCAAATTCCGAACCATAATGGGGCCGGATATATGATCGGCCATGACAATTATCTCTTTTCATTTTTGGGAATGGCGCCGGCAGAGGACCCCAAGCTCGTGGTATATGTAGGAATTCAACAACCTGATTTGGGAGGCAAACTGGGCTCGATTCCTGTAGCGGAAGTCTTTAACCCAGTCATGCAAAACAGTTTGAAGTACTTGAATATCGAGACGACAACAACCTCTCAAAAGCTGCAATCAGTAAAGGTTCCTGACGTAGAAGGAGTACCGGCTTCCAAAGCAGCGGAAACCCTCAAAGAATCCGGCCTGAATCCTGTTGTCATCGGCAACGGAGGAAAAATCATTGCTCAATCCTCAAACGACGTTCTGTTGGAAAAAGAAAAGATCCTTCTGCTAACAGATGGACCTGTAACAGTTCCCGACATGAATGGCTGGTCACTGAGGGATGTTCAGAAGTTTGTTTCCTTGAGTGACATTTCCATCGAAATGAAGGGCGCTGGCTATTTGATAAAACAAAACCTCAAACCAGGCTCGGTCCTCGAAGGAGAGCAAACCCTTATTGTTGAATTCGCTCCGTTTGGTTCAGACTGAGTAACTCGTGATAGAAAAATAAGGGAAGAATTTACTGTTAAATGCAGATTAGTAGTGGTTTTGAACAAAATAAGAGAAGATTTTTCCTCTATACTAAGCAAAGCTATCTATCTTCACGTTTTTTGAGTCAAATAAGAGGAATTTTTTCCTCTATTTAAGCTGTTTTCAGTACGATTTGCTAATTAAGGGAAGATTTTTCCTCTATTTTTTAAGGCGTTGATTGAATAAAGAATAATAGAAAAGAGGAGCTGCAATATCGTTTTGCAACTCCTCTTTTTTGTAATTTTTCATTCATCTTTCACTTTTTCAAAAACACCAGCAAGTATAATTTTCTCACTCTTAAAAGATGTCTAGAGTTCAGGATAATCGAAACTTAATCAATTGTATATCCGTCTAATTAATAGTAAGAATGCTTTATGTGGCAGAGGGGGAGTTGAATTGAAAACCAAGTTAAGAAAATCGCGAACAGATAAGTCCATAAGCGGTGTCTGTGGAGGTATAGCGGAATATTTAGGTATTTCCTCTTTAGGTGTGAGACTGATATTTCTTTTATTACCTGCTAATTTACTAATTTATTTAATTCTTGTTAATACCATGCCTGATAGTCCCCGGTCATTATAAAAGCTTTATAAAAAGGAGGGATCTAATGAACAAAAAATTGAATTTTTATTCGTTATTCATTTGTCTGTTTTGTTGGCTGTTTTTTCTACTTTTAGCGTTTAGTAATATTGGAACTAATATAATTCATAAATTGTCACCTTCAGTAACATGGTACACCTTGCTCGGATTAACAGTAGCTTCATTAATAGTAAGCGTTATAGGTTTTAAAGGAATTAGGAATAAAATTTCCATGATTAGAAGTTTTGTGAGTGTTTCCATGACTGTGGTTCTAATTTTAATTGAACTGTTCATTATCATTATGGGAACGATGCTTGGTTGAAGTATTCTCGTTTTTAAGTGCATGTCTTTTTCACCCAAACTGGCATCAAATCCCTTGTGATTTCTTATACATAATAAAAAGGAATCAAGAGGTGAACTCAATTTGAACTTCAATATGGAAAGAGCCAAACTCCTGACAATGAATTTGCAGGGATTCATCGATTTGGTAAATAGGACGTATGAACAGCATTCCTATATTGTCTTGAATCAGGATCTCTTGTATCGGCTGAAGCTGCTGGTGGAGGAGTACAGATTCCAACTCTTGGCGGATGAGTTGAAAAGATTGACCAGATACGAGGGGGAAGAGAAACAGACCTTGATGAACATTGAGAAAGTAAAAGAAAAAATCAGCATTATCGATGATTTCATTCAGGTCAACTATGATGATTTGTTTATCTTTTCCGGAAGGGTACATAGCATTCGCTCGATTATTGACATGTTTGAGGAGAAGGAGGACGTAAAAGTCTAGGCGTGCAGGTATGGGGGACGAAGAATGTCCCCCTTTAAATTATTTTAACGGTGAGAAATCAAGTTTGAAAAAGTCAGCGTAGTCCTGCAGCTGATAATCAGCGATTTCACATTCAGCCTGAAAAATACAGGTCGCTATCCCCAATTTTTTGGCCGGAAGTAAGTCCAGTTCCCTGTCCCCAATGGCCAGGTCGATATGATGTTTGTTATGTAGGTAAACATAGGATTCCGGATCAGGTTTCCGTGCATAGCCATCATCAATGGTTACTATGTCAGAAAAATAATCCCGCCAGCCATAGTGATCCAAGATGGCCAAGACTCCGTCCCTCGATTTGTGTGTCATGATCACATTTTTATCAGCCCATTTAAGAATCTCTTCCACATGTTCAAACGGTTTCATATCCTCAGGAGAAAGTTTCTCCCTTAACTGCATCATCTCTTCCTGTTTGTCCTCAGGAACCTTGTAATAATCGATGGCATGTGAATAGGAAACTTTCAGCTTGCCATAGATCTCCTTTTCATCCACAGTCTCACCCAGCACAGTAGAGAGCACTTTCGTGTATGCGGGGTAGGTGTCAAATAAAGTTCCGTCGAAATCCCATAGAATATTCATTAACATCACTCCTTTCCATCTATTATAGTCGTATAAGTTCGTTCAACCAATCAAAGCTTCTTTATGAGGTGATATAACGGTGTCATCACTAAGTTGTTATAGAACTAACATTGATTAAATTCTAACTATTTGAAATAATTGATTAGGTTAATACAGATTTGCGGCAAAAGATCCTGCATTTATCTATAATCACCTGTGCCGCTCAATGAAAATCCATAAATTAAAGGGGAATCACTATGGCTACTTGGGTAACTCATTTTCGAATCACTGAAGAATTACTGAAAACGGATCTTCCTGTTTCAAAAACGGAATTCTTGGTAGGCAATATCGGACCGGATTGCGGGCTTATTGGAGAAGACGGAAAGCCGGTACCACCAAAGGAAACCACTCATTTCTACACTGACGGGAAGATTAGCTCCGATTCATTTTACAATGAATATCTTGGTGAAATAACTGAGAGTTTATCTGGCGAAATATCCTATAAGTTGGGCTACTACATTCATTTGGTGACGGATGAGGAATGGCTTAAAGTCCTTGCTAAAAAGAAGCAGGAAACAGTTTATCAGGAAATCCTGAATCACCCGGATTATGCCCGCCTTGTTAAGAAAGATTGGTATGGACAGGATTTCTTATATCTTAAATATCATAATGACAATATCTTCTGGACAGACTTCCAACACATAACCGAATTTCCTGAGTATCTAGATTTCTTTCCAGAGGGTCAGACTCTGACACAAATCAGAAATATAACGGAATTTTACCGGACAAGTACGATAGCCGATGACCATAAATTCATTTATCTAACAGAGGTTGAAATGGATGAGTTTGTAGAAAGCACTGTCGAAAAAGTTAAAGGCATATTGGAAAAGATGAAGCTGCAGCAGGCTTAACTTTTATCTCAGTAATATGAGGAATTAAGGAGGACTCACTTTTGGATTTCATTTTTATTAGACACGGACAAGGTGAACATACCCTCAACTTACCAGATAGTTTGCAAATTCAAGACCCCGCTTTAACCAAAAAGGGGATTAAACAGGCCGAATCTCTGCAATCTCAAATTACTATAACTGACAAAGACATAGTAGTTATCAGCCCTATTAGAAGGACTTTGGAGACAGCTAACATTTTAACAAGAAACATAGGCTGTAGAAAAGTTGTGAGCCCACTGGTATCACCAAGAATGTTTCCTCAAAATCCAGAATGGGAAACACTTCCTTGCGATAGGATGTTAGATAAGAAATTGATTAGAGAAGAATTTCCAAGCTTTACGATTTACGAGGGCCTTCCCGAGGAGTTTTGGATTTCCGGAATCAATACAATGCCAGAACAAGAATTTAGTGCAGTAGCAGCTCGTTTTCTTGAATGGTGCAGAGAGCAAAATGCTGAACGGATCTATGTGGTGTCACACGATGGCACGATCAATTCCTACAGACAATTCATCAGAGGGGAAAACCTGACAAGAGAAGACTTTCTAAAAGACGCTGGATGGATTACACAGAGTTGTTAATTCTTTTGGTTTGCCAAGTCAGAAGACTCATTATTTGATGAGTCTTTTTTGCTTTGAATTATTTTACTACCTTCGCTTATTCCAAGTATGTACGTTGAAGTCCGTATAAAGTCTATATTTTATAGGCAAATTAGTCTTAGCATTTAAACAAACAATCAATGTTACCTCTTTGCTAAGGCTTGGTGATTTGAATGGATATTAAAATGAAGAATGCCTTTCATTCCAGAGAGTTACAGGATATTTATACCCAAACTGATTTTCAATATTGGCTTGAGTATGAACTGTTCTCTTGGAATTGGTGGATCCTTGTGGCTTTCGTGATAGTGCCGTGGGCTCTATGGGTTAAAGTGTTGGACAGGAAACGCGTGATGGAAATAATATTATTCGGTTCGTTAGTGGTTATCCCCACAACATATCTCGATGCTATTGGGAGCGATTTGCGTTTCTGGATGTATCCAACCGAATTGATTCCTGTAACTCCAAGAGCAATTGCCTTTGACATGTCTATGGTAGTAGTAGCTTATATGTTGATTTACCAATACTTTAGTTCTTGGAAGTCGTTTATTATCGCTTTAGTTTGTATGGCTCTGTTATTTGCATTTATCGGTGAACCATTAAGTCATGTATTACACTTGGTCTATTATTTCAAATGGAAGTATATTTATTCTTTTGTTTATTACATATTGCTCGGCTTATTAAATAAGGCAATATTAGAAAAAGTAAAAAGGTTGTATCAATAACTAAATGGAAGCTTATCCAAAAGAGGGTAAGTTTTTTTTTGAAAATCTTCATGGGATTATCACCTTGAATTTGGCAAAACTGGTACTAACATAGGATCATAATGTGGACACTACAGAAAAGAGAAGTTGTGAAAATGAGGACACTTATTAGGTACTCACAGAACAAAATTTGACAATATTCATGAAAATTTTCCTCAAGATAGGGATCCTTGATATTTTTAGTGTGAATCAGGGCTTGTTAAGCATTTTGAGGATTCTGACAATTGCTTTCTCCTGTGATTTTTCTTTGCTAGAATACTGAGCAAGGAGGGAGAAACATATGAAAACTAATAAAAAGTTTACTAGAGTACTGGCTTCCGCAGCCATCACAACAGCATTATTGACTTCAGCAGGTGCAGCTTCTGCCCAAGGGATTGACCCATTATGGAAAATGAAACCCAACGTAGAAATGAACTGGAAGGAAAATGTACATAAGGGTGCTCCATCCTTTATCACAGGGAAATTGACGGAGAAGAAGGTCAAAACAGAAAAGGATGTTCAATCATTCTTTAAGGCGAACAGCAGCGTATTTAACATCAATCCTGAGAAAGACCTGAAGTTAATCGATACCAAGGAAGATGAATTAGGGATGACACATTTTATTTACCAGCCGGTCATTCAAAATGTACCGATTGCGAAGGCAAAAGTCATGGTGCATACCGATCGTGAAGGGAATATTGAGGCAGTCAATGGGGAGTTTCACTCTGATGCGCCATCTACCATCCGACAAACCAAAAAGCTGAACAAGCAGCAAGCGATTGATGCTGCCTGGAAGCATATTGATACTGATCGCTCGGCCGCTGACGAGACCATTGAAACAATCAAAGGAAATAAAAGTATGTTGTCCGAAAAATCGGATTTGGTCGTTTACAATGAAGATAAGGAATATACGTTAGCCTATCATGTTCAGTTACAATTTGCCTCTCCATACCCAGCAAACTGGCAGCTTTACATCAATGCTGAAAACGGTGAAGTTCTAAAAGCAGTGAATGAGGTCCACGAAGCAACTGGTTCAGGATATGGTGTCCTGGGCGACTACAAGACGGTTAATACGTACTATTATAATAGTACTTACTATTTGTTCGATACGACTAAACCGATGAATGGTGTCATCCAGACATTTGATAACTATAATGGAGGCGACAGCAGTCTTCCAGGTTATTATGTGACGGACACAGGCAATACGTTCTATAGTGAAAGACAAAAAGCCGCTGTCGATGCACATTATTATGCCGGTGAAGTGTATGATTATTACTACAATAAATTTGGCCGGAACAGCTATGACAATCAAGGTTCTGATGTAACTTCCACCGTCCACTATGGAAGCAATTACAACAATGCAGCATGGATCGGAAATCAAATGATTTACGGTGACGGAGATGGTTCAACATTCGCTCCACTCTCAGGCGCAGATGATATCGTGGCCCATGAGTTGACGCATGCCGTAACGGATACTTCGGCGGATTTGGTTTATGAATCCCAGTCTGGCGCGTTGAACGAGTCATTTTCTGACGTGTTTGGTTTCTTTGTGGATTCTGAGGATTGGTTGATGGGAGAAGATGTGTACACTCCTGGAGTCAGCGGGGATGCTCTTCGCAGTATGTCCAATCCGGAGCAGTATAACCAGCCAGCCCATATGAATGATTACCAGAACCTTCCTGTCACGCGAGAGGGAGACTGGGGAGGAGTTCATACTAACAGCGGTATCCCGAACAAAGCTGCTTATTACACAATCAACAGCATAGGGAAAACCAAAGCGGAAAATATTTATTACCGTGCTCTGACTGTTTATTTGACTCCTTACAGTGATTTCTCTGATGCTAGGCAGGCACTTGTTCAGTCAGCTAATGACTTATATGGTTCTTCAACGGCATCTTCTGTTGCAAGTGCATGGAGTAATGTCGGCGTCTATTAATCTTTCTTTTTAAATCCTTGAGCGAGTTTTGCTCAAGGGTTTTTTGTGTACGAAAGGGAAGAGGATTATAAACTCTCCCTTTCTAACATCCATTTGATTAATTTCTTTGCTTGAATTAGTGTTAATTCTTCCTTATCCAATCCTTTTAATATGGATCTCCAAGAAGAGATAATTAGTATTTCAAAGGGAATGTCGGCTTCCTTTCTAAAACCTCTAATAAAGTCTTCAACCTTGTCTATATCCCTCGACTGTGGTTCTTCACTGAATATCTTATAGGCCTTTTGCTTCTCAACAAAGTCTAATCCAGTGAGAAGGGCGGCTTTTAAAGATTCTTCTGGAACCTCAAATAATGAAGCAGCTCCCTCCATTCTATCTACAATTCTCTGTTCCATTTCCTTTCTGATTACTTGGTAAAGCTTTAATTTTGAGCCAAAGTGGTGATAAACTGCACCGGTTGTCATGTCAGCCTTGGCTGCAAGTGTTGAAATTTTTACATCTTTGAAGTTGTTTTGACTAAAGGCTTCTAGGGCTGCTTGAATTAACTTATCTTTATTACTTCCTGGTATCGGTATCCATTCTTTCATAAAGTAAGATTATCATATTGACAGGATTTAGTAAAATGGTTACGATATACATAACCTAATTATGTAAAACATAACTTAATTATGTGATAAAGAGAGGAGATGGCTAAAATGAAATTAGTGTTTTTGTATCATCCCGTAGCAAATTTAAAAGAATCACTTAAGTATTACAGGGAGACCCTTGGGTTTGAGGAAGCCTGGAGAGAGGGGGAACATACTGTTGCATTAAGTTTGCCTGACTCGGATGTTCGTCTTTTGATTGAAGAAGATGAAAAGGACCTCGCAGCAGGAGGAGTTTTTTTAGTAGACAGTGTAGATCAGTTTTTTAAGGAAAATAAGGAAGTTCTAACTTTTGTCACAGAACCAGTTGATATTCCTCCTGGCCGCTACGCTATTTTCAAAGATCCTGCAGGTAACTACATAAGGATCCTCGATTTCACAAAAGAAAAGTAATTTATGATTACAGGCAAATTCTTTGGGATCTGTCTGTTTTTTTAAATACCAAATAATTGTTGGTTTAAAATGCTCATGATGGAATATTTAGTAAATAAGTTATTGACATATAGTTTGAGAAAATATAGAATATTTAAAAATAAATAACCTAAACGCTAAGATTAGGAGTAGTAAGGATAGATTAATTGTTCAGAGAGCTGTCGGATGGTGCAAGACAGTCAATTGGTTCCCGAAGTCGCCTGTGAGTGGATAGATTGATATGTAAATCTATACGGTTAACTTCCGTAAAAGAGTCCTGAGATGTTTCGCTTTAACAGAAGTGAAACAAGAAGAGTGGTACCACGATAAAATCCTATCGTCTCTTTAAGAGATGATAGGATTTTTTATATTTCTTTAAGGGGGATTTTGAATGGGGGAAAGTTGTTTTATCTGTCATAAGCACGCTGGAAAAATTGAAACTTCAGGAGTCATGATCTATGAAGATGATCATGTGTATGTTGGCCATATCGATCGAAAGGGGAAGGCAAACTACTTAGGTCATATCATGATTGATTTAAAAAGACATACTCCTTCACTTGCCGATTTAACGGAAGAAGAAGCCGCAGCATTTGGAGTAATGATGGCAAGAGTCAGTAAGGCCCTGAAGGAATCTGAAAATGCCGAACATATCTATTCATTAGTTTCAGGAAACTCTGTTCCGCATCTTCATATGCACATCGTTGCCCGTTATCCAAATACTCCAAAAGAACACTGGGGTCCTATGGAAGTATATGATTGGCAGGATGCTCCGATGGGAGACAACGATCAAGTTGTGCAGCTATGCAATCGGATTAAGAACCATTTGGAGAATTCTCATGAACAATGAATTTGATAATAAAACGAAAGAATATGCATTAGGAAGGCCGTCGTATCCAGTGGATATATTAAGGATTCTTAGAGAGTTAGGGGTTAATAACCAATCTGTCATTGCCGATATTGGAGCTGGCACGGGAATTCTTACACACATGCTAGGCAGTTTGGAGTGCAGCGTCCTGGCAATTGAGCCAAACCAACACATGCTTGATGAGTGTAGAACTTATTGTAAAGGATATAAAAATATACAATTTATTGATGCACCAGCGGAAGAGACAACTTTAAAAGAAAATAGTGTAGATATCATCACGATTGCACAAGCTTTTCATTGGTTTGACAAGCAATTATGTAAGAGAGAATTCAAAAAAATCCTAAAAGAAGATGGATATGTCCTTATTTTATGGAATGAGATGCAGACAGACAGCCAATTGGCCCAAGAATATACATCTCTTTTACGTAAATATAGAGTCAAGTCAACTGCTGGAATATCCAATATTGATCCCGATAAAGAGAAACTTGATTTCTTCGGACAAGATTACACCAAGGTGTATTTTGACAACTGGCAAACAGTGACAGAGGAAGGTTTTATAGGTGGGGCCATGTCATTATCCTACACGCCATCAAAGAAAGATGAAATTTACGCAGACTTTGCTTCAGAACTTCGATTTCTTTTTTCAACATATCAACAAAACGATAAGGTTACATTCCAATATAAAACAGAGGTTTGTATCTGTAGGTTTTCCAGGTAATTGTATTAATGTTACCCAGCCAGCAAATCTGAGAAATGAGGTAAGATCCAATGAAAAATCACGAAGAAATCTATGCCAATATACCAACTTTAGAGACTGAGAGATTAATTTTAAGAAAGCTCTCAATGAATGATAAAGAAGATCTATTTGAATATGCTTCAGAACCAATGGTTTCACGTTTTGTTCCTTGGGAAGTACATAAAACACTATCAGACAGCGAGGAATTCCTTGCAACAATCACAAATGCCTATGAAGAGAAAAGAAAATTAACTTGGGCTATTGAACTAAAAGAAGAGAAAAAAATGATAGGCACTATTGATTTCGTAAACTGGGTTCCTAAACATTACAGGGCTGAACTCGCATATGTATTGTCCCATAAGCATTGGGGGCGAGGTTACATGATGGAGGCGGCAAGAGAATTAATTAAATACGGTTTTCAAAATATGAACCTGAATAGAGTGGAAGCTTCCATTATTATTGAAAATAAACAATCCCAGAGAGTGTTAGAGAAATTAGGATTGAAGTATGAAGGAGTTGCAAGAGAAGTATTTTTAATGAAGGGTGAGTTTACAGACTTGGCGATGTATTCAATACTTAGAAAAGAGTTCTTGCAATAAATTGCTGCTTAATAAAAAAGGGGTGGGTTGGTTTGTTGATGTTCACACATGGTAAATTAACCGTTCGAAAATTAGAAAGAAAAGATGCTGCATTGTTAGCAAAGTGGCTGTCAGATCCGAGAGTACTTGAGTTTTATGAAGGCAGGGATAATCCATTCGATATAAACAAAGTGAATGAAAAATTTTTCGCTCCAGAAGATGATGAAATGAGATGCATTATAGAGTTTGGCGGTATAGAAATTGGCTATATCCAATTTTACCAACTAGATGATGAAACGAAAAAGGTATATGGATACACCAAGGAATTTGTTTATGGAATAGACCAGTTCATCGGAGAAAAAGCGTATTGGAACAAAGGAATTGGAACGCTGCTTGTCTCATCCATGGTTGAATTCTTAATCGAAAACAAAAAAGCAGAAAGGGTTGTTTTGGACCCTCAAGCTAGAAATACAAGAGCTATAAAGTGTTATGAGAAATGTGGATTTACAAAAGTGAAAATACTTCCGCAGCGAGAACTTCACGAAGGCATATATCAAGACTGCTGGTTGATGGAGTATCGTAAATGAAATAATTCTCAAACGAAAAATGGGGTGCAGGAATTGGAGTTACTTTTATTCCAACTCGGCTTCGGGCAAAGTTATTGAGAAAATAGGCATGAAAAGAGAAGGTATATTAAGAGATCACGTTTTTAAAGAGAACGAATATATCGATCTTGTTCATTATGGAATTATCAACACTGATGCGATTAGAGCTTAGATTAATGTGAAACTATTAACCATTTATGTTAGTAATTATGGAGGCAACATATTATGAAAAAAACAGCTGTTCTATTATATCCTCTGTATAGCGAATATGAATTAAGTGTGGCACTGTCCATCTTAATGCAGGGAGGAAAACCAATAATCACTGTTGGCGCAACTGGGAAGCCCATTCGTGGAGAGTCAGGTTTAACTTGCTTACCAGATACAACAGTTGAGGAGATAAACTTTAATGAGATAGACAGTCTTTTAATGACGGGTTGCATGGATGTATTTTCGTTAGAAAATGATAAAGCGTTAATAGACTTTATAAGAAAAAGTGAAAGACAAGCTATAACAATTGGAAGTATTTCAAGCTCGCCTTATTTACTTGCAAAAGCTGGAGTTTTAAAAGGAAAGAGATATACAATCGGAATGACAGAAGAGGACAGGGACAAGACAGGTCTATTTGATAAAGAAAATTTTTCTGAGGAACTGGTTGTTCATGATGGAAAGCTGATCACAGCAAGGGGAAGAGGGTTTATAAGATTTGGGATCTGCTTCGGAAGAGCACTAAATCTTGAGTTTGATGAAAATTGGTATAAAGAATAAATAATTTTGTTAATACATATGTGAAAAAGCAGCCTAGAAACTATAGATAACAGTAGTGATAACCTGAACTTCTAAATACATTGGTCTTATCTCTATCTATAAAAGGAGGGAAAATAATATCAATAGAAAATTTCTTGCATCCCTATTTCTAATGATTTTTCTTTTATATGGATGCCAAAACACAAGTGGAAATCAAGAAATTAACGTTGAACAATTCGGTGGAGAAGGTGGAACGAAAGAGATTTATCAAATTAAGAATCCTGAAGATTTAGAGCTGCTCAAAACGATTATCGATAATGAAACATGGAAAAAACAAACCCTTTACACTGGAACTGACTACGTAGGTACAGATTATACATTCACATTAAATGAAAATAATTATGATGTTCTTATAGATGAGAGTGAAAAATCAATTATGGTCTATAGGCATACAATTGATGGAGAGGTTGAAAGGGCGTATATTCCACTCTACGAACAAGCCGAGGCATTTTTTGAGCTTATTACTGGAAGAAGTTTTACTCAAGACTAGTTTCCAGCTAATGAGGGCGTAGGCAGAGTAAACAGCTGCTCGCCAACAGAGCAGCACTATTTTTTGAGGTTTGAAGTTAAAAGGTTCTCTTTCAAATAAATGGCTTGGGTCTGCTATCCCAAGCCATTTTGTATTGTTTTTATTCATGAATCCCTTGCTGCACCTGCTGGATTTTCTGCTGTGCTTTTTCCAGTTCCTGAATGGCGAACCTGCATGATTCCGCCTCGCTGCTGGTTGAATTGACTTGTTTTAAGTGATGATGTGCTTTATGGATAATGTCCTGTGCTTCTTGTAGTTCACTTTTATAGTTCATACCTGTCATCCCTTCGTTATTGGTCAAATATATCATGCTCAACATCCAGCTGAATTACACGTAGTCGATCAACTCGATACAGTAAATTGCATTTATGGTAATAATGGCGAAACATATACCGGCTGGTTTCCGTCTAATTATTGAGAAGCAATAAGGGGGAAACGAAAAAATGAAAGGCATAATCCCATCAATCATCTTCGGGACTTTTATTCTGCTCATCATATTAATGGTGAGTTTGGCTATATTTCATAGGGATGGATTACAGGAATTTATTAAAGATGGACTGACTGATCATGAACCAATCTCAGCAAATGAAAACTGATCAGATCATTCCTTAAGGTGTTAATCGGGAAGAAAGGAAGTGTAATTTGAATAAGAAAAAACAACTTGTAATCGTTGGCCTGGTGGCACTAATGGTGCTAATACTATTTCCGCCATGGTTAGCTCCGTTGGTGCACGATAATGATTCACCAAGGTCCGCCCTGAGGGAAGGCATTTACAAAGACGGGCATCCATATCAAAGTTTTTTCGCACTGATACTTAAGGATCATTACAAAGATAAAGATTACGGGCAGAGGTACAATGTCTATTGGTATAACCATGACAGTCCTACTGGAGACACAGCAACGATGTGTTATACCAAAGAGACTGAAAGTGGAAAGTATGTCTTCTCATGCGGAACTGGTCCATAAGGGGAGTGACACATTGAAAAAAATAGTTTTATAATAACAGGCTTTTTCATTCTGATCGTCCTATTAGCAAATATCCACAATATAGCAGCATATGCTAAGTGGTATTCTTTCGACAAAAACAAAGAAGTTACAACCGAAACAAGAGTCATAACGTTTGAGGAAATATTGGATACTTTGCATCAGCAGAGAGGATTGGCACAGGAATTACGCTACTCAAGAAAATATTCATTAATAGGTGACGAAGTACAAAAAGGTCTTGATGATGCTGATGACTACGAAATGTTTCTAAATCGCCATCCTCAAATCAGTTCACTTAAGGTTAAACTGCCCATAACTACATATAAGGATGAAGATAAGTCCATTGAATTTATATCCGGCAAAGGCAAAGTTTTAGAAATACTTGAGAATGGTCAGTGGAAAGAATTTAATGGAACTTGGGATGATCTGTGGAATGACTTAATCAAGAAGAAAAATCAAAAAATTGATTAAATCATGCCATCTTTGGCCAATTTCCTGAGAAAAGGGGATTATAGTGAGATTAAAATTGCTTTTTTTCATTTTATTAGTGTTAGTGACTGCTTGTTCAAAAGAACAGACCTTTGAAGAATTTTTTCAAGAAAAAATGAAAGAAAATGAAAAGGAATATAGCGAGGATGTTGACTATTCCTATTCACTTGTTCATCAAGATCAAAACATAGTTACAGAAGATGATGCCATTGCCATTTTCACTGAAAACAATCTTCAGGGAAAACAAATATTTATTGCATATATCAAAAAGGAAAATGGACACTGGGCCTGGCAGCGTACAAGAGGAGCAGAATGGGATGCACCTCAAAAGTGGTCTGCTATGGATAAGGTACCTTATATCTATTCAGGTGCCATGAGGGATAACAGTATTACTGAAGTTTATGCTGGGAGAGAAAAAGCGACGATTGTAGATGTGGAGGGAGATAAGCGGTTTTGGTATGTTGTCAGTCCTGCCAAAGAAGTAAAGGTGAGGTACGTAAGAAAAGACGGAACGGAAGAAATCGTGGATCAGCTCGATGAGGAGATGTTAGAGGAGCAGGCAAGAAAGAAGAAATAAGTTAAGTCGAAAAAGTGGCGCCCTAATATAGAGGAAATGCGCTTTTATAATGGGGTGATTTGGCTGTTTAATAAGAGCCAGTCCAGCTCGAACAATGTATTTCCGTCTTTTAAGATAGGAGGTAAATATTTGTTTAAAAAGCTATCATTGTTTCTATTATTAATAACCTTACTGGGAGCTTGCAGCCAGCAGAATGATAAAGAAAGCCAAATTGAAACAACCAATCTCAATTTAGAAGTTGTAGAAAATGTACTCAAGGGTCAAGGATTCGAATTAGGTGAAGCACCAGAGCTGCCAAGTGAGAATGTGTTTATCCAAAAATTAAATGGTGTTGCACCTGATCTTTATAGTGTGGAAGGGAACTTGTTATCTGTGTATGAGTTTCCCTCAGCTAGTGCCCGAGGAAAAGGCATTGAAAAGTTTGAAGAGAAAACAGCTACTGCTGACTTAGTGGAACATCAGGTATACGGAGTAAATAACATATTGGTTTTTTATGTGAGCGCAGATGAAAAGGTCCAGAGTGAACTGCATGAAGCTTTACAGAAACTAGATACACCTGATTGAAGAGATCAATAACCAGAGGTCACCCAACTGACCTCTGGTTATTGATTTTTGTTATTGGCATATTTTTACTGGAAATTTGAAACTTTTTAATACATTGTCCGTATTAAAAACTATACCCAAAGCTTAACGACGTTCGCAGTAAAATCATCTCATTGGAAAAAGGATATGTTCAGGTACTTCTACAAAAAAGGAGGATTTTTATGTTAAACAGCCTACAAGCTGAAGGAACAAAGACAGTGGCGGAAGGGGATTCCAGAATAAATTTCAAAGTTCTATTTCTCTATCTTGCCATTTTAGCTGTGCCTGGTTATTTTATCAGTCAACTTCCCATTCCCTATGGTGGATTGAAAGGACTAATTTGGTTTTCCTATTTTACAATAGTTACATTCAACTTCCGGAACATAAGGGCACTCATCATTCCGATGGTAAATTTCAATGTATTGAAAAAGCCTAAAAGCTATCTGTTTATTCTTCTCACATTTGCTATTCCTTATCTTCTTTTACATATTTGCATTCATTATGAAGTGCTGCTGGACAGATATTTTATTTTCTATTTCAAGAATCATATGATCGAAGCTAGTAGTTGGGGAAGTACCATCAATGCTGCAATTCTTACCCCAATATCCGAAGAGATTTTATTTAGAGGAATTTTGTTGGCGGTTTTGTTGAAACTCGTAAAGCCGTTTTGGGCGATCAGCATAATATCTATCCTGTTTGGTTTGATGCACCCTTCCGAAACCTGGATATTTACGATTCTCGCTGGAGTTCTCTTGACAATAACTACTTACAAAACAAAATCGTTAATTCCTGCTATGATTGCACATTCACTTTGGAATTTATATATGACACAGCTTATTCTTTATTTTTAGGAAACACATATGTAAATAGAGGAGGAAACTGGTGAATCGGAGGAACATATTTATATTGAGTTTGCTGCCCGACTTTGAAATAATTGGTATTAAAGGAAAGTTTCTTAGGGGTTGGATAAATGAAAGCAGATCATCTAATAGAAATTGTTAATAAAACGCATCCAGATATCACCATAAGCGATGTAAAATTTAAAACAAATGGGTGGGATAATGACATAATCATCCTAAATAATGAAGTTGTCTTTAGGTTTCCCAAGTCGGAAGGAGTAGCATCAAAAGTAAAAGATGAAATGAATTTGACTCGTCAACTGGCACTGAAGAATCCGTTGCTGCAAATCCCCCGTTATGAACCTGTTTTTCTTCATGGAGAGTTTAAAGGCGTTAAGTATGAATATTTAAATGGTGAAACTGTTAGTGACTCAGATCACAATTATCTATTGAATCAACAGAATGCAAATTTATTAGGTGACTTCCTCACAAAGCTGCATAGCATAGACTTATCAATGCTAAGAGGAACAAATATCGTTACTGTCCATACCCAAGAATATTGGGAGGATTTATATCATTCTGTTGTAAAATACATTTTTCCAAATTTAAAAATTCCACAAAGAGTCGATATTCAAAACCTGTTTGAAAATTTTTTAAATAGTTCTACGTTTTCAACCTATAACAAGGTATTGATTCATGGAGATTTGACGACTTCAAATATGTTATTTCAAAAAGAAAAACAACTTGTCAGTGGAATCATCGATTTTACAGATGCCCAGGTTGGAGATCCGGCATTTGACTTTGCAGGTTTTTACTGGTCTTTTGGGCCAGACTTTACAAGAGAAGTAGTATCTCATTACCAGACAGAAGACTCGGAATCTATTTTTAAAAGAGTTCAATGTTTCTATGGATTGCAGCCGATTTTTCATAATCTGCTCTATGCTGTGAGAGAAAATCAATTGGTGAACTGGGATACTGCTCTAGATAGGTTCGCTTACCTTTATGCTTTAAAAGATAAAAAATAGAAAGAGGGGGAGGAACTTGAATAAACCGCTTTTGTACTGGAGGATCATTGTCTTAGTTTCTTTAGTCGTTCTTTTCTTGGCAAAGGTCATAAGTACATTCATCTTCCTGTCCGTTCTATCAGGAATTATTATCTTTACGGGAATTCCGTGGTTATTTGCTAAGGTTTTTAAAATATAGAGAGTTAGTTTGGAATCGCAGGACAGTATCTATGATTTTATGATGTATCGAGAACTGTCGTTGGTAGATTGAACTGTTCCGGATATAGGGGTGATTATTATAAAAAGAAGATTAATTCTCATAACACTAATAAGTCTCCTGGCCATTCCGTTATTTTGGATGAGCAATGCCATGAACCCTGAGCCCGGCCAAACGTCAGGGAATGGGAACCCAGCCATTTTGTTTCTATTTATTCTCGTTATTATGTTTTTCAGTTTTGTGTATTTGTTAACCAAAGTCCTTTTTGCACTGAATGTGAAACTCCTTGTGTTAAGAGTTGGAATGGCTCTAGCTTTATTACACTTAGTGATCTCATTCTTATATCAAAGGAGTGCCTTTGCTAAATATAAAAAGACCCTGGCAGAAAGGTACAAAGAAGATTTTGGGTTCGTAGACTGGCAGTATATCGATAGCATCACTTCTTTCATGTCCATTCACGTTAACAAGCAATTCTTCAATGTTAATACCTATATGATGTTTTTGACTGCTTCCTTATTTTTTTCTCTTTTGTTAGTGGGTTTCTTTAATAAAAAATGGCAGGTTGCAGAGAGGGAAGAATAAAAGTCAGGGGATGACTGCCGGGGTATCCTCTCTAATCCAACTTTTCAAGAAAATCATATGTCCGAACCAAAGCAGGTTTTACCCCTTTAAAGCACGAAAAGGGACAGTCCCTCTTCACGCTTTAAAGGGGTAAAGTGTTTTAAAACAATTCGAAACTTAGACATTGGGGTTTTCGTCTAATTACTAAAGTATAGATAAGTAATTAGGCGGAGGGGTATTGATGAAAGGTAAAGATTTAATTGATGCAATTGATTTTAAAAAGCTTACAGTGGTAGAACTGCATTTAAAATTTGAAGAACTTAAAAACAAATATCCAGAAAAGAAGAAGATTGTTTTTGTTACACAGTCTGCGATGATTGAAGCAGAATTAAAAATGGTAATGGATGAACGTCCGGGTGAGGAACCTATTTTAGAAAATTCGTTAACTCAGTACGAAGTCAATCCAGCCATTGATATTAAAGACAAGGAAATCCTAAATTCGACTGCTTGTATTTATTTGCATAATGTAAAGTTGACTCCTTTTTCCCTGCCTGGGTCACCAATACATCTTGATGAATTCATTTTATTTTCGGACCATTTATTAGGGATAACCACTTCATAAACATGTTACATAGATCGAAACAGAAACTATAAATCAACGTAAATTCGGAGAGGGAAGAAATTCAATCATGAATACGGTTGTTTATATGGTGAGGCACGGGGAGTCACCAAAGGAAGGAAATGAAAGAACAAGAGGCCTGACTTCTAAAGGGCATTTAGATGTTCAACGAGTAACGGAGATTTTAAAAAGTGAGAAAGTTGATGCAGTAGTTTCAAGCCCATATACACGGTCAATATTGACTGTTGAAAGGCTAGCACAGCAGATAGGTCAAGAGGTGCAAATATTCGAAGGTTTAAAAGAGAGAGTATTTACTTCGGTAAACCATCGGATTTCTGATAAGGAATTGCTTCCACTGTTAGAGGATTCCTTTAGGGATCCCTACTTCTCTTTAATTGGTGGGGAATCGAATGCTGAATGCCAGAAAAGGGCTGTAAATGTACTGGCTAACCTATTGGATACTTTTAAAAATAAAAAAGTAGTTATTGGTACACACGGCGTTGTTATGACTTTGATGATGAGCTATTTCGATAACATATATCACTTGCATTTTTTACATAGTACTTCAAAACCTGATATTTATAAAATGGAATTTAAAGAAGCGAAATTAGTAGATGTTCAAAGGCTTTGGGAAGAAATTCAGGAATAGCATTATTAAATGAATTCATATAAGCAAGGGATTAGCTTATTCAGTAAAACTTCATAGATTCCCTTAAAGTTCGAACTTTTTTAATACCAATTTCAAAACAGGGGAGCGGCTGACTATTGGTTAAAGAATTTTTCTATCCACTTGGAGACGACATGGAAAGAGAATCCTTGATGGGTAATTTACCAGAAGGATATACGTTTGCAGCGAAGATTTTTTTCCCTTTTATCAAAATGCCAGACGACTGGGAATCTGACAAAAGTGACAGTCCTCACCAATACTTCCCCATCAAAGAACATATCCTTAAATACGGCACACCAATTTCTTGGGAATCATTAAAAAATAAATGCGGTTTTAAAAGTTTGGGAGAAACGTCAAAAGCTGTTATTGCTTCTGTATTTGGCGGCTATGTCAGGGAGACTTATCGAAGGCAGGACCTGGCGAAGCGGTTAGAAAGAGTTCTGGAGAATCAGACCTATTATCCGATGGAAGATCAAATTTCAATTTTTTTAATTGATGACATCGTGACCATTCTTTCCTCGAACGGGGCTGAATATCTTCACTTCTTGACCATTCATGGTGACAAAGAAATCTACCCATTGGATGAGATTTCAACAGACATCAAAGTAAGACTGTGTTCACATGACGGACCAACAGCCATCACAGATGAGAATGGTGATTTTGTATTTACCTGTTACTTTGATGAAGTTTCTGCAATCTTCTTTGCAAAACAAGATGCTGCCGATCTTCTGTCTCAAACTCAGTTGGAAGGGATTATCTTTGATGATTCCACTCCGATTATTTGGGAGGATCATTCATACCGGCCTATCAGGTAAAAGATTTGCTGCATTAGGAAAGGAGGGGAAACATGAGCGACAATTTACAGTCGGTTATATACATTCTTACCATCATCGTGTTGCTGTTACTTTTTCGAAAAGCGAAAGAGGGAGAGCCATACTTATTAATAAAACTATTCGGATACACCTTTCTAGGTGCCTTTATGCTGGAATTGGGCGAGTTAAAACTGCCTTTGGGTTTTGTCATTTTTCTATTGTTCTTTCAAAAGTCCCAGGTGAATGTTGAAGTTAAGCATACTGCAGCCAGCATTGGATTGGTCCTCTTCCTGCTTGGTGTTTTCGTTCCACATGTAGAACGTATGATCTTTGAACGGACTCATCATATTGATTTGCTGGAGAACAATTTTTATGATGGAAGTTTGGTGGAAGAATATGAGCATCTGAAAGCTGAATTTGACATGAACCGGGCTTATACTGAATTACGCGGTTTTGATATGACGATTGATCAGGATGGAAACTATGAAAACCTTAGTTTTGGGCTTACAGAGGATACACATGAAGGAACGATCAACTATACCATCGACCTTGCTGACGACCGAAAGACGCTCGAGGTATCAAGGTATAAGTTAAATGAACAAGAGGACTACATGGATGATTATATGTTTACAGATACAGAACTGGTCTTTGCCAATTTAGACCTCATCACCGATTCCATGCTTGACTTTGAAGGCGACCGGTTTTATCAACTTACAACAGATGGTCAGCGCGTCAACTATGGTGTTAATGAAAACAAGACCTTTCAAATCAATACAGCTGGGAAATTCAAAGTTGAAGACAGCCAGCTTCCAGTCAATGCAATAGTTGTTGATGCCTGTGGAAGTAGAGAGTTAGATGAACATCGTTATCCGTTTAAGTGCCGGCATGATGAGCAGTTCTTGCTCGATATGTTGAAGGCTGAGAAAGTGGAATGATGAAGAAGGTTCAAAATATAAGGGGGCTTAATTGTGATTTTGCATGCGGAAATGTTTGGAGAGGGAGAACGTATAGTTTTTTTACATAGCGGATTACAAACCGGTTTAACAGATTTTGAATATCAAAGAGACTATTTTCAAAAAGGTTTTCAAGTCATTGTCCCGGATTTAAGAGGTCATGGGAAATCAAAAAACAATGATTTTTCAAATTACTTTAATGATTGTGCTGCTGATTTAGCTGAGACACTGGATTACCACCAACTGGATAGTATCCATTTAATAGGCTGTTCATTAGGGGCATTGGTGGCTCTTCATTTTGCGAAAAAGTTTCCTGAAAAAATTGCTAGTTTGACACTGTCAGGAATATTTGCGGAAAAGCCAAGCAACTGGAGTGAGATGAATCATGCTCAAGCCAAACAACAAAAGGAGTTTTTAAGGAATGAACAGGCAGTAGAGTACTATGATCAGTTGCATGAATCTGATTGGAAACAGTTCATTTATATGGGCGAAGACGAGAAGTGGTATCCATTTGATGAAACAAGTGATTTAAGCCATTTATCATCACCGACACTGATATTGGTTGGCGAAGGAAATGAATTAGAAACAGCCGGCACACTAATTTATCCTAAAATGAACGATAAGGTGCATGTTTCCATCATTCCTTTTGCTTCACACTTAGTCCATTTAGAGCAGCCTGAATTATACACTCAGGTCCTTGAGGTTTTTATCAAGAGAGTCATCTGCGAAAAGAAAGAGAAAGAAACAGATTCCGGCAATATTATTTCAAAACAGTAATTACCAGGGAGGAGATTAGTTTTGCACGAATTTACGGGACACGAATTAAGTAATTTAATAGATATGAAGAAATTGGACATCGTCGTCATTCAAGCGGAACTAGATGAATTACAAAAAGAGAGCAAGAATAAAAGAAAGATTAAAATTGCTACTTCGAACGCTTTTATTATCGCTGATAGAATCAACACCGAGGAACCTGACATAAATAATATTCCTCTATTGAACAAAGCTATATTAAAATCCGAAGACACTACTTTGAAAATGATGCAGGAAGGAAATGTAGTCAATCAACACGCAATGATTGTGTTGAATAAAGTTAAAATCATTCCTTTTTCAAATCCTGAAGTTCAGATGGAAAGTGAAAGTTTTTCCATTTATACCGATCATATTATGGGGATATCTTTATCTGATTAATAAATAGAAATGAGGCTTTAATAATCGGGGGAGATAAATATCAAGCATATTAAACTATTATTGGCTTTATTGATCCTTTTAACAGGCTGCAGCCATTCAATGATAAATTATTCGTCTATAGACGGTAAATTGAAAAAAAGTGAATTTAGTTTTAAGGTTCCATCAGATCTCCCTTTTTCGGTAAGTGGTGTTGAGATGAATAGCTTTAACTACGGAAAGGATCACAAGGGCTATTCACTCTCTTTTACTGGGGATGCTGGAGAAATGGCCGAGCTAACCGTTGGAAATGTAGAGAATTCGATATATAAAATTAGCGATCATAACTTCCCAATCGAAGAAGAGTTGATTAAAGTAAGTGGGAATGAAGGCATTTATGAGGAAGATGGAGTCATTCGCTGGAGTGAAGATGAAGTGAATTATGATCTTCAAATATATCCTCATGAAAATATTACTCTTTCTAAAGAAAAGCTAATAAAAATTGCAGAAGGATTTACATCCAACTAATATGGGATTCTACTTGTTTCTCAATGAAGTGTTTTTAACAGAATACAATCTTGGCGGAGGCTATCTGTAAGTCTGCTGTTGTAAAGATTCGAATACATAAGTAGGGAGAGGTAAGATTTGTTTGTTGGTCGAGCTTTATATTTATTAGGATTAGCTTTTGTTTTTTTCAGCATCATCGCTATTATCATGATGCTTTTCACTGGCGGGGAATATATAATTCCAATATTCTCTTTGCTTAATGGACTTATTGCAATGGGTGTCGGTGATATTGTTATAGACGTAAATCACAGACAGAGAATTGAAAAGGCACAAAAAGATAATGTGGCGCCATAACAAGTGGATTCTGCAGGGATGTTGGCCTGGAAATAGAGTTACCGGACCAATAAGATTGGGATTTTGCCAGAATGTTGGCCTGTAAAAGGAGTTACCGGGCCAGTGAGATAGGGATTCTGCCGGGATGTTGACCTGCAAAAGGAGTTACCGGGCCAATGAGATAGGGATTTTGGCAGGATGTTGGCCCGTAAAAGGAGTTACCGGGCCAATGAGATTGGGATTTTGCCAGAATGTTGGCCTGTAAAAGGAGTTACCGGGCCAGTGAGATAGGGATTCTGCCGGGATGTTGGCCTGCAAAAGGAGTTACCGGGCCAGTGAGATAGGGATTTTGTTAGGATGTTGGCCTAGAAATAGAGTTACCGGGCTAATGAGATTGGGATTCTGCTGGGATGTTGGTCCGCAAAAGGAGTTACCGGACCAATGAGATAGGGATTTTGGCAGGATGTTGGCCCGTAAAATGAGTTATCGGGCCAATGAGGTTAGGATTCTGCCGGGATGTTGGCCTAGAAATAGAGTTACCGGGCTAATGAGATTGGGATTCTGCTGGGATGTTGGTCCGCAAAAGGAGTTACCGGACCAATGAGATAGGGATTTTGGCAGGATGTTGGCCCGTAAAATGAGTTATCGGGCCAATGAGGTTAGGATTCTGCCGGGATGTTGGCCTGCAAAAGGAGTTACCGGGCCAATGAGATTGGGATTTTGGCAGGATGTTGGCCCGTAAAAGGAGTTATCGGGCCAATGAGGTTAGGATTCTGCCGGGATGTTGGCCCGCAATAGGAGTTATAAAGGATTTGGTAGTAATGGAGAAACTGTATAAAGTAATATTGATTCTTGTCCTGCTGATGAATGTAATCATGGGGATAGTCGTATTTCAATTGAGTGCTAAATTGACTATCTATGAACACATCATTTCCCATGTAGCGGCACAGGTTGAAGATGTGGATGATGCAATGGAGGAGGATGTGGTTCCTCGATTGGAAAAGATTTTAAAAGAAGAATAGATTTTAAAAAAATGAAGGAGGGATAGATTCAATCGAGTATTGAATCTTTCCCTCCGTTTCTTCTGCAAGATCGATGACAGATTTAGTTCTTTTGAGTAGGCACTGCCACTGTGCCATCTCTTACAATACTTGTCCTTGTTAGAGAAAAGACTGCACATAGTAACGAGATGATCACAATACCGGCTCCGAACCATGCTGTATGGGAAACCGTTCCGGATTGAGTAAGCACAACGCCGCCAAAAGCTGACCCAAGTGAAATCCCCACTTGTATGGCTGAATTGTTGAAGCTTTGCTGAATATCTGAAGTAGAAGGGTCTGTATGGATCAGATAGCTTTGCTGCGGCGGCGCCAGACTCCAACTAAGAGCTGCCCATATCATCATGACCGGTATGAATACAATCATTGAAAAAGTCGATAATGGCAACAAGAATAGAACAAATGCAAATGCGCTGATGACAAGGATGATGCTTTTTTGAGCACCGATTGAATCAGATAGGATTCCTCCAAATGCTCCTCCTCCTACAGCTGCAATCCCAAATAATAAGTAGCAGATACTAATCCAACTGGAATTAAGATTCATTTCCGCTTCTAAGAACGGAGTGAAATACGCATAAAGAGTATAGTGTCCTGCCAGCATGAATACAGTCGCAAGATGTGCACTGCCTATTTTGGCACTGGCAACGGCCTTTAGCTGCTGTGAAAGAGGGATTGAGTTTTCCCCTGGTACCCGCTCCAAGAAGATGGAAATAAGTACAATTGATCCAATTGACAAGACTGCGATTCCAAGGAAGATCACTCTCCAGCCGAATGTATCGGTAATAAGGATCCCAAGCGGAACGCCCATTACAAGTGACGAACTGATCCCCATATAAATCATTCCCAAAGCTTTCGCCCGATGTGCAGGAGCAACTACCTTAGCGGCAATGGTCAAAGACAGGACAACGATGAGTGCTGTACTCATTGCAGTCAAGACCCTTGCGATCATCATAAAGGAAAAACTTGTGCTGAAATAAGTCATGATATTACCGATAAAAAACACAAATAAAGATATCAGGTACAATTTTTTTCTTTCAAACTTGCTTGTCAACACTAGTAAAACCGGTCCGGCAACTGCATAAATCAATGCGAAAACGGTGATCAGTTGACCCGCACTGCTCAATGTAATATTAAAATCTTCTGCGATAGTAGGAAGGATCCCACCTACGATTAACTCGACCAATCCTACTGCAACAGTGGATAAGGCAAGTATTAAAACTTTTAGATTCATAATTGATTCATCGTCCTTTCACAATATACTCTAGTTTTCAGAAAATAAAAAAACTCCTGATTACAGAAAAAGAATAGACATTCATTTTCTGTAATCAGGAGTTTAAGGTTCCTGGTAGAAACCCTCAAGCCATATTCTTGAGGTTATACAGGTAAACTATTAAATTAGTTAGACACCTTGAAGAGTTTAACAGGTCTTTTGGGATATATCAAGATTTTTCTTGTGAAAGGCCGCTTGGTTTGAAATAATTGGTTATAAAGAAAAAAACTGGGCAGACAGGAGGCCATGTAGTGATCATTAGAGAAATTGAGATTCAGGATGCTGAGCGTTTTATCAATCTAGTAAAAGAAGTAGAAAATCATTCGGAATTTATGCTCATGGGACCGGGGGAAAGAAAGACAACACCTGAACAACAAAAGAGGCAATTGGAAAGAATTAAACAACAACCTAACTCAACCATTTTTGTTGTTGAAGAAAACGAACGATTGATCGGCTATTTGATGGCGATAGGCGGAACCGTTAAGCGGACCAGGCATTCTGCTTATCTTGTCATTGGAATCATGCAGGAACAGCGAGGGAAAGGGGTAGGCACGAAACTCTTCGAGAATGTGACTGATTGGGCAATCAGAAATAATATATCTAGACTTGAACTGACAGCCGTAACAGAAAATGAGGCTGGTGTCGCTTTATACAAGAAAAGCGGTTTTGAAATAGAAGGCACCAAAAGAAATTCACTGAGGATAAATGGGAAATTGTTTAATGAGTTTTATATGGCAAAGCTTTTCTGAAAGTAAGAGTACTGGAATTTCTGTGGGCAAAAGTAGAATGGAGGAAAAGGTTTGGATATTGTTTTTAAGACTGAAAAAGCTGTATTTAACTATCGGGTTGCAGGGTTATGGATTGAAAATGGACATGTCCTTCTGCATAGGTCTGTGAATGAAGAAAATTGGTCAGTACCCGGCGGCAGAGCAGCTATTAATGAGGACTCCAAGTCGAGTATTAAAAGGGAATTTCTCGAAGAACTGAATGTGGAAATGAAAGTAGATAGGCTTGTTTGGATGGCTGAGAACTTTTTTAATTATCGGGGGCAGGACTTCCATGAGATAGGCTTTTATTACATTGTTCAACCCATAGATAGGGCTATCGGCTATAGAAAAGAGCCATTCTATGGTGTCGAAGGAGAAAGATTGATATATCAGTGGATTCCCATTCCTGAACTTGAAAACATTAATTTATATCCCGAATTTCTAAGGACGGCATTAAAGAGCTTGCCACATCATACAGAACACTTGGTGGTGAGCCAAAATCAATTAGCAAATTAAAGAGGGTACCTCAAAGGGTAAGAGAGGTGCCTGCTTTGATATGTTGAAGAAAGGAGGTTGCCTTTAATGTATAAAGTTCTTAACAAGTTAAAAGAAATTAATGAAGGTAAAGCCGGGTTATTGGTCTACTCAACACAAGAGTCAATTATTTTGGAATCAATGAATAAAGATTTGACTGTTCCTCTTGCCTCAGCTGCCAAAGTAGCAATAGGATATTGTATTACAAACTGGGTAGAAATAGGGAAGTTCAACTGGAACAGCTTTATTGAAAATATTTCATTTAATCCATCTGAGGACAGTTATCAATTGTACCCGCATCTTCAAGGAAGAAATTCATTATCCCTAAGGGAAGCTGTAGAAGTAATGATCGCCTGTCATGACAGTTATATCGCAAGCAGTGTAGTGAGACATTGTGGGGGATGGGAACTGTTAAATCAATCGATTCAGGAAAAATTTCCAACAATAAAGGTTACTGAAAATCCAAGAGATGGTGAAAACCTAGGACAGCTGGATGATCTGCTTCAGTTAATGCTGTATATATTCGAACATTATAAAAAGAATCCTAATAATTGGTCGCCGGTTATAAATGGACTCGTTCGGCAAAAAGGGGAAGTGGAAGGCATTCCAGCTTATCATCTCAACCATATGACTGGTGGCTTGGATAATGTAGTCGTGGACATAGGAATTTTGGGAGAGTTTAAACTCAACCCCTTTATCTTTGCAATTGGTGCGATTGATTTACCTGATCGAGCAAATAATAATTTGGCGGATCTACGAATTATTGAAGCTATGAAATTACTGTATGAGAACCAGAAGCACTATTAATTTTATCAACTTATAAGGACTGAAATTAATGATACAACAATCACTAGTGCTAACAGGAAAACAAAAACTAGCATGGCTAGAAAATGAAGTAAGAGATTTAAAAGATGATGAGCTCTTGATTTGTACGATTGCGGGGGCAATTAGCATTGGGGCTGAATTGCCGCAATACAATGAAACCGACGTGACCGATTGCAATCCAGTTTACCCACGAGAGACGGGTTATGAAAGTTATGGACAGATCATTAGGATGGGGAAAGAGGTTACAGGTTTTGCAGAAGGAGATCGTGTGCTTGCTTTCTATGGCCATAAGAATCTGGGAGTCGTAAAGGCAAATAAAACAGTGAAGGTACCGGATGATGTGGAGTATAGGTACGCTCTGCTGAACACGCTATCTTGTGATGCTGCGAAAGGAGTATTGAAGCTCCAGCCTCAAAGAGATGACAAAGTACTTGTAACTGGTGCAGGTACGATCGGATTATTGACAGTTCACTTTTTAAAAAATTATATGAATGTTAAACATATCGATGTATTGGAACCGAATGATAAAAGAAGAGAATTGGCGCATGAATTAGGTGCTTCCCATACATACTCTAAAAAAGAACAAATTTCATCCACCTATTATGACTACGGTTTGGAATGCTCTGCAAGCAAAGATGCATTCCATTCTGTATTGAATTCTATGAAACATCATGGAGAAGTTTGCATTCTATCTGATGGAAATAAGGACCTTTTTTACTTAACTGAAGATTTTTATGAGAAAGAATTAAAGATTGTTGCATCAAGTGACGGCTGGGACTATCAAAAACATTCTCAATGGTTTTTTAAAGAGACGGTGAAAGTTCCGCAGCTTTCAAAGATCTTCGAAGCTGAAATCACTTCAGACCAGTTAATTCATTGCTTTGAAGAACTTAGTGAAAGCCACAACAAACCATTAAAGGTTTTGGTGAGATATCTCTAATCGGAAAAAGGAAAGAAAGGAGTTTGTTTCATGACCAAGCATAAAATTTATACAATGAGTTTCGCCAAAGTTTATCCTCATTATATTACGAAGGCTGAAAAAAAGGGACGCACCAAAGAAGAGGTCGATACAATTATCCGATGGTTAACAGGGTACAGCCAGGAAGAGTTGGAGACGCTGCTGGAAAAACAAACAGACTTTGAAACATTCTTCGCTGAAGCACCCCAAATGAATGTTTCACGAACATTAATCAAAGGGGTGATTTGCGGAGTCAGGGTAGAGGACATAGAAGAACCTACCATGAGAGAAATCCGATACCTGGATAAGATGATCGATGAGTTGGCCAAAGGTAAAGCCATGGACAAGATTTTACGGACTAACTAAAGCGAAAAAGGAAGGAACACTGCTTGTAAATTATAGCCGGTGTTTCTTTCTCTCTAACAGCCAGAAAGTTAAAGGTTCTTATACAGATAAACCAATACCCTTGTATAAAGTGGAAATTTGTTTTACCCTTAACAGAGGGAGGGATTTGATGAGTCGAAGTATAGAAGATATTGATTATCAGGAAGTAATTGAATATTCATTGGATCCGTTAATCGTACATACCCAGCTTAAGATTCTTTATATTAATGAAGCAGCGGAAAAATTCTTTAGAGCTTCCCGGGATGAGGTTATTGGCGCAAGTCCGTTGGACATCTTTAAAGAATCATCCAAGCCTGCCATCACCAAAAGGATTTCTGGTGCTTATAATAAACCCGCCGAAGTAATTGAAGAAACGATTTATAGAATGGACGGATCTACTGTTGAGGTTGAACTCTACTGTCATCCAATCAAAATTGGAGATACAGCCGCCATCCAAACATACGTAAAAGATATCACTCATAGGAAACAGCAAGAAAGACTCCAAAACGAAATGATCACCCAAATAAATCAACTGACTGCCAAAGTTGTACCTCTTCTGGAAGGTGTGGCAGTACTTCCTCTGTCAGGAGATATCGATTCAGACAGAGCAAGGCAATTTGTAGAATTAGTACCCATCAATGTTCAGCAACAAGGAGTATCTTCTTTGATTGTTGACTGTTCTGGAGTCTACAAAATTGATGACCTGGTTATTGACTCTCTGCTTCAATTGAACAATGTACTAAAATTGATTGGCGTGAATTGCATTTTAACGGGAATAAGGCCGCGTCTAGCTGTAGATGCAGTCAAACTCGGCATACATTTTCATAATATCAAGACGTTTTCTAATGTGAAGGATGCCTTGAGTGATATTGGCTTTCATCATACCAACTAAATCTTTGTGTTTTTCGATAAAAGGGTTGTTCATCCTAGTGGGATGAACAACCCTTTTTAACACTTCCTATCTAGAAAGGTGAGTATATTACTAGAAAACTATTTTTAAAAATAAGCACTTGAGTTAGCATCATTTCGCACTCTAACAAAGTCTTCTTCCGTTACAGAATAAGCGGGACCAGATACTGATTTGGTAGTGCGCTTCTTCCAAAACCAGCGCCTTCCGCTGTAAGCTTTTGCAGGAGTCAATCCCTTTTCAATTCCAGCAGCCATACTGTTGATGGCCAGTATCGAAATGGTAAAGCAGGCCAACGGACCGACGGCGAGCCACCAATGGTAATTGATCTGTTTAATATACATCCCAAGCAATCCTGACCATTCATTGGCGATCGGCATAGGTGGATCGCAAAAAACATCGTAGCAAACAGAAGTACCGCCGAAGTAGATCTGAAAAATCCCCAGGTGGGCAATGATAAGAAGAACTTGCACAACCAGCCTTGGGAAAATAATGAACAGTCTAGGACGCAGGTGGGGAATCACATGTTTCCTGAAAATATGGAAGGGAGTTGCTCCTAACGTGATGGCAGTCTCTATGAACTCTTCCTTCAATATATCCCGGACCTCCTCCGCAATCAATAATGCAGTAGTAGGCGCCAGGATGAGGGCCATCATAACAATTTGATAGACGACTCTTTCTGTTAGGGAATACGCAAATCCCTGCGGCGACTCCCAGAGTATAGGGTGCAAAATATTATAAGCAATAATGGATTGAGGGACAAAGTAAAAAGAGGAAGATAGCCCCTTTATAACATTTTTCGAGCCCTCTTTCTTCCAAAATGCAAGAAGAACACCAAACAAAAATGATAGGGAGAAACCGAGAAGTGATGTCAGAAAAGCAGCTCCAAAGGTATATTTGGCCCCCTGTACAAGTTTCTCTAGCATGTGATAGCCAAATTCATCTGTCCCTAAGGGATAATCTTTAGTAGGTTCAAGCGGTGGTCCTGCAATCATGTTTCCTTCACTATCCCTAAGCCACTCTGTTTGGGGTATGGCGGAATCAAAATGGGTGGCATGTATGATGCTCGCCAAAGTCATGAGGAATATGGTCATAAACCCCAGAATGAATAACGGCTGTCTAATTACCTTCAGCATTATAATTCCACCTCGTTACCTGTCATGGAATTGGCAGCCCTTTGAACCAATTTCATGAAAATATAAATAGGGATGAACAGCAAAACGGATGTCACAGCAAAAAGAGTGGGCGTATTATAAGAGAACAAGAAGGTGGTGACACCCAGCATATTGAATAAGTATTCGAGAATCAGAAGATTGGACAGCATGAGCCACATCACATTCTTCCCATGATAAGCTAAACTGATGATGGTATTTCGAAAGACATGAACAAATAAAATCCGAAAATAGGAAACTCCTTTACTCTTTGCCAATTCTACATATTGTTTTTCAAATTCTTCCTTCATCAGAACGGTCAATGTCTTGATGAAGTACATTGTTGGAAGGATGGAAAGACAAAGGATAGGGAGAAGATAGGCCCTGTCTTCGCCTAAAGCAACAAAATCGAACAAAAATACACCTGTTTTCTTGAACAGCCATACAACGAGCAGCTGGCTGCCGACAATAATAAAAATATCAGGAAGCGAATTGAATATGAATGAAATCAGGTCAACCACGAGCTGAAAAGGCCTGCCAAGCAAGAAATAGAAAAACAAAACGATGATGGCTGTCAATAAAGAAAAAAACAGAGCTGCAAAAAATACACCTAATGAATACTCATAGGCATTCCAAAAGAAAGGGAAAAGTTCTCTTTCCACTTCTGAGATCGGATTGACATACACTAAATTAGCCAGGGAAAAGAAGCCGGAAAGAATCTGCCACACTTCATTGATGATTGTAGGCAAAATACTGATGGCCATTATCCCTGTTAGGATTAATATGATTTGTCTAATAGATGATTTTAATTTGATCATATTTGGATTCTCCTTCAGCAGAGGGCTGGACCATCACCACTATATTCTTAGCGGTCGACGGCTTCAGCGATCTTTATCAAATGTTCCTTTGTAACAGTATTCAAAGAGTAATTCATGATTTCGTACATCATTTTTTCTCCTTCGTAATCCTTGATCCACAGAATGGACTGATAGGGAAAATCGCCAGTTTGCTGCTTCAAATAAAAGGCTTCATGCTCGTTGACACCTGCTTTTGAAATAAGCAGCTCGTCATCAATCAAGGGCATTTCCTCATATAATTCCACCTTCGAGGAACTGCGGACATAGACTTCCCATTCATCATTTGTATAATGAGAGACAGCCACAATTTGATCGTTCTTTTCTTCAATATCCATTATTTTAGCCAGAACTTCCTGGTCACTGGTTTTCGCCTTGAGGTATAGTTCCTTTTGAACACCTTCGAATTGACTTTGTTCAGCATCGACGGTTATCTTCCCACTGGAAAAGTGCAGTCCGAATGGGAGCTCTTCATCAGGTACATATGAATGGTGAATGGATTCTTTGAAGCTTTGTAAATCCGTGAATTTCCTTGGCTGCCGGTAAACAGTGAAATTTTTCTCAGGGAAGTCGCTAACTATGTAATATATTAGGGCTTGACCGGGGTTTACTTGTTCTTTGTAGGCTTCAACTTGCTCCAAATCCCATTCTTTTATTTCCTCTTCTGATTCAGTAAGGCTCATAATGACTTCACCTTTGGAATCCACTAATTGAAACCCTTGTGAAGCAATGACGCCAACTGCTGTCAGTCCAATCAGTCCTGTGCCGAAAAGTGATGCACGAACACCATTGTTGATAGAAAAAAATGGCTTCTTTTTTTCTTGTTCGATTGTCTTATAAGCTTCATCCATTCTTTCTTTTATCATTGAAGGGATGAAATCATCGTAAAGCAGCTCTTTAATCTGGGAATCAAATCCTTCTTCTTTCATTTCTTGTCACTCCTTTTAAAAAGGGGTTTATCTTCTTCTAATAAACTCATCAATTGTTTCCTCGCTGTGGATAAACGGGACTTGACCGTTCCTTCAGGAATCTGCATGATTTCTCCTATTTCCTTAATCGTCAAATCTTCAAAGTAATAAAGCGTTGTAACGGTCCTTAGGCCTTCATTTAAGGAAGAAATGGCTTCCTGGACTGAGAGCTTTAAATCCATTTCTGTTTTCCCGCTTTGATTCCAGGATTCGATAGGGACTACATTCTTTCTTTTTTCCAGCAAAGCGTAACACTCATGAATCAATATCCGGATCATCCATGTCTTGAAGTATTTCTCCTGCTTAAGAGTGGAAATTTTTCTGTAGCAGATGAGGATGGTTTCTTGAATAGCGTCCGCGCAATCATGGTCTTTCTTCAAAATGCCCTTGGCCACTCTATACATGGAAGTTTCATATTCTTTCATTAATTTTATGAATGAAGGGTGATGCCCTTTTTTCGCTTTCTTGATTAATTTGTTTTCATGCAAAGACTTGCACCTCCTTACAACCGACTTGTGTCTATCATTAGAGTCTTAAAATCTTTGAGAGGTTCAATTAAATTTAGAAAATTTTCATACTATCATTCAGTTTAACTGATTTTGCCAATTAATAGAGAATGGATTTGAGTTATGATGAATATTTTTTCAAAAGAGTGAAGACTATGAAACTTCTATCGTTTGACGTTCGTCAATAGTAAGAAAGGGATTAAACAAAAGGAGTGGAAGATTATGAGAAGTCCTATTGTTAACCAAATCAATACAATCTTTGTACATGTGAGTGATTTGAAAAGGTCCGTTCAGTGGTATTCAGAATTGCTTGGTCATGAATATGATTTAGAAACCGTATCTGATCCCGTCTACAACATTGAGATAATTCACTTCACGGGGTTAACCTTGGATGCAGGCCCGGAGCGAGTAACAAAGAGAAAAGTGGCAAGTGGGTATCCGCTTTTCAATTTTCATACTGAGGACATTACCGCTGCATTTTCTTTTTGTGAGAAAATGGGGTATGAAATTGATTCGGAAATTGCAAATTTTGAAGATTTTTCATTCTTTACTATTAAGGACCCTGATGGGAATGTCATAATGATTTGTACTGGATGATTGAGGGACTTGCGGTGCTAGATTCAGGTTACATATCATATCTAATGACAAATTAAAGCCTCCTAATTGACAGAATGACTGTCAACTATGAGGCTTTTTGCCATTTTAAAGTCTGCCTATACTTGAAAAAGAAAATACTCGTGAAATTTATCGGTGCTTTCAGTGTGATAGGACTCCTGAGGGATATACTAAATATATTCTGGATTCGAAGACAAAAACAGAAGTTGAGTATCTGGTAGAAAACAGGGAAAAGAATCATTGTAACTTCATAGAAAGAAGGCGTTAACATATGCGGAATGAACATATTGTTAAACAGACCGTTCAGGAGCAGCAAAAGGCAAAAGGCGAAGAAAGGACAAGGACACAAGCTTCATTGGTGGCAGCTGTCGCTGATAGGAATTGGTTCGGTAATAGGTGCGGGATTCTTCCTTGGCACCGGACTGTCGATTGAAAGGGCAGGGCCGTCGATTCTACTGGATTATCTAGTCGCTGGGATCATTGCCTTTTTGGTTTTCAGTGCCTTGGCAGAAATGTCTGTCCATGACAAAGGTACTGGTTCTTTTAAAAAATACGCTCAGGAAGCCTTTGGCAGGTCTATGGGATTCATGAGCGGGTGGATGTATTGGGTCTCCGGTATATTAATCATGGCAAGTGAAATTACAGCACTGTCCTTATTCACTCAATACTGGTTCCCAAGCGCACCTCTTTGGTTGTTGATGATTATATATGCAGCAGCAGGCTTCAGCATTATCCTTCTGGGAGTGAAAAATTTCGGCACTCTTGAATCCCTGTTTGCTGTTGTCAAGATTGCTACACTGATAGGATTTATCGTTTTTGGAGCCCTTTTTTTATTTGGTGCAGTGTCCCCGGCCGATTCTGCCCAATCAATGGAGAATGGGATGACATGGTTTCCCAATGGCTTCATGGGAACATGGACTGCCATGATCTTTGTATTGTTTTCTTTCGGTGGAATCGCAGTGGTCGGGTTGATGTCCAGTGAGCTGGAAAGAAAGGCAGAGACCCCAAAAGCGGGATTGTCGATGGTGATGGTGTTAATGGCCATCTATGTATTGTCTCTCTTCTTTGTGGTTTCCATGGTATCTTGGACAGCCATCAGTGAGGAAGAAAGCCCATTTGTGACCGCACTTACGGCCTTTCATATCCCTTATATAGGAACCATTTTCAATTTGATCCTGATTACCGCTGCATTTTCAACAATGGTTGGCGCTCTCTTTTCCATAACAAAAATTGTTGTATCTCTGGGAAGGGACGGGGATGCACCTAAACAGTTTTCCCATTTCAATAAAAGGGGCGTAGCTACCCGGGCACTCGGATTGAATGCGGCAGCTCTTGCGGCTACCATTGTGATCTCCTTCCTGCTGCCAAGCAAAGTGTATGAATACCTTACAACAGCTGCCGGAATCATTTTGATAATGAATTGGGTAATCATATTAGCATCACAAATCAAAAATAGAGATAGTTACGAAGAAAATCCTTCAAAGAAAACCTACTTTAAAATGCCGGGTTCCCCTTACACTTCCTACTTGGGAATCGTGCTGATCGGCATTGCAATTGCCGGAGCCGGTTTTGAAGACGGTGAAAGGATTGGGCTGTTCATCAGCGTTGGCATTATGGCCGTTATCTTTGCCGGGTACTTTATAGTGAGGAAACTGGTTGGTCAGGAACTTAAGGAAGGGGAAGAACATACTTAAGCATTAAGAGCTTTTTCCATAAAATATCTACAACAAAGCTCAGAGATCTCATTTTATCTCTGAGCTTTTTTAGTAGGAAGTATGAAATAAGGGGAGAAATTCCCCTTATTTCAGCTATGGCACTAAAATTGCTGAAATAGAGGGAGAAATTCCGCTTATTTGACCCAAAAACCGTGAAAGCAGACAGCTTTCCTTTGAATAGAGGGAAAAATTACCCTTATTTTCCTAAAAAACCATTTCTATTCTGCATTAACGGTAAAATTTCCCCTTATTTTTCTATCACTGGTTACTCACTCTTCATCTTCCAGTCAAGTCCACTTTATTGTGTAAACTCATATACTATGTCTTCAACCAATATTGGTTTTGTTTTCCTGGGGGTCCTCCAGCTAGCTGGAGGACCCCCAAAAATCGGAAATTTAATAGAGATATTTTCTGTTCCCTGGATCCAGGTCTTTTTCCTGCTCCATTAAGACTGCTCCAATTAGTCGAAAAGCTGATTGGGTATTCGGAAAAATCCTGATAACACGTTCACGTCTCCGGATTTCAGAATTTAATCTTTCCAAATTATTTGTTGTTCTTAGTTTTTGATGGTATTCCTGAGGCTCGTTCATGAACTGGATCGCGTCTTCAAATCCATCATCTAAAGTTCTTATAACCTTTTGATAAGAACTTCGTTCCTCGAATAGAGTTATGAATTCATCTTTGATTTCTCTAGCTTCTTGTGGAGTAGGGGCATCAAAGATTCTTTTGAGAATCTGTTTGGCTTCACGGGAATCTTTTTTAGGCATCACATCAATAATATTTTTCTTGAAGTGAAAGGTGCAGCGCTGCCAACTTGCCCCTATAAAAGACTCTCTTATAGCGTTTTTCAAACCCTCGTGAGCATCAGAAATAATCATTTGAGGTGATTGGAAGCCTCGGGATTTTAAATGGTCAAAGAATTGAATCCAACCAGATTTAGACTCTGCATGATTTACGCTGAGGCCAATAATTTCTCTTTTATTCTTCTCATTGACTCCAATCGCAATATAGACCGCTTTGGATACCACTCGTTGATGTTCTCTCACTTTAATATACATAGCGTCAACGTAAACATATTTGTAGTACATGACATTAAGAGGGCGGGTTGCCCACTCGTTTACAATCGGATCTAATTTTTTTGTAATGTTAGAAACCAGTGATTTAGATACACTTTCACCACAGAGCTGTTCCATTACCTTAGTCACTTTCCGAGTAGAAACACCATTGACCACCATTTCCATCATTGAAAGCACAAGTGCCTGATCTACACGCTTGTATTTTTCAAATAATGAAGTGGAGAATACCCCATTCCTCGTACGAGGAACGGTTAAAGTAAGCTTGCCAATTGAAATGACAAAATCACGCTTGTAGTAGCCATTTCGGTAGTCTAATCGTTCATCTGTTCTCTCATAAGCCTTAGCGTTTAAGTAGTCACTACGTTCTTTTTCCATAAACTCATTAAGCACTAAGACGAGGGAAGATTTAACAAGAGTATCAAGATCAGAGTTAGCTACTTGGTCTTTTAAATCTTCAATATTTAAAGTAAGATTAAGTTGGGTCATTTTTAATTCCTCCATATACAGATTTTCTTGGTCGAAAACATTGTATCATGGGAATTAAAATGGCCCTTTTTTATTTACACAATTATATAGACTTAATCCATCTTCCCACTGTAATATCCGCTACTATGCTTTATGGACGAAGAAGTGGAGATTTTCCTGCCGATCCATACCTAAGTTGTCGGCACCAAACAATGGAGAAAAGGCAGCCAGATAACTCAACTCACAGGCTGCCTTTTCTAGTTTTCAGTACAACCAAAAACACTTTACCACTTTAAAGCACTAAGAGGGACTGTCCCTTTTAGTTCTCTAACGTATTAACGCGCTGGGGGACTGTCCCCAGCGCGTTGTTTTCTTGGTTATTAATTTTGTTGCGGTTCTTCTTTTTCAGCGTCTTTCTGCTTATCCTTTTCATTCTCATCATCGTCTTCGTCTTGTTCAACCTCTATTACTTTTCCTGTCATGCCATCTACTGAGACTTCGCTTTCTCCTGATTCCGTTTTGATCTCAAATTCATAGACGATTGTACCGTTTTCTTCCTCAACTTCTGTCTCGGTTACTTCACCGGTAATTTCCGCAAGGGCGATTTCCTTTGCTTCTTCTTCTTTAATTTCTGCTTTTTCAATGAGCTTACTTTGATCAGCTGCAAACGCTTCTTCTATTGTGTCTGATTCGGCTGCGAAAAGTCCTCCTCCAAGAAGGCCTAAAGTGACTCCGCCGATAATCAAATAATTTTTATTTATATTCATTTAATTCACTCCTATTTGTGGTAATCAATCTAACAATACCTATCTTACTCAGAATTGATTAAAAGAAAAGGATAGAGAAATGAGAAAACGGTAAAGATTTTCTCATGAAATTCTCATTATCAATATTAATGATTTTGGTAAATAGGGAAGATAGAATAATAATGATGTCTTTAATGGAGGAATTTTGTATGGACAAAAATTCGATCTTGCTGGTAGAAGATGAAATAAATGTTGCCCAGTTCATTCAGCTGGAGCTTGAACATGAAGGGTACACTGTTACAATGGCCCGTGATGGTTCAGAAGCGATGGACTGTTTTGCGGAACAGCAATTCAATGTGATCCTGCTGGACTGGATGCTGCCCAAGCTTGACGGGCTTGAAGTCTGCCGTCGCATCCGGAAGACAAGTGATGTTCCCATCATTATGTTAACCGCACGTGATTATGTAGGAGATAAAATAGCCGGGCTTGACCGGGGAGCGGATGATTATATCACCAAGCCGTTTGAAATTGAGGAACTGTTGGCAAGGATCCGGGCCGTGATGCGCCGCCATCAGCCTCAAGAAGATACACAGACTCTGCTTCAATTTGAAAGTCTTAGTGTCGATCTTAAAAGCAGGCGGGTGAAACGTGATAGGGAAGATATCGAATTGACTGTTCGTGAATTCGATTTATTAGTATTCCTCATGAAGCACCAGGGAGAAGTGCTTAGCCGGGACTGGCTGCTATCAGCGGTATGGGGATATGATTTTGCAGGAGAAACGAATGTTGTGGATGTTTACATCCGTTATCTACGTAATAAGGTGGATAAAGGGTATGATCCTAAGTTAATTCATACTGTCAGAGGAATCGGATATATCTTCCGTTCATCATAAAAGGCAGGGCTGGAGTGAATATAGTTGAAAAATAAAATGAACTGGATGAGAAATAGAAAGTCACTCGTTAATCAGTTTACTTCCTGGTACGTTTGGTATTTCGTCATCGTGCTATTGGTAATAGGTCTTGTTGTCCTGGGGTCAGTAAGTTATTTTCTTTTTCAAGACACAAAGAATGAGCTTTACGCGGTCGAAAAGCAATTGAAAACTGTATTGATGGAAGATGAAGATAATATGGAACAGGCTTTGGACAACCTGCTTTATCCGGAAAATGCCGACTATTCGGTGGAAATCCGTCGCAGCGAAGAGGTGCTGGCACGTTCAAGTGGATGGGAAGAGATGGTTGATGACGAAGACTTTGTAAGTATTCTATGGTCGGAGGAGCTTGTGTTCAGTGACGATGAAGGGATGTTCTATACCAGGACTCTTCCTTGGGAAGCTGAAGGACAGAAGGGACAAATGACGATCTATGTACATCTGGAAGAACAAACGGAATTTCTTAGTCTTCTCTTGCAGATTCTTTTGATTACCGGCCTCATCAGTCTTATAGCAGGTTCCATCGTTATCAATCTTCTGGCGAAGCGCAGTCTGAGGCCTTTATTATTAATCACGGATAAAGTGGATAGGATGAGAGGTCTTGGTGACCTGAAAACAAGGCTCCCCGTTCCGGAAAAACCGAAGGAATTAGCAGATCTTTCTTCAACCTTTAATGAGATGCTTCATCAGCTGGAGGAACAGTTCGAACGGGAAAAAAGCTTTGTGTCAAATGCTTCTCATGAGCTGCGAACACCGCTGACTGCCTTCCGAGGGCATCTGAAATTACTGAAGCGCTGGGGCAAGGACAGGCCGGAAGTATTGGAAAATTCCATCGAGGCCATGGACCAGGAGAGTGCAAGGATGGAGCGAATCATGGTCCAGATGCTGACGCTTGCCAGAAACGAACATGGTGTAAGTAAAAGCGAAAAGGTGGATGTAACGGCTCTTATTGAAAAGGTTGTAAACCAATTTCAGGAAGACGGTCCTGTAAAACTATCAGCCGAATTGACGGATAATCTCATGGTGACAGGTGATGAAGAACAACTAAGGCAAATCGCCGTCATCCTCATCGATAATGCACTGCGATACACCTATGAAGGGACGGTTATGGTTCAACTCAATAAGCAAGATTCACACGTCATTCTTCGTGTATCGGATACAGGGGTCGGCATACCAAAAGAGGATCAGAGCAAAATTTTCGATCGTTTTTACCGTGTCGATAAAAATCGTTCCCGACATACAGGCGGAACCGGCCTCGGATTATCGATTGCAAAGGAACTTATTGAAAACCATCATGGTACCATTTCTGTTGAAAGTAAAGCCGGAGTGGGGACTACATTTACGGTGAGTTTTCCAGCAAACATGTAACGGGGAGATTAAATAAGATGCAGAAAGGTCTGCCCTTAAGGGAATACAATCCTTGAGAGCAGACCTTTATTTTTAAAAGAATAGATTCAAAACGAAATAGAATACGGCAGCCAGGAATGCGGAGATTGGAAGGGTAATCACCCACGTGATCAGCATTCTTTGAGCCGTTCCCCATTTCACTCCTTTCACTCTATGGGCCGAACCGACACCCAGGATGGAGGAGGAAATGACATGTGTTGTACTGACAGGTAAATGAATGGCCGTAGCTCCGAAGATAACCGCAGCTCCCGTTAAATCGGCAGCCACACCATTCACCGGACGGATTTTCATGATTTTTCCTCCGACGGTTTTGATTATTTTCCATCCGCCAATGGAAGTTCCAAGACCCATGGCAAGCGCACAGGAGAATTGGACCCATGTCTGGATATCATCGGACGTTTGGTAATTATTCACGATCAACGCCATCGTGATGATCCCCATCGCCTTTTGAGCATCATTCGTTCCATGAGTAAACGATTGAAGAGCCGCCGTCCCGATCTGGATAAATCGGAAATTCCGGTTTGTCTTCGAGAGGTTGCTGTTCTTGAATACCACTTTGAAAATGCTGTAGACGATAAAACCGATTACGAACGCCAGGATCGGTGAAAAAATCAATGCCTGGATGATCTTAAGGAAGCCGCTGTAATTCAAAGCCGTAAACCCTGCAGCAGCAATTGCCGCCCCTGCAATGGAACCGATCAGTGCGTGTGAGGAGCTGCTTGGGATTCCGTAATACCATGTGATAAGATTCCATGTGATTGCCGCTAGAAGCGCTGCAAGGATTACGGTTGTCCCGTTTTCTAGAGTGAACGGATCGATGATGTCTTTTGTGATCGTCTTAGCCACTCCTGTGAACGTCATCGCCCCTACAAAATTCATTACGGCAGCCAGAATGATGGCATGCCTCGGTTTAAGGGCCTTGGTTGAAACTGATGTGGCAATGGCATTAGCGGTGTCATGAAATCCATTGATGAAATCAAATGCCAGGGCAGCGACCACGATCAGAATGGTTAAAATTAATATTGTATCCATACCTGATTAATCTCCTTACGCATTCTTCATAATAATGGTTTCGAATGTATTCGCTACATGCTGGCAATAATCCGCTACCTGCTCAAGCTCTTCATAAATCTCCTTATATTGAATGATGCGGATAGGGTCTTTTTCAGTGCTGAACAAATGCTTGATTGATTGTCTCAGAATTCCATCGCAAGTAGATTCCAATTCTTTAATCTTGACCGCATGCTCATGAATTTGCGTCCATTTTTTAGTGGAAAGCATTTGGACCGCCGCTTCAATTTCATCACTGCTTTGGCGGATGGCTTCTACAAACTTCAGCATATACTCATCAGCCTGTGTGATGTTGTACATTTCAAACATAGCAGAAGTATGTTCCAATCCATCCAGGACATCATCCATACTCATTGCCAAAGCAAGGATGTCCTCACGTTCGATAGGCGTGATAAAGACTTTATTCAAATCCTTGATCACTTCGTGGACATAACTGTCACCCTTCGTTTCAAGTTCCTTCATATGGCCGGAAAATGTCTTCAAATCACTAACATTCTTGATTTTGTAATCAGCAAAATAATGTGCACTTTCCTTTAAATTAACTGCAATATTGCTCAGTAAAATGGCAAAATTGTCTTTTTTCTTGAAAACCATTTCGTTTTCCAACCTCCACTTAAATCTCATAATGATTGCAAGCTATATAATAGCGTAAATTGTCGAAAAAAGGTAGCAAAAAATTAATAATTTTTCCTTAAAATTACATAAAATGGATTTTTAGATTGGCAATTGCTAAAACGGGGAATCGTTTTCCTTTTTAAAGTCATGTGCAGTGTTTGTATTCCCTATTTAACAGAGTAAGAACCTGCAAATTTAGAAGGGGGCATCCAATCGCAGCTGCCGCTGATTTTATATAGGACACAAACAACTTAAAATCAAAGTGAATGTGCCTATAGAAAAGCTATCTTTTAATAATAAGTTTTTATACTTTTGTAAAAGGGAAGAATGAAATGTAAAATCTCTTGGTGAAAGATTATAAAAGAGATGATCTTTCAAAGATTGGAGGGAAATGATATGGAACTAAATATTGGTGACAAAGCTCCCGATTTTAAACTTTCATCCACGCGGAAAGAGAAGATTTCTTTATCGGATTACGAAGGAAAGAAGAATGTCCTTCTCGCTTTTTATCCGCTGAACTTTACTCCTGGCTGAATTACCGAACTGACCTCTTGGAAAGAGGACTACGAGAAAATCAAAAATACGGATACAGAAGTTCTGGCAATTGGGGTTGACCATATTTACTCGCATAATGTTTTCGAAGCGAGCCTCGGAACGCTCCCATACCCATTATTGTCAGACTGGCATAAAGAGACAGTGAAAAAGTATCAAGTGTTCAATGAAAAAGATGAAGTGGCGATTCGTTCATGCTTTTTAATAGATAAAAATGGTGAAATCGTCTACAAAGAAATTGACTTTAACCCGGGTGACAAGCAGGTATACGAAGGCTTGCTGAATGAATGCGGAAAGTTAGCTGAGAAACTGTAGTGACATGCCTGGTTGTTATACTAATGCAATAACTTGAGAGCCTCTGATAGGTTTTTGAGTTATTGCATTTTTTTGATTAGATGTATGGAAACGAAACTTTAAATATTGGGTTTCCGTCTAATTGTTAGAGAGGTGGTAATCCAGTTGAAAAAATTAAGAAAAATTATATCGGCAGCTGCATTAGTACTTGCTGTTTATGGGTTTATTACATCGGATTTTACATTTAACTTTATAATGATATTTCTCTTAGGTCTATCGATTTTAATTATGGGAATAGAAGAATTCAGGAAAGAACGTAAAGGAATGGGGATATTACTTTTTGTAACCTTTTTATTTTTAGTTTATTCTTCTATACAAGGGTTTTTAGTTAGTTGAACTCGAATTTTGGGCAAAAATAAAAGCCCTTCTTAATTTGAATGGGCAACTCATGGTGTTAGCAGGATGTGTTTTATTTTTTAATTTATTTTTCTAATACACCCAGTTGAAGGGGTTACTTTAAATCGATTCAGAACCGCATCTGTTAGGTCATGTTTGTTATTAGCAATGATTCTCTGGATGGATACTGATTTATTTTTATGTTTCTCTTCCAATGAACGAATCACAAGTCTTACCTTATAAGGCAGTTCTTCCTCTGAACAAATGAAACGCTTGAAAGCAGCTCCCTTTAAATGTTCACCTATGGAGTAATGTATTTCGACCCTAAAATATCTCCTAGCCATAATCATTCAATCTCCCTTAACAAAAAAAGTAAATTTATCTAATAAACTTTTACCCTATTATTACAAATGTTACACATCTTTTTTTCAGATTTCCAATATTTCTTAGTAATCCTATTTTTACGGATGTAAATTGCAAGATACGAAAATACAATTTATACTTTGCCTAGAGAATAAATCGTACATGCACTATTAGAGATTCAAATTAAAATGGAGAGATTCTAATGACAGCCAGCAGAAAAAATCGTAAAGTCGATGGATTTTTAAAAAAAGCTAAACAGTGGAAAGAAGAATTCGAGAAGTTAAGAAGCATCATTCTTGAATGCGAGGATCTTAATGAAGATTTTAAATGGATGCATCCTTGTTACACATATGAAGACAAGAACGTCGTCTTGATTCATGGGTTTAAAGAATACTGTGCACTTTTGTTTCATAAAGGTGCTCTGCTGAAGGACCCCCATGGGATTCTCATTCAGCAAACGGAAAATGTTCAGGCTGCACGCCAGATACGGTTTACCTCTCTGGCAGAAATCATTGAATTGCAAAGCGTCCTGAAGGAATATGTCCTTCAAGCCATTGAAGTGGAAAAGGCCGGCTTGGAAGTGGAGTTAAAAAAGACCGACGAATACACGATTCCAGAAGAACTCCAAGCCAAGTTCAACGAGATTCCTGAATTGAAATCAGCTTTTGAAGAATTGACGCCTGGTCGGCAGAGAGCTTATCTGCTTTATTTTTCAAAGGCCAAACAATCCAAAACGCGTGTATCAAGAATAGAAAAATATACGCAGCAGATCCTTGATGGAAAAGGGCTGAACGACTAAGATGTCGACCATTGCATCAATTTCTCCATAAATTTCTTAAAAGTGTATCCTCGGTAAAAGGTACACTTTTTTTCCTGAACAGAACTAGTCGCTAATCCCGGAGCCCAATGTCTTTGGGGACATGAAATCAGAGGGAACTACGTAATGATGTCTTCTAAGAGGCGCTTTGGGGACATGAAAACCACCGGAAGCCTGAAATGATGTACCCAAAGAGGCGCTATGGGGACATGAAAACCACCGCAAGCCTGAAATGATGTACCCAAAGAGGCGCTATGGGGACATGAAAACCACCGCAAGCCTGAAAAGATGTACCCAAAGAGGGGTTATGGGGACATGAAAACCACTGCAAGCCTGAAATGATGTATCCAAAGAGGCGCAATGGGGACATGAAAACCAGCTGGAGCCTGAAATGATGTATCCAAAGAGGCGCTTTGGGGACATGAAAACCACGGTAAGCCTGAAATGATGTATCCAAAGAAGCGCTATGGGGACATGAAAACCCCCGCAAGCCTGAAATGATGTACCCAAATAGGTGCTATGGGGACATGAACACCACCGCAAGCCTGAAATGATGTACACAAAGAGGCGCTATGGGGACATGAAAACCACGGTAAGCCTTAAATGATGTACCCAAAGAGGCGCAATGGGGACATGAAAACCACCACAAGCCTGAAATGATGTACCCAAAGAAGCGCTATGGGGACATGAAAACCACCACAAGCCTGAAATGATGTACCCAAAGAGGCACCATCGTGGAAAAGAAAACCGAGTACCCCACCTTCGTACCGGCCAGCACCCTTCCCTTATTGGAAAGATGCTCTTACACATATAAATCATCTGAAACCTTTATTACCAACGAACGTAAATAGAATTAAGAAGTAACTCATCTGTTCAAAGAAGGAGGGGAGACCTTGTATAGTTCTTGGAAAAGACCGAAGCTCAGAATTCCAAAGTCCAAAAGTGAGTGGGTCTGGGATATCATCGGATATTCTTGTTATATTGCCTCAGTAATCTTGTTAATCTTCAATTGGCAAACGCTCCCGGATCAAGTTCCGGCACATTACAATGCTCTGGGTGAAGTAGATCGATGGGGTTCAAAAATGGAACTTCTTATTTTGCCAATTGTAGGGGCATCTACAATTGCTTTAATGCAAGTGTTTGAAAAATTCCCCGAAACTCACAATTTTCCGAGCAGGCTTAATGAATCCAATGCCAAAGAGTTTTATCTTGTGAGCAGAAAATTGCTCAATCAATTAAAAAATATTTGTTCAATCATTTTTGCTTTACTTTTATACGAGTCCGTTTCAACTGCTTTGGGCTGGGGGGACGGTTTGGGAATATGGTTTTTACCCCTGGCCATTGTCGGTACAGGTTTCCCGATCATCAGAGGTATTCTTAAACAAAAGAAAATTAAATAGTAATTGGGCAGCCTTTATAGAACTTCACCGCTGAATCGACTGCCCTTCCACTGTTCTCACCGGCAGACGCCATCCATATTTATGCGATATTACACGCAAGGTAAGGATGGTGCCAAAAAGTAAATAAAAGTGATAGGATTTTATTGCCCAGTCCATACCAATGATAAAGCCGGCGATAACCGCCCATAGGAGATAGATTTCTTCACGGAAAACAATGGGCTTTCGTTGAGCCAAAATATCACGGATGATACCACCGCCAGCCCCAGTGATGGCAGCCGAAAACATTACGGCGAGGAGCGGCATGTCAACCGCGTGGGCAAGTATAGCTCCCTGAACGGCGAAGGCGGATAGACCTATCGAATCAAATAGGCTCCATTTCTGCAGGCGTTCTATAGTGTGCTCCGGCAGAATGATAATAATGGTGATCGTCATAATTGCTACAGTAAAGAGAGCGGTTTGCTGCCATAACTCAGTGATTGGTGTGCCAATGAATAAATTCCTGATCGCACCGCCGCCAAAGGATGTAGTCAATCCTAAAAAATATGTCCCCATAATATCGTACTTTGCCTCCATCGCAATGACCGCTCCACTTAATGCAAAAGCAATGGTACCGATGATGTTAAATATATCCCACGCCATGAAAGTTCCTCCCTAAAGGTCGTATTTAAAACAAAAAAGGACAGAGAAAAGGCCATAAATATAAGCCTTTTCCCTGTCCTTTGTACCTGAGAGTTATATACTCCTTCGGTGGCTTTTCGCGCTCTCCAGAGAAACATCCTGCTGCAGTCTTTTTACCTGAGAGATTCATCTCATTGATTTGCCCCTTCGGTGACGTTTTGAACAAACGTTCTCTCCCGCAACAGTTTTTTCATACCTATTAAGATTTTATATATACAGATTAGTGGGTGTAAACATGTCCTGTCAATTTAAAAATACAAGTAATGTTAAAAGATTTATCAGGCAATCTAAAAAGGGTTTCAAGCCAGTCTTTCTTATTGAATAAACCGAAACCATTTTCTTTTGAAAGTCGTCAAAAACATAAATAATAATAAATGGAGATAGTGAAGAAAGGAAGGGTTACCGTGAATAAATACTTATATTAAGTATTTACGGCATTCTAATTGTTGGATTACTGTCCATGTCATTTCTTTTAGATGCATCAGGGCTTTAGTCTTTGAGGTGCGGAACTGGAAAAAGAATTAAGAGGAGATGATCAAATGGGTTTTTATTATTTTATCATTTTGTTTATAGGAATTTACTTTATATTTGCAGCCTGCATTCAGGCATTCAAACATAATTCTTTTCTCAACAAAAAGGGGATCCTTTCTTTGACTATCGGTGTTTTGTTCATTGGTTTATCAATTTTTCTATTTTCACCCGGCAGCTCTGAAATCATAGCCGATCTTTTGAATTTAAGGTGAAAGCAATGCTGTTTATGTTTTCGGATATTCGATAAAGAGGAGCGGATTCGTGCACAATGATAATAGGATTACTGATTTGCGGAATCGCAGGAGTATTAATCATTTATTTCGGTTATTTAATCTGGAAGAAGAAAAAACTCCATTTTATCGCAGGATATAGTGAGGATGATTATAAGGGGAATAAGGGTAAACTTGCTAAAGTGTTCGGCATTTACTTTTCTTTAATCGGCATTATCACGGTTTTCCTTCCATTTTCTATTCATTATATTGGTCTGGTTACTGGAACAGTATATTTGTTCTCACTAATCATTTCAGGTATACCTCTTGCTTTTTTTGTAATGTGGAAGCAAATGAAATCTTAATTGCTGTATAGATAGTGTATGACGGATAGTATCACTTATAAAAATGACTACCCAGAAAAGAAGTTCTGAATAGAATGGTAATAAATATGGCAAACGTCAGCAGGGGGAAAAGCATGCTATTCAAACTGATTAAAGGATTGTTCGCCAAATGGGAGTTGATTTATTCTACACATGATGTGGAGGAGTACTCAACCATGAAAGGCAGGCTCGAGAATAAAAATATTCCTTACAAGACGAAAACGGTGAGTTCCGGCGGAGGGCAGGGAGGCGGGTACGGTTTTGCTGCTAATTATCAGTTATTTGTCCCTAAGGAACTCATCCATAAAGCAAATGAAGCGATTCATCACACAAAATCTTAGTTTGGTCAGAGGCAGATGCCGCTGGCCAATTTTTATATTCACATAGCTCATTGACCCAGGCAAAATGAGTCTGTCCTCTTTTCTGAAGTGGGACAGGTGCCCAAGCCAACCCAGTTCCAGGGCATATACATAGTATAGATACCCATAGAGAAGAGAATGGAGGTAGGAATACATGTATTACAGAAGCTCTTATCAGCCGCAAGATTAACGATTTTTCGCCTTGGGGTGGCCATTTCTAGGAGGATTAGCAGGAGGATTATTAGGGTCTGCTTTGCTGTACCCCAAGACCATTTTATGGATACCCGCCGCCACCACCTCCGCGTCCATATTACCCATGCTGCGGACCAGGATACGGATACCCATATTGATCAGAGGAAAGCAGCGATTGCAGCTGCTTTCTTTTTTTATTTGGCCCTTTATAATTCAACAAGCTGATTAGTATAATTTTGCCGCCTTCTGGGCACGAATGGGATACGATGATTTCTTTGTAAAGGGTGTATTACGTGAAGAAGGAAAACAAAAACTTATTCATCTCCGGGGTGATTCTTGGTCTGGGGTTACTGGGGGCAATTGATGGAATTGTCTTTCATCAGCAGCTTCAATGGCACCATATGGTTCTCAGTCCGAATATAAAGCTGGAAATTTTCACTGATGGTTTGTTTACTGCCTTGTTTTCAGCCAAACTGATTTGGGGTGGAGTGAAAATCTTTCAGGATGCCAGGCAGAATGAACTCGGGACCAGCTGGAAGATTTTTGTTGGCGGCATATTGGTCGGGGGCGGTTCTTTCAATCTTGTGGAAGGAATCATTGACCATCATATATTACAAGTCCACCGGGTCAAACCGCTGGCAGAAAATCCATTGATATATGATCTGGCTTTCTTGGCCATCGGTCTGCTGCTCGTGTTGCTCGGCTTGATGATTAAACGCCTTGAAACTAATGCCTAAAGGGGATAGCTATGAGAAAGTTTAAGAGCTTTTTAATTTTTTTCATTCCGTTTCTACTGTTCTTTTTTTATTTTACAAATCAAAATGAACATAACAGCCATATGACAGCCAATTCATCCCATTCAGCACACGGGTTTGTGGAAATACCAGCAGGATATGAGCCCCCATCTGTAAAAATAGTTGTCACACAAGATCAATCAAAATCATGGCTATTAGAAGTCCGGACAGAGAATTTTACATTCACTCCAAAAAAAGCGGGAACTGCTACCCCAAGTTATAACGAAGGCCATGCCCATTTATACATAAACGGGAAAAAGATCAATCGGCTGTATGGAAGGTATTATAATTTAGGAATGCTGAAACAAGGCGAAAATAAGATCAAAGTCACGTTAAATTCCAATAATCACGGAACTTTAAAGGTTAAAGGAAAAATAATTGAAAATAGTGCGGTTGCTGAAGTGGCTTCTAAATGAAGGAGAATCTTCCTCGTACAACCTTAGAAATAACCATCAATCTCTTCTGAACTGAAGCTGCCATTCCCGGCGGCTTCTTTTATTTAAAAATATTTACTATCTTCTAAAATCTAAAAATGGTAATATATTCTAGTGGAAATCAGATTAACGTATGAAAGCGTTAGGAAGGAAGTCAAGGATGACTGCAAACTTTAATAAAATTCATCAAATTATAGAAAACTCAATGAAACAAAATAACATTCCTGGTGCGGCTTTAGCAATTATTAATGATCACCAAATCATCCTTTCTAAAGGATACGGGAAGACAAATGTGGAGGAATGGGGTTCGGCGGTTCTTCCTTCGACACTCTTCAGAATCGCTTCTGTAAGTAAACTGTTTACAGGAACCGTTATGATGATGCTGGTGGAAAAGGGATTAATTGAACTCGATAAACGAGTACAACATTATATTCCTTGGTTTACTACCGCCAATCAAGAGTTTGCAAGCATGATGACGGTTCGAATGTTATTGACTCATACCTCAGGATTACCAACGGGGGATGATGAGATTTACCATTACGAAAAGGATGGCCTTTTCCGATACATGAAGGAAGTTGTACCGACATTGCCAGTGCTCTTCTACCCGGGTACTGCGTATTCCTATGGGAATCATGCTTTAAATATTGCGGGTTTCATCGCTGAACAAGTAACGGGAAAGCCTTTTTCAGCCATCATGCAGGAGTTGCTGTTTTCACCATTGCAAATGAATTCAACTACTTATGATCCTTTAAAAGCCATGACATTTCCGTTGGCTCTGCCACATGAATCAGCAGAAGCGGGAGACAAGAAAATTTCTCATCAATTTTTCGACCAGACAGCCAGTTATCCATCCTACTATTCTTTCTCTTCCGTTGAGGATCTTTGTAAGTTTGCTATGTTTCACCTGCAAGGCGGCCAGGTGAACGGCCATTCTCTTTTACTGAAATCGTCTATCGAGGAAATGAGAAAGAAGCAGTCGGACTGGTTTACCTTAACGGATGGAGGGTGCGGGATTACCTTTTTCCAGGAGAAGAAAGATGGTATTCAGCGCTTTTGGCATTATGGTCAATATAGCAGCCAATATTCCAGTCAGTTCATCCTTGTTCCTGAGAAAGGGATCGCCGTCATCGCTTTAGCGAATGGAGAAAATATATTTCAAGCTGGATATGAAATTGTAGATGAACTTTTAAAAGAAGAGAAAATCAATTCTCAACATGCAGTGCCATCTATCCAGTTGGAGGATGTTCCTGAATGGGAGGCGTATAGGGGAAGCTATTTGCATAAAAATCTAGGGATCATATCTATTGATCTGGTAGATGAAAAACCCCTTATCACTATTAAAAATGAACCTTACGAGCTGGTTCAGTATAGTAATGAAATTTTCACAGCCAATGATGTATCCGGGACACCTATACACACCGTAGGATTTCCTTCCCGGCCGGCAGAAGTTCCAGACCCGTTTCTCGTGGTGAACACTCAGATGTGTCCTGCCTTCATCGATAACTATGAACGAAATCCATTAGATTGGAAGGAATGGGAAGGTGTTTACAGTAATGGCCAGGAATTTTTTCACGTGATCATTGGAGATGACTCACTTGTGATCACGGAAAAACCTTCAAACCATGCGTTTGCTGCAAAAGCCATACGAAAAAATCAATTTTTATTCGAAAACGGGTTCGTGAGATTTATTAATATAAACGGAACTATAGTCTTAGAGTTTGATAATGCCTGGCGTTATAAGAAAATAGATTGAAATTTCCATAGTAAAAACCGATAACATCTCCTCAAATGAATGGGAAGCTTCTTCTTTGAGGAGAAGATTATCAACAAGGTTTCAATTGCAAATTAATTTAAATTCCACTGATAAGACAGGACTTGACAATCTCCTTCAATCTTTCTTCATTCTCATTAGAAACATGTTCAGATAATCGCGCACCAGCAATGATGGGAGCCCATTTGAACACTTCTGCCCTGGACAGCCCGCTCTCATCACAATAGAGAGTTAAATATTCTTCGGCGAGTTCAGTTGAAACTGTTGAGTACAGAAGGTAAGTCCGGTAGACATCTGCACGGAAATCACCAGCGCTGGAATCCACCCAATCAATAATGGTCACTTTGTCATCCGCCATGATCAGATTATATAGGTGAAAATCTCCATGACAGAGTGAGTTCTCATATTCCATGGAGTTCAAAAGGTTTTCCAAACAGCCTTTTTGGTTTTGATCCAATCGGGGAGCTGACTGGATTTGCCTTTGTAATTTATCAGACATCGGTTCAAATTCAACTGGTTTAATGGAGTGGATCTGCTGCTGAATATCGATGGAGATTTTCATATATTCTTCTGCTTGTTCACGATTGCCTTCGAAGTACAGTTCTCCAAGAGTTTTGCCCTGCACATACTCCATGATGATGGCCTGTTTTCCATCGATTTTCTTAACATCCCTAATTTCAGGTACAGGAAGTCCGCATGAACGGGCAAAGTCTTGCTTCCAGGCTTCCTTTAGTGCTTCATTTTCGGGTAAATGTTCTTTGAAAACCTTCACAACTTTATTTTCAACCAGGTAAATGTTAGCTGTGTTACCCTTTGCAATTGGATTTCCAAGTTCCATACAGTTCTCTCCTTCGAATGTTCAATTTTTGTCTATGTAAGTTCTTGATATCCTCCTTCATTATAGTCCATACTTTCTTTAGGGAGTTATGAAATTACAAAATTTTCTAGCGGAGTATTATCTTTTTTAGAAGGGGAGTCAGGAGAATGAGTATATTAGTTACCGGGTTTACAGGAAAAGTCGGATTTCAGGTTGCCCAGGCATTAAATGACCATCAGGCAAAGTTCGTTTGTGGTGTGCGTAATGTAGAGAAGGCCTCATCGGAATACGGAAGCCGCTATGACTTCACAGGCCTGGATTTCTCGGATCCCAGCACATTTACTGAAGCTTTGAAGGGTGTTGAGAAGATTTTTCTGATGTATCCGCCAGGAGACCAAATGGAATTTGATCAATTTATTCATCGTGCTAAGGCAGCGGGTGTTAACCATATTGTGTATTTATCCGTAAAAGATGTACAGTTCATGCCGTTCATTCACCATTTTAAATGGAAAAGTTGATCAAGAAGAGCGGAATTCCTTTTACTTTTATTCGGGCAGGTTACTTCATGCAGAACCTCAACGACTTTCTTTGCAAGGAAATCAGGGAAAGGCAGCAGATTTTTGTTCCTGCAGGGAAAGGGAAGATGAGCTTCGTTGATACGAGAGATATAGCCGAAGTGGCTGCAATCTCATTACTTCATCCAGAGACCCATCGTAACACCTCCTATGTCATTACAGGGAATGAAGCTCTTGATTTCTATGAAGTTGCCGATATCATGACGAACGTATTGGGTGTTAGCATTCAATACAGTAATCCGTCGGTTAAGGAATTTAAGGAGCATATGAGTGAACAAGGGGAGGATGAAGGAATGACGAATGTCGTCGTTGGCGTCCATTTCCCGACCAAGCTTGGGCTTGCGAAAGGAATCAGGCATGATTTTGAAAAAGTAACAGGAAAGCAGCCGCGGAACATTCGGGCTTATATCGAAGACTTTAAAGAGAATTGGCTATAACGAATTTCCGATAAAGCTGAAGACATGAAAAAGATCAAAGGAACATCCACATGCCCCTTTGATCTTTTATTCTTTATACCTCATGTACTCAAAATTTGAAGTGGGAACTTCCTTGATGACATTCCCAGCGGCATCTTTGTAAATCTCAAATTCCCGATAAATTTCAACTATATACCCGTCTTCTTTAAATTTCGCATCAAAGACATATTCCAATTCAGCAGGCAGAACCGCAGCTTCATTTACGGATGGTACTTCCTGGGCTAAAACTTCTTCCAGATCAGCAGGCGCGAGAACAGGTTTCACCGAAGATTCGGAAGTGGCTTCAGAGTAGGAAGGAGCTCCACTCGAAGTAAGGGAATTCACTTCTTGAACATTTTCAACCAACCCATTGCTTATAAGGACTCCGGCTACAGAAAGGATAATAGCAAGTGAAATGATAAGTTGTTTCAACAGATCCATCTCCCATATTCGTTCTGTTTTAAAAATATGTTTGTCCTGTTAAAACTATTCGTCCTTTCAAAGCCAGGAGGGTGCCCAGCAGCTGTGATCCACAAAAAAAAGAACGAGCCATCCAAAAAAGGACAGCTCGTTTGTTTAAAAAACATTGAAAAACGGATATGTATGTGGTAACTTAGTACAGTAAGACTCTAAAATATTAAACTAAATTATTATTACCCAATTATCATTTTACAGCAAAATGTTTGTAGAGTCAACTCTTTTTAATTATTTTTTTGAGGAGTGGTTTGTTTGGTCAAAGAAATTCAGCTGGAGCAGGATCGATTGAATGCTGTAACAGAGATCATTTCAGAACAGATTGATAAGATGGAAAACGAAACCGTAAGGCGCCGGGATGAAGTCGTGAGTATCCGCAGAAACTTCTGGGATGAAGTAAAGGTCAATACGGATACCTTTGATGATTATCTCGAAACCATCCTTACTCTGCGGCAGCAGGCCCAGGAATTATCTGTCAGTCAAAGCACACACAGACAGGCCTCCAAAAAATTATCGACATTGCGGCGGATGAAGGGTTCTCCATACTTCGGAAGGATTTCTTTTACAGAAGAAGGAGACTCCTCTGCTGAGCAGATCTACATCGGCATTGGGACATTGACGGATCAAACCGGGGAAGAGTTCCTTGTCTATGATTGGCGGGCACCGGTCTCGAGTGTCTATTATGATTATGGTCCAGGACCGGCCGAATACACCACCCCCGGAGGAATCATCAAAGGGCGGATGGAGAAAAAATGGCAGTATATCATCCGTAACAGTGAAATAGAATCCATGTTTGATACCAGTTTGACCATCGGGGATGAAATCCTGCAGCAAGTCCTCGGGAAAAGCACTGACAATCAAATGCATAATATCGTTGCTACCATTCAAAAGGAACAGAACCAGATCATCCGGCATGATAAGGGCAGATTGCTCATTGTCCAGGGGTCTGCGGGAAGCGGCAAAACCTCTGCTGCGATGCAGAGGATCGCGTATCTTCTTTACAAATACAGGGAGAAGCTGAACGCCGATCAAATCATTTTGTTCTCTCCCAACTCGATGTTTAACAGCTATGTATCGAATGTACTGCCGGAACTGGGCGAGGAAAACATGCAGCAGGTGACGTTCCAGGAGTATTTGGACCACCGATTAAGCAAAGAGTTTCAACTCGAAGGTCCTTATGACCAATTGGAATATGTTCTGACTGCTTTTGATGACCCCTCTTATCATACAAGAATCGCTGCCATTCACTACAAGGCCTCAATAGATTTTTTTGAGACCATCAAGGCCTACAGAGGAACATTGGAATCTAAAGGAATGCTGTTTAAAGGAATCAAGTTCAGAGGGGAAACCATTATTCCGGCTGAAGAAATAAAGGAAAGATTTTATAACCATGATACCTCACTCCGCTTTCCGAACCGTTTGGAAAACTTGACTGAATGGCTGAAAAATAAGCTGGTTGAAGCCGAGAAACACGAACGGAAAAAACCATGGGTAGAGCAAGAAATTGAGTTGCTCAGCAATGAAGAGTACCACAAGGCAGTAAAGTATTTGCGAAAAAAGAGCGGACAATCTGAAGAGGATTTTGTCGTCAGCCATGAGGCACTCGGCCGTTTGATCGTCCGGCAGAAAATGAAATCGCTGCTCAAACGAATCGAGAACCTTCAGTTCATTAATATAAAAGGGATATATAAACAGCTGTTCACAGGGATGGCAGGGGAGCAGGATAAACCTCAGGAATGGGATGACATTTGCCGATTTACAGTGGATACGCTGGAAGAAGGAAAATTGTTATATGAGGACGCCACACCTTATTTATATTTGATGGAGCTGATTCAAGGTTTCCAAACGAACACTTCGATCAAACATATAATCATTGACGAGGCACAGGATTATTCACCTTTTCAATTCGAATTTCTAAAAAGGCTATTCCCTTTTGCCAGGATGACGGTGCTCGGAGACTTTAATCAGGCTATTTTTGCACATGCCAGCGAGAATAATGATTTCAATATTCTGATGGATCTCTATGGACCCGATCAGGCTGACGTTATCAACCTGACACGCAGCTACAGATCCACCAAACCGATCATTGAATTCACCAGCCATCTTGTTCCAGGCCATGACATCACTCCGTTTGAGCGGCAAGGGGAAAAGCCTGTCCTGAAGGAAGTGTCGAATAGAAATGAACTGCATTCTTCCATTATTTCAGAACTAGCTGATCTGAAGAAGCAAAACTATAATACCATCGCCATCATTTGCAAGTCTGCAGAAGAAAGTGCCCTTGCCTATGAGGCTATAAGCAGCAAGGTGGAAGAAGTAAAGCTTGTGAAAAGCGACTCGATTGAGTATGAGCAAGGCATTGTGATCATACCAGCTTACTTAGCGAAAGGAATTGAGTTCGATGCTGTAATTATTTACGATGCCTCTGCTGAAAATTACGGTCAAGAGACATTGCGGAGACTGTTTTATACCGCCTGCACCAGGGCCATGCATCAGCTTAAGCTGTATAGTATCGGTGAACCTAGTCCGTTTTTGCGAGGGGTGCCGGCGGGGTTTTTGCTGATGGAGGATTCAGCTAACGATTAATTTTGTATCTCGATTGATTGAGAATGACAATGTATCATCATTCAAACTAGAAGACAGGAATGATGTATGAGAACGGGGCTTTTGCATGCATCTTTTGGGCTGGAAGGAGGAAATGATGTATGAGATCGGGCCTTTTGCAGACATCATTTGGGCCGGAAGGAGGAAATGATGTATGAGAACGGGGCCTTTGCGTGCATCATTTTGGCCGGAAGACGAAAATGATGTATGAGAAACGGGCTTATGCCGACATCATTTGGGCTGCAAGGCAGGAATGATGTATAAAAACCGAGGGCTTATAAAAAGCCCTCTCATTTTTACGTACCTATTCACTATAAGAGCTAAAAACCAGACAAAGCAAATATAAAAAGAATAACAATTGTTATGTATCCGACAGGAATGATTACTTAAATAGTGGCAGAGGCTTTCCTCCAAAAACCGCTATCGCTGTACCACGAGAAAAAAACAGCAAGAGCATAACCAAAACCCATCACCCAATATGTCAGGCTGCCAACGACTTTGCCAGTAAAGGAATCGACAATTAAATAGGTTGCCACTTATACAGCAAAAGAAAGGAGCGATGTACTTGGGATTAAATTTAACTGTCAATATTCCAACTTATACTAATGCTGACTCATCATTTCCGCAGCCAGTTAATAATAGCTATGAATATTGGATTGCAGTTATAGAACATTTCCTAACAGAATCGGACACAATAGAGATTCAATGTTGGAACGAAGAAGCGGAGACGATCAATGAAATCACTTCTTTATTAAAAGGGAAATATAAATGGGTTAAAGAAGATCAAATTACAATTTTTAAATTGTCTAATTCTCTATCATTAAAAAATTATCTATTGAAAGATTGTTTAAGTTCTAACGGTGAATTAAAATGGTTCACACTCAATCTAGAAAAAATGGGGTTGCCTGTATTGCATTCAGGACACTGGGGAACAGAATTAGTTATCTATAATATAAGTAAAGAGGATATTGATTTTGTTAAAAGTGTAATACCGAATGAAGCAATTTTATTTGAATATTAAATAAACTCATTTTTCATGATTACCGGCTTATCCAAAAAGGGATAAGCTTTTTTTATGAAATATTTATCTTGAGTACGCTGTTCAGATTTGAAATAATTGGTACCAAGAATAAAATTTGGGAATTGAGAAAGATGATATCAATAAGTTTGTAGATGTGTTTGAAAGCAGGGGCTGCACTGCCACATAATAATAACTTTATTCTGGAGTTGATTAACATTAATTTACACAGTTCCATTTATGAGGTTCTTAATGAGTATATAAATCTCTGGACAGAGAGATTGCCGAATCAACTAGAGGGATTATACTTACACGGCTCCATCGTGCTTGATACTTATATTTATGGTTCAAGTGATATAGATTTTGCTGTGATAACAAATTCTCGCTTAACAGAAAAAGAGATACCAAAACTAATAGATATTCATGAAATAATTGCCGGCAAATTTGGCAAACCAGAGATGGACGGTTTTTTTACTACTTGGGAGGATTTATGCAAAGAGCGTGATGATAATGATGTTTCTTTTCCTTACTACAATGGAGGTAAAATAGGATTCAGCACTCAAATTAATCCGGTTACTAAGTGGCTCCTTTAAAAGAAAGGAATAAGTATGCTTGGTCCTGATATTACCGAAAGACCCATGAATATAAGCTCCCAACATCTAACCTCTTATGTATTAGAAAATATGAATTCTTACTGGGCAGGCAGGATTAATACACTTGAAAACTCAATAGAAAATATTAAAAAACTGCCAACCAACGAAATCGAAGAAGAAATTGAATGGACCGTTCTAGGGTTGTTGCGTCAATTCTACACATTAAAAGAATTAAGTATAACTTCAAAGGCTGGAGCTGGTGAATATGGACTGTTAAATCTTCCGGAAGAATGGCATGACATAATTAATGAAGCTTTAAATATTAGAAAGAAAACAATGGATAGAGTTTTCAATTCTGATGAGCATCGAGTGCACGAAGCATTGAATTTTTCCAAGTATCTGATTCAATATTGTAACCGCATTCAACATAATGATTAATTGGAGGTTTCGGTTTCATAGATAGGGGTGAATGTGAGTGAGTGAAAAAATCGATTTTTCCGTTCCGATTAAATGCACTGGTGTTGCTGCTGTGTTACTGAAAAAGGTAAATAATGAATATAGAGTATTACTCTTAAAAAGAGCCACACCTGCTCTAAAAGATGTTTGGTGTTATGTTGGAGGAAGCATAGAAGAAGGGGAAAAGGCATGGGAATCTGCTTTAAGGGAAGTGAAGGAAGAAACAGGAATCTCCAACATATCATTATATACATCTAATAAATTCGACCAAATATATTCACCTGAAGGAAATTACATTTATATTGCCCCTGTATTTGTAGGGTTTGTTGAAGAGAATCAGGAAGTGAAACTAAATGATGAACATAGCGACTTAAAGTGGCTTTCTTTTAGTGAAGCAATAGATACGGTTACATTGCCAGGGAATGATGAAGTCCTGAAGTCTATTGAAAAACACTTCGTACACAGGAACCCACCTGAGTTTTTGAAAATACATAACACATAATTTGTATTAAGCATGGGATAGTGAAAGGATTGAGCTGTATTAATCAACTAATAGAAATAAATGATAATAAAATTGAAGTTCTTTTTAAGGGGAAAAAGGGTCCTCTGGTTATTATTCTAACAGGGATGGGCTGCTCTTTCGAGGAGTGGTATGAAGTGATACAGACTTTAAGTGAAACCTGCAAAGTGCTTACGTTTCATCGGCAGGGGCTTGGGCAAAGTGAGATTGGGAATGGTATTCAAAATACAGCATCCACCGTTAATGATTTAGCTGAAATATTCCATGACTTTCAGATAGAGGAGCCTTTTTATTTAGTTGGACATTCTTACGGGGGTCTGTGTGCTCAGCACTTCGCTGCGGTCTATCCAGAAAAAGTTGCAGGAGTGGTATTAGTAGACTCGACCTCTATTGAATTAAAAGAATTAGAAAAGCTAGATTTACCGGTAATGAATCAAGAATCAGATGATTTCTGGATAGAAAAATGCCTTGAATATTCGGCAAAGGATAAGCATGAGTTATCTGAATTGATCCAACCCTCTCTGAACGAAAAACAACTTCAACTCCCAGAGGATATTCAACAAAAACTGCTGGAATTTCAGGTTAACCCTTTACTGTATAAAGCAATGGCGTCTGAAATTAAGGAATGGACTGGCGACGCAGAAATAATAAAGAGTTTAAGGGGTTTTCCCCAAGTGCCATTAGTCGTAATTGGTCGGGATAAAGAATATTCAATCCAAGCACAATTGGAAAATGGGATACCTGAGTGGGAGATAAGAGAATTCGAAGAGAAATGGGCCGAGCTAATCACCAACCAGAGTAAATTATCTTCAAAGAGTGATTTGGTCTTTGCTAGTAATGCAGGGCATTCTGTGTTCCTCGACCGGCCGGACTTGGTTATTGATTGTATACATAAAATGATCAACGGAAGATAATATCCCCTTAACGGGTGTTACCCAATATTATTTAAACTTTAAGGAAATACATTGATACTAAGCGCCATTGGGTATCTTTTGGTGTAATGACCTTTTGGGTCTCATATGGAGGAATGTTAATGAAAACTTTGCAAGGCAAGATTGCTGTTGTTACAGGTGCATCTCGTGGAGCAGGCAGGGGAATCGCTTACGAACTAGGCAGCACTGGCGCAACAGTTTATGTAACGGGTCGAAGTGTTAATGGGTCAACTACCGATAATCGACCTGAAACCATCGAGGAAACTGCAGCTGGTGTCACTTCACGCGGTGGCAAAGGCATTGCAATACGTTGCGATCATACAAGCGAAAATGATGTGAGGCAGCTCTTTTCTCAAATAGAAAGAGAAAACGGACGGATAGATATTCTCGTCAATAGTGTATTTGGAGGTTCCGAAAGTACTCTTCCATCAGGGGAAGGACGGCTTTTTTGGCAGCGTCCCTTGGAGCACTGGGATGCCATGATGGTTGCGGGACCGCAGGCTTACTTGCTGACTGCTCGATATGCTGCCCCGCTTATGAAAAAGCACCGTCAAGGTTTAATTGTGAATATAACATTTTTTATGAAGGACAGGGTGGCAGGTAATCTATATTACGATTTGGCCATGAATGCCATCAACCGGATGACACTCGTTATGGCAAAGGAATTAAAGGAGTTTAACGTTTCAGCTGTTGCTGTTTGCCCAGGTTGGATGAGAACAGAAAGAGTTATAGATTCAGGATATGGACCAGAGGATGGAACAACGGAAACAACAGCGTATGTAGGCCGTGCTGTTACAGCATTGGCGTTGGATCCCCTGGTAACTGAGATCTCAGGTGAAGCAATCATGGTGGCCGAATTGGCAAGGAAATATGGATTTACGGATGTAGACGGAACTCAACCTTTGCCATTTGAAGGATAAATGAAATTAGAGGTGAGATTAAGTGATTATCAGACTTGCTGAAGCTAAAGACATAAATCAATTAATAAAGATGAGATGGGATACTACCATTGAATTCGATGAGAGCAAAAAAGACGAGTCGTATAAAGAATTTGAAGGGGAATGCCGAACATTCTTGGAAAATGCACTAAATGGTCATCAGTGGTTTATTTGGGTGGCTGAGGATAATGGAAAAATTGTTTCTCATATATACATAGAATTAATTCAAAAAGTTCCAAGACCGGGCAGGGTTACCCATCCATTTGCATATATGACCAACGTATACACTATTCCAGAATACAGAAATGAAGGCGTTGGAAGTAAAGTATTAAGTACAATAAACAAGTGGATAAAAGAAAATAAGTATGAATTTGTCATTGTATGGCCGAGTGATGAATCTATTAATTATTACAAGAAAAATGGTTATGTACATTGTACAGAACCAATGGAATACACTCCTTCTTAAAAAGAATGGCAGTTTAGAGAAATCAGGGGGGACTTTTCAAAGTATTTATAACTTTCACTTAAAGCTTTTTCTCAAATAGTTATGAAAGGAGAGAGAAAAATGGGCTGGTTAATCATTGCTGCTGTGGCGTATCTCCCCATCATATATCGTATTCATAGACGCCTAGATTTTTTAGAAAAAGAAGTGAAAAGGCTGAAAGGAGAAACGGGTTATTGAAAAAGCGGCTCTCTGTCTTTTTCAAGCAGGAAAGGAATCCAATGAAAAACAAAAGTATATTTTTAGTCATGAACATACTAGTAATTATTTCTCCAATATTTACGTATTCGACCGTCAATAACAAAAATGACCTGGAGAGCGTTAAGTTTGGTTTTCCATTTCCTTTTATAATACAGGACCAAACGCGATATGACCCTCCCTATCCGTATAAAATGCACTTATCTTCACCAATTGAAAATCCAACCTCTATTAATTGGGCATCCCTTATAGCTTCCCTTTTGATAATTAACATTATTTTGTATATCTTTTTTCAAGTGAAAAATAGAAAATGATATCTCCATAAATCTTGGGAATCTGCATGCTGCCATCAACAGGGTGTTCAAGTATATGAGAGTTTATTTTTATAGGAAGTGATGAAATGCAAGGGTAAAAAGATAAATTAAGGTCACTATGTTGAAAATGATCTATCTAAAAAAGTTACAGGGGGAATGGGATATGTTCATAGTTAATGTAGAGGGAGCTATTCATCGCAATGGTAAATGGCTATTAATCTTTAGAAATGAAAAAGAAGAACACGCTGGAGGTTCTCTTTCATTGGTCGGTGGAAAGTGTGAACTTGAAGGTACATCTTCAAATATTCTAGAAAGAACTTTAAAAAGAGAAATTTTTGAAGAGGTGGGCAGTGAAGTTAGGGATCTTAAATATGTAAATAGCTCTACTTTTGTTACTGAGTCAGGGTTAAACGTCATTGATATTGTATTTCTTTGTCATTACAAATCAGGTGAACCTTATGCTAGGAGCGCGGATGAAGTAGACGAAGTAATTTGGTTGACTACTTCTGAGATTATCGCCCATAAGGAACTACCTGCATACTTAAAGGAAAACATAAGGCAAGCAGACAAAATGCTGCAATAAATATTTTAAGGAACCAGCTTTAAAACCCTATATTTATTACGGTATACCTAAGGAGGAATCCTACCTTCAGGAATGAAGATAGAGGGATTTACAGACTGTGTTCACAAAGCTTAATAGTCAAGAAACGCTTATTAAAGTACGAAGTACATAAGGAAAGACCAGCAATAATATGTAAACTATGGGACGGAGAGTAATAATGAATATTACTTACAGAAGATATAAAGATATAACTGATTACCAAAAGATATGTACTTTCTTGGAGGAAAGTTATCAATCTTATGGGACAAGGTTTGACAATAATTTAAGCTTATTCGAATTTCAATGTGCATTGTCAGCAGGAATGGAAGAACCAATTAAGTATATCGATGAGGTCTTAGAAAATGTTTTTCTATGGTTTGATAATGATACATTAGTTGGAGTTCTTGAAGAAGGTTCCTTTTGTATAACAGCTAAGTACAGGTTTATCTTTGATGAAATTGTTAGAGTTGGAGAAAAGTTTTATTCTGCAGTCGATAACAATATGGAATGGGAAGTTTACGATAACGACACGGATTATGAGAAAGTATTATTGGAAAATGGTTATAACAAGTCGGATGAGTACTGGGTGAGACGGGATTTTGATCTTGGAAATTCAGTAAATCAACTGGAATTGCCCGAAGGTTTTTATATAGAATCAGTACCGAATCTTAAAGAATATGATGAGGTGTACACAGCCTATAAACTTTGTTATGGAATATTATTCAATAAGGGTATCTTTCATAAATTCTATGAAACGTCTACTTATAGAAAACAGTTAGACTTAGTAGTTTTGGGTCCCGATAACAATGTAGTAGCTTTAAATAGTGGAAGGTATGATGAAAAGAACAAGTTAGTTACTATTGAGGCAGTATCTTGCTACCATGATTATAGAGGGAAAGGTATCAGTAAAGCCTTATTATTAAATGTGTTAAATGCTGCTAAGGAACTTGGTGCTGAAAAAGCAACAGTATATACGGCTATGCCGGAAAAATACCCGGCTCCCAATAAACTTTACGAGTCAGTTGGGTTTAATTTAGTTGGTAAAAGATATGTTTGGAAAAAGACTTAATATATAGGAAATATAGAATAGAAGTTTATTGCACTAAACAAATGTCTAGTTAGGGGGGTGAGCAATAATGATAAAACCGATTGTGATTTTAAGTGAGTATAAATCAGAATGGGAGTATCGTTTCAACCAGGAGAGGAAGAAAATCATTGAGGTTATCGGTGATAAAATAGAAGGTATTGAACATATTGGAAGCACTTCAATAAAGGGACTTAAAGCTAAGCCCATCACTGATATTCTGGTGGGGATAGAGGATTTAAGCACGGTATCCAGCATTGTTCCTCCGTTGAATTCAATTGAATATGAATATGTTCCCAAACCAGAAGTAACTGATAGGATATTTTTTCGAAAAGGTTTGTGGGGGAAAGGTACTTGTCATTTGCATGTTTGTGAGATACATAGCACTGAGTGGGTTGAAAAGTTATTGTTTCGTGATTACCTTCGGAAATATCCTAAAGTGGCTGAAGAATATGCATTTCTCAAAAGTGAACTTGCCACTAAATACAAATATGATAGACCAACCTACACCTGTCAAAAAGAACCGTTTATTAAAGAGATTATTGAAAAAGCCAAGAGAGAATTATAAATGAATTCTTCTTTCATTAGTGTAAGTGTTAAGAAAAAGCCGGACAAGTATCCATAGAAAGGAAAGAAAAGGTATTGATTCTTAGTCACAAAGATAATTCGTCTTTCATACCGGTATTGGATCATGTGTACAATACTTACAATAAAGTCATCTGTTCAGGAGCATCGACTCTTATCATTCATAAAGATTCTATTGTGTTGGAAAAGTACATAGGCAGACAGTCAGATGAAGAAGCGGCGAGAGCAGTTCAGGCTGATACCCAGTTTCATGTAGCTTCGGTCAGGAAAAGTTATATAGGCTTTGCGGTTGCTCATGCCCTGTTTTATGAATGTATAAACAGCATAGATGATCTGGTTCTATCCTATTTGCCCGAACTTGAAGAGAGTACTTGGAAAGATACCACTATAAGACATTTACTTACCCATACACATGGATTGAAACAGGTGGGGAACAGAACCGTCCGTGAGTTTCCTCCCGGCTCAAACTGGTCTTATAAACAAATTGGGATCGACGCTCTAACTCGGATTGTCAAACGAACAACAAACAAATCAGTTGCAGATATCCTTCACGAAAATGTCTTCACCCCCTTAGGCTTCAACGAATCCAATTGGTATTCAAAGAAGCACAAGAAGCTGGTTGATGTTATGCTGCGTTATGAAGGGGATGAAGACTGGAGAACCAGTGAAAGCACTGAAGGCGACAAAATGAACATGTATGTATCGACCAGGGAGTTAGCGTACTGGGGATATCTCCATCTGAAAAAAGGAAAAATAAATGGAAAGCAAATTGTTCCCAGAGAAATCATAGACATGGCCACTTCTCTTCAGAGTCCATCCACTCTGCATAAAGACTTACCACAAAATGGCTTCTTATGGTTCGTTAAAGATTTACCCGCCAAAAAGACTGAGATAGGTCACCACGTCCCTAAAGGTTCTTATCAAATACTTGGGTTCACCAATGTAACCCTATTAGTCATTCCCGAAGAAGAAATTGTTGCAGTTCGTATGTTTAATAGTTTCGGCTCCCCGGATGGCTATGATTATTTATCAGACGTGAGATCATTTGGCGATACAATTATGAAGTGTGTAACCAACATGAAGACCTTTAATAGTAGGAGAGGTGAAAAGAAATGATTTCAGAACTTAAGAAGTCTGATTTTTACAAATGTAAAGAATTATTAAATGATGAAGGACTATTAGAAGCAAAAGCGGTAATTGAGGGAGGGCATCCAGGCCGCGTATTTGTAGATGATACAACTGCTCCTGAGTCTGGATTCATTTGGCTAGGCAGCAATAATGGCTATATCTTTATAGGCAACGAAAAGAATGAGGGATTTAATAGACAATTGAAGGGATTTTTTGAAAATGTAATCAAACCAGATGCCAATAAAGTTGGTCTTACAGCTTTTGAAGCAATCGGTAATCATTCGAAATGGAATAAGACGATCAAAAAAGTATTTGGCGAAAATGTGATTGGCTACAATCAAAGGGTCTATGAATTGAAAGAGAATGAATGTAGAAAGCAATATGAACCTGTTGTAGAGCAAGGATATGAAGTTATAAAAATCACAAAAAATATTATTGATTCCAAAGGATGCTCTACATTTAAAAACGTTGAATTCTTACATTCGAAAATCTTGGAGTTTTGGGCTTCTTTTGAAAAGTTTATTAAAGAGGGAATTGGATATATTGCAGTTTATGAAAACGAAATTGTAAGCGTTTGTTTTTCAGGTGTTGTTGCTGGAAATGTGCATGGCATTGACATTGAGACGTTAAAATACCATCAAGGAAAGAAACTAGCGCAAAAAGTAGCACATGCTTATGTGAACGACTGTATTCAGAATAACATCATTCCATATTGGGATTGTATGGAAATCAACAAACCTTCTGTTTCTGTTGCTGAAAAGGTAGGATTGCAAATTAAATTTAATTATATTTGGTATAGAATCCCTTTTGAATAACTAGCATTTACTTCAAAAATTAGGTTAAGAATCCAGGGTAGTTCGAAAAAGTAAGGAGATGGATTGATGGATGGTCAGCTCACGAAAATCAGAAAAGCAGTTCCACATGATGCAAAGGGCATAGCCAAAGTACATGTTGACAGTTGGAAATCAACCTATGCTGATATTTTGCCGGAAGATTACCTGAATAATTTGAGTTATGAAAAACGGGAACAGTTCTGGTTTAAAGCCATTCCAAATGGTGGAGTTTATATAGCAGAGAATAATAAAGGAGAGATTGTTGGATTTTCCTCTGGAGGTAAAGAAAGAAGCGGTGAGTATCAAGGATTTGATGGGGAGCTGTATGCCATCTATATCTTAAAAGAATATCAGGGGCTGGGTATTGGAAAAGACCTCGTATCCCCAATCATAAATGCACTTAAAGGAATGGGATTAAACTCAATGCTTGTTTTTGTCGTTGCAGACAATAGTTCACGTTACTTCTATGAAGCACTTGGCGGTATAAAGATAGACACTGTCCAGGTGGAAATTGCCGGAGAGAAACTATCAGAACTTGTTTATGGCTGGAAAGATATCAGTCAGCTCCTGATTTAAATATTGTTGAAGATCAGGCTGCTGTTCTATTAGGAGCCATAATTAGGAGAATTACTATAAAAAGGAGTATGGTATCGCTTATCGTTCTAATTTTATTGTTGAGTGCCTGTTCAGGAAATGAAAAGATAAGATTCGAAGATAAAAGTTTTGCTAGTACTCTCATGATTCAAAAAGTAGAAAATAGTACATCATCTGAAGAAATGACCACAATTGTCACAGACCAAGAGAAAATTAAAAATATATTAACTATGATAGAAGACTTAGAGGTGAAAAATATCAAGGTTAATACCTTTATGGAAACATTGACGTCAAAAACCTCTTATATGTTTGTTTTTTTTGAGGAGGGGCGTTCTGCTGAAAAAGCAGAGTTTGCTTTCTATATTTTGGAGGATGGCACGATTCTTTTCAATTCACAGGAGAGTCGGAATCCAGGCAAACCCCTAATTGGCAAAGAGAAACAATTGGATATATTGAATGAAATGAAACAAACTTTAGAGATTGATTTTTAGGTCTCAGTTGTGAAAAAAGGGAGAGAAATAAATGAGTGAGCAGCAACTGATGTTGGATAAGATAATCGAAATTGAAGAGGGATTGAAATTGATTTATCAAGAACCAAAAGAATTTACCCGATTTCATTCCATTTATCATGGTCAAAAATATGCAGACTACTATTTTAGAAGATCCCCAGAGACTATGTTGGAAGTCGCATCTATTTTTGACTGCGGCTATCTAATTATGAAAAATGAAAAGGTAATTGGAGGTGTATTCCTGAAACCGAATTTCTTTTCAGATCTATTCATTGTTCCTCCCTATAAAGATTATGAGGGATTACTTGAAAAGCTTTTAAACTATTTAAAAAAGGTATCAAAGGCTGAAGAAAAAATCTTCATAAGAGAGATTGTTGAAGAACAAGTAGCAACTTATGAGAAAAATGGATGCAAGGTCAACGAAATTAATTATTGGATGATCCGTCCAACAGAGCCACTTAAGGCCGTTCTGCCTGCAGGATACCTGTCAAGGCCGGTTTCCAGCGAAGATACAGATGAAATTGCCAGCCTGATCATGAAAGCCTATGAAGCAAATCCAGCTTATAAAGAAGTCGGAGAGAAAGAAGGCTATATTCTGCATGTTAAGGAATTCCTCGACACTCATAGTAATAATCAAATCATGGATGAGTGTTCAAGAGTTATAGTAGATCAGAGCTCGAATGACATCGTAGGTACCTGTCTGCATATGGAATTTGAAGAGTATCCATTAATCATGAGTCTAGCCGTGGACCCGGAACATCAGCAAAAAGGCCTCGGCCGATTTTTGCTGACCCATTCCATCAACATATCCAGTAAGGAGTACCCGGCAGCCAGATTATCCGTACTAAAAGACAACCCAGCGATTGAGCTATATGAAAAACTTGGATTCATTAGAAACAGGTCTTTAACTGATATGTATTTGGTTTGAATATAATAGAAAAGTTATTCTATCTAAAATTTAAAGAGAAGCCCTTTTAGTGATGGAAACCGGGGCAATTCCATCTGAAACTCAGAGTACATCACGTTTAGTGATGGAAAAACCGGGCAATTCCATCTAAAACTCCGTGAGAGTTCCGAGTTGTGATGGATACAAGATCTTTTCTAACTGAAGTAGCTAAGTATGATTATTCAGAGATGGAATAGGAACTTACAGCAGGATACTATCATTGTTCAAATCATTAACAAAAGCTTAATCCCACGGGGTTAGGCTCTTTTATTTAAAAAACATGAAAGTCTCATTGTGCTGAGTGAGAAAATTTGGAATAATTAGTTATGGTGACACTATCTGACCTAAATCAGAGAAGAATGAAAAAAGGGTGTGGTTGGTTGAAGTTGGTAAAGCTCATTTTAGCACTTATCATTCTTTCCTTAACTACACCCGGCTGCGGGGTTGCAGATGGAGGAAAAGTGACTGCCCGAAACATATTGAAACAAAATGAAGATGCAGACATAATCCAGTATGATGGCTTCATCTATAATAATGTTACAGATTTGGATTGGTTTAAGGATGATAACAATATCCCATTTTCTAAAGAACTTCTTCTGGGGGAAATCGAAAACCAGACTACGAACAGATGGTTTTTTGGAGATTTCAGTGCAACCAAATTGCCGGAAGGAACAAAAATTTATTCAAACGAAGAAGAAGGGAAGGGCATCCTATTCGTTGAATTTAATGGGGAAGAATTATATTACATGCAGCTTCTTGAGGGGTAAATCTTTGCTGTCTAAATAAAGCCGGAGACACGGAGTGCGCCTCCAGCCTTGATTGGAACTTTGTATGGTTAGCAGCAGCTATTCAGACTGTTTTTCAAGCAGTTCAATAATTCTGTCTAATTTCTTATTAATATCATTGGAAGCGCTCGTATTTGCAGAAGTATTAAAAAGAAGCCGCCTGATGAAAAGAGTGAACGATATCACACCTATAATAAGAATCGATAAAACTAGTAAAGTATAAAGCAAATCACCAATAAACATAACAATCTCCTTAACTGGTTTTGGATAATTATACCACAATCATTCTTTTCTTAGGTTACACATGTGAAAGCAAAGGGACTTTAAAACTTACTGGGGATTTTAAAGTTCTCAAAAAATTTAGGAGAAATCTGAATAGTCTGGGGGGAATTATGCAGAAATTAATCGTAGTTTTATTCTTTCTTTTATTAACAACAATGGCAGTGGGTTGCACTAATTCAAATGAACTAAAGGTAGAAGAACTATCAGATGATGAACTGCTTGTGAAACATTGGCAGGATTTGAGTGATGAAAGGAAATTTTCTCTCATTGAAGATATTCATAGAGAGGAGAGGTTCTTTACAGATTATGAAGGCCAAAAGGACACATGGATTATGCTTTTTGACGCAGGACTTCGGAATACTTCTTATCAGGAAAATAACCTCAAAAAAGCGATGAAAGAATTCAACAGAGATCGGGAAATCACTGAAAGTAGTCAATGAGTGAAAAGCACTAGTGGTTCAAGTGTTAACGGAAGTGGAATAAGGTTTAATTTACATACTTTATAGCAATTTGGTAAAGAAAAGGGAATGGATTTAAAAAAAAGGGAGACGATCGTCCTGGAATTAACATTCAATCAACACTTAAAAGAAGAGCTCAATGTTATGGAAGTGCAGGAAGCTCTAGAGGCAGGCTATTTTACTTCAAAAGAATTAGTAATGTACTATCTTGATCGAATTGCCAAATATGATAAGAGAGGTCCTGAAATCAACTCGATTCTTGAAATCAATCCGGATGCAATTTTTATTGCAGAGGGGTTGGATCATGAAAGGAAGCAGAAAGGATCTCGGGGCCCGCTTCATGGAATACCCGTTCTGCTAAAAGACAATATTGAAACGAACGATTCCATGCACACTAGTGCCGGTGCGCTTGCTTTACAAGATTATTTAAGCCCGCATGATGCATTTTTAGTCAAGCGGCTTAGGGAAGAAGGAGCCATCATTCTTGGCAAGACGAATATGACTGAACTGGCAAACGGGATGTCCTTAAGCATGTTCGCAGGATACAGTTCCAGAGGCGGACAGGTTTTAAATCCTTATGGGCCAGGTGAATTTTTCATTGGCGGATCCAGTTCAGGGTCAGCTGCCGCGGTTGCCTCTAATTTCAGCTTATTGTCGGTGGGTACAGAAACAGATGCTTCCATCCTTAGTCCCGCTACACAAAATTCTGTTGTTGGAATCAAGCCGACAGTCGGTCTGATCAGCCGGACAGGGATTATTCCCTTTACTTATACCCAGGATACTGCCGGTCCTTTTGCAAGAACGGTAACCGATGCCGCTATCCTTCTGGGTGCTTTAAGTGGAGTGGATGAGACTGATCCCGCTACTTATAAAAGTGAAGGAAGAGTCATACGGGAATATACATCATTCCTCGATGAAAACGGCTTGAAGGATGCAAAAATAGGAGTTTATAACAAGGGGCCTGAAAGTTATTACGAAGAATCAGGCGAATATGACGAAAAACTCTTTAATGATGTATTACAAACGCTTAAAGATCAAGGGGCAGAGGTGTTTGAAAACATTGAAATCCCCTCTTTTCACCGGGAATGGAGCTGGGGTGTGCCGATTTATGAAATGAAGAAAAGCTTAGGGAACTTCTTGCAAAAACTGCCTCCGAACATACCGGTCCATAGCGATACTGAATTAATCGAGTTCAATAAACAGCATAAAGAAAAGGCTTTGAAATATGGACAGAATATGCTGGAATATAGAGCGGACCTGCCCAATACATTAAGCAATACCGAATATCTAAATGCAAAGTTGGAGGACCTTTATTTCTCCCAGGACTACGGAATTGATTATGCTTTAAAGGAATATAATCTTGATGCCATCTTATTCCCTTCCTACATCGGGTCGACCATTGCCGCCAAGGCCGGATATCCTTCCATTGCGCTGCCGGCAGGATACATGGAAAGCGGAAGGCCATTTGGGATAACGTGCGCAAGTGGTGCTTTTAGCGAAGGTCTTCTGATCAAAATAGGATATGCTTTTGAACAGGCTGCAAAGCATAGGAAAAAGCCTGAATTAGACCGAAATCAAGTTTCTCTGTAACACTCTGCTAAGAATCCCTAAATTGAGAGGTGCAAAATGGGGCCACTGCTTACTTTTTTTATCATTTGGCTATGTAGTTTTCTGATTGCTCGTATTTTAAGTCGACTTGGAAGGAATCACTGGAAAAAAGATTTAGTCGTGACTGGAGCTCAATCAGTTATCATTACCACTTTGCTGATAATTTTTTCCCACTCAAATTAAATTTTTATTAAAAGCTGGAAGGAGCCGGTGGATATGAAGCCAAACTGGGATGCTTTGGTGGAGGAAGGCTGGGAAAACCAGTACGATGAACAAAAATTAATAAACTTTTTCACTGAACTTTTAAGAAGACATCCCGAGTCAGCAAGAGCCAATTTTGAACTGGGAAACGCCTATGATTTTTTGGGGCAGGAGCAAAGGGCGATCCCCCTGTATGAAGAAGCGATTAAGCTCGGGCTCGACAAAGAGTTCGAAGCATATGCCTTGCTGCAATTGGGGAGCTCGTTACGGAATGTCGGGCGGCTTGATGAGGCCATAGAAATCCTGTCTGTGGCTGAAGCCCGCTTTCCAGGCATTCCGACTGTATCGATGTTTCTCAGTATGGCGTTGTTTAATGGGAATAAACATAAAGAAGCCTTACAAACACTTCTATCTTCGATGATTTATAATAATGATACTCCTGACATCAAAAGATATGGTAAGGGATTGGAATACTACATAAAGAACTTGTGAAAGCTTTGAACTCAAAAAAATGGAGGGGACCAACATGGGAAATGAAACAATGAATAAGAGAGAGTTATCAACTAAACAAACAGATGAATTACTCGAAGTATTGAAAGCCCGTTTTGAAAAAAACATGGAGCGGCATAATAGCTTGGTATGGGAAAATGTTCAAACGAAATTGAAGGCAAACCCTGATAAACTGTGGTCGCTTAATGAGATGGAAAGAACAGGCGGCGAACCGGATGTAGTCGACTATGATGAGCAGAGTGATACATACAGTTTTTATGATTGTGCAGCGGAAAGCCCCAAAGGCCGCAGGAGTGTTTGTTATGACCGTGCTGCACTGGAAGCAAGAAAAAAACACAAACCCGAAAATAGCGCGATGGATATGGCAGCAGCCATGGGCATTGAACTTTTGACAGAAGAAGAATACCGTGAACTCCAGAAACTTGGGGATTTTGATAAAAAAACGTCAAGCTGGGTCAAGACTCCAAATGATATCCGGGAACTCGGCGGTGCACTTTTTTGCGATTACCGTTTCGGACATGTCTTCCTCTACCACAATGGAGCAGATTCCTATTATGCTGCAAGAGGATTCCGCGGCTCGTTGACCGTATAAAAAAACACAAGGCTTATCACAATTAGTGGTAAGTCTTTTCATATAGGAGAAATACATCTGCTCAATATTACGGTAAATGTAAAAGGATTAAATGAAGACAGTACAGAATTAGTTAACAAGCTGGCAAATAAACTAGGTTCGCACTAAAAGGGGGAAGGATAATGTATAAAAAGATATTTTTGGCGTCAGATGGTTCTGAACACTCAAAACGTGCGGCGGAAAATGCGATTCATATTGCAAAGTGTACTCAGGATTCCTCAGTTGAAGTGGTATACGTGGTTGACCACGACCGGGTAAAGTCTGATGTGTTGAGCAATTGGAATTCGAATGAATTGGGCGATACCAGGGTAGAGCGGATGAGATCGGTTGAAAACATCGCAAAAGAAGCAGGAGTAGCTTATAAGTTAACGATCTTGCACGGTGAGCCTGGTCCGGTAATCGTGGATTATATTAATAAGAATGAGTTTGATATAGCCATTATCGGGAGCAGAGGCTTGAACGGTTTGCAGGAATTTGTTCTCGGCAGTGTCAGCCATAAAGTAGCCAAGCGGGCCAATTGCCCTGTGCTGATAGTGAAATAGAGGATTTTTTATGTGAACAGATTAGTTACATGTCAGTACGCTGAATTAACGGCCCAATGAGATTGGAAAATTCGAAGGATGCTGGCCAGTAAACAGAGTAAACGAACTATATTGAATTAAACTCAGTTCGTGAAGGCTGAGTTTTTTTGCATGTGACCAATCGACCATAAAGCAGTCTCTTAAATATTTTTGACGGAAACCACACCGATAAAATATGATAAAAGAAAACGGATCAGGTTAGGGTGTTGGAAATGAAAGTATTACTTGTGGAAGATGATAAGACGATTGCAGCCGGCTTGGAATACTCCCTGCAGCAGGAGGACTACCGGACCATCCTTTGTCATGATACAGCTACGGCGAAAGAGATCATCGGCGAGCAATTGGATGAGATTGATTTATGTTTATTTGATTTGTCACTACCAGATGGCAGCGGCTATGAGTTATGCGAATTGGTCAAAAAGAACGGCGACAAACCTGTAATTTTTCTGACGGCATTTGATGATGAGGTGAACGTGGTGATGGGGCTGGATATGGGGGCAGACGATTATATCACTAAGCCATTTCGGATCCGTGAATTGCTATCAAGGATTAAATCGGTGATGAGACGCTATCATAAACAGGCCCCTCAGGCAAATACATACATAGATATCGAAAATATACGGGTGAATACACTGGAAGGAAAAGTATATAAGAATGGGGAAGAGGTGCTCTTGACGGCGCTCGAATATAGGCTGCTTCTGATTTTTGCCAATCATGTCGGACAAGTGTTGACGAGGGCGCAGCTGCTTGACCGGATCTGGGACGTTGCGGGCGATTTCGTAAACGACAACACGTTGACGGTGTATATTAAAAGACTTCGTGAAAAGCTGGAAGACCAACCGCAAAGTCCAACCATCATCAAAACTGTTCGAGGCCTGGGATACAAGGTGGGGAACTGATATGTGGCGGAACCGTGAGATTCAAGCAGTATTCCTTGTCCTGATTTTGATAACTGTTTCTGCAACTGTATTGGCTGCACTCCTCCTTTCAGGGCTTGCAGCTTTGCTTGTGTTAATTACATCCATTCTCCTCATCGGTTGCAGCTTCCTTTTCACCAGATGGCGCTATCGTGAAATCGAAAAGCTTTCAAGTTATTTGCGGAAGATCTCCAGCGGCGATTACAGTCTTGACGTCCGTGATAACCATGAGGGAGAGCTAAGCATTTTAAAAAGTGATATCTATAAAGTGACCTTGATGCTTTCGGAACATCGTTCATCTTTGGAACAGGACAAGTACAAATTAACAAACGCGATATCTGATATTTCTCATCAGCTCAAAACGCCGCTGACTTCGATGATGGTCATGTCAGACCTGCTGAGTGATAAGAAACTGGAAGAAGACAAGCGGATAGAGTTCACACAGAATATCCGTGTCCAATTAGAAAGGATCGAGTGGCTCGTTTCTTCTCTTTTAAAATTGTCAAAAATCGATGCGGGAACAATCGATTTTAAAAAGGATGAAGTTTTCGTTAAGGATCTCATTCACAGAGCGGTGCAACCAGTTTTAATCCCGATGGATATTAAGCAGCAGACACTTAACATAGACGGAGGTGCACAAGACTCATTCACAGGCGATTTCCACTGGACGGCCGAAGCGATTATCAATATTCTAAAGAATTGCGTCGAGCATACACCAGATAGCGGCCTTATTTCCATTACCTACTCTGAGAATCCACTATTTACGGAAATCCGCATCAAGGATAATGGCAAAGGTATCCCAAAAGAAGACCTTCCCTATATCTTCAGGCGTTTCTATAAAGGGAAAAATGCCGGGGAAGAAAGTGTCGGCATCGGCCTTGCGATGGCATACAGCATCATTACGAGCCAGCAGGGGGACCTTGAAGTCAGAAGCGAAAAAGGAAACGGGACTGAGTTTTTGATTAAGTTTTACAAGAAGCCGCGGGGATAAGTTTCAAGTGCATCAAGCTTAGAAAAGAGGAGAAAAAGTGACTTGACGGGACGCTTCAAGTACACGAAGTTTGAAATAGGCTGAGAAAGCTGTCTTGAAGAGGCATCTCAAATACATGAAGCCGGAAAAATATAGAGAAAGTGTCTTGAGGAAGCGTCTCAAATACATGAACCTTGAAAAATTGAAGAGACGATGCCCTTGAGAAGGCTTTCCAAGTACATGATCTTCAAAATTACGAGGTCAAGATGCCCTTGAATAAATCTCCCAGGTATATCACCCCCGTAAAATTTAAGAAAAATTGTCTTGAAGAGGTGCTCACAAGAACCATCCCTCCCTTAAGTGACTAAACTGTCACTTTCAAAGTCACTTTAAAGTCACCTTAGGCAGATATACTGTGGTTAACATCGAAAATTATGGAGGTTATTTTATGAGTATTTTACAAATAGAAAATCTGTCTAAGGTATATGGAAAAGGTGAAACTTCGGTAAAGGCACTGGACGATGTCTCCTTCTCAGTGAAAAAAGGCGAGTTTGTGGCAATCATCGGTCCGTCTGGATCTGGAAAGTCCACGCTGCTTCATCTGCTCGGTGGTGTTGACCGTCCGACAAGCGGCAAGGTCCTCATTGATAATACAGATGTTTATCAATTGAACGAAACCCAACTGGCCATTTTCAGGAGGAGGCAGATTGGGTTGATCTATCAGTTTTACAACCTGATCCCAATCCTGACGGTGGAAGAAAACATCACTTTACCGATGCTGTTGGATCAACATAAGGTGGATCAAAAGCAGTTCAAGGATATCGTGTCAGTATTGGGACTCGACCAGCGGCTGAACCATCTGCCGAATCAGCTTTCCGGCGGCCAGCAGCAGCGTGTGTCTATCGGGAGGGCTTTGATCAGCAATCCTGCAATCATTCTGGCGGATGAACCAACTGGGAACCTTGACAGCAAGAACAGCGGTGAGATTATTGAACTCCTCAAAATGTTTAATAAAACATACAATCAAACACTGATTGTCATTACTCATGATGAGCGGATTGCTTTGCAGGCAGACCGGGTGATTGAAATTGATGATGGGAAAATCGCCAGGGATGAGGTGATCCGTCCATGAACATCATCAACAAACTGACCTTGCGCCATATGAAGGAAAATAAGCGGAGAACGCTGGTGACCATTATCGGGGTCATCATCTCGGTCGCTATGGTCACTGCGGTTGCCACCTTAGGCGTATCTTTCCTGGATTTGATGATAAGGACATCCATTGCCACGGATGGTGAATGGCATGTTCAGTATGATGATGTGACGCCAAGCCAGATAGAATCCATCTCTAAGGACGAAAATACCCGAGAATTGACGCTTACCCAAAATCTTGGTTATGCACGGCTGGATGGACCAGAAGTGGAAGATAAGCCCTACTTATTCATCAAAGAATATAATGAACAGGGGTTCGAGCAGTTTCCGATTAAATTGAGTAAAGGCCGTCTTCCTGAGGTAAAAAATGAAGTTGTCATCCCGGAACATTTGACAGAAGATATGGAACACTCTTATCAGATAGGCGATGAACTATCGGTTGAGATTGGAAACCGTCTTATGGAGGGGGCACCTGATCCTCTAGGACAGAATGACCCGCTGCAAAGGGACGAGGACGGTGTGACGGAGGAACTTCGTGTTGAATCAGAAGAAACTTTTACTGTTGTTGGCGTGATTGAGCGTCCCACTTGGGAACCTTTGTGGTCACCTGGATATACCATTATCAGCTATATAGATCCAGACGCATTAACGGAGTCGGAAACAGTAAACGCCGTAGTAGCGGTGAAAGATGTGAAGAGGTCCATATTCAAAGATGCTGAAAAAATAGCAAAGGAAAATGGAATTGAGAAGGTTTCTTTTAATAACGAACTACTGAGATACTATGGTGTTACAGATCAAAGTAACCTTCGATTTACTCTGTATTCGCTGGCTGGTATTATCATGGCAGTTATCATCATCGGATCCGTTTCTCTGATTTATAATGCTTTTGCCATAAGTGTTTCAGAAAGGGCCAGGCATTTGGGGATGCTTTCAAGTGTAGGCGCAACGAAGAAACAAAAACGTAATTCCGTCTTTTTTGAAGGTGCTGTCATCGGATTGATCAGCATTCCGGTCGGAATCATTTCTGGGATTATCGGTATAGCGCTAACCTTCATGTTCATCAACTCGTTTATCGCAGATGCACTAGGCACGACAGAAAAACTGGAGGTAGTGGTCACTCCTGCATCCATCCTTATTGCGTGTCTCATTTCTATCGGGACGATTTTCATATCGACTTATGTACCTGCCAGGAAAGCGTCGAAAATTTCACCAATTGATGCGATCCGCCAATCACAGGACATTAAGTTATCCCGCAAAAAAGTGAAAACTTCGAAAATGGTACGCAAAACCTTTGGATTGGAAGCGGAAATCGGCTTAAAAAATGTGAAAAGAAATCGAAAGAGGTACTACGCAACACTGTTTTCACTTGTTATCAGCATCATCCTTTTCTTAGCGGTATCCTTTTTTACAGACAGCCTGGGAAGATCGATAGAAATGTCTCAAGACGGCATCAACTATGATATTAATGTCAGCGGAGACAATGACGATTTTGAACAGCTGGAATCGTTAACTAATCTGGATAATGTGACTGGATATAGCATACAAAAGCGGATGCAACTCACATCCCTGATTGAAGAAGCGAAACTTCCAGAGGAACTGAAAGATTTGATCGGCAGGGAAAATATCGAGCTGGAAAATGGCAAGTACCAATACTATGTCAATTTATATGGTATGGAACATGAGAGTTTTCAAGAGTATGCTGAAAAAGCCGGAGTGGATGCTGCAGAATTTTTGAACGCTGAGTCTCCAACAGCTCTTGTTATTGAAAAAATCTCCTATCAAGATTATGAGGCGTCAAAGTTTGTGGAAGCGAAATCAATAGATACAAAGCAGGGAGAAAAACTCCAATTGCTCTCCACCAACTATGCAACAAACGAAACAGTACCTTTACCCGAGGTTACCGTCGGCGCATTGACGGATGAGGTACCCATCGGTGTTCACACAGCAGGCATTGGAGGATTGGATCTCATTGTCCCGATGGAAATGTTCAACAGTATGGCTGCAGACAGTCCCGCTAAAAATGAAGTTCAGTCCAATCTATATTTGAATAGTTCGGATCCGATCAAAACCCAGGAAGCGCTTGAAGAAATCACGCCGTCTTCCATGTATATCTACAATGTCTTTCAAAATAGGCAGCGGGAAGAACAGCTTGTTTTATTCATGTCTGTTTTCACCTATGGATTCATCGCGTTGATTTCCTTGATTTCCATAGCAAATATTTTCAACACTATTTCAACCAGCATTTCTCTGCGGAAACGGGAATTCGCCATGCTGAAGTCAGTCGGGATGACACCTAAAGGATTTAACAAGATGATCAACTATGAAAGCATCTTCTACGGAGTCAATGCTTTGCTGTTTGGCCTGCCGATCAGCTTGATCATCATGTATTTGCTCTTCCTATCCATGAGGGAAACCTTTGAATATGGATTTACTATTCCATGGATGGATATTCTATTTGTTGTCGTTGCCATCTTTGTCATCGTCAGCTCAGCTATGATTTATTCCATTTCGAAAATCAGGAAAGAGAATATAATCGAAGGTTTGAAACAGGAGAATATTTAATGAAAAGTAAGGTGAGCTTCCAATATGGAGGCTCATTTTTTTCTCTATAGAAAGTAACGATATCCATATTTTGTGAATATTACGTTTTTTAAAAGAAAAAAATGATATAATTATAGTAGGTTATTAAGTCAGTCGGTTATATGCTACTGCTTGTTTTGAAAGAAAGAGGGGGTAAAGGCAATGGTCTTATCAAACATGATAAGGGACGAAAACTTCAGTTTGATATCCCTGTTTCAAAATATAGATGAATTGGTCTTTCTGATTCGAGCAGAAGAGAATCATCAGTTCAGATGTATTGAAGTAAACCAGGCCTACTTGGAACACACCGGGATGCGAGAAGAATTTATTGTCAACAAAACGGTGGATGAACTTGTCGACAGCGAAGAAGCTGAAAAAGTGAAAGAGAAATATAATGAAGTATTAACGACTAGAAAAACATTATTTTATGAAGAAACCATTACCTTTAACGGAGAGAAGAAAACGTACGAAACCACATTGATCCCTCTCCATAAAGAAAACTATAACAGTTATATTATTGGAATCTCCCGAAACGTTTCTGAGCGCAAGCATTATGAAGAGCAGCTATTGAAGGCGAAGGAACAATTTCAAAATGTAATCCATCATCAGGAAGGGTTAATCTTCAGCCTCATTAAAGAGGAAGGGGAGTTCATTTATACTCTTTTTGATGGACAAATCCTCAACCAGATGGAGTTGACTTCTGATCAAACAGTCGGGAGAAGACCTCAAGACATTCTGGAAGAAACCCTGGCTGATGATGTATGCAGTATATACGAGCAGTGCTGGACATCTCAGGAGAAGCTCATTTTCGAAAAAACAGATCCCAAGGGCCACGAATGGCTGACAGTACTTAATCCAGTGGTTGTGAATGGGGAAACGACCGCGGTCATCGGTTCCTCGATTGATATCACGAAGAGGAAAACAGCAGAAAAAGCACTCCAGAACAGCGAGAAACTTTCCTTGCTGGGTGAATTATCTGCAGGCATTGGCCATGAAATCAGCAACCCTTTAACAAGTGTAAAAGGGTTTGTGAAAATCATGAAAGAAAACAGCAGCTACATGACTCCCGAAATATTGAAGGTCATGGAAAATGAATTAGAAAATATTGAACACTTTTCAGAAGAATTGATTATGCTCGCCAGACCTCAGGAACACCAGAAAGCTGCCTTTGATGTAATTTCTCTATTAAATGAGATGACGGAGAAAATTCTCAGTAAGGCTGAATTTAGCAGGGCACAGATTGATATCCATTCGAATCTTCAAGAAATGATGGTTTATGGTGTCCGCAAGCAAATCAAACAGGCACTTTTTAACATCATTGAAAATGCAATGGAATCCATGGAACACATGGAGCAAGGGAATGTTTTGATAGAATGTGAACTAAATGAGAATAACATCTTTATTAAAATAAAAGATAATGGATGCGGAATTTCCGAAGACCGGTTGAAGACACTCGGCGAACCTTTTTACACAACCAAGGGAAAAGGGAACGGCCTGGGATTATTGATTACCAATAGGATTATTAAAAATCATTGGGGCCAAATCGAAATAGAAAGTGCTTTGGAGAAGGGGACGACGGTTACGGTAAGTCTGCCGCACTATAAAACCAGCTAAAACCATAAAAGAACAGCAGGCCGGGGCCAGCTGTTCTTTTTGTCCATCTTCTTTTTACTGAAATCTGCTGCAGTAGAGGTTATTCTTACTTACCTTGATAATCATTCATCATTTGGTCGTCTTGCTCAATATCCTCTTGGTCTACATCGGTATCTTCAGTATTCTCTTCATCAGAATTGTTTGCTTCGTCATTATTTTCAGTTGCATCATCATTGTTTTCTGTTGTGGCTGCATCGTCATTCATATTATCATCATTTTCATTTGCTGCATCTTCGTTCATATCATCATCATTTTCGTTTGCTGCTTCATCATTCATATCATTATTGTTTTCAGAAGTATTGTTTGCTTCATCATTCATATCTTCATTATTATTGGTTTGGTCGTTATTTTCTGAACCTGCATTGGTTGCTGCATTATTAGTGTCGTCCATATTGTTTTCGTCAGTGCTTGATTCGCTGTCGTTCGTCTCATCGTCATTAGTGGCTGTTGTGGTATCACTTACACTGTCACCAGTCGCTGCATTGTCCTGATTTTGAGTTCCTTCATTTTCATCTTCAAGGGCAATGACCGTTTCATCGTCACCATGCCCGATGACAATTCCGTCACCTGGTAACAGAACATATGGATCAATACCAGGATTTAATGTGAGCAGTTCATCTACCGTTGTATCATTGTCACTTGCAATGGAATCCAGTGTATCTCCATCTCCGACAACATGCACGTCATCGCTATTATCCACATCAAGAATTTCACCGATAGGAAGGGCCATAGGATCAAATTCACTATTTGCTTCCATAAGGTCGTTAAAATCTACACCATAGTCAGATGCGATTCCCCATAAAGTGTCTCCTTCTTTTATGACCACTTCATCCGCGCTGGCGGTAGCTGTCCCACCTAACATAAAACCCGTGGCAAGAGCAACCGCTGATAATTTCTTTGTGTTCTTCATCTTGTCTCCTCCTTAAGTAATGTTTGGTGTTCTATTATTGTATTAACCTAATATAAGAAGTGTAAAACATAGGCCGGATTAACCCCCTGGGTATCAAGGGGTTTAGTAGTATAGTTTTAAGTTTTGTTTCTCTGGTTTGATTTTTTAAAGCTGTTGTTGAGCAGGTTTTTTAATCGCGACTCCTTCTGCGTTTAAGAGGCGTTTGGTGTCGCAAAACCGCCGGAATTGAGACTCTAGCATCGCCTCGGAAGTGGGTCCTGTCGCAATAACCCAGGAATCGCGACTCTATCTCGAACTTGGGGCAGGGCCTGTCGCAATAACCCCACAATTGCGACTCCTTCGCCGTTACAAGACCACTTGCTGTCCGCAATTACCCATCCAGCCTCCAGCTCGAATCTTCAGCAGATTTAATTCCTAAAGGTATAAACCATTTCCAAACAACAAAAAGTAAGATCATTAAAAAAGCAGCAGGGAGGGATAGCGATGGATTTTAGCGCAGAAGAACATGCAATTATTGAAAAAGCATTAAAGGCAGCGACTGCCAATACAGGTGATCATCATGCGGTTTTTCAGTATCAGAAGGTGCTGCAGAAGTTACAAGGGCACAACAACTCGGATACCACCGCCCAGCAGGATGGTTTCCGTTATGACTATGATGACTCGAAGGATGTTTGAAGGTTCAGGTAAAGGCAAAACTGGCAAAAAAATTCCCCTTCCGGACGTTCAAGCCGGAAGGGGATCCATTATTATTTATCTTCTCTTGCTTCCTCTTTTAACCTTTCCATTTCCGCATGTGTTTGAGGAATTCCATTGGCCTGCCACTGTTCACGGTAGGTGTGGTCAAGTTCTGTCAGACCTTTTTCAGCATCCGATTTATCAGCATCGACACTTTCCATTTCATCATACTGCTCGTTGTTCCTGAAATCCACATCTTCATCTGTTTCAAATTTGTCATTTTTCTTCTTTTTGTAAACCGCCGTTGCCAACGCAGCGCCCCCAGCAGATACAGCAGATCCAATTAGAATGTTCTTCGTCATTTTTTTCATAAGTATTCCTCCTAAATAGAATCTATAGTATGTTCATACCCTTATCTTCATAGCAATCAAACTAATAACTTTCTGCATTACTGAGAAATATCTTCCTCTTTGGGATGTTAGGGAATGCCTGTATAAAGAACCTTCAGGAGGCAAAAAATGATAGAAACGGACTAAAAGGGGAAGAACATGGATAATTATACTAACGACAATACCGCGAGAAGGTATAGAGCCCATGTCAGTATTCTGGGAACCACGCAAATTCACCTTAGAAACCCCTATATCATTGGTTGGTGGAGTGCCGCTTTCCCTGGTTTCGGGCATCTTTTGTTATCGAAATATCTTAGAGGGTTTGTATTATTTATTTGGGAAGTGATTATTAATTTAAATGCCAAGGTGAACTTAGCAATGATCTATTCCTTTCAAGGAGAGATCGAAATGGCCAAGGAGGTTTTGGAAACAAGGTGGTTATTGATTTATATACCCGTTTACATTTTTGCCATCTGGGACAGCTATCGGACGACTGTTGACTTAAATAAAATCTCCCTTTTAGCCGAACGTGAAGATCATAGGATGAACACCTTCAGCATCGGGGCACTTGAAATCAACTATCTTGATATGAGAAACCCGGTTATGGCCGTCTTTTGGTCACTTTTGGTACCTGGGCTGGGCCAGCTTTATATTCATAGGATAATGACTGCTTTTTTTGCCATCCTGTGGACTGTTGTATTTTTTTATTTTTCACATGGCCTTGAGGCTATTTCACTCTTGTTCTTAGGAGAGATAGAAAAGGCAACAAGTGTTGTGAATCCTGAATGGCTATTATTTTTCCCTTCTATATATGGATTTGCCGTTTTTGACTCTTATATTAACACCATTGAGAACAATAAATTATACGAAAAAGTGCAGCGAAGCTATTTCAAAGAGAATTTTCAGTCGGCTTCATTTAAGGTGCTTAAGGGACAGAAGGTGGATTGAACAATGCAATTATTCTCAACTTTTATACATTCGAGTTTCATTGAAATGGCTGTCGCCACATTAGAGAAGAAAGGTATTTCGAAAGAGAAGATATTTATCGTCCCTCTTGATAACAGAACCGAAGAGCGTCAGGTCTTTGATACAATCCACCGTTCTGACGGCACCTCATTAATTGACGTAGGAGCCGCTCTTGCTACAGCATTTGCGGTCATCGGTGCAAGTATCGGCTTTAAATTGGCTTGGGGCCCAATCTACTGGGGGTTAATAGGGGCCGCAGCGGGATTCCTTCTCGGCTTTGGGATTCGCCTTTATACAGAAAAGGTTATTAAGAAGAAAAAAAGGCTGCTGAAAGGTAAGCATTCTGAGCTCATTCTGATAGTCGAATGTGAGGAATCAGAAGGAGAAATGGTGGAAAACATCTTGTTCAATCATTATGCCTTAGGTGTAGCGAAAGTAAAATAAACTGATTTTTACATACAACTGAATGTTTTTGGATATTTTGAAGAAGACTGTTTTGGAAAGGGGTGAGAATAATGCAGCAAAAGCAAAATGCTAACGAAAAATTGAATTCTGTTATGAAACCAGATTTGTCGGGCACAGATCCTCAAAAAGTAAAACAGGATATTCAAAAAGATCTGAACGCAGGTCAAGGTGATATTACCTCCCGTGAGGCAGGTGCATATCGAGATTAAGGAAGCAACAAACTAGAAAAAGCAGTCCAAAATGACTGCTTTTTCTAGTTTGAATTCATATAGAATCACATAGTAAACCCAATAATTGAGAAAGTGACCAAGAAAATAGATAGGGTATTCAAAATAAGGGGAAATTTTCCCGTTAAATTGCAGAATTTAGCTGGATAGAGGTAAATAAGGGAAGAATTTACCGTTAATCATGCTCAGCAACCCAATTTTTATGTTTTTTAAGTAAATAGCGGGAATTTCTCCCCCTATTTGACCTGTTTATCCAGATATTTATTAAATAAGGGGAATTTCTTCCCTTATGGTATTAGCTCAGGGTGCTTGTTCCATCTTGTTCCTAGCTTTTAAAATCCGACGACAACAGACTTGAAAGTAAAAGATATGCTATTTTTATGGTTGGTCCTTTTTATAGATTATTACTTTTAAGAAAGCAGCTCCTTCTCCAGTGCAGAGGCTGCCTTTTTAAGTTCATCCTCATCTTTCAAGAGCCTGAACATTCCTTTTATGACCAATTCATCCGGCTTCGATTTCCTGCATTCTTCGGAAATGCGGTCAGCAATGTGGAGATAGTCACCTGAACCTTCAGGCAGTGAATGGATTTTTCCGTACAGATTATTCCACGCTTCCTCCCGTTTTTCAAAAGAGATGAAAGCTCCTTCCCGATCAATGTTGACGGAAAACGGCTTCATGATTTCGTCATTCAAAAGGGGAGTGCTATTACCCTTGAAAAAATCGTCTGCAAGGTTGGAAATTTGTCTGACAATATGCTTTCCAAGGTCCTCCGGGGCAAGTCCGCTATCTGTCGAAATAAGCAGCATCATATAGGAAGAGTAAATAGACTGGGTCATCCACATCAAATCCCATTTATACGGCATAATCTTATCGCCATACAGTTGGAGAAGGTTATGTTCCAGCCAGCTGAATAATCGGCCCCTCATCCTATGTTCCATCGCAGCCAGTTTTTCGCTGTTTTTTGCGCTGTCGCCCCTCATATGCATTTTCATATAAGACTTATACTCAAGTATTCCTTCAAATTGAACTTGAAACTGCTTTGCGAGTCTTTCTTCACCAGGCATCTTCATGTCAAGCCCAACCACATATGCACGTTCAAAAACAAGCTGTTGATAGTGCTCATAAATCGAAATGATTAAATCTTCCTTGGAGTGAAAGAATGAATACAGCGAACCTTTTGAAATGCCGATGCTGTCTGCAATCTGCTGCATTGAAGTCTGTGTATATCCCTGTTCGGCAAAGAGTTCCACAGCGGCTTCAAGTATAGCTCTACGCTTATTCATCAATTTCACCTTCTTTCATAAATCTTTTTCCATCTAAAAATGGCAAATAGCCACATCGCTATAGCTGTTATCTAAATCATCTTATTATAGCATATAATTTACCTTCATAAGGATAGAGACCATGGATTCCCTGGCAGCCGCTTTTGTAAAAACCACCCTTTGTGTCATCTTTGTAAACTTAGCACATTATTTCTTGACTATATCCCATATCCATGTAGAATGACTAATGAGTCAATTGAATTTAACAGCGATTTAAAGGCAATAATTCAATTTAATATTACAACATTTGACCCGCGGGTCGAAAGTCGATAAGGAGGTTTTTTTCATGTTAAATGCAATATTAAAACGATCCAAGATCACCCTTATTTTCGTTTTGTTATTCGTGATCATTGGAATCTTCACTTTTTTCCAGCTCCCGCAAAGGGAAATTCCTGAGACAGAGATCAACATAGGGACCGTTTCAACGGTGTATCCCGGAGCTACGGTAGAAACCGTTGAAAGGGGAGTCACTAATCCGATTGAAGAATCGCTGCAGTCCATAGATGGGATCAGTGAGCTGAGTTCATCTTCAGCTGCCGGGTTCTCTACTGTCATTGTAGAGGTTGAAGACGGCGCAGACAAAAAAGAAGTATTCAGCAATGTGCGGCAGGCTGTTTCTGATGCTTCAGCCGGTTTCCCTGAAGAGGTATTCGATCCGGAAGTTAATGAATCAACGGTGAAAATGCCGATTGTATCGTATCAGTTGACGAGCGACAGCCGCGAAAACCTTGAAGAATCAAGGGGCGAGCTGGATCGCTGGAGTGATGAAGTGAAAGAATTGTCCGGTGTAGAAGGCGTTGCCGTAAAAGGGCTGCCTGAGGAAGAAATCCTCATCAAGCTTCAGCCGGATTCCCTGAAAGATGCCGGGTTGAATGTCGGCAGTGTCATTACAGCAATAAACGATGAATTTTATCCTACACCACTTGGTAAGCAAGAAATCGATAATCAAGTCGTGCAATTATCAGTCGACCATTTTTCAACGATTGATGAAATGAATGAGGTTTTCATAGGGAAAAATCCCCAAGGGGAATCCGTTTTCCTTGGCGATGTAGCCAATGTGGAAATTGCCCCTAAAGAGGTGAAGGACCTTATTACTTTTGAAGGCAAACCAGCGATTTCATTCACTGCCTTTGTCCAGGCAGGTGAAGACATCCCATCTGTTGATGAAAGAGTCAGTGAGAAAATAGAGGAGTTGGCAGAAGGGCTGCCTGAAGGAATTGAACTTGTTCCATATTATTCACAAGCCGGACTCGTCAACGATATTTTTGATGGTTTATTCCTCTCATTGGCGATTTCCGTTGTAGCCGTTGTCATCACCACTTCACTCGGTTTGACAGGTTCCGGAGCATTGGTGGTCGCGTTGGCTGTTCCGATTTCTGTATTGATGGGCTTGATTCCGCTGCCGTATGCAGAAGTGGACCTGAATCAGATTTCCGTTATCGGTGCCATCATTGCACTGGGAATCTTGGTTGATGACTCAATAGTCGTAAATGATAACATCCAGCGAAGATACAAGCTGGGAGATGGCGCGTTGGCAGGTGCCATTACGGGGGTAAAAGAGATTTGGGTGTCGATTGTGACTTCATCTTTTGCGATTGTGTTCACATTCCTGCCGCTTGTATTCTTGTCAGGCGGAAATGGAGCATTCATCCGCGCACTCCCGACTGTACTGATTACAACGATCATTGCTTCCACGCTGGTTGCGTTAATCTTTGTGCCAGTGATGCGTTATCTTTTATATAGTAAAACAAGCAAAAAGATCTCGGATTCTCCTGGATTTCTAGGAAAACCACTGGATAAATTGGCTGACTTTTATGCTGATACGATCCTGAAGAAATTTTCAAAGAGACCCTTTATTACGTCACTTGTCGGCTTGGTGTTCACAACAGCCATCTTTGGATTGGTAGTCCTGACACCATTTGAGTTCTTTCCATCGGCTGACCGTGAAGAGGTGACCATTGATGTGACCTTGCCAATCGGAACAACCTTGGAAGAAACAGCCGATACTCTTGCCGAAATGGAAGAGATGCTGAAAACCGATGAAGGTGTCTTTGAAACAAGTGTTTTTGCAGGAACGGGACTTCCGAACTTGTTCAACAGTTCTTTATCAAATTCCGGCACCAATACCGGACAGATTGTAGCCCGGGTGGACAGGGAAAACCAGACGGCCCAAGGGCTCATCGATGACTGGACAGAAAAGCTGCGCGGAGAATATCCTGAAGCTGAACTGTTCATGGAAACGATCCAGCAAGGCCCGCCAGCTGGTGCGCCTGTCACAGTAACCGTTTCAGGACCTGAACTAGAGAAGCTCCTTGAACTAAGGGATACAATAAAAGAAGACATCAATGAATTAGAAACAAATCTGGTTGTTGATAATGTAGGTGAATTTGCACCAACGATAGACTATGTACCAAATCGTGAAATGTTAGAAGAGAATGGAATCACCATTAAGCAGATCAGTGAGCAAATCCGACTGGCAACAGAAGGGATCCCGATGAAGTCCTTCGATAATGGAGTAACAGAGCGGGATATGAGTATTGTCCTTGAAGGAAATGAAGGGGACGTCGACCTTTCCGCGTTGGAACTTCCGGCTGCAAGTCCGAATCCTGCAGGTCCGCCGACGCTGATATCCGTGGATGAGCTTGTCGATGTAGAGGAAAAAGAAGAAATCCAGCAGATTCCGCATAAAGACGGAGAGCGTGCCATCACCATCCGGGCCTTCCCGGAAAATGAAGAGGGCTACGAAGAAGATGTACAGGAAATCGTTGATTCCGTCAAGGAAGGGCTGGATAAGGACTACAGTGTAACTCTTGGGGGAGAAAATGAAGCACAGGATGATTTCTTCTCTGAAATCACAATCTTGTTCACTATTGTAATCTTCCTTGTCTATCTGTTGATCGCATTGCAATTCAACTCTCTGTCACTGCCATTCCTTGTATTAGTGGCTGTTTACCTGGCGATTGCCGGTGCTATCCTTGGATTGTTCGTCACACAGACACCGATCAGTTTCCTTGGAGTAATGGGTATGGTATCGCTGACGGGTATCGTCGTCAGGAACTCCATCGTCCTGATAGAGTTCATCGAGCAGCGAAAAGACGACATGGATGTGAAAGAAGCCGTCGTCGAAGCGGGCCGCACAAGACTGCGTCCAATCCTGCTGACAGCACTGACATCCATCGTCGCACTGATTCCGGTTGCCGTAAGCGGAGATGCACTATTCACACCGCTAGCCGTCACAATCATTTCCGGAATCTTGTTCTCAGCGATCTTGACATTGCTGATCGTTCCGATGTTGTACCTTGTATTTGATCGTTTCAGAAGGAAGAAGAAAGATAAAGCATATTCGTAAGTGTGTTTGGAGAAGGCTGTGGCCTTCTCTTTTTTTAGGTTTGAGGGAAACGTGCCATTATAAATGGGAGTCCAGGCTGGAGGGGAACGATTGCTAGGGAAACGTGCCCTTATAAAAGAGATTCCAGGCTGGAGGGGAACGATTCCGAGAGAAATGTACCATTATAGATTGAATCTGAGGCTGAAGCGGTACAATTACGAGCGAAACGTACCATTATAAAATGGATTCCAGGCTGGAGGGTTACGTTTTCGAGGGAAACGTACCATTATAAAAGGGAGTCCAGATTGAAGGGGTATGATTACGAGAGAAACGTACCATTATAAATAGCTTTCCAGGCCGAAGGGGTACGATTAAGTGAGAAACATGCCCTTATAAAAATAAATCCAGGCTGAAGCGGTACGTTTACGAGAAAATTGGTTAATAGAACAAGAGAAAGCCCCTATAAACTGAGGCAGGAGTACCTGAGTTTGAACCCTTGATAACACTACGACCAAAAAACGGTTTGTTTCTTAAAATACGCAAGAGAGGATTATAATATTATTATGTAAACTGAAAACTAACTTAACAAAATACTGCTTACTAAAAAGAGGGGAAACGCTGGATCGCCCCTCTTTTTTCATTACATCCCCTAGACCTCCGGACGCACCCACAATTTAGAAAAGTCCACGTATCCAAAATGTTTGAATTCAATATTCATGATATCGGAGGAGAAGGGGATGAACCGCTTTTCATAGTAAAGTGGAATCATGATTGATTCTTGAATCAACTTTCTTTCCAACTTTAAATTAAGCGGTCTCCATTCCTCGAATGGAGTATGCATGAAATCATCTAACAATCGCTTCAACTCAACATTCTCCTTAATAATTTGATAAAGAGGGGAAAAACCATTATTCAAAAAATGGTAAAACGAGAAATCCTGATTGGATTCAAAGATTTCACCATGAACAAAGAGATCGACATCCAATGTGTGTGGTTGTTTCGTTAGTATGTCGGAAAAAGAAAACCACTTAATTTCATATGGAATATTTTCTTTTCCCAAAACATCTGCCAGCCATTTTGTGGTTTTGACTGTATGGCTGGCCCCGCGGATGATAATGGGCTTGTCGAAAGAAGGACGGTCTGGCTCTTGAATAGTTACATCATGCTTCGGTCCAATCATGACACTATTATCATTGGGAATCAGCCGCGGGCTGCAATCTTGGATATTTTGCCTGTAACTGGCGATTAACCAGTGCAAATAATCGCGGACTTCTTTTCGTTGAATGGCGGATAGACGGCAGATATTCATGACAACAATCCCGAATCCCGAATCACTTTCCACTTCGACTGGGGAAGCGTCATTACATTCAACATGAGAATGAAAGATTCCTTTGAAATCCGTGGGAACCTGGATGAATTCAACTGCATCGAGCAGCGGGCGCTCTTGAAAATGATCTGAAAAAGCCGCTAGTGTGGTTTTCTGTTCGCTGTTTTCTTCGAGTGAAAAGCATCCGGTGCCCATTAGTCGTTCTTTCGTTTCCCTGTAAATACTAGCACACATCATGGTGAGCATGGGCAAAGTATAACTGCAGCCACCTGGATGATGAATATCAATGATAAGGGGCGTTTGAACTTCAATTTTCTCCACCGGTGCCCATAGTTCTTTGTAATGCTTATGCTGCCGGAGCTTATCCAGACATTCTGCGACATCATTGGCTGTTAAAATGGAGCCGTCATGAAATTTAATATCTTTTTTCAGATAGAATCGCAGTTTAGCAGGGGAAACATCCCAGCTGTGGGCGATCTCAGGGATAATTTTTCCATCTTCGGTTATAGAGACCAAGCGATTGAACACATTGGCTACTAAGTGGGCACTGAACACATCGGCAGCTTCAAGAGGATGTATCGAGAAAAAGGGATATCTTTTCGGCACAATCAGTTTGTCCTGTGATGCCTGCACAAAGCCCAACTTGGTCTGAAACTTATTCATTAACCTCATTTTGCTGTCTGTTGACCAATTGTACATTAAATATTTACTGACCCGGTCGACAGGTTCCTCACCAATACTTTTTAAGGCTTCTTTTTCAAAAATTTCTTCCACATCTTTTTTCCATTTCAGTGTTGAGGCATTTCCTCGTCCCCGGCCTGGTGTAAAAGCAATCCAGCCTTGTTCATCCCATTTTTTCAAATAACGGGTTGTCTGCTTATGGCTTAATTGGAGGGTTTCTGCAATTTCCTCCACAAGGATGCTGCCTGAAGGATAATACCTCCAAAGTGTAAGTAACTTATTATCCATCTGTTTTCCTCCAAAAGGGGACACCTTTTTACAATCTGTCTATTTTTAAAAATATAAGTCTAGTTTAATATACAGTAAACAAGGGGAGGGAACAACATGAAGTGGAAGGACTTACCGAAAAATATTAAAGTAAGAATGATAACTTCATTCTTTAACAGAGCTGTTTCATCAGCTGTCATGCCGTTCATGGCGCTATTCTTTGCGCAGGAAATGAATAAGATCTGGGCAGGGGCATTCCTGATCATCACCGTAGTGATCGGTTTTTTCATCAACTTGGTTGGAGGCTATATTTCAGACCGCTTTCCCAGAAAGAAAGTCCTGTTAACCACATCCTGGTTGAATGCTTTGTTTTTCTTCATCATGACCATCAGTTTGTTTCCAGAAAATAAACTGATATGGCTCTTCGCAGGTGCTTACATAGGTTTTATTATCACGAGCAGTCTCGGTCGTCCCGCGATGCATGCCATCATCATTGATTCAACTACACCTGAGAACAGGAAAGCCGTTTATGCCCTGGATTACTGGCTCATCAATCTTTCCATGGCCATTGGTGCAGCCCTCGGGGGACTTCTATACTTGAACCACCAACAAGAACTGTTCATGATGCTGACATTTACATCGATCACCATTCCAGTTGCTTATGGAATCTGGCTTGAAGACAAATTCAAGGATCAGCTTCAGAAAAAACATCAAAATGTATTCATCGATTTGGTCAACAATTATCGTGTAGCACTGAAGGATTCTGCCTTCGTTAAAGTGGTCGCCGGCTCTACATTCATTTTTGCAGCTGAGTTCTCACTGAACAGCTATATCGGAATTCGACTGGCTGAAACTTTTGAAGCCGTTAGAATTGGGAACTTTGAAATCGTCGGGGTCAGGATGTTAAGTATTCTGAATATCGAAAACATGCTTCTAGTAGTCTGCTTTACCTTTATCGTCAATCGTTTTACTGACAGATTGAATAAAAAGAACGCATTGCTATTTGGACTGATCTTATACGGAATCGGTTATATGACCGTAACATCCGCCAATACCTGGTACATCCTCATTGCTTTTAACTTGATAGCAACACTGGGTGAATTGATTTACTCACCAATCCGGAATGCAGAGCAAGCCAATATGATCCCAAGTGACAAAAGGGGCTCCTATTCCGCTTTCTCCAATTTATCATTCAGCGGTGCCGATCTTATTGCCCGGTCCAGCATCATCATTGGTGCGTTCCTGATGCCGACCATGATGTCTGTCTACATCGGAGCGATAGTCATGCTCGGTACAATGCTGATTTATACAGGATTATTTGCAAGGAAATGGAACGCTTCTGAAGTGGGAAAGGATCCCGTCGGTGCAACTGGAGCAAAATAAGAGTAAAAAGAACTCGCCTCTCATTGGGCGAGTTCTTTTCGAGTTGTCTATTCAATGCTGTTTTTCATAGCCTTGTACAATTTCTCAGTGTGTTCATCAAGGCCATCCCGCGACATGCGCAAACGTTCCTCTGATGAGCCGTATCCTATTTCCTGTCTGCCTTCTTTCAAACCTTGAAAAATTCCATCCGCAAATTCAGCCAGCGGTTCGCCGGCCGTATGAAGCCCGGCTCCTCCAAGGTCTGTGTTGACAGCAGGGGGAGCGACTTCAATGACTTCAACTGCCGTGTCGGACAGCTGGTGTCTGAGACTCATGGTAAAGGAATGAAACGCAGCTTTTGTGGCGGAATAAATGGGGGCGACCGCCATCGGAGTGAAAGCTAACCCGGACGTCACATTAATGACCGCCGCATAATCTTTTTCAGCAAAAAAAGGAGCGAACAGCATAGAGAGATGAAAGGGTGCCTCAATGTTGGTTGTAATTTCCTTATTGAAGTAACTCCAATCGTTTCTTGCATCTGCTTTTAACACATTAAAACGTTGTTGAATACCGGCATTATTGACCAGGACATTCACCTCCGGATAATTCTCGATCACCCAGTCAAAAAGTGCCACGCGTTCCGATTCATTTCCGACATCGCACACCCTTGTAATCAGCTCAGGGTGTTTTTCTTTTGCTCCTTGAAGGGCAGTCTCGCGCCTTCCGCAAACAATCACTTTATTTCCATTGGCAATAAAACGTTCTGCAAAAGCTAATCCGATCCCGGCACTTCCGCCAGTGATCAGAATGGTATTACCTGAAAGCTTCATCATTATCATCCTTTTTATGTAGTTAAATCCACTGTAAACGATTGTAAAGGGTCGTTCAATTAAATAGGATTGCGTTTTACCACAGATTATATCCCTTTGATAAAAGAAGGGAGGTCGATAGGTGGAGACCGGACAAAAGGAATCAAAAAAAGACAGATGAATTTAATCATTTGTCTTTTAAAGAAGTTTCATATTTCTATATCATTTTCTCCAGCGAATGGAATCCATTCCTGCATGAGGATGCCCGCCACGTTGAAATTTATAAAATTCAAATTCCAAATCAGATAAGGACAGTTCAAACAATTGTTTTCCGTCCGTTGTCTTATATTTTTCCATCCCGATTAATTTGCTGATTAATTCATTACGTCTGCCTTCAACTGCGTCCATTACTTTGCTCACTGTAAATTCCTCCTAAAAAGTCCTTTTTACAATAAGTAGAGGAGAATTCTTTTTATAAACCCCGACTTATCTTCCAAGCGTTTTTGCTTGCAGGAATTAGCACAAAATCCAGGCGTTGCAGGATTATGCTGCTGAGGCTTCTCAGGGCCTGTCCCTCGACCTCTCTTGATAAGTGATGATTGTTTTACAAAATCAGCTATTGTCATTATTTTAAACATACTATTCCGACCTGTCAACTCAATATTAAATATGGTCAGCTACAAAAAAGGTAAACAGGGCATAGAAGAGTAGAGTTCATCAAGGCAGTAAAAGAAATCCCGGATGAACGGTTCTGTTCATCCGGGATTTTTTCAGGATTCGGGTTCAACTTCTAATTCAGTTCTTAATTTCGCTTCTTTCCTTGCCCTTAAAAATTTAATTAAATTAATGATTATCGTCTTGATGACCGCATAAGTCGGAACTGCCAAAATCATACCAAGTACACCTGCTAAATTACCAGCGGCAAGCAAGAGGATGATGATGGTTGCCGGGTGAGTGTCCAGTGTTTTACCCAAAATAAGAGGGGAGAGGATGTTGCCTTCCACCTGCTGGGCAATGACAAGGATAAGAAGTACAAGCAAAGCCTTCGTCGGGGATTCGAATAGTCCGACGATAACCGCCGGCGCTCCTCCGATAAGCGGCCCCACATAAGGAATGATATTGGTTACGGAGACCGTGATGGCCAATACAAGAGCGAACCGCAAATCAATGATCAAGTACCCTATGAGTGACAGGATCCCCACAAACAGCCCGACTGTAACCTGTCCTTGAATATAAGCGGCAAGCGTGCTCCCCGTTTCTTTCATGATCGTCATAGCTTCTTTCCTATATTCTGCAGGAAGCCATTTCGAAACAGCTACGGGAAATTTGTGGCCGTCCTTGAACATGTAAAACAGAAGAAGCGGGACCGTTACCAGGATGATCGCAATATTGGCGACCAATCCCAACAGATTTTGAAAGCTTCCCGTGATCAACGTAGGAAGATCATTGGCAAACGCCACTAGTCGTTCCTGTGCCGTGTCCAACAGATCCTGCTGCTCGGTCATGAAGTCCCTGAATTCATCTGATCGAGACAGGCTTTCAAAGTATGAAATGGTCTTAGATGCATACTGAGGAAGTTCATTCGCCAGTGCTGTGAACTGTTTCGTGATGGTCGGCACGATATTACCGATTGCCAGCACCAGCAATCCGATGATCAACACGTAAATGATCAGGATGGCCACAACCCTTGGGACCTTAAACCGCTGAAGGTAATTTACGATCGGATTCAGAAGGAAATACAAAAACAAAGTGATTAAAATCGGGAAAAACAGTGTTGTGATAAAGATTGTAATCGGGTGGAACAAAAATGAGATTTTCGTAGAAACAAATACAATTGATACAATCAAAAGAATTTGAATCAACCAGAACTGCAAACTTTTCTTCGACACGGCAATACCTCTTTTTACTGTTATGTAGAGCTTGATTATACCAAGAAGCGGGGATTTTAACAATGATTGGCAGGAGCCTGGACGTAATTAAAAGCGAAATTTCTCAGGAGTAGACGAAGAGACAGTTCATTCCGGGAAGATGGTCAGTTTATTAGGACTAGCTTAGAAACGTACCGTTATACCAAGAGAAGTCGTTTGTAATGGTGCGATTATCTGTAAAATGCACCACTATACGAAGGGGACTCTTTTATAATGGTGTGATTAGCCATTAAATACACCACTATAGGAAGGGGACTCTTTTTTAATGGTGCGATTAGCTGTTAAATACACCACTATACGAAGGGGACTCTTTTTTAATGGTGCGAATAGCCGCTAAATGCACCACTATACCAAGGGGACTCTTTTATAATGGTGTGATTAACCGTTAAATGCACCACTATACGAAGGGAACTCTTTTATAATGGTGCGATTAGCCGTTAAATGCACCACTATAGGAAGGGGACTCTTTTATAATGGTGCGATTAGCCATTAAATACACCACTATTCGAAGGAGACTCATTTATAATGGTGCGATTAGCCATTAAATGCACCACTATAGGAAGGGGACTCTTTTATAATGGTACGATTAGCTGTTAAATGCACCACTATACCATGGGAACTCATATATAATAGTGCGATTAGCCATTAAATGCACCACTATACCAAGGGAGCTCACTTGTAATGGTACGTTTATTAGTTTTATTGATAGAGAGGATTAGGATTGCAGCAGAATAAAATCAGTTACTCCAGCAGAAAGGCTCTGATTCACCAAAAATAAACAGATCCGAAACCCTAAAGCCAGGGAAATCGTCAAATACGTAAAGGAGGATACATATGAATGAAGTTCGTGATAATTTGAAATATGCCGGGTTAATTTTCGGTGTGTCCCTCATCATATTTCTTGCTTATGGTTTCGGCAAAGGAGAGTTCGACTCAGCGGTATTCACATTGTTTTTTTCTGGGGCGGTATTTGGACATGGGGTTGCCTTTATGCGTGAAAGAGGGAAGACCAAAAAAGGTTTATAGTAACTAATCTAGTCCCCAAAAGTCCTATAGTATTCATCACACTGAAAACTCAAACACTTTAGGGTATTACAGAGTGAAGCATTTAGAAGTTTGTAAAAATTTGAGGAGTTAATGATTCTCTCTCACAAAAAGAATAAGGAGGTTGGACTACATGCTCGATCACTTTATGGACTTTGTCATTTATGGACTTCCACTCATCGCTTCAGCGGCTTTTCTTTTTTATTGGGGTAAGTCGGGAAAAGATTGGGGAACGACCAAGGATGATTTGGAAGATGATAAGTAGCAAGTTCCAAAACAACTTATAAGATTCTGGTAGAAAGGGGATGAACTCATTGCTTAAGATTTTAGGTATCATACTAGCGGTCATAACCATTAGTATATCTGGCTATGGATTGATCACGGACGATCACTCCTTCACTCCGCTAATGATAACTTCCCTTGGAGCATTGATGCTGATCAGGTCGATAGAGGATTATAAAGAAGGAAATAAATTGTACGCTTATTTTAACATAGGTGTAACTGGCTTTATGATTTTCGTCTTAATCCAAATTTTTTTCTACGGTTAGAGGGAACCTCATTTTAATTATAGGGGTGATGGACAGCGATTATGGAAATTGGTATTGGAATGTATTTTGTGCTTTTTAGTGCTCATTTGATTCAAGTATCTTTGACCTTGGCTATTTTTTCTTCTATTTTTCTCAAAAGCAAATTAAAAGGGTATTTGTGCCTTTCCATATTGGCAATACTCTTCTTTTATCAAATTTATAAAGGCTTTGATGCCTCTTCCATTATGGGCACCGGTATGTTCATAATAATCCTGAGCATGGGGATAGTCACGTATTTTGTAATCCGGCAAAAAAGGAAGGCCATAGCCAGCTAGGCTTCATTACTTAAATTTGGAATCATATCATTCGTCATCGACTTTTTGATTTGTTTATACTATAGATAGAGATTGACGAAAGGTGTTGTACATACATGACCAGAAAAGAATTAGAGTACAAAATTAATGAGGTAAAGTCGGATTATATCCGCATCCAAGGCGATCTGGAAAAGCTGGAGTCGGTCGGCCGCAGCACGGAGAAATCCGAGAAGAGGCTGGAAGAGCTGGAAAACGAGTTAGCGGATTTGAACCGGCAGCTCGCACAGCTAAATCAATAGAGTAGTCCTTGTCCGAATCCCAGGTTGATTCGGGCTTTTTTTATATAATGTCCTAGTAAAGCCGTCGATTCTGGGTGGTATTGCGACACCACAGGGGAAATAGACAGCATGCTTGTCGCAATTCGAATGGTATTGCGACACCACAGGGGAAATACACAGCATACCTGTCGCAATAAAGTAAATATGCGACAACAAGGTGGAAAAAGAAGTCTTGCGTGTCGCGATTCACCTGGATTTGCGACAGCAAAAGTAAAATAAACAGCACAGTTGTCGCGATTCTCCTAAAATTGCGACTCCCAAGCACAATTAGAAGGCAAGCGAGTCGCAATCCAGCCAATTATAAAAAAAACTGCCAATTAGGCAGCTTTTTTTAAAGCGAATTAATGATCCTGCTCCGACTCCCGCTCCAGTCTCTCCATCTCGGCATGAGTCATTGGAAAACCATTTGCCTGCCATTCGGAGCGATAGGTTGAGTCGAGCTTCGTCAATCCAATTTCTTCCTCTTCATAGGCTGCATTCGGGCTTTCCTCAAAGTCGGATTTCAAGTCGTGTTTTGTATCGATGTCTTCATCTACCGGAAAGTTTGCCTTTTTTCTCTTTTGATAAAGGGCATTCGCCAATACGGCTCCGCCTGCTGATACCAGTGATCCCATGAGTACATTCCTTGTTGTCTTGTTCATCTAAATCCCTCCATTTTCACCGAGTCCTATTAGATACCCATTTTTTCACAATCCCACGGTTTTTATGTATGAAATATTTTCCTGATAGAAAAATGGCTGAATGCCCATCCTAATTATCGTAGATTTCCGTGGGTATCTATGGTACCATTTACCTTTAAAGGAAAAGGACGTGACGAATTGATTAAAATTGAAATACCAAAAGTGGATGTTTCCATTTCAGAACGCAAGCAAGCGCCGAATGATAACCAACCTGTAATCAAATCTGTGGAAGGGTTCATCGATTTGCATGAAATTCCAAGAGATAAAGGCGGCATGATCTTGTTTTACAACATAAATGATGAGCTGCTTTTTGTCGGGAAGGCAAGAAAGTTAAGGCAGCGGGTGAAAAAACATTTAGAGGATAATGTATCTCCGCTAAAACCTCATAGGGATGAAGTCTACCGGATCGATTGCATCTTCGTAGAGGATGCAATGGAGCGTGAAATTTACGAAACATATCTAATCAATACACTTCAAGCAAAGTACAATATCGACAAAGTATTCTTTAAATAAGCATCAATAAAACGAGCAGGAACCATGTCGGTTTCTGCTCTTTTTTTGAGATGGAAAAGTTGAGATTGTAAAAAAACAGTATATTTGAAATAATGGAAATGTATGGAGGTGATTATATGGGCAGCTTTTTCCTGAAAATGATTCTCGTTATGTCTGCTGTCGGTCTTTTTATATTTCTTATCAATACGGTTCTCAGAAAGTGGCTGAACGTTGAAAGGAAGCCGCTATTTTCTTATAACCATATAAACGAGAAGCATAAAAAAACAGATTGGATCATCAGAATCTCCAGTGTGGTGCTGATATTTGCCGGCTTTATCATCAATGTTTCACTGGCTCCCTCAGAGCAAATCTGGTTCCTGCAAACACATTACATATTATTCGGGTTTATAATAGCATCTGAAACAGCGAGAGCAGTCTATGAGAAAAAATATTTACCGGATCAAAATGATTATCTTTTCACAACTATCCAGATGGTGTTTGTAACGGCATTGTTACTAACGGCTTTCATGACGGATTTTTATGGATTTATTTAGAAAGGCTCAAGCCTCTCTTCATTAAAACTTTCTAATAATGCACCTCCGGGGGATAAGAACATGAAAAAAGAGATACAAAAAAAATATTTACACCTGGTGCTGGGCTATACAGGTCTCTTGTTTGTTTTCGTCAGCCTTTTTAAGAACATATCGGTCACTCAGAACCAGTCCAGCTATGCATTGACTATGTTTGGTCTAATCTTTATTATTTCCTATTTTCAGTATGCAGATAGGAAGATGGGGGCGAGCAAGAAAGACATGGCTTTCTTCCGGATCGGGTTAATAGTCATTTTAGCCATCATTATTCTTTAATTACTTCTTCTCCGAGAAGTTTATTTCCAAAGTAGTACGGGTATTCGCGAATAAGGAATCAGCTCTGGTTTCAAAGTGGAGAGGAGTTTATATATGTTTGACACCTTGTTGTTCAACGGTTGGAAAAGTCTTGTTCGGGCATTTCTGATGTGTCTGCTGGCCTATCCATTTCTTATTTTGCTGCTGAGATTATTCGGAAGGCGCACACTCGCGAGTGTTAATATATTTGATTTCATTATAACTGTCACATATGGTGCCACATTATCAAGTATCCTGACCAATGATAAGGTTTCACTGGCAGAAGGAGCTGTCATACTGTGCATGCTTACACTGCTTCAGTTTGTTGTTGCGAAACTATCAACCAAGTCAAATAGGATTTCCGACCTGATAAAAGCGTCCCCTTCGTTTCTTTACTATAATGGCCGGTTTATTGAAGAGGAAATGGACAGGGAAAGAATCAAAGTTGAGGACTTGCGCCTGAAGATCCGCCAAGAGGGGATGAGTTCCTTTGAAAAAGTTGAAGCCATCGTACTGGAAGGGGACGGTTCACTGTCCATCATCAAAAAGGAAGAAGGCAGCTCATTGGAGGCATTGCGGGGAGTCCGCTGAACATTTGGTTCAATTTCCTTTAGCTGATTTGCCGGCTGTCTGATATGATACAAACTGTATATACATATTGAGGAGTTGATCCAATGAAATCAGAAAAAGAGAGAATGCTGGCCGGCGAAATGTATGATCCCGCTGATCCTGAACTGATAAAAGAACGCCAGGAAGCAAGGAGACTGGTCAGGCTTTACAATCAAACGACGGAAACAGAAGGGGACAAACGGGTTGCATTGTTGAAGGAATTGCTCGGCACAACTGGTGAGCAGGTTTATATGGAGCCGAATATCCGCTTCGATTATGGTTACAACACACATGTCGGAGAAAACTTTTTTGCCAATTTTGATTGTACGATCCTCGATGTGTGTGAAGTCCGATTTGGTGATAACTGCATGCTGGCACCCGGTGTCCATATCTATACCGCAACACATCCCTTGGACCCAGCTGAACGTAATTCAGGCAGAGAGTATGCGAAGCCCATCACATTTGGTGACAATGTATGGATCGGCGGCAGTTCAATCATCAATCCTGGAGTTACGGTGGGTGATAACGTCGTGATTGCATCTGGAGCAGTCGTGACGAAGGATATACCGGATAATGTGGTCGTTGGAGGGAACCCAGCGAGGATCATTAAACAGCTTGATATAAAGTCGTAGAGTAAGCAGCCAATCCGCAGGGGAATTGGCTGTTTTTTGTATCGTTCGTCGAAAGCCCCGCCCGCATAACGCAAATATATCTTTTTTGTTAAAACATAAATACGAAACGGCCCTTTCGCTTGTTGCCATGGTATAATTTTCAAAATGGGTAAGGGGGATTCCTAATGTTTTCTTTTAAAGTGGATGAGGAGATTTCAATTGAACTGCTGCAGCAGCATCAAAAAGAGGAATTATTTGAACTGGTTGATGAAAATCGGGACCATTTGCGGAAGTGGCTTCTGTGGGTGGATAAGCGGAAATCATCTGAAGATTTCGTACCAATCATCCCGATGTGGATCCATAACTACGCGGATCATAACGGTTTTGATGCCGGTATCCGTTTTAACGGAGAGCTGGTTGGAATGATCGGCCTGCACTACATCGATTGGAAAAACAGCACAACCAGCATGGGATATTTCCTATCTGAAAAAGCACAGGGCAAAGGGATCATCACAAGAGCAGTTGCTGCCTTGCTTGATTACATATTCGAAACATGGAAAATCAACCGTGTTGAGATTCAATGTGCAGCAGGGAATGATAAAAGCATGGCCATCCCTGAGAGACTTGGATTTGTGAATGAAGGCGTGAAGAGAGAAGGGCAATGGTTATATGACCATTACGAGGATCTGGTGACTTACAGCCTGCTGGCAGGTGAATGGCTGAACCGAAACAGGGTGAATTTGAAATCAAGCCATCAGTTCAATTAATTGACATATAAAACTGTAAATAATACTATTACAGTATCGTTTTGCAGAATAGAAGAGCTTAGACACTGTTTAAGCTTTTTTTACATTGTAACTGTAACTTATTACTTTACATTTTACTTGTGAATGCGGAAAAAGCACTTGGGTATATTGAAAGCATAGTTCTTCAAAAGTACCGCAATTTTTTGAAAGAAAGGACTTAATAAAATGGCTAATATAAATATTCCTGTTTCTGTATTGAATTTGGCGCCGATCAGGGAAGGGCAGAACTCCAAAGATGCGATCGATTCGATGGTGGATCTCGCTCAGGCAGCAGAGAAAATGGGTTATACACGTTATTGGATAGCGGAACATCATAATACGGCGACGCTGGTTAGTTCAGCGACTTCCCTATTAATCAAACATACATTGGAGCATACGGAGAAAATCAGGGTGGGTTCCGGCGGTGTCATGCTGCCAAACCATTCGCCATTAGTGGTGGCTGAACAGTTCGGTACAATGGCAACCATCTATCCTGACCGGGTGGACCTGGGGCTCGGCCGCGCACCGGGAACCGATATGATGACAGCAAGCGCGCTCCGCAGATCATCCACTCAAGAAAATGTTTATACTTTTCCGGACGATGTACAGCAGCTGCAAACATACTTCGGCCCATTGGAAGGCCAAGGATATGTAAAAGCGTACCCTGGTGTAGGGACGAATGTTCCGATATACATTCTTGGTTCATCAACCGATTCAGCATACCTGGCGGCTAAACTAGGGTTGCCATACGCTTTCGCGTCCCATTTCGCGCCGAGGCATATGGAAGAAGCACTTTCCATCTACCGGAGCAGGTTCCAGCCTTCTGAATATCTGGATAAACCACATGCCATCATCTGCTTGAATGTCATTGCTGCAGAGACGGATGAAGACGCACAACGTCAGTCAACAACCATGCAGCAGTTCTTCTTGAATGTTGTACGCGGCACTCAAAAACCGATGAGCCCTCCGGTTGAAGACATGGATGAAATCTGGTCTCCTTCTGAAAAGCAGATGGCGGAATCGATGACAAGTGTATCGTTGATGGGAAGCAAGGATACCGTCAAAAAGCAGCTGACCCGCTTCCAAGAGAAGTATGACGTCGATGAAATCATGGCGGTTTCTTATATTTATGACACTGAAAAACAAAAACGTTCCTATGAAATCTTTAAAGAGATCGTTGACGGGAAATAAGGAGAAAAAGAAGCAGCTCAAGACCGGCTGCTTCTTTTTTGTGTCAGAATGGAATTGTTAAAATCAAACTAAATGGCACGTTTTAAATCTGTCTTGTCAACTGGATCTTTCCCGGCCATTAACATGAACCGCAGATCAATAATGATATGAAAAAGAATAGGGAACAGCAGGGAGCCGGTCATGAAATACATCCTCGTAAAGGCATACCCGACCACCCCCGTTAAAAGGACTCCCTTCCAGCCTTGATAATAATGGGCTATTCCAAAAATTGCAGCCCCCATAATCATCAAAACTTGTCCTTCCAAACCAAATGGCGAGGAAGAAAGAAAATGCAGCAGGAATCCACGGTAGATGACCTCTTCACAGATGCCCGCTGTAATAGCCGCAAGGATAGCAAAACGTTTATCTATTCTCCCTGATGGGATTAAATAGGAAACATTTTCAGTCTGCTTGTCCAAATATTTTCGATAAAAGGGCAATCTCATCAAGACAAACATCATGATCAGGATTCCGGCAAGAAAACCAGTCAGCATCCCTAAAACCTCAGAAGAATTTTCTGCGGGTGCTTTAAAGCCTAAATCCCCAAATGTGCTGGCTGATATCATCACAACCAGCAAAATCATGAGGGTAATGGTCCATTCAGAAAAAATCACATACTTAAAATAAGCAATCCTGTCTTTTTCAAGCAGAGTCTTTTCTAATTTAGAGGTGTATTTTTTATCCCAAAATGGATATACACCGATCAAAAAAATGAGCAGTATCAGACCAAATATAATCATATACGCATCTCCTGTAATCTATGTAGTAAGTAAAATACAAAAATCTCCATTCTTACCTCTGCAATGATTCGACAAAAATATTTTTTCTCCTTCCAAATATTTTCATTTTTAATTTTTATATAAATTTTGATGAATTCTGAAACTTTATCATTGCTGCACCGTATATAAACCAAGGAAACATATTCAGACGAAAGGAGATAACAGAATGAGCTTCATTTATATTGCTTTAGGAATGATATCTTCCGGGATGTTCCTGTATTACTGGGGCAAATCAGGTTTTGAGTGGGGAAAGACAGAAGAAGAAATGAAATAAACATACATAGGCAGTAAAGTAAAAAGAGATAAAATCGGAGGGAATCATATGAAGAAAGCATTAATTGTCATTCTTACAATTTTAATAGAAGCGGGGTTACTTTGGCTGGTATCTATTTTCTTCGGATGGAACTTCATGGATGTCATCTTCATAGGAGGGCTGTTGATTTTTGGAGGCATATGGCTCTACTTGCTGTTTACAAACCAAAACAACAATGGCTTTAATGCCAGTGTAAAAGGATGGACCGGGCAGGATGCCGGTGAAGTGAAAATATTCCGCTTTAAGGTATCACCAGTCATATTGGGAATCATCTTATTTATGGGCATAAGTTTTGGAATGACGATATTCTACTACTCGGCTTACTTTTTTTAAAATGAATTACGGTTTAGAAAAGTCCTGAGAAATCAGGGCTTTTTGTTTTATTTTTATTCAGATAGAAAGGGAATTTCCAAAATTTATAGAATTAAAATAACATAAAAATAAGGAGTTGAAGAGTATGAAAACGTCCCTGACATTAAAAAAACATTCAAAGATGAGGAAAAACAATTAGAGAGGAAGTCCTTTTATGACAAAGTCTTCAATCAATACTTACTCCATCAGGAATTACAAAGATGCTGATGCTGACAAAATTGCAGAATTTGACTTCATGGCCATGCTTGCCTACCGATACAACGGTGACTATGAACCACAAAACATTTTTTGTGCCGTTGATGGTGAAGATAATATAGTTGCTGCAGGCCATATTGTTCCAGATCCCACATGGCTGGTCATTGATAAAAATATTAAACCATCTGATTTCGTATGTAAGTTGAATTTGGACATTTCGCTAAATGAAGATCTGTCTCCACCAGAGATTATTCTTGAGGACTTATTTAAGTGCCTTTTAAAAAGAGCAAAGGAACTAAGAAAACAATACCCAGAAAAAAATGTCAGGGTTCGCCACGTCATTCCAACTGAAGATATAGAAGAGATTGATTTCTATCTGTCGAAAGGTTTTGATACGCATAGAACTCATTTAATTATGAAGAGGGATCTGACGGAGGAAATCCCTTCTTATCCACTGCCAGGAAATTTAACAATCAGGAAATGGGATATGGCGACATCCCATGAAGAACAACAGTACCTTGCAGCAGAAGCCAAAGGAGATCTGTACGGCGTGGCTTGGAGCCTTAATCAATTAAGATGGACCAAAAACGGCCAGGAGTGGGATACTTTTACCGTCTTCGAAGGAAATGAAGTCGTTGGCAGTGTTATGACATGGGGGCTGGGTGAGGACCGCGGCGCTACTGAAAACATCTTTATCTTACCTGAATGGAGAAGGCAAGGAATTGCCAAGGCTGTCATTACTGAAGCATTGAAGTTCCTGAGAGACAAAGGAAAAAGTGAAGCCACTCTAGGAGTATTTGGTGATAACGGCAAGGCCATTATGTTATATAGATCGTTAGGATACAAAATGCTATCAGTAAAGATAGAGTTTGGACTCGATATTTAAGTCAATACATATAGGCAGCGACTGTTTATTTGACAGGCGCTGCTTCTGATGGTTGGAAGGAGATGAGAAAGTTTGAGGACTGAACGGCCGCTGCCCTCTGAATATGAAGAATACTTTGAACGATATGTTAAGTTAGTCCCTGCAGGAGATGTGAACGAGCTCTTCGTTGAGCAGATGAATACAATGAATTCACTGCTATCCGATATGTCAGAAAGTGCAGCAGAAACGAGTTATGAAGAAGGAAAATGGAGTATCAAAGAAGTAGCGGGACATCTAAGTGATGCTGAGAGAATGTTATCTTATCTCACTTTTCGCATCATCCGTGGGGATTCCAGTATCATTCCCGCCATCAACCTAAGTGAGTATGCGCTTCAAGGAAAGTATCAAAGAAGGCCTATGCTGGATATCCTCGAAGAATGGAAATCTATCAGAGAATCCACACTCTTACTTTTCAAAGGGCTGGAGAATGAGGATTTTCAAAAAACAGGCACACTTAAAAACCATCCGATATCCGTTCGGGCTTCAGCTTATATCCTGCTTGGACATACACAACACCATATGAATATACTTTTTGAGCGGTATAATCTTTAATAGCAGTCAAAGAAAAAGACTCGTCCTTTTGAACGAGCCTTTTTCAGTATTTCATCTTTAATTTGACAGGGTGTCGATTGCCTGGTCAACGGCATTATGAGCTTCTTTGAAGGCGTTGATGGAGGAGATATCCATCCCATCTTCTTGTAGACGCGGCTGGGCATGCATCGCATGGGTGACGGCATTCAACACATCATCCATCATTTTCTGATTTTCGCCAATGCCTTGTTTTGCTTCCATCAACTCATTCACGCAATGGTCCAGAGCGTGGTTTCGTGGATTTTCCAATGCCTGTTCCAATTCATTTTTTACATGTTTTAAAGTGTCAATCATGAGATCACGTCCTTTCCTTATATTAAGGGGACCGAACCCTCACATTTTTTGTTTACCCGCAGCACCGTGGGCAAAACTTAAATATACTTCCTGCTAAAAATGCTGCTTCTTTGGGCTAGTAATTACTTTGCGGCCCATGATCTCCAAAAAACAAAACCTCAATGGCCCGGTAATCCCTTTTGCGGGCCAACATCCTGGAATATACCAATCTCATTGGGCCGATAACTCTATTTACAGACCAGCATCCCGGCAGAATCTTAATCTCCTTGGCCCGGTAATTCCTTTTACGGGCCAACATCCCGGCAGAATCTCATTCTTCTTGGCCCGGTAACGCAGTTTGCGGGCCAACATCCTAGAATATACCAATCTCATTGGGCCGATAACGCAGTTTGCGGCCCAACATCCCGGCAGAATCCCAATCTCCTTGGCCCGGAAATTCCTTTTACGGGCCAGCATCCCAGCAAAATCCCAATCTCCTTGGCCCGATAACCCGGTTTGTAAAAGAAGCGCTGGATGTTTCATCATCTTGGCTATCACGAACTCTGATAAGATAATGTCCTTCTCATTTATTGTGTTAAGATACTCTAAAAGGGGGATGAAAATGATTGAAGATTTAAAAAGACTCATCCAGCAGGCGACTGAAGAAGAAGCAAAATCTTTGCTGCTGCATCTATTGTTCAGCATTAGACTGCAAAAAGAAACAGAGGATTTTACAGAACAACAATTAGTGAAAGATCTACAAAATGCCTATATTGAATTCCATGAGTATAAAAAAAATCAAACCCTTAATGAAAATGAAACTACAAAGAAGGTCCACCTCCTTTTTGGGCTATCGGCGGCTGGCAGCTTCAAGTTTGCATTAAAACAAATGGGACTGGATAAGGAAGAAAAAGTAATCGCGTTTACCGATATGTATTCATATGGACCGGTTCATCAGCTGCATGAAGAGAAGGGGAGGCAGAGGCGTATTGAGTGGCTGCAGGATCACATAAACCTTGATGATGAATACCTGGATAACTATGATTCAGAATACAAAGCTTTAGCTTCCAAGATTGAATCGCTTCCAGATGATATTCCGATTGTTATATGGACTGGAGAGAATGCCCACGAACAAACAGCTTTAAGGTTTGCTTTATTTTTATTAAAAGAAAAAAAGAATGATATTTACCTTATCAATACGTCTCCCCTTTATAAACACCTATTTGATACACCGGCACTTCAACACGAACTGCTGCACACCGGTGAAATCTCTCCTGAGAGATGGGCCACTCTTTATAGAAACACTACTGAACGCCAACCTATATCAGTGATTGAACAAGACAGCCTTTTAGACGAATGGCAGGAGCTGAACAGTTCTACAGAAGTTCTTCGAATATGGAAAGGGAAATCAGTTGTGAGTGTAGAAGAAGATTACTACGATAACTACATCATCAGAACAGCAGCAAGAATACATAAAAAACAAAAGACAAAACAATTTATGAAATCAGCCAGGCTGATTGGAGAACTCATCGGTCATCTGGACGACTATTTGGGCGACTCATTTTTAGAATACAGAGTCAGAGGTTTAATTTTTAAAGGCGTCTTAGAAATAAAAGGTGTACCAAAAGCAATGAGATACTACAGCGTGAAACTTAAACAGGAAGGATGAAGAAAATGAGCAAACAAAAAGAAACCGCTGTTTCTTTTCTACAAATGGCAGCATCAGGAAAAGTGAGAGAGGCTTTTGAAATGTACACTACCCGGAGATTTTTTCATCACAATGCATACTTTAAGGGAGATGCAGAAACGATTATGATCGCTATGCAGGAGAATGCAGAGCAAAACCCCAACAAAGCGTTTGAAGTGAAGCGGACAATAGAAGAGGGGGACACCGTTGCGGTCCACTCCCATGTAAAGCAAAATCAAGGCGATACCGGGGCTGTCGTTGTACATATATTCCGGTTTGAGGAAGGCAAAATCGTGGAAATGTGGGACATCGGCCAGCCCATTCCTTCAGATTCACCCAATGAACATGGGGTGTTTTAAGAGATCTTCTAAGCAACAACGGTCAGGCAATGAATCATCACCCATTATTTGATTCCCTAACCACCTTCTGCATTTTTTTATGATGGTAGATAGTCAATCCGATTCCTATAAAGCTGAGAATGGTTGATAGAATTGTGCTGTACATTAACGCTTTAATTACATCTTTATTGAACATCCCGCATGCTCCTTTTTAATAAAATCTATTTGTATTATGTCCTGGAAGCAATTGATTATCCTCCAGAAGTCAGGTTGCGAGGTGTTTTTTATGAAGAAAAGATGGATTATTATTACAACGATCCCCTTAGTCCTTCTACTGTATTTTGTGCTGACATTCATTCCACATAAGGTTGTAAAAATTGAGGCCAAAGATGTTTCAAAGATTGTTGTCTTTGATGGAAATACGGGCTACGAAACTGAAATTACTGATAGGGATACGGTCAGTCATATCATCTCTAATCTCAATGAAATTACCTTTCAAAAAGGAAAACCTTCCTTTGGCTATATGGGGTACAGTTTTGATACTTCCATATTCAATAAGGAAGGTGGGTTAGTGAAGGAATTCATCATCAACTCTAATGATACAATACGGTATAAAGGATTCTTTTACACTGATAATACGAAGTCGATTGATTATGACTATATTGAGAAGTTGGTAAAAAGATAAAAACGATCAGCCTTTGTGAAGCTGATCGTTTTTTTGGATGTATTAATAGGGTGACATAAACGCATTATAATCTTCGTAAAGATTGTTAAAGGTACTCATAAAGCCCGATGCAGTATAGACTTGATAACCCGTGTGTTCAACACCATCCACTTCATACTTGATTTTGCCATTGCCTTTTTCTTCGTTCAGGATATTTTCACCATGCGGACCATACACTTGCTGAAGGTCGACGGGCTGCTTTTCAGGGTGGAAGGTGACGGTTAATTTTCCAAATAACATTTTGTCTCTGTGAACAAAAGATGTACTAAATTCACCTCCGGATTTGACGATGACATCCTCTTGAAAGACTTTGGCCCCGGTTGGTTCTGCCCCTTCCAATATATCCGTTTCCGTCAATGCCGGATCGTCGATGAACTCCTGAAATATAACTGTCAGGACTGCACCTTCAGGAAGATTGGACTCCCCAATGAGCTTCAAACTTCGACTTCCACGGAATTCTCCTACGATATCAATCTTCGTATTAATCTCACCATCTTCATTCAACGGCTTTTCAGATACCTCTTCAATACCTCTCATGATTTCCTGCGCATCAGCTACTCCGTCGAAGGCAACGGCCTCCTGCTCATCTGGAGGCATACTCATTTCTACACGGCAGCCTGTCAATAGTAATAGAATAAAGATTAGACTGATAAACAATGGTTTTTTCATTTCTTTCCCCCTTGAAACCGTATACTTATAGTCCCATTTTACGATAAATGTTGGAAAATTAATACATAAAGAAGAAGTTGGAGGAATTCGAAGATGAAAGAATCTTCGGCGAGGATCATTTCATTATTCCGCAGCTTGGAGAAGGAGAAGTGGTTTAATAGCCAGCTGAAAAGTGATCTATAAGAACCGCCAGACTTTATTGAGTTTTTTACAAGAATTAGAGAATAGTATGGCAACCAAGTGAAAGGCAGAAAATGACTCCCTGCCTTTATCCATGATTACTTCCTTTTCTGCGCCTTCAACTTATTGTTTGCCAGTTCCTCTGCATATTCCTCCTGGGACTTTCCTTGCTTGGCAGCCTCAGACTGGATCTTCCGGAACTTGTTATCGTTTAAATTCGGCATCATGACACCTCCTTATGAACATGGATATTATGCACAATCCACCATGTTTTATTCGACAATAAATAGACTTAATTGGGCTGAAAAAAGGATAGTCAAAAGGTGAAGGACAGTGTAAAATTAATTTAAATTTTGAGGAATGCCCTGTGCAGGAACAATAGATAATGCCCTTTTCAAAACATCCAATAGATCATGCTTCGATTATCGAGAGATTTCTAATTATTTTGAATATTAACGGATAAGAGGTAGATGAAAGTTGACAATGGAAAATCAAGAATTAGCTGTTAAGGAACAAAGTATTTTTCATCACGTTGGGAATAAGATCAAAACGGAAGATAGAGAGATTAATATTATTGCCAAAATGGAAGAACCACTCATCGTCGTCTTGGGTAACGTACTGAGCGATGAAGAATGTGATGCGCTAATTAAATTGTCTCAAGATAAAATGAAGCGGTCGAAAATCGGGAACACCCGGGATGAGAATGACATGCGTACAAGCAGCAGTACATTCATGGAAGAGGGAGAAAGCGAAGTTGTAACAAGAGTCGAAAAAAGGATTGCACAGATCATGAATGTCCCTTACGAGCATGGAGAAGGGCTGCAAATCCTGAATTACAAAATCGGGCAGGAATACAAAGCCCATTTTGACTTTTTCAAAAATGCGGCGAATCCGCGAATCAATACAATGGTTATGTACCTGAATGATGTGGAGCTTGGGGGTGAAACCTATTTCCCTAAACTGAATTTCTCTGTGTCACCACAAAAAGGGATGGCCGTTTACTTTGAATACTTTTATGACAACCAGGACCTGAATGATTTAACATTACATGGCGGTGCCCCCGTAATCATTGGAGATAAATGGGCAGCGACACAATGGATGAGAAGGAAACAAGTTAAGTGACAATTAGATTGGAGCCGCACCTGCTGATAGTGGGTGCGGTTTTAGTTTTGAGAATAGACCTATTTAGCAAAGATATAAAGATTAGGGGCACATAAACAGCTGATAACATCTATAAGTGGTATAAGAACATTTATCGGGCCAATGAGATTGCGTTTTTGATAGGATACCGGCCCGGAAACTGAGTTACCGGGCCAGTGAGACCACGTTTCCAATAGGATACCGGCCTTCAACCAAGCAGCGCCAATATAGTCAGCCTGCAAAAGTCAAAACCGACAACCTTAAAACCCCCGAGTCGAAGGGTCATTCATTCCGCCGTAGGCAGGTGGAATCTCATCATATAAATCAGGGTTAACGTCTTTGATGGAACCATCGGACAACGAATTCAAAATATCGTAGATTGGAGCCTTCACCGTTTGAACCAGCATACCATTCTGCTTTTGTCCTAGCGTCTGCGTTTGTCCTTTCACTTCAATCAGCATCGTAGCTGTTCCGTTCAGCTGTATCGCACCAAGACCGGAGCCCGGATAGTTGACTTGCGGGTATTGCTGTATTGCGCCAAACGACGAAAATCCTCGCTGTAAAGATTGGTATCCAAGAACAGTGATTTGCTTGCTGAGCTTTTCAACATCCGGGCTAACCTCATAGGTTTGTCCATTAAATGGATCTGTGTAAGGTTGGGTTGTGAACAGGCCAAGCACCGAAATGGACACTGAGCGGTTATCTTCTTCTGATAGTCTATTAAAACCGCGGTGATGTACATCTATGGCGACGTCAGGATTGAAATCTTTCACTACGTTTGTAATGGCTTTGGATTCCGGCGATACAACAAATCCCGTGGATGAACCCTTATTGGTATCTTTACTATTCAAAACCTCAGCGAGTTTCTGCTTATCCACTTTATTGATGTCAAAGTCATAGTTCGGGCTGAAATCCCGGTTCAAGTCATAACCAGGAATACCATAGTAAATTTTACCATTGTTTGCTTGAGCTCTTTCATAACCCAAAGCATAATACCAAGGGGCTTTCGTATCTGCGGACATTCCAAGTTCTTCAGGATTCCAGGTTTGATGATTGTACCTCACTGGATTCCACTGTCCATCTAACTCCGTCATCGTGCCGTCCGGATTTACTCTCGGCATGATCCACACTGATACTTCATCAAGCATCTCATTGATTTCTTTCCCGCCTGAATTGAATTTCTGCATGATATCCATGGCCGCCTCGGTTCCTAACACTTCATTTCCATGAATCTGCGTATAAATCAATACCCGCTTTTTACTTGGATCATTGTCTCCATATTTTGCGACATACAATGGGTGACCGTTATTGGAATAACCAGCAATATCAAGCTTCATTTTCCCCTGGGAGGAGCTCTCCAATTGCTGAAGTTTCTTTTCCAATTCTTCGTTTGTCATAAGGCTTGAAAGTGAGAGGTTCTGTTCAATTTCCACATAGGGACCGTTCGGCGTTGACTGCGGATTTGCATATGTAGCTTGTGAGACCATCAGGGCTAGTCCAATAGATGCAGCTGAAATCAACAATTTCTTTTTCATGACAATCCTCCTAATACTATTTATTTAGTGTCCCGAAATACTTGAACACTTTCGTAGAGCATACATGTTTATAACGTAGATGTTTGTAGAAAGGAAGGTGAAATTATAATCTAGTTTTAAGATTTCTTGTTGGAATGAGTCGATAAAAGAAAGAAATTCTTGGTGAAATTTTAAATTTTTTTCTCCTTTGAATTGTGTACTTTCTTCGAAAAAAGCTAGGTAGGATAATTGTCATATTTCCATTCCTGGCAACTGTTTTTCAATCTATGGTAAAATCCCGTCCCGATTAAAAGGGTTTTAAAGGAATTTCCTTTTACATTCTCGAATACTTTTCTCATGAGAATGGAGTGGTTGTGTGATGGCTGGGGAGAATAAAAAAATAAAAATGGCCGAAGAATGGATCTCTGAAATTATGAGTTATGATCATCATAAGATTGAAATCATCAAATCAGCTGACCCTGAATTTGTTTTAAAAGTAAGAACTGAAAAAGAGTCCTTTTACTTCAAATCCATAGGACCCGCCTGGGCATTTGAAAGCAGGCTGAGCGAGCATTTGTCCAAAACATATAGTGGAAAAACTGCTGATATCATTGCCGTTCATCCAACAAAACCTTGGATGCTCATGAGAGAAATCAAAGGGGAATTGCTGAGGAAAAAGCGGGATAAAAGAGTATGGCAGCGTGCATTGCAAGAATATGCAGAGCTCCAGGTCCAGGAAGTAACAAATATTCAAAAGCTGCTCGCACTTGGGGTACCTGATCGGGGAATATCCGTTTTAAAGAATCAGATTGATAACCATTTGGAGGAAATGTGCAAGACGGGATTGGAAGATGAAGAAACGAAAATCGTCCTTGCCTTAAAGCCGGAACTATTGCAGCTGTGTGAAGAGATGGAAGGCACCATACCACTGTCCCTGGATCATGGAGACTTACATACGGCAAACATCTATGACACTGAAGGAAAATTGGCCTTCATTGATTGGGGAGATGCCTCCATTACACATCCATTTTTCAGTACCCGGATATTTTGGAATTCAATGTATGAATTGATCGATCATGATGAAGAATGGCTGGATATGACGAATGAGTTCCGTCCGTTTTATCTTGAACCGTGGACTGCATTTGCGTCAATGGATGAGTTAAAAAAGCTGCTTCGGCTTTCCGACCAGCTGGGCTGTCTTCACCGTGCTGTCGGTTGGCATCTCTATACACTTCCTTTTCAAGATATCGAGGAATTCAAAAAGCGTCCAGCTCAATGGCTGCAGGTTTTATTAGAATATCGAAGTTTAGTAAAGAAATAGCCGGGGAGAGAGGTTACTTGAATAGAAAACTGGGAGTTTTCCTGCTATGTACGTTCGGCTTTCTGGGCTGGCTTTTCTTTGCAGTTTATTTTTCTGCTGCTGAAGACTGGTGGACTGTAATCGAAATGAAGCAGACCAGCTATGACACCTTTTCAGGAACCATATCATTTAAGAGAGTAGCAGTGGGGTTCATTATGTTCATAATCGTCGGTATATTAATAAATAACATGATTAAAAAAGATTAAATCACCAGGCCGAAGGGGAATCCATGTAAATGAATAATCAAAGCGCCAAAAACAAGATTGCGTGGGAATACAGAGCTTATGAATTCTGGACCAGGAACTATGGTACACCAACTGAGCTGGCCCAGAAAATCAGAAGAGATCCAGAATCTCAATTAAAAAAACACCATAAATTTTTTAAGAATATTGAAGGAAAGAAGATTGCCAACCTATGCGGTTCAAATGGAAGAAAAGCCGTCCCATTAGCTTTGTTAGGAGCCAAAGTTACTGTTTTTGATATATCAGAGGAAAATAAAAGATATGCCCTTGAATTAGCAGAAAATGCTGGAACTTCAATCAACTTCGTTGTCACAGATATCTTGGAACTAGATTTGAGTCAATTCACCAATCATTTTGACCTCCTTTATCTGGAAGGCGGCATCCTTCACTACTTTACCGATTTGAACAGATTGATGACTCTTCTTTTGGCAATTCTCAAACCAAATGGCAATATGGTACTCAGTGATTTCCATCCATTGAAACGCTGTTTGGTGCAGTTGCCTGGTCAATCTGATTATCGAGTAGCTCCTGTTTATTTTGACCAGCCATTACTAAATGGTGATGTGGCATATAAACAGTTTTTCGGGGTGAAGGAGCAAGAGGAATTCCCTGATGTTTCTGTCAAATCACACACGATGAGCGAGATCATAAACGCTGTCATTCAGTCGGGTTTTCGATTAGAAAAATTCGATGAGCATCCTGGTTGGAAAGGGGAAAATATCCCCTGGGAATTCACTATCATCGCAGGGAAATAACGAGTCAGGGGGGAGATGATGAAGTGGAGAAGGACTATTCTGGTGATTGCTATTGTTCTAATGGGGTTGGCCATAGTGACAAATCCGTCCAAAGAAGACTATATGCGGTTTAGTGAGAAATCGATTGGAGAGCCTTTTCCGGAGGAGGCACAGAATATTTCCATTGAAAGAAATGAATTTTTCCTGTTCTCGACTTACACACCTGTCTTGTATAAAGAACATGGCATTACCCACTTGGGAATCTATGGGCAGTTCATTCAGATTTCGAAAGGACAATTTGATTATCCCTTTTGGCTGGAATTTTTCAACTAGGGGGAGGTTACCCCAACCGCCCCCAAAGATTCATGCTTTTAAAAAAGAAAACTTCTGCTGTCTCATCGCACTCTTTTCATATGCTTCAGCAACTCCTAACCCCACAATCGCCTTTTTAGATACACTTTTGAATGGCAGTACGACATGAAATTCCTTGGTAAAAAGAAAAGGAGCTACGATTACTTCGCTGGCATTTTTCCAACGAGCATTCAGTTGCTTGTTCTGCGGATGAAAGATTTCTGTATTCTTAAATCCTCTTTGAAACCAGGGATGCTCGTTTTTTTTATCTGCCCCCGGTTCATTCAAACAGAGATAGAGGGAAAGATCATCAGAAAACTGCAGTAACCGAAAGTGCTGTTGAAGCAATGGTTCCTCTATATCAGACAGTTTCTTTTTGATTTTCATTTGTCTTTTAGTTTCATAATGTAAAAACTCTATGCAATTCTCATCCTTGGACTGAGAAAAGAAGGAGCAGAAGTGCATGCTGCAAAGAAGGCCGGCATATTGATTCATTTCCTCGATTTCATCCAGGCCGATCCTGTAAAAGGCCAGTTTGGGAAGCAGGGGATAATCTGAAAAAGAGTATGGTACCTTGGATCGATCATTTAAGACGGGGGTCTCATCCAGGCCGATCCACCCCCGGTCATGCTGGCAGGCCGCAGTGATTACATCTTCAAAAAAATGGCTGGAGGCAAGTATTTCCTTGGAGAAGTTCTTTGCAATGTAACCGGATAAGCGGGCATGGTCGTCCTGCCTGATCATAATGAAAGAATCTTTCGTTTCACGTATTATCATGTCTTCGGTTTCCTTTCTGGTCATCATTTTTATCATCCTATCATAATTTGGCAGGAATTTGTTCTTGTAAAATCCAAGTCTAATAATTGAAACCTCTTAAGATGGGATAAATGTTATATAATGGTATAATGTAATTCAACTGTAATATATTCAAATACATAAGAAAAAGCAGGAACGAATGAATATGAAAACAACAAGTATTTCAAAACACAATATCAACATAATGTTCTTGATCAGCTTCTTTGGCACTATCAATTTTATCGCCCCTGTCTTGACGCTCTTTTATTTAGGAAGAGGTCTGGAACCTCTGCATATTCTCTGGCTGCAGTTATTCTGGAGCGGTGCTGTTCTGTTGGGGGAGGTTCCGGGAGGAGTCGTTGCCGACCGCTTTGGACCAAAAGTTTCTTTCTTTATTGGAGTCATCATTAAAATCGGAAGTCTTATTTTGCTTATTTTTGCCTATGATCCGTGGATGTTTTTCCTGTTCAGCGCATTAAATGGGTTTTCAGTGACCTTCTTCTCTGGTGCAGATGAAGCATTGGTCTATGAATCTCTGAAAGAGGACAACGAACATCACCAGATGGACAGGGCAATGGGGAAGATCCAATCAGCAGGATTTGTTTCAATGATCTTAGCTGTCCTGTTTGGGGCCTATTTTGCGAGTGACCTGAAAGATGAACAATTCGTCTTCCTGATAATATTGGGCTTGGCTTTTCACGTCGTGGAACTTCTCTTGATATTCTTTTTGAGAAGTCCAAGTCATTACGGGGACTACCGCGATAATCCTTTTACTCAAGTGGCATCAGGCATCAAGGCCATTCGGAAAGCTCCAACTCTGCTGCTCTTGTTTGTTAACTTCACACTTGTTTTCATCCCGGCAGATTCCGTCTATGAAGCTTTCAATCAGCCAATTTTTAAAGAAGCAGGTATTCCGGTTGTAATGATTGGTATACTTTATGCGCTTGCCGCGGTAGGCGGGTTCTTCATTTCCCAGTCCGTCGGCTGGTTCACCAGTCGATACAGCAGGGTGCTGCTGATGAACCTGACGGGAGGATTAGCCGCACTTGCTCTGTTTTTGTCCGCAGTCCTGCGAGAATCTTTATGGATCGTTCTTGGAGCATTTTTTGTTTTAAGACTCGGTCAGGCGATGAGGGGACCGATTTATTCTCAATTGAAAAACGACCTGATACCGTCTGACATACGCGCTACCACTTTATCATTGATCTCGGTGTTGGATTCCGCGTTCGACCTGATTGTTTTCGGCCTGCTTTCCGCAGTCGCTTTCAAAGGAATCACGGGTATACTTCTCGCAAGCAGTTTGGTCGCACTGATCGGTACGCTGACACCTATTAAATCAAAAAGATGGGTAAAGAACGGCACTTAGAATAATAAAGAAGGAGGCCCAAAGCCTTGAAAGATTTCATAGTTGCATTTGCCTCGATTTTCCTGGCAAGCGTTCTGTATGATCGAATAACCAGCTTTATCGGCTTAGACTACAAATTGTTTGAAGATGCCTTCGATTTGTGGCTCCTTCTGGCTTCCCTCGGGATTTTCGTCGGGATTTTTGTTCCCATTTATTCGGTTTTGAAGAGGATGGCTGCAAAAACAGTCCGCTAGGCAGCTTTTCTTAATCGGAAAAGTTCCGCCTGATAAATTTTCAGATTAGTTTGAATTCAATTCGAACCTGTGCCATAATGATGGTACTTATAAGCACTGGAGGGATTGGGTTGAAAATGGTTGAAAAGGAGAGTAAGAACCGCCGCCTTTCCATTAATGAATGGGAAAGTGAAGCTGGAGGGGTCATCGAAAAGAAAGCATTTGATTACATAGCAAGAGGTTCTGGGGAAGAATCGACGTTAAGGGCAAACCGAGAAGCGTTTTCTCAATACCAAATCTCCCATCGGGTGCTGAGGGATGTTTCAAAAGTGGACACATCGTTGAAGCTATTAGGACACACTCTTCCTTCACCTGTCCTATTCGCACCTATAGGTGTCCAGGCCATAGCCCATCCTGAAGGGGAGCTGGCTTCTTCCAGGGCAGCCGCTTCCATGGATCTACCTTTTATCACTAGCACCGTTTCCTCCTATTCAATGGAGGAGGTTGCAGCACAAATGGGGGAGACCCCCCGCTGGTTTCAACTGTATTATGCAGGAAATGAGCTGGTTGCCGAAAGCATGATCAAACGCGCGGAATCAGCAGGATATTCTGCTATTGTCCTGACAGTCGATACGCCGATCATGGGCTTCCGGGAAAGTGACCAAATCAATAACTATTCACCGATTGGAGAGGGAATAGGGAGCGGCAACTACTTTTCAGATCCGGTGTTTCAAAATTTGTTGGGAAAACCTATTTCAGAAGATAAGGAATCCGCGCTCAAAAAGCAGCTCGAACTATTCGAAAATCCCTCTCTAACGTGGGAGGCGATTGATCGAATCAGGCAATATACAGACCTCCCGATCCTATTAAAGGGTGTCGTTCATCCCGAAGATGCCAAACTTGCATTGCAGTACAAGGTGGATGGGTTGGTTGTCTCCAATCATGGAGGAAGGCAGCTGGACCACGGAGTCGCAACTCTGGATGTCTTGGAAGAAATCTGCAATGTTGTAGATGGAGAAATCCCGGTTTTGATAGACAGCGGGATCCGTCGGGGAGGCGACATCTTCAAAGCACTGGCATTAGGGGCTTCAGCCGTTTTGATCGGCCGTCCGTTCATGTACGGGCTTGCATTGGATGGAGAAGAGGGTGCCAGAAAAGCCGTTCAGCAGATATTAAAGGAATTCGAAGTATCCATGGCGCTGGCCGGGACCGCAACCATAGGCGACATTAAAAAAACTTTCTTAGTTCGTAAAAAATAAAAGATTTTGCGTCCTGTTTGGAGTTCAACTGGAGAAACACAGGATTAAATATGAGGACAAGGTTTATAACCTGGTGATTAAGTATACACACCCTGCAATAAATGGTTGCTCGTCATTTATTAGCTTTTTTTAAAGTGGCCCAACCGGCTGGGCTATCATTCAGAAAATTAGATGGTATAACGGCCAAAATTATACAAATACTACCTTTTGGGTAATCGCCTGATAGATTGGCGTTTACACTAAAAGGAGGTTGAAAGTTATGAAGAATAAGAAATTGGCTTTAGTATTACTGGCATTCATGCTGTTATTCATCTCTTTTAACAGCGGAGCGTTAGCCGCAGAGAATCCAGGCACTAAAAAGGATATTGTGGATACGGCTATTGAAGCTGGTGAGTTTAAAACACTAGCAGCAGCTTTGCAGAAAGCTGGTTTGGTGGAGACACTCAAAGGCGAAGGCCCCTATACGGTTTTTGCACCTACAGATGCAGCTTTTGAAAAGCTGCTGAAGAAATTGGGCATTACAGCAGAAGAGTTACTTGCAAGGGAAGATTTAAAGGAAATTCTTCTTTATCATGTTTTGCCGGGCAAAGTGTTGTCCAGTGATCTGAAAGAAGGAATGAAAGCAGAGACGTTGGCTAAGAAGTCTGTTGACATTTCCCTTGATCCTGTCCAGGTGAATGATGCCAATGTGGTTAAACCCGACATTCAGGCGTCCAATGGAGTTATCCATGTTATTGACACAGTATTGATACCATAAGCATACAAAAGACTGTTTTCTAAATGAATTCAGTCTTTTTTAGATTTACAAATTTGAATACAGGCATATCTCAAGCGTCAGGAAGCAAAATAAAGGTAATGAAGCTGATTCTGCTGCTTCTATTATATTAAAAGGAAGGTGAAACAGGTGTCCAAGAAAAAGAATAAAGACCTCCAACATAACAAAGCCATGCCTAGAAACGATGTAGAATTTGCCCAAAACGGTCTTGAAAAAGTAGCCTTGAAAGCCCAGGAAAGACAAAAATAAAATTGGTAAATTCAGAAGACGCCCTCCAAATTGAAGGGCGTCTTTTCTGTAAAAACATGAAACGGCAATTGATGATTGTCCAGAAATTTGAAATAATTGATTCACACACCATGGTTCTAATATATATTGATGCCATATAGAGAGAATATGTCTCAAACGGAAAGGGATTTAAATGGTATTTCTAATTGCTGTCATTTTATTTTTTATAACCGGATATTATTTTATCCTTGCTTTGATTGATGCTGTTCAGGATACAGGATCGCCTCGAAAGGCTGCTTTCCTTTTTATAATTTGGGCATCATCTGCCATCATTGTTACCACAAATCTTTTCAACTTATAAACGAGAGGGAGACTCATGCCGCCAAGAAAGCACTTTAACGCACTAAAAGGGACTGTCCCTCTTAGCGCGTTAAAGTGATAAAGGCTTATGGAAGGGAGTGCTTTGATGCAACGAATGGTCATTATGACAATAGGGAAAACACACAGCGGAAAATCCACTTTCGCTAAGTTGTTAGAAGAAAGGCTCAATGATTCTTTGTTAATTGATCAAGATAACCACGCGGAATTTCTTAATGAATTTTATCCGAAACTGCTTCCGGATAAAGGTCCGAATACACTTAAATATACTGTGTCTAAGACGATTCTCGATTATGCTGCTGCTCAAACCGATTTACATATCATTTTATGCAATTCCAATCGTCACCGGGAAGGCCGCAGTAAAATACTGGAGTATCTTAAAGATCAAGGATTCAAATCGGTTTTAGTAAACTTTGAAATTTCAGACGACATCCTTCAACAGAGAGTATCTGATAGCAATCGAAGCACAAAGATTTTCAGGAGCGCCTCATCTTTTTCCGAAGTTCTAATGAAACAGAATAGTGAGGAAGCAGAGAGTCCCGGTGAGGAGGAGGCAGACCATTTATTTTCTATACAAAAACCAGGAGATATTCACCAAGTCATTGAGGAAATCATTCAAATCTCTTTACCATTGAAAGAAGACGTGTGATACAAAGGAATTACAGCACATGCCGGAGCCTCTATCATCTTCCGTTTTGCGTTAAACCAACAATTTTTCCTTTTCCTGATTAAGTAAGGGACAGGAAAGAACGTTGCTATAGACCCACTCAGTGATGGCTTGTTAGTATTAAAGAAGTTATCAGAGTGGAGGAAATGGTAAATGGAAGAACAGAAATATGCAGATCTTAAAATAGGGGAAAGAGCGGCCATTGTCAGCATAATTGCCTACCTCACACTATCAGCTATTAAACTGATTATTGGATATACAGCCAACTCAGAAGCGTTAAGGGCGGACGGGTTGAATAATACGACGGACATTATAGCATCCATAGCAGTTTTGGTCGGTTTGAAATGGTCGCAAAAACCAGCAGACAAAGATCATCCATACGGACATTGGAAGGCAGAAACGGTAGCTTCCCTGATTGCTTCCTTTATCATGATGGCGGTCGGGATCCAGGTTCTATTTGGTGCCGTTACTTCTGTGATAGAAGGCAAACAACAAGCACCAGATGTCATCTCCGCTTGGACAGCCATTCTCGGTTCTGTGGTTATGTACTTTGTATACAGATATAACAAAAAGATTGCCGAAAAAATCGACAGCCACGCAGTGATGGCAGCTGCCAAAGACAATCTATCAGATGCCTGGGTCAGCATCGGTACAGCAGTTGGCATCATTGGTGCCCAGTTCAATCTGGCGTGGCTGGATCCACTGGCAGCTGCAGTAGTGGGGTTCCTGATATGCAAAACGGCCTGGGATATTTTTCTCGAATCCACTCACTATCTGACGGACGGCTATGATGAACAGAAATTAAAGAGTTATAAGGAATCCGTGATGGACGTTTACGGGGTAAAAGGAGTAAAGGATATACGGGCCAGAGCGTATGGAAATAACACAGTGGTCGATGTTGTAATTCTGGTCAGCTCGACTCTGGACATCCGTGATGCCCATGACATCTCAACGAAAGTAGAGAATCATTTAATAGAAACGCATGATATTTATAATGTTCATGTACATGTGGAGCCTAATTGAAGACTATTAAACCATTTGTGAAAACCAAAAAGAACCCGTTAATCCATAAGATTAAGGGGTTCTTAAAAGGGATTCCATTTCCTCTTCGGAAATGAACTTCCAATTTATATCTTTAAAAATATTTTTATCTGTTGGTTCAAGTAATTGATCAATTTCATCGTAGGTTAACTTAGTTAAATGATTATTCATGAAGTTTCACCTGTCCTTTCACTATAGACTTCGACAGGTTTTTTCTTTTTATGTGGGTTTTTTATAATTTTTTTCAATTACCCAATTAAAAAGAGAGTCTATTTGCAGGCAAGAAACCCCATTGATTATCTTAATCCCATTTGGGTTTTGGTTGAGAGTTTGTTCTTCTTAAAAGCAACAGTTAAAAAGGCTTGTTCACTTTCCCCAGGCCATGTAAAGCGACTGCTACTACTTTCGTCCGCTTCCTCTACCGGCTCCAGAGGATCAAAACCTATAATCTCTCTTACCTCTTCATACCTCATTCCTTTCTCAAGCTGGTTGTACATTTCAAGGGTGACAGCTCCCGTTGTGGTTTCTTCACTCTGTTCATTAGTTACTTCCTGAACCTCATTTTCAGTCTCCGTTTCTAAACGGCATCCGCCCAGAATAATAGATGATGAGATTACTCCTGCCGCAAAGAGCCGTACTATGGTTATGTAATTATTTTTCTTCAAATTCTCTTCCTCCTTTATGCATCTCTTTGAAGCTTAATTAGTTATTTGCCTATGTAACTGAGGTTTTCTAAAAATTGTTTCAGTTTTTGAGAAACTTTTTCTTCAGTTATCCGTAACTATTTACTGACAGGATAAAAGGAGGAACATTCATGCCAAACTCAGGATGTATAAAATGCGGAAGTACCGATGCGGCGAAGAAAGAAGTTGCAATGACCGGGACAGGGTTGTCCAAAATGTTTGATGTCCAGCATAATCAGTTCATTGTTGTGTATTGTAAAAACTGCGGTTATTCCGAGTTCTATAACAAAAACGCTTCAGGTGCTTCAAATATCTTAGACTTATTTTTCGGGTAAACATATAAATGCAATACTGGCGGAAGTCAAAGTTGAATATAGTCATGACTCTTCACCAGGGACCCGCTGGCAAAGCGACATGAATAGGCAAAAAGACGGTGAGGCTGTCGTGATTCAAGTAGAATTGCGACAGCAGTACGCCTAAAAGTGACGAGCGAGTCACGATTGGAAGTGAATTGCGACTATAGTAATCCAAAAGAAAACCAAAGTGTCGTGATTCGAATGGAATTGCGACAGTACTAGGTGAGAAGACGACCAGTGTGTCGGAATCCAGGTCATATACAGCACAAAAAAAGAATCCCAGGGACTCCGATTTCAAGCTGGCTTTCTAAAAAAGGAAACAATTATTCCGTGCAGCTCGTCCAATAATAAAGGGGGGAGAACATGACACCTATTTTGAAATACAACTTGCATCTGCTGGTCTTTTTCTTTTCACTTATGTACTTCACCTTTGGACAGCAGCTCGGATTACCGGTTTTCCTCATGCCCATTTTGTTCATTTTGATGATCTTCGGTTTTATCTTCTCAGCGGTAGTTGGAGAAAGGTTCAAGAAAGGGATCGACGTTCAATCCATACTGGTTTCTAAATTGGCGTGGACGTTTCTCTATGTTACAGTCATCCTCACCGGCAGTTATGTGTTTAACACCATAAAAGACTACACAGTCGAGGCTTTCATGCCATTCGCAGTTTTGTACATAGCCTATGCCCTGGTGAAACTTTACAAAACAAAAAAGGATATCCTTGCAAAATGAACTCCAAAAAGGGGTTCTTTTTAGTTTGCGCACCTTTAAAGGGGCAGGCTTTAAGTTAGCCTGCCCCTGCTTCAGTCATTGTTTTACATTATTACCAGCCAAAACCGCCGCCGTAGCCGTAGCCACCGCCGCCATAGCCGCCACCTCCGTAACCGCCGCCAACATATGCTGAACCGACGATGACTAAAAGGATGAACAATACGACAATTAGAGCAAAGCCTGCTCCGTATCCTCCTGCACTCATGTAATCCACCTCCTTCATAAGGAGCTAGAATAGTATATGTTGAGTGCATGAAATCGGAAGGGCAGATGCGTACAAAATAAGGGGAATTACAAAATGACTCGAGAAGTTATACAAGGGAATTTCTCAAATGGGCACCAAAATAAAAAGACCCGGCAAACTCCCCGGATCCTGCTCGTTTGGCAATAGTATTTAACACATGCTTGGCGGCGGTGCTGCATCGCTCTTAAGAACTGAAGGCAGTGTATCATGAATATAAGGAGGGGCAGGTTTAAGAGCCGGCTTCGGCCCAAACGGAACAGGGTTTTCAACATAATTGAAGGTACCCAGTCCATCCATGCTCGGCCCGTTTGCCCATCTTCCTGCTGCGCTCTTGTTTCCTCTGGAAAGATTGAAGAGTGTATAGGATACTTCTTGTTTTTCCAATTCTTTCGGGAAGGTGCTTGGTACGACTACGTTTTCTTTTGCCTCCAGCTCCTTTATGGCTGCAATCCACTGGTTCTGGTGCATGGTATCGCGGGCAATCAACCAGGAAAGCATATCCTTTACACCGCGGTCAGTAGTTGATTCATACAAACGCACTACTTGCAGGCGGCCCTGCGATTCTGCATTCAAATTGGCCCTGAAATCAGCAAGAAGGTTTCCGCTTGCAATAATGTAATCTGCTGTCCATCTGTTTCCTACACTATCCGCAGGCATCGCGCCGAGGCCTGATACAATCGCATGCTGCGGATTCATCCCCCCGAGAATGGCACCAATGACAGGATCCTTTGCAGCCACTTCCAAGTCGCCGACCGGTGCTCCTTCTAGCAATCTCGCGACCATGGTGGCCAGCATCTCAATATGGGCAAGTTCTTCGGCACCCGTATCCATCAATAAGTCCTTATATTTTCCGTTTCCCCGTACATTCCATCCCTGGAAGAGGTATTGCATGGCAACTGATATTTCACCAAACTGGCCGCCAAGCACTTCCTGCAGCTGTTTTGCGAACAAAGGATCCGGTCTATCCGGCTTCGCTTGATATTGCAATTCTTTTATATGATAAAACACTGGGCATATCTCCTTTATGAACAAGATTCCTTTTATCATATCGGTTTTCAAAAAATGTGTGATTGTCTATAAGATAAAGGACATTCCTTAAGAAAATGAGAATGAGATAGTTAAGAAACTCTCTATTAAGCAGGAACATTTACACTATAACTAAAAATGTTTGAGCAATTACATAAAAAGGGAAAAAGATGCAGAAGAACGAAAGGAGGATGCCCGCTTTGGAAATAAAATTCAAAGGCTAGAGCTGGGTCTCTGCAGGTAACAGAAATACTGACTTCTACTCTCATCTCCCTGGAGATATAGATCCCCAATATTGGTTTTCAGAACTTGGTTCACACAGTAATTATTTCTCAATTGTAGAAAAAGATATAGAAGGACAATCAAACATGGTTGGGACTCTGCCCATCTCGAGCAGTGGAGAGAAACTGAAGAATATTCACTACATTCTCTCGAAGAATAAAATTATCACACTGGAAACAATGGATGAAATAACACCCATTTTCAATATAGATTTGAATGCACGGGCTGAACAATGCGAAGACGCAATCGAGGGTTTCCTTCTTTTAATCGGCTTTTCACTCAGCAAATATCTGCGCGAGATCTATCCTACAGTGAAGCATCTCAAAATGCTCCATGACAGGGTGATCAAAGCCAGTACGAAAGAACACTTTAATCAATTGGTAAACTTCAAACAGAAACTTGTCTCTATGAAAAACTTAATGGAACCTTTCAGCGAAATTTTCCTGGCATTAAAGGAACTGGAAGGGGATTCTATAACGACTAACCTTTATTATCAAAAAACAAAGGCAAAGATGGAAAGAATTTCAATGATATTGAGACGCATGGAAAAAGAAAATTCTCAGCTGCTTGATATTGATGACAAACTAGTGCAATACCGCGGTAATGAAATTATGAAAACTTTGACTGTCTTTACAGTATTGACGACTCCCATAACGGCTCTGGGCGCGCTATGGGGAATGAATTTTAAATATATGCCTGAATTGGATGAGAAATATGGATACTTATTTGCACTGCTGCTCATCATTAGTTCATCCGTAGGTATCTATATGTGGCTTAAGAAGAAAGGATGGACAGGAAGCATACTTAATAAAGATGATAAAGATTAATGGTTGTCTCCCGAACAAGGGGAGGCTTTTTTTGTTCAGACAGCTTTATTTCGTTATCTATTCCATATAAGCTTCATATAGTGATGGAGAGGAATGATATCCTATCCTACATGAAGCAGGTGAACAGAATGTATATTGTTTATTTCTATGAAAATCGAAATCTGCTGCTGCATCAGCTGAGGCAAAGGATGCCGGCTGAAGGGGAAGAATTTAAGATCAAAGGCAGGAAAGCCAAGGTTGTAAGTGTACTTACTTCTGAGGACAACAAAGTACAAGTACAAGTAAGCTTGGAACCAATCGTAAAGAAAGCAGCCGTGGACCTTTCAAAAAAGAAGAAAAGATAATTCTAGATACCAGCAGTTCATCTGTGCAAACGGATGGCTGCTTTTTCTTGCATTAAAAGTGGAATCGATAAGTACATTCCCAAAATAAAGGCATAGGATATTCTGTAAAACAATGGAAGGGAATGAACTGACTTGTACGAATTTTCTCCATATGAACTAGAAGAAGCCAATCAAACTTTAGATCAAGAAACTGGCGATGAACTTTTATATGCCATTAAAAAAAATGCAGAAGTCACCGAGCTCTATCGGAACTTGATTCTTCAGGCTCCAAACCAGACACATCAATCCATCCTTTTTGATGCGCTAAGAAACAAAGAATTTCAGCTGAACCAATTTGCAGCACTGTATGTTAATCTGACTGGAATCGAGCCGGAGTATGAATTTGAAGAGATTCCATTCGGCAGCTATCAAGAGGGACTGGAAAGAGCTTTTCACGCTGAGTTTGAAAACTCTGAAGGGTACCGGAACAGTTTCTCTGTCATTCATCATCCAGTTATTCAGAATGCTATTTTCCAGGCCTTTGCCTCTCAAAGGGATAATGCTTTGAGAATAAACTCCCTTAGATCAGTGTTACCGGAAAGAATCCAGGACTATGGCGGAAATCCCTATGTCGTGGACATCGAGAAAGTTACAAAGGAGAATGAAACATTCAGAACCGCCCTGTGGACGGGTGAGCACTTACAAGTGACCCTAATGAGCATTGATGTTGGAGACGACATCGGATTGGAAATCCACCCGACGACAGATCAATTCATCCGGCTCGAAAGCGGGCAGGGGCTTGTTGAAATGGGAGATGCGAAAGACAACCTGACTTTCAAGCAGAAGGCGTTTGCTGACTATGCCATCATGATTCCAGCAGGGACTTGGCACAACATCACCAATACAGGAAACACACCGATGAAAGTTTACGCGATATACGCCCCGCCTGAACATCCATACGGAACCGTTCATGAAACAAAAGCCGATGCATTAGCAGCTGAAAAATAAATAAAAAAGCATCCATCTTCATATTGAAAATGGATGCTTTTTTTATAGCAAACTGTTCTTTACAGCATTGCTGTCGCTGACATCCTGGTCGTTGACAATACTCAATGGCATATTATAAAAAACGGCATCGCCTGTTTCCTCTCCATGGCCATAATTGAGTTTCATCGAAAAGAAGGTATCCAGCTGCTGAGTGGGACCCAAACTGATAAACGCTCCGCGGTCAATGGCATTGGCCTTTATTCCAACCATATTCACAATAACAGGACCTGAAAACATCTTTTAAACACCCCTTCATAATTTTGTCGGCAGTGACTGAAAAGAGGAGGGAGAATCAATTTGGTCTTTATCATCGACAAAGCTCCTTGTTCCCATAAAGGTGCTTTCATCCCCAAAGTTTTGCCCATACCCCTGATTTTTCTTATCGGAATTATGCCATTCAGCCAGTAAATTTTGTCCGATATTTACAGCCGATGCATTTTCAAAGGAATTAATCTTCAATAGAAAAATATTAATATTAATAGAGCTGCCCGCCAAGATGGTTACCCCCTTTTTACAAATATATTAAGGGTTCCGCCATTTATGAGGAGAAGGAGGGAAAGTCTTGGATTTTGAAAAATTGAAGCAGTGGATGGACATTGCTCAAAAGTACCAGGTCGGGGATTTCTGGAACAACGTCTTTGACCAGGATACCGCAAAGAATTTTATGCATGAATTTTCAAGCGACCCGCAGCAGCAACAGGAGCCCAATATGAACCGGGATTATCCCCCTGTAGATATTTTCACCGTTGATGCTCAAGTGGTCATCATGATCGAGGTACCCGGTGTCGATAAACAGGACATCCAATTAACGGTAAGCGGGCACCGCCTGACGATAAAAGGAATGCTGCGTCTGCCTTTTAAACCTGATACAACACTGAAAAACGAGAGAAATTACGGGGAATTCCAGAGGACTATCGAACTTCCGGAACCAACGGACGGAAGCCAAGTGAAAGCCCGCTATAATCACGGGCTCCTGGTCCTGACTTATACGATGAAGTATGCAGCAGAAGAACGGGTCATCATCGATTAGTTTTCATAGAGGAATCAGAATCAACCCCGTCACGATCATCTACCCATTGAACGCCATTGATGTTGTTCACAAAATCTCCGCCAGCTTCGCCAAAGCCTTCGTTACGCTTATTGACTACATTTTTATTGAGACTGTAAACCTTGCTCAAAGACATTGAAGAGCCTTTGCCCATCGTTTTGATGTTTGTATACGAAAGATTAATGTTGGTCTTGTTCATTCCATTCCTCCCTGAAAAATATTATTGTGTGGTGATGAAATGCCTATTAAAGGAATATTCGCTGGAAATGACAAACATGACGACGTCCAGGAAAGAATCCTGAAGCTTGAGAAAGAGGTAAAAAGAATCAATTCACTGGATGTGGCTATGAAGCGTTTCCTCAGCATGGAAGGGAAACTCCGTACAGTGATGCAAGGGGGCAGCCTTCCTAAACCAAAACCTGTCAAGCCGGACCCGGGTTGGGACCGTGAAGTTCTACAAACGGATATCTTAATGCAAGTAAGAATCCTGATCAACGATGAGCTGAACCAGCAATTCAAAAAATGGGACAACCATCAAAAACAACTGAAATCCCTTCAAGATGAAATGATCGATCTAAGAAATGCTGTAACAACACAAAAAAACCAAATAGAAGCGGTCATGGAGCAGGTCCAGTCATTAAAGAACCAAGCAGCCAATACGAAAGAAGGAAAAGACCAGCAGGTTGTGTATCAGGACATCACTATAGAAAGGATGATGATCGATAAATATGAAATGAATAACAACATTCCCCAGCTGGGCGTGAAGGAACTGAGCGGATTTTTAAATATCGGGGCCACTTATGGACGGGGAGTCATACCGGACGATCTTGCTGAGGATTTTAAAAAGGGGATGGAAGGATTCAAGAAAGAAAAACAGAGTGAGGATGAGGTGGACTGTGCTAGCGAGGAAAGCAGTTCAGAACAATATCCAGGGGAAGAAGAAGAATTTACTGAAATTAAAATAGACGATTAAAAAACCCCCTTAGAATCCTTTCTTAGGGGGCCATATTTTTATGGATTTGTAGACCACATACCAGCAGATTTAATGAACACCCGGCGGTTCAGTTTCAGTGTCGAAACAATCAATTCAGCAAGATCTTCAGGTTGCATGACATTCTCCGTGCTGCCAGAGAGGAGATTGTTTTCCTGGGCAAGGTCGGTTGCGACTGTACTTGGTGTCAATGCCGTAACACGGATATTGTGTTTTCTGACCTCTTGCATGAGTGACTCTGTCAGTCCGAGCACACCGAATTTTGAAGCACTGTAGGCACTTGTGACAGGAGCCCCTTTTTGTCCGGCTGTTGAGGAGACGTTAATGATGTCACCCGTTTTTCTTTCAATCATTTCAGGAAGGACTGCTCTTGTTGCATTATAAACGCCCATAAGATTGACGCGGATAATCTTTTCCCATTCTTCCGGGTCTAAATCAAGGAACCCGCCGAATTTTGCCGTTCCTGCATTATTGATAAGGATGTCAATAGTACCAAGATCAGATTTGATATGATCTACCGCATGATTCACCGACTCAAGGTCCGAAACATCAGCTGTTGCAGCAGAAATCTGCACATCATATTGAGACAATTCCTCAGAAACCTTTTCCAGGTTCTCCATTGTCAATCCGACTAGGCCGATATTGACGCCTTCTTTTGCCAATGCAATCGCGGTGGCTCGTCCTATTCCGCGTCCTGCACCGGTAATCAGCGCTGATTTGCCTTTCAATGTATCCATAATTAACTCATTCCTTTCAATGGGGATATTTTTCTCTTCATGATTTTGGCGTGTATTCACTTCGAAATCAAGAATTTTGCTTAGCAGAATGGATCAAACCGAAAAAACACTTCTGTAGTTTGTCGTACTTCCTGGTGAAATATCCTTTCACAGAGAAAAACAGCAGGGGGTGCCAGGTACAATGAAACCTGTGAACATTGACAGACTTAACTGTAAAACTTATCATTACAGTAAGATGTCTGGAGGAAGTGATGGAAGTGAATAGTGAATTTACGATTGCCGTTCACAGTCTTGTCTATTTAGCATATTTACCAGATCATATGGCCAGCAGCCAGGCGATTGCCCAGAATGTAGCGACCAATCCGGTCAGGGTCCGAAAGATCATGAGCTGCCTTCGTGAAGCCGGTTTTGTCAATACGAAAGAAGGAACCGGAGGGGGTTATACACTTGCTGCTGAACCGGGTGAAATCACCCTTGGACAGGTATACCGCTCTGTTTCTTACGGCGCGATCAAACCTGCCTGGTGTAAAGGAGAACGAGAGAAATCCTGTATGATCTCGACGAACATCCAGGAGGTCGTGAATGGCATTTTTTCTGAAGCAGACCAGTATTTTGCCGAGTACCTGGATAAAACAACGATCAAATCGGTTTTGAATCAAATAAAACAAACACAGTAAACTTAAAGTTTGACTTTCAACAACTGTAAGTTATATGATTACAGTAAGAATTTTGAGGTATATATGATTAAATAAGCTTAGATGTCTGACATTTAAGTTTTTCTTTTAGCATAACTGTAACTTATTATATTACATTTAAAAGAGGGTGAAGATATGAACTATGAAATCGGTGAGTGGGTCAAAGCCAAAACGGTTGAAGGGGAACTCGTCATCGGATATATCGAAGCGGTGAATCAAGATAGTAAGTCTGTGAAAATCAGGGCTGTCCAATCTGAACAAGAATCGATGACCGGAAGAACAATCGAGACTTTGCTTCGCAGAATATCGGCCCTTCCTTCTTCATCCATGACCACGAAGAATGAGATTATGCAATTGATTGACCTTGCTTTGTTTACCCGAGATGAGGATTGGTTCAAGCAGTTGACTGCCGATTTGAACAGAGTTGCTAAGAAGTCCGGCAAGGAGAGAGCAGCTGGTTCTGCATCTTCTCAAAATCGTTTAAATTTTCCTCATGTAATATAGAAAGAAGCACAAAATAGAACAGCCCACAAAGAAGAGACAGGAGTGTATGGAATGAATAAAAGTTATCAACCTTTAGTTGAGCCGTTTCAATTTAAAAATGGGGTGCAAATAAAGAACCGGATCGTACTGGCTCCTATGACTAATTTTGCCTCCCATCCTGATGGGACGGTAAGCGATGAAGAAATCAATTACTATATCCGCCGCTCAAAAGGCGTTGGAATGGCTATTACAGCTTGCACATATGTTACACCGAACGGAAAGGGATTTCATGGTGAATTCGGGGCTGATAATGACGATATGATTCCGAGCCTGAAGAGACTTGCAGATTCACTTAAAGAACAAGGATCAAAGGCGATTCTGCAAATTTTCCATGGAGGCAGAGCGTGCCCTCCCGAATTGGTACCGAATGGGGATATCGTCAGTGCAAGTGCCGTGGCTGCTGAAGGAAGCGAGCATACCCCTAGAGCACTGGAGGAAAAGGAAGTAGAAGACATCATCACCGCATTTGGTGAGGCGACGCGCCGTGCTATCCAGGCTGGGTTTGATGGTGTGGAAATCCACGGTGCGAACGGTTATCTCATCCAACAATTCTTTTCACCTCATTCCAACCGCCGTGAAGACAAGTGGGGAGGAAGCCTAGAAAAACGCTTGAATTTCCCTCTTGCTGTTGTCGATGAAGTCAAAAAGGCTGCTGCTGAGCATGGGGATGATTCCTTCATCATCGGCTACCGTTTCTCACCGGAAGAACCGGAAACACCTGGTATCACGATGGATGAAACATTGGTTCTAGTTGACAAATTAGCAGATAAAGACCTGGATTACATCCACGTTTCCCTCATGGACTTCTGGTCTGAGCCAAGGCGCGGTGTAGAACCGGATAAGACACGGATTCAATACCTGCTGGATACAATAGGCGATCGCGCTCCTCTCATTGGAGTCGGCGGCATCCATACACCTGAAGAAGCGGTGAAAGCCATCCAGGCAGGCGTCCCTTTATTGGCCCTTGGCCGAGAACTGATCATGGAACCGGACTGGGTCCAAAAAGTTGAAGAAGGAAAAGAAGACGAAATTGCCACAACTCTTTCTAAAAATGACCAAGAGAAGTTAGTCATCCCTGATTATCTGTGGAATGCAGTTATCAATACACCTGGATGGTTCCCGGTGGAAGAGTAAATTATTTACGCAAGCCTGCCTGATCAATGTGATTGGGCGGGCTTGTTTTTGGGATTGTTTATTTTGTATGTGGATTTTCCTTAACAAGCCAACCATACGAATCAGGACGTTTTTTGTATGTAAGTATTCATACTATTCGTAAGTGTATTCATACCTAACGTTTTACCCCACATACAAATCAAAAAGAATGTCCGCTCCGCTTGGCACAAAGAAGGGTCTTCCATTGCCTCCGACCCTGGATTTATGATGTAATGGATATGAAATCATAGTGTAGAGTTGTTACAACACCTAGTAGGGATTTGAATGTTTTATACGGTTAACCGTCGGTTGATTGGAGCGGAAGGTGTGTGATCTCCTGCGGGACTAGCGGGACAGGTGAGACCCCGCAAGCGAAGCTGAGGAGGCTCACCGCCCGCCCCGCGGAGTCACACACCTGGAGCGGAAATCAACTTGCTTTTTCAAGTGACATTAGTCTAAAAACAAAGAGCCTTACTATATTTTCTACCAGCTTCATATATAAATAACAGGAGGTGACGGAATGGATATTTTGGATGCAATCAAAACGAGAAGAAGCTTGGGTTTGGTAAAAGATGAACCAGTACCTGAAGAAATCATCAATCAAATTCTGGAAGCCGGAAATTGGGCACCGAGCCACTTCCGTACAGAACCATGGCGCTTTTTTGTCCTCAGAGGAGAAGGAAGGCGACCCCTTGGAAAAGTATTGGCCGACATTGCAAAGGAAAACATGGATGATCCATCAACAGAAACCAATCAAAAGAAATTGGAAAAAACATTAGAGAAGCCATTCAGGGCACCGCTTGTCATTACGGTCGCGGTTGAACCTACACCTGATCATCCAAAAGTGATTGATGTTGAAGAATATGGTGCCGCATTCGCCGCAATCCAAAACATGCTGCTGGCCGCCCACGGGCTTGGACTTGGAGGCTTCTGGAGAACCGGAAAACCAACTTATCACTCGAAAATGAAAAAACTCTTTGGTCTGTCGGAAAAAGGGGAAGTACTTGGATTTCTATACTTCGGCTACCCGAAAAGGGATGCTCCGCCCGGAAAGCGTAACGACTTGAACAACTGTGTCAAATGGTTGTCTGACGAAAAGGATTACGAGAATCTATGAAACTCATAATAAAACCCTGCCTTCGGATCCATTCAGGCAGGGTTTTAAAAATTGTCAGTTTTCCTGCGATTTTCAGGAGCCTTTTTTGTTATAATAAATATTTGGGCAAGAATGAAAAGAGGATAATATCCCAGAAACATATATAGCTTTACATCAGGATGCAAAAGGAGGGAGTCACATGATGGGAATTGTCGTAGTGGAGATTTGTGACGGCAGTTTGATCAATTCAATCAATCTTGAAGAGATCCTCGAATCCAAATATCCGGAAGTATCAGTACTGGAAAGCACTTGTCTTTCTTTTTGCGGAATGTGTGCCAAACGTCCATATGCCATTGTCAATGGTAAGAGGATTTTTGCCAAGACGGTAGAGGAATGCCTAGTAAAGATTGAAGAACATATTGAAAACGAACTTGCAATTTATGCATAGGATGGAATGGTGAGGGTAAGCATGAAATTGATTCATATCTATATAAACGCACTGCGCCTGCCGAAGAAACAGGCGCGTATCTTTTTGAATAAGACGACTCTGACAGACACATTGATGTATTTGTTTTCCTTGGTCATCATTATTAATCTTCCCGGATTCCTGAATGTATTTTCAGGTAATACAGAAGCGGACGGATTATTTATCGTTCAATATTTAATTCTTGGTCCATTTTTTGCTGCATTTTCAATACTTGCCGGGATTTCGATTATTTCCAGCGTTTTAGTTGGTATCGCAATGATGGCCAGGCGCAAACTAAAGTATCAATATCTTTGGAAGATGGCGGCATTCTCGCTGCCCTTGCCCATTCTGTTCGCCTTCTTTGCCGATATCCTTTTGAATAAAGACTGGTTTACAAGCGTTATCTTCCTTGTTGTCTTTTTCATCATCCATATAAAAATGATAATGGATTTTCCCAAGCGAAAGCATAAATAACGAAAATTTGACAGTTCTATGTTAATGTAGAATAGTAAAAATTATTAAAATGTTTGCTTAAACAGCATAGTGTAATCATTAGGAGGTATGTATTTATGAAGCTGGTAGGAATTTCAGGAGCTTTGGCCGGTTCGAAAACTGCCATTGCCGTAGAGAAAACGCTGAAAGTTGCAAAGAATCAGGATGCCAATCTGGAGACTGAACTAATCGACCTTAGGGATTATGACGTTGAAATGGTCAAAGGCTACCCTTTGGAAAAATATAATGAAGATACACAGAAAGTCGTTAAAAAAATTCTATCTGCTGATATGCTGGTAATTGGAACACCGATTTATCAGGCTTCCATTTCCGGTGTCCTGAAAAACCTTTTTGACCATATCCCGCAAGAAGCATTTGACGGCAAAGTGGTTGGTATGGTGGCAACAGCAGGTTCAGAAAAGCATTATCTGGTACCCGAGTATCACTTGAAGCCGATTATTTCTTTCCTGAAAGGGATATTGCCGTCCAGAAGTGTGTATGTTCACAACTCCTGCTTTGATGAAACAAACAAGATCACCCATGAAGATGTATTGAACCGAATCACAAAAATGACTGAAGAAATGATTAGATTGCAAAAGACATTATAAAGAATCTGGTTTCAGCAAAAATTCAAAACCCCACTTACTATTATAGGAAATTGGACCCAAAAGTATCCTTTTTAGGATATAATGAGAAAGTAATACATATGCAGTTGGGGGTTTTGAAAGATGAATGCTGAAAAACCGGTTTATTATGATGGGAGCGGGAAGACTCTTCCTTCACTGAATAAGTCTTTTATAAAAGAAACAGTGATTAAGCCTGATTCTAATGACAGTTTGGTTAAGTTTCCTTACTTTCCGTATCAGAAATAAGAAAAGAAGTGGACCGCCTTATAAGAGCGAGTCCACTTCTTTTTTACTTACTTTTGAGCAGCAAGCTCAGCTGCCTTTTTCAATCCTTCTTCAATTATTTCTTCAGCTTTATCCGGGTATTGGTTATGACCTTCAATAATGATGCTTTGTATATCTTTCACTCCCCAGAAATTAAGCATAGTCTGCACGTAATTCACAGACATTTCGGAACTTTGTGCTGGTCCTTCTGAGTAGACTCCGCCTCTGGCGTTGAGCAGTATAACTTTTTTATCTCCGAGAAGTCCTACAGGCCCTTCTGGGGTGTAACGGAATGTTTTGCCTGCTTGCGCCAGGTAGTCAAGATAGGTATGCAGCACAGCAGGGACGGAAAAGTTCCATAATGGGAAAGCGAAGACCACTTTATCTGCCTCCAGAAACTGATTGAGATATCTATTTACGGTTTCTGCTGCCTGCTGCTCTTCAGATGTCAGCTCCATACCTTTGGATAACTTGAACATCCCGCTGATCATATCATTGTTGTAATAAGGAAGATTTTCTTCAAACAAATCCAACTCGATGATGTCGTCTTCTGGATGAGTCTCCTTATAGTTATCTAAAAAGGTATGATAAAGTTTGACACTTACAGATTGTTCAATCGGCCTGCAATTCGCCTTGATAAATAGTACTTTTTCCATGATGAAAACCTCCGTTGTATTCTTTTAAGTTGTTATAGCAACTAAAGGCCCAGAGAGGTGGACTACAACTCTCTTTGAACATTTGAATTGATTTTCAATAGCAATCTCTCCAATTCTGCAAGTTCTTCAGGAGAGATGTCTTTGCACACAATTTTGTTAAATTCTTCAGCTATCGGGAGAACTTTACACCCAAGCTCCTTGCCAGTATCAGTCAGATACAGCTCGAGGGAGCGGCGGTCATTCTGGCAGCTCATTCGCTTGATGAAGCCTTTTTTCTCCAAACTGGACGCCATCCGCGCAATATTTGTCTTGTCTTTGCCTAGTTTTTCAGCAAGTTGATTTTGCGTCATGCCATCCTTCTCCCAAAGAAGCATCATGACAAGGTTCTGCTCAGGTGCGAGTTTGAATTCATCCAGTTTTGACTTGATATAACTGGTGAGATTAAGATCCGTCTTATGAATTTTAATACTGATATAATCCTGAAATTTAATGGTCACTGTTGGCCTCCATTTGGTTAGTTGCTATAACGACTTTTCACTCGAGAAAGTATACTTGTAACCTAAAACAATGTCAAATCAAGACTTCTTCAGGAAAAATCCTTAAATGTAGGAGCAAGATCTGCAAATACACTTTTATACTGATGAAAAGGGGGATGCTCTCACTGATCCCACTGTACTGTACAATATGTGCGTATACATTCTTAATTAAGGGAATCTTAATGTCAAATCATCTCTGGTTGAAGAATTGAGGTAGAAAAGTGATTTTGTTTACTAAGATATTGACCTTATATTTGATTACAATAGCCATAATGAGGATGATGGGGAAATCCACCATCATTCAAATGACACCTTATGATTTAGTAGCCATCATTATTGTAGGGACTATTGCATCAGAACCTCTGATAAGTACTGAATTTAGGCCGACAGTTATGGCTTTAGGAATTCTAGTGGCCCTGCACATCTTATTCTCCAAAATGACATTATGGCAATGGGGGAACCGCTTCTTCCTGGGAGAACCGACTTTGCTTATTAAAAATGGAGAAATTATAGAGGACAACATTGAGAAGTCCATGCTTTCTATCGCACAGCTCTTATCGATCCTTAGGAGCAAGGGCTATCCGAAGGTAACGGATGTAGAATATGCTCTGCTGGAACCGATTGGTGAAGTCAGTGTGATTCCAAAAGCTGAAAATACTCCGGTCACTGTTCAGCATCTGCAGATATCTATTGAAGACGAGGGGCTGCCAATATCAGTGATTGTAGACGGACGAATACAATATCGAAATCTCAAACTGCTTGGCAAAACAAAAGAATGGTTATTGACACAATTGCGTTCACAGTCCTTAGAACAGAAAGACGTCCTATACGCTTATGTAAACGAAAAAAACAAGAAGCTACACATACATAAACGGATGTAACTTTAACGCTCTAAACTGCTAAAAGGGACAGTCCCTCTTAGTATGGTAAAGCGATCTCTTTTTTTGGAATGGGAAGGGATTCTGCTTTTTTAGAGAATAAGTATTTCAGCAGACAAAGGTCTTTTAGAAGAAGTGGTTAAAAACTGGCGCCAGTATAGTGTACCGTTAAATAAGGAGCATTAAAAAGAGAGGGGAAAAGCATGCAGATCCTTGAAATAGAAAAAATTTTAAAGTCTCTAGTCGAAGAGTTTTTTACTACCCACTGGGGAAGTCCTGAAATGGTCATTTCCAGTGGTGTCTATGATTGCAGCAAGCTGGACGGGTTTGTTGTCCTTAATGAAAAAGAAGAGATTATAGGTTTGATAACTTATATCTTTAGGGAAGACGAATGTGAAATCATCTCGTTGGACAGCATTGAAGAAGGAAAGGGAATCGGCAAAGCATTGGTCCAGGCTGTGGAAAGAGCAGCGGAGAAGAGGGGATGCAGTTCAGTGAAACTGGTCACCACCAATGATAACCTCAAAGCTTTGAAGTTCTATCAAAAAAGGGGATATCATTTGTCTAATCTATATATAAACGCGGTGGATAAAGCAAGAAAGCTCAAGCCCGCAATCCCTTTAGTCAGCGAAGACGGGATTCCGATCAGGGATGAGATCGAGCTGGAGAAGGAGTTATAAGGGGTTTATTCCGGATAGTTACAGAGATCAATACACCTTGCCTCAATCAACTTACTGTATTTCCCCGCACGAACTATGGTAGAATCTAAAAACTCTGTACTCGAAGGTTACCCTGGTGTCAGAAGGGGTACGATAATTGAGTAAGATAAACGGTATTTAGTAAAGGTTTGATACATAATGAAACAAATACATCAACATCCTGTCTGGTTCGGCCGTTTTTTGGCCTCGGATCCAGGAAGAAAAAGATTTCAAACTGCAGGGAAAACAACGATCAGTATTATAACGTCCGTCTCCACTATGATATGGCTGTTGAATTGGTTTAACTATGGGACCATTACACCGGCTATTGTATCAGGGATGGTCGGCTTGTTTGGAATCATGCTGGTCATGGATGATACTGCCGCCAAAAAGAAGGTAACAACTTTCATGATCGGGTTGAGTGCAGCACTCGGTGTAACACTTGGATCCCTATTGGCCCCATTTCCTCTCTTCTTGAATGCCTTGATGGTGCTTGTCATTTTCTGTGCCTTCTATTTTTCTCGGTTCCAGATCCGGTATTTCTCAATGGGGATGGCAGGCTTCATGTCGACCTACTTTTCCTCCATTTTAAAACTGGATGCCGCCCATTTATCCTGGTTCTACATTGGAATTCTCTGTGGTGTCGTTTTCGCCTATCTATATAATTTTGTCATTTTCAAAGGGTCTGTTCACGGGCTTAGAAGGGGAATGCGCTCTTTTCATATACAATCCAACTTGACGTTGAACCTTTTAATCCAATGGATTCAGGATCCTGAAAACAGTGCGAAGAAAAAGAAGCTCCTCCAAAAAAATGTACAGAGATTAAATGAGTACTCCCGCCTTGTTGCCGGTGATATTAAGGATGAGGACTTACAAAACCTTTGGCCGGGAATATCTTCATCTCAATTAAGGCTTTATATTTTTGATGCGGAAATGCTGATTCAGACATTGACTGGTTCTGTTGAGAAATTGAGGAAGCTGGGTGCCTTTGAACATAAACAAGTGGAGTCACTGGTTATCTGGGTCATCCGCTCATTGAGAGATGCAGAAGTGCTTTCCCAGAATTATTCTTCCCATGCTCTCGAGGATGCCGAGAAGGCGGTTCAAGGACTGAGGTTATTGCTTACGGAAATTCTGAATGCAGAAGAAGAGCCGGAGAGATGGGTCTATCCCCTTCGCAGAATTGAATCGATTGCAAACCATGTAGTGGAAGCTGCAGTCACTATCCAGGAATCATTGCAATCTACTAATACAGCTGAATTATCTGCTGATGAAGATAAGATAGTAAAAGATGATCCAGAAGATAACAAGAAATCAGACGAAACGAACACCTTAAAACCCTCTACAAGAAAAGCGATTCAAGGACTCGTTGCCGGAATCCTGGCCATCATTACAGGATATATCATCTCTCCTGTACAACCATACTGGGTGCTCCTGACCACATTCATTATCCAAATAGGAACGGAAACTGTGGGCAGGACTTATGTAAAAGGATTTCAACGGTCACTCGGTACCGTCATAGGTGCCATTTTCGGATTTGCAGCAGCCAAGGTTGTAAGCGGACACCCTGTTCTTGAAGTCATTTTACTGTTTGTGGTCATTTTCTTGATGTTTTACGTCTTTGCCGTTTCCTACACATGGATGAGTTTCTTCATTACCATGCTCATTGCCTTCATGTATGATTTGCTGCTTGGCGGGATCAGTGCGGCATTGATTGGGGCGAGGGTCATTGACACAATCGCAGGTGCTCTCATTGCCCTTACCGTCTCTGCCTTCGTCCTGCCGAAAAAGACTAAAGGCAAGGTAACTGAAACGCTGGATGATTTTCTCGAAGAGTTGAAAAACTATACCTCCGTCTATTTAGAGTCGTTCATTAAAGAAGAGTCCAAGGAGTTGACCGATCAGGCTTTTGAATTGGATCAGAAGCTTCAAATCATAAGAGATGAGGCCCAATCCCTGCTGCAGCGGCCTGGTTCAACGAGAAAATCAGGTATCGGCCGATGGATAATGGTTGTGACAGCAATCAATTATTATGCCAAGCACCTGCTTGCGTCCTCACATCGAAACGTGAAGGCCAAACTGCCTGTTGAAATAGAGGAAGTCTTCCTTTCAACAGAAGAAAAATTATCCGAGAATATAGAGGTACTGCAGGATCTTTTAAAAGGAAGAGAAGTCACAGCAAAATTTTGGCCATTGGATGAAGAGAGGGGTAAGATTGAAACCCTTTCACCAAGCAGACAAAAAGGAAAAATCGATTTAATTCATCATTTGTATTATGTGTGGCGCATCAATCAATCGATCATCGCCTTGGGAAAAGAATTGGGTGCAAAAGAGCGGAAGTGAATTCCGTTCTTTTTTTATGGAAAATTCATCCTTTCATTCTGAAGTATGGTACAATAAGAATATATGTTCGGTTGGAGGTGAGTTAATGAACAGTGAAGAAGATATTCTAATGCATATTAAAGAAGATAAGTGGATGATGGACATCCTGAAGGCAGCCCAGTCACTGGAATTGCCAGACTGGTGGATCTGTGCCGGTTTTGTACGTTCAAAAATCTGGGACATCCTGCATGGCTTCCATCAGAGGACAACCATTTCTGATGTGGATGTCGTTTACTTTGATAAAAATAACATTGACGAAGCTTATGAAAAGAAACTGGAAAGCCAGCTAAAAGAGGTCATTCCCGAGGTACCCTGGTCTGTGAAAAATCAAGCAAGAATGCATATTATCAATAATTTACCGCCATACACATCTTCAGTGGATGCCATATCCAAGTTTCCCGAAACCGCAACCGCACTGGGGGTGAAGCTTGATAAAGAAAACAACCTCATCCTTACCGCCCCGCATGGTTTAAAAGATGTCATTCATTTGGAAATAAGACCTGCACCACATATTCAAACATCCAGTGAGCTGACAACCCTATATGAAGATAGAATACATACCAAGAATTGGCCAAAAACCTGGCATAAAGTTAAAGTCTTTTTTGAGTGACAATGTGGAATCAAGTAACAGAAGAATCCAGTTGGATATAGAGATTGCTAATTTAAATGAAATATATATTAAGAAGTGAAGGGCTTCTTAATGAAATGAATAGAAATTGGGGTGTATTCATGAAAAGACCTAAAGTCATTTTAAATGTTTTCTCATCTATAGACGGGAGGATTACGACTTCGCCCGACACCAACGTCATGGAGTGGACTGCACAAGGATTGGACGGCGATGCCAATGACATTACCCACCGTCTGTATGATGAACTTGATTGTGATTCCCTTTTGTCCGGCAGTGAGAGCTTAATGGTTTGGGGGAATGACTGGGTAGAGCTTCAGACACCTATCCATGAACCACAACTGTCAAAAGCATATATCGTGTTTGATGGAAGAGGCAGGATTAACTGGCAGCAGACGAATGGACTAATCGTCGTTACCCGGGAAGATGTAGAAGATTCCTATATTAATCAATTACGCGAAAAGAAGATTACTTACATTCAAGCAGGAAGCGGGGCTCACATAGACATCGGACTGGCGCTAAATCAATTATATGAAATGGGCTTCCGTACAATTGGCCTTAGCGGCGGGGGTTCGATTAATGGAGCTTTCATAAGGGCAGGCTTCCTCGACGAAATCAGTTTGGTCCTGGCTCCCCTGATCATCGGCGGACGCACAACACCAACGATATTCGATTGTGAAAATCTATTATCCCTTGATGACGCTTCTTCACTGGAACTGATGAAGACTAAACCGGTTGGGGACAAGGGAGCAGTCTGGCTGCATTACCGGGTACTTAAAAAATGATTTCCAATTAGATAAAAAATAGAAAAGAACCTATTGACATACCCATTTTATTCCTCTAAAATATCCATTAATTATCAATAACGGCATAAACGGCATTGACGAGAAGAGTAGTTTTGAACCATTATTCACAGAGAGTCCCGGCTGGTGGAAAGGGACAATGATGTTCTTAATGAAAAAAGACTCTGAGCCTCGTATGGATCTAAGATGAATCTTAGTGATGGTACGACGGGATCTCCCGTTACAGAGATAGAGTATAACCAATATTAATTGGCGTACTCGAAGAGATTGGTATGGCGACATGCCAATAAACTGAGGTGTTACCGCGAAGTTCATAACTCTCGTCCTCAAGATTTTTTAATCTTGGGGGTGGGAGTTTTTTTATTGCATTTTTTTAGTACAAATAAAAGGAAGGGATGAATACAAAATATGAGCAGCGAACAAATTGAACGCCGATTGCAAAAATTGAACACTATGAGATCTAATGGTATGAATGTGTACCCTGAAAGATTTTTGAAAAATTATGAACTTTATGAAGCGTCCTTGCTGGAGGACGGAACAGAAGATGTCCGGACAGCTGGAAGAATCACAAGTATCAGGAGTTTCAGCAAGTTAAGTTTTATAACGATTTCTGACATTCAGGGATCCCTGCAGCTTTTGTTAAATAAGCAGGAAGCGGGGGAAGAGCTCTTTTCACAATTCCATCAACTTATTGATATTGGAGATTTTATCGGAGTGGAAGGAAAGATGTATACTACAAAATCAGGCGAAAAGACACTTAGAATTGAAACTTATGAGTTTCTTGGAAAAGCATTAAAGCCTTTACCGGAAAAGTGGCATGGTCTTACAAATATTGAACTCCGATACAGGCAGCGATATCTGGATATGATCATGACAAAGGAAACAAAAAACAGGGTCCTTATCAGATCCAAACTAATACAATCTGTACGCAGATTCTTTGAAGACTATAACTTCATCGAGGTAGAAACACCTATATTGCAGCATACCTCATCTGGTGCACTTGCAAAGCCATTCACGACTTATCATAATGCTTTGGATACTGAATTGAACCTTCGGATTGCACCTGAAACTTATTTAAAGCGACTGATCGTCGGAGGATTCACAAAAATTTTTGAAGTAGCCAAGTGCTTCAGGAATGAGGGGACCAGCCCTCAGCATCTCCAGGAATTTACTATGGTTGAAGGATATGCTGCTTATTGGAACTATCAAGATACAATGAAATTCATGAGGGAAATGCTTATGGATGTTTTAGTAAAAACATTTAATACGACAACGATAACCCTGGGAGAGCAAACCATTGATTTCTCAGAGCAGTGGGAGGTGGTATCCTTTAGAGACATTATTTTTAGAAATACTGGGATAGACATCAACCTTTTTCCTGACGTGAAGGATCTGCTTCAGGAAACGGAAAGAAGAAATATTAAGTTGGATAATGCTGAAATCGAAAATATGGGAAGGGGGAATTTCATTGATCATCTGTACAAGAAAACTTGCAGGCCTCTCATCGTAAAGCCAACTTTCCTTGTGCAGCATCCAATCGATCTGTCTCCTTTAGCCCGAGCCAATGATGAAAATCCGCTCCTTACCGACCGATTCCAGTTAGTGGTCAACGGTGCAGAAATCATCAATGCCTACTCAGAACTCGTTGATCCAGTTGAACAGAGAAGAAGATTAGAAAACCAGGCACTGTTAAAAAGCAGTGGTGATGCAGAAGCAATGGAAATGGATGAAGAATACCTGGCCGCAATGGAGCATGGGATGCCGCCGATATCCGGATGGGGATTTGGCATCGACCGGCTGCTGATGGTCCTGACCGACTGTGCAACCATTAAAGATTGTGTTTACTTTCCGTTGACTAAGAAGATATAGGAAACACTAATTTGTTTTTCTTAGCTGAGAGAGGCTCGTATTCCATCTGAAATTATCCTATTTTGTTTTTCTCAGATGGAATCCGGCCGTTTTTCCATCTCTAAGCTAAGAACTTATGCTTGCAGAGATGGAATAAACTAATATTCCATCTCTAACAATCCTATTTTATTTTTCTGAGATGGAATCCGGTCGTTTTTCCATCTCTATTCGATAAAATCAGGCTTGCACAGATGGAAGAAGCTTGTATTCCATCTGAAATTATCCTATTTTGTTTTTCTCAGATGGAATCCGGCTCCTTTTCCATCTCAAATACAAAAAAACAAGCTGCTCTGGATCGAAATAGCCACCCCGCCGGCGCATATAACAGCAACAATCAAAAAAGACCGCCAAATAGGCAGTCCCATTAATCAAATCAACCCTATCAACCAGCCGCCAACGGCTCCAGTCAGCACAACAATCCAAGGCGGCAGCTTCCAATATACCAGCATGCTGAACAGAACAGCCGCAAACGCAAAATCAACAGGTGCAAGGATTGAACTAGTCCAAATCGGATGATAGAACGCTGAAATCAAGATCCCGATCACTGCAGCATTGACACCCATCAACGCTCCCTTGATCTTCGGATTTCTGCGCAGAGTATCCCAGAATGGAAGCGTACCATAAATCAGGAGGAAGGCAGGCAGGAAGATAGCAGCCGTTGCCAATAGGCCGCCCTGCCAGCCGTTCATCACTGCACCAAGATATGCTGCAAAGGTGAACAGAGGCCCTGGGACAGCCTGTGCTGCACCGTACCCGGCTAGGAAGGCTTCTTCACTCAGCCAGCCTGTTGGAACAAATTCACGTTCCAATAAGGGAAGGACTACGTGGCCGCCGCCGAATACGAGGGAACCTGACCGGTAAAAGCTGTCAAACATGGCAATCCAATTTAAAGCAGTGGCTTCTCTTAAAATCGGGAGAAGAACCAGCAAGCCAAAAAACAGGACCAGACAAACAGCGGCAAACGTTTTAGAAATGGGAACTTTGATTTCCGCATCCCCTAAATCGGCTTGATTTTTAAATAGTAGGAAGCCGGCCAGTGCTGCTGCCAGGATTATGCCTACCTGCGTAAAAGTTGTCTGCCAAAGGAGAGTGACAACAAGTGCGATAAGGGCAAATGTTTTTCTTGATAAGTCTGGTGTCAGCTTCTTTGACATTCCCAGGATGGCGTGCGCAACGACGGCAACCGCTACGATTTTCAATCCGTGGATCCATCCTGCATCGGTTACATCGAACTCTTTCAGAAGCAGGGCGAACAGAATCAAAGCAATGACCGAAGGAAGGGTGAATCCCAGGAAAGATACTATGCCGCCAATAGCACCAGCCCGCATGACCCCGATCCCGATTCCGACCTGACTGCTCGCAGGCCCGGGAAGGAATTGACAAAGGGCTACTAAATCAGCGTAACTTTTTTCATCCATCCATTTTTTCCGCCTGATATATTCATTATGAAAATACCCGAGATGAGCTACCGGACCGCCAAATGAGGTCAATCCCAGCCGCGTCGATATGATTAGAATTTCTAAAAGAGTTCGTAGACCCGTCTTCTTTTTCACTATATACACCTGCTTTTCAATCTTTTATTTCCTTGAACAATTCATAAGCCTTCTTACGGGCTTCATCAAGAATCTCATTGCCTTTTTCCGTTGTTGTATAGTATTTCCTGATTTTCCCTTCAACCTTTTTGTCTTCCTTTACGAGGAGGCCGTCCGATTCCATCGAATGCAGGATGGGATAGAGCGTACCCGAACTGATATTGTATCCGTGTTCTTTGAGCTCTTCTACCATCCAAGTCCCATATACCGGGTGTTCTTTTGCATGATGCAGAATATGGATATGGATAAAACCGAGAAACAATTTCCGCAAGACCTTATCTTCCAAGTGAAAACCCTCCATATAAAATAATTTCTAAATACAATATCGAAAACCGATATCGAAATAATACATGATTACAGATATGAAATCAATCGGATTCAAAACAATTTACATTCTCTTAACATTTCACTGTACTGAGAAAAAAGAAGAAGGGCCTCTTCCCCTGTAAATATGATAAAATGCTGATAGCACCATAGCCTTGAAGGAAGGAGAAAAACATTGAACTCTAAATTAAATTCAAAATTCATCACTGATATGTGCGGCAGCGTCTCCTTCAAAAGAGGTGAAGTTTACTATAAAAACAATGCTGTTGAGATAGAGGACTATCAACATAATTACTGTAAAGCCATTGTAAAAGGCGGGGAACGATTCGAGGTCATTGTCACTAAGGATGCCCATGGTGATATCCATACAAATTGCTCCTGCCCGAAACTGGCCTCCTTTACACTCGAGTGCCAGCATGTGGCAGCGGTTCTGCTCGCAATTAAGGACAGGCAGCAGGGGGGACAGGACCTGGCCGATGGGTTCCTGAACCTTTTTAATAATAAAAATAAGAAAACAAGCGGATACCAGCGACATTTTGAAACAAGAACGATATTGGATGTTGAATTCACGATAAAACCCGTCTTGACCAATGAAGATGCCTATCTTTTTGGTATGGAACTGATGGTCAACCGGCGGAAGGTCACTGATATTCGAACATTTTTACAGAATGTCCGAGAAGGGCAAATCTTCACCATTGCTGATGACCTGACTTACGATCCGCAATATCACTGCTTTGAAAACGATAAAGATAAGGTGATAACAGAGCTCATCCATATAGTGCATGATGAAAAGGTCTATTTAACCGATATGCACAATAAAGACCAGATCCTGCTTATCCCCCCAACATCATGGGAGCAGCTTTGCCCCTTATTATTGAACGAGGAAGATATCACTTTAGATGATGCCGGCCACTTATTTAACGGGCTGAGCTCATCTGAAAAACCTCTTCCGCTCAAGTTTACTTTCGATAATACGAAGGAGGAAGAGTACGTACTAAAGGTAAGGGGACTTCATTGGATGATTGTGTTTCTTCCCTATAATGCCGTGTTGCGTGAAGGGATCCTGTATCCATTGAGCCCAGAAGATTGCCAAAGACTCGCCGATATCAAAACAATGCTCGAAACCACGGGGACGAATGAGATTCCTATTCCGGGAGATAAGATCGGATACTTCCTGGAAAAAGTGGCCGTAGATTTGAAACGCCTCGGGCACGTGGAGATTGCAGGCTCTTTAAGAGAAAAATATATGAGAACCCCGCTTACGGCCAAGCTCTACCTTGACAGGGTCAGAAACAGGCTGCTGGCAGGTCTCGAATTTCAGTATGATAATATCGTCATCAACCCATTAGAAGAAAAAGAGGTTCCTACTGGGGATATGCTCGTGAGGGATACTCAAAAGGAAAAAGAAATACTCCGGATAATGGATGAAAGTTCATTTGCCAAAACGGAAGGCGGCTATATTCTTCAAAACGAAGAGCTCGAGTACGAGTTTCTCTATTACATGGTGCCAAAGCTCAAGAAACTGGCGGGCATTTATGCAACTACTGCGGTCAGGAACCGGATATTCACTGGCAAGTCAACTCCAAAGATCCGCATCAAGGTTAAGAGGGACCGGATGAACTGGCTGGAATTCAAGTTTGATATGGATGGTATCCCTGAAAGGGAGATCCATGAGCTCTTATCAGCCTTGGAAGAAAAGAGAAAGTATTACCGGCTGCAAAACGGATCGCTTCTCTCATTGGAGACAAAGGAGATTCAGGAGATTCAACGTTTTCTGAGGAGCTCGCAGGCTGACCATATCGACTTTGCCAAAGGATTGGCCCTGCCGATGAACCAATGCTTGGACTTGCTTGATCATGTGGAATCCAATGACAGCTTCAGAATGGAGAAGACTTTTCGTGATTTTTTAGAAAGCCTAAGGAACCCTGGCAGTTTGACCTTTCCAGTTCCAGAAAATCTTTCTCCCATATTAAGAGATTATCAGAAAAAAGGCTTTCATTGGATGAAATCCCTGGCGCACTATGGATTTGGAGGAGTCCTTGCGGATGACATGGGACTTGGCAAAACGCTCCAGAGCATAACGTTCATTCAATCAATCCTGCCAGATATACGCCAACATTCACAGCCTGCCCTGATTGTCTGCCCTTCATCACTGACCTATAACTGGCTCGGGGAATTCAGGAAATTCTCTCCAGGTATTAAAGCAGTAATCATCGATGGAGAAAAAAGCCGGAGACAGGAACGGCAAAGGAATCTTAAAGATACGGATGTAGTCATCACTTCATACCCTTTACTCAGGAAGGATATCCACTGGTTTGAAAAACAACATTTTTCTGTTGTGTTTTATGATGAAGCCCAATACTTTAAGAATCCTGTTACACAGACAGCAAGAGCGGTGAAGAAGATCCAGGCGGAACACCGGTTTGCCCTGACTGGGACACCCATTGAGAATTCAATCGAAGAGCTATGGTCGATTTATCATGTTGTCTTTCCTCAATTGTTCCTTGGATTAAAAGATTACAGCCAGTTAACCAGGAAAACCATCGCCCGCAGATTACAGCCCTTTATGCTCAGGAGGGTAAAGGAAGAGGTACTGTCAGAACTGCCTGCAAAGCTGGAAACACGTGAATCAGTCGAACTTCTGCCAGAACAGAAAAAATTGTATGCTGCCTACCTGGCCAAACTGAAACATGATACCTTGAAGCACCTCGATAAGGATACACTGAGGAAAAACAAAATCAGAATTCTTGCGGGAATCACCCGCCTAAGGCAGATCTGCTGCCACCCTGGTCTTTTTGTCGATGGCTACACAGGAAACTCCGCTAAGCTGGTGCAGCTGATGACTATCATTGAGGAGGCGATGGCCTCGGGCAGAAGGGTCCTTATATTCTCCCAATTCACAAGGATGCTGGATTTTATAGGGAGAGATTTGGCAGGGAAGGGGATTCCTTTCTTTTATCTTGATGGATCCACTCCTTCTGAAGAAAGAATCGATTTATGCAATCGTTATAATGAAGGGGAACGGGATATCTTCCTGATCTCACTGAAAGCTGGCGGAACCGGCCTTAACCTCCACAGTGCAGACACAGTCATTTTATATGATACCTGGTGGAACCCTGCTGTAGAGGAGCAGGCGGCCGACCGTGCACACCGGATGGGGCAGCAGAATACTGTCCAAGTCATCAAGCTGGTGGCAAGCGGGACTATTGAAGAGAAGATGAATGAGCTCCAGGAAAAGAAGAGGAACCTTGTTGAAGAGCTGATCACTTCTCAAGAAAAAAAGGATTCAACCCTTACCGAAGAAGACATCAGAGAAATTCTAAACATATAAAGAACAAGCCTGGACATCCGTCCAGGCTTGTTCTTCTATAAGATTCAATTAATAAAAGTGAGTGCTATTTTCAGCTGATTTTATTCAGTATACTCTTCGTATGCTCTGTGTCAATCTCTTTCATCAACTGTTGCAGTTCTTCTTTCGTATTGCTGTCCAGTCCATTATAGATCAGCAAAGCTTTTGTCTCATCAGAAGTAACGATCCTTCGATAAAGCTTCGAAATTTTTTTACTCCTGTGACTTTCCATTTAACCACCTCGTGAAAAAGATTGATTTAATTATAATACTGAATGAAATGTCTTATCAATACATAAGTATTAAAAATTTGTGAAAATGAGTACTTTATCCAATAAATTGTAAAAAAATTAAAATAATTAAGGGCGAAAATACTTACATTTGGTTCTTTGATGCAGAGTTGAGTAAGGATTTAAAAAAAGTTGCAGTTGACAGAAAATCCAAAGACCCTGAACAGGGCTGCGTTCAAGGTCTTTGGGAAAATTCATTCTTTTTCCGGCTTTGGGTCCTGATCTTCAGCGAACTCATATGCGAACGATTGATTGAATGCTGGTCTTGTTTCCCGTACTACCGGAGTGATATTTTTGAGGATATAGGAATGTACAAGCACTTCTGAACCTGCAATTAAAAGCGCGGATATAATACTTCCCCAAGCTACCTGCAAATAACTCTCAAACAAAATACCTCCAAAGATCCAGACAATCAAATAGGTAAGGAAGAAGTCAGTTACGACTGCATTCATCTTTCCAATACGCGGCAGAAGTATTTGATCCCCGACAAAATAAGAAGCAACCGTAATCAGCAAGCTGAAGGATAAAATGTCAACGAATGCGGCCTCAAAGAATAGATCCAAACTGATCCAAAAAACAATCAGGCTGGCAACGAATTTCATCAATAGAACGTTTAAATGCTTCACGAAGAAAAACTCCTTTTTTACCTTAGTTTTGCGCAAATGGGGAAAGTACATACCTAACAATCAGTTGTTAAGAAATTCAAAGCATCGCAGCACCGATAAACTGCTGAGACTTTATAAGGAACGAAAATCATGCAATTTCTAAATATTAGTAATATAATTAGCATAGATAGAATAAAGGTGGTAGCCATCTTGATAAAAAAATACCTGTATCAAAATGAAAGCTTTACAGCGCTAAAACGTAAAATTTACATAACCCTTCTTCCAGTATTTATAGCGGCTTTCGTTCTTGTATTGGCGGTCTTATATGTCAGCCAGGGCTTCATCGATCCGCTCAACGGGGTTTCCTTCAGCCTGCTTATCGGCGGCCTCACATGGTGCTGGCTTGCCATCGTGAAGAAACCCTCTTCATTCTTGATAATAGAACTCTTTATTTTTACCATTGCGGCTTCACTTTTCTTATTACGAATGTTGGTGGTCATAGTAGATGACCTGGGTGTTCAAGGAGACGACCATTTGGGAACTGTTGCTTACTGGACAGCGATTTATTATTTTTTAGTGTTCTTCACTTTCAGGGGCAAAGGGGCACTGGTAACATCCTTATTAAGTTTTTCAATAGTGGCGGTAACAGGGGCCTATCATATCTTTTTCAGCAGCAATGTCAATGGGGACACTGTTGATACAGTCATTCAATATTCCGTTGCCACACTTGGCACTATCATTACTTTATTTTACATACAAAGGATGATTGAGGGATATCTGGAGTCGGAAATCACCAAAATTCATGCAAACACTGATTATTTAACCAAACTGCCAAACCGGAGAAGAATCGAACAAATTTTAGGAACAGAAGTAAAGAAACATGCTTCTAATGGCACACCATTTACAGTATCCATGTTTGATATAGACTTCTTCAAAAAGGTGAATGACTACTTCGGACATGATGTCGGAGACAGTGTTCTTCAGGAATTGACAGCCCTGATCCTGGCTGAAAAGCGTGAAAACGAGTATTTCGGCAGATGGGGCGGTGAGGAGTTTCTACTGATATTCGCTGGTGTGACACTTGATGAAAGCAGGGAAAGAGCAGAAACCATCTGCACCTTAATCCATCATCATGCTTTTGAAAAGGTATCCAACCTCACCTGCAGCTTTGGCCTGGCTGAATATGATGCCAACGAGGAATTAAAAGACCTGTTGAAGAGGACAGACGAGGCGTTATATCACGCAAAAGATAACGGCAGAAACAGGGTGGAATGTGCTTAAACCACACCTCTCTCATAGCATTTTGATAGGTACTTGGACCTTTTTTGGTTTTTTTCAGAGAAAAGATTGACATTAAGGTTCGATACACCATATAATACCGGAAAGTAAGAATTTTCGAACTAATCATTTTTAAAATGCATTGATGGGAACCGAGTAGTGCTTTATCTTCCTGTTCAGAGAGCTGATGGTGGTGCGAATCAGTCAAAGGTAAAGGATGAATTACAGTCCCGGAGCTTCTTTTTCGTAGTAAAGCAATGGCTTTATGAAGGGAAAGACGGTCAATCGATCGTTAACAACGTTGAGTGGTGAAGACTTAACTTCACAACCTGGGTGGTACCGCGATGATTCGTCCCTGCTGATATACAATCAGTGGGGACTTTTTTATTTCTCACCCTTAAACTGAATACCCGGCAATGAAAGGATCCCAGTAGTGTTATGCCTCCCTGTCCAGAGAGCTGATGGTGGTGCGAATCAGTCAAAGGTGAACATGAATTACAATCCCGGAGCTTCTTTTTCGTAGTAAAGCGGCTGCTTTATGAAGGGAAGGACGGTCAATCGATCGTTATCAAAAAAGAGTGGTGAACAGTTTTGTTCACAATAAGGGTGGTACCGCGAGATTTTCGTCCCTGTCGTTTCTACGGCAGGGTTTTTTTGTTTATCAAAAATGAAAATGGAGGAATGCAGAATGAGTGTTACAAACAAATTAGGGATAGTGGAATTACGTCATAAAATCGATGATATCAACCTGCAGCTGCTGGAACTGTTGAATGAACGGGCAGAGATTGTTAAAGAGATCGGTCGTAACAAAAAAGAAGGGGTGAACCGCTTTGATCCGGTGAGAGAGCGGGAATCTCTTGATATGATTCTAAAAAAACACGACGGACCTTTTGAATCTTCAACCATCGTCCATATTTTCAAGGAAATCTTTAAGGCCAGCCTTGAATTGCAGGAGGATGACCACCGGAAAGCTCTTCTGGTTTCCCGTAAAGATCATCCGGAAGATACAGTTGTCAATATAAATGGAACGTTAATCGGGAACGGTGTACAGAATTTCATCATGGGGCCATGTGCCGTTGAAAGTTATGAGCAGGTCAAAGAAGTGGCAAAAGCAATGAAGGCTCAAGGACTTACTTTATTAAGGGGAGGTGCTTTTAAACCAAGAACATCCCCTTACGATTTCCAGGGACTTGGGCTTGAAGGCCTGAAAATCCTGCGACAAGTAGCTGATGAGGAAGGACTCTCCGTTGTCAGTGAAATCCTTTCACCACAGGACGTCGAAGAAGCACTGGATTACGTGGATGTAATTCAAATAGGAGCAAGAAACATGCAGAACTTCGAATTGCTCAAAACGGTCGGCAAAGTGAATAAGCCCGTTTTGCTTAAACGGGGGTTGTCAGCCACGATTGAAGAGTTTATCCATGCGGCGGAATACATCTACTCAGAAGGAAATAAAGCTATTATTCTTTGTGAACGCGGAATCAGAACATATGAAAAGGCCACTCGAAATACATTGGACATATCCGCTGTCCCTATTTTGAAAAAAGAAACACACCTGCCTGTTGTGGTGGATGTCACTCATTCCACCGGCAGAAAAGATCTGCTTTTCCCTGCAGCCAAAGCAGCATTGGCCATTGGAGCAGATGCCGTCATGGCGGAAGTCCACCCAGACCCGGCCGTTGCACTGTCTGATTCTTCCCAGCAGATGAATATCGATGAATTTAACGATTTCATGGAAAAACTAATTGAGTTCAAAACCAGGCTTGCTTAAAAAGAGAATGAAACATTGAGATATGAAAAATGGTAACCAAAAGAAACAAAGCATGACTTCGCAAAGGGGGCATGCTCTTCTTCATTTATGGCAGGATATTGAATCACAGAGGTCGAACCTAAAGGATATACCCAACAGAATAGAGGAGAAAAGGATGATCCAAAACACACTGCCAGACTTCCTGGACTTAAATCACTCAAAAGAAAACATCACCATTTCTGATTTAGAACATTATTACAGCATGTATCCAGAAGTGTTCACTGAGTACTTCAACTATCACTGTCCCAAAACAGAAGAAAGGCTTACAGCCGCTATTGAGAAATATCCTGGAAAGATAGAAAACATCCGAGCCATTTCCAAAACACTTCCTGAAATCATTACTAATGTTTTAGCGATCTATAACCAGCGTTTTGAGACCAATACAAAGTTAAACTTTCATTTACTGGTTGGAGGATTCGGATCTAATGCTTTTGTGGAGAGGAAGATAATCGGCGATGTATTCTTTGCTGCCGAAAAACTATCTCAAGAAGAATCTCATCTCCAAATTATCGCTGCTCATGAAATTGGGCATGTTTATCACAACATACTCTCGGAACAGATTGAAATGGACTGGAGTAAAGTAGACTGGACAAATGGGCTGGTTACCTTGTACAGAGAAGGAGTTGCCACTTATCTCTCAATGGTTACAGTTCCTGGTGCGCATGAATCAGTTTACTTTTCATATGATGCGGAGGGTTCAGACTGGCTGACATTTTCTCAGGAAAATCTAGCGCAAATTAAACAGAGATTCCTGCTGGATGCAGAAGCTGGATGGACATTTGAGAAAGAGAGAGAATGGTTCAGGCTTTCAGGAGGGAGTCATTTCGGATATAACCGCTTGGGATATTTTCTTGGGACTGCTTATGTGAAAGATTTGGTGAGTAAGATTGGACTTGATGAAACATTGATATATTGGAACAAAAAGGACGTTAAACAAGATGTCATTGACTGGCTGAAGATAAAGTGAACGTCCTGCAGCCAGAAGCATGGACGTTCGAATAGACTCTTATTTAATTAACTTATTTCGGTCTTCCATGCTCGGCGGCTGTTCAAGCCAGCCATTCTTGGCCATGATTTTCCCGCCGTCCTGACCAAACGTCAGGATATCTTTTGCTTTCTCTATCAGCTTCAGCGGCAGGTCGCTTCGCAAACTGAAAGCCGTCCCGATCGCATTGCTGCCGAGACCAAAGCTGCAGAATAGGCTTGTACAGTACATCATCAATTTATCGGAAAACGGAGGAACTTTAGAGTCCGTCGCCTTTGCCCCCCATGTTGACGGCGGCTGGATGTCGCTCTGAATCAATAAGTTCGAGAAGTCACTAACAATCTTCTTTGACAACTCCTTTCCCTTGACAAAGTATCTTTTCACTTCAGGCTCATTGGCAACCTGTGCAAAGCCGGTCATGAGCTGCATACCGAAAACATTGGTTTCAATGGCAAAATATAAATAAGAGATTTCTACCGTGTTCAACGCTCTTTTCTCAGAAAACAGATTGAAGCCTGACATGTAGTTCGGACCTTCAGCAAACTCAACAACTTTAGGCATCGTTACAGAGGGCGCACTCGGCAAGACATCCTTTTCTTGAAGATAGTCCACACATCTGTCGGACACACTCTGAGTAAAAGCGGTCAGTTCCTTATAAAGAAGAATGATGTCTTTGCGGTAAGACATGCTTAAATGGAGGGTGTGGAGCCCCATACTGATTTCCTTGATAACACGAAGAAACATGATATCAAAATGATTATCAAAAAGTTTCGGAACACCTTTATGGACATCCTCCTCGGTAAATCCGATGGGGATCACCGCACCCTCTTCTTGTAAAATTCCAATGACACGGTCTATATACCCAATTAGTTTGGTATGGGTATCTTGAAGGATTTCCTTTGCCTGCTCATCTTCAGCACATTCAATGAAGTATTCGAGAATCCGCCTGCTCATCGTCTTTTCCTGGTACGTCATCCATAAAGTTGCCAATTCCGTAGCGCTTATAGCTTTATCTTGTGTCACAATCATCCATCCTTTTTTAGATTCGTGCGTTGACTTGCTTCATTATAAAGTTTGTTATTTTTATTTGGACTATACATATTCTAGAAAAAATGTCTATGGTTTGTGTAAATTCAGAAGTTTGAAAACTGTACACCCAATTTCTTCGTGAAAAATGGTAAACTATACATATGTTAATTATTGAAGCCAATGTGGATAAAGGAAGGTAAACTATGTCTATTGGAATTGAAACTGAAACGGAACAAAACATAACCAGAATACATCTGGATGGAAAAGAATTCATTCTGATCGGTACTGCCCATGTTTCCAAGAAGAGTGCCGAGCAGGTTAAAGAAGTGATTGAAAGAGAACAGCCTGACGCTGTTTGTGTTGAATTGGATGAACCCCGCTATCAATCTGTGATGGAAGGGAACAAGTGGAAAGAGATGGACATATTCAAGGTCATCAAGGAAGGTAAGGCTTCTTTGCTGTTGATGAACCTGGCGATCTCCTCTTTCCAGAAGAGAATGGCCAAACAGTTTGGCATCAATGCCGGACAGGAAATGATCCAAGGAATCGAGTCGGCAAAAGAAGTTGGTGCGGAACTCGTTCTGGCTGACCGGAATATTCAGATAACCTTTGCCCGGATTTGGAATCAGGTAGGATTCGTCGGGAAGGCAAAACTTATGATGCAGATCTTCTACAGCATCTTCAGCAATGAGAGCATAACTGAAGAAGAATTGGAAAAGATCAAGTCTCAGGATATGCTGGATGCCATGCTGAATGATTTCACCGAGCAATTCCCGCGATTGAAAAAACCATTGATTGATGAACGCGATCAATACTTATCCCAAAAAATCAAAAATGCTCCTGGAAAGAAAATTGTCGCCGTCCTTGGCGCGGCTCACGTACCAGGGATAAAAGAGGAAATTCACAGAGAACATAATCTCGATCAGTTAAACCAGCGGCCGCCGAAGTCAAAGGTGCCTAAAATCATTGGATGGGCAATACCTGTTCTCATCCTTGCTGTCATTGCCTACACATTCATCAGCAATCCGACGGCAGGCATGCAGCAGACAATCAGCTGGATTTTATGGAATGGATCTTTCTCAGCCTTGGGGGCAGCTATCGGCCTTGGTCACCCGCTCGCTATTTTAACTGCATTTGTGGCAGCACCGATCACATCCTTGAATCCTCTTCTTGCGGCAGGCTGGTTTGCCGGTTTTGTACAAGCCTACTTCCGCCGCCCGAATGTAAGAGATTTTGAAACGCTTCCGGAAGATGTTCTCAGTGTGAAAGGGTTCTGGAATAACAAGGTCACTCGTGTACTTTTGATCGTCGTCCTGGCTAACTTGGGAAGCACCCTCGGAACGGTTATCGGCGGGGCAGATGTCGTCAGGCTGTTTTTAGAAAACTTGTAAGGTAATTAATTGTATGGGGAAAATTAAGGCATGGGCAAAGAATTTAAAGCGTCAACTTTTCACTTTGTTCTTTGCTTACAAAGATGAAAGGGTTCCGGTGTTTGCAAAGATTTTCACTACTATTGTCGTGGCTTATGCTTTAAGCCCGGTCGACCTGATTCCTGATTTCATTCCGGTTTTGGGATATCTCGATGATCTGATTCTGGTTCCACTGGGTATTTGGCTTGCTCTGAAGATGATTCCGGAACAAGTACTAGCTGACTGCAGCACTCGTGCAGATGAAAAGATGAAACTTGGCAAGCCCAAAAACTGGACTGCTGGAATCATCATTATCTTTATTTGGCTATTTGTCGCTGTATGGATTGGCACATATTTTATATGAAAAGTTCCGGCCTGTATTCTGTTAAAGAAAACAGGCCTTTCTAATGCTTGAAAGGGGTCGTGATTTCTCGAATCCACTATGCCATTACATACTTTTCCTCCTGCCTTGTAACCTAAATCCTTGACCTGGAAGATTTCAAGGTAGAATGGCAGCCTGCTGGTATGATAAGTTTAAATAGGAAAAAATTACAGGTTGGGGAGTATTTAATGAATTATTTAATTATGTCTATCATATTAAGTGCACTCTTAGCCTTCGTGCTGCTGATAATGGGACCATTGGTTGGCGGCATCCTGGCTTTCGCCATTATCGCTGGTAGTATTTTCAGGGGATTATATTTACTGACTGATATTCATAAAAAAGTATCAACATTAGTCCCCGACAAAGATAAGGCTAGAGAAGTGTATGAGGAATATCTACGAAACAAAGAAAAAGAGAATAATTGAAATAACAAAAAGCAGTTCCCCGGAGCTGCTTTTTTTATATTAAAAAAGTATTGTCGTTACGCAAATACTCTGGAATAATATACTAAATAAGTTTAATATTCTAAAAAATTTTCTAAATAGGGGGTATTATGAGAAACCTTTTGAAATGGTCGGTGTTTTGTTCGGGACCAGCCATTATGATTGCAGTCATGCTTTGGGGCTCTTCCATAGAGAATACATATTTCAGGGGGGCAGATCTTGGTCTTGGCATCTACTATTTTGGGGCAGTGATGTTTGGGGGATTATTGATATTCATCAGTTCAAGAATCGATACAAAACAAGAGGCTAAAATTAGACAGCAGGATTAATGGGAGGAGTTCAGTTTTGAAATTGGTACTGATTTTCGGACCGCAAGCCGTAGGTAAGATGACGGTCGGTCAATCATTGGCAAAACAGACGGGAATGAAGTTACTGCATAACCATATGACCATCGATCTTTTGGAACCACTATTCGGCTTTACCCCTGAAATGTGGAGGCTCACACACCAGTTTCGGGAAGAGATTTTCAAATCATTTGCCGGTACTGAAGAGATAGGGCTGATTACCACCTACGTATGGGCTTTTAATAAGAAGGAAGATTGGGAGTATGTAGAAAAGATATCTGCGATTTTCAAATCCCGCGGAGCTCAAATCTACTTTGTGGAACTTGAAGCAGATCTGGATGAAAGGTTAAAAAGGAACATAACTCCCAATAGGTTGTCGCATAAACCAACCAAACGAAATATTAAACAGTCAGAAGAACACTTGCTAAGCACCCTTGATACACTAAGGTTGAACTCGTTAGAAGGGGAAATTGCTGCAGAACACTATATACGGATCAATAATACGAAAATGGGTGCTGAAGAAGCGGCTGGAAAAATAAAAGAGGTTTTTGGATTTTAAACGATGGTGCTCTGATCAAACAATGGTGTGTCAAATAAATTTCAGGAGATGATGACCATGAGCGGGATTTAATACCAAACATGAAGAAAGAGATAGGGAATTGCCAAAGGTCCGCCAAAGGATAAAAGAAACAATAGAAAGGGACCTAATACATGATGAAAATGTAATCAGCGTATTTTATGGAGGATCGATCGGAAGCAGAAGTACCGACTTATATTCAGATATTGACCTTCGCATAGTGGTCAGGGATGAAGCTTTTGAAGATTACCGCCTTAATAAAAGGGAAAGAGCACAACACTGGGGAAAGGTGATGTTTTATGAGGACTTCCCCTGGGCATCGCACAGCGTCGCCCACTATGAAAATTTCATAAAAGTCGACTCTTTCTATTATACCAAAAAGGACATTCTTCCTTCAGTGTGGCTGAAAGAAATTGAGGTTGTATATGATAGGGATCTTTTTATGCAAGGAATTCAAAAAAAGTCCCAGGAACTAATCTATGAGCCAACGTTTGCAGAATTTGAAATATGGCGAAACAAATTTTTTGCTTATTCCCATGAAGTTTATCGGGGAGTAAAGAGGGGAGAGTTTTTCTATGCAATGAGTTCCCTCGATACCATCAGGCTTTTTCTGACGACAGGTTGGTTCATGGAAGCGGGAGTCCAGCCTAACAATCCTGGATATTGGGCGAAGCTCGGGGGAGACAGAAGCAGGCTGAAAGGATGGCAGGAATCATTTCTTGAAAGAACCCTGTGCAGGAATGATGAGAAATCTATCATGGAATCAATGAGCATAATGGTCCCGGAATTTAGAAGGATCCATAAAGTACTTTGTGAAAAGTTCGGTATAGAGGAAGATCGATGTCAAGTTAATAAAATTTTCAGTATGATACTATAATGGATTTGAAGGAGCTACTTAAAGTCCAAACAAAACGGCGTTCTGCAGAACTGCTCTCGAAGCATTATAGATTTGATTTTAACTGAAAGAGGCTTTTAAAAAGAAACAGGCGCACCTATATTTAAAAAGGCATGGGATTTCCCCATGCCTCCTGTCATATTAATATTCTTCTATCTCCCAGGAATGGTCGAATTCAATGGCTCCTTTAAGGGTTTGCGCCACTGGACAGCCTCTTTCAAAAACAGAGAGGGCACGTTCTGCTGCATCCCGTTTTCCTTCAGGAACTTTCAAGTTGTAACGGCAATTGATTTTGGTGATTTTCAAAACACCCTCGGGAGCTTCAATCACACCTTGGATATTCGCAGAGACTAAATCGGGTGACGTCGGTATTTTACGCGCCTCCAGCGCGCCTGATAATGTACCGACCAGTCAGCCGCCAGCCGCAGCCACAATGTGGTCAAGTGTTGATGGATACTCCACTTCAGGTTCGACGCCATAAAATTTCTTTACTCCACCATGGACACCAAACAGGACAGGCTCTTCAAAATTGCCTATGTATGCCTCTCTGATCTTGTTTGGTGTATCCTTTTGAATAATTGTAATTTCAGTCAACTCTTCTGGTTTACCCATTTTTCCACCACCTTTTGTAATAGGATAACTAGTTTTGGCATCTCAATGCAAATAAAGAGAATTGAGGTTGAAAAAATCTGCTACTTTTTCACTGCCACTAAAAATTCATCTCGAAGTACACCCATTATGATATTGTCATGGTATTCCCCTTCATAGAACAGCTCTCCGCGAATGACGCCTTCCTGCTTGAATCCAAGTTTTTCATAAGATTTGATTCCTCTGTCATTGTAAGAGTATACACACAATCCGATCCTATATAAGTTTAAAGTCAGGAACCCATGTTCAAGTATTAATTTCAAGGCTTCGGTACCATAGCCTTTCCCAAAGAAGTCAGGATCATGGAGGGCAATCCGGATATTCCCATTTCTATTGAGATGGTCTATTTCATTCAGGGCCAGATCACCCACTACTTCATCTGTTTCCATTGAAGCAATGACCAGATCGAGGCGATTGTCTGCAAGGGCAAAAGCATCGTAGGCCTTTTCAATTTTTTGAGGGGTCAGGAATTGTTGCAAACCCGTCATCTTCCGGATTTCAGGGTACGAAAGAGCTTTTGAGATGTGCTTGTAGTCTTCTTTTTGAAAGTGCCTTAAATATACTTTTTGACCAGTGAGAAATTTGTCCATTTGTTTATCCCCTAAACTATAGTTTGTTTCGAAAACATTATAACAAATCTATTTAAGAAAAAGGACGCAATTTTCAATAATCCGGAATATTCTGTTAGTTTTGTGATATAATCTTTAAAATATCTCATCGCAGGAGGTGGCAGGAGGTTGAAGGATCATTCCAATACCTTGTTAAAATTGGTCAAGAACAAGAAAAAAGGGAGCAGGTTCATATTAGGTATCGACGGGCTGAGCCGATCCGGCAAAACGACCTTAACACAAACCCTATGTGAAAAATTCCATACACATAATATCACTCATACCGTCTTCCATATTGATGATCACATCGTGGAGAGAAAAAGAAGGTATCATACTGGACGGGATGAATGGTTTGAATATTACTTTTTGCAATGGGATCTGCATGAGATCAGACAGAGTTTCTTTGAGAATCTTTTGTTGGCCAAACAACTCAACCTTAATTTTTATGACACTTCCACAGATTCACATAAGGCGGAGACGATTGAACTTCCTGAAGAATGTGTCATCATCGTCGAGGGGGTATTCCTTCAGCGTCAAGAATGGCGGGATTTCTTTGATTATGTAGTTTACCTTGATTGTCCTCAAAACAAACGATTTCTTCGCGAAGATGTAGAGACACAAAAGAACCTTGAAAAATTTCAAAACCGATATTGGAAAGCCGAAAATTTTTATTTAAAAGCTGTTTCCCCAAAACAGAAGGCAGATATGGTTTTGAAAGCCTAAAAGAAAAATGATTAACTTTACTCATTCCGTCCATTCTAAGAAGTAAAAGTGGAGGCGGAACATATGGGAACAGGTGATGGAAGATTTTATGGATTTATCACAAATAATTTCATCAATGAAGATGAGATGAAATTGCAGCATGATCAGTATCAGGTGTATGTAGGCGATGACCTGATCGGCCGCAAAACCTTGCTGAATCAGGCTGACAAGCTGTCTGATATTGACGATTTCCTGAGAAGTAACGGAATTGATTCTTTTCAAACTTCTTTGGAAGGGGATCACTATACCATACAACCTAATGAGAAGGCAGATAAAATTGTAAAGGCCATGGAAATTTATTTTAAAAACAGGTAGGACTTTTCCAGCTATATTAAAAATCCTATAGACAGATAATAATTGTTGAAAGGTCCTTTGGGAGCTTTCTGATTCTAAACGAAGAGGTGTTTCGTTTGAACAATTTGTTGTCGATGCTTTTCAATAACCGAAAAAGATCTTCTATTTTAAATATGTTTGGCCGAAAAAAACGGATGAACCGAAGAATGATCTGGAGCTCAATCCTGAGTCTTGGTATGAGTGCTGCAGCCTATGGTCTTAATAGAAGACGCATGGGTAACACAGCAAACTCCTTCCAAGGCCTTATGAAAAACAGGAACATGAGTACATTGCAGACTGCAATGGCCGAGTTTGCGAATGAAATTGCACCGAACAGCAAATTAAAATGAACACTGTATAATAATACCCGGAGATTCTTCCGGGTATTATTATGCGTAAGAAATTTCCATCTGAAGGTTATCAAAAAGAAAAAGAAATCAATTAGGGAGAATACATAATGAATATTGAAGAGCTTAGGTCCGAAAAGATTCAACAGTCCATGCTTGATCACTTCATTCGTTTTCAAGAAACAAAAACTGTTTTACGGGAGCAGAATGGAGAACTGCAAGAAGAGAGTGACTATTTTATCGATGATTGGTCTCAGGAAAGAAAACATGAGATCATAAATCATTTTAAGGAAGTGATTGCGCAAGGGGGAGCGGTGATTATTGCTTCTGGTGAAGAAAAAATCTTTGGTTTTGCCGTTCTGGAGGCAGGATGTTTCGGAAAAACAGCTGTTTACAGGGAATTGTCATATATCCATGTTTCTTCCGAGGCAAGGGGAAAAGGAATCGGGAGACATCTTTTTAAGGCTGCTAAAGAAAAAGCAAGGGAACTGGGAACAGAAAAGATCTATATAGGAGCACATCCTGCTTCGGCAACTCAAGCCTTTTACTATAAGATGGGTTGCACGCTTGCCAAAGAAATCAATCAGGCAATATATGACCGGGAGCCGCTTGACATCCAGTTGGAGATCAGTGTGATGAGCTGAAACCAATTCGACAAATTCCGGGGTGTGACTGTCACGCAGAAGAAGGAATTCGGCCTTCTGTACCGAATAGATTTTATGAAGGATCATTTTCGGGGAGGTTTTAATGGTATGAAGAGTCCGCTTTCTAATAAAGTTGGGGTGATTTTCATTCCTGTCAGTGACATTGAAAAGGCACGGGATTGGTATTGTGACATTTTTGGATTTCCAGCAGATGGTGAGATTATGTTCGGGCATTTATATTCCTTGCCCATGCAGGACACCAATATCATCCTCGACAGCAAGATCTACTCAGAAGAAAACACTTTTAAAGTATCTCCATTCCATATTAATACCGACGATATCCAAGCGGCTTATCGATACATGAAAGAAAAGGGAGTCAAAATGATTTCGGAGATTCAGCACGATCATTTTTTTAACTTTCAGGATCCTGATGGAAACCATATCATGGTATGTCAATGTTAGCTGCATAATGAAAAAGGGTGCCCGCGCACTCTTTTTTAAACTTGAACAGCTTTTTCTAAAGGAAGAGAAGTGATGAAATGATGAAATCATCGTGGAAAGCATTAATATGGATAGCAACGGCAGAATTGTTTGCCCTTAGTCTTTGGTTCGGTGCCTCCGTAACAGCCCCCGAGCTGAACGATCTGTGGGATGCCGGCGCAAATCTAGAAGCATGGCTGTCAGCGTCCGTCCCAATAGGATTTGTCCTCGGTGCGTTTGCCAGTTCCTATTTTGGATTGGCTGATCGTTTTAATCCGCGGTTCATTTTTGCTGTATCGGCTCTCCTAGGCGCGGCTTTTAATGGATTGATATTGATCAGTGATGGCGCACTGAACGGAATCACACTTCGTATTTTAACAGGGGTTACACTTGCGGGAGTCTATCCTACAGCTGTGAAACTATTGTCCCAGTGGTTTCCAAAGAGACGCGGCTTGGCTATCGGTGTCCTGATTGCGGCATTGACACTTGGTTCGTCACTGCCGCATTTTATCGTTTTATTTTTTTCTGCACTTCAATGGCAATGGATCATTCTGACAAGCTCCTTTTTATCAGTGGTTTCCTCAGGTATTATATATTTCATTCTTAAGGATGCTCCCGTCGAGAAAGAGAACAAACCTTTCTCTTTTTCTTTGATAAAAAAAGTAAGGGAGAATAGGGCTGTCATGCTTGCAAACTATGGCTACTTTGGCCATATGTGGGAACTTTATGCAATGTGGACCTGGCTGCCAGTTTTCTTGTCGGCAAGTTTTCAACATAATACCGGTTCCGCTTCTCCAGCTTTGATTGCCTTTTGTTCGTTCCTTACGATTGGTATAGCCGGTGCAGCTGGATCTGTGGCAGGGGGTTGGCTGGCGGACAGAATCGGCAGGGCGTCGTTAACCATTTTGTCCATGGGAATCAGCGCGTTGTGTGCCTTAAGTATCGGGTTTACCTTTGGCCAATCATTTTGGGTAACAATTTCTCTTGCCTTCATTTGGGGTATCTTCATCATTTCTGATTCCGCTCAGTTTTCTGCGGCAGTTACAGAGTTTGCAGAAAGTGAATATGTAGGCACAGCTTTGACTTTCCAGATGTGCATCGGTTTTCTCATTACGATAGTTTCCATTAACTTAATACCGTACCTGCAGCAGATTCTTGGCTGGAAATGGGTGTTTTCTGTTTTGGCAATTGGACCTCTCCTTGGTTTGGTTTCCATGGCAAAATTTAAAACCTGGGAAAAGAGGTTGGGCAGTCCCGAGCAAATATCCAAGCAAGCCTGAGATTTTATGGTAAAATAATAAAAACTTATTTTACTAGAATAAGAGGTGTCGATATTGAAAATCGTTTGCTTTGGTGACAGCCTGACTCGAGGTGTTTCTTTTGTTAAAGGACGCTTAAGGATTGTGAAAGAAAACTACCCCAAAGTACTTCAACAATTATTCTCAGAAAACAATAAAGAAGTTTCAGTCGTGAATAAAGGTGTGTTTAATGACAATTCTGAACTCCTGTTGAGCCGACTGGAAAAAGACGTAATCAATGAAAAGCCGAATTATGTGATCATCGAAATCGGGGGCAATGATTGTAACTTCAAATGGGATGAGGTGGCCGCAAAACCATGGGAAGAGCACGAGGCAATCGTGCCGATGAATCAGTATTTAGACAATATCAAAGCATTGATCACGAATATTAAGCAAAATGAAATTACACCGGTGATCGCCACCCTTCCTCCATTGGACCCTGTCCGTTACTATAAAAACATTTCTGAAAAGTACAGCCCTGCAATCAGCCACTGGATCAGCGAAGTCGGCGGCATCGACTACTGGCACGGTCTATACAACCGAAATTTAAACAAACTGGCAGAGGAATACAATATCCTGAAGGTGGATGTAAGGTCAGCCTTGAAAAAAGCAGGAGATCTTATTGATTTAATTAGTGACGATGGAATACATTTAACTGCCGAAGGATATAAAGTTCTCAGTGAAGAGATATATCAAAACATCGAAAAATGGACAAAAGAAGAAAATTCACAATTGGTTTGAAGGGTGTACCGAAATGGTTACATCCTTTTTTGTATACTTCAAGAAACAGAAGGAAATCGTATGGAAGAAAGGAGTTGGTATAAGTGGATATTGAAAAGAAGAAACAAACCGACGAAGCGACAATTGCTCCTGGAATGGATGATGGGCAGGGCCTGAACCAGGATGCAACCGACAAAGATATCAAGGAAGGAGACTACACCGAAGTCACGACACTTTCGTATGACGAGGTAGACCCGAGCTGAATAATGAATGGGAAAGCACTAAGTCAAAAACGGCTGAAGTGCTTTTTTTATTTAATAGAAAAGGAAGTATTCACGGTATTGTTTCTTAAAAAAGCATTCAGGGAAAATACCAATATCACAATCTGGAAAGGAAGTGCAGGCATGAAGATCGTTTCTGTAACGAGGATTCTGGATGACAGGGGGCGTTTCGTCTTCCCTGAAGAGGCTCGAAAAACGCTGGATCTTAAAGATGATTTATTTTTGTCAATCGATAATGCAAAACAGATCATTCATGTCAGTAAAAATGGACATGGCGTAAAAAGAACACTAGATGAAAGCGGAAGGCTTTCACTTCCTTCTGATTACCTTCAGCAGCTGAATTGGAAATCTGGTTCTGAAATAGGACTCTATATAGAAGGAGTAAAGGGCATTTTACAAGAGAAGGCTCCTTCGTGCGTGATTTGCGGCAGCAATCAGACCCTCTTGAAAGTAAAAAAAACACTCGTCTGTAATGATTGCATCCAGACAGGTAACGAGGCAATGGTAAATAAATGGGCTGATATGCTTGAAAATCTATTAAAGGAATATAAAGGTTATTGTGATGACGCTGTTTCCTTTAAAGATACAGAGGATGTCCATAAATCAAGGACAAAAGGGCGCAGGCTGCGGACCCTCATCCATTTTATCGGAGTCGGCAAAGACCATCCTTTATATGAACGATTGAAAAAAGCTCATGATGCCTTAGGGAAGGTAAGAGAAGAGGATGTTTTCATTGAATCTTTTGAAAAAGAAGCAGAAACCAATTCATATGGTGATGTTTATCGTGAATTTACTAAAGAGGCCGGAAAAAAAAGAGATCAACACCGTAAGAAGTTAAAGAAAAAGCTTCCTGACATAATAGATGAGAAATTCATGTCCCAATTTCACAGCTTTTTAAAGAACGAGTTGAAAAATTATATTTTACCTTTAGATATATCCTCGGAGCTTCAAAAACAGGAAAAAGACTTTGATAAACGGGTCAATAATTATCACCAAGTGATTGCAGAGGAGGGCAAATTCACTGAAGAAGGGATTGATGCCCTTCATGAAGTCCGCAAAAAAGCGAAAAAGCTCCGGTACATTTATAGTTACCTTGATAAATTGTACTCTGAAGATTATAAGTCCAACTCAAAACCGTACAAAAAGATTCAAAAGAAATTCGGGGACATCATTGATCTGCGTGATTGGCTGGATGAAATGGACAGCTTGGAGGTTGGCAGTAAAGAGGAAGATGTTCAGAGTGTCAGAAACGAGCTTCAGCAAAGGCAGAAGAAGTTTCTTGAACAAATCACCCTTTAGGTTTTGCTGAGCCATTTAAAGATTTAATAGTACCATCGATTTAATAATGTTTCTTAAATGTTTATGTTCTTGATAATCAAGGAAACCTATACAGATAGAATCATTTTCAATCAGGGAGGCACTAAGAATGAAAGCAATTGTAATCAATCAATACGGCGGAAAAGATGTTTTGCAAGAAAGCGAATTAGAAAAACCGGCTATCGGCGATGACCAGGTATTGGTGGAAGTTCATGCAACATCTATAAACCCGATTGACTGGAAACTGAGGGAAGGGTATTTGAAAGAAATGCTTCCATTTGAATTTCCAATCATACTGGGGTGGGATGTTGCAGGAATCATCGCTGATACAGGAAAGAATGTAGACAGTTTTAAGAAAGGTGACCGCGTTTTTGCTCGCCCTGCCACGACGAATAGAGGTACGTACGCTGAATATACTGCTGTAGATGCTCATCTTCTAGCCAAAATGCCGGATGAAATGAGTTATGCAGATGCAGCTGCGATTCCTTTGGCCGGACTGACTGCATGGCAATGCCTTGTCGATTTTGGAAAAGTGAAACAAGGCGAGAAAGTTTTAATCCATGCAGGAGCCGGCGGAGTCGGTATATACGCCATCCAAATCGCCAAAAGTTTTGGAGCTGAAGTGGTAACAACTGCAAGTGAGAAAAACATCGAGTTCCTCAAGTCACTTGGAGCCGACAGGGTCATCAACTATAAAGAAGAGGACTTCAGTGAAATTCTTCAAGATGTTGATTTTGTTTTGGATTCCATTGGCGGAGATGTCCAAACCAGCAGCTATAAGGTTTTGAAAAAGAACGGAAAGCTGGTCTCGATTGTTTCGCCTCCTGATGAAGAAGAAGCTAAAAAACACAATGTGAATGCAGGGTTCCTCTGGCTTGAACCCAATGGTGAGCAATTGAAGAAACTGGCAGATGCTTATTCTGCCGGTAATTTAAAACCAGTGATTGGCTCCACCTTTAAACTCGGTGAAGAAGCAATCCAGGAAGCACATGCTTTAAGTGAGACACACCATGCAAGAGGAAAAATTGTGATCCTGGTAAAAGAGTAAGGAAAGAAGCGATAGGCATGATATGTCTTTCGCTTTTTTTTGTTCACTTTGAAATCCCTAAATCATTGTTTCTGCAGCTGATGGCGATAGCACCTTTACTAAGTATCCTCTGAATAGAATTCAAATACCAAACACAAAATTATCATGTAGGTCATTTTTTTTACTGTATAAAGTGTATTTAATACGTATAGGGGTAAGGGAATAATACCTTTGATGAAGCAAGAGTTGTTGAACTCTTAACTTTTGCTGAAGAGAAATAAATTAAGGAGGGAGATTACACATGACTGTCAGTTTCATTTCGCCCAGAGAACTCGTAAGGAAAGTGCTAAGCAAACAAAAAGTGTTCATCGTGGATGTCAGGAATACCGATGCTTTCGATGATTGGAAAATAGAAGGGAGGAATGTTGATATCATCAATGCTCCTTTTTCAGAAATCAGGGAAAAAGGCATTGAACCCTTCCTAGAAAAGCTGCCAAAAAATCAGGAGATTCATGTGATTTGTGCCAAGGGCAATTCTTCGAAGAAAGCAGCTGAAGCGATAGACAAAGCAGGATATACAGATGTCTATTCGGTAGAAGGGGGAATGAGTGCCTGGAGTGAGCATCTTGAACCGATTAAGATTGGTGACCTCAAAGAAGGAGGGACATTATATCAATTCGTCCGTATCGGAAAAGGATGTCTCTCATATATGATTCAATCAAATGGAGAAGCAGCCATTATCGATGCTGCAAGGATGACAACGCCCTACCGGGATGTACTCGCTGAAAATAATGTCAAGTTGACACGTGTCCTTGATACCCACTTGCATGCCGATCATATTTCGGGCGGCCGGGACTTGGCAGAAAGTTCTGATGCTGAATACTATCTTCCATCAAAGGATGCCGGTGAAGTCCAGTTCCCCTATAACCCTGTAACCGACCGTGACCGATATGAGATCGGCTATTCCGAAATCAAAGCACTATACTCACCAGGGCATACCATAGGAAGTACCTCATATATAATTGATGACCAGTATTTACTGACGGGAGACATACTGTTTATCGATTCAATTGGGCGGCCCGATCTTGCAGGAAAAGCAGAAGACTGGGTCGGGGACCTGCGGACTACCTTATACAAAAGATACAAGGAGTTGACGGATGACATGATTGTTCTGCCAGCTCATTACATGGGAATCGAGGAAATGAATGAAGATGGAAGTGTCTCTGCCAAACTGGGAACTCTCTATCAAGAAAATCACGGATTGAACATAAAAGATGAAGAGGAATTCAGAAAAACGGTTACGGAAAACCTGCCGCCTCAGCCGAATTCCTATGAAGATATCCGTCAAACCAATATGGGTAAAGAGACACCCGATGAAGAAAAGCAAAATGAAATGGAAACAGGCCCAAACCGCTGCGCTGTAAGATAAGAAACGAAAAGGAAAGGGGAAGATGAAATTGTTCGATTATACCCTATCAACTGAAAAAAGTATCGAGGAAGCGATTAACAGTCTGGAAAACAGTTTAAAAGAAGAAAAATTCGGCGTTTTATGGACGTTTGATATTAAAGAGAAGTTACAGGAAAAAGGGCTCGAATTTGAAAAAGAATTCAAAGTCCTTGAAGTCTGTAACCCAAAAGAAGCCCAGAGAGTGCTGAATGAGAACATAATGGCAGGTTACTTTCTCCCATGCAAAATGGTAGTTTATGAAGAAGGCGGACAAACAAAAATCGGGATGCCAAAACCAACTTCTCTTATTTCCATGCTGAACGAAGAAACAATGAAAGAATTTGCAAAGGACATTGAAGACCGTCTGATTGCCTGCATGAAGAAAAGTGTATAAAGAACTTGAGGATGGATCCCGCAAGGATTCATCCTTTCTATATAGAGTTGTAAAACAAAATAATTGCACTCATAATACCTTAGGTGGTAAAGTGACATCATTCCAGACAGAGGAATAAAACCCTCTCTTTTTTAGTTTTTGAAGATATTTTTAAGATGTTGACAACATACCCCGTTGGGTATATAATAAGTTTTGTAAGCACGCCAAATTGCTTAGAAATTGAATAGGGTGATACAGTAATGTTATTATTAATAATCATAGTAGCCAGTGTGTTAATAGCACTATATAAGAGATATTTTCCCGTGACAGGAGTCCATCGATTGGTTGAAACTCCACCCGCGGCAGATTCAATTCAACTATTAGATGTAAGAGATTATAACCAGTCTTTCAACAATCCGGTACCCCAATCCATTAATCTTCCAGTTGCTTATTTAAATAGAAACATTCATGAACTTTCAGGCAGCAGGGTCCATGTGGTTGCTTCGTCGAAACTTGAGAAGAACATGAGCATCAGGATACTTAGAAGAAAAGGCATTGAAGTAGCAGGATTTACATTGACTGAACGACAATCTCCGCCAAAACAAGATAAAGGAAAGGGGTATTGTTATGGAATATAACGACCAGGTCAAAAACCGGGTAAAGCGAATGGAAGGCCAGCTAAGAGGCGTCCTTAAGATGATGGAAGAAAACAAAGATTGTAAAGATGTGATTACTCAATTATCAGCCGTCCGGTCTGCAGTTGACCGCACAGTCGGTGTCATTGTCAGTTCAAATCTCGTAGAATGTGTACTTGAAGCAGAGAAACGGGGCGAAAAGACAGACGATGTAATCAAAGAAGCTGTCAATCTACTGGTAAAAAGCCGATAATTTAAAAGGGTTGACAGCCTTTTTTTTACTTGTTATTATACCCCTATGGGTAATTGAATAAATAACATTAGGAGGAATTACAAATGAACGCAGATAAAGTTTTGGATGCAAAAGGTTTAGCTTGTCCGATGCCTATCGTTAAAACTAAGAAAGCAATGAATGAATTGGAATCCGGCCAGGTGCTTGAAGTACTTGCTACAGATAAAGGAGCAAAAAATGATTTGACTGCATGGGCAAAGTCAGGCGGGCATGAATTGGTTGACCATAAAGAAGAAAATGATGTCTTTACTTTCTGGATCAAAAAGGGATAAAAATTTTTAGTAATGTTTATACCCCTACGGGTAGGGGAACTAAAAAATAGGAGGAACACATTATGTCAGAGAAGAAAAAAACAACGATTGTATTATTCAGCGGTGACTATGATAAAGCAATGGCTGCTTATATCATTGCAAACGGAGCAGCTGCATATGACCACGAGGTAACGATTTTCCACACATTTTGGGGATTGAACGCACTTCGTAAAGATGAAAATATCGAAGTGAAGAAAGGTTTCATGGAGAAAATGTTCGGCAGGATGATGCCAAGAGGCGCTGACAAAATGGGCCTTTCCAACATGCACTTTGCAGGAATGGGACCAAAGATGATTAAAGGTGTAATGAAGAAACACAATGCAATGTCATTGCCTGCACTGATTGAAATGGCACAGGAACAAGATGTCAAGCTCGTTTCTTGTACAATGACGATGGACCTTTTGGGATTGCAAAAAGAAGAGTTATTGGATAATATCGAATATGCTGGGGTTGCGGCATATTTAGCAGATGCAGAAGACGGAAACGTTAACCTGTTCATCTAGTAAGGGGGCCAATCAACTTGGAAGATTACTTGAGGTATATCCTTGTCGGAATTTTAATTCTCATTATTATTTATCGTCTTACTCCTGCAAGGGGCGTGAGGCATATTACAACCGCTGATCTGAAGAACGAACTGAATGACCAAGATAAAATGTTCATCGATGTTCGTACCAAAGGTGAGTACAATAAAAGAAATATTCAGGGATTTAAAAATATCCCTTTATATGAATTACCACAAAGAACAAAAGAACTTACTTCTAACAAAGAAATCGTCTTGATCTGCCAAAGCGGCACACGGAGCAATAAAGCTGCTAAATTATTGAGAAAAAAAGGTTTCAACAAAGTGGCAAATGTAAAAGGCGGAATGAGTAACTGGTCTTAAGAAAAGCGCAAGCGCCCTGATCAGCCCCGACAGGCATAAGACGAGCCGGCGGGAAGGTCGCCCTTTGACCTTCTTGACGGATTGGCTTATGACCCCGAGGGGCTGGGCGCTGGAGCTAGACATTAAGAAAAGCGCAAGCGCCCTGATCAGCCCCGATACCGACTTGAACATATGCGCTTGAGATAAAGAAACACAAAGAACTATATACATGCTCTTTTCCCCAGCACACTTTTCTTAACAGGAAAAGGGCCTACTATAAGGAGGATAATAGAATGAGAGAAATCACACCAAAAGAAGTTGAATTAATCGTAGATGAAGAAACACCAGCTAATATCATTGATGTTCGCGAAACGGATGAAGTGGCACAAGGTAAAATTCCAGGTGCAGTCAACATCCCGTTAGGATTAGTTGAATTTCGTATGAATGAATTGGATAAATCCAAAGAATACATCATGGTTTGCCGGTCAGGCGGAAGAAGCGGCCGTGCATGTCAATTCCTTGAAAGCCAAGGTTACAATGTCATCAACATGACTGGCGGTATGCTGGCTTGGGAAGGTAAAACCGAATAAATTTTTTTAAACTAAAATATACCCTATAGAGTATAAAACAGGAGGTTATACAATGGAAAACATCACAGCAAATCATTCATTGGATGCAAAAGGATTGGCTTGCCCAATGCCGATCGTCAAAACAAAGAAAGCCATCACCAACCTTGAAGCCGGTCAGGTACTGGAAGTTGAAGCAACAGATAAAGGCTCCAAGGCAGATATCAAAGCATGGGCAGAGAAAGCGGGACATCAATATTTAGGTACCATCGAAGAAGGTGAGGTACTTAAGCATTACTTGAGAAAAGCTTCCGGCGAAGAAGCGATTGAGAAAAAACATCCTCATATAGCTGAAAATGATCAGCTGGCAGCAAAGTTGGAAGAAAATATCATTGTCCTGGATGTACGTGAATCAGCAGAATATGTTTTCAACCACATCCCTAATGCTGTTTCCATTCCATTGGGTGAACTGGATTCCCGAATGAATGAACTCAATAAAGAAGACGAAATCTATGTTGTCTGCCGCACAGGAAGCCGAAGCGACCTTGCAGCACAAAAACTTACTGAAAATGGATTCAAAAATGTCATCAATGTTGTTCCGGGCATGAGCCAGTGGAACGGAGTAACCGAGTCAAACACGAAATAACGGGTGCCTGGGTCTAACCAGGTCCCAAGCCAAATTTTTTTACAAATATTAATACCTTAGGGGGTAATATGAAATGACGATTAAAGCGATGAATGCAAAAGATGTAACGCAGAAAGTATTCAATAACGAAGAACTATTCATCCTGGATGTACGTAATGAGGATGCTTTTCAAGACTGGAAGATTGAAGGACACAAATTCGATTATCTTAATATCCCTTACTTCGAATTGTTGGATGGAGTAGAGGAAATCATGGGTAAACTGCCAAAAGACAAAGACATTCTTGTCGTATGTGCGAAAGAGGGATCTTCTGTAATGGTAGCCGAAATGCTATCTGACGAAGGGTTGGATGTATCTTACCTTGAGGGCGGTATGAAAGCATGGAGTGAACACTTGGAACCTGTGAAAGTTGGAGACTTAAAGGACGGCGGCGAGCTATACCAATTCGTGCGTATCGGAAAAGGATGCCTGTCTTACATGGTGGTGTCAGACGGTGAAGCAGCGATCATCGATTCTACTCGAATGGCTGATATTTATATGGACTTTGCTAAAAGCGTAAACGCGAAAATTACACATGTATTTGATACCCATCTTCACGCAGACCACATTTCCGGCGGACGCTTTATCGCCGAAAATACCGGAGCGACTTATTGGCTGCCTCCGAAAGATGCTGAGGAGGTAACATTTGAATATGCAGCCTTGGAAGACGGCAATGAAGTAACTATCGGAAACACGAAAATCAACATTCATGCACTGTATTCACCAGGCCACACAATCGGATCAACATCATTTGTAGTAGACGAACAATACTTGATGACGGGTGACATCCTGTTCATCGATTCGATTGGAAGACCTGACCTTGCAGGTTTGGCGGAAGACTGGGTGGGAGATCTGCGTGAAACGCTTTACTCCCGTTACAAAGAACTATCAAATGACTTGATCGTTCTGCCTGCTCACTTCATGATCATCGATGAATTGAATGAAGACGGAAGCGTTTCAGAAAAACTAGGTGTGCTTTATGCACAAAATCACGGCTTGAACATAGAGGACGAAGCAGAGTTCAGATCACTTGTAACGGAAAATCTTCCGCCGCAGCCAAATGCTTACCAAGAAATCCGCAAAACGAACATGGGTAAAATCACGCCTGATAATGATGAGCAGCGCGAAATGGAAATCGGACCTAACCGCTGTGCAGTGAGATAAGGTTTTACTAGAAACTAAAAACTAACTCAGGAGGTTATCAATATGGAATCAACTAAAGTACTAGACGCAAAAGGCTTAGCATGCCCAATGCCGATCGTAAAGACGAAAAAGGCAATCAACGAATTACAATCAGGTGACATTCTTGAAGTACACGCTACTGATAAAGGGGCTAAAAACGACCTTACAGCGTGGGCAAAATCAGGCGGACATGAACTGGTGAAGCATGAAGAAGAAAATGATGTCTTTAAGTTCTGGATCAAAAAAGGCTGATACAAAATAGAGGGAACCTAAACATGGTTCCCTTTTTTAAGGAGGTAGGAAGAAATGGATTTAGGATTTATTGTAGTCATCTTTTTAATCGGTTTTATAGGATCTTATATTTCAGGAATGCTCGGAATCGGCGGTTCCATCATCAAGTATCCAATGCTTTTATACATCCCGCCATTGTTCGGCCTTGCAGCCTTCAGTGCTCATGAGGTCTCAGGAATCAGTGCCGTCCAGGTATTTTTCGCAACGATTGGCGGCGTATGGGCATACCGCAAAGGCGGTTACTTGAATAAGAGCCTGATTGCCTACATGGGGGGAGCCATCCTGATTGGAAGCTTCATTGGAGGATATGGTTCGAAGTTGATGTCTGAAGGCGGCATCAACCTGGTTTATGGTGTGCTGGCCTTGATTGCAGCCATCATGATGTTCATTCCTAAAAAGGGAATAGATGACATTCCCCTTGATCAAGTTACATTCAATAAATGGCTTGCCGCATCATTAGCACTGATTGTTGGTATAGGAGCCGGTATCGTCGGCGCTGCAGGAGCATTCCTGCTTGTGCCAATCATGCTGGTTGTATTGAAGATACCGACTCGTATGACAATTGCATCATCACTTGCCATCACTTTTATTTCTTCAATTGGTGCTACAGTCGGGAAGATCACAACAGGCCAGGTTGAATTTCTTCCGGCATTGATCATGGTGGTCGCCAGCTTGATTGCATCACCTTTGGGTGCGATGGCGGGGAAGAAGGTCAATACGAAAGTTTTGCAATATGTCCTCGCTTTCCTGATCCTCGCTACAGCGATCAAAATCTGGATGGATATTCTTTAAGCAGACCCCCTATAGAATAATGAGTGTTTTTGCTATCTTTCAAGGGTAAAATAAAACAAACCGGGAAAGCACATTCCTGATAGAGAAATGTATGAAGGAGGAATTTCTGATGGTCAAAGTGACACATCCGGCTATCGATGTCATTAAGTCAGAAGTGAAAGACGAAATCACTGAAGGGAAAAAACCCTTTATCCGTTTGGCAATGGGCATTGGCTGAGGAGGCCCAAAATTGCGTCTGACTCTGGAGGAGTCAGCTTTAGAAGATGATGAAGTTACTGAAATTGAGGGAATTCAATTTCTGGTTCACAAAAGAGATAAAGTCTACTTCGATGAAGCAAAAATTGACTATGTCAAAACTCTGCTTGGAGGCGGAGAATTCAAAGTGCTCCGTGTTTAGGAGAAGGTGATGGAATGAAGGGGAAAGAAAATCATTGCAGAAACGCTACTTGAGTCAGCCATTCGAAGGATCCCAGGTCTCTGCGAAAGTTCATTCCGCCAATATGACCGGGAATGCTTGTCTGGCTCCTGGCAGGAGTCATTTTACTGCTGAATAAGCTTTTTTGAGCAAAGTCCTGTTCTCTTTAGAGGATGGGACTTTTTTAAAATATATAGTCTGGTATAGCATTTCCTAAACAGTATTATCCCGAGGTGATTCATTATGAAAGAAACAGAGGAAAAAAAACATTCAACTGAACAAACGATTGAATCCAAATACATTCAGCAGCACCTGGCAAGCGAAAGGACCTTCCTGGCATGGATACGGACAGCCATCGCCATAATCGGGGTAGGCTTTCTCGTTACCAACCTCCATTTTACAATGAAGTCCAGCTTGTCTCCTATTGGGGATGCACTCGCAAATATTATCGGTATATGTTCTGTTGGCCTTGGCATCCTCACCATCATCATGGCCATCTTCAGCTATATAAGAAAAATCGAAGCAATCAATAATCAAACGTTCCGTACATCCAGGTTTACCCTTGTGGCACTTGGAATATTTGTGATTATAATAGCACTCATATTCGGTGCGTATTTCTTAATGATCTAAAACCTCCAAAATGGGCTTATCTTAATGTAACTTGCTGCCATTCCTGCCGTCTAATAAGGTGAAAAGGAAAATCTTAGCAAGTACATCAAGAGAAATCATAATGGGGGTTATTTTTATGAAAAAGAAGTTCTTTAAGTCTGCTGCCATAGCTTTGGCGATATCTGCACTCGGGGTCTCAAGCGCAGGTGCATCAGGTTTTCATCTCATCGAGAAGGGGGACACCCTATGGGGTCTTTCCCAAAGATATGGAATGACCGTTGATCAATTGAAGGAGAGCAACGGCTTATCATCCAATACGATCTATGCTGGAGAAAAGCTTGAAGTGAAGAAAGTTGTCGCAGTCAAAAAAGGCGACACCCTATGGAGCCTTGCCAAAAAATATAACAGTACAGTCGGACAATTAAAACATGTGAACAAGCTAAAATCAGATACGATTTATATCGGCCAAAAACTGGAGATTCCAAATGTCGTTCTCGTCCGTGCGGGAGATACCCTGTGGAGCATAAGCAAAAAATACGGGATGACAGTAGAGGAATTAAAAAAGAGAAACGGTTTAAAGAGCAGCTTGATATTCGTTGGCCAGGTCCTGAAAGTAAATAAGATACAAGATATAAAGACATCATATGATGCAGAGAAAGTTCAGCTCGGGCTCACTCCATATATAGGGTACAGCTTCTCAGCAGAAGAACCAAGGACTTTCATCCTTCAAAACAGAAGGGATGAAACTTATTTTGCAAGAGTAGAAGTGCTTGATTCCAAAGCTGACATCAAATCAGTGAAGAAGAATGCAAGTGAACAATTGGAAGCTTTGGGGAAAGTAACAGAAATCCCGACTAAAAATTCCCTTCCGTTCTATAAGGATGCACACTTCTTCCTGCATGCCAACGATGCAGACATTCAAACAAATATCGCCGTAAAAGAAGTCGATGGCAAATTGTTGAAATTCACGATCCATTATGCAAACGCTGAAGAAGCCGAAGGGATCGTACCGGAAATGCTGAAAATGCTCAATCAGATTAAAGTGAAGTGAGAGAAAGATCCCCCTCGCGGCTGCGAGGGGGATCTTTTTTTGTACATATCCGCTAATCACCCTGTTATAGATTGGTTTGCCTTCTATAATCCGGTGTTTATTGACTATTCACCCTATTAGAGGTCGAGGTGCCTTGCATAATCCGGTGTTTCTCGGCTATTCACCTTATTATAGGTCAAGTGTGTTTTGCATAATCCGGTGTTTCTCGGCTATTCACCCTATTAGAGGTCGGGGTGCCTTGCATAATCCGGTTTTTATTCGCCGATTGCATTGTCACCAATAAAGTGGGAAAACCAACTTCACGAACAAAGCTATCCTTAACAAGTGAAAAATCTATAATTTAACTAAAAACGGAAAAACTAAGCAAAAAGGAGGTTTCCCAATGGATTCGATTGAGCTTTTATTAAGGGTTATTATTGCCTTTGCAGCGCTATTTATCGTTGCCAGAGTTTCAGGCAGAAAAGAAATAAGCCAGATGACATTCTTTAACTTCATTTCCGCGATCACTCTTGGGACAATCGGAGGTTCTCTGGTTACTTCTGATACCTTTAGTGTTAGGAATGGATTGCTTGCACTTGGAGGATGGCTGGTGCTGACCTTATTGTTCGGTTACATAGATATCAAATCGAAGAGTGCCCGGAAATTATTAGAAGGGGAACCGATCATTGTCATCAAACAGGGAAAAATCATGGAAAAGGCACTTGGCAGGACCCGGTTGGATGTGGATGCATTACTGGTCCGCCTGCGTGAGAAAAATGTCTTTTCGGTCAAAGATGTAGAATACGCAATCTTTGAAACCGATGGAAAACTGTCGGTGATGAAGAAGCAGGACCAGCAATCAATCACGAGGAAGGATATGAACATTCCTGCTGTTAACCAGGTTTACCCTTATTCCACAGAAGTAATTGCCGATGGAAAAATAATTGAAAACAACCTTAAAAGGCTTAACCTGAAAGATGAATGGCTGCAGGAGCAGCTAAGGCAAAATGGAATAAATTCTGTTTCGGATGTTTTCTATGCAGAAGTACAAAAGGATGGATCCTTATATATTGATTACCGTAATGATAATATGACGCATTAACTTGTATTCTCACCTCTATAGACCTATTCAGAGGTGAGTTTTTATATGTATTAAAGTCATTTCCTCAACCAAATGAGGTGAATTTCTGCCTTAAAAAAATGAGTAATATAAAAGCTTCTAATTGCAGGCAAAAGGCAAGCAAGAATTCCGCTTTTGCAGTATACTGGGTGAATGACATAAATATTATTATAGTAAAATATTGATTTGGAGTTTTAGACAATGAATTTTATCTTAATCGTACTGCCCGTTTTTATTATTCTAGCTGTAGGATTTATCGGACAAAGGGTGCTTGATTTGGATATCAAATCAATATCCACTGCAGCTTTATATCTGATGCTTCCTTTCTTGGCTTTCCAGACTTTCTATGAAAATGAACTGAATATGAATTACTTATATATTGTTCTTTTTTGCATACTTCTTCTATTTGCCCTGATTATGGTATCTTTCTTAGCAGGGAAGATGACAAGCCAGCAGCAGTCGAAAACTTCCGCTTTCGTGCTGGCCGGTGCCTTTATGAACAGTGGAAACTACGGGGTGCCCGTCATTTTATTTGCCTTCGGTGAAACGGGCTTCCAGTATGCCGTCATCATGATGGTCATTCAATCACTGTTAATGAATACAGTGGGATTGTATTTTGCTGCCAAAGGAAGCAAGAGTGGAGGGACATTGAAGGATTCAGTAGTAAAAATCCTGAAGATGCCTGTAGTGTATGGCTCAATTGCAGGTCTTTCATTGCAAATTGCTTCTGTTCCTGTGCCAACCTTCATATATAATGCAATTGATCTTATTGGATCTGCCACGATTCCTACCATAATGCTTGTATTGGGGATGCAGTTGGCGAATATATCAAAAAAGAATGTAGAGATGAAAGAACTTTCGGCAGTCCTGGTAATAAGGTTGGTCCTTTCACCGGTTATTGCCTATGCTATAACAGCCCTTTTGTCTTTGGACAGTCTTTTATCTAGTGTACTGATCGTCCTGGCAGCGATGCCGACAGCCGCCAATACTACCATGTTCGCTGTACAATTTGATACAGAACCTGACCTTGTTTCTTTCAGCACATTGGTGACAACCTCCATCAGCATCATTACCGTTCCGTTGATGATTATGTTTTTCTCTTAAAGAAGCGCTGCATAGAAATATCAAAATACGAAAAGCCTGTGTCCTTAAAAGGATACAGGCTTTATTATTACCCTATTTTCATGACTTGCAGTGTGGGCATGCTGTAACTGACATTCTCAGGAATGTCTGCCATAAGTTTGACTACATCGTCTTCAAGCAGCGAAAAGAGGACTGTTGCGCTCATGGTTTGCTTCTGTACACCTGCAGATGCTGTTGTGAGGGAAGATCGGATATCTATAGTATTGTTGATTAACAAATAAAAGTTAGTAGGTTGAGTACCTGCTGCACTGCCAGCTTCAAGGTTGACTTTGTAGCTTATCTGATAGGTTCCCGCTTCAAGTACTTTGATTCCTTGGCTCACCAGTTCTGTATTGTTGAGAGGTCCGGGCACGTTCAAAGGTACAATGCCGGGGCCTTTCCTGGTTCCCTGATAATAACCGTACCCATGAGTTACTGCGAGAATACCTGGATCACCTTTCTCTCCTTTAGGTCCAGGTGGTCCTTGCTTCCCCCTTGGGCCCCTTGGACCGCGTTCACCGCAGCAGCAGTGGGAACAGCAGCCGCTCAGTGCTTTTAACTGAGAATAGTAGAATTCCATATTTCCATACTCCTTTCATAGTATCTATCTTTCTACTGACGGATATTCACAGGTATATCAACCAGGCTTCCTCCTGCAGATGACCTGACGGAGATTGAGCGGCTGGCATCTGGAATGACAGGAGAACCTTCAACTCTGTATTGCCAATTCCCAAGTGTATCGGCAAATGTTTCAGCTAAAACGGTCCCATTTAAATCTTCACCCAGGTAGATGGTTATAGTTACACCGCCAAGCGAAGTGGTGGTACCGCTGATCCTCCATTCCGCATCCGTGGTGCGGAACTCTGCCCGTGTGATTGTCAGTTCATCAGCTGCGGAGGAGATTTCTACAGAGTCGCTGGAGCTTCCACCAGGACCAGTTACCGTCAATTCAAAAACCAAAGTGGTCTGCTGATTTGGAAAAGTAAATGTCGTTACCGGGCTGGCTGGATTATCCAGAGTAACTTCCGGACCCGTGGTTTGCTCCCAGAGAAAAGAAGTTACTTCACCTGAAGCGGATCCTGACAGGGTGACAGTACTGCCTTGTGCCGCTGTCTGGTCTGGACCTGCGTTGGCTGCAGGTGCCGGGGCAGTTTCTACGACATTGATAGTAACCGTATCTGAGGATGTACTTCCTTCTGCACCCGTTACAGTTAATTGAAATTCTAGAGTAGTGTTGAGGGAAGGAGCGGTAAATGATGGCTGTATTGTATCTGCACCAATAAGTGTCACTTGCTCACCGCTTATCTGGCTCCAATTATACGAAGCAATCGCACCGGTCGAATTCGAACCATCCAGTGTAACTTCATTTCCCCATAAGACAGTCCGGTCTGCACCTGCATCAGCTGTAACCGGCAGGGGATCGGTATTACCACCGGTAATCACAACGGAAACTTCGGCCGAGCCGCCTGATGCAGAAAGAACTGTGATTGTGTCCGGCACTATTTGCAGATCCGGTATTGTAATCGTTCCTGCAGCTGGGATGACATTTGGTCCGCTTCCAAAGTCGGAGATTGTCAATTCCGGATTTGCCACTTCATCGCTGGAGCTTGCAATTACTGTCAAAGTTGCTGCATCCGTATCGTAAATTGCTTCCGCCCAAACAAAGTCAACAGGCTGTATGGTTTTTATAGTAGGGGGAAGGTCGGAAGCATTTGTAACTATGATCATTTCAGGAGGAACAGCTCCTGTATATTCTGTTCTGGCAAAATACACCCCGTTGCCGCCAATCAGTCCAGCAGGGGTCACTCCTTCTCCAGAAACTTGAATGTCCTGGGGAGTGGTCTCGGAAGTAACAAAAACATCGATGAATCCACCGCCTTCTTCTGTCCGCGTGAAATTAGCTCTTTCGATATCCAGGCCTGAAACGGTTGAGATTTTGCCTGCTAATGTGAACAGTTTGGTTTCAATCGTATTATCAGGATCGAATCCAGGTGTATTAGAAGCATCCGGGGAACCGAGACCAATACCTGGTCCTTGTATCCTGAAAACGTTTTGAGCTGCACCCGTTTCATCAGTGAAAGGACTTCCGATGACTGTATGAGGAATATCAGGATTTCCAATGTAGCCTTCCGGAGCAGCAGGTGCTTGTGCTGGATCCCACTGCAAAAATGGGTGGATACGGCTCTCCAAGGCTGAAGCGAAGTCCCCAACCAATCCAATATCCTCTGTAAAATTGATTTCCCCAATCTCAGGTTCATCCTCATCAGCAACTTCTGCGATGAATGTATCTGTGCCATATGGATGCGTGACTACATACTCTTCATTTGCACGCAGTCCGTCTACTCTGATACGCACTCTTCCGAAAACCATCTGATCACCTTGTCTTGGGATCTCCTGGGCAAAAGCAGCTTCCAATGCAAGCACAAGGCGGGCTCTTTCACCGGTTCCTGTCGTCATTTCCGCTTCAGCGAGCATATAGAATGCCTCAGCAGGATAGTTGTCCGGAAACGAGACCGGGCTGGAAGGGTCCGGAAGATCTGCTGGTGTCAAGCCGGATAAGGGATCGAACGGATTGTCATTCAATGCGAGCTTCAAGCCATTCCCATCCTTATACCACATGGGAAAACCATTTAATGGATCAATAGGTCCGACAATCATGAAAAAACCTCCTTTAATGAATCGTCATAATCGAACATAAAATATAATGTCATTTAATCCACTCCTAAATGCCTGCTTGTTCTCAGGCATATACTCACTAATAATTTCCAACCTCTTACTATTCATTTAATGTACAGGCGGTTAAAAAGGTGTATAAAACGGGCTGGAACCTGTACAGCAAAAAGATTATTCAAAGAACATAATTCCTCTAGGCATGAACTGGTAAAAAGAGTAATACTATTTCACTGAATGGAGCTTTATGGGATTTTTGCAGGATGAAGGAAGCAGTGCTGATTTATTCACATGTGAGGTGATGGACTATCGGGGATACATGGCTGTTACTGCTGTTCGTGATGAACATCCTGCTGACGGGGTTGTTATATGTATACATTTTTCAGAACAGGCGCCTTATAGGCTTCCAATTAGGCATGAACATTTCAATTGCCGCGGGGGGATTCGGCGCTGCTTCGACCGGGATCCTGCTGATTATGATGTATCCGTTCTTTTACACCAGTGTGACGATTCTGTCCGTCTTGACAGGCCTGATGGTCGGTGGTTTTTTTGGTATTCTTTTTGACTACCAGACCGGCCTGACCGGTTATGTAAATGGCCTGATGATGGGACTGATGGCACCGATGGCAGGGGCATTGATAGATAATCGATTTCTCTTCCTTCTTTCAATGGAAATCATTTTGATTCTTACCTATGGAGTCATCATCCTATCCGTGAGAAGGCCATGAAGGAGAGTAGCTATGAATCTGATTATCTTTTCTGGCATTCTATCAAGTGTGCTTGTAAGCATCATTTGTTATTATCGCTTATACAAAAAACGGCTGTTGTTTGATAACCGTTACGCAATGACCATATCCATGACTTCAGCAATGATCATCTCATTAACCCTCTCAATGCAATACTCTTTTATCAGTTCTTTACCTTTTGAAGCCACAGCAAGCGCCATGATTTTCTTAGGTATGATGGTTGGGATTGCGTTCGGCGTCCTGGTCAGGCTGCATTCTGTACTCTCCGGCATTTCCGCTGGTGTCACAGGCGGCCTGATGGGCACTATGGTCGGCTCCGTCATCAAGAATCCGAGCCTTTGCGGATTGCCGATGGATAGTCAAAGAATATTATTAGTGGATATGGCAGCTTTTACGATTTTCGGTACGATGATCCTATTTATCACAATGGGACTGATTCTTTTTTCATTGAAAGTGTAGAAGGGTGGATGAAATGATACGAAAGGTCTTGATTTTTAAATTATTTGCCGCCGCTCTTCTTGGTTTTTTTCTGCTGTGGCCGGATAAAGAGACCCTCCCGGAGTTAGGGAATATTAGTGAAGAAACCCTGGAGAGCATCGATGGTCAAAGGTATTCACTGCATGATCCTTCTATTAAGCTCGTTGTCTTTTTTTACAGCCAATGTCCGGATATTTGCCCCATGACGCTGTTTGATTTGGAACAAGTAAAAGAAGAATTAGAGAAAAGGCAGCTATTTGAAGAAAAAGTTAAATTCCTTAATATCACATTGGACCCTGAAGTGGATACTGTTCAACGATTAAAAGAGTATGCACAAAGCTTCGGTATCGATAACGAAAGATGGCTCATGCTTCGTACCGATCTTTCCACTACTGAGAAAGTAGCAGATGAGTTTAACATGGTTTATAAGAAAGAGAGCAGTGGTTTTGTCACCCACAGCACTACTATGTATCTTCTGGATGCGGAAAATAACATCCGTGCTTATCATGACATGGCGGTTGGCGACAAAAGGGTCAACATTGATAAAATTGTTGAGCATATCGAAATACTGGCTTCAGAATAAGCATAAGGAGGTCTTCCATGAAGCCAAAAATGACACGCGATGAGTATATTGAAAAATTGCTGAAGGAACGTGAAAAGGAGGTTATAGAAGTAGATATCTTCAATCAGAGGAATCTGGCACGAGGGGAGGGTCTGACATCCCCGACAAGCGCGGTATCCACTGAAGAAACGCGGATCCTCATGGACTATATGGACCAGCGTAATCTTTTCTTCCTGACTTCGACCGATGAGAAAAGAAGGAAAGTGCTCACCCTGAAAAAGTTCTTCAAGCAGAAACGAAACCAGCAGGTCGTGGTATACTCTTCCTCCGGTTCTGAAGTCATTTATTCAGAAGGCAAGGTTTCTGCCATCGGAAGGGATTTTGTCATGTTGTCGAATCTGAAAGACCGTTACTGGATCCCTTATGCCGCAATCAAATCCGCCAACATACCCTACGGAATCCCCGCCTATTCCAATACTCATCAACACTACCTTTATGATAATGATTTGCGTTCAAGACTTCTCCAAAATTTTGGAGAGACCGTCACAAAGAAAGAAGAGTTGTATCAGCAGTTCAGTGAAGACACCCTCGGAACCAATCTGCAAACCTGGAAAAATTCCTGGGTCGAGTTGAAGACCGGTGAAAACGAAAGTTACTTCGGGAAAATCCAGACAGTAACCAGAGAAGAACTCTTCCTAAAACAATTCAACAAGAAAGAGGGTATAAAATTGGTAGAAATTAACTACATTAGAACGTTAAGACTTTTGCATGCTGCTAAAAAATTATTAAAGTCATCACGCTTTAAGGGGGATGAACATGAAGACAAATAACCGCCAGCCTGAAGACCGTTTGTTCAGGGACTTGACCGCACTCATGGGAAAAGAAGTCCTGATTGTCACCCATGCTACCCAGTTGAATTTACTCGGGCAAACCTTCAGGCCGATATTCTGCGGAACAATAGCTGATGTCGGGAGGGGGCATGTGACTCTGGAACCTGTGGTTTTTAAAATGGTCAACGCCCCTTTTTATGAATTTCCGATGCCTATAAGCATACCTTTGGAGAAAATTGCATCATTGTCCTCCGACATCAGATGCGACACCGTATTTCCACTAACATAAAGGGGGTTTTAGAATGCAATTCAATGCAATGGAAAAAGAGCAATTCCATTCAGTAAACGATATTCACGACGAAGCCCTGGTCGACCACTTCCGAAATGGTAAAGGCAGAAGGGTATTTATGCTGCTGCAGAGTTATCCGTTCATTTTCATCGGAACTATAGAAGACATTTCCGATGATATGGTCGTCCTGCAAGTGGAAACATCTCAGTTTCCCGCCTTGGAAAATAGGCAATGGCATGTCCACATCCACAATATTGAAGTATTTTATATAGAAAGAAGTGTCGGTCCCCGAATTCCAAAACTGAAGGATTAGGCCGCATCCAGAAAGGAGACCACTTCATGAAGCGTTGTTTTCACATCGTTGCGATTCCCATTCGGATTGTCGTGAATAACTTCGGTGACCACAATCCCAATGGCATGATGTATGTCTTAAAAGAAAACGAACATAAGGTAAAAAGCCTTGTTAAAAAGAATCCTTTTTCTGTCGTCGACTTGGTTCAGCCGCTTGTCATCCGTGCGAATGAACAAGATGAAGTAGAAATCCTCTTTGAAAACCAGCTCCCTTTCCATACGAGCATGCACTTTCAGGAAGCAGAGTATGACGTATTGACATCCGACGGTGCAAATGTCGGATTTAATCCTGATACCACTGTTGCACCGGGTGATAAGATCCTTTATAAGCTGCAGTTATCCCAAGAAGGAATATACCTTTTCTCTGACCTCGGCAATCCGTCCAGCAGTGAGCAGGGCAGCAATCCAAATGGACTGTTCGGAGCATTGTTCGTGGAAAAGCGTTTTTCCTGGTGGACGGATCCCGTGACAGGCGGACCGCTCAACAGCGGAATGTATGCAGATGTCCATCATCCGATATTGCCGTCTTTCCGTGAATATGCATGGATCTTCCAGGATGAAATGGAAATTGACGACCTAACTGGAAACAGTCCGATTGATCCTGTGACAGGAGAACCAACAGAGTCCTTCCATGGTGTCAATTATAGATATGAACCCCTCCATAGAAGGAAGCAGCTCATTGACGAGGGAGTCGTCTGTCCGGATTGCGATGGTGAGGAGGTCCATCATGATTCCTGGGTATTCGGTGATCCTACCACGCCAATTCTTAGGGGCTATGTCGGTGATCCGGCAAAAATCCGTCTCATCCATGCTGGGGTTAAGGAAACCCATGTCTTCCATTACCATGTTCATCAATGGTTCAATGACCCGGATAACCTGGAATCCGAGATTTTCGACTCACAATCCACCAGTCCCCAATCACACTATGATATAGAGCCTCTTTATGGTCTCGGCAGTCTGCATGGAGCCATTGGAGATTGCATTATCCATTGTCACCTGTATCCTCACTTCGGAGTGGGGATGTGGGGAATAAACAGGGTGTTCGACACCTTGCAGGACGGAAGCCAATGTTATCCCAATGGGGTAAAGATAGACGCACTTCAGCCGCTGCCAGACAGGCCTGCACCACCCCGTCCTACAAAACAAAAGCCTGGATTCCCGAATTTCATACCTGGAAAGGCGGGGTATAAGGCACCAAGACCACCGCTTGGAATCATCGGGGGAAGGGGACTTACAGAGCTTGAAAAGAACGCAGCAATCCCCAATCCGCGCCCAGGTGCTGTTTTTGTTGATCCATGTATCGAAAATGCGCCTGTATTGGAATACAATGTTTCTTTAATAGAACTTCCGATCACATACAACCGCCATGGGTGGCACGATCCAAAAGGGAGAATGTATATCCTCGATGAAGATATAGATGATGTATGTTCAGGAAAAAAAGAACCGGAACCGCTGATTATACATCAGCCGGCCAACACTTGTATCAGGGTGAATTACACCAACCGGCTGCCGCATATCCTGGACGGGGATGCCTTCCAACTGGTTACCAGATCCTATGAAGCAGGGATGCATATCCACTTCGTTAAGTTTGACGTGCTAGTGAACGATGGGGCCAATGTCGGATGGAATTACGACTCAAGTATCTTACCGGGCGAAACCATGCGCTATGAATATTATGCTGACGTTGAACTGAAAGCCTGGTTCTTCCATGATCATCTTTTTGCGGTCCAGCATCAGCAGCATGGTGTTTTTGGTTCCGGTGTCGTTCATCCGCGTTTCACTCGGTTCATTGATTCGACTGGGGGTGGCGAGATTGGCAGGGGAGCACAGGTAACTGCCGTCCATCCATTGATTCCCGATTACAGGGATTTTACCCTGATGGTCCAGGATTTTGCCCTGTTATTTGATAAAAAAGGAAACCCTCTTGCACCTCCCAACTTTCCCGGTTCGCAGGATGATCCCGGCGTATTCGGGGTGAATTATAAAAATGAACCTTTGCAGTTCAGGCTTGGGCCCGACTGTGATCCTGCATACAGTTTCAGTTCTTTTGTACATGGAGATCCAGTCACGCCCATCTTAAAAGCCTATGAAGGTGATCCGGTCAGGATACGGCTCCTCCAGGGAGCACATGAAGAATCCCACAGCTTAAACATACATGGTCTCAGATGGCCAAAAGAACGATCAGACCTTGATTCAATGATGCGCGATCAGCAGCATATCGGAATCTCTGAATCTTTTACTTTTGAATCGTATATTCCAAGGGCAGGCGACTACTTGTGGGCATTTGAAACGGAAGAAGACTTATGGAACGGCCTTTGGGGACTCATCAGGGCTTATGACGAAATCATTCCGGATTTGGTCCCTCTTGAAGACAGGCCGAGACCTCTTAAACGGTCCAAAATCCTGCCATACCAGACAGGGAAACCTCCTCATAAAGGTGATTGTTTCAAGGATGATTTGATCATTCCTAAAGGCAGGCCAGTGAAACATTTTGATATCGTTGCCTTCCAAGTCCCGATCATCTATAACAAATTCGGCGATCATGATCCAAACGGCATTGTATTTGCACTCAGAGAAGACATGGATGACATACTCTCCGGTAAAAGAAATCCCGAGCCGCTGGTGATACGGGCAAATGTAGGAGATGAAGTACATGTGAAACTCACCAGCTATCTAGAATTTGATAAGTTCCCATTTAAAGATGGGATTTATCCTTACCCAGCGGTAAAAGAGCAGGCATTTTACCCTCCTTCGTTAAGGATATCCTTACATCCTCAGCTGATAGAGTATGATGTGAAGACATCGAGCGGGGAGACCGTCGGATACAATTACGATCAGACAGTAGGACCGGGTGAATCGATTTCCTACAGATGGTACGTCGACTTCCCGGTGGGAGCTTGCGGAATGTGGGACATGGCGGATATAAGGAATCACAAATCACAAGGGGCATTCGGTGTGTTCATTGCCGAACCAAGAGGCACTGAGTTTCTCGACCCTAAGACTCTTAAGCCTGTATCAACAGGGGCAAATGTAGTATTGAAAAATCCACTCCTGCCAAATATGAGGGAATTCGTCATGATCATGCATGACGGTGTAAGGCTCCTGGATAAGGAAGGGAATCTCATAGTTGATCCTATCAATGGCATTCTGCTTGGGCCGGATGATGTTGACGAAGATCTGGTAGACACTTATGATCAGGGGTCCCGCGGATTCAATTATCGTTCTGAACGCTTAATTAACAGGTATTACAAACATCCTGTCCTCCACGACTTATTCAGTTCAAAGGTCTTTGGCGACCCGGCTACACCGTTATTTGAATCCTATCCGGGTGAACCTGTTACAATCAGGCTGGTCACCCCTGCGGAAAGAAGAAGGTCGCACACATTCCACCTTCACGGGCATTTTTGGAGAAAAGATGTTTCAGACATCAACTCTGTCAATGCTTCGTTTGAAGGCTTCAATATCGCAGGGAGCAAACAAGATATTGAATTGTACGGCGGGGCAGGAGGGTTCTTCAACTTCCCGGGTGATTATATGTACAGATCAGGCAACATTCGTTGGGACATCGAACAGGGAATGTGGGGGATAATGCGGGTGCACAAAGAACGGCAGCCTAATTTGCCTCCTTTGCCAAGATAGGAAGGCGGTGAAGATATGGAAAATGAAGAGAAAAAAGAAAAGAAATTTGAATTCTGTGTTGAAGGAGATTGCTGTGAAGAACGAATGAAACAGCCTGAAATCCCATCAGACACCAACTGCCTCCCTGAAGATCAACTGGAGGAGGTGGAAGAAGATATCCGGAATGCGAACCAGCTTTTGCTCGACTTAGGTCTTGAAAACCCTGAACGGAACAAAGTGATCAAACAGGCATTCTCCGGGCTTGAAGGTTTGGAGGTCGAAGTGGAACTTGAAGAGGCAGATGCCGCTTCAGGAGTGGTATTTATTGCAGGAACTGACTTCGTTGCTTTATTAAAAGGGGATAAGGAGATTCTTATTCCGAATGGAAGAGTTTCATTGATTAAATCAAGGGGGAGGTATGCACAGCCGCCATCGGAAGCTTTGTTAAGTGACATCGATCCCTGCTTCAGAAGGGAACTGACTTTTCATTTCGGAAAGACTGTATCCGCCTCACCTGAGTTGATTAAAATCTTCTTCGGCATGAAACTGGCAATATACTTGCTGCTTTTACAAGACAAAGAGATTAGTGTGCAGCTCGTCAATGAACGTTTGGAAGGCGTGCTTTGGAAGGCGTCTCAGGACAGTCTCACCCTAAAATCAGGAGATATCGAACGTGAGATTGCACTCGCCCATGTCATTGCTGTTGAGTATCTCCGGAAAGATGATGGGGAGGATGGGAAGGAAGCAAAGGGTGAATTAGATTGAAATTCGGCCTGATGTTGGGTTGTACCAATGGTTATTAGGCCGTTGAGGTTTGAATTTCAAAAGGATGTTGGGCCGTAAAAGTGATTATCGGCCCAATGAGTTTTGAAATTCAGAGGGATGTTGGGCCGCAAAATGGATTATCGGGCCATTGGAATTTGAATTTCAAAGGGATAGTGGCCCGTAAAATGAATTATCGGGCCATTGGAATTTGAATTTCAAAGGGATAGTGGCCCGTAAAATGAATTATCGGGCCATTGGAATTTGAATTTCAAAGGGATGTTGGCCTGATTCTTCAACAGACACTCCTAGTTAAGTTTTTAGCATAAGGATAACAACCGAATCAAAAAACCACTTCAGAGTGACTGGAAGTGGTTTTTTTCTTGAAAAAATTATTAAACTGCTAGTCTAACATTCGTGATAAATTTCAACATACTTTATTTTGTCGACTGGAATGATCCATGAATAACAATGTTTTTCCCCAGTCTCCTCCTGATCCTGTTCCTTTGCATCTGCCTCAGAAGCCGCCTCTTCTGGTCCATGATCCGGTTCTTCCGGAGGGAGAGACTCTTCTTCGTATTTTTTAACTTCTACAAAGTTGGACCCGACAAAACAAATTTCAGCTTCAATTCTGCGCCCGTCTTCGAGCTCCAAATCGACCATACAACCGATAAGCTGGCGCAACTTAAAGTTCAAATTGTTTTGCAACCCGCCCAGACGCAGTCGGAAATCATCATCACATAAATACCGGCGGCAATGGTTATGATGTTTATGGCAGCCGCAATCATGACCGTGGTGATGGTGGTGATCGCAGCCACAATTGTGATGATGGTGATTGCAGCCACAGTCGTGATGATGGTGATGATGACCACAGCCGCAGTCGTTATGATGATGGCCTCCTGAATGATAATCTCCTGTGTCATTATACGGTTGTTCATATCCATGATGACACCTTTTGTGATCATAATCATGATCATGACAACCACAAGGTTTTTCATTAGGATGTTTTTTCCGAGGATAACCTTCATGGTGGTGATGCTTATCCTTGGAGTGTTCTCTTTCCTTCAGGTACTTATTGAGATCAGGAAGAAGAGAACTATCAAACTCATTAAATTTACTATACATTTATACTCCTCCTTCATGTGATTTTAACGTGGAAAAGTCCACCCAATTCTGTCAGCCGGCTTTTGTTTTATAAGACTCTGCTAAGTGCTTGTAATATCATATGAATTTTTTCCTATACCGGGTGGGACAAAGGCCTGAACTAATAACAATTTTTACTAAAAAGACATCTATCATGGCAGTTATTTCTGATGCAGCAAACGAAATATAATTTTTTGTTATGTCTAAACATAAAATAAATAACATTTACTTATTAACAATCTGGTATTATAGTAAGTTATGGAAATAGAAAGCACGTGAAAGAGGGCGATACCTTATGTCAGCAGTAAAAAAATATATTGGACAGTTCCACCCGATTGTTTGGGTACTTTTAACCGGTACGGTTCTTTCAAGAGGGGCTATGTTCATGACGATGCCTTTCCTGGCCATCTATCTTTCCAGGACCATGGATATGCACCCGCTTTTCATCGGCCTGACTGTCGGCATCAGTCCGCTGGTGGCCACAATCGGCGGATTTATCGGAGGGCATTTATCAGACCGGTATGGCCGTAAACCTGTCCTGATGATGTCTTTATTCTCAATATCTTTAGTGTTTTTTGGATTCAGCGTTGCCAGCCATCCGCTTTGGTTCATCTTCCTGAATGCATTAAACGGGTTGTCCAATTCATTTTTTGAACCTACCTCCCAGGCCTTAATGGCTGACCTGACAGAAAAGAAGCAGAGGATGAAGGCCTATTCTTTGAGATATACGGCCATCAATATCGGGGCAGCGGTCGGACCTCTCGCCGGAGCCTATTTAGCCAATGTGTCGGCAGAGTCCACATTCATTATCACCGGATCGATTTATTTCTTTTATGCAGTGGCGCTAACAGTATTAATGAAGAAGTTCAAACTCGAAGGCGGGGCTGCCGGGAAAGCTAAAGTAACGTTCTTGGATGCCTTGTCAATCGTGAAGCGCGATTCTGCACTGCGTTACCTGGTTCTTGGGATTATCCTGATCAATATCGGCTACTCCCAGTTACAATCGACTCTTCCCATGCACCTTGAAGAATCTCTGGAAAATGGCGTCTATATCTTCTCGATTTTACTCTCTATAAATGCAGTCATGGTTGTTTTCCTGCAAATGCCTGTCAGCGCTCTTGCAGAAAAGTTCCGACCTATGCAGACAATGGTATTTGGAGCACTAATTATGATGCTCGGTTTGATGGGCTTTGGTTTTTCAAACGGATGGGTCTTATCGATCGTATCTGTCGCTCTCCTGACCCTGGGTGAAATATTGATTTTCCCTGCGAATTCCGTATTGATTGACAGGCTTGCACCTGAAAATCTCCGTGGTATTTATTTTGGGGCAGGACAGTTCCGGAAAGTCGGAAACTTTGCAGGCCCGGTCCTCGGAGGCTTCCTGTTCAGCGAAGTAGGAGGATCCGTCATGCTTTGGGTGGTTTCTCTCATCGCACTTTCCAGTATCCTATTCTTCTCCTTGGGCAACAGATCATTTGCCAAAACCGAGCTTCCGGAAGCTAAGAGTGTTTAAGTCAATATAACTTCATCACTTTAACGCATCACCTCACTAAGAGGGACTGTCCCTCTTAGTGCTTTAAAGCGCTAAAACATTATGCCTGGAGCCTGGTTTTTCAGGCTCTTTTTATTTGGTTTTCATAATTCTGGGAAATGAACTGCATAAGGATCTATAGTACAATGTAATTTATTGCATTAATTTAGGAGACATAACGATGAATATCAATAAGTTATTGGAAAAGATGCTTCCTTTCATTACACCTGCGGCTGTTGCAGCAGGAGTATTTTTTGCCGATTATCTTGTAAGCTATACTTTTTTAGTGCCTTGGATCTTTGCTCTCATGACATTTGCCGGAAGCCTGAGCAGCAATTTCTCGTCTCTCAAAAAGGCCATAATAAATCCTTTGCCTCTATTAGCTGCACTGCTAATCCTCCATCTGCTGATGCCGTTGTGGGCTTTCGGTATAGGATCTTTGCTATTTCCAGATGATGGTCTGACTGTGACAGGACTGATTCTTGGCATGGTCATCCCAACGGGGATCACAAGTTTTGTCTGGGTTTCGATTTATAAAGGAAATATTGAGCTCGCGCTGTCCATCATCCTTATCGATACCATTCTCTCCCCATTTGTTGTGCCTGCCAGTTTATCCGTATTTGCTGGAAAGAAGGTGGAGATCGATACGGGGGATATTATGATTGGCCTGCTGCTTATGGTGGTAATCCCTTCACTGGTTGGTATGTTCTTGAACCACATCACCGGGGGACGCGTCAAGGAATCATTGGGCTCAAAACTGCAGCCATTTACCAAGATAGGAATCGGGATAGTTGTTGCCATCAACAGTGCAGCCGTTGCGCCTTTTCTGCGAAAAGTGGACTTGAAACTTATTGGGATCGGTATGACGGTGTGCTTCATCGCCATAGGAGGATATGCTTTTGCTTGGCTTCTCGCAAAGACCCTGAAAATGGATAGAAATACAAAAGTAAGTCTGATTTTTACTGGCGGCATGAGAAATATCAGTACAGGTGCTGTCATTGCCGTCCACTATTTCCCAGCTGCAGTTGCCGTGCCAGTCGTCATCGGCATGCTGTTTCAGCAAATTCTTGCTTCTTTATTCGGTATGATATTGGCTAAATGGGAAGTGAGAAAAGAAACTCAGCGAGCTGCATGACAAGGAGACAATCCGCCCAGCAGGAGAATGCCTGCCGGGTGTTTTTTTATTTACATAAGTTTATTTTTGGCTTTCTGCTGCAGATCAGATAATGCCACTAACATAAAATATTTAATGATATTCCATGAGGTTTTTTACCTTTTTTAATGGGGAAACTATTAACAAAAAGAGCTGAGGAGTTTTCAGAAGGAAAAGTAAATGATACTATGAAAAAAGGGAAGAAGATACGATGCTTCTTTCTTTAAAAAGGATGTTTTACTTTATGGATATTAAAACTCAACAAACTAAACTGGCAAATAATTTTGGAAAGCTTCTCAGGGATAAATTCGGGAAGGGCCCTGAAGCGATTTTTGTTACTATTTCCGACCCTTATGTACTTGTTTATATTAAAGGCTTTATTTCTGCAATGGAGCAGGTACTGCTTGAACAGGGACAGGATCTGACTGTTAAAACGACACGTGAATACTTAATGAAATCGATTGACCCCGAGATCAGGGGTCAGATCAAAGGCCTTACCGACTTGGATATTCAGCATATTTATTATGACTGGAATCTTGACAACCGATCCGGTGTTTTTGTCGGTGTTGGTTCTGATTTGACCATTTTAGATGAGGATAACAGGACACATTACAATGGTCAGAGTGAGGTAAATCAGGAAATTGTCTCAATAAGCCGGCAGGCTGAAAAGGCACCGGATGAAACGTTTTCTTATAAGTTGAGTGACAGAACATTGATTGTTATCAGAAAAGGGATTCTCGTGCCAATTGAAAAGCAATTAATCTCCCTTGGCTTTGATGAGAAACTAAGAGTTGCGAAGAGACAGCTTGAAGGTGAATTGCTGTTGAACAGTACGCATTTTGCTTCTGTACTGAATGCAGGGATTCAAGATGTCTTTGTTGACTGGAACTTCGAACTGGATAATAGTGTCATATCATTTATATTGAAACCAAACGAATAAATGGCAGTAATGAACCGGAATGACTTTGCCGGACATAAGCCGAAGAGAGCAGGAAACCCCTGTTCTTTTCGGCTTTTTATTTTTTATTCATCTTTTTAAAATCAATTTCTTGAAAGGGTTTTATAACATGACATTTGAGATGGAACAGGCGTTATTCTCAAGGGAACTCGGACGCCTTAAAGAGGAATATCAAAGATGTGATAACCATGAACTAAAAAAGGAAATTCTTGAAGATATAGACCTTCTTTCTTCTGTAGTGATAGGTTACAACACGGGAGACTCAGAAACTGTAAGAGTTAAAGAAGCGGAGAAGCTGGGCGGATAAAAATAGCAAGCAAAAAGCAATTCCTGTTTCTGAGAACAGGAATTGCCTCTTTTATTTGAGCTTATTTTTTATGTCCTGCTGCGTTATCTCGCTTCTTATTGTGGCATCCTTAGCAAATTCTTCATTGAATACTTTATTTCTAGGATATTTATTCTTTCGTTCACGGTTATCATTTTTATTCGTCAATGTAATCCGCCTCCTTTCATAATTATCCTTTTCATTATTTAATTGGTTTATGTACCATGCGTTAAGGATATTACCGGAAAACCTCCTTACAGATTTGTTTAGGATTCCATTAGTACGTTAAAATAAATGTACAAAAAGGGACTGTCCCCCTTCGCGCTTTAAAGCGATAAAGGGAGGACTCAAAGGAGGAGAAATATGCAGCCATTGCCCGATCACCTTAGGAAGGACCTGGATATTGTTTTTATCGGCTTCAATCCCAGCTTGAAATCCGGCGAATCAGGACATAACTACGCAAACCGCAGCAATCGTTTCTGGAAGATTCTTCATCTTTCAGGCCTTACACCGAGGCAGTATGCACCTGAAGAAGATTCACAATTGCTGGAACTTGGCTACGGGCTCACCAATATTGTTGAAAGGCCGACTAAAGAGGCAGCGGACATTACAAAAGAGGAGTACAAAGAGGGAAGACTCATCTTAAAGAATAAACTCAAAACCTTCTCACCTAAAATAGCCTGTTATGTCGGAAAAGGCGTTTATCAGCAGTTTTCTCAAAAGCGTCAAATTGAATGGGGAGTACAAGAAGATTCTGTAGTGGAGGGTGTCACTGATTTCGTCGCCCCTTCTTCAAGCGGGCTCGTCAGAATGAAGATCGATGAAATCACGGATATTTATAAAGAACTGACAAGGCTTAAGGAAAAGCACACTTCTTTATATGAATAGGAAAACATGTCCAATTATTTTAGATAAAACCACAATGAAAGGAGGATTTTCTTGCCTAACAGCGAAATTGTTCAATACTTTATCGTGAATAAAGATTTAAATATGTCTGCAGGTAAGATAGGGGCACAGACAGCGCATGCAGCAACCATCAGCACAATAGACATCCTTTCCGATTCATCTGCATTTCCCGAATACCGCGAGAACTTCATTTACTGGTATCAAACCGGTATGACCAAAATCGTACTGAGGGGAAGGCAGAAAGACCTGGAAAAGCTTGCAGAGCAAGGTTATTACACAGTCAGGGACAGCGGCAGGACTGAAATCGAATCAGGTTCACTGACTGTGGCCGCACTTCCTCCAATGCCAAAGTCAGAGGCGAAAGAAAAGGTCGGACACTTATCTTTGTTTAAATAAAAGAAGAGAAGGAAAAACAGGATAGTGGACATTTTAAGAGGGGGAATAAATATGTTTGCCAAACTGGATACAGTCATTTTAAATGTTAAAGACATAGAAGCTGCAAGACAATGGTATAGTGAAGTGCTTGAATTGGAAGATATTTATGATGGAGGGAACCATGTGGTTTTCAAAGTCGGACAGGGGGAAACTCCGATCACGATTATCGAGGGAGAAACAGGACTCTCCACGGTTAAACCCATCCTATTTTCAGACGCCATTGAGGAAACTCAGTTAAAATTGAAAGGGAAGGGAGTCGAAGTAGGGGAACTCGACCATGACGGAACAGTAACCTTCTTCACATTTGATGATCCAGATGGAAACCGTTTTGAGGTTTGCCATTTTTAGGCACCTTTGCTGTCAAGGCACCTAAAAAAACAGAGCAGGAACTCCCGCTCTGCCGGCCATCTATTTTACCAGAAAAATCTTCTCCCTGCACCAGGATTCATGCCGAATGGTCCTGGCATGCCGTACCCTTGGGATGGAGAGCCTCCCGCATATGGGGGACCAGGGGCATAATACCCTTCAGTCGGTCCCACCTGATATGGTCCATAAGGAAGTCCCGAACCATAACCTGAGCTTCCTTGCCCCTGCATGAATTGAGGCTTAAAGCCCTCCTGCGGGGAATATCCGTACTGAGGACCATATGGTGTAGCAGGCGTATAGGTGTAGTTGTTTCCAAAAGAACTTCCGCCCATCTGACCTGGGTTCATTCCCATAGGATATGGATTCTGTGAGGACATTTGGGAAGGGGCACCACCCTGCTGCATTCCATACATTCCTGACGTGTCCATTCCTTGCTGCGACCCGTAAATATCATAAGGGCTCTGGCCCTGCTGCATACCGGTGCCTTGCTGCATTCCGTCCATAGTAAAAGGATTCTGGCTTTGCTGCATTCCATACATATCTGACATGTTATATGGTGTCAATTCTTCTTCATCTATTCCAGACATCTGCAAAGGACTCAATCCTGCACCCGAACCGTACATATTGCCTGTCATCCGGTAAGGATTCCAATTATCCTGATCCATATAACCCGATGATCCGGGAGTTGATTGCATGGTGTCAGGGCTCATTCCATTCATGTAATATGGATACAAATTATTCACTAAGAAATACCTTCCTTTCAGCAATCATCATTTTCAAACTTCCTTTACATCCTATTGAGTAATACGAAACCTGTGCCTATCCAAGTGAATATAACTATCTTATATAAGAAAGGTGGGAAATCCATGAAAAGGAAGATAATTGTACTCTCACTCATGCTTTTTCTATCTTTATGTATGGCTGGACTTTCTTTTCCAGCGGACAGCGAGGCATGTCAATGTAACAATGAATCGACAGAAGGGCAACCCTTCTTCCATTCAAAATATATCGAAACCGCATCAGTTGATCATCAAATTGGAAAGGATGAGGATAGTCCACTTTTTGAGAACGTCATCATTTATCTGATCATCTTCATTCCTGTAGTGGTTGTCACTCTGATCGTGTGGATTTTCTCAAGGATTCTTAAACTGACTAAAGAAAAAGAGAGCAAGGGAAAATAAAGTAAAGAGGCTGGAAATACTTCAGCCTCTTTTGTATTGTTTACTTATTTTTTATTTTCAGGAATTTCCGTTGCTCCAAAATCCCTTGCAAGCCGGTCCAGGTTTGTTGTCAATTCATCATCAGCAAGAGGAAGGCCATGCCCTACTACAGCAAGAAGCGGTTTTAATTCAGACAGGGTTTTGACCGAATTCCACGCGGCCTGCCAATCCACTGTAAAATATTGAGGGGGGCCATGGATTTCCTGCTTTTGGGTAAGGACCTCATAAAGCTTCTCCTGCTCGACATTAATGAAGGCGTCTCCTGCTACAAGCGCCTTATCCTCATCCCTGAATAAGGAGATATGTCCCGGTGTATGGCCCGGGGTGTGGATGTATCTCCATCCAGGCAGAACAGGAATGGACCCATCTTCAGGAAGGATACGCAAATTGGAAGAGACATCTATGCTGTGGCGGGGAAACATAGATGACATTTTAGCCACCAATCCTTCTGCATCCGTGTTCGGAGGGGGATAGCTGCTTTCCCCATTAAGGAATGGTTTCTCAGCTGTATGAGCATAGACCGGGACATCCCACACCTCAAGAAGGCCTTTCAGGGCCCCCACATGGTCAAAGTGGCCATGTGTCAGGATAATTGCTTTACATAAAGCATTCTCACCGAATCTTTCTTTGGCTGCTTCGATGATTTTTTCATGTGAATCCGGCATGCCGGCATCGACTAATATGAATTCGCTGCTTTCTTGTGGGTTCCCAATGAAAGCGATATTTACAATTTGAACGTTATAACAGTAAAGGTCTGGAAGCACTTCTATTCCCAGGCCGCTGGTCACCGATGTCATAGGCATTTTCTTCATGATGGACCTCCTTCAATTTCTCAGTGGTAGTATCTGTAAACCATGAACTGAATATGTGACATTTTCGGTAAATATATACCCTGTTGCTGTAAAAAAACGTCACGATCCTCTAAAAAAATGTTTCCATTCCCGAAATATTGTTTTACTATTTAATAGGAAAAATAGGAAATGAGGCGGAAACATTCATAATGAGAGCATATTTGCAAGAGTGTGTGAGCAACTACAAAAGCTATAATTACAATGTCAAAATGGCGATTGCTGCCAACTTATTGACCCAAATCGGCTTAGGCGTATTTATGACACTTTATAATTTATATTTAAGAGAATTAGGCTACAGTGAGCTGACCAATGGGAATGTAATCGCAATGACAGCTTTGGCACAAACGATTTTTCTTGTTCCTGCAGGATTTTTAAGTGATCGATGGGGAAGAAAGAAAGCTATTATGGCAGGAGCTGCGCTTGCTGCGATAACGCTTTTTACAAGATCTTTCTTTGAAGGGGAAATGGTTCTTGTCCTGCTGGCATTCGGCAGCGGGGCGTCCATGGCATTCATTCAGGTAAGCATGATTCCATGGCTTGCGGAAAATTCCAATGAAAAAGAGAGAGTTCATTTATTCAGTTTTCACTTTGCCGTCATGATGGCAGCTAATGTTATTGGTAACCTTACGGGAGGAGTCCTTTCTGATTTTCTTTCCCTTATAGGTATTGATTCATTGAACAGTTTACGGATCACCTTGATCTTGGGTGGTGCTTTCTATACCGCAGGTTTAATTCCTATCTTTTTAATGAAAGAAGAAGTCATTCAACAAAAGAAGAAACTGCTTGATAAAGAACTTTGGAAGGGGAAAGGAAAGCAGTGGAAGCTGGTATTCCTTTTTGTAGGAGCACAGCTCATCATCGGTATTGGTTCCGGGCTTGTCGTCCCATATCTAAACCTATATTTTGCCGATCGGTTTCAAACTTCACATTCAGCCATAGGCTTCATTTTATCTCTGGGCCAGGGAGCAACGGCCATAGCCATGATTATCGGCCCGGCCGTAGTCAATAAATTCGGTGAAGTGAAGGCTGTCGTCTTATTACAGTTATTATCCTTGCCGTTCTTGATTTTGACAGGCATTACAACGAATTTATATATTGCGGTATTTGGATTTCTGTTCAGACAGGCCCTCATGAATGCCGGAAATCCTATACAAATGGCATTGATGATGAAGAAAGTACCAGATGATAAAAAAGGGATTGCCAACTCACTGAGCCAGATGGCCTTCTCTTTCGGCTGGGCGACGATGGGACCGGTTTCCACATATATTGTTGCTGCATATGGATCCTATTGGGGCTATTCCATTGTATTTGCCATCACAGGCTGCATTTATTTTATTGGAGCCATCTACTTCCTGACTGTTTTCAGGGAAAAAGACAATCTCCTTAAAAAACAACCAGCGGCAGTTTCTTAAAAAATTTTCTGGAAAAGACTGATATTTCCGTAAATAAAATGGTAGAATGAAGGAGATACTACATAATACTTTTTTATCAGGAGGAAATACACATGGAAAACAAACCGCTGCACTATGATGGTACAATCAGCCCAAATGCAGGAGCTGAAAATGGTGTACAGAATGACGAACGTTTCGTCCTGACACCGGAAGCAAGAAAAAACCTCGGCGCCAATCCTTATGAGGTAAATGGGGAAGAATAAAATTCATTAATGAGAATTTGTTTTAAAAGAAGCTGGTTTTTGTGCCAGCTTCTTTTTATTTCAGTTTTGATGGCATGACTTAAGTCTCGATTTCCGGCTTAAGCGATTAATCATTTTATTCCCGGGTAAATATATTTTGTTATAGATTAGACGTCCTCAATTGAATAAAAGGATGTCTAAGAACAAAAACTAAACTGTCAATTTACTTAGAAGGGAACGATCAGCATATGGCTAAAGTTTTATACATCACTGCCCACCCACACGATGATAAAGAGTCATTCAGTATGGCCGCAGGAAAAGCATTCATTGAATCTTATAAAGAGAGCAATCCATCCGATGAAGTCATTCATGTGGACTTATATAAAGAGCATATCCCCCAAATAGATGTCGATGTCTTTGCAGGGTGGGGAAAACTTCAAAAAGGATCAGGTTTTGAAGAACTTTCTGAAGAAGAAAAGGCAAAAGTGGGCAGACTTTCTGAATTAAGCGAGCAATTTGTATCAGCAGACAAATATATTTTTGTCACTCCATTATGGAACTTTTCATTCCCTCCTGTCATGAAAGCTTATATCGACTCAGTGGCTGTGGCAGGAAAAGCGTTTAAGTATACAGCTGAAGGTCCAATAGGGTTGCTTACAGATAAAAAAGCACTCCACATCCAGGCCCGAGGCGGAATCTATTCAGAAGGACCGGCAGCCCAGATGGAAATGGGGCACCGCTACCTTGACATCATAATGCAATTCTTCGGTGTTCCATCTTTTGAAGGATTGTTCATTGAAGGTCACAATGCAATGCCTGACAAAGCACAGGAAATTAAAGAAAACGGGATTGCCCGTGCGAAAGATTTAGCGAAAACCTTTTAAAGATTACCCGGCAGAAAGAAGCTGCCGGGTGATTTGTTGATTATAGACATAATTGCTCTGTCTTATGATGCAACAGCCGAATACCTTAAACCCATCTTGTGAATGGGCCAATATCATGGACATTTACGTATCTCATTGGGCCGATTAATCGTTTTACGGGCCAGTATCTCTAAAATTATTGTATCTCAATGGCCCATTTATCCACTTTACGGGCCAATACCACTCACATATTCTAATCTCAATGGCCCGTTTACTCGTTTTACGGGCCAACATCTCTCACATACTCATCTCTCATTGGCCCGGTTAATCATTATTAGGCCAACATGCCAACAAAATAAGGCAGCGAACCAAGTCCGCCGGCTAAAAAGTCATCAGGATTGCTGAAATTGAGGATCTTTAAAGGGATGTGCCACCCAGCCTGTAGAATCGATGAACAGGCGTACAGCCACGACTTGTTTGTCATCCATCAGTGTAAAGAAGTGAGGGTTTCCTTCAGGAACAGAGATGACATCTCCAGGCTCGAGTTCTACATCAAAATAGCCAGTTTCGTCAGAACCTTTAATGATGAATATCCCATGGCCGGCCGTGATGGCACGCACTTCATCCTCTGTGTGGGTATGAACCTGCTCGAATTTCTTCAAAAGCTCCTCGATATTTGGTGTTGCTTCCGATAGGGCAACAACATCCCAGCTGCCGTAACCGCGGCGTTCTGCCAAAGATTTAATTTCGCTTTCAAACGTATCAATGACTGTTTGCTTTTCTTCATCCGTGATCTGGCAGCGGTCACGCAGCTCAGCAGGAAGTTTTGTAATATCCCAATACTCATAAAGCACTTCCTGATTTGCCAAAAAATCTCTCACGTTTTCTTCACCTGAAATGGTTTCTCCTGTGTTTCTCACTTTAATGACAGCCATAATAATTCCTCCTATTAGGTAAGCGCAGCTTGGCGCAAAGTAAGTAGTTTCACATGATAATTGAATAAAAACTCATAAGCTTCCAGATGCTTCTTTGCTTCAAAAGCATCTTTTCCCCATACCGTGATTCCGTGATTGCGAATCAGCACAGCACCGTTGTCATTGTGGATATGCGGTACCAGTTCACTGGCCAGAAGGGGGATATCTGCGTGATTCGGTATGATAGGGAGTCGAAGCTCCGCGTTTTCTTCCCAAAGACCAAATGCTTTGATGATTTCCTGTCCCTTAAACACGACCTCGCCTCTGTCACCATAGAACTCTGATATGACATTGTTATCGACCGTATGGACATGGAGGGAGCAGCCGGCGTTTGTACGACGGTAGATTTCCAAATGAAGCAGCGTTTCTGCCGATGGTTTCAAATGTGTATCCTCAGCCGGTTTTCCTTCAGCATCGACAAGGAGAAAATCTTCTGAAGTGGTCTTTCTTTTGTCCTTACCGCTTGCCGTCACAAGGAAGGTAAGAGGGGAGCCGCCGACGAGGATGGATAGGTTGCCGCTCGTGCCGTAGAACCAGTCCCGCTCCGCAAGCTCAACCTTTACTTCACTTAATTCATTCCATTGCTTAAGATAATTGACCATGCGCCTCAGCCTTTCTATTCATCTCTTCCAACTCAGTTATGATTTCATCAAACGATTCAAAGCGCCCGTAATTCAATCCTAATTCCCTGCATTTGTCCGCAAGGAAATCATCACAGGCAAAGACGAGATCCGCCATTTTGGCTCCTTCCAAATCTGTGATTGAATCCCCGATCATGACGACAAAGTCGCCTGGTTCCGCCTCTTGACGGATAATGCTCGTTTTGCAGCAGCCGCATTCATTATTGCAGTCCTCATCACAAGAATGAGGCCAGGTAATCCTGATAGTTTCTTCTGAAAAATCAGCGCTGTTGCAGTACACATGTTCAGGCGGTACTATTCCATCCAAAATCGGTTCCACAAAGAAACCAATGCCCCCGCTGACAATCTTTAAATCTATGTTTTGCTGCTGTGCCCAATCAATAAAATCCTTGAAACCATGGCGGAACTGATGAGTATCAAGCAAATATTGGACCAGTTCATCCCGTGAAGAGGAGGGAAGAAGCCTGAACATCCTTCCGACACCCTCCTTGATTGATATGTCCTGAGCAAGGATTAAATCTTTTATCTCATTCCATTCAGGGGGAGCAAAATTTTTCATTAAAGAAATGATGTTATCGGTCGTCGTGATTGTTCCATCAAAGTCACAAAATATTTTCAAACGACTCATACTGATACCTCACTTAATCCCCAGAGATTCAAGGCCTGCTGCAGCTCTTGATGTTCCTTTGCAGCTTCTGACAGAGGAATACCATTCACCACTGCATTGATGGCTTGATTGAATGCTTTTCCGCCTCCTGCCGCACCCAGTGGATGGCCATGGACACCGCCTCCGGCATTGATGACACTATCTGCTCCAAAATCTTTATACAAAAGCGTCGTCAATCCAGGATGGATCCCTGCAGACGGAATAGGGAAAGCTCTTTTGAAATACGGATCTTCTAAAGTCAATTCACTTGCTATCCCGAGGGCGGCTTCCTTTTCCAACGCGACACTTCCGTAAGGGGAAGGGAAGAGAGATAAATCGGCTCCTGCATAGCGAAGCAGTTTTCCTAAAAGAAGCGGATGGGAAAATCCATAATAGGGAGACGATGTCAAAGCACCGCTCACCGCAGGATGCGCCATGATCGGCAGCCCGATTTCCTGTTCTTCCCGAAGTGCCTGCAGTACATCAAGACCATAGGCAAAGACGTTGAAGAGAAGAAGATCCGCTCCCAATTCTTTTGCGCGTATTGCTTTTTCTTTTAAATCAAACGTTTTACCGGATAAATTAACAGCGTACAAAGTGCGGTGTCCGGTCTCATCGTATACTGCGTCAAGAACCTTCTTAGCTTTTATTATTCTTTTTGCAAAAGGTGTAAGCGGATTGTCAAAGAGAATTTCGTCATCCTTCACAATGTCAATCCCGCCAAGCGCCTGATCTCTTAGTTGTTCCGAGAAAAAGTCCAGGTCTTTTCCGATAACACTTTTAAAAATGCTCATTAAAAGCGGGGTATCATATTTATTCAATCTCTGCCTTATGCCTTCAATACCATAACCTGGTCCTGGAAAGGCTGATTTTAGTTCTTCCGAAAATATCAGGTCAGTCAATTTAATTTTCCCATCAAGTGAGAGCTTTCCGAATACTGTTGTCAATAGAGCAGGAAGGTCGCTGCTGAAATTGGCTGCCGGATAATAAATTTTAATGAGGCCCTTGTTTTCTTCCAAGGCCTCGACAGAAACAACACGGCCTTTGTGGCGTTGAAGCTGTTTCTGTTCCAGCAGAGGAAGATCGGTCCATGACCCAACCGTCAACCCCAAGGCGATTCCTTCTGCTTTTTTCTCAAGATGGTCTGTCGGCCCATGAACAGTGTAGACCGCTGTAACGTTTGACATAGTTGATGCTCCTTTCGCAAAAATCTCCACATTCCAAATAAAAAAACCTCTTCCCGCTGAGGAAGAGGTTTTATTTTTACAGTAAAAATAGAACTCTTATCTCTCAGCATTACTGCTGCAAGAATTAGCACCGTGCTCTAAAGTCGGTTGCCGGGCATCATTGGGCTAGTCCCTCCGCCTGCTCTTGATAAGAATAGAAATTGTATTTATTTTTTGTTAATTTCAAAAAGGATTATGACACTTGTTGGAAATGTTGTCAATCATTTTTTTGAAAATAGGCCCAGCTTACCGATTCTCCGTACAGCCTCCGCCAAAACCTCTTCGTCACGAAGCAGGCCGACTCTTACATAGCCCTCGCCATGGTCACCGAATCCGATACCCGGGGCGACAGCGACATGAGCTTCTTCAAGCAGCTTTTTGAAAAAGGATTCAGAGGTGAACCCTTCAGGTACAGGCAGCCAGGCAAAGAATGATCCTTTCGGCGGATCAACAACCCACCCGATCTCTTCCAAGCGGTCGACAAGGAAGTTGCGTCTCGATTCATACAAGGAGACCAGTTCTTCCACACACTCCTGCGATGATGTCAAAGCAGTAGCAGCAGCTTCTTGGACGCCGCCGAACAAGCTGACATGCAGGTGATCCTGGAGGAGGTTCAAAGCTTCAATCACACTTGGATTGCCAACAGCAAAACCTGCCCTCCAGCCGGCCATGTTATAGGTTTTGGAAAGAGTATAAATCTCGATGCCGACATCCTTGGCACCCTCCGTTTGCAGGTAGCTCAAAGGCTTTTCACCATCAAATCCAATTGCCCCGTAGGCCAAGTCGTGAACGACACAGATGTCATTTTCCTTCGCGAGCTTCACGGTTTCTTCAAAAAAATTCGAAGTGGCAATAGCTCCCGTCGGGTTGTTAGGATAATTCAAAAACATTAGTTTAGCAGCCTGCAGAACATCTTCAACTATTTCTGAGTAGTCGGGAAGGAAATCATTTTCCACCCGGAGCGGCATCGGAGCCATTTCTGCACGGGCAAGCGAAACACCTGACCAGTAATCAGGGTACCCGGGGTCGGGAACCAAAGCGATATCTCCTTCATCAAGCAGGCACTGGCTGACCTCGATCAGTCCGGCTTTTCCTCCGAACAGCACGGCAACTTCTGTTTCAGGGTCAATATCAACATTATATTCACGTTTGTAAAATTCAGCTGCCGCCTCTTTCATAAAAGAGTAGCCGCGAAATGGGGAGTATTTATGGAACAGGGGATTCGAGACTGCTGCCTGTGCGGAACGAACGATATGTTCGGGCGTAGGCTGATCAGGATTTCCCTGGGCTAAATTAATCACATCATGACCTTTAGAAGTCACTTCATTCACGTCTTTGACCAGCTTTGCAAAGAACTGCTGAGGGAGATCTTTTAGGGTTTGGGAATGTTTGAAATTTTTCATAAGAAGCTCCTTTTGAAAGATTCTTGAAATTCTAGTAGCTTATGTTATATGGTTAAGGAAAAAAAGTCTAGCTAATTTTTTGAATATTGCGAGGAGGAGTACTATGGGTTTAAGGATAGCATGCTTGCAGTTGGATATACAGTATGGACGTCCCGAAGAGAACCGAAAAAATGTCTCTCAGGAATTTCAAAGGTTGTTTGAGAAAGATAAAAACATCGAGGTGGTCGTCCTTCCAGAATTATGGACCACGGGATATGACCTGACAAGGCTGGATGAAATAGCCGATAATGAAGGAATCCAGTCAAAGGAGTTCCTAGCTGGTCTGGCAAAAAAATATAATACCAATATTGTCGGAGGTTCTGTTGCCAAAAAGAGCGGAGAAAGTGTAACCAACACATTATATTCGTTCGACAGAACCGGCGGCGTCCTGGGTGAATACAGCAAGGTGCACTTATTCAAACTGATGGATGAGCATCACTACTTATCTGCAGGAAACAATAGCGGTGCCGTGACGATTGAAGGAGTCCCGTCCGCTGCCTTTATCTGTTACGATATCCGATTTCCCGAGTGGCTGCGGACCCACACAACGGGCGGGGCGGAAGTGCTATATGTTGTGGCGGAATGGCCATTGGCCCGCGTCAATCACTGGCGGACGCTTCTTTTGGCAAGAGCAATTGAAAATCAATGCTATATAGTTGCCTGCAACCGCAGCGGCAGCGACCCGAACAATGAATTTGCCGGACATTCGATGATCATCGATCCGTGGGGAGAGGTCCTTGCGGAAGCAGAAGAAGGGACTGACATCATCACGGCCGAGTTAGATTTGGAGAAAGTCAAGCAAGTGAGAAAGCAGATCCCGATATTCCAGGACCGCAGGCCGGAGCTTTATTGATTGAACCTTGTCAGTAATCTTGACCCAGTTTTTTTGCATAAACAGAAATCGCGACACAGCCAAGGATTTCATACTGGATTCTGTCCTGAAAACCGGGATTTGCGACACATTTTGTTATTCTGCGAGGACTTCTGTCGCAATAACGCTCGGATTGCGACTCGATCTTGTATATTTCTCAGGGTCCTGTCGCAATTACACCTGAATCGTGACTATAAGAGGGAATTCACCCGGCAGATAGTCGCAATTACTTCTTAATTGCGACTATCTCAGACTATTCACCCGTAGTTCTGTTTTAAACAGCCTGTCGCATTATCACTGCGTTTAAATAAAACGACCCTTTTCAGTAAAAAAGCATCTTCAACTTAAAATTTCAAAAAACTATTGACATTCAAACCGAAACTTAGTTTAATGTTCATCAGGATTAATAAAAATGTTCAGAAAAATCAAATATGACATTCTCTTATCAAGAGTAGGCGGAGGGATTTGGCCCGATGAAGCCCAGCAACCGACTGTCACCAGCAAGACTGGAGCGTTTTGTTAAATCGCTGGTTACACCTGACAGCACGGTGCTACTTCCAACAGAAAGAGCAATCTTTCTGGCAGATAAGAGGTGCGAAGTCCATACAACGTCTTCAAGCCTCTTTCTGAATGAAAGAGGCTTTTTACCTTGCTGAAAAGCCTTGTTAACCAAGGAGGAATTTACATTGGCAATCGTAAAACAAAGCGGATATTATCCTTTAACTGAAAATAGTGCAGTGGAGTTAGCCAGGTCATTGGGCTTCTTTGATGAAAACGAAGAGTTACTCTGCAGTGAGATCGGCGACGGCAATCTTAACTATGTGTTCAGGATCGGCAGCCGGCTTTACGAAAAATCAGTCATCATCAAGCAGGCACTCCCATATGCCAAGGTAGTGGGGGAAAGCATGCCCCTTACGCTGAAACGTGCGCAAATTGAAAGCTGTGCCCTAAAAAAGTTCAGTGAGTTCACACCAGAATCGGTTCCACAGGTATTGTATACAGACGAAGAACTCGCTGTGACGGTAATGGAAGATTTATCAGATTACAAGATTTTAAGAAAAGGCTTGATTGAAGGAGAAGCCTATCCACTCCTGCCCAAGCATGTTGGTACCTACCTTGCAAAGACGCTCTTTTTCACGTCTGATTTTGGATTGAATGGGAAGGAGAAGAAAGAACTTGTCGGGCGTTTCATCAACCCTGAATTATGCAAGATCACAGAGGACCTTGTGTTTACAGATCCATTCTATGACCATGACAGCAATAATTTTGAAGAAGAGCTAAGGGAAAAGGTTGAGGCTTTGTGGAATGATCACGTGGTAAGACTAGAAGCAGGGAAACTGAAAAGGAAGTTTTTGACGCAGGCTGATGCCCTTCTTCATGGAGATCTCCATACCGGGAGTATTTTTGTAAAAAAAGATGACACAAAGATCATTGATCCTGAATTTGCATTCTATGGACCTATCGGTTTTGATATAGGGCAATTCTTTGCGAATATCCTATTGAATTCACTGTCAAGGCCAAAGGAAGACCATGCAGGAAGACTGAAGATCATCACAGAAACATGGAATGTTTTCTCCTCTGAATTCACGGAACTCTGGCTTGCACACAATCAGGAAACCTATTCCACCACAGCCGGGTATCTCGATCATATCCTTGGAGAAATCTTTGAAGATTCCATTGGCTTTGCAGGCTGTGAAATCATCAGGCGCACAGTCGGACTCTCTCATGTGGCCGACCTTGATGGAATCGAAGATCAAACGAAAAGACTAAAGGCTAAAACAGAGGCAATCGATTTAGGAAGAAGATTGATCCTTCAACGGAAGGTCATCAAAGGACCGGAACAGCTTGCATTATATTGAGGAGGAAAAGCATGGCAACCGATACAACAACCATACGTTCTGTAGAGTGGAAGGATGATCACATCCTGCTGCTTGACCAGCAGAAACTTCCGCATGTGACAGAATTCATTAAGTTGAGGACGATAGAAGACGTGTGGGAAAGCATCCACAGCCTGAAGGTGAGGGGCGCTCCTGCAATCGGGATTACGGCTGCATTCGGACTTGCTCTTTGGGCGCAATCGTTTAAGGAGAAAGAAAACTTCCTCGGCTTTTATTATGAGCTGGAAGAGAAGAAAAGCTACCTGGAGGGTTCACGCCCTACTGCAGTTAACTTGGCATGGGCTCTGGCAAGGCTTTTCAACCGATTTTCCCAAGCGGCCACAGTCGTAGAGGGCCAGGCCCTGCTTTTGGAGGAAGCCTTGACGATTGCAAAGGAAGACGAAGAGGTCTGCCGTTCCATCGGGGAACATGGCGCTGAATTATTCCAGTCGGGAGATTCGGTCCTGACACATTGTAATGCAGGGGGAATTGCCACTGCCCGTTACGGGACAGCGTTAGCTCCGTTTTATATTTTAAAGGAAAAAGGAGTTGACCTGAAGGTTTTTGCCACAGAGACGAGACCAGTGCTTCAGGGTGCGCGTTTGACGGTTTGGGAGTTGATGCAGGCGGGAATTGATGTCACCCTCATCACTGACAACATGGCAGCCCACACCATTGCGGAGAAGAAGATCGCTGCGATTATTGTCGGTGCCGACAGGATTGCAGCTAACGGGGACACTGCCAACAAGATCGGCACTCGCGGGCTGGCCATCCTGGCAAAGGCATTCAATATCCCATTTTACGTTGCTTCCCCATTATCGACAATCGACTTGGCTATTGAAACAGGCAAGGAAATTCCGATCGAAGAACGCAATACCGAAGAAGTGTCCCACTTAAATGGTATTGAAGTCGCTGCCAAAGGTGTAAAAGTCTTTAACCCGGCATTCGATGTCACACCAAATGAATACATTACAGCCATCATTACAGAAAAAGGAATTATAAGAGGCAATTATAAAAAACAGCTTACATTATTAAAATGAATTCATTATGAAGGTGCCAGGGGCAAAGCAGCTTAATTATGCCTGGCACCTTTTTTTGTACGAGACCCTATCTCTTAAAGTATAATGAAAGAAAAAAATCGAGGGAATATTATGGCAAAAACGCGCTATAAAAATTTAGATGATGTCAGCAACCAAAAATCATTCAAGGAACTCATGAAGTGGATGAAGGAAAGACGATCCAAAGTAAAGGACTTGGCGACCCAGATACCTCAAGCATCCAAAAAAGAAGCAGACCGCTTGCAGAAGAATAAGGACAAACCTTCCCTTACATGGATAGGCCATTCTACTTTCCTTATTCAATTGGATGGACTGAACATATTGACCGATCCTGTTTGGGCAAGGAGGATGGGGACAGGAAAAAGACTGACAGAGCCCGGTCTCACATTGAGTGAAATCCCGGCCATTGATATTATCCTTATTTCCCATGGACACTATGATCATCTGGATTTTGCTACAATCAAACGAATCAAAGGAGATCCAGTATTCTATGTACCCCATGGACTGAAGTCTGCCTTCACAAGAAGGGGATATGAAAGAATAGTGGAAGCTGACTGGTGGGATTCATTTAGCGAGAAAGGTGTCCTCATCGACTTCGTACCTGCGCAGCACTGGACCAAACGCACCCTTACTGATACGAACACCTCACATTGGGGAGGCTGGGTGTTAAGAGGTGAACATCATAAACAATCCATCCACTTTGTCGGTGATACAGGTTATTTTAGAGGCTTTAAAGAAATAGCCGAAAAACTTTCCCCGGATATTATTCTTATGCCTATTGGAGCTTATGAGCCTGAATGGTTCATGAGGGACAGCCACATCAACCCGGAGGATTCAGTCACAGCCTTCAAGGAAATGAGCGGCGGCCTGTTTATCCCCATGCATTATGGCGCCTATCGGCTTGCAGATGACACTGGCCCTGAAGCACTCAGCCGCCTGCTGGCTGAATGGGAAAACCAACAGCTTGAAAGAGAGAAGCTGAAGATTTTGGATATCGGTGAGACGTTGTGGGTATGACCGCTTCAAAGAGGACAAATGTATAAAAAATACCGTAAAACGGACTAATGCTGACTAGAAAGTGCACCAATATTTTATCGCCACTATTTTACCTCTTTTGAATATACATGGTTATAGGATTGATAAAAGGAGGTAGGGTTCAGTTGGCAATTATTAAAGCTCCAGAAGAACATGTAAGATTACTGGCGAGACTGATGAGGGCCGAAGCGGAAGGTGACGGGCGTTTAGGAATGCTCACCGTAGGAAATACCGGGGTGAACAGGGTCATCTCCAATTGTCTTGACTTTAAAGATATACGTACTCTTAGAGATATGGTGTACCAGCGGCCTGGAGGATTTGAAGCAACGGTGAAGGGTTATTTTTATCAGAGGGCAAGGGAAAAAGATATTGCCTTGGCAAGGCAGGTCATCAAGGGATGGAAATACCATCCGGCATCCTATGCATTATGGTTCTTCCGTCCGGAGGGAGACTGTCCTCCGACCTGGTACGACCAGCGGAATGTAGGAAGATTTAAATCTCACTGCTTCTTCGCTCCATCACGGGAAGACTGTCCTCAAGTATACTTCTGATTTGACTTCACGAAAAGCTTGCTGAGATGCCCGCAAGCTTTTTTTAGTGACAGGCACATCCCGATATTTGTCGATTTTCAGCAAAGTTTACGGATTTTCCAATAGGTTATGATATAACTATTAATGAAAAGAAAATAGGAGGATCAAAGATGCTTACCAAATCGATTAAAACATACATAGAAGAAGAAATGAAGGATGGGAAAATTGCTTTGTTTTCTGATGAGAGTGAGTTTGCCCAGAAACATGCGCTTCTACCCGAAGGGACTGCGATTGAACTATTGGACGATTCCGTTCGCTTTCATGATGCACTGATTGAAAGAGTGGACAAAGAAACCGAAGAGCTGGTCAAAACCGAAGAGACGCCAGCCTTTTTGGAGACCCCTGTCAATTTTGTTAAACAGCATGTTAATGAGTTTCTGTATATTGACAGCAAGTGGTTTGATATTATCCGGATTGATGGATTGACAATAGAAGTGGACGATGTGTTCGGACATTATAGTGTATTGACCGGATTGAAACAGCAAAAGAAAAACGCAGTAGAATTGAAATCCATCTTAGCTGATAAACTTCATGGTGAGGACAAAGTACAGCTGATGTGGAATGACAAAGATGGTTTGTTCGATGTAAACCTTTCAATTGATAAGCTGGATGGCTTTAATGAAAATGAATCCTTGGGAAGAAATCTGCAGTTGATTTATCATTTCTTTTTCGCAGTTCTGCAGGAACTTGAAGCAAAAAATTAACAGGAAAGCGATCCGCATTAAAGGCGGATCGCTTTTTATGATTTCCTCTTTCATATCTTCCACCGGAATGTCAGTGCCATCACTTTCTTCATAAACTCTTCAAAGGTAAAGTGGGAATCTTTTGACTGGTTGAACCAAGTACGGACTGTCTCTGCCAGCCAGGAAGGAACCGGTTTCCCGTCAATATAACGATAATACTGTTCGTACCCTCTCCTTAAGTATTCCCATCGGTGATCATTTCCTGGCTGAATATATTCAGAAACGTCGATAATTTTCACCTTTCCTTCATAAAGCAGGATATTTTTCAAATGCATGTCCCTGGGGTTCAATCCCTGATTCCGGATATGCTCCCTTGCTTCTTCAACTTCGTTTATGACATTAAGAGGAATGGAGATTCCTTGGAGTAAACAATCATATAGTGTGGTTCCTTCTTCATAACTCAATACAAGAAAATTTTCGCCGCTGCCGATTTTTTTAGAGAAATAAGGAGATGTACCAAGACGGTCATAAACATATTCCTCAACAGCTTTTTTCCCGCATTTTTCGTCTGCATAAACCTTGAATGCCAAGTGGGGGAGAAGCAAGGAACGGAAAACAGCCGCATCTGTCCCTGTTCCGGCCAGAACAAGCCCGTCAGCGCTCCCGTCAATTGAAACAGGTTCATTATTTGGATTCGCTTTTATAACCAATTTATTAATTTGGGGAATAATCTCCTGCCATTCAGCGACCATCTTCAATTCACTCCTCAAATCTTCTTATTCTTATAGTATAGTAAAAGAAAACAAATGAAATGAGGAAAATAATGTTCATCCCAAAAGATTTTAAAATGGAAGACCCTGAGATGCTGATGCAGTTTATCCATGAAAACAGTTTTGGTATATTATTCTCTCATAATGCACAAGGTCCTCATGCGACACATCTGCCTTTTATCCTTGCTCAAAAAGATCAGCCGGAACTCATCGGACATATGGCAAAGGTAAACCAGCAGTGGAAGGGGCTGGACGGCAAAAAGGTCCTGGTTGTATTTTCGGGACCCCATTCCTATATCTCTGCATCCTGGTACAAAGAGAAGAAAAATGTTCCGACTTGGAACTACGTAGCCGTGCACGTCGAGGGAACGATAGAAATTATTAATGATTCACATGAATTGTACTCCATACTTCAAGAGTCGGTGGATTTTTATGAAAAAGATCTTGAGAAGCCTTGGAAAACGGAAGAGGAGGAAGAGACGGTTACCCGTCTTCTAAATGGGATCGTCGGTTTCAAAATCAATGTAGAGAAGATTGAAGGAAAGTGGAAGCTGAATCAAAATAAAAGCAAAGAAAATAAAGAGGAAGTTATAAAAAATCTTCGAAAAGAAGAAATCTATGACTCCCATTCCATTGCAGATTTAATGGAAGAGGAATAAAGAGAGAGCCCGGATAGCCAAAATAATAGGTAAACAGTAGAGAACGATAATCAGAAGTAGTACAGTTTTTGAATGCAAAACTAGAAAAAGCAGTCCAAAACGGACTGCTTTTTACTATGAATTCGTAATATAAATCAAAATTTCATCAATGAGTTAGTCACTAAAGGAGGGGGGAAAATAAGGGGAAATTTTTCCGTTAAACTGCAGAATTTAGCTGGGGAGAGGTAAATAAGGGAAGAATCTTCCGTTAAGCATGCTCAGCAACCCAATTTTCATGTTTTTTAAGTAAATAGCGGAAATTATTTCCTCTATTTGAGCTATTTTTCTCGATATTTCATACATAAGGGAAATTTCTTCCCTTATAGTATTAGCTCATCGTGCTGTAGCTTTCTTTGTCCTCGCTTTTAAAATCCGTTTAATTGAACATGGTTGTAAAGCTGCTCCCTAATGTCTTTGAGCAAATCAATAGTCAGAAAAATCACTTCATTGAACGTTTCTGAAAGAAAATGAATTTTTATGATTGAAAAATGTAAAGGCTTACTCTATAATGAAATTACTTCAAGTTGAATTGGAGGATGAAAATGCTTACTCCTGAAAGACAACAGATCATTCTTTCTCTTTTAAAAGAGAAAGGAGTCGTAAAGCTGCAGGAACTAATTGAAGAAACAAACGCGTCAGAGTCAACAATACGACGTGACCTCATTCAATTAGAAGAAGATAAAAAACTTAAAAGGGTTCACGGCGGTGCTTCTTTGCTGCAAGGCAAACGGAATGAACCAAGCATGACAGAGAAATCATTCAAAAACCTTCAAGATAAAATCAACATCGCAAAAAAAGCTGCTTCCTTAATCCAGGATGGCGATTCCATCTATTTGGATGCCGGGACGACCACACAGCAAATGATTTCATACTTGAGTCAAAAGAAGTTGACCGTTGTAACAAACGGTATCACCTTAATCGCGCCACTGCTTGAAAAAGGCATCACCACTTATTTACTTGGCGGTTTGGTTAAAGGTTCGACACAGGCGATCATCGGCAGGTCAGCCCTTGACTCTCTGGAAACATACCGATTTGATAAATGCTTTATTGGAACCAACGGAGTCGATCTCGAATACGGCTTTACAACACCGGATCCCGAAGAAGCATTAATAAAGCAAACGGCAATAAAGCTTTCACAAGAAGCATTTGTGCTGGCCGATCATTCAAAAATCGGAGAAGTATCTTTCAGCAAGATAACCGATATGGAAGCAGCCGTGCTGATAACCAACAAATCGAATGAAAACATCCAGCATTATCAACAGCATACTTCAATAAAGGTTGTGACAACATGATTTACACACTTACACTCAACCCTTCTATTGATTACTTTGTAACAGTAGATGCACTGAATCTTGGGGAAACGAACCGAATGGAGCATGAATCGAAAGCTCCGGGCGGAAAAGGAATCAATGTTTCACGTGTTTTAACATCCCTTGGAATCCAGAACAAAGCGCTTGGTTTTCTTGGCGGCTTAACCGGCCAATATATCCAGGATGAACTAAAAAAGGAAAACGTCGATACCGATTTTGTTCATGTTGATGGTGATACCCGCATCAATATCAAACTCCGCGGAGAACAGGAAACCGAAATTAACGGGAATGGCCCAGTAATCTCTGATGAAGCAATCTCAGCGCTGACTGGCCAGCTCGATGTTCTGAAAGAAGGCGATATCCTGGTACTTGCAGGAAGTATTCCGCCTTCCATGCCAAGTGATTTTTATGAACAGATTATAAAGCAGTTAGTAAATAATGGCGTTAAAATCGTCGTTGATACAACGAAAGAAAAGCTGCTGAACATCTTGAAATACAAACCATTCCTCATTAAACCGAACCACCATGAGTTGGGAGAGCTATTCGATGTTTCCATTGAAACGAAAGAAGATGCGATTCCATATGGAAAGAAGTTAGTGGAAATGGGAGCTCAGAATGTCATCGTATCAATGGGCGGCAAAGGAACTTTATACTTCACAGAGCAAGATGCACAATTTGCACAATTTGCACCAGTACCACCCGGCAGCCTTGTTAACTCAGTCGGCGCAGGGGATTCAGTTGTTGCTGGCTTCATCGCTTCCTTTGAACAGTCAGGGGATGAGTTGAAAAGTTTCAAATTCGGTGCCGCTGCCGGCAGTGCCACCGCTTATTCTTCAGGCTTCTGTACAAAAGAGACAATCGATAAACTGTTAAATGAAATAGAGACAACACCTATTTCAGGGGGGGAATACCAATGAGGATAACAGAACTACTACAGAAAAACACCATGATCCTTCATTTACACTCAGGTTCCAAAGCTGAAGTCATCGATGAGCTAGTCAGCAAATTGGATGAAGCAGGAAAGCTAAACGACCGTGAAGGCTACAAGAAAGCGATTCTGGCAAGAGAGGAACAAAGCACAACCGGAATCGGTGAAGGCATTGCCATTCCGCATGCTAAAACGGCTTCCGTCAAGACTCCTGCCATCGCATTTGGCCGCTCAGCAGACGGAATTGATTATGAGGCACTCGATGGCCAAAACAGTCATCTATTCTTTATGATCGCGGCTTCCGAAGGGGCAAACAACGCCCATTTAGAAACACTTTCACGTCTTTCATCCCTTTTAATGGATGATGCATTCAGAAAGAAATTGATGAATGCTTCTGATGAAGAAGAAGTCCTTCTTCTCATCGATGAAAAAGAAAAAGAAGTTCTGGCAGAAGAGGAGCCTGAAGAACAGCCTGTAGAGACAGCTGCTCCAGGTACTGCAGCCGGAGCAGGAAAAATCCTGGCAGTTACGGCATGTCCGACTGGGATTGCCCATACGTATATGGCGGCAGACTCACTGAAAGCAAAAGCGAAAGAAAAAAATATCGACATTAAAGTGGAAACGAATGGCTCAAGCGGCGCGAAGAACCAATTAACAAAAGCGGAAATTGAAAATGCGACAGCCATCATCGTTGCAGCAGATACCAAAGTTGAAATGGAACGTTTCAAAGGGAAAAAGGTCATCCAGGTCCCTGTAGCAGAAGGAATCCGTAATCCGGACAAACTGCTTGACCGCGCCGTAAATGGCGATGCTCCAGTATATGAGGGCAGCGGCAAAGCAACAGAAGAAGAGGGAGAAACAAAAGAGAAGCGCAGCGGTTTCTATAAGCATTTGATGAACGGTGTTTCCAATATGCTTCCATTCGTTGTCGGAGGCGGTATCTTAATTGCGATTTCCTTCATGTTTGGAATTCAAGCAGCCGATCCTAATCACGAAACCTATAATCCAATCGCTGAAGCTCTAAGCACGATCGGCGGCGGTTCTGGTGCATTCGGCCTGATGATTCCTGTCCTGGCAGCATTCATTGCCATGAGTATTGCTGACAGACCTGGTTTTGCAGCCGGTATGGTCGGCGGTTTCCTTGCAGCAACTGGAGGCGGCGGTTTCCTTGGCGGATTGATTGCCGGTTTCCTTGGCGGTTATGTTGTACTGCTTCTTAAAAAATTATTTGCAAATCTTCCAAACTGGCTGGAAGGCTTAAAGCCGGTATTGCTTTACCCTGTATTCGGAATTTTAATTACTGGTCTGATTATGTTATTCGTTGTTAATGAACCAGTTGCTTTCCTCAATGAGCAATTGCAAGAATGGCTTGGCGGCATGGGTACAACCAACCTTGTGCTTCTTGGAATTCTTCTTGGCGGTATGATGGCAGTTGACCTTGGCGGGCCGATCAACAAAGCAGCATTCACATTCGGAATTGCCATGATTGATGCTGGAAACTTCGGTCCTCATGCGGCTATCATGGCAGGGGGTATGGCTCCACCGCTTGGATTGGCATTAGCTACTACATTCTTTAAAAAGAAATTTACTGCACAAGAACGAAAAGCAGGTTTCACTTGCTACTTCATGGGAGCATCATTCATTACTGAAGGAGCCATCCCATTTGCAGCAGCAGATCCTGGACGTGTCATCCCATCTGCAATTGTCGGATCAGCAGTAGCCGGCGGACTTGCAATGGCGTTCGGTATCGGACTTCCTGCGCCTCACGGTGGAATCTTTGTATTCCCTGTCGTTATGGGAAATCCTTTATTGTACCTTCTTGCCGTGCTCATCGGTTCAGCTGTCACAGCTGTGATGGTCGGCTTGCTGAAAAAACCAGTTCAACAATAATGATGGAAAGAAGACTGGAATCTCCAGTCTTCTTTTTTATGGTTTTAGTTAACTGGCACAGCCAAAAATGGAATTAGTGGCTTTACCGTCTGAAATCGTAGGGAACCTTGGAATAGTGATGGAATCGGACCCGTATTCCATCTAAAATTGCTCATATTATTGAGCTGGAGATGGAATAAAGAGGACAGTATTTTCTAAATAAAAAACCGCTCCTTTTCAAAAACCTTTATATAGATCCAGCGGAATAACAATAGTGTGGCTACAAATAATAAACTAAAATATCCAGTATTCCAATGTGGAGCTAACTTCAGGATTCCGCTTACTTCCAGCCATTTCGTAACTGCCCATTCTAAAACGATCAGTATCACGGCAATATACCATTTAAAACAAAAAACTATGATCAGTGACATTATCACTGTAATGATCAATAAATAGATTGAATTGCCAAATATCGAATCCCGCAGGGGGTCGCTAAAGAGGCCAACTTGATATTGATGAGAAGAGAATGATACTACAAGAAAGAATTTCAATGATTGAGCATATGTATTGAGGCCTAAATAGATTGTTGATAGTTCTACAATTTTTTTAGGATCCGAAAGGGCATGATACCACTTTTGCGAAAGCCTGAACCCTATCGGCAAAAGGACCGCGGTATATACTGTACTCCACCAGTACTGTTTATAAATATCGATATTTAAAAAGAAGAGTTCAATTCCCGTTAGTATTGCAGTGAACAGGAAGATCCACTGCCAACCCAGCTGAAATGCTGTGAGGAACACGGCAGCAGCAGGTACGGCAATCGCCTGTGAAGTAAAAGATCCCATTATACTGTCAAACCATTCTGATTCAAGGATCTCCGGATTGTAAGTATAGGCTTTAAAGCAGACGAGGATTATAAAATCCACTATAAAACTAAGCCCGGAGATGAACATATAGACAGATAATACCTTTTTGAATTCTTTTCTTTTTATAATGAAAGTATAGATTAGCAGGAACAGGCTAAGGAGAGAGAGAAGAATATACCAGACGAAATTAGGCAGAGTCATCATTTCAAACACCCGCTTTACAGAGCAAAGAATAATTCATTAATGATATTTTGCTTAGGTAATTTCCATATTATACATTTCAGGCGGAGTTATAGATGCAAAAAGACCTATCCAGTCAATTGGATAGGTCTTTTCCTTACATCATCTCCAGAATCCAGGACGGCCATAACCCCAGCCGGGACGACCATAGCCCCAACCCGGTCTTCCGTATCCCCAGCCAGGACGGCCATAGCCCCAACCCGGCCTTCCAAAGCCATAGCCCCAACCGGGACGGCCATAACCCCAGCCATAACCTCCATAACCTCCGAAACCGCCAAAAGCACCAGTTGCCGCTCCTACAGCAAGCAATGGTAAAAATCTCTCATCGTGTTCATACATCGGGAAATCTTCTCTATACATAAGCATCCTCCTTAAATTCCATTCGATTTATAGTATGGAAAATTATTGATTTCTGTTTGCGATTGGAATAAAAAGGGGCTTGCTCGAAACTAATTTAACGCTTTAAAGCAGCGGGGGACTGTCCCCCGCTGCTTTAAAGTGGTGAAGCATTCAGTGGCGTTTTCCGATTTGTGGGACTTGTTTTTTACTTGAGAACGGAAAAGATAAGAGAAAAAGAGTGGGAGTGGTACCATGCCGGAACTTCCAGAGATGGAAAACTACAAGAATCTGCTTATGCAGAGAATCCAGAATAAACAAATTACTGAAGTCGAGATCGGAAGAGAAAAGTCCATAAACGTCCCTGTTACAGAATTCAACAGCCTGGTAAAAAATCAAACTGTAAAAAACGTGACAAGACGAGCAAAGCACTTGCTGTTTCATCTCGATAATGATGTAGTATTATTATTGCACTTGATGCTCGGAGGCTGGATGTTTTACAGCACTGAACAAGAGAAACCGGACAGAACGATACAAGTCAGGCTGTCCTTTGGAAATGAGCATTTATATTTTATCGGGCTCCGACTTGGGTATTTACATTTATATAAAGGAATTGAAGCAGCAAAAAAAAAATTAGATGATCTGGGACCCGAGCCTTTAGACCCTGAGTTTAAAATCGAAAATTTTATGGAGCTGGCCGGAAAACGAAGGGGAAGCCTGAAGACTACGCTTGTCAATCAAAGTTTCTTAGCCGGGATCGGCAATTGTTATTCCGATGAGATGTGTTTCCACGCCGGGCTTCTTCCGGAACGTAAATTCAACGAACTCTCGGACCATGAGAACCGCCAGCTTTTTCAATCAATGCAATTTATATTAAGAGATGCGGTGAACAGTGGTGGATATATGGAAGAACCATTTTTTCCAGGAGACAGTCTTACAGGTGGCTACAATTCAAAATGCCGGGTTTACGATCGGGAGGGGGAACCCTGCCAGAGATGCGGAAATCCTATAATCAAAGATGAAATCTCTTCAAAAAAAACATTTTACTGCGGCCATTGCCAAAAGTAATGTTTTCAAAGCAGTTTAAAGAAAAGGTGATTTAAGTGGATAAATTGAATGAGTTGCATGAAGAAGCAATACAAGATACAAAACGAAAAATTAAAGAAGATATCTTTCGCTATATGGAAACAAAGGAGGCGGCGCCATCCTTTGATGATTATCTCAATGAAAGAATCCATTATATAGAGCAGCTATGGCTGAATGTCTGGCTGAACAAAGTCACTAATTTTGTCAGCAGAAGTGACAAGAAATCTTTCCTCCGTGATAAGGATTACGAAGTTGAAGGGGTAGATAAAAAGGTCATCAATCAAGTTTTTCGCAATGAGATGCGCGGATATAAGCCGTTTGATGTCATTCCATGGCTCCAGGAACTTGCCCAGTCCAAGGCAGATCAATGGGATGAACGGTATGAGCTTGCAAGGGAAGGCTATCTCCTACGCATGGAACAAGATAAGATTGAAGCAGAGCAGAAAAAGGTCACTGCCGAGATCACCAAAACCCTTGAAAAGATCTTCCATACAATTAAGCAGGAGTGGTATCTGCCCGTCCGATATGCAGTTGCCCAGAAGCTTGTCAGTGACTTCAAAGAAAAAGTGAGATACCGTCATGTTGACACATTTATGCTCGAAGAACAGCTGGAAGAGCTGGGCCAATTTGATCCGAAAGATTATAGAACCCTTTCTGAATTTTTCCAGGAACTGAACGGGATGATCCATCGGACCCTCCATAGGGGAAGAAGTTATTGGGAATACGAAACCTATTATTTTGTCTATGAGGAATTTGTCTCGAATTATTTACTGAAGACATTCCCTAAATCGCTTCTTCAACATATGACGGAAGAACACTTTCAGTTATATCAAAGAGCTTTTGATGAATCCTTATCTTCAGGTGACATTCGAAAATGGATGCAGCATGAACTCCTTGACCAGGCATTAATTTATATGGATTATCTTCAGGAAGAGTATGTCGAGGATCTGTTGAAATTATCGGAAATTCCATATGAAGAAGAAGCTCATGCGTCCATTTATAAAAGCGATGTGGCGAGAAGAGAAGAGAGAAAGGCTGCAGAACTGGCAGAACTAGAACGGCAAAGGCAAATAGAAGAACGGATGATGAATGATATATTCGGCAGGGAGTACAGTGTCTCCCTTGGCGGAAATACCAAGTATGTCCTTCATATAGGAGAAACCAATACAGGTAAAACACATCATGCATTGGCCAGCATGAAAAAAGCAAAAAGCGGGTTATATCTGGCACCGCTGCGTTTGCTTGCATTGGAAGTATATGACCGCCTGAATAACGATGGAGTTCCCTGCAGCCTGAAGACCGGCGAAGAAGAAAAAATGGTGCCTGGAGCCAGGCATGTCTCCTGTACAGTGGAGATGTTTTATAAAAGAGAAGAGTATGATGTAGTAGTCATCGACGAAGCACAAATGATGGCCGATAAAGACCGTGGCTTCTCCTGGTATAAAGCCATTACCAAAGCCAGGGCGAAAGAAGTGCATATCATCGGAAGCCGAAATGTCAAACCAATGCTCCTTGGGCTCCTTGAAGATTGCGAGGTGGAGGTCAACGAGTACAGCCGGGATATTCCTCTGGAAGTGGAACAACGCGAATTCTCTTTTAGACAGGCAAAAAGAGGAGACGCACTCGTCTGCTTCTCAAGAAGGCGTGTCCTCGAAACGGCTTCCAAACTGCAGAATAACGGCCATTCTGTCAGCATGATTTATGGAAGCATGCCCCCGGAAACGCGTAAGAAACAGATGCAAAGATTCATTAAAGGGGAAACAAGAGTCATTGTGGCAACGGATGCAATAGGAATGGGATTAAATCTGCCGATCCGCCGGATTGTGTTTTTGGAAAATGATAAGTTTGACGGAACCCGAAGACGGACCCTTACATCACAGGAAGTAAAACAAATTGCCGGAAGAGCAGGAAGGAAAGGGATTTATGATGTAGGTAAGGTGGCTTTCACTAAAGACATTAAAATGATGTCAAAGCTGTTGGACCAAGAAGACGAACCCGTCCAGTCCTTTGCCATTGCCCCGACAAACTCGGTCTTTGAACGATTTCAAAAATACTATCACGATCTCGGAAGATTTTTTGAACTCTGGGAAAAGTTCGAAAGTCCATTCGGGACCCAAAAAGCTTCCTTATTTGAAGAAAGGGAGCTGTATGAACTTGTAAGAGGAACGGAGATAGAAGCCCGCTTATCGATGATGGATTTATACGGATTCCTGCATCTCCCGTTTTCAAAAAAAGAGCCGGAATTAACGGCACAGTGGCTAGAAACGATGGATGCTATCATCAGCGGCGCAGAACTTCCTGAACCACGATTGAAGCGAAAAAATCTCGAGCAGCAGGAAGTTGCTTATAAAGCTGTCGGCCTGCATCTGTTATTCCTGTACCGGCTGGGAAGAGGAACAGAAGCAATCTACTGGGAACGCCTTCGCGAAGATATTGCGGACGGTGTACATGAAAGCCTGGATACAGAAGTGTCATCCATGACCCTGAAATGCAAGCGCTGTGGAAAAAGGCTGCCTTCTGGTTTTAAATTCCCTATTTGTGACAGCTGCCACTATTCCCGAGCCAGGAAGCGGGGCAGCAGGGGGAGAAACAGCAATAAGGGTTAATAAGCAACACTCAAACCGCTTCCAATCAGGAGGCGGTTTTGATTTATCATGACATAATGCAAACACGACAAAAAAACCGCACCCTCACAGGTACGGCTCATGTTAATCACGATAAAAGTTCTCCGTATAATAAGGTTGTGATTCCTGGTTAAACGCAACACCAACCCCCAGGAACTCATACTCTTCTTTCAGGATGTTCTTCCTGTGTCCTTCAGAGTTCATCAGGCCTTCATGGGCAAATATCGAACTGAATTGACCATAGGCAAGATTCTCTCCTGCCACCGTAAAGGTGATATCGTCTTCCTGCATTCTGTCGAAAGGGGACTGGCCATCAAGGTTCGTATGGTTGAAGTAGTTATTATCAGCCATATCGAGACTGTGACCCCGCGCTGTGCTTCTGACATGCTCATCCCATGACAATACGGATAAACCATGGTTGACCCTGGTGGAATTAGTGAGGTCAAACAGCTGATATTCAAAGCCTTCTTTCAGGTCTTCGCTTGCCCCGGCGTATATTTCCTTTTTGTCATTTTCCAGGTCTTCATCAATTATTTGCAGGGCTGTGACAGTATTACTTTCATGTTTATCGTAAAAAACAGTGATATAACTGTCATCACGCTGGTAAATTTCATACTCGCCATCATTTTGTAGTTGGTAGTAGACAAGACCTTTTCTAATTTTTGAAATAGGTTCACCAAGGACCTGATGCATTTCATCCTTAGAACTATTCAATCCGATACCTGAGTCCGAAGAAATGAGATCCTGGTTTGTATAAAGCGCACTCACTTGATCATTATCATCAAAAGCCACCATGAGGAAGTTTTGATAATTCTGGTGATATGTATACCATTTCACCCCGTATTCATTAAAAGAAGTACGGGCAGGCGTCCCAACTGTTTGTTCAACCAGTTCCTTTGTATCCCCAATTTCGAGGTTGTGAATGGAAAACACTTGATCTTCCGGCTTAGTAAGTTGGGGTTTGTTCACTTCTACAACTTCTGCATCTGCATCCCCGCCAGGTTCTTGTACATCTTCTTTCACTTCTTCAAGGGAATCTTCCAATCCAAAAATCAAGGAACTGATCCGGTCATTCAGATTGGTAAGCGCATCCTGTACTTCAGGTTTTTCCTTGAAGGCATCCAGTTTCGCAATTGTATCATTAAGCAGGGAAGTATTCACTTGGTCTTCCCAATAAGGTTTAGTATTATAGGCGACCAGTATTATCAATACCAGTAATAATAACCGTTTCATAGTCCACGCTCCAATCTTACTTACCATTCTACCCGATTTCGGCATGCTCAAAAACTCTGAAACACACCAGCTCCCATCTTTTAGTACTGGAACTTTCTGCTAACGATTTCCCTTTCTAATAAGAATACCGTTTTATTCTGTGAATGACAGGGTATCATAAAAAATATCAACGAGTTGAAACGAAGAGTTTCTGCACAATTTTACATAGGGGGAAAGGTATCATGAAAATGTCACACGAAGAAAGAATACAGCTTCACGAGTTCAACAATCTGACTAAGTCATTAAGCTTCAACATGTACGATATATGCTATACAAAGACAAGGGAAGAGCGTGAAGCTTATATTGAATATATAGATGAGCAGTATAATGCAGACAGGCTCACCAAGATCCTTTCAAATGTATCGGATATCATCGGTGCGCATGTTCTCAATATAGCAAAACAGGACTATGTCCCACAAGGAGCGTCTGTTACGATCCTTGTTTCCGAAGGCCCGATTGTTGAAGTTCCGAACGAGCACTTCGATGAATCACCCGGACCGCTGCCTTCAGCCGTTACAATGCAGCTGGATAAGAGCCATATAACGGTTCATACGTATCCGGAATATCACCCCCATGAAGGGATCAGTACATTCCGTGCTGATATAGATGTTTCGACATGCGGTGAAATATCTCCTTTGAAAGCGTTGAATTATCTGATCCATTCATTTGAGACCGATGTCATGACAATGGATTACAGAGTCAGAGGCTTCACAAGGGATATAAGCGGTCGCAAGCTATTCATTGATCATGATATCAACTCCATTCAGAACTATATCCCTGAAGAAATAAAAGAGGATTACGACATGATTGATGTAAACGTCTATCCGCAAAATATTTTTCATACGAAATGCAAGCTAAAGGAATTTGACCTGAATAATTATCTATTCGGCTATTCCAAGGAAAAACTGAAGCAAGATGAAGCAAAAGAGATCTCGGATAAGCTTAAACTCGAAATGGATGAAATTTTCTACGGAAAAAACATGCCCGGCAGTCCAAACAAGTAGACTGAAAAAGCCCCTCTTCTGATGAAGAGGGGCCTATGTTATTGGTTCTGTCCTTCAGCCAATGTCTTCTCGGCAAGGGCTACTAGACGTTTGGTCATTTCCCCGCCGACTGAACCATTGGCACGTGCGGTTGTATCTGCTCCAAGTGTTACTCCAAACTCATTGGCGATTTCCTCTTTCATCTGGTTCAGTACGCTTTCTGATCCAGGAACAATAAGTTTGTTTCTTGCCATGGTCAAATCACTCCCGATGAAGGATTGAGCAAATAGTCCGCTCAATCTTTAATTTCCCCCACTTTAAAATGTTCATTACGCCAAAAATTTCTATTGCTATTGCTAAGCAGGAATTTAATTTAAAAATCAAAAGGAATTTACTTACTCCCAGCAGAATAAATAAAATGAGGAAGAGTAAGTAATAAGGAGGATACATAATGAACTCTCATGAAATTGAATACCAGTTATACGGGGATGATATGCAGTTCGTTGAAATCGAATTGGACCCGAGCGAAAGCGTGATTGCCGAAGCCGGTGCCATGATGATGATGGAAGACGGCATTGGGATGGAAACGATCTTTGGAGATGGTTCTTCAAGCGGAAAATCAGGCTTTTTCGGAAAACTCGTCGGTGCCGGGAAGCGTGTGTTAACAGGGGAAAGCTTATTCATGACCGTGTTTACCAACCAGGGGACAGGGAAAAAACATGTTTCTTTTGCAGCCCCTTATCCAGGAAAGATCATTTCTGTCGATTTAAGTGAAATGGGCGGAAAGGTGATTTGTCAAAAAGATTCTTTCCTATGTGCAGCTAAAGGCGTTTCAGTGGGAATTGATTTTCAAAGAAAACTTGGTACCGGCTTTTTTGGCGGGGAAGGATTTATTATGCAGAAGCTGGAAGGCGACGGACTCGCATTCCTTCATGCAGGCGGGACGATACACCGTAAAGAACTGAAGCCAGGGGAAAAACTTCGGGTCGATACGGGTTGTCTTGTCGCCATGACAAAAGAAGTTGATTACAACATCGAATATGTCGGAAAAATTAAATCAGCATTCTTTGGCGGGGAAGGAATGTTTTTTGCAACTGTGCAGGGACCGGGAACTGTATGGATTCAATCACTGCCATTCAGCCGACTTGCGGACAGGGTCTTTGCCAGCGCTCCTCAAGGAGGAGGACAGTCTAGAGGTGAAGGAAGCTTGTTAGGCGGACTTGGGGACTTCCTCAACGGAGACGACTGATCACTTTTTTAAAAAAACGGCGCTCTGCCGTTTTTTTATTTGTATAAATGAAGCTTATCTATTAACGGAAAACGATAGATTTGTTAAAATATTAGAAAAATCAGAATAAAAGGATGTGCTGATTATTCTAATACATGTAGACTGGAACAGGTTAAAAGAGTTGGGTCTCAAAAAAATCCTCTTCTATTGCGCTGCCATGATTGTTGCCTTTGTCGGTTTATGTGTGATGGTTTCCCTCATCACACTGATACTTCTGGAAAGATTCGACGACCGGTATAAGGAGTCTCATCCTGAAGAATTTGGACACGCAGTTGAGGGACAATTATTCAAAACAGGAGGAATATAATTGTATCGAAAAAAGGTATTTCTTTTCAAAAAGGACAAACCAGTTGAAGCTGTCATAAGAAACTATACCAAATCAGATTTCCCAGGTTTGATAAGAGTCCAGCAGGAGAGCTTCCCACCGCCTTTTCCTTCTGATTTATGGTGGAATGAAGAACAGCTTACCAACCATATCACCCTTTTTCCCGAGGGCGCACTCTGCGTAGAAATAGAGGGAGAGATTGCTGGATCGATAACGGGGATGAGGATGAATTTCAATCGCAAGAATATCGAGCACTCCTGGGCAGAAGTGACCGATGAAGGGTATATCAAAACTCATGCTCCAAAAGGAAATGCCCTATACATAGTGGATATAGGTGTATCACCGGAATACAGAGGACTCGGGCTTGGAAAAGCGCTAATGCAATCCATGTACGAAGTCGTTATTCAATTGAAAATAGAAATGCTTTTAGGCGGCGGCAGGATGCCTGGGTATGGAAAAGTTGCTGATAAAATGACGGCCTCCCAATATCTTGACGCAGTAGTGAACGGAGAAATTTTCGACAACGTCATTTCTTTCCTGCTCCGATGTGGACGTTTGCCGGTCGGTGTAATACCTGACTATTTAGAAGATGAAGAATCCAGGAATTATGCTGCACTCATGGAATGGAGAAATCCTTTTTGTCATGATTGATTTAAAACCTCTTCAAGTGAGGTTTTTTATTTTGGAACAAAAGGAATTTTTTCTGTTTCACTTCAAAAACTATGAAAGATTTAATTGAAAATCCGGCAAGCCGCGAGAAACTCCGACAAATTATGTTTGTAATCGACAACCCCTCATGCTATCATTCACTATGTAGTTGTTATCAAGGTGCTAGCAGTTTGATAACAACCGCTAGAACCCAGTCATGAAAGGAAGTCTAATAAACTGTGAGTGATCAAAGCAGAATTCAGCTGAACGTCCGTATAAGTAAAGAAACAGCTAAGATGCTTGATGAAATAGTGGACTATTATCAAGAAAACACTAAACTCGGTAGAATATATAAAGGCGACGTACTAACAGATATCATCGAAAAATCGCATGGCTTGATGGAAAAACAAAAAGCCATTCAAAAGAGAAAATATTAAGTGACCGACCACTATCTATGATTTTCTTTTAAAACGAAAGTAGGGACATAAATTTGAATAATTTTAGCACACTTGGAATTTCCGAGTCTGTTGTCGACAGACTGCAAAAAAATAATGTAACAACACCAACCCCGATCCAAGAAAAAGCGATACCAGTTGTAATGGAGCATTTGGATGTCATTGCCCAGGCGCAGACCGGGACAGGAAAAACACTGGCGTTTATTCTGCCGATCATTGAGAAATTTGATTTTGACAAGAAGAATATCCAGGCGCTGATTGTTACACCGACAAGAGAACTTGCACTTCAGATTACCGAAGAGGTGCGTAAACTCATCCGTCATATCGAGGGCATCAGCGTTTTGCCGGTGTATGGAGGACAAGATGTTGAAAAGCAGCTGAACAAACTTAGAAAAAATGTAGGCATAGTGGTGGGAACACCGGGAAGAATCCTTGACCATATCGGCAGGGGAACCATCGATTTATCAGAACTGAATACCCTTGTTTTGGATGAAGCTGACCAGATGCTGCATATTGGTTTCTTAAAAGAAGTTGAAATGATCATCAGGGAAACACCAAAATCAAGGCAAACGCTTCTATTTTCTGCAACGATGCCGGACGAGATTAAGATCCTGGCCAAGAAGCATATGAAAACCCCTCAATATATCAGTGTTGAGCGCAAGCAGGGACCAGCCAAGAGTGTCGAACAACTTGCTGTCTTTGTTAACGACAGGGCAAAACAAGCAACACTTGTCGAATTGATAAAAGAATACCAGCCTTATCTGGCAGTCATCTTCTGCAGGACCAAACGAAGGGTGACCAAGCTCTATGAGGCTCTTGTCTCTTATGGTTTTACCTGTGATGAGCTGCATGGTGATTTATCGCAGGCGAAGCGCGAGAAAGTCATGAAACGCTTCAGGGATTCCGAATTCCAGCTGCTGATTGCTACCGACGTAGCAGCGAGGGGGCTTGATGTAGAAGGGGTCACTCACGTATTCAATTACGATGTACCTGAAGACGCCGACAGTTATGTCCACCGGATCGGCAGAACTGGAAGAGCAGGTGAAAAAGGACTCGCTGTTACCTTTTATTCACCTGCCCAAAAGGATCAATTGGCGCAAATAGAGAAAGAATTAAATATTCGTCTGCCAAAACAGAATATCGGCAATACGATAGACCCTACCCCTAAGGCAAAACCATCTGGCGCTAAAAAAACAGCCTCGAAGAAGAAAACGAATGAGAATAGAAACACCAAAGCAAAAACAGAAGATCGTTCCAGAAATACCAAGGGAAAGAAAACAGCCGATGGACCAGCTTCCCGAAGTAGTCGGAATGATAAACCAGCCTCTGCTAAACGAGGAAAGCGCTCGAATTCAAATATGTTGGAATCCAAAGAAGTCAAACGGGGATCTCTCCACAAATTTGCGGATAAAAAAAGCGAAAAGGGCCGGGGAGGGAAAGACTCTTCAGGCAGAGCAGGCGGCAGGAGAGGCCGAAACTCATCTGCAGCCAGAGGAAAAAGGAAATAACGGTCGGATACAAAAACATAACCTTTAACAGCGGGTTATGTTTTTTCTTCTCTTCTGCATTCCCACTGGGAAAATAAATGAATAAACTCTCTTTTTCTGCTAGAATGGTACTTTAACAAATCTACAGGAGAGATAGAAAATGAAATTAGTATCTTGGAATGTGAATGGGATAAGGGCATGCGTCAAAAAAGGGTTTCTGGATTTCTTCAACGATGCCGATGCCGATATCTTTTGTATACAGGAATCTAAGCTTCAAGAGGGCCAGATCTCACTGGAGCTGGAAAACTATCATCAATTTTGGAACTATGCTGAAAGAAAAGGATACTCAGGTACTGCAGTATTCACGAAGCAAAAACCGCTATCCGTTTCTTATGGAATCGGTGAGGAAGAAAGCGAGCCGGAAGGACGTTCCATCACATTGGAATTTGAAGAATTCTTCCTATTGAATGTCTATACTCCGAATTCCAAAAGAGACCTTTCCCGCCTTGAGGACAGGCTGCAATGGGAGGAAAAGGTAAGAGCGTATATTAAAGAACTGGATGCTGTTAAACCGGTCATTTATTGCGGGGATTTGAATGTTGCACATAATGAAATTGACCTTCGGAACCCTAAATCTAATCATGGAAACTCTGGTTTTACCACAGAAGAAAGAGAGAAAATGAGCCTTCTTCTCGGTGAAGGCTTTGTTGACAGTTTCAGGCATCTGTATCCTGAAAAAGACCAATCCTACACTTGGTGGTCCTATATGAGTAAAGTCAGGGAGAGAAATATCGGGTGGAGAATCGATTATTTTATCGTTTCCGATAGATTAAAAGACTCGTTGAATGACGCTGGCATGCACACCGATACCCTTGGCAGTGACCACTGTCCGGTCTATATAGAGATTGATTTTAAAAAATGATCTGTGTCGTCACAGATCATTTTTCATTGGGATAATCACAATATTCTATTATTGTTCCTTCTGTATCAGCAGGGTTCAGATAGATGAGGCGGCGTCCATGTTTATTGATCCGCAAAGTGTCTTCCAATGTCCTGATACCCTGCTTCTCCAGTTCAAGAAGGGCTTCATCCAGATCATCTACCTGATAGGCTACATGATGAACGCCTTTTCCTTTCTGCCTGATGAAACGGGCGATGGGGGAAGTAGTATTGTTTGTGGGGGAAAGCAATTCAAGCCGGTCGCCATTCAAATCAATGACAGCTATTTCGCTTTCAACCCCAACCGCTTCACTGCGGTATCGGTCCAGCAATACTCCTCCAAGCACATTCGTGTAAATATGTATGCTGTTATCCAAGTCCCTCACAGCTATGCCTATATGGTCGAGTTTCTTTTCCATACGATCACTCCTTCCCCATTCATTCTACTATATGAAAGGATTTGCTCAAAAAGAAAGAGGCTGCTTTTCAGGCAGCCTCAAAAGGGTTAGCAGTGTTTTTTGTTAAACAGGGCTTTGATCGCCAGGAATATGATGATTAACGCAAAGACAATCACGACGATAACTGCAAGCCCTCTTAAGAAAACGACTAGTCCGCCAAGAAGTGCAGCAGCTGCAGGAAAAGTCGATAGTACAAACAAAATAGCAAGTCCTGCACCAATTGCCGCTAGAAACAAAAGCAAGTAGTAATACATAATGCTCACCCCCTTCTATATACAGAATATGTGTAAGAAAGGGATATGCTTGGTCATTCATCACAGACCCTCAATTTTGATCCATCCGGCCTGTCATTCTGATAAAATCTGTCATTTTGGAATGGTTAACAGAGACAAGCATATATTGGAATATAGTCTGGTTATGGAAGGAATAGAGAGTGATGAGCTTAATTAATGCCAAGATGGCAGCTTCTTTATATGCGGCAATGGCGATCTTCTTTTGGGGAGTATCGTTTGTTTCGGCCAAAATAGTGCTGGACAAGCTTGACCCATTCACCCTGATTGTCTTCCGGTTTGGGATCGGGGCGGTATTTTTGCTCATTATCGTGTTACTGACCGGGGAAAAAATGCGTTTTCCAATTAGGTATTTTCCTCATATATTCATCCTTGCAATTCTCGGAACATTTGTTCACCAGCTGCTTCAAACCACTTCACTGGTCTTTATTGATGCCTCTTCAGCAGGATGGTTAATCTCGGTTACACCGGTTTTCACTGTCTTTCTATCTATGATTTTTCTTCACGAGAAAATGAATATAAAAAAAGCACTGGGAATCATTGCCGCCATTACCGGGGTTATCATGGTGACGACGGCAGGATCGCAAAACCGTTTGGAAATAGGGATGAACATTGGTTTCTTTCTGATGCTTTTGAGCACACTGAACTGGGCTGGCTATACTGTCCTTTTAAAAAGCTTAAAGGTGCCTTTACCTCCGACTGTCTTAACCTTTTATATAACTTTTATTGGTTTCCTCGTCAGCACTCCTTTTATCCTTAGAAACCAGGGATGGGAGAGCTTGCCCGGTTTAACTGCAGTTGAATGGGGGCATCTTATTTTCCTTGGGGTCTTTGTGTCAGGGACAGGCTATTGGTTTTGGGCTAAATCTTTAGAGGTGCTGCAAGCCTCTCAAGCCGGAGTCCTCATTTACCTTGAACCGATCGTTACTTTTCTAGCTGCAATCATCATTCTTCATGAAAAAGCGATGCTGATGAGTATAACCGGTGGATTGATCATCATTGCCGGTGTCGCCGTGGTGAATGGACATTTCTTCACAAGATACCAGATTCCTAATCCCAGAAGTAGAAAATAATTAGAGGAATATTTTTACAAACATCGAATAATTTATACAAACTTGAGAGGAGGCACCTAATGAAGAATAAGTTATTCCCTCTAATACTGGTCATGCTGATTACTGCCTGCAGTTCGGCGTCTGCATTGACTCCGGAAACTCTTACAAACGAAATGAAAGAGAAGGGACACCGGATTAAATCGATTTCCAATCCGGCCCCCATAGAACTGAACGGTGAATTACCCTCTACCTATCAAGTCATAAAAGATATCTATTGTTTCTACCAGTTTGAAAATAATGATGAGGTGGAAAAAGCAAAGGGGGAGTTTGAAGATTTAATGTCTACAGGGGATATGGCATTGAAGATGAACTTTTATACTGTGGATAACATCGTCATTCTTCATCAGTATGTCAATGACAACGGAGCTGAAAAAGGAGCCGAAATCATTGAAATGTTACAGAAAAACCATACAGAATAAAACACCAAGCGGTCACGGAACGTTGATCGCTTGGTGTTTTTGATCATATGAAGAGCAATCCCAATGAAATGAAAATTCCGCTGACCAATAGTGTAATAGTACAGAATCCCATAATATCCTTCGCTTTCAGACCAGCGATTGCAAGCGCTGGCAATGCCCAGAATGGCTGAATAAGATTGGTCCAAGCATCTCCCCATGCCACTGCCATTGCCGTTTTCGCTGTTGAAACACCAAGTGCATTGGCTGCATCCAGCATAACCGGAGCCTGTACTGCCCATTGTCCTCCTCCAGAAGGGACAAAGAAATTGACTATCCCAGCACTTATGAAGGTAAAAAACGGAAAGGTGAATTCATTGGAAATGTTTACAAATCCTTCCGACATGACAGCCGCCAGTCCGGATGCTGTCATCATTCCCATAATTCCTGCATAGAAAGGGAACTGAATGATGATTCCGCTTGCTCCTTTAACAGCGTTAAGGACCGCTTCAAGAAAGCGCCTAGGTGTACCATGAAAAAGAATACCCAGAAATAGAAACAGGAAGTTAACGATATTAAGGTTGAGTGCAAAACCGTTATTTACAAAATAATATACCAGGAAAGCAATTCCCATGACTGCTGTCAATACAGAGACTATATAGCTGTTTTCCAGCCTGTCAGCAGGTGTATCCGTTTTTGATTGAGAGAGTTCAGGCTTTGCCTCTTCCTCAAGGACGGCAGAGTCGACAGTGACCGTTTCACTTTTAGAAGGCATCATCAGTCTGTTCAATATCGGAAGGATGATAAATAGTGCCAAGACAATCGTCACATTAAACACCGCAAATATCGTTTCACTCGTAGGGATGATTCCTATCAAATCTTGAGAAAAATGTCCTTCAGTTGCAATCGTCAAAGGAATCGAACCTGAAAAACCCCCATGCCATACAATGAATCCGCTGTATGCGCTTGCAATTAATAGCCTGTAATCAACGTTTTTAACCTTTTTAGCCAATTCCTTAGCAAATAATGCCCCAATGACAAGTCCGAAGCCCCAGTTTATCCAACTGGCAATGATCGAAACAACAGTAACAATGATGATTGCATGAGCAGGTGACTTGGCAGTCGATGCCAGTGCCCCAAGCCCTTTCTTAAACACCGGGCTGCTTGCCAACACATATCCCGTCACAAGGACAAGGACCATCTGCATCGAAAACGCCAGTAAACTCCAGAATCCATCTCCCCAATATTGGACCATGTTCATGACTGAACTGTCCGTAAAAATGAGTCCTAAAACCAGAACGATGAATGTCAAAATCACTACAAATAAGAAGGGGTCAGGCAGATAACGCTGCATGATTTTATTGAAGAATGAAATCAATCTTCCCATTGGAATACCTCCTTAAATTATTAGTTCCTTCTAGTACCTACTAATATTTTTAAAGTGGAACAAATATTCCATTAAAAGCAAAGCGAGAGGTATTTAATAGTAATGAAATTGAGATTAAGTTACACTGAGAAGAGGATAAAATGACTGGAGGAAAGTATGGAGAACCAAAACAACTCTCAAATTACAGATGAAGAGGATGAAAAGGAACTCTTTAAGGATGAACCTGATCTGGAGGACTTTTTGTTTGATGAAGAAGGGGAGGACAAGCCTGCCAAAAGCAAAGCTCGATCTCTGCTTGCCAAAATGATTACCCTTGTTATAGCACTGAGCTTGGTCATCAGTGTTCTGGCAGTCTGGGTGCGGGTTTTCAATATGCCCTCATTCTCCTTTCTGCCAAAATCAAACGAACTTTCCAAGGTTGAAAATATAAGGGACTATAAAAAAGCTGTCGTAACAATTGAGGGCAGCGGGACCAAAGGAACAGGCTTTAACATTTCCGAGGACGGTACCATCGTCACAAACCATCATGTCATTGAAAACATGGTACCCATAACCGTGGTGTTTCCCAATGGTGAAATTTTGCAGGCGGAACTTGTTGAAGACTATCCGGAATTGGATATAGCCCTTCTTGAGGTTGAAGGAGATGAGCTTCCTTATCTGGAGATTCAGGAAGAACAAAATTGGGTTGGCGGTGATTCCATTTATGTAATCGGTAATCCGCTTGCGTACAATCAAATTGTGATGGAAGGAAACATCACTAAAACAGGAGAGAGGCTGTACCTTTCTGCACCGATCGAAAAGGGAAATAGCGGCAGCCCGGTCATAGACGGAGACGGCAAGGTAGTGGGAGTGGTATATGCGATGACAATCCCGGGAATTGGAAGCGGCAAAGAACCGGAAGGACTGGCAGTTCCAGTTGATAGAATACCAGACCTTCAAGACTAATAATACTATTTTCTTATCATTTCCGAGAGAGCGAAAGCCAGTTCTTCATTGCCGTACATTTCCAATACTGCAAACAAAGAAGGAAGGGGGATGTCCTCCGACTCTTCTTTAGGTACTGTTGATTCCAATGCTTCTTTTAATAGAGGGTTCTCTCCCTGTTGTGGATAGGCATTTGAATAAACGTCAACTGGGTCAATTTCATGATTGATGCACCATTGGGCAAAGGCCAATATCATCATTTTTTCATCTTGCTGATATTTTTGGATTATTTCTTTTTCGGACGATTGGTGATTCAAAGGAAACTCTCCTCCTTTTTTAATCTGCGTTTATTTCCGATGTTTCCCGGGAAACCGCAGAATATGACAGATTTTTGTAAGTTTATACACACTCCTTATCCATCATAAAATTTTAAGCAATGTTTGTCGAATAAGTGTATAATTGCGGAAGATTTACCAAAATTAATGATAGAAGTATTGAAAGGAATGCATCATTTATGAATATTACCGGACATACGGTCGAAAAACTTGAGGATCCAACCGGCATCCTGACTGGTGAGCGTTATGAATACCTTTTGGATGTTGAAGTCCCGGAGGATGATGAGTTATATACAGAAAATGGGCTTTTGATTAAAGTGATCTATGCCGTTGATGAGAATGGCGCCCGTGTCGCACAATACTACCTCATGGAAAGGTCTACTGAAAAATACTTTGACTTTGAATTAGAAGATGAGGAAGAAGAACTGATCCGTACATATGTTGCCGAACACCACGGTGCTGAGGAACCTGAAAAAGGCTGATAAGAAAGGAGAATGCTAAATGGAAAGTGTTAAAGTAGGAGAAATATTTACGCTGATTGATGAGGATGACCAGGAACAGGATATAGAGGTCCTTGCTACCCTGACATTGGAAGGAACTGATTATGCGGCTGTAGCATTCACTGATGATGTAAAAGAACAGTCACAGGACGACATGGATATCTTCTTTTTGAAAGTAGATTCCGAAGGGGACCTGACCGGGATTGAAGATGATGAAGAGTTTGCGAAGGTGTCAACGGAATTTGCAAAGAATATGGACCAGCTGTAGGTAAAAAAGTGCTTCATTCTATGGAGCACTTTTTTGTTTACTACAGAGTCATTTCCTTTACAGACTCAGGGCACCCTGCTAAATTAGATACATTATCAATCGAGAAAGAAGTGTGAAGTGTGTGTCGAAGTCTGGGTTATATCTATTATTGATTTTATTGATGGTGGTGTGGGGCTTTAATGTTTCAGCCATTAAAATTCTTGTTACCTATTTTCCACCGGTGATGATACAAGGAATAAGGGTAATGATGGCCGGGCTAGCGGTCATACTTTTTTTGTTTTTAAAAAAGAGCTTTCAAAAGGTTTCCCGGAAGAGCTTGATCGGTATTTTCTCCGCAGCTGTGTTTGGGGTTTTAGGCCATCATTTGTTCCTCGCAATCGGGCTGACTGCAACCACGGCAACCAATGCAGGCCTGATTTTGGGGCTCGTTCCCTTATCAACATCCATTATGGCAATGATCTTTCTAAATGAACGGCTGACCCTTTTAAAGTCACTTGGCATTATCGCCGCTTTATTTGGGGTATACCTTATTGTAATGAATGAAAAGGGGACGCTCTCCGGATTGTCGTTGGGGGACTTATATATTCTTGGCGCGGTCCTGACGCAGGCAGCGAGTTTTATTTTAATTAAGAAGCTGAGTGTCAATATAGATTCCAGACAGATGACCGGGTTGATGCTTTTCATGGGTTCGATCCTGTTGATCCTGGCCAGTTTCTTCTTCCCTGAAAGAGGGACTTCCCTTACCTTTGATCAGCCTGCATTTGTCTGGTGGACTCTCATAGGATCAGCTATCCTGGCAACTGGACTTGGACATATGCTTTATAATTACAGCATTCATAGACTGGGAGCAGGATCAACATCCATCTTCATCAACCTGACTCCATTTTTTTCGATAGTTGGATCATCTATGTTTCTGGGAGAACAGATTCAGGCAAAACATTTAATAGGGTTTTGTTTTATAGTTCTCGGCGTCCTTCTCGGAACAGGAACATTCAGAGCACTGCTTAAGAGACGGAAAAAGCAGCATACTTTTTCCGCTTGATATAGCCACCATCGTGAATAAGGAGCCGATTTATGATTTTTCTATTTCTTCTTTTGTTAACCGGAGCACTGATAGCTGGATTCTTTCAAAAATACATCCTGCGGATAAAAGAGCCTGAAATTGAGGACTTGTGGCGGGAACTCGAGGAACAGGACTGGTACCGGGAATTGAAGGCTGATCCGGAAATTGAAGATTTCATCGAGACATCCAAACAGGAAGGCCTGCTAAACGACCCCTATTTTGTCCGGAAGATCATCGATAATGAAGGGCATAGGATTGGCTATATCAACTATGTAAAGAAGAAGACAGCGAAATGAAAATTTAAGCCCTTCGTTTATTCTTTATTCATAATCCTCTCCATGATAAAAGCGAGTACCAGCTCTGACCAAGAAAGAACCATTTCCGTAAGCTTATCTTATAAGGGAAGAAAATTCCCTTAAGGAAGAAATATCGGGAAAAACATGTCAATTAAGGGAAGATTTTTCCCCTATTTACTTAAAAACCATGAAAATCGGGTTACTGAGCACGCTTAACGGAAAATTCTTCCCTTATTTAGCTCTCCCCAGCTAAATTCTGCAGCTTAACGGAATTTTTTTCCCTTATTTTAAGTACTCTCCCCTTTGGTGACTTACTCAATTAATGAAATTTTTTAGGTAGTAAAAAAGCAGTCCGTTTTGGACTGCTTTTTCAGTTTTGCACTCCAAAACTGAACTACTTATTGAAAATTCCGCTGTCTTCTTTATTGTTTAACCCAGAACAAATCTTTCTCCTGTTCTTCACTTTTTTCCAGGACTTTCGAAATGACTCTGGTCAAGCTCTGTTCTCCCTGGGCATCATGGCCTGCTTCCCATAACATCATTCCGCCGAATTCATTCTGCAAGGCCAGCTCCGTTTTTTTCCGGATGGTATCCTTGCCGTTATAATGATACGTCACTCCGTCAATTGTGACAGAATCCTTCGCGGCATTTTCCGCTCCTTTTCTTATGACCGCCCCATAGGTCAATACTGATTCGGCGGGATCTTCAGGCTGGGCATAAAAGGGAACACCAAGAACCAGCTTATCTTTAGAAAGTCCATGTTCTTCAAATAACCCGCTCCAGTAATGGACAACATTTTCGGTATATGGATAAGGAGACAGGTTTGCGGCATTATATCCGCCATCCCACTGGCCATCGTAAGCCATGATGTTGACATAATCGACGTCATGGAACATAGACGGAATGAAAACGACCGATTTGTTTTCCTGTCCCGTCACACTGTCCACCTTGGAATAGACAGCGATGGAAAGCTCCTTATCAACTGCTTTAAGTTCTGTCTTCAATTCTTTCATAAAAGCCGCCAAATGCCTGGCATCATCTTGAGAGCGTGGATGTTCAAAATCAATATCAATTCCATCCAGGTTCTCCTGCTGTACCATTTTCATCAATTCATTGACAAGCTTCGTTCTTGTATCTACATTTGAAATCGCTTTTTTAAAGTAAGGGTAGGATTCTCCGCCTTTAATATGGAACCAGCCGCCGACTGCAAGCAATACTTTCGTGTCTTGGTTATGAGCAAGCCTTACCGTTTTGCGTAAGTTCTCCGCTGCATACTCACCACTCATAAGCACTTCTCCATTTTCAGATGGATGGGCAAAGGAAAAAATAACATGAGAGAGATTGCGGTAATCCGTTTTATCCGGATCTTGATAGTCTTGGACATATCCCATCAACACCTTGGATGGGGCTGTATTTTTCTCCGGTAGTTCTTTTGTTTCCAACTTCACTTCTTCTGATCGTGTCAGGTGAAGGTCAGGGTTTATTTCTATTGTTTTGGCTTCAATGTAAGCTATCCCTGCATAAAAGCCTCCGGCAAAGGTAAAAGCAATCACAATTGTCAGCAGTACAATAAGTTTTTTCATAGATGACTTGCCTCCTGTACGACTATAACTTTTAAAAGTTTAACAGAAAACCAGAGTATCAGGGGATGGTAATATCAACCTTCATTCCTTTTTTAAAGGAATCAGGAATGTCCTTAGAGAATTACTATTCAATACCCTTTTGGAATGAGTTGTATTCTATGAAACACCTGAGGAGAAACAAGATGAGTCAAATCAAAGTAAATGGTTATGTGCTACCAAATGAAACATTAATAGAGTGGAAACAAAGGCTTGTACCGGCCTATGATATTTTCTTTTTCAAGAATCAACCGGACTTCATGGCGTGTAAAGAAATCAAAGCCGATACTCGTTTATCATTTTCCCTAAATGATAAAACATCATTTACAACCTGGGCCATCAGTAACGAAGCCAAGTACTATATCTCTATCAGCAATGAAGAGTTTATGGAGTTGACTGAAGAGCAGAAAAAGCAAATCATCAAAGAGCAATGGAAAATGGGGAGAGGATTGATCCTTACTGAGGAAAATTTAATAACACTATTACCGACAGAAACGAGGGAAGTTCTGGAAATCCTTGAGTATTCCTCGTATGAAGATAAAGAACAGAATGGAAAAGTGTATATGATTCAAAAGTTCCTCTGGGATATGCTATCCAATGAGACGCGGACTCAATTTTTATCAAACTATGCCAAAATGTGGACAGATGAAACGGCTCTTTTTGATCAATTAAGCGAGAATGACCAGAGTCTGATCAGGAAAGAATTTCGAACCCTCTCAACATTCATCGATACCTTTTCTTCTAAAAACGGACCCAATTGTCTCGCAGCAGCTGCTGCTGCCCTTACGGGGGACATAAGTGTTATAGGAGAGTGGATGAAACCGGAGCGTTTTTACAGCTTGATGGAAGACAATCAGTACAGAAAGATAAATAGAACTAATTTGAAGAAGCTTGACGTGCTGGTATGGAAAAATAAACAGGGTCAGGCTGTACATGCCTCTACTCTGTTAAACAGCAAGTATTGTTTCAATAAGCACGGACAAACCATGTTTAATCCGTGGCAGGTCTTAAAAGTCGAAGACGTTATGGAATCTTGGGGCAGGGAATTTCAAATTGAAATTTACAGAAAACATTAATATATCGTTCCTAAAGGAGGGACATGATGGAAATAAATATTACAACGTCAATGAAAATACTAATGCCTTCTTCTGAAGTGTTTGAAGCTTTGGTAAATCCTGAACAAATGTCAAATTATTGGTTCTCTTCCGGTACCGGAAAAATAGAAGAGGGGAAATCTATTACTTGGAGATACGAAGAATATAACGCGGAAGGCAACGTTAACATATTGGAAGTTCAACGTCCATATAAAATCATGTTTACCTGGGGAGACCCCCGGCAGCCGACTACTGTTACTATTACGCTGAAAGAGCAAGAGAAGGATACTACGATTATACGAGTGACAGAATCAGGTTTCACTGAAGCCCCAGGCGAAATCGAGAAGATGCTTGGTCAAAAGGAAGGCTGGGTCTATATGTTGACCTGTTTAAAGGCTTATTTGGAAAACGGGGTCACTACTCTAAGGGCTGCCCTTGTTCATGGATGATTTCCATTACCTATTTGGTAAAAAATACTTAAAAAATAGTTTGATATTAATAAATCATATGTTAGAATGCATATAAATAAATAGCCGAACCAAAATCACTGGGGGAGCCTTTTAAAGGCTGAGATTAAAGTATACTTTAAGACCCTTTGAACCTGATCTAGTTCATACTAGCGTAGGGAAGTGTGTGCTGAGATTGATTGCGATTTTACTATTGCCATTCAAGCCGCCTTCCCGTGTATGCAGGGAAGGCGGCTTTTTATTTGTTCTATCAAATATCCAAAAGGAGAGGCCTATGAAACAACCTGTTCTCCATGCAGTTACAACCGGAAGAATGACCACAGATGAAACCGTCTCCATATGTTTGGACATCCTTCCATACATTGACGCCATACATATCAGGGAGCATTTAAAGACGGCAAGGGAAGTCTATGAATTAGGTAAAACAATGCTGGAACAGGGAATCCCAAATGAAAAGCTTGTTATCAATAATAGGGTGGATGTGGCAGCAGCGTTGGGAATTGACCGTGTTCAATTGGGTTATCACAGCCTGACAGTACAAGTTGTAAAACAATCCTTTCCGCAACTCTTTATCGGAAAGTCTGTGCATTCCTTACCAGAGGCTCTTTTGGCAGAGGAAGAAGGAGCAGATGGCATTATATATGGCCATGTTTTTCAAACTGATTCCAAAAACGCCCTTGCACCCAGGGGGTTGGCGGAACTCTCTTCCATTTCGGAAAAGCTCTCCATCCCTGTCACCGCCATTGGCGGGATCCTTCCTTCAAACATGGAGGAAGTTTTTCAAACCGGCTGTTCAGGAATTGCTGTAATGTCCGGCATATTTAATGCAAAGGATCCAATCCAATCGGCAATTCAATATCAAAAGCAATTGGAGATGATAGCAGATGAAACACACTTATGACCTCATCATTGTCGGTGGGGGAATCATTGGCAGTTCTGTCGCTTATCAACAATCAAAGCTGGGAAAGAAAGTGCTGATCATCGACAAAAACGCCTCCGGTTCTGAAGCTTCCCGTGCAGCTGCTGGAATGCTCGGAGCACAAGCGGAGATCGATGAAAATGATGCTATGTTGAAACTGGCTCTAAAAAGCAGAAAGATGTTTCCTGCTTTGATCAGTGAGCTGGAGGAACTTACCGGCATAGATACCGGGTTTATAAATAAAGGGATGCTGAAGGTAGCACAGTCCGATGAAGAAGTTCCTTTTTTGAAAAAACAGGTTCAATATCATGCCGAGTGGGATCACGAAGTAAAATGGCTGAATGCCGATGAACTTTTCCAACTTGAACCAGCACTTTCAGATGATCTTTCAGGTGGTATGTTCATTCCTAACGATGGACAGGTGATGGCTCCCCAGCTATCACAGGCGTTTTTACAAGGTGCAAAAGCCAAGGGAGCAGAAATTCTTGAGTACTGTGAAGTAGAAGGTCTTCTCTTGAGTGAGTCCAGGGTTACAGGGGTCAGGACCTCCCAAGGGACGATACAATCTGAAAATGTGGTCATTGCGACAGGCGCTTGGGCGGGGAAGCTGATGGAAAGAGCAGGGATTGCAATTGACACGATACCCGTGAAAGGAGAATGCTTCTCCGTCGTGCCAATAAGGCAAATCATCCAATCTACCATTTTCTCTGAGAATGGCTGTTATATTGTTCCAAAGAAAGATGGAAGGCTCATTGTGGGAGCAACGACTTATTTAAATAGTTTTGACAAGTCGGTTTCCTTACATGGTCTTTCCGGTTTATTTGAGAAAGCCATCTCTTTGATTCCGGACATAAAACACGCAAGATGGGAGAAAGCCTGGGCAGGAATCCGGCCGCAGACAGGAGACGGCCTGCCCTATATAGGCCCTCTTCCGGGGTATCATGGCCTTTTCATAGCAGCAGGGCATTACCGCAATGGCATATTATTGAGTCCTGTAACCGGAAAAATGGTTTCCGACATGATTGATAACAAGGTAACAAAGGAAGAACGCCCGCTCTATGAAACTTTTAAAATCGACAGAAAAACCATTACGGCAGTCAAGGAGGGGTATCGTTGAAATTAATCATCAACAGTGATGAAGTCCAAGTAGATGAAACGGTGGCGACAGTGGAAGATCTTCTTTCTCATTTCCAACTGGACCAAAAAGTCGCCATAGTGGAGTTGAATAAAGAGATTCTTGAAAAAAGCAAACATGCGGAAGCAAGACTAGCTAATGGCGATGTAGTAGAAATTGTTCATTTTGTAGGAGGCGGATGAAATGTTGAAAATAGGTTCTTATGAATTTAAATCCAGATTGTTATTAGGTACGGGCAAATATCCTGATTTTGATATCCAAAAGAAAGCGGTCGACGTTTCTGAAACAGAGGTTTTGACCTTTTCTGTTCGAAGAATGAATATTTTTGAACCCAGCCAGCCTAATTTCCTTGAAAAAATCGATACTGAAAAATATACCCTTCTGCCAAATACGGCGGGCGCTAAAACGGCAGAAGAAGCTGTAAGGACAGCAAAACTTGCCAGGGCTTCAGGGCTGTGTGACATGATCAAGGTAGAAGTCATAGGGGATTTCAAGACACTGCTCCCTGATCCGATTGAAACGTTGAAAGCAACGGAACAATTATTGGAAGAAGGGTTCACTGTTCTTCCTTACACATCAGATGATGTCCTTCTTGCGAAAAGACTTCAGGAGATGGGCGTTCACGCCATCATGCCAGGTGCTTCCCCTATTGGTTCCGGACAGGGGATCATTAATCCGCTTAACTTAAGTTTCATCATTGAACAAGCAACAGTCCCGGTTATTGTGGATGCAGGGATCGGATCACCGGCTGATGCCGCTTATGCCATGGAACTCGGAGCAGACGGTGTGTTGTTGAATACGGCCGTATCGGCAGCAAAGGACCCAGTTAAGATGGCTGAAGCAATGAAACTCGCCATTGAAGCCGGCAGGCTCGGATTTGAAGCAGGACGGATTCCCAAAAAACGCTATGCAACGGCAAGCAGTCCGATGGAAGGAATGAGCACTGTTTGAATGATCGATATTCCAGACAAGAACTTTTCAGCGGGATAGGCAAAGAAGGGCAGCAAAAGCTATCTCAAAAACATGTATTGATTGTGGGAGCCGGTGCTTTGGGAAGCGGCAATGCAGAGGCACTTGTGCGTGCAGGTGTTGGCAAGGTAACAATCATTGACAGGGATTATGTAGAATGGAGCAACCTCCAGCGGCAGCAGCTCTATAAAGAGAAAGATGCAGAAAATCGAATCCCTAAAGCTGTCGCAGCCCGGCAAAGGTTAAAGCAGATCAATTCCATGGTAACAGTCGAAGCGATTACAGCCGATGCAGGTGTACCTGAATTAGAAAAACTTCAAAAAGGGGTAGATGTCATCGTCGATGCGACAGATAACTTCGATACCCGCATGATTATTAATGATATTTCACAAAAATATCGGATTCCATGGGTGTATGGTGCTTGTGTCGGCAGCTATGGAATCAGCTATACCATACAGCCAGGTCTCACACCTTGTCTCCACTGCCTGCTTGGAAGTGTGCCGCTGGGAGGAGCCACATGTGATTCAGCAGGAATCATCAGCCCAGCTGTCGGAATGGTCGTCAGCTACCAATCTGCAGAGGTTCTGAAGCTGCTCACAGGTGACCTCGACCATTTAAGAAACAAGCTGGTTACTTTTGACTTATGGCAGAATCAGCACTCTTCCATTTATCCGGGTTCCTTGAAAAAAGAGGAGTGTCTTTCATGTGGAAACAATCCGACTTATCCTTTCCTGAGCTACGAAAACCAAACCAAAACGGCCGTTCTTTGCGGAAGGAATTCGGTACAAATCAGGCCGGCTGCAAAAGGAGAGAGAAACCTGGAAGAGACAGCTGCAATGCTTGTTAAGACTGGAGGAAAAGTGGAAAGAAACCCTTTTCTATTATCCTATGAAATTTCCGGCCGCCGTATGGTCTTATTTAAAGATGGGCGTGTACTTATCCATGGGATCAACGATATTGCGGAAGCCAAAAAAATCTATCATCGCTATTTAGGATAGGAGGAAGACTTAATGGAAACGGCAAAAGCATTGACCATCGCCGGCTCTGACAGCGGCGGCGGTGCCGGTATACAGGCAGACCTCAAGACTTTTCAAGAACTTAAGGTATATGGTATGTCGGTACTGACAGCAGTAACAGCACAAAATACTCTTGGTGTCCAAGGCGTTTACCCGGTGAAATTGGAAGCTATAGAACAACAGTTGAAATCACTATCAGAAGACCTCACCCCTCAGGCAGTCAAAACAGGAATGTTGTTCAACAGTGAGGTTATCGGAGTCGTTGCCTCCTCATTGGAAAAGTATCAATGGAGCAATGTGATAGTTGATCCTGTCATGATCGCTAAAGGAGGCTCTCCTCTTTTACAGAAAGAGGCAGTAAACGCATTAAGAGAAAAACTGATTCCACTCAGCACTGTCATTACGCCGAATATCCCTGAAGCAGAGGTCATAACCGGAATAAGCATCGATAGTATGGACAGGAGAAAAGACGCAGCAAGTGCCATAGTGGAACTTGGTGCGCATTCCGTGGTCATAAAGGGCGGCCATGATGATACAGCTACAGCATCAGACCTCTTTTATGATGGAAGCCGTTTTGAGACATTCAGCACTCCGAGAATTCAAACGATGAATACACACGGAACCGGCTGTACATTTTCGGCAGCCATTACAGCCCAGCTTGCTAAGGGATCATCCCTGCAAGAGGCTATTTACACAGCGAAAGCATTCATTCAAGCCGCCATTCAGAACGATCTCCACATCGGTTCAGGCCATGGCCCTACCAATCACTGGGCTTACAACAGTAAGGAGCTGATGCCAATTGACGCTTAGAGACTCATTATCTTTTTATTTTGTGATGGGGAGTGTAAATTGTGCAACTGATCCCCTTAAAGTGGTTCAGGATGCTCTTTCAGAAGGAGTCACGATGCTTCAATTTCGGGAAAAAGGGAGCGGATGCCTTCAAGGTGCCCATGCAGAAAAACTGGCAAGGGATCTGCAGTCCGTTTGCGCTGAATATAATGTTCCATTCATAATCAATGACGACATTGAATTAGCTTTGAAGATAGATGCCGATGGTGTACATATCGGGCAGGAAGACGGCGAACCTGCAATGGTGAGAAAACGAATAGGAAATAAAATCCTTGGGGTATCAGCTCATTCTGTTTCCGAAGCAGCGGCTGCCATTGATGCGGGAGCAGATTATTTAGGCGTGGGTCCCATGTTCCCAACCTCGACCAAGTCTGACACCAGGCCTGTCAGCGGTCCCGCTCTTATTCAGAAGATGAGACAACTTGGCATTGATCACCCTCTAGTTGGGATCGGGGGCATAACCCCTGACAATGCTATTGAAGTATTAAGAGCAGGTGCAGACGGAGTGGCAGTAATATCCTGTATTAGCAGTTCGCCGGATCCGGGAGCTGCTGCTGAGAGAATGAAAAACGTGCTTTTAGAAGCAAGGTGTTAAGAGAAAGGGCGTGTTTCTATTTTGGAACACGCTCTTTTCTATGAGTATATATATTTCACAAAAAATTTCGGCAATTATTGAAACATTGCCTTCTTGGCACTCGTCTAAATGATGAAAACCTAGGAGGAGGAATGACTTTGACTGTCGACCAAAAGAAAACTGTACTGCTATTGATGCTTGTTTCCACCTTGATTGGAGTTGCTGTAAGATTATTTGATGTAAGCCGGTCATCTCATGAACTTGTTTCCTTTCACAGCCTCGATATCCTCGTGCTGCTGATAATCATGGCCCTTAGCGGAGCAGGTCTCCTTCTGATGAATACAAGTTCGAATATTAATAATAAAGAAAAGGTGAAGTAAGTGACCAATGATTTTTACTGCGAAGAAGTATTAAGTGGAAATACCGAGGTAGATAAAGTAAGGGAAACGGACAATGTATTGGCGTATCATCATACAAAACCTTTTTATCCTGTACATATCGTCGCCATTCCCAAGAAGCATATATCTTCCCTGATCACCCTGGATGAAAGTGACCATCCGCTCCTGCTTGAATTGATGCTTGTCATCAAAGAGATTGCAGGCTCGATTACAGAGAAACACGGGTCATGCAAGATCATCACCAATCTCGGGAAGTACCAGGACTCCAAACATCTCCATTGGCATATCGTTTCAGGAGAGCCCTTAAAGCAAAAACAATGAATACCATCTGGCCGTTAAAGTGCCGGATGGTTTTTTATTTTCCCTTTTTACGCAAGACCTCCTTCATGATTCTTGAATGAAGCCGATAATAAGGATATATCGGCTCAATGGAGTCGTACTACCTGCATAAAGTGTCAAGGGAATAGGGGTTGCTTTTATGAAAATGGGATTATTTAAAGGTTCAAAAAAGAAACAAGAAACGAACAAGCTGAGTGCTGATTCGTTCAAAAGCCAGGTGAGAATCGACCTGGAATCTTCCAACTACATGAAACAAATGGAAATGATCAATCTGACAGAGGATGATTTATGCTACATAAAGAAACTTCAGCCTTGGGTCCAGGAACACCTCAATCAGATAGTTGAACAGTTTTACAAAAATCTCAGCAATGAGCCGTCATTACTTGAAATCATCAATGATAACAGTTCCATTGACCGGTTAAAGAAAACACTGCACAGACATATCGACCAGATGTTCAACGGTATTATTGATGCAGACTTTATTAAACAAAGGTTTGTGATTGCCCACGTCCATGTAAGAATCGGCTTGGAGCCGAAGTGGTACATGTGTGCATTCCAGGACCTGTATCAATCACTCCTTAAAATCATTGATCAACACGCTGAAAGCTTTGGAGAATATAAATTATACAATCTTGCCGTCTCCAAAATATTGAATCTCGAACAGCAAATCGTGCTGGAAGCCTATGAAAAAGAAAATGACCGGATTCGTTTGGAATCTGAGGACTTAAAGAAAAATATGATCCATAACGTCAACCAAAATGCTGAAGAACTTGCTGCCATCAGCGAGGAAACGAGTTCAGCTATCCAGGAAATCGTTAATAAATCAAGGGAGATTGAAGGTGTAACCCAGCTTGGGTCACAGATTGCAATTGAAACTGAGGTACAATCGAATGAGGGGAAGAATAAACTAAAGAGACTTGAATCGGTAATGATGGATGCAGAAAACCATATGAGTAAAATATCAACGGATATGGAACAACTGATTTCCTCTTCAAAGAAAATTGAGCAAATTGCCGTGATGGTCACTTCCATTGCAGATCAAACCAATCTCCTTGCCTTGAATGCAGCCATTGAAGCAGCACGTGCAGGCGAAAACGGGAAAGGATTTGCTGTAGTTGCCGATGAGGTGAGAAAGCTTGCAGAAAATACAAAAGATGCGGTCTCTCAGGTGGGCAGTCTGATCAGTGAAATCAATGTATCTTCTTCTGCCATGTCAGATACAATCAATGAAATAAACAGTGGAATTCAATCCGGGTCGATTGAGACAAAAGAAACGAATGCATTCTTTGATCAGATTCTATCCTCCATGTTGAAGGTCAAACAGCAGAACATGCAGATTGCTCAGGAAATGTCAGACCTCACAGAAATTTTCGAGGACATCAGCGGAGCCGTTCAGCAGGTGGCTGTAACGTCTGATCAATTATCCAGTGTTACCAATTCAATCTGATGAATATTTTGGATTTTCAGGAAAATATTTTTAAAGTTTAGATTGACTTTGGTAAGCAGATGCTATATATTAATTAAAAATTTATATTAAACGTTGAAAAGGACATGAGTTTTCTTATTCGGTTTACAGAGAGGGAAGTCCCAGCTGAAAGCTTCCTAACGCAGAAAGACAAACTTACCGCCTTGGAGTTGTATTGAAGAAATCCAGTATTCAATACCGTACTGCTGCGATAAAGCACCTGAAGCCGCTGTTTATTTTACAGCGGGAAGCTGGGTGGAACCACGGGTCCGAAACACACTCGTCCCTTCATAGGGATGCGTGTGTTTTTTATTTTCTAAATGAATAAACATAGCGATGATAAGGACATGAGTTCTTCTAACCGGTACACAGAGAGGGAAGCCGCGGCTGAAAGCTTCCTAATGCAGAAGAAGAGACTTACCGCCTTTGAGCCGCATTGGTGAAATCATAGTAATCAATGCCGCAGAAGCTGCGATAAAGCACAAATGAAGCCGCCATGAATTTATGGCGGGAAGCTGGGTGGAACCACGGGCCAACACACACTCGTCCCTTTTTACAGGGATGGGTGTGTTTTTTATTTCAAAACTCAAAGGGAGTGGAATGAACATGAGTCAAAATGAAATACTCGTAAAGTTTCCAGATGGAAAGGAAAAGCTCTATCCGGCAGGTATATCATTGGAGGAGATTGCCCAATCCATCAGTCCTGGCTTAAAGAAAAAGTCAGCAGGAGGAAAAGTAAATGGAGCGCTGTATGATCTCAAACGGCCGCTGGAAGAAGATGCAGCTATAGAGCTTTTTGATATCTCTTCAAATGAAGGGATCGAGATGATGAGACACAGCTCCGCTCATATACTGGCACAAGCGGTAAGGCGTTTGTACGGAAAGGTCCATTTAGGTGTAGGTCCTGTCATCGAAAATGGATTCTATTACGATCTGGACCTCGATAAGAACTTATCAGAGTCTGAATTGGAGCGAATCGAGAAGGAGATGAAGAAAATCATCTCAGAAAATCACCAAATCAAGCGAGAAGAACTTTCCAGGAAAGAGGCAAAGGAGCTTTTCGCTTCTGATCCGTTAAAACTGGAGCTGATAGAGGAAATACCAGAAGGAGAAAAACTGACAATATATCGGCAGGGTGAATTTGTTGATTTATGCAGGGGCCCTCACTTACCTTCCACTGGAATGGTCAAAGCGTTTAAATTGACACATGTCTCAGGAGCCTATTGGCGCGGAGACAGCGATAACAAAATGCTTCAGCGGGTGTACGGGGCAGCTTTCCCATCGAAAGAAGCTCTTGATGATTATTTCATTTTTATTGAAGAGGCACAGAAACGAAACCATCGAAAGCTTGGAAATGAATTGGAATTATTCATGTTCTCCGAAGAAGCACCTGGAATGCCGTTTTATCTAAATAACGGACAGAAAATCCGAAACGAACTTGAGTTCTTCTTGAAACAACTTCAGCATTCTTATGAGTATGAAGAAGTCAGGACACCAATCATGATGAACCGAAGATTGTGGGAACAATCGGGTCATTGGGATCACTATAAGGATAATATGTATTTCTCTGAAGTCGATGATCAGAGTTTTGCCTTAAAGCCGATGAACTGCCCGGGTCATATGCTGATATTTAAGAATAAGCTGCATTCTTATCGGGACCTTCCTATCAGAATGGCTGAATTTGGTCAGGTGCACCGCCATGAATTCAGTGGTGCCTTGAACGGGATGCTGCGGGTAAGGACTTTCTGCCAGGACGATGCCCATATCTTTGTCACTCCTGATCAGATTGAAGAAGAAATCACTTCTGCATTGAAATTAATTGATTATGTATACAGCACTTTTGGCTTCCAATATGATATAGAACTCTCTACAAGGCCAGATGATTATATGGGAGAAGAGTCTCTTTGGGACAAGGCAGAGGAATCCCTGAAAAATGTACTAAAGAAACTTGGATATCATTTTACAATTAATGAGGGCGACGGAGCTTTTTATGGGCCAAAAATTGATATCCACATCAAGGATGCACTAAAGCGGAGCCATCAATGTGCAACTGTACAACTCGACTTCCAAATGCCTGAAAAATTTGATTTGCACTATGTTGATGAAAATAACCAAAAGGTCCGTCCTGTTGTTATCCACCGGGCTGTATTCGGTTCGATTGACCGCTTCCTGGGAATCCTGATCGAACACTTTGCCGGTGCCTTTCCGGTGTGGCTGGCACCACAGCAAGTATGTATCATCCCAGTATCACACCAGCATCATCATGAATACGGTGAGAAGATATATAAAAGGTTGAAGCAAGAGGGAATACGTGTCGAATTCGATATAAGGGAGGAAAAAATGGGCTATAAGATGAGGGAAGCCCAGATGAAGAAAATTCCTTATATCCTTGTCGTTGGTGATAATGAAAAGGAAAATGGATCGGTGAATGTAAGAAAGTACAGCGGTCAGGCATCCAATGAACTGCCTCTTGTAGAGTTCATCTCTTCACTCAAAAGTCAAATCAACAGCAAAAGCCTTTAAATTTTACCCGTCTTTCAATAAGAAAGACGGGTTTTCTGATACTTAATTGAACAAATAAAAAGGGATAGAAAAAGTAGTGGAGAACTTACATAAAGAGGAACAGTAGAGATCATTAACAATGCAGGGGGAAAGTAAATGGTTACACTTAAACAAATGACTTCTAAAGAATTCGACACTTTTCTGGAAAGAGCAGTTCAGAATTATGCAGAAGAAAAGACTGAAGCGGGGAACTGGGCACCTGAAGAAGCCCTTGAAAACTCTAAACAAGATTTTCAGCGGCTGCTTCCAGAAAGAGAAAATTCAGCCGATAACTACCTGTATACGATTTGGGATGAGGAAATTGAAGCCGGGTCTATTTGGCTGGCAAAAATCGGGAAAGAAGCAGGATATATCTATGATATCTACATTGATCCTGCCCATCAGGGAAAAGGATATGGCAAGCAGGCCATGTTGGAAATTGAGGAAGTGGCAAAAGACCTGGGCTTCAACCGGATTGAACTTCATGTATTCGGCCATAACCAGGCTGCTAGAAACCTGTACGAGAAACTGGATTATGAAATCACCAATTTAATCATGGCAAAAAAACTTTCCTAATGAGAAACCATCAGCTCCCCAGCTGGTGGTTTTTTTTATTCACCTATTCTTAAAAAATATAACATTACCTCTTGACGTTTGATTACTATCCTTGTATATTCTATATAAACACTTTATCGCATAAAAGCATAAAAGCATAAAAGCGTTAAAGCAAAAAAGCAAAAAAGCAATTCACTAACAATTACATAAATGACAGTGTACGGAAGCAGTAGCGGGTAAGCAGGCAGCAACAGAGACTGAATGGATGGTGTGAATTCAGGCAGCTTACAAGTGAATTACACCGTACTTAAAAGCTGTCACACAATGAAGTGGATGGAAGAACATTCTTCCATCAACAAGGGTGGTAACGCGGAGCTCCTTCGTCCCTTATGGGTGAAGGGCTTTTTTGTATTCTTTTATAGATTAGGGGTGCAAACAAATGGCGATGACAAAAGAAATGATCAAATTAGAGTTTGAGAGAGTTAGTGAATCAGAACAACATGCCCGGCTTGATCAATTCCTGGGCAGGATGAAACCAAGAAGGCAAGTAAAATCTTATTCTTCACATGCTGTATCTGAAAAAATGATCAAAAAGGCAATCCTGGCAGCCGGGACTTCTCCTTCAGGGGCCAATCAGCAGCCTTGGTCGTTCGTGTTGGTTTCAGAGCATGAATTAAAGAAACAGATACATAAGGCACTAGGAGAAAATGAGAGCCTTATCGAAACGGCACCATATATTGTGGCCCTATTCAAACAGAAACACGGTCTGGACAAAATTGAAGCGGGAGAGACGCTGAAGATAAAACATTATTATCCTAATGAATCAGCTGGGATTTGCGGAGGTTTTTTCATTGCAGCATTAAATCAGGCAGGACTTGATTATAACCTTCATAAACCTGTTAAATCATTATCAAGAATCCTTAAAAGGCCTGAGAATGAAGAGGCGTTCATGCTCTTTTCCATTGGAATGGCTGAAGAATACGAAGACTCGAAGAATTATAGACCAGTTGACCATATTTCTTCCGATATAGGCTTCATGGTTCCTTCCCTGGATTCCAACGGGATGCACCAGATATCAGCAGATTACTATAACAGCATCCGAAAGCGGCGGAATGTCAGGGACTTTTCTACAGAACAGGTTGACAAAACTCTTTTAGAAAAAGCCTTCAGCGCCTTGGAATCAAGTCCATTTCAGGATTCCTACCGCTTTGCCATCATAGCTGATGGAGATACCAAACAAAAGATCAGAGAAAAGGCTGAACAGGAAGAGAAGGTATTCTATGAAGAAAAAATCACCGACGTATGGAGAGACGCACTGAAGCCTCTCGGTACGAACTGGGAAAAGGCACACCTTACTGATGCCCCATTCTTGATCATCGTATTCAAAGTAAACAATGTGGCAGACCCTGGAACCATCTATTCACAAAAAACAAAGCCGATTATGGCTTCAGCCGTCAACACTGGCATCCTGATGAGTGCCATCCATCATGCCAACCTTTGTATGCTGACCCATACACCGAGTCCGATGACCTTTTTACGGGAACTGTTGGACCGGCCAAAAAATGAGCTGCCGATTGTCGTAGTTCCAGTGGGATATCCTGCCGAGAACTGCGAAGTACCGAATATCAACAAAAAACCTTTAGAAGACATCTTAACAACCATCACAGAAAGAGAAGGTGAAACATCATGAAAAATGGATTAAAACGTGAATTGGGAAAATGGCATGGATATGCCTTAATGATCGGAGGCATGATTGGCTCGGGTATTTTCGTAGTAACAGGTGAAGCGGGAGCCCAGGCAGGACCGTCAGTGCCTTTCGGATATGTAGTACTGCTGCCGGTATTGTTATGTTCCGCTCTTGCATACTTGATCTTTATGAGTACACCGCTTGGAAACAGCCCAGGTGGGGCATACGTGCATATCAGCCGCACCTTTAACAACTTCTTTGCAGGATTCCTGTTCATGTGGTTCCAATACATTGCATTGCTCGGTGTCATGGCCATCATGGCGATATCATTCGGTGACTACATTTCCAGTGTCATCGGAGCCGGGAATACAGCTGTCCTTGCCACTCTTTTGTTATTAGTGTTTTACTTATTGAACATCATTGGGGTTAAATGGTTCGGTGTGGTACAGCTGGTCATGTCAGCCATTCTCTTCGTAGCCATCCTTGTACTGGTTATCCCGGGCGTATTCTTTATCGAAACAGAAAATTTTTCACCGATGCTGCCCAATGGATGGAGCGGGTTTGTAGCAATCCTGCCGTCCTTGTTCTTTGCTTACTTCGGATTTGAGCAATTGGCACAGGCGGGAGGGGAAATGAAAGATCCTCAGAAAGCCATGCCAAAAACAATGTTGATCGGTTCATTTGCAACAGTCATCATCTACTTCCTTATTTCGATTGTAGCCTTCGGGGTTGTTCCTTATGATCAACTGGCTCAGTCACAAAGCGCCATGTTCGATGTCGCTTCCGTTTACCTTCCTGCAGGCGGGAAATGGATTGTTATGATTGGAATTATCATGGCATTTGCCACAACATTGAACTCACTGGTCATGGTTGTTTCAAGGATGCTGTTCGCATTTGCAGAGGATCGTGTCATCCCGACAGGCATTGCGAAAGTGAACAAACGCTTCAACACACCGCATGTCGCTATTACCATCAATACCATCATTGTCCTGGTCTTGATCTGGACAAGAACGCTTGATTACCTGTTAAATGTTTCTCTTCAGGGAATGTTCCTAATGTACATCGGGCATGCAATTGCCATGATCGCACTGCCATTTGTGAGGCCATCATTGTTCCAGACAGCACTGATCAAACCGAAATTACCGCTGATCATAATTTGTGGAATCTTTTCACTAAGCGTATTGCTTTTCTTCAGTTACACATTAATTCTTTCTGTCATCAAGCTTCTTTTAATTTGGACAGCAGTCGGAGTAGCCATTTTCCTCATCGGCAGAAGCCAGGGAAAGAATAAGCAGTTTGATTACGATTTCCAATTAGAAAGAGCTTGGAAAGAAGAAAATCCATCACAGACAATATAAAAAGAAACCGGACCCTCGTCGAGAGGCTGTCCGGTTCTTTTTTTAGCATGAAAACATTGTTTTTAATCTCATGAAAGCATACATAATCCGTGCATGTCTTCCCTCAGTGGTATCTGCGTTCATTCTTGCCCTTAACCTCTCCATGAACAGGCGGTCACAATGACAGGAAGGTCCATAACGGCTGTAGCATTCATCATGAGCCTTACATGCAGCATCAACAGCATTTACAGGAGCTCCAGGACCGCTGCAACCGGGACCGCAATATCGGTATCCCGGAAAGACGCAAAAGCCTTTAGATCTCCTGGTATTTCTCTTTCTCGGCTGCACAACCAATCCCTCCTTATTTCAAACTCTTAAATACATGATATGCAAAAGGTTTGTCATGGCTTGTTTAACCGCCTAAATAATCCAGAAATATTGCTAAGGTCGGGACGTCCGTTGATACAAGGTTTCTCCGTAGCACATAGGATGGATAGAGAAACCTTTTGAGAGGAGGACCATTATGTTTGGTAATTTCGAGAAAAAAACAGGGGTCAAAATGGACGATATCATGAAACTTGCTCAATCCTTCCAAAACACGAACTTCAAAGATGAAAAGCAGGTAAGAACACTGATAAAAAAAGTAGGCCAGTTGGCTAACAAGCCTGTTTCCCGAGAAAAAGAAGAAATGCTTGTCAAAGCAATTACTTCAGGAAATGTTCCGAAGGACATGAATGAGATAACAAAAATGATGAATAAGAAGAAATAAAGGTGAATGCGGCAGCTCTTTAAGGGCTGCTGCTTGTTTTTATCCCGGGAAAACCAGTACACTGAAAACTGCAGATACTCCTAATTAGAAAGGTCGTTTTCATGGAAAAAATACTATTGGCCGGCGGAGGCCATTCACATATACAGGTCTTAAAGAGATTAAAAGAAGAACCATTCAAAGAAGCTGAGATAACTTTAATTTCGCCTTCAAGATATCAATATGCGCCTGACCTGTTCCCAGGCTATGCTGAAGGAATATACAACGAACAAGAAATCAGGCAAGATTTACAGGAACTTGCAGAAGAGTCGGGTGTCAATTGGATGGAGGGGGCTGTGCTGTCTGTAGACCCGATGCAAAAACTGGCATTAACCGCAAATGGTGATATCCTTGATTTCGATATCATTTCTTTTAATATTGGTTCAATGACTAAAGGGACGGATGAACTCCCTTTTTCAGAAGATATCTATACTATTAAGCCTAATTACCAATTTACGAATGCAATTGATTCTGTCCGGGATGCAGAAAAGCTCGTCATTGCAGGAGGGAATGCATCTGCAGTGGAGATTGCTTCAACGCTGCACTCATGGAGACTGAAACAGGAAATACATACTCCCATCACTTTGATTACAGGTAACAGGACTCTGTCTGATATGGATGACAATATAACTAAAAAGATCTCACATTTCCTCAGGAAAAAAGGAATGAGACTGCATATTGATGAGGACATCCAGAAGGTAACAGAAAAAAGCGTCATTACTCGTTCACAAGGAATAATTTTTGATAAATTATTATGGTTAGAAGCTCCCAAAGCACCGGACCTCTTTAAGCTTTCCAAACTTCCGGTGACTGACAAGGGATACTTATCTATAGAGGAAACCCTGCAGGTAAAGAAGTATCCTTTTATCTTTGGTGCCGGTGGGTGTGCAGATATCGCAGGCAGCAGACCATCCCGAAACTCCATACTTCCATGCGTGAAACAAGGAAACGTATTATATACCAATATTAAGGGGTTCCTTGAAACGGGCGAGGGGGAGCTGTATACGGACCAAATAACAAACCCATTAGTATTTCATTTAGGAAACAAACAAGGTTTTGCTCTTTATAAGAATAGATCGTTTCATGGGAGGCTGCCTTGGGTTTTGAGACAGTTTCAGAATAAACAGCTGATAAAAATGATTAGTAAATGAAGAAAAGCTCAAAAGCAGGAAACGTTGCATACCCTGATTAAATGAGGAGGGGTTACACATGCAATTGCCTGCCATTGATCTTGGCCTGATGGCTCAACATCTTGCCGCCCATGAAGGAGTCATCTTCAAACTAAAAATCTACCATCAAAACGTTCAGAATGAAGCGCTAAAAAAAATACTGAGAATCCATATAGAAACACTAAAAAGCCATGTAGCAGCAATGCTCTTACTGATTGATCCGAACCGGGTTCAAAAAGTACATCTGCCGGATTTAAAAGCCAATATAGATGAAGCCATAGGAAATTTACTTCCATGGGAAAAAAATATAGCTTTAGAAAGCCGATCCACAGCTAAATTAATGGGAACCGATAACTTTAATTCCGCAGCAATGATGAAGAATGACAATGTAAAATCCATTCATACCAAAATGTCCAACCAGGATATTCAGTTACAAAGAATGTACAATAAAGTAATTGCTGCGGCAAATGCAGATTATGTACCGATGGCGTCTTTAGAAGAACAATGGATGACACTGCAGAAATACCAGCATGTTATAAATGAATAAGATGGATCCAAATATTGACCAGGAAAGGGTAAAAGAGAAGTTGTTTTTTTTTACCCTCTATTTTTATTATTTTCTAGTTTACATAACATATATTATAGGAAGTCATCCAAAATTGAGTTATTACGTCTCAAAACCTAAGAATACTACTAATATTGAGACGTAATAGAAATTTTTATATAGCAAATTAGTAATTCATAAATTACTATCATTTTATTTATTTGATTTCCTATTGATATCTTACCGACCATCCGTTCATATATTTTCAATCACCAGACAATTACTTTCTTTTTAATAATGCTTCGTTCGTTCACAATCCAATACTTTTTTGGATTACCAGCAATTTAAAGAATGCAAATACTCCACTTGTACTCTCTTTTTTTAACGCAAGTTTACATAATACTATTATGTACATTTTTCAACGTTATTCCTCGCTTATTCAATTATCACTTCAGCAAACTTGGATAAATAGCTTCTCTCCCCTCTTTTCAGTAAAATAAACAGCACCCCTGAGACCAGTAACTATAAGAAAAGAAGCACGGAATCCATCCCGTGCTTCTTTAATCACAAATAATGACTGTATCATGGCTACTCGCCCCCATAATTTGCACAAGGACTAAAAACCATCAAACCTTAATTTTCCGCCCTTTCCACTTCACAGAATGGAAAACATTCACCCGAATGAAAGAGTACAGATAAATCCCTGCGAAAAATAAAAACAGTACCGGGTAAAAAGGGAATACCGCCCATCTGAAATCACCGACCCTGCGGGCAAACAATGCCGTCTGAATCGTATAAAGGATATACAAAACTCCACTCCAAACCATGGCAGCAGCATCCCATTCAATTATGGAAGAAATCAGTGCTCCTGCAATGGTCAAACTGCCTGAAATCCAGAGGATGACCATCAACATAACGACTGGGTGAGTAGACTTGGAACCGACGGCAAAACTTTTGCACCAGCCTTCAATCAGGCTCTCCATACCTTCCGGGTACATACGCAGGGAGATGATCCCTTTGCCGCCCAGGCAGCGAACTGGGAGATTTTTATCAAGAAATGCTTCGCCCAGTGCGAGATCATCCATGATGGCTCCCTCGATTCCTTTATGCCCACCGGTCAAATAATAATCGTCCCGGTCGCATAGGATGCATGGACCGAACGAGCCAGCAGTCTTAAACCTCGACTCCCAGATCGTAAACAGATTCATCCCCACCACGACAATGATATTGAATACAACCGAAAGGTGTTCATACCACTGCTTAACTGTATGAAACGGCTGCAAGGCCACGATGCCCCGGGCTCCTTTTTCCTGATAGAAATGCAGTAGATTGCTTATCCCATCTACACTGGTGAATCGCGTGTCCGCATCTAAAAACAACAGCCAGCTCCCTTTTGCATGCTCGGCACCGAGCCAGCAGGCTGAAGACTTTCCTGCCCCATTATTCTGCAGGACGGTCGCACCGTAACTTTCCGCGACAGCCGCCGTATTGTCCGTTGAATCGTCATCCACAACCAGTATTTCAAATTGTTTGAAACGCTGCTCCTGCAGTGATTGCAATAAAGGTGAGATCCTGCCTTCTTCATTTCTGGCAGGGATAATAATGGACAGAAACGGGAGACTGGCCGCATTTCTCGAGGTGAACTTTGGAACCGGCAAGGACCAGAACATGAGGATGCCGATAACCAATGCCAGAAACCCAATAGCGAGATTAACTATTTCTGATGCTGTCACAAAACCTGCCTCCTTTCTCTGCGTGTGAGTACACAGCTATTGCGAATCAGCATATATTTACGTGTCCACACACAACTCACTCAGCGCCTATTTTACTGAGTAATCATGCAAGATGCCTGTATCATCCTGTATCAGTTCCTGTGCTGTGATTCGGGCAGATAACAGCACAATCGGAACACCGGCCCCGGGATGTGTACTGCTGCCCGTAAAATATAAATTCTCACAATGAGTGGCCTTGCTTTGCGGCCGATAATGATTGCTTTGATCAAGGGTTGGCTGCAGACCAAACGTCGCGCCATTATAGGCATTGAATTTCGACTCAAAGTCGAGAGGAGTTGTATGCGTTTCGGTAACAATCTCCTCTTCAATGTTTTCGAAACCACGGATTTTCTTTAATTCATTTAAAATGTAACCTCGATAATAAGAAACGGTTTCCTCATCCCATGTATAATCTGCGGCTGCGATATTAGAGACCGGCATCAGTATATACAATCCATCCTTCCCCTCGGGTGCAAGGGATGGATCCATTTTAGAGGCAATGTAAACATAAAAGGATGCATTAGTCAGTTTTTTTCCGTCAAAAATATCTTCCAGATTCTGATTCAAATTTTCATTGAAAATAAAATTATGTACATGGTCGATTTCTTCGTATTTACGGTCCATACCGAGATATAAGAGAAAACAGGAGCAGGAGTATTTCATGCTGTCGATTTTTTTATCGTTAAATTTCCCTTTGGCCTTCTTGTCTTTGACCAGGTGTTTCATGGCATACGGGAAATCTGCATTACAGACGACATAATCCGAAGGAATTGTTTGGCCGTCCACGATGATCCCGTCCGCCTTCTTATTATTAATGCTGATTTCCTGCACATCTTTGCCGTAGTGAATTTTTCCTCCAAGTTCCTTGAAGAGCCTCTCCATGGCAAGGGCCATCGTAAACATGCCGCCTTTAATGAACCATACTCCATATAAAAATTGAATCATCGGAATCATGGTATAAAAAGATGGACTTTTAAGAGGGGAAATTCCAATGTACAGTGTTTGGAAACTGATCAGCTGTTTCAACCGTTCATTCTTAATGAACTTGCCTATAAATGTGTCTGCTGTATCGTAAGGTTTCAGTTTCAACGCTTTTTTCAACATGGGGAGATTATAAAAATCAGACCTCTTGCGGAATGGTCGCTGAAGGATGTGCTGCTTTGCGATGACAAAACGCTTGTAAATTTCATGCAGATAGTTAAAAAATCCTTCTGTGTCTTCTTCACTGATCGATTCAATCGTCTTTGTCAATTCGGTTAAGTCTGAGGAAATATCAAAAGGCTTGTCAGGAATATCACTGAAATAAGCCCTGTAAATCGGGTCTAATTTTTGCATGGGAATATACTCATCAGGGTCTCGGCCGCATAGTTCAAAGATCTCCCGATACAGGTCGGGCATCATGACGATACTCGGCCCTAAATCAAATGTATAGCCATCCAGCTCTATTCGATTCATTTTGCCACCGGGTGTTGGACCCTTTTCATAGATTTCCACTTCGTACCCCGCATGCTGCAGTCTGATGGCACTGGCCATCCCTGCAACACCTGCACCGACAACAATGACTTTCTTACTCATGTGAATCCCTCATTTCCTTACTATATGCTGCTTCAATTCTCTTCCTATTACAACAGCCACTTCCTCAACTTTTTTAATGCCTTCATATTTCGATTGGAATACGGTGGGAATTTCCCCCGCATACGGATGAAGTGATGAGCTCTGTAATCTGTCTTCTCATAACTGAACGTCTGAAAACCGGCTTTGCCGTGATAAGCACCGTAACCGCTTCTCCCCTTCCCGCCAAACGCGATTTGGGGGCTAGCAGCGTGATGGATCACTTGATTGATGCTGATGGTCGGTGACTGCATGAGGTCCTTGAACATCCGGATTCCATTCATATCTTTGCTGAACATGTATCCCGTAAGTGCATCCCGTTGAATCATTCTACTGGATAACAATGTGTTTAAATCCGAATAGGGAATCACGGGAAGGACCGGACCGAAAATCTCTTTGTGCAAAATAGGACTTCCTGGTTCCATATCAGTCACCACGGTCGGGGCAATGTACCGATCATTTCGATCATATGCACCGCCGTGCGAGACATCCCCCTGCCCGATAAACTCAACCACCTTTTGAAAATGGGCTTCGGTACAGATCCGGCCATAGTCACCGTTCTCATGTGGTCGTTCCCCGTAGAAAGCGGTGATCGAAGCAGAAAGTTCAAAAAGCGTTTTTTCGAAAATGGACTCATGGACAAACAGGGTGTCCGGTGCAATGCAGGTTTGTCCAGCATTGAGGAATTTTCCCCAGACGATGTCCCGGATGGCAGCTTCGGAAAAGCCCGTTTCATCGAGGATACAGGGGTTTTTCCCGCCAAGCTCCAGAATCACCGGCGTTAGCTGTCCTGCTGCCTGCTCAGCAACAAGTTTTCCGGTCTCGCTGCTTCCTGTGAAAAAAATCAGGTCAAATTGGGATGAAGTCAGCAAGCTGGCAGTCTCTGCACCCCCCGTCACAACAATTATTTGTTCTGGAGGAAATGCATGATTCAAGACCTCTTTCAGCAGATGGGCCGTTGCCGATGCATGCTCGGAAGGTTTGATCACGCACCGGTTTCCGGCGGCGATTGCCCCGATAGCCGGCATCAAGGAGAGCTGGAGCGGGTAGTTCCATGAACCAATGATGAGCACACTCCCGAATGGATGCCTCTTTCTGTTTATTGTTTCCACATATCCCATTTTCAAATGCCGGGAACGGTCCGGCCTCATCCATCTTGCCAGATGATCATAGATATAATCGATTTCATTTAATAAGATGGCGATTTCAGATGAAAAAGCCTCGAATGCCGGTTTTCCCAAATCGAATCGGAGGGCATCGATAAATGCCCCTTCATGCTCCAAAAGAATGTTCTTTAGCTTCAACAGCTGTTCTTTACGTATTTCAATTGAGGGGCTTCCCTTGGAAAGTAAATCCTCCCTCTGTCTTTCCGGTAGTGCCTTCAAAAAAGCCTCCTCAGGCATGGGTGGAATCCTTTTCCATGATCTTTCTTCCTACAAGCTGGCCGCTTAAAGTAACCATCGGCATTCCGCCGCCCGGGTTCACCGTCCCGCCCACAAAATAGAGATTGTTATAGCGTTCACTCTGTTTCGGATGCTTGAATCCTTTGTTCTTCTTTTTGTCTGAAACAGTTCCATAAATCGCGCCGCGGTCGGAGCCATACGTCCTTCTGATATCTTCAGGTGTCCACATATCCTTCGTAACGATATGTTCCCTTAAGTCATCGAGGCCCATTTTTTCCAATTTGATCAGCACCCGTTCGGCGAATTGTTCATAATCCTCCTGTGTAAACGGGTTTTCATCCCGTATAAAAGGAATATGCGGCAGCACTTTAATATTTTCATGTCCTGGAGGAGCCTGCGTCGGATCGGTCTTATTGACGTTTACAAGATAAATGACAGGGTCATCCGGCAGTTCACGGCGATGGAAGATCGATTGCATTTGCTCCTTCATATTTTCTGCAAAAAAGAAATTATGATGGCGCAGCTGCGGATAGCTCTTTTTCACACCCAGATGCATCACAAGCCCGGAAGAGGCCGGCTCGAATTTCCTTTTCAGCTTTTTAATATAATGGCTATCTTCCTGTAACAATCGTTCGTAAACCGGGATGACTTCCATATTGGAAACAAAATAGTCTGCCTGCAATGTTGTCCCGTCTTCCAAAACAGCTCCTGTGATTTCGCCATCCTTCTTTTCAAGCTTGACGATCTGCCTTCCAAGGTGGAAGTTAACACCTATCTCTTCAGCCAGCTTCACCATGCCGTCCGCCAGTTTATTCAAACCACCGGGTACATACCAAACACCCTGGTCATGCTGCATGTAGATCATCATATTCAGCACGGCAGGTGCATCGTAAGGGGACGAACCGACATACTTGATAAAATAAGAAAGCATATCGCGGAACTGGTCATTGCTGATCCGTTTATCAATCCCGCCGTGAACCGTCGAAAACAGATCAAAGTTCTTAATCGCACTGAACAGTCCCGTATGCTTCATGATTTCTCTCGTCCTGTCGACACCATGCTGAAAATAAGTTTTATCCGTCATATCATAAAGCGTCTTCGAGTAGTTCAGCAGATTTTGATATTCATGGATATCCTTTTCACTCAAGGACGGATTTTTCTCTAGCATGTCCTTCAAATCTTCATATAAGTCTATGACATTTCCATCAGGGAAAAAGGAGCGCCACTGATGATCCAGCTTCTCGATTTGGACGTAGTCCTTCATTGATTTCCCGCTGGCCGCAAACAATCTTTCAAAGATCTGCGGCATTGTCAGTATAGATGGGCCAAGATCAAAGCCAAAACCATCCTGATCCAGGCGGTTCAGTTTTCCGCCGATGTGATTGTTTTTTTCATATAATGAGACATCGTAACCTGCCTGTGCCAGTGAAATCGCAGCCGAGAGCCCCCCGAGTCCGCCTCCGATGACAATTACGGTTTTATTTTTCAACTGTTAATGCATCTCCTTCCCGCAAATCAAGGATGCTGTAAGCTGCAGCATTGATTTGGGTCATTTTTTCCTTTGTCACATAATTCCTTTTGCTTAGGCACTGATAGCCATTGTTTCGAACAGCGTCAAGTATGCCCTTATAAATATGGGCAGACTGGTAGACGGGGATTCGGCTATCAGCGTCGAACAGCTCTATATTGAGTAAAAACTCGCTGTACAATGATTCGGCACGCGCAGCAAGTTTCTCCCATAAGTTTATGAATTCATCATTAATCAAGCCCTTATGTAAATCACTCTGAGAATATTGAAAATGGCTTAGTTCGTCTTTGGGTAGATAAATGCGCCTCTTCTCATGATAATCCTCACCGATATCCCGCAGGATATTCGTTAGTTGCATAGCAACGCCAAGACTGACAGCGGACGAATGTAAATCCGTTGAAGATTTCGTAGCAATAACAGGGAGGAGCATTAAACCGACAGACCCAGCTACATAGTAACTGTATTGTTCCAGCTCTTTCATCGTATTCGGGGCTGTGAACGTTAAATCCATGGATTGCCCGGTCAGTTGGTCATAGAACGGGCCGATATCCATCTCATACCTATTAAATACGTGTCTAAGTGCGCGCCACAGTGGTTCATCCAATTCCTCTTGATCGTTGAACAAATCAAGTTCCACCTTTAGTTGTTTCAGGAGCTGAACCTTTTTGATGGATGAATGGTTTCCATCTGCACACTCATCTGCGGTCCTGCAAAAAGCATAGATGGCATAAACAGCATGTGCTTTTTCACTTGGCAGTTGTGAAAATGCATAGTAAAAGCTTTTGGAATGTTTTTTAATAATCCTTTTACAATACTCAAAATCCGCTTGCCTTTGCTCTTTATCCATACCCATCTCCTTTTATGTCCATATCATTGATATATCGTTATACCCTTCAAATGACTTGATCATCTTTTTTCTATTGCTACCAAGTCTGTAATCTTTTCACTTATTTTATACCCTGTTTTACTACCAAAAAACTTTTGATGTGCTGCAAAACACATTATAGGAAGATAGGAATACCAAAGTTGGAAATCAATTTTGCTCTAAGGCGGCCGCTGCTTTGATTTTCATCGCTATCAATTGCCATGCCTCTTCTGCTCTTTCTCTTGGCCCCAAATGGGTAAAAGCATGGGAACAGCCTTCGAACAATACATCCTGAACGCTCACGCCTGCTGTTTTTAATTTTTCAGCATAACATTCCGCTTCAGGTCTGAATGCGTCAAACTCCGCTATAAGGATAAGGGCTGGGGCTAAGCTGGCGCTCACTTCTGCTCGAACCGGGGAAGCAAGAGGATGCTCAGCTTGATCTTTTAAAGGTACATAACACAAGTTTAGAAAATGAGCCACTTGAGGATAGCGGGCACGCCACTTATCCGGTTCAGGTTTATCTCCATGCGGCGTGACAAAATCCAGCATCGGGCAGGACAGCACTTGGAGCAGCGGCTGATCTTCCTCTTTCTCTTCAAGGGAGAGACAGAGCGCTGCTGCGATATTCCCACCTGAACTCTGTCCGCCCACCATGATTTTACCCGCATCAATATTCAACTCATCGGCTCTACCCTTCACCCATTGAAGAATGTCATAGACCTGTTCAATGGGTTTCGGAAAAGGAAACTCCGGTGCTTTCGCATAATCGACATTCAGCACAACACATCCTGCCTCATTGGCCAGGAAGCGGCAATAGGGATCATCCATCTCCTTTTCATTCATGATGAAAGCACCACCATGGAGATTGATATAGACAGGGAGCTTTTTCTGTTTCACCCCCAGAGGATAATAGAGGGAAACGGGAGTAGGGTTCACAGATGTTTCCACTAATACGTCTGTTTTCATTTCTACCTCCTTCAGGGGAAGCATCGGTCTTTTTTTTGCTTGGTTTGGTAAGTGCCGCAGTACTTTTGCGATGATACGTTTGAACATGGGTGTCACCTCGCTTTTAAATAGTTCTGTATTTTATCTGCTATGGAATTCTTAAGTTCATTATGGCATTTACTATCTATTCCACAAAAAGAAGCGCATCCCTGCTTTGATTCTTCCCTCTCTCTAAGCTCCGAAACAGATTCACCACTAACCTATTGCCGAATAGAAAAAGCCTTGTACCCAAGAATGGATACAAGGCTTTTGTGTTATGGTGTTTAAATAGGCTTTTTCTTCTTTTCAGGAATTCTTAACTGTCCGATCCCCAGTTCTTTTGCTTCCTTTTGCAAAGCTTTAAGCAAACTGATGACGATTAATCCCAAAATGATGGAAAACGGAAGAGCTGCTATAATCATCGTATTTTGCAGAGCCTGCAGACCTCCGGAATACATCAATACAAGAGCAGTACCAGAAAGATAGATTCCCCATGTAATCTTAATTGGGTTACTAGGATTCTGTGACCCGTTCGATGTCATCATCCCTAGCACAAACGTACCGGAGTCTGCTGATGTAACAAAGAACGTTATGATAATTACTATGGCTAAAAGTGAAGATACCATAGAGATTGGATAAGTTTCCAGCAAACCGAATAGAGATTCAGGAGGTGACAAGGAAGAGATCGAAAGTAATCCTGTCAATTCGGTTGTAATAGCCGCCCCTCCAAATGTCGTAAACCAGATGAAACAAATAAGTGTTGGCGCAAGCAGGACATAGACAATAAACTCCCTGATTGTTCTTCCTCGGGACACCCTGGCAATAAAGACTCCTACAAATGGAGACCAGGCAATCCACCATGCCCAGTAGAAGATGGTCCATCCGTTGATCCATCCACGGGCTTCTTCGTTCATAGGTGCAATACGAAAACTCATATCAAGAAAATGTTGAAAGTAAGTACCCACTGTGTCGACTAAAAGATTTAGAATAAAAAGAGTAGGTCCGAATATGAACACGAAAAGAAACAGGATTGCTGTAAGTCCCATATTCAGATTACTTAAGATCTTAATCCCTTTACCTAATCCAGTTGAGGCAGAGACGATAAATAAGACAGTGACAATCGCAACAATGATGGTCTGAACAACAATATTGCTTGGCACCCCAAACAGGTATGACAGTCCCCCGTTAATTTGCGAGGCTCCAAACCCAAGTGTAGTTGCAACACCTAGAATGGTTGCAATGACAGCTATGACATCAACCACTGTTCCCAATGGTCCATCTACATATTTTCCTAGCAGCGGCCTTAAGGTCTTACTGATTAAGCTCCGCTCCCCTTTTCTAAAAGTAAAATAAGCAAGAGCTAGAGCAATGGAACCGTAAATCGCCCAGGCATGGATTCCATAGTGAAAAAATGTGAATCTCATCGCATCCTTGACCCCTTGATTGGTACCGACTTCACCTGTAGGTGAACTGATGGCAAAGTGGCTGATCGGCTCGAAAGTGCCATAAAATAAAAGTCCGACTCCCAGACCTGCACTAAAAAGCATGGCCACCCAAGTCGGGCGTGAAAACTCAGGAACGTCATCCTGTTTTCCCAGTTTGATCCGGCCTATCGGACTGACCAATAGATAAATACACACTCCGACAAATACGGTAACAATCGCCAGGTAATACCAGCCAAAACTATCAAGGATAAAACTTTGAGCGCTGCTTGTAGCGCTTTCCAGTGATTCTGGCATCAATACCCCCATGAGCACAAGACCTGTCATGATGGCTAATGATATGTAAAAAACATTTGTAGCACTTTTCATATGTAATTAATAACTCCTAACTTTGATGCATTTTTTGAATGATTGGTAATAAGGGCTTTACTTCGAATGGGTTAAATGAGGAATCAAAAACAATATTTTTAAGGGGGTAATATTATTCTCGTACATCATCTCGGGTACCTCTCAACATGGGACCTTATTATTATATCCTTTATACCCTTACTGATTCAAAGTTCATTTGTAAGGATTATTTTTCATATGAAGCTTTCACAATATAATAAAGCAGAAAAATGCAACTATTGTATAGAAATACTCCCTTTTAGTTCTGTTTACGGTGATAGAGTAACAATTTCTATACTATATGTTAACCGCAACCCATAAATAATCCTTAAAGAAAAAACGGCATCCTTTTTGCTGGATGCCGTTTTAATATGCCTATTTGTATGTTGAAGCTAAATCTGTCTTCGTTGTTCCTTCCTTCCGCTTCACTTCCTCAATCTTATCAACGAACATTTGGAACACTTTGCGTTTTTCATCCAATTCTCTTATGTATTCTTTCAATTCATTGTATTTTTCTTCAAAAGGCTTATGATACATCTGGCGGATATTCCTGATGATTTCATCGTTAACAGTGGACTGGATCACTTGCTTAGTAATTCCATATTTATAGGAATAGACCCGGAGCTCTTTCTTTAATTCTCCATATTCATCATTGATTTGATCCAGCACCTCGGAAATATCTGCTTTCCACTCATCCAGTGATTTCGCTAAATAGTCTTCCATTTTGGCCTCCCCCATTTTTATGTAAAAGAACTTATGTAATATCTCTTGCAACCCAGTATAACGAAACTTGGTTACATGCTTTTTTCCAGAAGGTTACATTGTAGTATCAATTGATTAAATTGATTTAATTAGTAAACGATTGGCTAATAAACTATGAAGATATAAAACAAGCCGGTCTTAACCATTATCATTCAATGGATAAAACCGGCTTAACTTTTATTAAACATGTTCATTATGCTCTCTGTCTGCGTGTCATGACATCAAATATAACGGCTAGAGCGAGAACTCCCCCGCGAATCATATATTGTGGTGCGATCCCGACACCCATCAAGTTCATTCCATTTGTCAGGGTGGCCATAACGATGGCACCGATGACAGCTCCTGTCACTTTACCTACACCACCCGCTGCGGATACACCACCTACGAATGCAGCTGCGATCGCATCAAGTTCAAAAAGAGTTCCTGCTGTCGTTGTAGCCGCTTGCAGGCGAGCTGTAAAAAGAATCCCTGATAGTCCTGCGAGCATTCCCATGGAACCGAAAACGAGAAATGTTATCTTACTAACACTGATACCACTAAGATGTGCTGCTTCAGGGTTGCTTCCCACTGCATAGATATGACGGCCGATTACCGTTTTGGTAGTAACGAAGTGATAAACAGTGACGACTAATAAAATAATGACAACTGTCCAGGAGATACCATTATAACCGGCTAAAAGCCAAGTAAAATAAGCGATGATCGCGGAAACGAAAACTACCTGGATAATAAACATAGATTTTGATACTACATCAAAGTTATATCTTATTTTATTTCTTCTATTATGGACGGCACTGAAGATATAGAGTACAATACCGATTGCCCCTATAATGAGTGATAATAAATGTAATCCTCCTACTTCCATGATGGATGGAATATAGCCATTCCCTAGGGCATTGAAAGCCTCGTTGTCCACATTAATCGTTCCGGATTGTTCTGTTACTAACAGAATTGCCCCTCGGTAGATAAGCCATCCCGCTAAAGTTGCAACAAAGGCTGGGATTCCGACTTTTGCTACCAAAAAGCCTGTAATGGAACCAGCAAGAATACCCAGTATCAGGACAATCGGTATAACCAGATAGACCGGTACCCCGTTCAGAAGCAGGATTGCTGCTATAGCCCCTAGGAAACCAGCAAGAAATCCAATCGATAAATCAATGTGCCGTATTACGATGACAAGCATGACACCGACAGCGAGCACTGCAATGTATCCTGCTGAATCCAGTAGATTACTAATGTTCCGTGAAGACATAAATAATCCATCGGTCAAGATGGAGAAAGTGACCATTATAACCAATAAAGCAATGTACATGCCATAATCACGTATATTATGTTTAATGACTTGCTTTGCTTCTTTTAACAAATTCATCTGTTTACCTCCTATTGCGTCGCAAGCTCCATTATATTTTCTTGACTTGCTTCCTCAGATGACATTTCACCTTTTATCTCGCCCTCTGCCATAACATATACTCGATCGCTCATTCCCAGAATCTCACCCAGCTCTGATGAAATCATGATGATACTCATACCTTTGCTGATCATTTCATTCATAACAGTATAAATTTCGAATTTTGCCCCAACATCAATACCGCGGGTCGGCTCATCCAGAATCAATAACTTTGGACTGACAAAAAGCCATTTCCCTAACGAAACCTTCTGTTGGTTACCGCCGCTCAGATTTCCAACCAGCTGCTGGATTGATGGTGTTTTTATGCCTAATGAGGATCGATATTCTTCCGCTACCTTAATTTCCTCGTTTTCATTAATGATTCCGTTAGCGGAGATTCCTTTTAAATTACCTGCAGAAATGTTATTTTTAATATCCTGCAGTAAAAATAGTCCATTACCCTTCCGATCTTCTGTTACATAAGCAATTCCAGCTTTGATGGCATCATTCGTGTGCTTATAGTTGGCAAGCATTCCATCTACAAACAAATCTCCTTGCAGCTTGTAATTTTTTGCATTCCCAAAAATGCTTTGAGCAAGTTCCGTTCTCCCTGCACCCATCAAGCCTGCAATACCAACGATTTCACCTTGCTTAACATGGATGTTGACATCCTTTGCAACCTGGCGGCCTAACTTAGGATCGTAAGCAGACCAATTCACCAGCTCAAGTATCTTTTCACCAAATCTTTTCTCAGGTCTTTTTGGATAGATGTCGCCAATTTCCCGGCCAACCATATTTTTAATAATGGCAGCTTCCGTTATTTCACCTTTAGAAGCTTCCAGTGTACACATTGTTTCACCATCACGGAGGACCGTGGCTTTATCCGCTATAGCTATGACTTCTTTCAGTTTGTGAGAAATCATGATGCTGGTTATGCCCTGTTCTTTTAAAGCTAGTAACAATTCCAGTAGATTTTCACTATCGTCCTCGTTCAGTGCTGCTGTCGGCTCGTCTAATATGAGGAGCTTGACTTCTTTACTCAGTGCTTTTGCAATTTCAATCAATTGCTGTTTTCCTACACCAAGATCCTTTATCAATGTCTCAGGATTGACATTAAGCTTTACTTTTTCGAGCAGCTTTTTGGATTGAACAATTGCTTCGTTCCAGTCCAGAACGCCGCGACTCTGTATTTCGTTATTAATAAAAATATTTTCATATACAGCAAGATCCGGAAATAATGCCAGCTCTTGATAGATGATTGCTATACCTGCTTCTACACTGTCACTTATTTTATTGAATCGTTGCTCAGTGCCATTAAAAATGATATCCCCTTCATACGTACCATAAGGATAGACACCGCTCAGCACTTTCATCAATGTCGACTTGCCGGCACCATTTTCTCCAACAAGACAGTGAATTTCTCCTCTTTCCACTTTGAAGTTCACATTAGATAATGCCTTAACTCCTGGAAACTCTTTTGATATCTGGTTCATCTCTAAAATATAATCGCTCATGTTATGCCTCCTTAACCAGACCACTTAACAATCAAGGAAAAGTGATAGAAAGCCTATCACTTTTCCTTCTCTAACATTCTTCTTTATTCCAGACCCGTAAATTCACTAGCTTCATAGTATCCGGAATCAACGATCTCAGCCTTTACATTGTCTTTATCAACACTGATGACATCAGATTGTTTTGCTGGTACTTCAATGGATCCGTTGTCATAAGAACCAGTTGTTTCAGGTTTCTCACCATCAAGGATGGTTAATGCCATATCCATTGCATCTTTTACCAACGTACGAACATCTTTAAATACGGTCATTGACTGTTTACCATCGATAATGTACTGTATGGAAGCCTTTGTTGCATCCTGTCCTGAAATCACATAGCTTGTAATGGCGCTGTCTGCTGAAAATACGTCAGCAATCGCACGTGCAGTGTCATCGTTTGGACCAAGGATGGCTACATCACCTTTCATGTCAGCACCTGCTGCCGTCAAGTGTGTTTCCGCTTTGTTTTTCGCTTCGTTTGGATCCCAGCCAGTCGTCAGCTGACTGACGATTTTACTCATTTCTTCACGTGATAATTCCGCTTTGTCTTTTAGTGCTTCAGCTTCACTTGAGTTAGCGATTACAAATGTCCCATCTGCAATTTTTGGTTGAAGGACATTCCATGCACCTTCGAAGAACAAGAAGGCATTGTTGTCTGTTGCTGCACCAGCATATAGGTATAACGGAATTCCAGAACCTTCTGTGTGGTCAACCAAATATTGTGCTTGTGCTTCACCAACTGCTACACTGTCAAATGTTACATAGTAATCGACAGCATCAGTATTAGTAATTAAGCGGTCGTAAGAAATAACTGTGATTCCTTCATCTTTAGCAGCTTCTACCGCACCGCCAGCTGAATCACCGTCAACAGGAGTAATAATCAATACATCAATGCCTTTACTGATTAATGTGTTCACATTTTCCTTTTCTTTAGCCGAAGAGCCTTGGCTGAATAATATTTCAGCAGAGTAATCGGAATCAGCGATTGCCTCTTTAAATCTCTCTTCATCCTGAACCCATCTTTGCTCATCCTTAGTCGGAAGGACGATACCTACTTTAAGGTCACTGCTTCCTCCAGTACTGCTGCTGCATCCGGATGCAATAAGGACCACCATAATGGCAACTGATAATACAATGAATAATTTCTTCACCTTCTGTAACCCCTTTCAAAAATGTTTAGTTGTTCTAACAATCTAAATATATCAACCCTTAACCTCTATGAAAACGCTTACTAATAGCACTTTTTTGGTATCCGTCTGTACTTTTTAAATTTTCTTATAATTAAGGTGGGTTTTTTTAAAGGGCATATTTTATGAGTACTACTATGCACCCTAAATCGTAAGGTAAAGTGCAACCGAAACTGTCAGCCTGATTGGGAGATTAAGTGGAAATAATGGTCGAGTAAGGGAGCAGGTCAGTAGTCAAAGGAAGTCTTATCCTTAAGTGAGTGATCACAGATCCATAAAATAGGGGGAGAAATTCCCCTTAAACTGCATTACTCGACTGAGTTAACGATAAATAAGGGCAAATTCTCCCCTTATGAAGAAGCAAATTTAACCGTAATGGACAAAATCCGTTTTGGTTTTTTTCATGCCATTTCATTATTTGATTCGCTACATAAATCGCAAGGCTGCAATTTATATTTCAGTGTGGAAACGTGTGTGAATCCAGATGCAAAAAAACATTTAATAGCAGTAGTAATGCTGTAATACCAATAAAAAATAGCATACGAAGATTGGTGCAAATTCGTATGCTAAAGACTATAGATTTTTTTGTTTTGTACCTCTAAAGTGAAGTACTTAGTTTTCAAGTTCCATGTCCTTTCTAATGGTCATTCAGCTGGTATACTTCTTTTTTCTCATGAAATCCATCTGCAATGATCGTTTCATCCAAATTTTCTTTATTTACCGCAATCGGCGAAAGGAGTACGGAAGGCACTTCCACCTTACCATTATTGATTCTCAGGTCATTGTCAATGTCTTCTCCCTTGGCAAGGTTAACAGCAAGTTGAGCCGCCATCTCTGTTAATTCTTGGATCGGTTTATAAACCGTCATCACTTGTTCTCCTGATACAATTCTGCGGACAGCTGCGAGGTCCCCATCCTGACCCGTTACCGGAATCTTTCCAGCGAGTCCCCGCTCCTCAAGCACTTCCAGAATGGCACCAGCGGTTGTATCATTGGGAGCGATAATAGCATCAATTTGATTTCCATTTGCATCAAGGGCCAGCTCTATATTTGTTTTTGCATTCGACGGGAGCCAGTCTTTCGTCCACTGGTCAAAGACAATGGTTATATCCTCGTTATCAATCAATGGCTGAAGTATTGAAAATGCTCCTTTTTTGATTAAGTGTGCATTATTATCGATTTCTGCTCCGCCAATATACACATAATTACCTTTAGGTACTAATCTTGTAATAGCTGTGGCTTGCAATTCCCCGACTTTCTCATTGTCATAGGAAACATACATGTCCACTTCTGCATTCGTTACTAACCTGTCGTAAGACAATACCTTTACACCAGCAGCATGAGCTTTTTCTACTATGGCTGCTGCTGATTCGGCATTCTGGGGAATTATGACCAACACGTCAATACCCTGGCTGATCAGTGTTTCTGCTTGCCATATTTGCAAAGCATCATCACCATCTGCTGACATGATTTCCACTTGAGCCCCCAGCTCTTCCACCGCTTGTTTGAATAACTTTCGATCCTTTTGCCAGCGTTCTTCGAGTAATGTTCCCATAAGGAAACCAATTTTCACTTCGTCCCCGGCTGTTTCTGTTTCGTGGGACGTATAAGAGTTACTGCTTATTGAATCTTCCATTCTCAGATTTTCTTGCTGCTCACAAGAAGAAATTATCTGCAGGAACATGAGCATGAACAGCAAAATAAACACTCTTTGAAAAGTACTAATCATTTGTCCTACACCAGCTTTTTATTTTCTAATAAGTTCTTTCGATATTCAGTCGGCGAAGATTGACACATTTTTTTGAATACCTTACTGAAATAGTTAGGATCATGGTACCCAACTTCAAAAGTGATTTCCTTCAAGCTTTTCTCTGGATCCCTCATCAATTTCTTTGCCTTTTCTATACGGCATTCGGTTAAGAAATGGATGTAATTCACACCCAGCTGCTCCTTAAAGATCTTACTGATGTATATCGGACTCAAACCGATTACCTTACCTATTTCCTCGAGTGATATATCTTGGTAGGCATGCTCAATTATATATTGCTTAATTTGTTGGATTGTATTTGCCTCCAATTTCTCATCATGTTTCTGTGAATATTGATGCAGCCTCTCCAGAACATGACTCGCCTCTGCACGTAACTGCCTATAATCAGTAGCTTTAAATGGATAGAGTGGTGAGTCTATTTCTACTCCCATTTCACTCAGTACCTGGGAGATGATCCAAAGCATTTCCATAAGACGCTGTTGCGTTTGCAATAATTCGGAACCATCTTTCTCATAACCGTCAATCAAGTCATTCATGATCGTTTGTACTTCTTCCCAATCCCCGCTGCGGATATAGTCAAAAAATTGCTTTTCATATTGTTTGGAGGTATGCTCATCAAAGCCAGGAGCAAGAGTCGGTAAATCAGAATAAAAACGGTATTTGACCGGTAGGGATAAATCCCTTGCAGCTAATAATGACTCTTGATAAGACTGCCTGATTTCCTCCAACGAACGATAGACACTTCCTATTCCAATGAACCACCCAGCGTCTTCATCTGATTGTACGAGTTTCAAAATTTCTTTTGCTAACAAGGTAGCTTGTGAGCGGTGAGATTGGCCTTGTTTTTTGAAAACGATGATGGGTAATTGGCGGCCATATAATGCACCAAGCCAGCCGCTCCCAGCTTTCCTGATTTTTTCCCTGATTGCGGAATAGTAACTTTCGGACCCCGGGGGGAGCATTACACTCATGACAAATTTCTCTTCTATCATTTCCATATTTAACATATCCACCAACTCGTGAAGATGGACTTCATGGACATGATCGAACAACAGCTGTGTGACCACATCCGTTTCAAAAACGGACATGGCTTTTTGTAATGTCTCCTGTTTCTCCTTATCTGCTTCCTTTAACCTTTGTTGTTCTTTTATTTGATTGAGGGCTTTTCCAACCGTTTCCACAATGTCTCTAACTTTGGTTGGTTTCACCATATAATCAATCACACCAAGCTTCAATGCCGAATGGGCATAGTTAAATGTAGCGTAAGCAGTTATCATAATGAACTTAATATGAGGAAAGTCATGATTGATTTTTTCAATGGCATCAAGGCCATTCATGCCGGGCATTTGAATATCCATCATTACTAGGTCAGGTTGAAATTCTGCCGCCGCCTCGACAGCAGTCCTGCCATTCTTCGCCTGCTTGATGATGAGGCCGGGGAAATTCCTCTCCAGAATTACCTGCAAGGCATCACGTTCTATTTGCTCGTCATCAACCACTAGCAGCTTGATCATCTCTTGCAACTCCTCTCTCCTTTAAGATATCAATCGTCACTTTTGTTCCACTGCCTGCTTTCCCACAAATATTAATCACATTTTCATATCCATTAAAAAGCCGAAGACGTCTTACTACATTACTCAACCCTATTCCTGATGCATGCCCGTTCTTTGGCTCATGTAGTTCTTCTTCATCCATGATTTTTTTAATGATAGTTTCCGGCATACCTGGACCATTATCTTCAATCTCAACCGTAACCCTGTCTCCTGAATCTTTGACCCTGAACCAGATGGTCCCGCCGTCTTCGTTTGGTTCTACCGCATATATGACTGCATTTTCAACTATTGGTTGGAGGGTCAGACCAGGCAGTTCAATATGCAGGCAGGATTCGTCTATCTCAGTATGAAATGTAAGCCGGTCTGTAAATCTGGCTTTTTGTATACTCATATACTGTGTTAGTACATTCACCTCATCATACAGTGTCATTGTCTTATCAAGGTGTTTGAGGTTATAGCGCAGGAGACCCGCGATACTGACAAGTAAATCGCTGGTTTCTTCCGATCCTTCCAAATAGGCCTTTTTCGAAACAGTATTCAATGTATTAAATAAAAAATGAGGATTAATCTGGCTTTGCAAGCTTCGAAGCTGGCTTTCTTTAAGGAGGAGCTTACTTTCCTGGAGTTCTTTTTCCAGCTGGGCCTTCTGCTGAATCTCGATAATCAGCTTATTTATATTGGTTCTCATGTGCTCAAACATCCTTGCCAAAAAAGCCATCTCATCCTTGGAATCCACTTCAATCTTCAAATCAAACCGTCCCTTTGATAATTCACTGGCTGCCCGTGTCAGCTTTTCTAAAGGTTTCGTTATCCTTAAAGAAAACCAGTAGGTATAAAGCAATAATAAGAATGTAATTAATAGCAGCAGCCAAAGTCCAAGCTGGTTCAGTTTTTCGGATTGATCAATGATTCCGCGATACAATCGATCATATGTACTTAATTCCGTATCAATGAGCGATAGTGTCGTGTCTGAAATATAATTGGAAATATACGTAGCTTCGTTGAGTGAATCTCTTGCGTTCTCGATTCCCTCTTCTGAATGAAACACAAGGGCCCGGTCTGTAACTTCTAATAAACTATCAAGCAGGTTGACATAGTTGGCCATGGCAAATTCATTCTCCGCATTCTCAAAGCCGGCAACCTTCTCTTGCTTATTTAGAATGTCTTGCATACTTTGATTCACGCTATTCAAATTTTCAGCAGTAGGAAGAAGCAGGTAATTATTTAACCCTGTAACCAATTGCTGACTTGTCGTCCTTATTTCATTCAACACTAAGTACCGTTCAAGAATATTATTATATTGATCTTGCATTTTTTGATTATAAAGGGTGAGTGACATCCATATAGTCGCCATGATCAGTAATACGATTACCGCGAGCATCCAAATCTTCTTCTGGATATTTGTCATTGTATGTCTGTCGCCTTTACCATCTTAATATCAGTCAAATAGCCCTCAAGATTGAGTGGAACCTTCTCATTATTCAGCCATTGGGCCATCAGGTGCACACTTCGTTCTCCCATTTCTTCAGGGGATTGCTCAATCATCCCATCAAGCTTTCCTTCTCTGAGAGATGCTATTGAGGCACTGCTATCATCAAAGGAATAAATATAATATGGTTCTACTTTTGAACGCTTTTCAATTTCCCCGATGATGTCATCCGTAAAATTAGAGTTAACTGCGATGAATGCATCCACATTGGGGTAACGGTTCAATAAATCCTTAGTCAGAGCGGAGCCCTGCTCTCTGCTATCTTCAGCTTCTGCTGAAATCATTGTGATTTTCGGATACCTTTTAAGAGAGGCCTGAATTCCCCTCAATCGTTCTTTTTGATAATACTCCTGCTTGCTGTCGACCATGAGAATTACTTCTCCTGATGTACCCATATCACTGATAAGCTGCCTTGCGATTAATTCTCCCGCAAAGCGCTGGTCAGAACCCACATAGGTTTTTCTAAGACTTTCTGACGCCGGCACATCATTCGCCAAAGTGATGATAGGTATGCCATAGGAGGCAGCCTTAACCTTAGCTAATTCTTTAAACCCGTCCGTATCCAATCCTTGAACAATAATACCGTCTACTTTTGAATAAATCGCTAATTCAATTTGCTTTAAAAAGTTTTCCTGGTTGTTCCCATAGCTTCCCCATACTTCCAGTGTGACATCTTCTCTTTCCGCTTGAAATCTGGCTCCATAACTAACCTGATCCCAAAAAGGGGTGTCCAGCTCCTGTGTTATCAAAACCAAACGTACATCCAGAGATTTCTCACTGGATTCCTCTGGCAACTGCCAACTGGCACTATAAACATCAATTGCTGAACGAATTGTAAAGTAAAAAAGGAAAACACAAATGACAGCGCTTACTAAAGTGGCGATCTTCCTCATATGCTGGCGCTCCTTTAATAGATAAAAGTATAATTTTAATTATAGCAGGAATAGGCCAATTGTTGTGTGAATTTTCAGAACCTCGCACAAAGAAGAACTTTTTCCACATAAATAAAAAGAGCCGCAGTCATAGACTGCAGCTCTTTTTAAGGTTCTATCTATCAATATTTTCACTATCAAACTGATTAAGCAATGCTCGCACTTCATCAGTTGTCTGTGTTTCCATCAATTGATGTCTTAATTCACTGGCGCCCCGGAATCCTTTGACATAGATTTTGAAAAACCGGCGAAGAGGCTTGAATGGACGTGGTTCAAATTCGTTTGTGTATTTATCGAAGAGGTCAATATGCAGTCTTAAGAGATCCAGCAATTCCTCGCTGCTGTGCTCTTTCTTTTCCTTTTCGAATGCGAACGGATTATGAAAAATACCACGGCCGATCATGACCCCGTCGACACCGTATTTTTCAACAAGTTCCAAACCGGTTTGGCGGTCAGGGATATCCCCGTTAATCGTCAAAAGTGTATTTGGAGCCACTTCATCACGAAGTTTCTTAATCTCCGGGATCAACTCCCAGTGAGCATCCACTTTACTCATTTCCTTTCTTGTCCGCAAATGGATGGAGAGGTTGACGATGTCTTGTTCCAGAAGGTGTTTAAGCCATTCACGCCATTCTTCTACTTCCGTATAACCAAGTCTTGTCTTCACGCTTACAGGTAATCCACCTGCTTTTGCAGCTTGAATGAGTTCCGCTGCAAGTTCCGGACGGCGGATAAGGCCAGAACCTTTCCCATTCCCTGCGACGTTAGCTACAGGACAGCCCATATTGATATCCAGTCCGCGGAAGCCTTCTTCCGCCATTCCGATACTCATTTCACGGAAAAACTCGGGTTTATCACCCCATATGTGAGCCACGATCGGCTGCTCATCTTCCGTATAAGTCAAACGCCCGCGCACACTTTGGCGGCCATTTGGATGACAATAACTTTCCGAATTCGTAAACTCTGTAAAAAACACATCAGGTCGAGCTGCTTCACTCACTACATGACGGAAAACAACATCTGTCACATCTTCCATCGGTGCCAATATAAAAAATGGTCGTGGTAAATCACGCCAGAAATTATCTTTCATTCCATAATTCAACCCTTTCAACATCAGGTCATCAGGAAAAATCCCGATGTAACCACAAAAATAAAAAGCAAAGATATCTCGCTTCTTTACTTCCTCTACACTTATACCATGATTAAACACTATTTATCAATCTAAATTCATTTTCTCAATATAATTTCCACATAATCAAAAATCCGATCTCTTACTCAAAACAAAAAGCTGCTGAGCATATATGCTCAACAACTTTTCATATTAATTGGTTACACTACTCATTTGGATCCTCAAGGATATATTTATAGTTTGAACGATCAACTGGGGTAAACCCTTCTGGTGTGTAGAAGCGCAAAAGGTCTCCTTCGACAACCCTGTCGGAATAACCCAGCTCTTTCTGAGTCATTTCCTTCAATTCTTCTGCTCTTTCCGTCCCTTCTATCTCTTCGCCAGTCGCAGAGTCATAATACTTACCGCCAGTGTAAGTGATTTCAGGACTTACAAAATCACCATTTCTAAATGGCACCAATTCATCATGGTCCTCAGATAATAAATCTGTACCAAATTGAAGGTATGGCTTTGTTTCAATTCCTAATAAATGCATAAGAGTTGGAAGTAAATCAACTTGACCGCCATACTGATGCATTTCGCCGCCTTCCATTCCAGGTACATGAATCATTAATGGCACCCGCTGCAGACCGGCACTTTCAAATGGTGTGATATCTTTATTTAATACTTTTGCCATTGCCTTGTTATGATTTTCTGAAATTCCATAGTGGTCACCGTACATAACGACAACCGTATTCTCATATAATCCGGATTCTTTCAGGTAATCAAAGAATTCCTTAATGGCTTCATCTGCATATCTTGCAGTCTGGAAGTAATTATCAACCGATGCATCTCCTGTTGTATGAGGAGCAATCGTTGTTTTTTCCTGATCCATTTTATAAGGGAAGTGATGAGATACTGTCAGGAATTTAGTGTAAAACGGCTGCGGCAATGATTCAAGTAATGGCTGGGACTGTTCAAAGAACGGCTTGTCCATTAACCCGTATTCCGCTAGTTCGTCTGATTCTAAATTATAGTAGCTTGCATCATAGAATCTATCAAAACCGAATGATTTATATATCTCATTCCGATTCCAGAATGTTCCATTATTGCCGTGGAACACAGCTGAAGTATAACCATTTTGTCCTAAGATTGCAGGGGCAGCCTGGTACGTATTCATTCCTTTTAGGGCGAATGCTGAACCTTGCGGCAATCCGTACAAGGAATTTTCTAAAAGAAACTCTGCATCTGAAGTTTTTCCTTGTGCTGTCTGATGAAAGAAGTTGTCAAAGTACAACGTATTTTTATCTCTCGTTAAAGAATTCAAATACGGAGTGACTTCTTCACCATGAAGCTGATAATCAATCAAGAAGTTCTGCATGGATTCGAGATGGAGATAGACCACGTTCATCCCTTTGGCAATACCGAAATATTCGGGATTGGGTTTAGCATAATTTGAATTGTTATAGGCAAGAACTTCCGCCACATCATCCGAATCTGCAAGCGCCCGTTTGGAAGAAACCCTGATGCTCTGCACAGCATCATATATCGTATAGTTATACATCCCCAAATACTTGACAATATAGTTGCGGTCGAACGTTCTTGTTAATAATTGCGGACGGTCTTTTTCGGCAAGATGCAGGTTCACTGCAAGTATCAAAACAGCCGATATCAGAATTGCCCCGACATATCTGCCTTTAATATTAACATTGATAGATTGTTTCTTTTTAAGGAACAGTCCAACGGCAAATAAAATAATTGTGTCCAGGAAAAGCAATATGTCATAAGGCTTTAAAAGTGAAGTAACACTCGTACTTACATCCCCAAAGTTATCCGTCTGCATTAGAGTTGGAATTGTAATAAAGTCACTAAAGAAACGATAATACACCACATTTGCAAATAATAAAAAGCTCAGTATAAAGTCAAACACAACGAGCCATAGGAATTTTCTCTTATTTGACAGTAAGGATAACCCTAAAAATAATAGGATGGAACCTAATGGATTTAAAAAGAGGAGGAATTCCTGCAAACTGTTATCCAGACCCAATTTAAATTCGATATTTTGTACTAAATATGTTTTAAACCATAATAAAACAACCGCTAAAAAGAAAAGGCTCAAGTGGCTTTTTTGGATTTTATCAAACATATTTACTTTCACCTCACGTCATCTTTTTACTAGTAAACTATTAAATCGTTGAAACCATTCAATCATTTTATAATAAAATTAACAAAATGTAAAGACACTTGGGGTTTTGCCACTTCATTGGGTTAAAAGGCTTAATATTGTTTTAGGGCACTAAGCTTGATTCATTGCTGCAGTACTTCAGAATAATTTTTAAACTGGTAAGGGAACTTAATTTTAAACGGATTAATGAAGGGTGGGAGAAAAGTGCCTTTTCTCAAAGCAAGTGCAGCAAATAAAACGCAATTAAGAATTTTACTATTTGGTGTTCTTCTTTCTCACTTAGGTACTTATATGGTACTTCCTATTCTGCCAATTTACTTAAAAACACAAAAGGGGATAGATATTAGCAGTATCGGACTAATATTAGCTGTTACACCTTTTGCATTCCAGGCAGGAAGTCTATCAGGAGGGGTATTGGCCGATCGAATCGGAAGACGTACAGTAATTGCACTAGGTGCCTGGATAAACGCCTTGGCACTAAGCGGCTATGCTCTTTTTAATGAAGTCCCTCTCCTGATTTTGACAGCCTTAATCAGCGGCATAGGAATAGGGTTGAATGCTCCTTCCACCAAGGCCGCAATTTCCGTTGTGGCTTCTACAGCTGAAAATAAAACGACGGCTTTCTCTTTAAGGGGGATTGCTGCGAACCTAGGAACAGGAACTGCCGGCTTGTTAACCTATTTCATTCTTGGCGGTTCTTCTTCGATCGTATTTTTTGCAGCATCCCTACTGTATGTAATATTGGGAGTCATCACTTGGCTATTCTTACAAAAGGGCTGCGGGGATGAAAAGTGTAAGCCTATTGCATTGAAGGAATATAAAGAAATAGGCAGAAAACGTGCTTTCATGGTGTTTTCCTTGGTCATGGTATTTGTTTGGGCATTATATACCCAGCTTTCCATCAGCCTTCCTCTACGTGCTGAAAGCATATTGTCCGACCCGGGGATGGTCAGTTTGGTCTGGACCATTAACAGTATCCTTGTTATTTTGTTACAGACCCTTATCACCAGGAATATTATCGATAAGATACACCCTATGTTTTCATTAGCCGTCGGTATCCTCTTTATCGGTTTTGGCCTCGGAACTATATATTTTTCATCAAATTTTTATTGGCTTATTTTAAGCGGGGCTATTTTTGTTTTTGGAGAAATGCTCATTGTTCCTACTATGGACATAACCATTACAAGGCTTGGTACAGCTAAAATGATAGGAGCGTTTTTCGGTCTATCTAATTTTGTATCAGGACTTGGAGAAGGAACAGGTAAATTCTTTGGCGGGCAATTGTTAAGCTTAGGTACTTCTTCAGCTGCTCCCTGGTTATTATACAGCTTGTCCGGTATTGTCATTTCTGCTGTACTCATCAGTCTGCGGTACTGGAAACCTTTACGCAAAGAACTTGATGTCAAAAAAGATATGAATAAGGATGAACGAAGCAAGTTCCATAACCTTGAGAATCAATTCACAAACTTTACAGATTGGTTCATGGGAGGAAAGAAACGGATTCAGTGACTGCGGTAAGTCCTCTGATCAGAGAAGACCAACTTTTCAACGGCGAGCCAATTGATTGGCTTATTTCTCAATGGATTTGGCCAACTTTTTCGAGCTGGTTCGAATTTTTGGTTCATTCCTTCAATAAATAGACCATATTTTTATAAATCATTCGATGATGTGGTGCACTTCCTCAAAGAATTGACCAATTTTTTTATACACACTAGAGATTTTGGTCCATTCCTTCATTAAATAGACCGTTTTTCCCGAGCTTACTCGAAATATTGGTTCATTCCTCAAACAAAAATGAGCAGGATTCTCTCCCTGCTCATTTTTTCGGTGGATGTATATCAATGATTGAATGGATAATATTCAAGTCGGATACGATATTATGCACGTCCTCCTTAACTTCCTCTGCTTCTTCGGATGACAAATCTTTATTCAAAAAGATATGAACAGACATGGCATTGTCTTCACCGTCAATAGACCATATATGCAGATGGTGAACCTTCTTAACATCCTTCAGACATTCTATCTTCGCCTGAATGGCCTCAAGATTGACATCTTCAGGAACTGCATCCAAGAAAATTTTAATAGTCTTGATCAATTTACGGGTTATGTTAAAGAGTACGAAAGAGGTGATTGCAATAGAAAGAATCGGATCGAGGATATGAATATCCTTAAACATTAACACAATGCTTACCACAAGCACGCCGACCCAACCTAACACATCCTCGAGCATATGCCAGGATAGGACACTTTCATTCATAGAACTGCCCTTATGAAGCCTCCATGCCGCAAATCCGTTCATCCCTACACCAAGAATTGCGAGCCAAAGCATTCCCTGTGCATCAGGATGCGGAGGATTAAACAGACGCGGTACGGCTTTAGTCAATATATATATCGATCCGAAGAATAATATTGTGCCGCTTATCAAGGCTCCCAAAGTTGAAAACCGTTTATAGCCGAAACTATATTTATTGTTGCTGCCTTTACTCGACAGCTTCTGAAAATACCAGGAACTGCCCAATGAAATACTATCACCCAGATCGTGAATGGCGTCAGACAGGATGGCAATACTGTTTGTCAAAAACCCACCTATGAATTCAATGATAGTAAAAATTAAATTCAGAAAAAATGCTAACTTGGTATTGCTTGCAGCAGAATGCTTCTTTGACATGTTGTCACTCCTTTATCTTAAGAAACCCAATAATGTAGTTAGGTACCATATGAATACATTTCACGTATCTCTATTAGTTAAACCCTTTAGTCTCGTATATTATGTTTAGACTTTCGAATACTAAATGAAACGTTTTCGATAAAAGGAGGAAACTTTTTTGAATCAGGAAGCAGCTCTCTCTTCAGATGCCTTGCTGGTGATCATCTGCTCGATCATTGCAGGTTCTTTGGCAAGAATATTAACCATCAAAGAAGACTTCCGACAATATCCCAGTTACCCAAATGGTCTATTGATTCACCTCGTTACAGGTGTTGTAGCAGCTTCACTGGGAGCAGTGGCCATCCCTGCTTTACTGACTAAAAATTTTGTCGCAGTCACATTCTTAACCCTTGCACTGCAGCAGTTCAGAGATGTACGTAAGATGGAAAAAGAAAGCTTGAGTGATCTAGAAGAAACAGAATTCACCTTCAGGGGGAGCGCTTATATTGATGGTATTGCCAAAACTTTTGAATCCCGAAATTATGTAGCTTTTATCGTGGCACTCTGCACTTCTATTACAATCTCTATCCTGAATAAAGGACTGCATATTCAAAATGTACTTCTATGCATCATAGGCGGCATAGTCGTAGGAATGGGCGTGTTTTATTACTTAAAGCGGTTTACAAAAGGAAAAACGGTCGGAGACATCGCGGACGTAAAAGAAGGTAAAGTAGAAGTTAAAGATTCGAGTCTTTTTGTAGATGGTATATACGTAAGCAATTTGTTGGGCACCGATAATGCGGAAAAATTATTTGGTGAGGAAGGCATGGCCGTGGTCATCCATCCGAGGGAAAATCACTTCAGAATCAACCTGGATAACTTTGGCCAGAGACAGGCTGCCCTTTTTGAAGCCTGTCGTGCATTAGGAGTAAAGAGGTATCAATTTACCCGGAAAGACTATGAAGAAGGCCGGGTGATAATCGCACTTGTACCCATTAAACGGGATTTAGATGCTTTCATAGAGGCAGTTAAGAAATGCCCGCTGCTGGAGAGCACAAAGAAATCCCATGCAGTGATGGATACTAATATGAAAGGATGAGAATCGATGGGCAGAGAAGGATCAATGAAACCAAACTATCAAATTTTAGCCTACCTTACTTCTGATAGAAATCGGGTAATCAGTGGCGGTCCGCTGCTCCTCTACAGTGATGATGCCGAAGAGCTCAAGCAAATGACGGTTGATGTTGCCAAAGGGTTAAAGGCAGACGTGGTACATATGACGAATGGAGATTATTTAGTGATAAGAGTGTAAACCATAAATTACATTTCCAGAGGTACAACGTTTAAATTTTCAAATTTCCGGATAAATATAATATGCATTAAAAATAAGGAGGTAATCTAAATGGCTAAAATTGCTGTCGAAGAACCACTTACGGATATTAAACAGGCTTTAGAAGAAAAAGGACACACAGTAGAAATATTTAGAGATGAAGAAAACTTACCTTCCTGTGACTGCTGCGTAACAAGAGGATCAGAGGATTTAGCGGATAACGACATAAATGTTCCTGTTGTGGATGTAACAGGCCGTTCAGTGAATGATGTCGTATCAAAAGTAGAAAGTAAACTGCAAGCAAGCGAATAGTTTTTTTAGCCTCCCCTGTAATGAGGCTGGATCAACATCTTGGGAAAAATAAGTATATAAATAAGCTCGTGACTGAATATGTCGCGAGCTTTTTTTATGTTCACAATTTATTAAACTATTAATAGCTGAGTATCATTTATAGCTGATTCCCTTATAAACTAATTTCGTTATCATCCCACCGGGTGAAGAACCATTATTCGTTTGATGAAAGGTCTTGGTACCGTTCAATGGGAATGTTCCTGGATTATTGGCCCAAAATTCTATTTCTATCCTTTGTCCCGAAGCGACATTTATTGTGTCATCAAATATATTATATCTTGGAAATCCATTGACCCTTGTTACTTGGAAGTCATGTCCGTGTACGTGCATGGAATGCGACGCACTCGATTTATTTATAAACCTGATACGTATCTTCCTGCCATATTTTGTAGACAACTCCTCCGTATCGGGAAAAGACTTTCCATTAATAGTGAAAAAGTTAGGATTCGTATCAAACTTTTTCGGCTGATATGTCCCTGGTGACACCTCTCCCAAGTTTTCCTGCGGGATATCCCATTGCTGCAGGACTAATACATAATCACGATAAGGTACTTCTGCCACGGTTGGCTGTTTCGGCAAAACCACTAACGGACCCAACAATCCTTGCACTATATGAGCAGGATCTGATGCATGATAGAAAAACGTACCAGTCTGCCAAGCCTGAAAGGTATATACATGACTCTCTCCCGGTTGTATATACGGAGTGGTAGGTTCAATTTCAGGAACACCATCCTGGGCTTCCGGCTTTGAAAGCCCGTGTACATGAAGTGCTGTCGGCTTATCCAATTGATTTTCCACTTCTATCATTATAGTTTCTCCCTGCTCGAACACTAAAAGAGGTCCTGTTATCTCTTGGTTATAACCCAACCCCTCTATCGCCACGTTACTCAATATGTTGTGTTTTACCGGACTGGCTGTAAGCTTATAATAGCGTCCATTGTGAACTTTTTGATAATCCGCTTTTTTGCCATTCGGCATGACCAACCGTTTCTCCCAATCCATGTTTTCCTCCCCTTTCCTCCCACAGCTAAATAGATAGTTTATTTTTATATATGTATTTCTGAAACTGAGATAAATGAAAGGAAATTATATCTTCCCCTTACCTACTTTCTATTTATCTGTTTTTTATCAAAGATGTTTGGGAAAAGGAACTGTAAACCCATGTACGGGAATAGTTTGTAATTTGGAGGGATCTTTTTGAAAAACACCAATTTACCAAGTCAGTCCAGTTCCTACTGGCTGGAAACTGCAGATCTTCCTTCTTTTGAAGCACTGCAGGAAAATATTCAAACTGAAGCAGTTGTTGTCGGAGCGGGTATTTCGGGACTTACAACTGCGTATTTTTTATCTAAGCAAGGTGTGAAAGTAACTGTACTTGAGGCAGAGCAAGTGGTCAGCAGGACAACAGGGAATACAACAGCCAAGCTTTCTGCACAGCACGATGTGATTTATGATCATTTGTTGAATGAACTTGGAATCGAAAAGGCAAAGCAGTACTATCAGGCAAATCAGAAAGCTGTTGACTTTATCCGCCAGCTTGTAAATGAAGAAAAAATTGATTGTGATTTCAGTACACAGGATGCTTATATTTATGCTTCCACCACCGAAAAGAAAGAAGAGCTGAAGAAAGAATATGATGCCTATCAGAAACTGGGGATTGACGGGCGTTTTGAGACCAGCCTTCCTTTCGATGCAGATGCGGAGGCGGCAGTTGTCATGCATAATCAGGCGCAATTCCACCCTGTTAAATACTTAAAACACTTAATAAATGAAATCTTAAAAGCCGGAGGGCAAATTTTTGAAAATACCCGTGTGACGGATATTGATCACGGCAAAGAGCCTTCGGTGGAAACAATCCAGGGTTTCAAGGTGGAAGGTCGTTATGTGGCAGTCTGCTCCCACTTCCCTTTTTATGATAAAGAAGGTTTTTATTTTAACCGAATGGAGGTAAAACGCTCTTACTTACTGGCAGCCAAGACAAAGAAAGAACTACCGTACGGCATGTTTATCAGTGCAGAAAAGCCAGGCTATTCATTGCGTTCCACTTCCGAAGACGGGGAACAAATTGTATTCATTGGCGGACAGGGTCATTCTGCAGGCCATAAAGAAAATACACTTGAAAGCTACGAGAAGCTTTATGAGTTTGGGGAAAAGACATTTGGGATCGATGAAGTTCTTTATCGATGGTCATCACAAGATCCAGTGCCATTGGATAGAGTCCCCTATATAGGAAAGTACTCCATGCTGGATGATCAAATTTTTGTGGCAACGGGTTTTCAAAAATGGGGAATGAGCACTGGCACCTTGGCCGGTATGATCATAAGTGATCTTATTCTGGACAGAGAGAATCCTTATTCGGACATCTTCTCCCCAGGCCGCCATGATGTAGCACATAATTTGAAGAAAGCGGCTAAAATGGGGAAACACAGTGCCAAAATGCTTGTGAAAGCTAAATTAGAAAAACCAGAAAAAACTGTAAATGACCTTCATAATGATGAGGGATCCGTTGTCAACGTCGATGGCAAACGGGCAGGAGCTTACAAAGATAACATGGGGAAAGTGCATCTAGTAGATACCACTTGCACCCACATGGGTTGTGAAGTGGAGTGGAATAATGGCGAGCGATCATGGGATTGTCCATGTCATGGTTCAAGGTTTCAATATGATGGCCAAGTGATTGAGGGCCCAACAACACAGCCGCTAAAAAAGTTGGAGAAGAGTTAATGGTATGCATACTCACCAAATAGTACAAACAGCTATAAAACTTTAGGCGTGTTGATATTCAAGGAACTCCGTTATTAAACTAAGTTCAGATTAGAGGTACAAACCATATTAAATTCATAGTTTTTAGCATACGAATTCAACCATTATTCGTATGCTATTTTTTAGTGGTATTACAGCAAATCTCTACTTTCAAGTGTCTTTTCGCATCGTTTCCATAACACTGAAATATATATTGGAGTCCTGCGATTTTTCTAGCGAAGTAACTTGCAAAACGGTATAAAAAAGAGTGGGATTTCATGGGGCAAAAAGAAAATCAGCAGCATGAGCTTATGAAAATAAGGGAAGAAACTTCCCTTATTTTGGAAAAGCAACTAAAATTAGTTGAAATAAGGGAAATATCTTCCGCTATTCTTATGAAAATCATGAAAAATGGGGGCTGTACCAGGAATAAGGGGAAAATCTTCTCTTATTTATCGCTCAATCAGTCATTTTTGCAGTTTAAGGGAAAAATCTTCCGTTATTTTATGGATCTGCGACACTCACTTTAGGATAGGCCTTCCTATAATCCAAAAATCATTTCGACTATCCTGCTCCTTCAATGACCTATTCCCTCCACTTCATCTTACCATCTTCTTTCCGTAAGGCAGCCAGTTTTGGTTGCTTTTTACTTTACAATTCAGGGTGCAGATTAGTATGACGTTTCATAAAAAAAGCAGTTCTATCAAGGGTACAAAGATGGTTTTTGCACTCCCAAACTGAACTACTTATTATTAAGCGGGGTTCTTTTTTTATTTTGATCAGCAAGCTTATTAAAAATCTCCCCAAACATGCTATACTCTTCTATGACAAAATCTAGTTGCTATTTTAACTAGTGCGATTAATAATACATGAATTTCAAAGGATGATAAGGAGATTCCATGGAATTAATATTAAGTAACTGGCTTGGGTACTCTAATCAATATTTTGCAATAGTTATCAGCATCCTTTTGAACATAACTATCAGTATACTTGGGATTGTCCCAAGCGCTTTTCTAACTGCGGCCAATATTACGGTTTTTGGTTTTGAGTTTGGCATGCTCATTTCCTTCATTGGGGAAGCATCGGGTGCGGTCATAAGTTTTCTCCTTTATCAAACGGGGATAAAAAAAGTGATTGGAACCAGAACTAAACCCATCCATCAAAAACATTTAACAAGACTTCAGAAATCAAAGGGAGCCGAAGCTTTTTTTCTAGTCCTGGCCCTTAGGCTGCTTCCTTTTGTTCCTTCAGGCATAGTCACTTTATCGGGAGCCTTCAGTAAAATGGGTTTGATGAACTTTGCTTTTGCAAGTACTCTTGGAAAAGTTCCTTCAATTCTAATTGAAGCTTATGCCATACAAGAAGTTCTTTTCTTGAGCTGGAAAGGAAAAGTCATCCTTTCATTGACTTCATTGGTTATTATCATTGCCCTTCTCAAAAGATATAGCAAAAATAAACAAGACTCTTTCAAAAGATGAAAAATCACACTTCTGAAGCTCCTTCATATTTATATTTTATAGAAAGAAGGTGGTCATCATTTGTATTCCAGAGGATTTTTATGAGGAACAAACTTATCTTATTTTGCAAAAGATGGCCGATTCGACTATCTATAAACCTGTAAAACTCCAAATAAATAAAGGCAGGACGATGCCTTTTGAACGTTTCAATATCAACCCCCCGTATTCTTCAAAGCTTTTAATCAAGAAAGTAACAGTGGAGGACGAAAGCGGCCAGCAGTTTACGATTGACCTTGATTTAGCAGGCCTCAGGTTTGTTTTAGGTGAAATTAGATATGAGGAGTATTTAACAATAAAAAGAAAAGACAATAAGGCCGTTATCACGATCCTATCCGTTTCTATTGGCTGCTTTGTTTCCCTAGGACTCGCCTTGAGCCATTTCATTTAAAAGGACACAAAAAACTCCGAGCAGAATCATTCGGAGTTTTTTATGTCCTTATTCTTCCAGAGACAGTTCGTCCTCTGTTACCCAGAGGTGATTCTTCACTATCTCACTTCCATTTTGAGGCGTATAATCAACAACATAAACAGTGGTTTGTTCAGCAGTATCGATTATCGCAGCTGCACCTTTCATTCCTTCCATATGCTCGGCTATGATCGTTACCTCTTCACCAGGCTTGAACGGTTCATCGCCTGCATCCTTTAATTCTTCATGAACCACCCACTCATGCTTTTCAACTCTATCTCCCCCTGTGACAGGATCATACGACACTCTATAAACTGTCGTATCATAAGCACCAACAATTGTTGCTTCCGCCCCCTTCATCCCAGGCATATGTTCATTATCTATTATGACATTGCTGCCCACTTCGTATTTAGGGGATGCAGCTTCTATCATTCCTTCCGGTTCTTCCCCACTGCCTGCGTGCTCCATTCCTTCATGACTATCGTTTTCCCCTGCAGCCTCATGACCCGTATGACCTTGTTGACTTTCTTCTGCTTCACTACCGCTTTTTGATTTTCCTGCCTTATCCTGATTGTTTGTCCCGCAGGCCGCTAAAGTTATTATAAGCAATGTGACCAGCACTAATATGATGTTTTTCATTCTTTCTTCCTCCTTTGGATTTATTATTGCTGAAAAGTATGCAAAATGTATGTAGGAGCGTCTATCTTTTGCACTATTTTTAAAAGTTCTTCTTGATTGCTAAAATATTATTAAAGGGATATTCATTTTTGCGATTAAAGTCCTTGCTCCTTAACTTTTGAATTTTAATGACCTTCCTGCAAACATTCTTCATATTTAGCGTGTACAATGAATACGGCGTAAAAGAAATGGGGATTTATGATGAAGAAAATATCAACAAAGCTGGCTATGTACTTTCTTGCAGCTGTTTTGATTATGGAATCCTTGTTAATGGCCTATCTCTACAACAGCATGATTGATTCAAGAATCCAGGAAGAATTTCAATCTATCCTTTCCAGGGGCAACAGCCATCGGGATGTACTGGAAGACAGCTATACGGAAGGGACTTTGAATCACATAGCACTCATGGAATCGAAAACAGAGACCGAGGTCGTCATCACGGATGAAAACAAAGAGATTATCGCCAGCTCCAAGGATGTCTCAGTTGGAATGAGAAACTTGATCAATGACCATCCAATTGAAATCTCCAGAAACGGATTGCTGATTGAGTCCAATTGGAAAGAAATGAATTATCTTGCTACCGTAACTGAGTATAACACCGGGTCTGAACAAGGTTATGTGTATATGTTTAAAAATACAGAGCCTTTGAGGGCATTGATCCAAAAACTGAACTATCATTTTATATTGTCAGGAATCCTGAGTCTGATAATTATTGCTGTCATTTATTTTCTGTTGTCTAAGATTTTGACAAGCCCGCTCATCAAGATGAAAAAGGCTACAGAAGACCTTACCAATGGCTACTTTCAAGTGAAGCTTCCCGAACTCGGGCAGGATGAACTTGGTGAACTCTCAAGCTCTATCCAAAAACTTGCGAATGATCTGGAAAGCATTCAAAATGACCGGCTTGAATTCTTGGCCAGTGTTTCACATGAATTACGCACGCCATTGACCTACATTCAAGGGTATACCACTGTTGCCCTCCGTGAAGGGTTGTCCGAAGAAAAACGAAATGAATATCTGAAGATCATTCAGGATGAGTCAGGGAGAATCGTGCATTTGATTGAGAACCTTTTCGAGTTGGCAAAAATTGATCAGAATAACTTCACAATCACAAAACAAGAGATTGAATTATGCCCGCTCATCCAAGATGTGGCTGGGAAGGTCGGACCTGCCTTCGATCGAAAAAACATTACTCTTCAAATCAATTGTCCCAAGGGCATCCCTGCTTTTGTGGACCCCCTCCGCCTTGAGCAAATCATCCTCAACCTGCTTGATAATGCTCTTAAATATTCAGAGGGAAATACGGTTACGAAGCTAACAGTCAGTTCTACACAGGAAGAAAAAGTCCGAATTACAGTTTCTGACCAAGGAATTGGTATACCCGAAGATGAACTTCAAAATATCTTCAAACGTCTTTATCGGGTTGAAAAATCACGTTCCCGGGGAAATGGCGGTTCCGGGCTGGGCCTATCCATAGTAAAGGAATTAGTTGAAGCTCATGGTGGTTCGGTGTCAATAGTGAGCAAGGAAGAGAAAGGTACAACTGTAGAAATACTTATTTAGTGAGGTGATTTTCTTGAAGAAGATTTTACTTGTCGATGATGAAGTCAGGATGCTTAACCTCCTGGAATTATATCTGGAGCCCAAAGGCTATTCATGTCTGAAGGTTTCCGGAGGATATGATGCCATCCTTGCCTTAAAAAAAGAAAAGATCGACCTTGTTCTGCTGGATGTCATGATGCCGGAAATCGACGGGTGGACCACATGCCGAAAGATCCGGGACTTCTCCAGTGTCCCCATTATCATGCTTACCGCCAGAAGTGATAAGGAAGATGTAATCAATGGGCTTGATGTCGGTGCTGATGATTATATCACTAAACCTTTCGATGAAGATATTTTGGCAGCTCGGGTTCACGCCTTGCTAAGAAGACAAGAATCTCATGTTCAAGATCAAAATAATGAGATTTCCAGAGGAGAATTCCGTTTGAATACGGATGCCTACACATTAAAGTATCATGACCTCTCCCTTTCGTTAACATTGAAAGAATTCTTGCTGCTTGAAACGTTAATGAAACATCCTGAAAGGGTCTATACTAGAGAGCAGCTGCTATCCACTGCATGGGATATCAATGCGGACACTGATATACGGACAGTTGATTCCCATATTAGGAACCTCCGTGACAAATTGAAAAAAGTAAGCATACCGATTGAAAAGCACTTGACCACTGTTTGGGGAATTGGCTATCAATGGAAAATTTAAAAGATTAGAGGGCTAACAATGAAAAAGACTAAAGGAATAATTACTTTTGCAGCAATAGCACTTATACTAACCGCGTGTTCATCTGATGAGGAAGATTATGCATTTGTTAAAGCTGAAAGAGAAAAAATTGACCACATCCATGGAGCTGGCTATCCGAATAATGAAGATGATTTATTTGTCGCCACTCATGAAGGCTTGATGAAATTTGAAGACGGCAAGTGGTTGGAATCAAATAGTAACAAGCATGATTACATGGGATTCCAATCTTTTCAAAATGGATTTTACTCCAGCGGGCATCCAGAAGAAGGGTCTGATTTAAAGAATCCGCTTGGTTTAGTAAAAAGTACCGATGAAGGGGCAAGCCTTGAAAAGCTGGCTTTCTACGGCGAAATCGATTTTCACTATATGGCAGCAGGTTATGAATCCGGCGTAATTTATGCCATCAATGAGCAGCCGAACTCCCAGTTGGAAAGGGGCTTCTATGTAACAGAAGATGAAGGGGAAACCTGGAAAAAAATGAGCATGTCTGGATTTAGATCGGAATCAATCGGAAACATTGCTGTACACCCATCCGATAAAAAGATCGTAGCCATTGCCGGCAAGGATGGTGTCTTTTTATCGAGAGATCAGGGGGAGAACTTCACTCCAGTACCAGAAACCTCCATGGTGACAGGCCTTTCAATAAATGAAAATACTGGATTATTTGCAAGCATTCAACAAGGCAAAATCCAACTGTACGAGTGGAATATCGAGGAGGGGGGCGTGACTCCGTTCCCTACTCCCTCTCTGGAAGGAGATAACCCTATCATGTACATTGCTCCGAATCCGAAAAATGAACAGGGATGGTCCATTGTAACATATAAAAATGATATCTATACAACAAATGATAATGGAGAGAATTGGAAAGATATTTCTAATATAGGAGAAAACTCTTAAACGATTGGCTGTGAAAGCATGTATGCAATCCTATCGAAAATCAGTAACACATTAAGTTCGCCCTTTTTGAATATGGTGGACAGCGTCATGGATTACCCTTTTGTTTTTGCAGCGGTTTTGGGATTGATCGGTGCATTGGCTCCATGCCAGTTGACTGCTAATATCAGCGCAATCACCATCTATGGGAACAGGACTGTGCAATCCAGGACCGACTGGCTTGAGGTTCTTTTCTTCTTATTAGGAAAAGTATTGGTGTTTTCCTTTCTGGGTGGCATGGTTTGGTGGTTTGGTTCAGAATTTCAAAAATCGACCACCCTCTTCTTCCCTTATATGAGAAAGGCAATTGGGCCGATGATCATTTTGGTAGGATTATTTTTAGCAGGGGCCTTTAAAATGAAATTCCTTGCAAGGATGCTTGAACGTATACCGGTCAAAATGGGTAGAGGCAAAGCAGGCTCCTTTATCATGGGAGCGAGCTTTTCCATTGCCTTCTGCCCTACCATGTTCGTTCTGTTCTTTGTTTCTTTGATGCCCGTAGCACTAGCCAGTCCAGCTGGAATCATTTTGCCGTCGATCTTCGGGATTGCCACATCCATTCCCCTGCTGATTATACTGTTTATCATGGCGTTCCTGGAGATTAATGGATCTGTTTTGAAAAACAGTAGAAAAGCAGGAGCGTTTATACAGAAATCAGCCGGTATCCTGCTTGTTATTATAGGAATCTTCGATACTATCACTTATTGGGGATAAAAAGACACAAGTTCATTTATTTCAAACTTGTGTCTTTTTTTATCATTCTTCTATTTTCAATACGTAAGGAAAGGTAAACACTTCTCCTTCAAACTTGAATTCTGCCCAAACCTTATACAGACCAGGCTTTTGAAATTCAGTCAGGAACACAGGCTTGTCTCCTTCGCCAGGATGCACATGGATATATTCTTCTGCCTTTTCATCCAGTATAACGACGTGTCCAAGAGCACCGAGATAGGGCTCAGGAGTTTCACCATCAAGATCAAATTCAAGTACAACTTCTTCATTCACCTTTTGTGAACTTGGCTGCAGCGTGACCGCATGGCCGGATTGTTCCACTGTTAAATTTTTTGATTCTTGTAAGTTGGCAGGTTTCCCGCTTCCTTCCGCTATTTTGAAAGAGATTGGCTGCACTTCATAGTTCATTTCTTTTGGCTTGATGTCTATGAAGGCTTTATATGCCCCTTCCGGAAGATCATGTTTCACTCTGAATTGACCTGGTCCTGTCTGTTCAGGATGAAGATGCTTATACGTCTCCAAGTCTGTGGTCACCACAATCAGGTGAAGCAGTTTCTCATGATTAATTTCCAATTCTTCTACATACTCTCCTGCAGAATCTTTAATCGTTATATTCAGATTCTCATTATCCACTTTTACTTCTGTCTCCACTATATTTGCCCACCATTCTCCAGTTCCATCGTGTTCATGAGAACCATCATTATGGTTATGGTTCTCTCCTTCTGTGTTCTCTGCATGGGATTCACCATGCGCTTGCCGTTCAATATTTTCCCCCTCAGCAAATTGGTCATATATCGAATACGCTGTTATGACAATTATGAGATAAAGTACAGCTGAAAAAATCCACTTTTTCATTTTCTTCTTTCCTCCTACTGAGTGTGAAAAGTCCTTTATTCCGGTTGGTTATCAAATTTCCCTTCCAATTCAAAGGGTGAATAGACATCATTGTATTTTACCACAGTCACCATGCCATTATTTGCATGGACCAAATCATGACAGTGCAGGAGCCAATGGCCGGGATTGTCCGCTTTGAAAATGATTTCGTAGCTCTCACCAGGTTTCACATTAATCAAGTCTTTGACCAGTGGATTTTCAAGTACTTGTCCATTCTTTGAAATGACTTGAAAGTGGTGGCCATGAAGATGCATGGGATGATCAAGCATACTGTCATTCGTCAAATTAACTTTCACCATATCCCCTTCACTGACCTTGATATTTTCTGTTTCAGGGAAAGTTTCATCATTGATCGTAAACTTCATTCCGCCCTGCATCATGCCCATGCTGACTCCCAAGTCCATATCATATTCTAAATCAGGAGTCACTTCCCTTTCAAATAAGGCATTCATCTCGCCATATTCAGTGTAAGATAACAGGGTTGATTGAGCTTGTCGGGCATGTTGATCCCTTGTACTGCTGCCAGAAGCAAACACAGGGATGGAAAGACTGTTTTCTTCTACTGCTTCTTCGATAATCCATGATGGATTCCCTGCCTCAAATTCTACATCAATTCTCTCACCCGGTGCAATCTCGAGCAGCTGATCTGTTTTCTCACCATTCTTAACTTCATTGCCGTCATTGGCGACGACTCTATATTCCTGTCCATTGAATGCCAGTGTTCGTTTCGCATACCCGGCATTGATCAAGCGGAGCCTTACCAATTCGTTTTGTTCCACTTCAATCGGTGTTATTGCATTCCCCGCTTTGCCATTGATGGATAAGGTGTTGTATGACATATGGGTATCCATGTCGCCATCGTTCATACTACCATCCATCATCCCTCCCATCATTCCATTACTGGAGGAACCATTTAATGCCCATTCATCAAAAATAAGAACCCTATCGGAATCATATGTTTTTTCGGGATCTTCCACAATAAGTGCACCATATAATCCTTTGTCCACTTGCTTGGAACTTTGCTGATGAGAGTGATACCAATACGTTCCCGCTTCTTTCGCTTGGAATTGATAAACGAAGCTTTCTCCAGGCTGAACGGAATTCTGGGTGACACCTGCCACTCCGTCCATCGGGTTTGGCAGGACCATTCCATGCCAGTGTATCGTAACAGGTTCAGAAAGATGGTTCTCCAATTTCACTTTAAGGTGGTCTCCCTCTTGTACTCGAATTTCTTCACCTGGCACAGTTCCATTATAGGTCCATGCCTCGATGACTTGGCCTGAAGAAATTTCCCACTCTTTTTCTGCTGCCGAAATGGTAAATTCCTTTGCATTCTTCCGTTCATTTGAACCCGTTAACTCTGTAATACTCGTATCTCCCTCTTCTTTCGGCTCATTACTGCACGCCGAAACAACCATAACTGTAAGTAAAAGGACTATCCACTTTTTCATTACACTCAACCTTCCTTTCTAATACCCCCACCCCTAATAAAACACCCAAAAAAATATACACTGTTTCATCTACTCTTTTTTGATTATAGCCGCTAAATATGAAGAAACTTTGCAATTCTATTGAAGGAATAGTGAACCAGGCGCAAATCACTTCTTTTTGCACATATTCTGCATAAAAGCAGGGTAAAAATGACTTATACCATTTAGAAGGAGGAATTAACATGTTGAAAATGACCGAAACCGGACTAATGGCTGAACATTTAATCATGCATGACGGGGTGATGCACCGACTAATGGATAGCAAACTTCATGTTCAAGATGAAAAACTCAGAGAGATCATCACAAAACAAATTGATACTTTAAAAGAACATGCCGAAACCATGATGGACTTCCTTGGCTATGAGGGTTCTCTTGAGTTCAGTGAGGTAGATAAAGAGAAGGATAGCCATGCTAGTACGGTCTTTAGAGACCGACATGCAGCTCTGGATGGCATGTTCACCGCTAACTCCTTATCGAAAGCGAATTATGTTCACAGTACCGTCATGAAAGATGAAAAAGTTAAACAAACACATGTAAGAATGGCAAAGGATCAAATGGAAATCGCAAACCAATATGAAGAAATCATCAAGAAAAACGGATGGTCTGCACAGCCATCCGCAAGTTCAGACGAAACATCAAAAATTGTAGAGCAAATTGAAAAATTAATAGAGAAGCCTAAAGAATAAGTAAAAAAGGTGTTTTCCTCATGGAAAACACCTTTTTTACGTGATTATACTTTAAGTAGTTTTGCATTTATGGCCACAATAACTGTACTCAGGGACATGAGGACTGCACCCACTGCAGGACTCAATACTATGCCAGCATTATAAAGAACTCCTGCTGCAAGCGGGATGGCCACTATGTTATAGCCGGCAGCCCACCAAAGGTTTTGTATCATCTTTCTATAAGTTGCCTTTGAAAGGGAAATAATGGATACTACATCATTCGGATTACTTTTAACCAAAATAACATCCGCTGTCTCCATTGCTACATCTGTTCCTGCACCTACAGCAATACCGAGATCGGCATTTGCAAGCGCCGGGGCATCATTCACGCCGTCCCCTGTCATCGCTACCTTCAATCCTTCTTTTTTTACTTCTTTAATCTTGTCCGCTTTTTGGTGTGGCAGAACCTCTGCATAAACTTCATCCAGATCTAAATTCTTTGCTACCCAATTGGCAACCTGCTTGTTATCACCTGTCAACATCATTGCCCGGATATTGAGTTCTTTCAGGCGTTTCATGGCTTCCTTCGAACTCTCTCTTACTCTATCTGCAAGAGCGATCATCGCAGCCATTTCTCCATCAACCAGGACAAACACAACTGTCTTACCTTCTCCTGAGAGTTTTTGATATACATCTTCCTCATAGGCTATTTTTTCCTCAGCCATATAACCAGGACTGACGACCATGACTTTCTTCCCGCTCACAGAACCCTTAAGGCCCTTACCGGTGATGGATTGGAAATCCTCCGGTTCCCTTAATTTAATCGAACGGTTTTCTGCTTCCTCGAAAATCCCTCGTGCGATAGGATGTTCAGATTGGGCTTCGAGTGAAGCGGCAAGCGTAATGACTTCTTCCTCGTCAAAACCATTCACCGTCTCAATATCTGTGATGCCAAACTTTCCTTCCGTTAGTGTACCTGTCTTATCAAATACAATAGCATCAAGATTTCTGGCTCCTTCAAAGCTTGCCCGGTTACGGATCAACAGGCCGCGTTTAGCTGCAATCGCAGTCGATCTTGCAACAACAAGCGGTGCCGCTAATCCAAGTGCATGAGGACAAGCTATCACCATGACCGTCACCATTCTTTCAAGGGCATAAACGAAACTTTCTCCAATCAATAACCAAACTGCCAGAGTGATGACTCCCGCCAGAAGCGCCATATAAAACAGCCATTTAGCCGCCCGGTTCGATAAGTCCTGTGTCCGTGATTTCGATTCTTGTGCTTCCTTCACCATCGTTACCACTTGAGACAGATAACTGTCTTCCCCTGTCTTTTCGACAGATACTGTCAAGGAGCCTTCTCCATTGATGGATCCCCCAATGACCTCGTCCTCTTTAAATTTTTCAACAGGAACTGATTCTCCTGTTAACATCGATTCATCCAGTGAAGATTCTCCTTTGATGATCAATCCATCCACCGGTACTTTTTCTCCCGGCTTGATCAGGACATGATCCCCTTGTTTCAACTCAGATGTTGGAACTTCTTTGACATTTCCTTCTTCATCAATAAGATGTGCTTCAGATGGCATAAGTTTAACCAACTCTTCTAAAGCACGTGACGCCCCCATCACTGATTTCATTTCAATCCAGTGACCGAGCAGCATAATATCAATCAACGTGGCCAGTTCCCAAAAGAAATTTTTACCTGAAAGCCCGAATACAGTAAGGGAACTATACACATAGGCAACAGTGATAGCCAACGCAATCAACGTCATCATTCCAGGTTCTTTCCCTTTTAACTCATCCCATGAACCGCGGAGAAACGGCCAGCCTCCATAAAAGAAAATAAAGGTAGATAGGCCGAACAGGATATACATCTCACCGGTAAATCTTAGGTCTATTCCTATGAAGTCTTGAATCATTGGTGATAGGATCAATACCGGAATAGTAATGATTAATGATATATAAAACCTTCTTTTAAAATCATCTACCATATGGGCATGGTGAGATGCGTGATCTTCCTGGCTTCCATGCAGGTGATCGTTCTTTTCGGTATGTTTACCATGAGAATGTTCATGGTGTTGGTGATTATGTTCATGTTCCATCTATTAAACCTCCTTCAAAATATCATTGTTTCTTCTCATTGTATGCCCAAAAAATATGCAGAAATTGTGAAGGATACCCGTTTTATAATAAAAAAAGCATAACAGCCAATAACGTGGCCGTTATACTTTTTTAAAGAATGATTAAGTTTCTTACGAGGTTATTGAGCCATTTTACGGCATGCATCTGCACATTGACGGCAAACCTCTGCACATTCCTGGCAATGTGCATCTTTAAACTTATCACACTCAGCTGCACACGCATCACAGAATTCGGCACAAAGCTGGCAATGCTGTTTAGCCATTGAACTATTCCTGGCCATTAATGCAACAGACTGAAGACACATCTCTGCGCAGTCATTCAGCATCTGCAGGCAGTGCACCCTTGCCTGAACATCTGCTTCCTGAAGACATGCTGTTGAACATTCATAACAAGCACGTGCACATCTTTCACATGATTCAATGCAAAAATCCATTTCTTTTGATGATGAAGATAGAATACCCATGGTTAATGCCCTCCTAAATTCTTTTTTACAAAACTATTGTTTACATTAATTGTAAATATATGTATTTAAAAAGAAAGCCGCCGTTCTCTAAATAGAAAAAGATTGGCTTTTTGCATACTTTCTGCAAAAACTATGGGAATGCATTTAAAAGAACACATTATAAAGGAGTGGAAAAAATGAAACCATATTGGAAATTCGCCGGAATGGTGATTACCTCAACCATCATTATGTTCATATTTAAGTATTGGAGTACTTTTAAAGTTGATCACATATTCTTCAGTGAAACAAGAGCCTATATGGCTTTGTTAATGGGTGCGACGATGGCTGTAATCATGTTGATTTTCATGACTCATATGTTGAAGAATCGAAAAGTGAATATAGGGATTTTGACAGGTAGTGTGATTATATTTGGCTTATCACTCTATTTGCTTCGAAGCCAGACACTTGTTGATGATGTTGACTATATGGAAGCTATGATCCCCCATCACTCTATTGCCATCTTAACAAGTGAACGCGCAGAGATTACCGACCCCCGTGTCAGGGACCTCGCAGATGGAATCATTAAAGCACAGCGAAAAGAAATAGCGGAAATGAAGAAATATATTGATGACTTAGAGGATGAAGAGTAATAAAAAAAGTAGTTGGTGGCAGATTTGATATCTGCCACCAACTACTTTTAACTTTAAATAGAGTTTGTTAAAACATAACCCCGGCAAAATTACTAACTCCAATTACCTGTGGATCAGTATTGTTAGAAATTGTGCTGTTTGTGATAACGATTGTGCCCTGAAGAATATTCGCGATTGCTCCACCGCTATCAGCCTCATTGCCCGTGAATGTACTCCTAATCACGGTAGCAATACCAGTATTAGCAATTGCTCCGCCAACATTACCGGCAATATTGTTGGTAAAGGTACTTCTCACAACGCTTAGGATACCATCATTCGTTACTGCTCCGCCGTTTTGATTAGCAAGATTCCCGGTGAACGTACTATTAGTGATATTTACCGTACCAGAAAAACTACCAATTGCACCACCGAAGTTAGCGGAGTTTCCGGAGAATAAGTTATTATTGTTTATATTAACTGTACCTCTATTGGCTATAGCTCCACCAACATCTGCAGCTCTAAAATTGGAAAATGTGCTATTTGTAATACTAACTGTACCAGAAGCAAGATTAGAAATGGCTCCGCCATTCCCCGCATTATTAATCGATTCACCCCTGCTGCCGAAGAATCTGCTATTTACAATCGTGACTTCTCCGCCATTTGAAATAACTCCTCCATCACGGGAGGCAGAGTTACCAGAGAAGGTGCTGTTAGTAATTCTTAAAATATCATCATTTGCAATAGCACCACCATCCCCTTCATCAGCCCTGTTGTCAGTGAATGTGCTGTTTGAGATTACTACTGTACCAGAAAAATTCCCTATAGCTCCTCCAAAATTAGCAGTATTATCAGTGAATGTACAATTTGAAATATTAATTGTACCCGAATCCCTATTGGCTAAAGCACCTCCTGAAGTAGTAGATTCATTATTTAAGAACCTGCACCTTTCCAGATTCAGTGTCGCTCCTTCATTAAGAATAGCCCCGCCGCCTTCGCCTGTATTATCAAATCCATTAGCAAAGGTTACATTGCTGATCGTTACAACAGTCGCTGCACCGCTAATAATGAATATCCGTGTGGTATTGTCCCCATTGATTGTCGGATTGGGCCCAGTTATCGTTAACGTTTTATTAATAACAATCGGGCTGTCTAAAGTAATGGTACCAGAAATAGAAATGGTATCACCAGGAAGAGCATTTTCAATTGCCTGTCGAAGTGAATCTTCAGTACAAATATCGGTATTATTGACCCTGTTTTTTGACATATTATCCTTCTCCTTATTTTTTCTTGGACATGTCCTAATATATTTTATTCAAGAAGAAGAATATTGTGATAGGCAATCCCTTTATATTCCATTTTGGGATAGCGGAAATAGATTTATCTTTCTAATAAAAGAGGGCCAACTCTATTTGATCGGAGATCTCCCAGAGTTGGCCCATTTTTTACTTTCTTTCTTAAACTTCTATATTCGGGTTTATATTTAACAGTCCCTGAATAAACTCTTCCTTATCCTTGGGCGATATCAAAACCGTTCTCCAGCTATTCCTCGTTTCTACTTTGCCTGTCGGATTACTGTATTGGATTTCCAGTCTATCCAATGATAATGCCGGGCTTGATAGAGGATTCCTGCTTGGACGGACTGACTTTATACTGCTGATTTCTATATTGTAACGGATTGGTCCTGCAACCACCTTAAGCGTTTTACCTTTAATTTCATAGTACGTTGAGGTTACGAGCCAGATGATCAGCCCTGCAGCTGCCAATGGAATGACGACACCTGCAACTGAATCCGTCGTATCGGGTTCACCAAGTATTTTTGTCACGAAATCAATCTCGACAAATTGGATAATGACCGATAATAATATAAAAATCAGTACAAATAACAAAACAGGAAACATAATAATACCTTTTTTGGAGTAAAATCTCATATTTCTCTTTCCTCCTTATCTTTCTCAATATATTTACGGATTACAAGGTGAGAAGTTTCAAACTGGAATAAAAAAAGCTGAAGAGATACAGCTTCCCTTCAGCTAAGCTCTTATTTAGTTAGATATTGCCTAGGTGTCCCATAATAATGCACTTGATTAAACTCAGGAAAAACAGATTCAAATGTAATATAAATCGGTGCGTCCAGCAGCCAGGGAAAATAGGAGAAAAATCCTCGATCTCCATTCACAATGGCAGATAATGCAAGCGGGAGTTCCTTACGAAAAATCATATAGCGGACCTTTGAAAGGTTTTCATCAAATTCACCGCCGCTCACATATACAATTCCGGATAATGTATACTGCCCCATGACTCTTCCCCATTCAGCAAGGACCTCATCCCTCATTGCAGGATTCACCTTATTAAAGTCATATTGACAGCCTATACTCAAAAACAGCTCACCAGTGGTGTCTGAATGTGTCAAAGTATACTTCCTGCCATCCATGGGATTAAAGACAGAAGCAGGAGGGTGATACGTAACTGAAAGCTTCTCTGGATTGAAATCGCTCATTGTAAGCCACCTCACCATTCATGGAAGTGTGTTTGCCTACAATAAAGTATGATAAAAGCCTAGAAAAGGTTCACTTCACCCCTGAGTCTCTTTCCACTTAATATTTATCAGGTTCCATTTCCCATCTTCATAATACCAGTAAGAATAGACATCTCCGATACCATCAGCATGATAAGCCCCGCTTATCTCCTGAACACCTCTGAGTCCAAGTCCCTTCTCTCCTTTTATTTTTACGGGTTCAAACATGGCATACGGAATTACCATCATTTCAGTCGGTTCATTCAATCTTCCATCCTGGTAAATTCCCAACCGGTCATAATCTTCTTTGCGTTCACTTAAATCAACCGTAAAAGATTCATTCGTATCGTTGAAAGTAATGACTCCTTGATAGTTGTCCTCAAAATGGGCATCTATTGACAATGCTGGAGGCATGCCAATCTCTTTTTTTATACTGTCCGCTAATGTGTAAAGACTGTAATTATACAGACCGCCGCTTCCTCCTGTCGCCGATGACTGGAAAAGGTCTTTAACACCATCATGGTTCAGGTCTGGAAATTGAATTTCCGGTTCATAGCCGCCTTCGTAGTCAATCCGAAAATCTTTGCCATCGGAAGTCGTTATCTCTGCCCAGACCTCTTGATAAAATAAGGAACCCGGCTCGAAAGGTTTACCCCATAACGATATTTCATCTTTTTTCTTATCACCTGTGACATCCTTTTCATAAGTGGTAATAACAAGAACATTTCGCTGATTATGTTCTTCGGCAAAATTACCGGCAATGGCATGCAGTGACATGAAAAAGAAAGCCGCAAATGCAAATAACAATTCCTTTCTCATAGCAACCTCTCCTTATGAACTAAGTTTTTCTTATGTTCTCCAACAGAGGTAATTTTATGTAAACCCTCCAAATGTCTTAGTTATTAATCCCTTGCATCAATAAAAATAAGCAGCCCAATTGTATAGCCAATTGGGCTGCTTAATGGTGTAGAATTGAAATTCCAAAAACTGGATCCCTTAATCCTAGGTGCCAGCTTCTCTATTCATTTTTATAGTTCAGGACGGGGCTGCCGCCACACTTTTACGACTGAACCGCTTTCCCCTTGATCCAATACGAATGAACCGTTTGAATATCGGTCATTATTACGGAAATTTACTGCCTGCACTGTTTCCACATGGCCCTTATCCGTCTCGAGCGTTACAGAATCAATCTCTTCCACGATTTCCATGCCTGCCAGGCGGTGAGGGTTCGATTTCAATTCACGAAGCATTACCACACCGCGTTTAGCTCTGGATGATTTTTCAAACTCTGACAGTTTCATTTTCTTTACTGCTCCACGTTGTGTAGCAATAAAGACTGTTTCAGAAGCAGGGTTGGTAACAGGCTGCCCCGAAACAACATAGTCCCCGTCCTTCAGGTTAACTCCTTTTACTCCGGCAGCTCGTGGCCCGACGATACTGACTTCCTCTTCGCTGAACCATAACCCGTAACCGTAATGTGTAGCAAGGAACACATCCTGTTTTCCGTCCGTTAAATGAACATCAATTAACACATCATCCTTCTTTAAATTGAGAGCGACAAGCGGGCGGGAATATCTTTGAGCTTTATACTGGCTCAATTGTGACTTTTTCGCCATTCCGTTTTTAGTGATAAACAAGAGGTACTTGTTCTCATCAAATTCTTTAATCGGCATCGCCCCGATCAGGCTTTCGTCCTTATCGATCGAAATGATGTTCGCCACATGCTGGCCAAGATCCTTCCAGCGGATATCCGGGAGTTCATGAACAGGGCAGTATAGATAACTGCCTTTGTCTGTGAATAGCAGCAGAACATCTGTTGTGTTCATTTCCTGCTGAATCAAGAGCCTGTCCGTTTCTTTCATAGCCAGGTCCTGTCCGTTGGAGGCTGCAAATGAACGGAGACTTGTACGCTTGATATAGCCGTCTTTCGTCACGGTTACCATTACATCTTCATTCGCAATCATGACTTCGAGATTGATTTTGATTTCTTCAATCTCCGCTTCGATTTCAGAACGTCTTTCATCAGCAAACTGTTTTTTAATGGCTCTCAGTTCTTTTTTAATGACACTCAACAATTTACTTTCACTATCGAGGATGGCAGTCAACTCACTGATCCTGTTAGCTAAATCCTCAGCTTCCTTCTTCAATGCGGTAATATCCGTATTTGTCAGGCGGTAAAGCTGTAAAGAGACAATTGCCTCCGCCTGAGCTTCGGAAAAATCGAACTGAGCAATCAAGTTATTTTTCGCATCTCTTTTGTCCTTGGAAGCACGGATGGAAGCAATTACTTCATCGAGTATGGATAAGGCTTTCATCAAGCCCTCTACGATATGCTGTCTTTCTTGTGCTTTCTTCAGGTCATACTTTGAACGGTTGGTCACCACTTCTTTTTGATGGCCAATATATGCATCCAGAAGCTGGCGGAGACCCATCAGCTGAGGACGGCGGTTATGGATGGCCACCATGTTGAAGTTGTAAGCTATTTGCAAGTCTGTGTTTTTATAAAGGAACATCAGGACGCCATCAGCATCTGCATCTTTTTTTAATTCAACAACAATGCGCAATCCTGTCCGGTCAGTCTCGTCCCTTACCTCTGAAATTCCTTCGACTTTCCTGTCCATACGGAACTCGTCCATTTTCTTAACAAGGTTCGCCTTATTGACTTCATAAGGAATTTCAGTGATGACAATCTGCTGCTTGCCGCCCCGGATATCTTCCACTTCTGCTTTTCCCCGAACAACAATCTTCCCTTTACCTGTTTCATAAGCTTTCTTGATGCCATCGACACCCTGAATGATTCCTCCAGTAGGAAAATCAGGTCCTTTAATGGCTGTCATCAAGTCATCAACTGTTGACTCGGGTTTGTCCATTCGCATGATGACAGCATCAATGACTTCTCCCAGGTGATGCGGCGGGATGTCTGTCGCATAACCAGCTGAAATTCCTGTAGATCCGTTTACAAGCAGGCTTGGAAAACGGGCAGGCAGGACTGTCGGCTCTTTCGATGTATCATCAAAGTTTGGCACAAAATCCACTGTATCTTTCTCAATGTCCCTTAAGAGTTCAGTCGAAATCGCAGATAACCTGGCTTCCGTATAACGCATGGCTGCTGGAGGATCCCCGTCTACGCTTCCGTTATTCCCATGCATCTCAACAAGAAGGTTTCTGACCTTCCATTCCTGGCTCATCCTTACCATCGCGTCATATACGGAAGTATCTCCATGTGGATGATAATTACCGATTACGTTACCTACGGTTTTGGCTGATTTCCTGAAACCCTTTTCGTGTGTATTTCCCTCTACATGCATCGCATAAAGAATCCGGCGCTGTACAGGCTTTAACCCGTCTCGTGCGTCCGGCAATGCACGATCTTGAATGATGTATTTACTGTATCGTCCGAAACGATCGCCTAGTACCTCTTCAAGAGGCAGGTCCTGGTAGCGTTCTTGAGTTGTCATACATTGCCCTCCTCTGCGACCGATACATTTTCATTTTCTAGAATGCTGCCATCTTCTTCAAGCCCAAAAGCAACATTGCTTTCAATCCATTTTCTGCGGGGTTCGACTTTATCCCCCATCAGCGTCGTCACACGGCGTTCCGCTCTAGCGGCATCATCGATTTTGACACGGATCAGCGTACGGGTATCCGGATCCATCGTTGTTTCCCACAATTGATCTGCATTCATCTCGCCGAGACCTTTGTATCGCTGGATCATGTAACCCTTTCCGACTTTCTTGATTGCATCATCAAGTTCATCATCTGTCCAGGCATATTCAATGACTTCTTTTTTGCCGGTACCCTTGCTCACTTTATAAAGCGGAGGCAGGGCGATATATACTCTTCCCGCTTCTAATAACGGTTTCATATAGCGGTAGAAGAAGGTCAGGAGAAGAACCTGGATATGGGCTCCGTCTGTATCGGCATCTGTCATGATCACGACTTTATCATAGTTGATATCATCCAAGTTGAATTCCGGACCTACTCCCGCTCCGATAGCGTGAATGATTGTATTGATTTCCTCATTTTTAAAGATATCCTGCAATTTGGCTTTTTCGGTATTGATGACTTTTCCGCGGAGCGGCAGGATGGCCTGAAACTTACGGTCGCGTCCCTGTTTGGCAGAACCGCCGGCAGAGTCACCCTCGACAAGATATAATTCATTCTTCTGCGGGTTTCTTGACTGGGCAGGTGTCAGCTTACCAGAAAGAACTGTTTCAGAACGTTTTTTCTTCTTGCCGTTCCTTGCATCTTCTCGGGCTTTTCTTGCAGCTTCTCTTGCCTGTGCCGCTTTAATTGATTTCTTAATCAATAGCGAACTTGTATCAGGGTTTTCTTCAAGGAAGTATAGCAGATGCTCTGAAACGACGGCATCGACTGCCGACCTTGCTTCACTTGTCCCCAGCTTCCCTTTTGTCTGCCCCTCGAATTGCAGCAGTTCCTCCGGGATCCGGACGGAAACAATTCCTGCAAGGCCTTCACGGATATCCGTACCCTCAAGATTCTTATCTTTATCTTTCAAGATTCCTGCTTTACGGGCATATTCATTGAAAACCCGTGTCATGGCTGTCTTTGCGCCTGCTTCATGTGTACCTCCGTCTTTCGTACGGACATTATTGACGAAGGAAAGGATATTTTCTGAAAATCCATCATTGAACTGGAATGCGAACTCGACTTCTATGCTGTTGTGCTCACCTTCAAAGAACACAACTGGATGGATGCTGTCCTTCTCTTCATTCAGATATTGCACGAAAGCCTGAATGCCGCTTTCATAATGGAAAACGTCTTGCTGATCATGGCGTTCATCAATAATGGTGATCTTAAGGCCCTTGAGAAGAAAGGCAGATTCACGGAGACGTTCGCATAACGTGTCATAGTTAAAAGAAGTCACGCTGAAGATGGATGGGTCCGGTTTGAAACTGATCTTTGTTCCGCTCTTTTTCGTTTTGCCGACTTTTTCAAGCGTCGTTTGCGGTTTCCCGCCGCCTCCGAACAATTGTTCGTAAACGTACCCATCTCTCATAATCGTCACTTTCAGCCACTCTGAAAGGGCATTCACAACCGATGCCCCTACACCGTGAAGCCCGCCGCTTGTTTTGTATCCGCCCTGACCGAACTTTCCTCCGGCATGCAGGACAGTCAGAATGATTTCAGGCGTCGGCTTTCCGAGCTTATGCATGCCCGTAGGCATCCCGCGGCCGCTGTCTTCTACGCTCAAGCTGTTATCTTTATGTATCGTAACAGTGATTTCATCTCCATAGCCGGCTAATGCTTCGTCTACAGAGTTATCAACAATTTCATAAACTAAGTGATGCAAGCCTCTGGCATCTGTCGATCCGATATACATACCCGGTCTTTTTCTGACCGCTTCAAGACCTTCCAGCACCTGAATGGCATCATCATTATAATCCATGGTCTGATTTCTGTTGGCCACGAACATTCCCCTTTCAAAACTTATCTCTTTCTACTAATGGTGATCTATATTATATAAAAGAACACTTGTTCGCCCTTCTATTCTACCACAGTATCGTCAAACTTCTATGCTTTATTGTATCGTTTTATTTGAATTTCGCAAATTTATTTTTGATAACAAGCGTGAAAAGAAGGCAATATTGCCGCGATTTTGTACTGGTTTTAAACTTTTTTCCTTTAAAATTCATCCCATCTTTGCGACTAATCACAGAAAAAAACAAGCCACGGAATCCTCTCCGTCGCTTGTTCGAATCTTTATCGTGTTAAAGCATGTTCTACCTTGATACAGCGGTCCATAATAACGGTATATCCTTTGCTTCTTAAAAACTCATAAGCTTCTTCGTTGTATACACCAAGCTGTGCCCAGAAGATATCTGCATCGATTTCATCGAATTCTCTTGCGACTTCAGGAAGAAATTCTGATCTGCGGAAGACATTGACGATATCAACATGCCTGCCGATATCTTTGAGTGTCGGTACTGCTTTCACTCCCAATGCTTCATCAATTGTCGGGTTGACCGGGATGATTTCGTACCCATTGTCCTGCATGGCTTTGGAAACCATGTATGAAGTTCTTTCAGGATTGTCACTTAATCCGACGACAGCAATCACTTTTGACTTATCAAGCAGTGGTTTCATTTCATTTCGCGTAAGAAATTCCATCGGTTTTCAACTCCTCCTTTACATTATTTCGATGTTTCTTGAAAATATCCTGCAAAAAAAGCTGATCTACAGGTTTTTTACCCGTTTAGACCAGCTTAAAATCCATTTTTTTATTCTTCGATGATACCTTTGGAGATCAAGAACTCCCTGGCAACCTCTTCAGGTTCTTCCTTATCCATATCAACCTTGGCATTCAACTCGCTCATTTCTTCTTCAGTAATTTGGCCGGCGAGTGAATTTATAGCGTCTTCCAGTTCAGGATGTTCCTCCAGGACTTCCTGTCTGACGATAGGAGCTGCATAGAAAGGAGGGAAGAAGCCTTTATCATCTTTGGTAGTAGCCAGATCATAACGCTGTATCCTGCCGTCTGTGGTAAAAGCGGGGATCAAGTCGACATCTCCATTTTTCACTGCTTCATACATGATGTTAGGGTCATAGCTTTCTGTATTTTTAAAATTGAAGTCATACGCTTTAACAAGGTCGTCATACCCATCACCAGGACGTTCATAGAACTGGTGGGGAGCGCCGAATACCATGTTCTCGGAGTAAGGCACAAGCTCAGAATATGTTTCTGCATCAATGTCTTCTCCTTTACGGTATGCAAGGGTGTAAGTGTTTTCAAATCCAAGCGGTTCAAGCCATGTTACACCGTATTTTTCTTCGTAACCGGTTTTTACCTGCTCATAAATTTCATCTGCACTGGCACCTTGTTCGGCTTCTTCTTTCAATACCGCTTTCAACCCGGTGCCAGTGTATTCAACATACATGTCAATTTCGCCTTTTTCAATTGCAGGAGTCAAGATCGAGACTTCCCCAAGGGCTTCCTCCCTCTCGACATTCAGGTCTGTTTTTTCCTCGATCACCTGTGCCAGCATTTCAGTTAATATGTACTGCTCAGTCCACATTTTACCCGATACAACCACTGTATCGTCTTCTCCGCCATTCCCGCATGCTGACAATATCAGCAGAAGAGAAAGCGTAATAACGGTCAATCTTTTCTTCATAGTAACATTCTCCTTTATTATTTTCTGGCCTTCAACCCTTTAGGGGTTGTGGCTTTTTCCAATAGTTTCAGTAAGTAATCAAAAAATAGTGCTAGCAGTGCCGCTGGCAGTGCTCCCGCTAGTACCAAACTGTTATTCCATGAAGAGAGTCCTCTATAGATGATGTCACCAAGCCCTCCTGCACCGACAAATGTAGCCAGCGTCGCTACCCCGACTGTCAGGACAGTCGCTGTACGGATACCAGCCATGATGAATGGAAGTGAAAGCGGAAGCTCAACTTTGTAAAGGAGCTGCCTTTTGGTCATCCCCATACCTCTTCCAGCTTCTATGACGGCCTGGTCCACCCCTGTAATCCCTGTATAAGTGTTTCTTAGGATCGGAAGAAGCGCATATACCGTCAGGGCTACGATCGCAGTGGCACTCCCTGTTCCGAGAACCGGTACCAGAAACCCGAACAGCGCAAGGCTTGGAATGGTTTGGAATACAGCCGTCACGCCGATAAAAAACTCAGCTGAGCTTTTCTTCCTGGATATGTATATTCCCAGAGGCAGTGAAATCAAAATAGCGATAAAGATAGCAACAAATGAAAGGATGAGATGTTCAATCAATCCCTGCATAATATCATCGGATCTGCTTGTTACTGTATTCAGGAATGTAGAAACGATATTACCCAGCATGAGTCGATCCCTCCTTATCTGCTACAGCCCGAAGGATATCCTCTTTGGTTACATAGCCGATTGTTTCCCCATTTTCATCGACTGCCAGGAATTCTGCATTCGTTTCTAACAGCTTTTTAGCCGCAAGGGAAATCGCAGCTCCCGATGAAATGATAGGACCTGCACTACCTTTCAATAGAGTAAGGTCTTTGGACATCACATCTTTGACAACAAATGCAGCCGTACCTTTACTCATACGATGCTCCCCTATGAATGTCTTTACAAACTCGTTGGCAGGGTTCGTTAAAAGCTCATCAGGTGAACCATACTGTTCAATCATGCCATCTTTCATCACCGCAATGTTATCAGCGATTTTCAACGCCTCATCCATATCATGCGTGACAAAAACAATTGTCTTATGTATTTTCTGCTGAAGTGTCTTCAGTTCATCCTGGAGCTGCTCACGGCTGATTGGATCCAGGGCACTGAAAGGTTCATCCATTAAGATAATGGGAGGTTCCGCTGCAAGGGCACGGATAACCCCTACACGCTGCTGCTGTCCCCCGCTGAGTTCAAGAGGATATCGCTTCTTATACACTTCCGGTTCCAGACCAACAAGTTCCAATAGTTCATCCACCCTCGGTTCGTACTGCTCTTTCTTCCAGCCTTTCAGCTTAGGGATGAGTGCTATGTTCTCTGCAATCGTCATATGCGGCAGCAAACCGATCCTCTGGATGACATAGCCGATGTTCCTGCGTAACTCGACTTCATTTTTTGAAGCAATTTCTTCACCGTTTATGTATATATTGCCGTCTGTTGGAACAATCAGTTTATTGATCATTTTCATGGTGGTCGTTTTGCCGCAGCCGCTCGGTCCGATTAAAGCGGTTAATTCCCCTTCAGGAATCACTAGGTCGATTCCTTTGATTGCCTCAGTCCCATCCTCAAAGGTCTTTCTCACATTCTTGAATTCAATCATCACAACACCTGCTTAAAATATAAAATCGTATTATTAATTCCCTGCCCACCACAAGTTAAACATATATTAATTCAATTATAAACAGATAATGCTTATGGAATACGCTTTGTCAGGGATTGAATTGTCGAGGAGAGGTTTCTGCTTCCGGAGCATTCTTCATATAACCGCATCCGGCTTATCATAAGACAATAATCATTCTAAGTAGTCGATAGAAACGCCAAAGTGATTGATAGAAACGGGAAACTTGTTGATAGGACAACAAAAGTCGTTGATAGAGGTTCACGGTCATCCCCTCAACCACCTCTTCCCCGCCCCAAAACCAAAAACACCAGCCAGGCCAACGCCTGACTGGTGCAGCAATCTGTATCATTTACTTTCCAACTTCTTTTCCTTCCTAATCAGTACCTGTTCCACAATAATGGCAGCAATGGTTCCGATGATCAGTCCATTGTTCAATATGGAAGCTGCAACGGCAGGCACTCCTTCGAACGCTGATGGAGGGACAAACATCAGGCCGACTCCAGCAATAAGGGCCACCCCTGCCGCAAAGTTGGAGCGTTCAGAGTTTTCCTCTTTCTTATATTCCCCAAGTGCGAGTCCGACCATATTGATAAAGATGACATATGTAACCGCATATCCTACAGGTGCCGGCAGTGTCGCCAGTATGTTCATTAGATCAGGAAAAAGACTGATCACCACTACAAGAGATGCACCCAGTATAAATGGGATGATGGAAAGAATGCCCGTTGCCGACACAAAGCCCGCTGCTCCGGAAATCGGCACAGAACCAACAGCAGAGAAAAGGCCGCCTAGTACCTGGTTAATCCCTGAGACGGTACCTGCCATATTATATCTTCTGTGAAGCTTCATGTTATTTTGTGTCATGACCTCCTCCATTACACGGATCGAGGCGATCATATTGGTAATCAACAACAAGGTAATGAAAAAGGATGTAATGATAACACCTAAATCAAATTCCGGCAGTCCGAACACAAATATTCCCGGCAGTGAAATGACTTCCCCTGCTGCCGGGGGCACACTTCCTGTTTTTCCGATTAAAATAAAAACAAGCCAGCCAATGGCCAGTGAAAAAATGATCGAATAACGTTTAATCCAGTCAACTTTATGACGTGATAAATACAGTGTCAGGAAAAAGGTGAACAAGCTTCCTGCAAGAATTGTAAAATCAATCGTCGGTTGCTCTCCGGACATGCCGAACATCCCTTTTATGAATGAACCGCTCAACTGAAGGATCAAGAGCAGCAGATATATAAAAGTGATGGTTGGCGTGAAGAGCTTTGTCAGTTTGGACAGCCCCCCGGTTACCGCGAAGATAAAGAAGAACAGTCCACTGACCAGCATTCCTCCTTGAAGAAGCTGCAGCACTTCATTGCTGGTTCCATAAATGGTCCCGACAAAACCCGCATAAATCGCAAAAACACCCCACCAAAGACCGGCGGGGCCTTCATTGATCGGCATCCTATGGCCAATCAATGCCTGGAGCACACCGGCTGCTCCCAATACAAACATCGTTCTTTGAATAAATCCCGCTGTCTCAGCAGCAGGCAGATGGAATAGATCTGCAATCGCAATAGGAGCCGCTATAGATCCGGCAACCATAAAGGCCATCCATTGCAGGCCTGTAAGAAATATTTTCATAGTGACACCTCATTCTGGAAAATCTATTTTTCATTCTAGCACAACAGATGCCAGGAAAGTGTACAGAAGGTCGCGATAGTCATAAATTCTTGTTATGGGCTTTCAGAAGTACATGAATGAAAGCAGGTAATGATTTTCCGAATATCCTCTAAGAGTAGGTATAGAATAATATTAGCAACTTATTATAGCTGGTCATAATTTTTTCCTCAGGTTTCTCCCAAATTGATTATTTTCATGGTAAAATAATGTTTACTTATATAAAAGAGCCGTTTAGAATGAAAAACGGTATTGTGATTAAAGGGGTTGTAACAGTGATCATTGCTCTTATAATTGTTTTAGCTTATTTATTGGGATCCATTCCATCTGGCCTCATTATTGGAAAGGCCTTTTTCGGAAAAGATATCAGGGAACATGGAAGCGGCAACCTTGGCGGAACAAATAGTTTCCGTACCCTTGGTGTCAAGGCAGGCTTGATTGTTACCGTAATGGACATCCTGAAAGGAACGGCTGCAGTGATGCTTCCTGACCTTTTCGGTTCAGACTTGCACATGCTGATTGCAGGAGTGGCGGCTGTCATTGGCCATATGTTTCCTGTCTTTGCAAATTTCCGCGGCGGGAAAGCAGTCGCCACCTCAGGCGGTGTTCTGCTGGGATACGTTCCTGTATTGTTCATTTTATTGCTTCTTGTGTTCTTCGTCTGTCTGTTCATTACAAAGTATGTTTCTCTCTCATCGATACTTACGGCGATTTTCTCTTTTATTTATTCCATATTCACAGGGGATATACCGCTGATCATCGTCGTGGGAGCTCTCGCATTCTTTGTTGTATACAGGCATAGAGCGAATATCAGCAGGATCAAAAACAAAACGGAGCCTAAGATTAAATGGCTTTCATTCAATAAGTAGCATCCCCTGCCATAATCCGATTCAGTTCGGGTTATGGCAGTTTTTTTGCTGATTCACCTGAAAACGCTTTAATTCATCTCCTTTCGACACTGTTTTTTTACAAATCTCTGTTTATTTATAGGTAAAGCAACTCTATAATGAAGGTAGAAGGACTATTATCCCGTTTTAAATTTAGTAGAGAGTAGTTGGTTAAGAAAATGAACAAAAAAGTTTTAGCAGGATCTGTTATCGCCGTCATCCTTGTTGTCACAGCCTCTTGGTTGATGTTAAACCAGTTTCAGGCTGCAGACGATGCATCGGACGGAACTAATTCGTATTCCCTTCATACCGGTATCAACTCGGCACTAAAGGAAAAGTCTTATACCAGCCAGGCTGTCATAGGAGCTATCGGTGACGTGCTGCTCCATAACACGGTCTATCAGGATGCTGAAGAAGGAGACTCATATAATTTTATGCCGATGTTCCAGGACGTAGAAACCTTTCTAAAAAGTCCGGATTTCATGATTGCCAATCAGGAGTCTCTTCCAGGAGGAGCACAACTGGGGGTCTCAAGCTATCCTGCATTTAACAGCCCTTATGAAATAGTTGATGCTTTGCAGCAGCTGGGAGTGGATGCTGTTACCAACGCAAACAATCATTCTTTGGATAAAGGGGCAAAAGGTGTACTCAGTGCTATTTCCCATTATGAAGAAATCGGGATGCCCTATACAGGCTCATTCAAAAGTAAGGAAGATCGTGAAAATATCAGGACATTCAATGTAAATGGCATCTCATTTGCTTTGCTTGCTTTCACTTATGGAACCAACGGAATCCCCGTTCCCCAAGGGAAAGACTATCTGGTCAACCTTATTGATTTGGAACTCATGAAGAAAGATATTAAAAAAGCAAAAGAACTTGGGGTCGATATGGTGGTTCTGGCGGCACACTGGGGAAATGAGTATGAAAGATTTCCAAACGATACTCAAAAAATGCTTGCCCGCGAATTGACTAATGCGGGAGTAGACCTGCTCATCGGCCATCATCCACATGTCCTTCAGCCAATTGAAAAACTGACCACAGATGACGGCCGCGAAGCAGTCGTGATTTATTCTTTGGGTAACTTTCTATCTGGCCAGGAAGGTGATTTGAAAAATATAGGCGGTATTGCGAATGTTACTGTTCAGAAAGTAATTGACGAAAATGGAAAGCGAATTTCTTTCCCGGAAATCGGATTCCAGCCAACGTATGTAACACAGTCTGACTATCACAATTACCGCATCCTGCCCCTTTCAGCCGCCCATCAAAGCGGACTTGTTTCGTTTGCAGAAGATGAAATGGTCTCACATGTTATGAATATTAAACAATAAAAAAATCCTGTCCGCGTCCCGGACAGGGTTTTTTAATGGGTCGCAGGAAATAGGGCATGGTAAAACACTGCAGCAGAGATAGCCACAATGGCCAAAACCAATACGACAGCGGTAAATGCTCTCTTTAGCCCTTTATGAAAAATCCAGAGTAAAATAAAGTACACAGCTGCAGTAATGGCAATAAAGCCGAGTGCCTCCATTCTATAATCTGCTTTCTCCAGCTGGATAAACGTCATAAGAATCAGTCCGCCGAAGATTCCTGCTCCTATAGTAATAAACAATTTGAGGTTGTTCATTCCTCCAGCTCCTTTTTCTACATTAGGTATTAGTATTTAAAATAACATAGAGAGTATGCTCCAATCCAATCATTTCTCTTTTGTGAGCCGATGATTGGCTGAAGAAAAGGAAAAAGTCATATAATATACGAAGACAGTGAACCGAAAGGAGTACAGCTATGAATATTTCTTTTTCAGATGAAGCACTACAATGGTTTAAAGAAGAGATGAATATTGAAGAAGGGGATTTCGTCCGTTTCTATGTTCGATATGGCGGCTCAAGTCCTCTCCATGATTCATTCTCATTAGGCGTGAATAAGGAAGACCCAATAGAAATCGGGGCAAAAACAGAGGTGGATGGCACCACTTTCTTTGTTGAAGAAAATGATTTGTGGTTTTTTTCAGATCATGACCTGTATGTGAACTTCAATGAAAAACTGGAAGAACCTTCTTATGAATATAAGGAATAAAAAAAGTGAAGGCAGATAGTCTTCAAGCAGTTCAGTTTTGGAGTGCAAAACTAGAAAAAGCAGTCCAAAAACGGACTGCTTTTTTGCTATGAATTCATTGATTATAAAAGTCACCAAGGGAAAAGGAAGGGGGTGGCGTATATAAGGGAAAATTTTTCTGTTAAACTGTAAAATTTGGCTGAGAAGAGGTAAATAAGGGAAGAATTTACCGTTATTCATGCTCACCAACCTAATTTTCATGTTTTTTAAGTTAATAGCGGAATATTTTTCCGCTATTTGACCTATTTTTCCCGATATTCCTTCTATAAGGGAAAATTCTTCCCTTATAGTATGATCTCATGGTACCGGTTCTTCTTTTTGGTCCAAGCCTTCACTTTTTTAATCCTTAAGATTATTCAATACCATCTCGGTCAATTTACTTGGTGAATATGGTTTAACTAGGAACCCTTCGGCCCCCAGCTGCAATACCTTTTCTTTTTCATCCAGAGCCGTGGAAATAAACACAGGGATGTCTTTTAATCTGTCGTTATCCTTAACTGCTTTAAGAATATCCAGCCCATCCATTTTCGACATACTGAGCATGATATCAAGGATTATTGCATCCGGAGGATTATCCTCAATAAACGCTAACCCTTCTTCTCCGGTTGAAAAGGTATTGATAACAAAACCGCTGTCCCTTAACTCATTAGAAAGCAGCGAAGCAAGCTGCTGATCATCTTCCACTATAACGATCATTCCCTTATCTTTGCCCCTGAAGTCAGTTTCAGGATTGATTTCAGCCATTCCTTTTACCCTTGGGAGAATGACGGTGAAGGTACTTCCCCGTCCGAGCTCGGAAGACAAGACGATATCTCCCTCATGCGCTTTGACGATCTCTTTTGCAATTGCAAGTCCAAGTCCTGTTCCTCCGATTTTTCTTCTGTCAGAGTTGTCGACACGGAAGAACTTAGTGAAAAGGTTGGGGATCGCTTCTTCTGGAACGCCAAGCCCTTCATCTATGATAGAAACACGAAGCTCTTTTTGGTTTGAATTCAATTTCACGGTGATGCTGCCTCCATCAGGAGAGTATTTCACGGCATTTTGGATCAGATTCTGGAATACCTGCAGAAGCTTATCCCTATCTCCCAAAACGATTTCATCAACTGAATCACTGACAAACTGGATATCATGGATTTCGGTATTGATCCGGATTCCTTCTATAACCTCTTTTAAAAGCGGAGTCAGCGACTCATATCTTTTATCATAAGTCTGTTTGCCGGATTCCATCCGCTGCACATCAAGGAAATCGTTAATGAGTGCAGTCAGTCTGTTCGCTTCCTGATAGATTGTGTTGAGGTACTTCTTCTGTCTTTCCGGCTTCAGCTCCCGGTTTATGAGTAGTTCTGTATATCCCAGAACACTTGCCAGGGGTGTACGCAATTCATGTGACACTGTGCTGACAAGTTCATTCTTCATCTGATCCGCTTCATATTCTTTTGTAAAATCTCGATGGACCAGAACCCATCCAGACAGGGTTTCATTTCTATAAAGTGGCTCTGCATACACCTGGATCATTTTCGGCTGGCCATTGATGATCTTGTAGTGGGTATGTTTGGCCACATTGACTTCACTTGAAAATAAATGATCAATAAAGTCATAAAGTTCGTCTGGATGTTCCACCAGTTCATTTATTCGCTTAAACCACTCAAAGAAATGTTTGCCTATATATTCCTTGGGGTCATGGCACGTATAAATAGAGCAAAACGTTTCGTTGATATGAAGAATCTTTCCGCTTGGATCGAGGAGCTGTACCCCCTCATGAATTGTATTGAGAATGTCATTGTTCATAGTCCTGTCAGCCTCAGAAGACTCAAACACTTTAATCTTTTCCAACGAAATGGAAACCTGTTTGGAGAGCGAAAAGTATTCTTCTATTTCCTCAGCGGAATACCCTCCCGAAAAGCGGGAATACACCATCACCGCTTCAACATTCCCTTTATAGGAAAGCACCGGGAGATACAAATCCCAGCATGGCTGTTCTTCGTAATGAATGCCCTTTTCTTCACGAGGGAGCCTTCTTTTGACCACAAAAGCCTGGCGCTCCTCATGAATCCGTTCCATGATTCCGTTATCCAGATGGCTGATGAATTGTTTGACTGCTCCTTCAGCCACTCCCCATTTTGCAAACGTTTTTTCAGAATCCATCATGACGATTATTCCTCTGTCTGCCTGCAGTACACCAGAGAACCCTTTGACGATGGAGCTGAGAACTTCTTGTTTATCGAGGGAATTCGATAGGCTGTTGATGAGGACATTGTGATGACGCAGCTGATTCTCACGGTTTTCCATTTGTCCAAGGAGGTTCTCCAATTCGAATTGTTGGGCCTGGAGCTCGTCCTGCTGCTGGGACAATTCATCATTATTGTCTTTTAAATGTTGTTCGTTTTCCTTGATGGAAGTAAACATTTGCAAAAAGCTGCTTTTCAAAATGGAGATTTCATCGTTTCTTTTATCAGGAGTGAAAGCGATGTCTGATTCTTCTCCCCGGCTGACCTTGTCAGCTGCAAAAGCAAGTTCACGCAACGGTCTCCCGATTCTATTCAAGCTTATGCGAGTGATGGATAACAAAATGAGCAGCATGAAGAGAACGAACACGAACATAGTCCATTGCATCGTTTTATAGACTGAAGCAAGGGCGTCTCCATTTCTTTCTACCTGATCGTCTAAATTTAATCGTTGTCTATTCAAGTTGCTTTGGAACGTTTGAATCTGGGCAGTGGCTGAACTGTTGGCACGTCTGCTGATGGCTTCCATATCACCCTGTTCATAATCTTCTAAAGTAGGTGGAAGCATCTCCTCAAAATACTGAAAATAGAACGATTGCATTTCCTGAAGAAAAAGCTGCTCTTTACTAGAAAGCGGCAGTTCACTGAACAGATTTATTTGGCGGAGGATATCTTCCTGCTGATCCAATGCACTGTCTCTAAGCCTTTTATTCCCAAAAGCCACATATCCTCGTATGTCCATGATGGCCTGGCTGAAACTTTCATCTATTTCAATGATGATTTCTTCCTTTTGTTCAGCAACTTCATTCTTTCTTTCAAAATCTTTTTGTATATGAAACTGAATATATAATATGACACTAGCCCCTATGAGGAATAACACTATAAAGAAGATCATCAATGAGGCGAATCGCCGGGATAGGCTGGTTTGAAAGTAATTATTCATCTTCAGCTAATATTTCCTCTACTTTATCTAACAGCAGCATTGGGCTGAAGGGTTTGGACAGAAAGTAATCAGCCCCGGCCTCAAGAATTGTTTTTTCATCTGATTTCTGGCTCTTTGCTGTAAGCATCATTATTTTGGTATCCTTGTTCATTTCTTTTGTTCGGATTGTTTTTATAACTTCAAGTCCGGTTTTCACAGGCATCATATAGTCAAGAAGGATTAAATCAAACTTGGTTGAGAGGGCAAGTGACTCAGCTTCCTCTCCATCACTTGCCTCCTGGATTTCATAGCCCTCATCCTCAAGTGTATCCATTATCAACATACGAAGGACATCTTCATCTTCTGCTAAAAGAATTTTCTTCATAACATCTCTCCTAAGAATGGTCTGCTAATTTTTTCAAATAGAATAGTATCTTGTTTTCGAACGCGTTCAATGAGAATGGTTTAACGACATAGTCGGCCACTCCCAATTCGATTGCCTGCATCATCTCTGCCTTTCTTGTTTCTGCTGAAAGCATCAATACAGTAAAGGAATCAAAATCTGCTTGTTTCAAGGTTTCGATTCCGCTCATCCCATCCATGAAAATGTTGAGCAGGATCATCCCCCTCGGGTTATGATCCATCCAGCGGCTCGCTAAGAACTGTTCACCACTTTCGAACTTAGTTATCTCTATCGGCATTTTATTTTCGGAGGCTGTCTGCTTAATAGTATTGGAAAGAAGGACCTGCATGATTGGATCATCTTCCAATATAGCAATCGCTACGGCTTTATGCGCCGGGGACATACTCCGGTTGAACAGGGTCACTTGATTTCTGCCATTTTCTTTAGATTGATAGAGAGCAAGATCAGCCATATCCAGCCAATAAGATAGTGAAGTTGAGACAGAAGCATCAACATCCACCACACCTGAAGAGAAAGTACAGCTGAACTCCTGTCCTTCCTCAGCCTTGAAAACATACGCCGAGAAATCGGATAGAATTTTATCCAGGCGTTCTTTACATTTTTCTGCGGAAGTTTCAGGCGACAGAAGGACAAATTCCTCTCCTCCATATCTGATCAGGATATCTTCCGGCCTGACCCTTTTTTTAACAAACTCAGAAAACTCTTTTAAGACGATATCACCTGTCAGATGGCCAAATCGGTCATTTACCCGCTTAAAATAATCAAGGTCTAAAAAGGCAGCGGATAACTCCTTTTCTTCTTCCCATTGCTTGGCGCATAACTGAGAAAACGAATTTCGGAGATACTTCCGGTTATACAATCTTGTCAATTCATCAACAAGAATCAAGTGATCGACGAACCCTTTTCTTTCAATCTGCCTGTTTAACCTTATAAAAAGTTCTTCTAAGATAAAGGGCTTCTGCAGAAAATCATCTGCTCCCTTTTTATAACTGTCCATTCGCAGGCTGTCAGAATTGTCATCCGACATCATGACCACCGGAACATATTGCTTCTGTACTGTATTGGTGATATGAGACAGCGTATCCAGTCCATTTTGATCTCCAAGAAAAATATCAAGCAGTATACAATCAGGTTTCACATCATATAGAGCTGAAATCGCTTTATCTGCATCTGTAAAACCAAAAACATGAAAGCCCTTCTTTTCAAGAAAATCTTTAATATAAATGAGGAAGCCCGTATCGTTTTCCACTAAAAAGACAATCTTTCTTCTTTCCGTCAGATCAGCCCCGATAGGGAAGGCAATATCATTTTCATACTCAAATTGATAGCATTCTTTCAAAAGAGGAGAAATGATCTCCTGTATATCCTTTCTGTTCCAGCTGCGGTCCCCTCTGCTGTCAACGATTTCCATGGATACAGAGGCCAGACGGCCGATCTCATCGAGTTCTATCGTTGGTGCAGTCCCGCTGATGGAATGAAAAAACCGCCTGACATCTGCAGCCGGAATCTCCTTATTCGAACTTAGCCATTCAGATAATTTTTTTCTTATATTATCAATTAGTTTGTGCTGATAAACCTTCATTTTAGTCATAGATAACCCCAGTAAAATATTAATAGATAATTAGAACTTACTATTATATATATGGGAAGTCAATTGTCATTTTTTCGACAATCGTCATCCCGGAAAAACCTGTCCAGATGGCTGTAAAGTTTTTCACTCTCCAAGATCTGTTTCTGTTTTTGCCCTAAAAGGTCAAAGTGAGGATAGTCCGTTCTCCGGTCATCGATCCATTCCCTTTTCAGGCCATACTTCTCTCCCCACTCAGCAAGTGTATTGATATCCCGTGCACCCGCTTTTGTGACAGTATGACAATCGGGAAAGCGGTCATCAAGCCAATAATGGGTCAGGAAAGCAACATTTCCCTGATCTATTTCCTGTTTCCATCTTTTTAACTCTTCTCTGTTAATTCCGAAAGCCATAATTTCAAACCATTTCCCTTTGATTATTTTTTTGCTCTCTCATACGCTTCATGCCAGTCAGGGAATAGTCTCTTTACTGATATCGGACGGAAAGAATCTTTCTTTACACAAACATGTTTAGAAATTGCGGTGACGGAGAGGTCTCCTTTTTCAGTGAAGATTTCATAACCATATGTCACTCTCAAACCGTCATAAGACTCAACCCAGGTCTTTACAACCGCTTTCTCCCCATACCTGACCGGACTCTTATAGCTGATTTCTATATCAATGACAGGAGAAATGATACCCTCCTTCTCCATATCCGCGTAACGGAATCCAAGATCTTCTATAAGCTTTGTTCTGCCCAGTTCCATCCAAACTAAGTAATTGGCATGATAAACAACACCCATTTGGTCAGTCTCGGCATAACGGACTTCTATACTTTTTTCTGATATATACATAACCTAATCACCTTTATCCTTATAATTTCTCTTCTCAAGTTTATCATAAAGAAGACTTCCTTCCATAGAAGAAGCTGCCGGAAGGTTCCGGCAGCCGAGCATTATTTATATTGGTTATCTTGATTGTTTCTTTGGTATGCTGCCTCATCTTTCAGTTCGCTTCTGAAAGCGTCGATGCTTTCTCTGCGGCGTTCATTTTTTGCTTCGATAGCCTGTTTCTGTTCCTCGCTGTCTGTATAAGCCAGTGATTCTTCAGCTCTCTCCATATTCTGGATTGTATGAAAAACCTTGCTTTGCAGCTTTTCAACGTTATCACTGCGGTCATCTGGATTAGGACGGTTATTGTATTCTGCCAAGGTAGGTTCCTCCTTTAAGTAAGGGTTAATGTCTTAGATGTTACTCACCTTTTGTCTGGATCACTTGAGCATGCTTGCCGGACTTATCCTGCATTTGTCTCCCCTTATTTCCCCCTGCTTCACGAGGCTGGGTGCCGATATGATTAGGAACAAAGTGACTTCTGCTTCCTTTTGGATTGCTCATGAAAAAATCCCTCCCTTAATCATTAGAATTTCCAAAGGGAGGGAAGATATGAGTATTCTTTAATTAGATATTCCTGCCTGTGCTGGGAAAAGTGCGGTAGCGGTTACCTTTTATGTAATCGCTGAAACGCAATGATAGGACTTGTTAAAGAGAAAAAGTTACTCTGCTTTATCCATCCGTTTAATTTCCAGTCTTGATTCAATTCTTTCTTCAATCGCATCGATTGCTTCCGCATCCATCATCAATGCTTTTTTATTTTCAATTACTAAATCTGCAAATGATTTTTTTCTTGGTTTACGCATTTTTTACCCTCTCTTCTGTCATAGTCTACTCCTAGTATGGGCAAACTTCAGGTTGATTATAATTCAATTTTCTAAAATTTTTAAAAAGAGAGGGTATTCTCTTAACTTTTATTGCACAAACACATGAAAACCTTCTTCATCCATGGCACCTATGTGCTTATTGATGACATATCCTTTCTCGTCAATCAGCATTGTGGTCGGGATTGAAATGACCTGATATTCTTCATTTACTTTGTCATCTATATCCAGTAGTACAGGAAAACTGATCCCTGTATCCTCAGCAAATTCCTGAGCATGATCTTCAGGGTCTATATTGATGGAGATGACTTCTATATCTTTTTGAGTTCCGTTTTTAAAAGCTTCAAGCGCAGGCAGTTCCTGCGTGCAAGGAGTACACCAGGCTGCCCAAAAATTCATCAACACTTTCTTTCCCCTGAAATCAGTTAAAGAAATTGTGTCACCCGTAAGAGTTTTTAAAGTGAAATCCGGTGCAATGCTGCCCAATTTTGGGCCGGGCAATCTGTCTGGAACGTCTCCAACGGCATCCGACATTTCTGAGTCAACGGAAACTGCTGCTTTTTCTTCTTCTTCGTCAAACTTAAACATCACAGGTGATGACATATTTTCTAAATAAACGACCGTTATAAATGAAAGAATTAAAACTGTTCCAATCAGTTTTTTCACTGATCCGCCCTCCAAATTTACGTGATAATTCATATTATGAGGGCTTGTCTGGGTTTATTATTTGATTTTTGCTATAAGGGTTATTCAGGTTCATCTTTTCTCACCCTTATGCCTCTTAATTGCATCAAAGTTATCTTGCATTGGGAGTCTAAGGGGGCTATCTAGATGCCTTTTCACCTAAAACCCGTCTCCCATTAAGGGCTTCCTAGATGCCTTTTCGACTTAAACTAAACTCGCTTTGGGACTCAAAGGCTTCCTAGACGACTTTTCGACTTAAACCAAACGCGCTTTGGGAATCTAAAACCTCTCTAGATGCCTTTTCACCCTAAACCCGTCCCTCATTAGGACTCTAAAAGTTCCCTACACGACCTTTCATCCTAAACCCCTCTTCCTTTGGGACTCTAAGGGCTATCTAGATGCCTTTTCACCTTAAACCTGTCTCTCATTAGGACTCTAAAAGCTCCCTACACAACTGTTCACCCTAAACCCATCTTCCTTTGGGACTCTAAAAGCTCTCTTGATTCCTCCTGCCCTTAAGATTTGGGAATTTCACAAAAAAACACCCGCTTCAAAGGAAGCGGGTGTTTCAATATTACGCTTTAAGTTTGTCGCGAAGTACCATTTGCAGGATACCGCCATGACGGTAGTAATCAACTTCAACTTCAGAGTCGAAACGTACAAGTGCTTCGAATTCAGTTTTGTTGCCGTCTTCGTCAGTAGCAGTAACTTTAACGATATCACGAGGTTTAACACCTTCAGCAAGATCAACAGAAATGGATTCTGTACCTTTCAAGCCTAGTGTATCCGCGTTTTCATCCTTCTTGAATTGAAGAGGAAGAACACCCATCATTACAAGGTTGGAACGGTGGATACGCTCATAGCTCTCAGCGATTACAGTCTTGATGCCAAGAAGGTTAGTACCTTTGGCAGCCCAGTCACGGGAAGATCCCATTCCGTAGTCTTTGCCTGCTAGTACAGCAAGGCCTACACCTTGTTCTTTGTACTTCATGCAAGCATCATACATTGCCATAACTTCATCTTCAGGCCAGTAAGTCGTGAATCCGCCTTCTGTTCCTGGTGCAATGCGGTTACGGATACGGATGTTCGCGAACGTTCCGCGCATCATTACTTCATGGTTACCGCGGCGGGAACCATAAGAGTTGAAATCGCGTGGCTCTACGCCATTGTTACGCAGGTATTTTCCAGCTGGTGTATCTTTACCGATCGCACCGGCAGGAGAAATATGGTCTGTTGTGACGGAATCACCGAACTTACCAACTACTCTCAATCCTTCTAAAGGCTTGATGTCTTCAGGATTCGTAGCAAGACCTTCGAAGAAAGGAGGGTTTTGGATGTACGTTGATTTGTCATCAAAGCTGTACAATGGCTCATTGCTTGTTTGGATTTCGTTCCAGCGTTTGTTGTCATTGAATACATTTTCATATTCTTTTCTGAACAATTCTGGTGTAACTGTTCGTTTTACAACATCCTTCACTTCATCCTGTGTTGGCCAGATATCAGCGAAGAATACGTCATTTCCATCCTTATCTTTTCCAAGCGAATCGTTCTTAAGGTCGATATCCACTGTACCAGCAAGCGCATATGCTACAACCAATGGCGGTGAAGCAAGGTAGTTTGCTTTAACAAGCGGGTGGATACGTCCTTCAAAGTTACGGTTACCGGAAAGAACGGAAGTCAATAGAAGGTCAGCATCTGCAACAGCTTTCTCGATTTCAGGACGAAGTGGACCTGAGTTACCGATACATGTCGTACAACCATACCCTACAAGGTTGAATCCAAGCTTTTCAAGCGGCTCAAGCAAGCCTGAATCTTGAAGATAACCTGTAACAACTTTTGAACCAGGAGCAAGGGAAGTCTTAACATAATCAGGTACAACCATACCTTTTTCAGCAGCTTTTTGAGCTACAAGGCCTGCACCAAGCATAACGTATGGATTGGAAGTGTTCGTACAAGAAGTAATCGCAGCAATACCGATACCGCCTGTTGGGATTTTGACTTCTTCACCATTTTGGTTTGTGTATGTCGCTGTTTTTTCAATTTCTTTCTCATCAAGTCCGAATCCTTGAACACCTTCAGGATTTGTGATCGCTTGATGGAAAGAAGGTTTCATTTCAGAAAGCGGGATCAAATCCTGCGGACGTTTAGGGCCGGAAAGATTTGGTTCGATTTCAGAAAGGTTGATTTCAACTACATCTGTGTAGATTGGATCTTCCTTATCAGGAGTGAAGAACATATCGTTTTCTTTCAAATATTGTTCAACCACATTGATGTGTTCTTCGGAACGACCAGTTAAACGCATGTAGTCAAGGGACTCAGCATCAACCGGGAAGAATCCGCAAGTTGCACCGTATTCAGGAGCCATGTTGGCAATTGTCGCACGGTCAGCAAGCGGAAGTGTCGCAACACCTTCACCGAAGTACTCGACAAATTTGCCGACAACACCTTTTTGACGAAGCACTTGAGTGACTTTAAGCGCAAGGTCAGTTGCAGTAGCTCCATTTGGAAGAGCTCCAGTCATCTTAACACCGATTACTTCAGGAATCGGGAAGTATGAAGGCTGTCCAAGCATTCCTGCTTCTGCCTCGATACCGCCAACACCCCATCCAAGTACACCAATACCATTGATCATTGTTGTATGGGAGTCAGTACCGACTAGTGTATCAGGATATGTTTCAAATTCACCGTCTTCGTTCTCGACTGCGTGAACTACATTTGCAAGGTACTCAAGGTTAACCTGGTGGACGATACCAGTTGCCGGCGGCACAGCACGGTAGTTTTTGAATGCTTTTTGTGCCCAGCTTAAGAACTGGTAACGCTCTGCATTACGTTCAAACTCAAGGTCCATGTTGACTGCAAGAGAGTCAGCTGTACCGTACTTATCAACCTGTACAGAGTGGTCGATTACAAGATCAACCGGGATTTCAGGGTTGATTTTATCAGGGTCTCCGCCGATATCAGCCATTGCTTTACGCAAAGAAGCCAAATCTACTACCGCCGGTACTCCTGTAAAGTCTTGAAGGATTACACGTGAAGGCTTGAAAGGGACTTCAGCCTCAGAAACATCTTTAGATCCCCAGTTTGCCAGGTTTTCTACATGGTCTTTGTTAATTACGCGGCCGTCATATTGACGCAGTACTGATTCAAGCAATACCTTCACAGAGTAAGGTAAGCGTGAAACTTTGGCTACGCCCGCCTCTTCTAATGCTTTTAAACGATAAAAATGATAGCGTTTCCCGGCTGCTTCGAATGAAGTACGGGAGTTAAATACGTCGTTCTTCGCCATCTCAATTCCCCCTCTTAGAGATTGTAACGATTTTCGTGTGGTGAAAAGTTTGATTCTGTTTTCCAACTTGGTTCACATTAACATCTTAATACAAGCGATTACATAAGTAAATATCAAGAAAGTTATTGTGTCTGATAAGTTTTCCTTATGGGTTTTCGACTTTTCATTTTGTGACGAAACAAAAAGCCGGTAAATCAAGGTTTTTGTAAAAATAATCTGATTTCTTCCAGCGTGTTTTATTATCCTGAAAAAACAAATTAAGTTGCTTTTGCTTATAGGATTGCCTTCCCGGGGAAACGATATATTTCAAGGGGAGGTGACGCAAATGGCCAAAAGAAAAGCAAATCATATCCGTGAAGGCATGAATGCCTCCAAAGCTCAAGGTACTGGAGCCGGATATAATGAAGAGTTTTCTAATGAACCTTTAACTGCTGCCCAAAGACAAAACAACAAAAAGCGCAAGAAAAATCAATAATCAAACAATTTCAACTATATAGTAACAAATCTTGCGCCTTTTTCTCAATTGAAAGGCCTTGCAAAAATAATTATACTTATCAAAACAAAAAGGGATTGGCCCTCAATGCGGCCAATCCCTTTCTACTTGTGACTCAGCTCGGATCCTGGTTTACCTTCTGCATCACAGAGGATAAATCCGATCTCATCTTTTCGAGCTGCTCGCGTTGATGCTCGGAAGCTACTTCCAATGCATTTTCAATTTGCTGGTAGGCTTCATTCACTTCATTCTTCAGATGTGCCAGCTGATGGCCATAATCTGCACCTTCCAGGACCAATTCATTTACTGCATCTTGTACTTCTTCATGGCCTTGTTGAGCCGCCTGAAATGCCTGTTGTTTATCTTTATGATATGGCATGATGTCATCTCCTTTAGGAAAATAATCCAATGTTAGATTCTCCTTTTTCAGCAGAAATTATACAGTGAGTGCAGAAAGCCAAGTAAAGAGTTGATGAATAAGAGCCAATGAAAATCCGCATTCTACATTTAGGAGGGATGCCAAAATGAACAAAAACGATGGAAAAGATATGCGCAGAAATTCAACAAAAGGACAGCCTACCGGCCAGCCGGAACCATTAAGCGGCTCGAAAAAGGTTAAAAATCATAACCATACCCGCCAAAAACATAATCAACACCACGATATGTAAAATGAAACACAGTCTCCGTTATTGAGACTGTGTTTTTGCTACCCTTGCCTATCCAGGTCAAATAAAGCGTTTTGGATATACGGGATTTCTTCAGCGTCCACAGTCCTGAAGTCGAGCAGCAGTTCATCACGATGGATTCTCGCAATGATTGGAATCTCCGCCGTCCTTAATCCTTTTTCCAATTTGTCCGCATCCATCCATTTATGCTTTATAGACAGCACAAATGTATCAAGTTCCACTTCAGGCATCGTACCTCCGCCGACCTGGCTTTTATCAGGTTTTACTTCTGTAGAGAAGTTGCTGCAATTCTCCAGCAGGAAATAAGCCGTTTCATGTGCTATATTTTTCAATTCGTCCGCTTCCATCAGCAGAGCCCTATAAGCAGGGATGTTTTTTTCATTGCCCTTCAAGTAATCCAGGAGAGTTCCTTCGAGTGCGGCAAGTGTCATTTTGTCCACCCGCAGGACCCGGGCAAGCTGATGCTTCTTCAAGATATCGATGAATCTTTTCTTCCCCGCAATGATGCCAGCCTGCGGCCCTCCCAGCAATTTATCACCGCTGAACGATACAAGGTCTGCCCCCTTGGAGATCACGTCCTCTACCAGAGGTTCGGATCCAATGCCATGATTCTTTAAATCGTAAAGCATTCCACTCCCCAAGTCCTCGTAAAAGATAACATGTTCATGACCGGAAGCCAATTCTGCCAGTTCTTCTGTCTCGGCTTCTTCCGTAAAGCCTCTGATGACAAAATTGCTTCTATGGACTTTCATCAGCATCGAAGTATTTTCATTAATTTTATCTTCATAATCCGCTGCTCTAGTCTTGTTTGTAGTCCCTACCTCTATCAAGTCTGCACCGCTTTCTTCCATGATGGAAGATACACGGAACGAGCCGCCGATTTCCACTAGTTCTCCCCTCGAAACAATTACTTCTTTGTTCTTGCCGAGGGCGGATAAGATTAAAAATACGGCCGCCGCATTGTTGTTAACCACCATCGCCGCTTCAGCCCCGGTGACTTCCCTAATCAGGGTTTCAGCATGCTTGTGGCGGGAGCCCCTTGTCCCTTTTTCAAGGTCATACTCTAAATTATTATAGTTTCGCGCAATCTCCAACACATGCCGTGCAGCTGTTTCACTCAACCTCGCCCTCCCGAGGTTTGTGTGAAGTATGGTTCCGCTCGCATTGATGACTTTGGATAAGGTGTAGGAGAATTTATTTTTAGCCGCTTGTTCCGCTTGTTGTAATAAGAAATCATTTAAATCCGCACTTCCGGGTAACGGTCCCTCCCAGGTGCCTTTGAGTAGATGCTTCCTTAAATTTGCCACAGCATCTTGGATCAGTCCAGTGCCCTGTTCAATCGAGATGTCCTGTTCCTTCACCATTTCGGCAAATCTCCCATCCTGCTGTATTTCATGGATGGAGGGTATTTTTCTTAACAGTTCCTTCATGATAATTGCCTCCTGTTTCGAAAACACATAGAATATTTCACATTATACCACCCACACATCATAACCCAAAAAGAATAAACTGTTGAAAAGGAAAGCTCAAATCGCCCCAAACCCGACAAGAGCTTAAAGGAAAGATGGAGGAAAACATGTGTAATGCGGGAGATGATTTCAAATTAGAAGAGTGGGAACGATGGATGAAAGACTGGCTGCTGGACCCTTATACAACACAGCTTGACGAGTCGCAATTCAGGCTGGATTTGTTTGATACCACCGAAGCGTACATCGTGGAAGCGACAACGGAAGAGATTACTGTACAGGAAGTGACCCTTACTAAAAAGGAACAGACACTTACCATTGAAATTATTCCAAGAGAGGATGAGCGCAGCAGGATCAGGTCTGTGAATTTTCCTTTTTCCTTAAAATTTAATCCTATCAGGTTGTATCCCCGCGAAGGATACTTGGAAATCCATATTTTGAAAGCGCCCGACAAAAAGCCTGTCCCTTCTGTCATCCGTTTCCAAGGGTCTATATAAAAAAAGATCAGCCCGCAGCCAGGCTGATCTTTATTTATTTTCAATTTTTCCAATGATCTCGTCTACATCTGGAAAAATACCTGAATCCAATTTCGAGTATATTTTTTCTCCTTCAACCGACACCTCAAAAGCACCGCCAGACGAAGGAATCAAGTTGAGTTCTTCTAAGTCTGCACGAAAATGATTAAATAGTTCTTCCGCGAACCTCGCGGCTTTTGGCGCGTAGTTTCACATCATGCAGAATTCTATTGACATAGAAAACTTTTTCATGGGGACATTCCTCCTTTGTAACACTATCTCTATCTGACATTTTAATATAGACATAAACTTTGTGCAAACGCCCTCAATTTCTTAGAGGTCATTCTTTTATATCAGCTGCCTCCCTTTATAATCCGGCGTTTAGCTCTTAATCAGCCTATTATACAAATTGACTTCCTCTATACCCCCGTGTTTAGCTCTTAATCACCCTATTGCACCCACTGACTTCCTCTATAACCCAGTGTTTCTCCCTTATTCACCCTACTATACAAGCTGGCTCTCTTTATAATCCGGTGTTTAGCTCTTAATCAGCCTACTATACAAATTGACTTCCTCTATAACCCAGTGTTTAGATCTTAATCACCCTATTACACACGCTGAATTCCTCTATAACCCAGTGTTTCTCCCTTATTCACCCTACTATACACACTGCCTCCCTTTATAATCCGGCGTTCCGACCTGAAACCACTGCTACGATAAATACGATTCATAGGCAGTATAAAATTTGCTGGAAAAAACCCTTACCATGAAGGGGAAGCTCTTTTCGCCGGCTTTCTGTTGGAATTGTCCAAACCACATTACCTTTTGGTCAAAGCCTATAAAGGGGTGAAGGAATTCTTTTGAGTCGATTTTATATTTTTTTAAAGGAATGCCCGCCTTTTGTTTACATAATATAATTATTGACTTCTCCACTTCTACTTTTTTCAATGATTGCCAAATAGCCACAGGAACATCTTCTGCATTGTTAAATGCCAAAACAATTTCTTTTTTGGCATTAAAAATGTCTTGCTGCAGTTTTTCCAGATCACCCTTTCTGAACCATTTCAAGCGCTTTGTATATGTCTTGGTAAAAACAACATATGAATTGGAGCGCGGCCTTTCCACTCTTTTTTCCAGATAGTCGATCAGCTTCCTTATGGGCTTACTTTCAGGCACACGATTTTTTATGAATTTTTGATTCCCTAATAAAACAAACTTCCCTCTCGCTCTGGTTACTGAGACATTGATCAGCCTCCCGCTATCCTTTTTTGTCAAAAGGGTGCCGGGTTTTTCTTGTGGAAAGCTGTCAGTAATATCAAAAAGAATCATATCTTTTTCGGACCCTTGAAATTTATGGACTGTGGAAGCAAAAATGCTGGATGATGCCGCAATATCACGCTCGTTAAAGAATATTGGCAATAATCGATTCACCCATTTAGCTTGTGCTCTGTAAGGCGTTACGTACCCGATTGACGCCATTCCTGATTCGTTTGCCGCCAGCATTAGCTGTATCGAAACCAGACTCGTCATCAAATTCCACCTGGAACCGCTATCTGTCAAGCACCATGGGGAATCGTCCACAATCGGCAGCAGAAAAGCCGCTTCTCCCTGAAAAGGTGATAGACTCGCAATGGATGTGCGCTGGTTGAGTACCTCGGGATGGTCAGTAACTAAAGAATGATAAAAATACTTATTTGTAAAAGCAGAGATATCCGGATGCATTCTTCTCTGGACGGGCAGGAGCATTAATTGCGGGTGTTGATTTGCATTTTCCACATGACGGGTGATTCCTGATAAGTGAAAGATATCCTGCTTCAGCCACTTTTCCACCAGTCCATGCCTTGAGACAGCTATCGGGGGTAGCTGTTTAAAATCACCGCATATGATCACCCGTGTTCCCAGTGTTGCAGCAAAAGCAATTTGCGGGGTATAAGCCATGCTTGCTTCATCGATGATAACCAGGTCAAAATGATTTTGATAGATGTGAGGATCGATTGCAGCTTTTGAAAGAGTTGTCGCGACAACCTGCGCTTCACTCACATATTGCCCCTCGCTTTTTCTAAGTTTTTCCCGGAGCTTAGCCAATCCGATTTCAATCTTCGTCAGCTGGGATGAATCCCTGCTGTTGAATTTTGCAGAAAGCTTCTTCTTCAGGAGAACCCTTTTCTTTTCAAACTTTCTCTTTCTTTCACTTGCAGGTACATCTCCCATTTCAGCCAGCTTCACCACACTTAATTCAGGATGGGAGAATACTTCCTCTTTTTCAGGAAATCCATAACGAATGACTTCCCCAGTTATCCATTTTCCATTCTCTTGAAGAAACCGGCTCATCTCCAATATCAAAACGTCAATAGCCGCATTGCTATTAGAAAGGAGTAATATCTTTTGGCCATTGACATATTGGTATGCTGCCGTTCGGGCAAGGGTATAGGTTTTCCCTGTCCCTGGAGGTCCCCATATATAGGTAATGGGATTATACTTTGCCCTCAAAACTACTTCATGTACAAGGCTTTTTGCTTTACCTGAAGGGTGGTAAGTCCTCATCCCGGGATTCATTACCCTTTCAACCGTCTTCAATTTCGCTGAATCTTCCTCTATTTCTTCCAGCCGTTCAATCAATTTATTCAGAAGATCCCAAGGTTCATTATGTACTATCCCTCTGCCTGTCTCTTCCCCTAAATCCGTATCGAGTTCAACGATGGCGTCTACCCCTTCGGAAGACAATACACTCCCTTCATACTTTTTGTTTTTGTACTCGAAGATGATGGAGCCTCCTTGAAATAAGCTGACCGGATAGGCGAGAACAAACCAATAGACGGCCCCTCTTTCGCTTGTCGCCAAATGCTGGCCCTTTATAACGGATATCCCCCTGCTTTCAAACTCTTTTAATTTTTGAATTTCAGCAATCAACGCTGTCTTCCACTGTTCTATCATTCTGCCTGCTGCATTCATTAAGACGACTCCTATAGATTTGATTGTTTATTTTCATTATGTCTATTCTTCCTTTTATTAAGCCTGTTGTTTCAGGGTAAAAAATATCCTTTACCCAGAAAGCAGCATGGTTTAACCCTATGATGTTCTGTGTATATTCTAGCTAAGCAATATAAAAAATCTCTTTGAGGAGGAGTATTATGAGTTTCATATTGTATTTAATCATTGGTGGTATCATTGGATGGCTTGCAGGTTTGATCCTTGGCAGGGACATACCAGGGGGCATAATCGGGAATATCATCGCCGGTATCATAGGTGCTTGGCTGGGTGCTGTCATCTTCGGAGACTTCGGTCCTGAAATAGCAGGCATCGCACTCATCCCAGCTCTGATAGGTGCTATTATTTTGGTATTCCTGTTAAGTTTGATTATGAAAAGCATGAGAAAATCCCATTAAGAAAAAAAGAAAAACAGGCTGTTGTATGCTGAGTCAATCAGCAGCCTGTTCTTCTTATTGAACCATTTCAATTCGGGGTATGCCTGTCACCACTTCTCTTTTTTATATCTTTCAGCATAAAATAAAACATCCTCAACGTACTCTTCACTGTGATTATAGGCAAATACAGCCCTTTCAATATCTCCATCGGCCGCACCATTGCTCGCCAGGTAGTTGGCTGCACTGTAAACGGCATCCTCAATATCCCAAGGATCAGCTTTTCCATCTCCATTCGCATCCACGCCATAGCCTCCGTATTTTGCGATAACTTTCGGATCGGTTAATTCTTCTTTCGGAATTTCCCCTTTGCCGAGACCATCACATGTAGGATGGGCCCATCCCACAAAGGTGCAAGGCATGAACTGAAGATGCCCTTCCGCCCCAACGGGAGAAACCATTGTCTTCATTTGAGAGAATTTCGTTTCCACCCTGTGATGGGCAGCAAGCAGATTCCATGGCACCCCGTACTTCTGAGAAGCATCTTTATAGATTGGAATGTACTCCGATGGAATTTCATCTTTCGCTTCCTCAGAAAGTTCCTGGTAGGTGATAAAACCGCCATATACGATAAAATACACAAGCAATATTGTCAACGGAATAAGCAGTACCTTAACTGGTGAATCCTTTTTCGTTTTCCGCTTCGGTCGTTTTTTAGCCATTCAATCGCATCAACCTTTTATTCAGTGTCCAATCTATTTTAAAAAAACTTATAGATATAAGCAACTAATTATCTGTTTCTTTTATATAAACCGGTCCTTTGGTATGTACTAAATAAAATAACAGCTTCAGAAGAGGAGTCCCCTGAAGCTGTCCATAAGAAATTATCTTACATAAGCCGCACCGACAATGATTAACAGAATAAACAGAACGACAATCAACACAAATGTGCTTCCATAGCCGTAACCGCCACCGCCATAGCCATATCCACCGTAACCGTACATACATGAACACCTCCTCGTACCATGGTTATTACACTGTATGCCGCTGATGAATTTATGACTGAAGTAAATGCCCGGATATACAAAAAAAACAGACAGCCCGCCAAGAGGCGGATCTGTCTGTTTTACTTTTATCGTACTTTATTGCGTGGTTTTGGTTTCAGATATAGACCAAGTTCTTTCTTTTCTTTATTTAATGCTCTGTAGAGCGATACCATCATAAGAATCATGATCATCGAGAACGGGAATGCAGCAATGATCAAAGCATTCTGCAAGGCCTGCAGTCCGCCGCTGTACATCAATATCAAAGCAACTGTGGACTGCGAAATTCCCCAAGTTAATTTGACTGTATTTGGAGGAGTCAACGAGCCATAAGTTGTCTGCATACCCAGAACAAAAGTTGCAGAGTCAGCAGAAGTGATGAAGAACGTACTGATTAGAATAACAGCTACGATTGAAAGGATCGCAGATAAAGGAATCTGATTAAATACAGCGAATAAGACTTCCTCAGTTGCAAAAGTAGTCAGGTCAACTGCACCTGATTGCTGGATGTCTATAGCTGTCGTTCCAAAGACCGCAAACCAGATCATGCTGACAAGGGACGGCAGAAGGAGTACCCCGAATAGGAATTCCCGGATGGTTCTGCCTCGGGACACCCTTGCGATAAAGATCCCTACGAATGGAGACCAGGATATCCACCATGCCCAGTAAAATATTGTCCAGCCGTTTATCCAGGACTGATGATCCTCATTCAGCGGAGCAATACGGAAAGACATTCTTATCAAGTTTTGTACATAAGCACCAAGGGTGTCTGTGAATAGATTCAAAGTGAGCAGCGTAGGGCCGACAACAAACATAAGGACTAGTAATGCAACTGCCAGTACCATGTTTGTGTTACTTAGATATTTGATTCCTTTACTAAGTCCTGACCATGCAGAGATCATGAACAGTACCGTTACAATGGCAATGATGATAAATTGCATCGTAAAGTTGTTTGGGATCCCAATCAGGTAGGAAAGGCCCCCATTGATCTGGGCAGCGCCGAATCCTAATGTGGTCGCAACCCCGACAACTGTCGCAAAGACAGCCAAAACATCGATGATCGTTCCAAGCGGACCTTTTACGCGATCACCAAACAATGGCTTTAGAGTAGCTGAAACAAGGCCGGGCTCTCCCTTCCTGAACTGGAAGTAAGCAAGTGCAAGGGCAACAAGTGCATAAATGGCCCATGCGTGAATCCCCCAGTGGAAGAAGGCATAACGCATTCCTTCCTTGATTGCTTCATTAGTCCCTCCTTCAGCCATCGGAGGTGCCATAAAATGGGAAAGCGGTTCAGCTGCTCCCCAGAATACCAGCCCGATCCCCATTCCGGCACTGAACAGCATGGCAAACCATGTGGATGTGCTGTATTCAGGTTTTTCATCCGGTTTTCCAAGGCGGATCGTTCCAATGGGGCTGATAATAAGAAAGATACAGAAAATTACAATGGCTGTAACGAGAATTAAATAATACCAGCCAAACCTCGTGGTTATAAATGATTGAACTCTTGCCGTAAATTCTTCAAAACTGTCAGGAGCAGTGACCCCAAAGATCAACGCAGCCAATACGATAGCTATCGTGATCCAAAAAACATTTGATATTTTTTTCATCATCATTCTCCTTTCTTATGTAAGTCGAATCATCATCAATACCTCTACACTTTTTAATATCCTAGCTTCCGCCCGTTAAAACAACATTGTCAACCTTAACAGAATGTTTCCTTTAATTTCAACTAATTCGCCTTGTTTAGTAAACTCTTTTATGGAATTTCGATTACTATCTTTGGATACTTGGCTTATTTTCTCCTTGAAAATCAAAATGATACTCTTAAATAAATGGCTCTCATCAATATGGATGGTGAATGAATCTTGCCCATCCTACAAAAGCTACCAAATGAATCTGAACTTTAACTTAAGGAGGATCAACGATGGCAAAAAATACTCAGAGCAGCCAGCATGAAGCAGCAAAAGAATTAGCTGAGAGACAAATGAGTGACCGCAAAGAAATACAGTCAGTGAAGAACCCAAATACAAAACCCGGACGTTAACACAGTAAAGCGCTAAAAGGGACAGTCCCTCTTAGCGCTTTACTGTGTGAAAGCATATTAAAACCACTCCCGAATGATGGGGAGTGGTCTATCCTTCATTATTCTATAATTTGCACGGTGATATTTTTGACACCATATTCTAATGCTGCCTCACGGGAAGGGATGAAGATGTCGATTCGATTTCCTATGATTGCGCTTCCTGTATCTTCTGCTGTTGCATAACCAAAGCCTTCGACATATACTTTCGATCCAAGCGGAATCACGGACGGATCTACTGCGATGACTTTTTCGTCCGGATTGGCTCTCAAGTCCACACCTGTTTTTGTAATCCCGATACAGCCGTCACAATAAGCTGTATAAGCTGTCGCCTTAACTTCAACTTCTTTGACTATGTTATCTTCGCCCTTCACTTTTACCTCTTCTGTTTTTTTCTGCTCTGGCAGCAGTGCTTCTTTTCCTTTATGAATCAATTCCTGCCTTGTTTCAACGGTAATACCAGCTTCATCCTGTTGAGAAGCCAGTTCCCAAAGCATGTCACCTTCTTCAATATTATGATAGTTTTCTACAGTTCCTTCTGATTTCGTTTCTTTATTTTTATTTTCTTCTGCTTGAGCAGATAATGTAAAAATTCCAATTGTTATAAGAGCAATAAATGCAGCGATTAGTGTTTTTTTCATGTTGTATCCTCCTTTAGGCGGTTACGCCAACAGAAGAAATAGTAACATAGGCTTGTCTCATACCGGTGACAAAAGAATGATGAAAGCATTACATTTCCTTGACAGTCCGTAATTTTACAGGAATATTTTCACACGCCGGCCATATATTTGAGTTTCCCTTTAAATCTTCCAGCAAAGCCCGAATAGAAAAAAAAAACATTGTAGTCATTTGCTCCCTTTTCACAAAAAAAGAAGCAAAGGCATAGGCCCTTGCTTCTTTACTAACAATTAATCCAGGATTGTGACTTTTACTGAACGTACTCCCCAATCAAGAGCATCTTGTCTTTCCGGGATGAATACATCAATTTTTTTACCTTGGATGGCACCGCCTGTATCCTGTGCAGTCGCATATCCATAACCTTCTACATAAACCCTTGTTCCAAGCGGGATAACGTCAGGGTCTACTGCAATGACTTTTGCATCAGGGTTTGCATTTAGGTCTACACCTGTTCTTGTAACCCCTGAACAGCCCGCACAGTTTGCAGTATAGGCTGTAGCTTTAACAGTGATGGCATTAGCCTTTTCTTGAGTCGGTTGAGTATTTACAGGTGTTTCAGCTGGTTGAGCCGGAACTGATTCCTGTACTGCCGGTTGAGCTGGTTCTGCTGCGGCTGTTTCCTGAGCAGCAGGTGCAGCTGCTGGCTCTTCCGTGGATTGTTGTACAGGTGCTGCCTGTTCTTGTTCATTTACAAGTGTGGCAATTCCACGGTTGTCCAAATCAATTGTCAGTGTTTGTCCTGGATAGATGATATCAGAAGTCAATGAGTTAGTATTCATCAATTCATCGACAGAAACGCCATAATATTTTGCAATTCCCCACAAAGTATCTCCGGACTCTACTTTGTATGTTTCAGTAGAAGAAACTCTCAATTCCTGCGCAGGGAAGATAAGATCGGAGTTTAAGTTATTCCATTTTAGAAGATTCTCAACTGTTGTTCCATATTCCTTTGACAATCCCCAAAGAGTATCGCCCTTCTTAACTTCTACCTTTTCTGCAGAGGCACTCGCGCCCATTGTTAGAGTTAAACTTGCTGCCGTTGCAAGAGTGATAACCGTTTTCTTCATCTAGTAATCCTCTCCTTTGTTAGTAAGTGGTACGATATCTTTACTCACATTCTTCATGCTAACATAGGAGTACTACAGTGCGATTACGAGAGTATAATAGAGTCAATACATTTGTATTTCAACGTTGTAATGGGATTTTATTCCTAGGATTGATAGGATTGGAAGTCTATAAAAGGAGGGTAAAAAAGTTCCTGTTAAGGGTTTAATAAGGAAGGTAACTTGGTAAACAAATACGTTGTTATCTATTATAGTAACTTTTTCAGGTCGAAATTTCAATAGAATACAGGAAGTTTGTCAAACTTTTTGCTTTTGTGCCATTCCTATTTATTTGCAGGTTACTTCTAGAACAACGTGTCTTTTTCGGCCAAGTCCCCTTCCTTTTTTTATCCATAAAAAATAGAGCAGCCGATGGTTTCCCATAGGCTGCTCTATTTACGCTATTAGAGAGTTAAGATAATCGGTTCCCCTTTAGTCACGACGATGGTGTGTTCGATTTGTGCCACAAAGCTCTTATCTTCTGTAACGAATGTCCATCCATCCGACTCCTGGACAATTTCTTCTGCGTTTGTAGAGACGAACGGTTCAAATGCAATGACCATGCCATCTGCAAGAAGACCGTTATCCCAAGGATCGAAGTAATTCATTATATGGGCCGGTTCCTCATGAAGGGATTTGCCTACCCCATGGCCTGTCAGGTTTTTGATGACAGTGTATCCGTTTTTTCGCGCTTCATTATGAACGGCCTTTCCAATTCCGTTCAATTTAGAACCCGCTTTGATTTTTCTTAGTCCTGCATCGAATGATTTCTTTACTGCGTCACAAAGATCCTGAAGTTTCTCGTCTCCTTCACCTACGACAAAAGAAATCCCTGTATCTGCATAGAAACCATCTTTGGAGCCGGAAACGTCGATGTTGACGAGGTCTCCTTCTTGAATGACTCTGTCACCCGGGATTCCATGGGCCACTTCTTCATTTACGCTGATGCAGGTAAAGCCCGGAAAATCATATTCTTGTTTAGGAGCAGAAATTGCCTCATGTTCTTCAAACAGTCTGGCTCCCAGCTCATCCAGCTCTTTGGTTGTCATTCCCGGTTTGGCAGCGCTTTTCATCTCATCCCTAATGGATGCGACAATTTTTCCGATGACTTTCATCGCTTGTAATTCTTGATCGTTTTTAATAATCATAAAATCTTCCTTCTTTTTAAGTAGTGTCTTTCTATATTATACAGATTTGAAATTGAATGAGAAGGAAATTGCCCACTAGGCGTCTTTAAAATTATTGTATCCTGGCTTGTAAATCATCAATTTTCTCGTTCAGAAACTTCGAATCCCATTCCTGAAGATTTTCCTTTTCTATATTCTGTAGGATGTATCTATGAAAACTATAGATTGTTTCTTGACGGCTGTCCGGCATTTCCTTTTGGATGATAATCATTGCATCCAGCAGGGCAAGGATGACGGATATATCCTGTTTTGCATAATGGACGATTTGATAAAAAGACTTGTACAGCATCCTTTCAAAGATAAAGAAGGGGATTGTTACACGGGGCTTCCCCTCTTTGTCGGTCATCGTCAGTTGGCCATCATTCAACTCCGCTGTATCTCCGAGAAGGACTCCCAGGTACCGTATACAGTCCCTTGCCGTGTTTGGATCATTAATGGAAGGCGAAACAGCCCTCACTGCTATCTCTGAGATTCTCTGTATGGAAAATTCCAAATCATACTTCCCCATTCTTTCACTCCCAAGGGATAAGTATTCTGTTAAATCCTCGTTCTTCTCGCTATTGCTGTAAATCGTGTATAGCGTCTGTCCCTTTCGGATGAACTTGCCGACACGTATCTTCAGATCAATGAGGACATCCTTTTCTGCTGAATGTTCCAATAAACCATTAAAGTCTACAAATTGGAGGAATCCGCTCTCTTTGCTCGAGACTTCCTTCTTATAGCGGTAAAGCCTTGGGATCATTTTTTCTTCCTGGACGACATTTTCTTTTTGCAGCTTCTTATAAAAATCCAGTACCTTCAGCGTATCTCTTTCCAGCCTTCCAATTAAGCTGCTGATCTGAATGGAAGTGGCAACATGATGAATGAAATAGGCAAAGAAAGCCAGACAGCCAATCGCATAAGCCACTCCAAAAAATGCGGCTGTGACAAATTCCTGTTGAAGTGAGTTCCTCATGAACAGCAAGGCCGTTATGCAATAAATGAACCCGCCCATAAAAATGCCAAGGCCTCTGACCGTTGTTTTGTCATTAATGAAGTGCTTCAGGGCTCTAGGGGAGAACTGCGATGAATATGTAGTCAGCACAACCATGACTGTTGAAAATGTGAATGTTGTCATAGTTAGGAGGGACCCGGCAATGGCACTTAGCACTACCTGTGCCAAATCTACTCTTGTCATCATAAAATCGGGCAGGTATTCTTCCATTGAAGCAGCCCAATAATAGTCAACGGTAATCGTCAGGATCGCCAGCACGAAAGATAATAAACTGTATAAGGAAGGAACAAACCACATTCTATTCTTTAAATTAATCAAAAAACTTTTCAAGGAAACCACCTCTTTTGGTCCATTGCGTAATTCATTATGTCATATCGATACTCTAAAACAAAATCACAAAAACCGGCCTGGAAAGCCGGCTTTTAAAGCTATTGAAGCTGTTCAGCGAATGCTTTTGCAGTGCTTAGACCTGATTGGGGATTCTGACCCGTTACGAACCCTGTATCCGTCACTGTAAAATCGGTAAAAGGACTGCCTTTTTGAAAATCCGCCCCATTTTCCCTCAACTTTGATTCCAACAGGAATGGCATCAAGGAATCCATGTCCATCTGTTGTTCTTCTTCATTAGTAAAGCCTGTTATCCTTTTGCCTTCAACGAGGGACTTACCTGATGACAGTTTCACGTCCACAAATCCAGCAGGGCCATGGCAAACGGCACCAATCAGCTTATCATTTTCGGCAAAGTGGGCCAAAGCCTTTTGCAATGCTGTATTCCCTGGGAGATCAAACATCGTTCCATGTCCTCCAGGCAGGAATATTCCATTAAAGTCATTCACATTCACTTGTGACAAAACAAGGGTACTCTCCAATTCCCTTATAGCTCCCTCCCATTCATCAGGAGGCATCTCACCTTCAGAAGTGCTCCGCGGATCAACAGGGACCCTTCCGCCTTCTATACTGGCAACACTTACACTATAGCCTCTGTTGGTAAATTCAACGTATGGCTCCGCGAATTCGGACAGCCATAAACCTGTTTGGTGTTCTTTATCCATCTGTTCCGTATTTGTCAGGACAATTAATATCTTCTTCATGATCCCATTCCTCCTTCTTCCCTGTTTACCTCTATTTATCCCTGGGGAAAGTGAATTAAACAATTATTACTGACAGGTTTTTTTAGATACAGTTTTGTGTAAATAAGGAATGGTATTTATTCATAAAAATTGAAAGGAGCCCCTGCATTGAGGTATATGCTATTAATCTTCATCGCCCTTCTCCCTTTGCTTCATGCATGCAGTCCCAATGTCCGGCCAGAGGAACTTACGAATGAAAAGGCACAGCAGATGATAGAATCAGAAGATGTAACTGTATTGGATGTACGGACCGAAGAGGAACACGCTCAAGGTCATTTGCAGGATAGTATTTTGATTCCCATGAGTGACCTGGAGAGCCGCTTGGAAGAGCTGGATAAAGACCAGGCTTATTTGATTGTTTCCCAAACAGGAAGCCAGTCTTCCCAAGCCGCAGACTTAATGAAGAATAATGGATTTACGGAAGTATACAATTTACAATCCGGCATAAGCGGCTGGAGTTATCCCCTTGAGAAATAACAAAAACCTCCTGCGCTTATCCGCACAGGAGGTTTTTGTTTATTCAATAATCTGCAGCTCTTTAGGGAATTTCGTAAGTGTTTCATAGCCGTTTTCTGTGACCAGTACATCATCTTCGATACGGACCCCGCCTATATCAGGCAGATAGATCCCCGGTTCAATGGTATACACCATCCCCTCTTTCAAAATCCCATCATTCAGATGGCTCATTGAAGGGAACTCATGAACATTAATACCCATCCCATGGCCGATACGGTGAGGGAAGTAGTCACCATATCCAGCATCAGAGATAATTTGACGTGCTGTGCTGTCCAGGTCCCCAATTCTGTTTCCTGGCTTGCTCGCCTCAAGTGATGCCTTTTCAGCTTTCAGCACTGTTTCGTAAATTTCTTTTTGTTTATCTGACACCGACTTGAAGGCAACTGTACGAGTGATATCTGAACAATATCCGTCAAGTACGACGCCTAAATCAAACAAGACAAAATCTCCCGGCTTCAGTGCCCTGTTCCCCGGATTTCCGTGGGGTTCTCCCGATTTTTCGCCGAAGAGTACCATTGTCGAAAAGGACATCTCCCTGATCCCTTTTTTCTTCAACTCATATTCAATCTTCGCCAATACTTCCATTTCGGTGATGCCTTCGCGAAGTGCATCCACCCCAGTCTGAACTCCAAAGTCAGCCATCTCTGCTGCACGGCGGATTATTTCAATTTCCCTTTCATCTTTGACGACTCTAAGCTCATTTAACCTATCCTCGGCATTGATGACTTCGGCTCCCGGGAAAAGAGACAAAAATGCTTCACTTCGGGAATATGAAAGGACTTCTTTTTCCAAAGCCACTTTCTCCGCTTTTCCTGTATCTCTCTTACGAATGGCTTTATTAATAAGATCCCAAGGGTTTTCATGGTCTGCATACCCAATGATTTCGTGTTCCCATCCTGCACTTTTCAATTGTCCTTTTTCCATAGCAGGAAGAACAAATAATGGTTCGGCCTCCTTAAAAAGAAACAATCCCATCAGGCGTTCATGCGGATCAGTAAGGAAAGTCGATAAATAAAACACATTTTCCTTAGAATTAATAAATGCTGCTTCAATGTTCTGGTCTTTCATCCAGGTTTGAAGTTTCTCAATTCGGCTGTTCATTCTGCTTCACTCCAATTATTTCATATGTAATGTAATTTGTAGCTATAGTGCTTATGACAACACATTATCATAGTTTGCATACAAAGTTAATGTTAAAACGGAATGGAGACAATCATTAGTACAAAATACCTTCCAGTTTGAAGATACTGCAGTGCCTTTGATTGAAAGGCGAAGCGGCAAACGAAAAAACACCCTCTCTATTTGATGTAAGAAGGTGTTTTCAACTAACGATATTATACTTCAGCTGTACCAATGAAGTCCTTTAAGAGCTCCTCTGCCTGGATTCTTGCTTCGACATTTTCAGTGCTGATGGGTGTGAATTCCAACTGCCCCGCACGCTCAGTAACTTCAATCATAATTTCATTCGTCACATGGAAAGGAAACAGGGCTCTTGGGAGCTGCTGGGTAACTCTTTCCGGTGAAATTTGTTCATTCTCGTATAATGATAGTGTAATAATTTCATCTGACATATTCTCAATTTGATATAAACCAATATCCATTTAAGTTCACTCCTCTATGAATAATTCTGAATGTGTTGTTAATCTAAAGATACCCGTTATAAAGAAGTTGAAACCGTATTTAAGAGAATATTTTTTTCATATATATAAATCTTGAGAATAGGACTCTTTAAAAATCATTATTAATTCAGTCGGCTTTTTCAAAAAGGCATTAACGTTTTAAAACTATATAAAAATAATATTAATTTTGAAACTCAAAGTCGAGTTTATTATTTTCGCTGTTCCATTTCAGGGCTGCATCAAATGTACGCTCTCCCTTTTTAAATCCTTTTATGACATCTGTTTTTCCATCAGTCAGCAGTTTCTTGGCATTCGTTTGTGAAATTTTCTTTTTCATGATTATTTTTGATAGGGTAAAACTGCATTTAGTTTTATTATAAGCACTGCAGCCATAGAATTCTCCTTTATCAATCACCTTTGCCTTGCAAAAAGGGCAGGATCCGATCGACTTCCCGAGCGATGCACGTGTCCTTGTTCTCTGAATGCTTTCTGTATCAATTCCTTCAAATGTCCAGTCCTTGGAAGTCTCAATGGCATCTTCTATTATTTTTCCGCTTAGTTTTTTTACTTGCTCCATAAATTGCGGTGCAGAAGCCTGGCCCTGTCCAATTTCACGAAGTCTTTGCTCCCACTTTGCGGTCATTTCCGGTGAAGCGAGTATTTTTTCGCCGATCGCTTCTATCAATACTTTCCCTTTATCAGTCGCAAAAACGGCATTCTTTTTCACTTCTATATATTTTCTGTCTTTCAATCCCGCTATTATGTTTGCCCTTGTTGCCTCAGTTCCCAATCCTTCTGTACTGGAAAGGACCCTTTCTAATTCTTCGTCTTCTAAATGCTTGCCTGCTGTCTTCATTAAGGTGATCAGCTGGCCCTCTGTGTATCTCTTTGGAGGCTGGGTTTTTCCCTCTTTTACTTTTACACTTTTAACCTTTCCTTTTTCTCCTGAATGGACTTGCGGAAGCAGCTGTTCATCATCCTTATCATTTTGAAAGATCACTTTCCGCCATCCTTCTTGAATCTGGACTTTTCCCTTGGAAATAAATTCAGCGCGTTCATCCACAAGTGTGACAAGGGTCGTATAATCAAAGATAGATTTTTCATAATGGGCGGCAATTAGCCTGCGGACAACCAAATCATATATTTTCTGCTCATCCGCTTGAAGTTTCTCCGGGTTTTTCACTTGCTCGGTCGGAATGATGGCATAGTGGTCGGTCACTTTCTGTTCATTAACATACCTCTTATTATTCAATACCGACTTTACAGGAAGCGGGAATAAATCCTGGTAGGCAGGGAGACTGCTCAATTTTGTCATGATTTCAGGGAAGGTTTCAGCCTCTCCTTGAGTAACATAATTAGAATCTGATCGAGGGTATGAAACAATCCCTTTTTGATAAAGCTTCTGCAAAGTATCCAGTGTCTTCTGTGGTGAAAATTTATACAGCTTGTTGGCTGTAGCTTGGAGGGAAGATAGATTGAACAGCAGCGGCGGCTGGTACTCTTTTCTCTCGGTAGAGATATCCTTCACTTCTGCCGGCTTACCTTTACAGAAAGCGGCGATTTTCATAGCTGTCTCTTTATCTTTTAATCTTGATTGTTTATCTTTTTCCCATTTTCCCTGGTATACCTTGCCTTCAATATCAAAATCGGCTGTTACTTCCCAGAATGGTTCACTCACAAAGCTTTCAATCTCCTTCTCCCTTTTTACAATTAACGCGAGTGTCGGCGTCTGGACCCGTCCAGCCGAAAATACATCCGACATTCCCTTTTGTTTGAGAAGTATACTGTATATCCTTGAGGCATTCATCCCGATGATCCAGTCAGCACAGGCCCTGGAATAGGCTTCGTAAAATACACTCCTTGTATCGCTTTCGTCCAAGAGTTTGGTGAATCCTTCAGTAATAGCCCTGGGGGTCAGAGATGAAATCCACAGCCTTTTCATAGGCTTTTTAACCCCGGACATATTAATGATGTTGCGGACAATCAGCTCTCCTTCACGACCGGCATCACCCGCGTGGATGATTTCCGTAACGGAGGGCTTCTTTAGCAGTGATTTCACTGCATTGAACTGCTTGAATTTGGAACGGGAAACTTCATATTTAAATCTTTCCGGAATCATGGGGAGCGAATCAATGCTCCATTTTTTCCATTGGCTGTTATATTTTTCAGGAGACTGGAGCTGCAAAAGGTGTCCAATGGCCCAAGTTATGTAGGCTCCCTGAGGAAACAGCTGGTTCGGCAGGACTTCTATGAACCCTTGTCCTTTCTTGTGAGGAAAAGGCTTTGCCAGTGCGGCTCCCTGATCAGGCTTTTCAGCAATAATTATTTTCATTTCCGGCTCCTTTGTTAATAGAAGATTTTTTATTTAAACTATTTTCGATATCTTCTTATGAAGATAATATCCAAACATTTATATTTAGTAGATCTTTCGAAGCGCAGGTGAGAAATATCATACATTGTAGCACATTTCATGCCATTTCATCGAAGGACACCTGAAATTTTATTACCCTGAAATGCGCTGCGAGCAATCAGGATAACAATCTGATAAAGTATAGATGAAAACAGACCTGTTTATAAACGGACATCACATTTGTTTTAAATAGAAAAGAGGAAATTTAATGTCTAAGGAAAAAAATACTTCATCCAACTGGAATCGTTTTATGCGCTTACTTAAGATCGGGCGGCCATCAAAATGGATTTTCACCGGTGCTTTAATTTTGAGTTTATTTGAGACCGGCGCATCGCTCATTGTCCCTCTCTTTACCAAATCTTTAGTGGACCAGATTTCAGGTGCCGGGATTGAAATGAGCTTGATATTCCTCCTGCTCGCTGCCTTCATCGTTCAGGCAGTGGCTGGCGGCTTTTCTCATTATCTCATGACATACATAGGGGAAACGTTTGTTGCAAAGATCAGGGAAGCCCTATGGAATCATGTACTTGAGCTCCCTGTCCCATTCTTTGACTCCCATCAGTCAGGCGAAACGATGAGCCGGATCACACAGGATACCAACACGGTTAAAACTCTTATAACCAATCATCTTGTTACGTTGGTGTCAGGCATCATCACCATATTGGGCTCCATCATTATTCTTTTGACAATTGATTGGACCATGACTGTCATCATGTTTGTTGCCGTTCCCGTTTCGCTGATTATCCTGATGCCGCTGGGTAGGAAAATGCATATCGTCTCCCGGCAGACCCAGGATGAAATGGCAGATTTCAGCGGAAACCTGGGCCGGGTGCTTTCAGAAATCCGGCTGGTTAAGTCGTATAACGGCCAGCCGATTGAAAGGGTAAACGGCAGAAAGGGTATCCAGAACCTTTTTCATTTTGGACTGAAAGAAGCGAAGATTCAAGCCGTTGTATCCCCCTTCATGACCACTATCATGATGGTGGTACTTGTCGTTATCATCGGCTACGGCGGCGCAAGAGTTTCCTCTGGTGCCCTTACTGCCGGTTCCCTGGTTGCCATTATCATTTACATGTTTCAAATTATCGTTCCATTTACACAGCTGGCAACCTTTTTCACCGCCTTCCAAAAGGCCTCAGGCGCGACTGAGCGTATTCAGGACCTGTTGAATGTGAAACCGGAAGAAAGCGTTCCCGCAGCGAAAAGTGATTCTTCGAAAGAAAATTTGATTTTTGAAGATGTGTCGTTTGGATATAACAACAAGAAAAAAATAATCGATTCGTTATCTTTTGAGATTTCCAAGGGACAAACGGCAGCCTTCGTTGGTCCAAGCGGCGGTGGAAAAACGACCATCTTTTCTTTGATTGAAAGGTTTTACCCATTCGACAGCGGGGACATCCGGTTGGGAAGTACTTCGATTAAAAATATTCCCTTACAGGAATGGCGCGGTGGAATCGGGTATGTCTCTCAGGAAAGCCCGATAATGTCCGGCACCATTTACGATAATATTTGCTATGGAATACAAAGGGAAGTTGATGATGAGGAGGTATTTAATGCAGCGAGGCAGGCGAATGCATTTGACTTCATAACAAACCTTTCGGAAGGATTTCAAACTCAAGTCGGGGAACGGGGAGTCAAACTTTCTGGAGGCCAGAGGCAAAGAATTGCCATTGCAAGGGCTCTGCTGCGAAATCCAAAGATCCTGCTCCTGGACGAAGCAACTTCAAATCTCGACAGCGAATCGGAACTTCTTGTCCAGATTGCCCTAAAGAATCTGATGCAGGGAAGGACCACTCTTATTATAGCGCATAGGCTTTCAACCGTGGTAGAAGCAGATACCATTTTTGTGATTGAAAATGGTTCAATATCCGGGAAAGGGACTCATCAGGAACTCCTGCAGACTAATGAATTATACAGTAAATTGGTTCAGCAGCAGCTTGCTTCGGAAAAATAGGGTGGATTTCGGGTCATTGGCCCGGTAACCCCAAATAGCAGCAGCCTCTTAACCTGCACTTAAATAACAAAAAGGGATTTCCTGAATCAAATTTCAGGAAATCCCTTCTTATTATTCTTTTTTCTTGAAATATCGACTGACATCCACATCACGGGCCTCTAATTTTTCCAACAGTGTCCGAGTGATGATTTCTAAGGTTTTTACTCTGGCATATTTTTTGTCTTCCCCTTCAATGATATGCCATGGTGCATTTTCCTTGTCCGTATTGTTGATCATGTCATCAACAGCTTCTTTGTATTGATCCCACTTTTCCCTGTTCCGCCAGTCTTCTTCTGTCAGTTTCCATGATTTCATTGGATCATTCTTTCGATCATTGAACCTTTGAAGCTGCTCATCCTTCGAAATATGAAACCAAAACTTTACAATAATGTAATTCTCGTCAGTGAGGATTTTTTCAAAGTCATTGATTTCGCCGTAAGCCCTTTGCCAAGCTTCCTCTTCTGCAAAACCTTCCACCCTCTCAACAAGGACCCTTCCATACCAGGAGCGGTCAAAGATTCCGATTTTTCCATACTTCGGAATTCGGTTCCAGAACCTTTGAAGATAATGAAACTGTTTTTGTTCATTGGTTGGAGCCGCAATAGCATGAACTTCAAAACCCCTCGGATCGATATTTTGAGTAACCCTTTTTATGGCTCCTCCCTTTCCTGCGGCATCCCAGCCTTCAAAGACAAATATGCAACCTATTTTTTCATCAAGGAGTGCCCTTTGCAAACCAAGGAGCTGAAGCTGGAGCTTCTTCAATCTCATCTTATATTCTTTTTTATCATCAATCTCTTTAGTTAGATCAACAGAATCAAGCATATTCAAGTACCTCCTCCAAACATATATGTAGTTATTTTCTTTTATCCTGAGCCGCCCGGTTTCAAACTAGAAACAGCCCTGTTTTTAACAGGGCCGTCCGTTTAGAGTATTAAATCCAAGACCATCCGCGGCGTTTATCATCTCTTCTATCTTCAACCCCGCCGACATCATCTCTGTCATGTTTCCGTCTTCTGTCCTCTACACCCAGCACATCGTCATTATCGTAGCGGCGTCTTCTCTTATCATTCTCATCCAGGATAATGACTTCGTTCGCACGAATAAGAACTTTGTCAGCATTAATCACACGTCTTCTTTCCTCAGACAAACCATTCCCCTCCTTTTGATCAATCTTTTTCAACAAAAAAGTTGATTTAGATTGGTTTACTATAAGATATGATGGGAACTTAGAAAGGAATGGACACCTATCTCACTGCCGAAATAAATAGGCGCCCTTCAACCTACTCAAGACCGACCAAAAGAGCATTACCCCCATCAGCAACCTTTACGATGGCGTATTCTGCTGTATTTTCCACATTGACCCCTGTTCCTTCTTCGACAAAGAAACTTTCGATACCGAAAATCACTCTTCCGTCTCCCCCGATTACCCCGTTAATGACGATATCTTTGTCTTGTTTTTCATAATCTGTGTTCCATTTTCCCCGCTGTTTATAAATTCCGCTATAGGAATGGATGTCCCCTTCAGGTCTGAGGACAAGCTGGATTTTCTCTCCTGGAAGTCCAGCGTTCATAAAGGATTCATGGTCGGAAATCTTGTAGTTCAACCTTACATAATCCCCCTGCAATAACGATCTCGGATCAATTGGAGCCAGCTCAAGCTTAACGGTCTCCCCTTCTTTTATCAGCGTTTCATTGGCGATTGTTTGATATCCAAGAAAACCAGCCTGCAGCATCATGATCCCAAGCAATGCCTTCCATCTCTTAGAGACTATATTCTCGGAATGAGAAGACCTGTCTTTACCTTTATCCAAAAGGATAGTAAAGGCAAGGAATAAAATCCCCACCCCCATAAATAAGATTGATTTATGAAGCAGATCCCACATTAAATCGTAATACTTATACCCAATAAAGGAGAACCAATATATAAGGATAATGAAGAATTCTTCATTATGATTGTTCTTCCTGAAAAAGATCAAGGCAGCAGTGGCTGCAAGGAAGAAGCTAATATTATAGAAGATGTAAGCGAGCTGTGGGCTTGTGTCAACAACTGTCAGACTAATAAAAAATCCAAAAGCTGCTACAATTGCCGTTTGCCTGACCCCGGGTGTCTGGTTCAGGATATAAAAAGCCCCATTTACAGCAACCATGCAGAGCCCTACCCAATGATAAGCATCGAGAAATTCTGTGAGAAGTGAAAGAAGAGCAAAATTCAGTACAATAAATTGAATCACTTTCAACCCTGTTTCTCTCACTAATTTGATTCCAACCATTGCGATAATAAACAATAAAATCTTAAACAACAGATTATCACTGAAAAGGCTGGTCCCTGAAGCGATACTATACCCCGTCAAGAGGATTACATATTTAAGAACATCCGGCATCTGCACCGAAAGTGGAATCAAAATTCCGGGAAGAATCAATGCGACTAAAGCAAAACAAAAGAGGAAAACTTCTGGAAAGCCCATAAACATCAGGACGGTCAATCCAATAATGGATATCACGGAAAATATCGTCGCTATAATGGTGACACTCACAGTAATGGCTTTTTGAAAAATTACATGCTCTTTCACTACCCGGTTTAAGTATTTGATCGAATTGATTGCAGCAAATACCAAAGCGACTGAAAAAAAGAGCAGGAAAATAAAAAGAGCTTCCCCAGCATAGTAAATGATTAGTTCAAATCCCTTTGAGATTAGATATACCGACAGAGAAACAATGAACCCTGCAGCAAGTCTTCTATTGAAAGCAACTTTTAAAGAAAACCATAAACCTGCTACAGCATTGGCCAGAAAGAGAAAATTCATCAATACGCCAAACGTGGGAAAGCTTTCCGAAAAAGCCATGTAAATCAATAGCAATTGAGTAACTGAGAATGATGTGTATTTAATCAGAGGTAAGTCCCATCTTTTTCTAATAAAAAACCCAAATAAAAGAGCATTGATTCCAATAAGGAGTAAAATCAGGGACAATAACTGGGCTTCAGTCCATTTGATGAAATAACTTGAAGGAAAAACATAGAAGTAGTATGCAAGATGAAAGAGCAAATATCCAAGTAAATAGAAAGGCTTATACTTTGTTACCAAACCCAATAATATAACGGGTATAAGCCATACAGCAAACAACATATAACTGTCGGCATGCGAATTATAAATTTGGCCGAGAAGCCCCGTGGAAATTCCAAAGCTGATGCCTGCACACACGAGGAGCCACTTGCTTAGGAAAGGTTTACTTACCATAATCTTAGACAATAGAAAACTCAAAAGATAAAAAATTATGAGAATCCCTGCACTTAATCCGACTTTCGCCATACGGTCAAACCCTTGCCAATTGGACGCAAAAAAGTAAAAGATACTGGCCAGGACCAAACTGATACCCAATAGGTACCCAAGATTGATTATTCTCCCGTTCATTAAGAAACACCTTCCTCCTCAAAGTAGGAATGAATAGCTTGTGATTGAAAAACCCCATGAAAGATTGTTGTTAAGATTGAACACCGCCCCTTTCTCTGATTATACTATTGTATGTTGGAAATGTATTAAGATATCAGGCGGAAATGACCTTTTTTCTGTACAGCCGTTTTCCTGCCTGAATGTAAAAAGAGCTATGACCGCTGAAGGTTATAGCTCTCTCGGGAGTTACTCATTCAAATATTAAATCATGGAAACGGGTTCTTTTGGTTTTCTTACAAAAGCCATGATTCCCGCAATCAAGAAAAGCAAGCCTGGCAGGAATCCTGCACCAAATGTACCGAGTCCCACTACTAATGCTGCAAGGATAAATAAGATTCCGGCAATTACTGGTTTCCTGTTTCCTTTTATGAGAAGAACCGCCGCCAACCCCAGGATGGAACTGATTAAACCAAGGCCGATCAGGAACGGGCCCATAGTTTCCATAACCTGCAAGATGTAATTCGTGTCTTCAGTTGTGAGGGATGGATCCCTATTTATTTCCTGCTCCATTATTTCCTGCAGTTCTCCCCTGTTTGCATTCAAGATAAATCCCATTACGGCAAATAAAGCACTCAGGATAATTCCTATAACTCCCATTACTATTTCTGCTGTACGTTTTACCATGTCATATCTCCTCCTGCTATTAACTTGTTTCCTCATTACATACGAGGCAATCCTGAAAAAGATTCAGGAATTTGATTATTCAATGAACCTTTTTTTCATGTCAGGCCCCGGGAGCATACAGCTGTCCCTTTTTCCAAACCATTTATATCGGTTCCTGGCTATGTAATCATAGATAGGGTCTCTTAAACCCTTGGGAATCACCATACCCGCATAGAACACCTTCCATGTACCATCAAGGTTCCTCGATACCCTTAAGGCAGCTGTTGATTTCATATATGCTCTCCCTTTTTCAATCAAAATAAAGGAGTCAGTTTGAGGGTCAATCTGATACTTCTCCATTAACGCTTGCCCTTCAGGACTTTGCTGGGATGCAAACTGAAAATAAGCATCCTTGTCCCGTTTAATGACGAATTGGACGATGTTGTTACAGAGATTGCACACACCATCGAACAAAATAATTCCATTCATACTGAAGCTCCCCTTTCCCTTACCTTATATCATACCATGTAAATACGCGGTTCTTTCCACTCTATTCTCGCTATACATGCTCAATAAACCAAGTTTTGTCCCGATTCTTTGAGCGGCTTGCATCATTCTGGGATTTTCGCCTTTTGATGTACCTCGCTCCCCATGCGGCATGCACTTTCATTGAAATTATGCTTAAAGTTATTGATTTTTATAAAATCATCCCATTTCCAAAGCTTTATTCTTATTAAATGCACGAAATATAGGGTCAGCAGCAAATAGAGAAATTGGCTTACCCAAAAAATCGGTGTACATTATAGAGGAAGGTTTGTAGAAGACTTTAGACCCCCTCGTTTTTTCTGACTTGGCTAAGCCAAGTCAGTTTTTTTGTTTAAAATGGTTCATGGAGGCTCACTCTTACATAATTTCCTGCCATCTCTTCCATTATATTAATGGAGGTGATAGTTCATGGAAAAAGATAAAAAGCCGCAGAACCCTGATTTTGACAGCTTGGATGACCGGATGATTGCTTCAATGCCATCGGATCCTTCCCTAGTGATCAAAACCAATCTGGATCCGGAAAATGTCGAGGAAGAAAACCCATACTTCCAAAAAGAAAACCAGAGAGACCCCAAGAAATTCAACGATTATTTCAAAGAATAAATTCTTCAACGCTTCACCGCATTGAGGGACTGTCCCCCGTTACGTTAATTCGTTAAAGGGTGAGGGCGGTCTTTTCTTATGTTTTCCTCCTGTCAATTGGTGATATATTATCTATTATAGGTTATAATTGAAATCGCTTTAATATACTTCTGAGAATAGCTGTTAATGAAATGGATTTTACTCAATCTATTAATCTTCTTAACTGCTTGCATCATTGATTGTGAGGTTGCATATAGATGTTACACTATAAGACCTATATCAAAGACCCCTCTTCTCCGTGGGTGACTTTTATACATGGAGCGGGAGGCAGCTCCAGCATTTGGTTTAAGCAAATGAAAGATTTCAGAAAAGAATTTAATATCTTGTTAATAGATTTAAGAGGTCATGGCAGTTCCAAAGCTACTTGGAAAAAGGGAGACTCCTTTTTGCATGTAGGCGAGGAAGTAATTGATGTTCTTGACCACCTTAAAATCAGCACTTCCCATTTTATCGGTATTTCACTAGGTACCATCGTCGTACAGACCATTGCCAAGAGACATTCCGGGCGGATGGCTTCCATGATTTTAGCGGGAGCTGTCATTCAGTTGAACTTGCGGACCAAATTTCTCCTCGCCATAGGAAATGCGTTTAAATTCATTCTTCCATATATGTGGCTGTACAAGCTGTTTGCCTGGATTATCATGCCCCGCTCCACCCATGTGGAATCAAGGTATACATTCGTCAAACAAGCGAGGAAGATGTGCCAGAAGGAATTTATCCGCTGGTTCGGCCTTACGAAATCAATCAACCCTTATCTAAAAAACTTGCAATTGGATTCCAAGGGAATTCCGACCTTGTTTGTCATGGGTGAAGAAGACCATCTATTTTTAACACCTGTCAAGCAGCTGGTGGAAAAACAAAAAGAGTTAGACCTTCACACCATAAAAGATTCCGGGCATGTCTGCAATATCGATCAGCCCGAAAAGTTCAATTCCATTACTCTTAAGTACCTGCGGGAGCTGAAACCCATTCCCGCAGCTGTGTTGCTGAATCTATCCGTCTTACTTTAAGGCGGATTTTTTTTTTGCCTGAAAACACATCGGCTACTACCCAAAAAAACCTGCTTTATAACACGGAGAATATGGGTAGAGTGTTACCAAATGACGAACAAACAATAAGCTCTTTTGAAGTGCTATGACTATAAATGAAAGCAGGTGTAATTATGATTGTCATCGGAATAGATTTATCAGGTCCTTCCAATCCAAAAGATACTGTCATTTCCATTTTTGAAAAAGTAGATGGGACATTGAAATTAAGGCAGTTGATATCCGGGGCAACTGACGAAGCGATCCTTTCCAGGATTCAAAAAGAAGCGGAAAATCACTCAGTATTCATTGGTATCGATTCACCTTTGTCCTACCAAGATGGGGGCGGGGACAGGAAATCGGATGAAAATCTGAGGTCTTATATCTCAAAGCTTGGGATGAAGCCATCCTCTATCATGTCCCCGACCATGAACAGGATGGCCTATCTCACATTAAGGGGAATCTCCTTGACGAGGTCAATTGAGTCCATGAAAACGATTAAACCGGTGAAGATCGTTGAGGTGCATCCAGGTGCGGTAATGGGGGCACGTATCCCTAATGATTTGCTTCCGGACCTTCTCCGTTACAAAAAAGAAAAGGACTCCTTGATGGCCATCTATCATTTTTTACAATCCACGGATCTGAACACTCTTCCGGAAGAGGTAAAGGAAACCACTCACGCCATAGATTCATGTGCTGCAGCCCTTGGAGCATGGTACTGGGGAGACCCTTACCTGGAGCCTGAATGGTGCTGGAAGGCAGATCCCCCTTTTCATCCTTATGATTTTTGCTGTTAGTCATCCATTCAATAAGAAAACAGGCTGTTCTGCCAACAGCCTGTTTTCTATTTTGCTAATACATTTTCCACATGAAACCCATTCTCTTTCAGCGCCTGCTTTAAACTGCTGTATGAAGGATATTCTTTGAAATCGATTCCCAGGTGTACAGCCGTCATCGCTAATTCAGGGCGGATACCTGAAAGGTAGGCTTCTACTCCAATCAATTTCAGGGTGGAGATCATTTGAAAAATTTGATTGGCGATCATTGTATCAATCGTTCCTACACCAGAAATATCAATGAACAACTTTGTTATATGATACTTTGAACATTGCTGCAAAACGGATTCAGCCAGCCCTTCCGCAATGGTGATATTCAGATTGCCAAGCAAGGGAAATATGGCAACATTCTCAGTGACAGGAATGACAGGGGAAACAATGGATCTAATTAGATTTTCCTGCTTTGATAGAGATTCCTTCATTTTTAAATGATAAAGTTCAGTGAATTTTTCAATGACTGTATCAAAGCCTGAATTCAATTCTTGACTCCATTCCATTACTTTTGAAATCTCTGGTTCATTTTTCTGTATGAACTTTTCTATAAATGTCCAGAGGATTCTGCGAAAGATACTGAACTGCTGAACGACCTCATAAATAGATGTCCCTAATTCGACTCTTTCTTCAGCGATTTTTTCTGCCCACTGATTCCCTTTTTCCGCAAAATTATCTTTGCAGATGAATACATGGGCAATACTTTCAATAAACTCATGATTTTGGTTCCTGAGTTTGCTCTCAACTTCTGCTGAGGTATTCTTAGCATAGATAGAATAACCACCGATTGTATCTCCTCGCGAATCGAGCCAGGCGTCTGTCATCCTGGAAGCATTGTCGATGATATATTCAAAAAGCTGTTGATTTTTAATTTCCGGCATCAGGGCGTTCACCTCTATATAAAGATACTTCCATTTTATAAAGCTTCAAAAATTTTAGCAATTATAAAGATGTTTTCCTGATATGATAAGTAATTTCCAGGAAAGGTACTCCGAAAATCCACATTTGATGATGGGCAGCCAGTGTACTTTCAGATGTTTCATTCAATAGAAAGCTTTCCGTCAAGGGCAATCTAATGTGAATGCTGCAGAAGGATATATAAATTCCTTCATCTCCACACTTGCTGCTCCTCAACCTGCTTGTCAAAAGCAGTCCATTGCCGCGGTTTCGGGCTTTTAATATTCCCGTCATTGAAGAAAAAGGCAATGGCAGAGCAATGTTCATATAGGTTTCTCCCATGGACCGATGGTGAGAATACAGTGCCAGGAAGACAGGTTCCCCTTTTTCATTCGTCCTTCTCCAAGCCCTGACTTCCGGCCTTCCGTCAGATAGAGCTTTCACTCCAATGAGATCCCCATACATCGATTCTTCTTTCCCCCCTCTTCCCAAATGAATCTGCCCTGTTCGCCTGCTGATCCATTCATAAACTGCTGCCAGTGGATAAAACCACTTTTTCCATTTAATAACCGCTTTTAACTGATAGTCATTCGTATTTTCATAGAAATCTGCAATAAGAGGATGAAGTTCACTTGGAACAAAATGTTCAGATTTGTATACACTCATCCTGTCTGTCAGCCCTTGATATTTCTTTTCACTTAAAAGTCCGTTATTGGAGAGGAAGTTAAATCCAATCACCTCCCCCCCTCTTATCAAACTGAAGGGCTTGCCAAGATGATTATAAGGCGGGGTTGGCCTTTCTATATTCCAGCCAATCAATCCTAACAGTGTTACACCTATTGCATTCGTCAAACCATGGATATAAATCATTTCAGAGATTGTCAGAGTACTGAAAGGTGTCACCGCTCCAAATGAATAAACAAGGGAGAAGCTGATGGTAGATATTAAGATAACCGATGATAAAATGACTGGAATTTTACCAGCATAGGATTTCCATTTGTATTTAAAGACCAAGAAAGCATACAAATAAATCGCCACTGTATAAATAAGAACTGAGGTGAACTCCAAAAAATCTGAATAGGTTATTCCCAATGCGATGGTCATAGGCGAGGCTATAACGATTACCGCTATCGAATTATGCAGCGTTTGGAAGCTGGTGGTCCTTCTTTTCAGCATTCCTGTAAACAATGGGATGGCGAAAGCAGAATAATGAAAATGGATGGCTGTCAGCAAAACGATCAGTCCTGAAAAGCCCAAAACATCAAACTTCATTCCATAAGCGAGCAGCCAAAGGCTCCCCAAGGGCAGATACAAAAAGGCTGTATCTATTGCAGTCTCTTCAATAATCTGGACACCGCGTTCCAAAACCCTTAAAACGGCGGCCGCTGCCAGTAACAGTGTGAAAAGAACCCAAATCAGATATAACCCTTCGATATCCAAAAGAAATGCCGCAGCTACAGATAGGGGGGCAATAAAATAAAGCCTGCGAATCAATACCATCGTCGGCTGCCGCTTACCATTTCTGTCTACATCGTTGATCAAAGGGAAACAAAGAGGAATCAGTACCCCGACTGCAAACAGAAGAAGAGCTTCCACTAAAAAGAAAGAATCTTTTTCACTCAAAAGAAACAGCAGGAGGCTGAGTATACCCGCTGTAAGGTTAATCATCATTTATCTCACTTCTTTCTCGGAAAGTACCTTCATAAAAAAACAACTGTCCCAAAAGGGGGTTCTTCACACTTACTTCGATTCGGAACAGAGATTGTTCCTCATCATACGACTCCTTGATGGAAGCAGTGCCATAAAGGAACCTTGGAAGCGGCACTCGGAATACCCCCACTCTCAGCCACTGCTTCCTGGACGAAATGTGCATACAACCGTGGGAATCAGCTCCAAAATCCAAAGATGATACCAGGACTGCGGGCTCACCAAAATAATCGATTACTTCCCCATTTTCCAAGAACATGATGGCATTGAATTTCCTCAGTTTCTTTCTGATATAAAAGGAACGATTCCATTCAACGATTTCCTTCCCGCCCCGTTCTCTCACAAGGTTCTCAATCTTAAACGGTACATCATTACCTCTCTCCGGAAAAAATAAGTTGAATTTAGTACCGATATGAAAAAGTGGTTTCAGAAAACGATGTCCTCCTGAAATCTCCTTCATTATCCCTTCACCAATGAATCTCTTACCTTCAATGAGGCGGTACCTTTCCTGCAGTAAGGGATGAAGCTTCTGAAAATCAGTGCCCATCGCTTTTTCATAAATGGATTGCATAATCATCGCTCCTTCCTGCTCCTTTTACAATGCTTTGCAGAGGGAAGACAGCTGCTGTTCAAAAAACCTGCTATTGAAAGTCCTATTAAAGTCAAATTGAATGTAAGAGGATTGAAAGGATGAAAGGCGGATTCAGGATTGGCTGACACTGCCGAAACGGTCAATCCTACTAGAATGACTCCATGAACAGCAAAGAGCCGCTTTTTAGAAAAGGGTAGAATCCAGACAAATGCAAACGCCATTTCAAGAAGGCCGATTATTTTTAAAAGCAAGACGGCATCCAGCCCATCCCCTATAAGGGCTGTCAGCATCGATATCTCCTCTGGATGATTGAATATCAGTTTAGGTACCAGTCCCTGATAGAGCCATACGACAAAAAATACTAGACTGATCAACCAGTATGTAACTGTTTTCTTTATGACCAGCTGCGGATGATGCCCTTTTTCAAGCCATAATTTCAACAGGTCAAAACTCCAGGCCGTAGCCCAGCCGATCAGAGGCCGGAACAGGTATGAATCTGCAAAAGCCCCTGCCTTTCCAAAATTGGTATCATAGTCATACTGTGTCTCAAAACTGATTTCCTTCCCTGCAGGTGTATATTTCCAATATCCTCTTCCTTCTTTAATTAAAGAAAGGGGGTGTTTCGTCCAAAACTTTAATGATGACACTCTTTCACCTGTTCTTTTATGAATTTCTCCTGCTGTTTCACCTGTCCCTGAAATGGACAATCCAAATCCTATGTTCGTTTTATAACGAAAACGCTGTGGTTCTCCTTCCTCGCGGGGAAGGTAGGTGATTTCTGTAAACCGTAAATCCCATTCACTATGCAGGTCGGGATTTTGGGTATGCTCCCACAGTTTTTCCATTTCACAATCCATTGAATGTTTTACAAAGATTGGTTTAGCCAAATTAGTTCCTCCTGCAGATATGTAATCTATCAAAATTTTAACATATAATAAGGTTCTTCATGCCCTAACCCGGTTAATTATGAGAGAAAATCCCGCTTTCCTCCTAAGGTGAAATTTTGTTGAAATCATTGGAATTCAAATGTATTCTTTCAGCATCTATACTATAATGAACAGATAGAATAAGATTATTGGAGGAAATTTTATGTGGAAAACAGATATAGGCAGATTCAGGCTGATGGGTTTCATTGAAGGGGCTTCTCTTCTAATCTTGTTATTTATCGCCATGCCGCTTAAATATATGGCTGGGATTCCAGAAGCAGTGTCGGTTGTGGGAGCGCTACATGGGTTCTTTTTCATCGTGTATTTATTGGTCATTGCTTACACAACAATCAAGGTCCGCTGGGCTTTCAAATGGATCTTTGGTTCTGTCCTTGTAGCATTCGTTCCTTTTGGCAATATGGTTCTAGACAGCAGGTTGAAAAAAAGTAATTTCTCTTCATAGGTCATAAGGCAACTCACAAATTAATCACTTTAAAGCCCCTTTCGTGTGAACGAAAGGGGCTTTAAAGATTAATAGAATAATATTCAGTATGATCTTGCACTTCGCTTTTTATCTCTATACTTTTTATAAATTGGGTATACGATTGGTCCCCATTTTATCAAGGTCTTAACGATTTTTTTCATGCCGTTTCCTCCTCAATAGATTTCTTATCATTCAATTCCCTGTAGTAGAAAATCTAAACTATCAGTCCAATGGGTCAGCTTTTTTTCCGTATTTAAGGACTTCATAGACAGCAAGTCCGTCACTCGGGTGTCCTTCCCCCGTTTTAAACGGAAATAAAGAGAAAAAGATAAAGTATACTGAAAAATAGACAAACTGATAGAAGAATATATGAGCTTGTAATACTCCCTGGTAAATCAGATAGTTGATCAGCAGGATAACCACCAGATTGGATAAACTGCCTGAAAGATAAATCAGTATATGAACCCATTTACGGTCCAGTTTCAGTTTGTCATATTGACACCATCCGTCCATGAAGTACAGTCTCTTCACTTCCATCGGCCCTATTGTAAAAAGTGTCTTGCCGGTCCCGAGTGTAAAGTTGGTTTTGGCACCGAAAATTCGCGCAGCCGCCACATGGCCCGCTTCATGTATCAAAGTGACTAAAGGCAGCGTCAGGAAAAAGGCAAGAAAGAAGATCCACATATCATTAAGTGTAAACAAATCCAAAACCCCCGATTTCTTTGTTTGATCTGTGTATTTCCAAAATCGGATTAAAATAAGCTTGTTTATCGGGATTTTAACAGACTCGTAACCCCTTCTTCACAGATGTATTAAATCAGCCAGATATTGGAGTAAAAAAAAGAGCCCTATAAAGGACTCCTGAAATCAGCAGGCTATTTCAATCCCTTATAGGCTTGAATGAAAAGGCCGGGATCTTCTTTAACATAGAAACTAAAAACACCTTGATGCGTATGCAAATATAAAAATCCTTTTTCTTGGTTCAGCGGTTTGTAAGACACGTCGAAAACATTTTCCATAAGGAAAGATTTCGTTGAACAAGTGATGCTCTCTTCAAACAGCTGTAATTCATGCTCAGTTTCATCTGCCGATTGAACATTATGCTCAATTTTCCTGGTGACTATATAATAAGGGTGGCTGGTAATCAAATTCATCGATTATCACTTGGAAATTTAATGCCAATCTGCCTCCGTGCTTCTTCGAGGATAGACATAGTATCTGTGGAAAGCTGGAAAGTCTGCATTGCAGATTCTGTTTCTCCTCTTTTAATGAGGCCGACAAACTCGCAAATTTCATAATACATGGCATTTCCTTCCTGCTCCATACTTATATCCTGGCTTGTCCCATCTCTGTATTGGATTTCAACTTTCTTCGGGTCCGATATACTGTCAATGATGATACTTCCATCTTCTCCCTGAATTTCGGAAGGCATGGTTGAATTGGTGATTTTAGAATACATAGCTACCGCTTCCATATCTTCATATTTAAAGACAATGGTCCCTTCACCATCGGCCCCTGAACTCAAAAGCATACCTTGTGCAAAAATACTTTGAGGCGTCCCGAATAACGTTAGAACAGGAACAATACAGTAGATCCCTATATCCATCAATGATCCATTGCCTAATTCAGGCTTAAACGCATTAAGAACTGTCCCGCTTCTATAAGAATCATAACGGGAAGAATACTGATTTTTCACTGATACAAATCTTCTGACTTTCCCAATTTTGGATAGATTTTCTTTGATGGATTGGAAACTGGGAACAAATGTCGTTTTCAAAGCCTCCATCAAAAGTACATTGTTTTCTTTTGATGCCTGCACCATCGACTTCCATTCTTCGTTATTGGTAGCAGCGGGTTTTTCACAAAGGACATGCTTTCCCTTGTTCATAAATATGATGGAATGCTGCGAGTGAAGAATGTTAGGGCTCGCTATGTAAATGGCATCAAGTGTATCACTTTCTGCCATTTCATCAAGATCGGTAAAGATATGTTCCACCTCATATTTTTCAGCGAATTCCTTAGCTCTCTCTTCCGTCCTTGAATAAACAGCCGTCAATTGAAAATCTTCAACTTTTGCTGCCGCATCCAGGAATCTATCTGTAATCCAATTGGTTCCAATAACTCCAAAACGAATCATATTATGCCCCTTTCTATTATTTGCTTAATTAGTTGCTAAACACACTCTATCACTTTTTGCTGACAGGGTGAAATTATACACATTGCTGTCATTCAAGACTAACTTTTTATAATTTTTGCTGAATTCCCTTCATATATTAAACCGATATGAATCAGACAGGTTAATGTGACGATGTGACATTCTATCCTGCACCGAAGATTTTCAAAAACCTTTTCCCGCCGCAAAGTCCTTACAGAATTGAACAAGAGGTGAAGAAAACATAAAGGAGTGTCATTCAAAATGAGAAATGATTATGAAGATAAGGCCCTTTACGAGCATCGCTTCTGGCTACAGATACTTGGGGATCATGCCAGATTTATTAGGGATTCCCTTTCCCCTGTTGAAAAAGAGGAGGTTGAAAAAGCCGAACAATTCATAAATGTCATGGATCAGCTCTTGGAGATGGCCAGACAGCCTCTCACAGGGCAAAAGCTTGAAGACTTGACTGGGATGGCGGCCAAACAAGCGGAAAAGCTTAGGACTTTCAAGCTCTCACTTATTAGAAAAAAACTGACAGGAAGAGTTGTCCTTGGGCTTGGTGAAACGTTTATCAATCATATGGTTAACGAATTAGAGGAATATTTGAAAATACTGGATCACCTTTTAAAGAATGAAGGGGTCCCGGAGTTTCACCCCGTTCATCATCATCTTCTATGGCTTGCGGATGCAGCAGGTCATGCAGGAGCCATCAATGATGAATTGGATTTGAGTGAGAAAAAGTTAAGACAAAAAGGTTCCGCTTTCCAAAAAGATTTTGAGGCATTTTATTTAAAGGCTATCGAAATGGCAGGATATCTGAGGACTGGATTATTGGAGTTTCCGGCCTTGTCTAAGTTCAATGAAGATGTGGAGCTGGAGATGAAAATATTTAAAAGCTTCCTTGCCGAATTGGAAGAGTGGGAAATGAATGATAAGCTTCTTGGTACATTTTCAGCGTTGATGGCCGACCATATGGCCCGTGAAGAATGTTACTACCTTATTAAATTATATGAATCAGCCGGAACCCGGCTCCCTGACTGTGACCCGACAGCTCCCCGTGTAAAAGCATAAACACTTTAACACTCTAAAGCGCCGGGGGACAGTCCCCTGTTACTTTAAAGTGGTAAAGTGACACTTGAGAAGCCCAAGGTTTCTTGGGCTTTCACTTCTGGCATTTGATGATTCTCACCCCTAACAGGTCCTTATATTTCTTCAGGTATTCTTCATGGCGGTCGAGCATTTCATGGATTTCCTCAGGTATTTCCTCCGAAAGATCGAATTCAATGACTGGTTCCGGAGATAAAAGCGGAAAGTCAGGTTTCTCAATCTCAACTGTTTTAAATCCTGATTCCACTGCGCATCTACGCCACTCATCTTCATTAAGTATATCCCTGACACCATAAAATCCGCTCAAATCATTCCTATCATCATCTTCCAGTTCAATTTCCGCCGTCATCTCTACTGCAAGCAAAAGCCCTCCAGGTTTCAGAGTTCTCATTACTTCTGAAAGAACTTTCTTTCGGTCAACAAAGGCTAATACGGATTCACTGGTAATCAGGTCAAATTCACCGTCCCTAAAAGGCATCCTTTCAGCGCTGCCTTTGATTAGTTCAATATCCGCTCCTGCAGCAAGAACCCGTTTCTTTGCTTTTTGGATCATTATCGGATGAATTTCCAAACCTGCAACCCTGCATTCAAACATCTCTTTCAAGAAAACAGCTGTTTGAGCAGTCCCGCAGCCAATATCCAAAATCGCCATATCTTCCGTTATTTCCTCTCTATACATCAGTTCCTTCGTCAATAATATACCGCCTGGATGTGCCCCCCCTACTCCATACAATGCTAAAAAATCCATATAACTGCCCACTCTTCTATCCCCTTTCGCCCGCCGCAAATTCTCTAATATTGGGTGGAGAATTGTCTGTCATTAAACTAATTTACTAATTATCTAATGAAACATAGATGAAATAGGTGAATGTACAAGCAACATGTCCATGAAAATAATAAGTTAACAGTATACCAAATCATTTTGAAAGGAGAGTTCTAACTTGAATTACTATCATTTATGCTGCCGTTATCACGGAAAAATGGTACGAATCAATGACCGATTTGGCAGAACACATGTTGGCGAGATCACCAGGGTGACAAGAGATAAAGTATTCATCCGACCTGTAAGACCTGGCAGGGGCTATGGCTACTTGGGCTGGGGTTGGGGTTGGGGCGTTGGGTATGGAATTGCCCTCGGCGCCATTACTGGAATTGCCCTGGCTGCCTTCCTATGGTAGATTCCTCAGAAGGAGAAGAATGAGATGTCTTGCTATATAAAGAACGTATTTATCCATCAAATCAGCGGCGGAGAAGTGACTTTCGGGGCACCCTTCAACCAGTCACCGGTTTCCAGTACTAAGAGCATGACGGGATCCGGTTCCGGGAATACTGGACCATTCCAGATTACGACCAATGGGGTTTCCTTCACTTCTAGTATCCCGCAGAATTCAAATTTGTGAACATTAAAAAACAAGCTTGAACCCAAGCTTGTTTTTTTGTTCACCATACATGAATGTAAACGAGATAAACCATCATGATCCCCGCGTCTGCTAACACATGGCTGATTACCGGTCCAGCCAGCGATCCTGTCTTATGTCTAAAAGCCCCCCAGATAAGGCCGGCCAAAAAGACCGGAATCACAGCTACTACATTGAAGGGCCAATTAAACAACTCAATCAAGGAAAGTATATGATATAAGCTGTAAAATAAGGACGCTGTAAAAATTGATTTGCCTGGAGACATTGATAATTTTAATTCTTCATACATGAAATTTCTCCAATAATTCTCTTCCAGATAAGGATTCAAAAAAATGAGAACGGCAATCAACAGCCAAAGCATCCCTCCATCGAAGTTCCATTTCTCTAATAAGGAGCGAATAACTTCCAGATCAAACAAAAACGAAAACAGATAGGAAACCAATGAAAAAATGATTGCCATGAAAACGAGTCCGCTTGATGCCCCCCATATGATTGAACGTTTAGTAATGCTTATTTTCCATTTAGATGGATTTTTATTGACCAACCTTAAAAATAAAGGCACAAGCAGCAGCCAGCCATAGAATAACCCAAAGGTCAGGGGAACATTTTCAAATAGTGTCAACCCAATAAAAATCATAATGGTTGGCCCCATCAGCAGTAAGAATTTTCTCAAAGTGAAGCTCACCAACTTCCCTGAACATCTATATTGGTCAAATATAGTGATTTTGCTATTAATTGTATCATTTCAGCCATCGAAACTGGACAATTTAATTCCATAAAAAAGGATAGAACCTGGAGCGGCCCCATCCTTTGTGATCTTTGATTGAATTCTTTCATTGTTCATTAATCTTCCGGATGTTTTGGTTTCTCCGGATCTTTCTGTGGATCGATTTCCTGATTATGTTCCTTTTTTTCTTCTTGTTCTAAAGAGAGGTTGTCTTTTTCTTCTTGTTCTTTGCTCATTATGATTCCTCCTTTAAAATTACATTCAATATGTTATTTCCCTGATTCCTTTTTCCTCAAACCCCCACAAATCGTAGAGCATTTTGGCGGTTTTTTGAGAACTTTTCACCTCGAAACAAATCCATTGCCTTTTATCCAAAATCGATAAGGATAGTCTCGCGCTTCACCGGAGTTTCCTATTCCAATACGCGTCCCGGTTACAATTTCCTTCGGCTGCTTACCTTCTGCGATGAAAAGCGGAGGTTCGAAAAAGCAGCCTCCATAGTCTTCCTTATTGATTCCCATAGCCTTCGTCAATTTACCGGGACCATTCGTGAGTTCTTTCCCCTGCTTGGGCCTTCTGTCCATCATCAGTTCCGTCCCATCTTTTGGTTCAACGGCCCTAATCAAAATGGCTTCCGGTTTTCCTGGCGGCCCGCTTACTACATTGACCAGGCAATGTGTATGCATGACATACGTATAGACCCTCCCAGCTTCAGCATACATAATTTCCGTCCGATTCGTCCTTCTATTATTATAACTGTGTGCAGCGCGGTCTTCCGGGCCCATATATGCTTCTGTTTCTACAATGAATCCCGATGTCATTCCTTCACTTGTTTCTTTGACAAGCAAACATCCCAAAAGTTCCTTTGCCAATTGAAGTGTCGGCAACTCATAAAATTCTTTGGGCAAAATATTGAACGAATAATATTCCTTCATCTTTTTGAAACAACTCCTCTCCAGTGCATGAAACCAATTCTATTGTGAAAAATAAAAAAAACCTTTTGGCATTAGGATGTGTTAAAGATGAATCTGCAACCGGGAAAACTATATTGGCCGACAACCTTTTTGGATGCTCCATCCTATCCAATACTCGATGAGGATATTACATGCGATGTCTTGATTATCGGAGGCGGAAGTTCTGGTGCACAATGCACTATATCTACATGCGTACCACTGCTGACAACAGGATAATCATCGGCGGCTGGACGAAAATACAGATATTACTGACGAAAGAAACGCAGTATTACAATATGCTGCTTGCCAAGATCATCCGGGATAATAATAATGAATGGAAACGACCAGGATGAGGAACCTTTATCTTACAACATAATTAAGTTACTGGAGGTCACTTCATGGATATAAACATAGAGCAACTCGCAAAAGAAATGCCTGAATTCAGAAGCCATCAGGAAGCAAGTGAATGGTTTGGAGACAAGTTCCAGGGACAGTTTGTTTTCAAAGGAAAGGATATGATAGACGATGTGCCTGCTTATTTTTACCATATTGTAAAAGATGTAAACAGTTATAACCGGTACATGAATGCCCTTTCAGAAGAGGACAGTACAATAGACTCCATGAGTACATTCTATAGTTACACCACCGTCGTCATTTCAGAAGACGGCGATGTGGAAATCTCTTTATGATAATTCGCATACAAATCTTTAATAAGCGGTTGTATAACTGCAAGTCCTGGCACTTCTAAACAAGATAAAAAGGAAGCTGTTTTTTCAGCTTCCTGTAATTTCTCCCCCAAGATAGGTCGTCTTCAGTTTCCTTTCTACTGCCTTTCCATCCAGTGTTTCAACATAAAAGGCACTTGCATGAGGCCTCGAACTCACAATCTTTTCAAGATTACCATCAATAAAATGCAATCCAGCCCCATCATCGACAGCATATCCTGCCTTCAACTTTGATTCTGCTATGAATCCCGTATAGGAAGGTCGCCTTTCTAATTCCCCATCGTAGTGAGGACAGTGACTTCCCTTTAAAAATCCTAAAGCTTTTAAAGGTTCCAGACCATCACCATAAGAATCAGTGACCCCTTCTTCGAACCAGCAGATGGAGCCGGCGCTTAATCCGCAAAGCAGAACCCCCTCAGACATTGCTTTATGGAGAATCTGATCAACTCCCCACTCTTTCCACAAGATCAGTAAGTTTTTTGTATTTCCGCCCCCCACATAAATGATATCCTGATTTAATAAAAAGCTTTCAATGTCCCTTGTATGAGGCTTAAACAGTGATAAGTGTGAGGGGGTGCATTTCTGTTTTCTAAAGAATTGATAGAAACGATCGATATATCCCTCTGAATCTCCGCTTGCCGTAGCAAGAAAACAAACCTTCGGATCGGCTGTACGTGCCTGCTTCAAAATATATGTATCCAGAAGGTCGTTTTCGGGTTCCATAGAAAACCCGCCCCCTCCCAGCGCGATAATTTGTTTCATAATTTCCCCCCAGCGATAGATATTTTCAGCACATCAATTGATATACTTGGGATCTGTTTCAATATGCCGCAGCAAATCAAGCTCCGGGTGCTTCTTATCAAGACTGTAGATATATTCAAGAAAATATTGACTGCCAAATGCATACACCACTTCAGGGAACAGCTCGCTGATTAAGAGAAGTTCTTTCCTGCTTGCCTGCTCCATGAATTGAATTGTTTTCTCTTCATCCTGAAGCAGTAGATCCAGCAGCCTTTGAAGGGTATCCTCCATTCGTGGGTCGTCATCATCCATGAGGGCAAGTTTTCCCAGCACATTTCTGACACTTTCGATAAACATCCTTTCACCTCCAGATTTTTCATTCTAAAATATATGTCTCTTTCTTCCGATTAGTTCATATCCGAGATTTCATCCGTGAAATGTTTTAATATCTTTGCAGTCAGTCCCCAGATGACTCTGTCTTCATAGAAATAAAAATATTCATCCAATTTCCTTGTCTGCCAATTATAATTTTCTCCTCCTGCAATTAAATCAATCGGGAAATCCTCTTCTGGCTCAATCGTAAAACCCACTTTATATACATTAGGTTCATTATTCATAAAAAATGACAGGGGTACAGTGAATGTTTCCGCCACTTCAGCAGGATTTGGTTTAATGTCAGCCTTCTTTTCCAAAACTGCAAGATATGGAAAGATAAAGGTTCCAAACGATGAAACAATATAGTCCATTGGATAGATATCAGACAAATGCTCCTCCTTTATCCCCAACTCTTCACACGTTTCCCTGATGGCTGTATGTTGTTCTGTTTTATCCTCTTTGTCAACCTTCCCTCCAGGAAAACAGATATCCCCCGGCTGCCTTCTAAGTTTCTCAGAGCGGACTTCAAAAAGAATATGAATCTCATCATCAATTTCTACAAGCGGTAATAATACAGAAAACCGATAAAACTCATTGCTTCCTAATACTCTGGGTGTCCGGTTATGAAATTTTCTTTTTATATGTTCTATTTCCATTTTTTCACCTCTGTCTTTACCATTACCCTTTCTTGACAAAATAGCAACATTGAAGAACGCTGAAAAAATCTGCAACATTGCATTTCAGTTCATATCAATTGCATTATGTATGTTTCTTTATTTTTGAATATTCCCCCGCTGATTAAAAGCACCCCGATAAAAACCTAAAAGATATCCCTATTATATTTCATCTCTACCCCCTGTTGGTAATAAAGCTTCTATATCTATTTCTTGACCGGCACTCTTTATCCTGCTTTTTTCACTAAATATGTAAAGATGGAGCTTTTGCAATTTAGGGAAGATAGGTTTATATACGTTATAATCCAGTTATAGAATAAAGAGAGAAAGAAAGGATGATTTGATGCTGAAGCAATTTGAAGTAACAACGTCAAAAAGAGACGAAATGATCGACATTACCGATCATATCCAAGAGTGGATTGATGAATTGGGAATACAGGAAGGAGTAATGATTGTCCAGTCTATGCATACGACTGCAGGAATAACGGTAAATGAAAATGCCGATCCTGATGTAAAAACGGATTTCTTAATGAGGCTGGATGAAGTTTTCCCTTGGAATCATACCAAAGACAGGCACAGAGAGGGAAATACTGCCGCACACCTGAAGACCAGCACGGTCGGACATGCGCAGACACTTATCATAACAAAAGGAAAGCTTCTTTTGGGGACCTGGCAGGGGATTTACTTTTGTGAATTCGATGGACCGCGGAACAGAAGATTTACCTGCAAATTGACTGAATAAGGCAAATATGTGAAAGTATATTCTGCTCTCTATTCCACAACCTATGTACTGATAAGCTGTTTAACTTTGAACACTTATTGCTATATTAATCCTTGATAATTAAAGGAAGTGAATGGGTTTGGATTACGATTTGTTATGGAAAGCAGTCATCATCGTAATCGGCGGTACATTACTTTTAAGAGTGGCAGGAAGGAAATCCATCTCACAGATGACTCTTGCCCAAGTGGTGATCATGATTGGATTGGGTTCCTTACTCGTCCAGCCGATAGTCGGTAAAGGCGTCTGGTCAACCTTACTAGTTGGCTTAATACTGGTACTTACCTTGGTATTCATGGAATTCACCCAGATAAAGAACGACTCTTTGGAAAAGTTTATTACCGGCCAGTCAAAGGTCGTTATCCATAATGGAACTTTACAGCAAAATGCTTTAAAGAAAATGCGGTTGACAGTTGACCAGCTGGAAATGAAGCTCAGGCAGTCACAAGTAAGTGATATTGCCGATGTTCAGTATGCAACACTTGAGCCGAATGGGCAGCTCGGATTCATCTTGAAGCCCAATAAGCAGCCTGCAATCAAAGAAGATATTACCCAGCTGAGACAAGAACTGGAAATGCTTACACAAATGATCAATAACCGCTTAGCCGCTTTGCCGGTACAAGTCCCGTCTTACAAGGGAACTCCTGGACAGCAGCCTTCAGCTTATACTGCAACGACGGCTTCACCTCAAGAAAATTTATTTGATGAGGTAAATAATCAGGGGCATATAACTGAGCCGCCAAATGATCTACAATAAATTCACCACTCGTTCAAAGATCTGAACGAGTGGTGAATTAGTTTACATAATAGTATTATGGACTAGTTAAGATTGTACTCTTCTTTTAGTAAAGAAAAAACAACGGTATCATGATACCCTTCTCCATCAAAATCAGTTTGCCTCAACACCCCTTCCTGCTTAAAACCATGAGTGAGCAGCAGCTTTCGTGACCCGTCGTTTCCTGCAAAGATATCACCCACTACCCTGTTCAACCCCAGTTCCAAAAAACAAAAAGAAAGTACTGTAGGCAATATTTCGGTCATTACCCCTCTATTTTGGAAGTCTTTTGAAATCACTACGCCCATCTCTGTTTTTTTATGCCAAAAGTTCAGTTTGTGCAGCCTGAACATACCAATGATATTCTTTGTTCCCTTTTCTTTGATCACCCATGGAATTTCTTTTTGTTTATGGAATTGATTCAAGGATTGCTGGATGGTCTCTGTTACTTCCCAAACAGACTCAGGAGGGTGTGGTGTGAGAAACTTCATAGTATCTCTGTTCCCAAGGAATACATACATTTGTTCCGCATGGTCTTCCCTCATTTCACTTAAACAATAGTTCTCCGTTTCCAAAAAAGGTATAGAATCTAATTGAATAACCATTTATTCTCTCCTTACTTTTTCCCTAACTTTACAAGCTTATCATCTCGATACCTAATGACGACTTTATCTCCTAACTTGTAATCGAGATATTTATCACAATCCACTTCAAAGATCTTTTTGTTACTGAATTCCAATGCACATTTTTTCTTTTCAGTATTCTTTACTGCAATTTCTTTTTTGGTTTTGATTCCGACTGCAATAGAAGATTGACTGGGTGCATAATATTTTTCCGTTAAAGTTACTTTATCTTTTTCCAAATTGTCTCCATCAGTTTTCGTATTTAAAAGTAAAAATGCAAGGATGCAGGATAAGATGATGATAATGCAGATTTTAAAAATTACCTTGTTCATGTCTACTCTCCCCGTAAAGAAATATTCAGCATATAATGGATATTTCTTTGACCGGGCAAATATGACAGGAAGATATGGCAGGTCTGTATATATTTCGATACTCATTCCATTTTCCCTTCACCCTTATGGAATCCGGTATGATTTAACAATCATTAATTTCCGGTTCTGCTCCATACTAATAAGGAAAATTTCCTTGGAAGGAATGATGAAATGACACTGACACAACAACAACTGTCTGCCTTCCGCTCAACATTAACTGAACTTGAAAAGAACATTAATAAAAGACAGGAAGAAAACGACAATTTTGATTTAAATCAAGGGCACCCCCATGAAAGCATCGGGGAATTATCGAGCTATGATAATCATCCAGGTGATGAAGGAACAGCTCTCTATGAACGGGAAAAGGATATTGCGCTGCATCAGCATCTCGATTATGAATTGGAAAATATTCAAAAAGCCCTGACTGCCATGGATAAAGGAAATTATGGGAAGTGCCTTACTTGCGGGCAGGATATACCTGTAGAAAGGCTTGAAGCCATCCCTACCACCTTATACTGCAAAGAACACAGTCCCGATCAGACGGTTTCCCATAACCGTCCTATAGAAGAGGGAGTGCTGATGCCTCCATTCGGTAAATTCTTTATGGATGAGAAGGATGAGGATACAGCATTCGATGCAGAAGACTCCTGGCAGGCAGTTGCAGAATGGGGAACTTCAGAATCACCTTCTGCTCTGATGAATCCCCCAGATGATTACAACGACGTTTATGTAGACTATGAAGAAAATGTAGGCTATACAGAAGACTTTGAAAACTTTGTAGGAAATGATATAGAAGGCAGAAACGTAACAGTTTATCCAAATAAACAGCATGAACAATATGAAGCTGCTCTTGATGAGGCAGGAACCATGACCTCTTTTGGTGATTTACCTGCTTATGAGCATGACCCCTATGTTGAAGACTAAAAATGAGGTGAATGAAATGGCAAAGAGACCACAAGCAAAAACTGCAGAACTTGCGGGCAGGACCTATGAACCTGCTGATTATAATAAAAAAGATGAATTGTCCCAAGGCTTGGCAATGACCCATGAACAGGCAAGCGACAGTCTTACTGAGGGCACTATCGATGGCACTATTGATGATGTGGAAGGGAAAAATGTCGATCTGCAGCGTTAATCAAATATGTGTGTCAATAAGCAGTTCAGCTGAAAAGGAGGATGGATATGGTCAATACGGATGCAGGTAAGGTTGCAAAACTATCCCATGAACATAAATCCGTTTACCCGGGCAATAAGCATATTAAGCAAAACGCAGGCAGTAATTACGGACCCCAAAGAACAGAAAACCAGCTGCCGATTGTTTTGGAAAAAGAATAACGTGGACTCGCGCTGTCAAGGCCCCTTTGCAGCGCGGTTTTTTTGTGTTTAATCCTCTTTCTCACGGGTATTTATTAATAAGGTTAAAATATTAATTACTTTGAAAGGAGAATGCAACATGGCACGCAGAAATGAGAAAAGACTTCCATACAAAGGAATTAATACCGAGAAGAATAATGGGCTTTCCAGTACTCAGGAGGTACTATACGCAAAAGAATTCAAGGCTGCAACCAAGGCTGGATACCCGGATGAAGTAAGAGAAGATAATCAGGAGAACCAATAATCCCAAACGGACTGGAGGACTATCCTCCAGTTTTTTTATGGTTATTTTTGATTACTATTTTGGTATATGGGGTAGTGTAGTTATAAATACTTTAAGGAGGAATTAGATGGAACTTCCATTAGCTTTATTCCTGCAGTTCTTTCTGCTGGGAGCAGCAACATTATTTATAAGCGGCCTTATAACCTTTCTTATGCCGAAGTTTCCTTTAACGATTTTAATTCTGTTAAGCTCTATGGCTGGATACATATTCACAGCTTCCAACCAATTAACCGGGCTGATCATCTCTACTGCCATAATGAATTCAGTTCTTGCTCTGACATCATCATGGATAATCAAATATGGCCAATACATCAAAAGACTGGCTGAAAAGTATAAGAATGTCACAGCATGATAAACGGCTGCGTCCCACACATTTCTCGTGGAACGCAGCCGTTTTCTTAATATAAATAGCCTCGCTTTGAATCGGTGTCGAGAAGTTCTGCCCCCAGATAACCTGCCCCAAGCCCCAGCAAACCAGCTCCCAATGGCGATAGTCCGCCCTGGCCGTAACCAGCTCCTCCATAAGGGGGACCGTAACCTTGGTACCCTCCGAATCCGGGAGCCCCATATCCTGCTCCGTAACCTGAATGACTTCCATATCCCGGACTTCCGTATCCTGGAAAACCAGGAGACTGAAATGGCCCATAGCCCCCGCCAATACCCGGATATCCATATCCTTGATTATACCCCGGTCCATAACCCGTCTGGAAACCAGTATTTCCAACTGGCCCCTGGCCATATCCGCCGGATGGATAGAAATAATTTTGACGCTGATTATATTGCATTAAAGCATACACTCCTTATTTAATAATTGATCCCACAGAGCTATGTATATGCTTAGTCACCAGGTTTTGGAATGGATGGCAGCCGATGATGTTTAATCATACCCTTTAAAGTGAATTTACTAATAAGGAACAAGTCTACAATCAGGAGGTATCACACATTGAAAAAGTTAAATGCGAAATCATTAGTCGTCCCTCTATGTGCAAGCTTCCTTCTGGCAGGCTGCATGGAAGAAGGCAGGATGAGCCCTGAAGAAGAAGATGTGGATGTTGTTGATCCAGGACTGGGTGATGAAGATAATGAAGAGCAAAACAATTAATGGAGCCGATTACTGAAAATTATCGGCTCTCCTCCTCCCCCTCTTTCTGCATAGTTAATCCACCCTTTTCTTCATCTAATATCTTTTTTAAAAAAAGAAAAAAACCTCTTCCTTTGTGACCAACTTCAGTGTTATATTTGGAAAGTATTTTTTGACTATAAATTTTCACAAAGGGGTACTTTTCATGATAGATATTTTATTGATTTTTGCTTTGCAGCTGGTTTATGTGCCGATTTTAACGCTTAGGACCATCTTCCTGGTAAAGAACATGAGTGTTGCCGCATCTTCCTTCGGGTTTCTGGAAGCATTGATTTATGTATTCGGTCTGGCGCTGGTTTTTTCCGGTGATCAAAGTATTGCCAGTATGCTTGTATATGCATTGGGTTTTGGAGTTGGTTTATTCATCGGAAGCAAAGTGGAGAACAAGCTGGCTATCGGCTATACCAGCATTGTTGTGAATCTGATGGATATTAATGAAAAATTGATAGAGATTTTACGAAATGAAGGATTTGGCGTCACCGTGTTTGAAGGAATGGGACGCGACAGCAAACGGTATCAACTTGAAATCCTGACAAAACGAAACCGTGAAGAAGATCTTCTCGAAATTGTTGAAGAACATGAGCCCCGCGCCTTCATCATCTCTTATGAACCTCGTCGATTCAAAGGCGGGTTCCTCGTTAAAGCGATGAAAAAGCGAATGAAAAAGAAACAACGTGAAGCCTCTTCTTCAACAATACAATCGAATAGCTGAAAACAAAGACTCTCTTGTCCTTCAAGAGGGTCTTTTTGGTTTAACTGCCCTGTGGAGAGGAAATACAATGTACATAGGTTCAGAAAGGAGATGTGCTATGTTTTTCTCAAATATCAGTACAATTGAGAGGACCATTATCATCGGGTTATGTGCTTATGTGTCCTTGATTATATTACTCAGAATTTCCGGTAAAAGAACTTTATCCAAACTGAATGCATTTGATATGGTAATCACCATTGCAATGGGTTCCACCCTTTCATCCGTACTTATCAATAAGAATGTGACCTGGGCTCAGGGAACGACAGCTTTTTTTATGTTAATCGGCCTACAATATGTTATCGCAAAGCTGGCTGTCCATGTTTCATTCATAAATAAACTTATTAAATCCGAACCAAAGATCCTTTATATTGACGGAGACTACCATACTCAAGCAATGAAGAAGGAAAGAGTGATGAAAAAAGAGATCCTGCAAGCCGCACGTTCACAAGGAATCAGTTCGATGAGTGAAATTACCGCCGTCGTACTTGAAACAGACGGCTCCATCTCCATCATTAAGAAATCCGATCAAGACACAAGAGAAACATTGAACGATGTAAAAGGTTACAATAATTTATAATACAACAGCCGCCAAGTATTATACTGGCGGCTTTAACTATGTGAAAATCGAATAAACATCCGCATTCCTTTACCACTTTAAAGTAACAGGGGACTGTCCCCCACTGCGGTAAAGCGGTAAAGCGGTATTCAAGAGATCCCCCTTTTGGATAGATAATTCTGCAAGTTGATGCCGCCAAGCTGGGAGGTCCTTGGACAACAGAGGTTATGGTCCATTACTTTCTTATTAATTTGATCAACGGTCCTTTTGATGTTTGCTGCATCATTGAATATTTCAAGGTCCTGCTTCAGACTTTCTATCTCTTTCTTGAGTTCCATCCATTTTGGCAATACCCCATTATCCTTTAAAACCTTATTAAGAGCCTTTTCCGGATTATAATTCAAATCACTGTCGAACTGAATTTTTTTACCTTTAATACCCTCAAACTGCCCTTCATTTTCTGCACGTCTGACAATGGAAGTAATATGATCCTCATAATACCAGTTAAACCTGCTGGTTGACTGGTCGCCCATCATTATATTCTTGGCCTTTTGATTTTTCTCAGCATGATCATTCTTCATCTCGTTCACTCCCTTAAATACTTTACCACTGCATCACGTTACTGCACTAAGAGGGACAGTCCCTCTTAGCACGTTAAAGGGTTAAAGCTTGCCTGTATACTTCAGTTGATCGGGTGATAGACTATCTGCTCCGCCGTCAATTATTTTTTGGACTCCATTCAATGTCGTTTCGACTGTCACATATTCACCTTTCTTATTAGTAAATGGTTCAGCCACATAGAAAGGTTGTGTTAAAAAGGCTTCTAGCCGTTGTCCCCTGTGATATAATTCAATTTCAGTTTCGGGGATCCTTTCTTCCCCAATGTTATTAACCAATACACGAATTTCCCGATATCTCCTGAGTAGCTTTTTGGCACGGCGCTGAATGGACAAATGATTGTTATCCAGTAATGCATCTTCAAGCAGAGTCGACGCTGCCTTCACCGGCTGGATTGCCGGGTACATCTGCCTTGTTGCAAGATCATAATCGAAGGGGATCAGTGTATCCAGCGGCCCATAGGGATCATCCGCATCCACAGCTTCTCCGCTTGGATCATATAAGAAAGTCGTGATTTCTGGGAAACCCTCCTGTTCAAACCTTTCATTCATGCTGAACAAATCACCTGATTTGACGATGGCACGATCTGCTATAATGACCGCGTTTTCTTTGTCCTCAAATTTCTTAAGGAGTTCAAATACTTCGCCGGTATTTTTACAAATATGATCACATGCCTCTTTGGCTTCCACTACATCAGGCACGGTTGAATCAGCTTCAACAAAAACCATTTTGAAATTCTTTTCCTGCAGTCTGACAATCAATTCATTCAATAACACCAGCTGTCCCATTTGAGCCCGTGCAACAAAGCCGACTTTCCCCCCTTTTACAATCGGACAGAATAAATCCACTACTTTTATACCGGTTTCAACCATCTCAAGTCTGCTGCCACGGATTAGCAACTCATCCAGCGTGCAATTAGCTAATGAGGCAAGAGCCACCACTGTCTTAACTTCTGCCCTTCCAACAGGGATTTTTCCTGTACATAAATTAGAAACAGTAGCAGGCCTTAATCCAACAGCTTTGGCTGCTGAGGTAAGATTCGGAACCCTGCGGCGTAAAAGGGCTACATTCAATTTAATATTATTATTCATTTCGCATCCTCCTTACTTTTAATAGTAATTTATTTTACTCTTATTAACAAGTGAGGAAACGATTATTTTTAATTAATCTTAATATTTGCGATTTATTTATGTATATGGATAATGGGTAGGGTATTGGCAAAATTAAGGTTAGGAAGGATGACGCCCATGGCTTGGATGTATCTCATCGTTGGAGGAATATTAGAAGTTGGCTGGGCCATCGGATTATCTTTTTCAAATGGCTTTACTAAGTTGGTCCCCAGCATCATCACGATTCTTCTCCTTATAATCAGTTTTTACTTTTTTGCAAAATCAATGAAAATGATACCCATCGGTACGGCTTATGCGGCTTTTACCGGAATAGGTGCGGGAGGGACATCTATCATTGGGATGGTTTTTCTTGGGGAAGAGGTCAGCACAGCGAAAATTCTATTTATCAGCTTACTGATTTTTGGGGTGCTCGGCCTTAAATTCAGTTCAAATGATACACAGGAAAACAGCCCTGGTAATATGGAGGCAGAATGATGGCTTGGCTATACTTAATTACAGCGGGTTTGTTTGAGGTCCTCCTTGTTACATTTATGAAACTTTCTGATGGATATAAAAAAATCATCCCGACCATTCTTGCTTACCTTTCGGGCGGAATCAGTTTTTACCTGCTCTCACTCGCACTGGTTTCCATACCAGTGAGCACCGGCTACTCTGTTTGGACAGGGATTGGATCTGCTGGAGCTGTAATTGCGGGAATGCTCTTTTTTGATGAAACAAAGGATCTTAAAAGGGTGTTTTTTATCACCTGCATTATTGGCAGTGTAATCGGTTTAAAAATTTTCTCATGATCTGCTAACCGACTGCTAGCAAGTGGTTGAGCCTTTGCAGCAGGTTTTTTTGTTATCCTGCATTTACCTCTTCCCACAGGCTGTTTAACTGTATAGTTCATACGGCGAAGGAGATATTATTATTGTGCAATTGAAAGAGGTGGCACAATAATGAATATTATCAGGAGGCTTACAATGGGTATCTTAAGTGGTAATCCTAAAGATGAACCGATGCATTATGGTGAGGTATTCGGGACTTGGTCTTTCTTAATGGCTGCTAAAGGAATGGTTGCTGGCTATCAAACGCTGAAAAATCATGCTGGCGATGAGGATCTAAATAAATTCCTCGATGAGCTGATTCAAAACGGTAATCAAGAAATCAAACAAGTTGAAGAACTGTTGAAAGAGAACGGTGTTGGCCTGCCTCCGACTCCACCTGAGCGCCCAAATGCCTGTGTTGAAGATATCCCAGTCGGGGCAAGATTTCAGGATCCAGAAATTGCTGCATCACTCACAAGGGATATAGCAGGCGGACTGGTTGCATGCAGCCAGGCAATTGCTCTTTGTATCAGAGAAGATATCGCCATGATGTTTGGACAATTCCATATGCAAAAGGCGGCGCTTGGAGGAAAGCTCCTTCGATTAAATAAAGAAAAAGGCTGGTTAATTCCACCTCCTTTGCATCAGCATAAAAAAGAAGACTGCTAATAATGAAACAGGAATACTATTTACATGAGTATTCCTGTCCTATGCCTTCAAACCCAATTTTTAGGAGTGAAACAACAATGAATAACAATCTAGAAGAAGCTTTAAAACAAGTTGAAATGGCTGAACGCAACCTACTGGACGCTCAGGGAAACAATGATCCCCAGCATTATCAACGGGCGGCTCAAGACATACACTATGCGCAGTCCCTTCTGAATAACCTCCATGCTTCCATGTCAGAGGCTTCACCCGAAGAACAGAAAAAATACCACCGTGCCCAAGAAATGATGAGACTATTGGAAGAAGCTCATGCATCGCTATAAATAAGAGCACCCTAGACCGTTTTTCTTTTTCGATTTCTCAAGTTTCCCTCTATACACCTCCGAAGCCCTTATTTACTATTACCCATATGTAACCCGCTTTCCCATATTGTCATGTAGTTAAGGCTCTTTCCAAGTCAATTGTGATAATCTGGACAACCTCTGAATAAGATGTACAAGTTATCTTATTTAGGGGTGAAAGAATGGCTGTCTTCTTAAGTTATATTCTTCTGGGTTTATCACTCGCCGCTCCAATCGGCCCCATCAATGCCGCCCAACTGGATAGAGGGATTAAAAATGGTTTCTGGCATGCATGGTTGATTGGTATTGGCTCGGTTGCTGCTGACTTTTTGTATATGCTTGTTGTCTATTTTGGTGTGGTGAACTTTTTACATACCCCGCTTATAAAAACTTTTCTATGGTCGTTCGGTTTCTTCGTTCTTGTCTATACAGGAATTGAAAGCCTGATAGGGGCCGGCAAAATAAGTTCCTCTTCCAGGCATAATGATGGATCTTATTTTAAAACGTTTTTTACCGGCTTTTTTATGGCATTGTCTAACCCACTCACCGTACTTTTTTGGCTTGGGATTTATGGTTCTGTCCTGGCAAAGACAGCCCAAACAGTTGATCATGCGCATCTGGTTCTTTACAGCGCAGCTATATTTATCGGTTTGACCCTTTGGGACGTATGCATGGCGGCTCTTGCAAGTTCCTTTAGGAGATTCCTTACTGACCGATTACTCGTTATCATCTCTTGTGTATCCGGCCTTTCGCTTATTGGTTTCGGTTTTTATTTTGGCTGGGAAGCCTTCAAGATTCTATTTCTTTAAAGAGAAAAAGCAGACCGGGAATTCCCGATCTGCTTTTTCTGCTTTTCAGCAGCTCAGCCTTATAAACCCCTTCAATAGTTGGTTCTGGGAAAGGTTATAAGTATCTCTGTTCCTTCTCCTTCTTTACTCAGAATACTTAAAGAGCCTTTATGGTGCTGGATGATATTATTAGTCACCATTAAACCGAGACCTGTGCCATTTTCTTTGGTTGTAAAAAAAGGTTTCCCTATCTTATCAATCAATTCATCAGGGATACCATATCCCTCATCCTTGAAGGATAATACAAATGTCTCAGACAAGACAGAAATTTCTATAGTGATCTTCCCTCCCGAAGGCATAGCCTCAATCGAGTTCTGCAAGAGATTGATGAATACTTGTTTCAATTTATTTTCCGAACCTTCAAGTATCACTGGATATTTTGGAAGATCGACCAAGACTTCAATATTATACATATTGGCCTGGGCTTTCATAAAAAGAGCAACTTGATTGACTACATGGCGAATATCAAGCTTCTTTAATTCTTCTATTGTCGGTTTTGCAAGGAGAAGCAATTCATTGATGATTGAATTGATCCGGTCAATCTCTGAAAAAATAATTTTATCGTAGGGAAATGAATGATCTTCAAAATCTGCTGATAAAAGCTGCAGGAAACCCTTTAATGAAGTCAAAGGGTTTCTGATTTCATGCGCAATCCCCGCTGCCAATTCACCCACAAGGTTCATCTTCTCAGATTGCTGCAGCAATATGTCATTCGTTTTTTCTAATTCTTTATTATATGTATTATCCCGGAAAACTACTTGGAACGCCTTTTCCCCCTGAAACATGATAGGTGTACTGCTGCAAATCAGGTCCTTCTCACGTCCATCCGGGAGTGTAATACTGAATTCCAGCTGCTCAGCAGACCAATCTTCGTTTACTATCCCGTAATAAAATTGATGGTAGCCGTCATTAAGTAAGCTTAATATAGGCTTACCGACCAATTCTTCTTCCTTTACATCCAGTTCTTTAAGTCCTGCCTCATTCACATAGAGGATTTCATTTTTATTATGGACACAAATGGCATCAGGACATAATTCCACGAGTTTCCGGTATTGTTCTTCACTTCTCCGCAAATTTTTTTCTGCTTTTTTTCTTCTATTAATATCTTTTACTTGGTAAATTAAAAACTTTTGACCTTTATTATCCTCAAAAGCTGAAACACTCAGATGGACCCACACTTTGTGTCCTTCCTTATTGATATAGCGTTTCTCTACTTCATAATAGCTGATCTCGCCATTTAGTAACTGCTGTAAAAACCTTAGATCCAGATTTATATCTTCATGATAGGTTATATCAGCGTCCCTCTTTTGCATCAAATCATTATTAGAGTATCCTGTTATTCGGGTCAAAGAAGGATTCACCATCAAAAAATCCCCCTGGATGTCTGCCAAAGCCATCCCGACGGCTGCAAACTGAAAGCTGGCATAAAATAGTTCCGGATTGTTTTCTTCCCCCAACATAAGCAAATACCCCTATCTACTATAATTGTACTATAATTCTAGCATGAAACATTCTTTGGAAAAACCCCTTTATTTACCAGCTGAACACAATTTAACAATCTTGGGATAATTCAAATTAATATATGTTAGATTGTTTAGTACAAAAGACTCTGTGGTAAACATTTAATAGACAGCTGGAACAAAATAATTATTAAGGAGAGTGTTAGTTATGAATAAGAAGAATTTATTTCTATCAGTCCCTTTGGCTGCAGGCATCATCATGACCGGCTGTAGCGCTGAAGAAGGGCAGGAAGATGAAGACATCATCCAGGAAGAAGAAAATATGGATGAAACAGAAAGCAACGATAACAGCAGTACTTCTGGAGATGCAGAAGGAACAGATGAAGGCAATCCTGCATCTGAAGAGGACAATGAAGGAATGCTGAACGAAGATCCGGAACAAAGTGACAACGGAACAGATTCCCCTGACCTGGAAGAAGATGAAGACCAAGAAGAAGAGTAATTAATATTAAAAAACTGTCCTATTTCGGACAGTTTTTTAGTTTTGATTTTTTTATTCCACAAAAAAGATTGCCTTTTGGCCTTACACATAAAAAGACCAGCCATCTGGCTGGTCTTTCTTTACTATTGATTCACACTATCCTTAAGAGCTTTCCCTGGTTTAAATGCCGGCTGCTTGCTAGCCGGGATTTCCATTTCTTCTCCTGTTTGCGGATTTCGCCCTTTCCTTGCAGAACGCTCTCTTACTTCAAAGTTCCCGAAACCGATCAATTGTACTTTATCACCTTTCGCCAATGTTTCTTCAATGTTTTGCAATACAGCCTTTACTGCATTTTCTGCATCTTTTTTGCTCAAGTCCGCTGATTCTGCCACTGCATTGATTAAGTCTGTTTTGTTCATATGTACTACCTCCCAAATATATTATCTTGCTACAATTGATTCATACCACTGCCTTCTATGTCTTAAACCTTTTCTGTTACAACTATCATGCCTTTATGTAAATATGTCTTGCACTCTGTTGCATCCTTTTGTGAGAAACCAAAATCACGAAGGATATTTTCAATCTGCATCAATTGCAAGGAACCGTCATCCTCATCGAAAGCAGTTGCTAAACTGTGTATCCCGCTGTCTTCCTTACTTTCATCCACCTTCAGCAATTCACCTTTTAAAGGAGTTTCCTCACTTAATTTCTTGTAATGGTCAGGATTTGCTGTAAAGAACTGAAGCTCACCAGCAGGGACTTTTTTTAGTTCAGCAGCCAATTGACTCACGGAACTAAAAACACCGATAATTTCTTTAGACATCATTCATCCACCCCTTCTCCCCCTTCCTTTCCCTCCTTTCATAAAGGTAAAACAAAAAAGCAAGCGGGGATACCGCTTGCTTTTTAATAGATTTGTCTTCCCTGCTGCCCAATCGCATAGTATATTCCGTGTTTTAATGTTGAAAAACAGCTGAAGCGGGATAATTGCATATTCGTTCCAGTGATCTCTTGGGCAAGTTCAGGAGAAATCCCCACCAGAATGGTTTCTGTTCCAATTAACGAAGCTGCAGATGCCAGTTTGCTGAGAAACTCCACTGTGAACTGGCTTATGTATTGATGCAGTCCTGTAAGGTCTATAACAAGATAATCAGCTTTATGTTTCGGAAGATTATTTAATGTCTTGGTGATCAAATCCTCAGAGCGGTTCTCATCATATTTGCCGAGCAACGGAACCACCACGATTCCCTCAAGAACAGGTATAATGGGAGAAGAGATTTCTTTTACAAGTTCAGTCAGTTCTTTTGTCCTCTCTTCCACCATGCTTTCAAGCTTTAAGATACGGTCAGACTCTGATTTTCTAGCCAAATCATGAATATTCTCTTCAATCGTAATCCCTGAAGGTCCAAAATGGAACTCGCCAAAATCTCCATTCTCAATTTGATCCCGATTTACCGAAAACCAAACATTCGAGCCGAACAATGCAGTGAAAATCCCGGAAAAATGTCCTGCCAGGAAAGTTGTCGTTTGCTGTTTTCCCTGTGCAACGTTGATCTTATACTCCCAGCTGTCCTTCAATCTTACTTTCGCTGTGGTTTTACCTTCATCCAATTCGGTAATTTCAATCTTGCCCCAGCCAGCTGAAGCATATGTAGCCGGAATGGCTTTTGCCACTTCCTCAACAGGCATTTTCAAGCCCTGAAAATACCGGCCTACGACAAGTCCCTGTCTGAATCCTGTCGTTTCCAGCACTACTTTGGCTGCTTCTTGTCCAGAGACTTCTTCTATAGTATCGAAAAAAGATTTCATTGCAGAACTGATCCAGAATAGAACTGCATCATCTCCTTCAAACTGGAACAATCCTTTCTCCAGATTCCAAGAAAAATCGAGTCCTCCCACATTGATTTGGTCATTATGTACTGCCTCATATTTTTTCATTATGCCAGGACCCCCGTATTATTTATATTACTACATTACCCTAACTGAGTTTTTGAGTAAAGCAGCAGGACTTAAGGACCTTTCCCCAAAGAAAAAGCCCTGCAGAAAGCTGCAGAGCTTTAGGCGCCTATCAGAAGCAGGCCAATCATTAAAATGGATGGAATACCGTAATAAAGAAGGCTTTTATTGATTACTTTTCGGTCCTGCCTTCCCTTCCAGGTTTCGTATTTTTGATTTTTGGAAGTATACCAGCTGCCTTGATTATTCACTAGGGGTCCCTCCTTCAATTTGAATTTAGTTATGTATACCCCATTAAACCCACTTAAAAAATAGTAATTTCAGGAAGGCGCTGATTTTTGTTTGACAGCCTTTCTAATAGGGAATTTTCAAGTAGATGGATCATTACTATAGGGAGGAATTTAAATGGCGGAAAAAAATGATAAAAGAAATTATAAAGGCAAGGGCTTCGATAACTTTGATAATCCTGAACAGTATGATAAAGACAAAGAAAGCATCTTTGACAAGTTTGAAAGTGAGCAGAATGTAGATCCGCTTCCACTAGAAGATATACGCGAGGAAAAAATAGAAGAAAGAGAAAAATCCAACACAAAAGACCAGTCATCAAGCGAAAGGAAATATAACCAGGATTACAACTAAAGCGAAGGCGCTGGCCGCCGGAGCTGGATGATACTAAAGCGAAGGCGGCCGTAAAGTGCCGTACAGATTGGAAGTAATCCTTATAAGAGAAAAGAAAAGCAGTTCCTATGGCAGGAACTGCTTTTCTCTATCCTATTAAATAAGCTTTTTGCATTCTTCCACACACTTAAAGCAGGCATCTGCGCACTTCTGGCAATGTTCATGATCGTGCTTCTTGCATTCATCGCCACAGGATTGGCATACTTCCACAAGCAGCTTTAAAATGCTTTTCACATTTGGGCTGCCATACTGCATGGCACTAATGGAAAGTGAACAGATATCGGCACATTCACGATCCATACGAATACATTCTGCCATTTTCTTCACGTTATCTTCTTTTAAACAGCTGTCAAAACACACATTGCATGCTTCCAGGCATTCCTGGCAGGCTTTAATGCAATCTTCATAAGTTTTATTCAAATTTAACACCGCCTTAAAAAGATTTACAGAAGTCTATTACCCTATACTGTTGAAATAAAACGAAATAACCGGTAAGTTGTAACCAAAACACTAGAATTATCTGAGGAAAATTTGCAATACAAAAACCCGGCATAATAGCCGGGCAATAAGGTTCCTTAAAAAAGATTGAAAATATACGGACCTACTGAAAAGATATAGAACAACATATATACGAGCATATAGTAAAATACACCGGCAAATGTACCCCAGTCAGGATCTCTGCCAATCTTCCAGACGATGGCTGTCACAATGCTGATAAGGATCAGCAGTATGATCCCGCTGTAATCGAAAGTATAGTAGAACGGTGCCACTTCATAAAAATAAGGATTCATCGCTTTACTCATGTAAGTGAACGGCATAATGATAAATATCAAAATAGATACGTATTCTACCCAGTTAATATCATCTTTTTCAAAAATGTTCGGCTTCAGAATATAAAGCAATAACAGCAGGGTGAGTGATGGCAGAAACCAGTAAAACGCCGTCAGGACTGTCACCATACTGCTGAATAACATCAGGAAAGAGTTATATGCACTGAGCTGCCAATCCTCCTCTGAAAGCTTTATACTCTCCGCTTTCACTTGACTGTTTTGCGAGGCACCAAACAGCTGATAGTAATCACCATTGAAAGAAATCCACAGTAATGACTCTTCATTGGCTTTCATGGGATTTTGTGCGACATTATTATTGGTATTGACCGGCCTTGCGATAACCTCGTTCCCTTTACTTAACTTCCCTGAATACAATCTCATATCGCTGTTATCCCCGATCCTCTGGCCTTCTGCAGTGAAGACAAGATGCAATTCTCCGTCAAGTTTAACCAGAGATGCATAATCAGGAGCCTCCAATTTTGAGTTACTTTCCTCATTGATAAAACCCAGTTTCTGTACCGTTAACGGTTTGGTACCCAGTTCATTAATGTTTCCATAAGCTTTATACATGCTAAAAGAGAGAGAACCTCCTGTCCTCATTTCTCTTCCATAAATCATATTCAACTGTTCATCCTCAATGTTCAACACAAGGCTGCCAAGCTGGTCATATCGTGAGTTTTTCACTGATAAAACCGGCTTCTCAATTAGTTCACCTGTTGCATGCACTAAGAATATTTCTGCATTTGCATCGTCTTTCTGATGAACAACAGCATAACTGCCGTTGCTCCCGAAAACGATATCTTTTATTTCATTTTTAAAGGTATGTAGTTTCTTGGTTTCACCGCTATCAAAGAGATAAGTGAAAACCTCTCCATTTTTCCAATACAGAACTTTTTCTTCATCGGTTGCTATACCTGTTATGTTTTCATCAATTGATTCTGGTTCACCGTTACGTGTAAGCATCAAACTGCCTTTGGAAAGAGTGATAAAATTCTCACCATCTGTCCAAAAAGGATATCCCCTTGGCACATCCATCGCAATTTCTTCAGAACTTTCAATGGTCAACCCTTCACCGATGACGAATTTTTTTACTTTATCAACATTCGTCAGGTAAAATTCATTCCCCCGCTGAAAAGTAATCGGCATTTCTTTTCCTTCAAAGTCGAAGGCAATCGACCTGCTCCACTCTTCATTCGGAAGCTTTGTCATTGTAGAAAGCTGGTGAAAAAATAACGCGGCTATGAGTGCAATGATCACCAGCAGTGGTACTCCATAGGCTTTTAATTTTTCTCTCATCGTGACATCCTTTGCATTGTAGTTTTTCAGTACAGTTATACTTGTTTCTCTTTGAATCTCTGAGAATTTCTACGAAACTAACTTCCTTTAATTATTACAAATTTGTAACAACCTGTTGACACATGTAAAATATTAGGTTGAATTTTCGGAAAAGTCAATGCTTTATTGTCGATTTATCTGTTTAATTTTGGATAAGAAAGAGGAGCTTTCTGCAAGAAAACTCCTCTCTGGTAATTAAGCACTGTATTTTAAGGTATATAAATTCTTTAATTTCTTTCTTGCCCTGAAGAACCTGGTTTTTACTGTACTTCTCTTCAAATCGAGTTTCTTTGCGATTTCGTCCTCATTTAATCCATACTGAACACGAAGTAGAAATACTTCCTGCTGAGCTGAAGGCAATTGTTTAATTTCAGTGAACAGTTCTTCCTTGAACAGTGATATGTCAACGGATTCCTCCACTTCTTCCCGTGTTGAGGACAATAAACACTCCGTCTCAATATTATATGGATCGATGAGGACTTCCCTGGCTCTTATTTCCCTCCTGATGAAATCAATGCTGGTTCGTGTGGCAATGGAAGACAACCAGCCTCCAGCTTTGCTCTCATCTATTAATGTATCGATCTTTTTATAGGCTTTTATAAACGTTTCCTGTACAACGTCCTCTGATAAGTTGCTGTCTTTTGTTATGCGTAACGCAATATGGTAAACCAGTTTATGGTACTGCTTATATAAATGATTGAATCGGGCCGCCATATTACTCCCCCTTTTCCCTGTTATCTATCAAAATGTTCTTTTATATAACTTGGTACATCTTCGGCTGCAATTCCTTTTATATCCAGGTAGTCCTGCCCCTTAAAATAGATTGCCGCCATATACTCACCATCCGATGACCATGAAGTAATATCCAATAAATCATCAATTTGTTCATTGGAAGTAATGCTCATAGCTTTCCCTTCCTCTTCCAGTTTAAAAATTGAACCTTGTAAATCCACTTCCATCCCGGCAGCCGTTTGGTGATCCTCCCGTTTAAAGAAGATGATTCTTTCCACATCTTCTGAAGTTACTTTGACTTTATTGAATAGATCTTTTTCAATAAGCCAGTCCTTAAATTCAACATAGGAAGGTTTCCAAGGGACATACACCCTTCGATTATTTGAAAGCAAGATCTCGATATCATACAAGTTTTCTGATTGATTAACCATGCTCTCATATGATTCTTCCAATGCTTCTTTCTTCAAGACTTCTATCGCTTCTACTAATAGAGATTCCTCGGTAATGTTTATTTGCTTATCATAAGGCCCCCTGGCTGTGATTGTTAACTTATCAGCCTCTCGAGCATCAATTGATAAAACCTCATTGATGGATTTTTTATATTCCACGGATTCATAAATGTTCTCATAGAAAGAATCGAATTCATTTTGTTTGATTTCATAACGCCGGACAGCCTTTTCTCCCGACTTTAGTTCATAAACAAGATACAATTGCTCAGGCCCTTTACTTTCCCTGTTAGAAAGGATTGCCTGATGCAGGTTCCTGACATTTTCAATATTCTCCTCTTTTGTAAGGTAACGAACAGGTGCCTCTTCATACTCCTCCAAATAAGAATAAATGTGACTGCTAAAGTAGACCCTATCAATTTCATCTGCTTCTGGAATATAAGACTCATAGTTTCTGAAGCCCAAGTGAAAAAAAGCAGCAATGACAGCGATAAATACAGCAAAAATAGCAATCTCTTTTACTTTCAAAACAATTCTCCAGGTTTTTTGTAACACCATTTCAGACAGAAGGTAACCAACCACGAATCCTGCCCCATAACCAAAAAGCATCCAATTCAGAGTGTTTTGGACTTCACTGAAATAACCACCAGAGACCAACATTACACCGGAAATCAGGCCGAATTTAAAGACGGGCTGCAGTACAGGAAACACCAATGCTTGCGAGGATGATTCCATTTTTCTCTTCTTGTATAGAAACATGGCCAGAATACTGAAAAGAATGATCATGATAAGATAAATAATGATCTCAATGGTCGTAAGCTGCACTTCATTAAATAATCCTGCTTTGATGACAGGTGAGAAATTCTCCGTTTGAACCGCCATGAAGTATTCCTGAGGGAATCCAAACAAGAAGTTTTTTAGATTAAGCACTGATAAAACATACATCCCTGAAGGAAACAACAGCAGAATATATGTCAATACTGCCTGGACGACAGAAAGTCCGGTGAGCATCGCCACCGTGATCCCGCAAACGTAAAACAATACATTCATTAAAATGGTGAGCAGTGCCCAATTGGTTATATCTGAAATTTGATAGTTTGGCCCCAAATCATTTGTCAACGAAATGACACTCATGAATAAAGCAGTCAATATAACCGGGAGCACCAGCATTACCAGACCTGCAGCCGAAAAATGAATAAAGAGCTTTTCCCTGCTGATCGGAAGGCTGTGAATCATATCAGCCTGCTGTTTTACATGTAAATACCTGAATAGAAAAACAGCCAGTAATACAGGAATAACCATCATCAAACCAGCTTGCAGGACAAAGTTGACTTGAAACAGATGCCCATATGTAAGTAAATAAGATGGCTCTTCACTCGTGGCCATCATCCAAATGTTCAAAGGAAGGGCAAAGATCAGTCCTGCAAAGTACACGATTCCGATCCAGCCGGTATTCCTGAAGATAAGAGACACGATTTCTTTATTTAACAAGGATTTGCTTGACTGCATAACCGGCATCCCCCATTTCATGGATAAATATCTCTTCGAGTGTCAATGGAAGGAGATCAAAAATTACTGGCTCGTACTCATTTACCATATCTTCTATGGCTGAGTGATCACCTTTTACAATACAAGAGATGACACTCCCTCTCTGGTCTCTCTGCAAAACATGCAGACGATCAAACAATTCCCCCGGGGGTTTTTGTCTGAAGGCAATTTGGACCTTGTGGAATTCTGACTTGAGTTCATCCAGTTCCTTTTCCACTAAAATATGTCCCTGATGAAGGATTCCGACATGATCGCAAAGATCTTCAATTTCTTCGAGATTATGTGAAGAGATTAAAATCGTCATATCTTTGTAAGCAACCTCTTCCATCAAAATGGATTTAACCTTCTTTCGAACCACCGGATCCAGTCCATCAATAGGTTCATCTAAAATCAGAACTTCTGGCCGGCAGGATAGAGCAAGCCAAAATGCCGCTTGTCTCTGAACCCCTTTAGAAAATTTATGCAGCTTCACTTTAGGATCAATTCCAAATATCTTTCCTAATTCATTGAATCTGTCTTGATCCCAACTGTTGTATAGAGAGCTGTAAAAAGAAGCCATCTGCTTAACGTTATACTGTGGCAGGAAAGCTGGCGTATCGGCTAAAAAAAACAACTTCTGCTTAATTGATGGATTTTCATAGACGGCTTCCCCATCTATGTTGGCCTCCCCGCTGTCTGGTTTATAAATACCGCTCACTATTTTAAGTAGAGTCGTTTTGCCTGCTCCATTCGATCCCAGCAGACCATAAACTGATCCCCTTTCGATAGACAGGGATACATTATGAACGCTCTCTCTGCCTTCATACTGCTTTGACACTTTATGAAGTTGAATCATCTTTAACTCCCCCTGCCACATTACTTTCTATATTCTTTACAAGTTCCATGATTTCTTTTGCAGAAATACCCAGATATAAAGCTTCAGCAACAAGCTTCTCGATATCTGATATAACCTTCTTTGCCTTCTCGGAATTTTGGATGTGAGCAGCCGGGTTCACAAAGCTGCCCCTTCCCTTTACTGAATAGATGTACCCTTGGTTTTCTAATTCTCTATATGCTTTTTGAATTGTATTTGGATTGATGGTCAGTTCCCCCGCCAATGTCCTGACAGAGGGCAATTGTTCATCTGCCTTTAAAACTTCACTGATTATCAATTGTTTTAACTTGTCTACAAGCTGCTCATAAATCGGTTTACGGCTTCTTAAATCTATTTCGAACATTGATACCCTCCCGTCTGTATGTAGTGTACTATGAGTGTTAATACAGTTGATTATATATCATTAGCTGGCAAAAGAGAAGGAGTTTTTCGAACTTAAGCAAATAACCTGATATATCAAACTGCATAATCCCCCAACTCACAGGAAACAATTAACTTAAATACTAAATTGATATGAGGTGTCCCTATTGAAAAAAAAGGTGATTGATCTTATTGTATTTGGATTGATTGCAACAGGAATTTTATTAACTGGTTGTAATAATGATGGCGGAGAAGGAGGGGGCGAGGATAAATCCCTCGTCATTGGATTGAATAACTGGGCAGAAAATATCGCTGTTTCAAATATGTGGAAAGTACTCCTGGAAGAGAAAGATTATGAAGTCGAATTAAAATCCATGGAGAAAGCGCCTGTTTGGCTTGGAATCACGAGGGATGAATTAGACATAGCACCGGAAGTATGGCTCCCTAATACAGATAAACCTCTTATGGAAAAGTACGAAAAGCAGCTCGATATGCATGAAATCTGGTATGAGAATACAGGGCTTGGCCTTGTAGTCCCTTCCTACATGGAGGATATATCAAGCATTGAGGAATTGAATGCTAGAAAAGATGAGTTCGGAGGCAGGATAGTCGGAATCGACCCCGGGGCAAGTTTAACCGCCATGACACAGGATGCCATCGAAGAATACGGACTTGAACTCGACCTGGTTACAAGTTCCGGACCGGCCATGATGGCGGAATTATCAAAAGCCTATAAAGATAAGGAACCTATCGTTGTCACGCTTTGGAATCCACATTGGGCTTTTTCTGAATATGATCTGAAATACCTCGAAGACCCGAAGAAAGTATATGGTGAAGCAGATGATATTTATTATATGACCAGAAAAGGTTTTGAAGAGGATCATCCTGAAGTGATCAAGTGGATGAACAATTGGAAAATGGATGATGATTCATTAGGAAGCCTGATGGCCACAATCAAAGATGCTGGAGACCCGGCTGAAGGGGCCAAAACATGGATTGAAGAAAACCGTGAAATGGTTGATCAGTGGCTGAAATAAGAGATAAATTTGTTTATGGAGTCCTTTGGGGCTCCATTTTCTTTAGGACTTTTCAATTTGCTTTTCTAACGTCCTTGCAGCTCTTTTTAAGGACTATAATTTTTATTTTGCTTTTCTAGCGTCCTTTACAGCCTCTTTTAAGGACTATAAATTTCATTTTACTTTTCTAGCGTCCTTTACAGCCCTTTTTAAGGACTATAAATTTTATTTTGCTTTTCTAGCGTCCTTTACAGCCTCTTTTAAGGACTATAAATTTCATTTTGCTTTTCTAGCGTCCTTTACAGCCCTTTTTAAGGACTATAAATTTTATTTTGCTTTTCTAGCGTCCTTTACAGCCCTTTTTAAGGACTATAAATTTTATTTTGCTTTTCTAGCGTCCTTTACAGGTCCTCTTAAGGACTAATTTTTAATTTGCCTTTCATAGCGTCCTTTACAACACTACAAGGCTGTCCGAGAGCAACTCAAGTTCTCTTCTGGACAGCCCATTTTAACAATATCTTAAATTTTCTTGATCAAGTGCTCAAGGAGCTCCTCCCCTTTAATGTGCGCACTGCCTCCTCCCTGTGCCATGGCAGGATTTCCTCCTCCTTTTCCCCCTGTGAGTTCCAGTGCGTACGCCATGAGCTCTTTCATGTTTGCGTTGCAAGAAGGAGCTGCACCGAATACAAATTGAAGTTTGTCCCCATTCTCACTGACCAGCAAGACGACTGCTTCATTTTGTTGCAATATGCTCCTAGCCATTTTTTGCAAATCGGCCATGGATCGGTTTTGAAGCACATTCTTTACGACAGGTATCCCTTTTATCTCCCTCACAGATTCAGCGAGGTTTTCCGCTTCGTATTTGAGGATAGTCTCTCTTGCCTCATCCAGGAGTTTTTCATTTTTCTTGTTATTCTCTATTAGAGTCATAACTGCTGAATGCATTTCTGACGGAGGCGCATTCAATGCCCCTGTCAGCTCTCTCAAAATGGCATTTTTCTTATGAAGCTGCGAAGTGACTCTATTTCCGCAGACAAAGGTTACTCGTGTATTCTTCCTTTGTTTTTCCCATTCCAAAATTTTGATCATGCCCACTTCACCTGTGCTGCCAGGGTGGGTGCCTCCGCATCCGTTATAATCGAACTCCGGAATGATCACGAGGCGTATGTCATCCTCCACTGATAATTTCTTTCTGAGTGGATACTTTTCTGCTTCGGTTTTAGTTATCCACTTAGTATGTATCGGCCGATTCTGCAGAATCACTTCATTGGCAAGTTCCTCTGCCTTCAAAGCCTCTGCTTCTGATAATTCAGGAGTATTGATATCGATGGTACAAGTTTCTTTACCCAGGTGAAAACTTACCGTTTCATATCCTAATCTTTCAGAAAAACTTGCTGACAGGATATGCTGTCCCGAATGCTGCTGCATGTGATCGAAACGCCTCTCCCAGTCCAGTTTCCCGGTAATCTCATTTGTCTCATCCAAAGGCTTATCGATATAGTGGCGGATGCAGCCATCGACTTCCTCTACTTCTGTCACATTGCTGTTGTTCAAGATACCTGTATCATAAGGCTGTCCTCCTCCTGTCGGATAGAAAGCAGTTTCTTTCAGTGAGGCAAACCATCTTCCATCATTACTTTGCTGCTGTGAAATCAGTTGGGTTTTAAATTCACGAATATACGGATTGCGATAATACAGTTTCTCCTTCAATTCCCTTTCACCTTCTCTGTTCAAGATAACCGGATGGGTCAGTAAATAATGAAATGGTATCAATAATACCGACATATAACAGAAATGCACCAAGCAGGATAAAGCCGATTTTCACTATTTTGTTCTGAATATTATCTTCACCCTTGTCCCTTAAACCGACAAGAGCAAAGATCAACAATGAAAGACCTGCCAATATTGATACAATGAACATCCGAACGCCTCCTTACAGAAGCCTTAAGTCTAATTGTAAACTTCTTAATACTTGTTTTTCCAATGAGATGGCTGTTCAAACACAACTAAAAGGCACTTCCGGTTAAAAAGGAAGTGCCTTGACTATTATCCATTTACAATAGTACCGCCGTTTACGTGCATCATTTGTCCAGTGATATAAGAAGCATCATCACTTGCAAGGAATACATAGCTTCCAGCCAGCTCTGCCGGCTGACCAGGTCTCTTCATCGGCACGGGAACAGACTCGTCACCGAATCCTTCTACCGTATCTTCAGAGAAGGAAGATGGAATCAACGGTGTCCAGATGGGACCAGGTGCCACAGCGTTCACCCTGATTTTGCGATCAAGCAACGACTGTGACAGTGATCTTGTAAATGTTGTAATCGCACCTTTAGTTGCAGAATAATCTATCAGCTTGGGCATTCCCTGATAAGCCGTTATGGAAGAAGTATTGATGACGGCCCCTCCCTCTTCCATATGCTTGAGCGCTTCTTTAGTCAGATAGAACATTGAAAAGATATTGGTGCTGAAGGTTCTGGTCAGCTGCTCCTTACTGATATCCTCAATGGATTCCTGAGGATGCTGTTCCCCCGCGTTATTTACCAGGATGTCCAGTTTTCCGAATTCATCAACGGTCTCTTGGACAGCCTTTTGGCAGAACTCTTCATCAGCCACATCTCCGGAAATCAGTAAACATTTGCCTCCAGCTTTTTCAACATATTCCTTTGTTTCCTGGGCATCGCTGTTTTCTTCCAGATAGACAATTGCAACATCTGCACCTTCTTTTGCATAAGCAACAGCAACCGCTCTTCCAATGCCGCTGTCTCCTCCAGTGATCAATGCAGTCTTGCCGTTTAACCTCTTGGAAACTCCAGCCAGGTTGCCCGTAAAGTCAGGTCTTGGATTCATGTCCGATTCTAATCCGGGCTGATGGCTTTGTTCCTGTCCCGGTATTGAGTCTGGTCTTCTTTCTGTCATGATATCATCCCTCCAATTGGTTGAAATATATCTTAACTCTTCCCTGTGATGAATAAGGTAAACATGTTCGGTTTATCCATTTTCTGGACCGGAATGATTATCTTTTCAATGGGACAAATTAGTAAGAAAGGAGGAATTGGATGAAAGATTTTATTGGACGGGTGAAAAGATTCTCAAAACATTTAACTGATGATATCGAGACGTTAGTCAAGAACCATAATACTGAAAAGGTTCACATCCAAGAGTTGCTGCCACTCATCATCGGACACGAAGAAACAAAGATTTCAACTCAAGATCTTTTGGGGAATGTCTACAATACATACCAGCTGGATCTGTTTCCTTATTATCTTCATTTAGAGACAAAGGGAAAAGACAATACTTTCATTTTACAAATGACACTATCTTCCCAGGATAAGGAGATTTTTTCTTTCAAATCTTATGATGAAACAACCCGCAGCCATAAGTTGATACCGGTGCCGCAACCATTATTGGAGAGCCTTAAACTCCATCAGGAAAAGAAAATTCTGCATTAAAAAAAGCCCTCACAGCAGGGCTTTTGGTCATTTATATCATTTTAATACTTCAAGAGGAATATCAAATATAAACCAGAGCGTTACGATGATAGGAACCGTTAAGATCCATGCCAAGATAGGCTTTTTGTAATGAATGATCAGCATCGTAAGCATCATTATGTTGAAAACAATGTCCCATCCGAAATTCCATCCTTTATGATAACTGAGCCCTCCCAATAGGTGGGTTAAATATTCATTCAATCCATAGATTACCGTCCAAAAAAGGACCATCAGGGCTTGTTTCCCTACCCCTTCCGGAAGCCTTCCAATGAAGATCGCCACAGTCACAGTGTATTGAATCGCCATTTTTAAAAGAGCAATGCTCGTGTGATTCAAGTAAAACAATCGATCTAATTTATCCATCGGGTGAAACATCCACAGGGAATGATCATACAGGAGAAACTGTGATAACAAATCTCCTATGATAAAAAATAAAATGGTCGAATAGTACTCATTAAACTTTGACCATTCTCCATATTTAACTCCTGCCACTATGTATAAAATCAAAATTATAATACTCATTACAAAACCTTCCAGAAAATAGATTTATCTTATTTTCATTCAAGTTTCACTTATTTATGTATAGAAGTTTTGCAAGAGGCTGAAGTTTCCTGGACTACACAGGAAGACGCCTGGCTAGATACTGCTTTTAGTAAATGCAGACCTTCCCCGTGAAAGAGACTTAAACTCTAAATTGTAAACCAAATCCAATATTTTCGTCGCGATAAACTGACACCCCAGAGCATAAATGACGATGACCCAATCAACTACAATGCCGGTCAACAGCAGCAATGAGCCGTTTATCCAAAACAAACATCTGCCTGGAGGAAAACCCTTCCACTTTGACAAAATCAGGGCAAGGATATCCATTCCTCCTGAAGAGGCTCCCATCTTGAACAGGAAGCCTATACCGATGCCAAACATAACAGCACCTGTGAAAAGATCTATGAGTATGTAGGATACTGGGGATATAACCACCGATGACAGCAACTTGATCATCACGGATGTAACCGTTACGCAATAGAGCGTCCATAGTACATTCTTCGTCCCAAGCCATCTTGCTGCCAAAATCAGCAAGCCGGCATTTAATGTCCATAATGTAACTTCATACGGAATATTAAAGAGGTATTTAAGCAGTACCCCTGCACTTGCAGCTCCTCCGGAAGGGATGAAATGCGGAAATAAAAAAACAGACATAGCTACACCTTGGATTAAAGCTGCCAACCCTAAAATGAAAGCTTTTTGCAGACTCACCATAATCATACTCCTGACCTAAACAATAAAAATCGGCTTGCCTGAAAAAAAGGAAGCCGAAAACATCATATCATACCTTCTCTGTAAAAAAGAAGAACTTTCATTTAATCCGAACCCTCTACTAGGGCCCCCTGGACAGGGTAATCGTCCAGGTTCAATTCTGTTTCTGAATTTAGTGCCAATCGCGCAAGCTCGGCTCCAAGATAAGGGCCGCTCGTCAATCCTGAAGCGCCCAATCCGTTTGCTGTTAATAATCCTTCATATCCCGGCATCCTTCCAATGACCGGTAAGAAACCTGGTGTATAGGGCCTGAACCCGACTCTTGTTTCCAAAATTGCAGCATCCTTTATACCTGGAGCAATTTTCAAGGCTTTTTCGAGTATTTCATAAACACCGCCTGCAGTCGGGCGGACGTCATACCCTGTTTCATCTTCATGTGTCGCACCTGCCACAATTCGGCCATTCTCAAAGCTCAGAAGATATTGATTGGTCGGCGGCATGACCACCGGCCAATCCTCTGTATTCATACCTTCCATTCGAAGGTGAAGAATTTGCGCCTTTTGAAAGGAAACATTGAATTCTATCCCTAAGGGCTTGATAAGTTCCGAAGCCCAGGCTCCTCCGGTCACGATCACTTCATCAGCGAGATAATGCTCCCCTTCCAGTTCAAGTCCGATGATTCTTTTACCTTCAGCAAGCAAGGAACCCTGACCGTGAACCAGGCGCGCTCCGTTCTTTACTGCACCATTGATCAGTGAATCCCTGAGAGCCCTCCCATTAACGCGAGCTCCACCGCTTACATATACAGAGCCGAATTCTTCCGACAACAGCGGGAAATGTTTGCGGGTATCCTCCTTGGATAAGATCTGGACTTCTCCGATCTCAGGGGCATCCTCTCTTCTCTTTATTGCTCGCTCAGCCATTTTTTCAAGCTTTTCCTCATCTGTATGAAGGCTTATCGCCCCTACTCTTTTGTACCCTGTGTCTGTTTCCCCGTCTTCTTCCAGCTGCTTAATAAGGGAAGGGTAGTAACGAGCACCGCCTTTCACCAGGCGGTACCAGGCCTTATTGCGCCGTTGTGACAGCCATGGGCATACAATCCCAGCGGCAGCATCCGTGGCCTGCCCAGTATGACAACGGTCAGCAATAATGACATCTGTGCCTTGTTTTGCCAGATGATAAGCAGCGGAAGCACCGAGGATCCCCCCGCCCACGACAATAATCTTCTTCATATAAACACCACTCTTCACAATCTTCTATCCGTTGATTGTACTAGAGTAAGCCGGTATTCTCAAATGTATGGAAAGTCAGAATCAGCACTTATTGAATGGATTTTGTTTTACAAGGGAAGATTACTTTCTTTTTTATAAAAACTTGTTGTAAAAATCAAGCCGGCCAGGATTAACATCGGCTCCTGCAGAGAGATACTTATATGAAAGAAATTGGGTATCGTGATGGAAGGAATGATGAAGTAGAAGAGGGAATGAAAACCGAGATAAAGTGCTGGGATTCCTGCACCCAGAAATTTTTTATAATCAAACCTCCATCTCCCCGGTGTTCCTTTGAGTTTTAGCAGCACCGGCACGCCCAACAACATGCCACCTGCAAGAAATTGAAAAGTTACAAAGTATACTGTATACGGGAATAAGTTGAAGGTATTCATCCCGGTTTCCCTTATCACTCTTCCCAATAAGCTGGTCGCAGCCCAATAGAAAGAGTACAACAGGAAATAAAGAAAATACTTAAGCATTTTTTCACCTCCGCTTCTTACTACAATATACGGAGCAATCTCAAGAGGGTTTACATGTTTGCACCGTTCTTCCCCTTAATTGGCTGTCCTTGCCGCTCAATAAAAAGAGTTTTCTAAAAATATCAAAAATACCTATTTTTCGGTTATTATAAATCATGGAATCATTGAAAAGGCGGGTGAAATTTTGAATTCTTTTAAACAATTGAGGGGTATGGATAGAAATGTATGGATCCGGTTTGCGGGTGAGGCAATAAATGGAATAGCTTTTATGATGTTAATGCCATTCTTCGCCCTCTATCTAAAGGACAAGGTTGATTCATTATGGCTTGTCGGCGTAGTGATGGCGGTTGCACCGATTGCCTCGGTCGTCGGGACGATGCTGGGAGGCAAGATGGCAGACGTTTATGGCAGGAAGCCCATCATGGTCGGATCTATGCTGGGAAACAGTATAGTAATGCTTGGGTTTGTGTTCTTCGATACGTTTATAGCCTTTATCTTCCTATCTGCATTCATGGGGTTCTTTAATTCTCTTTTCCATCCAGCTGCGTCTGCAATGGTGGCTGATGTGACTCCACCAGACAAGAGAACTGAAGCCTTTGGTTTATTAAGGCTCGGACATAATGTCGGCGCCGCGGTCGGCCCATTGATAGGAGCTTCAATCATCGTATTTTCAAAATCAGTGATCTTTTTGATTGCAGCAGGTTCAGTCTTTATTTATTCGATTGTCGTGGCTTTGTTTATTTATGAAAGTCTCCCGAAACGAGAAAGGAAGGATTCACTGCTTGAGGAAAACAAGGAAGAAGAAAACCTTCCATCTCCGTTACAAGTTCTGTTCAAAGATAAACTTTTGCTGATTTTTGTATTAACAGGAGTCGTCATTTCCATGAGTTTTTCCCAGACAGAAGGTATGCTTCCGCTTCATTTCGATAATGAATTGAAGCACCTTCCGGCAGAGAAAAATCCTTTTCCTTACTTAATGGCCTTCAATGGCTTACTGGTTGTGTTATTCCAGTTTCCAATCTCAAGCTGGGCAGGGAGGAAAAAAGTCGGATCCGTGATGCTCCTGGGAGCATTTCTATTTGGACTTGGACAAATTGCAATTGCCTGGTTTCCCTCCTTCTTTTTTGCACAGAAAAGTGAATATTTCACAATCATGGTGACCCTCTTGGTTGTTTATGGAGTATATACACTAGGTGAAATGTTGATCAGCCCTGTACAGATGACATTCATTTCGAATATTGCGCCAGAGCACTTAAGGGGAACCTATATGGGCGCGTCAGGACTTCAATGGATATTGGGAGGAGCTGTCGGTCCGCTTGTTTCCGGCTACTTACTGGACCGTTCCCTTGGAAATGTCATGTTCACCATGCTGGGGATAGGGTGTATGGGAGCAGGGCTTGTATATGTACTTATAGATAAAATGGCTTCCAGAAGCCAGGCCGCTTCTATTACTATGGAAAGTCAAGAAGAGACGGTTTAAGCGGCGAATCAAGAAAATTGACAGCTTTAGATGGCAGTAGTCTGCCTAAATCAGGTGTAAAGAAATAAGATTAGCCCGGGATCATACGATCACCGGGCTAATCTTATTTCTTTTTCGATAGGGATCCCACATTTTTAGCAATGGAATTGGATAGTGTCGCTTCGATAGAGATCCTCTCAAGCGGGATACCCAGCTGCACAGCTGTCACAGCAATTTCCGGACGGATACCGGATAGTGTTGTTTTCACCCCGATAAGGCTCAATGCATCAATTAACTGAAAAATCTCATGGGCAACCATTGTATCGATAATGACGACACCGGAAAGGTCGATGAACAGCTGGTCGACTCTTTTTTCAGTACATTGAAGGAGGGTGTTCTCCAGGATCACTTTTGCTCTTGCTGTATCAATATCCCCCACCAGCGGCAGCAGGGCTGTATCAGAGCTGATGGAAATGACAGGTGAACTGAGTTCGTTAATCATTTCCTGCTGAGCTTTCAGCTGCTTTAAGGAAGCATTATGTGTCCCCTCTACAAACTGAAGGACAACATAATCAAAAACATCTTGTATTTGATCTTTCCATTGATCGATCCTTTGCTGTGCAACGTCTTCATCTATTTCTTCAGCAAATTTAGTAATATAGGAAAAGTATTGATCTCTTACCCTTAAGAATTCGCGAATCACATTGTGAATCGGTGTATCAATATGTGCCGCATCATTGGCGATTTTATGTATCCACTTATTAAACTTCTCAAAGAACACTTGCTTTTCATCAAGAAAAAGATTCGCCATATGCACATAAAATTCATGATTCTGTTCTTTCAGTTGATTGATAGAGTCTTGTTCAGTAGCCGCATAGACCCCTGAGGAACTCCTCTTGTCTATCGACTGATACCATTCTTCGCTCATCTCTTTTGTATTTTTCAAGAAAAATTCATGCAATTGCTGGTTCAGACGCATTTTCCTGCTCCCTTCATAAGCATATACACAATTATAGTAACCTAATCTTTTTTAAAAAGATACAAATATGGCTCTCCTTTGTTGATATTCATACTTTCTTCCTCTGAAGCCTTCTCACTATTCGACCAGGGTTTAAATCCAGAATCTTTAATCTGTCTTTTCAGTTAGCCGATCCTGCTTTAATATACCGGATTCTCTTCTTCATATACTGTCTGTAAAATGATAGGATCATAGTCAACAAAGGAAGGACCCATAAGAAAACCGCATATGGAAGATAGGATAAGATCGGCACTCCTAAAATGGTGCTGCACATTATAGCCAGCACACTCCAGGGAATCATTCCCGGGAACAGCATAGTCGAATCTCCCATCACCCTAGCTAGTTCAGCTTGATTATATTTCTCATTCCAATGCTGGAGAAAAGATCGTCCGGTTAGAATAATCGGCAACGTCTGATTGGCAGAAATAAGTGATATCACAAAAGTTGCCAGAATGGTTTTGAAAGAGTCGCTAAAAAGCCCTCTGGAATGACTGAGCCAGCGGTCCAGCAAAGGCTGGATCACCCGGTACCCCTCAAGGACTCCATTAAATGCCCCGGCCAATGCCAGAAAGAGCAATAGGAAGTACATGCTTGAAAGGCCGCCGCCTATCCCTTCTGCGCCAAACCAAAGCGATTGGATAACCGAGGAAGGCGCCATGCCTCCATACAAAGCAATGATGATCGCGGTAAGCACACTGCAGATGAAGGCATACAATATCTTAATTCTGAGAATAACAAACACAATCAAAATGACCGGGGGCAAAAATTTAATCAGAGAGAGTCCGCTCCACTGATAGGCATCACTGACAAAGATCGTGGAACCGAGTTGATTTTGTGCATCCAGCGCCATGTAGGAAGCCAGACATATTGCAGTAGCAGCCAACGTTGTAGGCAGGAATTTTCTAAATTGAACCCCTGTTCTCACTTCCACAGTGTGAGAAAGAAGCTGATGTGAACTGGAAAAAGGAGAAGTCCGGTCTCCGACAAATGCCCCTGAAATTAATGCTCCGGCGGTGATGGCCATTGGAAGGTCCAAAGCAAGAGCACTGCTCATAATCGGAATCCCGACTGCGCTTAGAGTACCAACTGATGTACCAAGGATCATTGAAAAGACAAGAGCAATAAAAAAGGACAGTACAAAAAAATGGTCAGGCGTAATGAGATGAAGAGCGATGGAAACAAGTTGATCGATCACTCCCGAAACGTACCAGGATGGAAGCAGAAAACTTACCATTAATAAAATGTAAATGACTCCCCTGGTTTTTTTCACTCCATCCCAAGAAATAAGGACGACATCCCCCAGTTTTGCCCCTTTATTTAAAACCAGCATTATTAATAGAAGAAAACCAGGCAGAAAGCCAAAGAACAGCGGGATATCGACACCTACCGACACCAATACACCCGATAATGTCACAGCTATAATGATAAGAACCTGCCGGACAGAAAATTGAAATTCACTCATCACACCAACTCCCTATGAAGCATCTATCCAAAGTTTACTATAATTAAAGCACTTTTTGTTTATTCGAGCTTTTAAAAAATAAAAAGAACCGCTGCTGCAATAGCGGTTCCTCCTAATGATCAATCAAACGAAAATTCGCTTAGTTTATCACTGTGGCTGGCAATCATGGCAATGATCGTATTAGCTTCTTCCTTACTGAAAATGAAATGTGATTCATCTTTAATCAGTTTACCATCATCCGTCCTGATTCTGTTCAATCTTTTCAAGACACCATCTCCTGTCTCGGTTAAGATGCCAAACTGGTAAGTCACTTCAACCTCATCTCCATGGATAAATGCCGTAACTTCCGGTGTTTCCCATTCCACATCGACCTCTTCAAGGATATCTTCACCTTCTGCCTGCTCCTCGTAATCATAATCATAGTCATAGTCATCAACGACATAATGAACGGGGCCGTCTTCACCTTCATCGTCTACAATATAATCGATGTGATCATCATCATACTCATCAGTTTCATCGTAAAAGTCGACTTCCTCCATATTCAAATAATCATGCAGACTTTCATGGACGGCATCAATGATATCCTCGATATCCGGGAGAATGACCTTTAGGGTTTGACCGTAATCGATATCATAGGATTCCATATAGAATTCTTCATTGTAAGGATCAAACATCAGTGTGCAGAAAAAGTCTCTTTCCTGGTCTTCAGTTTCAACATAGAACTCGACCCGTGGATGCTTGGCACCTCTATCAATATTCATTTGGCCTACTTGATCATACTTTTCGCAAATTGATTCAAGATGATCTTGCAATTCACCGCTCACTCTGTCAAACCATTCCAAATTCATCTAAATCCCTTCCTTTCCTTCTATCCTTCGATATTGACACCATTCTCAAAACAGTAATGAGTCACAAGTTCTTCTATCATATTGTGCTCAGGGTACTTCCCGGTAAATTCAAACTCAATCTCCTCCAAAAAGGTTCCCTCCTTATATACATGAATGGCCCCTTTTTGGTTAATCACACTGAATTCAGGCTCAAATACTAATCCATTTCTTTCGATTGCTCCCATATCATTTCTCCTTATAGGGTTTCTCATTTTAGTATGATTAAAAAACAAGAAGAATAACCATTCTTACCGGGAGTTATTGTTTATGGTAAAATTTCCATATGATATTGAGTTTGAAATTAATAGAAGGAGCAGCTAACTTGAAACAATCATTTGATTTTTTATTGGAGATCGACCGATTAAAAAACGTAATCAGAAGAACTTACATTTCTGATGGCAGCAGGAACGAAAATACAGCTGAGCATTCCTGGCATGTATCCATGATGGCAATGACTTTATGGGAAAGCTATGAGCACAAGGATGAAGTGGATGTACATAAAAGTGTAAAAATGCTGATGCTTCATGACATAGTCGAAATCGATGCCGGTGATACATATGCTTTTGATGAAACAGGCTATGAGGATAAACGGGATCGAGAAAACCTGGCAGCCGACAGACTTTATGGAATGCTCCCCGATGCACTGAGAGACGACTTCCGAAGTACCTGGGATGAATATGAAGAAGGAAGATCACCTGAAGCTGTTTTTGCCCATATCATCGACCATATCCAGCCATTGATGCTGAACATCGCAACTTCCGGGGTCTCTTGGAAGGAACATGGAATACATGCTGACCAGGTTCTTAACAGAAACAGCTGGATCAAAGAAATTTCACCTTCCATCTATCATCAAATAGAAGAATGGGTCAACACAGGAATCATGAAGGGATGGCTTAAATCCTGAGAAACCCTTTAACACAGTCGGGGGGACAGTCCCCCGCCGCTTTAACGCGTTGAAGTCGATCATAAAACACAAAGGGGATATCTAAAATGAATAATGAAAAAATGCTCTTTTCAATGGGAAGCTATGTGGTTTTTCTTGAAAATCTAAAAGAAAATGGTATTGGAGTAGATGAAATTCCCTTGACAGAAGGCAAATGGTCAATCAAACAAATCATCAGTCATATGTACAGATGGGATTTATTTCTTTTAGAAGCCGTTTTACCTGCAGGATTGAAAGATAAAGCAGTTCATTTCCCGTCCCATGACGAGTATAATGCACAATCGGAAGTTTACTCGAATACCATTTCATTTAAAACTCTCATAAATCATTCTGTTGATGCCAGAAAAAAATTGATAGAGAAATTAGCTGAACATCAGAAACTGCTGGGAGACTCGATAACGATAAATGGTTTGACTCATTGTCCAAATACCGGTAAACGTTACAGCCTCAACTATCTGATGACTGAATTTGTTCATCACGACATGCACCACTCACAGCAAATCGAACAATTCCTAACCTTGAATCATGCAAAATAAAAAACGCCATACCGGCGTTTTTATTTTGCATTATCATCATTTCCAGTTACATTCTTGATCGCTTTGGATGTTGTATCTACTGCTCCCATCGCCACATTTTCGGTTGCTTCCAACGCCTTATGTGTTGCATGGAAAACAGCGCCTGCACTATCTTTGATATTGTTGGTGATAGTATCTTTTTGCTGTTTGTTATTAGACATTTAATCACCTCCTGAACAAGCATAGGGTATGCTAAATTCAAGAATCTATCCTAATAACCATTAAAACTTATAGACCCAGCCTCTTCTCCAGATAATACTGCCTACTCCCTTTTGGAAAATCTTCAACCGTTCCAATAACCTCAAACCCCTGCTTCTTATAAAATTCCGGTGCCTGGAAACTGAAAGTATCAAGGATAATTAAATAACATCCTTTCTCTTTAGCCAATTCCTCCATTTTCCCAAGTAATTCTTTTCCGTACCCTTCCCCTCTGTACCTATCATCAACCCATAAGAAGTCAATATGGCAATGACCCCAGAATAAAGTGGCTGTAATTCCTCCAACTATCTCTTCCTTCTCGTTCCTGATGATAATACTTTCATTCATCAGTGGTGTTTTCACCTGATCACTTATATGGCCCATATTGTGCTCAATCACTTTTTTCCTTATAAAATCACTGTCTTCCTGATTCCATTGGTGTATTATTTTCATTTCCCATCAACCCCTTCAACTTATTTGGAACTGAACATCTGAATCGTTTTGCCATCGCACTCCCTTTCTTTCCAATTGCCATTAGTATATTCATTAATCGCCTTCCTCCAAAAGGTTCGGGCAGGTTGATTCCTCTCAATTTGAGTTACCTCCCACTCTCCTTTGAACAAGTCGAAAATCTGGAAAGCAGCGGTTCTACCTAACCCGGAACGCCGGTACTTTTTCAAGACAAAAAACTCTGCTATTGAATTATAACGTTTGCCTTCTTCCTCTATGTTCCTTACCAAAACAAAACCAGCATATTTGTCATTGACAGTAATAAGGTATGGATGCCTTGCAGGCTCTTTCCAGTAATGGTCCAAGTATGGATACTCTCCAAATTGACCATTGTTCAAGACATCAGCATCATTAAACTCAGAAAAATCATAGAAATAATACTGCATTAAGTTCTTTATTGCCTCTTTATCGTCACTAGTTGCTTTTATCAGTTTTACGTCCATCACTCACTCCTCCTTCTACTCTTCCAACTGTTTATGTGTGCAGCTGCAAAATAACTATTTTCGGTAATAGAAGGCCTCAATCCTTCTTTTTGTCCATTTTAAAATCATATGAGCTGTATTTTTCCGATTCATCAGCTGTTATGCTACTTTAAATAGGAAGGAAGAAAGAAAAAAGGAGGAGTTATATGCTGCCAGAAAGTCAAAAGCAAATCAAGTTAGCATCAAGACCTCATGGAAAGCCCGAGAGCAAAGATTTTCAATACGAGGAAATCTCTGTCCCTGAGCCGGGAGATAAAGAAGTTCTCCTGAAGACCATCTATCTTTCAGTGGATCCTTATATGAGAGGCAGAATGTCAAATGCCAAATCGTATGTAGAACCATTCAAAGTGGGAGAACCCCTTCACGGGGGCGTCATATCGAAAGTCGTAAAATCCAATTCCGGTCTTTTCAAAGAAGGTGAATTTGTCATTGGAATGCTTCCTTGGCAGGAATATTCTTTGGCATCGGAAAAAGAGGTTCGCCGAGTAGACCCGTCTATTGCTCCACTTTCTTCATATCTTGGAATTTTGGGAATGACAGGCTTGACCGCCTATTTTGGACTATTGGATATCGGCCAGCCCAAAAAAGGTGAAACAGTTGTAATTTCAGGAGCTGCAGGAGCTGTAGGTTCCGCCGCAGGCCAAATCGCTAAGATTCAAGGGGCTAAAGTTGTCGGAATTGCAGGTTCAGATGAAAAAGTGGAATACTTAATCAATACGCTCGGGTTCGACAAAGCAATCAACTATAAAACTTGCGGAAACATCAGGGATGCGTTAAAGGAAGCATGTCCAGATGGCATTGACGTTTACTTTGAAAATGTAGGTGGGGAAATTGGAGATGCGGCATTGAGCCTTCTAAATAAATTTGCCCGGGTTCCTGTTTGCGGAGCCATTTCAGCTTATAACAACACAGAGCCAGACATCGGCAATCGTGTCCAAGGCATTTTAATAAAATCAAGCGCTTTGATGAAAGGCTTTGTAGTCAATGATTATGCCGACCGGTTCAAAGAAGGAGCCTCTCAATTGGGTAAATGGTTAGCAGAAGGCAAGTTAACTTATGAAGAAACGATTACAGAAGGATTTGAAAATGTTCCGGAAGCATTCCTTGGACTATTTAATGGAAATAATCTTGGAAAGCAGTTGGTGAAGGTCAGTAAGATAGAATAATACTTGTTTGCAGGTATATTCTAGCTGCTTCAAGAGAAAACCGAACCTTAACTCTTCTCGAATTCAGGAAGCCAGAAAAGCCGGCAGAATTCTCTGCCGGCAAAATATATCTTCAGGCCAGACCAATCATCCATTGGAGCTTTGCTCTTTGAGATTGTCGACCTCAGGTGATTCTTTCTCTTTAGACAGAAACCATCCCCCTGCGGCTATAATAAGCAATACTGCATAGAATGAAACTTTCCATTCAGGAGACTTTGCAAAGCTTTCGGATAATACACCCAGCGCTGGATGGGACAAAGTGTAGACTGCAAGTTTCACACCAACCCACCCAACTATCATGAATGCAGCTATCTCAAGTCCTGGTTTTCGATGAAGCAGTTTAACAAAGAAACCTGCTGCAAATCTCATGATGATCAATCCAATTAATCCACCTGCGAAAATAACCAGGAATTTTCCGCCGTCAAGCCCTCCAATTTGCGGGAGAGGAGTATCCGGCAATACTACAGCAAGAGCAACCGCTGCCAAAATGGAGTCTACCGCAAAGGCGATATCCGCCAGTTCAACTTTAAAGACGGTCGCCCAGAACCCTGCAGGTTTCTTTTGGCTCTTTGCCTCGCTTTTGTCCTCTTGCTTTTTTATCACTAGCTTTCTGAATATATGATTACCGGCAATAAACAACAGATAAAGAGCACCAATTGCCTGGACTTGCCATACATTCACAAGGAAACTGATTGCAAAGAGTGAACCAAATCGAAATACAAAAGCACCCGCCAAGCCATAGAACAATGCTTTCTTTCTCTTTTCTTCAGGAAGGTGCTTTACCATAATCGCCAAAACTAAAGCATTATCTGCCGCAAGCAGCCCTTCAATACCGATCAGCAGAAGCAAAACCCAAAAGTACTCCAACAACAATGCCCAATCCATCAATTAATTTCCTCCCTTTTTTTCTTTCCAGCCAGGAGCCTTAACAAACCGTGATTACATCCTGGTCTTTGCTTTCTACTCCTTCATTGAAAGTCAGCCTGGTTTTGAATTGGTACAAAACCGTCTCCGTTGAAGATGGAAGATCTTTTGGAAGTTTAAATATAAAATCCCTCTCAGATTTTTCTTCTGCAGCGACTATAGTTGAGGTAAGCACAGTTGCGGAACCAATCACTTTCTCGCTTTTCAGCAGCCTGTCAATTCTGATCAAGTCACATTCAATCCTGTTTAGCTGCTGCTCGATCGTTCCTCCTTCAATAATGAATCGGCCTTTGACAGTTTCCCCTGCTTTATAGTCTTTCTGGGGTAACTGTAAGTCTATCTTGGCAGAACCGATTCCGATCAAAGACATATATTTTCTTAGGATCAACTTGTTAACCTCCATAAATTATTATTTTGAGTGATTCAAATACTTTTCTTCCATCCGTTTTTCGATTTTCTCAAGCATTCGTTTATCTTTTAAAAGTTCTTCTTTATTCCTCTTCACCAGTTCGGAGATGGTCAATTGGCCTTTCTTCATACCCTTCACTCCCTTCAAACTTCTTTTATGTCAGGTCTTTTATTCAACAAAAAAAGCCTTTACCAGCATTGTGGTAAAGGCTTCATAATAAATAAAGACCTGTACCAGCGAGGTAAAGGTCTTGCTAACAACATAATCGTTGCCAACAAAGCCGAGAGTTTTCACTCTGAAATGACGACTTTGCTGTAAAAGCTACTCCCCTTCAGGAGAAACTATTCAACTGTATGAATCAAGATTATAACATTCACAAGAGTCTGTCAATAATTTTTTAGAAAAACAGGCTTCAACCTATTTCCTAACCCTTAGATAAGATAAAAGTATATATTCTTATATTTCGGGAAAACTTTCCTTAGCCCTTTATTGAATAAACACAGAATTAATATATTAAAATAATTTAATCCGTATTGTTAATCTTCAAAAAATTTAATTATTTCTCACTCTTAGCAATACTATTATTATTTTGATATAAGGTTTAATTGTTGCATTTGAAAAAATTTAGCTTTAAGATGGAAATTGGTCCCGTGAAAAGGGATACATAAAAGAAAACAGATAGGTGGTTACGTTTACATGAAAAAACAATCATTGATTTTACTGTCTATCCTGCTTGTCTTAAGTGCTTTCTTAACAGCATGTGGTGGCGGTAACGAGAACAACAACAATGATACTGCCGGTACTGACGGCGGAAAAGATGAGCAAGTCCTTAACTTGCTTGAAAGCTCTGAAATTCCTTCATTGGATTCAACACTGGGAACAGATTCTGTTTCTTTCAACGTGATGAATAACGTATTCGAAGGATTATACCGCTTAGGTGAAGACGATGAGCCTGTTCTTGGTATGGCTGCCGAAGAGCCTGAAGTTTCAGAAGATGGTAAAACATACACTTTCAAATTGCGCGATGCAAAATGGTCCAATGGAGATCCGGTTACAGCGCAGGACTTTGAATATGCTTGGAAAAAAGCATTAGATCCTGATAATGCATCTGAGTATGCATACATTATGTTTGATATCAAAAATGCTGAAAAAGTAAACAACGGGGAACTGCCGGTAGATGAAGCAGGAATTAAAGCAATTGATGATAAGACACTTCAAGTGGAATTAGAAACAATTGTCCCTTACTTCAAGTCATTACTGACATTTGCAACATTCCTTCCTCAAAAACAGTCTTTCGTTGAAGAGCAAGGTGATCAATATGGACTTGAAGCTGCAAATGCAATTTACAATGGTCCATTTGTTTTGTCTGACTGGAAACACGAACAAAGCTTCCAAATGAAGAAAAACACTGATTACTGGGAAGCTGATGTTGTAAAGCTTGAAGAAATCAATTTCAACATCGTTAAAGATACTTCAACTCGTGTAAACCTATATGAAACAAATGAAACAGATGTTGCTGTACTATCTGAACAGTATGTTGACTCTTACAAAGAAGACCCTAATTTCAACACTCGTCTTCGTACATCAACATTCTTCCTTCGTTTAAACCAGAAAAACGAAGTATTCGCTAACAAAAATGCACGTCAAGCATTCGATATGGCGTGGGATAAAGAAGGACTGGTACAAGTTCTTCTTAATGACGGTTCAATCCCTGCGTACTACCTTGTTCCAGATGATTTCGTAACAGGACCAGATGGTAAAGACTTCCGTGATACAAACGGACAGCTTGGTGAATATAATCCAGAAAAAGCTGCAGAACTTTGGAAGAAGGCTAAAGAAGAAATTGGAATTGAAACAGCTTCTCTTGAGCTTCTGAACTATGATAGCGAGAACTCCCGTAAAGTCGGTGAGTATTTGAAAGAGCAGCTTGAAAGTAGTCTTGAAGGCTTAACGATCACGATTTCTCAACAGCCATTCAAGCAGAAACTTGAAGTTGAGCAAAAAGGTAATTATGACTTCTCATATGCAGGATGGGGCCCTGACTATCCGGACCCAATGACATTCCTTGATATGTTTGTAACAGGAAGCTCTTATAACCAAACTGGCTTCTCTAATGAAAAATACGATCAATTAATCAATGATGCACAAACAACATTGCTTGATGATCCTGAAAAACGTTGGGAAGCTCTACTTGAAGCTGAGCGCATCCTTATGGAAGAGCAAGCAATCAGCCCAATGTTCCAAGACGGTTCTGCATATCTTCAAAGAGACTATGTTAAGAACTTATACCGTCATTCATTCGGTGCAGACTACTCTTATAAGTGGACTTACATCGAATAATATCCATCCAAAGAAAGAGACCGATTTTTTCGGTCTCTTTCTTTTTTGGTCTTGAGAAGGCTGGCCAATTTTAGTAACATAAAAATGGATTGGTTTTCCATTTATAAGGAGGCATAGTATGACTAACAAATTTCTTCGTTTTTTAGCGGCATTGATAACTCTGACAATTAGTGTGGTTTCCATTTGCCATTTACCTGCACTCATCTTTAAAGAAATCCCTCCCCCGGAGGGCCAGCCTTTTAGGCAGGTTGAAAAAGAATGGGGTTTCTTCCCCGCTGAATATGTAAATGAGATAAAAAGCACCCTCAGTAAGCTAATCGATTGGCATGATATCAGTTACATCGCCCAAGGTACATATGTCGAGAGAAAGATATTCCCCCACATCCTGGAATCCTACTCCTATTCACTCTCATTATTATTCATTTCACTCCTGATCGCACTTTTATTTGCTGTAATGTTAACAACCCTGACCTTTTACTTGCCACCAATTATTCAAAAATCCATCAGGCAGCTTTCTGCTATCCTGGAGGCACTACCCGACGTCTTTGTCATCTTTTCCCTGCAATTGGCTGCCGTATGGGTGTTTAAGCATACCGATTTACTCGTGACTGAACCGTATGCTGTTTCTGGGCAGAAGATTTACTTCCTCCCTATTTTGACATTGTCATTAATTCCGATGCTCTACCTGTACAAAAATACCCTTCTAATGTATGAAAATGAGCTTGGCAAACCATATGTTGAACTGGGAGTCGCCAAAGGCCTGGGAAAACTCCATATCTTGATGAGACATGTGTTCCCGAATGTTCTTTTATCCTTTTTCTACAATTTAAAGTATATGTACCTTTTACTTATCTCCCATATGATCATACTTGAGTATATGTATAACATATACGGTCTGCTGCGCTTCATGACCAATCATCCTAGTTATGAAATCATAACTGTCGGGATTATATTATTGACACTGCCCTTATCGTTTATTTTTTTCTTAATCAAACTGCTTCTCCCGAAAGGAGTTACCTATTATGATCAAACAGCTGTTTGAAAATAGAGAATTCTTGATCGGCATCCTCCTGTTAACCGTGATCTTATCAGCAAGCTTCATCAACACCCAATTCTTTAAGCAGGACCTGGATAACATTTCAAAAGAAGAATATCTGGCTAACAAACCTTCCCCTCCTTCATTGGAACACCCTTTCGGTACTTCCCAAGGCGGAATTGACTTGTTCGATCAGATACTCAGCCATACCTTTCCTACTATTAAAATGGCACTATTCATTACAGTCGGGAGAATGGCGGTTTCCTTGATATTAGGATTTCTTTATGGACTGCAATATAAAAAATTAAAATGGATGGACCTATTCATTGAAGGGTTTCATTTTGTACCCGCTACACTACTTGCTTTTTTATTGCTTTATGGATTGAACTTTATGAATTTCGAATTTTTCATGGAGAATCCTGATTTCAGATGGTATTTCATTGCCTTTACTCTAATTGCCATAGGCATCCCCACACTTATGCAATTAATCGGGAGGGAAACCAATCTAGTGCTTCAGAATGAATTTATCGATAGTGCAAAGATTTTGGGTGGAAATAGGATTCACATCCTGTTAAAGCATGTGGTTCCCTCTCTCAGGGGTAAGTTATTTCTTATTTTCAGCAGCCAGCTGATCGCTGTTCTTACCCTGATGATGCACGTTTCCATACTAGGTTATTTTATACCCGGATGGACGGCATTCATAGGCAGCAACTACTATGAGTTGATGTTGTCACCATGGATCATTTTCTTTCCAGTTCTCCTTTTTGCATTGCTCATCATCTCATTGACCCTTATCGCCAATGGATTTAGAAATACGCTGGAAGGTGAATATTACAGCAGGAGGTCCACATTTTTAGAATCTTCCACCACCTATTCCCTGCCTTTCAGAAAGAAGGACATCTCTATATAAAACGTATTCTCTGTAAAATTTTCACATGTTGTAGTTCTTAAAATTTTTGTCACAAATCACTCTAAATATATGTAGACATTTATTTACTTTAATTATATTATGTAAACAAATATTTTTAAATTAAGCTAAATGTTTACCCGAGTGGTATAAGGTTAATGGTACAATAGATACCTTTTACGTTTTGATCCATTTTTTTATGGCCAAAATAGGTATTATCCGTCCTGACTTACAGCTTATTTCCATACTGCATGAGCCACGGATATTTTCTATAAAAGGTGTGAATGAATTGCGGGTAGTAAAAGTTTACTTTCCTGAAACGAAAGGAATTATCAAAATCATGGCCGCCGTATATATTTTTTTATTAGCCGGTGGAAGTGCCTTGAGCGTAATGCTTGATGAATCATTAGCCCAATGGACATCCTTCCTGCTGCAAAGCCTTCTTTATATAGCGGTTTGTTCACTTATCTATTTTGCCATCAAAAGCCAGCGTATTATCGTTACCGAGACACAATTCATATTGAAAGTTATCGGGATGACCCGTCATAAAATTGATTTCGAACATATCCATGAAATTAAAAAAGGGAAAATGAGCGGATCTCCAATCATGGAAATCCACGCTAAGAAAGGGCGTTATTCCAAGGTATGCCCTGTGCCATTCCTTCCCTTTTCGGAGTCATGGGACGAATTATTAGTGACCATTGAAAAAAAATGCGGCAGCGAAGCTATTGGAAATATGGACCTGAAGAGGCGAAAAGGCGAACTCCGCACATGGAGAGAATCGTAAATCATATATAATAAAAAGGACAGTTGAAAAAACTGTCCTTTTTATTATGAAATCACGATTACCTACCAAATCATTTCTGCCCACTCCGGATGGTCAATAAATGGGTTGCGATTGCCTTGATACTTTTCAAAGATTATTTCATTTCTTCTTATTTCCCCTTGATCAACAGGATCCATCTCATTCCATTTTAATAACACGGAAAGCTTTCCAAAAAGAGGACTGGAACCATTCTCAACCAGGTCATTTAATTCCAGATCGACTTCTCCATCATCTCCCTCATATCTTACTGCCATATAAAATAACATGCGGGCAATATCGCCTTTCACCTCATCCCTAGGTTCCCAGGAATCTCGATCATAGAAATTGCCCTCAGCTTCACTATGCGGTGAGCCGCCATTATCAAAATCCAAGTTGCTCCTGGAGGAATTCACTGTCGTATCTGTAGGACGCAAATGATGCAAATCCGTACCCGGTCCTTTTGCTGTTCCAAATCTACCATGTGATTTGGCCCAGACATGTTCCCGGTTCCAGTCATCTGCTCCTCCACCATTTAATAGTTTGGATTGTGACCTGCCCGTGTACAGCAAGACTACATTTTGAGGATTGGCTGGGTCTTCATCAGTCTCTCTTAATGCTCCCCAGACATCATTATACGAAAGGGTCCTATGATCATCGATAATCTCATGCAGCGCTGATTTCAGTTCGGAGCCTGTTTTACCTTTCGCTTCCTGATAATATGGATCTTTTATTTCTGGAGGAACTGGTGGTTCTTCTGCTTCCTCTTCCTCTCCTGGTTTATCTGAATTAAGCTCCAATTCCATTGAAATGGTTTGTTTCATTCCTGGGTGAGCAAAATATTGTTCCCGTGTCCCTGCAACAACTATCATTTTCCCCATTAGTGAAGGATTGGTTAGCAACCCGAATTCTTCCCGAAATTCAGAGGGGATTTGAATGAAGATCATTCCTCCCTCATTTGTTTCTTCACTAGAATCAGCCAGAGCCAACGCATAATCGTTGGGAAACTGCTCTCTTTCCACTTTGCTTGCCGATACAGGCTGACCCGTAATATAGCCCTTTACAGTCAGGTCCTCTCCTTCACTTTTTTTCAAAGCTTGTTCAACGGTATAATAAGATTGATCAGAAGGAGTGACCGGTGAGGATTGGGAAAAACTGCATCCAGTCAAAAACAAAAGCAGAATCATTATGGAAAAGGCTGTTTTTTTATGAAAAGACATCTTATACCCCCTTCTCTATCTATGTAATGTAGTAGTATCAGAATCAACTTTGCCTTTATTAATAGCTTACTATAAAAAATACCTGTTTTGTAATCAGACAAATATCCTTTTTACCTGGCAGCTTAAAAAGCATTTTGATCAGCTTATCAGGAGGAGAATATATATGAAAAAGCAGCCCTTTTATAGAGCTGCTCCTCGTCTGCTATTCTATTAACCGTGTCAAGCTGCTTATCCAATCGAGAACTGGCTTCATGATATTACTTCTTTAAAACCTTAAATGCTTCAGCCAACCTTTTTGCAAATGCTTCGGGCTTTTCGACCGTCTGCACATGCAAATACTTGATTGCCGGTTCTGCAAATAACCAGTGATTATGCAATGCTGTGATAGGGATATCATTTTTGCCTAAAGCGATGGTGAAGTCAGGAATCTCCTCAGGCAGCAGAACGATTTCTGCATGGTTCAATGCTGTCCCATCCTCTTGGAATGCCTCAAAATGGATCTCCATATCCGTTTCGCTTTTGAATGGCCTGCCTTGGACCTGTACATCTATATCCCTTGATTTCTCCAGGGAGATCATTCCTTCCTCGGCTTTTCCTTCTGCTCCTAACAGTTCTTTTAACTTATCTGCAACGGCTTCCAAATCTTTCACTTTATCCCTCCTGTATTATTAGTGATCTTACGGCTGAGTTACCTCTCTAAGGGGATTTCGATAAATTCCGGGGCGTGACTGTCACGGGCATTTGATTTGAACTGCTGCAAAGCATTTGCCAGTTCGTAGAACCAATCCTTGTCCTTTGTTTCTAAGGCCTTGTCAATTAAGTATTGAAGCTGGGGTTCTGTCAATGTGTTGCTTGTCGGCATTTTTTCAATCAAGCTGTCGTCCATGTTAAGTGAATATCCGATCAAGTCTTTATCATCACTGTCTATTACTCTTATTTTAAATAAGGGATCAAGGGGATCGATATTTTCCATATAGCCCTGAATCAATGCTCCGTTTTTTGCAAAACCTCTAACCCAGTCACCTACGCTCACTTTGTCTCGTTTTATATTACTCATTTCTTTACACCGCCTTCTACTTTTGAAAATGATGAGTTAAGTTTTTAATCTTAGTTGCTAATTATCCTTTTATGGATGAAGTCAAACATCTAAAAATGGTTCATTTTACTTTTTATTAATGGCTCATTTCGTTTCGAATGCAGCTAGTTGGATGAGTTAGTTGATTTCCGTTCCAGGTGTGTGACTCCGCGGGGCGGGCGGTGAGCCTCCTCGGCTTCGCCTGCGGGGTCTCACCTGTCCCGCTAGACCCGCAGGAGGTCCCCCACCTTACACTCCAATCAACCTTTCGTCTCAAACGCCGAAGAACGTCTGAAACAGAGCAATCTATAAGATTACAGCTTATTAAAAAAAAACTGACCATTAGTTATGGTCAGCAAAGTGTTTCATAGTTATGGTCCTCGGAATAACACATAGACTTGAGGCTTACTTTGAAAGCCTGCCTAAGAAGCTCTCACCGGCGAAATCAAATGTATGGTGGATTTCTTATTATAGGGCTTTATGATAATAGGTTTCAAACTGCCGCCAAAACTGAGTGATACTAATTCCTCACTCATTGACTTCAGTGCTTCTGCAAAGAACTTTCCATCAAAGGAAATTTTCACACTCGTGTCTCCCTTTACTTCCAGGAATGCCAGTTTTTCAGTAATCTGTCCAATCTCTGAAGCAGTGGACTTCAATTGAATTTTACTCTCATTTGTTAGTGAAAAGGAAACATTGTTATGCTTCCATTGTGAAGCCAGCAAATTCGCACGCTCGATACTTTGAAGAAGTTTGCTGCGGGATGCAACCACTTCCGTCATGAATTCCTCAGGGATGATTTTGGTTATATCAGGATAATTGCCTGTTATAAGCCGGCTATAGAGAAACGAATCATCCGATTCAAAGATGAACAGGTTTGACCCGGGATAAACATGTATGAATTCATGCTTGTTGATGGAGTTTACCAGCTCAGACATTGCCTTTACAGGAATAATAAATGAACCTGTAATGACGTTTCCAATGCTGTCTTCCTTAGTGCCATCCTCTGTGAGTTTGTTGCAATCAAAGTCAGCTGGTTCTCGGAGAAAAGCCAGTTAACTCCTGTCAGAACTGCCCGTGAATCTGATTTTGAAACAGCAAACTGTGTTTCCTTGATCATTTCCATCAGGAGGCTTCCTTTTATCCTGACTCCGCCGTTGGCCGGGACCGAAGGGAGGGCGGGGTATTCTTCCTCATTCAAGATGTTTATAGTTGTCTCTATTTCTTCACAGGTTATCTTTATCTGCTTATTAATTTTCTTTATTTTAATCTGTGATTCATTAGGCATTTTTTTGATTAGATCATGAAAGTACTTAATTGGAACAACGAGTGTACCAGATTCAATGATTTCGCCAGCCTCTGCCTCTTGCAGATCAATTTTTTTAACAATACTGATATCAGAATCTCCTCCTGTCATAACCAAACGATTCCGGGCAGCTTCCATTTTCACTCCACCCAAAACAGGAACCGCGGGATTTCCAGATATCACTCTACCAATACTATTCAGAGAATTCTTTAACCTGGTGCTTTCTATTAGAAATTCCATGATCCACTCCCTTTAATCGCAATCTATCTTTTATTTTAACATAGTAAATATATAGGTCATTTTAAAAAGCGTATCCACACCGGGATACGCTTTTCCTTCTTTAAAACTATTGATTTCCTTTTTGAACTTCGTCTGCAGGAAGATCTGACTCTTCATTCTGTTCAGGAGGATCTGCAAGTGCCGTTTGTGCTGGCCTTGGCGCCTGCTCTTCCCTTTGTGTGTTTCCTCTTGATGCATAAGATTTTAGCAGTTCGCCAACATCAATTCCCGTCATTTCTTTCAATGGTTCCTGCATATCCACCATTGTCTTGGTAATGCTCTTTCCGAATGAAGGAATGCCGTTCCCATTACCCGAATCGATGATTTTGACAGAATCGATATTATTTAACGGCTGGGCAATCTTCTCTGCAAATAACGGCAGCATTTCAATCAATTTTTCAGTGATAATGACATCACCATGTTTCTCCATGGCTTCAGCCAGCAATTTACGGGCTTCTGCTTCCGCTTTACCGCGTTCACGGATAACATCTGCTTCAGCGGAACCTTCTTCACGGCGGATCTTGGCTTTGGCTTCCCCGTCAATTTCGGATCGGCGTGCTTCTGCTTCCGCTTTTCTGGTCGTTTCATAGTATTCAGCATCTGCTTTTGTCTTACGCACTTTGCTCTCTTCTTCTTCAAGCTTTACAGCACGTTCGCGTTCAAGGAATTTCAAGGTCAATTCTTCTTCTTTAACCTCTTTGGCCAGTTTAGCTTTCTCAAGCTCATAAGACTGCTCGGATTTTGCACGCGCTCTCTCGGTTTCTTCCTTGAAGGCTGCATCTTTGATATCCTTTTCCTTTTTACTTTCAGCTATAGATATCTGACGCTTGTATTCTTCTTCTTTCGCCTGCTGATCAGTCTGCGCCCTGTGAATTCTTGTTTCCCGTTCGTTTTCTGCCTCCGCAATTTCAGCAAGTTTACGGACTTCCGCAATCCGTGGACGTCCAAGGTTTTCTAAGTATCCATTTTCTTCGTCAGCATCCCTTAAGTCTGTTAATCCAAGTGAAGTAATTTTAAAGCCCATTAGGTCCAATTGCTTTTGGGCAACTTCAGCCACATCAGCATTGAATTTCTCCCGGTCGCTGTTGATATCTTCAACAGTCATCTTTGAAAGAATGGCTCTCAGGTTACTCCCGAGTACTTCAATGATTTCTTCTTCGATTTCATTCTGATCCTTCCCAAGAAACTGTTCAGCATAATTGGCAATTCCGTTAAGCGTATCCGCTACCTTCACCATTGCCACTGCATCTGCAACAATCGGTACTCCCCCGTTCGTATAAACACGCGGGGTGGAAAGCTTCAACTGAAACGAGGTCAGGTTAACAGGTGTCGAAGTCTGGAATCTTCTTAAACGGTAACCGCCGCCTCTGATGATTTTCATCGATCTTCCTTCATCATCCGTGAAAATATTAGATTCTTTTTCAGGGTCGCCAAGTCTTGGGCCTGTTATGATTAAAGCCTGATTGGACTTGGCTGTACGATAACGGAACCTCACCCAAAAGAAATAAGCAATCCCTGCAATGGCTGCAACAACCAGTATAGGAATCAAGATAATAAGCACGCCAAATAATTGCATAATTTTTTACCCCTCTCCTCTTTCTTCCCCTCTAGAGATCTTCTTTAGAGGGTATAGTATGTATACGAGGATGGAGGCCCAAAAGTTTCAATTTTTACAAAAACATTAAAATTCGATATATCAATCCCAGTAATTCCTCATGATTTCTTTTTGATTTTATTGGTCCATTTTTTGCCTCATAAAAAAACTGCCCATATTAGGCAGCTAATCATTCTTCTTTATTCTTTTCTTCAATTTCTTTCCACTTCGAATACTTATCATCTTCATCGAATTCGACGATAACATCCGTTACCCCATTTTCTCTTAATATCCTGTCTTCCAGGCGGTCTTTTATATCATCAGCTTCTGCCACAGTTATGGATGGATCAACTTCGACAACAAGTTCCACATGATATTCATCGCCTTCTTTCAATACTGCAACTTCCTGAACATCCTTTACTCCAGGATCTTTGAATGCAATTTCCCCAATCACACTTCTCATTGCCAGGTCTGCCTCGCCTAAAACCCCAGCTGCATTATCCAGGAAGGTTTTGCCGACAACAATGAACATCAGGATCCCAATTATGATGGAAGCAATCCCTTCTGCCTGATGGTAAGGAGTATAATGAGAAATGATGATGGCAATCAGAGCTAATAGACCTCCGCCAGTTGCCACTGTATCTTCTAAAAATACCAGCTTCGTCGCGGCCTTGGCTTTGTTAACATTCGCTACACTCTGGGTCACAATACTGAATCCTTTGGCTTCGATGCCAACTTCGTGAAGCGTTTCCTTCATGGCTTTAAACAGAACAAAGGCCTCAAGAATAACAGCTAACGATAGAACACCCACACTGATGAGGAATCCTTGAGATTCGGTTGGATGCAAAATATGTTGGTAACCTTCGATTATAGTTTCATATGCCATAATGCCGACGACAAGAACCGCCGCCAGCAATACAAGGTTAACAAGTCTTCCAAACCCATTGGGAAATCGCGGTGTAGGTGATTTCTTACTTAAAGCCGACCCGATGAATACGAAAAACTGGTTAGCTGCATCCCCTACACTATGTAATGTTTCGGCGAACATCGCTACATTTCCGGTAAACGCATATGCAACCCCCTTCACCGCTGCAATAACAGCATTTATGATTGCAGCCAAGAACGCCGATTTATTCCCTTGCTTTAGCAGCTTCCATAGTTCACCCATTTTACTTCCTCCTTTTTCATCCTGAATAAATGATGGTATCCATCATTTGAATTTCTCTTTTGCTCATAATTTCAAGTTCCTATCAACTTGACCGGAACTGGCTTATCTGTGTCATCGTTAAAACAAACATCGGCTGAAGGATTTCTTCGTCGCCTTCTGTCTCCTTCATATCCTTTTCCACCATGTACATAATAATACCTCTATGGATACCATCGAGGAAATTCTTATTTTTAAAGCAATGAACAACATTTTATTTCTGCAAAATTTAATGAATATATCATTTATACCCGCCATATTTGAATTTATTCTTCTATCTTTATAATAGAAAAAGCCAGCAGATGACCCCTGCCGGCTTAAAAGTAATTTAATATATTCTGCTTACGCTTTATTTACGTTTGCAGCTTGAGGTCCGCGTTGACCTTGCTCGATGTCAAATGTTACTGTTTGACCTTCGTCAAGAGTTTTGAAACCTTCACCTTGAATAGCTGAGAAATGAACGAATACATCTTCTCCACCTTCTACTTCGATGAATCCGAAACCTTTTTCTGCGTTAAACCATTTAACTGTACCTTTTTCCATGTTTGTTGCCTCCTAGTGCGTTTCACACGTATTAATACTATCCTTGCTCTCAGCGGTATTCAGGATGAACAATTTCATTCCTTGCTTACATGCCGAACAAAAATAATTCATCTTAATCATAACAGGTTCCCGGAAGATATGAAAGGAAAACACTTCATACTGCAGAAAAAATTTATTGAATTAATGAAATGAGTCCTTGATACCCGAAATATACTCCAAACCCAATCAAGGATATTCCTGAAAGGATAGATATACTGACCAGGATATTTGAATGAAAATATCTTCTTAAAGAAGTGGTCAACAGAGCCACAAAGATATCCCACAGGGTCAAACCCAGGAAAATCATGCTGCTGTAGATTAAAAGATCTCCTGTTCCGTTTTCAGAAGCTGTCTTTGCTAATATAGATCCATAAATCCCCAGCCAAAAGAGAATCGAAAGCGGACTTGATATCGACATAATGAATCCAGTAAAAAAACATTTGGTCAATGAATCCCTCTTCCTTGCATCCTCAAAGGAGAACGATTTCATCGTAGTCATACTTTCTATTCCGGAATAGATTAAAATAAATCCTCCGAACAGCCAGAGAAAAATTTGAACAGCCGGAATATCCAGGAACTGGACCATCCCGACATATACTAAAAGCATGAAGATCGCGTCAGCTATCATGGAACCCGCTCCAACGACCCATGCATGCCAGAAACCGTTCTTGATACCCTTGTCCAGTCTCGCTGAATTTACTGGCCCGATTGGCGCAGCAAGTGTAAGCCCCAACAAGATATAACCAAAAAGAATACTGATACTCAAGTGCCTCTCCACCTTTTTCAAAACAGCTTGTACATTTTATGTTTTAAAAAGATGAAATAGAATGCAAAATTGTACAGACCGGCAAACAGCTTCCAATAGAAAAAAACCTTTTACATTACTGCAAAAGGTTTTAGGCAAGCTATTTTAGAAACCGTAAAAGATCACCATAAATAATGCCATCTGACAATTTCAACTCTTTTCTCACTGTCTCCTGATAAGGGATGCAGCTTGCAGGTGAGATCTCTTCACTGGAATTGTTGTAACAAACCCCATCATTAAAGGTGTATTCCTTTGTGACAAAACTGCCGTCACGGAACATGACAGGATGTTCTTCATTCCTCGTGAAAAGGACGTGCCCAAAAGATAGTTTATTTTCTGTCTTGATCCCCAATAAATGCAGAATGGTTGGACGGATATCTATTTCACCGCCAATCGTACTGATTGTTTCTCCTTCCACCCCTGGAATATGAATAATCAGGGGCACCTGCTGCATGGCCACATGATTTACGGGGGAAGCCTCTTTACCCGTCATCTCGAAGACTCCTTCTTCATACTTTTCAGAAATGCCATAATGATCCCCATAGAGTACGAACATGGTATCTTCATATAACCCTTTTTCCTTCAAGTCTTCAAACAAATTCCTGATAGCCTCATCTTGGTACCGGACAGTAGTGATGTATCGATTGACAACCTCCACATTAGTATTGGCTTCTTCAATCATTTTATCTTCATCATCCAGCAAAAACGGAAAATGATTTGTCAGGGTGATGAGCCTGGAGTAGAAAGGCTGCGGCAGTTCTTCCAGCTTTTCCGCAGTTTGTTCAAAAAATTCAATATCTTTTATTCCATAGTTGACCGAGTTTTCTTCTGTTACGTTATAATCCCTTTTGGAGTAATAGTGATCATAGCCGAGTGCCTTGTACATGTTTTCACGATTCCAGAAGGTTCTTTCATTGCCGTGAAAAACGGAAGCATAATACTTTTCCTCCTTGAGAATATGAGGCAGGCCGTAATACTTATTTTCCGGCTTTTGGACAAATACGGAACCACTGGCTAATGGATATAATCCCGTATCTATCATGAATTCTGAATCAGAAGTCTTTCCCTGTGCAGTTTGATCATAAATATTACTGAAATAGAAACTGTCTTCGATTAAGTCATTCAAAAACGGTGTAATCTCTTCTCCGTCTACTTTCCTGTCTATGACAAAATTCTGAGTGGATTCCATGCTGATGAGCACTACATTTTTTCCTTTGGCTATCCCAAACAAATCTGTAGTCTTATCCTTTTTATTCTTCAGATAATCTTCAGAAGGCACTGCATCCGCTTGCGATGCTAATGTACGGTTTAGAGGGGTAACGGCACCCAGAGCAAAGTCATAGAGATGATAATTATAAGGCCCCACCGCTTTCACCAGGCCATCCCGATCATAAGATGCTGAAAATAGATACGGGGAACGTATCAAGCCGTAACCGACTGTAACAAGGACCAGGACCAGGCCTGCTGATGCATACCAGATTTTCTGTTTGGTTTTGATCACTGCGCCCTTGTTCGTTCTCTTCTTCAATAACCAGGGGATGATGAGCAGATCAATAAAGAGCAATAGATCCCAGGGACTCATCAGTTCCAAGGTACTTGGACCAAGTCCTCCAACATTATCAAACTGAAAAAGGATAGGGAGGGTTACAAAATCAGTATAGAACCGATAATACAATAAATCACCATACAATAAGGCATTCGCTACCAGCCATGCAGTCCAAAATACTAAAGGCTTGAAGGTCCTGCTGAAATAGAAACTGAATCCAAAAAGCAAAATCAACGATCCTGCAGGACTGAGCAGGACCGCTGGTATCTCCGCTGCTGATACAATTTTCAAATCAAACCCTAAAAATAAAACAAAAACTGTTTTTATCCATAGCGCTATAATCGTAATTATAATAAGACTGAGTGAAGTTAATTTTTGGGCAGGAATTGTTTCTTTAAACTTCATCGAACTGTTTCTATGCTTACTTTTGCCTTATTATATTCTTCAATAAATACATCCATCGCACCCATCACTTCACTCATTTGGTAGTCACCCATCAATGCCAACTGCACCCAATTCCTTTCTACTAGATAATCACTCTCATAACTTAAGAAAATATTTCTCGATTTAAGCTTGTCACCAAATTCCTTGGAAGAACAGCTCTTGCTGAGGGGAACTGTAAGGATACCTGGTGAATAGGAATCACCAGCAAAGAAATCGATTCCCTCTCTGGTAAGAACACTTTTCACTTTATTATAAAGTGTTAAACCTTTTTGAGAATCTAAAGCATTCAAGGCTGCCAGGAGTGCAGATACCAGATTTGAGGAATGAGTATAAGGAACACTCCCGTTGTTCTGATACATACCCAAATCTAAATATCGTGGAAGTCTCCTGTCAGGTTCCACAGGGTCACGATGAAAAACGATAGCAAGGCCCGGATAAGACCCCAAAGCCTTACCGCTGACGGTTGTCGCCAGATAGATGCTGCCTAAATCCAATGGTACCACTCCGGCAGAACTGCAGGCATCAACGCATACATTCACCCCGTTTTTATCGCATACCTTTTCCAGTTCAGTTAAATTATACAGATACCCTGTTGACGTTTCACAATGAACTGTCCATAACCAACTGATATCCTTGTTGTTTCTTAAAAACTGATCAACTTCTTCGATTGAAATTGCCTCATTCCATTCCTTTTCAATGGTATCAAAGAACAGACCCATCCTTCTTGCGTGATCAATGAGGCGGAAGCCGAATTCCCCATTTGCCAAAATCAGCCCTCTTCCTCCGCCCTTCTTCAGCTGGGCAGCAACAAGGTCATTAGATAATGTGCCGGTACCGACAATTACTTGAACATGATTGGCGCCAGTAAGATTCTTCAGCTTACCTTTCACACTATCTATCTGCTTTAAGAATTCTTTCGAACGATGAGACACCGCCCCCTGCGAGAACGCTTCCTCGACTTTTCTGTGAACAGGAACAGGGCCTGGCAAGAAATTGATCGGTCCCATATTGGATGACTGTCTGATCATCACTCTGTTAAAGGCTTTTGTACTGACCTTGAATTTTTCTTTTGTAAGATACATTGGCTGAAAACTTGCTTCGCTTTCACCCACCAAAGGTCCAAAAGGTTCAAAGCCGATTCGTTTATATAACCTTAATTGCCGGACAGTCCCTGAAATTAGGGCGGTGTTGTATCCCTGCTTCAAAATATGGGTTACAGCCATCTCAACCAGCTTATAAAACACAGTACTGCTTCGGAATTTTTTTTGCACGGACAGCAGCCGTATTTCACAAGGAACACTTCCCTCAGGCAAGTAGCTATCGATCCCGGGGAGCTTTTGATCAAGAGAAAAAGGGCGTTGTCCCCTTACCGCTATCATCCCTACCAGTTCATTTTCTTTCTTCGCTATGACATATGTATTCTCACTATGAAACCGGTCAACAAGGATATGTTCTTCATTCGCTCCATGCTGAGGGATCTCATCAACAAACGTTTGATAATTCATTCTATGGATCTGTTTAAATTCTTCAGGCTCATCTGCAATTTTATAATAAAGGGAATCTGTTGTGCCCATTCTCATAACCTCCTAATGGTGTCCCTGGCGAAGTTGGGGCGGTGGTGTACGTTTATGTGCCAGCAGAACAACAATAAGCATGATCAGCAATGTACCGGTATATTCTGCAGGCTGATTTACTAAGTAAGCCGTCAGAGGAATAGAAAGCATAGATATCAATCCAGCTTTCTTGAAATCTCTTAACAGCCAAAAAGAAATACCCATTACAGCACCCAATATCAGAATGCTCAAAGGAACTAAGAAAAGGGATACCGCAAGAAATACTACAACCCCTTTCCCTCCCCGGAACCCAAGCTGTAGAGGGAATAGGTGCCCTGCGAGCAGAAAAAAGGAACTCAATGCCATAGGGAGGGGTTCCTTTTCGGACATCCAGAAAGTGATTGACAATGCGGCTGCTACCTTTGCAACATCAATAAGAACAGTAAAGATGAACCCTTTTTTGCCAAGTACCCTCCCCGCATTTGTAGCTCCGACATTTCCGCTTCCATACCGGCGGATGTCATCCTTCAAATAATATTCTGTTAAATAGTAAGCACCATTCAGGCCACCAAATCCATAAGAAAGGAGACATATGGCAATAAGTAAAAATACATTCATTTGTTTTCACGCTCAATTATAAATTTTTGTGATTTCCGGGCCGCAACACGGCTCTATATAAGATAACGAGTCATCTTATAAAAAAGTTTCACTTTAATCCATTTTTACTGGATATTCTGTTTATAATTGCTCGTCAGCCAATCTAATAAATTTCGATTTTATGAATATATTTATCTTATCGTATAGAAAAGAGGTGAGGAAATGGACTTCAGTATGAATAAACAAAGTTTTTGCGCCCAGACCAACGACCCTGCTCCTTTGTTTACGGCAGAAGCTTATTTTAACTCTGACAAAAAAATCGGTACCATATCACTGAATGAACTAAAGGGGAAATGGGTTGTCCTGTTTTTTTATGGAAGTGATTTCACTTTTGTCTGACCAACTGAATTGGCAGCGGTCGCTGCTATTTATCCTGGATTTCAGTCGTTAAACGCTGAATTGCTGGCAATCAGCACAGACAGCGTTTATGCTCATAAGGTTTTTACTGAAGTATCCCCATCACTAGCAAAGGTGATGTACCCGCTTGTCAGTGACAGAACACATGAAATTTCAAGGGCGTACAGGGTCCTCAACGAAAAGACAGGTGCCGCTTTTAGAGCCACTATTATAATAGACCCCGATGGCATTATTGTTTCCAAGTTGATCAATCCTTCGGAGGTTGGAAGAAATGTTTATGAAATTTTGAGAATTCTTCAAGGAATCCAGTACAGCCGTCAAACCGGGAAGGGGGTACCTGCGAACTGGGTCCCGGGGAATCCGGGCATCTCCAAAGATCCAACGCTTTTAGGAAAGATATAAATATTAATAAAGGGAATCAAGGTGTCCGTGTCCATCACAACTGATTTTCCCGGCACCTATTCTCACCCTTAATCCATCGCTCTTTTCACCGCCTCTTCAGCATGAATCCGGGCTGTATCAAAAACAGGGATGTCGGTGTCTTTTTCTTTAATCAGCAGGCCAATTTCAGTACAGCCAAGAACAATCCCTTCTGCTCCCATGGATTTCAATGAATGTATCACACTTTTTAAAAAATCACGGGATGTGTCCTCAATTTTTCCGACACAAAGCTCATCAAAAATGATGTTGTTAATTCTTTCTCTTTCCATAGCATCCGGTACAATCACATTCAGCCCATTACTTCTTAGGCGTTCTTTATAAAAATCCTGTTCCATAGTGTATTGGGTTCCAAGCAGGCCAACAGATTTTATGCCCTGTTCTTTAATTTGTGAAGCAGCAGCATCCGCTATATGAAGGACAGGGACTTCGATATGCCCGGTAATTTGATCAATCACTTTATGCATGGTATTGGTACATAGAATAATAAAGTCAGCCCCTGCTTTTTCCAGGGACTCTGCAGCGGCTCCTAAAACTTCGGCTGCTTTTTCCCATTCTCCATTTGATTGATATTTTTCAATTTCTTCAAAATCGACACTGTATAAAATGCACTTAGCCGAATGGAGTCCACCAAGTTCTTCTTTCACCCGTTGATTGATGAATCTGTAGTACTCGGCTGAAGATTCCCAGCTCATCCCGCCTATCAATCCAATCGTCTTCATAAGAATCACCTCTGTTATTTGTTTTATGGATATTATATAACATCCTGCCAGTTTCAGGGATTTTTTTGATTTGGAGTATCATGAAGGATACGAAGGGGGTCATTATTGTGGTTTTGGAAATGGTATATTCCGCTCGCCGCACGAGCTCCAACTTCCCGGGATTTTCACCACAAAAAGAGCCGGTACTGATTAAAGTACCGGCTCTCGCGGGCAAAAAGGTCTTAGGAACGGACCTTTTCTTTATCTTTTTTGATTTGTTTGCTTCGTAATTGTCCGCATGCCGCATCAATATCTGTCCCATGTTCTGTACGGACACCACAGTTGATACCCTGGTCCAACAGGGTGCCATAGAATTCAACGATCGCTTCTTTCGTGCTCCGCTGATACTGGCCGTGTTCATCAACAGGATTGTAAGGAATCAGATTGACGTAAGACAGATGCTTCTTATTCTTAAGAAGTTTTGCCAGTTGCAATGCTTCTTCTTTATGATCATTCACATCTTGCAGCAGGATATATTCAAATGTAATTCTTCGGTTCGTTTTTTCAAGATAATAATCAATTGCCGGCATAAGCTTTTCAAGAGGATACGCCTTGTTGATCTTCATAATCCTTGAGCGCAGTTCATTATTTGGCGCATGCAGTGAAACAGCCAGGTTCACCTGAATGTTCTCATCGGCCCAATCATAAATTCGATTCGCCAACCCGCTTGTTGAAACAGTGATATGCCTTGCTCCAATGGAGAGACCTTTCTGGTCATTTACCACGCGGAGGAAGTCCATCAGGTTATCATAGTTGTCGAACGGCTCACCAATTCCCATTACGACGATATGACTGACCCTTTCATCGTTTCCTCTTGCATCCAGATGGTGCTGGACATTCATGATCTGTTCAACGATTTCACCGCTTGATAGGTCTCGGTTCTTTCTCAACAAACCGCTCGCACAGAACGAACAGCCGATATTACAGCCAACCTGTGTTGTGACACAAACGGAATAGCCATAGTTGAATTTCATTAAAACCGTCTCAATCAGGTTGCCGTCCTGAAGCTTGAAAAGGAATTTGATTGTACCGTCTTTAGATTCCTGTTTGATTTCCTCTTGAAGCGTTCCAAGATGGAAGTTTTCTTCTAGTAAGTCGATACATTTCGTCCCGATATTTTTCATTTCCGAGAAACTTTTTACACGTTTTTTATATAACCAGTCCCAGATTTGTGAAGCACGGAATTTCTTTTCGCCATTTTCCACAATCCAAGAGGTAAGCTGATCTATTGTTAAACCATATATAGAAACTTTTTCCATTGTAAACCCTCATTTCAAAATGACTTGCCTTTTTCTACTTTTTCTATACTACTTAAAGTATGCCAATGTCGCAACCCATTTATAATGAAAAGAATAATATTATTTAATAGAGAATGAACAAGTCCCCTACAGGGTTCGAAGTTTCATCCTAGAATATTCGCCGATTGTTTTCTTCCATCCTGCTGCCTCTTCGAGATTCTCCTGCTTTTCCTTAATCAATTGCAGGATTGTTTCTAGATCATCCAGGGAAGTATCAACCTCTACATCATAAACTTCATTTTGCCGGTGGACATATGAAAGCTGCCCTTTTGCCTGTCCAATGCTTCTGTCTCCCCTTTTCATCTCCCTTTCTTCCAATACTTCAATCGGACAATGGACGCCAACAAATAAAACAGGGTAGTCCTTTAATGTCTTATAACAATCCATGAGGGTATCTTCATCGTGCAAAATTTGGTCGACAACAAGATTAACTCCCTTATCCGAAAACATCGCAATGCTTCTGTGGAAGAAGTATTCTGTCGGTACAGGGATTAAATGTCCTTTGTCCCTGTCTTCCATCTTCTCTATAATTACGTCAAAATCATCCACGCTGAGGTGGAAATATTCAGGCATTTTCTCCACTAATTCTCTCGATAAAGTACTCTTCCCTGAGCTGGAAACACCATTCAATAAAATGATTTTACCTTTTGCCATCCCGTTCTCCCCGTTCTTCGACTATATAATATTAAAAAGCTATGTTTGTATTCATTATTAGAGGCGTTTTCCCCTTTAAAAAAGAGACACATAATTTAACCATTAAAAAACCGGCTAAACAGCATTTACCCGGTTCAATGGCCGCCTTCACTTAAGTTTCCTTCCCCGTGAACAAAAATTTGCGTAATATATGGAACTTTTTCGCCGTACCATTCGTATTGAATATCATAGGATGTATCCAGGTCCATGATATTCCAAAGACTCTCATCTTTCACCTGCAGCTTTTGATCGTTGACTTTAATGTAGTATTTGCCCTCGGTCTCTTCTTTGTGCTCGATTTGAACCGACATTACCTGATCCTTGTGAATCATTGTGTAGTTGCCAATATAATATATTACCCCTGATAACACTAAAATGGTGATGAGGCCTCTGCCCAGTATTTTCATCAAGATTCATTTCCTCCCTACGGTTCTGAAAGCTCGGTCCCCAGACCGAGACAATTATCTTTCAAGTTCGATAAAATATACTTATTAAACAAAACATACGAAAAAAATTTTAAAAAGGAGCGGTATCATGCTGATAGCCATTGTTACAGTTGTCATGATTTTCTCTATCCCGATTATAGCCATATTAACGGATCATTTCCAGAAAAGTGCTAAGTACAAGCAGTCCCTTCTGAAAGAGCAGCTGGAATTGGAAAAACTCAAACAAGAAAACTTTGTCATGGAAACAGAAAAGTTGAGATTAGAACTTGAACGCATGAAATTAGAGCGTCCAAAAGAGAAAACTGAAATCTTTTAAGCCCGGAGGAAAAAGCCCCTTTATTAACTGTAAGGAAAGAACATGACCAAAGGCTGCCAGATCTAAATTAGGCAGGCTTTGGTCAAAGTATTAAGGGAAACGAGAAGGCTCCCCTTTTTTAACATATTAGTATCTGCTTAGAGCTTCTTCCATCCATCCTCTTACTCTGATTAAGACTTCAGATAAAGAATCTTCCTCAAATGGAGACTTCAATCCAGCTGCCTCAATGTGCTCTTTTAATGACCGGCTTCCCCCCGCTTTGCACATTTCCAGATAGGTTTTCCAAGCTGATTCATGATCTCGAAGTGATTTTTCCCATAGCTGGACAGCGAGGATATGAGCTATATCGTAATCAATGAAATAGAACGGGCTAAAGTAAAGATGGGCTATTCCATGAAAGCCTCCTCCTGCTTCTAAATACTTATTTCCGTCATAATCAAGTTCAGGTTGATAGATTCCTTCAAGCTCTCTCCACTTTTGTTTCCTTTCGTTAATGCCGGCATCAGGGTTTTCATACAGAAAATGTTCAAATTCATCAATGGCACTTGCAAAGGGCATATACATGAAAGCTTCTATAAGATGTGTGAACTTATATTTGTTGGCATCTTCACCAAAAAATTCTTTCATCCAGGGCCATGCGAAACGTTCCATTGCAAAAGAGAAAATTTCAGCAGAATCAACCGGGATCATATATTCCGGACAATTCATTTCGCTGCTCATGAAAAATTGAAAAGCATGCCCTGCTTCGTGTGTGAACAGGCGTACATCATTGGACACTCCGGAAATGTTGGCAAAAATGAATGGCTCCTTCCCTTCTCCCAAATAAGTAGCATAACCTCCACCCCTTTTACCTGTACGCGGCAAAAGATCATGGTTTCCTTTCTTAATGAGACTGTCGTAAAACATTTCTGTTTCAGTGGATAGTCCAGCGAACAGGACTTTCATTTTATCCAAGAAGTCTCCTCGGTTAATCCGCAAAGGCGGAGGGCCATCAAGGAAAGTCATTTTATCGTCAAAATATTTTAAAGTATTAACACGCAAATTATCTTTTTGAATTTTTCTCAGTGACGATACAAACGGAACACCATCTCTCTTTACTTGTATCCGGTAGCTCTCCATATCACGAGGAGAGATATCTGTACGATTCATTCTCTCATAGCCGAGTTCAATGAAATTGCTTCGTCCGAGCTTACAGGCTATTCGTGTTCTGACTTTAATCAACTCATCCAGAATTTCATCAAATCTTTCTTCATTTTCAGCAAAATACCGTGCCCTTGCTTCATATGCTGCCTTCCGAATTTCCCTGTCTGCACTCATCATATACTGAGCCAAAAAGGACAACCCCATTTCCTCTCCCTGAAATACCACCTTTCCTGTACCGAGAAGCTTCCCATACTCCCCCATCAGCCGGTTTTCCAGTTTGATTTCCTCAAGGATTTCATCACTATAGGATTGGACTTTCAACTCAGCAATCCTAAACAACTGCCTTCCCCATCGCTTTTCCAGCTCCTTTTTATGTGGTGACAAAAGCAGGAGCTCATAATAGCGTTTAACCAGATGCTGGTATTTGGCTTCTTGAGAAATTAAACTATTGTACTCTTTTTCCGCTTCACTATCATGATAATTTTGCACATGCCGCAGCGTTAAACGATTTTTCTCCGCTTCAAAGGCAAAACGGAGACTGTTTATTTCGTTTAATAATTCATTTTGAAAATCCAGATTTTCTGTCAGGTGGAATCTTTCCAGCAATGCTTCAAAGTTCTTCCTAAAATAGTCGAAGTCAAATTTATTTTTAGTCTGTATTTCCATTATCATCCCTCCTTTTATCATTATACAGTAAAATAAATTACTTTTTAAAGAAATTTTTAAAAACAAAAATAGTCCGATTCAATCGGACTAAATAAGGTCTCAGGCGCAGTCTGTTAACCCTTCTTTAAATAGGAACAGGGTCAACAGGAGATGCTCCGCTGTTTTTCTCTAAATATTCAAGCAAGTCCCTGCTGTTCAAAGGTTTGCTGTAATGATATCCTTGTGCGTAATTGCAGTGCTGACTTAGCAGAAAATGTTCCTGCTGGGGCAGTTCGACTCCCTCTGCAACGACTTCCAGGCCAAGGTTGCCGGCGATGGAAAGGATTGCTTTGACAATAGCGTCATCTTTCCCGCTGTCAGTCACACTTTTAATGAATGAACGGTCAATCTTAATACTATGGATGGAAAAGTCTTTTAGATAACTGAGAGAGCTGTAACCCGTCCCAAAGTCATCAATGGAAATCCCGAATCCGCTTGCCTTGAATTTCTTCAAAACAGCAAGAGTATGATCTGTATTGGTCATGGCCATTGATTCCGTTATTTCAATCGTAACAAGGGAAGAGGGAAGCCCTGTTTCTTTTACAATCCCAGTCAGCACTTCGTATATGTCTTTTCTCGCAAATTGTTTAAGGGACAGATTGATGGAAATCGAATATACCTTGTTCAGCTGCTGATTCCACTCGTGAATCTGCCTGCATGCTTCATGGACGACCCACTCGCCTATAGGTACAATCAACCCTGTTTCTTCAGCAATATGAATGAATTCTCCAGGGTTGACCATTCCTCTCTCAGGATGATTCCACCTTAATAACGCTTCAAAGCCTATCACTTTTTTCTCTTTGAGGCTGACCATTGGCTGATAAAACACTTCAAACTCCCTATTCAGCAATGCTCTGCTCAAGTCTGCTTGAAGTGCGGTTTCCTGCCTGAATTGTTTCTCAAGATCATCATTGAAAATAGTAAAAGAATTTCGTCCGTCACCCTTGGTTTTATACATACTGATATCAGCCTTTACCAGTAATTCACCGGGTGTATGTGCGTTGTCAGGAAAGGCTGAAACCCCGATTGAAGCAGTAATCGTGACTTGTCGGCCATCAATGATGATGGGGCTGGAAAAATAATCAAGTATGGAAGAGCAGAACTTTTCTACCTCATCGTCACTTTGCTGCTCGTCAAAAAGGATTACAAACTCATCGCCGCCCAGCCTCCCTGCTAAGGCATTTCTCCCGAGCATGGTTTTAATAGATACAGCCACTTGCTTAAGGACTTCGTCTCCAAAAAAGTGGCCATGGGTATCGTTGATATGTTTGAAGTAGTCCAGGTCAAGAAGCAAAAGGCGGAACGGTTGAGTGCCGGAAGTCTTCTCTGCAAGGATATCCTGTATATATGAACGATTATATAAACCCGTAAGAGAATCATGGTACGCCATGTAATTGAGCTTTCCTCTTTCGTCAAGATACTGCCGCTCCCCTTTAGCCACAGTCATGACAAAAAGCAGAATGGCGCTGATATATTCGATATTGAATAAATCGCGATTCACTGTTAAATTGAATGCAGCTGTAACCGTCAGCAAGGCGCCTAATAGTGAATGCCCGCAAATCAGAGACACTGCAGCAAGGGAAACATTCCTGACTTTTTCAGGGGCATGGAGCTGATCGAAACGGACCTGCTGCAGTAACCTGGTCAGCAAAAATAATGTCAGAATCGTATGAAGCACTGCAAAAAGCAGTGTGTTGTTCAAGATATATGTATCGAAACCTGTTAGCTCCAAATAAAAGTTGCATTGGATAGCTACGAGGAAAACCCCCGAAATAATGCTGCAGATAAAATAACCCATCGAATTTCTTTCCTGCTCGATCGTTTTCAAGTTATAGAACACAAGACTGAAAGCCAGAATTGTAAAGACAAACAGGTTTAAAATTACATACCACGTCTCTAGCAGCAAGGAATAATCAAATAACCCAAGTTGAACCGTCAAAGAAATGATGATAAACCAAATGACTGCTGAAGCAGCAACGGAATTAACAACAACTGCCTTTATGTCTTGAAAGAGGATGCTGTACTTCAATAAAGCAAAAATGGAAGTACTGATCATCATTATGAAAATGATAATAAATAAACTCTCGATGTTCACTCATCCGTCCCCTTCCATATAAATCGTAAAAACTGCCAAAGAATTCATCATTTATTTACTGCTCTTATGAAGAATCTGTGCTGTTTTACTTCATAATAGCCTTTTTCCTCTATTTGTTTATGAATATAAAATAATTCATCAAGATACTTTTCTGCAGAAAAACCTTCTACCTGCCATGGGATGGCGGTTAAATAATAAACTAACGCCCCAATGTCATAGAATCTTTGTACTGGATATTGCTCACCGGAATTTATGATATGGAGCCCAGCTTCTTTCAGTTCCTTAACTGCGTAATCCAGAGTCCAATGGTCGTACTCTCCTTCGATATCCGCACCAAGCGCTTCATTGATTTCCAGGCAATCCTTGCCGCCCACCTGCTGGGTCAGGAAAACTCCACCTGGTTGGAGTATCCGCTGAATTTCACTTACTGAGTAGGCTTCATGTTTATTGATAATGGTATCGAACTGACCATTTTCAAAAGGAAGGTCATTATCCTCTTCAATTCCCATAACCTTCACTCCCATAGGTTCAAGCTTTGCTTTTGCAAGGGGGATATTCGGTTCATAAGCCTCGGTGGCGAATATTACCGGCGGAAAAGGTCTGAGCATTGATAGAAACTCACCGCCTCCGGTCCCCATATCCAACAAAGATTGAGCGTTTTGCATAAGCCTCAAAGCTTGTGTGCCATAAGACCAGTCAAGAGGACCAGACGCCATTCTGCCAGTTCCGGAAATAAACGAAAAATCCCACCCGGAAAAGGTGTGATTGGCATTTTCAATTAATCTTAAAAACTCTTTTCTTTCATTCACGTCTCCCACTCCATCATTCAGTATCGAATATTTCAGAATTCTTTATATAGTTTACCATATTTTTCTTTTGTTTAGAGTTTTATTTATGGAAGCACAACCACCCTTAATAACAATAAAAATAGACCGGTCTCCAGGTGGCCGGTCGAAAAAAATTATTGGATTGGCATATAGCTGACATTCCAGATGCCATCTTCGTCTTTTACTACTTGAAAACCCACCATGCCGTTAGCATTATAAAATTCGATGTATCCCCTGTTTTCTTCTTTTTCTATGAAATTCCCATCCTGCAGCCCATTAAAGACTTCAAGGGTTTTTTCTTTTGAGTGCTCTTCCGTACCAGACATTTCTAAATGTTCTTCCTTTGTCCACTGAACATACCCTTCCTTGTCCGTGTATAATGCATATACCACATCCTGGTTGTTTTCCAGTTCCGCAAAAACATAAAGTTTAGCGATGCTGATCGGCTCTAAGCCTCTAAGGTGCTCTTCATCAAAATCGGAAGCGAACTTTTCATAGACGGCTTCTTCAGTGTCCGTTAATGTAAATTCTTTTACAGGCGGGTCTGCCTTGGCAGTGGTTTCAGTGTTATCTCCATAAGAGAAAGGCAATTTCCCATCTAGTTTCCATCCGTTTTCATATTGCAGGATTAAATTAAATGATTGATATCGATCCATATTCTCTACCGGGACTTTATATTTTACAAGGCGGGTTTTCTTGCCGTCTTCCCTTAACTGCTGAATTTCTCCGTCAGCCCATTGCAAGTTCCCAGTGATGAACTTATTTGGCTGGGCCAGTTTTTCATCCTTTACGATAAAAGGAATTTCTTCAACTATTTTCGTTGCTGAATCTTCCGTATATTTCTCTTTTAGATAAGAAAGGACGGTCTCTTCTGTCAGGAAGTCCTCCCCCATGAACCTGTACTCCATACCGTCCTGTTTAAATGATTCTCCTATTTCAGGACCGCCTCCATTGACCACTATGGAATATTGAGCAAACGCTGTGCCAATCAATTCCCTGGCTTCCTCCTCACTGATATCCGTGATGTCGGTGTCTATAACGGCTGGCTGCAGATCCTCGCCTGGTGTAACTCTTTCAGTTGAATTATCAGATGTGATCAGCTCTGCTCCAACAACCACACCGACAATAAGCAATGCAGCAGCAACCAGGTTAGGCACCCAATGGGCCAGCTTCCTTTTGTTGTTCTCCACCTGCCGCCCAGAAAGTTTATTTCGCAGTTCCTGTTTATATTCTGTACGGGGATTCAGGTCAGGCCTGTTTTTTAAAGGCTCGAGAAATTGATCAACCTCTCTTTTGTTCATTGAAAATCACCACTCCTTCACTGGATTTAGTTAACTGCTTTTTCATCATTTTTATCGCACGGTGAAAATCCACTTTCACTTTCGATTCCTTCCAATTCAGGATTTCCGCCGTCTCTTTAACGGAAAACTCTTTCAGTCCTCTCAGGATCACAACATTGCGGTAGTCCGGCTTTAAAGTAGACAATGCCCTTTGCAGGGTTTCCCAGTCATCTGTATGGTCCATCTCAATATCAGGATTGCCCTCACTGCTTTTCCCCCATTGAGCGATGACGTCCGGCAAAATGGAGATTATCTTTCTTTTACGATAATGGTCTACAGCTGTTCGTCTGGCTATGGATAAAATCCACGTTTTGACCGATGACCTTTCCTCAAACCGTTCATAATTCTTAAAGACTTTAATGAAAGTATCCTGCGTCAGATCTTCGGCATCTGACTGGCTGTTGGTGAAATACAGCAGATAGTGATAGACGTCATGGAAATATGATTCATATATCTCATGTAAATTTGTTTCTTCCAAACCCTTTCCCCCCTTTAACTTACACATTAGTCGTATCAGTATTTAAATTGGTTTCAATTTCCTGAAGAAAATTTATATTGGTTTTTTGCCTGGCAGTTGAATAACATGAAGAGCATAAATAAAGGGAAGCCTGTCACATTGGCTTCCCGGAAGAATTATGTAATCTGAATTGGAGTGGTGATAATCTTTTTTATCAGGGGAAGATCCTCTGGATACATCTGTGTAAGGCCCTCATACTCCTGAATGGATTTCCAGCAGGCTTCTGCAATGTTCTGATCAGGATCGTTCACTGCTAATTCCCCGCCTGTTCTTTCTACCGCAAAATAGTGGGTGGTCACTTCGATTCCCTTAATCATGGTTTGTTTTATTTGCAGTTTCTCTTTAATTCTTACTTCACACCCGGTTTCTTCTTTCACTTCCCGAACGCAGCACTCTTCAGGTGATTCTCCCAGCTCAATACCGCCCGAGGGTACACTCCAAATATCCGAATCTATACCCCTGACGACTAGGATCTCCTGATTTTCATTTACACATATTGCCGCAGCACCCTGCCATTTTTTCATTTTCGAACCCCCATTTTCCTTTTCTTTCATTATACTAGTTTTATCTGACTTTTCACGAAATAAAAAATCTCATTTTTCAAAAAGAAAAATGAGATGAACCTTTATTCAACCACTGCAATAATAGGAGGTTTTTCCAGGAAAGGCATTAAGTTTGGTACATCATTGGTAACTTCCTGCCATTCAGGAGATTTGAAGGCGGCTTTCATTCCTTCCAAATCTTCGAAAACGATTTCTGTCACAATATATAATTGAAGATCGGTATTCTGAGTGTTAAGCACCTTTTGCACCTCTGCTGATTGAACATGAGGCACTTTATCAACCAGCTTCGTATGCTGATTATAATAATAATTTTCAAACCCTTCCTTGTCTTTCGGCTGTTCATACATCACAATAACTTTCGGCATGGTTTCCATTTCCCCTTTATCAGTAGTTAGGTTTTCAAGCGAATCCCTTATATACTATTTCGCTGAATAGTCTTTTAGTACTGCCTTGATACATTCTTTTTCCTTGAATAATAAAAAGGTAGATATAAGAGAGAAAATAATAGGAATGCCACTGCTTCCAATGAAAAGATATACCATGGGTAAGGGCCAAGGAAGTCAATTGGACTTGCGTTGACAGGCTTGTGAAGCAAAAACATGTAGTTTGCACCTAAAGCAATATTCACTAAAAAAACCAAAAAGGCAATAATGTTCAAGGCTGCCAGTGACTTAAGGACCGAAGTATATTCCGCCCTATATCCTTCAATCCATACCATGTACAAACAGGATAAAACAATTGCGATATGGGCAATAAAAAATTGGAAAAATCGAAAGTGAGGGAAGCCGAAAAATAGTTCAGGTGTAAGGATAGCTATAAATGCCCCCGTCATGCTGACAAAGAAACTTATTTCAAAAATCCTATAACTTCTGGTCAGCAGCATGATGGTACATAAATATAACGATAGCGAACACAACTGAAAAGGCAGATTGATAGTCAGATCCCACTTTTCATTAATATAGTACCAATACTGAAAGGAAACCTCACCGAATATCAGCAGTCCAATAAGGATGTACCTTACAAGGTTTTCCACCCTGTTTTTTATTTTGTTTCTTGCAAGATAGAAAATGATAATTAATAGGACCGAAGCTGCTATGGCCAGAAGGTGGGAAGGTGAATACATCACAAACGGATATCCTTCCCGGTTAAAATTTAGAACTTCCCTCACAAAAAGCCTCCCTTTCCCGCTTTAAAGCACTAAGAGGGACTGTCCCTTTTTACGCTTTAAAGTATTGAAGTCTTTGTATTCCTTTGATAACTTATGTTTGCTAAAAAGCTCACCAAGTAAAATGGTGAGCTTTATTCTCTATTTATTTCTACTGATAGTCTATTTAGGCTCTCTCAATATTATTCATGATAAAACTGCTTTTTGGCAAGAATAGCACTTTGTACTTCTTTAAAATTCCCCGATCTCTTTCGTTTAAACCCCACCAATTTCCACTACGGGAGAACAGGCTTTAAAGATATTGGAGGAATAATTCAAATAGCAAGACAATTCATTTCTCTATTGACGCTTCGTTTTTCTGCTGATAAGATGTCTACTATTATATTTAAATAATTAAAACCTTGTATAAGTTCAAGAATATGGCTTGAACGTTTCTACCAGCTACCATAAATAGCTTGTCTACAGGGATAGTGATGATTGTTCTTTGATTATTTCTATTCTTATAGATTAAGCTCTGGCGGCTGAACCGCCAGGGCTTTTTTTTTTTTTCTTATATCCAACCAACAGGAGGTAAATCATCATGAGGAAGTTTTTTCAATTTGAAGAACGTGATACAACTTATAAAAAAGAAACACTTGCCGGTATCACAACGTTCTTATCAATGGCCTATATCCTTGTCGTAAATCCAATTATCCTGAGTCAGTCAGGAATGGACAAGGGAGCTTTGTTCACTGCTACCGCACTTTCGGCTATCGTCGGAACACTTCTTATCGGCATCCTTGCAAATTATCCAATCGGAATAGCACCAAGTATGGGATTGAATTCATTCTTTACATTTTCTGTTTGTATCGGTATGGGGATTGATTGGGAAGTAGCATTGACCGGAGTTTTTGCAGCAGGGATCATTTTTATGATTTTAAGCTTGCTGAAGATCCGTGAAAAGATCATTAATGTCATACCACAGGACTTAAAGCATGCCATTGCTGCGGGAATTGGTTTTTTTATCGCGTTTATCGGTTTGAAAAACGCAGGAATCATCGTTTCCAACCCTGATACCTTCGTATCCATCGGAAAACTCGCTTCTCCATTGACCGGATTGGCGGTCATCGGTTTTGTCATTACAGTTCTGATGCTCGTCCGTGGAATTCATGGTGCGATCTTCATTGGGATGGTCATTACCACAATCATCGGCATGATCGTTGGATTGATCAGCATCCCGGAAACCATTGTCGGAAAAGTGCCGAGTCTTGAACCTACTTTCGGTGTTGTATTCCATCACTTGGGAGATATTTTTACTCCTCAAGTACTGACTGTTATTTTCACCTTCCTGTTCGTTGCTTTCTTCGATACAGCAGGTGCCTTGATTGCAGTGGCCAGCCAAGCTGGTTTAATGAAAGATAATAAAATTCCGAATGCCGGACGAGCTTTGCTTGCAGACTCTGCATCAGGTGTAGTGGGAGCCGTCTTGGGGACATCAACAACAGCGTCATTTGTTGAATCGTCAGCAGGGATTGCTGTAGGAGGACGGACAGGGTTTACTTCGATTGTCATTTCTGCATGTTTCTTTATTGCCTTATTCTTCTCACCGATTCTCGGAGTGATTACGCCTGAAGTAACAGCACCAGCCCTGATCATTGTCGGTTCATTGATGGCTACGGAAATGGGCAAAATCAACTGGAGCAGAATGGAGATTGTCATCCCTTCATTCATTACGATCCTGATGATGCCTTTGACATTCAGCATTGCAACAGGTATCGCTCTGGGATTTATCCTGTATCCATTAGCCCTTATCTCTCAGAAACGTTTTAAAGAAGTACATCCTATCATGTATGCACTCTGCATCCTGTTTACATCTTACTTTTTGTTTGTTTAGTACTTTACAAGAGAGTCAAAAAATCCTTTAGCATTAGAAGCTGAAGGATTTTTGTTTAACTTTAAATGAGCCGAGTCTCCTCGGGACACTTTTAAAGGACTTTAATTTCTTTGCTTCTTTTTTAAAGTCCTTTGAAATACTCTTATAGGACTTTAATTCTGGTTCTACTTCTTTAAAGTCCTCTAAAACACTTTTAAAGGACTTTAATTTCTTTACTCCTTTTTTAAAGTCCTTTGGAATACTTTTATAGGAATTTAATTCCGGCTCTCCTTCTTTAGAGTCCTCTAAAACACTTTTAAAGGACTCTAATTTCTTTACTCTTTTTTAAAAGTCCTTTGGAATACTTTTATAGGAATTTAATTCCGGCTCTCCTTCTTTAAAGTCCTCTTGATCACTTATAAAAGACTGTAGTTGCCCTTTTCAGTTTTACTGGTTCGTCCTCTTGCAGATACTGTCTTAGATAATTCTACTTTTCAATCTATGAAACTCCCCATGAATAAAAAGAGGTGCCGGCAATAACCGGCACCTCTTTTCATGTTTATTTGTAGTCCTTAGGTTTAACTTCTTCTCCATTTTTTCCACTGTAACGAAGTCCCCATCCGGTCAGTGCTGCGATCAGCATTACGATCAACAATCCCCAGCCTTGGAATACAAATGGGAAAACCTCGGTCGGACTGACAATCGGCAGAAAATCATACTCGTCTGCTGCCCCTTTAATCGTAGCCCAGGCGAGCAATACACCACCGCTCCAAGGAAAAATATATCCAAGTGAAGAGGAAACTGTATCAAGGAAGTTTGCTCTGCGGTACGGATGGATATTCATTTCCTTACCGATTTTTCGGACAAATGGTGCAGCAGCAATCTCCGCTGCCGTATTGATGGTAATAAAAATGTTTAAAAACGCGACAATCCCAAAGATGGAAAGTTCAGCCCTGCGTACCACATTGTTAATCAGTTTCAGGAAGAAGTTCTTGATGACTTCCATAGTGCCTGCAACTTCCATCAGATGGGCCGCCGCTAAAATAAATAGAATTAAAATGGCCATATTAAAGTAACCGCCGATCCCGCTCATCAAAGCACCTTCAACCACTGCAGTTCCAGAGTCATTCTTGTAAATATGGATAACTTCTGTAAAAGGTGTTCCCGATATAAAAATGAATGCGATGGAGGCAACAATCCCCCAAGTAAGGGATGTGAGCAGATGGTGCCCTGACAACGCCAAATATAAGACCAACGCAAATGGAATCAATAAAAGGAGCCCGTTTGGCGATACCTGCTCTTGCAGCTGAGCCATGGCTGCTGTGCTGCCCGTTTCTCCGCCTCCGCCTAACAGAACAAATAAAATTAATGCCGGAATGGCTGCTGTGATGGAATACTTAAACCTTGAACGTACAACTCCCGGTACGTCTGCGTCCTGTGTCGTTGCAGATACGATTGTCGTATCTGAAACAGGTGCAAGGTTGTCCCCGAATACAGCTCCACTTAATATCGCTGCAAGTAACACAACAGGATCAGCACCTAAGATAATCCCTGCTGGATACATTAGAATACCGAAAGTCGCAACCGTACCATAACCTGTTCCAACCGCGGTAGAAAATAAAGCGGCAAGTAAGAAAGTCAAGCCAACGAAAAGCCCGCCTTCCAGATTTGTTTGAAACCCAAACCAAATCAATCCGTCTACAAGCCCGCCTGCGGAAAGCAATTTAGCGAACATTCCTGCCCAAAACCAGGCAATAACAGCTATAACCCCTATAGGCTGTGCCATACCTGAAAATAAACTTTGAGCATAATCAGACCATTTTGATTTACAGAAGAATAATCCAATGGCAATTCCTATGACCATCCCGAGTACGAGCGCCTCCTCTGTAACCAGTTCGGCAACACTTAATGAAATGGCCCAGATGATAAAGAACACCAGAGGTATCGTAGCGGCAAAGACCCCGCCCCTGAATTCCAGCCGTTCGATGGACTTTTCTCCAATTGCTTCATCAATTACTTCTTCTCTTTGATTCTTATCCATAACGTCCCCCCTGAGTTGTAGTCTCTATCAGTCTATCATTTCCCGAAATATTTTGAAAACATTTACAAGGCCAGAATAACAATTTAGTACTTTAGCAATTAATAAAACCAGGATTTTTAGTCTAAAAAAATAATTTTTAAATAATATATTCTTCTTTTTCAAGGTAACAATGCCACAGTTTTTAATGTCCTGACATATTGTAGAATAAACACACCAAGGAGGTTTGCCATGTATCAGCATGCGGTAAAGCCGGGTGAAACATTGTGGTCGATTTCGGAAGACTACCGGGTTTCATTCCCAGCCCTAATAAAGAAAAACAACATTACAAATCCGAATATGATTTTTGTTGGTCAAAAAATCACCATACCAGGCCTTCCTGATCCAAACCAAATCCCCTACTCTATCCATGTTTCCAAAGGGCAGAGAAAGCTGACCCTGAGGAAGAATGGAACTATTGTAAAGATCTATCCAATTGCTGTAGGAAAAATGTTAACTGCGACACCAGCCGGGGAATTCGTTATCATTAATAAAGCTCCCAATCCTGGAGGGCCTTTTGGAACCATGTGGATGTCGCTTTCGAAAAAATCCTATGGCATCCATGGCACCAACAATCCATCTTCCATCGGAAAGGCGGTTTCAAAAGGATGTATCCGTATGTATAACCGGGACGTTGAAGAACTTGCCCGGACAATCCCCATCGGCACCAGGGTCTTGATTACTGCTTAAAAATGCTGTCTCATATAAAAAGAGAGAACCTTTCAGGAAGGGTTCTCTCCGTTTAGCTCAGGATAAGCTGTTAATTCTCTTTTTTCTCCAAAATGCTTTTAGCATAAGGGCATTGGGAATCTATCTTTAAGTTGTTTTCTTCTGCATATTGGACGGCTTGGTCTACTAACTTTTCACCTATCCCCTGGCCTCTCAATTTTTCTGACACAAAAGTATGCTCAATGACGATGGCGTCCCCGTCACTGGAATACACGATTTCAGCTTCCGGTTCATTTTCGCTCTGTCCCAAGTAAAACTTGTTTGAGCCTTTTTGGATCTCACTCATCATCTTTCTCCTCTCTTTGGAATACTTCATAGAATATTATTCCCTTTAACGGAACTCATTAAAACCTTAATTTAGCCTCTCACGGTGTATAGAGTGTATGATGCCACTTTTCCAATATAGAGCTGATTTCTTCTTGAACGTCCTTGTAACCGTCCAGGCAGCCAACCCTGAAAAACAGGGACTTCAAAAAATCAAGGAAGTTCTTCTTCCTTCTGAAAAACGGTACAGAAAAACCTGAATCTTCATAGGAAGTTTTCAGATTCCGGTTCATGTTTTCAAGCCACGTCATCAGCTCCTGTTTTGATAACCCATTCTTTAAAAGTGCCTCAACAGCAAAAATCAACCTTTCATCTTCGTCATCCATGTAGACCGCTTCTTTTTCATAACAGGCTTCAATCGCTTCAAGACAAGCAGGAATCAGATTTTTTTCGAAAGCAGGATGATTGATGGAGGCAGCCAAAAGGTCCGCCCCATGAGCAATACTATGTGCCCAGCCTTTTCCCTGGACATACCCCCGAGTGTCCCGCTCTTCAACGAGATACCTGATCGAGCTCTTGATCCCTTCTGATATCAGCTCCTTTGGCAGGCTTGGGGCTTCTGTATCTTTCCTGATCACAAGTGCTGCAGCAAGGGAGGAAAAACTCCTGGTAAAAACCGAGTCTGTAAATCTCTCACCTATTTTATAAAAAAGATGATTTTCGTCTATGGACGTTTTTAATAATGATTGCAGCTGATCTTTTGTTAAAATATCTTTTTCTATCCATCTGTAAAATGTGGTATATATTAATTGGTCTCGTAGTTCAGGGTCGGGGTGACCGATATTCTCCATCATCTTCACGAGAACCCCTTCGATATTGTCCTTATTTTCAAAGTTATTATTCTTGAATTCCTGTAATTTTTCTTTAAGATCCATTTTCTATTCCTCTATTCTATTTATTCCATTCTTCTGCCAACATACCGTAAATTACATGGTCGACAAAACGCTCATACAACTTTTCTGCATTCCTGATCCTGCCTTCATTTACAAAATTCAACCTTTCAGGAATGCTCCTGCTTTTCTGATTTTCCACAGCCGCTCTGATCTCCACCTTGTTCAACTTTAATTCTGTAAAAGCATATCCAGTGAGAGCCTCGACTACTTTGGTCATGATACCTTTCCCTTGAAAGCCATGCCCAAGCCAGTATCCGACATGTGCTATCTGATTCGTCCAATCAATGCTATTGAATCCAGCTGTTCCCGCTATCTCGTCCTTGTAAAGAATCAGGGTAGTCAAACTTTTCTGTTCTGCATAGTTTTTCAACGCAAACTTCAGGAACTCCCTGGTATCTTCAGGAGTCTTGGTGCCATCCAGCCACGGCAGCCACTCACGCAAGTAACCCCTTGAAGAGTCTGTCAGCTGGAAGAACTCTACTGCATCATACAATTCAGGTATCTTCAATGAAATGTTTTCGTCGACCTTATGTACAAACATTAACTCAACTCCCTTTTTCGTTTAAATTAAAGTAAATCCTTTTTGATATTAGCTAGGTGAAAGCTTATATTTAGTAAGTTTTCTCCTTTTTGTCGGGTGGATTCATTTTATAAAAAGATGTTTCTTCTCTAATCACCCTACTACATTAGCTGACTCTGTTTATAATCCAGTGTTTCTTCCCTATTCACCCTATTACACCAGCTGATTCCGTTTTTTAACCCTGTGTTTCTCCTTTAATCATCCTACTTCGCTCGCTGATTCCAGTTTTAACCCGGTGTTTACCGGCTAATCACCTTACTATACTGACTGGTTCCAGTTATAACCCGGTGTTTCTCCTCTAATCACCCTACTACACTGCCTGATTCCATTTAATAACCTTGTGCTTCTTCCCTAATCTAAGAATCTGCCGAAAAAACTATTTACTTAAGAACCTTTAAGGGGATTTCGATTCAGTTTCAGCTTAAAAGAGACATTTGAAGCTGTAATCGCCAGCAGTATCAATAGAATCCCAACCCATTGCAGCCATGTAACATATTCCCTGAGGACCAGCATCGATAAAATGATGGTTACCGGTAATTCAGCTGACCCCAGTATACTGCCAATGCTCGAGCCTATATGTGGCATCCCGTAAGCGAATAAAAATGGGGGAATGAACACACCGAAGAATCCAAGTATGGCCCCATACATCACCACATCAGACGGATTCCCTATGCCGTCTTTTACCAATCCGGGTATAAAAATAATGAAAACAATTAAGAAGCTTCCAGAAACCATATAAAAACTTCTTTGGACAGCCCCCAATTCAGGTACCACCCTGGCGTTCGCAAATATGAACAGAGCAAATGAAGCTGCTGCCAGCAGACCGAATATAAGTCCTTTCCAATCAACGGTATTCAGGGCATTAGTAAATGTTATTTTACTGCTCAGCAGTGTGCCAATCAGTAAAACGGCCACCGAAACGACTGTCTTTCTATCGGGCAGTCTCTTGCTGAAGATACTATCCAGGACAATCCCTATCCATACAAACTGAAATAAAAGAATGATAGCGAAGGAGGCTTCAACTGTCTGCAATGAGGTGTAATAGAATACACCGACCAGCCCCGAAGGAATGCCACCTGCAATTAGATAAATCTTCTTCCTGAGAGATAGTCTCGGTTTACCTCTCTTACCCAAGAATAACAAAACCAAAATCAGCCACCCTGCAAAGAACTGGGCGACTGTCACCTCGGCAGTTTTGAGACCATCCTGATAAGATAACTTAACGATGGTAGATAATACTCCGTAGGAACAGGCTCCTAAAAATACAGCCAGTAAATACTTCCACCTCAATAGATTCACACCTCATTCGTCTGCCGGATTGATGATTGCCAGAACCTGATGATCTTCCCATTTCCCGTTGATGTTTACATTCTTCCGTGCGATTCCTTCCTTATGAAAACCCGATTTCTCTAGCACTCTGATAGAAGCTGAATTATGCGGCATAACCCCTGCTTCAATTCTATGGAGTTTCAGTTCATCGAAACCATACCTGACAATCAGTTTGACAGCTTCTGTTGTAAAGCCCCGGCCGTTAAACTTGCGATCCAGAAAATATCCTATAAAAGCACTTTGCAAAGAACCTCGAAGAACTTGAAAAAGATTGATCGTCCCTAACAGATCATGGGTTTCATTATGAAATATTCCAAAATTATAGCCCTCGTCATTTTGTTTATCCAATGTAAATTTCCAGATCCTTTTCTCTTGAGCTTCCTCAGTATAAAAATCCGCTGGCCTGCTCATTGAATATTTTTCAAAGAATGGTCTGTTTTCTAATTGCAAACGAAGTAATTCAACTGCATCCTTCTCATGGAAGTCACGCAAGTAAATGCTCTTTCCTTCCAGGAGCTCCTTTTCATTCTCGAGGTTCACATGTAAGTCAACTTGAAGGTTGCTCCTGAGATGATCTTCTATCTGCTGCTGATGGTTTCTGTCATGTTCAATCAGACCTTGAAAATACTCATTCCATGTAAGGGTTTTCCCTTTGATGGTTTGTGAAAAAGCCTCATCCGGCATGGCGCCTATGTATCCGATTAGCTCGGTCCTTGCATTCATGAAAGTCTCAATTACATCTGCTTTCTCGGTTTTCCGGGCATATTTTGCTGCTTCATCATTTACCTTTTGAACATCAACACCGCCCGCAGGATACTCTTCATTCTCCAAATAGGGCTTTAAACGGTTATCGATGACAAAGTGATCCCAGAAAATAAAATGGGCAATAACTTCTGCAGTGCCCCATGCCCCTTCTTTAAAAGGCTTGAACCAGATATCATCAGGTATCTTTTTAAGGGATAAAGCCCAGTCGGCAATCTTGCTCTTTTCCAAGATTATTGAGTCTTTCATCATGATTCCCCCTAAAATAAAAATGCGCAGTGTGAGGAACTCCTGCGCGATTTTTTCTGTGACTTTTGCATTCCAAATTACTGATTATTCACCTTACCCATTCGTTCCTGTTCCGCTGCTGTTTGCGCGATTCTGCTGCTGTTCAGCCAAAATCTCATTGTCCTCTGCATTATCGCGTGTTACTTTTTGAGTGAGGATAGCGCCCACGGCTACAAGGATCATGACAGCAATGTAATAGCCTTTTTCATTCAACTCCAGGCTGGTTTCATTGTATAAACCAATTGAAAACAGCGCTACACCTGCAAACAAAGTAAAATAAGATAAAAACGTAAAAGCCGGAGTATTTCTTCTTCGATACTTATGCATGGTAACACCCCAATTAGAAATAATTTACTATAACAAACTGAATATACCATAATTTTCTTGTGAATGGATATAAAATTTTCATTCTTCGCACTCTTTTAAAAAAGGGGCTCCTTGGAAGGAACCCCTTTCATTAAATAATAATTAGTTTCTGCTGCTAAGATTACCAGGTTAGACGATTTTATCTATAATCCCATACTCCAGCGCCTCATTGGCTGACATGAAATAATCCCTGTCAGTATCTGCGGCCACCTTCTCAATACTCTGACCTGTCCGTTCGGAAATGATGTTATTGATATGCTCCCGCAGCTTCAGAATCCTCTTGGCTGAGATTTCGATGTCAGTCGCCTGTCCCCTTGCTCCGCCGAGCGGCTGGTGGATCATGACTTCACTGTTCGGGAGGGCAAACCGCTTCCCTTTCGTTCCGGCAAGAAGCAGCATGGCACCGAAAGACGCAGCCATCCCTGTGCATATTGTACAAATATCGGGTTTGATGTATTGCATTGTATCAAAAATAGCAAACCCTGCTGAAGTCGAACCTCCCGGGCTGTTTATATACAAAGAAATATCTTTCTCACTGTCTTCGGCAGCCAGAAATAATAATTGTGCAACTACGCTATTGGCAACATGGTCATTGATTTCTTCCCCAATCATGATGATTCTGTCTTTTAACAGCCTTGAATAAATGTCATAAGATCTTTCTCCACCCTTTGTCTGCTCTATAACGTAAGGGACTGTTCCCATATGTTCTCCTCCAATCTGTTATTAAGCAGCAAGGACAGGATTCTGCTGGTAAGAGCATCGTTTCCCATTTGAGAAATGAGAGAAATGTACAGAAGATACAGAAGAAGATCCCGTCTTACGGTTGTCTGTGAGTATCTGAATAATGTCAGCCGGGCTGTCATTTATTATTCCTTTTACGAATTTGTCAACCCATACAGAAGATACCGGTACTTCCCCATCAAGAATTCCGGTCTTCAACCGTGTTCTCATTCTGAACAAAGACGCCTTCACCGCTCCTTCTGTCAAAGATACAGCGTCCGAAATTTCTCTATTGCTGTAATGGAATACATCTTTCAGCAGGAAAATCACTGTCTGCTGCAATGTGAAATTTTTCAATAGTTTTTCAATCTGATGGCTAACTTCCAATGCTGAAGAATCCTTTTGACTACTTTCACTCGGGAAGCCGTCCACTATGGTTTCCCTGGACCGTTTTCTGACAATATCCACCCAGTGATTGCGGGCAATTGTATAAAATAACCCTGTGTCCAACTTCCGCTCAGATACTTTATAAGAATTAAGCACTTTTAGCATAGTCTCCTGAGCTAGGTCTTCACCATCCCATTTGTTTTTTGTCAGATTACAGCAGTAAGACTTTAATTTAGGATAAATCTCTAATAGTTGATTACCGGCATCACAGGTCCTGCTAAGCTTAGCTTTCAAAGATTATCACTCCTTTAGGTACCTCTATATAAGAAACGATTGAGCCGCTGGAAAAGTTACGGGTACTTGAAATTTTTCATGAAAGATTTATCCGTAAATACTGCATATTAATTAGAGAAAACTGATTTCCGCTCCAGGGGCGGGCGTTGAGCCTCCCTCGGCTTCGCCTTTGGGGTCTCATCTGTCCTGCTCTCACCGCTGCCATTCATAGCTGAATACAGAAGTCGGATTTGTTTTGTGTAGTTCTAATATAAATTTTATGAGAAATTGCATTCATCCTATCACATTCCCTCAATTCTAAAAAGGTTAGAACTTTCAGTTAAATTATACTGCATATCATTCAAGGGGTTTATTATATAAAAAAACAGGACAGCCGCTATGGTGTCCTGTTCGTTCATTAATTTTTATAATTCTTTTTGAACCATTCAGCAGCCTGATCAACTTCATCTCTTGTCAGCTGATGGCCGCCTTTTGTCCAAAACTCTGTTACCTTGGCGCCGGATTTTTCTAAATCAGCAGCTAGTTCTTTTGTTTCCTGGGCAGGGATTAATGGGTCGGTCTCACCTGCACCTATAAATATCGGTGTTCCATTTAAATCCGCCATTTCCACACTTCTGATTGGAACCATTGCATGAAACAATATGGCTCCATGTATGGCATCGCTATAATGATACAGCATGCTGGCAGCAATATTGGCACCATTGGAATAACCTATAGCCAGTACATTAGTGCGGTCGAACCCGTATTTATCTGCACACTCGTCAATAAATTCCTTCAATTCCTTTGTGCGGAACACAAGGTCTTCCTCGTCAAACACACCTTCAGCCAGCCTCCTGAAAAAACGAGGCATCCCATGTTCTGAGACATTTCCTCTCACGCCCAGTATCGAGTGATCCGGTGCAATCATTTCTGCAAGTGGAAGTAAATCACGCTCATTGCCCCCTGTACCATGCAATAACAGAAGGGTCGGTCCATTTTCTTCTTTACCTTGTTTAAAAATATGTTCCATCGATCAATTCCTCCTCATTATTCCTTTGTCTCCAGGGGCTTCAAACGCGCTTCGATTTGGTCCCGCTGGTCTTCGAAGTAAGGCGGCAGAGCAAGGCTCTCCCCAAGATGTTCAAAGTCTTCATCCCCTTCAAATCCCGGTCCATCAGTGGCAAGTTCAAAAAGGATTCCATTTGCTTCACGGAAATACAATGAACGGAAATAATATCGTTCTACAAATCCGGAACTTGGGATTCGCAGTTCTTTCAGCAGGTTCACCCATTTCTTCAATTCTTCTTCATTTTCGACGCGATAAGCGACATGGTGTACGCTTCCACGTCCTGGCCTTTCGATAGGAAGGTCGGGACGTTCAATGATATGAACTTCTGCACCTGTTCCTCCTTCGCCGGTTTCTAGAACGTTCACCTCAAATTGCTTCTCGTCAACAGTCGTGGAGTAACTCCCTTTTTTTCGGTAACCCATTAAGTCTGTCAGTATTTTTTCTGTATTTTCTCTTTTGGCTACTGTTAAATGTATCGGACCCAGCCCACGGATCGCATACTCTTCAGCTACCGGGCTATTTTCCCAAGGCTTTCCGCCTTCCACTCCCTGGTTATTTTCATCCGATACCAGCATTAAACGCTGACCTTCAAAGTCCCTGAAGGCAAGGGTCGCTCTTCCGCTTTCAGTGGAGATACCATCGTGGTCGACTCCTTCGGCTTCCAGTCGCTTTACCCAGTAGTTAAGGGCTTCATCAGAAGGAACACGCAAAGAAGTCGTGGAGATGCTGTTCGTGCCAGGGTATGTCCGCCCTGCATTCGGAATCTCAAAGAACGTTAAATCTGTTCCAGGATTTCCTCTTTCATCTGCATAAAACAAGTGATAAACCGAGGTATCATCCTGGTTAACGGTTTTCTTTACCAATCTCATGCCTAATACCTTTGTGTAAAATCTATAATTTTCTTTCGCATTCGCTGTAATGGCAGAAACATGGTGCTGCCCTTTCAAAGGTTTCAATTCCATTGATTCTCCTCCTCAAAATATAAAAAATCTGAATTATAAAGTCCTAATACAATATTAACGTGAATTATCTCAAATTAAAAATATTTGAGATTGAAACACACTTCTTTACTTTATCCCTTTAAAGCACTAAGAGGGACTGTCCCCCTTAGTGCTTTAAAGCGTGAAAGTTATTCCAGTTATTTGAAGTTATGCTTAGTAATGATTAGTACAAAATAAGGTTAATTCTTTTAATATGGAGTTGAGATTCATTGTGAAAAAATTAGCCATCATCCTTTTTATAGTGTCTTTATCTTCAGCACTGCATACCCATAAGATCCTGGGTAAGACACCACCTGTACTTGATTACCATATTGAAATGGTTCCATGGGATGAAGTCGAAGAACGGCTGCCTCGGAAATCAACGTTTATGGTAATTGATGTTGAGTCGGGGAAACGCTTTGCTGTTCAGAGACGAGCTGGCAGCAGTCATGCCGATGTGCAGCCTTTGACTCACAAAGACACGAAAATCATGAAAGAGATTTACGGGGGAAGCTGGAGTTGGAAACGAAGAGCAGTTTTGGTGTATTCCGATACCTTTCTTATAGCCGGTTCCATGCATGGAATGCCCCATGGTGCAGGGGCTTTGCAAAATGGTTTTCCCGGACATTTCTGTATCCACTTTAAGGGAAGCACCACTCATAAGACCCATTCCCCAGATCTTTCCCACCATCTAATGGTTTTGAAAGCCGGCGGAGAACTAGATTCCTTTTTAAATGAACTTCAGCCAAAGCCCAAAGTGGATGCATTTCTTGCAGGAATAAAAAATTCAGATTTAAGCCTGGTCAGAAAAACCATTACGACCCAAAAAGCAAGCTTGAAAAATCTAGAGAAGATTGAAGCTATCCGGTGGCAGTCAAAAACAAACACCTGCAAGGAAACTCAATCCTTTGCCACAGAAGTCAATGCAGATCTTCAGCTTTTTCTTAAAGACAGCGGGCCATTGAATACCCAGATAACCTTCACGGTTGTCAAGACCTCTCCCACAGCCCCTTGGAGGGTTGATGGGACCCCATTGCTGAAATTGTTGAATCAATAAACAGGAGGTGCCATATATCATGAAGTTGCTGCTTTCTTTATTAGTGGCTGCCCAAATCCAAACTACTTCTCCCATACAGCTGCAACTGGAGGATGAAGGGAAAACAGTTATCAATGTAAACCGTTCAGAATTTGAAACCACCCCTTATCCTGAATTTATTATCAATGAAGAAAAGCTTAACGAGTTATTCGTGAAATTGAATGAGAAATTATCACTAAAACCCATCAACGCAACACTTAATGAACACGGCAGCATCGTCAGCGAACAAAATGGGAAAATGGTGGATCAGGGAAAGTTTAAGAAGGAATTCTATGAAGCATTTTATAAAAATAAACCGGCCTCCATGGAAATCCCATTTAGGCTTGTATATCCGAAAGTAGACAGTGAACTGCTTGAAAAAATCAAGCGGAAAAGAATAAGCCATTATGTCACCTATTTTAACAGCAGAAATAAAGAAAGGGTCCATAACATCAAACTTGCTTCGGAAGCACTTAATAATCATGTTGTATTCCCTGGAGAAACGTTTTCCTTTAACAGGGTCGTAGGGAAAAGAACTGCTGCAAAAGGATACATGCCCGCGCCGGTCATTGTAAAAGGGGAATTGACGGAAGGTGTGGGAGGAGGGATATGCCAGGTTTCATCTACCCTTTTTAATGCAGTGGACCGGGCAGGTGTGAAAATACTCGAACGTTATTCTCACAGCCGAAGAGTACCTTATGTGCCTCCAAAAAGAGATGCAACCGTCAGTTGGTACGGGCCGGATTTCACTTTTAAAAACCAGCATAACCAGCCCCTTCTTATCCGGTCGAGAGTAGTGGGCGGCCAGATGATTATTATGATCTTTTCTTCTGAAGATCTTGATTTCAACCGAAAAAATGTCCCCAGCGCCCCAGATAATATACCAAAGGAAACTACACGATTCGAGTGATGGGATCCTTAAGAAATGCAGTGTAAATGATTGCCTCCCTTACCAATTTCTATTCATCAATTATGTTATACTGTTCATAACATAAATTAGAATAGTCAGAATATAAGGAGGAACAATGCTACTATATATTGGATTTGCCGTACTTCTGATAAACCTGGTCTTCTTACTAGCCAAGTGGTTTACTCCCGAATCAGAGCTTTTGAACAGTTTTAAAAAGACATCTCATTTCTGGTGGACACAAATTGCGTTATTGCTGCTTTCATTAACTATTATCTCTGGACATTATTACGGCCTGTCAAAAGCTCAATGGTATACCAGCCCCATTTTCACCATCGATTCACAGCTCTATGTCGGTGAGAAAAACGGAGCAGCCATTCTTCATGAAACCTTTCCATTTGCAGAAGCGCCTTTTGAAACAGAAATCTACATTCCCGGCAGCCGGGATGGCACTGAAGCACTTCTCTCGCCCGTTTCTGAAAAAGGGGAAAGCTTGGAGCCGATCGTGGTTACTATGAATGATCAACGTTCTCCCCTGACCATCACTTTCCCTCAAGAAGGACAATGGAGAATTGATGTTGAATATGACGGCAATGATGGTGGTTCCATTGTATTAGAAGTGAAATAACTCAAAAAAGGCGGCTTTCAGCTGCCTTTTTTTCAAGTATTGTATATCCAAAATCTATTTATGACATTTCCATCATCTTCTATGAAATCCTTATCAGGCAATCCGCCGTTTTTAATAATCGTCTTTGCAGAGCCTATATTTCCTTTATCACAAACCACCAATACCTTTTCAATACCAAGTTCTTTCGTTTTTTCTAAAGATAATGCCAATATCTGTGTAGCATATCCTTTTTTTCTCGCCGATGGACGGATTCCATATCCGATATGTCCGCCTGCATTAAGGAGGTTCTTTGTCAGGGAGTGTCTTATATTTACGGCCCCGACCACATTCTTTTCAGAATCAACAAGCCAATATGTGGAATCAGGGACCCAGCCTTCGGGGAGATTGACGCCTTTAGAATTATTCTCAATGAATGCCAGCATTGCCTCAAAATCGGATGGATCTTTCTCGATCACCCAGGGAATCATAACCTCTCCGCTTTCTTTCCATTCCGTATAAAATTCAAGATACTGTTTCTTTAGTTCAATTGTGGGTTTAACTAATGCAACGTTGTCCATACCATTTCCTCCTGCTTGGTAAATTGAAACTATATTACCACAGAATGGGACACCATTAAATAAGAATTTTATTTAGAGTGGCTCGATATCTCCTTTTTCCCCATAGTTTAAAATTCTTAGAAACTCTCCCCACACTCTATTTCGTCCTATTTCCTCCTGGCTCCAAGTATGCCTGTTCACTCTCACCCCTTGATACTCGGCATCGAATGAAAACGGAATATACTCCAACCGGACACCAAGATGTTTTCTGAGTGTTCTTTCCTGCCTGCCGGCAACATGACTTTTACAGACGTACATGAGACTCTGAATGTTGGTGAAGTCAAAAACCTTCTTAGCATATAAAACATTCTCCAAAGAATTAGTCGATTCATTCTCAAAGACTATTTTATCGGACGGGATCCCCGCCTTTATAAGATGTGAAATAATGACATCCGCTTCCTTTACTGGATAATCAGGCCATTCCGGGTGCGGAACACCCGTGAGACTCCTCCCTCCCGTAACGACAATTTCCCTGCAAAGTCTTTTCTCAAAGGCTTCAATTGCTTTTTCCCAGTGACCAGGGTGAGTTCCACTGAAGATAAACAATGCATCACACTCTTTTACACTCTTCTCTTCCCCAAATACGATTCTTGTTAAGTCCTTTATCTTTTTTTCAGAATAACTTGGTGCTTCAGGCTCTTTAGATATAATCGGCTTCATTCTGGATTCTCCTTCATGGAATATTCTCCTGTCATTTCCCAAAATTCCTGTGTAGAGGTAAAAAATAATGGCTCAATTTTCTTCTTGCGTTTTTTTGCGCGAATATGCAATTCTGTCATGCGAATCTCCATTTCAATCTGTCCATATTGTTCAATGGTTTCATATTCCCAGATAGCGGTAATCTTGGTTTTTGAAAGATCTACCCACCTGCCTACAAGCTTTGAACCATGTTGAACTTGATTAGGATAAAGGTATTCATGAAAAAACTCGTTGAACAACTCAAATTTTTCCGGAATGATTTCATACATTTTCACTCTGTAGATCATTTATCTCCCTCCCTACAATTCATTATTTTACACGTTTATTCTTGTTTTTCAATAAATTTCTCCCGTAAACATGAATAAAACAGAATTAAATAATAAGAATTACCGGTTTTGGCCACATAAAAAAGCAAGTGCATGAAAGCACTCGCTTTTTTAGGGAATCTTTATTTATCCAGGGCACGTTCAACATCTTCAATAAGATCCTCAACATCTTCCAATCCAATCGAAACACGCACAAGGCCGTCAGTAATGCCTAATTCCGCTCTTCTTTCCGCCGGGATAGAAGCATGTGTCATTTTAGCGGGAACAGAGATCAAGCTTTCAACCGCCCCAAGACTTTCCGCCAGAGTAAAGTAGCGGACATTGGTCAATAGTTTATCGGCATTTTCCTCACTGCCAACATCAAATGAAATCATTCCGCCTGCTCCACGCGCCTGTTTACTGTGTACTTCACTCCCTTTATGGGAATCCAGTCCAGGATAATAGATGGAGCTGACCTTTGGATGATTTTGCAGGAACTCAACAAAACGTTTGGTGTTTGATTCAATCTCTTCCATTCTGATTCCGAGTGTTTTGATTCCTCTCATCAGCAGCCATGAATCTTGAGGTCCAAGTATGGCGCCTGCAGAATTTTGGACAAAATGCAGATCTTCTGCAAGTTGGGCTGAATCGACGACAACTAAGCCCGCTACAACATCACTGTGTCCACCTAGGTATTTAGTGGCACTATGCAGGACAATGTTTGCGCCCTGTTCAATCGGATTCTGCCAATATGGTGTACTGAATGTATTATCAACGATGAATAATAAGTCATTTTCTTTTGCGATTTGAGATACTGCTTGTAAATCCGTAATTTTCAAAAGAGGGTTTGTCGGTGTCTCAACGTAAATCGCTTTTGTGTTCGGCTGAATCGCTTCTTTGACCTTGTCAATATCTGATGTATCAACGAATGAAACGGAAAGATCAAAACGATTCATAACTTTTGAAATCAGACGGTATGTCCCGCCATAAACGTCATCCGTAAATATGATGTGATCACCTGATTTAAAAAGCATCAGCAAGGAAGTAATCGCACCCATTCCAGATCCGAATGCAAATCCCGCATGCCCTCCTTCAATATCGGCAATGAGCGTTTCAAGCGCATGCCGTGTCGGGTTACCCGTCCGGGAATATTCAAAGCCGCGGTGCTGCCCGACTCCGTCTTGTTTGTAAGTGCTTACTTGATATATCGGAACGGAAACGGCACCTGTTTGTTCGTCTCCTGTAATTCCTCCATGAATTAATCGTGTTTTTCTTCTCATGATTTCACTCCTCATAAATTCCTTGACTTAAATAACGCTCACTGCTGTCCGGAAAAATAGTTACAATATTCGTTCCCTTTTCCGCTTTTTTTGCTTCTTCTAATGCTGCGACAAATGCTGCACCTGAGGAGCTTGCAACAAGCAGCCCTTCTCTTTGCGCCAATTCTTTTAATGCCTTAAAGGCATCAGCATCAGTTATTGTGTGAATACAGTCAAAATAGGTGGTATCCATATAAGAAGGGATAAACTCCATTCCAATCCCTTCAGTCTTATGAGGACCGGATTTGCCGCCATTAAGTATCGATCCTTCAGGCTCTACGATGACCGTCTTCACCATGGGATTCTTCTCTTTGAGATATCTGGCCGTTCCCATGAAAGTACCGCCTGTTCCTCCCCCAGCAACAAAAACATCCACTTTCCCATCCAAAGCTTTATATATTTCCGGACCTAATGTTTCATAGTAGGTCTCTGGATTGGAAGGATTATCAAACTGCTGCGGACAGAAAGATCCTTCAATTTCACTGGTTAACTCCTTCGCTTTTTGAATGGCACCCTTCATTCCCAAATCAGTGGGGGTATTGACTATCTCGGCGCCTAATGCACGCATCAGTGTTTGTTTTTCAATACTGAATTTTTCAGGCACCACAAACATGACTTTATAACCCTTCCCAATAGCTGCAAGGGCGATGCCTATCCCGGTATTACCGGCTGTAGGCTCTATAATGGTCCCGCCGTCTTTTAAAACACCGGATTGTTCAGCACTTTCTATTAATTTCATGCCCAAACGGTCTTTGATGCTGCCACCGGGATTGAAGTACTCCAGCTTCGCAAACAAACGGACACCTTCCGGCAGCCCCATTTTAGTCAGCTCCACTAAAGGGGTATTACCGATTAGTTCTTGTACACTTGTGACATATTTCAAGATTAGCTCTCCTTATTATGCGAATACTTCTGTCCATTCATCTCTTTTTTCGAGCATATCTTTTGCCAGTTCCTTAGCCCCTTCAAGGCTGTGGCTTGCGGCAAATCCACATTGAACTTCATTGCATGCAGGGACTTCGGTCGCTTCAAGTACATCTTTTAAGGTTTTTTCGATTACCTCGAGAACTGTATCATAACTGTCATCATTCAAGATTGTGATATAGAAGCCGGTTTGGCATCCCATTGGTCCAATGTCAACGATTCTATCGTGATGATTTCTGCTGAATTCTGCCATCATATGTTCAAGGGAGTGAAGAGCAGGCATATTCATATATTCTTTATTTGGCTGCTTAATACGGAAATCGTATTTGTAGATTTTGTCACCGCTCTGTCCTTCTGTAATGCCCACCAATCTGACATATGGTGCTTTTACTTTTGTATGATCCAAATTAAAACTTTCTACATTCATTTTAGGCATATCCATCTCTCGCTTTCTAGTAATATTTTGGAATGGCAGAACACCCATCTCGTATATAAGTTCTGCCATTCATTTTCTTTTTACTTTTTCGTTGCTGTCATAACCCAAACATACTTATTTTTCTGAATAAATTCAACAGTAAAGCCATGCTTTTCACACATGGATTTCAAGTTCTCCAAGTAGGTGTAATGTTCACTGTTCAAATCATCCACCAGATTATTGAAATAGGAAGCAATCGCCTGTTCCATGATTGCTCTTCTTGCTTCTTTGTTTTTAAAAACAGTGTCAGCAAAAACAATGACCCCGCCTTGCGGAAGGATATGACTGTATTTTTCAATCGCCTTTTCTTTTTCAATGTCTGTCAAATGATGAAAAGCGTATGAACTGACAATTGAAGTAATTTGTTCTTCTGGAATAGGAAAGTCCAAGAAATCACCATCTTTGATTTTCGCTTCCGGTACCTTCAACTGCCCGATTTTCAACATTTCTTCTGAAGGCTCTATACCGAATACAGTATGTCCGTGGTTCACCAGCTTCCTTGTAAGATTCCCTGTTCCCACACCAAATTCCAATACATTTGGACCTATGGTATTTCTTACGACGGATTGGAGGATATCTTCATAATGCTCAAATACCTCTCTATATTCTATATCTCCCTCTTCGGAAACCGTTTGATCATAAGTGCGGGCCCAATCATTGAATAAATCAACAAATTCACGACTCATTTACATCACCCTTGTTTTTTCTAACAAACCCGATAAGAATAGTCAGGTTTATTTGCTGAATCTAATGATACCATATCATTTCTAAAAAATAAATCAGCAAAAGCCCATTAGTTCATAAAAAGATACCTTCAAAGCGGTATAACATTCCATAAAGAGTCAAAGTATAGATAAGAAACACTTCTAATGGCTCACGGTTCCATTCAAAAGGGGGTATCCAAAAGTCATGAAACGAATTAATAAAAATTCCTTGCCCTTTATTATTTTAACTATAATCCATATAGGCCTTTTGCTTTTCACTCTTTTAAAAAGGCGTGAACGGAGGACCATTACTCTACTGTTATCTAATATAAGCTTTGCCTATATCTTTGAATACTTCGTTTTCAATCTGTTCCGGTCATATCAATACAATCCAAAAATTCTAAAGAAGCGGCAGCTCGATAATGCCTTAGGAGCCCTTTTATCCCAAGCGATCTATGTTCCAATTGCAGCAACCTTCCTGACTGTATTCGAACTGGGGTGGTTCTGGAAGCTTCTTTTCACACTTTATTTCCATATTATTGAAAAATTTTTCCTGAAAATTGATAATTACAGGCTTCATTGGTGGAAGACAATTTATACGGTTTTGCTGCTCCCGGTTTATTTTAGAATCAGTGATTTTTGGGAGGAGAATTTGAGGCTTAAGAAAAAACCATTCCTATGGCTTTCCACTTATTTGTCTGTAGGGGTTGTGACAAAAACGCTTGCTTTTGTTTTAGATATTTTCAAGAAACAAAAAATTGGAGTAGGCCGTTTTCACAGTTGGCATGAACACTTTCTGATTTCTCCTTTGTATATGTTAATTTTTTCAGGAGCTGCACTTTTACCTGCTATAAAGAACAATACATTTGTAAAAGCTTCAGTCTTTCTATTAATGATGTTCATAAGTATACTACTTTCACGCATCCATATCATCAATAACAGGCTGAATTTTGTTCAGGTCACATTGCAGAATATCTTTATGATTTATCTGTCTCCGCTAATGAAATCATTTATTTTTGAAAAAAAGAAGGCTGAATCACCCTATAGATGATTCAACCTTCTTTCACAAGATTTCTAATTAGCACTCTATTGGCATCGACCAGTTTTTAATCCATCCCCTTGCTTTCATGGCTTCTGCCAGACGTCCTACTCCAACAAGATATGCCGATTCCCGCATCGATGCGTTCTTCTCCACTTTCATCCGGTATACACTATCGAATGCATTCTCCATTTTTTCCTTCAATTTTTGATTAACTTCCTCTTCTTTCCAGAAATAATGCATCGCATTCTGTACCCATTCAAAGTAAGAAACAGTTACACCGCCGGAATTACAGAGTATATCCGGTATAACGAAGATCCCTTTCTCCTCCATTATTTCATTTCCTTGAGGGGTAGTGGGTCCATTTGCGGCCTCTGCTACAATCTTGGCCTTGATGGTAGGGGCGGTTTCTTCGGTAATTTGGTTCTCTAAAGCAGCGGGAACCAATATATCACAGTCTGCAGCAAATAATTCTTCATTCGAGATGTCTTGACTTCCTTCAAACCCTTTTACTGAGCCATGTTCGTTGACATAGTCAATAAGGCTGACAATATCAAGGCCGTTTGGCTGATAAGCTCCGCCACCCGCATCAGTGACCGCCACAACCTTCACTCCTTGTTCATGCAGAAGTTTGGCTGTTATGGAACCTACATTTCCGAAGCCTTGCACAACAGCTGTAAGTTTGTCCAATTCAAGGTTTAAACGCTTTGCCGCTTCCATGATATTTATGACGACTCCCCTGCCTGTCGCTTCAATCCGTCCTTCAGATCCTCCTATTATGACAGGTTTTCCTGTTATAAATCCTGAAACATCCTTGCCTCGCAAACGATCGAATTCATCAAGCATCCAGCCCATTATTTGTCCGTTCGTATTCACATCAGGTGCCGGAACATCTTTCTCAGGCCCTATAACGGGTTCAAGTTCCCTGATATACCCTCTGCTTAATTCTTCAAGTTCCCTTTCAGAAAGTTCTTTTGGATTCACGATGACTCCGCCTTTACCTCCTCCAAACGGAAGTCCGACGAGAGCTGACTTCAATGACATCCACATGGAAAGGGCCACTACTTCATCTTCATTGACGTCCGGATGAAAACGGATACCCCCTTTAGTAGGTCCGAGGATATCTATATGCTGTGAGCGCATTCCGGTAAAATTGACGTATTCTCCGTTATCTCTTCGTACAGGAATGGACACTTTCATTAGCCGCTTCGGCTTTTTGAGAATATTATACACACCTTCGGGCAGATCAAGTGAATCGGCTGCCCTTTTGATTAATTGCTGGGCAATCTTATAAGGATTTGTGATCTCTTTCCCATTGTTCTGTTCTTTAACCGGCATTTCCGTCTTTACTTCGGCAGCCAGCTCTTCTTGTTCCAAATTTTGCGGCTCCTTATTTGTCACTTTCGGCTTCTCATTCATATTAATATCTTTTGCAGGATCCGGTTTTCTCATCCTAATCCCTCCATATAAAAAATTTGTGTTAAGAATTCACATACACTCATTTTTCAAATACCCTTTGAAGGTTCGTGTAAACGTTTCAAATTTCAAGGATTACCCAAATGTCGATCGACTGGTTACTCCATAAAAAAAGGCTGCATTCAGCAGCCTTTTACAACCTTTCGCTATCTTCTTTCCATACCGCAGATGCCTTGCCGGGTCGTGTCGAATCAGCCGCACCATAAAATGTGTTATTTTCCTTATCGATCAAAATCGCCTGAACATTGCCTAATGGCATGGAATCATCCAGGATCTCTATTCCCAGGCTCTTTAATTTTTCTTTGACTCCTGAGTCAAAATCGTCTTCTACCCAGACTTCAGGTGCCGTACTGTTATAGATGCGCGGGTGTTCAATAGCTTCTTTCAAGTCCATCTTAAAGTCCAGTACATTCAATATGACATGGGCGACTGAGGACACGATTGTCGGTCCGCCGGGTGATCCGAGTGTCATGAAAGGTTCTCCATCCTTCAGGATGATGGTTGGGGACTTTGCGCTGACCGGATATTTACCTCCACGCATTTCATTAATATGGTTTTTCTCGGCTTTAAAATCGGTCAAGTCATTGTTTAGAAGAAAGCCATATTCTTCAATCATGATACCTGCCCCGAAGTAATGTTCTAAGGAAGAAGTACATGCAGCCACATTTCCCCATTGATCCACTGCAGTGAAGTGAGTGGTTTCGCCGCCTTCCGTTCTCTTCTGGGATACAGTTCCCGGTTTCATACCACTTTTTTCGAACTTCCATGGGTTTCCGAAGTCTATATCAGGATTTCTTCCGTTGAAATCGATGAACTTGGCTCTTTCAGCAATATATTCTGGATCCAGCAGTCCATTCACAGGGACATTATGAAAGTCCGGATCACTCATGTAAGCAAGCTTGTCAGAGAAAACGAGACGCATCGCTTCAGAGAGGATGAAATACTTCTCCCAGGAGGATGCATTATAACCGCTTAAATCAAACTGCTCGATAATCTTCAATATTTGGAGCACGTTTGTTCCGCCGCCATTCGGTGGAGCGGGGACCGCGACATCGAACCCTCGATAGTTCCTTATGACAGGTTCTTGTATTTCACACTCATAATTTTCCAGGTCACTCATTTCCATATGTCCGTTATGGGATTGCAGCCTTTCAATGATTGCTTCGCCGATTCTTCCTTTATATAAGGCATCTATACCTTCTTCCTTAAAGATCCGAAAGGTTTTTGCCAGCGCTTCATTCCGCACGATGTCTCCTTCTACAAGGGGCACACCCTTTGGAAAGAAGAAGTCCTTTGCAGAATCGCCGACTCTGTCGCCATAAAGTTTCAGCGCCATATCCCACAGGAAATTCACCCTGATACCATTCTCAGCAAGGTCTATGGATGGATCTATGAGCTCTCCAAGTTCTTTCACTCCATAGGTTTTATTTATCGTATCCATGGCTTTCATGATACCTGGAATTCCCACGAAACTTTCATTCATTGTTCTCTCTACAAACGGGATCAATTCCCCTTCATCATCATAGCAAAGTTCCGGATGTGCGCTTTCAGGCGCCTTGGAGTGTCCATTGAAAACCTTTGTTTCACCTGAAGAATTATCATGATAGATAATAAATCCGCTGGACCCTACCCCGGTGTTAAAGGGCTCTGAAACAGCCAATGCGAACTGCATGGCAACTATTGCATCTGCAGCTGTCCCTCCCTTCCGAAGGACCTCGGCACCAATATCACTTGCTTCTTGAGTCGCACTCGCCGCCATACCGTAATCACCGACCGCTTTATATTGATCATCATTTCGTTCAAAATTCTGCTTACTAAAAATCTCTCTTACGTCCATCATGCACCCTCCTGTAACTAACTCTTTTTCTTGCTGGTTTATATTTCGATCACCTTTGCTTAGCTTTGAGAAGCAAGGCATGAATCAAATGTGCCTTTTCTTCCTGCTCTCTCTTATAAGCGCTCCATCGTAAAGGGAGAGCATCTTATCTTTTCATTCTGAATATGTAGGTTCGTTACCCTTTTCCTTTCAGGATTTAAACCATTTTGAATTAAAAGAAATAGAATAAACCAAAGGGCCTGCACATTTCTGCACAGACCCTTTGGGTATCGGTGAAATTACTTGTTATTGCGGCGGTTGTTATCATCGTTCTCATTCCAGCGTGCATTACCGCCTTTTTCGCCAATATCTTGATAGAAATCTTTATCATGATTATTAGACGTCGCTTCTCCGCCTTTTTCACCTATCTCCTGATAGAATTCCTTATCATGGTTTTCGGATGTTGTTTCTCCACCCTTTTTACCTATCTCCTGATAGAATTCCTTGTCATGGCTGTCAGACGTTGCTTCTCCGCCTTTTTCACCAATTTCCTGATAGAATTCCTTATCATGGTTTTCGGATGTTGCTTCTCCACCCTTTTTACCGATTTCTTGATAGAATTCTTTATCATGATTTTGTGCAGTTGTCTTGCCGCCCTTGCGACCCGCTTCTTCTAAACTCATTTTTCCATTGTTTTGGTTGTTATTTCTAGCCATTATAAATTCCTCCTTAAAAAATGAAATGATTTTCTTAATTTAAGTTGGCTTACTCTAGCTGTCTTCTAAGATGTAGAATGTTTTTGTTTTATGCTTTTTATCTTAACCTTTGTTCTTACTCTTCCACCTTTCAAAACTATTAAACAGTAATACAAGTTTTTAATCATTTTGTAATAATCCTGTAATTCTATTTATACTAATTTTATGGTATAGACCCTGCTGCTTCTAGTACTTCTCCGGTTCTTCTCATTTTTAGAAAAAGAAGTTGTAACATTAATTTTTACAATGATAATCTTGAATTCACTAAACTAATACCTGCCTTACAAAGTCTGCTCATTAGATTGAATTGATTTTCATCAAAAAAAACACCCAAACTGGGTGCTTTTCATTATGATTCTTCTTGTAAATCTTCAATTGCCACTTGGGAGCGTTCTTCAAGCGGACCCCTTAAATGAACTGTTGCCAAATTCTCATTTTCAAGCAGTTCATCAATCCAGACCGATACTCCTTGATAAGTTACGTTAATATCTGCAGAAGAAGCAAGTATTTGCTTTACTCTGTTAGCGTCCATGATGCCTACCTCCATTAATAATGATGGAGATAGTTTGTGTGAAATCCCCTTATTTATTCATTCTCTGATAAACAGTATGGGAACTGGTTATTCATGATCATTGTGGATGATCATCGTTTCCCCCAGCTCCAGCTCAGGTGACAGGTGTTTTTCAGAATGACCGCCAAGCAGGATCGCAATCGATAAAAATATTGAAAGGATTTTGAAATGCTTTTTATTCATTCTCTCTCCTCCTATTCCTTATACTATTTAACCAGAAAACCGCGGTATTTCCTATCGATTGTGTAAATTATGCCTAAAAGAATGCCTGCCTAAACTCTGGCTTTCTTATCTCCGTCCGATGGATTCTTTTCCTGAAGAGTTTCCCACTCCGGCCTAAGTAAAGAGAAAATATTGGCATCATTTGAAACTCCATTTTGATAAATATATCCTCGTAAAACTCCTTCTTTAGTAAATCCAGCCTTTTCCAAAAGGCCAATAGAGGATTTATTTTCAAGGAAAGTAACAGCTCCCATTCTATAGAGCTTCAATTCTTCAAAAGCAAATTCAATAACCGCTGCCGCTGCTTCCGAAGTATAGCCATTACTCCAATAGTCCGGATGAATCTCAAAGCCAATTTCGGCTTTTTTGTTACCGATTTGCAGATTGTTGAGTCCGGCAGTCCCAATAAAAGCACCGGTGTCTTTAAGGGTAATTCCCCACCTCAGTGATCTTTTACTTTCAAAGCCATCTTTAAATGACTTAATAATATCCTCAGCCTGTTCTATCCTTTGCAGACTTTCCATACCATAATATTTTGTTACGGAATCAAGAGACATTATCTCGAAGTAACGCTCTGCATGCTGCTTGGTGATTTCAATTAATTTTAACCGCGGTGTATCCAGTTCCGGAAATGCCATATGTACCCCCTCTTCCCAGCAATATAAACACTATCATACAAAACAGTCATGTTTGAGTGTGTTGGAATTTGTCGAGGAAATCATTTTAATTGAAGCTTGAGGCGGCATCCACCTTACAAATAAACACTTATCAATGCCTTTTTTACGAGCAATCAAAAAAGAGCATGAGGAATTTCATGCTCTTTCTACTTCTTCTTTTCCCCTCTTGTAACGAGAGAATTTTCATTATTGGCCAGATAGTGATCAGGATTAACCCCTTTAGAGGGTTCTCCACTCTCTAAACGCTCCCTAATCTTTTTGTTGGCGCTCTCTGTACCGCTTTCTTCTGTCCGTGTATTCTCTTCTTCATAAAGTTCCTGATTTATCTTTTCGTTTGCTCTTTGTGAATCAGATTTTTCATGAGGATTCAAAATAACACCACCTCCTATTCCAAAAAGGGCTTCCTCATCCTGTTCCCTTTTGACCATGGAAGTAATCGCGTTTCCGGATGCTTAATTCTTCCTGAGCGAGTATTTCTTACACACTTTGATGAAAAGGAGGAAAAGCAGTCCGCCGAGGAAAGAACCAAGTGTGTTCATCATCCAGTCATCTATATCGGTAGACCTGCCCAGGGGAAGCAGGTATTGAATCAGTTCGACTATGATGGAAAGGAAACTGCCGGCAAGTGTTGTCTTAATCAGGACCCTCTTCCGTTTTCTGATCCACCACGCGTAGAAAAAGGCAAACGGAATAAACAGCACCACGTTGGCCAATAGATTTCGGATTGGAATATCCAAATGGGTCCGATAAATTAAATTCAACCTAAGATTATCAAAGGGTTGAAAATTGGTGTTCCCCTCAAGGGCAACTCCGGGGACAAGGGGTGATAATGTGATAAGAAAAACGCCGCCGGTGGAAATCAAGGTGAACAATACAGGGATAAGATCCGCCCACCTGGCTTCTCCTTTTTGTTTCTTCCATATATAAACGGCTGTCACAAGGGTGGCTGTCACTAATGCCAAGATCGGGATTACCCAACTGAACTGTCTCCAAAGCTGTATCATCTTCAGCCTACTTTCTACTTTATTACTGTTTCATTCTATTAAAATATATACTTTCATCTTTAACTGTCGATTACTATTTTCATTGAAAATATGTTTTGATTCAAGCTGAACTTAGAGGAAAATACTTTTTTTATGAATTAGTTGCGATTATATGAATAAATGAGCATAATAATAAGGGACTATCAAGTACTTCTGACAGGAGTGAAAAAATAGAAATGAGTGTACATAAAGCGATAACTGAACATTCAAAGAAGCAAAATGCAATAGCAAAAGAGTTTCTTAAGCTGGAGCAGCAAAGAGAATACTATATCGAGGAAGCGGTCAATCTCTGTATGAAAGGCGACCCCTTTACAACTGAAAAAATAAATCACGTTACAAAAAGAATCAACGATGAAGCAAAATTGGGAATTGTACCCGAACGGAAGTACGTTACAGTGGAAATGGTCAAAGAATATTGTAGTTCATTGAAGGCAGGAAATAAAGACCAATAACAAAACCCCCGGATCCGGGGGTTTTATGCATTATAGGCGTTAAGCATCCATACATGCTGTTCAAGTGATGACTTAATGCCGATGAACATATCTGCTGTAGGCTGATCATGAAGATCTTCAGCTGTTTCAATGAGCTTTTTTGATTCTTTGATGATCTGCTCAAAATCCTTCACCAGAACAGACACCATTTCCTTAGCATCTTCCTGACATGAAGCCTCTTCTATTGTTGCGGTTTCAAGGTATTTTTTTAGTGTAGCAACTGGCTTCCCCTTCAGTGTCAGGATTCTTTCTGCTATATCATCTATGTATTGTCCTGCCTCATCATAATATTCCTCAAACTTTTCATGAAGAGTAAAAAAATCGGTCCCTGTCACATACCAGTGGTAATTATGTAATTTCGTGTACAGGATATTCCAGTTTGAAAGTTGATTATTCAGCATAACGGTAAGTCCGTTTGACATAGAAGCATTTCCCCTTCCTAAAATATGTTTCAATCTTGTTAAATTGGCTGTTATAGCTTTCCTTTTATCCGTAAATGTTATACACTTGCCACTAGGTTGTTTTTTACATGCCTCTACCCTTGCATTAAAGAATAGTACAGAGGCCAGCTGGAAAAATGACTCACTTTTGCAGAAAGAGGGTAATCAAATGAAATCAAAATGGAAATTAGCCATGCTTGCGGGCATGATTTCAATAGGTTTGGCTGCTTGCGGAGATAATGGAGAAAACAGCAAGGATGCCGACACTGAAAATACGAATCAGGAACAGACAGAACAAACAGAACAAACAGCTGAAATGGAAGAAATGCAAAAGAAATTGGAAAAGCAGCATGTTGATGAAGAAACAACTGTTGCTGTTGTGAATGAAGAAGATATCAAAGGGGAAGCATACAATACGCTTCTTTCACAAACACAGATGCAATATCAGCAAATGGGACAAGACCCTACTTCAGAAGAACTGGCACCCAAGCTGAAAGAAAGCACAATTGACAGCCTGATCGGACAGACTTTGCTTCTTCAAGAAGCTGAAAAACATGGTTACAAGGCTTCAGATGAGGAAATTCAAAAGGAAATCGATACGTTGAAAGCGAATTACGAAGATGAAGAGCAATTTGAGGAAATCCTGAAAAGCAACGGCCTTACAATGGACGAACTGAAAAGCGAAGTTGCTAACAACATCAAATACACTGCATACATCGACAATGAATTAGAAGTCGAAGAAGTGAAGGATGAAGATGTAAAAGCATATTATGATCAATATGCTGAACAAAGCAGCGGCTCAGAAGATACAGAAGCACAAATGCCTGAATTCGATGAAGTAAAAGATCAAATCAGACAGCAGCTTGAGAGACAAAAAACACAAGAAGTCTTAGCTGCTGAAGTAGAGAAATTGAAAGAGAATGCATCGATTGAAATTAAGATCTAACGCATTTTATAAAAGCCTGCTTGCCTCCCTTAATCGGGAAGCAAACAGGCTTTTTTTATAGTTCTCTAATTGTAACTTGGGCGTCATTCCGGTCGTTCCCATCCCAGCTCGAATGGATTTCGAATACCCCGTCTTTAAAAAAGTAAGGAAGCCTCCTTTTGAACCATGGCTGCATCGGCAGTTCCATCGCTTCTTCCCTGCTTACCCATATCAGCTTCCCTTCCGGCGGGTCATCCAACAGCTCTCCACTTGTCTCGACAGCCAGATAGTTATAAACAACATAGCGGTATTTTTTATCAGGGATAACAAATTCGTCAATCCCTTTAAATTTCAACCTCTCAACAACCAACCCTGTTTCTTCCCTGACTTCCCTTTCGGCTCCATGTGCCGGACTTTCGGGAAAATCCACTTTTCCACCTGGAGCAATATAACCTGGGAAGCCTTTTTCAGACGGTCTTTCAACCATCAGCAACTTTTCTTCTTTTTCTATCATGACCATTGTATAAAGTTGAGTCTCATACTCTTTCCAATTCATTTCATCACCGTCAATCAGTTAATATCCGTATCCAAGGCTTCAGGACCTTGTTTCAGTACCTACCTTATTGCGCACCGGTTCTCCATTTCCTTTTATTTTCTATCCTTACTGTATATCCAAGGTTGTCCAATGTCTCAAGGAAAGGGATTAAATATTTTCGTGATAATCCCAGGATCTCTTTCGCTTCCGGTAATGCAAATTCTTCAGCAGTTTGTCCCTGCAGGTGTTGAACTGCCTGATTGAATATATCCATATGAAAAGCAAGATTATCATCCAGAAAGATTGCTTTCCCCTGCTCCCTATAGAACTGTGTTAGACCAGTCTGCAAACCGGAGGGAATTCCGGCCTGATTTAAATAGGTGGTAAAATCCTCTGCTTTCATTCCGTCCTTTTTTAACAATTCCAGGGCCTGCTCTGATCTTTTTTTCCACTGTTCAGGAACATGTGGTGTGAATTCGGCCAGAGAAAGGTAATGGCCACTTTGGCTCCACCTGCCGCTATTCAAGTTTTGTTTAAGTACATATTCCAGCAAGGAATCAGTATAGGAGCTTTTATATAACTGAGTGATCCTTGCCTTATCATATCCAGTTTTCAACGGATATTGCTGGTGAAAACCATCAAGCTCTGCATTGATTAATTGCTCCAACTCGGTCATGACTTGACCGGAAGTGATTTCTCCGCTTGGAAGTTCATTCAGGGCCGGGTCTTCAAGTAACTCTTCAAGAACTGAAGATGATAAGGAAGTTTCTTGCAGAAGTCTGCTTTTGCTTAATGCTTTGTGTTCTGAAAGAGTGTCTTCTACCCGCTGAATAGGAGTTCCATTTTTCTTTTGCTGAAGTACTTGAATTGTCCTTTGTCCAAATTTATATTTACCGCCGTTAGGGTCAATGATAGACCCTCCCCCAATCGTTTCAGCTGGTGTAGGCCGTCTTAGAATGAAACGGTCATTGCGTTTTACAACTATACTTTCGTCCAGTCTTATTTGACAGAGTATTTCTTCATGTCCTTTTTCCACTTGATTACGGTCAAAGAAGATGATTTTTCCCATCGTTTCTGATGTGCCTGTGTGTAACTTAACTGGCATACGCTGTTTGACGGGATGTTCCAGATCCTCGACCATGCGTAAACTTACATCGATGGTATCAGTAACCGTAAAAAAATCTGATTTCACGAGGACATCTCCCCGTATTGCTTCTTCTCTCGATAATCCTGACAGGTTAATCGCTGTCCGCTGGCCGCCGAATGCTTCCGGAGCCGGTTTATGATGCACCTGGATCTGCCTTGCCCTTGTTTCTTTTCCTGAAGGGAGCAGTTTAAGAGTATCACCTTCTTTGACACTTCCCTCATAAACCGTTCCCCTGACGACTGTTCCCTGTCCTTTTACGGTAAACACCTGGTCAATCGGCATCCGAAAGTCTCCGGTTACACTCCTTGATGGGACTTCTTCCAAAAATCGGAGGATGGTTTGTTTCACTTCAGGGATTCCCTTCCCAGATAGACTATCTGCCAGGATGACAGGTGCGCCTTCAAATACAGTTCCGGTCAACTCTTCCTTTATCTCCTCACTTGCAAGGCTATGTAAGTCCCTATCCACCTTATCCATTTTACTTAAGACGACGATGCCCTGATTGACACCGAGAAAAGAAAGGATCTCCAGATGTTCTCTCGTTTGAGGCATAACCCCTTCATCTGCAGCAACCACAAGTATAACCAAATCGATTCCTGCCACGCCCGCAATCATCTGCCTGATGAACTTTTCATGACCAGGGACATCAATGACGGATACTTCCATGTCTCCTGTTTCAAGAAGGGGGGCAAATCCCAGCTCAATGGATATTCCCCTTTCTTTTTCTTCCTTCAAACGGTCCGTTTCCTTATTAGTCAAAGCTTTTACCAAAGCTGTTTTTCCATGATCGATATGGCCTGCCATCCCGACAGTAAAGTATCTTTTCGTCATATCCGCACCTTCTTTCTATCCTGCTGTAAAAATCAGCTTCTTCTCCTATTAAAGTACAGAACGCCGGCCATAATCAAAAGCATAGCAGAAAAAATAATCCCCTTGGAGAAATCTCCTTCTATAAATGTTTTGACGACCCAAATTAAAATAAATACGGTAAATACAATATCAAAAAGAAACAATCTTTTTTTAGTCTTTTCTTTCACTTTCAGCTTTCATCCTTTCTGCAATCATCCCGCCAGGCCGGAACCTGGCCATTCTATATTCACTGGCATGCCTTCCATTTTGGATGATTGTGCCTCTTGAGAAACCTTCATCTATAAAGCCCAGTCTCTCATAAAGTTTCTTCGCTCTGTCATTGTTATCCAAAACGGTCAATTCCACTCTCTCCTGCATAAGCCAGTTATCAGCCAAATCAAGTAACTTACCAATCAGTGCGGTTCCTGCTCCTTTTCCATGATAATCTTCATGGATCATGATGAACAGGACAGCGGCATGGGCCCTCCTCCCTTTCCCCTGATGCAGACCTGCAAAGCCAACCACTTTTCCATTACTGACCGCAACGAATTCATGCTGTTCAGGAGAAGCACCCTTAAGAATATTTTCAAAACGTTCCACCCTGACACTTGGTAATGATACCACATTAGGCATCACTTTTTCCTGAATCATAATTTCTGTCACTTCTGCAGCATCACTGATACGAATCGGCCTAATTTCCACTTTCATCTTCGTCCACCCTTCCCCTATTATAAATCACAAACAGACTCTGAAACCTTTTCAGAGGCCATTTTCATTTACTTTCAATCTCATATTGGATTCGACATTTCAGGCTTTTTTCCTTTTTGGTTACTCCGGGGCTGATTCTTTGATACTGCATCTTCCCATGCTGCTCCTGAGTCTTACAACTCATCCATTCCTATAAATCTAATAAAATAAAGAATATCACCAGTATTATCATAATAACTTTTAATAAACGATTAAGAGCGGAGGATGAATATGCCGGAACAATATATTTCCACTTGGGAAGAACATCAATTTTGGCTCAATATGCTTCAGGACCATGCCTATTTTGTCAGGGATTATTTGTCTCCTGCAGAGACAAAGTATGTTGCTGAAGCAGATATGTATATCAGAAGCTTTGAAGCTGTGCTGCAGCATTTACAGACCGTTCCTCAAAATGCTGATTATTCTTCCCCTGAAATGATTGAATTATCTCAGTTTGCCTACCAGACTGCCGGTAAATATTATTTATTTGAAGGGAATATTTTAAACTTAAGGCTTAAAAATGAGATTAATATAAACCTGACTCCGACATACTTCAACGGGACCCTGAACGAAAACGCAGAATATCTGAGAATTCTGCAATATAATATGCGGGGCCAGGCTGCACCCCCTCTTTCCCTTGTTGATCTCCTGTCTTTATGGCTCGAGGATCAACTGGGGCATGCGGTCCTTCTTATCAGGCTTGTCGATGGTATTGAGTTTGATATAGTCAGGCAGGCAGAGGGGTTGAAGGTGAAATTCTCTCAATTCATAGTAAAAAATAATGCCATCAAAGGCTATTTGCGATTCCACAATCCCGGGTCACCCATTCAAATCCGATTCGCGCATGAAGTCGCAGAGGCAGTAGTGGCTTTTAATGAGCTTGTCGGCTATACCTTGAAACAATATGATGAAAAGTCACTGGTCAATCAATCCACCAGAAGATTCCTCTTTCATCACTTTCCTGAGGCCTGTTATTTCATGAAAAAGATGTCTATCCATGCCCCTGACCTGCAATATCCACCATGTCAGGTCACTTACCCGCCAGGGAGATGAGGGAGAAACTAGCTTGGGGGATGGAATAAAGCGGGGATTCCTTCTAATAATGACCAGACTCGTGCTTTTGAGGTGGAATAGGGGCGGGATTCCTTCTAAAAATTGCCAACCACGAGCATTTGTGATGGAATAAGCGATGTATTCCATCTGAGAATGGCCAATCTCGAGCACTTGTGATGGAATCAGGGATGTATTCCATCTAAGAATGGCCAACCTCGAGCACTCGTGATGGAAAAAGGAGCTATTCCTTCAAAGAACGGCATTTATAACATGTAAAAAGGACCGCCTCTTCGGCAGTCCTTTTTCGATTAGTCTTTTCCTTCTTCGATCAACGCTTCCATATCCAAAGCGATTTGATCGAATGGAACATCTTCATATCCAGTGTAGCTTTTCACCGTCACACCCTCCTGGTTTACCAGATAGAAGCTTGTCTGATGGACAACCTGATCTGTGTTCGGATCATCAGCAACAAGGGACTTGAATGATTTCTCAGCAAAAGTAGATATGTGGTCTTGCGTATAGCCGGTCAATAAATCCCACTTGCTTGTATCAGCATCATACTTGCTGATATATTCGGACAAAGCCTCAGGAGTATCGACTTCCGGATCAACACTGAAAGAAACGATCCGGTAATCTTCAATGCCTTTTTCTTTAAGCTTTTCCTGAAGAAGAGTCATATTGTAGGTCATTGGGGGACAGACCGTTTCACAATTGGTGAAAATGAAATCCGCCAGCCACACCTTACCCTTTAAATCATCCAGACTAACTGTTTCATTATTTTGATTGGTATAACTGAAATCCTGGACTTCCCAATTATGGTCTGCTTTGAAACCGCCATTTCCACAAGCGGCCAGAATTGCAGCAGAGACCAGTATAAAGACCAGTACTTTGTATTTTTTCAGCAAAGAAATCCCTCCACACACTTTTGTACCTTAACATCTATGCTTTCTATGTTAGTTTAATCAATTGCTGAAAACAATCAGTATAGAAAATTATACTTGAATATTTTGTGAAGGGATATGAGCCTAACTGTTTATGATGCATCCAACCGCGCCAGAAAATGCTCCATTTGCTAAGAATACTGGTTCATATTGGAGTATATCTTGAAATTGAGAAAGATCTGTTTTCAATAAATGGTTTCCGGCCAGGGCACCTCCGGTAAACAAGATTGTTTTCGTTCCTTCCATTTCTGCCAAACGGGCAGCAAGAAGAACTGTATTTTCTGCAATCATGTTAATAAGCGATCTAAGAGAATCATTTGGATTCCCTTTCCCCTTATAGTCCCCGGCAAAGTTTGCGGCTGTAAGGCGCCCCGGGATAGGTGTATCCCCATCTTCATAAAGGTCCTTGACCAGCAAATCGACATTTTCTCTTTTCCCAGACGCAGCCAAAGATATGATATCCCTAAAGGAATCCAGGCCTGATAAAATTTTTCCAAGTCCCAAAAGGGTACCTCCTCCTAAGCCCGTTCCTATAAGCCGTCTATATTCCTGTTTCTCCTGATCTACCAAAAACATAGACGTCCCAGTTCCGATATTAACTAAAATAAATGGGCCGCCAATCTGGTGTTCTTCAGATAGCAGGACTGCCGATCCTTTACAAACGGCCTCAAATTCTGGAATCTGTACAGCCGTTTTCAATAAATTTTTAACCTTGCCTGCTTTCCCGCCTGTAACATAATACTCGGAGGATGGTGACAACCATTGAATCCATTGACTTAACGAGCCTATGTCATTGGAAGGAAATATTTTAAAATGCCGCAGTCCCCTTTCATGATAAACCACCTTCGTTAATGTGCCCCCTGCATCGATTCCGACTTTGTTCATGAGGAAGTTTCCTTTCTTTTAGAGAATAAGTAGGCCTGAATAAATCCATTCAACACCATTATTACAAGAAAGGAGACCAGAAAATAGAAAACCCCTGTAAGTTGGTCTTCATAATTGTTTTCTGTAAAAAACCACCATAGTGAACCCAGGAGCATGATGATGAAATTAAATACAGTCCCCTCAATGAATGGCTTCTTATAACTATTGAAGTCAAGCAGACGCTTCCAGCTCCAAACGAAGGAAGCAGCCGCAGCCAGGAGGATAATCAATACAAAAAAGAATAATTTCATTACATAAATCACCTGCCATTTTTATATGATAGTTCTATCTTATTAGAAACTTATTCCAAATTAAAGTGAAAATAAAAGAGGACCTGATATCCTACCAGGCCCTCTGAAAAATTATGCTAAAAAATGAAATTCTGTAGTGCTTCCATTTTGGGAAGCGATGACTTCAAGACGGGCGTCGATTCTCTCTTTCAGCTCAGGTACGTGCGATATAAGCCCGACAAGGCGGCCGCTGCTCTGGATATCCATCAATGCTTCTATTGCATGGTCAAGTGATTCGGGATCGAGAGTACCGAACCCTTCATCAATAAACATTGTCTCCAGGGAAACGCCTCCAGCATACTGCTGAACGACATCGGCAAGTCCCAAGGCCAATGATAAAGCCGCTTTAAAGCTCTCACCGCCGGAAAGGGTTTTAACATGCCGGTCCTGACCAGTGTACTGATCGAAGACTAGAAGTTCCAAACCGCTTTGTACATTTCCTTTACTTCGGTCTTTTTTTCTGATCAGCCTGTATCTTCCTGATGTCATCTTCATCAATCTGTCGTTTGCCACCAGCAGAATGTCTTCAAGGAATGAAGCCAATACATAACGTTCAAAAGTCAAGCGATGACCATTTTGGCCCCTTGCCATTTCTGAAAGGTGACCTGCGATGCTATACCTTTCTTCCAGGGATTTCATCTGTTCGTTAAGATGATGGACATACTCCAGGATGGAGCCATTTTCCGATATTTTCATCTTCATTGAATTGTATTCTTCATTCAATTTCTTAAGTTCCTCATTCATTTCAGCGAATGATTGCTGAAGTTTTTCCAACTGAGGTTCCTCTGTATCCTGAAGGGATTTTTCCAACTCCTCCAGCCTGTCATGGACAGAGCGAACTTCTTCTCCGTAACTGGTTACCTTCTTTTCGAGCGAATTAATTTCTGATTCAGTTCTTTTGGCTTCCTGAAAAGCTTTATAGTTTTCAAACCCTTGTTCATCAAGGATTTTAAGAAATTTATTCCGCTCTTCCTCCATTTCGGCCTTTAACTTAGAGGCAGATTTTTGTTTATCCTTTACCTGAACCTCATTGATTGAGACTTCTTTCGTCAAGCGGTTATATATCTCCTGAGCTTTTTCATAAGATGATCTCAACGTTTTCAGCTCATACTGTGCCGCTTTCAATGCTGCATTAAATTTTTCCCTTGTCCGGATTTCAGCAGGAATGGCTGCTCGTCTGCTGTCCAACACTCCGTTTTTTGCATGAAAGGCCTCTGAGAAACCGAGTTCATCCCCTTTCAGCTTTTCCAGCTGATTTTCTTTCTTGGCAATAGCCGTTTTAATCTCTTCTATACGCTGCAGCAAGCCATTGTACCCATCCAAATTCAGGGTGTATTCTTTCAACTGCCTGTTCTGTTCTGTCAATTTGCTATGCAATGTTTGAACTTCCAGGTCAGTATCTTTTTCTTTGAAGCCTTCGCGTATCTTCAAGGTTTCTTCTAAAGCTTCTTGTTTCTGTGAAATGGCAGCGGCATGTTTTGCTTCGATTTCATAGAATGCCCTGTTTGCCTCATTCACCTTTTTTTCCTTTTCCATGACCATGGATTTGGCTGCCTTAAGATCTTTATCATCCGGAAGGTCTTCCTGAAGATGGGCAAGATTTGGATGATGGTCAGATCCGCATACAGGACAGGGCTCGTCCTTTCCAAGCTGAGACGCTAGGATGCCGGCCTGTGCTCTATTCCATTTGTCTTCAAGCCAGGTTAAAGTCGAGCGGGCATCATCAAGTTCTTTGGATGCCGATTGCTGTTGTTCCTGTCGTTTTGAAAGAACATTTTCTAAGCTTTTGACTTCATCGGTTAATTTTTTCAATTGAAGCAGCAACTTCTCCTCTGCCTGCAGTCTGGAGATAAACTTTTCTGTTTCAAATGCTTTCAAGCGGATATTTTCCAGGTCGGTTTTTCTTTTCTCCAGTTCATTATGGAGAGTCCTTTTTTCGTTAAGTTCTGCCATCAACCGGCCGACTTCATTTTTTAAATGATTTCTTTTCTCGTCCAACTCTTTTACTTCATCCTCAAGCTGCCCCAGTGAATAGACATCTTCTGTCATGCTTTCAAGTGTATTTACCTTCTTCGCAGCTCTCTCCCGTTCTTCTTCCTTTTGCTGCTCGTTTTCCCAATTTTCACGGGCATCGTCCATGTGACGGGATAATTCCTGTTGTTCTGCAACATACTTTTCCAGTTCGTGTTTGACAGCCTTTAATTCGCGGTTCAGCCTGTGGCAATACTCATCCTGCTGTACCAGTTTATCAGCTTGATAGGCCTTCTTTACTTCTACTTTTATCTCCTCAATTTCTCCTTGCTTCTTTTCAAGAGCGAGCTTTTGTTCACGAAGAATCTTTCTTTTTTCAAATTGCTCCACTAACTTTTGAGCTTGGACGATTTGTTTTTGGAGCTGGTCCCTATCTTTCTGTTTACTTTCATAGGATTGGTTTAATTGGTTCAAATCTTCTTTCATCTTTTCTATATGCTTTTTGAGTTTTTCCAAAATCAATTGATCATTTAAAGGCTCTTCCAGCATAAGATCCCTTAGTTCTTGATTGTCTTCCGGTTGTATACCCAAGAGGCGTCTCGTCCTATCCTCAACAGCTTTCTCAACGTCGCGTTTTAAAAGGTCGCTTTCTTCCTTCAACTTATCCTGGATCGTCTTATAAAATTCAGTATGAAAAAGTCGTTGCAGTATCGCTTCTTTATCTTTGCTGTCAGAGGTCAGCAGCTTCCTGAATTCTCCTTGGGGAATCATGAGGATCTGTCTGAATTGATTCGCATCAAGTTGAATGATCTCTTTGATTTTCTCATCAACATCCCGCACGTTTGCTGCCAAAAGCTGCATCTCCCCATTTTTATCAACAGCGTAAAATTCCGCTTTGGCTGTTACCGTCGTAAATCCTTCACCCCTGGCTTTTTTCTTTTCCTGTTGAGGGGAACGAATAATGTGATAGTTCTTTCCGCGCAATGAAAATGTCAGTGACACTTCCGTTAAATCATTATCATTGGCAAACTGACTGCGGAGATCGCTGCCGTTCCTGTCTTCTCCTGATGCCTTTCCGTAGATAGCAAAAGAAATACCATCAAAGATGGTGGTCTTTCCTGACCCCGTTTTCCCTGATATAACAAACATGGTTCTATTTCCAAGGAGCTGAAAATCAATCGTCTCTGCAGCAGGGTAAGGGCCGAACGCCTGCATCGTTAATTTTAAAGGTTTCATTTCTTTTCAGCCTCCTTCTTTGCCTTCTCAATAACACTGATCATGATCTGCTTTTTTTCTTCTGTGAATTCAGAAGTTGTCATTTCATCATAAAACTGTTCAAAGAGTTCCAGCTCTGTTTTCTTTTCATCCCTAACCGTTGAATAATCGTCTTTCACTCTCAAATCATACTGTTCCACTTTTCTTTCCAAATGAAGGACATTCGGGTAGACCTGACGTAATTTATTGATTGGATCAATCAATGCACCCTCATCATGAAGGATGACTTTCAGGAAATCATCTGTTTTCTGTTGCTGAAAGTATTGAGGGTCCAACAGTTCTTCCAAGCGGCCTGCAATCTCCCTCATATCCTGTTTTGGAGTAAGAGTCTTTTCCTCCATCGAGATATTTCCTTTGTGATCGATCTCGACAATCGAGACAGCCTTTCTTTGTTTAGCTTCAGAAAAAGAGTATTTTAATAGAGATCCGGAATACTTTACCTTTTCATGCTTAATGGCATCCGGGCTGTGCAAATGGCCAAGAGCAGTATAATGGAACGGTTCAAACAGCTCCGCTCCCACACATCCTGATCCTCCTACAGACAAAGTTCTTTCAGAATCAGATGTCTTTCCTCCCAATACAAAGGCATGTCCAACAAATACATGCGGTTCTGAAGGATCCATATTCTTCTCTATTTCACCAATAAGAGCTTTCATAGCATCATGGTGGGAATGAATCGAATCATCCTGTAAAAGCTGTTTGACGATACCCGGTTCAGCATAAGGGATCAAATGGAAGTTTACTCCCTCTATTTGTACCGGTGAGAAATCATTTGTAAGTTTCCCTTTGAGATACAATCTGCTTTGCCTGTACCATGAAGTACCGAATGATAGTCTCTCTGCACTGTCATGGTTACCGGAAATAGCAATAACAGGTGTTTTAAGTTCCACATTAATTTTGTAGAGGATTTCGTCCAGCAATTCGACCGCTTCCGTAGGCGGTACAGAGCGATCATATAAATCTCCCGCAATGACTACTGCATCCGGCTTCTCTTCTTCTACTAAATTCACAAATTGATACAGGACTTCCCGCTGTTGTTCCGTCATATAAATCCCGTGAACCAGCTTGCCCAAATGCCAGTCGGCTGTATGTATAAACTTCATTCCCTTCACCTCTCGAACAGATATTCTATTTGTATTATATCAGAGATTCCTTCCGGGTTGTTACAGTACTGGGAGATGGCATGAATTAACGGGTTCCCTGAAAATTTGAGATTAGGGATATGCCGGTCCCAGCCTGCCTTTATTAACAAAAAAAAGGACTGCCCCCTGATTGGGACAATCCTTTTACTGTCATGCATTAACCATTAATGTCATTGCTAAGGCTTGATTTTACAAGTCCAGCTTCTTCAAGAAGGCTTCCGATTTGCTCTTCAGCTTCTGCGAATTTTTCATTTGCAGCATCGAAGTTCACTTCTTCTTTTTCAAGCTCAGCCGCTTTCATATCATAAGACTCAGCAAGTGTTGTTTTGAATGTTTCAAGTTCTTCCTCATATTGTGAAAGATCCCCTGATACTTCAAAGCCTTTTACTGCTTCACTTGAAGCTTTTGCAGATTCAGCAGCTGCCGTTTTCATTTCTGCAGTCGGTGCTTCTTCTCCACCCATCGCAGCTTCGTAATCGTTCAACTCATTATCGATCCCGTTAAGCGTGCTTGTCATGTTCAAGTAGAAGTCCATCATTGCGCCTGAAGCATCAGCTGTTTCTTCTGTTGCCTCTGTATCTTCTGCATTATCTGCTGTATTATTGCCAGCTGCATCGTTTTCACTGTTGTTTGCACAACCTGCAACCGCTAACAAAATAGCCAATCCTAACCACCATAATTTTTTCATTTCCTTCATCCTTTCTCGAATGTTCTTGTTGAGTAGAATTTCGGCAAAATTTATGTAAGTGCGCTTATTACAAGGCAGCTTTCCATGTTTCAGCCGATATGTATCTTATCATGCTCTTCGGGGAGAGGTAAAGGAATATTCCTCCATTTCGCTAAAGTTTAAATCTTGAAAATATTACCTCATTTCTGAATATAACTGACCAGAACTTGTTACTTGAAAAAGTCATGATTCTGCTCCATAATAGAGCATGTTCATTACATGGGGCTGATTGTGTTGCTGGTGCATGCCTCGGTCTTCAAAACCGCTTGGGAGGCGCGTGCCGTCTCCGCTGGGTTCGATTCCCAGGCAGTCCCGCCAAATTTAAATTAATACCTGTATACATAGAAAAAGTCCTTAAGGCCATGAGCTTTAAGGACTTTCTTGTATTTATTGTTCTTTCCCCTTCTTGTACATCCGGTATGCAGCAACAATAAGCACTATGCCGATAATGACGCCGCTAAGATCTACTAATAAACCCATTTTCGCAACCCGCCTGACTTCAATTTAACTTCCATAATGATTCTGCTGCCATGTATATATTTTGGGCGGCAGTAAAAATTAATAGCTATGATAACGACTTAACTTCCATCAAGATTTTCGCATAAATACTATTTTTTTTCTACTAAATACGCCTCGGGGAGGAAGTCAGATGAGGAAGCGGAATGAACAGAGCCTTTTAATATTTTTGCTGCTATTCGGATTGATTTCATTGGTTAATCTGGTTCGGAAACCACCAGTAAAAGATTGGATCATCATTTTTCTTTTAAAGGGATTTTTATCATCCATTCTGGACAATGTCATGGTCAAAAAGGGATACGTGAGGTATCCTGTAAAACTTTTTAAAATATTCGATACCAGCTTCATCTTTGACTATCTTTTATTCCCGATCACTTGTGTATATTATAACCAGCTCACATACCAGAATGGGTTGAATTCCATCATAAAAAGAGTCTTCTACTTCAGTATTCCAATGACTATCGTAGAACAGTGGCTGGAAAATAAAACGAATCTTATTAAATATAAAAATGGATGGAATTGGTTATATACCCTCTTATCTTTAAGTGGAACGTTTTTATTTGTCAGAGCCATGATCGGGCTCATACGGATGAAAACAGAAAAAGAAGGATAATTAGGTGAACAAAAATAAAAAACCGGTAAAAACCGGTTTTTTATCCCAGCTGACCTGGAATTTTGCTGTCAGAATTGTTATTTGAAGAGCTGCTGTTGTTGTAGTTTGTAGTGTTGTTGCTTGAGCCGCTATTCGAATTGGTTTGTGATTGGTTGTGATTTTCATCCATCACTTCTTCGCCGGCTTCTTTCACCTTGCCGCCAATGTCTTTCAGGTCTGATGTTGCTTCTTTAGCTGTTGAAAGGATTTCAGTTGATTCATCTTTCACCTGGTTTACTTGGCCGACAATATCGCCGTTTACTTTTTCATATAAATTTTGAGCATCATGAATTGCTTCTTTTAATACAGATGATGCAGATTTCAGGCGGTCCTGAAGATCATTTTTGACGCCTGATGGATCATTTTTGACCTGGCTCGCCATATCCATTGTGGAATCTTTCATGTTCTTTGTGTTGGAAACCACTTTATTTCTTGTTGTTGAATCCAGCATGGCGATGGCTCCACCAACCACAGCGCCAAGCACCATTCCTTTTACGAGTTTACCGTTCTTTTCCTCTTCATTTGTTGATGAAACATTCGTATTGTTATAAGAAACAGTTTGTGTCATAGATTAACATCCTCCTAAACTATTTTTATTTATTAGCTTATTTTTTACTTTCCCGTTTTTGTTTCGTTTAAACTTTGATGTTTCCAAAGCTGATAACTGCAATTTTTTCCATAAAAGGAGTATGGTGATAGTTTTATGTACTTTAGAATCGTAAATACAAATATGGTTTAATCGGGCTTATAAGATTGAAATAATTGATTTCCGCTCCAGGCGCACGACTCCGCGGGGCGGGCGGTGAGCCTCCTCGGCTTCGCCTGCGGGGTCACACCTGTCCCGCTAGTCCGCAGGAGGTCGTGCACCTTCCGCTCCAATCAATACATTGTTATCTAAAGCTAATTGAACAAAAGACTTTGAAAAATATCGAGAGAAAACAATATTGTTGGCTTGCGCACACAGAAGAATAGTTTGTAAAGGAAACCTTTACGAAATCAGATGATGCTTACTTACACACCGTGGTCCATAACAGAATTAATAATCAACGATCATAACATAAATATAGCCCCCACCCATAAGTTGGGAGTGGGGGCTACGGTCTGTATCTTTACAGCTTTTTATACCATTTCATTGGCTGCTTGTTTTCCTCTCCTCGATTTCTTTGGAAGGGCTGCAGGTAATGAAATGTCAAAGGTAGTGCCTTTTCCTTTTTCACTTTGGACATGGATGGATCCATGGTGATCTTTCAAGATTCTTAGACAAACCATAAATCCAAGGCCAGTCCCTTTTTCTTTCGTTGTATAGAATGGCTCGCCAAGCTTATTAAGGGTGTTTTCGTCCATTCCTTCTCCTTCATCTTGAAAAGTGAGTAATACCTGACCATTCAGTTCACTTGCAGATATGTAGATATTCCCTCCAGCGGGCTGGGCTTCAATGGCATTTTTTATTAAATTGATAAAGACCTGCTTGATCTGATTTTCATCACATCTGATATATAAATCATTTTTTGTGAATTGTGAATGTATCGAAACATCGAATAAGGTGGCATTCGTCTGAAGCAGAGCTGTCACTTGCTGGATTATTTGGACGACGTTTTTCTCCTTGAAATGGACAGCCTGCGGCTTTGCCAGCATCAACAGCTCACTTAAAACCAGTTCAATCCGTTTGATTTCGGTAAAGATGATGTCTAAGTAATACTGATTGGTATTGGAGTCAGCTTTCATTAATTGGAGAAAGCCGTTGATAGCCGTTAGGGGGTTTCTGACTTCGTGGGCGATACCTGCAGCCAGCTGCCCCGCAATCGAGAGTTTTTGTGATTGGACTGCAAGGTTTTCATTTATTTCGATTAACTCCTCTTCCGCATAAACTCTGTGGGTTATATCTGAAATGGTACCAATGGTTCCCTGGAAATTCCCTTTTTCATCATAATTGAATTTAAGGTGAAGTTCCGCCCAAAAGTTCCCTCCATCTTTCATTCGGTAGAGGATTTCCACTTTCGTCCGATCCGTCTTTTCTTTAATACATCCCCTGATGATAGGCTGGACTTCATGACGCTGTTGAAGAGGCAAAAAATGAAGTGCATTCGCGTTCAGGCTTTCTTTTACCGTGTACCCTGAAAAAGTTTCCCAGGCCGGGTTCAGGAATTGAAAATGGCCAAGATCATCAGTCCTGAATACAACTTCATCTATTTTTTCCAATACCAACCCCATTTCATCTGACAATGTACGGTACTTCTCTTCACTCTTCTTCAATTTTTCCAGATACCTTTGATGCCGATCATAATATCCACCCAGCCAGATGCCGGCACCGAGTATTATAATCGTATAAACAATATCCACCACTAAATTGAGATTATTATCAAGTACAAGGTAAAAGATATAATCCCATGCTATTACAAATATTGTTACCATAAAGAATGCTGTAAGACGGCCCCGGTATCGACTCATTTCGTCACCCTTCGATCCTAATTCGTATTTTATCCCAATTTTCGCACAATTATCTTAAAATCAGTATACCATCTCTTTTAAAAAATGGAATAATATCCTTATGAAATATTTAAAATTCTTGCTTTACCGCTCTAAAGTACTAAGGGGGACTGTCCCTTTCACCACTTTAACGCACTAAAGTGTTTGCAGGGATTTATGCGCTGATACTTGTCACATTCCCTTACCTTGTCTATAATGAAAGACGATAATTGGCTTTTATAAATATATGAGGTGAAAAAGCGTGCAATTAGAAGGCTGGTTTTTAATCTTCATCCTCTTCTGGGTAGTCGTCCTTATTTCTTTATTTGCTATCGGCGGTTTCTTCATGTTCAGGAAGTTCCTGAAAAGAATGCCGAAAGAGGATGGCCGATCTGATTTGGATTGGGAAGAATATTATGTGAATCAAACCTATCAGTTATGGGGACCTAATGAAAAAGATATACTGAATGAACTCGTGTCACCTGTTCCCGAATTATTCAGAGATGTTGCAAAACAGAAAATCGCAGGTAAAATCGGTGAACTGGCTCTCAAAGAGAAAGCGTCTTCGATTTCACAGGAACTGATCATCCGCGGATATATCATCGCCACTCCTAAAAGGGATCATAAATTTCTCAGACAGAAATTGGATGAGATGAACATCGATGTATCCCCATATGAGCATCTGTTTTAGAGCAGAAGAAAGGATCTTGTGCATATGAGCGCGATTTTGATTATCCCTATTATTCTATATATCATTTTTTTCGGGGCGGGACTTGTTATTTATAAAAAATACAAAAAGAAAAAAGGTTGAGAACAGAAATTTCTGTTCTCAACCTTTTTTTATTAGCAGCCTAGAATATCCAATGTTATTAAAACATAAATACAGCAACAACTGCTGCCAGGATAAAACGATAATAAGCGAAAGGTGTCAATTTCACTTTCGATAAAATCTTCAAGAAAGACATGATGGCAATCAATGCTACAATGAACGCTGAAAAGAAACCGGCTATGAATAAATCGATGTCAGCTGCCGAGATGACCTCATAGCTTTTGAATAAATCCAAACCGCTTGCTGCAACCATCATCGGTACAGCCACTAAAAAAGAAAACTCTGCAGCCGTTTTATGATTCGCTCCGCTCAACACACCGCCAGCAATTGTCGCTCCTGCTCTTGAAAAACCCGGGAACAGTGCCAGGCACTGAAATAAACCAATACGGAAAGCTTGCTTATACGTTAATTCGTCAAGGTCCTCTGTGGAAACCTTATGATTCTTCTTCTCGGCATAGATGAGCAGCAGTGCGCCTGCCGCAAGGGCAATCACCACTGTGCGCGGAGAGAACAAATACTCTTTGATCAAGTCATGCAGAAGAAGACCGACAACCACCGCAGGCAGCATCGCGCAAATAATATGAATGATGTTCAGTCCTTCTTTAAAATTGAATCTCATGATGGTCAAGAAGCGTCTCCAATAAAAAACCACTACTGCCAATATTGCACCAAGCTGAATAAAGATACTGAATGTCTTTTCTTTCTCTCCGGTAAAATCAAGCAAGTGCCCAGCCAAAATCAAATGGCCGGTAGAAGAAACAGGCAAAAATTCTGTAAGTCCTTCAATTATCCCCAAAATGACAGCTATAAGGATATCGTTCAAATACTCCATCTCCCAAAATCAATATACAAACTCTTTGCTGCAGCCCGATAAGTAATGAATTGATTTTAAATCTACTTAAATGGAAAATATCTTTGTTTATCTATCGTTCTTTTAAGGATCCTCCTCAAAATTGTTCTTCCCAGTCATTATTTAATTCTATTAACATTTATTTCACTCATCGGTTTTCAGGATAGAACCTTTTTCCACAATTCTATCTAGGTAATCTTACTTTGAAGGAGTCTTACTGTAAAGTAAATTTTTTGTTACAGCATGCAGATCTGCTGACATTAAAAAACCGGCTGCCTGTCCAGAAACAGGTTACCGGTTCTCTTAAATCGTATTCGTCGTCAGGTCATCTTTATCATTTAACAACTTTTTGTACTGCAGATACATGGCCACCCGCCAAGGCACAATCATCCCAAAGGCAAGAATCCAAAACATTCCGCTCAGTTGTCCATAATCTATACTGCTGCTCAGTACCAGCTTTGCTGCAATTCGAACCAATAATAATCCGATTAGTATAAAGGCAAAAGCTTTCGATCGTTTCAGATAAATATCATTATCACGAATTTCAAAACGAGATGTTTTGATGAGGAATATAGAAAAAATCATACCTACAATCAAAGCCTCTACAACTTCTGCCAAAGTAACCCTGAACATGGGAATAAAAAACATCATAGCACCCGTACTCATAAAAAGCGGAGGCAGAATGATCTTCTTGGCAGTGACAGGCTTCTTCTGTGCTTTCATTCGAATAAAAATCACAAAAAATCCCATACAAATCGCAATAATGGATGAAGCAATCGTCATTGACATATCTATCATCCTTTATAAATAAATTACATGTGTCGACACTAATTATAGACTATTACCACAAAAGCGCAAGTGGCCGTTTAGCGACGTACGGATTGGAGGGCCACTGCATGAGATAAAGGAAACACGAAGAACGAAGTGATTCGATGTTGACTTATCGGAAGGAAGGGGACCGAAATCCGCTAGTCGCTGTCCACTGGAGCTGGACGAACCAAAAGCGCAAGTACCCCGTTAAGCGGCGTACAAACTGGAAGGCAACTTCCTTCCACTAATGCAAAAATAATACCCGCAGAACCAGCTGCGGGTATCGGGCTTGTTTAATTTAATACTCTATTTATTGCTTCGACAACGCGGCTCTCATCAAAAGGTTTTACGATAAAGTCTTTTGCCCCTGCTTCGATTGCTTCGACTACAAGTTTCTGCTGGCCCATTGCAGAACACATGATAATTTTGGCTTCAGGGTATTTCTTGACTATTTGCCTTACAGCTTCGATTCCTGTCATTTCCGGCATAGTAATATCCATTGTAACGATATCCGGTTGAAGCTCCCGGTATTTTTCTATTGCCTGGATACCATTCTCTGCTTCGCCGATTATTTGATGCTCACTGTTTTGAAGCATATTTCCCAGTGTCATCCGCATGAATTTAGCATCGTCCACTATTAGTACTGTTGCCACAGGTGTTCCTCCTCGTTCCAACCATGGGTGTGGATATTCTTTCAAAGTGAAATTTTCTGATTATTTACACCTACAAATATAGCACTCTTTCTTTGCACATTTCAATCTTGTACTTCAATCATTGTACCTGGAAACCCAAAAAAACATGTTCCTGTTTGTTAAAAACCTGTAAAGCCTCCTGTAATCTTACTGAAGAAGATGATAATGGCAGTGAGCCAGTCAAAAAAGAGCATGATACCGACAAGAATCATAATATATCCGCCGACCTTCATGATTTTAGCATTATTCTTTCTAATCCATTGCATCTTACCAACAAAGAATGATAAGACAAGGAACGGGATGGCGAAGCCGAGTGCATAAGAGATCATGTAAAGCATGCCAGACCCGGGATTCGTTCCGACAAGTGATATGACTGCTCCCAAAATGGGACCGGTACATGGTGTCCATCCGGCAGCAAAAGCCATACCAATTAAAACCGAGCCTATATATCCTGCAGGCCTATTCTTAAACTCGAATTTCCTGTCCTTCATCAGGAACTGGGGCTGGAAAACTCCTATTACCATCAATCCAAAGATAACGATAAAAATGGCCCCAATCTGGCGGATAATATCCTCATATTGGAACAGGATGTTTCCAAGGAACGAGGTACTGAATCCCAACACCACAAATATTGACGAAAACCCAATAAGGAACAAGATTGTATGAATCAAGCTCCTTTTCTGAAGTTTAACATTCTCATTTTTCAAGTCACTCACTGACATTCCTGTTATGTATGAAAGGAACGCCGGATAGAGCGGCAGACAGCACGGCGAGATGAAACTTAAAAAACCGGCGCCAAAAGCTAAAAATATATTAACATCAGCCATAAGCACAACTCCTAAACGAATTCTTTTATTTTTTTATTGTATCAGACATCGTTGGCCCGTAGGTGTTAAACTCCTGTGAACAATTTGTGTACGGATTTAAAGCCCCTATTATTGTCCACATCGCCTCTGCACCTTTACAATTCTTTACTTTTTTCATAAAAATTGAGAATAATTCTTTCAAAAAAAGGTTCTTTTCGCTATACTATTATATATCAGTGACAGTTATTAGTAGAATTACTGAAAGAAAAAAGAGACCACTCTTCAAGAAAGGACTTAAGGCCATGAGTAAACAAGAGCTACTAGATAGAATAGAAAAAAAGCGCGCCCAGTTAATAGACGTTGCAGCTAGTAATGGTCTTAACTCACCTCTGGCGATAAAATACAGCCAGGAACTTGATACTCTTTTGAATCATTATAACCGTAAATTCATAAAATCATCTTCCCTATCGACATCATTGGTTGCTAAACATGCAACTCTATAAAAAAAACAAAAGAGGCAAAAGCGAGCTGTATCGCATTTGCCTCTTTTTATAGTTATTTATGATTCATATCTCCTTCGACCCTATCATCTGAACCTGCTTTGTACTTATCTTCTTGTTCAGCATTTCGGGTTTCAACCTTTCCGACAACCCATGTATCATCTTCCATTACCAAGGTGAATGTGACTTCTTTTCGTCCTCTCAATTGGTTATTAATATGTTGAATGACTTCATATTCCTCTTCGGATACCTCTGTCAAAGTATAGCTCTGGTCCTCCCGCAGCCAAAGTGGTGTTTCTGTTGCTACCACTGATAACGATCCATTCTCCTCCCTAATATAGGTGTCTGCTAGGCTTTCAGCATACTCCGGTGTCATGATGGTTGAAAAATGCTGGATGATTTCTTCTTTGGATTCATATTCTTCAAGTTCAGGTCCTGCGTTTATCACTTCCATAAAGGTGTCCTTATATTGGCTTAATACATCCGCAGCTTTTTCTTTTGTCATTTGATCATTGCTTTCCGTGTTTCCGTTGACTTTTGTTTCATGTGAAGCGGTTTCATAATTTTCCTGCTGAACTTCTTTTACTGCCTCAGCCTCTGCCGGATTCGCTTCCGTGCTTTCTTCAGCCGTTCCGCATCCTGCTAATAGAAATAAAGATAAACCCAAGGCACACGATAATTTCTTCATACTATAATTCCCCTTTCTAAAAATTTTCTTATAGTAGCCTTTACACTACAGAAGGGGTTGATAAACAAAAAAAGAAGGCAGCCTCATCTTACGGCTGCCTCCTTCCTTAAAAACAGAAAGTGTATATTTAAGCTGGCGGTCCACTTTTTACGAGCTTACTGCGTCTTCTATACCTTCGACAAGGCCATTCTGAAGCAAGTACATTTTATGATACAACCCTTTCTGGGAGAGGAGGTCCTGATGGCTTCCCCTTTCTACTATTTCTCCCTGATGAAGGACCAGGATACAATCAGCATCCTGAATAGTAGAAAGCCTGTGGGCAATGGCAATTGTGGTCCTTCCTTTTCTCATCTTGGCCAACGCCTCCTGAATAGCATCTTCTGTTTCAGTATCGATATTGGCTGTTGCTTCATCCAGGACAAGAATCTTAGGATTTGTGGCAATCGTCCTGGCAAAAGCAATCAACTGCCTTTGCCCGCTTGAAAAGGTTGATCCCCGTTCCACAACCTTATGGGAGTATCCATCCGGAAGTTTTTCAATGAAAGTGTGTGCTTGAACAAACTCTGAAGCTGCCCTCACTTCCTCTTCCGTCATATCATTGTCATGCAGCTTGATATTATCCTCGACTGTTCCATAGAACAAAAACGGGTCTTGAAGTACCAAACCTACCTTTTCCCTCAGCTCTTCCATAGGGTAATCCTTTAAGGACTTCCCATCTATAAGGATTTCCCCTTGATTGTACTCATAGAATCTCATCAGCAAATTGATTATTGAGCTTTTTCCGCTCCCAGTATGACCGACAAGTGCTACAGTCTCCCCTGGTTTTGCAGTGAACGAGATGTTTTTCAGCACATCTTTCTTACCGTCGTAAGAAAACGTGATATCCCTGAACTCGATTTCTGCATCTGTTATATTTCCTTCACTGCCGCTTTTTTGAGCCGGGGTTTCCTCTTTTTCGTCAAGCAGGGTAAATACCCGGGAGGAAGCCACAATTGCCTGCTGGAACATGGACAGCCTCATCATTACATTATTAACCGGCTCAAAGAAACGGTCCAGGTAATTAATGAAAGCATATAGAACCCCGATTTCTACCGGACTATTAAAGGAGGTGATACCAAAGTAAGACAATACCAGTATCAAAGCAGAAATATACACCAAATCAATAGCGGGCCGAAGAAGAAGCCCATCCATTTTAATATTGCGCATCCCTGCTTTATAGTGGCCTTCATTGATATCACTGAACTCTTTCCTCATCCGCTTTTCCTGGCGAAACACCTGTACAATCGCCATTCCCTGCAGCGACTCACTCAACTTCGCATTGAGCTGGCTTAACCGTTCCCTTAAATCCTGATAGAACACGGAGCTGTACTTCCTGTAAGTTTTGATAATCATGAAAAGGACAGGCAGGATAAAAAGGCAGAACAAGGCCAGCTTGACATTAAGAATAAACATTGCCGTGAATATCCCAATGATCAGGAAGCTTCCCTGAATAAAACTTACCAGCACACTGACAAACATATCTTTAATCGCCTCTGTATCGTTTGTCACCCTTGATACAATCCCTCCTGCCGGTGTCTTATCGAAGTACCTCATCCCAAGGTTTTGAACTTTTGAAAAGACATCCACCCTCAGCTGCTGAATGATCTTCAGGGCAATTTCCTGAAACTTCAACAACTGAAAGTATGAAATGACGACATTGGCAATCTGAATGCCGAGAAAAGCTGCCCCCAGACCTACTAGTGGTGTATAAGGGAAATTCCTTGGTGTTAAATAATCATCAATAAAGACTTTGATTAGATATGGACCAATGACATCGCCGAGTGTTGTTAAAGCCAATAGAAAAAACGCAATAAAAATTGATTTTTTATGTGGAAAGGTATATCTTAATAACCTCTTTAGGACATGACGCTGTTCTTTTGCTGACATGGTCGTTGTTTTTTCCATAGGTTTACCCTCCATGCTCTACTAATTCTTCTAATTGCTGGCGCATATACATCTCCCTGTACCAGCCATCATTTTTCATCAACTCATCATGTGTGCCCTTTTCGGATATTTCTCCGTTTTCCAACACAAGAATTAAATTGGCATGTTGAATGGCACTTAACCTGTGTGCTGTAATGATAGTCGTTTTATCTTCACGATTCTCTCTCAATGATTTCAGGATGGATTCTTCTGTCTTGGCATCTACAGCCGAAAGGGAATCATCCAGGATTAGGACTTCAGGGTCCATCAAGAGTGCGCGGGCAATGGATATTCTTTGTTTCTGTCCGCCTGACAGCGAAACTCCACGCTCACCGACTATGGTTTGGTAACCTTCTGTAAATTGTTTGATGTCTTCATGGATATGCGCTAAAGAAGCAGCTCTCTCTATCGTTTCCTCTGTTGTCATAGGATTAGTGAAAGCTATATTCTCTGCAATTGTAGCTGAGAACAAGAAATGATCCTGTGGAACATATCCAAGCGATTCTCTAAGCTTTTCTAACTTATAATCTTTAATGGAATGTCCACCGAACGTGACACTTCCTTCATAACCTTCAAACTCCCTGATAAGTATCTTAAGCAGCGTCGTCTTTCCTGCCCCTGTCTTCCCTACTATCCCCAGTGTTTCGCCCTGTTTTAATTTAAATTGAATATCTTTCAGGACAGTCTCGTCTTCATTAGGGTAAGAAAAATGATCAATAGAGAACTCGATGTCACCTGTCGGCTTCACATCCAAAGAATCATCACTATCATCGATTTCAATTTTCTCTGCAAGGAGACCGGCCACCCGGTCATATGATGCCCTGCCTCTTTCCACTATGTTAAAAAGCCAGCCAAAAGCAAGCATCGGCCAAATCAGCAAACCTAAATAGGTTGTAAAGGAAACAAGCTCGCCTATTGTAAGTTCACCTGCAATTACAAACCTCGAACCAAACGCCACAGATAAAAAGAAGGATATCCCGACTATGATGGATATGGTCGGATCGAATAATGAATCAACCCGGGCAACTGAAATATTCTTCTGTACTACATCTTCTGACTGATCCCTGAAGGATTCGATATCCTCTTTTTCCTGCCCGAAGGTCTTGATGACTTTAATCCCCGATACACTCTCCTGAGTCTTATCGTTAAGGGCAGAGAATGCCTCCTGGGCTTTGTGGAAACGCTTATGTAATAGTGTGCCATAGTAATTGGTCAGCAGAGCCATAAACGGCATCGGGATAAGAGCGATCAAAGTCAATTTCCAGCTGATTGTGGCAGCCATCGCTATAATCACAAATCCTCCTGTTGCGAGAGAATCAACAAATGTCAAAACCCCCTGGCCGGCTGTCATCTGAATCGCTTGAAGATCATTAGTGGCATGGGCCATAAGGTCTCCAACACGCCTCTTCTGGTAGAAAGACGGCGTCATCTTCGTAAAGTGATGATACAATTTATTACGAAGGAGCTTGGAAAGCTTGACCGCTGAACCAAAGATCATAATCCTCCAGATAAATCTTAATCCATACATACTTAAACCAGCTGCTGCCAGAATCACAACCCAAAGAAGCAGGTCACCGGATGTAAGTTCTCCCTCCTTAATACTATCAACGACAATCCCTATCACTCGTGGGGGAACCAATTGAAGCACTGCCACCACTAACAGGACCGCAATTCCAGTAAGATAGGATTTTTTTTCTTGTTTAAAAAACCACATCAAATCCAGAAAGACTTTCATGCTGTTTTCCTCCGAATCCAGAAAATTTTGCGACTCTTAATTTTAGCAAATTTTTAAAAAATATAAAATAAAATAAAATAAAAGTTATTTCACTGAATTAATTGATACTGACCGCAATTAAGCTGGATGCTATAGGAGAACGATTCCAAAAAGAAAAAACGTGCGTCTGTGCACGTTTTTTCATCAGTTTCCGCTATCATGAATATGGACTACGGGTTCTTCTTCAGGCTCAATTAATACCGTCGCAGCCATTCCTTCTGGTGTCTTGACATAAATGTAAACTGGTTCGTGGGGGAAGAAATCTTGAATTTCAGGTGTAAAGGCTTGGACAAACCCTACGATCTCCCCATACTTAGTCATGTCTGTGTTCACATTAATAACCATCTTCTGAAGGTCACTCTCAATATAGGTTCCCTTCGCCACCAATTGAATCGTTCTGTCACTAAAGAAGGAATTCATATCTTCTTCAAGGCCCTTAAAGCGGTTGGAAACAACCCGGTCATGTTCTTCTGCTTCATCTGAAGGAAATAGGAAGTCCTGCTTTTCGACGTCTCGCCATTTTTTAATCGATTTATCGTTACCATCTAAATACGAATAAGTGAAATAGGAACCTGGAAGTACACTGTTCTTCTTTTCAAGTTGATAGAGTGAAATGACAATTGGTACATTTTGAAGATTCTCTTTCTGTCTTACCCGGTTAATGATCGTCTCTGCCATCTTCTTTCCTTCACTGATCATTTTTGCACTGGGCTTATCCGTTTTGCTGATCTCTTTGGTATCAAAGTGCTTAAGCCCCATATTGTCATCCACAGTAATATAATCAACTGAATTCATTGCAAGACTGATGGACAATCCTTTGATGTTCCCTTTTTTATCAACATAGTTCTGTTCATGGACATAGCCAAGGTATATGGGATTTTGTTTTTTTATCTCCATCACTTTTTCCCAGCCCATATCCTCCGTTACCTCGATAGCAGGGTTAAGTCCCAGTTCATCATTTGATTTCCGGCGGATCCAGCTGCCGATTTCATTTAAGTACTGCCCCTCTTGATAGACGTATTTATCAGCAGGGAAATACTCTTCCGACAAGCTCATAAGTCCTGTCTCTATTTCATTCATATCGACACGATTATTTATTTGATAAGTAATAAGCTCTCTATTTTCACTAAAAACGGATGATTTCACTTCATATCTTAAATACTCATTTGTTTCATTTTCGGATGTACTCTGCTGAGTAACCAGATTCGTGTTCTCTTCCTCAGTCTTATCAGGCACTCCTAACAAATTACATCCTGATAAGATCAACATTAGTCCTGTACTTGTTGCAATTAGTCGCTTTTTCATTTAGGTCTCCCTCCGACCATTATTTTAGCATAAAAATAGACTAGTGTAACTTCATATAGACCCCTCTCGTAATAAGGGATCCTGAACAAAGTAAAAAGCACCCTCTGCAGAGTGCTTCAAACTCATTTCATATTCTTGTTCATTGCGTTCATCATTTGATTGATTTTCTTCTGGGAAGGCTTTTGTCCCATCTGCATCATCATCATTCTTAACATTTGTTCATTGATTGGTGGATTTTTCTTAAGGTAGCTCATCATATATTTACGAGCGATGAAAAATCCTAGCGCTACTCCAGCTAAAGCAGCCAGAACACCGACTAGAATGAATTGCCAAAGCATAGTTCTTTTTCCTCCTTCATGTTGTCCTTATAAAAGTGTACTAAACCAAGAAAGATTATACAATAATTTAATTAAAATTTCTCTATTATCATTGAGTGATCCAGCAAATCACTACTGATACCTAAATGTAGTTCCTTACCTTTATCGGTTTCAGCCAGCCGAATTGTTCATTTTCGATGTCAATTGCCAGCAGGCGTCCATCGAGCTTTCTTAACAATTCAAATATATAAGCTTCCCAATCACTGTGTCCTTCCACTTCCACACCTATATACCTATCCATGACACGAATCTTGGCTGTATTTTTTCCGCAGGAGGACTCAATATAGAATTCATTGTCATTTTGTATGACATCCCTTTTGGCTGCAAGAGCTTGAGAAATAGCCCGGTTATAGGGTAAAAATGGTATAGAACGAGTTATATAATGGATTTGCCTTTTCACAACTTCCTCCATGAATCCATCAGCGAACATACTCTCATGGAACAAATTATAAAACGATCGTTCTCTGCCATAGAAATAATCAGCAATCTCATCTTCTATCCAATAGAGTCGGTAGAATTTCATTTCTCTTCCTCCCCATAGCTTGTCCTTTTCCATAGTATAAAGAACCCGGGAAAGTAAGATTGTAGAACACTGTTGAAAATTTCCACTAGTTTTGTCGAAAGTGTTTACAACTAAAAAAAGTTGTTTACCGGTAAAGTGATTTAAGAATGTCAATCAACAAGAAACTGAAAGCTGCTGTAAAACAGCAGCTTTCAGTGGCATAAAGAATTTATTTATCTTTCAAGCAAAGCTTTAACCCGTGATACTACATTTTCTACAGTAAAGCCGTACTCTTCCATAATTTTCTCACCAGGTGCAGAAGCCCCAAATCCATTGATGGCAAGGATATCTCCCTCATCACCTGCATAACGGTCCCAGCCGAGCGGAGATGCCACTTCAATTGCAAGGCGCTTTTTAACCGCTTTTGGAATGATGGACTCTTTATATTCTTTAGATTGTTCTTCAAAACGATCCCAAGATGGCATACTGATGACGGAAACAGCGATACCGTCCTTTGCAAGAACAGATTGAGCTTCAACAGCAAGGCTTACTTCAGATCCAGATGCAAGCAGGAGGGCATCCGGCTGCTCTTTGCCGGCTGGTGAAACAACATAAGCACCTTTTTCAACACCGGACTGGGCCTTTGCATCTGTACCTTTCAATGTCGGAAGGTTTTGTCTTGTCAATACCAGGGCAGTCGGCTTGTCTTTAGAAGTCAAAGCTGTACGCCATGCAGCCGCAGTCTCGTTTCCATCTCCAGGACGGATGACAGAAAGATTCGGCATTGCCCTTAGTGATGCAAGTTGTTCAATCGGCTCATGGGTAGGTCCATCTTCACCAACAGCGATACTATCATGAGTGAATACATATGTTACAGGCAGTCCCATTAGGGCAGCTAGACGGATTGCAGGTCTTAAGTAATCAGAGAATACAAAGAATGTACCTCCAAATACTTGGACTCCTCCATGCAATGCGATACCATTCATGGCTGCGCCCATACCAAATTCACGGACACCAAACCAGATATTTCTACCTTCATAGGATTCAGGTGTGAAGTCTTTTTGTCCTTTAATCATTGTTTTGTTGGAACCTGCAAGGTCTGCAGAACCGCCAATCAATGTAGGCATGTTCTTGGCTATTGCATTCATTACTTCACCGGAGGATGCACGGCTTGCAAGACTTTTACCTTCTTCATAAACAGGGACCTCTTTATCCCAGCCTTCAGGAAGTTCACCTTTCATTGCAGATTCGAATTGAGCTGCAAGCTCAGGATATTTCCCTTTATATTGAGAAAATAACTCTTCCCACTCCTGTTCCTTCTTCTGTCCTGCATCCACGATCTGTTCCTGGAAGCGTTCCTGCACTTCAGAAGGTACATGGAAATCCTGCTCAAAAGTCCATTTATAAGCTTCTTTTGTCAACTTCATTTCATCTTCACCAAGCGGTGCACCGTGAACATCAGACTTACCGGATTTGTTTGGTGCTCCATATCCGATAACCGTTTTCACTTCAATCAATGCCGGACGATTTTCATCCATTCTTGCCTCTTCCAAGGCCTTTGCGATTGCCTCTGTATCATTTCCATCCTCAACACGGATGTACTGCCACCCGTATGCTTTAAATCGCCCTTCTACATCTTCAGAGAAAGACTTATCTAAATCACCATCTAATGAGATATCGTTGGAATCATACATAACAATCAGACGGCCTAATTTAAGGTGAGCAGCAAGTGATGCTGCTTCAGAAGAGATACCTTCCATTAGATCCCCATCTCCACAAATGCTATATGTATAATGGTCAACAATGTTGAAGTTATCGCGGTTATATACAGATGCCAGGTGGCGTTCTGCCATTGCCATACCAACCGACATTGCCAAACCTTGTCCAAGCGGACCAGTAGTTGCTTCAACTCCAGGTGTATGACCGTATTCCGGGTGTCCAGGTGTCTTACTTCCCCACTGTCTGAATTGTTTCAAGTCTTCCATGGAAACATCATAGCCGGATAGGTGTAACAAACTGTATAACAGCATAGATCCATGTCCAGCAGAAAGAACAAATCTATCCCTGTTATACCACTCTGGATTTTTAGGGTTATGGTTCATAACTCTGGACCAGAGAGCATACGCCATAGGTGCAGCGCCCATTGGCATACCCGGGTGTCCAGAATTTGCTTTTTCAATAGCATCAATTGAAAGAGTCCTTATTGTATTAATGGCTAATTGATCCGTTACATCAAACATTAATCAACATCCTTCCTTTTTTCGGTTATTACTTGTTAATATTAATATTCTTATCGAGTTTATACAACTGATTTGTCCTGCCCAAATCCTTTGTAAGTCGGCTTGAAAGCGGTTACTTAGTTGATTTGAAAGCCTTTTCTTCAACAAGAAAATTATTTTCCTTGTTTATAAAAAATACGGAATATTTTTCGAAGCCAACTCTGTAATCTAATGATGAATAAAACCTTTCACTTTTTTAGAATGCTCCTTTTTATAGTCCTAATACCCTAAATCAACATCAGTGAATACCGAAAATAAAAAAACATGCAAAAATGCATGTTTTTACTATCTGTCCTCTACATTAATGAAGATTTTTGTTTTTTTGGATATCTCTTACCTTCTGCGGAGTTACTTCATTTCCTTCGGGATCAAACATCCTTGTATTTTCTATAGTTGATCTCATAGAATGCCTGAATGTTTCAAGATACTCTTTTCTTAGTTTTGTTTGTTCTTTTGCCTCTGCAGGTGTCAAACCTTTAGCTTTGGATTTTTTGGCCAGGGTGTTGATACGTGCCATTTTCTCCTTTGATAACATATTGGTTTCTCCTCTCATTATTGTCATATTAAAAAAAGCACTTAACAACAGTGCTCATACATCATCAGGATTACCGATTTAATATCGACATGTTACTAAAAACAGAGAGAAAATACAAGTTTCAGTCTTCCTTTGGGGAGTTTATATATTCCTGATATCTCCTGTGAACGGTTGCCTTGGATATGTTATAGCCAAAACCTCTCAAGGTTGCTGCAATTTCTGCAAAAGTTAACTTATTGTCCCTTAGCCGGACGATTTCTTCTACAGGGACTTCAATCCGTTCCCTTCCCTCACCATTACCCCTGTTCTTAAGATTTTTATGAGGTTCATATCCCTTTTCTACAGCTCTTCTCATTCCACGTTTAATTTTCAAATTATGCAGCTTTCTCTGATGTTCCTCAACCATACTGACAATTTGGAGAACCATTGAATCGGATTCTGAAAGATGCAGTTCTCCATTATGGGAGATGCTGAAGATTTTGGCCCCCTCTTTCATGATACAGTGAAGGAGCGCGATCTTCGCATTTCCTCTCCCAATCCGGGTTTCGTCCTGTATCAGAACTGCCTCTATTTCTTCCTTCTTCATGAGGTCGAGAAGTTCCAGCACCCCTTCCCTGTCCAATTCATAACCACTGGCTTGATCCTTGATAATATGTATAACCTCAAAGTTAAAATTCCCCGCCAGCTTCAACAGTTCTTCCTCCTGCCGCTGGAGTGAAGTTTCCTGAGTATCTTTTTTTGTACTGACCCTGCAGTAAATTGCTGCTTTCATAAATCAAACTCCTATTCTGTCCCACTTGCAAGTTCAAAGTGCTTCTCATTCAGGTGAGTTGATTTCTCTACTGGGATAATCAATGAATCTCCAGGTTTGATGATATCTGTTGCCAGATTATTTTTTTCACTCACCCATTTCACCAAATCTTTGGTAGACATTGTGTGACCATCAGAAAGTTCTTCAGCGATAACCCAAAGTGAATCGCCCTCTTTAACCGTTACTGTCTGGTACGACTCTCCTGTATCCACTTTCATAAGTGAAAGGAATCCCATAATAACCGCCAGCCCCATTAGCAGGATGACATAAGAATAATTTCTCCAGATAGATAATAACATAAAAATTACCTCCGTGCGAATGTTTGTTCGTGTTTTGTTAATAAGATTATAATACGAACATTCGTTTGGTGTCAACAAATATTCGAACTTATGTTTGTATCGCTTTGTATGGCATGCTATAATGGGAACAAAAGATCGGTTTTGAGGTGGAATAAATGACAAAATTATCTAAAAGGCAGCAGGATATCCTTCAATATATCAAAGAAGAAGTCAAATCAAAGGGATATCCGCCATCTGTAAGAGAAATCGGGGAAGCTGTAGGGCTTGCCTCCAGCTCAACTGTTCATGGTCACCTTGCAAGATTGGAAAGCAAGGGATTGATCAGAAGGGACCCAACTAAGCCAAGGGCCATTGAAGTCCTGGACCTTGAAGAAGATTCTATTCCAAGGCAGACTGCTGTAAATGTTCCTTTGATAGGGAAGGTAACCGCTGGTCAGCCAATCACAGCAGTAGAGAATGTTGAAGAATTCTTTCCGCTGCCGCAGCGTCTTGCTCCTGCAGATGAACAGGTTTTCATGCTGGAGATTATGGGGGACAGTATGATAGAGGCCGGAATCTTAGATGGCGACTATGTAATTGTCCGGCAGCAGCAAACAGCAAATAATGGTGACATTGTTGTCGCAATGACAGAAGAGGATGAAGCAACCGTTAAGCGTTTCTTCAAAGAACAAGATTTCATTCGGCTTCAGCCAGAGAATTCGTCAATGGCTCCCATTATCTTGCGCCATGTTTCCATATTGGGAAAAGTCATCGGGGTTTACCGCCAGATTCACTAGAAAACAAGCAAGAAGGCCGGGCATCAGCGCGGCCTTCTTGCTTGTTTTCTATTAATATATTATCTTTCCAGTACATAATAGTAAAAAACAGTCCGTTGTGGGACTGCTTTTTCTAATTTTGCATTCCAAAACTGAACTTCTTAGTTGATTGACAGCCTGTTCATCGAAATCATCCTAATTCACCATACGATTTTTTTCTTTCCAGAATTCTTTTCGTATGATCACTTTTTGAATCTTCCCTGAAGCTGTTTTGGGCAGTTCTTGTACAAATGTAATTCCTTTGGGAGACTTAAAGTTGGCCAGTTTTTGTCTGCAGAAGTTTTTTAAATCCTCTTCTGACACATTATGTCCATCTCGCAGAACTACTACTGCATGAGGAACTTCTCCCCATTTCTCATGAGGAACTGCGACTACTGCTGCTTCCAACACACTTTCATGTTCGTAGAGGGCTCCTTCCACTTCGATCGACGAGATATTTTCTCCACCACTGATGATTACATCTTTCATTCTATCGACGATCTCAATGTATCCATTTTCATCAACAGTTGCCATATCCCCCGTATGGAGCCAGCCACCTCTAATCGTCTTATTTGTAGCTTCTTCGTTCTTGAAATAGCCTTCCATAATCGTATTCGTCCTCGTCACAATTTCTCCGATCGCTTTACCATCGCGCGGGACTTCCTCTCCGTGTTCGTCAACAACTTTAACCTTGCTGCCAATCATACTGTAACCTGCTTTGGCCTTCAAGCGGTACTTTTCTTCTTTTGTCAAACCGGTTTCAGTCGATCTTATGGCCGAAGTGGTAATTAAAGGCGAGATTTCAGTCATGCCGTAAACCTGGATAAATTCCCACCCAAGGTTTTCTTCTACCTTCCTCACAAAAGCTGGAGGTGGTGCAGAACCAGCGATTACCACCCGAACTTTTTGCGAAATCTCCGGTGTATCAGTTTCATATTGTTCAAACAGCATATTAAGGACCGTAGGAGCCATATGCATGACCGACACCTTATGTGTGGCTGCTTTGTCCAGAATGACATGTGGGTCAACCTTTCTAAGCATTACTTGTGTGGCTCCATTTGCTGTATAGTAGAATGGCGAGCCCCATCCATTCACATGAAACATTGGGAGGACGTGAAGTAACGTATCCTGATCTGTAACACGCAAATGATGCATTGCCGAGAGCGCATGTAAATAGTTAGAGCGATGTGTCAAGAGTACTCCTTTTGGATCACCTGTAGTCCCGCTTGTATATAGGAGCGAAGCAATATCATCTTCATGAAGCTCTTCCCTCTCAAATGTATCTCCACTAAACTGTGTACGCCAATTGTCATAACTTTTGCAGCCGTCAATCTCTCTACCATGAATGATTACATGCTTCAGTCCCGGCACCTCTGATAGAATTGGAGCAACAAGAGGGTATAATTCTTCATCGACAAACAGAACTTTGCTTTCACTGTGTGTCAAAATAAATTGATAATCGGCTGGTTTTAAGCGGGTATTCAATGGAGTCATAACTCCTCCAACCTGAAAAACCCCATAAAATCCTTCGAGCATTTCTATTGTATTTGGTGCCAGGTATGCCACCTTATCCCCTTTTTCAACTCCAAATTCCTTCAGCCCCCTGGAAAGCTGATTGACCCTCTGATTTAACTGTCTGTACGTCAACCTTTTCTCATCATCAATCAGGGCAATTTTTTCCCCATATAAATCAACTGCTCTATCTAGAAAATCTGTTAAAACTAAAGGCACATTCACAAAAGCATCCTCCCTTGGAAATTTTTCTCTGTTATCTCTTTTATAAAGGATTATATTCAACTAATCAAGAGTATTGTTTTAATTTTCTGATAACTGTTTGTTTTTTAGGTCTTCTGTGAATGTTCCAAAATTCTTCGGATAGTTAAATATTCATTCTCATCTCCCATTTGTAGAAGAACATATTATTTTTACTAAGTCATCCAGATTGCCAAAACATTTTTCAACACCAGGCAAATGATAAAATGTACTGGTCACTGAGAAATCGTTTACTTCTTCATTGGGGGAATAAAGATATATTTTCTTACCCAGCCCCAGCGCTATCCCCATTTCAATATGACTGCCTTTTCCAGCGGGGAGAATAATAACAACAAAATCAGCACTCATCACTGCCTGTTTTTCTTCATTTCCTATTCGTTTGAGATCATCAATGTTTGATGCCCTGCCATTCTGTGTCCAGTCATAAGACTGGATATAGCCTTTTTGCTTTAATTGTTCATTTACATACCGAACTTGTTGAATATTTTTGAAACTTGAAGCAACATAAAATTTCATTACTGCACTCTGCCTTTCATTCTGTTTACTTTCCCACTCTCCGCATTTAAAAGATATGACTAATTATTTCAAATTCCCGACGTTTCCACAATAAAGTCCTGAAAAAAAACACCTGCATTAAGCTGCAGGTGTTAATAATTATTTCTCTAATGTCAATTCAGCTACACACTCAACGTGCACGGTATGAGGGAAAAGGTCAACAGGCTGAACAACTTTCAAATTGTATCCAAATTCCTCCAGTTCCTTAACATCGGTAGCAAAAGTATCTGGATTACAAGAAACATAGACTATACGCTCTGGTTGGGAACGTCCGATTCTTCTCATCACCTTGCCGCCCGCCCCGGAGCGCGGCGGGTCAAGAAGCAGCAATTCCGGTCTTCCAAAAGTCTCTAAGATTTGATCGATTCCCTTTCTGGCATCTTTTGCAAGGAAGGTTGTATTATGAATACCATTATCTTCGGCATTGCGTTTTGCTGACTCGATTGAACTTTCCACGATCTCTATTCCGGCAAGTTCTCCCACCCGGCTTGCAAACGGCAATGAGAATGTACCAACCCCGCAGAATAAATCGATCATTTTTTCTGTTTTCTTTGGTTTTCCCATTTCTACTGCAAGGTCGACAAGCTTTTGTGCCTGAACAGGATTCGTTTGGAAGAATGTATCGAACCATAGGCGGAATCGATAGCCATCCATTTCGTCATAAATAAAGTCACGTCCGGCAAGAACATGCGTTTTTTCAGATTGCGTTCTATCTGCCCAATCTCGGTTTTCAAGCCATAACAAGCTCTTCACTTTCGGAAACTTGTCTTCTACACGATTCACCAGGTCCGTAACCGCATTTTCCAGTTTTCCTTCCGGTGCTTCTGTAGCGAATAGGCCCAGCATGATTTCTCCTGTTGCAAAGGATTGTCTTACCATTAAGTGGCGCAGTAATCCTTCATGGTTGTCTTTATCATACCCTTTCAACCCATGAGCTTGTACCCACTCTGCTACTTCCATTGCTGTTTCAACCATTTCCTCACTCGCAATCAGGCAAGTCTCCAGTGAAATGACTTTGCGGAAGTTGCCTTGTTCGTGGAGACCCAATGAACCATCAGGTGCAAATGTAAATTCCATTTTATTTCGGTAACGCCATGGATTGTCCATTCCGATTGTGTCCAATACAAGTGCAGGATCATACCCTTGGGATGCCACAGCCTCTTTTACATGGTCCGTTTTTTGTTTCAACTGGCCCTCATAGCTCAGATGCTGCCATACACAGCCGCCGCAGCGTTCGAAGTGGGGACAAGGGGGAGCTGTTCTTTCGGGATGTGCTTCAAGGATTTCCTCAGGAATCGCCTTTCTTCTTCTTTTTAATGGCTCGTCCACTACCACTTTCACTTTCTCACCTGGAAGGGTACGGGGAATGGTCAGCTTTAATTTTCCAATGTTCCCTTTTTCATTTTCACGCCAGACTACAGCCTGTCCAGCTCCTCTATCATCCAATCGATGAATCTGTGCTTCTATCATTTCGCCTTTTTCAATTTTCAATTCCAGTTCCTCCTTCATACAAAAGGTTTTAACACAATATATAAACTATTTTGTAAGGTCAATTAACAGATATATTAAAGTACATGCCAGAAAGCATACTTATCTAGTATAAAGGACGAACAGCCATTATGGAATCATTTCCTTAGCAAATCTAGAAATTTACAGTATGTCAGGAGGTTTGGGACAGCGAAGTATTAAGGAGGAGATCTGAGAGAGATGGAAATGGAATAGTGATGGATTCCATCTTATATTGAAGAAATCAGAAAATTAGAGTAGGAACAGCACCTGCTGTTCCTACTCTAAAAAGAAACTTTAATTCAAAGCCTTCATACTCTTCCCTTGAAATGCCGCGGTTGCTGCCAGGGAGATCAGCAATGCCAGCTCAAACAAATTTGTAACAGCACCGCTTTCAACAGGAAGCTGGACGGCACTGCCAGCAATCATGACAACTGAACCGATGAAAAACCAAATCCACTTCTGTTTACGCCAGATTATAATAGAAGAAATCAGGAGTATCAAAGAAACAACCAATACCATAATGGGCGGACCTCCAGAAGTATCTGTACTGCTGTAGGTAAGAACCCCGTACTCCCATTTTGGCTGCAGGGAAAGTCCATATACCTCTGTAAGAAGTTCAATCATGACTAACGCTATTCCTATTACAATTGTCCAAACACGAGCCCACTTTGCACCAGCCCAGTCGATATGAGCCTGCTCTAAGGATTTCCAGGCAAACAAGACCAGAAACGGGGTTAAGAAAGCATGGAACCAATAGCGCAGCATGTTTAGACTCTCTAACAATGACCCTTCTCCAATAAATCGTCCAGTGGAAATTACAGTGTTATCATATACAAGCCCAAGTATAACGGGCAGCAAAAACAAAGCACTGGCAATATGGTATTTCTTATAGATTGTTATAGTAAAAATAAAAAGAACTGTATAAGCAGCTGCAAATAATCCGAATAAAATTGTATCCATCGATTTCCCTCCTCCATCTCTTTGTCTACCCTGGCTGGCGCAGGTAAAACCAGCAGGAGGAGGGACTCATTTACTCAATAGATTCAAAGTGGCCGCCTAAGTTCCAGGTTGGCATATGAGGAATCCTGTCTCCCTTTTATCCTTGCTCTATATAGCTACTATTCAACTCTCCCACTCTCACCAATTCTGCAATAAAATCCTTAATCTCCCCAACCAGCACTCCCCCATGACCGGTGCACATTACTTCTGCGTCATAGTCATGAATCTTTTTCAGCCCATTTAAAAAACCAGGTAATACTGCTTCTGGAACACCGCCGTCTTCCAAAAAATCCATCCATGCCTTTCTTAGATCTTCTCCTTCGGAAACAAGACCTCCTTTAGAAAGAGGGTCGCCAAAGAAACAAAGGAAATCTCCCATGAAAACAGTTTTGGAATCCTCATGATAAAAAACTACCGAACCTGGAGAGTGGTGTTCTACAAGTTCATAATCAAACCCTTGAATAGTTCCTTGGTCTAAAAGTACAGGTTCGAACCCCAACATATCATCCAGCTCTTCTCGTGGATTAATGAGTTTTCTTGCATTCGTAAAAATGGCTGCTCCTTCAACATGATCTTCATGACCATGGGTAGCTAAAACAAGCTTAACATCTTGCGGTGACTTTCCAAGATCATTGAGAGCTTGCTCAAGCAAGGGGATATGTTGTTTTTTACAGGAATCAACAAGGATGACACTCTCTTTTTCCAAAAGGATGTAACAATTATTATAGGAACTCCAATCGGTATCCCAAATCGCTAAGACAAATAAATTTTCTTTTACATTTTCCAGTAAATAGCCCAAACAGCCCGCCTCTTTCTATTTATCCTGTGATAAATACTTTAGCTTAATATCATACGTTTATATAACCTTCTAAATAGGCAACAGCTTCCCCTGCCATTTTCACATTTTCTCCTAAATCCGTACAAAACAGCTTTCCACCTCTTTTGGAAAGCTGTAGAGCTTTTAGTTCAGTTTTATTTAACACACCTTTCCAATAGGGCACAAGTGTACAATGTGCGGATCCTGTAACCGGATCTTCATCTATTCCTGCATTTGGTGCGAAAAACCTTGATACAAAATCAGACTCAGTCCCTTTTGCAGTAACAATGACACCCAGGACATCAAGCTTCTTTAATTCTTCTAAATTCACATCAAGATTTAAAATCTCTTCTTCACTTTCAAAAACGGCAAGATAATCCCTTGCTTTATAAACCTCTTTAGGTTCTCGTCCCAATCCTTTGATAAGTGCTTCAGGTGCAACACTTGGCTGGCCAGGGCGGGATGGAAATAATAGTGATAGTAACTTCCCTTCTTTAGTTACTTCCAATACCCCGCTTTTTGTGTTAAAAATGATCTTTTAAGCCGTTTGGTCCAAGTAATTGAAGATTACATAGGCAGAAGCCAATGTAGCATGTCCGCACAGATCAATTTCCTCTTTAGGAGTGAACCATCTCAATTCATATTGATTCTCTTTTTCAACAAAGAACGCTGTTTCCGCCTAATTATTTTCTGAGGCAATCTTCTGCATCAAGTCTTCCTCTATCCATTCATCAAGTGGACAAACAGCTGCTGGATTCCCTTTGAATTGTTCATCAGTAAATGCATCAATTTGGTAGATTGGCAACCTCATAAAAATTCCTCCTTATGTAATTTGTATAGCAGATGTTCATTGTGCAGCGAAAAGAATTTAAAAGATTCCCTCAGCGTCTGCCGGCAGCGTTCTAACCCGCTGTAAGTATTCAGTCATATTTCGATCATCGTCCTCTGGATAGGTAAAGAAAAGCGAGTCCGCTACGTCCTTCCCTAAAATACGAAACAGATTCCCTGCTGTGAACACAGCATCCCACATATTGCCGTAATCACCGTCTGAGTAGGTTTTCACGTACATCTTCCAATATCGTTCTGACAGGAATTTTTCGAAATACTTCCCCAATTTACCAGAAGACACTTGAAAATCGGTTCTTGTCCCGATCCACCAAGACACCATTTCGTCCAGCTCCTGTCTGATGACACACTCAAACATATACTTTGCATACGGCATTTTTAAATAAATACAGCAAACCCCTCCCGAAAGAGATTTGCTTTCATATAATTACTTCTCATTCAATCTAACCGGATAAGAATCTTATCTTCTACATACATGGTGGTGTTGTACCCATCAATCATCAGCTTCAATGGAAATAAAGGTTCATCAGAATTATCTTGGTGTAATTCAATTTCATGGTTCGTTTCGAAATAACGAGGCTGTTCGATAGTATCATAGGAGAATTCATACTCTTCAGGTTTAAACTCGTTTCCATCTTGATCTACCAAAACCCCTTCTCCACCACTGCCTATGCCGAAAGATCGAAGTGCATCTTCGGATACCACATTTAACCTGAGTCTTTCATATTCCCTATTTTCCGTATAAGGATCTGAGATGTGGATTCTGGTTGGATTTCCAATTGCGATATTGTCGATTGACAGTTCATTCCCAAGATAATCAAAATTCTGAGGCAAATTGCCTGGTTCATTGATGTCAATCATTTTCTTTTCCTCTACAAATATATTTATGGAGTGAAAAGAGAGTTTTACTTTCTTAGGATCATCAAAATATAGAGGCTCGAATCTTGATTGCATTGAGACCCATTCTCCAGAAGAATGACCATATCCCATTCCCCCGAATAAGTCAGATTTAACACTGCTATCTTCTGTGATCAAAGAGTCCATCGTAACATATTCAATGAATTGGTTTCCTTGGTGTTGTTTAAAACTATACTCCAAAATAGATGCAGTCGGGGCAAGCTCCACCTTATCGATCCTGAATGGGATCCCGTTGATTTCAGTTTCCTGATTCAGTTCATAAACCGTTGAAGTCTGCTTTGTCACCGGAATATCAAAATTCCATTCTCCTTCGACAAATTCCTGTTCATAATACCGGAGATTTGAACGGTCCAGATCTTCTTGAATGGCCTCCTGCAGTCTCATCAGCCTTAATTCAATCGTACCGCTATCTTTTGCTATTGGTGCGAGGCTGATCTTCCCCCTGAAAATATTTTTGTCCTTATCCTTCGCAATCCCTTGTTCGAAAGGGTGATAAAACATCTCATTCGCCTGCTGATCTATAATTTCATATTCGTTTTCAATGCGGGCTCCTTCTGGCATATTGATGAAATATTGTTTTTCTTCGTTGGAGTTTTCGACTTCATAATAAATAAGGGTCTGTACATCATCCGCCACTGCTGTTTTAATCCTTACTATGACACCGTTGCTTTCCTGTTCCAGATTTAACGGTTCACTTACACCTTCCTTATAGTACTCGAGGATTTCCTTTTCTTCCTGCTGAGTCCAACCCATCCATGAATAATAGATGCTGGTAAAACCGCCTGTTACAAATCCTGTGCAAATCACAAAAGTGAGTAAGCCCACTGCTCCCAAGCCGATTCTGCTTCGTTTTTTTCTTTTTTCTCTCTTCAGCCTTTCTGTTTCTGCCACCCTTTTATGGACTTTATCCATTAATTCAGTTGGGATAGGAAGATCATCTATACTGCTTTCCAAAGAAAAGATAACTTCTTGGTATATTGACAGTTTTTCCTGGCATGCCTGACAATGATAAATATGTATTTCCAAATCTACTTTTTCCCGTCTATCCAGTGTCTTTCCCAAATAATCAATGAACTTATTTTCATAATCCGGACAATTTGCCGGCATTTCACCATAATCCAGAGTGTTGTTTAATGATTGAACCCCCATTGCAATACGTGATTTCAATTTTTCAGTGGAAATCTGAAGGATAGAGGCAGCCTCATCAAGTGGCAGCCCTTTGAGGTAGGTTAGGGAAATTGCTTCTCTAATATTTACTTCCAATTGGTCCAGTGCTGAAAATACTTTACCGGCGGTTTTCTCCGTTTCTGCTCCTTGAGTCCCTTCCCTTTTATCTAGTTTACGGCACTCATTAATAAAGATTGTTGTCACCCATGATTCAAAATGAATATCCTCTTTTACATATTGGATATCTTCATGAACTTTTAGGATTGTTTGATAAAAAACTTCCTGAATGTCTTCAATCTGTTTCAAATAAGACCAAGCCAGCTTAAAAAAGGAACTTTTTCGTTTCTCAAACCAGTACACTACTGTATTTATACTATCTTCCTTTACATTTTGAACCAAGATTGATTCAGTTTCGGTTTTCATCCTCTATGCCTCCTTTCCTATACGCCCTAAAACTATAGTACTAAAAAATGACCATCATTAATAGGTCGAATTTTCTGAAATCCTCTCACCTGATTTTACCATACTTTTCTTCTTCTTTTGACAAAATCCTCTTACCTAAGGTAAAAAACCAGCCCAATTACAATGGACCGGTTTGATTATTCTAATTGAACCACTCGTGACTATTTACTTCTTTTTACCTGTAAAAACATATATTGCTTCTCTGAAAAACTCGGCTGTTCCAGCCTGATCTTTATCATAGTATGCTTTGAATCTCTCATCAGCTGTATACATATCTCCCAGACCTGCATGGCCGTCTTTGCTGTATTCCGACCAGTAGTACATCAGCCATTGCTTATGCAATTGCGCTGCCTTTTGGGCTTTTTTACCAGCAGGATCCCCCGTCTTCAGCGCTTCTGCAAGAACAATATGAATTTCTTCAGCAAGTGTATTCGCTTGTTCAAATTCTTCCTTTGTCATATTCTGCAGTTTGGCATTAGATTGATTTACAGTGTCTTCACCATACTTCTCCCGTATTTCTTCACCATATTTTTGTTCATTTTCCTCTATCATTTTCTTTTTAAAACCTTCGAATTTTTCTTTATCCGCCATCGTTGATCTCCCTTCCTTCACAGCAATTGTTTTGTCTACATTGGCAATTAACCGGCCCAGCTGTTCGCGTTTAGCCACTAATTTTTCACGATGATCTGCCAATGCGGTTTTAACGTTAAAGTCAGGATCATCAAGAATATTTTTAATCTGTTCAAGGTCAACACCAAGTTCTTTGTAAAAGAGAATCTGCTGCAAACGGTCAACCTCTTGTTCACCATAAATCCGGTAGCCTGATGAATTGATTCTTGCCGGCTTAAGAATATCGATTTCATCATAATACCGGAGGGTGCGGGAACTGACACCAGCTAATTCTCCAAGTTTTTTTACCGTATATTCCATGATGTCACCTCCTGACAACTTTAACTCTACACCTTGACGCTGCGTGAAGGTAAAGGGGTTTTAATAAATTTATTTATTTTCCGTTTTTCCATATATATTCAATCTTAACTTTGGCTTTATAGAAACACAAAAACCCGGGAACCATTCCCGGGTTTGATCTTACTCATCCATATAATTATACTGTTCTTCGATTTTCCCATGCTCACTGTGGATGTACGCCATGGTACCTGATTTCTCTGCCATGCTTTTGGCTTCCTCTACAGCGTCTGATTTGGAGCCTGCTGTGTATACGGGCTCATCTTTGCCTTCTTCCTTCACAGCCCAGCCCTCTTCGTCATGCGGGACAACATGATATCTGGCATCATCTGTACCGGCACGGTCTTCAAAATATTCACTGCGGTTGTTTTGATCATTGTTATTGTTGTTTGCCATGATTAAAACCTCCTCATTTGAATCATAATAGGTTCTTAAATCATTAATTACCCGTTTAGGATAATGAAAAACCTTAGATCCATAAAGGAAATTCTCTATAGATAATGAAAAAAAGCTGGGGCTTGCTAAACAGGGCCTCAGCTTTCTGTGATGGTATCACTTTCCATTTCTATACTTTCTTTATCGGGCTCTCTTTCCAGGATGATTTCTTCCACATATTCCAGCACTCGTTTTGCAATTCGTTTATAACCACTTGTATTGGGGTGAAAGTAATCTTCAGAGAGTAATTCAAGGTTTGTATCCTTAAATAAATCTGCTGTTGGGATATAGCTTACATTTTCATATTCTTCTGTAACGGCCTTACCTTCATCATTCCACCGGTTCATGATGATTTCTAATTCCTTTATATCCCCGAAATATCCTTCAAAAGGGTTATAAAATCCAATCAGATACACTTTGGCATCGGGATTCAACTCGTTAATTTTATTAAAGATGGCCCTGAGTCTTTTTCTATAGTTCTGTTTCTCTTTTTCAAAGGTCTCCACTCGGAGATCAATAAAATTACTTTTAACGATTTTCATAATATCATTTGCACCAATCGTGATGAGGACTACATCTGAATTCTTAATGGAGCTGGCAATTTCCTTATTTCCCAGTCGTTTCAGCAACTGGTCTGTACGATTTCCTCTTTTCCCAAAGTTTTCGATAGAAATACTCAGTTCATTATCTTCAAACGTATGGTTTAAGATACCAACGTAACCCCCGCTCTCCGTTTCGTCTCCAACACCTTGTGTTAGCGAATCCCCGATGGATACAATCTTCAAGTCTTTATTAAATAAATTTATAACGCCCTCTATGGCTTCCCTGACATTATTCTTGATCTCTTCTGTAATAGAGGAAGTTGGACTCTGTTCTTCTTCTACTGCTTCCAGCTGTTCTTCCACTTCTTCGACAGTTTTCTCTGGTAAAACTTCTTCTATCTGTTCACTAACCGAAGCAGTCTGTGTTTCCACATTCACCCGCATTGGCATTTGTTTATCAGAAAAGAATAAATAAAGCAGAAGTCCCGCTAGCAGCAGAGCTGAAATGAAAATCAGTCTATTCAATCTCTGCACGTTGATTTACACCATCCTGCCATTTTTCTTATTAATATACCACTCTGCAAATCTGGTAATCAGAATTGTCTACTTATTTTAGCATGTAGAACTTCACAGTTGAAGATAGCAAAAAATAGTAATTTCATCCTAGTGTCCGCTCAATTTAAATAACGCCTGTCTTCCTGTATGAAATTGGGAAGCAGGCGCTGTTTTTCATTTTATATTAATTTTGAATATATCGGTCAAAAATATCTCCAAAGTCCTTTTTGGTATTGGACTGATAGTGCTCGTTCAGCCAATCGAATGCAAAGTTCGTTGTTTCTTTAAACTCATTGGAAATGTCGTTATCATGAAAACGATTACTGTTGATAAGGTCCTTTGCAAGGGATAAACTTTTTTCAGCAGATTCAAGCTTTCTTTTCCCTTCTTCTTGGATATGGGAAATGGCAAGAAGAGATTTATATAAGTCAGCGATGGCTTCTCCTTCTTTCTTATCGATATCTACGGAAACAGGCCTCCCGCCCAAAGTGAACTTAATCTCCAAGTCAAGGTCAATCGTACCAGCAGTCTCAATCGAAACATTGCTGATTGGATGTTGATAGTATTCATAGCGATATAAATTCCGTTTGCTGCTTGCTGCTTTCTCACCATCTAAATGAATAAGAGCTCTATTCGTAAAGCAATATTCATCAGTTTTGGATTTGATCAGGAAATGGATTTTTTCTCCGTCTTCATGAAGTACATAGTCATCCGACAGCGTTTTGTCAAAATCCTCTCTCTTGATGATTTTTCCAATATCACTTAATCCCAATGCGTCACTTGCGATTTTTTTGAACATAAGATGACCCCTTTCAATCTAAAATCTTTATATCTCTTAAACTCTGTAAATATAGGATATTCCTATGCTAACATACCCATTTAAAAATAAAAGGTATTTAACTTTTGGCATCCTCTAAAACCATATTCAGATTGAATATTTTTTATTCGTTTTTCACTATGAGAGAATTATCCCATCAGGATTCATTCTCTTCGGTTTCCGTCTTGAAGTTTCTCTTTTTCTTCAATTCGAAATACTTATCCATGATTCTTCTGGAGATATCTTTGTTAATGTACGGATCCTTTGAACCATTGTGTGAGGCCGGCACAACCGTTGAATAGGCGATCTCCGGCTGATCATAAGGTGCGTAACCTATCAGGGTAGTGTTATAGGTTTTGTATCTTGCTCCTGTGACGGGGTCATTATAATAGGACTCCGCTGTACCGGATTTTCCTGCAGCTACGTACGGGGCATCTGCAAAATGAGTTCGGGCCGTACCTCTTCCATGATGATATACCTGATAAAATCCGCGTTGGACATTCTGCAGCTGGTCAGGTGTTACACTCACCTTATTCAGTACAGTTGTTTCCGCCTTAGTCTCTACCTGGCCAAGGGTGCCATTCTTGCTGCCAGGTGTGCGAACTTCCTTCAGAACATGCGGTTGAAGCCTATATCCCCCATTAGCGATTGTCGATACATATTGTACAAGCTGCAGCGGTGTATACGTATCATATTGCCCAATGGCAAAGTCGAGCAAGTTCCCCGGCTGACTGAAGTCCCCTTTATACCCATCCACTTCACCCGGGAGGTCGATTCCAGTGTTGACACCCAGCCCGAATTGATAGAAATGATTTCTCATGTTTATAAGGTCAGCCTCAGAACCATTGATCCGCGCATTTGGGATATAATTCGGATTTCCGGCGATCTTCATGGCTACTTTGAACATGTAGGAGTTTGATGAGATTTCCAAGGCAAACCGGTCATTCATTGATTTATTCTCTGCTCCGTTGGTATTAAACCAGGAAGCCTTTCTCTTAGTAGACGGAATATCAATCGGTTCATCAACCAGGTATTGTCCCGGACTGAGTACCCCTGTCATGTATCCGGTAAGGACGGTTGCACCCTTTACAGCGGAACCAACTTCGTAAAAGCTGGTGTAAGTCCCCAGGGCATCATCTATTATCCTATATTCCCCTGTTTCAGGATCCTTGGCATACTTTTTTCCAACCATCGCCAGTAATTCCCCTGTATTAGGATCAATCATGACAACATATGCCCTATCCAAAAATGAAGATCTAGCATTATGAACATTCTTCAAAAGCTCTTCTGAAACAATCTTCTCCACTTCCTGCTGAAGCTCCATATCGATGGTTATGACTATGTCTTTTCCGCGCTTACCTTCTTTCATTACGATTGTGTCAATAACCTCTCCGTCTTTCGTTATGTTTTTGACTTTTTCTTTCTGCCCGCTTAGAATCTCTTCATATTGCAATTCAAGCTGACTTGTTCCGACCCTGTCGTTCCTGCTGTACCCTTTCGATAAATAATAATCTACCATCTCACTTGGAAGACCTTCACGCGAAGAAGAGACTTTTCCGAGAATGGAGCGGATAGTGCTTTCAAAGGGATAGGTCCTTTCCCAGTCGGTTGTTGTGCTGACCCCAGGGAGCTGTGACAAATGCTCATTTACCGTGGCGAATTCTTTCTCTGTTACATTTGCATTTTTCACGATTTTCGGAGTTAGGGCATAGCCGCTGCTAAACTCCCTATAGATGGCTAAATCTTCAATATCCTGATCTGCAAGACTGGCTAAATCCTGTTCTGTTATTCTATCCAATGTCAGTTGATAGATTCTAGTATTCCTTTCTTTATCTGATAAATCCTTGTCACTGTTGACCTCTTCTTTCTCTTTATTTGTCACTTTTGCATCTGCTGTATCCTTATTCAATAAGATCCAATAATCCTTTTTATCTCTATCCGTGACTGCTTTTGTATCCATTTTGATTAATTGTGCAAGCTTTTGCGCTGTTTTCATCATTTCCTCCGGCTTGCTTGACTGAGCAGGCGTAAAGGTAATGGCACTTCTCGCAACATTGTCTACGATCACTCTTCCGGTACGGTCATAAATCTTTCCTCTTGGAACACTATTGGTCACAACCACATCTTCTGTCCTATCGACCTCACGCTTATAATCTTCACCTGATACAATCTGTACGACTCCTAGCCTTAAGATAAGTAGTGAGAATAATAGAAACACCAAGAAAAACAATAGATTCATACGTATAGGAACATGTTTCTTTTTTTCTTTCACTTTAGGATTTTCCACGATCAGCACCCTTTCTGATTATGTAAAAAGGTATTTAAATAATATCACCTAATTTGAAATTATTTACATTTAGATAGTTCAATTATTTCAAAACTCTGGTAATTTCTCAAGCCCTTTAGACTGCTTTTCGACATGACATCAATAAAGGTAGACTTATTCCGGCATCACAATTTCACATAGCGGCTCATAATTAAAGTGGTTTGGAATCAAGATAAAGAGGGTAAATTCTTGAAAATATTTTTGCCTATTATAGAAGGTGAGGGAGCAGGATGAAGCTTGGGTTGACTGGAAAGATCATTATAGGACTGATTGCAGGGGCTGTAACGGGGTTATTGTTGAACGTCTTTGCAAAAGAGGTATTCGAAATTTTAGATCCTTATTTATTCACACCACTGGGAAGGATATTTCTGAATCTTATTTCCATGCTGGTGGTACCCATTGTATTTGTATCGATTGTTCTTGGTTCTGCCGGTCTTGGAGATCCGAAAAAACTTGGAAGAATCGGACTTAAGACCATTACTTTCTTCTTAGCGACAACCTGCATAGCCATCGTTATCGGACTTGCACTGGCAAATATCATAGATCCCGGTCTTGTCGAAGGAATTGACCAAGCAAGCAATGCAGGATTTGAAACAGAAGAAGCCCCTCCAGTTGGGGAAACGCTTATGAACATCATTCCTAAAAACCCTTTGACAGCGATGACCGAAGGAAATATGCTGCAAATCATCGCCTTTGCCATTTTTATCGGAATCGGTTTGACGGCACTCGGTGAAAAAACGAAAGGTATCTTGAATTTAATCGATCAGGCAAACGATCTATTAATGTATCTAGTCACACTTGTGATGAGATTTGCCCCTTATGGTACCTTCGGCTTGATTGCGTCGGCGATTGGAAGCCAGGGATGGGGAGCCATCAAGGCAATGTGGCTATATATGATGGTTGTCATTTTGGCCTTAGTGATTCATGCCATTGTGACTTATGGAGGTTCCATTCTTCTGCTTGCCAGGAAAAGCCCTCTCTGGTTCTTTAAAAACTTCAGCCCTGCAATGAGCGTGGCTTTCAGTACATCAAGCAGTAATGCAACACTGCCGATTTCCATGGAGACCGCCCAAAAGCGGTTGAATGTATCAGAACCTGTAAGCTCGTTTGTACAACCTCTGGGTGCAACTATAAACATGGATGGTACGGCAATCATGCAAGGGGTTGCCACTGTCTTTATCGCTCAAGTATACAGTGTCGATCTAACGATGGGAGAACTGATTACAGTCGTCCTAACAGCAGTGCTGGCCAGTATCGGGACTGCTGGTGTACCTGGTGTAGGCCTTATTCTGCTGGCAATGGTATTAAGCAGCGTCAATCTGCCGGTAGAAGGAATCGGATTGATCCTTGGCATTGACAGATTGCTCGACATGGCCCGGACTTCTATCAATATCTCCGGGGACGCCGCTTGTGCCTTGATCGTTTCTGAAAGCGAGAAGAAAAGGGCCGGAACAGACGAGCCTGCAAAAATGTAATCACTGACAATAAAAGTCCTCCTCCAAGGACTTTTATTGTTTTCCTTTGCTTATTTCACGATTGCATAGTTTTTTCGGATGCTTTAGAACCTTTTTATATAGGCTGCTTCATAATTTCAGACACTATCAAATTTAACTCCAATAAGTCATTAATGATCCTATCAGCCTGAATTAGTTCTTCCTGACGTGCAAAGTCAAAATTGCAGCCTATGGAAATAAGCCCATTATCCTTTGCCGCTTTGAAATCTGACAGCCTGTCCCCTACTATTGCAGCATTGGTTATATCATATTTTCCAATGATTGCTTTCACTAGATCTGATTTGTTCAAGGAATCAATCTGTTCAATGCTGAATGTTTCAGTAACCCATTCATCCAGTCCATAATATTCAACTATCGCGTTTAAATAATCTGTAAGTCCATTACTTGCTATGTATATATTACTGCCATTCTCTTTTAAAGATTGTAACACTTCCCGTACATTGGGATATAAAGCCCCTTTTCCAGAGTTGATATTTTCAATCAATCTTTTCAAAAAATAGGCATCAACCTGCTCCCTCTCAACCATAGAATGATCTGGCAGCAACGTTTCCCACACCTTTGGCAGAGGCACTCCCATAATTTCACGATATTTATCAATTGGTGTGTCAGCATGCCATTTCTTTTGTGACCGCAGATAGCTGAATGTATCCTCTAGTGAAACTTCTAATATCTTATCTGTTTGGAACAGGGTTCCATCCATATCAAAAATCAGTGACAAAGTCATTTTCTTCTCTCCTTCATTGGTAACTGCTTTTTAACTGCATTCTTCCTAGGTATATCGCTTAGAATAAAAACAAGATAATTCTATCACATTATCAATATTTAAAAGAATAGCTTTGGGGGCTTGTACTGTAACTTTAGTCCTTCGGAAAAGCCAGGATATTGGAATCATTATCCTTGTGAACTTTCAAAGTCTTCGTGATAATTGGTGGATAATTGAAAACCTTCCCCCCTCATTTCTTCCTGTTTTTGGTTTTTTGGAAGGTGAATTCCTTTCGGGGTACGAATAGTTAGGGCTAAGAAATGTAAGGAGGAGATTGTATATGAAAAAGAAAAAATTAGTGTCGGGATTGGCAGCTGCTTTACTTTGTACAAGTTTGGTCACACCAGGGATGGCATCCAATTCACCAAACGGCAATCTTACAAATGAAAATAGTGAGTTATCTGTGTCTGGGTTTACCAGTCATGCAGAGTTAAAAAAGACTCTTATGCAAATTGAAAAAAACAGCCAGGGACTTGTGAAAGTGGATGTAGTCGGCCATTCAAATAACGGGTTGGAAATCCACCAGGCAAGAGTTGGCCATGGGGAACGGGTCATCTTGATTGAAAGTGAAATCCATGGAAATGAGAAAACGGGAACAGAAGCACTTATAAAGGTTTTGCAGTATCTTGGATCAAGCAATTCACCAGAAGCCCAGAAGATTCGGGATGAGGTAACGCTTGTTGTACTGCCGATGATGAACCCGGATGCCAGCGAATTGAACCGACGGGCCAACGATATGACTTGGGATGAAGTAGTCGCAAAGTACCCGGTACTGTCTGGTGTTAAACCTTCTTGGAATTATTACACTGGAACTCTCCAGGATGTGAACTATGCAGAACGACCTGGATTTGATGTAAATCGTGATTTCAACCCGAATTTAAATTACGAATTGAATCCTGCTGACTTCCCAGGTACATCAAGTAAGCCGGGATGGTACATCACTTCTGAATCGCAGACTGTCCGGGATGTGTATAAGAGCTTGAAAGAAGAGTTCGGTAATGTAGATACATTCATCGACCTTCACCATCAGGGCCAGTATTATGTGGAAGGAACAGATGACATCGTCACTATGTCATTATCCGGTCAATTCGTTCCCAATCCAAACAGTGAGGCTGGAAGTAAATATGCTGAATATGCCCAAAACTATCGTGATGACTATTCAAGACAATTGAATGTTGCAGCATATAACGCACTGCAATCGATGGGGAATTCTCCTTTTGATAATATCACCTTGTATTCTCGTAAGCTGGACCTTCCAGGCACAGCCCTGGCATCGTTCGCCCTAAATGGAAGCGGTGCAGTATTGTTTGAAGTCAGAGGACAAACATGGACTCTCGGTCAAAAGAAAAGAGGTCAGCTGGTTAAAGCTGTCGAAACCGGGCTTCATGCTATCATTTCAGGTGTAGCGAATGGAACAGTAGAGGAATTAGATCCTGAAGCCTACGAAGCAATCCCTGAAACATCCTATAGCCCTGGACTATAAACTAAAGGAGGCTGACTTATAGGGTCAGTCTCTTTATTTTTTTAATTATATTCCCTTGTAAAAGAAGGTTTTCTCTAACAGCACTTCTTCCTTTAACCTGCTTAAGTGTTGCCACTATAAGAAAACTGACAATCACTAACAAGAGCCACGAGCTCACCTTACCCAAATGAACAAGACTCCACGCTTCAGTTTGGTTGGGATACTCCCAGGCTCCAAAGAAGGTAGCGATATTCTCGGCAATCCAGATGAAAAATCCAATGAGAACAAAGGAAAATGCGATTGGCATTCGATATCGTCTTCCTCCGATCTCGTAAGTGACCCATGACTGCCAGAAAACGATTATGACAAGAGCTGAAAGCCACCATCGAACATCAATCCAAAAATGATGGGTGAAAAAATTCAAATAAATCGCTGATGCAAGGGATAAAACAGCCCTGAACGGGGGCCATCCCACCAAATTAACCTTAAGTCTTCTCCAGGCCTGGCATAGATAACTGGCAACACTGGCATACATAAATCCGCTGTATAATGGCACCCCAAAGATTTTTGAATACCCTTCCTCTGGATAAGACCAGGAGCCCATATATACTTTAAAAAGTTCCAAAGCAAGGCCAATGATATGGAAAAGAGTGATAACCTTTAATTCATCACGCGTTTCAAGCCCTGACCGCACCATCCACCACTGCATCAGAAGGCAGATGATAAGAAGCCAATCATATCGCGCCAGTAATGGAAGCGGAAGGACCTGGGTTAATGCTAAAGAGGCAAAAATAACGACCGGAAACAAACAGGACAGTGCTTGCTCCCAACCAAAAAGAATAAGTTGTTTAAGGGCATTCATAAACTGCTCCTCCCAAGTGTTGTTTACATGACCTGTTCATCAACTTGCTTAACAAAAGGAAAAGAAAGATATTTAAAAAGTCTTCATATTGATTCTAATATGATTTTTATTGAATTACAATAAATAATTATTGAAAAATGCAGTGTTTGTTTATATAGAGAGAAAATATTATCATGCTGTCATAGGAAAAATTACTTTTTTACTGGCCGGCCCTGCTCTTGCTTTTGATGACCATTTAGGAAAGATCTCTCCAAACTTTTCGGTTTCATTTCTTTTAAACATAAAAAAAGAGCACCTCTTCGGGTACTCTTTTGATAGCCTGGCGACGTCCTACTCTCACAGGGGGAATCCCCAACTACCATCGGCACTGAAGGCTCGGCCGGCGATGAGCGGCGAATCTCTTCGTCCGCTTCGCTCGTTCACATCCTCATGGGCAAAGCCCATTCCGGTGTTCTCTCCCTCACGTCCTCGACCTTCTTGCTCCTCCCCACCCTCGCTCCTGCTTTTGAGTAATATTCAGGAAGGATCTCTTCAAACCTTTCGGTTTCAATTCTTTTAAACATAAAAAAAGAGCACCTTTTCGGGTACTCTTTTGATAGCCTGGCAACGTCCTACTCTCACAGGGGGAATCCCCAACTACCATCGGCGCTGAAGGCTCGGCCGGCGATGAGCGGCGAATCTCTTCGTCTGCTTCGCTCGTTCACATCCTCATGGGCAGAGCCCATTCCGGTGTTCTCTCCCTCTCGTCCTCGACCTTCTTGCTCCTCCCCACCCTCGCTCCTGCTTTTGATGAATGTCCAGGCAAGATCTTTTCAACCTTCGGTTTCCTTTTCATTTCAAACACAAAAAAGAGTACCACATCGGGTACTCTTTTGATTGCCTGGCGACGTCCTACTCTCACAGGGGGAGATCCCCCAACTACCATCGGCGCTGAAGAGCTTAACTTCCGTGTTCGGCATGGGAACGGGTGTGACCTCTTCGCCTTAATCACCAGACTATGTATGAAGTTGAAAGAACATCGTTCTCTCAAAACTAGATAAAGTTTCTGAAGAAAAGAAAGTATTCCGAGTTCGCTATAAATTGTGGTTAAGTCCTCGATCGATTAGTATCTGTCAGCTGCACGTGTCGCCACGCTTCCACCTCAGACCTATCTACCTGATCATCTTTCAGGGATCTTACTCACATAAAGTGATGGGAAATCTCATCTCGAGGGGGGCTTCATGCTTAGATGCTTTCAGCACTTATCCCTTCCGCACATAGCTACCCAGCGATGCCTTTGGCAAGACAACTGGTACACCAGCGGTGCGTCCATCCCGGTCCTCTCGTACTAAGGACAGCTCCTCTCAAATTTCCTGCGCCCACGACGGATAGGGACCGAACTGTCTCACGACGTTCTGAACCCAGCTCGCGTACCGCTTTAATGGGCGAACAGCCCAACCCTTGGGACCGACTACAGCCCCAGGATGCGATGAGCCGACATCGAGGTGCCAAACCTCCCCGTCGATGTGGACTCTTGGGGGAGATAAGCCTGTTATCCCCGGGGTAGCTTTTATCCGTTGAGCGATGGCCCTTCCATGCGGAACCACCGGATCACTAAGCCCGACTTTCGTCCCTGCTCGACTTGTAGGTCTCGCAGTCAAGCTCCCTTGTGCCTTTACACTCTGCGAATGATTTCCAACCATTCTGAGGGAACCTTTGGGCGCCTCCGTTACTCTTTAGGAGGCGACCGCCCCAGTCAAACTGCCCACCTGACACTGTCTCCCACCCCGATCAGGGGCGCGGGTTAGAAGTTCAACACAGCCAGGGTAGTATCCCACCGACGCCTCCACCGAAGCTGGCGCTCCGGTTTCCAAGGCTCCTACCTATCCTGTACAAGCTGTGCCAAAATTCAATATCAGGCTACAGTAAAGCTCCACGGGGTCTTTCCGTCCTGTCGCGGGTAACCTGCATCTTCACAGGTACTATAATTTCACCGAGTCTCTCGTTGAGACAGTGCCCAGATCGTTGCGCCTTTCGTGCGGGTCGGAACTTACCCGACAAGGAATTTCGCTACCTTAGGACCGTTATAGTTACGGCCGCCGTTTACTGGGGCTTCGGTTCGCACCTTCGCTTGCGCTAAGCACTCCCCTTAACCTTCCAGCACCGGGCAGGCGTCAGCCCCTATACTTCGCCTTACGGCTTCGCAGAGACCTGTGTTTTTGCTAAACAGTCGCCTGGGCCTATTCACTGCGGCTCTCTCGGGCTTGCACCCTACCAGAGCACCCCTTCTCCCGAAGTTACGGGGTCATTTTGCCGAGTTCCTTAACGAGAGTTCTCTCGCTCACCTTAGGATTCTCTCCTCGCCTACCTGTGTCGGTTTGCGGTACGGGCACCTTTTTCCTCGCTAGAGGCTTTTCTTGGCAGTGTGGAATCAGGAACTTCGGTACTATATTTCCCTCGCTGTCACAGCTCAGCCTTAACGGTGACGGGATTTGCCTCATCACCAGCCTAACTGCTTAGACGCGCATATCCAGCAGCGCGCTTACCCTATCCTCCTGCGTCCCCCCATCACTCAAACGGAAAAGAGGTGGTACAGGAATATCAACCTGTTATCCATCGCCTACGCCTTTCGGCCTCGGCTTAGGTCCCGACTAACCCTGAGCGGACGAGCCTTCCTCAGGAAACCTTAGGCATTCGGTGGACAGGATTCTCACCTGTCTTTCGCTACTCATACCGGCATTCTCACTTCTAAGCGCTCCACCAGTCCTTACGGTCCAGCTTCACAGCCCTTAGAACGCTCTCCTACCACTGACACCAGACGGTGTCAATCCACAGCTTCGGTGATACGTTTAGCCCCGGTACATTTTCGGCGCAGAGTCACTCGACCAGTGAGCTATTACGCACTCTTTAAATGGTGGCTGCTTCTAAGCCAACATCCTGGTTGTCTAAGCAACTCCACATCCTTTTCCACTTAACGTATACTTTGGGACCTTAGCTGGTGGTCTGGGCTGTTTCCCTTTCGACTACGGATCTTATCACTCGCAGTCTGACTCCCATGGATAAGTCTTTGGCATTCGGAGTTTGTCTGAATTCGGTAACCCGATGAGGGCCCCTAGTCCAAACAGTGCTCTACCTCCAAGACTCTTACTACATGAGGCTAGCCCTAAAGCTATTTCGGAGAGAACCAGCTATCTCCAAGTTCGATTGGAATTTCTCCGCTACCCACACCTCATCCCCGCACTTTTCAACGTGCGTGGGTTCGGGCCTCCATTCAGTGTTACCTGAACTTCACCCTGGACATGGGTAGATCACCTGGTTTCGGGTCTACGACCACATACTCATTCGCCCTGTTCAGACTCGCTTTCGCTGCGGCTCCGTCTTTCCGACTTAACCTTGCATGGGATCGTAACTCGCCGGTTCATTCTACAAAAGGCACGCCATCACCCGTTAACGGGCTCTGACTACTTGTAGGCACACGGTTTCAGGTTCTATTTCACTCCCCTTCCGGGGTGCTTTTCACCTTTCCCTCACGGTACTGGTTCACTATCGGTCACTAGGGAGTATTTAGCCTTGGGAGATGGTCCTCCCAGCTTCCGACGGGATTTCACGTGTCCCGCCGTACTCAGGATCCACTCAAGAGGGAACGAAGTTTCGACTACAGGGTTGTTACCTTCTGTGACGAGCCTTTCCAGACTTCTTCGTCTACTTCGTTCCTTTGTAACTCCGTATAGAGTGTCCTACAACCCCAAGAGGCAAGCCTCTTGGTTTGGGCTAATCCCGTTTCGCTCGCCGCTACTCAGGGAATCGCGTTTGCTTTCTCTTCCTCCGGGTACTTAGATGTTTCAGTTCCCCGGGTCTGCCTTCCATACCCTATGTATTCAGATATGGATACTGCACCATTACGTGCAGCGGGTTCCCCCATTCGGAAATCTCCGGATCAAAGCTTACTTACAGCTCCCCGAAGCATATCGGTGTTAGTCCCGTCCTTCATCGGCTCCTAGTGCCAAGGCATCCACCGTGCGCCCTTTCTAACTTAACCGTCGGCGAACGATAAGCTTCGGATTGCGGCGTTGCCTTCGTTTCTTCCGCTGCTCATGTACTGTTAAGGTACAATCCGCTGCTCAGAAACTCGGCGCCTTGCACTCCTCGCTTCTCCTTCACCTTAGTTTTAATGAAATATCTCATAAGAGATATCCTAAAATGGCGAATTCTCGGTTCTTTCTTGACTTTCTTCATATATCTTTATCTAGTTTTCAAAGAACAATGTTTTGATGGTTAAACCATCAAAACTGAACAAAACAAAATCAAATCGTCACGTCTCATATATCCTTAGAAAGGAGGTGATCCAGCCGCACCTTCCGATACGGCTACCTTGTTACGACTTCACCCCAATCATCTGTCCCACCTTAGGCGGCTGGCTCCAAAAGGTTACCTCACCGACTTCGGGTGTTACAAACTCTCGTGGTGTGACGGGCGGTGTGTACAAGGCCCGGGAACGTATTCACCGCGGCATGCTGATCCGCGATTACTAGCGATTCCAGCTTCATGCAGGCGAGTTGCAGCCTGCAATCCGAACTGAGAACGGTTTTATGGGATTTGCTGAACCTCGCGGTCTCGCTGCCCTTTGTACCGTCCATTGTAGCACGTGTGTAGCCCAGGTCATAAGGGGCATGATGATTTGACGTCATCCCCACCTTCCTCCGGTTTGTCACCGGCAGTCATCTTAGAGTGCCCAACTGAATGCTGGCAACTAAGATCAAGGGTTGCGCTCGTTGCGGGACTTAACCCAACATCTCACGACACGAGCTGACGACAACCATGCACCACCTGTCACTCTGTCCCCCGAAGGGGAAAGCCCTATCTCTAGGGTTGTCAGAGGATGTCAAGACCTGGTAAGGTTCTTCGCGTTGCTTCGAATTAAACCACATGCTCCACCGCTTGTGCGGGCCCCCGTCAATTCCTTTGAGTTTCAGTCTTGCGACCGTACTCCCCAGGCGGAGTGCTTAATGCGTTAGCTGCAGCACTAAAGGGCGGAAACCCTCTAACACTTAGCACTCATCGTTTACGGCGTGGACTACCAGGGTATCTAATCCTGTTTGCTCCCCACGCTTTCGCGCCTCAGCGTCAGTTACAGACCAGAAAGTCGCCTTCGCCACTGGTGTTCCTCCACATATCTACGCATTTCACCGCTACACGTGGAATTCCACTTTCCTCTTCTGCACTCAAGTCCCCCAGTTTCCAATGACCCTCCACGGTTGAGCCGTGGGCTTTCACATCAGACTTAAGAGACCGCCTGCGCGCGCTTTACGCCCAATAATTCCGGACAACGCTTGCCACCTACGTATTACCGCGGCTGCTGGCACGTAGTTAGCCGTGGCTTTCTGGTTAGGTACCGTCAAGGTGCCGCCCTATTCGAACGGCACTTGTTCTTCCCTAACAACAGAGCTTTACGATCCGAAAACCTTCATCACTCACGCGGCGTTGCTCCGTCAGACTTTCGTCCATTGCGGAAGATTCCCTACTGCTGCCTCCCGTAGGAGTCTGGGCCGTGTCTCAGTCCCAGTGTGGCCGATCACCCTCTCAGGTCGGCTACGCATCGTCGCCTTGGTGAGCCGTTACCTCACCAACTAGCTAATGCGCCGCGGGTCCATCTGTAAGTGGCAGCCGAAGCCGCCTTTCCACTCTTCCCCATGCGGGGAAAAGAACTATCCGGTATTAGCCCCGGTTTCCCGGAGTTATCCCAGTCTTACAGGCAGGTTACCCACGTGTTACTCACCCGTCCGCCGCTGACTTCAGGGAGCAAGCTCCCATCAGTCCGCTCGACTTGCATGTATTAGGCACGCCGCCAGCGTTCGTCCTGAGCCAGGATCAAACTCTCCGATAGAAGTTTGACTTGCTCATTTGCTAATTATAGTGTTAGCAACTTTGTAAGAACTAGGTTCTTACTAGAATTAACGTTGACGTTTTGTCTTGTTTTGTTCAGTTTTCAAGGTTCAATCACTCAGAAGTCTATCATAACATGATGTTTCGTTCATGTCAACTTCTGCGAAAAAAGTATTTTTTATGATTGCTCCGTTTGAAGCAACTTTTATATCTTATCATCGGCAGCAGTCTGTGTCAACAAGTAAATCAACATTTTTTCGACTGCTTAACTAATACATTTCATACAGTGCTTCCTGAGAAGCGACAAAAACTAATATACCATTTATACTGCACACATGCAAGACATTCCTTCATAAAAAAGAGGAAAGCCTTCAAGACCATCCTTCTATATGATCAATGATCCTTCATAAACGTTTTATGGATGGCTTCTTCAAGAGCCAACTGTTCGATCCTGGATTTAGAATACCTTTTAGTGACGTTAATATCTTTGTGGCCTGCCAATCTCGATACAATCTCAATACTTACTCCTTTATCAACAAGCTGCTGGCAAAAAGTATGTCTGAGCTTATGGGGATGGACGTCGAATTTTTTCAGCATATACTGAATAGATCTTTCCGTAAGCCTTTCTTGCGCTCTGGAGACAAACAAGGCTTCCTGCACTTGAGAAGTTTCTATATACTTTTTCAAGTGATGCCTTGCTTCATCAGACAATGGAATCGTCCGCTGATCGCCTGTAGGTGATTTGACTGTAATCACGCTGTTCTCTAAGTCAACATCAGATTTGTCCAAGGAACAAAGCTCTGATACACGGATCCCTGTATGCAGCAGGGTATAGACAATTGCAACATTACGGTTGTTGGATTCTTCTTTAACCTTTTTTAACAGATCGTTACGTTGACTTTCATTCAGAGTTTCAATTTCCGCTTTCTTTTCAACTGTTATAATGTTGATTTCTGAAGTTAGTTCTGGTTTCTTTAGAAATTTAGAGTAGGTTCGGATTACGCCAAGAATTTTATCAGTGGTAACCGGACTCCTCCCTTGATCCTCCAAAAAGTGAATATACTTCTGTACTTCCATACGGGAAAAATCATTTAAGGTCTTTCCCTTTGACTGAAGCCAGTCCTGGTATTTTTTCAGTTCTCTTTCATAGGTAGTTACCGTATTAGCTGACTTCCCTTCCTTTTCAAGCCAAACTGTAAACTTTTCGATAAGATTATTAGGAGACTGTCCCAAGATTATACACCCCTGTAAAAAGACTTGGTTTCTTTCATGTTAATGGCTTCAAAACAGGAAGTCAACTTCCGCGAAAAATATTTCGCAATAATTTCAAATATTCTTAACACACAAATCTTCCATTAACCATATTACTGCCTTTCATTTTACGAAACTGATCTGGGACGATGCAGTCCTAATTCAGGTTTACCAGCCTGAAAGCGAAACAGGAAGCCCTGAATCAAAGTTCAAGGCTTCCTGTTTCAGTTTAGTATCTTACAGCATCGTACGAATTAATTCTTCCATACTTGAAGTAGGTGCCGGTTCCGCCAATCGGATCAGCTGTCTGTTCAATCGCTGCACGAATTTGAACATTGCTCCGTCCTTGACTTGCCAGCAATCCCGCTAGTCCAGCAACGTGAGGCGACGCCATTGATGTACCTGACATGTAAGCATACCCGTTGTTAGGGACGTTTGCTGCAATATCTACACCAGGTGCAGTAACGTCGACCCAAGAACCATAGTTAGAGAAGGATGCTTTTCTATCCCTGGAGTCAACTGCTCCTACAGCAATTACATTAGCATAGGAGGCAGGTTCAAATGTAGTAGAAACACCATCATTTCCTGCTGCGGCCACAACCACAGAACCTTTGTTCCAAGCGTAATCCACAGCATTTTTAAGAGTGGTGGTACTGCAATCGCAGCCTAACGAAAGATTGATGACCTCTGCTCCGGCATCGGCTGCATATCGAATTCCGTCTGCAATGTCAGCGAGGGAACCACTTCCGTTCGCATCAAGGACCCGGACAGCAAGAATTTTTGTGTTAGGCGCCATACCTGCAATGCCAGTTCCGTTATTCGTCTCTGCAGCAGCTGTTCCTGCAACGTGGGTACCGTGGCCATTCAAGTCCATTGGATAATAGTCATTATCAACAAAGTCATAACCCCGGAGCGTTTTTCCATCAAGATCCGGGTGGTTGTAGTCTACTCCGGTGTCGAGTACAGCTATTTCCTGCCCGCTGCTTCCCCGGGTGTAATCCCAGGCGTAATTGGTATCAGTGTTCTGCGGTCCATATTGGTAGCCTTGATAGTAGGTATCATTAGGAGTCCAAGTTGCTGAGAATTTGTAGTTAGGTTCAGCATATTCAACGTTAGGGTTTTTGCTTAGCGCTTTAGCAGCAGCTTCTACATTCCCCACTTTCAATACTTTAAAATCAGAATCAACCTCATCTTCATCCACTGCCTCTACAGCCCCAACTTCCTTCAGTACATTGCCTTTCTCAGAGGAACCAGCATCTTTCTTAAACTTTACGATGACTTCACCTTTTACATAACTTCCTTTTTCGAGGTTAACTTTGACTGCTGGCTGTTTAGGAGCATTTTCTAGAGGGTTTGAATCCTTTGCTAGTGCACTTCCTCCGAAACTAGGAAAAACAGCAAGGGATGCAGCAAGCGACAAGGCGGCAATTTTTTTGAATTTCATCTAACATTCCTCCATTCTCAAAATTTGTCAAGATCTGATTCAGCTTTAACTCTTAATCAGTTTTCGACAAGCTCCCCTCCTTCTTTTAATAGTTGACAAGAGTCATAGGATATCTGCAAACACAGTATGTAATGACTCTTGATACTTGGATTCTAGCAGATTCATCAACTTAACTGAATACAGCGCGAATTTTGAAAATTGGTTAAATTTAGGGGGTGAAGAGCGTGGATTTTAAGATAATCTTACTAATCATGAAATATTTCCAACAACCACTTTCAAACCGTTAATTATTTATAGGAAAAAGGTCGGTGATTTTCACAATACAAATACTAAAAAATTTTTTATTCCGCACAAAAAAACCCTCAACGCAATGTGCGCCAAGGGTTTTGAGTTGTGTTTATTTATCAATACATTTGCAGATACTGCTCGCGCTCCCAAGGATGAACTTGTGTACGGAACATATCCCATTCGATTTCTTTTGCTTCGATGAAGTGTTCGAAGATGTGGCCGCCGAGGGCTTTCACCATTACTTCATCTTTCTTAAGAGCTTCAAGGGCATTGGAAAGGTTCGATGGAAGATCCTCAATTCCCGCTTCTTCACGCTCTTGTTTGTTCATAACATAGATATTGCGGTCCACTGGTTTTGGAGCCTTCATTTCGTTCTTGATTCCATCCAAACCTGCTGCAAGCAATACAGACATTGCAAGGTAAGGGTTAGCCGCCGGGTCTACACTTCTTACTTCTACACGAGTACTCATTCCTCGTGAAGCAGGGATTCGAATCAACGGACTGCGGTTCTGCGCAGACCACGCAACATAACAAGGTGCTTCGTAGCCTGGAACCAGACGCTTATAAGAGTTAACAGTCGGGTTTGTGATGGCAGTGAAACCCGTGGCATGCTTGATCGTTCCCGCAAGGAACTGGCGTGCTGTCTCACTTAATTGAAGTTCTCCGTTTTCATCAAAGAATGAATTCTTGCCATCTTTGAATAGAGACATGTTGCAGTGCATACCCGATCCATTTACACCGAATAGCGGCTTAGGCATGAACGTTGCATGAAGACCATGTTTACGCGCGATTGTTTTAACAACAAGCTTAAACGTTTGAATATCATCGCACGCTTTAAGAGCCGATGCATATTTAAAGTCGATTTCATGCTGCCCAGGTGCAACCTCATGGTGAGATGCTTCAATTTCGAAGCCCATTTCTTCTAGTTCAAGTACGATATCTCTTCTGCAGTTTTCACCCAGGTCTGTTGGCGCAAGGTCAAAATAACCGCCGTTATCGTTCAATTCCAACGTAGGCTGCCCTTCTACATCAAGCTTGAAGAGGAAGAATTCCGGTTCAGGTCCAAGGTTGAAATCAGAGAATCCAAGTTCCTCCATCTCTTTAAGGACACGTTTCAGGTTGCTGCGCGGATCTCCTTCGAAAGGAGTGCCGTCCGGATTATAGATGTCACAAATCAATCGTGCCACTTTACCTTTTTCAGCTGTCCACGGGAATACAACCCAAGTATCGTAGTCAGGGTATAATTTCATATCTGATTCTTCAATCCTGACAAAACCTTCGATCGAAGAACCATCAAACATCATTTCATTATCTAAAGCTTTCCCTAATTGACTTACCGGGATCTCAACGTTTTTGATTGTCCCCAAGATATCAGTGAACTGCAAGCGGATAAATTTAACATTCTCCTTGTCAGCCATTTCTAAAATGTCTTCACGAGTAAACTTTCCCATCTTAACTAATTCCTCCTCAAGATTATCAGTAATTTCATTTTTGAATTAATGGAAAAAGCGTGACAGATCTCCTTGTCGAAGTGAGGATTTGTTGAAACGACCCGCATGAAGGAGTTCGTTCCTCAACAATTTTCTCAACTCTTGATCGGTTAAATCCGGTTTCGCTTTTACCTCTTGCTGCTTATTCGCATTTGTTTCTTGTTGTTCTTCTTGTACAGCAAATATTTTTTTGATACCTGCCATGTTGATTCCTTGGTCCAATAAATCCTTAATTTCAAGTAATTTATCGATATCATTCAAGGAGAAGAGCCTGCGCTTTCCTTCCGTTCTTGCAGGGAAGATCAATTCATTCTCTTCATAGTAGCGAACCTGGCGAGCAGTCAAATCAGTAAGCTGCATGACAATCCCCATCGGGAACAACGGCATGCTTCGTCTAATTTCACTTCCACTCATCCCGATCCACCTCCTTCTTGCTTTCCTGATATCATTATATTCTATGTAAGGAATATTGTCAAAGAAATGTTAGGAAAACTTACATGACATTTCAATAAAAAAGGACAGCTCATTTTTAAGCTATCCTTTTAAAAAGTAAATATCCTATTTAGATCGTGATTAAACCTTTTTCCATTAACTTATTAATACTTGTCAAGATTGCAATCTTCACATGGGAATAGGTCAGCCCGCCTTGAACATAAGCCGTATAAGGAGGCCGGATCGGACCATCGGCCGAAAGTTCGATGCTTGCTCCCTGAATGAATGTACCGGCTGCCATGATCACATCATCTTCATATCCTGGCATGTAGTTTGGATGAGGTGTGAAATGTGAATTGATGGGTGAAGCAAACTGAATAGCCTGGCAGAAGGCCACCATTTTATCTTTATCATCAAACTGGACAGATTGAATCAAGTCGGTTCTCTCTGCATCCCATGCAGGATTCGTATTCATACCGAGGCTTTCAAGAACTGCCGACGTAAATACAGCTCCTTTTAATGCCTGCGCCACTACATGCGGGGCAGAGAAGAATCCTTGATACATTTCTTGCAGAGAATATAATGAAGCTCCTGCTTCAGCTCCTATCCCAGGAGACGTCATTCGATAAGAACAGGCTCTGACCAATCCTTTGTTTCCGGCTATGTAACCTCCTGTTTTAGCCAGGCCCCCGCCAGGATTTTTGATGAGCGAGCCGGCAATCAGGTCTGCTCCTATGTGGCAAGGTTCCTGATCTTCAACAAATTCCCCATAACAATTATCAACAAAAACCACGACATCCGGTTTGATTTCTTTCACGAAATCAATCATTTCTTTGATCTGTTGAATTTTGAAGGAAGGTCGGTTAGCATATCCTTTCGAACGCTGAATCCCAATCATTTTTGTATTGGGCTTGATTGCTTTTGACACGGCCGCAAAGTCTACAGAACCGTCATCTTTAAGAGGGATTGACTGATAACCAATCCCAAACTCTTTCAAAGAACCTGTGCCTTCGCCTCTGGTCCCAACGATCTCTTCCAGGGTGTCATATGGCTTTCCTGTGATATATAACAATTCATCACCAGGGCGAAGAACACCGAAAAGTGAAATGGATATCGCATGAGTTCCTGAGATGATCTGCGGTCGGACCAGGGCTGCTTCCCCGCCAAATACATCAGCATAAATCAGTTCGAGAGTATCTCTGCCAATATCATCATATCCGTACCCTGTTGATGGGATGAAATGGGAATCACTGACGCGATGTTTTTGAAAGGATGATAATACCCTGAACTGGTTGGCTTCTGCACGCCTGTCGATGCTTTGATGAATGTTTGCTATCTTTTCTTCAGCCTGTACAGCTAAAGATTGAAGTTGTTTGCCGTAAGTCAAATATTGATACATGTATTTCTCCTTCTGTAAAGCCACTGTCATTTATGGATCTCTTTCTTACACAGGAAGTAGACAGCTGTTACTTTTGATATTTCTTGATGCTTCCCGTTACAGGATGATCGGTCAATGAATAACCCTTAGCCTCATAGGTATGAGTTTCTTCATTGAATTCAAGTTTTCTTAGAATCGTGTCATTTTTCAGCTGCGATAAGAGCTTTCCTTCACTTGAAGGGAGATGGACATGATAGGCTTCCATCTGTTCTATGACTATTTCCTCTATTTTATCTTTCAGGTTTGTCCGGTCTTCTTCATCCAAGGCACTGATAATGATTTTTTCGCTGCTGCTGTCCGGCACAAAGTCAGGATGCATCTCATCTCTTTTATTATAAATCGTCAGCTGCGGAATATGATCCATTTCCAATTCCTTCAAAAGATTTTGAACTGTTTTCTCATGATTATTGTAATCCGGATTGGAACTATCGACGACGTGCAATAGAAGGTCCGCTTCTTTTACTTCTTCTAATGTCGACCTGAATGCAGCAACCAACGCAGTAGGAAGATCCTGAATGAAACCAACCGTATCCGTAACCAGCGCTGTATACCCGCTGGGAAGGATCAATTTTCGGGTCAGCGGATCAAGCGTCGCGAATAATTGATTTTCTTCGTATGAATCCGCAATCGAAATCCGGTTGAAAAGAGTGGACTTCCCCGCATTGGTATAACCCATCAAAGCCATCTGAAATGTTTTATTCTTTTTACGCCGTTCCCTGTAACGCTCACGATGGTCGACCACCACCTGCAAGGATTTCTTTATATCATCAATCCGGCGGCGGATATGGCGGCGGTCACTCTCAAGCTTCGTCTCACCGGGTCCTCTCGTACCGATTCCCCCGGCTAGACGGGACATCGCCGTCCCTTTACCAACCAAGCGGGGCAGCATGTATTGCAGCTGCGCTAATTCCACTTGCAGCTTCCCCTCCTTGGAGCGGGCTCTTTGGGCAAAGATATCCAATATCAACTGTGTTCTGTCTATCACCCTGGCCTCTAGCTGTTCTGACAAATTGCGGATCTGGCTTGGCGACAGTTCATCATTAAAAATGACAAGGTCAGGTTCAAACTGTTCTTCAAGCGCTATTAGTTCTTCGACTTTCCCTTTGCCTATGTAAGTTTTGGGGTGGATGCGTTCCCGCTTTTGGCTTAAGGCTGCCACAACCTCCGCTTGAGCCGTTTCGGTCAATGACGCAAGTTCTTCCATAGAGTACTGAAAGCGCTGGTCATCTTCTTGGATTTGACATCCGACAAGAATGGCTTTTTCAATCATTTTTTCTTCCAAACAGAATCCTTCTTTCCTTTTATATTTTCTATTGTTCATCATATCAAAAACCACATATAAACACTATGTTTAACCTTTTTGAAAATGTGATAAAAAAAGGTTGCAAAACGTATTTTGCGTGTTAAAATCAATATGTTTGAATCGAGTTTCAAACCAACAACCATGGAGAGTTTCTTTAACAGATTAACGCATTAACTTACTGAGGGACAGTCCCCCGTTGCGTTAATGTGTTAAAGGAATTCCGGAAATAACAGCAAAGGGGGAACAGGTATGACTTGGGAAGTTCTTAGTATCATCGGCACAATCGCTTTTGCCGTTTCCGGAGCAATCGTTGCAATGGAAGAAGAATATGACATTCTTGGCGTTTACATCTTAGGTATCGTTACTGCATTTGGAGGGGGAGCGATCCGAAACCTTCTAATCGGTGTCCCAGTCTCGGCGTTATGGGAACAAGGCTTTTTGTTCCAAATCGCACTTCTATCGATTACGGCAGTTTTTATATTCCCAAATAACCTGCTCCGCCATTGGCGGCGCTGGGGAAACTTCTTCGATGCGATCGGTTTGTCAGCTTTCGCGATTCAGGGAGCCATCTATGCATCGGAGATGAATCACCCGATCAGCGCTATCATCGTGGCTGCAGTTCTTACTGGAAGCGGCGGCGGAATGATCAGGGATCTGCTTGCCGGCAGAAAACCATTGGTGCTCAGATCTGAAATTTACGCCGTTTGGGCTGTCCTTTGCGGCGCTGCCATCGGCCTGAAACTAGTCACCGAAGCTTGGGAATTATATACTCTCTTCATTTTAACCACTTCCTTAAGAGTATTGTCTTATTCTTTAAAATGGAGACTCCCAAATCGAAATATCAAAGCATTTCAATAACAAAAAACTTGGACCTAAAGGTTCAAGTTTTTTTCTATCTATCGGCGACTATCAACACGTCCAAAGCATATAAAAAGCACCTGCAATCCTGCAGGCGCCAACTCATTATCGCAGACTATTGATTCCGTCACATACCGTCTTCAGAAGGAAATCCAGGTCTTCCACTTCAATATTCAAAGGCGGGGAAATCGTCAAAACATTGTTAAATCCGGCCACCGTCGCTCCATTTTTGCCAATGATGACTCCTTTAGATTTACAATATCCGATCACCTGGTTGACTTGATCAACCGGCAAAGGTTCTTTTGTTTTTTTATCTTCAACAAGCTCGATACCGAACAGCAGCCCTTTTCCACGCACATCCCCAACAAACTTGTGCTCCTGAAGCCGGGTTTTGAGTGTGTTAATCGCTTTCTCTCCCAACTCCGCTGAACGTTCAAACAGCTTTTCGTCCTCCATTATTTCAATATTCTTCAAGGCCAATGCACAAGCGGCAGGATTGCCTCCAAAGGTATTGATATGCCTGAAGTAATCGTATTCCTCCGTACCTTTGAACGCTTCATAAATTTCCCGCTTCACTGCTGTGGCAGACAACGGAAGGTAAGCACTCGTGATTCCTTTGGCCATAGTGATTATATCCGGCTTAACCCCATAATTCATAAAACCGAATGGCTTTCCGGTACGGCCAAAACCGCAAATGACCTCATCAACAATCAGAAGCGCTCCATGCTTTTCGCAAACTTCCTTGGCTGCCTTCATATATCCGTCCTGGGGAACAAGAACACCCCCGCCCGTGATGATGGGTTCCATAATCAATGCAGCAACTGTTTCACTCAACTCCCAGGTCATTGCCTGGTCAATTGCTCTTACTCCCGGCAGCACTTGTGGATTGCCGCCAGCGACTTCATCCCGGTATGAGTCAGGAGGAGGTACATGAATAAAACCAGGCGCCAAGGGTTCATACTTGTATTTCCTTTGAGCCTGGCCTGTAGCAGCCAGTGCTCCCATGGAATTGCCGTGATATGCCCTGTAACGCGAGACAATCTTGTATCTTTCCCCTTCACCTTTTTGCTGATGGTACTGCCGCGCAATCTTAAAGGCTGTCTCATTTGCCTCAGATCCGCTGTTGGAAAAGAAAATGACGTAATCATCCCCGAGCATTTCATTAAGCTTTTCAGCCAGTTGAATAGCCGGGGAATGACTTTGTGTCAAAGGAAAGTAAGCCATCTTCTTCAGCTGCTCATAGGCTGCCTCAGCCAGCTCCTGACGACCATACCCTACATTGACACACCACAATCCTGCCATACCATCCAAGTATTTATCTCCATTATGATCGGTTATCCAAGAACCATTCGACTCTTCGACCACCATAGTCCCGGACGGGTTATACGGCTTCATGGAGTGCCATACAAATTGTTCATCATGGGATAACAATTCTTCCTGTGATTGCCTCGTTTTCACCAAGAAGACTCCTCCTTCTTCCTTAAAATAAGGACCTGCGCTCGAATCTCTTTCATTAAAGATAATATGATTCCGTTCTACCCTATAGAAATATCCGTACTTAAAAGTCGAATCTGGAAGTAACCATTTTCTTTCTTGTAAAGAAGTTCACCCCGTCTTTTCCGTTCACGTGCATATCCCCATAGAAGGAATCCTTCCATCCTGAAAACGGGAAAAAGGCCATTGTTGCCGGCACCCCGACATTGATGCCCAGCATTCCGGCATCTGCCTCTTCTCTGAACTGCCTTACTGCTTTTGCATCTTTTGTATAGATTGTAGCGCCATTGCCAAAACGTGATTGACGGATATAATCCAAACCTTCATCTAAATCCTTCGCCCGAAGCAAACTCAGTACCGGAGCAAACATTTCTTCCTTCGCAATCGTCATTTCTGGTGTTACATGATCAAAAATGGTAGCGCCCAGGAAATTCCCCTCATTAAATGCGTCCATATCCTTACGCCCATCCCTTATGAGAGAAGCACCTTCTTCGAGTCCTTTTTCAATGTACTTGAGGGTTCTTTCCCGGTTCTCTTTACGAATGACCGGCGTCAATAGTACTTCTTCATCCATACCATTCCCAATACCTATTTCATCCGCCTTTTTATTCAGCGCCTGAACAAATTGTTCATTGTCCCCAACCACAACCACCGCACTGCATGCCATACAGCGCTGACCTGCACTTCCGAATGCAGAGCTGATGATGTGTTCAGCCGCTTTATCCACGTCCGCATCAGGCATCACGACATGGTGGTTCTTGGCACCGGAAAGCGCCTGAACTCTTTTCCCTTTAGAAGCAGCCTGCTCATATACATACTTGGCAACCGGCTGAGAACCAACAAAAGAAATGGCCGCAATGTCTTGGTGTTCCAAAAGCCCATTGACCACATCATGTGCCCCATGGACAACATTCAGGACCCCATTGGGAATTCCCGCTTCTGTCAATAACTCGGCGAGCCTGTTCGCAAGGATTGGTGTTCTTTCAGAAGGTTTTAAAACAAAAGTATTTCCGCAGGCGATTGCCAACGGGAACATCCATAACGGTACCATCATCGGAAAGTTGAATGGAGTGATTCCGCCTACAACTCCAAGCGGATAACGAAACATTTCCGAATCAATATCCTCTGCGATTCCACTTAATGTTTCCCCCATCATCAAGGTGGGTGCTCCGCAGGCAAACTCTACACATTCAAGCCCCCGCTGCACTTCCCCATAAGCTTCTTTAAAGGACTTTCCGTTTTCCTGGACGACCAATTTAGCAAGCTCTTCATGATTTTCAGATAATAATGCATGATATTTATAAAGGTATCGCGCCCGCTTTGGCACCGGAACGGTCCGCCAGGTCTTCGATGCTTTTTTCGCCGCTTTCACTGCACGATCAACATCTTCCTTAGTCGAAATTGGAACCCTGGCAAGCTCTTTATTCGTTGCGGGATTCACAACTTCCAGAGTTTGTGAACTTAACGATTCGACCCATTCACCGTCAATATAGTTTTTCAACACAGCAACTTCTTCTTTGATCACTGACATATTAATCCTCCCTCATTCCCACTCATGAATTTGTGAAATACTTTATTTTCATTATGAATGATATTGATAGTGCTTTCATTAGACACAATGTACAATAACCCCGGTTGTCCTTTTTACAGTTTGGACCTTAATAAATATTTTGTTTTGGGTTTTTTTCCGCCCAACCGCGGACCAGGATCTAGAAACTATTTAATAGAAATTTTCTCTGCGGCAGCCAGCGGATTTAAATAATCGTGGGCATTTAAAAGAAACTCGATCGCCACCCGCTTTTCCGGGTTCATGAAATCTTCCCCTATCAGCTCTTCAATTTTCTTCAAACGGTGGTACAGCGTTTGCCTGACGATAAAGAGGCGTTTAGCCGTCTCCTGTTTCGACCCTTGGCATCTCAAGAAAACTTTTAATGTTTGAAGAAGGCTGCCGGCTTGATTCTGATCGTACTTCAAAATTGGAGCAAGATATTCATCAATCATCTCTTGCAGGTTCACATTACAATGCACGGTCGATATAAGACGGTATAGATGCAAATCTTCGAAAAAATAAAACCTTTGATGGCCATCGACCTTTGAGCGGTACAATAAACTTTCCGCTGCTGATTGGTAACTTTTGTGAATATCCTTTATTTCTTCCAGATACTTCCCTACTGCAAAAATGACGTCTGTCGCCTTTTGAAAGAATTCAGTTTCGAGAATCTTTTCAAAAGCATGGGATATCCTTGATTTCCAATTCTTACTTGAACGATGATCAAGCAGGATAAAAATGAGATTATCTCCTTCTTTCTCTACTAACATCTTATAACCTTGTTGTTCAAACAGACTCCTGGCTGTCAATTTAAAATATGTTACATCCATCTCTTCCTTTTCTCTCATTTTTTTCAGACGGCAGACACAGACAACCCCGCCAGTTATCCTTTCTTTAATATCAGATAAATAGCTTGATAGCCTTTCCTCCGTTTGTTCGCCTTTTAACCAGGACATGATCCACTTCGATTCATCAATCCGTTTCTTTTCATTAAAATATAACTCTCTCATCAGGAATTGAGCCAATGCGGTTGAAGTCCTGTCCAAGAGCAGCAGTTCATACTCACTAAAAGGAAAATCCTCCCGATAGATCAGAATCTCTGCATACTCCTGTTCGAGCAGAAGGACTTTCTTGGAAACCAAAAATGGTGACCCCTCTTTCCCATCCCCTTCAAACATCTTACGAAAATGCTCTTCTTCTGTCCGCCGCACCTTGGGATAAATAGCGACTTCATTGTCCTTAAGCTTAAGCAGAACGGGTACCTTCAGTTCCTTATGTAAAACTTCCAGTATCTCCCTAAAATGATTGACTTTCAGCAGCTTCTTGTTAAGCTCATGCCCAAATGTGTCAAGCTTCTTAATTATGCTGTACTGCTGATTAATAATCATGGAGTGGATATCCTGAGTGATGCTGACGAACGGCACTTCCTTATTGAAAACGATGATGGGGAAATCGTTTTTTTCTGCACATTCAAGTACAGAATCCGGAATCATCGAAATATTGGTATCAAGCTCAATACATATTGCGGAAGCCTCACATTCAATCAATTGCTGGATCAGAGAAAGAAAGATTTCTTCTTCTTTCAGCGCCAAACCTGTTGTAAGAATCAATTCATTTCCATTCAGAAGGTTTTTAATAGCAGGTACTTCCACAATGTGAACCCACTTAACCTGCCGATTGACACCCTTTTGGCCAGCAATGACTTTTGAGTGCTCGAAGTGCTTCCTCGAAAGAATATCTTCAACCGAGTAATAATAGTTACTTTTCATCCGATCCTCCCTCTTTACATTGTCAAAGTGAAATTAATAGAGAAAAAGGATTGGATAAACCAATCCTTACTCTTTTATACGGGGAATCGTGAAATACACCTCTTCATTCCATAGTTCAACCTTAAAGTGATCAGCAGTCAAGAAATCCATAACCCACTCCGCTAATTCTTCCGTTGTCTTAGAGAAGTCTTGCTGACGGCCTTCCCTCAATTCAAAACTATCTAATCCAGGAATGTTCAGGTCTTTCATGGAACTCCCCCCTTTCACTCAACCTTGGATCAATATATTCGAAAAGTATTTTCGTGCATTGGCGGTTTTGACATGAAGAGTGGTACTCTTTTTTTCTTTTGCATTAGAAAATAAGACGAATGCACCGCTTAGGTTTTCACTTATCTTCTCAATTCTGTAGCCCTGTTGAATCAAGTAATCTATCTTATCTCTTTCACTTAAAAATTCCTGATATTCCGACATAGCGACACTCCCTTCTTACTTACTAAATCAAATTCCCTTAACTGCCGGCACTTCTTCAACCACCGTTTCAGGTTCTGCTTCAATTTCCCAATCGCGGCCTACTGAAATACCCAGGTACAAATCATCGCTCGGGTTCACCAATTCGGATTGTTCATATTTTTTGAACCACCAGAACTTAGCTAAAATGTAGTAGCAAACAGCCCCTACACCAAAGCCTACAAGGAAGGAGAAACTCGGTACAAAGTAAGAAGCTACCCCGCCAAGTATCCAAGAGATGAAGCCTGCCAAATTGACGCCATTCATATATTTGTACTGCCCGTGTTCTTCGTAAAGATCAGGGACGTTTACCCTTCGTTTTCTGATGAAGTAGTAATCGGAAACAAGAATTCCCACGATGGCTGATAAGATCCCTCCGACAAATAGAAGGACAGGAATAATGACATCAAACAGGTTCCATGGCTGAACTACTGTTCCGACAATACCCGCTGTGATAACACCAGCCCAAAAAGGAAACTTCGGACCGCCGACATTTGAGAATATCGTCGCAGCAGGAACAATATTAGCAGCGATATTTGTTGACCACTGAGCCAGCACAATCATCAACAGGAGTATTCCCAGAATGAAGCCGCTCGCAGCTTCCTGCAGGGCAACAACAGGGTCATAGTTCAAAACGGCAATATACGACACCGCACCGATCAATACCATGAAAGACTGCGTGATAGGAAGGGCAACCAGATTACCGATGATGGCACTCCGATTTCTTTTGAACCAGTTTTTTTCATACTTAGGGGCTTTCATATAACGGGAGATCGATGGGATGTCCGCAGCCAGGGTAGCCCAGAATCCCATATTACTGAAAATGACCACAAGGAAAGCTGTAAATGCTGCACCGCCAGTAACAGGGCTCTCAACCCAGGACCAAATGTCCCTTCCCTGTGCCGCGGCTGAATCTGATAAAGATGAGTACATCCAGACAGAAATTAAAATAATAACGGGAGCAGCCAGATCGGCGAATCTTTCGACAGCCTTGATTCCAAGCGCTGTATTGACTAATTGCAGGAGTGCAAAAATTAAGAAACATACAAACCAGTTATCAAAGCCAAACAAAATATTCAGAATGCCATTCATGGCCGTTGCACCGAAGAAGGTGTTGATTCCGAACCACATGGAAGCTGCCAAACCACGGGTAACAGAAGGGATATGGGTTCCTATTGTCCCAAACGGTGCTCTCATATAGACAGGGAAGGAAAGACCGTGTTCAATACCGATATCCCCTGTCAAAGTAATAAAGAATCCGATGGCAAGGGAACCGATGACGGTTGCCAGCACTACCATTGGCAGCGGCAGAGAAATGACTCCTGCTCCCCCGATGGCAAAGGTCGCAAGTACAACAACCATTCCCACCCACATAAATGAATATCCTAGTTTTGTAATCTTTCGTTCACTTTCTTTGATTGGCAGCAAATCCGGTGACTTCAAATAGCTTTTCTTCACATTGAACACTCCCTTTTAGTTTGCTTCGAATGGCAAAACCTAACTTTAAAAAGAGAGGCGAACAGAGCAGGTTTGCTTCTAACCTGCTCTGTTAGCAGGAGCTGTTCTGGAATTTTCAGCAATATTTAAATCTGCTACTAGGACTTTGAGGATTGCAGCGTCTCGCTCTCTACTAATGGACAACCGTATTTCGCTCTCTTCACATACTTTCCTTTTCCAAGCTCGCCCACAAACTGTTTGTCTTTTACCACATATTCCCCTCTGGATAAGACTGATACCGGTTCACCTTTCACCTTCATTCCTTCAAAAGGATTGTAGTCAGCTGCCATATGGTGTGCTTCGGCAGAAATGACTCTCTCAGCATCCGGATCAAAGATAACAAGATCGGCATCTGATCCCACTGCAATGGTTCCCTTCTTAGGGTAAAGACCAAAAAGTTTCGCACTGCGGGTCGACATAATATCCACAAATTGATTTAAAGTAATCCTCCCTTTCTCCACCCCTTCAGAAAATAATATAGATACACGGTCCTCAATAATCGGCCCGCCATTCGGAATTTTCGTGAAATCATCTTTTCCAAGATCCTTTTGTCCTGTGAAGTCAAAGGAACACTGATCAGAACCCAGCGTTTGCAGCTGTCCGCTTTTCAAAGCATTCCATAATACATCCTGGTTCCACTTTTCACGCAGCGGAGGGGACCATACATATTTCGCTCCTTCGAAATTCGGCCTTTCCAGATAGGATTGGTCAAGCACCAAATACTGAGGGCACGTTTCACCCCAAACGTTAAGGCCCTTGCTTCTCGCTGAAGCAATCTGTTCAACCGCTTCCGCACACGAGACATGAACGACATAAAGCTGGGAATCAGCAAGGCCCGTCAGTTTGGCAGCCCTTCCAGTCGCCTCTCCCTCTAACTCCGGCGGTCTCGTCAAGGCATGATAGATCGGTTCTGTATTCCCCTCTTTTAAAGCTTTCTCTGTCAAATATTCTATGACATCGCCGTTTTCAGCATGGACCATGACAAGCGCTCCAAGGTCTTTCGCTGCCACTAATGTTCTAAAAAGAGTCTCATCGTCTGCCTGAAAGACATTTTTATAGGCCATGAATACTTTAAAAGAGGTAATGCCCTCATTATCAATTACTTCCGGAAGCTGCTCCAGTACCTCTTCATTGATTTCGCCGATCATAAGGTGGAAACTGTAATCGATGACAGCTTTCTCTTTAGACTTGGCATGCCAGGTATCAATCGCTTTTTGGAGCGGCTCGCCTTTATTCGTTAAACAAAAATCAATTAGCGTTGTGGTACCGCCAAACGCCGCAGCAATCGTTCCGCTTTCAAAATCATCCTTAGATACCGTCCCGCCAAAAGGCATCTCAAGGTGTGTATGTGGATCTACTCCTCCCGGGAAGATATATTTCCCTTCAGCATCAACCACTTCAGTATCTTTACCAACATCAAAGTTCTTCCCTATCGCAGCAATTCTCCCATCTTCAACAAGGATGTCAGCATTATACGTATCTGCCGCTGTGACGATTGTTCCATTTTGAATGACTTTTTTCATTTCTCTACCTCCACTATTATTTCACTGCATCAATGCTGCAATCAGCGATTCTTCCCACTGCCGCCTGGCGTTGGTTCCAGGTCATCGGCATATGGCCGCTTGGGACTTCTATCATGTCGATGGCTCCATCAACCGGACAGACGATCGAACACAAGTTACATCCAACACAATCTTCTTCTCTTACTTTCAAGTAGCTGCTGCCTGAAGCATCTTTCAGCATATCGATACATTGATGCGAAGTGTCTTCGCATGCAATATGGCACTTGTTGCAGTTGATGCAGACATCTGTATTGATTTTAGCGACTACACTATAATTCAGGTCGAGATTGCCCCAGTCAGAGAATTTGGGAACAGATTTCCCGACGATATCCTGAACAGAAGCGATGCCTTTTTCATCAAGATAATTATTCAACCCATCGATCATGTCTTCCACAATGCGGAAGCCATGATGCATTGCAGCCGTACACACCTGTACGCCGGATGCACCCATCAGCATGAATTCAACAGCATCCTGCCAGTTTGAAACGCCTCCCATTCCGGATATCGGTACATCGATCCGAGGGTTGCGTGCACATTCTGCCACCATATTCAGCGAAATAGGTTTCACTGCCGGTCCACAATAACCGCCGTGCGCGCCTTTTCCTGCCACATGGGGTATGGTATTCCATGAATCAAGATCTACCCCGGCCAGACTGTTAATCGTATTGATCATACTGACAGCATCCGCACCTCCCTGTACCGCTGCTTCCGCGGTTACCGTTATGTCGGTGATATTAGGGGTCAGCTTGACAATCACCGGAGTCGTCGCCACTTCCTTCACCCAGTAAGTCTGCTTTTCCACAAGCTCAGGTACTTGCCCGGATGCAGAGCCCATACCTCTTTCCGCCATTCCGTGCGGGCACCCAAAATTCAATTCCAGTCCATCGACCCCAACTTCTTCAACCTTCTTTACAATCTCATGCCACTTCTCTTGTTTTGGCTCTACCATTAACGAAGCAATGATTGCATGGTTAGGAAAACGCTTTTTGGTTTCATAGATTTCCTTCAAATTGACCTCTAAAGGACGATCTGTAATCAACTCGATGTTATTGAATCCCGCCACTCTTTGACCATTGAAGCTTACAGCTGCAAATCGCGATGAGACATTGATGATCGGCTCACCCAAAGTTTTCCACACAGCACCGCCCCAACCCGCTTCAAAAGCCCTTTGCACCTGGTATCCTGAATTCGTTGGCGGTGCAGATGCCAGCCAAAATGGGTTTGGTGATTTGATTCCTGCTAAATCAATATTTAAATTTGCCATGAGATCCCCCCTCAAAAACGTTTATTCAGTTGACTTTCACCAGCAGGTGATTCAAGTGATGAGCTGCCTGTTTCCCTTGTTCTGCCGCGGTTACCACCATCGCTTCACCAACGCCCTTGCCAAAAACAATGTCTCCGCATGCAAAGATTTTAGGATTTGATGTCTGGAACGTTTTCCGGTTCACCTGCACGACTCCATCCTTATGTTCCAGGCCGAATTGTTCAATCAATGATTGATGCCTTGTCTGGCCGATGGCTTTAATAACGGCATCGGCCGGTAAAATAAATTCAGATCCAGGTACAGGAACCGGCTTTCTTCGCCCATCATCACCAGGCTCTCCCAATTCCATCCTCACGCATTCAATCCCTGTCACCTTTCCTTCCTCATTGCCGATGATTCTTTTTGGAGAGGTGAGCCAGCGGAATTCCACTCCATCCTGCTTAGCGAACTCATACTCAAAGTCATAAGCAGTCATTTCTTCTTGAGTCCGGCGATAAAGGATCTTTACATTCCCGGCACCTAAGCGGACTGAGCACGTAGCACCATCAATCGCTGTATTGCCAGCTCCGATGACCACTACATTCTTGCCGAGATAATCCTTTGAAAGTTCTCCGCTCTTTGTTGCTTTTACAAACTCAATTGCATCATGCACGCCTTCTAAGTCCTCACCGTCAATCCTAAGATCCGGAACATGCGCCATACCGGCTGCCAGGATAATGAAATCATGCCTGTTGATCAATTCTTCAGCGGAAACATCCCGTCCGACTCTTGTATTCGTTTTGATTTCAACGTTGAGTTTCTTAACTTGGTCAACTTCCCAAAAAGACACAGACTGAGGCAGGCGGAAGGATACGATTCCATACGTGTTAAGGCCTCCTGCTTCTCCTTCAGCTTCATAAATCGTGACATCATAACCGAACCTGGCAAGTTCCCTGGCAGCGGATAAACCTGCCGGACCACCGCCGATGACTCCGACTGTCTTCCCGTTCGGTTCCCCTGCTTCAAAAAGAACCTCATCATTATGCCTTGCCCAGTCTGTTGCATAACGCTGCAAATCACCAATCATTATAGGTTTAGTAGAATGATTGAGAACACACGCACCCTCACACAACTCTTCAGTCGGACAAACCCGTGAGCAGCTGGCTCCCACAGGGTTTGAGAGCATAATAGTTTTGGCCGATCCCTTCAAATTTCCAGAAGCAATTTTCTTAATAAATGATGGTATATCGATTCCAGTCGGGCATGCCTGGATGCAAGGAGCATCATAGCAATACAGACATCGATTCGCTTCTTCCACCGCTTCCCTGCTGGATAACCCCCCATGGGCTTCCAGGAAGTTTTTCTCGAGATTAAGTAAAGATAAACTATTAGACAAACCGGCTTCCCCCTCTTCCGCTTTGATCAACATATTAATCCACTCTCTAGTAAAAACGCTTCGCCAAGCGTTCATGGCTGACAGTTATCACTGTCATATGCAGCATATAATTGTCAGCCATTCTATCAATATTAAGGAAGCAGTGCAGTCATTTCATTGTACGTTTCTGGCCTGCGGTCACGGTAGAACTGCCATGTATCCCGCACCTCCCGAATCATCTTCTTATTCATTTCACCTATGATTACTTCATCACTGGCCCGGCTTCCGATTGACACGAAACCTCCCCGTGGATCCACCAGGTATGACTGGCCGTAAAATTCACCCATATTCCACGGACCTTCATATCCCACTCGGTTTATCGCTCCTAAATAGTAGCCATTCGCCACAGCGTGGGCCGGTTGTTCCAGTTTCCATAAATACTCGGAAAGGCCGGCAACCGTGGCAGAAGGGTTAAAGACTATTTCTGCCCCTTTCAAGCCCAATAGGCGTGCGCCCTCAGGAAAATGGCGGTCATAACAAATGTAGACGCCCACTTTGGCATATGCCGTATCAAAGACTGGATATCCAAGGTTTCCTGGTTTAAAGTAATATTTCTCCCAGAATCCATATCCTTTATCCCCTACGCCGACATGTGGAATATGCTGTTTTCGGTATTTTCCAAGATAAGAACCATCGGCATCAATGACCGCGGCCGTATTGTAATATGTAGCAATCCCTTCCCTTTCATAAATCGGCAGGACAATGACTACGTTCAACTCTTTCGCCAAATCTTGAAATCTCTTCGTGGTTGGTCCATTTGGGATTTCCTCCGCGGAATCGTACCATTTAGGATTCTGTTCAGAGCAAAAATAAGGGCCATAAAAAATTTCCTGGAGACAAATGATTTGCGCTCCCTTCTTGGCCGCATCCTTTACCAGTTCAATATGTTTTTTGATGGCCTGCTCTTTATGAACCTCAACTGGCTCGTTTCCATCCACATCATGCGAAGCCTGGATCAGGCCGATCTTAACCACATCTGACATTTCAATTCCCCCTTAAAAGTCTTATTATAGAAAGCGCTTACAAATATATAGCTATACTTTCAGCGCTTTTCTGCAAGCTTGGCTATTCATCTGTATATTCATGGGATTTGCTTCATTTTAACTCGTACACCTGCTCAAAACATCTTACATTCTGTAACATCTAATCCAGAATATAATTGTCAAAGTGTCTACTCATACTTTAAGAACTTCCCTTGCTACTACCCTAGCACAGGTAATCTACGAAATTTGTAAAACAAGCTGTCCTGTTCAGAAGAAAATTCTTCTATTTATCGACAGTTTTTATAATTTTCAGATATTAATATTTATTATTAGCGAAATCGATAGAGACAATCGGCCGCCAAACTGCTGGAAAAGAAAAAAACTCGAACAAGATTTGTCCAAGTTTTTTTCTTTTCCATATTATCTTTACTCGAATGTTCCTTTTATTACAGCTTGTCCTTTTTCAACCATCACTTTCCCTCTTGCAACAACGGTATGAACTGCAAGAGTCTCTTTATCAACAATTACCGCGTCTGCATCTTTCCCTACCGTGATCGAGCCCTTCTGGTGAAGTTTCAGTATTCTGGCTGGGTTTGAGGTGATGACCTTGATGGCTGTCTCCAGGGGTATTCCCTCTTCAAGGACAGCATCCCTGACAGCATTGAACAAACTCGATACCTGTGCCACCTTAAGGCCTTTAAACTCTCCTTCTTTATTAAATTCCGGCAAGCTTCCCTGTCCATCTGAAGTAAAGGTAATATTTTCAACAGGCACCCCTTCATCAAGCATACGCTTCAATCCTTTTCCACACTCCACTTCACCGTCTTCAAGGAACTGAGGGATGGTACTTGTAGTGAAATCAACATATCCCCCCTTAAGGGCGAAATTGATTCCTTCTTCGAATAAATAAGGGTTGCGGTTAATATGTGTCGGATAAAATTGCTTAATCGGGATATCTGTATTTTCAATGACCTCATAAATTAATTTTAAGCAGTCACGGCTGTCTCCCAGGTGCACATTCACCACTCCTGATTTGCCGGATAATATGCCGCCGACCCTAGACTGGGATGCAATCCGCGCAAATTCTTCAGCTGTCGGCTGTGAAGAACGATGATCGCTAATCGCAATCTCACCTGTACCGATGATTTTATCTACAAGAAGAATGTCATCCTCAATTTTTCCAGTCAACGTTCTGACTGGCACTTGATAGGAACCAGTCTGTACATAGCAGGTGATCCCCTCTTCATCAAGTCCGCGCGCTTTTGCAACCAGGCTTGCCATCGTTCTCGTCGTGCCATCCGTCCCGATTACACCGACCAGCGTTGTGATTCCTGATAATGTCGCGTCAGTCAGCTTGATTTCCGGGGTCCGGGTTTTGTAGCCACCCTCACCTCCTCCGCCAAGTATATGGACATGGGAATCAATGAACCCGGGAAGAATTACTTTCCCCTCTGCATCAATGACCTTTATTCTCTCTGCAAAAAATCCTTCCGGTATATCTATCCGGTCTTCTATGAAACCTATTTTCTCATCGATGATCAATAAATCTTTCCTGCCTAAGTAATCTGGAGCATAGACTTCTCCATTACGTATTAGTACCAACATGATGTAAGCTCCTTTCAGTAAAGCACTTCCTTCTCAGGAGGAATCAATTCTCCCTCCTGAGCCTATTTATCTATCTCTAATATCCCATAAATACAGCTGTTATAACAAAAATCGACGACAATAGAAAGAGAATCAGCATAAATTTAATAATAAATTTCGCCCAAACACCCCAATCAACACGGGCAGCTCCCAAAGTCCCCATCAAGGCGGCAGAAGTCGGAACAAAGATGTTCGTCAATCCATCTCCCAGCTGAAACGCAAGAACGGCTACCTGCCGCGTTACACCGGCAATATCGGCAAGCGGGGCCATCAATGGCATCGTCAGTGCTGCCTGGCCTGAACCGGATACAACGAAAAAGTTGAAGATGGATTGAAACAGATACATGCTCCACGCTGAAATAGCTTCAGGGAAATCCCCTACAACCTGACCGGCTCCATATAAAACCGTATTGAGGACAGAAGGTGCATCCGGGCTGTCTCCGCCAAGAATGATGACAATACCCTTCGCCATACCGACTACAAGTGCTGCCGGAAGCAAATCTTTGGCCCCTTCAATAAATCCTTCTGCTAAGTCGTTCCAAGTCATGCCATTCAATTTGAACAATACTCCGATAACACCTGCAACTAAGCCGATGGTAAAGAACTGACTTGCAATCTCAGGGATATAGTAGGCATGTTCAATGACTCCCCAAATAATCCAGCCGATTCCTACCGCCACTGCACCAATCACAAGCATATGACCAATCGTAAAGGAAGCATTCAGATCTTGTACCCTTCCCTCTTTCCGAAAATAACTGTCTGTTTCATAAGAAGCACTTCTCTTTGGATCTTTCTTGATACTCTGAGCATACTTCCAAGTATAAAAAATTCCGAAAGCCGTGAAAACAACCCACATAACAATACGGAATGGCGCCCCGGAAAGAACCGGAACTCCGGAAACCCCTTGGGCGATCGCAACTCCGAACGGGTTCATCCACGAGGTGGCAAATCCTATTTGTGTCGCTACGTAAGTAATCATGATTCCTGTGATGGCATCATAACCAATTGCAACCATGATCGGAATCAGAATCATCGCAAACGCTATGGCTTCTTCACCCATTCCGAATACAGCCCCACCTAATGAAAATAGGAAGAACATAATAGGGATAATTAAAACTTCTTTGCCTTTTGTCCGGTCAATCACTTTCAATATCCCTTCTTCAATCGCCCTTGTCCTCATGATGATTCCGAATGCTCCGCCAATGATAAGAATAAAGGCAATAACACCAACAGCTGACCCCCATTTATCTCCAGATACAAGTCCTTCAAAGACATAATTTAAGAAACCTGCACCACCGCCAGGTTCAAATAAACTAGTTCCTTCCCTGACAAGATTCCCGTCATCATCTGTCACATAACTGAAAGAATTCGAATCAAGAACCGTTTTCGTCTGCTCTTCTCCGTCTTTCATATAAGTTATTTCCTGTGTTTCAAATTGCCCTTTTGGCACCATGTAGGTCAGCAAGGCTGCCAATATTACTACAAAAAATACAATTATGAATGTATGCGGCACCTTCCATGCTTTTTGTTCTTTACTCATTTCTTCCTCCCCCTCAATTTGTTCTCGCTTACATAGATGCAAGAATCGTGCCAATAAAAATAATCAGAAAATACTAATAAAATTGTGTTAAACTAATAGAACAGGTTAACCAATTACAACTCAAAACAACAAACATAAACCATTTAAAGGGGTGTACATAAATGCGTAAGTTAATTGTCATTGCCGGAACAAAAGAAACAGAGAAAGCATTGGTGAATCAGTTATCCTCTATTTTTGGAAAGCTCATTCAATTAGAAGGCTATGCAATTGATGAGGGGCTGCCTGACCGGTTTGAAAATGACCTCATTTTGTATTCTTCCTCATTAATAGAGGAAGAAGTCGAGAAACATATAGATTTTTCAACATGCACCATCATCGTTTCCACCAGAACGGTCAACTATGAGTTTATAGACCGTATCTTTGAATTATCTCCAGGCCAGAAGGTTTTATATGTAAATGACTTCATGAGAACAGCAGATGAGGCGATCGCCACACTGAAGGGTCTTGGAATCAACCATGTAGACTATATTCCCTTTTCCAGTGAAAGCGAAAGTATTCCCCCTGAAATTGATGTTGCAATTTCTCCAGGTGAAAACCATTTGATACCTGAAAGAATCAACACCAAAATTGATATCGGGGTAAGGCTCATTGATTTGAATACCATCATGAAAATCATCAGCCACTTTCGTTTATCTGATGAACTGAGTATCGATATCACCAACCGGTATACTAAGAAAATCATCGATCTTAGCCAGAAATTGTCCCATGTCCATATGCAGGCCAGGACTCTTAATAAATTTCTGAACAGAGTAGTAGACGGAGTGAACGACGGGATACTGGCATTTCAGGAGAATGGAGAAATCACCGTCTTTAATGAAGTCCTTGAAAAAATGCTTGGAATTTCTGCTAACTTCGCTAAAGGCAAAAAACTTTCACAGGTGTTTAAGAATATTGAACTGACCAAGTTCCTTTATTCTGAAGAAACAGAAGCCCAGGTCTTTCTTACGTTACGGCAGAGGGATGTCATGGTCTTTCGTTTTAGGATGAACGATGAAGCCATCACTGTGGCTACCTTTAAAGATTTGGATGAAACCCTGGAAATGGAAAAGGTCCGTAAGCAGGAACTGCAAAAGAAGGGCTACATTGCCAAGTATACCTTCTCGAGCATTCTCGGTTCTTCTACCATAATAAAGGAGACGAAAGCGATTGCTGCAAAACTTGCCAGAAGCGGACTCCCAATATTGATCCATGGAGAAACCGGAACAGGGAAAGAGTTGTTTTCTTCTGCCATCCATAATGAATCATCCAGGAAACATGAACCCTTCCTGGCGATCAATTGCGGTGCACTGCCGGATGATCTGCTTGAAAGTGAATTATTCGGATATGAAGAGGGCGCCTTTACAGGCGCAGTGAAGGGCGGCAAAAAAGGTGTGTTTGAGCAGGCAGACGGAGGCACTCTTTTTCTTGATGAAATCGGTGATATCAATCTGAAACTGCAGGCCAGGCTTCTAAGGGTACTGGAAGAAATGGAAGTCAGGCGGATCGGAGGAACCAAAAATATTTCCGTAGACGTCAGGATCATTTCAGCAACGAATAAAAACCTGGCCGAACTCGTTGCTGATGGAACCTTCAGGGAAGACCTTTATCATAGATTAAAAGTGCTGAATTTGAATCTCCCAAATCTCAAGGAGCGCAAGGAAGACATCCGCCTGCTGGCTGAGACGTTTATCCTGCAAGAATCGGGTACCCAAAAGACCTTATCACCAGAACTTCAGCACACTTTGGAAAATGCTGAATGGAAAGGGAATATCCGTGAGCTGAAAAACACGATCCTTTATATGCTTGCTGTTTCTGAAAGCAGCACGTTGACGGTACACGATCTTCCAAAGTCAGAATCTTTCCATCAACAGGAGGCACACGTTCAGGACTCGGATAGTATCCCGCCGTTAAGAGGAAAGGAATACCTGGCATTGTTGATGGCTATGGAAGTACTTCTCAACCAGAATCAAAATGCCAGCAGGCAGAAATTAAAAGAAAAGCTTGCTGGTAGCCCCCACCCCCTTTCCCTTCAACAAATCAGAACCAGGATGAAAGAACTCGAAGAGCTGGACTGCATAAGAATATACAAGGGCAGAAAAGGCACGGAGTTGACGGAAAAAGGGATAAACATGATTCAATATTTAAAAACCGAATTATATTAAAACTAAGGCAATCTGTTTATGTGCGCCACTTGAAATTCAAGAAGTGCAGACTGTAAATCAACGGCTGAACAAACAACAGCCAGCCCGGATTTTACATCCGGAACTGGCTGTGAGCTTCTTAATCTTCATTTGATGGGAAAATCAAATCATTGCTTCGGATGGTTAACAATTCATGACGGTCATAGGAATTGTGCATAAGCAGCCGCATCGCCTGGGAACGAATGGATTTTTCAATCACGTTCCTGACATATCTTCCATTCGAGAAAGCCGCAGGGCTGATGGCTGTTTTTATTTGTAGAAGGTGATCCCTCATTTTCCTCTCTGCATCGGTACTTAACTGATATTCTTTATCCGTCAGCATTCTCCGGCCAATCTCCATAAGCTGTTCGACGGAATAGTCCTGAAATTGAAACACAAGCGGAAAGCGCGAATGAAGTCCCGGATTCAACGTCAGGAATTGATCCATTTCCCGGGAATATCCCGCAAGGATAAGTATGAAATCATGCTGCTTATCTTCCATATGTTTTACAAGCGTGTCGATAGCCTCTTTTCCGAAGTCCTTTTCTCCTCCACGGCCAAGCGAATATGCCTCATCGACAAAGAGAATACCGCCCATCGCTTTCTTAATCAGGTCCCTTGTCTTCTGTGCGGTATGTCCGATATATTCACCAACCAGGTCTGCTCTTTCTGCTTCAATCAGATGGCCTTTGGAAAGTACATTCATTTTATGAAATAACTTACCTATTAACCTGGCGACCGTAGTTTTTCCAGTTCCGGGGTTCCCTTTAAACATCATGTGCAATGCCTGCTTACCTGCTTTGAGACCCGCTTCTTCCCTCTTTTTATTCACATATATCCACGCATATATTTCTTTCACCATTTTTTTCATATCTTCCATACCCACTAAGGTGGCCAGCTCTGATTCAATTTCTTTCAGTGCTGCGTGTTCCTGAGGAATGACTTTGACGGGCTCTTCCGCTTTTTTCAACTCCCGAATCGGGTTTCGTTTATGTGAATTTAATACGATGCTAATTTGTCCATTATTCTTCATTCTCATCGGTTGTTCCATATCTTCACCTCACCATTCTATACAGTATACGTCTGGAGGTTTTTAACGGTGACAAATGCCCATATACCTTTAGAAAAACTCTCTTATCATCCTATTCATGTTGTTATGAATTCATTATCACTATTTTGTATTGAGGCAGGTTCCATAAGCCCGGCATAAAACTAATGTATGCCTGGTATGAGATAAGTATAATTTTCGTTGTCATTCTTGACGATAAATATATTATGTAAAGTCCTTTATAAAAAGGATTCTGGTTTTTGTAAAAGGAAGCAAGCGGATTAAACGACAAAAAACACACCGGAAACCCGATGTGTTTTATCACTTAAATTGAATTATTGGTTTTCATCATAATTAATTTGAACGTTTCGCTGTGGGGAGAAGGTTGAAATTGCATGCTTATAGACCATCTGCTGCTTTCCTTCTGACTCAAACAGTACGGTAAAGTTATCAAAACCTTTGACAAGACCGCGGATTTGGAAACCGTTCAATAAGAATACAGTGACTTGCGTGTTGTCTTTTCGTAACTGGTTAAGAAATTGATCTTGAATATTAATTGCCTGTTTCATGTTAAGTCCTCCTCTTCTATCTCTATCTTAACTATTCGACCATAACCCTAGCTTTCCTGCAACAAAATCCGATATCTCTTCAATTTTTTTGTTATTTTCCCTTGTATTTGTCATGTCAAACCACTCGACATCCATTTTATTACGGAACCAGGTCAACTGACGTTTAGCGTATCGCCGCGAGTTCTGCTTCAGATTTTCCACTGCATCTTCCAAGGTCACTTTACCGTCGAGAAATTCATAGATTTCTTTATAGCCGATTGCCTGTATGGACTGGGCTTCCTTTAATCCCTGGTCATATAAGGATTTCACTTCTTCCAGAAGGCCCTCTTTCATCATCAAGTCAACCCTCAAATCGATCCTGCTGTATAATACATCCCTGTCCATGGTCAATCCGACAAGTGCCACATCATACAGTAGTTCGTTATGCTGATTTTGTTGATACTCTGTCATCGTCTTCCCGGTACAGTGATAAATTTCCAACGCCCTGATGACTCTCCGGATATTATTTGGATGGATATTGAAAGCAGCTTTGGGATCAATCTGTTCAAGCCTTCTATGTATCTCTTCGTTTCCGAGCTTTTCGGCTTCCTTTTCCAGTCCGTTTCGGTATGCTTCATCTCCTGGAGCATCTGTGAATTGATAATCGTAAATGACAGATTGAATGTATAAACCAGTGCCGCCGACGATCATCGGCAGCTTCCCGCGGCTGTGGATTTCTGAAATTTTTCCTCTGACCAGCTCTTGAAATTCTGCTGCAGAAAAATTCTCTTCCGGTTCCCTAATATCAATCAGGTGGTGGGGAACACCTTTCATCTCTTCTTCACTTATTTTGGCTGTACCGATATCCATTGTTTTGTAAATCTGCATGGAGTCCCCGCTGATGATTTCCCCATTGAATTTTTGCGCCAAATGGATGCTTGCCGCTGTTTTCCCAACAGCAGTAGGGCCTATAAGTACGACGAGTTTCTCTTTCTGTTTCAAACGATTCACTGCTTTCTATGTAAAAGGATAAGTTTACATATTATCGTACCATAAGAATTCAATAGTTACATATCAGAAGAGTATAACCAAGTGTATCTTTTTTATACATATATTTTGAATAGAGTTTTTGTTATGATTTCCGCTTCAGGTACCCGACTCCGCGGGGCGTGCGGTGAGCCTCCTCGGGTTCCCCTGCGGGGTCTCACCTGTCACGCTAGTCCCGCAGGAGATCGAGCACCTTCCGCTCCAATCAGACATAGTTTACAGTCCTGGTCAAAGGAGCTTGCCTTTCTGTAAGTACTTCAATTTCAATTCAATGATCACTTAACTCTTCTAATAGGACTTAGAATATTTTTCGGTTTCCGTTATTATGCCGAAAGGTCTTCCTTTACCGGATTGCCGCCATTCTTCTGTTCAAAGAAAAGCAGCGCTATGCCGCTTCCTGCGAATAAGAACGATCCAATGTAGAAGATGAACGAAATGGTAAAGAAGTCAATCAGTACACCCGTGGCAAATACTGCAAAGGCAGCAAATAGAGATGTCCAGAAGTGGTATTTACCGATTTTCCGTCCAGCGTCCTTCCCCTGGAACACTTCACCTGCCATGGTCTTTTCACATGTTTTTTGAACAGCTCCCAAAAAACCCAAAATCACTTGCAGAATGTAAACCCCAATGAGTGTCTCCACTACAGGAATCAGCAAGAAGATAAAAGCCATTCCCCAGGCGTATCCTATAAGGAAGTTGCGGCTTCCGACCTTATCTGAAACCGACCCAATCCAACGGTGAAATAGCGCGGAACTTAATGTGAATAATCCGTAAGCAAAGCCGAAACTGGAAAAGTTTGAGCCTATATTCTTAATGAAGAGTAAATAAAAAGGAAACGATACAGAACTGGCCATCGTGGCAAAACTTTGCGAAAGTATAAAATATCTCATTCTCCATACACCTCATAAAAATGATTCATGAACACTTTATTTGGATCGAGTCTTCTTTTGCTCTCGAAAAATTCTTCTGTTCTTGGATAAGCTTTGCGCATTTGTTCCTTTGTTGGATAAGAGTAATATGGCAGGTAGTAGCTTCCTTGATGCTTCAACGTTACATCTACCATTTTCCTGATAATCCTTTCTGTGTCTGCTTTTCCTTCAATTGATTTGTCCTGATTGATCAAAAGAACCAATGCAAACATATCCTCCTTGGAATAAGACAAGACAGCATCCTCGTTTTCTTCAACATACCGGATTGTGACATTGATCAGATTCAATTCTTCTTCTTCCAATACATCCCTCAAGTCATCTATATACTCTGTGAATCTTTCCACAGGAACGAAATACTCTTGCAGGACATCCGTATCTTTACTGCTTTCATATTCCATAAACTTTGATTCCGATCTCATTGCATTATTCCTGGTAACGAAATCTCCATCTTTTCCAGTGAAATAAGTCTTTTGCATGTCCCAGAATATATCCTTTCCCCAATCAGAATTCCTGGAGACTCCAAGCATGAACTTTGAAATGAAAGTTCCTTTTTCCCCTTTGAGATCCTTATATTTTTCTGTTCCTTCACTATCTGAATGGACATAATCTGTAACATACATATCCTTTAGGAAAGTATCTGGTGCAGTGGAAATTCGGGCAAGGTGCATTTTGACATCCGGGTTCCCTTTTACCTCTTTTTCAAAAAATTCGCTGTATTCATCATACGTTAGATGAGTTGTTTTCATTTCATAGAGCTCATCTTCTGTCAGTTGCAGTTCCACATCAAGGATGACTCCAAATAACCCGTATCCGCCGATGACCAAAGGGAAATATTCTTCATTTTCATTCCTTGAAACATTGATAATCTCTCCATCATGTTTTAATAATCGGAAAGAGTTGACTGTTTCAATTAATGAACCATGCCTTATATCCCTCCCATGAACATTGACTGAGAGCGAACCGCCAATTGTGAATATATTTTGCGACTGCATTACTTTAACAGCCAGGCCATGAGGATTGGCTGCTTCTTGCACATCTGCCCAGGTTGCACCGCTTTGAACCCGGATGGTCTTCTTATCGATATCCAAGTCCAGTACTTTATTATAAGTGGTCATATCCAGTACGACACTTCCGGGATAATAGGTGTGACCTCCCTGGCTGTGCATTTTTCCAGCTATTGAAACTTTCAAATTATCCCCAACGGCTTTTTCCACCGTATCAACAATCCCTTGTTCTTCTTTCCCCTTCATAACCTTTTCTATTTTGGTCGGCATCAATCCACCTATATCACTCACTGTTTTTGAGTTTTTTGTCTCTGGTTCCTGAATCAAAGTAACAAACAGGAGACTGTAACTGAGAAGAAATAAGATCAGGACACCAATTTTTCTGGACATACTTCGTTCAATGTTCAACTTCCTCACTACTTCCACCCCTCATTTACCAAAATTCCCATCCTTTTCTAAGTGTAATTTTACACTATTAAAGTTAAATTACAACATTTTTCTGATATATTTTTTCCTTCTTCCCATAATAATAATAAGCGAAAGGATGATTGATATGAGTAAAAATAAGCTGCTCGTTCCCGGGGCAAGGAATGGTTTGAATACAATGAAAGCCAACTTATTTCATCAAAAAGATCCTTCTGCAGTAAAATTTGAAGCTGCAAAAGAGCAGGGAGTTCCGTTAAGTAATAGATATAACGGGGAATTGAGTTCGAGGGAAGCTGGAAAAGTCGGTGGAAAAATCGGTGGAAACATGGTCAAAGAAATGATTAAGATGGCAGAGGAATCGCTGGCTAAGAAGGGGAAGTAGAATTCAATTTGAACAAAAAAAACAGACCAGATCGAGTTGGTCTGTTTTCAGCTTGTTATTTAGACAAATACTTTCCATTGCCTTTTAGCGAATAAGTCAAAATCGACTGCCAGCCTTTTCTACCCATCAATTTGTTACCTTGGTCTTCAAAACCCGTTCTCAAATATAATGTTCTCGCTGCTATATTTCTTTCGTTTACAGCAAGGACAACTTCATCTGTACCAGGAAAATGTTTTCTGATGAAATCGGAAAGCAGTTTCATTGCCTCTTTTGCATATCCCTTGCCTTGGTGAATTTGATTAATGGAAAAGGCTCTCAACAGCAGAGCATTTGGGTTTGTCGTATAATCCCTGATTGCTTCCCCTTGATGAAGCACAAAAAATCCAACGGCTTTCTCGTTAAGAGTGATAACAACAGGAAATCTATTTTCATCAATAATCTGTAATGCTTCTTCAGGTAAAGCCGTGAATTGATGCTGTTCATTCACAAGCGAGAATGCATACAGATCCTCTTTGAATTTTTCACTGTAGAACTGAAGTTCCATATAGTTCCCCCTCTCAGCAGCCGATCATTTCTTTGATTCGCTTTAGTTGTGCTGCCGCCGTTTGCCTTGCTTGTTCAGCACCTTTCGCAAGGATTTTGTCAATTTCTTCTTTATTGTTCAGAAAATCGTAGTATTTACGTCGTGGTTCACTAAGTTCCCTGTTCATCACTTCAAACACTTCTTTCTTCACTTGTCCCCAGCCTATGCCAATCTCGTATTTTTCCCTCATCGCTTCCATTTCCTCTTTGGTCGCAAACTCCTTATAAAGAGTAAACAAGGATGAACCTTTAACATCTTTTGGCTCCTCTGGCGGTGTTGAATCAGTGACTATTTTGTTGACAAGCTTTTTCAGGGCTTTCTCTTCAGCGAACAGCGGGATGGTATTTCCATAGCTTTTACTCATCTTTCTTCCATCCAGACCAGGAATGACTGCCGTTTCTTCCTCTATTACATACTCTGGAAGCTTGATTGCATCACCGAAGGTACGGTTGAAATTTTCAGCTATATCTCTCGCTATCTCCACATGCTGTACCTGATCTTTTCCTACAGGAACTTTATTAGAGTTAAACAACAGGATATCTGCTGCCATCAGAATCGGATACGTAAATAATCCCATATTGACTCCCGCATCCGGATCATTCCCTTCCTGATTATTTTCCTCTACCTTGGCTTTATAGGCATGTGCCCTGTTCATCAGGCCTTTTGGTGTCAAGCAGGATAGAATCCAATGGAGCTCAAGGATTTCAGGTACATCTGATTGTCTATAGAAAACCACTTTTTCGGGATCCAATCCAAGAGAAAGCCATGCGGCGGCAATTTCATACGTATATTCTTTATATTTTTGCGGGTCCTGCACTGAATTCAATGCATGATAATCCGCTATAAAATAAATTCCTTGTGAGCTGCTGTCCTCTGCCATCTCAAGAGCCGGTTTAATCGCGCCGATATAATTTCCGAGATGGGGATGTCCTGTCGGTTTTATCCCTGTTAATACTGTTGGTTTTTCCATGAAAATTCCCCCTAAAAAATAAAAAGGGGCCCCCCATCCGAAAAGGACGAGAAACCCCGCGGTGCCACCTTCATTTACCCTTTAATAAGGGCAATCTTAAAAAAGAGCTGATTGAAGCTCTTCTATTCCTTTTATCGGTGGAACTCTCCGCCGGCCTATTGTTTCAGCCTGGATGCTCTAAAGCCCATTCAGCACAGACCGACACTGATTCCCACCAGCCATCAGCTCTCTTAAGTCTTTTCCGCGCCTACTCTTCTTCTTCATCGCATAATATTAAAAAAATTTTGATTTCATTATAGCTGATTGTATTCCAGAAGGCAAACAAATTTTTCCACTGTTTTCTGTCTGTTTCATTCTTGCCATTAAGGGTAAAGAAAAATAAAGATTTTTTCACCTATGGACAATAGAAGTAATAGGAGGTCTAACATGATCATTGTCTATTTAAGCATCGCACTATTTGTCCTTTCCATCGCCTATTTGGGATTTGAAGGATTTAAGTTCATGAAAAAAACAAAGCCGACTTTGAATCATTTGAACAAAACTGTGGAAAGCCTGCAGCAAAGAGCTCAGTCACTGCAGGAGGAAACCAATGAACTTTCCACTCACAGCCAGGAAATCAAGGGAGATATTGATGAAAAGAAAGATAATATCCAATATACGGTTGGTGCCGTTAAACAACTGCCAAAACCCGTAAAGAAGATTTGGGAGAACAATTTCAAAAAACCGGATGAAGGGAAAAACTATCGTACTTCGAATGGTTGATTAGCTAGAAAAGTCTCATACCAGCGTATGAGACTCTTTTTTATATTCGTTTATTTACTGGCACCTGAGCATCTCTGATGGCATTATCCAATTCAATCATGTACTTTTTCTTCAGATCGGAATTCCAATCAAGAAGGATTGCCATCACATTAACAACACTTTTTTTCCATTGCTTTACCCATTCAATATCAAAGAATAGCTTACCTGTTCTTCTCATAAAAAAGTCAATTGGTGTGACGGCCATTTCTTCGTTAATCGAGTAAAGCAGAATTGCATAAATTTCAGCTGGAAGTTCTTTTTCCGAAGCCGTTGTCGTCTTTTTATATGCATGAGCGACCTTGAACAATTCATCCACATTGGACCCGTATTGCTGGACAAGTTCCCGTCCCGATTCAGTGCTCACACCGAATTGTTCAGCCTCGATTGTCTTTTTTTCTAAGAATGATTGAAATCCTGCTGAACCGCCAACATCACCTCCAGATATGGGCATATGTTTGGTTTTGGATGCGGGATAATTCTTTTGGGTTTCTTGTTTCATCCTTCTGGCAATCAAGTCGACTACATGCTCCGCCATTTTACGATAACCGGTCAGTTTGCCTCCGGCTATGGTCACCAAGCCGCTTTCTCCTTCCCACACTTCATCTTTCCTGGAGATTTCCGAAGGGTCTTTTCCTTCTTCAAAAATCAGCGGCCGGACACCTGCCCAGCTGGATTCTACATCTTCCTTTTCCACCTTCACATTTGGAAACATATAGAGGATTGCTTTCAACAAATACTCGCGGTCATCTTCGGTCATTTGAGGACTGGATGTATCACCTTCAAAAAAAGTATCAGTCGTGCCCACATAGGCTTTTCCTTCCCGTGGAATGGCAAAAACCATTCTTCCATCAGGTGTATCAAAATAAACAGCCTGCTTTAAAGGGAATTTTGCCTGGTCAATCACAATATGGACACCTTTTGTATGTCTGAGCTTTTTATTATTGACTGAATAATCTCTTTTCCTCACCTGATCCACCCAAGGACCTGAGGCATTGACGACCTTTTGGGAATTGACCTCGAATGTTTCCCCTGTCAGAACATCCCTTGCTTGAATGCCCTTCACTTTTTTCCCTTTATAAAGGAAATGCTCTGCTTTTACATAATTCAATGCTGCTGCACCATGTTCAACAGCCTTTTTCATCACTTCTATGGTCAAACGGGCATCATCTGTCCTGTATTCAACATAGTACCCTCCCCCCTTTAACCCTTTTTTCTTAATTAAAGGCTCTTTTTCAAGAGTTTTGGAAGCAGAAAGCATTTTTCTTCTTTCGTTTTTTTTGACTCCGGCAAGATAGTCATACACCCTTAAGCCAACCGAAGTACTGAACATGCCGAAACTTCCCCCTTTATGTATCGGCAGCAGCATCCATTCCGGTGTGGTGACATGTGGACCATTTTCATAGACAATCTCTCTTTCCTTCCCGACTTCTGCAACCATCCTCACTTCATATTGTTTTAAATAGCGCAGTCCTCCATGGACCAGCTTGGTTGAACGGCTGGAAGTGCCAGCTGCAAAATCCTGCATCTCCACCAAAGCGACCTTCATGCCGCGTGATGATGCATCAAGAGCAATGCCGGCACCCGTTATTCCACCGCCAATGACGATAAGATCAAAGTGTTCCTGTATTAATTGTTCTTTTATTTGGTTTCTTTGCAGGCTTGAAAAACTCATCTGCCACTCCCCCGCTTCTGTTCTGTGCAATAAAAAAGAGACCCGGGACAAACATTACCGAAAAAGCATAATGTTGTCAGGTCTCTCTACATACTCAAAGTGTTTATTAACTTGATTTTCATAATAACATAACTTTCATATTTTTTAAATTATTTTCAGGTCATTTAAAAACCATCGCCGCCTTCACAGCTTTCTTCCAACCCCCGTAATATTTTTCAATTTCAGCTTCTTTCATTTCCGGTTCGAACTTTCGATCCAAGTTCCATTGAGCAGTGATCTCACTTGTATCTTTCCAGTAACCTACCGCGAGGCCGGCGAGATAGGCAGCTCCCAATGCAGTCGTTTCATTCACGACAGGCCGCTCAACTCCTGTTCCTAGAATATCACTCTGGAATTGCATTAAGAAGTCGTTTTTGACTGCTCCCCCATCAACCCGAAGCGTCTTAAGGCCTAAGCCGGAATCGGCTTCCATGGCAGTGAGTACATCTTTTGTTTGGTAAGCTAGGGATTCTAAGACTGCACGGATAAAATGTTCCTTGGATGTCCCGCGGGTAAGCCCAAAAACAGCTCCGCGAACATCACTGTCCCAGTAAGGAGTACCGAGCCCGACAAAGGCAGGAACGACATAGACGCCTTCATTGCTTTCCGTTTTCTCCGCATAACCTTCCGTCTCGCTTGCATTCTTAATCATACGCAATCCATCACGCAGCCATTGGATTGCCGAACCGGCTACGAATATACTGCCCTCGAGTGCATACTCTACCTTGCCGTTATAACCCCAAGCAATCGTTGTCAGCAGTCCATTTTCAGATTTGACTGCCTTTTCACCTGTGTTCATCAACATAAAGCAGCCAGTGCCATAGGTGTTCTTTGCCATCCCTTCTGAAAAGCAGGCCTGGCCGAACAATGCTGCCTGCTGATCTCCTGCCACCCCGGCAATGGGGATTTCCTGTCCAAAGAAATGGTAGGGGACCGTCTGGCCGTAAATTTCAGAAGACGGTTTCACTTCAGGCAGCATGCTTTCCGGCACCCCTAAAATATCGAGCAGCTCCTGGTCCCACTTTAAATCAAAGATATTATACATCAGTGTACGGGAGGCATTAGAGTAATCTGTTACATGAGTTTTGCCGCCAGAAAGCTTCCAGATCAACCAGGTATCAATCGTGCCAAAAAGCAGCTCCCCTTTTTGTGCTTTCATTCTTGCTCCTTCCACATTGTCAAGAATCCACTTCACTTTGGTTCCTGAAAAGTAAGCATCGATCAGCAGACCTGTCTTCTTGCGGAAAATATCTTCAAATCCCTTTCCCTTTAACTCTTCACATATATTAGCTGTCTGGCGTGACTGCCAAACGAGTGCATTATAGACAGGCTCGCCGGTATTCTTGTCCCATACCACCGTTGTTTCCCGCTGGTTCGTGATTCCGATAGCTGCAACCTCAGCCGGTTTGACTGAGGATTCAGAAAGCACTGCCGCTATAACCGCCAGTATCGATCCCCAAATTTCATTTGGGTTATGTTCCACCCAGCCTGGTTTCGGGAAATGCTGGGTAAATTCCTTTTGTGCGGTATGGACAATCCCCCCTCGTTTATTAAAAAGGATCGCCCTCGAACTGGTCGTTCCTTGGTCTAAAGATAATATGTATTTTGCCAAGTCTACCACTCCTTCTTGGAAGTAATCTCAGTAACCCGGAAAAAAGCAGAAAAACCCACACAACTATCGCTTGCGATAAACTGTGTGAGTCTCATCTTTTTCCTTCACGAATCATTTTCTTAATTTTAGATTAATAAATTATGGAAACGTTGTCAAATATCTTCTTTTATCCCCTGTCTCCTACATAATCCTTTTAAACATCTTTTCCATTTCATACACGGAATAGTGAATAATGATCGGCCTGCCATGCGGGCAGGTGAATGGATCTTCCGACCTTCTTAATTCATCTAACAATGCTTGTATTTCTTCATTTTTCAAGTATTGATTTGCTTTGATGGATGCCTTACAGCTCATCATGATAGCTGCCTCTTCACGCAGTTTTTTGATATCGACCTTTTTCATATTGAGGAGCTGCTCGATCATTTCATCAATGAGTTCCCCCTCTTGGCCAGAAGGAAGCCACTGAGGGTGTGAACGGATGATGAAACTGTTATAGCCGAATTCTTCAAGAAACACACCGACCTTTTCCAGTTCATCTTTATGCTCGATGATTTTCATATATTCATCTGCAGAATACTCGAGCGTAATCGGCACTAGCATTTCCTGGAGTTCATTCTCCACTTTCCCGACCTTCTCCCTGAAATATTCGTATTTAATCCGCTCCTGTGCCGCATGCTGGTCAATAATGTATAATCCTTTTTCGTTTTGCGCAAAGATATAAGTTCCATGCATTTGGCCAACCGGATATAAAGGCGGCACCCTTGAAGCGCTTGGTTCCTCTTCGGGCTGTTCTTCAGTTTGCGGTTGAGTAAATGGCTGCTGCAAAATCGGTGCTTCCTCAAAGACAGTGGAACCTTCCTCTTCTCCGGTCACGTTACCTTCCGGCTTATAAAGCAATTCCATGACCTCTTTTGGAGGCATCTTTTCCGGTTGGTATTTCCTTTCCGGCGGCTGCTGTTCAACAGTCCGTTCCTGCCGAAAAGGGCTTTCTGCCTCCGGCGATGTCCATCTCTTTTCCGGCAAATGATCCAGTGTCAACGAGGTCTGTTCTGACTGAGGCTTCATTGCTTTTGGTTCTTTGTTGCCGGAAGGAATCAACTCTTTTGTTTTAAAAGCATCCTTTATTGCTGTGGAAACGAGTTCAAACAGTTCCGGTTCCTTACTGATTCTTACTTCCATTTTAGAAGGATGCACATTGACATCCACCAGGAGGGGATCCATTTCAATGGATAACAGTACAATCGGGTACCTGCCTATCGGAAGCAGCGTATGATATCCTTCCCCGATTGCTTTTGCCAGTCCATAGTTTTTGATGAATCTTCCGTTTATCATGGTAGAAATATAGTTTCGGGATGCTCGAGTAATTTCCGGCAGCGAAACATATCCCTTCACAGAGAAATCCAATGAAGAAGCTTCAATCCTCACCATTTTCCTTGCGATATTGGTACCATAGATAGCGGCGAGCACCTGCCGCACATCTCCATTTCCATTCGTATGAAGCAGTGTCTTTCCGTTATGGATCAGCTTAATGGATACTTCCGGATGGGAAAGGGCAATCCTGTTCGTTACATCAGTTATATTTCCAAGCTCAGTATGAATGGTCTTCATATATTTCAAACGCGCAGGTGTATTAAAAAAGAGATTGGAAACCGTAATATCTGTCCCTTTTCTGCTTGGCGATTTTTCTTGAGCAGTAACACTGCCGCCTTGCAGCTTGATTCTTACCCCGGGGCCATTTCCCGTGCTTGTATTCATCTCCAGAAGAGAAACAGATGCGATACTCGGAAGTGCTTCCCCCCTGAAACCGAGGGTACGGATACGGAACAAATCATTTTCATCCTTGATTTTGCTGGTAGCGTGCCTGCTGAATGCTGTCAGGACATCTTCTTCCATGATGCCATCACCATCATCTATAATCCTGATGGAACCAAGTCCTGCTTCCTCGACATGTATCTCAATCACCGATCCATTGGCATCGATTGCATTCTCAAGTAACTCTTTAACAACAGAAGCAGGTCTTTCGACGACCTCACCTGCAGCAATTTTATTAGATAAGGCATCATCAAGCTGAAATATTTTCCCCATATTCCCACCTCCTTATTTTTTCAGTTTCTTTTGAAGATCATAAAGGGCATTCATAGCCTGTAACGGATTCATTTCGAGAATATCGAAGGACTTCAATTCTTCAAGAAGTTTTCGTTCCTTTTTGGTTAAATCATTTCCGCCGGCTGCAGCCTGTTTTTCCTCCTGGAAGAATGAAAGCTGTGAGGGCTGTTCGTCTTGTACCTTTTCCAAAGCAGCGGCACCCTGCTGATAGGCAGGACTTTGCTCAGCGTTTTGATCGGTCTTCTGTTCAAGCTTCCTAAGGATTTCATTGGCCCTGACAATCAGTTTTTCAGGAAGCTCTGCCAATTGAGCTACATGGATACCGTAACTCTTATCTGCCGCTCCCTCTTTAATTTTGTGGAGAAACACCAGATTCCCGTTATGTTCCATTGCGCTGACATGAATATTTTTTACATGGGCCAGTTCCTGCTCAAGAATCGTCAATTCATGGTAATGAGTTGAAAATAAAGTTTTCGCTTTGATTTTCTCGTGGATGTACTCAATGATCGCCTGCGCCAAAGCCATTCCATCATAGGTACTCGTCCCTCTTCCGATTTCATCAAAAAGAATCAAGCTGTCCTGTGTGGCATTGGTGATGGCATTTTTCGCTTCCAGCATCTCAACCATGAAGGTGCTTTGTCCTGAAATAAGGTCATCCGCTGCACCGATTCGAGTGAATACCTGGTCGAAAATCGGAAGACTCGCTTCTTTCGCAGGAACATAACATCCGATTTGCGCAAGGATGGCCGTAAGAGCCAGCTGTCTCATGTAGGTACTTTTACCGGACATATTCGGCCCTGTTATCAGCAAGATCTCTCTTTCCTGATCCATATAGCAGTCATTCGGTACATATTCTTGTGCATCCATCACTTTTTCAACGACTGGATGGCGGCCGTCTTTAATGACGATTCTTCTCTCTCGATTGAAAGTTGGTTTAATATAATGTCTTTTTTCACTGACTGTCGCAAAACATTGGAGAACATCAATTTCACTTACCACCTTAGCCAGTTTCTGCAGACGAGGGATGTATTGTTTAACTGTTTCCCTGATATTCAGGAAGAGGTCATATTCCAGCTCGATACATTTTTCATCTGCCTGTAAAATCAATGCTTCCTTTTCCTTCAATTCAGGAGTGATAAAGCGTTCTGCGTTGGTCAGTGTCTGTTTCCGCTCGTAACGGCCTTCTTCCAGTGAACCGAGATTTGCCTTGGTCACTTCGATATAGTAACCGAATACGCGGTTATATCCGACTTTCAGGGAGCGGATTCCGGTTCTCTCGCGCTCTTCCCGTTCAAGCTGGGCAATCCAGTTCTTGCCGTTTCTGCTCGCATCTCGGTATTGATCAAGTTCATTATGGTAGCCATCCTTTATGATACTTCCTTCTTTGATGGAAAGCGGCGGCTGATCATGAAGGGACTCATGGAGCATATCTGTCAATTCATCACATGGATCGATGGTTTTCAAGATTTCATCAGCGATATCGTGGCCCAGTTCGCCAATGATACTTTTCAGAAGCGGGATCTGAGAAAGTGATTTCCTTAATTGGATTAGATCTCTTGCATTTACATTTCCAAATGCTACTCTGCCTGCAAGCCGCTCCAAGTCATAGACTTCTTTAAGAAGCTCCCTGATATCTTCCCGTTCAAAGAATCGCTCCTGCAGAAGTTCAACCATACTGTGTCTCTTCTCGATTTCCCGCTGATCGATCAATGGACGGTCAATCCATCGTTTCAACATCCGGGCCCCCATTGCTGTCATCGTTTCATCAAGGAGCCATAACAATGAACCTTTCTTTCCCTTTGCACGGATGGTTTCCGTTAATTCGAGATTTTTCTTTGAATAGTAGTCTATCTTCATAAATTGGTGAACCTGATACGTTTCTACTTTCTGCAGGTGATCAAGGCTTCTCTTCTGCGTCCTGAATAAATAGTTTAACAGCCTGCAAACCGTATCTTTAAGCTTATCTTGTTTTAACTCATCTACAAGTGAACCGAAGTTATCACCTATGGCCGTTTCGTTTTCAAAGGACACCGTGATTCCCGTTCGGTCAATCATTTTCTTTTTCAAATCTACTTGAAATTCTGAGTGGATGACTACTTCTTTTGCCCCAATTGTGGCCAATTCATTGATAACTTCATCAAAGGTGGCGGATAATTGGGTCACCTTCGTTTCACCTGTCGAAAGATCACTGTAAGCCAATCCTGCAGTGTCATCACCAAAAAGGCTTATGGAAGCAATGTAGTTATTTTCTTTATCCTGAAGCCCTTTTCCGTCCATCACCGTACCCGGAGTAATCAGTTGAACAACTTCTCTTTTTACGACGCCCTTAGCCTGTTTGGGGTTCTCGGTCTGTTCACAGATTGCCACTTTATATCCTTTTTCAATCAATTGTTCAATATAATTTGGTGCTGAATGATACGGAACACCGCACATCGGAATCCTTTCAGCACTTCCGCCGTCACGGCTGGTCAGTGTGATTTCAAGTTCCTGGGAAGCTTTTATGGCATCCTCAAAAAACATTTCATAAAAATCGCCTAAACGAAAAAACAAAAAGGCATCCTGATACTCTGCCTTCACCTGTAAGTATTGCATAATCATTGGAGTGTATGTCGCCATTGGCCAACCAAACCTTTCCGATCTTATCTAGTAATCTACAAACATTAATTATATCACAGCAGGAGAGTTTTTTATATTGAAGGAAACAACAGGCAGCTCCCTGAGATTCGTGGAAGGAAGTGCTGGAGCGGACTAAGAAAGAGCTTAATAAAATAACCGCCCTCTTAAAGAGAAGCGGTTGTACAGGCGTTTACATCAATAATACTCCAGAAATTCAACTCTGTTTCCAAAAGGGTCGTTGACAAAGATCCTCTTTCTGTCTTCAATTCTTGTGTCTTCTTGCACTTTGTAACCATTTTCTTCAAGCGTCCGTCTTACCTCTTCAATATTTTTCACTACGATCCCGGGATGTGCTTTCAATGCTGGTGAAAATTCATTTTCTACTCCGATATGTATTTCATGGCTTCCGCAGTGGAACCAGCAGCCGCCTCCTGCTTTAAGTTTCTCAGGCTTCTCCATTTCTTTAAGACTAAGAACCTCTCCGTAGAACTTTCTTGCCTCGTCCTCAGATCCTTTAGGCGCAGCCAGTTGAACGTGGTCTATTCCAATCATTTCAAAACCCATATGACCCCTCCTCTTTTCTTTCATGATACTACTTTTTTTCTCTATATTACCAACCCGGTGAAAATATTTTTTGGAAAACAAAACAATAAGATGCAGCCCGGGGACTGCACCTTCATTTCCTGGTGCCATTTAATTAGCACCATATACTCCTTTTAATAAAAAAAACTAGGAAGAGGCCGTCTTCCTAGTCTTCGTTATTCTTCGTCAAGCCCTTCCAGGAAGTCCGGGTCGAGCTCTTCAAAATCGTCATCGTCGAAGTCGCAATCCCAGTCGTCATCACAGCCATCAGGGTTAACCAGGACACATACCTTTGTTTCGCCGATGACTTCAACTTGGAATTCTCGTTCTACATGTACGATGATTTTGTTGCCGTTTGGTGAAATAACCGCTTCCACGCAGTTAGGCTGCTGAAGTACGATTGCATTTACTTCTTTATCATCTAAGCAGTCAGGATCACGGTACTTCAACTTAATGACATCACAGTATTCCACTTTCTCTGTAACAACAGAAGTTTTTCTGTTGTCGTCATGAGAATACCAGACGTTGATTTCGTAGAAGCCGGACACTTCGACTTTTTTGCCGACTTTGTGTGCTTCGTACGTGTGATTTATGATCCAGCAGCCTAAAATGCTCGATGGATGATGCGGCGGGCTAATCGTATGATGGGATTGTGTGAATTTACGTCCCTTCGCTACGACCGCTTTGGTAATAATCTCTCTGTATTCTGCCATTCGAGCGTACCTCCTCATTCATTTTCAATTCATCTTATGCGGGCGTCTAGACGTTTGTGCGAGTATTTTAAGAATGGTGACAAATTAGTTTCGAGATAGTTCATTGTATGCTTAAAAATAGTGAATGTTCCCATTTTCCGGATCAGCTGCAATCGGGAAAAGGATCTTACAGAAGAAAAAATTTTATAGAAAAAAGGATTCTGCATCCGTAATATAATATGATGGTGTAAGGAAAAAAGACATCATTTATCAGGGGGGATTACTTTGTTACATAAAGGATCCAATGTATATGAAGAAAAAGAATTCTTCGAAAGTTTCATGGCCAGGAGGAATCGAAAGGATAGCCCGAATAACGCTATGGAAAAGCCGGCCATGATTGAACTTCTCGGCAATGTTCATGATATGGAAATCCTGGATCTTGGATGCGGGGATGGTCTATTTGGCAAAGAACTGATTGATGCCGGCGCTGGCCGCTATATCGGGATTGATGGTTCCAAAAACATGATTGAAAGTGCAATGGCCGGAATACAAACTGAAAAAGCTTCCTTCCTTTTAGCTAACCTGGAGAGTCTGAAGATTAATGAAGGAAGTTATGACTTGATTGTTTCTCGGATGGTCCTTCACTATATTGAAAACATCGATCATTTAATGAACGAAGTATATGAAGCGTTAAAACCAGGGGGACAATTTGTTTTCTCCGTTATGCATCCGGTGATTACTGCTACTTTTGATCATTTTTCCGGTAAACAAAAGCGTTCTCACTGGATTGTTGATAACTACTTTGAAACAGGGAAAAGAGTCGAAGCCTGGATGGATCATTCAGTTATAAAGTATCACCGTACGATAGAGGATTATTTCTCATTAGCGCTAACTGCAGGATTTTCAGTCAATAATTTAAAAGAGGCGAGACCGAGGATGGAAGCCTTTGATGATGAAGAAGAGTACAAAAGAAGAACGAGAATACCGTTGATCCTTATCTTTCAGCTGACGAAATAAAGGCTTTCTTCATTCCTCATTTCGTGCTTAAATAGAATTACCTCCTTTGGAGGAATTTAAGTACGGGGTGAGTATCCATGGCCAAAAGCAGGGCTAAAAAGCAACGGGAACATTTATTAAGGACGAGAGGAAAAGATGTAACCTGTTTAAGGGGCAGTAAAGCCGACTTCAGCACTCACGAGAGAAGAACGAAAACCAAGGATGAAAAAATGAAAAGAGTCCACACAAAACATAAAAAGCGTTATCTTCAAGATCAACATCGGGAAGATAACGCTTTTTATTTTGTTTAAAAGAAAACTGACTCCGAATGAAAAGGAATCAGTTTTCAAGTTATTAACAGCTGCCTGGAGTGGAATTCTTTACTTGCGAACCCGTTTCACCTCTTAAGAGGTCTCCGCCTGTAGAAGTTAAGATTTGGTCTGTAACAGTGTTTGAAATGGTAGACGCAACGATCTGAAGAAGATCATTGACATCAACTTGAGACTGCTTGAATTCCTGGACAACCGGAATTGCATCGATTTCTTCCTCAAGCTTTTCAATTTTTCCTTCCACCATTTTCAATGCTTCTGTTTTACCATAGTGCTGGAAGTTAACTGCCTGTTTCTGCAGGCTTTTGATACTTGCGATCATTTCACGGACCTTTTGATTTTCATGAATTTGTGCTTCCGCACGTTTGAAAAAATCAACTTCCTCAGTTTCAGCGATCATGTTTGCAAGATCTTCTGCTCTTTTCATAATATCGTCTTTTGTATATTTCGCCATATTACTTCACCTCTGCCGCTTCCTCTAGAAATTCTGAACCAATCCGGCCTTCCTCAATCATTTCCCCATTAAGTGACCAGGATTTTGTATCTGTAATTTTCACTTTTACAATTTTGCCGATTGCCGTTTTAGGAGCTTTAAAGTTTACAAGCTTGCTGCGGCGTGTATATCCGGCAAGGATTTCAGGGTTCTTCTTGCTTTCCCCTTCAACCAGCACTTCGACGATCTTGCCTTCATACTTTTTAAGGGCTTCTCCAGAGTACTCATTGACTACCTGATTCAGGCGCTGGAGACGTTCCTTCTTCACTTCCATTGGTACGTTATCGTTCATCTTCGCCGCAGGTGTGCCTTCCCTTGGGGAATAGATATATGTGTAGGCTGATTCAAAACCGACTTCACGATATAAAGAAAGTGTTTCCTCGAACTGTTCCTCTGTTTCATTAGGATAGCCGACAATGATATCGGTCGTCAGTGCTACATCCGGCATTGCTGCTTTGATTTTTCCAACCAGCTCAAGGAAACGTTCACGGGTATATTTACGGGCCATGATTTTCAATACAGCAGTTGAACCGGATTGTACCGGAAGATGGATATGCTCGACAAGATTACCTTTCTTCGCAAGCACTTCGATTAAATGATCATCGAAGTCACGAGGGTGGCTTGTCGTGAATCGGATCCGCGGGATATCGATTTTGCGGAGCTCATCCATTAAATCACCAAGACCATAATTGTCAAGGTCTTCGATGTCCTTACCGTATGCATTTACATTCTGGCCAAGAAGGGTAACTTCCTGATAACCTTGAGCCGCAAGATGACGGACTTCCTGAATGATCTCTTCAGGGCGTCTGCTGCGCTCCTTCCCTCTTGTGTATGGAACGATGCAGTATGTGCAGAATTTGTCGCAGCCATACATGATGTTCACCCATGCTTTGATATTGCCCCTGCGTACCTTAGGAAGGTTTTCAATGACGTCTCCCTCTTTAGACCAAACCTCAACTACCATTGCTTTGGACATGTACGCTTCACTCAGGATATTCGGAAGGCGGTGGATATTATGAGTGCCAAAAATCATATCTACCTGGTGATACGTTTTCAGGATTTTGTTCACGACTGATTCTTCCTGTGACATACATCCGCATACACCGATTAGAAGCTCGGGCTTCTCACGTTTCAGATGCTTTAGATGGCCAAGTTCACCAAACACTTTGTTTTCCGCGTTTTCACGGATGGCACATGTATTTAGAAGGATGACATCTGCATCCTCTGTGTTATCTGTCGCTTCATAGCCAAGTGCCATGAAGATCCCTGCCATTACTTCTGTATCATGTTCATTCATCTGACAGCCGTAGGTGCGGATGTAGAACTTTTTGTTATCACCCATTCCACGGTACTTCTCGTCAATTTTGAAATCGTTATGATACGCAACCGACTCTTTTCCACGCTTTTTCGCGTCTTTCAAGGACGGCGGGATATAGACGCTTTGGAAGTATTTCGAATAATCTTTTTCTGTCTGTTTATCTTTGGAATCGGCCGCTTGCTGACCGTGTTTTCGCTGTTCTTCATTCATTGAAAAATGACTCCTTTCCTGCCCTTGCTCAACTGCGGTTCCCAGGCTCTCCAGAACTCCAGGCCTGCGCATTTTAAGAACGATACTTATAATGCTGTTTCTATTATAAAAATATTGATAGTTTTTTACAAAAGGATTGCACGTTAATCTAGTATAAAGCTTTTTCGCCCCTGACACAATAGAAGCCTCCAGATGTTGCAAAATGTTCATTTAATATAATAAAAGCGCTGAGAGGGACTGCCCTTCAGCGCTTTCATTTGGTAGATAAACTTCTTTTGGACTTAATGTTATTCAGGTAATGACTCATAGAAATTTTCAAATAGAAATTTCTTGACCTGGCTCTCGTTATAATTTCTTTGCAGCTCCTCGACTAAGTTTTCATATTCCCTGTAAGAGGACAACCCTTCTACTGTCTGGGAGATTCCATCAAAGTCAGAACCGAAGCCTACATGATTTTCGCCGCCCAATGAACATACATGATCCAGGTGGCGAAGGATATCGGAAACGTCCGCTTCTTTTGGATTTAAAAACGGTGGAACGAACGTCAGTCCCATTACTCCGCCTTTATCGATCAGTGCTTTAATCTGATCATCTTTCAAGTTTCTCGGGTGTGCACAATGGCTGAAAGTATTGGAGTGGGAAGCAATTGGATACTTTGCGATTTCAATGGTATCCCAGAAAGACCGCTCACAAAGATGGGAAACATCTGTTATCATTTGATGGTCATTTAAAAATTCCACCGTTTCCCTGCCAAACTTCGTCAACCCTGCCGCCCGTGGTTCCAGCGCCCCATCTGCAACCGCATTAGCCCAATTCCACGTTAATCCGACAGCCCTGACTCCAAGCTGATACAATGTGTGGAGCTTGACCAGGTCTTCCTCAATGGCCTCACAACCTTCAAGGGTCAGCATTGCGCCAATCTCATCTTCTTTCAATCCTTCAATATCTTTTTTTGACCGGACCATTTTCATTTTTGGATTAGGCTCTAAGATTCGTTTATGAAATACTTCCACCATCTCCAATGCCGTTTGAAAACGCTGGCCCGGCTTCAAGTAAGATGGAAGATAAATGGCAAATAGCTGCACCTTGCTTCCTGCCTGTATTAACTGGGGATATGTTATATGTAGATCGGATTCACTCTGGAACGAAACGTCCTCCTTATAATGGTGAAGTTTCAACAATACGTCGCAATGGCCGTCAAAAATCATCTGAAAACTCCTCTCTTTATTCTATCTAGTCTTTATATATACTTCTTGAAATTCCATTAAACTCCTTTTCTCATATATAAAAAACCTTTAAAACTAAAAAAAGGCTGTCCCATTCGTTTTTCCCGGGACAGCCTTAGATTGGTTCATCGAGGTTCAATTATCAACTTGATAGCCGTGCGCTCTTCTCCGTCAATCTGAATATCGGTGAATGCAGGAATGCATATAAGGTCCACTCCGCTGGGAGCGACAAATCCACGGGCAATGGCAACCGCTTTGACTGCCTGATTCAGGGCGCCTGCCCCGATCGCTTGTATCTCTGCTGCTCCTCTCTCACGAAGAACTCCGGCAAGTGCACCAGCTACAGAATTAGGATTAGATTTTGCTGAAACTTTTAATATTTCCATTTCTTTTCCTCCTTGTCATTTCCCCATACCGAATGTTCAAAGCAAAGAACAACCTGGTATAAACGATTCCACTGCTACTATATTCACGAAAACGTGAAATCATTCCCGCTTGGCCTAAAAAAGAGGTTGACAAGCATAAAAAGCGGAAGCGGCCGTTCAGCGCCGTACGGATTGGAGGGCTCCTGCATGAGATAAAGGAAACACAACGAACGAAGTGAGTTGATGTTGACTTATCGCAAGGAAGGAGACCGAAATCCGCTAGGCGCTGGCCGCTGGAGCTGGATTGACTAAAAAGCGGAAAGGCCCCGCTCAGCGGCGTACAGATTGGAGGGCTCTCGCATGAGATAAAGGAATCACGAAGAGCGGAAGCGATTCGATGATGACTTATCGCAAGGAGAGAGACCGAAATCTGCTAACCGCTGGGGCCTTGAAGCTGGATTGACTAAAAAGCGGAAAGGTCCCGTTCAGCGCCGTACAGATTGGAGGGCTCTCGCATGAGATAAAGGAATCACGAAGAGCGAAGCGATTCGATGATGACTTATCGCAAGGAGAGAGACCGAAATCTGCTAGCCGCTGGGGCCTTGAAGCTGGATTGATAAAAAGCGGAAGCGGCCGTTCAGCGCCGTACAGATTGGAGGGCTCTCGATGGCTTTTAAAACTACTTAGAAGCGCTTTGAAGACTCCGATTCACCCTTTCTGCCAATTCGACAGCCCCATAGGGCATCTTTTAAAAATTCAAGAGATTTTAATGAGAATATAATAAAAAAAGCAAAAGCAACCGGACGGCGGCACTTTTGCTTTTTCATTTTACTCAGCTATAAATGGATGATCATCGTTAATCAATATCCGGTCGATACTCTTTGCTTTCCCCGTCTTTTCATTGATCTCGATAATGACACCGCTCAATATCTTCCGGCCTTTGCTCGGTACTTCAAAGCGTACAGGGAGGCTTGTTCTGAACTTGGTGATGACTGATTCCTTGTTCATCCCCAAAATCTCATCATACGGGCCTGTCATTCCTACATCCGCTATAAAGGCAGTACCGTTCGGCAGGACACGGTTGTCAGCAGTCTGAATATGTGTATGAGTCCCAACGACAGCAGACACCTTTCCATCAAGGAACCACCCCATCGCCTGTTTCTCACTTGTCGCCTCTGCATGAAAGTCGACAAACACAAACGGAGTCCTTTCTTTTGCTTGAGCAACAAGATCTTCGGCTGCTTCAAAGGGACAATCCAAAGCTGGCATGAATGTCCTGCCCTGCAGGTTGATGACTGCAGTTTCAAACCCATTGATATTAATGAACGTTATACCGCTGCCCGGAGTACCTTTTGGATAGTTGGCGGGCCTGACCATCAATTTAGTAGTATCAATGAAATCAAAGATCTCTTTGTTATCCCAAGTGTGGTTACCCATCGTGATAATGTTGGCACCATCATTTAAGAACTTTTTATATATTTTTTCTGTAATCCCTCTGCCACCGGCAGCATTTTCCCCGTTCACAATCGTGACGGAAGGACGATATTTCGCTTTCAGTTTCGGTAAGTATTCTGTAACCATCTCACGGCCCAAAGACCCGACTACATCTCCAATAAATAAGATATTCATTTGCAAACCCTTTCTGCTTCAACGTTTGTTCCATTTTACCATAGCCTATACAAAAACTCCTACTTTACCATATTAACGCACTAAGAGGGACAGTTCCTCTTAACACGCTAAAGGGATACAGCAGGTTGATGGGCAAAGAAAAAGCGGTGTGAGAAATCACACCGCTTACTTTGCGTATTCAACCGCTCTTGTTTCCCGAATGACCGTGACTTTGATATGGCCTGGGTAATCCAGCTCCTCTTCAATCCGTTTACGGATGTCACGCGCCAGTCTATGGGCTTCCAGGTCATCAATTGATTCTGGTTTAACCATGATTCGAACTTCCCGGCCTGCCTGAATAGCAAAAGACTTCTCAACTCCCTCGTAGGATTCAGAGATGTCCTCCAGCTTTTCTAAGCGGCGGATATAGTTTTCAAGCGTTTCACTTCTTGCACCTGGTCTTGCAGCTGAAAGAGCATCAGCAGCAGCCACAAGTACTGAAATGACAGACGTTGGTTCCGTATCACCATGGTGGGAAGCGATACTGTTGATGACAACCGGATGTTCCTTATACTTTGTAGCCAATTCAACACCGATTTCAACATGGCTTCCTTCCACTTCATGGTCAATTGCTTTACCGATATCATGAAGCAGTCCGGCACGGCGGGCAAGCGTTACATCTTCACCCAGTTCGGCAGCAAGCAATCCTGAAAGGAATGCCACTTCCATTGAGTGCTTCAGCACATTTTGACCGTAGCTTGTACGGAATTTCAAGCGTCCTAATATCTTGATTAAATCTGGATGGAGCCCATGAACACCAACATCAAATGTTGTCTGTTCACCAATTTCACGGATATGTTCATCCACTTCCCGTCTTGCTTTATCGACCATTTCTTCGATTCGGGCTGGATGGATTCTTCCGTCTTGTACCAATTTTTCAAGCGCAATTCTCGCAGTTTCACGACGAATCGGATCAAAACCGGATAAGATAACCGCTTCAGGAGTATCATCGATAATTAAATCGATTCCAGTCAGCGTTTCTAATGTACGAATATTACGTCCTTCACGTCCAATGATGCGGCCTTTCATTTCATCATTCGGAAGGTTTACAACAGATACCGTCGTTTCTGCAACATGCTCTGCTGCACAACGCTGGATTGCAAGTGAAAGAATTTCTTTCGCTTTCTTGTCAGAGTCCTCTTTCGCACGTGTTTCATGCTCTCTGATCATCAAGGCAAGATCATGAGACAATTCATTCTCAGTGCGGTCCAGGATGATTGCTTTCGCCTCTTCACGCGTAAGTGCAGAGATGCGTTCCAATTCGGTCTGCTGTGATCGTATCATCTCGTCCACTTTGCTTTCCATCTCTTCAATATGTTGTTGTCTTTCGTTCAGAGCATCCTCTTTCCTCTCAAGCTGGGATTCACGCTTATCGAGCGATTCATCTTTGCGGTCGAGGTTCTCCTCTTTTTGCATTAAACGATTTTCCTGCTTTTGCAGTTCATTTCTTCGTTCACGAAGGTCATTTTCCATATCAGTACGAAGCTTATGATTCTCATCCTTTGCTTCTAAGAGCTTTTCCTTCTTCAGAGCTTCTGCCTCGCGCTTTGCATCTTCAAGAATCTGCTCTGCGGAACCTTTAGCTCCAGCAATTTTTGCCTCAGCAATGGATTTACGAATAAAATATCCAACAACTACACCGACGATTAGGCCAAGCAAAATGGAGATGATTGTTATGAGTTCCATCATTTCACCTCCCCTTGCTATGAACTTTTGTCATGTCTTTTACATGTCGGCTGGTACATTGTTTCCAAAGGTTTCAATATACAGCGCTAGGCTTTCAAATATTAACATTCGAAAATTTGTAAAATATACATGTTAATTTTAAATCTCAGAATATTCATTGTCAAGGGGGTGAGCCTTTTCCCCCTTGATTCCGCTGGATTTTTTGATTACCAGCACAATATTTCAGGTTGATTACAAAAAAGAAGCAGAGAACGGCTCCCTGCTTCTTATAAAGCTTATTCTTCTAAGAACAATTCATCTTGACCTTCTTCAGTTTCTGCCCTGCCAGTATCCAAGCCATAATGATCACGAATTTTTTGCATGATTTCATTACGGATTTCAGGGTTTTCTTTTAAGAATACTTTTGCATTCTCGCGTCCCTGGCCAAGTCGCTCTTCATTATAAGAATACCATGCACCGCTTTTTTGAACGATATCCAGTTCGGAGCCCATGTCGATGATTTCCCCTTCTCTGGAAATCCCTTGTCCATACATGATATCGACTTCAGCAACCCTGAATGGAGGCGCTACTTTATTCTTGACAACTTTGACTTTCGTTTTGTTTCCGACCATTTCGTTTCCTTGCTTCAATGCTTCAGCACGGCGCACCTCAAGACGGACAGAAGAATAGAACTTCAGCGCACGTCCTCCTGGTGTAGTTTCAGGGTTACCGAACATGACCCCGACTTTTTCACGAATCTGGTTAATGAAGATCGCAATTGTTTTGGATTTATTGATGGCACCTGATAGTTTTCTCAGGGCCTGGGACATCAAACGCGCCTGCAGACCAACGTGTGAATCCCCCATCTCCCCTTCAATTTCCGCCTTAGGTACAAGCGCAGCTACCGAGTCGATAACAAGAATGTCAACCGCTCCGCTTCGAACCAGTGCTTCAGCTATTTCCAATGCCTGTTCACCCGTATCCGGCTGGGAAAGCAGAAGTTCATCTATATTCACTCCAAGTTTTTGCGCATAGACAGGGTCAAGAGCGTGCTCTGCATCTATGAATGCAGCCTGTCCGCCCTGAGCCTGCACTTCAGCGATTGCATGAAGGGCAACAGTTGTTTTACCTGAAGATTCGGGACCATATGTTTCAATGATCCTTCCGCGCGGATATCCACCAACACCAAGAGCAACATCCAATGCCAATGAACCACTTGGAATTGTTACTATATTTCTTTCTGTTTGTTCTCCCAACTTCATGATAGAACCTTTACCGAATTGTTTCTCGATTTGTTTAAGTGCCATATCTAAGGCAGCTTGACGATCGCTCACAAAATTTCCTCCTTTTAATCTCTTACATATATAGAAAGACAAAATAGCAATTTATCAACTGCTTGTCTCATTTCAACAACCTATCTCTACTATAAACCTTTTTGTTCAATTTAACAAGAGAAAAATCGAACATTCATTCGGTTTTTTTGTCCGGCATTACTTTTCTAAAAACGTCTTTTCTTCTTGGAGAAAAATGGTTTTAAGCGGAAGGAGAAATCAAAAAATCTGTTTTGCCTTTTTATCTAACCTTAATAGTGCAGCCCGTAAAAAGAAGGTGGTAGGAAGTTGACTGAGAGACAAAACAAAGGACCAACAGGATTACCTGTTAGTCCCAGCTCCCTTATTCGTCACCGCTTTTTAACTCCTTAAGCAGGAAGTGACATCCATACTTTACTGTCCTGGCGCGGTTGCCGTTTCGTGTCCCTGCCAGGTTTAATAAGAAGGTTTTGGTTTTTTGATCTTTTCTGGCAATGCCGATCCAAATTGTCCCTTCATCTTTCCCTTCATGAGGGCCCGGTCCTGCTGCACCAGTAAAACTGATGCCAATATCAGAGTCGAATTTTTCCCGCACGTTTTCAGCCAGTTCTTTTGCACAAGGTTCACTTACGGTACCATGGATGGCAATTGTATTTTTTGATACATCAAGGATTTGCTTTTTGACTTCGGGCGAGTAACAGACAATGCCTCCTTTTAGAATGGAGCCCGCCCCCGATATGGATGTCAATTGTGACTGGAACAGCCCGCCTGTCAAACTTTCCGCACAGGCAATGGTCAGCTCATTCTCCTTAAGAGCCTTGGAGGTTTCCTCCATTAAAGTTGTATCGTCATAACCATAGAAATAGGGCCTTACCCTTTTTAAGATTTCATCTTCCACTTTTTCAATCATCTTCTCTGCCGTTTCTTTCGAAGCATCTTTGGCAGTTAATCTCAGGGTTACTTCACCGTCTGAAGCCAAAGGGGCCACTGTTGGATTCGACTGGGCTTCAATAAGGTCCATCAATTCGGTTTCAAGCTCTGCTTCCCCGATACCAAAGAATCGTAATACACGCGAAGCAATGGTTTCCTGCCTTCCCAAAGCTTTCTCGATCGCAGGCCGTCCATACTTTTTAAACATTGGAATCATTTCAGAAGGCGGCCCCGGGAGAAGCATGTAGTGACAAGGGGATTTCACAAGGAACATCCCCGGTGCCATTCCCTGTTCATTCTTCAGGACCTCAGATCCTTGTAAGACCAGTGCTTGCTTTTCATTATTGGGCGTCATTTCCCTTTGGGCCCTTTTAAAATAATCTTTGATATATGTTAAAGCGTCTTCATCTTTTTCCAGGGTGGTATTTATATGTTTTGCAATTGTTTCCTTAGTCAGATCGTCCTTTGTCGGTCCGAGCCCCCCGGTAAAGATAATCAGCTGCGCCCTGGATTCGGCAACCTCGATAGCTGTTTTCAACCGGTCGGGATTATCACCAACGACAGTATGGAAATACACATTAACACCGATTTCAGCCAATTGTTCTGATAAAAATCTGGCATTGGAATTGACTATCTGCCCAAGAAGCAATTCAGATCCTACGGCAATGATTTCTGCATTCATACCTTTATCCCCTTTACAATTTACATTTAAATTTCTATACAACAAATTATAGGCTTTTTGCATTGATACCACAAAAAAGAAGCCCTAAACCATCATGAAAGAATGGCGGGCTTCGGAGTCATTACTTAGAATTTACAAATGCCTGGCGGTTCTTATAGAAATATTCCCAGCCGGACCAGATTGTAATTAACATTGCGATCCATAAAGCAATCACATCAAATGGAATCGAAATCGCTTCAAAAATAATATTATGCAGGAGCAGGGATGAAATGGCAATGATCTGAGCCCAGGTTTTAATCTTACCAAGCATGTTGGCTGCTACTACTTCACCTGTTCCGGCAAGGACCAACCTCAATCCTGTTACAGCAAATTCCCTGCTGATAATAATGATGACAATCCAAGAAGGAGCAAAGCCCAACTCCACCAATATAATCAGTGCGGCAGAAACAAGAAGCTTATCTGCCAGGGGATCCAAAAATTTCCCCAGGTTAGTGACCATGTTCAGTTTACGGGCATAGTACCCGTCAATCCAGTCTGTCGTGGAAGCGATTATAAACAAAAGGCCACCAGCGAAATGTGTTACAGGCATGTCTGCACCAAGAATGGAGATTGTTCCCCAATCAAATGGATAAAGCATGATGATCATGAATAGCGGAATCAAAAAAATCCTCGACACAGTAATTTTATTTGGTAAATTCACTCTTACTACCTCCTTAAATCATAACAAAACAGAATAGCCACATGGTGACTATTCCTGCGCAGAACGCCTGATAATGATGTCCTGTCTTACGACTTCCGTCGGTGATACTTCATAACTGATTTGTTCTCCATTAACCTTGATATTGGTTGCTGAAGCATTACCGACAATGATGAATGCTTCTCCATCTTGTGAGAGATCGAAGGTTTGAGTATTACCCTCATTCATCATCTGGTTGAAAAGCTGTTCATCCTTGGAATTATATACACCAATCCAGGTATCCCCGGTTGCTGAAATTTCCAGGTTGAAGTCCTCTGTGTTTTTCAAGTCATACGTGGTTTCTTTGCCGCTTACATTTGCAACAGTAATTTCCTGGGCAGGTTCCTCTGCGGGTTCTTCCGTTTCTTCTTCATTTTGGCCGGTTTCTGAGCCGCCGGAATCACTTCCTTCATCAGCGGATTCTTCAGTACCTTCACCCTCTTCTTCAGGCTCCTGTACTTCATCAGATTCAGATAAATTAACAGACTCTTCCTGATTATCATCAGTTCCCGCATTGTCATTACCAATTTGATTTGGGAGCAAGTACCATACCACAAAGATGGCACCAATGACAAAAAGGGCGACAAGAATTTTGGGAATTACGTTCATGACTTTAGATGAGCTTTGGGAAACGGGCTTCCTGGATTGAACTCTTGAAAGTTCCGGAAGGTCGTTCGTATTCGTCACTGGTATGTCATTAGGGTATTCTGCAAAGAGCATTTCAGGGTCCAGAGCAACTGCTTCTGCGTATTGCTTTATGAATGCCCTGACATAGAACTTGCCGGGCATCATATCATAATTTCCTTCTTCAATTCCCATTAAATAACGCTTTTGAATTTTGGTCATATTCTGCAAGTCATCCAGGGAATATCCTTTTGCTTCACGAGCTTCTCTGAGTCGTGTTCCTAGTTCAGTCAAAACAAACACCTGCCAATTTTAAAAATCGAATCCTCCAAAATCAGAATTCTGGAAGAAGTTGTTCTTTTCCACCAAATCATATGTAATTTCTTCATCAGGGTCATTTCGAAGCTCAATAATATAATCGAAATCATCCAGCGAGTATTCAGAATTCTGCACAAAGATGTCAGGATGCTCGATTACCTTGACAGCGGAAAGCCTCATGATTTCCCTGACCAGCTGCCAATGGCGTTCATTCGCTCTCCTGGTTGAGACAATTCCATCGATGAGGAAGATATTCTCTGAAGAATACTCATCGTCAATCAGCTGGCTCCGGATCGTTTGTTTCAATAAAGTCGAAGAAACAAACAGCCATTTCTTGTTTGCACAAACAGAAGAGGCCACAACGGATTCTGTTTTCCCGACTCGCGGCATACCTCGTATCCCTACAAGCTTATGTCCTTCCTGTTTGAACAGTTCCGCCATGAAATCCACCAATAATCCAAGTTCATCCCTGATGAACCTGAAAGTCTTCTTGTCATCCGCGTCCCTTTGGATATACCGGCCGTGCCTTACTGCCAGACGGTCCCTTAATTTGGGTTCTCGAAGCTTTGTTACATTTATCGTATCCATTGTCTGCAATATCGATTCAAGCCTGGTGATCTGCTCATCGCTGTTTGCCAAAAGCAGCATGCCCCTCCGGCCTTCATCCACACCATTAATTGTGACAATATTGATTGAAAGCATACCAAGCAATGAAGAAATGTCACCAAGGAGTCCAGGACGGTTTTTTTGAATTTCATATTCTAAATACCATTCTTTTCGTTCCATAAAATCCCTCCGCATGTGAAAGTGACATTTGCATTCGACAAATCTCTGCATCAATCCTGAAAATCAGAGTCTAAGTCATGTCTCATTAGCTTCTATAATAAATGATTTTCCTTTATTAGAAAAGGAAAACCTTACAAATGAGACTAATATTTAGTCATTTCATATTCATCTTACCCTTCAAGTCGAAAAACAAATCATATCAGGCACATTCAATAAGATTTGTAAACAGTACATAGGTCTTTACAGATTGTTAAATAGTTGATTTCCGCTACAGGTTCACGACTCCGCGGGGCGGGCGTTGAGCCTCCTCGGCTGCGCCTGCGGGGTCTCACCTGTCCCGCTAATCCCGCAGGAGGTCGTGCACCTTCCGCTCCAATCATTTTTGTAACAAAATCCTGAAAAAATTAAAAGTTAAACAACATTCTCTTAGAACAAAGCCATAGATAACTCAGCGGATAGTGTAGTTGTTCGAAAATATGGTCAAGAGATATTATCTTTTCAGAACTTTCAAGTACAGCAGAAAATAATACGGTACAGCACATCAGAGACAATAAAAAAAAGAGAGGAATCAATCCTCTCTTAGCGAGTGCCGTCATTCTTAACCAGTTTGACCATCATGCTTGCAATGGCATGCTGCTCTTCAGTGGAAGCAACAGACCAAAGATCGGCAAGGACTTTTTCCTGCTCATTCTTCGGTTCAACTTGGTTAGCCAGATAATCACCAACTTGGTATGCAAGGTCTGAAACTACACCGCCCTGCATCCCTTCACTTTGTGCTTGATTCAAACGGTCACCCAAAAAGTTTTTCCAATCTTGCCAGTTATCAAGTACAGACATAAATGGAGCCTCCTTATAAGTCATGCTTTATTACAGGCCTCATTCTGCAGATTAAAGGCCTTGAATGCATTTCTTATTGAAATACAACCTTAGTTTGCATCTTCTAAAGGAAAATATTCATGTGCCCAATTAAAAAATCTGCTGTTAATCAGGTGTACCATCCTCCATTGACGGCAAGGACTTGTCCAGTAATATAGGAAGACTTCGGTGAAACCAAAAATTCAATAGTTTGAGCGACTTCAACTGGTTCAGCCATTCTTCCCATTGGGATTTCATCCGAAATCTCATTCAGCTCCTCGGCAGAAAAGCTGTTCATCATATCTGTATTCACAGCTCCAGGGGCAACCGCATTAACTCTGATGTTGTTCCTGGCCAATTCTTTGCTTAATGATTTAACCAAAGCAATCTGCGCTCCTTTTACAGTTGAATACAGCACTTCACATGCCGCTCCTGTCTGACCCCAAATGGAACTGACAATAACAGCACTGCCGATGTCGCTGTTGAATAACTTGGGCAGAAGCGCCTGAAGAATTCTCATGGGCGACTTTACATGGAGGTTCCACATCTCATCCATCTCGTGCTCTTTAGTATCCTGAAACAACCCGTACAGCGGTCTGCCGCTTGCATAAATTACAGCATCCACATGAAAAACCTGAGAAAGAAGTGTTTCCGCCCCATCTCCAGCGGTTAAGTCTGCTTTTACGGGTATAAATTCCCCGTCATATCGACTAAGATCCTGAAGGAGACGTTTTATTCCATCTTCACTTGAATGGTAGTGAAGATAAAGGCTCCAGCCTTGTTGGGCCAATGTAAAAGCTGTCTGCTTCCCAATCCCTCCCGATGCTCCGGTTATTAAAGCAAATTTCCTCATGCTCTCCTTCTCCTTCATTCTTTTCTTTATTTTCCAAAATAAAAAAGGGGATTCCTCCCCTTTTTTAAATGATCATCATTTCCCTTTTGGAAGAACCTGACAAACAGTAAATCTTTCCTCTTCAAAAAGTTCGCCAACCACAGATTGGATATCATTGAAAGTGATCTTTTCCAATGTAGGCACCACATTGAATAAATTCATCTCATTGAATGCATAACGCGTAAACTGGTTAGCTATATATTCAGGAGAATTGATCGCTCTTAAGAAGGCGCCGATTTTCTTTTTCTTCGTCCGCTCAAGGGCCTCTTTTGTTAAGGTGCTGCCTTCTTTTGCATTTAGGAGGATCTCCTTGATACGGTCTGCAAGTTCATCCGGTTTCTCAGTATCTCCTCCAAGAATGGCAAATCCAAAGCCTTTTTCCTGAGTAAAGTCAAAGTGGAACGTTTCATCGATAAGACCGTCATTATATAAAGAGAAATAATTCTCGGAGCTTTTACCAAAAAGCATATCCAATGCGATGTTCATCGAAAGCTCATTCTTCAGCATTTCTTCCCCTTGCCGTTCCGTGTTTACAGCTTTAACACCTACAAGGCACTTTGGAGTCTGGACGTTCATGTGCAGGACCTGCTTTTCCTGATCCACTTGTACAGGCTCATCATCAAACTCCCGCTTAATTTCATCCATCTCTTTATAGTCTTTTTTACTTTGATTATTTTTCACCTGCTGAATGATGTCTTCCGGATTAACAGGCCCGACTATGAACATAAGCATGTTGCTCGGATGATAAAAGGTTTCATAGCACTGATACAGCATATCCTTTGTTATATGGGAAATGGATTCAATTGTCCCGGCTATATCAATTTTTACCGGATGGTTTTTATACATGTTCTGGATTACACCAAAATACAGGCGCCAGTCGGCATTATCATCATACATTGTGATTTCCTGGCCGATGATACCTTTTTCTTTTTCAACAGTACTTTCCGTAAAATATGGGGCCTGAACAAAATCAATCAGCGTTTCTAAGTTCTTCTCAACATCAGAAGTAGAAGAAAATAAATATGCAGTCCTTGTAAAAGAGGTAAAGGCATTTGCAGAGGCGCCCTGCTTACTGAATTTCTGAAATACGTCCTCATCTTCTTTTTCAAAAAGCTTATGCTCAAGGAAATGGGCAATGCCATCAGGAACCTTTGTGAATTCTGTGCTTCCCTTTGGCACAAAGTGATTATCTATCGATCCGTATTTGGTTGTGAAAGTAGCGTACGTTTTATTAAAGCCCTTTTTTGGAAGGACGTAAACTTGAAGGCCATTATCCATTTTTTCATAAAATAACTCTTCCTGAAGCTGATCAAATGAGATTTTTTCCATATTTTATCCCTCCATTCCTGTAAGAAAATAGATGGTATCCATGTTTACTTTTTGCGCCACTGCCGTGATATCCTCTTTGGACACTTGTTCGATACTGCCGAGCCATTCATCCAATTGGATCTTTTTCCCGGAAACAACATTATGATATAGGATCTCGACCAATCCGCGTGGAGTGTCTATTGTTTCAAGGATCTGATTGCGGATGACCGCCTTTGTCTGCTGGATTTCGGCATCTGTAAATTCCCCATTCTTCATCGCCTGCAATTGTTCTTTAATGATCGTCACGGCCTGATCATAATTTTTAGCATCAATTCCGGACATTACCATCATCAGTCCCTTGTGGCTTTCAAGCCTGCTAGCTGCATAGTAAGCAAGACTTGCCTTTTCACGGACGTTAATGAATAACTTGGAATGTGAAAATCCGCCGAAAATACCGTTAAAGACCTGTAAAGCCCAGTAATCTTCAGACCCATAAGCGACATTTGTACGATACCCGATATTCAGCTTACCTTGTTTAACATCCTGTTTTTCTATGAATTCATTTACCTCAGAGGCAGTGTTGGCATTTGAAGCGTCCGCTTTCTCAGCTTCTCTGTTTTGAAGTGAAAAGATCTCCTCACACATTTTTTCAGCCTCTTCAGCATCGACATCACCGATAATATATAAATCAAGCTCATCCTTTTGGATGGCTTCCTGATAATAATTAAAAAGACTTGCCGCCGTAGACTTTTCTACATCTTCAAGAGTTCCATTTGGATGGAGGGCATAAGCTTCCCCTTTGCACATTTCTTCTACCAGGCGGGAATTTGCATACCTCATCTTGTCATCAAAAACGGACTGGATCCTTACCTTTTGATTTCTTTTCTCTTTTGCAACTGTCTCCTCATGAAAAGATCCCTTTTCAACATTCGGGTCAAAGACGACATCAGCTAAAAATTGCAGTCCCTTTTTCAGCAGCGGCTCTGAATCTTTAAGGAATTTTTCATTGGCTACCTCAACCGAGAAGCTCATCACATGATATTCACCCTTTTTAGCCAGGTCGACAAAGAAATTTGCCCCATAGAGTTCATCAAGATAAGAACGGAGGGCCGTTGTGCTTGGATACTTCCTGGAACTGCTTTGGAGTACGTGAGGCAGCAGTCCCCGCAGTGTTACTTCTTCTGCTTTCAAAGGAGACTTCATTCTCCAAACAAGAGTGTTTGTCTTATATTTATCAGTCTTTACGATATGTAACGAATAACCATCTTTCGTTTTCACTACTTCATTGACTTTAGACATATGCCATCCTCCTTTTGCTTACAAATCAAAATTTCAAATGGTGTCTCACCATTCACTATCAAAAAACCTGAATATCATATTTATTTTGAGGTAAATTCTCCTTTACTATACATGTTACACTTTAACGTTTTCAAGTTTTTACCTCTCATACCAATTTGAAATTGTGGTCATTATTTTACTATATGCAGTAATGAGGTAAGACAGTTCAAATTTTTGTATAAGGAGTAGATTTCCGCTCCAGGCGTGTGACTCCGCTGGGCGGGCGGTGAGCCTCCTCGGCTTCGCCTGCGGGGTCTCACCTGTCCCGCTAGTCCCGCAGGAGATCACACACCTTACGCTTCAATCAACCTAAGGTAACAACATTCAAAAAACTAGACTCAACCCATAAATCTTTAACATCTAAATTAGGGGGATTGGAGACAATGAAATGATCATTAAAACAATTTAAGGAGTTTCACATAAAAATATTGAAACTAAATTTTCAGCGGATTCAAGGAAAGGGAGAGAGGTAATGATGCGTTATGGGGCTTATTAAAATCCAAAAGGAGATGAATTGGAAATTGATCACTTTTATTGAGTTTATCTGTATGAGGATGACTAGGATGTAAAAAAACGAGCGCAAAACCATAATGGTTTTGCACTCGTTCATAATTGTATTATCTGCTGCCTTTGATATAAGGATTACCAAGAGCTTTTGGTGCATCGGCACGTCCGATGAATCCTGCAAGGGCAAGAATCGTTAATACATATGGTGCGATTTGCAAGTAGACGCTTGGTACATTTTCAAATAGCGGGATGCTTGATCCGACAATACTCAAACTTTGAGCAAAGCCGAAGAACAACGCAGCACCCATTGCCCCAAGTGGATTCCACTTACCGAAAATCATGGCTGCAAGGGCCATGAACCCTTGTCCAGTAATGGTAGAGTGACTGAAATCCAAAGAAATGGATTGAGCATAAACGGCACCTCCAAGACCGCCAAGCAAACCGGATAAAAATACACCGATGTAACGCATTTTTGTAACATTGATCCCCATAGTGTCAGCAGCCATTGGATGTTCACCGACAGAACGCAATCTCAGACCGAATGGAGTTTTATAAAGGATATACCAAACGACGAAGGCCAGAATGATTGCAATATAAGCTGTATAAGTCACCCGGCTGAAGAACAAGTTCCCTATAACCGGGATATCGCTCAAGAAAGGTATATCCACCTTTTTAAAGCTGTACTCAGTACGGATGATATCTGTTTGGCCTTTTCCATAAATCAGTTTTACCAGGAATAGACCCGCTCCGAGAGCAAGGAAGTTAATCGCTACACCACTGACGACTTGATCGGCACGAAAGGTGATAGATGCAAGCGCGTGCAGAAGTGATAGCAAACCGCCGACTGCCATTGCAGCAAGCAGTGCGATCCAAGGTGTTGCAGCTCCAAAAGTAGAAGCAAATGTTAAGTTGAACACAATGGCAGCAAAAGCTCCAATGACCATTAGTCCTTCAAGTCCGATATTAACTACTCCGGAGCGCTCGGAGAACACTCCACCTAATGCAGTGAAAATAAGCGGAGCAGCTACAACCAATGAAGAAGAGATGATGATCTCCAATATTGTCATGATACCCACTTATTTCACCCCCTTTTTCGTACGATTCAGCAGCCATCTGATCATATAACTTGATGCAACAAAGAAGATGATCAAGGCAATGACGATTTCTACGAGTTCATTTGGAACACCGGATTCAAGCGGCATATTCAATGCTCCCACTTTTAATCCGCCAAAAAGGATTGCCGCCAGGATGACACCTATAGCTGTGTTTCCTCCAAGCAGGGCTACAGCGATTCCATCAAAGCCGACACCCGAAAAGCTTGAATGCAAGAAAGCGAAACCGAATGTACCGAGGCCTTCCATTGCACCTGCAAGACCGGCAAAAGCCCCTGAGATAACCATTGATAAGACAATATTCTTATTTACGTTCATACCTGCATATTGAGAGGCATGCTGGTTGAATCCAACTGAACGCAATTCATAACCAGTTGTTGTTTTTTCAAGTAAAAACCACATGATAATGGCTGCGATGACAGCTAAATAGATCCCATTATGAAGTGTAGAATAGTCCGTTATCGTTTCAAAGAACCCACTCTTTAGTGACGCCGATTCTGCAATGCTGTCTGTAGCATCCGCTTCATCAGCGATAACATTCCTGATTAAATAGTTTGTTGTATATAGTGCGATATAGTTCATCATGATTGTGACAATTACTTCATGCACACGCCATTTTGCTTTAAGAATACCAGGTACCAGACCCCATAGTGCACCTGCTGCGGCCGCAGCCAGGATAGATACCGGCAAATGAATTACTTTAGGAAGATCGAAGGCAATCCCGACCCATACTGCAGCAGTCCAGCCAACCAATAGCTGCCCTTCTACCCCGATATTGAATAGTCCGGTACGGAATGCAAAAGCAACCGCCAAACCAGCCAAAATGTATGGGATTACCTGTCTCAATGTTTCCCCTACATAGAATCGGTCACCAAAAGCACCGTTCCACAAGGCTGCATAACCATCTATAGGGTTATAACCTGTCACCAGCATGATGATTGCACCGGCAATCAAACCAAGAATAACTGAAATAACAGGGATTAAAATATTCTGATACTTATTAGACATTGACAGAGTCACCTTCTTTCTTGCGTTTGGAACCAGCCATCAACAGTCCTAACTCCTGTTCTGTTGTTTCTTTCGGGTCAACGACAGCTACTATCTCGCCTTCATAGATAACGGCGATCCGGTCGCTGACATTGATGATTTCGTCCAGCTCAAAAGAGACTAACAGGACAGCTTTGTTATTATCGCGCTGTTCGATCAAGCGCTTATGGATGAACTCGATTGCTCCGACATCCAATCCCCTTGTAGGCTGTGCGGCAATCAGCAGATCCGGGTTACGGTCAATCTCACGCCCGATAATAGCCTTTTGCTGATTTCCTCCAGATAGAGCACGAGCAAGCGTATACTCACTTGGAGTCCGGACATCATATTCACCAATTAAAGAAGCAGCTTTTTTATATACCTGTTTGAAATTCATGATGCCTGACTTAGAAAAAGGTTTTTGGTAATAGGTCTGAAGCACCATATTTTCACCGATTGGAAAATCGAGAACAAGGCCATGTTTATGACGGTCCTGAGGAATATGGGCTACTCCTGATTCAGTAATATTTCTTGGCTTATTGTTCTGAATTTCCTTGCCATTCAACTTGACTGTCCCGCTTGATGCTTTATGAAGACCTGTGATTGCTTCAATCAGTTCGGATTGGCCATTTCCATCAACCCCGGCAATACCGACGATTTCCCCGGCTCTTACCGTCAGATTCAAGCCACGGACAGCCTCTACTCCCCGTGAATCTTTCACTCTCAGATCGTTTACTTCAAGGACAGCTTCTTTCGGTTGGGCTTCGCTCTTTTCTGTAGAGAACGTCACTTCACGTCCAACCATCAGGCTTGCCAGTTCATTCACATCTGTATCAGCCACGTTGACAGTTCCGATTCCTTCACCTTTTCGGATTACCGTACAGCGGTCGCAGACTTCCATAATTTCTTTCAATTTATGAGTGATGAGAATGATTGATTTGCCTTCTTTAATCAACGTTTTCATGATTCCTATCAACTCTTTGATCTCCTGCGGTGTCAATACAGCGGTAGGCTCATCGAAAATAAGTATTTCGGCGCCACGGTATAGTGTTTTTAAGATCTCAACACGTTGCTGCATACCGACAGAAATATCAGAAATTTTAGCTTGAGGGTCAACAGACAATCCATACCTGTCTGAAATCTCGCGTACTTCCTGCTCTGCTTTCTTAATATCAATTTTGCCGCCTGATTTAGGCTCCTTACCCAAAATGATATTTTCTGTAACCGTAAAGGTATCAACAAGCATAAAATGCTGATGGACCATTCCGATTCCAAGGTCATTTGCGATATTTGGATTTGTGATTTTCACACTCTTCCCATTGACTTTAATTTCACCCTTTTCCGGCTGATAAAGCCCGAAAAGAACATTCATCAGAGTCGATTTTCCAGCGCCATTTTCTCCCAGGAGCGCATGGATTTCTCCCTGTTTTAATTGAAGAGTGATATTATCATTAGCCACTATACCAGGGAATTCTTTGCGAATATTAAGCATTTCAATTACATATTCCACCCAGTTTCACTCCTTGCTATGAATAGAGTCTGTTTATTAAAGTATGAGGTCAGACTTTAAAATTTTAGGAAAAGGGATGCTGCTCCCTGAAAAAATCCTAAATAAAAAGCAGAATCGATAAAAAAATTCTACTTTTTATTTAAAACATTTTCATAAAGTAACCGGAGAAAGGGTTCATGACCCCTCCCCGGTACAAATTGCTATTTAGATTACTCAGGCTTAGTTGGAACTTCAACTTCACCGTTAACGATTTTTTCTTTCCACTCGTCAACTGCAGCCAATACGTCTTCAGAAAGATTATCTTGTGTAGCAGCAATACCTACACCGTCATCTTCCAATCCGTATTCTACGATTTCCCCGCCAGGGAATTCACCGTTCATCGCTCTTTCAGCAACGTCGATTACCGCAGTATCTACACGTTTAACCATGGAAGTCAATGTTACGTTCATTTCTTCACCATCAACAGTTACAGCACCTTCTGCAGCCTGGTCACGGTCAACACCGATAACCCATAGCTCTTGGTCAGGGTTTTGCTGTTTACGGTTTTTAGCTTCAGTGAATACTCCGTTTCCTGTACCGCCTGCAGCATGGTAGATGATGTCGTTACCAGCTTGGTACATAGAAGCAGCCATTGATTGTCCTTTATCAGCTTTGTCGAAAGCACCAGCAAACTGAATGTCTACTACAGCGTCCGGATTAACAGCTTTCACACCAGCTTGGAAACCAGCAGCAAACTTGTTGATAAGGTCAGAGTCAGTACCGCCGATGAATCCTACTTTGTTAGTTTTAGTAGTAAGACCTGCTACTACACCAACAAGGAAAGAACCTTCATGCTCTTTGAAAGTTACACTTGCTACGTTGTCCATGCCTTCAATCACACTGTCAACGATTACAAAATTGCTGTCTTTACGTTGTTTCGCAACTTCTTCGATTGCAGGCTGCAATTTGTATCCAATTCCATAGATTAGATCAAAGTTGTTACGTACAGCTGTATTTAAGTTTGTTTTATAGTCTGCATCAGATTTTGATTGCAGATAGTCAAAACCATCAGTGCCTTTTTCAAGTCCATTGTCCTCACCGAATGCTTGAAGACCTTCCCATGCAGATTGGTTGAAAGATTTGTCATCAACACCGCCGACATCCGTTACCATTGCTGCAGTGAATTTGTCAGCTTGGCCATCTTTAGCCGGTGCCACATCTTCAGTATCATTGTTGTTAGATCCGCAAGCACCAAGAATTGTACCTGCCGCAAGAACCATTGAAAGCGCTAAACCAAATTTACGTTTTTTCACCTTGGTTACCCCCTGTTAATTATGTTGATAGTAGTAAGAAAAATAAACTTACAGAAATGATCAGACCCGCTTTCTTAACACTTGGAAGCTGAACTTGTCCGAACGGAAATAATTCACTGAATAAAGAATCGGATTATCCTGTTCATCGAAGTGCAGCTGCTTTAGGACAAGCAGCGCTGACTCCGGTTCACAATTGAGTATTGGAGAAATTCTTTCATGATATCCCAATGGTTCAATTTGCGTTACCGCGTAGGCGATTCTCCTATTCTCTTCCTGTTCTAAGACTTGAAAAAGTGAATTGACATCCGTGGTGAATTTCTGCGGGTACACACTGGATGGCATCCTATCCACACAGTAAACAACCGGTTCCCCGTTTGCTGTTCTCACACGTTCCACCATCACGATGTCTTCTTCCTCTTCCAGTGTAAATCGACGGATATCTTCATCTGTCGGGCCTTGAAAACTTGAGCTTAAGAAAATGGTCCCAGGTTCCATACCTGCTTGCTTAATCATATTCGTGACACTATTCAGCTGCTCGATACCAGAAGTAAAGAGCGGCTTAGCGTTTACGAAAGTACCAACCCCGTGTCTGCGAATAATGACATTTTCTTCTTCGAGAATCCTTAAAGCTTCTCTCAGTGTCGCCCGGCTAACTCCAAGCTGTTTTGCAAGATCGAATTCAGAAGGAAGTTTTTCTTTCTCTTTATATAGGCCTTCCTCAATATCTTTTTTTAGACGGTCGATCACTTGTAAGTACAAATGCCTATTGTCTGCTTTTATTGTCATCCAAGAACCACCACCATTTTTTCTCAAGACACCAGACTATGATGTATATCTTTCCTACTAATCCAAAATACTATATCATTTTTAAAAAAATAAATAAATAGATTCTTGGATTTTTGTCGAAAAAACAAGAAAATCAAAACTTTCGAAATTTTCAACTGCGAAACAAGGCTGGTTTTGAAGCTTGGAAATTTATCCATGACAATACTTTGAAAGCTGAAAGGTTAATGTAAACGCTTTTAAAAGTATAACACATTGATGTTTCTGAAGGCTAGAGGTCTGACATCATAATTTTAAATTTATTTTTTTCCAGCCGAAAAAACGTTTACATCTTCACCTTTAACCTTAACAGGCTATTCTATTGATACAAAAGGATTTTACCCATTTTTTGATAAAAAAATAGTAAAAAACTGCCCGGAATGTCTCCGGACAGTTAGAAATTCTCTTATGATGAGTGTTCTTCAGATGGCTTTCCGATTAACACTGTTCTGGGTTTACTTCCTTCATATGGACCGACGACCCCTCGTTCTTCCATTGCATCGATCAATCTGGCGGCCCTTGTATACCCTATTCTAAACCTTCTCTGCAGCATGGACACAGAAGCAGTCTGCATTTCGGCAATAAGTTGGACAGCATCATCATACAGATCATCTTCCACAGAGGCAGCACTGTCTCCTTCCGGTACTTCATCCGGAATCATTTCTTCTTGATATTGGGCCCTTTGCTGGCCAATGACATAGTCTACAACTTCTTCAACCTCATCATCGGAAAGAAATGCCCCCTGTACCCTTGTCGGTTTTGACGCACCGACAGGAATAAACAGCATATCTCCCCGGCCTAGAAGCTTCTCCGCCCCGCCGCTGTCCAATATGGTTCTGGAATCAGTTTGTGATGAAACAGCAAATGCAATCCTGGAAGGGATATTTGCTTTGATGACCCCTGTGATTACATCCACAGATGGCCGCTGTGTAGCGATAATCAGATGGATCCCTGCAGCTCGGGCCATTTGCGCCAGACGTGTAATGGCATCTTCCACATCGCTTGAAGCTACCATCATTAAATCGGCAAGCTCATCCACGATGACAACGATATAAGGAAGCTCAGGCTGCTTTTCTTCGTTTTCATTGTTATGCCTCTTGATATATTCATTATACCCTTCTATATTTCGGGTACCTGTGTGGGAGAACAGCTCATACCTTCTCTCCATTTCACTCACAACTTTTTTTAATGCCTGAGATGCCTTCTTGGCATCCGTAACCACCGGTGCCAGCAGATGGGGTACACCATTATAGACATTGAGCTCAACCATTTTGGGATCAATCATCATCAATTTGACTTCATGCGGTTTCGCTCTCATGAGGATACTGGTTATGATGCCGTTAATACATACACTTTTCCCGCTCCCTGTCGCTCCGGCAACAAGCAGATGGGGCATCTTATTCAGTTCAGCCAGTACAGCTTCACCGGTTATGTCACGACCGAGGCCGATCAAAAGTTTTGAGTTTGGTTTATCATTCGATTTAGACTCCAGTACTTCCCTTAAGGAAACCATGGCAACCTCGGAATTAGGCACTTCGATTCCAATGGCGGATTTCCCCGGGATCGGCGCTTCAATCCTGATATCCTTTGCGGCAAGTGCCAAAGCAAGATCATCGCTTAAATTGACAATTTTGCTGACTTTCACACCTGTGTCAGGATGTACTTCATATTTCGTGACAGCCGGCCCCAAATGAACCTGTGTTACCTTGGCTTTTACACCGAAGCTTTGGAATGTGCGTTCAAGTTTGGCTGCATTCGCATGGATCATTTGGTATTCATTGCTTTGGTCGGTCTGGCTCGGCCTGTTTAATAAAGAAATAGGAGGAAGTTTATAGTCTTTATTCTCCACCTCAGTAAAGGTAATAGGAGGTGCCTCCTCGTCCCCTTCAGATGGCGGTTCGCCGGTATCCTTTCCGGTTTGTTCATCTGCTGTCGAAGGATCTCCTTCTGCAGGCACTGGAGCTGATTCCTCAGGATACGCTCTCTCATTGAAACTGGAGATGATCGGCTCCACTTTCACTTCTTCGGCCTGCTCCCCTATTGAAACAGCATCCTCTTTTTCCTTAACTTGTTCTTTTTTCCGCTGTTGTTTTTCTTCTTTCTTTTCGATCCGTTCTTCTTTCCACTCTTTCATATCCTCGCGAAAAGCTGTCCATTGATTGCCGATAAATTCGGTTGATGCATTGCCCATCTTGCCGAGGGCCGATCCGAAAGATTTACCTGTTATCAAAACGATTCCAATCGCAATCAATGCCATGCACAAGATTTTGGTTCCAGCTGATTCGAACAAAAAGAAGGAAACTGCGTATAGAATGGCTCCAATTATTCCTCCACCAAGGTCGGACGTACTCGATTCTCCCCGTACTTCCATCCAGTATAGCTCCCATGTGTTGGCAATTACACTCGGATTCTGAAAGGCTCCATCATTTGAGAGCAGTTCAAACAACTTTACATGGCTGAGGAGCAATGTGCTGATTAAAATTATGTATATACCGGCAAGTCTCCTTGAGAAGAAATTCGGCATTTCCCTCTTGATCATCATATATCCCGCAATAAGCAGCATGCCAATAAATGCGAGCATATACCATTCACCGAGGAAAAAACGGAAAAAGAGAACGAATGCCTTTCCGACTGCACCAAGCTGGATAATGGCTATTAAGCTGAGTGCGATCAAAAGCATTCCGATCAATTCATATTTTATTGTCTGTTTAATGTTGGAGGACTTTTTCCTGCTTCTTCTTTTTCTTTTCGCCAACGTTCTTTCACCTAAATTCTTTTATATTATGCTCTTATTTTCAGGCTTTTGGTGTTCCTGACTTTGTGATGACAACATCATATAGACGAAGAAAGGGCTGGCATTTACAGCTTCGTCAAAAGCCGGAAATACCAGTCCCGTATATTCAGAAAGCTTGTTTCTTGAGTTCCTAATACTGCCGCTTTCTCCATATTATATCATATACTGTCAGTGGCGAAAATCAATCGTTTCAAACATTACATCTGCAGATACTGGCCTGGGCATATCTGCTCATTCAAGTAATGCGCGGGATCACTGCTCATGACCCTTATCACTCTATATTGCTGTTGTGACTGCTCGACAAGCAACGGGATGCCCTGCCACTCGACGATAGTCTGCTGGGAGAAGGCCGCTTGCTCAGTCGGAAATATCAATTCCTGCGGTATAGTGGTATGGAGTATCATTGGAGCATTCCTTCTTCCTTGCTGCCGCCTTTCAGGTCAATAAGTTCATTCAATTTCTTGATGGCCTCACCGACACCGCCTACTCCGTCAATCAACCCATATTTCACAGCATCTTCTCCGACAACATTAGTTCCTATATCCCTCGTCAGGTTTCCTTTGGCAAACATAAGCTCTTTAAAGTCCTCTTCAGTGACCTTGGAATGTCTTGTAACGAAGTTTACGACTCTTTCCTGCATCTTGTCGAGATATTCAAAAGTCTGCGGCACCCCTATAACCAATCCTGTGAGCCTGACTGGATGGATCGTCATGGTTGCCGTACTGGCAATGAATGAATAGTCACATGACACTGCTATAGGAACACCGATAGAATGACCTCCTCCTAATACGATGGAAACAGTTGGTTTTGACAAGGAAGCAAGCATTTCGGAAATGGCAAGGCCAGCTTCAACATCTCCTCCAACCGTATTCAATACAATCAGCAAACCCTCTATTTTCGGATTCTGTTCAATAGCAACAAGTTGAGGGATGACATGTTCATACTTTGTTGTTTTATTTTGTGGAGGAAGCTGCATATGCCCCTCAATCTGTCCGACTATCGTTAAACAATGGATATTTGAATCATTTGAAAGCTGGGGCACGTTTGTTTGGCCGAGCTGTTGAATTTTTTCCATTAATCCGGAAGGTTTACCTTCTTTTTCTTTTTCATCACTCTTATTAGGCTGGTTTTGACTCATACTGAAATTCATTAACCGATACACTCCTTCATAAGCAATAATAAAGATAGTATTTTCCTGATGCTGTTTTTCAATTCATGAACCGCTTAGAAGGTGTGAAATATTTTAACTGCTTGAAAGGCTGAATGCATGCATGAAAAAAAGAGCCGACCTACAGGTCAGCTCTTTCCAGCTTGATTTTTAATTTATACTTCCATAATGATCGGCAGTATCATTGGCCTTCTTCTTGTTCGGCCGAAAAGAAGATGGTTTAACTGATCCCGGATATCCTGCTTAATGTTGGACCATTCAAAAGTCCCTTTTGCAAGATAGCCATCAACAATTTGTTTTACGAGTTGAGTGGACTCATCCATCAGCTTTTCAGATTCGCGGACATACACAAATCCCCTGGAAATGATTTCAGGACCCGAAACAAGTGTTTTCCCTTTTCGGCTGATTGTTACAACCACAATGAAAATTCCGTCCTGTGAGAGCAGCTTTCTGTCACGAAGGACAATATTTCCGACATCTCCAACCCCGATGCCGTCGATGAGGACATTTCCAGCCTGGACCCTGCCGCTCATCTTCATCTTCCCATCTTTATATTGAGCTACATCCCCCTTATCAAGGATGAAAACCCGATTATGGGATATGCCGACAGTGTTGGCAATCTTACTGTGGGCAATCAGCATTCTGTATTCCCCTTGAATCGGAATGAAATATTTAGGTTTCATCAGATTCAGCATCAGTTTCAAATCTTCCTGGCTGCCATGCCCTGAAACGTGTACTTTTTTACTTGCTGTAAGGACATTTGCACCTGAGCGGTAAAGCATGTCCACGGTTTTTGCCATTGTGAGTTCCATTCCATGAGATGGTGTAGCCGTAATGAATACCGTATCCCCATCCTGGATATTCACTAACTTGTGGTTCTGTTTAGACATTCTTTGCAAGGCTTCAAATGGCTCTCCCTGATCTCCGGTTGCAATGATGACAAGTTCATCATCATTGTACTTCGAGATATCATTTATTGGAATGATCACATCTTCCTTGATTTGCAGATAACCGAGGTTCAAAGCAATTTCATAGACTCTTTCAAGGCTTTTCCCAACTACCGCTACTTTTCTATTATTTTTGTAAGCAGCATCAAACACTTGTTGAATTCTGATCAGGTTCGAAGCAAAACTTGCCACGATGATCCTTTGCTTTGCAGCATGGAAAGCAGAATTCAACTGATTCGCAATAACTTCTTCAGATGTTGTATATCCCGGCCTTTCAGCTTCTGTACTGTCTGACAGCAGGCAAAGGACGCCTTTATCTCCGATTTTCGCCATCTTCCCCATATCAGGGCGGTACAGCCCTTTTGCAGCCTGATCAAATTTGAATTCACCCGTATGTACAATGGCTCCTTCGGAAGTGTTGATACAGACTCCAACAGAATCAGGAATGCTGTGTGTCGTCCTGAAGAATGTCACATCCACTCCGTCAAAGTAGAGCTTGCTGTCAGAATGCACGTTATAGAATTTGATATCTTCCTTGATCTCTTCATCTTTTAGTCTTCCCTTAACAAGGGCATTGGTCAGCTTTGTGCCGTATACCGGAGCTTTAATCTTTCTCAGGACATAGGTAATGGCACCAATGGCATCTTCATGTCCATGTGTGAGAAAAATCCCTTTTACACGGTCTTTATTATCAACAAGATATTGAATATCCGGAATGACCATATCTATCCCGAACATTTCGTCTTCAGGGAACATCAACCCTGCATCAATGACAAAGATTTCCTCATCCACTTCTATTACGTACATATTCTTGCCGATTTCCCCTACGCCTCCAAGGGGAATGATTTTGATACTTTCATTCTTTCTCTTGCTCAATGCGTTTTCCTCCTATGCTGTAATTCCCGATCATTAATCAGTTAGATACATTATACTTTAAGAGATTTTATCTTTACAACGAAAATCATCATAATCGGTCATTAAATTCAAAATATTATGCAATTCCAACAATTTATAATCCGTCCTGACGGCCCTTATATGTATTCTCTTTACCCTTTTGATTTTCCTTTTAATGATTTTTTCCTTGTTTAAATAAAAAAGACCGCGAGCCAGGAGCCTATATAGTCTCCGGCATGCGGTCTCGTACTCTCAATTCAGTTTAATTCAAGCGCTTTCGTCAGGCGGTTCCTTTCTTCCTCTGTCAATGGGATAAGAGGAAGTCTTACAGATCCGACATCCATCCCCTTCAATTGCAGAGCCGTCTTGACAGGTGTCGGGCTTGGTGCTGCAAATAGTTCATTCATGACAGGAAGCAGCTTACCATGAAGTTTAGATGCTTCACGAAGTTTGCCCTCGAGGAAGTTCTTGATCATTTCCTGCATTTCGTTTCCGATCACATGAGAGGCGACGGATACAATACCAGTTCCTCCAATAGATAGGACAGGAAGTGTCAAGCCATCGTCACCGCTGTATAGTAAAAATTCATCCGGAGTATTGGCAATGATCTCAGTCATCGCGTCAAGGTCTCCGCTGGCTTCTTTTACAGCAGTGATATTTTCAATCTCCGAAAGCCGGATAATTGTTTCTGGAGCAATTTTTGCAACTGCACGGCCGGGTACATTATATAGCATAACCGGAAGTGTTGCAGCCTCAGCAACTGCTTTAAAGTGCTGATACATTCCTTCCTGGCTTGGTTTATTGTAATACGGCGCCACCACCATGACAGCATCGATTCCAGTTTCTTCTGCCTTTTTGGTGAATTCCACGGATGCATAAGTATTATTGCTTCCAGTACCTGCTATTACAGGGACCCTGCCGTTTACCGCCTTAACGACATGACGGAAAAGAGCCAGTTTCTCCTCTTGGGATAAAGTAGGAGACTCCCCGGTCGTTCCTCCGACCACAAGAGAATCGGATCCATTTTCAATAAGGTAGTTTACAAGTAAGGTTGTTTTTTGGAAATCAATGTTTCCTTTGTTATCAAATGGTGTAACCATTGCTGTTGATACACGGCCAAAATGCACAATTCTCCACTCCTTTTCATTCTTCTATTCCCAGTGTACTCGTTTCTGCCTCCAGTTGAAAAGAGTCATGAAGAGCATTAACTGCGGTTTTTAGATCTTTTTCTTTAATCAGGACCCAAATTGTCGTATGGCTGTCTGCTGATTGGAGGATGCGGATATTATTCTCAGAAAGGGCTGTCACGATTGCTGCCGTGACTCCGGGAACTCCTTTCATCCCTGCTCCGACAATGGATACCTTTGCACATTCCGTTTCAATAAGAGGATCGTGTCCCAGCTCCTTCAACACCCTGAACGCTCTGGATGTCAAGTCAGACGGAACGGTATATACCACCCCTTGAGGAGAAATGTTAATGAAATCAACGGAAATATCCTCATTCGCCATCGCTTTGAATACTTCCGACTGCAGGTTATATTGTTCTTTCTTTGCATATACCTTGATTTGAGACAGGCTTTCCACATGGGCAATACCTGTCACTGTTCCGTCCTCCAACCCTTTTTCCTTCTTTTTCTCAAGCGATGTCACCAGGGTTCCGAGATTATCGGAATAGGTGGAACGGATACGGATTGGGACCTTGGCCTCCATAGCTATTTCCACTGCGCGGGGATGGATGACTTTTGCTCCCTGGTTCGCCAGGTTGCAAACCTCATTATAGGATATAACCGATAGTGGCCTTGCTTTATCGGTCACCCTTGGATCTGCCGTCATGACGCCCTCAACATCTGTGAAAATATCTACCCATTCTGCCTTCAGTGCAGCACCAAGCGCGGCAGCAGAGGTGTCACTTCCACCTCTGCCGATTGTCGTCACTTCTCCATTAGGGGATACCCCTTGAAAGCCAGCGACTACTACTGCCTGATTCTCTTTAAGTTCAGTCAGCAGCCGGTCACATTTCATGTTTGTGATTTTAGCATTGGTATGGTCACTGTTCGTATGGAAACCAGCTTGAGCCCCTGTCAATGCCACTGCCTTGATTCCCTGCTCTAACAGCAGGTTCGTAAATACAACCGTGGAAATCGTTTCTCCGCAGGAAAGCAGGATGTCCTGTTCCCTCTTGCTCACCTTCGTATTTCTTCCACTGATCAATGAGAGTAAAGTATCGGTGGAATAAGGTTCTCCCTTTCTGCCCATGGCAGAAACGACAACTACCACCTTATATCCGTCTTTCACCGCCCTCAATACATGTTCAGCCGCTTTTGAACGGCCTTTCTCATCACGAACCGATGTTCCTCCATACTTTTGAACAGTTATCTTCATTTCTACACCCCAATGTTTTTAAGATAAAAACAAGAGGCTTGCTGTCAAATTTACAAGGATGTCAGAAGTAATCATTAGTAGGTGTACCTCGAATGCTTCTTATTTCTTTGTGATTAAATTTAGTTTGATAAGGCTTTCTGCAATCTGGACGGAATTCCATGCTGCGCCCTTCAGAAGGTTATCTGAAACAACCCACATATGGAAACCGCAAGTGTCATCAAGATCCTTCCTGATTCTGCCTACAAACACATCATTGCTTCCCACTGCGTATGCCGGCATTGGATATAATTGTTCTTCCGGTGAATCCTGCAGTACGATACCGGGGGCGTCTTTTAATAATGACTTGATATCTTCTGCAGTCACATTTTCATCTTTAATTTCAAAATATACACTCTCAGAATGTCCTGTGACAATTGGCAGCCTTACACAAGTCGCAGCCACCTTCAATTCAGGCATAGACATAATTTTCTTGGTTTCGTTAATCATCTTCATTTCTTCGAATGTATAACCATTGTCTTCAAAGTTATCAATCTGCGGAACAGCATTAAATGCGATCTGGTGGTGTTTCTTTCCACTCTTGACCGGGAGCACTTCCGCCTTAGGCTCTTCCCCATTCAAGATCGCGTGTGATTGTTCGTGAAGTTCATCGATTGCGGCTGCTCCTGCACCTGAAACGGCCTGATACGTCGAGACGATGACTTTTTCAAGACCATATTTTTGCCGAACCGGTTCCAGTGCAGCTACCATCTGGATGGTAGAACAGTTGGGATTCGCAATAATTCCATTGTGGTTTCTGATTTCCTCTTCATTCACCTCAGGAACTACCAGTGGTACGTTCGGGTCCATTCTAAAGGCACTTGTGTTATCGATACAAACAGCTCCCCGCTTTGCTGCTTCAGGCGCCAATTCTTTAGACACGCTTCCGCCCGCGCTGAATAAGGCTATATCAATATCATCAAAGATTTCAGGTTTTGCCTCCTGAACGGTTATCTCTTCACCTTTATAAGTAACTTTCTTACCCGCGGAACGGGCAGAAGATAAAAGAGTCAGTTTTCCAATAGGAAAATCCCTGCTCTCCAGTGTTTTAATCATTTGCTGGCCGACTGCGCCTGTTGCACCGACAACCGCTACATGAAATCCTTTTGCGTTCATCAATCATTCTCCTTCCAGACCATATAAATCTCAAACTACACATTTCGGAATGAAAACATTTTAATCATTTACCGTAATAAAGAATATTTTAACATAAACAATAGTTAGACAATATCCTTTTTTATTAGGAGCTGCTGGAATTAATTATCTTAAACACCGTGTAATGCCAGCCTGTTCAGGGCAAGCCAAAACCGCCCCCAGAATGGAGCGGCATTTATCCGATGTACTCTGTAAGCTTCCATTCACCGAAGATCCAGTGCAGGTTCAAAGCTTCCTTATCAATCTAAATATCTTTCTACTACTACAGGCTGCAGCTGTTTCCCTTCAAGGGCGGCTTCCACTGTCTCTAAGAGACGGGTCATCCTCGCTACCATCGATTTCGGTTTCTTCTCAGGATCATCCTGGCCAAACGGAATGAAGTAAATATCTTTTGCGGATATCAATCTCATTAAGTTAACACCATTTAAGCCCAGGGCATCATTTGTAGAAATACCGACAACAACCGGACGGTGATTTCTTAAAGTGGCTTTGGCTGCCATCAATACCGGTGAATCTGTCATCGCATTGGCAAATTTACTCATTGAATTTCCCGTTAAAGGAGCTATGACCATACAATCAAGCGGGAGCTTCGGGCCAAGAGGTTCTGCTTTAACTATAGTATCGACTACCTTATTTCCTGTTACATCTTCAATTCTTTTGATCCAGTCCTCTCCGTCACCGAATCTTGTAACTGTATTTTTCACTGTCGAGGTTACAACAGGGATAACTTCCGCCCCTTCATTCACCAGTCTTTCAATCTCCGGAAAAACCGCATCGTAGGTACAATGTGAACCTGTCAATCCAAATCCGATTCGTTTTCCTTTAACACTCATGTAAATTACTCCTTTCTTGATGTTAAGTCATGAAGCAAGAGTTGAGACAAAACATTTGCCAAAATCTGTCCTGCTGATTTTGGAGCTACAATCCCAGGAAGTCCAGGTGCAAGCAATGCTTTCACCCCGCGCTTCTCGGCATACCTGAAATCGGTTCCGCCAGGTTTCGAAGCGAGATCAATGATGAGGGTATGTGCAGGCATCTTGGCAATGACACCGGCTTTAACCACTTGTGCTGGTATGGTATTAATGCACATGTCACACTCTTTGACCTCTTTCTCCAAGTCATCAAGATGGAACGGCTGAAGCCCCATTTCCGTAATTCGTGCCAAATGTTCACTCTTTCTAGCTCCGACCTTTACCCTCGCACCCAGGTGATGGAAGGTTCGCGCGACACTCATCCCTACACGGCCAAGCCCGAGAACGATCAAGTTGGAGCCATGAATCGTAAAGTCGGTATGCTGTATAGCCATCATGATGGTTCCTTCCACGGTCGGAATGGAATTATAAATTGCCACATCATCCCGTTCAAATAACTGAATCAGCTCTCTCTTTGCCGAAGAAGTGATTTCACTAAGATACTTATTCGTAATCCCAGAATAGATTTTGCAATGGGAAGGAGTACTCTTCAGTATCTCTTCTGTAAGCTTTATTTTTTCATTGGAGAAAATCGTTTCAATTTCCCCCTCCAGGCTGGTGCCAGGTACAGGGAGAATGATTGCGTCAACTGAATCAAATTCAACTTCATCTATCTTTTCTTTAACCGCACCTGTAAAAGCATGGTCCAATTGTTCAAATCCTATCAAGGAAATTTTCGCATCGAGCTCTGTAAGCTTACGAATAATCTCGAGTTGACGAGCATCTCCGCCTAAGACTGCGATCTGCATTCCAGTCAACATCAATGCTTTCACCTTCTTTTAACGTAATCGCGTTGCCACCTGCAAAGGTTTATCACTTCAACATTGTATGAAGGCGGAGGGCAATAGGTGAGTAGCCTTAGGAAATTAAGGGATATTGTTCAAACTTAGTTCATGTCTCCCACTCTTTTAAAAGCAAAAAATCCCCTTGTAAGAAGGGGATTTAACCTGAAAACCAATTTACATTATTCACGATTTCCTCTTGACTATTCCTCTGCCACTTCCAGGATGATCATATCAGACCCTATAGTGCGGATATGCTGCCAGGGCACCCTGATTTCACTGTTTTGCTTTCTCATCCACTTTCCTGTTGGGATCACCAGGGCGTTGATCTGCCCTGTCCGCTCATTGAATTCCAGGTCCGTCTGTCCAAGCACACCAAGCCTTTCTGCTCTTTTGAAATCCACTATTTCCTTGCCGCTCAATTCACTTAATCGCATAGGAATCATCCGCTCCTTATGAATATTTTCCTCCAGCAGTGCAGCTTACCGGCTGACTGAATCCTTATATTAAATGTATAAACTGCTTTTCCATTTTAGAAGTGAGTTTGCAAATTAATATAGGAATAGCCATATCAAAAATAAAAAGCTTCAGGCCAAATGGCCTGAAGCTTTTTATCAAGAATTACGTATATTGGCCGGCATTTCTCCATCCGGACTGATAAGGGCAGCAGAAAAATCGTTGTTGAAAATTTCTTTGCCAAGATTGTTAACCCTGTCAATTGTCACTCCATCAATTTCTTCCACGATCTCATCCAGTGAACGATGTTTTTTCAATAGTAATTCATTTTTACCATTTCTGCTCATTCTGCTGTTGGTGCTCTCGAGGCTGAGCATCAGGTTCCCTTTTAGCTGCTCTTTGCTGTTTGCCAATTCTTTGGAAGTAATTCCATCTGCTTTTAATGTGTCCAGTGTGGACTGAATTGTCTCAAACAACTGGTTTAATTGCTTAGCACCCGTTCCGCCGTATATTGTAAGCATGCCGCTGTCTTCATAAGCAGAATGATACGAAAATACAGAATAAGCCAATCCTCTTTGCTCCCTGACTTCCTGGAATAAGCGGGATGACATGCTTCCTCCAAGGACATTATTCAAAACGATAAGGCTGTAGATATCATCGTGGCCGATCTGCAGACCCGGATATCCAAGGCATAAGTGAGCCTGCTCCGTATCTTTTTTCTTGGATACCTTATTATGGTGGAAAGACGGTGCAGCATTTTGTTCATGCCCCTTGCCGCCTTCATATTCCCCGAATAACTTCTCGACCTGCTTAATGAAAGAAGCATCAACATTCCCCGCCACAGATATCACTACGTCATCCGGAGTATACATATTATGCATATAATCCCTTAATGTCTGGCCATTGAAAGTGTCAAGCGTTTCCTCCGTCCCAAGAATCGGATACCCGAGTGGATGACTCTTGTATACCGCCTTGCTGAGTACATCATGGACGATATCATCAGGGGTGTCTTCATACATTTTGATTTCTTCGTATACGACATTCTTTTCCTTCTTCAATTCCTCTTCATCAAAAGCGGAATTAAAGAACATGTCAGCAAGTGTTTCCAAAGCATACTGAGCATGATTATCAAGGACCTTTGCATAATAGCAAGTATACTCCTTCGAGGTAAAAGCATTTACCTGGCCCCCGATACTATCAAAGGATTCGGCGATTTCACGTGCACTTCTTGTTTCTGTCCCTTTAAAAAACATATGCTCCAGGAAATGAGAAATCCCATTATTCTCCTTGTTCTCATGGCGGGATCCCGTACCAATCCATATACCGATTGCAACGGATCGGACAGTCGGAATTTCTTCCAGAACTATTCTTAGACCATTTGAGCATGTATATTTGTTAATCAAAAAAATTCCTCCTGTTCATGTTGTCAACATCTTCTAGTTCTTATCATTACTTTTTCCTTTTAGGAGAGAATTATTTCCTGTTTTTATAATTCTTTCTTCCTTCAGCAAACTAGAGACTGTTCCAATTCTTAATTCTTCTTTCTTAACAGCTGTAATAAGTGCAGGAAGCGCAGATGAAGTGGATGCTGTCGGATGCATAAGTATAAGTGCTCCCTTATGCAGTTTTGATGTTACTCTTTCTACTATGACACTTGGTGCCGGTTTTTGCCAGTCAATTGTATCGACACTCCACAAAATCGTCTTCATTTTATACTCGCCTGCAATTTTAACTACTTCATCATTGAACCCTCCGCTTGGCGGACCAAATAACTTCACTCTTTTACCAGTGGTCGCTTCAATGATTTCATTCGTTTTTGAGATTTCTTCCCTGATCTTCGCTCCAGAAAGTGTCTCCATTTTAGGATGGGAATAGGAATGATTTCCGATTTCATGGCCTGAGTCTGCAATCATCTTGGCCAGGTCAGGATTTTCTTTTACCCACCTTCCCTCCAAAAAGAAAGTGGCATAAACTTGATGCTTCTTCAGTGTGGCAAGCATATCCGGTATGTATTCATTTCCCCACGCAACGTTAATAATAAACGAAGCCATTGGTTTTTCCGGATTTCCCCTATAAATAGGAAGCGGGGGAAGATCAGTCAGGTGCACTGCAGGGGAAACCTGATCAAAAACTAACCGCTCACTATTAAAAACACCCTCATTCTTCATTTTCTCATAAGAACTCTTAATATTCACCTCTAAACCATTGTACCCAGGTGTTCCCTTCCATACAGGATCATTCTTGGCATCAATCGCAGGAACTTCATATTTTTCAGCCTCTGTTTTGATTTGGTCCAGAAGCTTTTCCGGCTTGGCATCAACTGTAACGGCGCCTTCCTTCAAACTTGATAGATATTGAGACGTCACAGGATTGCTGACAGATATAATGGCAGCGACGACACATACAGTAATGCCGGTCAGTACCTTGTAATTCATCTTTCCCTCACCCTTTCTTATCCCTATCAGCATATGATAAAACGGGACAAGGTAGAACTTTAGAGGCACAGCAGTTGGAAAGGTATTCAATGTGAATTCGGTATTCCTATTTTGATTTCGATACCCTGGCTGGCAAACAGTTATAGTGTAATCCTCCTGGTGCTGTTTCGTACAAAAGAGACCTGTATGTCGCTGAATAGCCGCTTACGCTTAGTTTTCAACACCGCCCCAGAGTCACCCACCTCGAGTCTGGTTCAGACTAACCCTTTTAAACCAAGATACTTACGAAAGGCTGTATTCAAAAAGATTATTTCTTTTACAGTAGGTTCTCGTTTGTATCAAGGGTTGATTGGAGCGGAAGGTGTGTGATCTCCTGCGGGACTAGCGGGACAGGTGAGACCCCGCAGGCGCAGCCGAGGAGGCTCAACGCCCGCCCCGCGGAGTCGCACACCTGGAGAGGAAATCAACAAACTCATCCAGATAGCAACAATCCTTTAAGAAAAGAGCGAAAAGAAAAAAAGCCAACCGCATTCGGTCAGCTTCTTTTCTTTTCATTTATTTTTGAGCCTGTTCTGCTTTTTCGCGCTGCTCTTTCAATACTGCTTTGCGGGAAAGGTTTACACGGCCTTGTCTATCGATTTCAGTCACTTTTACAAGAAGTTCGTCCCCGATGCTGACTACATCTTCAACTTTGCCGATTCTTTCCTCTGCAAGTTCAGAGATATGAACCAGACCGTCTTTTCCGTTGAAGATTTCAACAAACGCTCCAAACTTCTCGATTCGTTTAACTTTACCAAGATACATTTGACCGACTTCAACTTCGCGTACAATGTCCTCAATGATCTTTTTGGCTTTTTTATTCATCTCTTCGTCAGTTGATGAGATGAATACAGAACCATCTTGTTCGATGTCAATCTTCACGCCGGTTTCTTCAATGATTTTATTGATCTGTTTACCGCTTGGTCCGATAACATCCCTGATCTTATCAGGGTTGATGGACATTGTGAGGATTTTTGGTGCATATTGAGACAACTGTCCACGGGACTCGGAAATTGTTGAAAGCATGCTGTCAAGGATATGCATCCGTCCACTCTTAGCCTGTTGAAGTGCTTCTTCAAGGATTTCCCTGGACAGCCCTTCGATTTTGATATCCATCTGTAAGGCGGTTACCCCTTTGGAAGTACCAGCAACTTTAAAGTCCATGTCTCCCAGATGGTCTTCCATACCCTGAATATCAGTCAGGATAGAGTAATGTTTACCTGATTGGATCAGACCCATTGCAATCCCTGCAACAGGAGCCTTGATCGGTACACCCGCATCCATCATCGCAAGTGTGCTTGCACAGATACTTGCTTGTGAAGTGGAGCCATTTGACTCCAATACTTCGGAAACCAGACGGATGGTATAAGGGAAATCCTTCTCCTCAGGAATTATTGGCTCAAGAGCTCTTTCACCAAGTGCCCCGTGTCCGATTTCACGGCGTCCCGGACCACGGATAGGACCCGTTTCCCCAACACTGAATAGCGGGAAATTGTAATGGTGCATAAAACGTTTTGATTCCTCAAGCCCTAAACCATCGATTACCTGGACATCTCCCAATGCACCAAGAGTACAGATACTCAGAGCCTGAGTTTGTCCGCGGGTGAATAAACCTGAACCATGTGTTCTTGGCATTAACCCTACTTGTGATGCTAACGGACGGATTTCGTCAAGCCCGCGTCCATCCGGACGGACTTTTTCTTCTGTGATCAAGCGGCGTACTTCACCTTTTACAAGCTTGTCCAGAACCTGTTTCACTTGTTTAAGCTGATCATCGTCTGCTTCCTTCTCTTCAAATTTAGCAATGACATCATCTTTAACAACTTTAATCGCAGCTTCGCGGGCATGTTTCTCCTGCACCTGAATCGCCTTGACCATATCTTCTTCACAAAGTTCGCGAACTTCTGCTTCAATATCTTGATCGATTTGATAAAGTTCTACTTCCATCTTTTCCTTGCCGACTTGTGCAGCAATTTCTTCTTGGAAGGAAATCAGCCTTTTGATTTCTTCATGGCCGAACATGATAGCTTCAAGCATGGTTTCTTCAGGAACTTCATCCGCTCCAGCTTCAACCATATTGATGGCATCTTTCGTTCCAGCTACAATCAGGTTGATTTCACTTTTGTCCAGTTGTTCAACATTTGGATTGATGATGAATTCGCCTTCAATCAGTCCGACTTGAACACCTGCAATCGGTCCTTCAAACGGAATATCAGAAACAGTCAATGCAAGCGAAGAGCCAAACATCGCTGCCATTTCAGATGAACAATCCTGGTCAACACTCATCACCATACTGATGACTTGAACTTCATTTCTGAATCCATCTGCAAACAGCGGACGGATTGGACGGTCAATCAAGCGGCTTGTCAGTACGGCTCTTTCACTAGGACGTCCCTCACGTTTGATGAAACCTCCTGGTATTTTCCCTACAGCATACAAACGCTCTTCATAGTTGACAGTCAATGGGAAGAAATCCAAAGGCTTTGGCTGTTTTGATGCTGTCGCTGTGCTTAATACAGCTGTATCACCGTAGCGGATTAAAACGGCACCATTTGCCTGTTTCGCCAGCTGTCCATATTCTACTGTTAATTTCCTGCCTGCCCAATCTATGGAAAACTCTTTTGTTTCTTGTTCCATAATGAACCCCTCTCTTTTACTTCTCAATTAAGAGTATTCGGTTTCTCTCATACCCTTGAAGCAGATATATACACAATTTTCAATTGAAATAAGCGACTTTTATATGTATTTTGACTTATCCTGTATAGGAATATTCCTTAGTCAGGTCCTTTCCAGAATTATAAAGCCATCGGCGCCACCAAGGAAAAATACTGGCTAGCGAAAAAATCCGCAACTTTCAAATGCTTGAAAGTAAACAATCAAAAATGAAAAAGCAAAATGCTTTTTGCTGCTTCATTCTTGATTGTTTGATTAGCAGTATTTCCCTTATAGTGTATGCCCTAAACCTAAATAAAAAGCGGGAAAAAATCCCGCTTCTGAGTCACTTATCGGCGTAAACCTAATTTGTTGATCAAATCACGGTAGCGCGCTACATCTTTATTACGCAAGTACGTTAAAAGATTACGACGGCGACCTACCATTTTCAAAAGACCGCGACGAGAGTGGTGGTCTTTCTTGTGAGTACGTAAATGGTCGTTCAAAGTGTTAATTTCTTCTGTAAGGATAGCAATTTGAACTTCTGCAGAACCAGTATCGTTCTCGTGAGTTTTGAACTCGTTGATTAGTTCGTTTTTGCGTGTTTGTGTGATAGCCATCCATTTCACCTCCTAATATTCTTTCGAAATCCCCTGATACCCAGCAAACGTTGGTGAATCGTGCTGCCAAGTAAAGGTTCATTGTCATACGTTTATTAGAATACTACTTTTTCTATCATAAATCAAGTCTAAACGAATAATTTTTGAAAGTATGCAATAGCTTCCTGTTTATCTTTCTCAATTTGTGCAATCAACTGCTGAATTCCATCGAATTTCTGCTCGGATCGGATATACCTATGCCATTCAACTCTTACTTCTTCACCATAAATGGAAGAATTATAATCAAAAATATGGACTTCAATGGATAAAACCTTATCATCGGGATTGTTGAATGTCGGCTTATAACCTAAGTTTGCAACTCCGTTATGCCACTTGCCTTGCACAAATAGCCTGACTGCATACACACCTTTTCTGGGAATGATGTAATCATCCGACAGCTCAATGTTCGCTGTCGGGAAACCGATTTTTCTCCCGCGTTTATCCCCATGAACCACTGTTCCTGAAGTCGTGTAATATCTGCCAAGGAGCTTTTCCACCTTTGCAGCTTCTCCTTCGTTAAGGGAATGCCTGATAGAGGTTGAACTGATTTTCTCATCCTCATCTGTGAGCTTATTAACCGTTGTATAAGTGAACTTATCCCTTGAATGAAATTGCAGTGTCTCCATGTTGCCTTTTCCAAGCTTTCCATATGTAAAATCAAAGCCTGCAGAAACATGCTTGACATTCAGATTAATGATATATTGATCCACATATTCCTGAGGATGCAAATTGGCAAAATCAGAAGTGAATCTCACAATGAACAAGTAATCGACTCCCAATTCTTCAATCAGCCTGACCTTATCCTGAAGCGGTGTAATATAGTGGACATGCTTATGTTTACGCCCCAATACCACTGATGGATGCGGATCGAATGTCATGACAGCACTCTGTAAGTTCCGTTTCTCTGCCTCCATGACCGCCGTATTGATTACTTGTTGATGTCCTTTATGCACTCCGTCGAAATAACCCAGCGCCATTGAAAGAGGAGGAAAATCCTCTGAACTGAATGAATGGGGATGATGGACCGTAATAACCTTCATGTTACCTCACCTATTTTCGCTAATCATTGAATAATACTTTTACAGGCTTTATGATGCCCGGCTTTTCTGGATGCGCCTGATAGATCGCTAACGTTTTTCCATTATGGTTCATCGCAACTTGATCATCCGGCCACTTTTCCGGCATATTAAGCACTGCACCGTTCTTTACTTTCATAGCTAATGTATCACTTAAATCCCATTTCGGCAAATGAGAGATGCCTTCTTCAATTGGAAACAAAGCTCGTTCCACTTGGCCGGCGCTAATGAGTTCTTCCAATTTTTCGAAAGTGACACAATCTTTCTCTTCAAAAGCGGCAGACCTGATCCGTGTCAATTCTGACATGTGTGCCGGGTAACCCAGCCTCTCACCAATTTGGACTGCGAGTGTTCTAATATAGGTTCCTTTGCTGCAAGAGACACGGAATTTGAAACTGATGCTTCCCCCATCTAAGATATTGCGGTCATCAAGTAGTTCGATATCATGAATGGTTACAGTCCTGCTGGGGCGCTCGATGACTTTGCCCTCTCTTGCATACTCATATAATCGCTTGCCATTAACCTTGACAGCTGAAAACATGGGGGGAGTCTGAGTTATTTCTCCTTTAAAGGAGTTTAAAACGTCAATGATTTGTTCTCTGGTATATGATTCAGTGACTTGCTTCTCTTCTACAGTTTCTCCCCATGCATCTTCAGTTGTGGTCGACCTGCCGATGGTTACTTCGCCTTCATAGGCTTTTCCGCCATTCATGATATATTCGGCTACTTTGGTAGCTCTGCCGATACACAGGGGCAGGACACCGGTCACTTCAGGATCGAGTGTGCCGGTATGCCCTACTTTCTTTGTCCTAAGCATCTTTCTGACCTTAAAGACACAATCATGGGAGGTCATCCCCCTTGGCTTCCATAGTGGTAAAATGCCATTCATGTTCTATCCCTGCCTTTCTTGTGAAGATTGATTTCCGCTCCAGGTGTGCAACTCCGCGGGGCGTGCGTTGAGCCTCCTCGGCTTCGCCTGCGGGGTCTCACCTGTCACGCTAGTCCCGCAGGAGGTTGCCCACCTTCCGCTTCAATCAACGTTGCTTTAAATATAGATAAATAATAAAAAAAATTTTTATTTATTTGTTCAAGAGTTATATGTAAAGGACATTAATTATCTTCAGTCTACAAATATCATTCTTCTCATCTCGTCTAAGTATGAATCCTATCTATACCAGATTGGCCGCTAGTTTCCCTAAGAACTATCACCATACAGCAAATAAACAATCCTTTCTGGTAAGATTCATCTTGACAACATAATATTACAATGAAAAAGGCTGACCCAATCTCTTGGTCAGCCTTTGTTCATTTATGAAGAAAGCTCCTGTTTCCCCAGCCGGGAAAATCAGTCGCGCTTTTCTTCAGGTTCATCTTGAATTTTTTTAAGCAATGATTCGATGCGGTTTCCATAATCGATCGATTCATCAAATTCAAAAATGAGTTCAGGTGTTTTGCGCAAACGAACCCGCTGTCCGATTTCCGAACGAATAAATCCTTTAGCTTTAGCCAGTCCCTTCAAAGTGCTTTCTCTCTGTTCTTCATCACCAAGAACAGTGATATATACTTTGGCTTGCTGCAGATCCCCTGATACTTCAACATCAGTCACTGTTACAAAGCCGACTCTCGGGTCTTTGATTTTTCGTCCGATAATATCGCTGAGCTCCTTTTTCATCTGCTCGCCAACACGGTTAGAACGATGGCTCATCAATATCACCTCTAACTTCCTTGTTTATAGCTGAAGCTTAAAAGACTCAAAGCAGTTCATGCACTGTCTCTCCTCTTTCCCATTCAGGAAATGAATCTGTAAGCTTCAGAGCACTGTCAATGACCGAACGGGCGGATTGACTCGAAGATGAGACAGTGACGATGGCAATCCTTGTCCGCTGCCATACATCCTGGTGGTCAATTTCTGATACCGCCACATTATATTTCTGCTTCAAACGGGTCAACACCCGCTGAAGCACTGCTCTTTTGTCCTTAAGAGAATGAGAATCGTGGATAATAAACTCACATTCTACATAAGCGATCATTATCTTTTGATTTCCTCCATTACGAACGCTTCTATGATATCTCCTTCTTTGATATCGTTGAAGTTCTTGATGGTAATACCACACTCATAGTTAGTGGCAACTTCCTTAACATCATCTTTAAAGCGTTTCAAGACATCGAGTTCACCTTCATAGATGACTACTCCATCACGGATGACACGCACTCCGCTGTCACGGGTGATTTTCCCGTCTGTTACATAGCTTCCCGCAATTGTCCCGACTTTAGACACTTTAAATGTCTGGCGTACTTCAGCCTGGCCGATGATTTTCTCTTCAAACTCAGGATCAAGCATACCTTTCATGGCGGATTCGATTTCTTCAATCACGTTATAGATGATACGGTGAAGGCGGATTTCTACTCCCTCTGCGTCTGCAGCACGTTTGGCATTGACATCCGGTCTGACATTGAAACCGATGACAATCGCATTTGATGCAGCAGCCAGGGTAATATCAGATTCATTCAGCGCACCCACACCAGTATGGATGATCTTAACATTTACACCTTCGACTTCGATCTTTTGAAGTGAAGCAGCAAGTGCTTCAACTGAACCTTGGACATCCGCCTTCATGACGATGTTCAGGTCTTTCATCTCGCCTTGTTTCATCTGCTCAAACAAGTTATCAAGGCTGACACGGGATTTTTCTCCACGCTGGGCCTGAAGAGCCTGCTGTGCACGTGTTTCTCCAACAGAGCGGGCAGTCTTTTCATCTTCAAATACAACGAACCTGTCTCCTGCTTGAGGGACATCGTTTAATCCTGTAATTTCAACAGGAGTAGAAGGGCCTGCTTCCTTGACCCTGCGTCCAAGATCATTGACCATTGCGCGTACACGACCGAATGTTGTGCCTACCACAATTGGGTCTCCGACTCTCAGCGTACCGTTTTGAACAAGCAGTGTAGCTACAGAACCGCGGCCTTTGTCAAGTTCTGCTTCAATAACAGTACCTTGAGCCAAACGGTTTGGATTTGCTTTAAGCTCTTCTACTTCGCTGACAAGCAAGATCATTTCAAGAAGGTCATCGATTCCTTCACCTTTCAAGGCAGAAAGAGGAACGAAGATAGTGTCTCCTCCCCATGCTTCAGGAACAAGCTGGTACTCAGTCAGTTCCTGCATGACACGATCAGGGTTCGCTGCTTCTTTATCCATTTTGTTAACAGCAATGATAATCGGCACCTCAGCTGCTTTAGCATGGTTGATTGCTTCTACTGTTTGCGGCATGACACCGTCATCAGCAGCAACAACAATGATTGCAATATCCGTAACTTGAGCTCCGCGCGCACGCATTGTAGTGAAGGCAGCATGCCCCGGAGTATCCAGGAAGGTAATCTTTTTGCCGTTTTCTACGATTTGATAAGCACCGATATGCTGAGTGATCCCGCCGGCTTCACCTTCTGTTACTTTTGTGTTTCTGATGGAATCAAGAAGCGTTGTTTTCCCATGGTCGACGTGTCCCATGATCGTTACAACAGAAGGACGCTCAACTTGATCCTCTTCTTGATCTTCTGTGAAGTACACTTCAAGATCAGATTTATCCACAAGGATTTCCTCTTCTACCTCTACACCATATTCCGCGGCTACAAGTTCGATTGCTTCTTTTTCAAGCTCCTGGTTGATTGTCGCCATGACGCCAAGCATGAAAAGCTTTTTAATGATTTCAGAAGGCTCACGGTGAAGCTTCTTCCCAAGCTCTGCCACAGTCAGAGACTCTGAGAAAGTAATTTTTTCCGGAAGCTCTTTTTCTTTTTTCTTCTGAGGCTGATTGTTTGAGTGATTATTTTGGTTGTTCTTATTGTTTCGGTTACTTCGGTTGTTTGACTTGTTATTAGGCTTATTGTTGTTTTTACCTTTATTAGAGTTGTTAAACCCTTTTTTCTGCTGGTTTTGTTGTTCAGCAGGCTTCTTGCCGTCGCGGTTTTTTGGCGCTCCGGTTTTCACTTTATCATTCTTTGGCGCTTTGTCTGCGGAATTACCTTCATTGCCGCCATATGATTTATCCAGCTTCTTAACGGTGTCGTCTTCTAGTGTTGCCATATGATTTGATACCTCAATATTCATTTCTTTTAGTTTAGAAATAACGTCCTTACTTGAAACGTTATGTTTTTTAGCGTATTCGTATATACGTAATTTGCTCATATGTTCACCCCCATTGAGATTCATCGAGCAGCTTGGAGATCTTAGCTGCAAAGCCGGCATCAAGTACCGCTACAGTCACTCTGGCGTCTTTGCCGATTGCTCGTCCGAGAATACCTCTGTCTTCCACTTGATAAACAGGAACTTCATAAAAGCTGCATTTATCAGTGATCTTCTTCCTGGTATTTTCAGAAGCATCGCCTGCAAGAATGACGACCTTTGCCTTTTTGCTTCGGATTTCCTTAATGACAAGCTCTTCGCCTGAAATTACTTTGCGTGCCCGATTTGCCAATCCAAGCAGAGACATCCATCGATTTTGCTGATTCATTCGTCAGGAACTACTCCTTTTCCACTAAAGCAAGCAGTTCATCATAAATTGAATCATCCACTTTTGCCTGTAATTGATTGGCTATTGCATTTTTCTTTTTTGCTGTTGATATTGCATCCTTCGTTTTAGAAAGGTATGCCCCTCTCCCTGATTTCTTACCTGTCTGGTCGACGGAAACTTCGCCTTCCTTAGAACGAACAATTCTGATCATTTCTTTTTTAGGTTTCATTTCCCCTGTGGCCAAGCATTTTCTTAGAGGGATTTTCTTTTTCGTACTCATCGGTTATCACCTTTATTCCAGATCTTCAGAAGGATTTTCTTCATAATCCTCTTCATCATTTACCGGAAGAAGAGGTTCGTCTGTCCTCGGGTATATGCCTATTTCACGAGCATCGGTTTCACTTTTAATATCAATCTTCCAGCCTGTCAGTTTTGCTGCAAGCCGGGCATTCTGGCCTCTTTTTCCGATAGCGAGCGACAATTGATAGTCAGGGACGACAACTGTTGTGGCTTTTGCCTCTTCATCAACCTGCACATCCAATACTTTGGAAGGGCTCAAAGCGTTTGCAACAAATGTAACCGGGTCTTCTGACCATTGGACAATATCAATCTTTTCGCCTTTAAGTTCATTCACGATTGCCTGGACACGGGCTCCCCGGGTTCCAACACAAGCGCCTACCGGATCGATTTCCTCATTTGCGGCGGCCACGGAGATCTTGGAACGGTCGCCGGCTTCACGCGCCACTGATTTGATTTCTACAGTTCCGTCAAAAATTTCAGGCACTTCGATTTCAAATAAGCGCTTCAGTAATCCCGGATGGGTTCTGGATACAAAGATCTGAGGACCCTTAGTCGTTTTTTCAACCTTCGTGATAAAGACCTTAATGCGGTCATGAGGCTTATAGGATTCATTCGGCATCTGCTCATTTACTGGAAGAAGAGCTTCAATTTTGCCAAGGGCCACATAAATGAAACGGCCATCCTGTCTTTGAACAATTCCGGTCATGATATCTTCTTCTCTGTCAGCGAACTCAGAGTAGATGATTCCGCGTTCAGCCTCTCTTACACGCTGGGTAACGACCTGCTTGGCCGTCTGTGCCGCAATTCTCCCGAAATCTTTTGGAGTGACTTCAAGCTCGACCACATCGCCAGTATCATATCCCGGATTGATTTCTTTCGCATCGTCCAGGGAGATCTCAAGACGTGAATCAAAGACTTCGTCAACAATTTCTTTTCTTGCAAAGACACGCATTGATCCATTTTCAAGGTTCAGGTCAACCCTGACGTTTTGCGCCTGGTTGAAATTCCGCTTATACGCAGAAACGAGTGCCGCCTCAATCGCTTCAATAATTACATCTCTAGAGATGCCTTTTTCTTTTTCAAGTACATTTAGAGCTTCAAGTAATTGAGAACTCATAGTTATGTCATCCCCCTTCTAATAAAGGTCCTTCCGTCTTATGAAAAAGTGACAGCCAGGCGCGCCTTAGCTACTTTTTCCATCGGAATGTCTACCTGTTTCTTCCTTGTCTTGATTGTCATTTCTATTGATAAAGAATTTCCATCATAGGACAGAAGCTTCCCTTCAATCGCTTTTTCACCATTGATAGGTTCATATGTTTTCACATGGACATTCTTCCCGACCGCTCTCTCAAAGTCCTTTTCCTTCTTGAGCGGGCGCTCAGCACCTGGTGAAGAAACTTCAAGGAAATAATTATGAGTGATCGGATCGATTTCATCCAGCTTTTCACTCAGCCGCTCACTAACGATTCCGCATTCCTCAATGTCAACACCGGTTTCTTTGTCGACAAACACACGCAGGAACCAATTGGAGCCTTCCTTAACATATTCAACGTCTACCAATTCAAGTGACATGTCATCTAAAATCGGTGTCACGAGTTCATCTACGAGTTCAGTAATTTTACTCATACATACCTCCTGGATAATAAAAAGAAATCTTGGACCAGGAATCATAATTCCCAGCTAATAAAATATCGGACCGCCTAGTAATATAGACAGGCAATGTTACAGCCTGGGCTGCAACCCCTGTCTATTACTTTAACTCTCGTTAGTCTGGTACAAGCCTGAAAGCTCAGCGAAATCCGCTTTGAAAGATATTTTATCATTCCTGTTACAAGATGACTTTCGGCTTGAGGGATGAAAGGCAGAGCAAGATTCGTTTCTGTCATAAGATGAACAAATAGAATCCAGTCAGGCAAAAAATCCCTAATCAACAACGAAAGAGTGGGGGCGCCCCACTCTTTCCTTCAGAGTTATCATTAGTATTTCCAATAAAAATATACCATAACCAACATTTTTTTGCAAACAAAAGCCTTGACAATCCAAGCTCTCATTAGAACAGAGATAATTGGTTCTGGTCAGGAAGAGCATCCAGGCATCCATGGTTCGTCAAATACTCAATGATTGTTTTGGAGACCCTTCCTCTTTGCTGAAGGTCTTCCTTAGAAAGGAATTCCCCTTCTTTCCTTGCATTCACTATATTGATAGCGGCATTTGTCCCTAATCCGGGAATCGCATTGAATGGAGGGATCAAAGAATCGCCATCAATGACAAATTCAGTGGCAGATGAGCGGTATAAATCCACCTTCTGGAACTTATAGCCTCTTTCACACATCTCCAATGCCAGTTCAAGTACTGTCAACGTATTCTTTTCTTTAGGGGAGGCATCCAGTCCCTTGCTGGTTATTTCTTCTACTTTGGCCCGGATTGCCTGGCTTCCCCTTACCATCGCTTCTATATCGAAATCTTCAGCACGGACAGTAAAGTAAGCAGAATAATACAGCAAGGCATGATGAACCTTGAAATAGGCAATCCTGACTGCCATCAGTACGTAAGCTGCAGCATGGGCTTTAGGGAACATATACTTGATTTTCTTACAGGAGTCGATATACCAATTCGGCACTCCATTCTTGATCATTTCCTCTTCCCATTCAGGCTGAAGTCCTTTCCCTTTTCGTACAAACTCCATGATTTTGAAGGCAAGGGAAGGTTCCAGCCCCTGATAAATCAAGTAAACCATGATGTCATCACGACAACCGATTACCTCGCTAAGGTTACAAATATTATTATGGATGAGTTCCTGGGCGTTCCCAAGCCATACATCCGTTCCGTGTGAAAGGCCGGAAATCTGAACTAGTTCAGAGAACGTTGTCGGTTTTGTATCCTCAAGCATTTGTCTAACAAATCTTGTTCCGAATTCAGGTATACCCAATGTACCAGTTTTACACATGATTTGTTCCTCTGTGACACCCAGGGACTCAGTGCCGCTGAATATCTTCATTACTTCAGGATCATCGGTCGGGATTGTCTTAGGATCGATCCCCGATAAATCTTGAAGCATGCGGATGACCGTCGGATCGTCGTGGCCGAGGATATCAAGTTTCAAGAGATTATCGTGGATTGAATGGAAGTCAAAATGAGTCGTTTTCCACTCCGAATTTTTATCATCAGCCGGAAATTGGATAGGAGAAAAGTCGAAAATATCCATATAATCCGGCACAACAATAATCCCGCCCGGATGCTGCCCGGTGGTTCTCTTAACTCCCGTGCATCCTTGCGCAAGCCTGTCTACTTCAGCACCCCTGATCTGGAGGTTGTTATCCGAAGCGTATCCCTTCACATATCCAAATGCTGTCTTGTCCGCAACCGTACCAATTGTTCCTGCGCGATATACATTATCTTCACCGAAAAGGACCTTTGTATAGTCATGTGCCTGAGGCTGGTATTCCCCGGAGAAGTTCAAATCGATATCGGGAACCTTATCTCCTTTGAATCCAAGGAATGTCTCAAACGGGATATCATGTCCGTCTTTCTTGAAGACATTTCCGCACTCAGGACAATTCTTGTTTGGCAGGTCAAAGCCTGATCCGACTGATCCATCATCAAAGAACTCCGAATGTTTGCACTTCGGGCAAACGTAATGAGGAGGGAGTGGATTCACTTCTGTGATTTCCGTCATTGTGGCCACAAAAGACGAACCGACCGATCCACGGGATCCTACCAGATATCCGTCACTAAGAGACTTCTTAACAAGCTTTGCTGAAATAAGATAGATAACCGCAAATCCATGTCCAATGATGCTTTTTAATTCTTTTTCAAGCCGTGCTTCAACGATTTCAGGGAGCTCATCTCCGTATATGCTCCTGGCCATCTCATAACTCATGCGGCGCATCTCTTCATCCGCCCCATCAATCTTCGGTGTATAAAGATCATCTTTGATCGGTTTGATCTCGTCGATTAAGTCAGCAATCTTGTTGGTATTCGTCACAACAATTTCCTTTGCCTTTTCTTTTCCAAGGAATGAGAAACAATCCAGCATCTCGTTTGTTGTCCTGAAATGGACATCAGGCAGTTTATGCCGGTTCAGCGGGTTGGCACCGCCTTGGGAACCTACAAGGATTTCCCTGTGGATTTTATCCGTTTCATTAATGTAGTGGACGTTTCCTGTTGCTGCAACCGGCAAATCAAGTTTTTCACCAAGTTTCACAATATTCCCTATGATCTCTTCAAGGTTCTGGTCCGATTGAATCAGTTCAAGTTCTATCAAGTGTTGATAGACTTCCTTAGGATGAACCTCGAGATAATCGTAGAACCGCGCCGCTTCCTCTACTTCTTCCGGGGCTTTTTGCATCATCCCTTCAAAGACTTCTCCCTTATCGCACCCCGAACCAACCAGGATTCCGCTGCGGTATTTCTGCAGCAGTGATCTCGGAATACGTGGTACACGATAGAAATATTCCAAATGGGATATGGTTACAAGCTTAAATAAGTTCTTGAGCCCTTCTTCCGTTTGAGCAAGCAGTGTCACATGTGATGGACGGGAACGTTTATATGCATCGCCTTTCCCCATGTAATCATTAAACTGATCATGGTAGGTGATCCCTTTTTCATTGGCATCTTTCAGCATTTTAAGGAGCAGATAACCTGTTGCTTCGGCATCGTAAATGGCTCTGTGATGCTGGGTAAGTTCCACATCAAATTTTTTGGCAAGAGTGTTTAACCGGTGATTCTTCATCTCTGGATAGAGAAGTCTCGCCAATTCAAGGGTGTCGATAACCGGATTTTCAGCCTTTCCTAATCCAGCCTTACCATAACCAACATTAAGGAATCCCATATCAAATGAAGCATTATGTGCGACAAGTACGGCGTTTTCAGCCCATTCTTTAAATGATTTCAATGCCTCTTCAACTTCAGGAGCATTCTGCACCATGTCATCCGTTATTCCTGTCAAATTGATGGTCGTTGCTGAAAGCGGATGATGAGGATTGGCAAAAGATTCAAATCTATCAATGATTTCGCCATCTCGTATCTTAACCGCGGCCAGCTCAATTATCGTATTATACATGGCTGATAATCCGGTGGTTTCAACGTCAAACACTACATAAGTGTCTTCATCAAGATTTCTATGGGCATCGTTGTATGCAATCGGCACGCCGTCGTCAACTAGATTGGCTTCTAAGCCGTAGAGGATTTTGATGCCGTGTTTTTTACTTGCGTTGAAAGCCTCGGGAAACGACTGCACGACTGCATGATCGGTAATGGCCACTGCTTTGTGTCCCCACTTACTTGCTTGTCCTACCAAATCGCCGACAGATGAGACTGCATCCATTTGACTCATTGGAGTATGAAGATGCAATTCAACCCGCTTTTCATCTTCCGCTGCTGTATCTTTTCTTAGTACAGGGGCGATCTCATTGACATCATTGGCAATCATGACGAGATCTCTGACAAATGTATCATTTTGAATGCTTCCGCGGCATCGCACCCACATTCCCTTTTTCACCCTGTTCATGATGGCTGCATCTTCTTTGTCACGTGAAAACATCTTGACCATAATCGAACTTGTATAGTCAGTGATTTTAAAAGTCAATAAAGTACGTCCGCTGCGAAGCTCTTTTGTCTCAGCCGCAAAAATGTATCCTTCAAGCGCAATTCTTCTTTCTTCATCATAAATTTGTTCAATCTTTCTGAACTCCGCATCATCCTTGATGGTCAAACCGATGCTGACAGGACCTGATGGTGCCGCATCCTGTTCCTTTTCATTAGCTTGCTTTTGCATTTCAATGACTGCCTGTTTCGCTCTCTCTTCATCTTCACGCCTTTTGGCCTCAAGGAATTTCTGATAGTCGTCATTTCCACTCTCAGATTGTTTTACTTCTGCATCTATCGAATAGGCAGGGAATCCGAAATTTTGAAATACTGATGAAATGAAGCCGGCATATTTTCTCTTTAATGCAGTCGCTTCAGTTGCATTTGATGTCTGAACAATGATCTTATTGCCTTTTACTTTAGGAACCTGCTGATTCAAAAGTGCAAGCAACGGTGGTGAAATGCCGTCAATTTCTTTAATGCATTCATTCCAGTAATCCAATAATTGTTCTTCAGTGTGAGAATGATCAAGGAGTTGGATTGTAAATTGAACCTTGGCAATGTGCTGAAAGGCTTGCTGGAGTCTTATGGAAAAGGTGCTCCATACAGCACAAGGTACAAGTTTTTCTAGAGTAAAGTAAAAATGCCACCTTTTTTCCTGGCGGTCTACCAGAAGCTTTTCGATCTGAGCTGAGTGAAAATGCTGAACAACTGCATCCTCTGTCAGTCCCAGCTGCATGAGTAATACTTGAAACCTCTCTTTTTTACCGGCGGGATTATCTCGCAAATCATTTCTCCCCCATTCATTTTTATCTATCTCTAAATAGTCAAAAATAATTTTAGTACATAATAAAGGGACTGACCTTATGATCAGACCCTGTTGTCTTTAGGAATTTTTAATGAATCCCTTCTATCATACCATAAATTCCATCCTTATTGATTGCGAAATAATTCCTGCAGCTTAGCAGCAAGTTCGTCTTTATGAACTTCCAGTACTTCACCTGTCTTTCTGATTTTCACTTCAACGACACCTTCAGAAGCTTTCTTTCCGACTGTAATCCGGAAAGGCAGTCCGATAAGGTCAGAATCGGTAAACTTGACGCCAGGACGTTCCTGACGGTCATCAAGCAAGACGTCAAACTTTTGTTGCTTTAAGTCTTCATAAAGCTGTTCTGCCAGCTCACGCTGCTCATCGTTCTTGATATTAATCGGAACAATATGAAGATCAAATGGCGTTAAGCTTGATGGCCATTGAAGACCATTATCATCACTGTATTGTTCTGCGACAGCTGCAAGAGTACGGGAAACTCCAATTCCGTAACAGCCCATGATCATGGATTGGGATCTTCCATTCTCATCAAGGTACTGCGCACCCATCGCATCACTGTACCTTGTTCCCAATTTAAAGACATGCCCAACCTCGATTCCTTTGGCGAACTGAATCGTTCCTTCACCATCAGGAGACAGATCTCCTTCCTGAATGAATCTAAGGTCAGCAAATTGATCGACATTGAAATCCCTGCCATGATTGACATTGGTAAAGTGGAAGCCTTCTTCATTCGCTCCGCAAACAGCATTTTTCATGAATTTAACTGCTTCATCAGCAAAGATTTTCACTTCAGCCTTCATACTGGCAGGACCTATGGAACCTACAGGCGCATTCAGCAATTCCTTGGTTTCTTCAGCCGTGGCCAGTTCAACGACAGATGCCTCAAGCAAATTTTTCACTTTGATGTCATTTACTTCATGGTCACCTCTGACAATGACCAGAACAAATTCTTCATCCACTTTAAACAAAAGCGATTTAATGCATTGTTCTTTGCCTGTTTGGAGATGGCTGCTGACTTCCTCAATGGTTTTAATCCCAGGAGTTTCAACTTTCTCCATTTCCCTCTCTGCTTCTGTTGATTCCTCATAACGAGCTATTACCGGTGCCATTTCAATATTAGCTGCATATTGGGAGGTATCAGAGTATGCAATCGTATCTTCTCCAATATCTGAAAGAACCATGAATTCGTGGGTATCCTTCCCGCCCATTGCTCCTGAATCGGCGATTACCGCCCTGAAGTTCAAACCGCAGCGGTTGAAAACATTGGAGTAAGCTTGAAAGATCTTCTCATATGTTTCATCAAGGCTTTCGTAGGAGGAGTGGAACGAGTATGCATCTTTCATGATGAATTCCCTTCCTCTCAGCAACCCAAAGCGCGGCCTTTTCTCATCCCGGAATTTCGTTTGAATTTGGAACAATGTCAATGGCAGCTTTTTGTAAGATTTGACTTCATCCCTGACAAGGGAGGTGATGACTTCCTCATGGGTTGCACCCAGTGCGAAATTCCGCTTATGTCTGTCTTCCAAACGCATCAGTTCAGGGCCGTACGTACTCCATCTCCCTGATTCCTGCCATAACTCTGCTGGCTGGAGTGCAGGCATCAATAGTTCAACTCCGCCTGCATTGTTCATTTCTTCCCGAATGATTTCTTCTACTTTTTGGAGGACCTTGCGTCCAAGAGGAAGAAAACTATAGATACCGCTCGCGTTCTGTCTGATAAAACCCGCACGCAATAACTGCTGGTGACTTTTCACTTCTGCATCCGCTGGTGTTTCTCTTAGAGTCGGAATTAACGTCATACTTTGTTTCATATCCTACCACCTCAAACAATATTAGTTTCTTTATGTAATGCTGCTTCCCAAGACTTTAAAACTATTCAATATCACCTGTACTACGAAATCTTTTCATGGGATCATCAAAAGAAAAGAGAACGAACAGGTTCATTCTCTCTTCTGCCTTTACTTATATTACAGGAAGAACCGCTGGATATCATTCCATGTAACCACAAGCATCAATACCATCAGAAGCGCAAATCCTATAAAGTGGACCATCCCTTCCTTTTGACGGTCTACCGGCTTTCCTCTGATTGCTTCTACAGCAAAGAACATCAGTCTTCCACCATCCAATGCCGGGATAGGAAGAAGGTTCATGATACCGAGGTTGATGCTTAGGATCGCTCCCCATCTCATCAGATAATAAATGCCGGATTGAGCTACGATATCAGTAGATTGGTAAATGCCGACCGGGCCTGACAACGCATCAATCGAGAACTGCCCTGTAACCAGCTTTCCTAGCATTTCAAAAATAAGCACTGTCCATTGGTAAGTCTGCTCGAAACTATTGGTTACCACTTTCAAAGGAGATTTCTCCACAGGACTATGGACGCCTATGATGCCTATTTCCTTGTCCTCTATCACCTGTGGTTTAGGTGTTACAGAAAGTTCTTCCGTATTTCCGTTTCGATCGACAGTAAACAGCAATTGGTCCCCCGGATGTTTCTGGATGATAGTGACGATATCTTCCCACGTAGAGATTTCATTGCCATCAATACTCAGGACTTCATCCCCTTGCTGTAAACCGGCTTCCCTGGCTGCACCATCATCGGTCAGCTTCCCAAGTAACGGTTCATTGACAGGTACACCTTGAAGCAAACCTACCAGCAAAAAGATGACAAACGCCAATATGAAGTTAAAAAGCGGACCTGCAAAGATTGCCATTGCTCTTTGCCCCAAAGTTTTTGATGCGAACTGGCGGTCCCAGGGAGCCACTTGTGTTTCAACACCATCTTCAATGATGACAGCGTCCCTGCTGATAGAAAAGGTCTTCAGCTCTTCTTCGCCATCTTCGTATCCCCTGACGAAAAGCTTATGCTCAAGATCGCTTTCTTCAACTTCCACTACACGGATATTTGGATATCTGTCCTTGTTGTTAAGGATGATCTTTTGAATGGTTTCATCCTCATTTAGAACCAATCCTACACGGTATCCAGGTTTGATATCAATCATTTCAGGATCCTCACCCGCCATACGGACGAAACCTCCAAGCGGGAGAAGACGGATTGTATAGGTTGTTTCTGATTTCTTATATGAGAAAACTTTTGGCCCGAAGCCGATTGCAAATTCCCGGCACATTATTCCCGCTCTTTTGGCAAAAATCAAATGTCCTAATTCATGAAAGAAAACAAGTGCGCCAAAAATAACAATAAAGGCTATCACTGTCTGCAAATAGAAAACCACCTTTGTAAATGATGTAGAGATGAAATACCTTGCCTTTCAGCCCCCTGGAAGTTATGCAAGACTGATTGAATTTACAAATCGCCGGGTATCTGAATCTATGCTTCTGATTGTTTCTAAATCCGGCTGTTTAATCAACTCATGCTTTTCCAGCGCCTTTTCAATAAGAGTCTCAATCTGAAGGAAAGAAATTTCTCCATTAAGGAATCTTGCAACCGCCGCTTCGTTTGCTGCATTCAGGACAGCCGGCATAGATCCGCCAGCTTTACCGGCATCAAATGAATACTTCAGGCAGCGAAAGCGCTCAAAGTCCATTTCTTCAAAATGAAGCTTACCGAATTCCGCCAGGTTTAACCTGCTTCCATGGTTTCTTTCAAAACGATCCGGATAAGTCAAGGCATATTGGATCGGCACCCTCATATCAGGTGTCCCAAGTTGGGCCATTACTGAACTATCATGGAACTCCACCATGGAATGGATGATGCTCTCTCTATGCAATAATACTTTGATATCCTCAAAAGGGATCCCAAATAGCCAATGTGCCTCAATGACTTCCAATCCTTTATTCATCATTGTAGCAGAATCGATTGTAATTTTGGCGCCCATGGACCAATTGGGATGGTTAAGGGCCTCATCTACCGTTACACCTTCCAGTTCTGCCCTGGTCCGGTCTCTGAAGCTGCCTCCCGAAGCTGTAATGATGAGAGATTCGATATTCTTTTGATTTTCTCCCTGAAGACATTGAAAGATGGCTGAATGTTCACTGTCCACCGGAAGAAGCGGTACGTTTTTCTTACGAGCCGCTTCCATAACAATATGTCCTGCTGTAACAAGGGTTTCCTTATTCGCAATAGCTATGGTTTTACCCGCTTCAATTGCCTGTAAAGTCGGGTATAGTCCAACACTGCCAAGGACCGCATTCACTAATACATCAGCATCATGGTGGCACGCGACTTCAAGAAGCCCTTCCTCTCCCCAAAGCACCCGCGTCCCGGATGGAACTTCGTTTTCTAGAGAAAGTGCGTCTTCCTTTAACTGGACCGATACGATTTTTGGACTGAATTCATTTATTATCTTTTTCGTTTCACCTATATTTCTTCCGGCTGAAATAGCCGTAAGTTCAAACTGTTCCTTATTTTCCCTGATGACATCCAGGGTTTGCAATCCGATTGACCCGGTTGCCCCAAGTAAACTGATTTTCTTCAACATATTCACTCCTACATAAAAACACTTTCTGCTCTATTCTTACTTCCCTGATTTCCCTAAACCTATAAAACATTAAGAAAGTGAAGGAGAGGCAGAACGAATAACAGACTGTCAAAACGGTCGAGGATGCCTCCGTGTCCAGGCAGCAGATGACCCGAATCTTTAACATTATAATGCCGCTTCAACGCTGATTCCACTAAATCTCCAATTTGTCCAAAAACAGATAGGATAGCTGATACAATCAGCAGCTTGGGAAGGGAAATATTCAGGTCGGCAACAAAAGTGAAGATGATGGCTACAATCATTGCACAAACCACTCCGCCAATGGACCCTTCAATCGTTTTATTAGGACTGATATCCGGCCAGAGCTTTTTTTTCCCGAAAGCCCGTCCGATAAAATAAGCACCTGAATCAGTCGCCCATATCAGGAAGAGTGAATAAAAGACGAACTGAATTCCTGCATCAGCATTCCTTGTCTCAATAAAATAATAAAAACCTATGCCTACATAGAGAGTGGCAAGGATAGAGAACGCCACATCATCAAACGAAAATCTGTTCTTAGCTGCGACAGTGTATGTCAAAAACAATAGTACCGCCAACAGAGCAAGTTCAATTTTGCTGTAACCGAGCTCCTCTATAACATCAATATATTGATCGGGAAGTAAAAAAATCCATAAAAGTGCAATAGAAATAATCCCGGGGACTGAAAATATTTTGAGATTCCTCATTTTTAACGCTTCATACAATCCTATTGTTGCAATTAAGTATGTCAATAGTAAGAATGGCGTTCCTCCGAACAGTACAATTGGCAGAAAAACAGCCGCTGCTATTACAGCAGTAAGTATCCTTTGTTTCATTCTAATTCCTCACTTTGTATACCGCCGTACCTTCTTGACCTTCCCTGGTAAGCTTCAATAGCCTCTATTAAATGTTCCTCTTGAAAATCCGGCCAAAGAACCGGTGTGAACCAGAATTCAGTGTAGGCAAGCTGCCAGAGCATGAAATTACTCAACCGCATCTCTCCGCTCGTACGGATCAGAAGGTCGGGATCAGGAAGATCCTTTGTCATTAAATAACTCGAGAAGGTTTCTTCGTTTATTTGGTCTTTATCTATTATACCATTGCTGACATCATTTAAGACATCTTTAACAGCTTCCATGATTTCGAAACGGCTTCCGTAATTCAAAGCGAAGTTTAAAATAAGCCCATCATTTTGTTCCGTTTCTTTCATCGCTTTCTTAATGGCATTTGCTGTATGGGAAGGAAGCTTATCTTCATATCCCATCATGGTGACCTTCACATTTTCTTCTATCAATTCCGGCAAGAAAGTTCCAAGGAATTCCTCAGGCAATTTCATAAGGTATTCAACTTCCATTTTGGGCCTCTTCCAATTTTCTGTTGAGAAGGCATATAAAGTCAATGTCTTTACTCCAAGAGAGTTTGCCATCTTGGTGATTTTCCGTACCACTTTCATGCCTTCATGATGGCCTGCTATTCTTGGCAGGGCTCTCTTCTTGGCCCATCTTCCATTGCCATCCATGATAATCGCGATATGATTAGGGATTCGATGCTTTAACACTTCATGAAATTTTTCGTCAAACTCAGTCTTATCCTTTTGACTTTTCCATAATTTCATTTTATTTAACATAATTGATCCTCCACAAAAACAATAGTATCAATTTCATTCATTATCCAGTATTTTGACAAGCCTTTTCCTTATCATGACCTGTTTCAAGTTTTCAACTATGACCATTATATTCATATCGAATAAAGGCATAACCTTGCAGGAAACACAAAGATGAAATTGATTAGAAATACTTTTTCCCTACTATCATATCAAAAATATGTATATTTATCTTTAAAAATCCGGAAATACTCTACTCCGTATATAAATCCTGCGAAAGTATGGATAAGATGCAAAAAACCCCCTGAATAGAGGGTTTTTGCTTTAGATTGTTTGAATGAATCAAACTTCCAAGATTTCTTTTTCTTTATCTTTCGCAATGGAATCAATTTGATTGATATGGTCATCTGTCATTTTTTGAACATCATCAGAGTAACCGCGAAGGTCATCTTCTGTGATCTCACCGTTCTTCTCTAACTTTTTCAAGTCATCGTTTGCATCGCGTCTGATATTGCGGATTGCTACCTTCGCATCTTCTGATTCTTTCTTCACCAATTTAACGAGGTCCTTACGGCGTTCCTCTGTCAATTGCGGGATTACGATGCGCAGAATGTTTCCATCACTTGTTGGTGTGATGCCTAAATCTGATTTTAAGATCGCTTTTTCAATATCTCCAAGTGAGGACTTATCATATGGCTGAATGACAAGCATCCTTGCTTCAGGAACAGAAATACCAGCTAACTGGTTTACGGGAGTCGGTGCTCCGTAATAGTCAACAGTTATCTTATCCAGTAAAGAAGCATTAGCTCTTCCCGCACGGATAGAAGCCAATTCTCTTGTGAAAGTTTGAATCGCTTTTGTCATTCTTTCTTTAGTATTGGACATAATTTGACTTGGCATTATGCTTTCCCCCTTACGATTGTTCCGATTGATTCACCCATGACGGCGCGTTTAATGTTTCCATCTTCAGAAATAGAGAAGACAATAAGCGGAATATCATTATCCATGCATAAAGATGATGCAGTGGAATCCATGACCGCGAGACCTTCCTTGATCACTTCCAGATATGACAGCTCATCATATTTCACGGCATTTGCATCCGTTTTAGGATCAGCTGTATATACCCCATCCACGTTATTTTTGGCCATAAGGATTACTTCCGCTTCAATTTCCGCAGCTCTTAATGCAGCAGTTGTATCAGTAGAGAAGTAAGGATTCCCTGTACCGGCAGCAAAAATAACTACACGTTTTTTCTCTAGATGACGGATTGCCCTGCGGCGGATGTAAGGCTCAGCTACCTGACGCATATCGATAGAAGTTTGAACACGTGTTTCAATACCGATCTGTTCAAGGCTGTCCTGCAGTGCCAAGGAATTCATTACGGTAGCAAGCATTCCCATATAGTCAGCTGAGGCACGATCCATCCCCATTTCACTGCCGACTTTTCCACGCCAGATGTTTCCGCCGCCTACTACTACCGCAACTTCTACACCAAGCTCAGCAATCTCTTTTACATCTTCTGCGACACTTTTAATGATGGCTGGACTAAGTCCGAATCCTTGTTCACCAGCAAGTGCTTCACCGCTTAATTTTAATACTACTCTTTTGTACTTTGGAATGCTCATTTGAACCTCCATATGTAGTTATTTTTTGGTCGAATGCCTGTCAGGCTTTGAAAAAGAGGGAACACACAGTGTGTTCCCCTTTTGGAATAAAGTAGACCCTGTGGGTTACTTCTTATTTACTTGGCTCATAACTTCATCAGCGAAGTTTTCCTGGCGTTTTTCAATGCCTTCTCCAACTTCATAACGAACGAAATCTGTTAACACAGCACCTTTAGACTCAAGGAATTGACGTACTTTTTGATCAGGGTTTTTAACGAATGGCTGATCAAGGATACATACATCTTCGAAAAACTTGCCAAGACGGCCTTCTACCATTTTAGCTACGATGTTTTCAGGCTTGCCTTCATTAAGAGCTTGTTGAGTAAGCACTTCGCGCTCACGCTCAACTTCTTCTTCAGAAACCTGGTCGCGGGATACATACTTAGGGTTTAACGCAGCAGCATGCATTGCAACATCTTTTGCAGCGTCAGCATCAGTTGTACCTTCAACAACAGTTAGTACACCGATTCTTCCGCCCATGTGCAGGTATTCACCGAAAGCATCGTTATCAGATTTTGTGCGGATCGCAAAACGGCGAAGAGTGATTTTCTCACCAATTTTAGCGATAGCAGAATTGATGTATTCACCAACAGTGCTGCCGTTTTCCATTTTTTGATCAAGAGCTTCTTCCACGTTAGCCGGCTGGTTTGTCAGCAGGTGTTGAGAAAGATCTTTAACCACTGTTTGGAAGTTTTCGTTTTTAGCAACGAAATCTGTTTCAGCATTCACTTCAAGGATAACAGCTGTGTTTCCTTCACTTTGAATGTAAGTAGTACCTTCAGCTGCAATGCGGTCGGCTTTCTTAGCTGCCTTTGCGATACCTTTTTCACGAAGAAAGTCAATTGCTTTGTCCATGTCGCCGTCAGTTTCTTGTAAAGCTTTTTTACAATCCATCATTCCAGCGCCAGTTTTTTCACGAAGTTCTTTTACCATTTGCGCAGTAATTGCCATAATGATTTTCCTCCTTTGAGTATATTATGTAAGCTTATAAATGCTTGTACTCTTCTTTTTAAAAAAAGGTGATAAGGGGTATCCACTCATCACCTTTTCAGATGAACCGTACCAAGTATGATCCACAGCAGTTTCTGCTAATGTAAGGTGCAGATTATCTGTCTTCCATATAAGCCGGTCTTTAAATGCTTTTGATTACTCAGCTGCAGTTACAGCTGCTTCTTCGCCCTGCTTAGCTTCAAGGATGGCATCAGCCATTTTTGAAGTAAGTAGTTTAACCGCACGGATTGCATCATCGTTTGCAGGGATTACTACATCGATTTCATCCGGGTCACAGTTTGTATCAACAATACCAACGATCGGGATGTTCAACTTGCGTGCTTCCGCTACAGCGATACGCTCTTTACGAGGATCGATGATGAATAGTGCGTCAGGAAGTTCTTGCATATCTTTAATTCCGCCAAGGAATTTAACTAAACGCTCATGTTCTTTTTTCAATTGTACTACTTCTTTCTTCGGAAGAACTTCAAAAGTTCCGTCTTCTTCCATCTTTTCGATTTGCTTCAGACGGGAAATACGCTTTTGAATTGTTTCGAAGTTAGTCAGGGTACCACCCAACCAACGCTGGTTGATGAAGTACATTCCTGCACGTTCTGCTTCTTCTTTAACAGACTCTTGTGCTTGTTTCTTAGTACCTACGAAAAGAACTTTACCGCCGTTACCAGCTAATTCTTTAACGAAGTTGTAAGCTTCTTCAACCTTTTTAACTGTTTTTTGAAGGTCAATGATGTAGATGCCGTTACGCTCTGTGAAGATATACTTCTTCATTTTAGGGTTCCAACGGCGAGTCTGGTGACCGAAATGAACACCAGCTTCAAGCAATTGTTTCATAGAAATTACTGACATGTGTGTTTCCTCCTAATTGGTTTTTATTTTCCTCCGCTCATGATCGTCTCCAGGCAGAAACTTTTTTCAAGCACCTTCCGCCAGAATCCCGTGAGCGTGTGTAATCACACCGTTAATTACTATAGCACAGTCATATGCAGCAATCAAGAAATTTATTTTTTATTTTGTCGAAACTTCAATAAAAGCTCGATTTCAGTAATACCCCTGCCTAATTCTTTCGCAATATCATCGAGAGTATACCCTTTTTCTTGCAAAGTTTGGATTTGATTGTATACCGTATCTTCCTTTGAAGGTTCGACTGGAGGGATATGCTTTTCACTGTCTATGCTTTCTTCTTTCACGGTATTTTGTGAATAAGCTTTCACTGCATTTTGACGCTTGTAGGAGTGGTTGTTAATTGCCTTGTTTTCTACTCCCGCTTCATGATGGTGATTGTGATCATTTTGCGCTTTCTCAGCAGCTTGTTTGATTTTCTCCACTTTTTCCTGGCTTCGGCTGAAGTTTCCTTCGTTTACAGCCTGAAACTGCTGGATAAAGCGCTCATTATCCTCTTTCATTTCAAGCAGATATGAGGATATGATATCCTCCATTTCCCGGACGGCCTTTTCTTGCCGTTTCTCAACCTCAAGCAGCCTGTTCTGCCTGGTATATAGAATGACAATCGCCAAAAGGGCTGCAATATTCAAGATAAAAGAAATAAAAATTAAAAGTGTTTGCATCAGTTCACCCTTTATCTTTATTCAGTAGTATAGTTGATTCACTTTTTGAACCTTCGCCGCTTGCTTTTAAGCAAGTAGATTGCGAAGCTTGAAAATCGCTTTGGAATGGATCTGGGAAATCCTTGAAGTCGATAAACTCATGACTTCCCCGATTTCGGTCAGTGTCAGCTCTTCATAATAGAACAGGCTGAGCACCATTTGTTCCTTTTCTGACAAAGACCGGATTGTCTCTGTCAATTCTGAAATATTTTCTTTTTTGACCAGTTCGGCTTCAGGCATTATTGTATGGGCGTCTTTTATTGAAAAAGAGTGCTGGCCATCATTTTCCTCATCAGTAACCTGCTCATCTATCGAAAGAACATTTGCAAGGAAGTATTCGTTCATGGTCTGAAATACTTCCCCTTCCTCCATCTGCATTTCCTGAGCAATCTCCTCAGGGGTTACATGACGGAGCAGCTTCTGTTCCATCGTCTCAATCTTAGCTTCAATTTTCTTTGCCCTCTCTCTTGTGGAGCGAGGAAGCCAATCCTCTTTCCTAAGGCCGTCGATAATGGACCCCCTTACCCTGAAAGAAGCATATGTATCAAATTTTAAATCTCTTGAAGGATCGAACTTCTCCAATGCATCCAACAGGCCCATCAAGCCGAGACTTTTCAAATCTTCCCTGGAAACATTTTTGGGCAGGCCGACAGAGATCCTTTGAACATGATATGAAACAAGGGGCAAATATTTTTTGACCAGCATATCCCCAGCATGTGGATCTTTCGATTTCTTCCAAAGGTCCCAATAGGTTTGTTCATCTGCTGCAGAGGGTTGAGACATTGTACTCCTCCTCCCGGTATTCAAGATTGGCTGTATTTATAACTCGTGCTATATTTTAAAATTTTTGATATTGAACCTGCCATCAAATGTCTTTGGTTCCCTTATTTACGGTACGTACATTCAATAAACAAGTATCAAGATGAAATTCAATGGTCCTTCCGTTATTGCCCCCTGTATCCTCAGCTGCTATAGGAATTCCCAATTGTCCGAGTGCTATTTTCACAGCTTCCACATTTCTTGGTCCGATCCGCATTAATTCAGAGCCGGAAGTAAATTGGAACATTTGTGCTCCACCCGCAATTTTTGCTTTCAAACGACTGAGCCTGCCTCCATGGAAAATCATGAGCCTTACTAACTCAGTGATTCCTGTATCAGCAAATTTAGCCAGATTGAAATTGTTTTCTTTCGCCAAGCTAGAAGAGGGAAGCATGACATGCACCATCCCCGCAAGGTTAGCCCCCTCATCATAGAGGACGACTCCTACACAGGAACCCAGTCCTGACGTCCTGACCGACTGGCCGCCTTTGACGATCTTCAAGTCCGCTATACCAACTCTTATTACTTCTTGAATAAGATTCACGATTCTACTCCCAGTGATTTAAAAATGATATCAAACGATTTCGGGTCAGGCAGCAAAAAGAAGTGGCCCTTAACACTTTCCGCTTCAGCCAACTCATCCTCTTTAAGAGCGGTATCAATCACAATAGCGTTGTCACTGGTTTGGGAAACTTCCAATAGACCATAACTTATGATGGCTCCTGCCATATCGACCGATAGAGCAGGGACCGATGGATAGATGTTCAAATTCGTGAAATCACTCAGTGATGAAAGGTACGAACCTGAAAGTATATTGCCCAGTTCCTGCATGGCTGATAATCCAAGCTCTGAATACGGCGGCCGCTCAAAAGAAAAGTCTTTCTCCCCTGTCATCTGATGTATGAAGCGGGAACCCTGTGTTAATGGGAGAACAAAAAACATACTTCCAGGAGCATCCCCTTCAATACGCAGGAACACGCTGACAACTACATTATCTGGACCTCCAGCCATTTCCATCATTTCATCAAACGAAACAACTCTGACTTGAGGAACTTTCATATCAACTTTCTTATTCAATAGAGTTGAAAGAGCAGTTGCCGCATGCCCTGCACCAATATTGCCGATTTCCTTAAGTATATCCAGATGAAGGCTGGTTACCTTTTGGTCAATTCCCATTATTCCAAACCCCAATTTAATAGATTTATTGTTTATTTACGGAAAAGGCAAGGAGAGAGCTGTGTCTGCTGCTGCCTGGTAAACTTGTGTGGACGGGTATGATATTTTTCAGTTTAAGACTGCTTCCAGATTCAAGAGGACAAGAAGCCGCTTTTCCAGTTTGGCAACACCGCTGATATAATCAGCTCCTACTGTTCCGACGACCTCCGGCTGGGCTTCGACAGCTTCAGCAGGAATATCGAGAACGTCGTTGGCTGCATCCACTACCAGTCCGACTTCCATATCATTAAAACCAGCAATGATTATCCTTGTATCCTCTGAATTCTCTTTTTCAGGAAGATCGAAGCGGCTTCTTAAATCAATGACAGGAGTAACGACTCCCCGCAGATTGATGACTCCCCTTACAAAACGCGCCGCCTTCGGGACACGGGTGATGTGCTGGATTTTCTCAATAGAACGTACTTGGCTGACTGGTATTGCATACTCTTTTTCCATAAGTTGAAAAACAATCACTTTTAAGTCAGCAGGTGCTGTAGCATTTTCACTCATTATCGCTGCCCCCCGTTATTTGATTAATACGTTGCAATCTACAATTAGAGCTACCTGGCCATCACCAAGGATAGTTGCTCCCGAAATCGCAAATACATCAGTAAGATAATTCCCAAGTGATTTCAAAACTACCTCTTGCTGGCCGATGAATGAATCAACAACCAAACCGGCCATTCTGTCTCCTTTTCGGACAATGACAACAGAGTGGAACTCATCCTCTTCTCGTTTAGCCACTTCGAATACATCTTCCAAGAATAGCAGCGGGACGACTTTTCCCCTGAAGTCAATTACTTTCTGGTTGTGCGCGTTCAAGATATCTTCCTTTTTAATGATGGCGGTTTCAATGATGGAGGATAATGGGATTGCATACTTTTCTTTTTCCACTTCAACCAGCATGACCGAAATAATGGACAGCGTAAGCGGCAGCTGGATCGAAAAAGTGCTTCCTTCACCCAGTTCGGAATCAATTGTAATTGAACCGCCCAATGATTCTATTGTTGCTTTTACAACGTCCAGTCCTACACCTCTGCCTGATATATCAGAGATCGTTTCGGCTGTTGAAAAACCGGATGCCAGGATTAGTTCATATACTTGACGGTCAGGTAGAGAAGAAGCTGTTTCTTCCGTTACAACTCCTTGAGAGACTGCTTTTTTCAACACTTTCTCCCTGCTGATTCCGCCGCCGTCATCTGAAATCTCAATAAAGACATGATTTCCGCTGTGGTATGCCTTCAACGTTACAGTACCTTCTTCAGGCTTTCCATTCTGCCTGCGGATTTCAGGAGTCTCGATTCCATGGTCGATGGCATTTCTCAATAAGTGAACAAGAGGGTCGCCGATTTCATCAATGACTGTCCGGTCTAATTCTGTTTCAGCCCCGACGATTTCCAACTCAATCTTTTTGTTGAGATCCCTTGCAAGCTGCCTGATCATCCGAGGGAATCGGTTAAACACCGTTTCTACAGGCACCATTCGCATATTAAGAATGATATTCTGCAAGTCTCCTGAAATCCTTGACATCCTTTCAACGGTTTCATTTAACTCTGGATGATTAAGATCATTTGAGATTTGTTCAAGCCTTCCCCTGTCTATGACAAGCTCTTCAAACAGGTTCATTAGAATATCAAGGCGTTCTATGTTTACCCTGATGGTCTTATTTCCTGCGGCTGCTTGCTTGGAAGGAGCAGGTTCTTTCCTCTCGTCCTTTTTGGCATTGTGAAGTGCCGATGTTTCTTCCATTTTGTTCGGCTGTCGTTCCGGCATCTCTTGCCTTGAAGGAACGTTTATATCATGATTAATAGAAGGCTGTTCTTTTCCCTTCTCCAGTTCAACCAGGCGGACACTAACATTATGTACCTCTGAAACTTTCAGGATTTTGTTCTTGATGTCTTCTTGAGATTCTATCGTAACAATGCTTACCAGGAAGCTCTGGTCGAAATTTTCTTCCTCCAAAACATTTACAGCAGGAATTGATTTTATTACTTCTCCGCACTTTTCCAGAACTTCAAAAACCATGAAGACCCTGGCAGCTTTCAGGAGACAGTCTTCTCTCAGAGTTACAGAGATTTCATAACATTGGAAACCCTGTTCTTTTGACTGTTGAATGACCGTCTGCTCAAATTGATCATATTCAGGATGATAAGTAACGGCTGTTTCAGCTTCCATTACGGCAGCAGCAGCTTCATCCATGGCTTTAAGGCTGCCTAAAGATTCCCCTTTTTCTATCATTGCAAGCTTTTGGACAATTTCTGAAACCTCACGTTTTCCATCTCCACCTTCTGCAATGGAAAAAACCATTGCTTCCAGGTCGTCCACAGCCATGAAGACAACATCAAGAATGAGCGATGATACTTTGATTTTGCTGTTTCGGATAGCGTCCAGGACATTTTCCATCTGGTGGGTCAGATTGGCCAGATCCTCGTAACCCATTGTAGCTGCCATCCCCTTCAAGGTATGAGCAGATCTGAATATTTCATTAACAATCGACAGGTCTTCAGGATTCTTTTCAAGTTCAAGCAATTGTACATTACACGTTTGCAAATGTTCTTTACTTTCCTCAATAAACACCTCTAAATACTGGTTCATTTCCATGAGTTCCACACCTCTCTAGGGCATATACTTCATAATGCATCCGGCTATATTTTCTATGGATTCGATTTCATCTACAAGATTGGTAGAAACGGCAGCTTTTGGCATCCCATAAACAATACAGGATTCTTCTGCCTCTGCAATTGACTTAACAGCGCCATTCCCCTTCAATTTTACCAGACCTTTGGACCCGTCAGAACCCATGCCTGTCATAATAACGGCAATCTTGTCATAATTTGTTATTTCGCTGACTGATTCAAACATGACATCCACAGCAGGGCGATGACCGCTCCGCGGGAGTTCAGAGTCGTCCAATACCGCCATTAATCCGCCTCTTTTTTCCTCTACCTTCAGATGGAAACCCCCGGGTGCGATATAAGCTGTCCCCTTCTCCAACACCTCTCCATGCTCAGCTTCTTTTACAGTGATTTTGGAAAGTGAATTCAACCTGTTTGCCAGTGACTTAGTAAAGCCCGGCGGCATGTGCTGGACGATAAGAATTGGTGCCTGTATATCCGAAGGGAGAGAGGTCACAACCTGCTGCAGGGCTCTCGGACCACCTGTAGAAGTACCAATGCAGATGATTTTATCCGTGTGCTGATTCCATGGGGGCAAGGTGCTGCTGCTTGGAGCCTTTGCTTCAGACACTGCGTTAAATATCCCATTCTTCTCTTTACTATCTCTGGAAAGCCTGGCTATTGAAATACTGCCGGCATTCAATACCTTGGCGACCAACTCTTCTTTAACTTTATGTAAATCAAGCGAAATGGCTCCTGAAGGCTTTGCTATAAAATCTACTGCACCGTGATTCATGGCTGTGATGGTATTCTCGGCTCCCTCTTTCGTTGTCGAGGAGAGCATAATAACCGGCAAGGGGTGTTTTTCCATAATGATTTTCAAGGCTTCTATTCCATTCATTTCAGGCATTTCAACGTCTAATGTCACTACATCGGGAGCAAATTTTTCGATTTTCAATAAAGCATCTTTCCCGTTCCGTGCCGTCCCCACCACCTCCAAATCCGGTGAGGTGGACAGGAAATCCGTAATGAGTTTTCTCATAAAGGCTGAATCATCAACCACCAGGACTTTTTTCCGAATCATTCAACCGTTCCTCCTGAACAGAATCCTTTTCAAGTTTGAAATGAATCCTTTTTTTTCTGAAGATGTGTATGTGGTATTACCGGAAAGGTATTGTTCAAGTACACGGCAGATCGACAAGGATATGGCAGATTGCGGAAAGGAAGTCAGTAACGGGACTTGCTGAGTGACTGCTTTCCGAACGGCCCTATCCTCAGGCAGAACACCAAAAAGATACACTTCCTTGTTTAAGAATTTAACCATCGCCAGCTTCAACCGGTTTAGTGTATCAATTCCCTCATTTTCACTTTCCGCTCTATTGCAGATGAGATAGAATTGTTTCTCTTTATCTTTCATATAAATATACTTCATCATGGAGTACGCATCTGTCACTGCTGTTGGTTCAGGTGTTGTCACAACAAAAATGTCATCTACGGCCATCAGTAATTCCATCGTATGATGTGCAGCTCCTGCCCCCATATCAAAAACAATATATTCATAAGAATGAACAAGCGATGAAAGGGCATTTAACAGTCTCTCAATATCAATATCGTCCCATTCCACTATATTATGAAGACCATTTCCTGCACTTATATAGGAAGTCCCGTCTCCGTCAGTGAAGATGATTTCTTCTATCTTCGTTTCCGGGTTGTTTATGAAGTCTGTAATCGTTTTATCAGGCTGTTTGCCTAAAATGATATGAATATTCCCCATTCCAATATCCATATCGAATAACAGGACTTTCCTGCCCTTATTTTGCAATGCAAGGGAGAAGTTTACAGCAAAATTCGATTTGCCAACCCCTCCCTTTCCGCTGACCACTGCTATTGTCTTTGCGCTTCTTTGCTGTGATTCAAGAATTTTCAATCGTAACCCTTGCGCTTGATCTATCATTTTTCCTTACCTTCCATCACCAGATCCACAATTCCTTTTGGAGATGCTTCCGATATATCTTCCGGAACGTTCTGTCCCGCGGTAATATAAGCTGCTCCCTTTTCGCGGGATCTTATAATGTTATACATGGTTCCGTAACTCGACGTTTCGTCTATTTTTGAGAAGATGAATTTCTCAATGGGTATGGTGGAAAAGTTATTGATAATTTCATTTAAATCTTTTTCTTTTGCAGTCATTGATAACACAAGGAATGTTTCCATATCATTTTCAAAGTCAATCATTTTTGCCAGATCCTGTACATACTTCTCTTCTCTAAAATTCCTTCCGGCTGTGTCGATGAAGACCACATCATAATCACTGAATTTTTCAATCGCCTTTTGAAAATCAGCAAGTTTATACACCACTTCGAACGGAACATTCAATAGCTGTGCATAAGTCTTTAATTGTTCAATGGCCGCAATCCGATATGTGTCAGTTGTAATGAATGCAATTTTTTTCCGTTTTTCCAAAACTGCTTCTGCAGCCATTTTCGCGAGGGTAGTCGTCTTGCCAACCCCTGTTGGCCCTATTACATTCACATACTTTTTCTTATAACTGGTTCCTCCAAAAGGAAGAATCTCGAGTTTGCTCATCATTAATCTTGAAACAGCAGCATTCAACTCAGGAGCTGATAAGGCATCTTCTCCTTCACAAAGACTCATAAGATGCTCCCCTGCTTCATGAATATACCTCTCGTCCACTTCCTGGTCTTTAAGAAAAAGAAGGAGATGACGGATGTTTACCGGATAATGTTCAAAACCATTATTGATTTTTAATTGTTGTACAATCGATTTAAGTTCGGATATTTCCTTTTTTAACTGGAGTGGACTGCTGCCATCATCCACCTTTGGTTCCTTCTTCATAACAGATGGAGCAGCTTTTTCTTCAGGTTTATTCTGATAATTCTTGCTGCGCTTCTCTCTTTTCTCCTGTTTAGAAACTGGATCGACAGCAGCAATCACTTCAATGTTTTTCTTTTTGAATAAACCAAGGACCCCTCCAGTGTAAATGACCTTTGAATTTAAAATGACCGCACTTTCTCCCAGTTCTCCCCTTATCTTCTTCATGGCTTCAGGCATGGAGGGTGCTGTATACTTTTTTACTTTCATTCAATATTCACCAACCCTAAACTTTGGACTTCTACATTTGCTTCCAACTCATTATAAGAAAGCGTCGGAACCTGAGGGAAATACCGTTCAATCAACTGACGGACATACATCCTGATGGCAGGAGAGCATAAGATGATCGGTGACTCCTCCATCATGGATAACTGCTCCACCTGAGATGCCAGTGCCTCAAGTATGCGCTGGGAATCGTTCGGGTCCATAGATAAGTAATTTCCATGCTCTGTCTGCTGGACAGCGTCGGCAATCATTTTTTCTATTCTGCCTGAGAGGGTAATCACTTTAAGAGTCCCTCCCTGATCGACAAATTGAGACGTGATCTGCCGTGCCAACGCCTGGCGCACATATTCTGCCAATAATTCAGTGTCTGTACTCATCTTTCCATAGTCTGCCAATGTTTCAAAGATGATTGGAAGGTTTCTGATCGATACATTTTCCCTTAATAATTTTGCAAGTACTTTCTGAACTTCTCCAACTGATAACGGATTTGGAGTCACTTCTTCGACTAAAATCGGATAGGATTCCTGAAGATGGTCAATAAGCTGTTTAGTTTCCTGTCTGCCAAGCAGCTCGTGCGCATTGTTCTTAATGACTTCAGTAATATGGGTTGAAACTACTGATGGAGGATCGACTACGGTGTAACCGAAAATTTCCGCCTGCTCCTTCATGTCTTCCCCGATCCACTTAGCAGGAAGGCCAAAGGAAGGCTCGATGGTATCAATTCCTTCGATAGACTCGTCCTCCACCCCCGGGCTCATTGCCAGGTAATGGTCGAGAAGCAGCTCTCCCCTTGCCATTTCATTTCCTTTGATTTTCAATCTATATTCATTCGGCTGCAGTTGAATATTATCCCTGATACGTACAACCGGAATAACTAATCCTAGTTCTATAGCAAGCTGTCTCCGTATCATCACGACCCTGTCAAGAAGATCTCCCCCTTGATTGGCATCTGCCAGAGGAATCAAACCGTATCCGAATTCGAACTCGATTGGATCCACATTCAGGAGGTTAACCACACTCTCAGGACTTTTCATTTCATCCTGTTCTCTTTCTTCTTCCATTTCAATCAAGTCTTCTTCATCTTCTTTCGGCGCTCTTGACAGCATATAGCCTCCAACTCCAAGTGCAGCAGCTACCGGAATTGTCAGGATGTCATTGATCGGTGTAAATAATCCCAGCAGGAAGATTGTTCCCCCTGCTACATATAACATAGGGGGAAAAGCCAGAAGCTGATCGATGATGTCTTTACCAAGATTTCCATCCGAAGCTGCTCTTGTGACGACAATACCAGTGGCAGTGGAAATTAACAGTGCCGGTATCTGACTCACTATGCCATCTCCGACTGTCAGTAAGGAATACCTTGTTGCAGCTTCACCGATAGGAAGCCCCTGCTGGGTCATACCGATGATGATACCAAAGATCAAGTTCATCAAGACTATGATGATTCCGGCGATTGCATCCCCTTTTACGAACTTGGAAGCACCATCCATTGCTCCGTAAAAGTCTGCTTCCCTGCTCACCTTTTCGCGGCGGTCCCTTGCTTCATGTTCGGAGATGATACCGGCATTCAGATCGGCATCAATACTCATCTGTTTCCCCGGCATGGCATCAAGGGTGAAACGTGCTGCAACCTCGGAAACACGTTCTGAACCTTTCGTGATAACGATAAATTGAATAATAATTAGAATAATAAAAACAACAAGACCCACGAGAACGTTACCGCCGACTACGAAGGTTCCGAACGTTTCTACGACATCTCCTGCTTCCCCGTTACTCAAGATGGAACGGGTCGTTGATACATTCAGGCCCAGCCTGAATAATGTCAATAACAATAACAGGGATGGAAAGATGGCAAATTGCAGCGGCTCATTCATATTCATTGAAGTAAGAAGCACTAGTAATGCCAAGGAAATATTAATAATGATCAGGACACTTAACAGCCAAGGCGGAAAAGGAATGATAAGCATGGCTACTATGAGGATGACACTGAATAGTACGGATAAATCTCTTGCTGACAATTGCATTCCCCCCTATCTTCAGCCTTTACAGCTGATTTTTCATCCGGTAGACGTAAGCCAGAATTTCGGCTACCGCTTTAAAGAACTCTTCCGGAATAGTGTCGCCGATTTCAGCACTGTCATATAAAGATCTTGCCAATGGCCTGTTTTCGACCATGATGATATCATTCTCTCCGGCAATAAATTTGATCTTCTGTGCCAAAAAGTCCACTCCCTTGGCAACCACATAAGGAGCATCTGATTTATTTTCATCGTATTTCAAAGCAATGGCATAGTGGGTTGGGTTGGTGATGACCACGTCTGCTTCAGGCACTTCCTGCATCATCCTTCTCATGGCCATTTCCCTCTGCCTTTGCTTGATCTTTGATTTGATCAAAGGGTCTCCCTCAGTATTCTTGTGTTCATCTTTGATATCTTGTTTAGACATCCGGATATTCTTTTCAAAATCATATTTCTGATATAGATAGTCAAAAACGGATAAAAACAACAATGCCAACGAAGCGGCAATCCCCATCTGAACAGTCAGAGATGCCATCGTCGCCAGGGAGTCATGGATGGACTTAAAAGATAACCCAAGCACCTCATCTATATTCATCCATAGGATGACAAAAGTAATGGCGCCGACAAATCCGATTTTCAATATCGATTTCAACAATTCTACGATCGCTCTTATCGAGAATATCCGTTTTGCCCCTTTGATTGGATCGATTTTTTCCAGTTTGGGCTGCAGTGGCTCTGAAGTGAACATCACCCCAACCTGTATATAATTCGAGAATATACCAGCCAATAAAGCAACAAGCATAATGGGCCCAAGCAAAATCGCAACTTGCTGCAGCACTTCCATAACGATCAGCATGAATGATTCCTGCGTCAAGTCCATCATCATATAGTCCTGGAAAGAGATGCGGAATAAGTCAAAAACAACGTTGCCGATATAAGACGCACTAAAAGTCAAAAATAAAAATACAGCAAGTAAGATGACAGCTGTATTAACATCCTGGCTCTTGGCTGTCTGCCCTTTCTTCCTTGAATCCTGTCGTTTTTTCGGTGTGGCCTTTTCAGTTTTCTCACCTGCAAAAAACTGCAGATCAAGGGAAAGCAATTTCACATTAAGCGCCTCCGATAAGTTTCATTAAATCCCTCATTGTGTACATCATCAATTCAAACATTTGCTGCATCAGCGTCATCATGGCTCCAAGTACAATAAATAGCACAAGGAAACTTACAGCAATCTTTATCGGAAAACCGACAACAAATATATTCAGCTGCGGTACAGTCCGTGCGACGATTCCCAGTGCCACATCTACCAAAAACAGTGTCGCCACAACCGGAATGGACATTTGAAAAGCAATGATAAAGACGGAGTTGAACGTTTTCACCACATACTCAGCAACATTCTCATTTCCAAGAGGAATCCAGGGCTGATCAATCGGGATGAATTGATAACTGTAAAAAACTCCATCCAGAAGCAGGTGATGCCCGTCCAAAGCAAGTAATAGGAGCAGTGCAAAAGTATATAAATACTGTCCCACAAGCGGAGATTGGGCCCCAGTCTGAGGATCAATTACGTTAGCAATCGCAAATCCCATTTGAAAATCTATGAAACTTCCTGCTACCTGAATGGCCGAGATGATCATATAGGCTGCAAACCCAATTAACAGCCCAATAAGGGCTTCTTTCATGACCAACAATATATAAGCTGCATCAATGGCGATAGGAGCGGAATCAATTGTGTAATACATTATCCAGGCGATCACACCTGAAAACCCCAGGCGGTGCTGAGCAGGAATCGACCTGTATGAAAATAGAGGCAGCGTGACGAAAAACGCCGATACCCTCATGAAAACCAATAAAAAGATTGAAAGGTTCGGGATCAATTCTTCCATACCCTTATCCTACAAATCTGTTCAGATTCGAGAATATCTCAGATGCAAAGGTAACCAATTTTGTCAGCATCCAAGGTCCAAAAAAAACAACGCCCACAAGAACAGCAACGATTTTCGGTATAAAAGCCAATGTCTGTTCCTGGATTTGGGTTGTTGCCTGAAAGATACTGACAACCAAACCAACGACCAATGCCAGCAGCAGCAAAGGCCCGCATATAACCAATGTTGTATAAACTCCTCTTTCTGCCAGAGCAATAACCGATTCAGCATTCATATTTTTCACCTACTTAAAAACTTTGAAGAAGAGATTTCACAACAAGATACCAGCCGTCCACCAGTACGAACAGCAGTATTTTAAACGGCAGAGAAATCATGACCGGAGGAAGCATCATCATTCCCATAGACATCAAAACACTTGCTACCACCATGTCGATGACAAGAAATGGGATGAAAATCATGAACCCGATTTGAAAAGCCGTTTTGATTTCACTGAGCGCAAAGGCCGGAACCATCGCCGTCAACGGAATATCTTCGATTGATTCCGGTCGCTCGGCACCAGAGTAGTTCAGGAATAGCTCCAAATCCTTTTGCCTTGTATGCTCGCTCATAAAGTCCTTGAGAGGTCCGGCGGCATTTTCATATGCCTGTTCCAGGTTGATCTCATCATTGAATAGTGGTGTAAGAGCTGTCTCATTTACTTCTTGGAATGTCGGTGCCATTATAAAAAAAGTCAAAAACAGCGCAAGTCCCATCAAAACCTGATTAGGCGGCATTTGCTGGGTTGCCAGGGAGGTCCGCACGAATGATAATACGATGACAATCCTTGTAAAGGACGTCATCAGAATCAGGATTCCCGGCGCAATGGATAGTACAGTAAAAAGAAGCAGGAGCTTAACTGAAGTAGACACAGAATCCGGCGAGGCCGAATTGAAAAATTCCATGAATTCATTCATCTTTATCTTTCTCCCTGTTGTTTAAGTCATTAAGCATCTTTTTTCTGCCTTTCCTTATATCATCAATCTGAGATTTCAATAAGCTCTGAAACGACTGGCTGTCTTCTTTTTCCACCTGCGATTTAAACGCGGTCTTATTCCCAAGCCATTGTGACAGCATATCCTTCTGCTGTTGAAGTCCTTGAGATTTTTCGTCATAAAATGCGAGGATATCGTCTTTTTCTTCTTTTTCATCAATTTCTTTAAGAAGCTGGATGTCTTCTCCGACTCCAAGAATCAGTATTCTCTCACCTACTTTTACAAGCTGAACTGACCGGTTCCCCCCCAATGTCGTGCCGCCAAGGTTATGAATTAATTTTGTCTGTTGAAATGATTTGCTCTTTTGATTAATGAATTTAAGTAAGAAATAAATCAATGCAATAACAAAAACAAGTGCAAAAATCATTTTCAAATAATCCATTGCCGATACACCTGTCGAGGCCTCTGAAACAACAACTTCATTTCTCTCTTGTTCTGCAGGCGTTATTTTTTCATTACTCTCTTCGGGTTGTTCCCAGTAATCTTTAACAGTACCATCAAACTCTGCATATGCCTGTGTGTTCCCAGTCATATGCAGAGCAGCTGCTAGAGCAACAATGAAAAAAATATTCCTAATTATCTTCCTCAAAAAAAGCACCTTCTCCTAATTCTCATGCTTTGATGTACCTGCAGTACATCTGCGTTACAGCTTAGCTTAACGCTTTTTGGATTGCTTCAATAACACGGTCTGCCTGGAAAGGCTTCACGATGAAGTCTTTTGCTCCTGCCTGGATGGCATCGATGACCATTGCTTGCTGTCCCATAGCAGAGCACATGATGATTTTAGCATTCCCATCGATGGCCTTGATTTCTTTAAGCGCTGCAATACCGTCTTTTTCGGGCATGGTGATATCCATCGTAACAAGATCAGGGTTCAATTCCTTAAACTTTTCAACTGCTTGGTTTCCATCCGCTGCTTCTCCGACTACTTCGAAACCGTTTTTCGTAAGAATATCCTTGATCATCATTCTCATAAAAGCCGCATCGTCCACTATTAAAATTTTATTTGCCATATTTCTTTCCCCCGTATTCTATTTTAATTTTTTTAGTCGGTCTGATTGACTAACAATATCTGTGATTCTAACCCCAAAGTTTTCATCGATTACCACAACTTCACCTTTGGCAATCAATCTGCTGTTGACAAGGACATCTACAGGCTCGCCGGCGAGTTTGTCCAGCTCAATGATGGATCCGGATGACAGCTCCAGAATATCTTTTACTGAACGATTCGTCCTGCCAAGTTCCACAGTAACGTTTAATGGTATGTCTAAGAGCATGTCCAGATTTTTGCTTTCTGACTTCCCTATGGATGGCTGTTCAAAGCTGGTAAAGGAGGCAGGTTGTACATGCACAGGCTGCTCAATACCCTGATTAGTTCCAAAATGCTGCGGTTGTGCCTTCTCTTGCTGTACATAATGAGCGGGCGCCTCTCTATACATTTCCTGTTGATAATGCGGCTGCTGCCCAGCTGGTGCCGAGTGTCCCCCTGTTGGATCTTGATGATTACTTCCCTGTTCCTTCATTTCGGAATCTGCTGAAGCTGCATCACTGTTATTGGTGAGTTCGTCGACAAGCTGTTTAGCAAATTGCAGCGGAAGAAGCTGCATTATGCTTGAATCTATCAATTCCCCTACTTTTAGAGAGAATGATATCTTGGAAAGCAAATCCTGCTGTGGAATCGTATTTGCCCCTTCTCCTTCTGGAAGGTACAACATGTCCACCCTCGGAGGAGAAATATCCACTTTCTTATTGAAGACAGTAGACATCGAAGTTGCAGCAGATCCCATCATTTGGTTCATGGCTTCCTGAACAGCGCTGATCTGGATCTCCCCTAGATTACCAGAAGGGTTCAAGCCGTCCCCGCCAAGCATCAAATCAGCAATAATCGCTGCATCTTCCTGCTTGATAACCAAAAGGTTGGCGCCTGAGAAACCCTCGGTATACTGCACTTGTATCGCTACATAAGGATGCGGGAAATCATCTTCGATCCTGCTTCTTTCCAGGACGGAAACCTTAGGAGTCGTGATTTCCACCTTTTGATTCAGCAATGTAGAAAGTGCCGTTGCAGAACTTCCAAAAGAGATGTTCCCAATCTCACCGAGAGCATCCTGTTCAAATTCGCTTAAGTACTCTTCCACATTTAGTTCTCGAGAAGAAGCTGGCTCTTTCTCTTCACTGGTTGTGCCTCTCAAAAGGGCATCTATTTCATCTTGTGATAGCATATCATCACTCATCATCCTCTTCTCCCCCCTTTAAAGAATCCAATATTTGGACCGCTAGTCTATTATTGAGCTCACCCGGCTGGGCAGTGAATTTCGGTATTTCTCCAACTTTCACCAGCAAAGGTTCATCTATACGTCTATTCAGCTGGATGACATCTCCGATATCCAGCATAAGAAAGTCATCAATGGTGATGTCGGAGCTCCCCAGCTCAGCCACTACAGGCACCTGGGCTGTTTTTATTCTCTTCTTCAGTTTTTCAGTTTCCTTTGGATCTTTATCCTTTTGTTTAGTCTGCATCCAATAACTGACAGACAATTTAGGAATGATCGGCTCCAGCACAACATGAGGAATGCATATATTGATCATACCGCTGGTTTCACCAATTGTAGTGTTCATCGAGATGACCACTACGGTCTCATTTGGAGAGACCATCTGGAGAAACTGTGGATTCACTTCAAATTCTGAAAGAATCGGATCAATCTCAGCGATATTACTCCATGCTTCCCGCAAGTTATCAAATGCCCTTTCAAAAAGATTAGACATGATCTTTGTTTCGATTTCTGTCAAATTCTCTATTTTATTCATGCCGGTGCCTTTTCCGCCCATCACCCGGTCCATCATTGCATACCCGATGTTTGGATTGACTTCCATCAGGATATGTCCGTCCAGGGGGGGGACGTCGAAGATATTCAAGATCGTCATTTTAGGTACTGATCTTACAAACTCTTCAAAGGGCACTTGGTCGGCAGACACAACTGATATTTGCACATACGTCCTCAGCTGAGCCGAAAAATAGGTGGTCAGGAGCCTGGCGAAATTTTCATGAATTCTTGTCAGACTTCTGATTTGATCTTTTGAAAACCTGAGGGCTCTCTTAAAATCATAAACTTTCACTTTCTTCTGTTCTTCTTCTTTTTTGAAATCGTCGGCACTCATTTCGCCTGTAGACAAGGCAGATAATAATGCATCAATCTCATTTTGCGAGAGGACCTCACTGGACATTTCCTCACCCCCGTTTCCTTCAGAAGTTTTATTATTGAATCATGTAAGAGGTGATATAAACTTTTTCAACTTTCCCCTCTTGCATAAGGCCATTTGCTTTGTCTTTGATGGTTGTTTCCAGCTGCTGTTTTCCTTCTTTGCCTTGCAATTCTTCAGACTTCATTTCAGAAAGCTCTTCAATGATAATGTTCTTCATTTGGAAATCCCTCTTCTCGAGCTCTTCCTTCGCCTTCTTGCTGTCGGTCTGAACTTTAAAGGAGATCCGGATATAATCTCCGCTCAGGAGGTTGGTTGTCATTTCTGGAACATCCACAGACGCTTCAATTACTTCATCAATACTTGGTTCCGCTGCTTCTTCTTCATTAAACTTCAAAAGAACAATGAGGGCCAGGACTCCACCCAAAGTGATTGTCACCAATAAAATGAGTGTTATTGTTAGCAATTTATTCTTCATCGTGAATTCCCCCGGCCTTTCTTAGTCCCAGTACATTTATCTTTCTATAGAAGGAAACCGTTTTATCTTCCACCTCGTCCACCGTTTCTTTCACCACAATTTTCTTCCCGTTGGTAAGAGTAATGGTCGTGTCAGGAAATGCTTCTGCACTTTCTATGTATAAACAATTAAGCGAGAACGATTTGCCATTTAACTTTGTAAGTTTTATCAAATTTCATTCAGAGCTGGATGGAATAAGCCGTCCAGCCCTGTCCCTCCCTTGCAATCTATTATCGTTTCAAGTTTACAAGCTCTTGAAGGATTTCATCTGATGTTGTGATAATCCGGGTGTTCGCCTGGAAACCACGCTGCGCTGTAATCATCTCGGTAAATTCTTCAGAGAGATCTACATTGGACATTTCAAGAGAGCCAGAAACAATGGTTCCTCTTCCTTCACCGGCTACATTGATATTCGGTGTACCAGAATTGACCGATTGCTGGAATGAATTCCCCCCGGCTTTCGTCAAGCCGGATGGATTGCTGAACTTAGCCAGCGCCAGGTAGCCGATTGTGGTGATTTCACCATTGGAATAAACACCGTTTATTTCACCCATGGAGCCGATGTTAAAGCTTTCAAGCGAACCTGCTGTGTTTCCGTCAGGGTCGGCAGAAGCAGAAAGGTCACCTGGTTCATTTTTCAAGTTTGATAGATTCACTGTAACCGGAAGCAGCTCAGCAACTCCGTCATTATTCGTATCACTGATCGGCAGGTCAATAGCTGCTGTTGCAGGAGCTTCCCATTCCCCTGTCTGAGGGTTTTGCGTGAAATTGATTTGATAGGAAACAGGAGGCAGCGGGTTGCCATCATTTTGATTGATAAATTTCAAATCCCAAGTATGGGACGGGCTTCCTGCCGGTGTAAGTTCCATATCAAGAGTAACTTGTTTACCAGTTGAATCCACTACATTGATTTGCTGTACAAATGGATCACTTCCTGCTGCATCATTCGATAGATTTCCATACATACTGATAGTTTTAGTTGTTTTCGCAGGCAGTTGTGCATTTACGTTAACTTTGATATCCTGCAGAATACCATTTTCGTATGATTGAACTTTCATTCCATCGCCATTGACCAGGGTCCCGTTGTCATCCAAGTAAAAATTCCCTGCTCTTGAATAGAATTGAGCCTCCCCCTGCTTCACAACAAAATAACCGTCTCCATTGATTGCCAGATCAAGCGGGCGCCCGGTAGACTGCAGGCTTGACTGCGTGTGGATTGTATCAATTGTTGATAAAGTAGATCCAAGCCCGACCTGCATAGGGTTTCTGCCCCCCCGGGCATCCTGTGCAGCAGAAGCACCTGAAATGGTCTGATTCATTGTATCCTTGAACGTTACACGGCCTTTTTTGAATCCATAAGTATTTACGTTGGCAATGTTATTTCCGATTACATCCAGTTTCGTCTGGAAGTTTTTCATTCCACTGATACCTGAGTACATTGAGCGTAGCATGATATTTTCCCCTTTCTATTTTCACTGCATCTGTCATTCAGCAGTGACAGGCTTCCTCTAAGGTCCAGCCTATTAATCGATAATGATCGTTCCATCAATATTTGTGAAAATCTGCGTTCTGGCTTCCTGTCTGTCCATTGCCGTGATGACTGTAGAATTTTTGGCACTGACTATCAAAGCTGCATTGTTCAGCAAAACCAGGGATTCATTTACACCTTTTAGTTTGGCTTGCGCAACCTTACTTTCAACTTCTCTCCAGGTTTCTCCGGGTATTTCTATCCCTCTCTGCTTCAGTCTTAAATCGGCATGTTTACTAATCGTGAGTGAGCTTTCACTTTCGTTTATCGCTTCCTTGAAAGTCTGGGCGAATGTTTTTGAAGGCAAAGGCTTCTTTGTAATTCCTTTTTGAGGAAACTGTGACGTAATTGGTTGAGATGGCAATCGATTGATGATATTTCTTGGCATTCAACCACATCCTTTATTATTCGATTTTCATGATATCGTCTTCTTTAATTTTTTCTCCATTCTCTAAGTGGAACCATAGGGTGCCTTCTCTTTTTGAAACTGATGTAACGGTGCTATGTAATTCTGTTTCACCCTTATTCCAGTAAACGGTCCTTCCTATCAGGCTGCTGGCGTTGACCAGGGAATTCGTTCCAAAATCTGAACTGCCATGATTTACCTGTGAGACATTTCCAGGAGCAAGGGTTATTCCGTCTTCCATAATAAACTGGACTTCATTGTCTTTGAATCTGACAGCAGATACAATTCCTTTTCCTTCTTTGATTTCTGTCTTGCCCGCCTCTATTTCCTCAAGTTTATGCCATGTAATCTCTTTTCCGACAAACTGATTATAGGCTATCAGGTTGTTCTGGCTCTGTGATTCAATAAAAGTTTCCATGGATTTACTAAGGTTCGTTATTTGTTCCAATGTAGAAAAAGTTGCCATTTGAGCGATAAAATCTTTATCCTGCATCGGGTTGAGAGGATCCTGGTTCTGCAGCTGGGTCATCAGGATTTTCATGAAGTCGTCTTTACCCAGTGCATCCTTTCCGCCTTCTCTTTGTTTCTGATGCAATGAAGATAACAGTAAGTTTGAATTGATCGTGTTTGACATGGTCATCACCTATACTTCACTATTCATTAATAGTTCTTGAAATGAAAATTCCGGTTCTTCTTTGTCAGTTGTCTGTTGATTGGATTGGTCTTTTGACTGCTGTCCATTCTGCTGCTGAGATGGCTGCCGTTCCTGCTTGTAGGATTCTGTGAAAGACTGTGCAACCTCAATTTTTTCCACTTGAAGGTTCTGACTGTTCAATGCTTGCCTTAACCCTGTCAGTTGAGAGTCCAGTATATCTTTAGCTGCTTTTGTACTGGCAATGATTTTTGCTGTCAAGATTCCTTCCTGCTGCAACAACTCAATCCGCAAAGAACCAAGCTGTTCCGGATAAAGTTTAATTAACAATTTGCTCATATTCGGGGTATGCATCATCTGTGATTTTCCTATGATATTGGCAAACTCTTTAACGAATTGTTCATAGGTCGTACCTGTTTGGCTCTTATTCACAAAAAGTGAAAACTGTTCTGCACGTACCAGCTGCTGTTGACCAAATAACCCAGTAAGCTGCAGTCCTGCATTCGGCTTCGCCGCCTGTTCTCCTTCATACTTTGCCATTTTTTCTCCTGATGAATCAGCAGGGGTCATATGTAAGGACAGCAGAGACTTATTTGAAGGAAGAGTAAGTTTAGAAAGAGTTTCACCCGGATATTTGTTGTCCATCACAATGTTCTGCAAGTGGGTTTTCGGGTTGACATCTTCCTTGATGGTGAAATGGGTATGGAATACCTTCTCTACTATTTGATTCCACTTACCATCTTTTTGGCCAGCACCAGTCAAAACTTGCTCAATCTTCTCAGTAATCACCTTCAAGCTCTGTTGCAAGACTTCTGCCCGTTCAGTTTGCTGAAAGCTCAGATCTGACTGACTAAAGGCCTTCTCAAAAGCTTTGGAAGTTTTGAAAAGTATTTCCATAGCTGCTGGATCAAGCTGTTTTAGATTGGCAGCAGGCATTAAACTGATGGTCTCCATAAGCAGGAATAATACCTCTTCCTGATTTCCCTTTTCCACCTGAGGGAGTTGCTCTTTCAACATCGGCATATCCTTCAAAATGTCATTTATGATGGATTCCATTGATACCAGAAGGTCTTCCTGGGTTATTCCAGCTTGTAAAAGTATATTTTCCATATTTATTTCAGCCGCTTCAGTTTCCGCCATAGGCACAGCTTGCCCTGAATTCAGAACCTGCAAAAGCTTAAGGAGCTGTACCATACGAGTATCCTCCTGCTCAGAAGCCCCTTCCAATGAACCCATATCTGCCAGCAGCCTGCTGAAAAAATCACTCTTCTCCCCATCAGGAGTCTTTTGAAATAACCCTTTATCTGATACCTGTCCCGTGCTAGTCGTAGAAAGCATCGCTCCAACGTTCATATTGTCACCTCCCTTCAATTACTGCTTTTTAGTCAATTGGAATCCACATTTGCCGACAGTAACTCAGTATATTTCGCTGCATTTTCAGGAGGCATTTTTTCCAATATCTTTGCCAGTGTGTCCGGCTTGATATTCGATAATATCTTCACTGCCTCATCATTCTCCATATTAAGCAGGACTGGTGCAGCACTTTTCGCAGACATGGATTCAAAGGTGGAGATCATCTCTTTAAAGGCACGCTTATTTTCCTGCTGAATCTGCTCCAGTTCCTCAATTTGTGCCTGCATCTGTTCCTGTTCTGCCATCAGCCGTTCTTTCTCTTTCTCTTGAGAATCTATCTTTCCTTGAAGACTGCTGATTTCTGAATCTTTTTCCTCAATTGCTGATTGGAGGGTGAGCACTCTTTCTTCCAGCTTAGCCGCCTCTTCTTTTGCATCGGTTGGGATCACGGAAGAAATGACGGGAATCTTCACACCAGCTTCTTTCGCTTTTTCAAAAATATTTACACCCGCTAACTGCATGACAACTAAGGTTGTTACCACAGCAAACAGAAGAGGGATGATTCCTGCAAATAAAACCCATTGAAACCGGCTCGTTGATTTATCTTTCCTTTCCTTCTCTGCTGTCTTCCCCATGTCCTCACCTAATTTCTTTTATTCGTATATTGCATGACAGCCAGCTCATCGAGAACCTTGCTTTCTGAAGAATTAAGGGTTTGTTGATATTTATCAAAGTCATTTTCTTTTATCTTTTCGTACTTCTTCACTTCAACGTTCATTTCAGAAAGCTTCTGTTCGTGCCAGTTCATCCTGTTTCTTGCTTGTATGACCAGCCCCTGGTAATAATCTATGGTTTTTTCAATATTTGTTATAAAGTGCTGATTATGCCTGATGTCCTGTACCGATAGTCCACTGACCATTTTCTCGGACTGGAAGTTTTGCAAATCCTCTTTTTTCTTTAACAATTCGTAAAGTTTTTCAGCAATTTTTTCGAATTTCTCGACAGAAGCGCGGTATGATTCTCTTATTTCCTCTTTTTCTCTTTCTTTGAGAGTCAGGATTTTTTCAAATTTAAATTTATAACTCAACCCTTCCACTCCCCTTTTTGTGCCAGATTGATTATTTCACTGACACTTTCCTCCATAGTGACCTTTTCATCCGTTCCTTGTTTAAGGAAAGAAATGATCTTTGGATGATAAGCAATGGCCTGGTCAATTTCCTGTGAAGTTCCCTTTTTGTAGGCGCCGATGTTTATCAGGTCCTCTGAATTACTGTATGTGCTCATTAAATCCCTGAGTTTTTCAGCAGCTTTGAGGTGTTCTGTTGATGCGAGATGATTCATCAGCCTGCTTACACTCTTCAGGACATTAATTGCTGGAAACCGGCCCTTATTGGCAATGTTGCGATCCAGGACAATATGACCGTCCAGAATTCCCCTTGTAGTATCAGCAATAGGCTCATTCATATCATCTCCATCAACAAGTACCGTGTAAAAAGCGGTGATGCTGCCATTCTTGTTTGTGCCGGTTCTTTCAAGGAGCTTAGGTAAGATAGCGAAAACAGAAGGGGTATACCCTTTTGTCGCAGGGGGCTCTCCAACCGCAAGGCCGATCTCCCTCTGTGCCATGGCGACCCTTGTGACGGAATCCATCATCAACATGACATTCAAACCTTTATCACGAAAATATTCTGCGATTGCCGTCGCTGTGAATGCCCCTTTGATTCTCATTAAGGCCGGCTGGTCCGATGTAGCCGCTACCACTATCGACCGCTTAAGTCCTTCCTCACCTAGATCCCTCTCAATGAATTCGCGCACTTCACGGCCTCTTTCCCCTATTAGGGCAATGACATTAAGATCTGCGGTTGTGTTTCTCGCAATCATCCCGAGCAGGGTGCTTTTTCCTACTCCGCTTCCAGCGAAGATCCCAACTCTTTGGCCTTTTCCCACAGTGAGCATGCTGTCGATAGCCCGGACGCCGACCTCGATCTTTTCATTGATTGGAGGTCTTGATAGTGGGTTGGGCGGATCCTGTTCGGTATAAGCCGGTGTCAGCCCCCTTGGCAATCCTTCTCCATCCAGAGGATTCCCCAGTGAATCCACCACTTTGCCGATTAAAGAATGGCCCACCTTAATGGTCAAAGGTTTCGATGTCGCTTCAACGAGGCTTCCCGGGGAAATTTCATTAATATTGGAATAAGGCATCAAGATTACAGTCTCTTCTTTAAACCCCACCACTTCTGCCCTGATTTTCCTTCGGGTTTCAGAGAGGTGAATGAAGCATAAATCTCCAATCGAGCTCTTGGGTCCCTGGGATTCTATCATCAGGCCGACAACCCTTTTTACTTTTCCGAACTTTTTAAAGGACTGTATGGAAGGAATGTAATCTAACAGATCATCAGCTTTCATTCATCTTCACCTTCTAAGATTTCAACCAATTTGTTTTTTATCTCCCTTAGCTGAGCATCAATACTGACAATCACCCTGCCTTCACCCGTCTCAATGAAACAATCGTCCTTTCCAAGTCCGTCATCAGGATAAATCAACAGCTTGCGCAGAACCGGAAACATGGATTCCAGCTCCTCCTGATTATCATTAAGGAGACTGTAATTCGCGGGATGTACATGGATCTGGACTTCAGGCAGTTCCCTGACTTCTTTAATTGCACGTTTTATGACATCAAGGAAAACGGCAGGGTCTTCATCTAACGTCCGCCCTATAATCTTTTGTGCTGTTTGCATCCCAAGTTCTAGAATGACACTTTCTGCTTTTTCAATATGATTATAGTAATCGTCTTTGGCATTGGAGATTATTTCAACAGCCTGGCTGATATAGTGGCGGTATTCATCGATCCCTTTTTCCCTTCCATCATCCAGGCCCTGCAAGTAAGCCTGCTGATAGGCTTCCTGTTGAAGAATCTCTTTCTCCTGTTCCCATTTGGCTTTCAGAGAAGCTGTCTCATCTTCCAGCCTTCTTGCTTCTGCCCTGGCCGACTCAAGAAGCCTCTCTGCTTCTGCTTGTGCTTCCTGCAGCACCTTTTCCCGTTCCCGATTTAATTGCTGGTTATCCTGGTCATTATCTTTGCCTTCAACATCTGAAGGTCCCGAGATGTTCCTTAGAGAGATAATCTTCGCTTGACGATGCTGGGCATCAGAGGCTGGCACATTCTTAATTACTTTAGACAATGATATCGTCTCCTCCGCCGCGGGCGATGATGATTTCACCCGCATCTTCCAGCCTTCTTATAACGCTGACAATCCTGGACTGAGCTTCTTCAACATCTCGAAGCCTTACAGGACCCATGAATTCCATTTCTTCTTTGAATGTTTCTACCATTCTTGCAGACATGTTCCGGAATACAATATCCTTGACTTCTTCACTGGATACTTTAAGAGAAAGAAGCAGGTCTTCATTTTCACTATCACGGATCACCCTCTGTATGGAACGGTTATCCAAGGTGACAATATCCTCAAACACAAACATTCTCTTCTTGATTTCTTCTGCAAGTTCCGGGTCCTGAATCTCCAATGCGTCCAGAATCGTTTTCTCAGTGGACCTGTCAACACCATTCAAAACCTCGACAACCGCTTCAACTCCGCCTGTCTGGGAATAATCCTGAGTAACAGTTGTAGACAATTTCCTTTCAAGGATTGCTTCCACTTCACTGATCACTTCAGGTGATGTTCCATCCATCAATGCAATACGCCTGGCAATATCAGCCTGTACCTCCTGCGATAATTCAGAAAGAATCTGTCCCGCCTGCTGAGGATTTAAATAAGAAAGAATCAATGCAATCGTCTGCGGGTGTTCATTCTGAATAAAATTCAGGATTTGGGATGCATCTGCCCTTCTCGCAAAATCAAAAGGCTTAACCTGGAGTGATGAAGTCAGTCTGTTGATGATTGCCGAAGCCTGCTCATTCCCAAGCGCTTTTTCCAGCACTGTTTTGGCATACCCTATTCCACCCTGCGATATATAATCCTGTGCAAGCGCAATGTTATGAAATTCCTCCAGCACTTCCTCTTTAGCGACCGATTCAACCTTCTTGACCCCGGAGATTTCCAAAGTCAATTTCTCTATTTCTTCTTCGGACAGGTGCTTATAAACTGACGCTGATACATCAGGGCCAAGCGAGATGAGGAGAACGGCAGCTTTCTGTTTACCCGTTAATTCTTTTTCACGTTGTTTTACCATGTTGACTCACTCCTATTCATCAGCCAGCCAAGAACGTAATAGTTTCGCAAATTCTTCAGGCTTTTCCCTGGCCATCTTCTCCAATTGTTTTCTTCTGGCCGAACTTTCAGTCTCTTTTTCAGTATCGATATCGGGAATATTAATAGGCTGCTGTTCTTGCTCAAAAACAACCTCTTCTGCTGCGACACTTTTGTTCTTTCTAACGACTAAGAAAATCAATAATATAATGACAGCAAGCAGGATTCCGCCAATAACATATGACCACCACGGCAAAGCAGAAGGAGCTTCTTGTTCGAATTCCATCTTTCCGTTAAACGGCTGGACAGAAACGACAATTTTGTCTTCGATTGCTTCAGGTGTCAACTCGGTGCCGGCTTCTTTATCAATCGAAGTTCTGATGATTGTCGATAATATTTGCGATATATCTTCCTGTCTGTCTTGAGGGAAAGAATTTGGATCTTCAGGATCGGGCGGCTCAACCATTACTTGAATCCCTATATCCCTTATTTTATAAGGGCTTTCTACTATTTCTTTCCTTATTCTATTAACCTCGTTGTTTATCGTCTCTTCGATTCTCTCGTAATCACCATTGGAGTTCTCGCCTTCAACATATGTCCCAAGTCCATCGCCTGTATCTTCCGCAGCTGGAGCCCCCCCCGCTGCTGCACCTTCCCCCGTGAAGGTTTCAGTGATTCTCTGGACACTTACGGCGATTCCTTCCATATTTTCTTCATCAACTGGTGTTACCTGGTTTACTTCACTGTTTTCTTGGGTAAAGTCTATATCGGTAGTTACAGAAACAACGACTTTATTAAAACCGATTAAGGTACCCAGCATACTCTGCACTTGCTTTTGAATGTCCTTTTCGATCCTGTCCTTGACGTCCATTTGCTGGACGACAGTTCCTCCAAAGGAAGAATTTTCATTTTCCAGCTCAAAGTACTCAAAAAATTGATTCATGATGACGATATTATCTGTAGGAAGGTTTGGAACGCTCTTAGAAACAAGATGATATAAGGACTTAATCTGTTTTTGATCAAAATTGAAACCAGGTTTTGTGTTCAACACAATGGAAGCAGATGCTTGTTCTGTTTCTTCACTGACGAACACCCCTATTTCAGGCAGGGTAATCATGACGTTGGCATCCTGGACACCTTCAATTCCTTTCATCAGGTTTGAAAGCTCTGTCTGCATCGCATCCAGCTTCATGACGCTAAACTCATTATCAGTCATCCCAAAACCAGCATTTTGACTAAAAAAGGAATAATCGATGCTTCCGGAGTTCGGTATTCCTTCTGCAGCCAGTTCAACTTTCAATGTATCAACCATTTCGCTTGGGACCTTGATTGTCGAACCACCATCAGCGATTTCCGAAACGATACCTCTTCCATCAAGGTTTTCTTTAATACTACCTGTTTCCGAGGGGGCCAGATTGCTGTACAGCGGGACCAGACTCGTCCTCGTGGAGAGGAATCCCGTAATCGCTATGGCAAGGATAATCACTAATACAGCCGCTCCATACATAGCCTTTTGTTTTTTAGTACGTGCTGACCAGAAAGTATTCAATTGTTCTTTATATTTCTTAACAGTTTCATTCATCATAATCCCCCGGTTACTCTGTCAGATTTAGCGGCAACAATAACCGTAAAAGTTACATTGGCATTCTCATAATTTCTTGGTAGGCTTCAACTACCTTATTACGTACTTCCATTGTTGTCTGAAGGGTAATGCTGGCTTTTTGTGAGGCAATCATCACTTGGTGCAGGTCGACATTGCCGCCTCGCGCAAGTTTTTCAGTCAGCATATCGGATTCTTTCTGGCTTGTATTTACTTCTTCGATTGATTTTTTTAGAAAATCAGCAAAGTTTTGCTGATTTTGTACAGGTTTATTTAATTTTTTTTCAAACGACGGACTTATTCTGTTTTCAGTCGCAGAATATATATTATGTATAGCCATTAGCGTCCTCCCTATTTACCTATTTCCAGTGATTTCATCATCATTGACTTATTAGCATTAAAGACTGTCACATTTGCTTCATAGGATCTTGTGGCAGAAATCAAGTCAATCATTTCGCGAAGCGGGTCAACATTAGGCAGCTGTACATACCCATCCTGATTTGAATCAGGATGTTCAGGGTCGTATACAAGATTGAATGGAGTTTCTCCATCTTCTCTTATCTTTGCAACCCTGACGCCATTTCCGACAGCCCCGGAATCTTCAGCATTCATTGCTTTATTTAAAAATGAGGAAAAATGACCTCCATTCGGCTGGAAAACAACAGATTTCCTTCGATATGGCTGCCACTCCCCATCCACTAATTTACCTCTGGTCGTATCTGCGTTGGCCATATTGGATGAAATTACATCCATGCGCAGCCTTTGGGCTGAAAGTGCCGAAGCAGAAGCATTCATACTATGGAAAATAGACATATTATTTACCTCCCCTGATTACAGACTTCAAAGAGTTGAATTTACCATTAATCCGGTCTGATAGAGCATTAAAATAAATTTGATTCGCTGCCATATCAGACATTTCCTTATCGATATCCACACCATTTCCATTGTGGTTATATTGAAAAGGCCGGCTGTTGATGGAATATCCATTTCTTTTACTGCCAGGGAACTCAAAGTGGCGGGGATTCGTTCTGTTCGCTTCCAATGTTGAAATCGAATCGTTTAAGTGATCTTTAAAGTTGATAGACTTCGCTTTGTAATTTGGTGTATCAACATTGGCTATATTCTGAGAAATTACCTTCTGCTTGGCAGAAGAATAATTCAAACCATTTTCAAGAGAGTGAATGGTGTTGGAAAACAAACTCATTTTTTACACCTCTAACCAAGTTTTTGTCAAAGATTAATGAAATTTGACATTTTTTACGGAATTATAATATCTATTGTAATATTAAGCAAAATAAGTGTCTATGAATATTCCGTTAATTTTATTCCTACTTCTTATTCATTTTTGTCAGGGACTTTTTGCGTGTTTTTTTAAATGTGTATCCGATTTAGTGAATTTCTTACTTATCCTTCCTGATAATCAAGTCTTTCCTACCGTATTTCTTCCATTCTTTTCTACATCCCCAAGCGAATAGCATAGGGCCGCTTCTTTAATGGAATAAAATACCAATATAAAACTTCATAAATATAGCGATCCTTAAGAGATCGCTCCAAAAATGTGCCATTTCTCCATTAGGTAACCCGGCTGCCAATATACATATGGATATGCATGTAGGCCCGTGGCTTTGCGTCCTCCCTTTTCAGATGAGTTTGCCTTTTCTATGAAATTTTGTTGAAAATTGTCGGAAATAGTCTGTAATCTTATTTTACTATGTACGTCGCCAAATTCAACCCTTTCCCCCGTAATACTATTAGGACTTTATACCCTTTTTTAAAAGAATTCTATCAATAATCCTCAATTTTTCCTGAAGATAGAAAAAAACCGCTAATCCATTTGGATTAGCGGTTCGTATATTAGTTGGTCTTTAACTTATCCAGTTCAACCAGGAACTTATCATTCAGGACTTTAATATATGTTCCCTTCATTCCTAATGAACGAGATTCTATGACACCGGCACTTTCAAGTTTACGAAGAGCATTTACGATTACTGATCTTGTAATCCCAACTCTGTCAGCAATCTTAGAAGCAACAAGCAAACCTTCGTTTCCATCCAGTTCTTCAAAGATGTGTTCAATTGCCTCTAGTTCACTATAAGAAAGAGAGCTGATTGCCATTTGTACTACAGCTTTGCTTCGTGCTTCCACTTCAATCTCTTCTGATTTTTCACGAAGGATCTCCATTCCAACTACGGTAGCACCGTATTCACCAAGAATCAGGTCATCATCATCAAAGCTGTCTTCCAGGCGGGCGAGAATCAATGTACCAAGACGCTCCCCTCCACCGATAATCGGTACGATCGTTGTGAGGCCGTTCTTGAACAACTCTCTGTTTTCCACTGGGAATGCAGTATATTGACTGTCAATATCCAAATTTGATGATGTTTCTTGAATGTTGAACAGGCTGTTCGTATATTCTTCCGGGAATTGGCGGTCTTCAAGCATTTTCTTCATTCTTTCATTTTCAATCTTTTGATTGACTGCGAAACCTAACAGCTTTCCTCGGCGGCTCACAACAAATACATTTGCGATGATAACTGAGCTTAATGTTTCAGCCATTTCTTTAAAGTTAACTGGTTTTCCTGCTGCTTTTTGCAGCATTGCATTGATTGTTCTTGTTTTACTTAATAAATTCATTTCATTTCCTCCTAGTGCAACTGAATAGTTTCTATATTTATATAATTAGATCCGCGATTGACTGGTATAGTTCGTATAGCAATCAGGATAGTTTACGAATATTCCTGGATTTATCTGCAATAGATTTTTACCCTTCACGGGTAACCTGCAAACTTATAGAATAAACTGGCTTAGGTCTTTATCCTGAGAGATTGCTCCAAGCTTATCCTCTACATAGGAAGGTGTGATGGTTATCTTCTCCATGGTAATATCCGGAGCCTCAAATGATAGGTCTTCAAGCAGTTTTTCCATAATTGTATGAAGGCGGCGGGCACCAATATTGTCAGTATTCTGGTTTACTGAAAAGGCGATTTCAGCCATCCTACAAATAGCATCGTCAGAAAATTCAATTTGTATACCTTCAGTTTCCAAAAGTGCAATATATTGTTTCACAATTGCATTATCCGGTTCTACGAGAATTCTTACAAAGTCCTCGACCGACAGCTTCATTAGTTCCACCCTGATCGGGAATCGCCCCTGAAGCTCGGGAATCAAATCAGAAGGTTTAGCTGTATGGAATGCACCTGCAGCAATGAAAAGCATATAATCAGTCTTGACTGATCCATGTTTCGTTACCACAGTTGAGCCTTCCACAATCGGCAGGATGTCACGTTGAACACCTTCTCTTGATACTTCACCGGAAGATTGGCTGGAACTTTTGCTGGCAATTTTATCAATTTCATCAATGAAAATTATTCCACTTTGCTCAGCTCGAATAATTCCTTCTTGGGTTACCTCATCCATATCAATCAATTTCTGTGCTTCTTCATTGATCAATACTGGCCTTGCCTCTTTTACCTTCATTTTTCTCTTTTTCTTCTTTTTAGGCATCAGACCGCCGAGTGCATCCTGCATGTTCATGCCCATTTGCTCCATTCCAGAGCCTTGAAGCATATCAAACATCGATCCTTGCTGTTCTTCAATTTCCACTGTAATAAACTCTTCTTCGAGTTCACCTTTTTCAAGCTTGTCAGCAATCACTCTGCGCCTGTCGTGAATCGTTGTCTCTTCTTTTTGTTCTTCATCATCCTGCTGTTGATTTCCCTGGCTGCCCCCGAAAATCATTTCAAATGGATTTTTATAATTATTATTCTTCTTTTTGGACGGAACAAGAAGTTCCACCAGACGACGATTAGCGTTTTCTTCTGCTGCTTCCTTCACATCGGACATTTGTTCTTCTTTAACAAGCCGGACAGAGGTTTCAACAAGATCCCTCACCATGGACTCCACATCTCGGCCAACATAACCGACTTCTGTGAACTTAGTAGCTTCCACTTTTATAAACGGAGCTCCGACCAGCTTTGCCATTCGTCTTGCAATTTCAGTTTTTCCGACACCTGTGGGTCCCATCATAAGAATATTCTTAGGTACCACTTCTTCACGGAGGTTTTCAGCAAGGAGACTTCTTCTGTAGCGGTTCCTCAATGCGATTGCAACCGCACGCTTCGCATCATTCTGTCCCACAATATATTGATCAAGTCGATCGACAATTTGCCTTGGAGTTAACTGATTGGCTTGTTTTTTCAAAGAGATACACTCCTTTTCAATAGGTTGGAACTGCTTATAAGCTAAGTGTCAAAGTGTTTCAACAATAATGTTGTTATTGGTATAAACACAAATATCGGCTGCAATTTCCAGTGCAGCTTTTGCAATTTGTTCTGCACTCAAGTGCTCACCGCTGTGATGCTTTAAGGCCCGGCCCGCAGCCAGTGCATAATTTCCTCCTGAACCGATTGCAAGGATTCCATCATCCGGTTCAATTACCTCGCCTGTACCGGAAATAAGAAGTAAATCCTCATCATTCATGACGATCAGCATAGCTTCAAGTTTGCGAAGCACTTTATCACTTCTCCATTGTTTCGCCAATTCGACTGCAGCTCTCTGAAGATTACCGTTGAATTCCTGCAGCTTACCCTCGAACATCTCAAATAGAGTAAAAGCATCTGCCACTGACCCGGCAAAGCCTGCTACAACTTTTCCATTAAAAAGTTTTCTGACTTTCTTTGCAGTATGCTTCATCACGACAGCATTCCCAAATGTAACCTGGCCGTCGCCTGACATGGCACATTCACCTTTATGCCTGACAGCAAAAATCGTTGTTGCATGAAAATTTCCCATTTGTATTACCTCCTTTTCAATTATGCACGAGGATGGTGATTCAAGTATGTTTTTCTAAGGTGGTCTTTTGTCACATGCGTATAGATTTGAGTAGACGACAAATTCTCATGTCCAAGAAGTTCTTGAACAGTTCGAAGATCCGCCCCGTTGTTTAATAAATGAGTCGCAAACGTATGCCTGAGCATATGAGGATGAATTTTCGCATTCAAAGAGGCCTTTTTGATGATTTCACTCAACACATGCCGTATTCCTCTGGGAGTCAAAGGGCCTCCTCTATAGTTAACGAATACATATTCATGGTCCTCGTTCTTCAGCAGCTGTCCGCGTGATATATTTATGTACTTTTCCAGAGCTTCATGTGCATAAGTTCCAAAAGGGACATACCTTTCCTTACTGCCTTTCCCTTTTACCAAGATAGTCGATAACGAGAAATCCAGATCTTTCATCCGAAGTCCTGCACATTCACTTACCCTTATTCCAGTTGCATAAAACAATTCAAACATCGCTTTGTTCCTCATTGGGATAGGTTCATCGCCATCACATGCTTTTAAAAGGTTTTCCATTTCTTCTTCGTAGAAGAACTCTGGGAGTCTCTTTTCAGCTTTTGGGCTGCTAACCAAAGCAAAAGGATTCTCAGAAATCACCCTTTCCCGATTCAGAAACCTGAAAAAGCTCCTTAAACTTGAAACTTTCCTTGAGATGGATGCTCTAGCATATTTTTTTTCATGCAACCCGGTCAAGAATAAACGGGCATCGAAATATTCAATCTCAGGCAGCAAGCGCAAGTTCTGTTCATTCATAAATTGAAAAAATTCCCTGATATCATCCTTATAAAAAGTAACGGTATACTCTGAATAGTTTTTCTCAATCTGCAAATATGTAATAAAGTTATTCAGATAATGGTGTAAATTCTCCGACATTAGTTATCACCTCACAAAAGGCTACTAAATAGTATCACAATTTAGTAGCCCATGCAATGGAGTTTACAAATTTTTCACAAAGTTCTGAATTGTTTCTTATGCCTTTGTTTCAATTTGATACTTCCTTTTATTTTTACCAAATCACTGTAAGCTATATACAGTACAATTGAATGCTCATGGTAATTCCATACCTTGAATTCAAAGATACCATATAAATAGTATAAAAGGAAAAAGTGAGCTTCTTAAGCTCACTGTCCCCCTACTGCTGTGTTTCTTCTTTATAATCGCAACTTGAACACTGTACCTGGACGCCCTTTTTCAACTTCTTCTCTATTAAGAGATGTTCGCACTTAGGACACTTCCTGTCAATCGGTTTGTCCCAAGAAAGGAATTCACATTTCGGATATTGATCGCATCCGTAAAAAATACGCTTTTTCTTACTTTTTCTCTCGATGATATTTCCATCTTTGCATTCCGGGCACTTCACCCCGATTTCCTTGACAATCGGTTTTGTATTTCGGCAGTCCGGAAAATTGCTGCAAGCCATGAACTTTCCGTAACGGCCCATTTTGAATACCATTGGATGGCCGCAATTTTCACAATCTTCACCGGCAGGTTCATCTCTGATTTCCACTTTTTCCATCTCTTCTTCTGCTTTTTCCAGATGTTTTTCGAAACCTTTATAAAACTGGTCGATTATGTTCACCCATTTTTCTTTACCATCTTCAACATAATCCAGGTCCTGTTCCATCTTTGCGGTGAACTCTACATCAATGATATCAGGGAAAAATTCAGATACAAGTTCTGATACGATTTCACCCAGCTCAGTTGGGATAAAACGTTTATTATCCAGACTTACGTATCCCCTTCTTTGTATCGTGTCCAGTGTTGGTGCATAAGTTGATGGACGTCCGATCCCCAATTCTTCCAGTGTCTTTACCAATCTCGCTTCGGTATAGCGTGGAGGCGGCTGTGTGAAATGCTGCTTCGGATCGATGTCTGCATAGCTGACAACATCCCCTTCTTCGAGGGCAGGAAGCTGATTTTCCTTCTCTTCCTTCTGATCATCCGACCCTTCCACGTAAACTTTCATAAAGCCTGGAAACTTAACTTTCGAGCCGTTTGCACGAAAGAAAACATCTCCGTTTACAATATCCACACTCATGGTATCCATGACAGCAGAAGCCATTTGACTTGCCACAAAGCGTTCCCATATAAGCTTATAAAGCCTTAATTGATCTCTGGAAAGGTATTCCTTCATAGATGCCGGGTCTCTAAGAGTGGAAGTAGGGCGGACGGCCTCGTGGGCATCCTGGGCTTTTTGGCCTTTCTTCTCTTTTCTCTCCTGGCTTTTGGTATATTCACTGCCGTATTTATCAGTGATATATTCTGATGCTTCCTTTTGAGCAACTTCAGAAATTCTGGTGGAGTCTGTTCTCATATAGGTAATCAGACCGACAGTACCTTCTTTTCCGATTTCAATTCCTTCATATAATTGCTGTGCAAGCATCATCGTTTTCTTTGCCCTGAAATTCAGCTTTCTCGCAGCTTCCTGTTGGAGAGAGGAAGTAGTGAATGGAGAAGCAGGATTCCGTTTTCTTTCTTTTTTCGTCACTTTCTTGATTTCAAAGGAATCACCTTTAATCTTCTCAAGAATGTCATTTACTTCTTTTTCTGTTTTCAAATCGAGCTTATTGCCTTCCAGTCCATAGAAAGCACCCTGGAAGGTACTCTTGCCTTTTTTAAACTGAGCTTGAATAGTCCAGTATTCTTCAGGGGTGAATTCCTTGATTTCTTTTTCCCTGTCAATGATAAGGCTTACTGCTACTGATTGTACCCTTCCTGCACTAAGACCTTTTTTGACCTTCTTCCAGAGAAGAGGACTGATATTATAGCCAACAAGCCTGTCTAGAATTCTTCTCGCCTGCTGGGCATCTACAAGATCCATATTAATCGGGCGGGGATGTTTGAATGATTCCTTGATGGCATCCTTAGTAATTTCATTGAAGACGACCCTGCAATCTGAATGGACATCCATGTCCAGACTATGTGCCAGATGCCATGCAATTGCTTCTCCTTCTCTGTCGGGGTCGGCAGCCAGGTATATTCGTTTAGCCTTTTTAGCGGCTGTCTTCAATTCTTTCAGAACTGGTCCTTTTCCCCTGATGGTGATATATTTCGGATCGAAATTATGTTCTACATCGACCCCCATCTGGCTTTTGGGAAGGTCGCGGACATGTCCCATCGATGCCCGGACTTTATATTTCTTACCTAAATATCTTTCGATTGTTTTCGCCTTAGCTGGCGATTCCACAATCACTAAGTAATCTGACATTAAATAGCCTCCTTAAAGAGGGAAATCGTTTATTTTTGCGTTTCATTTTTTATAGGTTAATTATCTGTTTTAGGAAACGTTTCCAACTGCTGAAACATAAAGGAACTGTTTCTTTTCTTTATATTATCTGTTGCAAAATGTATAACAGATTGAGAAGAATTGCAACCTTTTTATATATTTTATACACATAATCACGTTTTTTTCAAAAATTCCGCTGCTTTTTCTCCATACAGCATGCTGTTTCCTGTCCGTCTATACTATGACAGGTCTGACAATAAGTAAAGCGCCAAGGAATCTTAACCTATAGTTTATTTACTATTGTATGTTTGGTATTCAGAGATAATATCATCTGAAGATGTGATCAATTTAGCTCCCTGCTGGATTAATAGGTTGCTCCCCTCGGAGAGAGGAGAATCAAGTCTGCCTGGAAGAGCAAATACATCTCTTCCTTCATTTAAACTGAACTCTGCAGTAATCAATGATCCGCTTTTCCTGTTTGCCTGTGTGACCAGCACTGCTTGAGTCATTCCGCTGATAATTCTGTTTCGAAGAGGAAAATGCCAGCGCTGAGGTCTTGTATCAGGCGGATATTCAGATACCAAAAGGTGCTTGCTGGCCATAAAATCAGCTAATTTATGGTTTGAAGCGGGATAGATATGGTAAAAACCACCGCCTATCACTCCGATTGTTTCGCCCTTGCATCCTATCGTCATCCGGTGGGCAAACTCATCGGCACCGGCTGCAAGCCCGCTGACAATCACGAAACCTTCTGTAACTAATTGTGGAAGAAGGTGTTTTAATGAAGCTTCTGTGTACTCATCCGCTTTTCTGGAGCCTACAATGGCGATTTTCCGTTCTCTGGCCAGCAGTTCTTTTCTTCCTGAATAGAACAAAACCCAGGGCGGATCATAGATATTTTTCAACAAAGGAGGATAATCTTTGTCCAGCATCGTGATAAAGCCTATTCTTTCTTCTTCATATTGCTTTGCCTTTTTTATCGGATCAAACGAATGGAATTGGCGGTAAAATGTGTTGATTTTACTATAAGGGATGGGCAGGATTCTGGATAATTCTTTTGGGGACAAAGTTGTGATTTCCCGGGGACCCGAGGTGTGGTTCATAAGCAGTGAGACCGACTTCCAGCCTATGCTGTCACAGTGCTGCAGGGCAAATAGAATATTTCTGTCTGAATTCATTATGACCTCCTGGATTTGGATATTTTCTGTGCTTTACACGGGAGTTTGTATTAGGGGGTGGAGAGGGATGGGGGGACCTTAAAATGTTGTATTGGAAAAAGGACTGAATATGAATGGCTTATCCATTATATTCAGTCCTTTTTCTACTATATTAATGAGTTTTACATTTATCGTAGATTCCTTGGTCTTTCAGAACCTTGATCAATGTTTCACCCATATCGGAAGGTGTCGGAGCTACTTCGATTCCGCACTCATTCATAACACGGATCTTTTCATCTGCAGTTCCTTTACCGCCAGAGATGATCGCACCAGCATGGCCCATGCGCTTACCTGGAGGTGCTGTACGTCCGCCGATGAATCCTACAACCGGCTTCGTCATGTTGGCTTTAACCCACTCTGCAGCTTCTTCTTCAGCCGTTCCGCCGATTTCACCAATCATGATAACAGCGTAAGTATCTTCATCTTCATTGAAGGCTTTCAATACATCGATAAAGTCTGTACCATTGACAGGGTCACCGCCGATACCAACTGCAGTGGATTGCCCGATGCCTTCCTGAGAAAGCTGGTGAACTGCCTCATATGTCAATGTACCAGAACGGGACACAACACCTACATGGCCTTTCGTATGGATGTATCCAGGCATGATACCGATTTTACACTCATCAGGAGTGATAACGCCAGGACAGTTAGGACCTACAAGACGAGTCTTTTTGCCTTCCATGTAGCGTTTCACTTTCACCATATCAAGAACCGGGATATGTTCTGTAATACAGATGGCCAGATCCAATTCAGCATCTACAGCTTCCAGGATCGCATCTGCAGCGAATGGAGCTGGAACATAGATGACTGAAGCATTTGCGCCAGTTTCTTTCTTCGCTTCTTCCACTGTATTGAATACAGGAACACCTTCTACTTCAGTTCCGCCTTTTCCTGGTGTAACACCAGCAACGATCTGCGTACCGTATTCAAGCATTTGCTTCGTATGGAAAAGAGCAGTCGAACCAGTAATACCCTGAACAATAACTTTTGTATCTTTATTAATAAATACGCTCATTAGTCCTCCGCCTTTCTTATCCTACTTGCTCAACAATTTTTTGTGCACCGTCCGCCATTGATTCAGCGGAAATGATATTCAAGCCTGATTCATTCAGGATTTTCTTTCCTAAGTCAACATTCGTTCCTTCAAGACGAACTACCAATGGAACTTTAAGCTCCACTTGCTTAGCAGCTTCTACGACACCTTCAGCGATGACGTCACATTTCATGATTCCGCCGAAGATATTTACGAAGATTCCTTTTACATTTTCATCTGAAAGGATGATTTTGAATGCTTCCGTTACTTTCTCAGCTGTAGCTCCGCCCCCAACATCAAGGAAATTGGCAGGGTCGCCGCCGTAATGCTTGACGATATCCATTGTAGCCATCGCCAAACCTGCACCGTTAACCATACAGCCAATGTTTCCATCAAGGGAAATGTAGCTCAAGTCATATTTGGAAGCTTCGATTTCTTTTGCATCTTCCTCTTCAAGGTCGCGCAGCTCCAAAACATCTTTCTGGCGGTATAAAGCGTTGGAATCAAAGTTGAACTTAGCATCCAATGCCATTACATTTCCATCGCCAGTAACTACCAACGGGTTGATTTCCACGATGGAAGCGTCCTTTTGAACATACACGTTATAAAGACCAAGCATGAACTTAGCCGCTTTATTAACTAGTTCTTTAGGGATATTGATGTTGAATGCAATGCGGCGTGCCTGGAAACCAGTCAATCCGACTACAGGATCAATATACTCTTTGAAGATCTTTTCCGGAGTTTCCGCAGCAACTTCCTCGATTTCAGTACCGCCTTCTTCAGATGCCATCAAAACAACTTGGGAAGTCGCACGGTCAAGAACAAGACCAACATAATATTCTTTCTTAATGTCACAGCCTTCTTCGATAAGTAAGCGCTTTACTTCTTTACCTTCCGGGCCTGTTTGGTGAGTTACTAATGTTTTTCCTAGCAGCTCTTCTGCATATGTACGAACTTCGTCAAGACTCTTTGCAATTTTAACTCCGCCTGCTTTACCGCGGCCGCCTGCATGAATTTGTGCTTTTACTACATAAACACTTGAATCCAATGTTTTTGCCGCTTCTACCGCTTCATCCGGAGTAAAAGCCACTTTACCGTTAGGTACAGCTACCCCATTATTTCTGAGGATTTCTTTACCTTGATATTCATGGATATTCATTTTCCATCCTCCTATCAAACTCTTTCAAAAATAGACTGCGCTTTCATTGTATAAAATGAAAGATTATATGTCTACCAGTTTGCAAAAAATATTATATTAATTTAAAAATTCAGAAATGCAACAGAGTCAAAAAACGTATATTTTTCAGGGTCTGCTCTTGAAAACGTTATCTTGGAAAAATAAAAAAAGGAAAGAAGATTCACAAACCTAATCTTTGGACAAGGACTCTTTCCATGCTAATATAATCAATTTCTTTTCGCTTCCTTATCCACTCTGTATAGAAAGGCAAATACTTCGGCTACGGCCTGATAAAGATCTTCAGGGATCGATTCATTAATATCCAGGTTTCCAAGCAGTTCAACCAGGTTCTTGTCTTCCTGGATCGGTACATTATGTTCCTTTGCTCTTTGCAGAATATTCTCTGCTATCAACCCTTTTCCTTTGGCAATGACTTTGGGTGCCTGCTGTTTCTCTTGTTCATAATGAAGAGCGATTGCTTGTTTTCTCATAAATTCATTCTCTTTTTTCATATTTTCAAGTCCACTCCCGAATAGGAAACTTCCCCCGTCATTTCCTGGTACATTCTTTCCGGCGCATACCCGCTTTCGGACTGCTTGAAATTAAGAGCGGATACTTTATACCCAATCATTTCAAGTCCTTGCTTCAAAACTAAAGAAAAAGGGGCTGCCATGTCTTTTAGAGCAGGAGTATCATTATATATATTTAAAGTGACGGCTCTGTTCTGTACCCCCATGTCGACGACTACTTCTTTAATATTCTCCAGCTCAAGATAGAATAATATCCTGCAATATGCTGGATCAAGCTGTCCGTTTTCCATTTTCCTGCCTGACCATTGCATGGTAACGTCTGTTGTTTGGTTAAGCCAGGATAGAGGAAATTGGTATTGAATAATCTGCAATGGGCCGTTCTCTCCAGATAAAACCGACTGTCCATTCAACTTATATAGCAGCCTCTCCCCATATTCTCTTATCTCTCCAGCAGGAATTTCTTGTAAGAGTGCAATCAGGCTCATCTTCAAGGATTCGTTCAAGGCAGGAGCCCCAGCTGCAAGCTTCGCCTCGTAATTTATCCCAAGCTTGGAGATCAGCTCTTTGATAATGGCAGGAAGGTTTTCTTTATGGATGCCGTCTTCAGCAGACAAAAGCTGTTGAAGCAGCCTGATGGCCGGCTGTTCAGGAGCGGCTTCATCATCCAGTTGCTGCACTAATCTTTTAAAACTTGAATGAACCCCTTCTTCTTTCCCTGAGTGCATGCCAAAAAGGAGTTTAAATCTTTCCAAATCATTCAACTCATGCACTGTCCCTTTTTGAAGAATCAGCTTGTCACCTTCTGAAAGCAATGCCAGGGCAGGCCTTATTAGTTCCTGTCTGGTCCCTTTTTCTGAATCGATATCTTTTACAACCGACTCAATTTCCCTTATAAAAGCCTGTACTTCCCTGTCAGGGGTTTTTATCGCCGACATGAATTCAAGCAAGGCTGTCAGCTTACCCCTTACTTGTGCTGCAGAAGGACTGCTGTTGATGAAGTGAGATGAAAGTTGGCTTGTTCTCCCTTCCTTGTCCGGTGATGTTTTAACACTTTGTAGAGTAGTTTCTTCAGGCAATAATCCAAGCGCTTGAAGAAGTTTTAATGCAGAGGTCCTTATTGAATTACTAATATCCAGGTCTTTGATCATATCTGAAGCACGGCCGGCCGCTTTCCGTAAGAGGTAAGGAGTTTCAATTTGTTTTATCCCGCTTAATATCCTGAGCACTTCATTCATCTCAGCAGATTTGGAGGAGCTTTTTTGAAGAGCCGTTTCCAGCCCCTCTATCATACTTGACATGGGTTCCATACTTTTCCCATGAAGATGAGAATAAAATAAAGGCTTAGAGACCGTTATATTGGCTCCCTTTATTTTTATAAGAGCCTCAATTCCCGCATTCTTGTCAGGAGTTTCCTTGAGCAAATCACTCATCAAGACCAGTTCTTTTTCCGTGAAGGGGAGGGAATTTTTCACAAGCATCGATATTAGCTGCTTAATGTTCCCTCGTTGTGGGAGACTTAACTCGTTTAACAACTTCTCAGGAAGGGCCGGGTTGGGATTTTTGCCATTTGCAGGAGATGCAGAAATTACCCTGAGTTTCAATATTCCTTCATCCCCAACTTCCACTTTGAATAGATAATGGTTTCCAGCAGTGAGAGGAGCTTCAAGCTTCGCAATCGTTTTCTGGCCATTATAATTTATAACTGCCATTCCTTCCGGGAGAAGTTTATCCATCTTCGCAAAAATCATTTGCCCGTCCATTAATTTCGATGGATATTGTAACTTTGATAAAGTTTGATAGGACCCTTGAATACTTCGTTCAAGCATGTATACACCACCTTCTCTACCTCTGCATAAGCTCCTTCACCGGTGCAAAGGATTTCCGATGGATGGGGGATGGACCCTGATTTTTCAATCCTTCCAGGTGCTCCTTTGTCCCGTAACCCATATTCTTTTCTAATCCATATCCGCTGTAAGTACGGGAATACTCCTCCATCATTCTATCTCTTGTCACTTTTGCCACAATGGATGCGGCAGCGATGGATATACTGCGGGCATCTCCTTTGATAAGAGACATTTCCGGGTAGGGTGAACCCAGTTCCATTGCATCAATGAGAAGATAGTCTGGATTCATCCCAAGACTCTTCAGCGCTGCTGTCATTGCTTTTTTGGATGCCTGATAGATATTCAGCTCGTCTATTTCTTGAGGAGAAATGATGCCTGTTCCCCATGCTATCGCTTCTTGAGTAATATAGTCATAGAAATCCTCACGCTGCTTCTCTGACAGCTTTTTTGAATCGTTGATGCCAAGTAAGTGAAAATCAGAAGGAAGCACCACAGCTGCTGCTACGACAGGTCCAGCAAGCGGCCCTCTTCCTACCTCATCAATACCGGCTATCAAGTCAAATCCTTGAAGCCTCAGATCTTTCTCAAAAGAACTCATATGCGCGAATTCTTCTTGCAAAACCCTTTGCTTCTCCCTATCACTGTACCATCTTGCTACAATTTTCTGGATTCCCTTTCTGTCATCTTGCAAGAAAGATTGGAATCGTCCATCATCCTCATTTGTAATTTCTTTAATGATTTCTTCTGCTTCTGCGATTGTATATGTATTTGGCATAACTTGCTCTCCTATTTTCTATAAAGATGGTCATTTTTTATATCGGCGAAGGACAGTGAAAATAAATAAGCTGATTCAATAAGGGTATATCCTCCTACGGAATCAGCTTTTTGTTCTATTCTTCCTCACTATATTCTCCGGGAATATCGAACGTTAACTTGCCAAGCCGTTCACTTCTTATATCACGGACAATCAAATCTGAGGTTTTATCGTAATCAACTCCGCCGCCTGAAATCAAGCAGCCTCTTTGGGTACCGATTTTATCAAATACTTCTACAATTTCTTCCGGGAAGAAGTCGATACCATAACGCTCTTCCAGGCGTTTTGGATAATGACTTTCTAAAAACCGCAAACCATATACAGCAATATCCTGCAGATTCAAGATGGTATCCTTGATTGCTCCGGTCAAGGCAAGTTTGTATCCGACTTCTTCGTCTTCAAACTTCGGCCATAAGATTCCAGGCGTATCAAGAAGCTCCATTTCCTTCCCAACCTTGATCCATTGCTGTGCTTTTGTCACACCAGGTGTATTACCTGTTTTAGCAATATTTTTCTTCGCAAGCCTGTTAATCAAAGTGGACTTTCCAACGTTCGGAATACCGACAATCATCGCCCTGATTGCTCTCGGTTTCATCCCCCTTGCTCTCATCCTGTCAAACTTCTCACTCAATATATCTTTTGATGCTTTAACTATATCCCCAAGGCCTGTCCCGCCTTGCGCATTGACTGCCAATGCCTTTATCCCTCTATCGGAAAAATAGTTAATCCACTGATCCGTCATCATTTTATCTGCCATGTCAGCTTTGTTTAAAAGGACGAGGCGGGGCTTTTGCTGAACGACTTCATCAATCATAGGGTTCCTTGATGAAATCGGTATGCGGGCATCTACAAGTTCGATAATGATATCTACAAGCTTAAGTTTCTCTGTAACCTGTCTTCTGGCTTTTGCCATATGTCCGGGAAACCACTGAATAGTCATATAATCACCTCCGATAAATATATTCGCTAAGAAAAGTCCACTTACTTAATAAGTTCTATATCCTGAATCGGCCAGTAGATGACATTTGTATTGCCGATGACCTCATCGATATCAACGACACCTATATGACGGCTGTCTTTACTGAAGCGCCGGTTATCCCCCATGACAAACAGGGTGCCCTCCGGAACGGTTTCCCGTCCGATTTTTTCTTCAAGAGTAAAATCTTCTGTTAACAGGCCCCCGTCAATCTGTTCCTTATATTCTTCCAAATAAGGCTCTTCATATGCCTTGCCGTTAACATAGAGTACATCGTTCTCGTATTCGACTGTATCCCCAGGAAGCCCTATTACACGCTTGATATAGTCCTTTTGTTCAGGTGCATGAAAGACAACTATATCGAATCTGTCAGGTTCCCCTACAGTATAACTTAATTTGTTTACAATCATCCTGTCACCATTATGTAAGGTCGGCATCATTGATAATCCATCCACGACGATCGGTGTAAATAAAAAATAGCGAATCAGTGCAGCAAGTCCAACTGCTATCAATAATGCTTTAGTCCATTCCCACAGTTCATTCTTCTGCTTGGCCACCAGGTTCCCCTCCTGCTTCTCGATTATTTCTTATATTTGATATTCTACAAAAAATAGCCGCTGCTTACATCTGATATACCCCAAAACAGGATATATGATGCAGTTAGAGTGATTTTAGAAGTATATGTATAATGCATTGTCTGCAAACTGAAAAAGGAGCTTGTCACCAAGCTCCTTTTCATCTTAAAATTATCGAATTTCTTTGATACGAGCAGCTTTACCGCGCAGGTTACGCAAGTAGTAAAGTTTCGCACGGCGTACTTTACCGCGGCGAATAACTTCAAGCTTCGCAATTTTTGGTGTGTGTACAGGGAATGTACGCTCAACACCAACACCATAAGAAATTTTACGAACTGTGAACGTTTCGCTGATTCCGCCACCGCGACGGCTGATAACTACACCTTCGAATACCTGGATACGCTCGCGAGTACCCTCAACGATGTTAACGTGTACGCGAACTGTATCACCAGGACGGAAAGATGGTAAATCAGAGCGAAGTTGTTCTTTTGTAATTTCTTCGATCAATTTGTGCATCTATTTCATCTCCTTCCACCAGATGCTCTTACAAAAACGATTTATTGCAGCGGAACACCCTAATCGATGACCCGGCAGAAAATATCTGATCAAGTCACAAAGGTAATAATACCATATCACCAATCATGAATCAACTAGTTTCTATCATTTTTCCATTCTTCAAGCCATTTTTTTTGCCGTTTGTTCAACTCTTTATTTTCCAGCAAGTCCGGTCTTCTCTCATAAGTTCTTTTAAGAGACTCCCTTTCCCTCCACTCTTCTATGAGCTTATGGTTACCTGATATCAGTTCCTCAGGCACTTTCATCCCCCTGAAATCAGATGGCCTTGTATAATGAGGATGCTCTAGAAACCCGGAAGAAAAGGAATCAAGGACAGGCGAGTCCTCATTCCCCAGCACCCCGGGAAGAAGCCGTACAACACTGTCTACAACCACCATTGCCCCCAGTTCTCCACCAGTAAGAACAAAATCACCTATAGAAATTTCGTCGGTCACAACATGCTCACGAATTCTTTCATCATACCCTTCGTAATGACCGCAGACAAAAATCAAATGATCTTCCTTAGCAAGCTCCTCAGCTTTTTCCTGATTAAATCGCTTTCCTTGCGGACATAGAAGGATAACACGGGGCTTCTTTGTATTTTCCTGCCCCCCGGAGAGTGAATCGACTGCATCAAAAATCGGCTGGGGCTTCAGGACCATGCCCGCTCCTCCACCGTATGGATAATCGTCCACCTGACCGTGTTTGTTATCAGCAAATTCACGGAAATTGACAACATTATATTGGACAGCACCTTTTTCTTGTGCTTTTTTTAAGATGGACTCACCAAAAACACCGCTGAACATGGAAGGAAACAAGGAAAGGACATCAATCTTCATCATGACAAAAGCCCTTCCATGGGTTCAATGATAATCAACTTATTCTCCACATCGATTTCCTTCACAATTTCATCGATGAATGGAATCAGGATTTCTTTTCCTTTTGTTCCTTTCACAACCCAGACATCATTTGCGCCGGGTGTCAGGATCTCTTTGATCGAACCTATTTCTTCACCATCATTGGTCTTCACTTCACATCCGATAATCTCATGGAAGTAATACTCTCCTTCTTCCAGGTCTCCCAACTGGGTTTCATTGACTTTGAGGATTCCGTTCTTGAATGATTCAACTTCACTGATGTCATGAAGCCCTTTAAATGTCAGCAGATCGAAGTTTTTATGTTTACGGTGGGATTCGACTGTCAATTCAACAGGATGTCCTTCTTTTTCCTGAAAAAGATAAAGAGTGCTTCCAGCCTTATACCTTTCTTCAGGAAAATCAGTCCTTGATATGACTCTGACTTCTCCTCTGACACCATGAGTGTTCACTATCTTGCCAACGTTATACCACTTCTCCATCTGTATCACCTCTAACGTATTTCACTTATATATCCGTCTTTTATGACAATTGTCCGTGAGGAATTCTTTTCTTCCCAATTATCCCCCACTTCCACTTCTACAATCCCCTGAATCTCTTTATCCTTCAACTCACTGCCCAGTGGAAGTATATTGAGCTGGTCAATTTGAAAGTCTGTAAGCTTGATTTTTTCAATTCTTGAATCTATTTCTTTTTCAAAATGAGCTTTAAGATTCTGAGAGGAGTACTTTTTGGTTTTTTCCATCTTCTTCAGTTCAAATCTCAGTTGTTCACATTCTTTTTGCAGTTGGAATTTCTTCCCCTCATACTTTTCAAGCAACGCTTTCTTGCTTGCTTCCGTTAAAACCTGGTTAACCGTGACATTCTGGAGAATCTTCATTTTTCCGCCTCCTGTGAATGTTGCTTTTGCATTAAAAGAGTCGTTGATTTCCGCTCCAGCTGCGCGACTCCGCGGGGCGGGCGGTGAGCCTCCTCGGCATCGCCTGCGGGGTCTCACCTGTCCCGCTAGTCCCGCAGGAGGTCGCACAGCTTCCGCTCCAATCAACGCAATGAACAAAACAATGACTTCTATTTAAATCATTCAAATGTTCTTCATAAACTCTCAAGGATTTCTTAGGACGAGGTTAAACCAAAAAGGTTTTCTGATTAAACCAGTCCTTAAAAATAAAATAGCATTTAAAATTGATCAGAACCCAGAGATGTATATTAAAAACCAGCATTCCGCCTGGCATTATAAAATGGTATGTAAAAAGGGAGGCTTATTGTCCTCCCTTTGCTAACTGTCTTATATGTCCGGGCTAAGCTCTCCTCTATCAAAAAGAATACCTTATGCCCGCTCTTGCTGTTTTATTCTGCGATTTCAAGAAAGACTCTCTTTTTTTCATGTGATCCTGCTGCTGCATAAACCACTGTTCGAATCGACTTTGCGACTCGTCCCTGTTTTCCGATCACTTTACCCATATCCTCCGGATGAAGCATAAGCTTATAAGTGATGGAATCATCCTTTTCCTCAACATGTACTTCTACATCTTCAGGCCGGTCCACAAGGGGAGCCACAATCGTTAAGATCAAATCTTTCATTTGTTCCACAATTATTTGCTGTTTTTAGCGTTGTGGAATTTTTCCATGATACCTTGTTTAGAGAAAAGGTTACGAACTGTGTCAGATGGTTTAGCACCATTTTGCAGCCATTTAAGAGCTAGCTCTTCATTGATATCAACTACAGCTGGTTGAGCAACCGGGTTGTAAGTTCCAACTGTTTCGATTTGACGTCCATCACGTGGTGAACGAGAATCTGCTACTACAATACGATAGAAAGGAGACTTTTTAGCTCCCATACGTTTTAAACGAATTTTTACTGCCATGTTTAAAGCACCTCCGAATAGTTTTACACAAGTAGATATATTATCAGTGTGTATTTTGTTTGTAAAGTGTTTTTTCTTAACAGTTGAATTTTCTTTTAATCTGTTAAGGTTTTCAGCTTACATAAACGGGAATTTAAAGCCTTTTTTCTTGCCTTTGGCCTGCATTCCGCTCATTTGCTTCATCATTTTTTTCATATCTTCGAATTGTTTAAGCAAGCGGTTGACTTCCTGGATATTCCTTCCGCTTCCTCTTGCAATTCGTTTTTTCCGGCTGGCATTGATGGTTTCCGGATGCTGCTTCTCTTCTTTGGTCATGGATTGAATGATCGCTTCTACATGACTAAGCTGCTTTTCATCCACTTGAAGCTTATCCAGGCCTTTCATCTTGTTTGCTCCCGGCATCATCTTGATCAACTCATCAAGAGGACCCATTTGCTTAACTTGTCCCAGCTGATCGAGGAAATCCTCAAATGTAAAGGACATCGTCCTCATTTTCTTTTCAAGTTCTTTTGCTTTATCTTCATCAACATTTGCCTGAGCTTTTTCAATCAGTGAGAGTACATCTCCCATGCCAAGGATACGGGAAGCCATCCGCTCCGGATGGAACGGTTCGAGTGCGTCCAACTTTTCACCCATCCCGACGAACTTAATCGGTTTCTCTGTAACAGATCGGATGGAAAGGGCTGCTCCGCCTCGCGTATCTCCATCGAGCTTCGTCAAGACAACCCCTGAGATACCCAATGATTCGTTAAAGCTCTGTGCAACATTGACTGCGTCCTGTCCGGTCATCGCATCGACGACAAGAAAAATCTCATCAGGATTTGCAAGTTCCTTGATATCTTCCAATTCACCCATCAGTTTTTCATCAATATGAAGACGTCCGGCTGTATCAATCAGAACATAGTCATGGTGCTCTTCCTTGGCTTTCTCAATTGCCTGCTTTGCAATTTCAACAGGACTGACTTGATCGCCCAATGAGAAAACAGGCATGCTCAGTTGTTTCCCGAGAGTTTCCAGCTGCTTGATTGCTGCCGGACGATAAATATCTGCCGCAACCAGCAATGGTTTACGGTTATATTTCTTTCTCAGAAGGTTAGCGAGCTTACCAGTGGTCGTTGTCTTACCTGCACCCTGGAGACCAACCATCATGATGACGGTAGGCGGACGCTTGGCGACAGCAATCTGGCTTTGCTCCCCACCCATTAATTCGGTAAGTTCCTCTTTAACGACTTTGATGACCTGCTGCCCCGGTGTCAAGCTCTGCATGACTTCCTGGCCAACAGCCCTTTCACTTACCTTCTTAACGAACGTTTTTACTACTTTGAAGTTTACGTCTGCTTCAAGCAATGCAAGACGGACTTCACGCATCATTTCTTTTACATCCGCTTCATTGACTTTCCCTTTTCCGCGGATCTTCTGAATTGTGCCTTGCAGTCGGTCGGCTAATCCTTCAAATGCCATAAGTGCCGCCTCCTAATCCAATTTCTCGAGCTTTCCGAACAGCTCTTCAAGTTCCGACGTTTTATTGTCATGTGTATTAAGCAACTGTTTGATTTCCCGCAAAAGCGTGTTTCGCTCTTGAAACTTCTGAAATAATAAAAGCTTTTCTTCATATTCTTCAAGCATCGCTTCTGTACGCTTGATATTGTCATAAACTGCTTGACGGCTGATCTCATATTCCTCGGCGATTTCGCCCAGAGAAAAGTCGTCCAAGTAGTAGAGGGACATATAGCTGCTCTGCTTAGGAGTTAAAAGCGACTGATAAAAATCATACAGATAGTTCATACGGGTCGTCTTCTCCAGCATTTCCTCTCCCCCTTGTGTTAAGTGAAAAACCTTTACATTAGAAGAATACAGGGGATTTTGGGGAATGTCAAGTATCAAAAGTGGAGGTACCCCGTTCAGCGGCGTACAGATTGGAGGGCCACTGCATGAGATAAAGGAATCACGAAGAGCGAAGCGATTCGATGATGACTTATCGTAAGGAAGGGGACCGAAATCTGCTAGCCGCTGGGGTACCGGAACTGGACGAATCAAAAGCGGAAGCGGCCGTTCAGCTCCGTACAGATTGGAGGGCTTCTGCATGAGATAAAGGAAACACAACGAACGAAGTGAGTTGATGTTGACTTATCGCAAGGAAGAAGACCGAAATCTGCTAGGAGCTGGCCGCTGGAGCTGGACGAATCAAAAGTGGAGGTACCCCGTTCAGCGGCGTACAGATTGGAGGGCCACTGCATGAGATAAAGGAATCACGAAGAGCGAAGCGATTCGATGATGACTTATCGCAAGGAAGAAGACCGAAATCTGCTAGGAGCTGGCCGCTGGAGCTGGACGAATCAAAAGTGGAGGTACCCCGTTCAGCGGCGTACAGATTGGAGGGCTGGGAAGAATGAAAAAACCGCGATAAGCAGAATCACTTATCGCGGCTGAAATAACTTACTCTTCTTCTTCAATCTCTTCTTCGTCCACTATATTGGAGAAAAGGCCGTATACATATTTTTCAGCGTCGAATGGCTGCAGGTCATCGACCTTTTCACCCAAGCCGACAAATTTCACCGGAATTTGAAGTTCATTTTTGATTCCGATTACGATTCCGCCTTTTGCCGTACCATCAAGCTTCGTCAGGACGATACCTGAAACAGCAGTTGATTCTTTGAAAGTCTTGGCTTGAAGCAGGGCATTTTGGCCTGTAGTCGCATCCAGTACCAGAAGCACTTCATGTGGTGCATTTGGAATTTCCCGCTCAATGACTCTTTTGACTTTTTGCAGCTCGTTCATGAGGTTTACTTTATTCTGCAAGCGTCCGGCTGTATCACAAAGAAGGATATCCGCTTTCTTCGCTTTGGCAGATTGGACAGCATCATAGATTACTGCTGCAGGATCAGACCCTTCGGAGTGCTTGATTACAGGGACTCCGGTTCTCTCTCCCCAGACTTCAAGCTGGTCGATTGCCCCGGCGCGGAAGGTATCGCCGGCAGCCAGCAGGACGTTCTTGCCCTGCTCCTTGAACATATGAGCCATCTTTCCGATTGTCGTCGTCTTCCCAACACCGTTGACCCCGACAAACAGGATAACTGTCAAAGTATCATCCTGAATATTCAACTCACTGGAAGCTCCATCATCGCCTTCGTAGATTTCTACCAGTTTTTCAGAAATAACACTTTGAAGTTCGCTTGTTTCCTGGATGTTTTGACGTTTTGCTTCGAATTTCAATTGATCCACCAATTCCATCACTGTATCAAAACCGACATCCGCACCGATCAGGATCTCTTCCAATTCTTCAAAGAAATCTTCGTCTACTTTTCGGTATTTTGCTACAAGGTCATTCACTTTCGAAGTGAAGTTATTCCTTGTTTTAGATAGGCCGTCTTTAAATTTATTCGTTACAGTATCTGAAGAGGTTGTAAATTTCTCTTTTAATTTCTTAAAAAAACTCACTCTAAGCACCTGCCTTATTTAACTTGAACAAACTCTTTAGTATCCTCCAGCCTTACTGAAACCAGCATAGAAACACCTGACTCCTGCATGGTTACACCATAGAGGACGTGTGCTTCCTCCATCGTCCCTTTTCGATGGGTGATGACGATGAATTGAGTTTCCTGGCTGAATTTCTTTAAATATTTACTGAATCTTTGGACATTGGCTTCATCCAGTGCGGCTTCGACCTCATCCAGTATGCAGAATGGAACCGGGCGGACTTTCAAGATTGAGAATAACAAGGCGATTGCCGTCAAAGCCCGCTCTCCTCCTGAAAGCAAGCCAAGGTTTTGAAGTTTCTTACCCGGCGGCTGGGCTACGATATCTACTCCGGTATTCAACAAATCATCTGGTTGAGTCAGCTTTAACTCCGCTCTTCCCCCTCCGAACAATGCTGAGAATACTCCCTCGAATTCAGCCTTGATGGCATGGAAAGTGTAGTCAAACCTCTTAACCATTTCGGTGTCCATTTCCTTGATGACTTCATGGAGGGTATCTTTCGCCTCCTGTAAATCTGCTTGCTGTTCAAGCAGGAATTGGTACCGCTCAGATACCCGTTCATACTCATCAATCGACCCAAGATTGACTGTTCCCAGTTCCTCCAGAGCCATTTTGATAAGTTTCACTTTCTTCCTTGCTTCACCAATTTCCAAAGTCAGTGGATAATCTTCTTTTGCGGCTTCAAAGGTTAACATATATTCTTCTCTTAGATGGGCAAGCCTGTTTTCAAGTTCAACATCAAGCCGGTTGATTTTCACTTCCTCATCTTTCAGAGCTCCCATTAGTCCCTTATGCTGCCTTTTCAACTCTTTGAGGTGAAGTTCTTCATCCTCCACTTGAATTTGAAGCTTCATTCTCTCTTCACGGCGGCTGCTGATCAGATTTGCCGTCTCCTGTTTTTCACGGGCCCTTGCATCAGCATCGCTCTGAAGCTGCTCTTCACCGGAAAAATCGTTTTCCATTTCGCCAGAAAGCCAGTTGAGGTCTTCCTCATAATCTGCCTGTTTCTTTTCTGACTGTTCTAATTCGTCATTCAAACGTGACAGTACACTATTGCTGGCATTCAGCTGCTCATAACGGGCAGCAAGGTTTGCCTTTAACTCACTGATAGCATCTGCAATTTCTTCTTTTGACGACCTGTCATTATTTTTCTGATCGGTTAACTCCTCAATTCGAGCTTCCATTGTCAAGAGTTCCTGAGAAATAGAACCTAGTTCCGCTTTGAGTTCTTGAATCCGTGTTTCATTCTTGTTTTTCTGATCTGAAAATTCCCCTTTTTCCATGTCATACATGGACAGTCTTTCATTCATATTCTTTTGGGAAAGTTCCAATTCTCTCTGCCTGGATTTCTGCTCCTGTTCTTTGTATCTGAGCTGTTCGCCTTGAAGCCTCATATCTTCAAGTTTTTTCTCACTACGTGCAATATCCGCTTTATACTTTTTGATCTGCTCTTCCAGTCCTGTTGTTTTTACTTCCATTTGCTTAAGCTTTTCTGTCAGTTCTTCCAGTTCGCTTTTCCTGCTGAGAAGAGAGGATTTCTTTTGTTTGGACGCACCGCCTGACATGGATCCGCCGGGATTGACGACATCTCCATCGAGCGTGACGAAACGATACCTGTAGCCTGCTGTTTTCGCCAGGGCATTTGCACCTTTAAGGTCCTTAGTTATGATGACATTTCCCAATAAGTTACTTATAATTGATTCGTATTTGCGATCATATTCCAGGAGTTCGGAAGCAACTCCCACAAAAGACTCCTGACCGCTCATTAAGGATAACTGTGATGAAGGAATCGTTTTTCCTTTTATCACGTTCATCGGCAGAAATGTCGCCCGTCCATATTGATTTTTTTTCAAAAACGAAATAGCATCACGGCCATGTGATTCGCTTTCTACGACGACATGCTGCATGGACGCGCCAAGCGCAGTCTCCATTGCTTTGTCATACTGTTTGGGAACCGAAACCAATTCCGCCACAGCGCCTTCTATCCCTTGCAGGACACTGCTTCTCGCTTTGAGGACTTCCTTTACGCCCTGAAAGAAGCCTGAATAGTCATCCTCCATTTCCTCCAGCATTTCTTTTCGTGACTTTGCCTGCTGCAGGAATTGATAAGCCTGATACAAAGTAGTTTCAAGTTTCTGATATCTGCTTTTCATTGATTCGAGGTCAGTTTTTTCATTTCTGAAGGCGACAACCTGTAAATCAATAGACTCTTTCAGTTCTTTTAATCTTATTTCTGTTTCTTTTTGCGCTTTTTGAATTTCCTCGCGTTGAGCAAGGAATTTTTCATTATCTTCATCCAGCCTCTTGCTGCGCCCGGTTTGCTGTTCGAGCTGATTTTGCAAATAGTGAATTTCATTTTTCGCAGCTGCCTGGCGATTCAATTTTTCAATATAGTCGCCTTTCAGGGTTTCTATCATTGTTTCAATGTCATCATTGAAATACTCATAACGTTTTTGTTTCTCGGACAGTAAACCCTTCAGCTTTTCTGTTTCCGTTTTGATGGCGTTGTACTCAGTTTCAGTCTCCCGCTTCTCTTTTAAAAGCTTTTCAATTCGGACCTTAGCTTCTTCAATGTTTTTTTCTAGTTGTTCACGATTGTTTGACGCGTTTTTCTTACGTTCTTGAAGAACTTGTTTTCTTCCTTGAAGTTTTTCCAGTTCTTCGCTTGTAGATAGAAGAACCTCCTGCAGCTGAGTAATGGATTCGTCGAGTGCTGCTGCGTTATCCCTTAGTTTTTCAAGATGAGCTTCTCTTTTTTGAATTTCTGAAGATAATTTAAGTTCATCTTTTCCATGCAGTTCAAATGCACGGCTCAAATCCTGCCATTGTTGATGAAGGTCTTCAATCTCATAAACGGTGACCCCGACTTCCACTTTTTCGAGCTCGTCTTTTTTCTCAAGGTAATCCCTGGCCATCGAGGCTTGAATTTTCAATGGTTCAACTTGTCCTTCAAGTTCTGAAATAATATCATTGACCCGGTTAAGGTTGTCCTGGGTTTCATGAAGTTTGGCTTCCGCCTTCTTTTTTCTGTTTTTATACTTTAGTACACCTGCTGCATCTTCAAAGATCGTCCGGCGTTCTTCTGGTTTGCTGTTCAGGATTTCTTCGACTTTCCCCTGGCTTATGATCGAGAAAGCTTCTTTGCCCAACCCTGAGTCCATAAACAGTTCAATGATATCTTTCAGTCTGCATGGCTGCTTATTCAAAAGATAATCACTGTCACCTGACCTGAATACTCTCCGTGTCACACTCACTTCACTGTACTCTATCGGGAGCGCTCCGTCACTATTATCTAAAGTCAGTGTGACCTCAGCGAAGTTCAATGGTTTTCTCGAGTCACTCCCGGCAAAAATGACATCTTCCATTTTTGCACCGCGAAGTGACTTGGCTGACTGTTCACCGAGCACCCATCGGATGGCATCAATGATATTGCTTTTCCCACTTCCGTTGGGACCGACCACTGCTGTTACACCGGGAACAAAATCAACAGAAATTCTTTCTGCAAACGATTTGAATCCTATGACATCTAGTTGTTTGAGGAACATAGTCTTCCCCCTTAATTTTCTTCAAGCTTCTGCTTCAATTTTTCCAACGCCATTTGGGCAGCGTGCTGTTCAGCTTCTTTTTTCGATCTTCCGTTCCCGACACCAAGTTCTTCTCCATTAAGGCAGACTCTTGATACAAATTCACGATTATGGGCAGGGCCTTTTTCCTGAAGGATTCCATACTCTATTAGACCTGCACTGTCTCTTTGGACAAGCTCCTGAAGTTGACTTTTAAAATCCATCACATGAGAAAAAGCACCGGAATTGATTTTAGGGTAGACATTTTTTTCTAATATTGTCAGTACTGTTTCAAGTCCCTGATCCAAGTAGAGTGCGCCTATGAAGGCTTCAAACACATCTGCCAGAAGAGCAGGACGTTCCCTTCCGCCTGTCAATTCTTCTCCTTTTCCAAGCAGGACAAGTCCACCGAATTTCAACTCATTCGCAAATGTCACCAATGAAGGCTCGCAGACGATGGCGGCTCGCAGTTTGGTCAATTCCCCTTCACTCATAGTTGGGTATTTTTTATATAGAAATTGTGAAACGGTCAGTTCCAGTACAGCATCGCCAAGAAATTCAAGACGTTCATTGTCTTCATAGGGCTTTTTCCGATGCTCATTCACATATGATGAATGGGTAAAGGCTTGTCTGAGCAGTTTCTCGTTATTAAATTTAATATCATGCTCCCTTTGGAACTCTTTAAATTTTTCATCAATGATCTGCATTGATTGTTTATCCCTGTTTCTTACTTGTTTCCGCATTGGGCCTCCACCTTGCTTTTTATGATTACGATATTTTTTAGTAATTAAGTTGATTTCCGCTGCAGCCGGACGACTCCGCGGGGCGGGCGGTGAGCCTCCTCGGCCGCCTGCGGGGTCTCACCTGTCCCGCTAGACCCGCAGGAGGTCGCCCAGCTTCCGCTTCAATCAACAATTTGTATAATGGCACATTACTTAGAAAAAGTCTTTGACTATGATAAATTTTTTCACACTACTCAAGTTTATGATAAAACTGGCGAAATCGCAAAATTTGTTTGTATTTGTCAGCAGTGTTACATAAGGTTGATTTTATAAAAATAAGAGGTTGTTCTTGAAGAGGCAGACACTTGAATAAAGAGGCTGCTGACAGCGAATGCTGTGCCCTCCTATCCAGAACATACCGTGCCGTAACTCTTCAAAAACAGCCTCTTAAAAGGAACAAGCGCTCCGCAATATCGCGGAGCACCATAAAAGAACATCGATTAGCCTTTGTTATTTATGTAGTTCACAGCGTCACCGACTGTTGCGATTTTTTCTGCATCATCATCAGAAATTTCCATATCGAACTCATCTTCAAGTTCCATAACCAATTCTACTACGTCTAGTGAATCAGCACCTAAATCTTCTTTGAAAGAAGCTTCAAGAGTTACTTGAGATTCGTCAACTCCAAGGCGGTCAACGATAATTTTTGTTACGCGATCTAGTACTTCTGCCATTCTTGTCACCTCCCCTCAAGTAATTATAGTAGATTTCATTGAATAATCAAGAACCGTTTGTTAATTTCCCCTGTCAGGGTACCAAACAATTCAAAACTATTCGGTTACATAACCATTCCACCGTCAACGTGAAGTGTCTGCCCAGTCATGTAAGATGAATCTTCAGATGCCAGGAAGCTTACCACTTTGGCAATATCCTTTGCTTCCCCGAATCTGCTTAACGGAATGCCCTTCAGCATTTCGGATTTCACTTCTTCACTTAATTCATCCGTCATATCTGTGGATATAAATCCTGGAGCAACAGCATTGACCGTGATGCCTCTTGCTGCAAGCTCTCTTGCAGATGTCTTTGTCAAACCGATGACGCCGGATTTAGCTGCCACGTAGTTTGCCTGGCCCGGGTTCCCGCTCACTCCGACAATGGAGGAAATATTGATGATCCTTCCGCTCCGCTGTTTCATCATTTGGCGGCTGACAGCTTTGGTGCAGAGGAATACACCTTTTAAGTTAGTATTGATAACATCATCCCACTCATTTTCTTTCATTCTCATCAACAGGTTGTCTCTGGTGATTCCAGCATTATTGACAAGGATATCAAGAGAACCGAAACGGGATATCGTTTCTTTTACCATAGCTTGGACAGAATCGCCGTCAGCAACGTTACACTGAATGGAAAAAGCATCTCTGCCCATGGCTTTAATCTCATCTGTCACTTCATTCGCCTTTGCTTCACTTCCTGCATAATTCACAGCAACATTGGCACCTTGGCGTGCAAGCTCAAGTGCGATTTCTCTTCCGATCCCTCTTGAAGCACCGGTAACTAGAGCAGTTTTTCCTTCAAGATTCATTGTGCAGCCTCCTTCAGCTTCTCTACTGTATCTCTAAAACTTTCTTCATCACTTACTGAGAAAGTATTGACCCGGCGGTTGACCTTCTTAATCAATCCCGAAAGAACTTTTCCAGGGCCGATTTCGATAAATGTATCCACTCCCGCATCAAGCAGCTCGACCACTGTATCTTCCCAAAGGACAGGTGAATAAAGCTGCTCAATCAAGCGTTCTTTAATTTCTGATGCATTCGTCATTGGTTTTGCATTTACATTTGCAATGACAGGAACCTCTGCATCCTTGATATCAAGAGCATCCAGCACGCTGGAGAATTTTTCAGCAGCAGGCTTCATTAAAGAAGAATGGAACGGTCCGCTTACCTGCAGAGGAAGTACGCGTTTGGCACCCTCTTCTTTGGCAAGGTCGGAAGCCAGTTCTACCCCGCGGAAAGATCCTGAAATGACAATTTGTCCTGGACAATTCAAGTTTGCAAGGCCGACATGGTTGCCTTCCGAAGATATTCTCTCTGTGACTTCAGAAAGTTTATCCCGGTCCATCCCCAGTACGGCGGCCATTGTACCTTCCCCTGCAGGGACAGCCTCTTCCATATACTCTCCTCGTTTACGCACAGCATAAACTCCATCTTCAAATGAAAGTGCACCTGACGCTACAAGTGCGGAATACTCCCCAAGGCTGTGGCCGGCTGTATAGTCAGGCTTGATGCCCTCGGATACGAGCAGCTGCATGAATGCAATACTGGTTGTAAGCAATGCCGGCTGTGCATTCTCCGTTAAAGTCAATTTATCCTGCGGTCCTTCAAAGATAAGGTTAGAGAGATTGATCCCGAGTCTCTGATCCGCACTTTTAAAGTACTCTTCCACTTGTGGAAATTTTTCTGCCAGTTCTTTGCCCATTCCGGCCTTCTGAGATCCTTGGCCGGGAAATACAAACGCTATTTTACCCATATTATCCCCGCTTCCCTTTCATTATTCTTCATTCTCTTGCTTTGTTACAGCTTCCCTTATGGTAGTAGACACGGAGTTGCTGACCATCTGCCTCGCTTGCCGGACTGCATTAAATAATGCATTGGCATTGGAGGACCCATGCGCTTTAATGACAGGTGCATTCAAGCCGAACAATCCCGCACCACCGTATTCAGTATAATCAAGCATGTTTTTCAGTTCTTTTAAATCACTTTTAATCAGACCTGCTGCAACCTTATTCTTTAAGGAAGATGTAAGGGTTGTTTTCAGCATGGAGAAAATAGACAGCGCTGTCCCTTCTATAGTCTTCAGCACCATGTTCCCTGTAAATCCGTCTGTCACAACAACATCGGCGGCACCTTCGAGCAGATCCCGTGATTCAACATTTCCAATGAAATTAATTTCAGCATCCTGAAGAAGGGAAAATGCCGCTTTAGTCAATTCATTTCCCTTTTTTTCTTCAGTTCCAATGTTCAGCAATCCCACTCTTGGCTTGGATATACCTCTTACTTTTTCAGCATAGATGCTTCCCATTAAGGCGTATTGAAGCAGATGTTCAGGTTTGGCATCCACATTTGCACCAAGATCAAGCATCAGGAATCCACTTCCGTCCAAAGTAGGCAGTGTAGGCGCAAGAGCAGGGCGTTCGATGCCTTTGATCCTTCCTACGATGAATAAGCCTGACGTCATGAGGGCTCCGGTATTTCCAGCAGAAATACAAGCATCCGCCTTTCCATCCGCGACCGCCTGGGCCATCAAGACCATGGAAGCGTTTTTTTTCCGCCTCACCGCCCTTACCGGTTCATCAGTTCCCAAAATTACTTCTGTTGTATGTACAATCTCGATTCTTTCATGCTCGCCGATTTCCGCCTTTATCTTTTCCTCATCGCCGAATAAAATGATTTCAACATCCTGAAATTCATCCACAGCCTTTTTAGCACCAAGCACAATCTCTTTTGGAGCATTGTCACCGCCCATTGCATCAATGGCTATCTTCATTGTTCATCATCCTTTTCTGCATCGTTTGAACGATACATTTCAAATTCGCCGGCAAATACTTTTTCGCCGCCTACATAACTATTTACTTCCACAATCGTCCGTTCTTTATGTATGCCGGTAACCTTCGCTTTGGCAATTACCCGTTCTCCTTCTTTAACAGGACGAGTAAAGCGGATCTGCGATTTAGCAGTCAGCGCCAGTTCGTCATTGATCACTGCAACAGCTAAAGAATTCGCCTGGGCGAACAAATGATGGCCGCGCGCAATCCGGTTCCGTTTAAAAACATGCTCTCCTTTTACATCAAAGATAGATATTGCATTCCGGTCCAGGTCGATATCAATGATTTCCCCTATGACTTCCTCTATAGGAAGGGATTTCACTTCATCATCAAATGTCTTTTCAGCCACATGCTTAATTCTTTCCCTTAATTCCGGAATTGAAAGTTCCATCCGGTCAAGCCTGATCGTCTGGACACTAACATTAAACCGTTCAGCCAGCTCCTCATCTGTTATAAAAGGGTTCTCTTTTATCGTATCCGACAAATGGATTTGCCGTTGTTTTTTTGTTGGTCTCATTTTAAACACCATCCGCTACTAGTACTAGGTACTAATAGTAGTATATAATTAAAAAAATCAGATTGCAAGCACATGCAATCTGATTTTTCAGTCCAGCTTTTCTCCTTGAAGAACACCCGACTGTTCAAGAAACCTCCGCAATTCAGCATATTCAGGACCACTCCAGAATTCATCATTCTGAATCAATCTCTGCGCATCGTTTCTGGCTACTTCCAGTGCTCTGTAATCATGGATCATGTCAGCTACCTTAAACTCAGGCAGGCCGCTTTGCTTTTTACCGAAAAAGTCGCCGGGACCCCTCAGTTCAAGGTCTTTTTCACTTAATTCAAAACCATCATTCGTTTCTGCCATAATCCGCATACGCTCTTTGCCGACATCTGTTTTCGGGTCTGCAAGCAAAATACAATAGGATTGATCGCTTCCTCTTCCCACACGACCCCTTAACTGGTGAAGCTGGGAAAGGCCGAATCGCTCAGCATCATAGATGACCATCATGGTCGCATTCGGAACATTCACTCCTACTTCCACAACAGTGGTCGATACCAGGACCTGAATTTCATTCCGGCTGAACGCTTTCATCACTTCATCCTTTTCATCTGAATGCAGTCTTCCATGCATAAGACCGACTTTATATCTGTCCTGGAAATAAAATTCAAGCTGTGCATGGACGTCGATTGCATTTTGAACATCCAGCTTATCCGACTCTTCGATAAGAGGACAGATCACGTATGCCTGCCTGCCTTGTGAAAGCTCCTTTTCCATGAAATCAAGCACCCGCTCGAGCTTATCCTGCTTGGCCCAATAAGTTTCTATAGTTTTTCTGCCTGCAGGCATCTCATCTATAATCGAAACATCCATTTCACCAAAAACGGTAATCGCCAAGGTTCTCGGTATAGGTGTAGCAGTCATGAAAAGGACATCGGGGCTCTCGCCTTTTTCACGCAGTACTCTTCGCTGCTGCACCCCGAAGCGGTGCTGTTCATCCGTGATGACCAAACCAAGGTTCTTAAAATTGACTTCATCTTGAATCAATGCGTGAGTCCCGATCAGTACATCGATTTCCCCATCTTCCAGTTTTTGCAGAAGAAGCTTTCTCCGCTTTCCTTTTACCGAACTGGTCAGCAAGGCTGTATTCAAGCCTGCAGGACCAAGAAGTTCATTGAGTGATTCTGCATGCTGCTCTGCAAGAATTTCCGTAGGGACCATCAATGCCCCCTGATACCCTGCAGTGATGCTAGAGAACAAAGCAATGGCAGCTACCACTGTTTTCCCTGAACCCACATCACCTTGCAGGAGCCTGTTCATCCGGTAAGGTGATTTCATATCAGCAGAAATCTCATTTACCACCCTTTTTTGTGCATCGGTAAGCGGGAATGGCAGACTATTGATAAATTCCTTGATTTTTTGTAAATCATAGCTCTGGGAAATACCGTTGGAATGCTCACGCTCGAATTTCCTCAGCGCCTGCATTTTCAGCTGGAACAAGAGGAATTCCTCATATACCATCCTCCGCCGTGCCTGCTTCAAGCTGTTTGGCACATCAGGGAAATGCAGGTTAAAAAGAGCTTCCTTCCTATTTAGGAGTTTATATTGCATCCTGAGTGATTCCGGAATATTCTCTGAGATATCATGGCCGTAGTGATCGAAAGCGGATCTAATGAATTTTCGCAGTGTCTGATTTTTAATCGAGCCCTTCAGGGAGTATACAGGCTCAAAATCCCCTTTTGCAGTGTGAGGACCAAGAGAATACTGCTGCACTGTGATAATCTGCCGGTTTTTATCCCACTTTCCTGTAACGGTAATGGTATCCTGCAGATTTAGCTTTTTCTTTAAATAAGGCTGATTAAAAAAAGTCGCCTGAATAAGGTAACCTCCTGCAAGCAGGCGTACATTCAGGCGCGACTTTTTTCTTCCAAAGAACATCAGGGAAGGGGCAGAGTGGATTTTCCCTTCGACCGTCACCCGTTCCTCATGTTCAGCTTCCGCCAAGTCTTTCAGACGATAATCTTCATACCGGTATGGAACATACTCGATTAAATCTCCTACCGACTGAATATTCATAGAAGCAAGCTGCAATGCTGTTTCATCACCGATCCCTTTGATATCCGATACCGGTATTTGAAATAAATCAGTCACCCTTATTCAATGACACTCCAAATATTTTTGCTTCCAACTCGCGGCCGGTCGGTGTTGCTGCAAGTCCCCCCTGTGCTGTCTCCCTTAATGCAACCGGCATAGTCTGCCCTATTTTATACATTGCATCGATTACTTCATCACATGGGATACGGCTCGTAATGCCTGCCAAAGCCATATCAGCAGCTACCATTGCGTTGGCTGCTCCCATCGCATTTCTTTTCACGCACGGAACTTCAACGAGCCCGGCAACAGGATCACAAACAAGGCCAAGCATATTCTTCAGTGTAATCGCCATCGCCTCTGCACTTTGACTCGGCGTTCCACCGGCAATCTCCACGATTGCAGCTGCTGCCATTCCGGCTGCGGACCCGACTTCTGCCTGGCATCCACCTGCTGCGCCTGAAATCGAAGCATTATTTGCCACTACAAACCCAAATGCCCCTGAAACAAACAGAAAACGAACCATTTCTTCCCTCGTAGGGTTGAGCTTTTCCTTCACCGCAAACAGCGTACCAGGAACCACACCCGCCGAACCGGCAGTAGGTGTTGCACAGATCGTACCCATCGCGGCATTAACCTCATTGGTAGCTACAGCTTTACTGACCGCGTCCAATAAAAATTGACCGGAAAGATAATTGCCTTTTTCAATATACTTTTGAAGAAGGACAGCATCTCCTCCAGTTAGACCTGAATGGGATTTTACCCCTTTAAGCCCTTTCTCGACCGCTTCTTCCATTACGACAAGATTTCTTTCCATTTGGGAGAAAACTTCATCCCATGTTTTGTTCTTATATTCCATTTCCTGTTCAATCATGATATCCGATATTTTCTTATTGCTGCTTTCCGCCAGTTCAATTAATTCTGCTACATTTCGAAACATAATCATGCTCCCTCCTGAGTAAAAATGAAAGCGCTGCCACCTTTTCAGTGATTAACCAGCATCAATCAGCGATCATTGTCACCTGGGTGACATTCGATAATGCTTTTAACTCATCTATGACTTTGTCATCTATATTATTTTGATCAATTTCAATAGTCATCAATGCCATTTTGCCTTTTTCTTTTCTGGACACATCCATATGACCGATATTGATTTCATGTTTGGCGAGCACCTGTGAAACTGCTGCGATTGCTCCGAAGCGGTCTTCGTGCACAACAAGTATTGCCGGATGGTGCCCTGTAAGCTTCAATTCAAAACCGTTAAGTTCTGTCACTTCTATTTTCCCCCCGCCAATGGAGATTCCAACGAGTTCCATTTCACTTTTACCATCTCCGAGCCGGATTCTCGCGGTATTGGGGTGATCGGTCACTGCATCTTCTTCACGGAACCTGATTCTGATCCCCTTTTCCTTTGCAATCTTCAATGAATCTTTTATTCTCTCATCGAATGTATCATAATCCATCAGTCCGCCCACTATGGCAACATCGGTTCCATGTCCTTTATATGTCTTCGCAAAAGATCCATAAAAAGAGATTTCAGCCCACTCGGGGTCTCGTCCAAAAAGATTTCTTGCAACCCTTCCGATCCTGGCTGCTCCCGCAGTATGAGAACTTGAAGGACCAATCATGATAGGCCCGATAATATCAAATACACTTTTATATTTCATTGCCGTCTCCCCTTCCCCAAATATCTATATAATCATCTATCACCATTTGTATACTTCATAGCCCGTCTACTACTTATAATAACATGATTGTTTATTAGTTACATCCGTAACCGCTGCAGCCGGAAAACTTTCCTTACATAAGGAAATAGAAGGGAAACCCCTTCTATTTCTGTTTGGATTATTCAATTGAAAAGATGAAAGAATAGAGCGGCTGCTTGCCGTTATGAACCTCTACTTCCACATCTTCATATTTCTCTTCAACAAAATCCGTCAGAGCTGCAACATCTTCTTCAGATGCATCTTCACCATATAAAATAGTCAGGATTTCTGAGTCTTCGTCAAGCATATCATCCAGGAGGCTCTTTGCTGTTTCCAGACGCTCTTTTCCGGTTACAACAATCTTGCCTTCTGAAATCCCCATAAAGTCATCTTTCTGAATGCTTAGTCCGTCTATATTGGTATCTCTGACCGCAAAAGTAACCTGACCTGTTTTAACATAGCTGGAAGCCTCTGTCATTGATTCCTGGTTTTCAGCTGTACTTACTGATGGGTTAAAAGCAAGTAAAGCAGCCATTCCCTGCGGTACCGTTTTTGTCGGTACAACGACAACATCACCTGATATCACTTCAGCTGCCTGGTTTGCAGCCATGATGATATTTTTGTTATTTGGCAGGATAATGACTTTTTCTGCATAAACTTCTTCCACAGCTTTTACAATGTCTTCAGTACTCGGATTCATCGTCTGCCCGCCTTCAATGACATAGGTTGCACCTATGCTGCGGAACAGTTCAGCAATCCCTTCTCCCATAGAAACAGTGACGATGCCGTATTCTTTCTTTTCCTTGGATTTTTCATTGTTCTGGGCATCTGAATCCAATTGATGAGAAGTTTCATTCATTATCGTACTGTGCTGCTGGCGCATATTCTCGATTTTCATGTTGATCAGACTGCCATAATTTTGGCCGTAGCTTAAGACATCACCTGGCTGTTCGGAATGAATATGTACTTTAGCCAGTTCCTCATCACTGATCACTAGCAGGGAATCCCCAAATGCACTCAAGTCATTGCGGAATTCTTCTTCAGAGAATGTCTTTTTTCCCTCTTCAAACCGAACCATGAATTCTGTGCAATAACCAAATTCAATATCTTCAGTATTCATGAAGCCCTGAACATTCTTATGATGTTCGGCACTCACCATTTCATCCATGGATGGAAGGGAAGTATGTTCGGAGACCTGTTCTCCTTTCAGCTCAGCAAGGAAACCTTCATATACAAGAAGCAGTCCTTGTCCGCCGCTGTCCACTACTCCAACTTCCTTCAATACAGGAAGAAGATCTGGAGTTCTGTTCAATGAAGCCCTCGCTTCTTTCACAATGGCTTCCATCAAGGCAACAATGTCACTCTCGGTTTCAGCAGCACTTACTCCCTTTTTAGCTGCATCCTTGGCCACTGTCAGGATCGTTCCTTCAACAGGCTTCATTACCGCCTTATAAGCAGTTTCCACGCCTGTTTGAAGAGCTGCGGCAAATTCTTCGCTGGTAAGAGAAGATTTATTTTCAATCGCTTTTCCAAAACCTCTGAACAACTGGGAAAGAATTACACCGGAGTTGCCCCTTGCTCCCATCAACAGGCCTTTAGAGAGTGCACCTGCCACCTTGCCAATATGGTCTTGCACATTATTTTGAACTTCCTTGGCTCCGGAAGTCATTGATAAGTTCATATTTGTTCCAGTATCACCATCAGGAACCGGAAATACGTTTAAAGCGTCCACCATCTTTGCATTGGCTGCCAGATTGTTGGCACCCTGGATGACCATTTCCGCAAAACGCTTTCCTTCCAAAGATGTAATTGACACGAATCTTCCTCCTCACTACGGGTTCGTTACTCGAACACCCTGAACAAAAATATTTACTGAATCGACCGCCAAGCCGACGGTTTTGTTAAGAGTATACTTGACCTTTGACTGTACATTGTGAGCGATTTCAGAGATTTTTGTCCCATAACTCACGATGATGTACATATCAATATGTACTTCTTCCTCTTCCTGGCGAACGATAACACCCCGAGTGAAGTTCTCTTTGCGCAAAATATCAGTTAAACCGTCTTTAATTTGATTTTTCGAAGCCATCCCGACAATTCCATAGCAGTCAATGGCGGCTCCGCCTGCGATCATTGCAATGACATCATTAGTTATATCAATTTGCCCGAACTTCGTTTTCATTTCGATGGACATGATTGTTCCCCCTTCTATTACATGCTTGGCTAAAAACATTTTACTATAACTATAATATTTTTAAAAGCTAAAGTGATGTCAAAGGCTGTTTCAATCATTATAAATTCCATTTTCCCCATTAAGTTTTTAACCATTGTTATTAGTATAACCCCTTATTCACAAGGGATTATACATAATTTATTAGATTTTGTGCAGTCGGCCCTCCAGTGCTTGTCGGGCCAGAACAGCGCCTCCCGCTTTTCTGGTGTCCAGCTCCAGGCGCTTGGCCCTCGGGTCACTTCGAAAAAACTCTAAAAATCCAAGTTCGGGATTTTTTGAGTTTTTCCTCCAGTGCCTGTCGGGCCAGAACAGCGCCTTCCGCTTTTCTTGTGTCCGGTTCCGCCGGCTGACTCCTCGAGTCGCTTCGGAAGAACTGTGAAAATCCAAGTGCAGGATTTTCTCAGTTCTTCCTCCAGCGCTTGTCGGCGTCGGACAAGCCGGCTCCACACTTCTATACCGTCAAGTATTTTTTCTTGATATCTTTTTGTAGAAGTGTTGCATTGTTCGAGGTTGTATGATAAATTATTAAAGTATCTTTTATGACTATGTTGAAATGTGAAACAACTGATATTGTTTCAGCTTCTTTTATGAGGAGGGAATACCATGCCAAAAAAATGCGTAGTAACTGGCCGTAAAGCTCGTTCGGGCAACGCTCGCTCCCATGCAATGAACGCTAACAAGCGTACTTGGGGCGCTAACTTACAAAAAGTTCGCATTCTTGTAGATGGAAAACCAAAACGTGTTTGGGTTTCTGCAAGAGCTTTGAAATCTGGTAAAGTTGAACGTGTATAATGTTCATTAAAGAGACATCCTGTTGAGGGGTGTCTCTTTTTCATTTTAATAGACTTACACGTAAAAAACACCCCGGATATCAGGGTGTTTAAACAAGCCCTTATTCTTTTTTAAATGTCCCCAGCATTGCTTTCACCAGTCCGCCCAAAAATTTAGGCAGTTTAATTGTATAGAATTTCATCAACAGTCCCTCCCCGTCAATCTAAAAACCTGTTGTCTCGCTTGAATCGGTAATAGTATATTCAAACGATGAACTTAAGTACGTATTCCTGCATGGGTAAAAATGTAAAATTGCCTAATCATGACTTCTTATCACCATTAATATGCCGCTAGAGAACGAAAAAGTACCAGTTGGCTGAATAAGTTCGTTACTTATACATAGTGTGGATCCGAGGGAAATATTCCTGTTTTGAAGAGGGTACTTGAATCCTGTAAGCGTCAAATCTTCAACATCGGCCGATAAAGGCAGGAATGAAACATACTTGCTTTCATGTTTTTCTTTTAATGTATATTCACCAGGTGGGACGATTTGAACATAATTTTGTTTATCAATGATTTCAATGGTGATAGACGGGTGGAGATTTTCTTTTTTTCCAAGCATTTGGACATTCGCTAAAAAATGATCGATTCTCCCCCCGGTTGCTCCAAAAATCCTGATGGCTCCGGGAGAGTTTTGAATTGCCCAATTCAGGGCGAGCTCCATGTCTGTTTCATCTTTTTCAGGTAAGTATCGGTTGATCTGGTCTACATTCTCTTCAATCAACTTCCATTCATCTTCATTTACGGAATCAAAGTCCCCAAAGGCCATGTCCGGCTTGATTCCATGATGGAGCAAACGGAAAACACCGTGATCGACACCTACCCATATGCTCTTTTCCTCTTTATATCGTTGAAGGTCGGGAATAAATTCTTCCGGTCCCCCGCCAAGAATGTTAATATTCATGGCAGCACCCCTTTCCATTTTTTATTTATGTATCCCCTTTTCATCAGGCTTTAACCACTCCCGAATTAAAGCGGGTAAAAAAAGACCGATATAAAGACGAATCCTTCATACCGGTCTAAGTATTTTCTATTATTCAGCTGCTTTTCGAATGGCAGCAATCGCCTGACCACGGTCTGTTTCGTTGTAAATAGCAGAACCTGCAACCAAAACATTTGCGCCTGCTTCGGTACAAAGTTTTGCCGTTTCAACTGTAACTCCGCCATCCACTTCAATTTCCAGAGCAGGATTGAATTGCTGTGCAAGCTCATGTACTTCACGAATTTTAGGAACAACTGATTGGATGAAGCTCTGGCCGCCAAATCCCGGATTCACTGTCATTAGCAGGACCATATCTAGATCTTCAATCACATGTTTGATCATTTCAACTGGGGTGCCTGGATTCAATACAGCTCCTGCTTTGATTCCGCGTGATTTGATCAATTGAATCGTCCTGTGAAGATGGGGAGTTGCTTCTGCATGGACAGTGATATAATCCGCCCCGGCTTCGACAAAGGCTTCGATATATTGATCAGGATTTTCAATCATTAAGTGTACATCCAGCGGCAGGTCTGTAACCGGCCTGACGGCTTTCACAATCATCGGACCTAAAGTGATATTGGGAACAAAGTGGCCATCCATGACATCAACATGGATATAGTCGGCCCCTCCCGCTTCCACATCCTTGATTTCATCTGCAAGGTTTGCAAAATCTGCTGCTAGAATCGACGGTGCAATTTTAACCATTTCAATACCTCGGCTTTCTATCTTTTATCTCATTATAAAATTGCTGATAGTGCTCATAGCGGAATTCCGGTATCTCTCCATCGTCCACTGCTTTTTTGACTGCACATTTCGGCTCATTAATATGAAAACAGCCACGGAACTTGCATTCATCTGCCTTTGCCGCCATTTCTGGAAAACAAGAAGAAAGCTCTTCAAGTTCCAGTTCACTGAATTCCAAAGAACTGAAACCAGGGGTATCGGCAACGAGGCCATCATCCTCGACTTCAATCAGTTCCACATGCCTGGTGGTATGCTTTCCCCTTCCCAGATGAGTTGAAATGTCACTTGTCTTAAGTTCGAGCTCCGGCCTTAGTGCGTTAAGGAGTGAGGATTTCCCTACGCCCGACTGACCGGCAAAAACTGATATCTTGCCGGAAAGATAGGGCTTAAGGGCAGATAACCCTTCTTCTGTTTTGGAAGAGGTCACAACTACCTCATATCCAAATGAACGATACTGTTCGACATATCCAGAAATAGCTTCTCTCTCTGAGTCACTCACTAAATCCATCTTGGTGATACAGATCAAAGGTTCTATCCCTTTGCTTTCAACAAGGACCAGGAACCTGTCCAGGAGGGCTGTACTAAAATCGGGTTCCACGGCTGAAAACACCAGGATGGCCTGGTCCACGTTGGCAATCGGGGGTCTCACTAATTCGTTTTTTCTTTCAAAGACTTCGAGGATATAGCCCTCCTGTTCATTTTCCGATTGAAAACTGACATGATCGCCAACAAGAGGGGTCACCTTATTTTTGCGGAAGACTCCCCTTCCGCGGCACTGGGTTATTTCATCATTGCTGAGAACATAATAAAATCCGCTGAGTGCTTTTATGATTTTGCCTTCTGGCATAACTAGCCTCCTTGAATTACTCTTCTTCTGTGTCAGGATATGGGACGGTGGTTTCAGGAATAAACACCTCTCCATTTACAACCACTTTATACTTTGCAGTTTTCCCATCTTCAATCATGAGCTCTATAGAATCTTTCCAATCTTCATATATACCAAAGGTATGTTCAGCCTCATCCATATAACTATCCATATCTTCAATATAGATTTCAACATTCTGAGGTTTCCCTTCCTCATCGGGTTCATATGGAATGGTGATTTCTTGCTTTACAGTTCTAGGCGGGAGAGGTTTTTTTCCTTTTGAAATTATAACCTTTACCTTGTCACCTTCTACCATCTGTGTGCCAGCTTCAGGGTCCTGGGAGATGACTTGTCCTTCAGGGACTTCCTCAGAATATTCTTCTGAAATGTCAATTACCAACCCGCTGAAGTCCTCATACAGATTAAGACTTTGTTGATTCAATTCCGAAAGGTCTTTTAATTCGAAGGTTACAGGACCTTTACTCACAGTAAAAGTAACCACCGTTTCATCCGGTATCACTTCCGAATCAGGAGATGGGTCCTGTCCAAGTATTGTTCCAGGCTCCATATCAGAATTGCTTTCATCCTTCTCCACTGCTTTAAAGCCAAGTTCTTTCAACTCTTCTGCAGCTTCTGTGTAAGATTCCTCGGAATAATCCTTGATCTTTACCCGTTTTTTTCCGGAACTGACATAAAGGTTGACTTCACTTCCCTCATTGAGTGTCCTTCCTGCTGCAGGGTTCGTCTTGATGACATGGTCAGCTGGAACCTCCTCATTCGCCTGCTCAAAGGAATCACCGATTAGGAATCCTTCCCTGACCAGGATTTCAACTGCTTCTTCCTGTGTTTTCCCGGTCACATCCGGTAGCACCACTTCTTTAGGGCCCAGCATATCCGGAAGTACCGTTACAGCCAGTACCCCGAGCAATGCCAGGAAAAAGAAAACACCGATAATGATTGCCGGCCACTTTTTCTTCTTTTTGGCTGGTTTATCATCATTTGCTTTATCATTTGGAATCGTCCCTGCCGCCTCAGATCCATTTTTATCATGAACGATTGTATGTTCGATATTGGAATAGGGACGTTCATCCGTTATGACCGGAATTGCCTTTGTAGCATCCATATCTTCTTCAATGGAGAATTTCGGTTCATCGAGACGTTCCGGGTCAAGAGCGGTTCTCAGCTCTTCTTCAATTTCTTCCACTGAGTCATAGCGCTGAAACGGGTCTTTTGCAGTAGCTTTCAGAACGATATTCTCCACACTCTGCGGAATATCCTGATTCCACCTTCTTAGGGACGGTGTTTCGGACTGCAGGTGTTTTAACGCGATAGAAACTGCAGATTCTCCTGAAAACGGGAGCCGGCCGGATAACAGTTCGAACATGACAATACCAAGAGAGTAGATATCGGACTTCCTAGTCGCCATTCCTCCCCTTGCCTGTTCAGGTGATAGGTAATGAACAGAACCAAGAACTGAATTCGTTTGGGTGATCGAAGTGGCGCTCAAAGCCATGGCAATTCCAAAGTCAGTGATCTTCACTGTGCCATCATAATCGATCAAAATGTTCTGCGGTTTGATATCTCTATGGACGATATGATTTTGATGCGCATGAGAAATTGCCGAGGCCAGCTGGCGCATAATATCGATCGTTTTTTCAATGGATATCGGGGAATGCTTCTGTATGTATTGTTTTAAAGTCATCCCGTTAACATATTCCATTACGATATAGTAAATATCATCTTCTTCCCCTACATCATATATACTTACAATGTTAGGATGCGCAAGGCTCGTGGCTGACTGTGCTTCACGCTGGAACCTCTTGATGAACTCTTCTTCATTGGCAAAATCGAGACGCAGCATTTTGATTGCTACTTCGCGGTCAAGGATCATATCCTTGGCAAGGTATACATTGGCCATACCTCCGCCGCCAATCATCTCGACAATCTTATACCTGCCGCTGATTCTTTTACCGTTTAACATAAAGCTCACCCGTTTCTGCTTTCAGGTGTATACTTTACGATTGCCAATGAAATATTATCTTCGCCGCCATTCTCATTTGCCAGCGAAATGAACTGCTTGCCCGCCTGATCAAGATCATCACTATTGGTAAGGATCTCTTTCATTTCCTCCTCAGAGACCTTATTCGATAACCCGTCGGAACAAAGCAGGATCAGATCTTCTTCTTCAAAAATGATGGTCCTGGTGTCCATCTCCACTTTTTCTTCTGTACCAAGGGCCCGCAGAAGCACATTCTTGCGGGGGTGATGCTCAGCATCTTCCTTGGAAATTTGTCCGCTTCTTACCAGTTCATTGACAAGTGAGTGATCTTCAGTCAGCTGACTGAAGCCGCTTTCGTTGAAGATATAGCCTCTGCTGTCCCCTATGTTGACAATGGTGGCGAAATTTTCAGTGCATATAGCTGCCACAACTGTCGTACCCATTCCTTCGCAATCCGTGTTGGACTTGGAATGCTGATAGACATTAAGATTGATTTCTTTGATTTTATCCTGCAGCCATTTTTCAGCCTGTTCTGCAGTGGTAATTTTGCCTTCTGCTTTCCATAGTTCTTCAAACCTATTGATTGTCATTGAGCTGGCGACATCTCCAGCACGATGACCGCCCATTCCATCAGCAACCACCGCCAGGCAGTCACCTTCTTTATTGCTGAAGACACCTACACTATCTTCATTATGCTGTCTGACTTTCCCCTTATCTGTATAGTGTACAGATTTCATTTGGGCCACCTCTTTTCTTCATTGCCATGTTGAAGAAAGCGGGACAACTTCATCAAGGAATTGACCCGCTTCGACATTTTTTCACCGGCATAAATTACATTTACGACTTTTACACCTGTTTCTCCTTGTAATTGTCAGCTTTTCCTTTGAAAAGAAAACAACTTTGTTTATTATTTATAAATCCTTTTTGAAGCAGGAGATAAAGAAGCCATCACCGCCAAAATCCTGAGGGAAAACTTGAAGCATGTGTCCATCTGTGAACGGCTGTACCGTTTCAGGCAGATGGTTCAACTCATACGGTTGGAAATTTGTATTTTCCTTTAGGAATTCCTTTACAGTCCCTTGATTTTCTTCCCTATCCACCGTACATGTACTGTAGACGAGGAGTCCGCCTTTTTTCAGCAGCGGAGAGACCGCTTTTAAAATTTGAAGCTGAATGTTTTGAAGAGAACCCAAGTCACTTTCACTCTTAGTGTACTTGATATCCGGTTTTCTCCTTAAAACACCCAGCCCAGAACATGGAGCATCCACAAGGATACGGTCAAAGCTTTCCGGTTCGAAAAGTTCGCCGGCAGTACGGCTGTCATGTGCCTTTGACTCTATATTGCCAAGACCTAGTCTTGAAGCATTTTCATTGATCAACTTGATCTTGTGCTTATGCAGGTCTAGAGCAAATACCTTGCCTTCGCCGCCCATCAATTCAGCAATGTGAGTTGTTTTTCCGCCAGGAGCGGCACAGGAATCCAGGACAGTGAATCCAGCCTGTACATCCAGGCTGTGTCCAACAAGCATCGAACTTTCATCCTGTATCGTCATTAATCCTTCTTTAAACGCATTCGTCTTGGCAAGATTGCCTTTCAAAGAAACAATCGCATTGGGAACGATCTTGCTTTTCTGAACAGATAACCCTTCTTCTGAAAGTGCAGCCATCAATTCATCAAGACTGGTTCTTAACGTATTGACCCTTGCAGTTTGAAGCGGCGCAGTGATATTTGTTTCGCACATCTCCCTGGTTTTTTCAATACCGAACTGCTCTGTCCATCTTTTGACCAGCCAATGGGGATGGCTTGTTTCTATCGCAAGGCGTTCTACCGGATCTTCTATGGTGTCAATAGACGGAACCCCTTTTCTCTGAATGGAGCGCAAAATCCCGTTAACCATACTGGCAATCCCCTTATGGCCCCTTCTTTTCCCAATTTCTACCGCTTCAAATAATACAGCACGGTCGGGTATCTTATCCAAATAGATCATTTGATATAAGGACAGCCTGAGAAGCTGGCGCACCCAGCTTTCGATTTTTTTATTGATAAATGGAGCAAGGTAGAAATCCAGTGTCATTCTCCTCTGTATGGTCCCATATGTAAGCTCTGTCAATAATCCTGTATCCGGTCCTTTGATTCCATACTTTTCAATGGCATGGTTCAATAAAAGGTTACTGTAAGACTGATTCTTTTCAACGGACTCCAAAACATCCAGGGCTGCCTCGCGGACAGTCTTCTTCGCCTTACTCATTTTCTTCTCCGAGCTTCATGCCTCTTTTTATGAAAGAGCCAGCACCCCTCAAGTAATCCTTGGCACTCATCCGCTTCTTGCCTGATGGCTGCAGCTCAGTGATTTTAATAGAAGTTGTACTGCCAGTCGCTACCACAATTCCATCCTCTTCGACAGCCGTAATTTCACCCGGGGTACCTTCAGGACCTTGTACTTTTTCACTCCACCAAACCTTAAGAACTGACCCATCAAGTGAAGTATAAGCTACAGGCCAAGGGTGCATGCCGCGAACATGATTGTAAATTTCTTCTCCTGGCTTGGCCCAATCGATTTTCTCTTGTTCACGCTTGATATTCCATGCAAACGTCGCCTTGCTCTCATCCTGCTTCTGAGGAGAGATTTCACCGTTCAATAGAGCCGGAAGTGTTTCAATCAACAATTTCGCCCCGGCCTCGCTTAACTTATCATGCAGCGTGCCGACATGGTCTTTTTCATCAATCTCTACTTCCACTGAGCTGATCATGTCGCCGGCATCAAGTTTTTCCACCATGTACATGATAGTCACGCCTGTGGTTTTCTTTCCTTGGATGATTGAATAGTGAATGGGAGCTCCTCCGCGCAGTTCCGGCAACAGGGAAGCGTGGACATTGATGCAGCCATACTGAGGCGCTTCCAATAATTCTTTTGGAAGGATTTGTCCAAAGGCGGCTGTAACGATCAAGTCGGGTTTCAAATCAAGAACTTTTTCAAGTTCTTCTTTCTCCCTGATTTTCTCCGGCTGATAAACAGGGATGCCTTGCTTTTCCGCTTCTACTTTAACAGGCGGCGGCGTCATTACTCTCTTTCTTCCAACCGGGCGGTCAGGCTGTGTCACCACACCGATTACCTCATAGCCATTACTGATTAACTTCTGCAGTACGGGTACTGAAAATTGGGGTGTTCCCATAAAAACAATTTTGGTCATTCGCTTTCATACCTTTCAAGTTCATCTTCTTCAATATATCTAAGCACTTTGGAAGTGAATAAAACACCATGTAAATGATCAATTTCATGTAATATGGCCCTCGCCAGGAAACCTTCCGCTTCAACCAGCATGCTGCGGCCTTTTCGATCCTGGAAGGTCACCTTCACATACTCAGGCCTTGAAACTTCCCCATAAAGGTTCGGGAAGGACAGGCAGCCTTCCAAGTCTGTTTGTTCCCCTTTCACCTCGAGGACTTCAGGGTTAATCATTTCAATTGTGCCCGTTTCATCTCCGATATCGACAATGGCGACAGAAATATCTTTTCCTACCTGCGGCGCGGCAAGCCCCACCCCGTCAGCGGCAATCATCGTCTCATACATATCATCAAGAAACTTTCTCAATTTCTTATCAAAAACCGTAACGTTTCTGCACTCTACCTCCAGTATTTCATTAGGATAGGTGACAATCGGTAAAATAGCCAAAAAATGATCCCTCTTTCTTACATCATCATATAAGGATTGACATCTATTGAAATTGTTAACCCTTCTGACGCTTTTTGTTGTTGGGAATGCTCGAGAATTGTCTTCAGAATGGAAGGCAGCTCCGGTTCCCGCTTGTATTTTATCAAACATTGATACCTATATCTATTGTTGATCCTCGGTATTGGAGAAGCAGCAGGACCCAATACGATCGACTGCGGAGATAATTTGGCCTGAAGGAACTTTGTAATTTTCTCTGCAGCCCCTACCACTTTCAACAGATCTTCATGGCTGATCGTAATTAAGGATAGATAATAGAAAGGAGGGTAGCTCCCCATTTTTCTCATCATCATTTCTTTTTGATAGAACGTATCGTAATTCTGTGTACCTGCAAGCTCGATGCTATAGTGTTCGGGTGTATATGTTTGGATGACAACCTCACCGGGAAGCTTATGCCTTCCTGCCCTGCCGCTGACCTGGGTCAGCAGCTGGAAGGTCTTCTCTGCCGAGCGGAAGTCGGGCAGATGAAGCATGGTGTCCGCACTGAGCACCCCTACGAGCGTAATATTTGGAAAGTCCAAACCCTTGGCAATCATTTGGGTACCCAAAAGGATATCGGCATGTCCCTCCCCAAAGCTTTCCAGCAGCCGCTCATGGGCTCCTTTTCTGCTTGTGGTGTCAACATCCATCCGGATCACCCTTGCTTCCGGCAGCAGCTTTGCGAGCTCCTCTTCAACTTTTTGGGTACCTGTCCCAAAGTAACGGATATGCTCGCTGTCACACTCAGGACAAGTCTGCGGCACTCCCGTTTCATATCCGCAGTAGTGACATTTCATACTGTTTGAAAAACGATGATAAGTCAGTGATATGTCGCATTGAGGGCATTGGGCGACATACCCGCAGTCCCGGCACATAATGAAGGAAGAATGCCCCCTTCTATTCAGGAACAGGACAGTTTGTTCTCCTTTTTGAAGCCTGTCCTGCAGCTTTTCAAAAAGCTCTTCTGAAAACATGGATCTGTTACCGCCTCTAAGCTCCTCCCTCATATCGACAATGGAAACGGAAGGGAGACGGCCTGAATTCATCCGTTTAGAAAGAGTCAGCAGTTTGAAGACACCTTTTTGAGCGCGGGCAAAGGTTTCCAAGGATGGTGTTGCACTCCCCAGGATAACAGGGCAGTTATACTGTTTCGCCCTGTAAATGGCTGCATCCCGGGCATGATACCTCGGATTTTCTTCTTGCTTGTAGCTGGTTTCGTGCTCTTCATCAATAATGATGATGCCAAGGTTTTCAAAAGGGGCAAAGATGGCCGATCTCGCTCCGACAACCACCTTGACTTCCTTTCTCTGAATCTTTCGCCACTCATCGTATTTTTCTCCGGCTGACAGTCCGCTGTGAAGAACCGCTACGTCGTTGCCGAACCTTCCTTTAAAGCGGTCTACCATCTGCGGGGTCAGTGAAATTTCAGGCACAAGGACGATGGCTTCCTTCCCCTGCTCATAAACTTCCTGAATGGATTGGAGATAGACTTCCGTTTTTCCGCTTCCCGTTACTCCATATAATAAAAAAGTTTCATGCTTCTTTTCCTCAATGGTTTTCAATATAGGAGTTATCGCTTTCTCCTGCTCCTCTGTAAGAGGCAATGGGCTGGTTTTTTTGAAGTTTTTATGAGCAAATGGATTACGGTATATTTCTTCCTGCTTTTTCATCAGGAGCCCTTTATCTGCGAGTGCCTTGATTGTGGCAGATGAGGCACCAGCAGCATCTGCTGCCTCTTTGGACGTTACCCCGTCGTTTTCAGCAGAGATGAAAAATTGCAGCACAGCCTTTTGCTTATCTGCATTTGCAGGAAGCGATTCAATTTCTTCCTGCAATTTTTCTTTTGAGACCGCACGATAAAATTTCTGGACTGTTTTCTTTCTGCCTTTTGATTTGACACTGTAAAACACATCCAGGTGGCCGGCTTTGATTTCCTTTTGCAATAAAGGCAGAAGGCCGGCTTCCTCTGCTTCTTTCCATGACACCTCTTCTTTGTTAATAAAAAGGGCTGCTGCTTCCTCAGCAAGGACTTCCCGTTTTGCGGGATTCAAAATGATTTTTTTCTCATATTTAGCTTTCATTGCAGCAGGAAGCATGACCTGCAATGCCGATATTTTAAAGCATAAGGTCTGCTCGGTGAGCCAGTCTGCCATATGAAGCAGATCCTCGTTCAATACTGGAGTAAGGTCCATCGGCTGCACCAGATTTTTCAGCTTCTTCGCCTCTGAGGTTTCTTTGATTCCCATGACAAAGCCTTGAACTTTACGGGGGCCGAATGGTACGATCACCCTCATGCCAGGGAGAATTTTCCCCTGCCATGGCTCAGGAATTGAATAGTCAAAAGCCCGGTCCGTCTGCATGGTTGGGACATCGACAGTTACACTAGCTATCTTCATTCCTATCAACCTTCATCCATCATTTGCTGGATTTCATGTAAAATCTCTTTGGCTGTCTCCGCTTTCGATAATAATGGCAATTCCTTTTTGGTATTATCTTTTTTGAACAACGTGACGATGTTCGTATCACCGGCAAACCCGGCACCTTCCATCGTAATATTATTGGCAATGATCATATCTGCATTTTTTTTGCGGAGCTTATCGGCTGCGTACTTCTCAACATCATTGGTTTCGGCTGCAAAACCGACCAGGAATTGATTTTTTTTCTTTTCCCCCAAGGTTTTGAGTATATCTTTTGTTCTTTCAAATTCAACCACAAGGTCCGTCTCCTGTTTCTTCATTTTCTTTTCAGAAGTCACTTTAGGTCTGTAATCCGCAACAGCAGCACTCTTAATGACGATATCTGCGGAATCGTAATGAGCTAACACCTCATTGTACATTTCCTCTGCACTTTCAACTGTGATCAGTTTTATTCCTTGTGGAACCTGAAGAGAGACCGGACCGGATACCAATGTAACATCGGCCCCCAATTTAGCCGCTTCACCGGCCAGGGCAAATCCCATCTTACCTGTGGAGCGGTTGCTGAAAAAACGGACAGGGTCGATTTTTTCACGGGTCGGTCCGGCCGTAACGACGATTTTCTTCCCTTTCAGAGTGAGTTCCGCACTCTTGAAAAAGGAATCAATATGCTCGACAATTCTCTCAGGCTCTTCCAGTCTTCCTTTTCCAACATATCCGCAGGCAAGATAGCCTTCACTCGGTTCGATAAAACGATAACCGAAGGAATAAAGTTCATTGATGTTTTTTTGTACAGCAGGATGTCCGTACATATGAACATTCATTGCAGGTGCAATCCAGACAGGTGCAGTCGTTGCCAGCAAAGTGGTTGTCACCATGTCATCACCTATGCCGTTCGCCAGTTTCCCAATCACATTTGCTGTGGCGGGTGCAACAAGCACAAGGTCTGCCCAGTCAGCAAGGTCTATATGGGCAATGACTTCAGGGTTCTTTTCATCAAATGTATCTGTAAACACTTCGTTGCGGGATAAAGCTTGGAATGTCAGCGGTGTGACAAACTGTCTGGCCGATGCACTCATGATGACCTTCACTTGTGCACCAGCCTGTACCAGTTTGCTTGTCAGCGCGGCTGCTTTGTAAACGGCGATACCGCCTGTGACACAAAGCAATATGTTTTTCCCCTGTATCATACAATCCCCTCATTTCGACAATTCTTATATATAGAATATCATATCAATCCCGGATATTTTCTAAGTCAGGCTTTTATATTATGAATGATTATCCCATAAAATGAAAATAAGGGGCTGACCCTAAAGGAATAAATGCTCCTTAAGGTATCAGTCCCTCATAGTCATTAGCTTTTTTCGTGTTCACACTCACCTATTATTCGTCTGAATAAACGGCTCCCGCTTCTCTTTCCTTCATGGACAGCTTGCCTGCTTCAATCTCTTCCAGTGCTTTTCCTACATACTTTTCAGAGACATACTTATCAAGCTTGAAATTCCCATCTTCCTGCAAGCCTCTTGCACGTTTGGCAGCGATGCTTACTAGAGAGTATTTTGAGTCAATTTTTTTCATTAAAGAGTCTATGGACGGATTTAACATTTAATCTACCTCCAACATTTTTTGGTAACGCTGTTTTACACGCTCTATACGGCAATGTTCAGCCTGAACGATTGACTTGATTTTTTCAGTGGCATTTTCTACTGTATCATTTTCCACAACATAATCATATAAGTCCATCATTTCAATTTCTTTTCGTGCTGTCGTCATCCGGTTCAGGATGAGCTCCTCTGTCTCTGTTCCCCTTGTCGTTATCCTGTTTTGTAATTCCGACAAGCTTGGAGGTGCGAGGAAGATAAATAAGCCTTCAGGGAACTTATCCCTGATTTGTTGAGCTCCTTGAACTTCAATTTCCAGGAAAACGTCTTTTCCATTATTGATTGTCTCCCGGACATAGTCTTCGGGAGTACCATAGTAATTGCCGACAAATTCAGCATATTCCAAGAGCTTCCCTTGTTCAATGAGGCTTTCAAACTCTTCACGTGACTTAAAAAAATAATCTACTCCATCTACTTCTCCTTCTCTCGGAAGACGGGTCGTCATAGAAATGGAATACTCAAATTGAGTATCCTTTTGAGAGAATATTTCTTTACGTACTGTGCCTTTCCCTACCCCGGATGGGCCGGAAAGCACAATAAGCAACCCTTTTTCTTTCATTATTTACCCTGCCCTTCTTCAGCTATCTCATCTTTATCTGTTAAGCGGGCGGCAACCGTTTCAGGCTGAACAGCTGAAAGGATCACATGATCGCTGTCAGTGATGATCACCGCTCTTGTCCTTCTTCCGTACGTTGCATCCACCAAGGTACCCCGATCCCTTGCATCCTGTATCAGTCTCTTAATCGGTGCTGATTCAGGACTGACAATGGAAATGATGCGATTTGCTGAAACTATATTACCAAACCCTATATTAATGAGCTTTATAGACATAATGCTCCTCCAATCAATAGTCTATTTTGACCTTATTAGTTAAAGATTAATCAATTCATTCAACATTCTGCACTTGTTCCCTCATCTTTTCCAGACAGGTTTTCATTTCTACAACAAATCCTGCAATTGCTGCATCATTTGCTTTAGAGCCGATTGTATTCACTTCCCGGTTCATCTCTTGAATAATGAAATCCAGTTTACGGCCAATCGGTTCCTCTTTTTTGATAGCAGCTGTGAATTGTGAAAGATGGCTCTCAAGCCTTGTGATTTCTTCTGATATATCGCTCTTATCAGCGAAGATGGCAATCTCTGTTAAGATCCTTGATTCATCTACAGTGTCACCGGTCAGCTCTTTAATCTTTCTTTCCAGCCTTGACCGGTATTGCTTGAGGACGCCGGGAACGTGTGAATGGATGGAAGCCAAGGTTTCCCTGAACAATCCAATATGTGAGAGAAGGTCCTCTTGAAGCTTTTCTCCTTCAGCCCTTCTCATTGATTTAAGATCTTCGAGTGCCATGATGAATGCCTGTTCAACCAGGTGTTCAAGAAGGTCATTCTCGTCTTCTGATTCTTCTATGGAAATAAATTCAGTTTCCTTTAAAAGATCTTGCAATTCAATGTCATCTTTTAGAGAAAATTTTTCTTTTAAAGTATGTAGAGTTCTGAAATACTCATCTGCAAGCTGCCAGTCGACCTTCAGCTTGCGGCGGACAAGCCCTTCTCCTGCAATGGTAATAAAGGCATCCACTTTGCCGCGCTTTATGTATTCTGACATTTTTTTCTTTAATTTATCTTCAATTTTAACCAGTTGTTTTGGTGTGCGGATATTTAATTCGCAAAAACGGTGATTTACCGATTTCATCTCGACCGTAACCACATGCTGTTCCGACTCCTCTATCGCTCTGCCAAAGCCGGTCATGCTTACAACCATTAACAGTCACATCCAATCTTTCAGCTGGATAACAGCCTAATAAAAAAGGTAATAGAGTACGCACTCTACTACCTTTAGGATTATATCATACCTTAGCGTTTTTTTCCTGCAAAAAATGATCCAGCAAGCAAAAACGTCGGCACTGCGCTCATTCCTGCTATTAAAAGCCAATCTTTCAGTTCTATTGGTACTGTATGAAATATCGGCTGCAGGGCAGGAAGGTAAATGACAAGCACCATAAGCAGCAGCGATGACAGTACTGCCCACACAAGATACATATTGCCAAACGGATTTCTGGCAAAAACAGATTTTTCGCTGCGGCAGTCAAACACATGAATCAACTGTGCCATGACCAGCGTTGCAAAAGCAACAGTCTGTGCATATGCCAAGTGATCTGGATGCTGTTTGTAAGCCAGCATAAAAGCGGCCAGGGTAGATATCCCGATTAAAAAGCCGCGTGAAACAACTTTCCAACCGAGCCCCCTCGAAAAGACCCCTTCCTTTGGATGTCTCGGGTTTCGCTTCATCACATCTTCTTCAGGTTTATCAAGGCCAAGGGCCATAGCAGGCAGCCCATCAGTAACCAGGTTTACCCATAGTATTTGAATCGGTACTAACGGCAGAGGCAAAGCAAGAATCATGGCAAAAAGCATGACCAGAATTTCCCCTACATTGGAAGCAAGGAGATAACGAATGAACTTTCTTATATTTTCATAGATATTTCTGCCCTCATTGATAGCTGATTTAATAGTCGCAAAGTTATCATCCAACAGCACAAGAGATGAAGCTTCCTTCGCCACATCAGTACCGGTGATTCCCATCGCCACCCCGATATCAGCTGCTTTGATGGCAGGCGCATCATTGACACCATCTCCTGTCATGGCGACAACATGTCCGCGGTTCTGCAAGGCTTTAACGATTTTCAGCTTATGTTCAGGGGACACACGGGCAAACACGGAAACCTTCTCGACTACTTCCTCGAGATCCGCCACTTCCATCGTGTTCAAGTCCGCCCCTTCCAGAACTTTATCCTGGCCTCTTAAAATCCCAAGATCTTTTGCAATGGCTTTCGCTGTAATCACATGGTCACCTGTGATCATCACTGTTTTAATGCCGGCCTGTCTGCACTCTTTCACTGCTTTTTTCACTTCAGGGCGCGGAGGATCTATCATTCCTTGAAGGCCGATGAAGGTCAATCCCTTTTCCGCCTCTTCTTCATTTTTCGGGAGCGAAGGTGATGTCCATGGAGCATAAGCAATTGCGATGGTTCTAAGTGCATTGGAGGCCAACTCATGAATCGCTCCTTGCACTTTTTCAGTGAATTCTTTTGTTCTATACTGGAGCTTTTCTTCCCAAAGGATCGATTCACTGATGTTCACCAATACATCCGGAGCACCTTTTGTAACAACGAATCGTTTGCCATGGTTATCTTTTACAACGATACTCATCATTTTTCTGGTTGAATCAAAAGGGAATTCTTTTTCGATGGTGAATTTCCCCAGCAGCGACTCCCTTTGCATTCCTGCCTTCAATGCGGCAACAAGCAGTGCGCCCTCCGTCGGATCGCCGTCCAGTATATACTCATCATTCTTCAATTTAATTTTCGCATTGTTGCAGAGCATCCCGAATGTCAGCAGTTGATTCAATGATTTGGCCGATGCAGGGGTCACCCTTTCTTCCCGGTGATAAAAGCTCCCTTCTGGATCATATCCAGTTCCGCTGACCGTCCAGGTATTGCCGCCGCTCCAAAGATGGGTAACTGTCATTTTATTCTGAGTCAGGGTACCTGTCTTATCCGAACAGATGACAGAAGCGCAGCCCAAGGTTTCCACTGCAGGCAGTTTCCTCACGATCGCGTTTCTTCTGATCATCCTTTGCACACCAAGTGAAAGCGCCACAGTCACAATTGCCGGCAGCCCTTCTGGTATAGCCGCAACCGCCAATGACACACCAGCAAGGAACATCGTATACATATCGTGTCCTTGAATGACTCCAATTCCGACTACCAGAGCTGTAAGGATCAATGCCACCGTGATCAATATCTTCCCAAGCTGCTCCAGTCTCCTCTGTAGAGGGGTGGTCATTGTCTCTGCTGTTTGGATCATATCTGCTATCTTACCCATTGCCGTCTGCATCCCGATTGCGGTGACTACGCCAATCCCATTTCCTCTTGTCACCATGGTCCCCATAAAGGCCATATTTTCTAAGTCACCGAGATTGACGTTCTCCCCTTCTATCTCTCCCGTCCTTTTCGCTACAGGAACAGACTCCCCAGTCAAGGCAGACTCCTCTATCTCAAGGTTGTTGACAATAATCAATCTTACATCGGCACCAATGCGGTCTCCGCTTGAAAACTTAATGACATCCCCGGGAACAATATCTTTTGAAGGGACCTTTGTCCAATTTCCTTCCCGCAAAACATTCACTTGCGGAGCAGAAAGTTCTTTTAAAGCATTCAGGGACTTTTCTGCCTTGCGCTCCTGGAAAAATCCAAGGAACCCGTTAATCAAGACGATGGCAATAATTGCGATGGCATCAATATACTCTCCCAGGAGACCTGATATCAGGGTCGCCGCTAATAAAACAATCACCATAAAGTCTTTAAATTGACTGAAAAACAACAATAAAGCAGACTGTTTCTCTGCCTCCTGCAGCTCATTGAATCCAAATTGTTTACGCCTTTTTTTGACTTCCTCCTCTGCAAGACCATTAGAAAAGTCAGTATTGACTGTTTTTTCTATATCTTCCTGCCGCATCTCATGGTATCTCATCCAACCAACTCACTCTCCCATTTATTGTCCGAAAAGTTCTCCTCTCACAGCATTATTATTCAGACTCGTCCCAAAAAATGATATGATTATATAAAAAGTGGAAGCGGCCGTTCAGCGACGTACGGATTGGAGGGCTCCTGCATGAGATAAAGGAAACACAACGAACGCAGTGAGTTGATGTTGACTTATCGCAAGGAAGGAGACCGAAATCCGCTAGTCGCTGGCCGCTGGAACTGGATTGATAAAAAGTGGAGAGGTCCCGTTCAGCGGCGTACGAACTGGAAGGCTTCCGCATGAGATAAAGGAATCACGAAGAGCGAAGCGATTCGATGATGACTTATCGCAAGGAGGAAGACTGAAGTTCGATAGCCGCTGGGGCCTCGGAACTGGATTGATAAAAAGTGGAAGCGGCCGTTCAGCGACGTACTGTTCTAAAGACACTTTTGATTGGGTTTTGCATGCTTAATGTCCTTTAGAATTGCTCTAAAGGCACTTTCGACTGGTTTTTGCACGCTTGATGTCCTTTAGAACCGCTCTAAAGACACTTTAGACTGGTTTTTGCACGCTTGATGTCCTTTAGAACCGCTCTAAAGACACTTTCGACCGGCTTTTACACGCTTAATGTCCTTTAGAACTGCTCTAATGGCACTTTTGACCGGGTTTTACACGCTTAATGTCCTTTAGAACTGCTCTAAAGGCACTTTTGATTGGGTTTTGCATGCTTGATGTCCTTTAGAACCACTCTAAAGGCACTTTTGACCGGGTTTTGCACGCTTGATGTCCTATAGAAAACCGGATCGGAAATCAACACATATCAAAAATGGATAAACTTTTTATAAAAGAGCACTTAGAAACTGAAAATCTTTAATATCGATAACTATCACAGAAGAGGATGTAGGAAGATGTCATTCGATGGATTATTTACAAAAGCCATGAGCGAAGAGCTTGGCGATAAATTAAAAGGCGGCCGGATCAATAAGATTCACCAGCCATATAAAAATGAAATTATTTTAGTTATAAGATCACAGGGAAAAAACCATAAATTGCTGTTATCTGCACACCCAAGCTATGCACGCGCACAGCTGACCTCCCAGAGCTATGAAAATCCTTCCATCCCCCCAATGTTCTGTATGCTTCTCAGGAAGCATCTTGAGGGATATATCATTGATGATGTGTATCAAAAGGATGTTGACCGCATCATCACCTTTGAAATAAAGGGGCGGAATGAAATTGGCGATGTGTCCTATAAACAGCTGATCATTGAAATTATGGGACGGCACAGCAATATAGTAGTAGTTGATAAAAGCAGGAACATGATTCTTGACTCCATCAAGCATATCCCGCCTTCCATCAACAGCTACAGAACAGTTCTGCCTGGACAGGAATACAAGTTTCCGCCGCCTCAGGAGAAACAAAATCCACTGGAGGCAAGCCGGGAGGATATTCTGAGAGCAATTGATTTTAATAGCGGAAAGCTGGATAAGCAGATTGTCGGGGCATTTTCTGGTATTTCCCCACTATTTGCAAGGGAAGCCGTTCACAGAGCGGGGCTGGCAAACCGTAACAGCTTGCCGGATGCACTGCTTGAACTGCTGGATCCTGTAAAGAATAAAAATTATCAACCAACACTAGTACAGTCTGATAAAGAAACTTTTTACTTTTTAGACCTTCAGCATTTGGACGGGGAACGTAATCACTATTCAGATTTAAGCGGCCTTCTTGACCGCTACTTCCATCAAAAAGCTGAAAGGGACCGTGTGAAACAGCAGGGAAATGACCTGGAAAGATTAATCCGCAACGAGCGGGATAAGAACCAAAGTAAAATTGTAAAACTTGAGAAAACGCTGAAGGATGCTGAGAATGCAGATACCTTTCAGCTGTATGGAGAGTTGCTGACAGCGAATCTCTATGCAGTGGAAAGAGGAATGAAGGATATCGAGGTTGTCAATTACTACGATGAAGAAGGCGGTACCGTAAAGATAGAATTGGACACCCGGAAAACCCCTTCGGAAAATGCCCAGCATTATTTCTCCAGATATACCAAAGCCAAAACAGCCATTAAGATTGTTCAAGAGCAAATCGAAAAGGCCAAAGAAGAAATTCAGTACCTGGAGCAATTGCTACAGCAGCTGGAATCAGCATCTCCAAAAGATATTCTTGAAATCCGTGAAGAGCTCGCGGAAGAAGGATACATCAAAGCCAAGCATGAGAAAAAGAAAAAGAAGAATAATGAGAAGCCTCAGCTGGAAACGTATTTATCCAGCGACGGAACAACAATTCTTGTTGGAAAAAATAATAAACAAAATGATTATCTAACGAATAAACTCGCCGGAAAAGAGGAAATTTGGCTCCATACGAAAGATATCCCCGGCTCCCATGTTGTCATCAGGAGCAAGAATCCTTCTGATGAAACGATTAAGGAAGCCGCGGTTTTGGCAGCCTATTTCAGTAAAGCCCGTGAGTCGAGTTCCGTTCCGGTCGACTTTACTGTTGTGAGGAATGTGAAAAAGCCAAACGGGGCAAAACCCGGGTTTGTCACTTATGATGGACAGCAGACCGTTTACACGACTCCAAGCCTGGATAAAGTTCGTTCGATGAAAAAAGAATAAAGATGATGTGAGAGCGCCCTTAAAGGGCGCTTTCTTTATGGCATTAACGCATTAACGCAGCGGGGGACAGTCCCCTGTTACGTTAAAGTAACAAGGGACTGTCCCCCAAAATGGATTATTTTGCTCCCCAGCTTTCAGGGTCTTGTCTCCAGCTCTTCAGTGCTTCTAAATCACTTTCTTCAATATAATGATTTTCATGAGCTGCTTCTAACAATGCCGAGTAGTCAGACAGGGACACAGCTTTGATTCCTTCTTCTTCGAGCCTTTCAATGCCTTTTTGCAGCTCGTATGTAAATATTGCTGCTACTCCGAGCACCTCACAGCCTGTATCTTTCAATGCATTGACCGCCGAGATACAGCTTCCTCCAGTTGAGATCAAGTCTTCCACAACGACAACCTTTTGTCCTTTGGAAACTTTCCCTTCGATCTGGCTTCCTTTTCCGTGGCCTTTCGGTTTGGATCGAACGTAGCACATCGGCAGATTCAGCCTGTCGCTGACCCACGCCGCATGGGGAATTCCTGCAGTTGCTGTACCCGCGATCATTTCCACATCTGGAAAGTGGTTTCTGATGTTTTCAGCAATGCCTTCTGCGATCATGGTACGTACTTGAGGATAGGAGATCGTCAAACGGTTATCACAATAGATAGGGGATTTTAATCCAGAAGACCAGGTAAATGGATCGTTTGGTTTTAAAAATACCGCTTCTATATTCAGTAATTGTTGTGCAATTTCTTTTTTCATACTTGCCCCTCCCATTCCATTTTCACTTTTCTATAAGATTCTGCAGGTTCCGCCGCACCGGTAATGCTTCTTCCAACTACAATTGCTGATGACCCGAACGTTCTGGCTTCAGATGGCGAAGCAATGCGGTTTTGGTCCTGTGCAGAATCTCCTTTCAGCCTTATGCCTGGTGTGACCCGAAGGAAGTCATCCCCGCAAACATCTTTTATTGCTGATGCTTCATGAGGGGAACAAACCACTCCATCCAGACCAGCTTCCTTGGTGATCTTGGCATAGTGCAGGACAGAATCCATCAATGGGACTGTTATAAGTTGTTCACGCTTCATTTGATGTTCAGATGTGGAAGTCAGCTGCGTAACAGAAATCAGCCTTGCTCGTTCTTTCCCCGCTGGCGTACCTTGAACCAGTCCTTCCATAGCACGCTCCATCATTTCCATTCCCCCTGCAGCATGAACATTGATCATATCAATCTCCAATTGAGCAAGACCTTTCATCGCCCTGCCGACAGTGTTTGGGATGTCATGAAGTTTCAAATCCAGGAAAATGCGGTGCTCCATCTTCTTTAACTCTTCGATGATCACCGGGCCATTTTGCAAGTACAGTTCCATACCGACTTTTACAAAAAGAGGTGTTTCAAATTTTTCTAAAAATGATTTGCTGATTTCCCATGTAGGAAAATCAAGCGCGACTATAGGCTCCCGCTCCATGGCTTCTCCAGCTCCTTCCTGTCAGTTCGGAAATATGATCCACATTCATCTCATCCAAGCGTTCTTCCAGTCCTTTGATCAGATCCGGGCATATGAACGGGTCAACAAAGTTTGCCGTTCCTACCGCCACCGCGCTGGCACCTGCGTAAAAGTATTCGATGATGTCATCCACTGTCTGGATTCCCCCCATTCCAATGATAGGAATATTGACCTTCTGGCTGACTTCATAAATCATGCCAATGCTGACCGGCTTGATGGCTGGGCCCGATAACCCGCCGGTACCGTTTGCAATAACCGGTTTACCGGTCTTTGTATCGATTCTCATGCCGATCAAGGTATTGATCATCGTCAAACCATCTGCCCCGCCGTCTTCTACCGCTTTTGCCATTTCCACAATGTTCGCCACATTAGGGGAAAGTTTCACATAAACAGGGACTGAAGAAACAGCCTTCACTTTCTTCGTCAGTTCCTTCGCAATTTCAGGTACCGTCCCGAAGGCAATACCGCCTGTTTTCACATTCGGACAGGAAATATTGAGCTCGATCGCTTTTACATTGGGAGCCGTCGATATTGTTTCAGCTACCTCTACATAATCTTCTGTCTGTGAACCAGCTACATTCGCAATGATCGGTACATCAAATTTCTCCAGCCATGGCAGTTCTTCCGTCATGACCTTCTCAAGACCCGGATTCTGCAGCCCGATGGCATTCAGCATTCCAGAAGATGTTTCAGCCACACGAGGGGTGGGATTTCCAAACCTTGTGTCAAGGGTCGTTGCCTTGATCATGATCGCACCAAGTACGCTAAGGTCATACAGGCCTGCAAATTCTTTACCGAATCCGAAGCAGCCAGAGGCCGGCATTACTGGATTCTTCAAGCTTAAGCCCGGAAGTTCTATGTTCAGTCTACTCATAACTTCACCATCCCAACTGGAAATACTGGTCCGTCACTGCAAATCTTGACATAATTTTTCTCCCCGTCATTCACTGCCTTTTCACATACACAGGCAAAGCAGGCACCAATCCCGCAGCCCATGCGTTCTTCAAGGGAGATATACCCTTTGCTTTCTCCATAAGAACTGCTGAGTGCAGCCAGCATGGCTTTTGGTCCACAGGAATAGAAAAGATCAAATTCTAATCCTTGTTGTTGAATCACATCTGTTACGAACCCTTTTGTTCCTAATGAACCGTCAACTGTGGCGATATAAGTCGATCCCAGTTCTGAAAATTCCTTTTCATAAAAAGCCGCCTCTCGATTCTGGAACCCTAGAACATGAATAACATTGAGGCCTTTACTGACAAGCTGTTTGGACAGCTCATAGAGGGGCGGCACTCCGATTCCGCCTCCTACTAACAATGCCGTCTTCCCTTCATCTTCCTCATGAATCGGAAATCCATTACCCAGTGGTCCCAGGACATCTGCACGAGCTCCAGGCCTCTCACCTGATAAAAGTGCAGTGCCTTTACCTTCCGCACGATAAATTACTGTAAGGCTTTTATTCTCCTTATCTATCTCTGCGATACTGATAGGGCGGCGCAGGAGTGGTTCCACTCCTGTGCCTGTTTTGAAATGAAGGAATTGACCTGGTTCATTCAATTCCGAAACAAGATCTCCAGACAAAACCATCTTGAAAATATTCTGGGCTATTTCTTCATTGGAAATGATTTGCATGAGATCTTTTTTGATCATAGAAGTACCGCCTCTTGAGTTTTTTCTGCCCCTTCCATCGCTTCCGCTGAGAAGGTCATTGATTCAAACACTTTAAGGATCGCTTCAGCCGTGTCCAGTGAAGTCAGGCAAGGAATTCCATTTTCGACAGATTCCCTGCGGATCCTGAATCCGTCTCTTTGCGGCTGCTTGCCTTTTGTCAAAGTATTGATGACAAGCTGTGTTTCACCGCTTTGGATCACGTCCAGAAGGGTCGGACCTTCAGAACCGATTTTGTCTACTTCTTTAACAGGTATGTTTGCTGATCTTAATACATCCGCTGTTCCTTTAGTGGCCAGGATCTGGTAGCCGATATTAACAAAACGTTTTGCCAATCCGACTGCTTCTTCCTTATCTTTATCCGCGACTGTCAGCAGAACCGAACCGTATTCCTTCATCTGCATTCCTGCAGCTACAATTCCTTTATAAAGAGCTTTTTCCAGCGTCAAATCTTTTCCCATTACTTCACCTGTGGATTTCATTTCAGGTCCAAGCGTGATATCCACCCTGCGAAGTTTTGCGAATGAGAATACCGGGACTTTGACATAAACTCCTCGCTTCTCAGGGATCAATCCGGACTTGTAGCCCATTTCTTCCAATGAACTTCCCAAAATCACTTTCGTCGCCAGGTTTGCCATAGGTACGTTGGTGATTTTGCTTAAGAACGGAACCGTACGGCTTGAACGCGGGTTAACTTCAAGGACATACACTTCATTTTTGCTGATGACATACTGGATGTTCAGCAAGCCGACGATGTTCAGACCTCTTGCAAGCTTTGTTGTATACTCTATGATTCTATCTTTTTGATCCTTTGTCAGCTGCTGCGGAGGATACACTGCGATAGAGTCTCCGGAGTGCACACCCGCTCTTTCAATATGTTCCATGATCCCTGGTATGACTACATCCTTGCCGTCAGAGATGGCATCAACTTCAATTTCTTTTCCAATGAGGTACCGGTCAATCAAGACGGGATGCTCAGGGTTAATCTTCACGGCATTTTTCATATATTGAAGCAGTTCTGCTTCTCCGTAAACGATTTCCATCGCACGTCCGCCAAGGACATAAGAAGGCCGGACAAGAACCGGGTAACCGATGGATTCGGCAATCTCTACTGCACCTTCAACCGTTACAGCTGTCTTTCCTTCCGGCTGCGGGATGCCAAGACTTTGAAGTGTATGCTCAAACTTATCCCTGTTCTCGGCACGGTCAAGATCTTCCAATGACGTCCCGAGGATTTTAACACCTCTTTCGACTAACTGAGCTGCCAGGTTGATTGCCGTTTGTCCTCCAAACTGGACGACGACTCCTTCCGGCTTTTCCAAATCGATGATATGCATGACATCCTCAATTGTCAGTGGTTCAAAATAGAGTTTGTCGGAAATACTGAAGTCCGTTGAAACTGTTTCAGGGTTATTGTTTATGATGATTGCTTCGTATCCCGCTTCTTTTATCGCCCATACAGAGTGTACCGTCGCGTAATCGAATTCAACCCCCTGGCCGATCCTGATTGGTCCTGATCCAAGTACTACTACACTTTTCTTTGAAGTAACAATGGATTCATTTTCTCTCTCGTATGTTCCGTAGAAGTATGGAGTTTCAGATTCAAACTCCGCCGCGCAGGTATCAACCATTTTGTATACAGGGATCAATTCCTGCTCTTTTCTCCAGTCGTATACTTGCTTTTCAGTGGTATTCCATAATTTCGCAAGTGTTATATCGGCAAAGCCCATTCTTTTTGCTTTCAAGGCAAGCTCAAGATTAAATGGTGAAGCTGCAAGTTCAGCCTCGAAGTCTACAATCTTCTTCAATTTATGAAGGAAGAACAGATCGATTTTGCTCCACTCGTGAATGGTGTCAATCGAGACTCCCCGTCGGAGTGCTTCCCCGATATAGAAAAGTCTTTCATCTCCCGCTTTTCTGATGCGTTTTTCAATCAGCTCATCATTGAAACTGGCTGCATCTTCTAGTTCCAGGTGGTATACGTTGCTCTCCAGTGAACGGACCGCTTTCAGGATCGACTCCTCGAATGTACGGCCGATTGCCATGACTTCACCGGTTGCCTTCATCTGTGTACCTAGGTTTCTCTTTGCCGACTCAAATTTATCAAACGGCCAGCGCGGGATTTTCGATACGATATAGTCAAGTGCAGGCTCAAAACTTGCGTAAGTTTTTCCAGTGACAGGGTTCATCATTTCATCCAGATTCAACCCTACAGCAATCTTAGCTGCAAGCTTTGCGATTGGATAACCAGTTGCTTTTGAAGCGAGCGCTGAAGAACGGCTTACACGCGGATTCACTTCAATGATGTAATACTGGAAGCTGTCCGGGTCCAGGGCAAGCTGAACATTACAACCGCCTTCAATTCCCAATGCCCTGATGATTTTAAGAGAACAGTTTCTGAGCATTTGGTACTCTCTGTCACTCAAGGTTTGGCTTGGTGCCACAACGATCGAGTCTCCAGTATGGATTCCAACCGGATCGAAGTTTTCCATGTTACAAACAACAATTGCACTGTCGTTACTGTCACGCATTACTTCGTATTCAATCTCTTTGAACCCGGCTATGCTTTTCTCAAGCAGACACTGTGTAACCGGGCTGTACTTCAGTCCGCTGCTGACAATTTCAATCAGCTCTTCACGGTTATGGCAGATTCCCCCGCCTGTTCCACCCAAGGTATAAGCAGGGCGGACAATCACTGGATACCCTACCTCATCAACGAATTGGAAGGCTTCATCTACTGTGCGGATGATTTCACTTTGCGGTACCGGCTCATTCAGTTCATTCATCAGCTTCCGGAAAAGGTCACGGTCTTCAGCCTGTTCAATGGCTGATAATTTCGTTCCAAGGATTTCAACATTACATTCCTCCAGAACCCCTGCATTTGCCAGTTCGACCGCCATATTCAAACCCGTTTGTCCTCCAAGTGTAGGAAGAAGTGCATCCGGGCGCTCTTTGCGAATGATTCTGCTGACAAATTCCAATGTTATAGGTTCAATGTACACTTTATCGGCGATTTCACTGTCTGTCATGATTGTCGCTGGATTAGAGTTTACCAGGATGACTTTGTAGCCTTCCTCTTTCAGGGCGATGCAGGCCTGAGTCCCTGCATAGTCAAATTCTGCTGCCTGGCCGATGACGATAGGGCCGCTTCCGATTACTAGGATAGTTTTGATATCTGTACGTTTAGGCATGTGAAATCTCCTTTCTCTTTTCCGCTTCCATCATTGTCATGAATTGATCGAATAGTCCGTTGGCATCTTCAGGTCCTGGTGAAGCTTCAGGGTGGTACTGGACAGTGAACGCCGGCAAGTCAAGATGTTTCAAACCTTCTATAGTTCCATCATTCAATCCGATATGAGTCACTTCCAGGCGTGTTTCTTTTAAGGAATCTTCATCAACTGAATATCCATGGTTTTGAGATGTCAATGCGATCTTTCCTGTTGCAAGATCTTTTACCGGATGATTGGACCCGCGGTGTCCAAACTTCATCTTGAATGTGTCCCCTCCGCTTGCCAGGGCAAACAGCTGGTGTCCGAGGCAGATCCCGAACAGTGGAATGCTCCCCAGAATCTCATTGATCATTTCAATTGCTTCAGGGACGTCTTTTGGATCCCCAGGTCCGTTAGAAAGCATGATTCCATCTGGGTTCAGCGCCTGAATTTCTTCGGCTGTTGTGTTATACGGGACCACGATAACGTCACAATCCCTTTTGTTCAGTTCCCTTAGAATTCCATGCTTCATCCCGAAGTCGACCAATACCACACGGAACCCTCTTCCTGGACTTGGGTAAGCTGTTTTGGTTGAAACCTGCTTTACCTGATTTGTCGGAAGTTCTGTCGCTCTCAACTTGTGAAGGATTTCTTCCTTGTCTACTTCAAGGGAACAGATCATTCCTTTCATTGTTCCATGCTCCCTGATCTTTCTTGTCAACATCCTTGTATCGATTCCTGCCAGTCCCGGTATGCCTTTTGCTTTTAGAAGGTCGTCCAAAGTGCTTTCACTTCTCCAGTTGGAAGGAAAATCTGCTTCTTCTCTAACGATGAAACCTTTGATTGCGGGTGAAATGGATTCGAAATCATCACGGTTGATTCCGTAGTTGCCGATCATTGGGTATGTGAGTGTGATGATCTGTCCGCAATATGACGGATCTGAGAGAATCTCCTGATAACCAGTCATACCTGTGTTAAAAACAACCTCGCCGACAGAACTTGTTTCTGCTCCAAATCCTTCCCCTGTAAAAACGGTACCATCATCGAGAATTAATTGTCTTTTCATCATTGTTCGCCTTCCTTCCAAGATAGAGTTCCTTCAGTGAATGTTGCTTTTGGCCAGCCCTTGCATTCCCAGCCGCCAAATGGTGTATTTTTTCCTTTTGATAAAAATGTTTCGGGATCAATTCCCCGTGTTTCCTTTAAATCAACCAGTGTGATATCTGCAAAACTTCCAATCTCCAAAGTCCCATATGGTAGTTTGAAAGTCTGCGATGGCTTTTTGGTCATCCAATCAACCAGCTGGTTCAGTGTGAAAATTTCTTTTTCCACAAAGTTTGTATAGAGCAGTGGGAATGCTGTTTCCAGCCCGACAATCCCAAATGGCGCGAGCGCAATGCCTTCAGATTTTTCCTCAGCTGTGTGAGGAGCATGATCTGTTGCAATGAAATCGATTGTTCCATCCAGCAGCCCTTCTATCAACGCATCCCGATCCTCTTTGCTTCTGAGCGGGGGGTTCATTTTATAGTTTGCATCGTCTCCCGGTATATCGTCCTCTGTGAGAAGCAAATGATGCGGTGTTACTTCTGCCGTCACTTTGATTCCTGCTTTTTTCGCATCTCTTACAACACGGACAGATTCTTTTGTGCTGATGTGGCAGACATGGTAATGGCAGTCTGCCGCTTCGGCAAGCAGGACATCCCTTGCTATTTGGACTGATTCGCAGATTGATGGGATCCCTTTAAATCCATTCTCTTTTGAGAATTTCCCTTCATGAACAGAACCGCCATAGATAAGGCTGTTATCTTCACAGTGGGCAACAATCGCCATGTCGACTGCCGCTGCGGCTTTCATTGCTTCATACATTTTTCCAGCCTCTTGCACTCCTACCCCATCATCGGTAAAAGCGAAGGCGCCTGATTCTTTTAAGGCCGGAAAGTCAGTAAGGGTTTTTCCCACTTGCCGTTCCGTTATAGAGGCATATGGCAGCACTCTGACCTTTGCGGTTTCTTTAATTCTTTCATTCAGCCATTGAAATGTTTCCACATTATCCGGTACGGGTCTTGTGTTCGGCATTGCCGCTAATGTCGTATAACCGCCTCTTGCCGCTGCTTTGGTCCCTGTTTCAATCGTCTCTTTTTTCTCACCGCCTGGTTCGCGCAGATGCACATGAAGGTCCACAAACCCCGGCAGGAGCAAAAGCCCTTCCGCATCAAATAGTTCAGCATTTTCTTCCTTGAGGTTTTCACCGATGTCGGCAATATGTTGATCCACTATCTTTACATCTTTTGTTGTGATCGTTCCGTTTGCTTCTAACCACTTTGCATTTTTAATGATAGTTGTCATATTATTTTCCTCCTCGGTATTCAAGTGCTCTCTTTAAAACTGCCATTCTGACAAAAACACCATTTTCCATCTGCTTGAAAATTCTTGACTTAGGACTTTCAACCAGTTCATCCGCTATCTCTACCCCTCGATTGACCGGAGCGGGATGCATGATGATACTGTTCGCTTTCATTAATTGGGCTCTTTCAGCTGTCAATCCGAATTCTATGTGATACTGTTCCTTAGTCAATGAGGATGTACTCCCGTGCCTTTCATGCTGGACTCTCAGGAGCATAACAGCATCCCCTGTTTTGACTGCTTCATCTATGGGAAGGTACTGCCCGCTTTCGTGAAGGTCCTGCGGAAACCACTCCGGCGGTCCTGAAAAGTATACTTCCGCACCCAGTTTTTTTAATGCTTCAGCATTGGACCTGGCAACCCTGCTGTGCGTTATATCCCCGATGATGCTGACCTTCAGGCCGGTGAATGATCCGAATTCCTCTTTAATGGTCATCAAATCCAGTAAGCACTGTGTCGGATGATTTCCGCATCCGTCGCCGCCATTCAAGATCGGAATCGATAGTTGCTCTTTCAAGTCATCAAAGTAGCGGTCCTGTTCATGCCTGATCACAACAGCATCAACCCCGATTGCCTCAAGAGTTTTCACAGTGTCATAAAGGGTCTCTCCTTTGGAGACACTTGACGTTCCAGTCTCGAATGGAATGACCCCCAAGCCGAGCTTTCTTTCCGCCATTTCGAAACTGCACTTCGTTCTTGTGCTGTTCTCAAAAAATAAATTTGCTATGTATTTTGGAGTATCCGGTGTCCATTTTTCACCATTTTTAAATTCTTCTGCGCGGGATAAGATTTCTTCTATCTCAGCCGTATTGAGTTCTGCCATTGTCAACAAGTGCTTCATGATCCGGCCTCCTATTATTAAAGAGTCATGTTAATAAAAAACACCCTGACCTTTTATTAGTCAGGGTGTTTTGAGTCCGCAAAGGTACACCTGTCCCCTAAAGATGGGTACAAGCTTCCCTAAGCTTCATCGAAACACCCTTCTAAGCCTCTCTGGACCTCTTTTAAAAGGTGTTTGATACTCTATTTATCTATCAATTAATTATTCTCGTCCAAGCCTTTGAACATTTCATCTTCATCGACAGGTTCCTGACCAGGCAGTACCAAGTTCAGTATAACACCTACGATGGCAGCCAAAGCCATGCCTGATAAGGATAGCCTCTCTGTAATTTCGATGAAAGCTCCTCCCACCCCGATTACCAGGATGACTGAAGAGATAATCAGGTTGCGTTTTTGGCCAAGGTCGATTTTGTTATCGATCAGCATGCGCAGCCCGCTTGATGCAATGATACCGAACAGCAGGATCGATACGCCACCCATTACAGCTGTTGGAATCGTGCCGATTAAGGCTGTAATTTTCCCGACGAATCCGAAGATGATTGCAATTACTGCAGCTCCCCCGATGACAAAGACACTGTATACTCGTGTTATCGCAAGAACTCCAATGTTCTCACCGTATGTTGTGTTTGGAGGGCCTCCTATGAATGAGGCAATGATCGTCGCAACCCCGTCACCCATGATAGAGCGGTGAAGTCCCGGCTGCTTAATGAAATTCCTCCCGGCAACTTTACTTAGTACCATTTGATCTCCAGTATGCTCTGCCAAGGTTACAATCGCTACAGGAACCATGATGAAAAATACTTCCCATGAAAATTTCGGTGTATAACTTACAAACGGGACAATGAATTCCGGCACTTGAAACCAAGCTGCCTCTTTTACCGGTGTCAAGTCTACAATCCCTGCAAAGTAAGCAATTAGATATCCGCCTGCGATTCCGATCAGAATCGGAACCAAGCCAAGGAATCCTCTAAAGAACATCGAACCAAGAATGGTTATGGCCAAAGTAGCAAGGGCTACCATAAAGTGCGTATTGCTATAAACAAGTTCTGCTGCTCCTGGGTTTTCATACATCGCCATGTCGACTGCTGTGCCGGCAAGGCCCAATCCAATAACCATTATTACTGGTCCTACTACGATCGGCGGTAAAATTTTCAAGAGCCATTTCAATCCGAACTGTGAGATCAGCAATGCCACAATTCCATATACAAGACCGGCAAGAAAACTTCCCATCATTGCTGCCCCTGGCCCGCCTACTGTTTTTGCCGCGATAATCGGGGCTATGAAGGCAAAGGATGAACCCAGATAAGCAGGTATCCGCCCTTTTGTAATCAACAGGTAAGCAAGTGTTCCAAGACCGCTTGATACCAGTGCAACCGCAGGACTTAACTCTACCAGGAATGGTACAAGTACCGTCGCTCCGAACATCGCGAATAAGTGCTGTATACTCAAGGTCAGCCATTGGCCTGCCTTTGGTACGTCCCTTACATCTAAAACTGCTTCGTTGTTATTTGCCATGTTGTTTCCTCCTCTTTTGTGGTCGTTCCTATAAAAAAACCCTCTCTGCAAGAGGGCGCAAAGAGGGTTCTGCAATACGTTTCACTTCAAGTGAAAGCGTTATTGAGATTCCTTTGCCAGCCTCTCTGGACTGTCTTTAAAAGGAAAACTATTTAACTTTCATGAATGGTTACTTGATCTTCACTATCGACTTCACTCAGTTCCACAACAATCTTTTCCGAACTTGAAGTCGGGATGTTTTTACCTACAAAATCAGCGCGTACAGGAAGCTCCCTGTGCCCTCTGTCAACCAGTACAGCGAGCTGGATACTGCTCGGCCTTCCTAAATCCATCAAGGCATCGAGCGCTGCTCTGACCGTTCTTCCCGTGAACAGTACGTCATCCACCAAAATCACTTTTTTGTTCGTGATGTCCACTGGAAGGTCAGATCCTCTAACTTCCGGCTCTTCATTCTCAGTCTTCACTGTCAGATCATCCCGGTATAGCGTAATATCAATTTCTCCTACCGGAATCTTGGCGCCCTCTATTTCTTCAATGCGGTTTGCCAGCCTTGCCGCTAAGTGAATTCCTCTTGTCTTGATTCCTACCAGGACACAATCCTCTATGCCTTTGTTTCGTTCAATGATCTCGTGCGCTATTCTGGTAAGCGCCCTTCTGATTGCAGGCTGATCAAGAACCACTGCCTTTTGAGCCACTGCTATCACCTCGTCCTTAATATTGCCAGGAAACATATTAATAACACTTTTCAATAAAAAATCCCTCCCACCGTTTTGGTGAGAGGGCATACTTATCGTTAGAAATTATTACACTCCACTCCTGTAGTGTAATTTCATGAAAAGTTCCTTCTCAGCCTCACGGGACTGTATTAAAGGTTTCCTTATTCGGTTACATCAATCATAAGACCTTGAAGTCTCAATGTCAACGATTATTTTGCAATTTTTGCAGAGTTTGTCGAAAAACCTCCGGCGCCTCCGCTTCAAATTCCAGATACTCCCCGGTCCTCGGATGTACAAATCCTAGAATACCGGCATGCAATGCCTGTCCATCAAGATCCAGCGTCTTTTTGGGACCATACTTGGGATCGCCTGCAAGAGGGTAGCCGATATATTTCATATGGACACGGATTTGATGAGTCCTGCCTGTTTCCAGTTTACACTCTACGTAGGTAAAAGCTGCGTACCTTTCCAGGACGTTGAAATGCGTGACAGCGTCCCTTCCTGAATCCACTACTGCCATCTTCTGGCGGTCCTTTGGATCTCTGCCCAAAGGAGCATCAATGGTACCATGGTCATGTGGAATGACTCCATGGACAATTGCTTTATATTTTCTGGTAACGGTCTTATTAACCAGTTGTTCCACAAGCTTTTCATGGGCCATATCATTCTTGGCAACCATGAGGAGTCCTGATGTGTCCTTATCAATCCGGTGGACAATGCCCGGCCTTAAAACACCGTTGATACCGGAAAGGTCCTTACAGTGCGCCATAAGTCCGTTCACCAAAGTTCCCGATGGATGTCCCGGGGCGGGATGGACCACCATTCCCCTTGGTTTGTTCACAACGATGACATCGGCATCTTCATAATAAATATCAAGGTCCATTTCCTCAGGAACAACATCCAGTTCCTCGGGTTCAGGAATGGTAATGGCAATCTTATCATTGACAGCACATTTATAGTTGGTCTTTACTTCAGACCCATTCACCTTAACATTCCCATCTTTGATCCACTGTTGAACCTGCGACCTTGACCAGTCCCCTTCAAGCTGAGTCAGCATCTTATCCAGTCTTACACTTTTTTCTTCTTCACGAACGATATGTTCCATTGTTTCCATATGATTTCTCCTTCTTTTCTCTTCGCTCTTCCAGCAGCATGTTGATAATTAATAACCCTACGCCGATTGTCAGAGCTGCATCAGCAATATTGAAGATTGGGAAATCATATTGAAGAATATATGTATTCAGAAAGTCAACGACCTCTTTTCTAAATAACCGGTCAATAAAATTCCCAATCGCTCCTCCAAGCAGCAACGCAAGGCTCATGCTGAACAGTTTGTTTCCTTTAGCATACTTTTCAAGATAGTAAACGATTCCGATGATAACTCCGATTGTGATTATATAGAAGAACCACATCTGGCCCTGCAGGATTCCCCAGGCTGCTCCCAGGTTCCTATGGGAGGTGATGTAGAAAAAGTTTTCAATTACAGTGATACTCTGTCCTTCTGTCATGTTCCGCACGATGAGCCATTTTGTGAGCTGATCCAATGCAATTACAACCAAAGCAATCAGATAATAAAACATACGGGCAGCCTCCGTCTCCAATCAAAATGATTACTTTAGCATTTTAGCATAATAACGGCTGGAAAGACACTGTTATCCAAATACAGCATGATTTGTTAGTTGTATTCATTAGCTATACAAGGAACTAATAAAGTGACTTTTTAGTGTAATGTGTCCAGTTTCGTCCGTCTGGATTACCGCTGCCTATCCAAAAATAAGAAATGAGTTCGTCGCAGAATTCTTTATCATTTGTTGGCGCCCCGTAAAATTTGTCCAGGAGCGTTTGGATTTCCTTTTTTTCTTCCTGAATGTAATGTTGAACTAAAACATTTTCCGAGCGGGCATTTTCAAGCTCTTTTAAAGAAACTTCCAATTCCTTGATCGTTTGTTGTATTTGTTCTTCCATATACATCCCTCCATGTTGTTAGTATTGTACAAACACGGACAAATGTTGATATGTAAGAATTAGTAATCAAGCTGTTGGGTTATGGTATTCACAAGTAACCGAAAGGGGATGTTTCTGGATTCCTCGCTTTAACTGGATATAAACTTAAAAAAGACCCCGCGATTACCTCGCGAGGCCTATAAAAGTATTAAGCATAATGCTTTTTAACAACGTCGGTACAACGTGGACATAGAGTCGGATGGTCAGGATCCTGGCCGACTTCAGTTGTTACCGTCCAGCAGCGGTCACAAGTTTCGCCTTCTGCTTTTTGGACAACAATTGCATTATTTTCTAGTTTCAATGCATTTTCAGGAGCATCAGCTGTACTACCGCCAATTTCAAAACCGGAAACGATGAACAGCTGCTTCAGATCTTCTTTTACTGAATTAAGAAGTTCTTTCGTTTCATCATTCACATATAATGTAACTTTTGCTGTCAATGATTTACCGATGATCTTTTCGTTCCTTGCTTCTTCAAGTGCTTTTAATACATTATCGCGAAGCTTGAGGAACGCTTCCCATTTAGAAAGAAGTTGTTCAGCATTTGGAAGCTCCTGGTATTCAGGCATATCTGTCAACTGTACACTTTCTTCTTTCTGTGATGACATGTGAGACCACACTTCATCGGCAGTATGTGAAAGGATCGGAGACATAAGTTTTGTCAAAGCAACCAGACATTCATGAAGTACTGTCTGCATTGCACGTCTTTCATAATTATCTTCTGCTTCAATGTATAGTACATCTTTAGCAAAATCCAAGTAGAAGGAGCTGAGATCAAGTGTACAGAAGTTGTTGACACTTGTGTAAATGCTTGAGAATTCATAGTTTTCATATGCATTGCGGACACTCTTGATCAGGCCGTTCAGCTTAACAAGCATGAATTGGTCCACTTCTCTCAAGTCATCGAATGAAACAGCATCTTTCTCAGGATTGAAATCTGCAAGGTTTCCTAATAAGAAGCGGTAAGTGTTTCTGATTTTACGGTATACCTCAGACACTTGCTTCAGGATGGCATCAGATAAACGTACATCCGCCTGGTAATCAACTGAAGCTACCCACAGACGAAGGATATCAGCACCCATTTGTTTGATGACCTTATCCGGGACAACGATATTTCCGATGGATTTACTCATCTTGCGGCCTTCGCCATCGTTGACAAATCCATGGCTCAGCACACCTTTATAAGGCGCTTTGCCTGTAACGGCCACTCCTGTAGTAAGAGAAGAGTTGAACCAGCCTCGATATTGGTCAGATCCTTCCAGATAGAGGTCAGCAGGACGCTGAAGGTCATCTCTTTGATGCAGGACAGACTGATGAGAAGATCCTGAATCAAACCAAACATCCATGATATCTTGTTCTTTTGTAAACTCGCCGTTAGGGCTTCCTGGATGAGTGAAGCCTTCAGGAAGAAGTTCTTTTGCACTCTTTTCAAACCAGATATTGGAGCCGTGCTCACGGAAAAGCTCAGATACATGTGAGATGGTCTCTTCTGTGATGATCTCCTCACCGTTTTCTGCGTAGAAAACAGGAATCGGAACGCCCCATGCACGCTGTCTGGAAATACACCAGTCGCCTCTGTCGCGGACCATGTTATACAGCCTTGTTTCACCCCATGCTGGTACCCACTTCGTATCTTTGACTGCTTGCAGTAAGTCTTCCCTGAAAGCATCGATGGAAGCAAACCACTGAGGAGTCGCTCTGAAGATAACCGGTTTTTTCGTGCGCCAGTCATGCGGGTAGGAGTGAGTGATGAACTCAAGTTTTAACAGGGCACCCGCTTCTTGAAGTTTCTCTGTGATCGGCTTATTTGCTGCGTCATAGAACAATCCTTCGAACCCTGGAGCTTCCTCAGTCATGACACCTTTATCATTTACCGGGCAAAGGATATCAAGATCATATTTCTTTCCGACAAGATAGTCATCTTCCCCATGACCAGGAGCTGTGTGCACACAGCCGGTACCTGAATCGGTCGTTACGTGTTCTCCCAGGATCACTAAGGATTCCCTGTCATAAAGCGGATGCTGGGCTTTTACCAGTTCAAGCTCTGAACCTTTCACAGTCTTCACAACTGTTGGTTCATTCCATTCAAGAACAGAAGTGACTTCTTCAAGCAAGTCCTCAGCCACAATGTATTTATTTCCATCCACTTCAACAACGGAATATGAAAGGTCAGCATGGACAGTGATGGCCAGGTTCGCTGGAATCGTCCACGGAGTTGTTGTCCAGATGATGATCTGGGTGCCTTCTTCCAGTACACCTTTTCCTTCCTTCACTTTGAAACCGACATAAATGGAAGGTGAACGTTTGTCTTGATATTCAATCTCCGCTTCAGCCAATGCTGATTCACTGGAAGGGCTCCAATAAACAGGCTTCAATCCTTTGTAGATGTAACCTTTGTTTGCCATATCACCAAACACTTTGATTTGTTCAGCTTCATACTCAGGTTTCATCGTGATATATGGATTATCCCAATCACCGCGTACCCCAAGCTGTCTGAACTGCGTACGCTGGCTGTCGATTTGACCATAAGCGTACTCTTCACATAGTTTGCGGAATTCAGCTACTGTCATTTCTTTACGGTTTACACCCTTCTTTGTCAGCGCCTGTTCGATTGGAAGGCCGTGAGTGTCCCAGCCGGGAACATAAGGAGCGTTGTAGCCGCTCATGGATTTGTATCTTACGATAAAGTCCTTCAGCACTTTGTTAAGGGCATGCCCCATATGAAGGTCTCCATTAGCATATGGAGGGCCATCGTGAAGGATGAACAACGGTCTTCCCTCTGTTCTCTCCTGGACCTTTTTATAGATGTCCATCTCGTTCCATTTTTCTTGCATTTCAGGTTCCCGCTTTGGCAGATTTCCACGCATTGGGAATTCTGTTTTCGGCATCAATAATGTATCTTTATAATTCATTCCCATTTTCCTCCTATCTGAATTAACATCCTTACTTACCTTCTGGCGACGCAAATCATTCCGTTTATATGAATAATTCTCTAACTATTACAGGGTTATCGATTTATCCATCCATAATACATCGGAGAAAAATAAACCAATAAAAAAAGCTTTCTCATCCCTGAAAAGGGACGAGAAAGCTAACCCGCGGTACCACCCTAATAGACAAAACGATTTTGAATTGCCCACTCTGACATTCGTAACGAGAATGACACGCCGGAATTTAATTGCGCTTGCCGCTTTCAAAACCGGAGCTCGAGGGTGATATTCCGCTTCTTCTGCCTCCGTCAAGCTTTCACCATCCTTGACTCGCTGCCTGAAGGCCTATAGTTAAAGAAACGTACTGTCCCTTTCATTGCGTTGCAGTATAATTGTAAAATCCATTATATGAAATAACTTCTTATTTCGTCAAGGAATCTTCTTCTTTAAGTGTCTTTAAATCTGTGGCATCGATTTCAAATTCCATGATTTGATCCCAGTCATCACTGCTCAAAAGATCGAGCTGTGCCTCGATCAGCATTTTAAATCGTGTTCTGAATACCTTGGACTGCTTTTTAAGCTCTTCAATTTCCATTGCGATCTTTCTTGCTTTGGAAAGTGACTCATTAACGATTCTGTCTGCATTTTTCTCTGCTTCTTTAACAATCAGCTTGGCTTCCTTTGAAGCATTTCTGCGGACTTCTTCTCCTGCTTCCTGGGCGATGACGATTGATTTATTCAATGTCTCTTCAATGTTTGTGAAGTGGCCCAGTCGCTCATTCATTGATCCAAGAGCTTCTTCCAGCTCTTTTTTCTCGCGAAGAAGGATCTCGTAGTCCTTAATGATTTGGTCGAGAAACTCATTCACTTCATCTTCATCATAACCGCGGAATCCGCGACTGAATTCTTTGTTATGTATATCTAACGGCGTTAAAGGCATAATGCCACCTCCATCTCGAAGTAGTATTTCTTCTCCTATTATAACTGAATTTTCGACAGTTTGTGGGAATTTCCCTTTATTTTTGGAAAATTTATTTTCAAGATTTTCGCAAGCAGAGTTTTTATTTGGATTTCCGCTACAGGCGCACGACTCCGCGGGGCGGGCGGTGAGCCTCCTCAGCTTCGCTTGCGGGGTCTCACCTGTCCCGCTAATCCCGCAGGAGGTCGTGCACCTTTCGCTCCAATCACTGTTCGTAGCATCACTGGAAAAATTTTCCTAAAAGCAATAACCTTTAAGAATACAGCTTTTTAAAGAATAGATATACAACTACCAACCTTATAGAAGATGTATCTATTTTAGAATCCCAGCAGCAATCCGGAATTTGTCTTTTTTCGTCTTGCCTTCGATTGAAATCAGTTTGCTTCTTCCGTATCCTCTCATGGAGAAGACATCCCCTTCACCCACTTCAAAGGCCGTGTTTTCGACCACTCTCCAGTTCACCTTTACCACTCCTCCGGTAATAAGGGTCTGGACCTTCTGTCTGGAAATATTATATAAGGCGGAAAGAATCACATCGAGCCGGAGTGAACTTGCCGTTGTAACCATTTCCCTCCATTCTTCTGAAGAAGAAATCATTTCTTCCAACGGAACCTCTTCCAATGTCACTTTCGTACTGCCCGCTTCCTGGAAATTCATTTTAACAAAATCGGCAATCTCAGATGCTGTCAACAATTGTATTCTGTCACCGTTTATCAGGATATCCCCGAATTTCTCTCGTTTCAAGCCGATTGACATCAGCGCCCCCAATATCTGCCTATGTTCAAGTGATACAAATTTCTTTGGGTAATTAATCTCAAATAGGGTTATAGCATAATCAGATTTAGATGGTTCAAAATAAGCAGGATACAAAATGCACCGCTTTCTTTCAACTGAATCCTGAACAGGATAAAAGCTTAATTTGATATCGCTGTTCTTTCCGATTATGGCTCCTAGGATATATTGCTGCCTCGGATCTAAAAAATCCGTGACTTTCGGGGCGTAGGAATTCTCTACATATTCACGCCATTCCAATACACTGTCGATGAACTCTTTCTCATCTTTTCTAAAATGCTGATATATCGACGTCATATTTACACCTGCTTTTTTAATCGAGGTAAAACCCTCTGAAAATGGAAAAAGGGAGTCCCGGTAAGGCCCCCTAAATTTTAATATTGTTCTCTTCAACAGGGGTTTCCTTTATTTTACACAAACCACCTGTACAGTTCTAGAATACCTGATTTGGCCAAACTTAAAACAATGAAGGCAACAATTGGAGAAATGTCAATCATACCGATGGCCGGGACAATTCTGCGAAACGGCTCTAAATATGGTTCACAAATCCTTGCAAGGAACTTTCCAATCGCCGTCTCCCTTGCATTAGGAAACCAGGACATGAGGATATATATAATCAATGCCCAAGAATAAATGTCAATCAGTCTGTATAACGTAACAATTACAAATTCCATAGTTCACCTTACCACCTTGTATTATGGTTGTCTTCCTCCTGCAGGAATTCAGATATATTACCTGCCACTTCCACATTATCAGGAGTACAAAGGAAGATATTGCTGCCGATTCTCTGGATGTCTCCACCAAGTGCATATACAGTTCCGCTTAAAAAGTCCACGATCCGCTTTGCCTGGTCATGCTGGATTCTTTGAAGATTTACGACTATGGCCCTCCGGTTTTTTAGATGGTCGGCTATTTCCTGCGCTTCTGCATATACCCTCGGTTCCACGATGATCATTTTGGACGATTTTTGAACACTTTGCAGACTGACAACATTTTGTTTGTTTGATGAAGACTGTTGTTGTTTCAAGGGCAGCTTCTCCTCATATTGTTCTTCAGTATAGCTCTGTTCCTGATCGAATTCTTCCTCATCCAGCAGAAAAAAGTTCTTGAATTTTGATTTGATCCCCACTTGTCTGCCTCCTTTTAATCTTCTCCCACAAGTGCTGTACCAACCCTGATAAAGGTGGCTCCTTCTTCGATGGCTATCATAAAATCATTTGACATCCCCATAGAAAGTTCAGTACATGGTGCATGTTCCATTCCCATTGCCTCAATCTCAGCCTGAAGGGATTTCATTTGTTTAAAAAATCCTCTTAACTTTGTTTCATCATCAATATTCGGCATCATGGTCATCAAACCTGCCACTTTAATATTCTCATATTGTTTCAATCCATCTATAAATGGAATGACATCCTCAGCAGGAAGTCCATGCTTTGATTCCTCACCGGATATGTTGACCTGAATAAAACAATTCACCGGCCCGGAAGCTCTCTTATTAATCTCTTTTGCCAATGACTTCCGGTCGAGGGAATGTATGTAAGTTACCTTATCTATAATATTTTTAACTTTCCGTGATTGAAGTGTCCCGATAAAGTGCCAAACCGGCTTGTCCCCTAAGTGTTCCCACTTGGAATCAAGACCGTCATCCCTGTTTTCACCGAGATGTAACAGCCCCGCATCCAGGGCTTCCTGCGCCCTTTCGACCGAAACATATTTCGTAACGGCAACAATGGTGATTTCTCCAGGATTTCTGCCTGAAGCTTCACATGCTGCCTTGATTTTTTCGTTGATGATTTCGAGCTTATCTCTTACATCCATGAAGCGTCACTCCTTCCAGCCGATAAAGCTCATCATTCTGCCTGTTTTGCCATTATCTCTCCGGTGTGAAAAAAATTCCTTTTCTTCACAAACCGTGCATAAACCAGACACAGTAATATTCTTTGAAGGGACTCCACTTTGTTGGAGGGCTAAGTAATTGGTTCTCTTCAGATCCAATTCGTACTGCCCTTCATATTTATGATTATATGGCTTTTCATTACAATCTTCTAGTAGTTTTTTAACTTTGTCAATAACTCTGTCATCCACTTGATAGCATTTTCCGCAAATGGAGGGACCAATTGCCACCAGAATTTCCTCGGCCTTTGCTCCATGGTTGTTGAACTCCTCAACCATCCTCCCGGCAATATCGAGAACCGTACCTTTCCATCCTGCATGCGCCACCCCGATCAGCCTGCCCTTCGGATAAAGAAAGTAGAGAGGGACACAATCAGCATAACACATGGTTAACAACAGATTTGGCTCGTTTGTAATCAGTCCGTCTGTATCTCTTACACTTTCAGAATAACTTAGTGAGCCCTTACCGCCATCCTGCTTTGTCACCCATCGGATGTTGTTTCCATGAGTTTGTTCTGCACATACCCAGCTTTCCAGCGGAAAACCAAGGTTTTCTGATAGTTGCTGGCGGTTTTTCTTCACAGCAGCATTATCATCATTCACATGCAGCCCCAAGTTCAGGGATTTGTAGGCTCCTTCACTGAAACCACCCTGCTTGCGGGTAATGCCGATCTCCAACCCCGGCAAAAGATTTTCCCATAGAGGAAGGGAGAAAGTTAAATGATCCTTTTTGATGAAGGCTTGATTAGTCACTGAAGTATCTCCTTCCTTTTTCTATAGTTTACCATAAAATACCCTTTATCGTCATAATCCTCACAAATGCTGTCTGATTCAGTTCTTTGGCTCTTCCAATTGTGCCTGCAGGTAATGGTTATCCTTATGGCGGACCAATATGACATCTTCACCGATTTTGACTATGGAAGTCCAGGGAATCACAACATCTTCTTCTTTTCCGAAAAAACCAAGCAGCTTCCCGTTCCTGCCAATAATGATGGCTACAATTCTTCCTGTATCAAGATCTATTTCAATATCCGCAATATTCCCCAGTTTTCGTCCATCAGATATACTGACTACATCCTTCACTTGAAATTCAGATATTCTAACCATCTCTCTCCCTCTTTCTATGCAGTCTTATAGACAATATATGCTCAATAAAATGGGGTCATGCCCCGTCTTATTCAGGGGGGCATGACCCATTATTGAATATTCTTATTCATTTGTTTAATTGCAGCTTTTTCGAGCCTGGATACTTGTGCTTGAGAAATTCCGATTTCTTCTGCAACTTCCATTTGTGTCTTACCTTGAAAAAACCGCTTCCTGATAATCATCTTCTCCCGGTCATTTAACCGTCTCATCCCTTCCTGAAGTGCGATTTCTTCAATCCAGGTATGATCCCGGTTTCTTTCATCACTAAGCTGATCCATCACAAATATAGGATCCCCGCCATCATTATATATCGGCTCAAATAATGAAACCGGGTCCTGAATAGCATCCATTGCAAAAACAATATCTTCATGCGGGACATCCAATACCTTTGCAATTTCTTCGGCTGTCGGTTCTTTGGATGTTTCCCCCATCAGCTTCTCGCGGACTTGAAGAGCTTTGTAAGCAATATCCCTTAGTGATCGAGAGACTCTAATCGGGTTGTTATCCCTTAAGTAACGGCGGATTTCCCCAATGATCATCGGAACGGCATAAGTAGAAAACCTGACATTCTGTCCCAAATCGAAATTGTCAATAGACTTCATCAGACCTATACATCCTACTTGAAACAAGTCATCTACATATTCACCGCGGTTATTGAACCTTTGAATGACACTGAGGACAAGACGAAGGTTCCCGTTTACTAATTTCTCTCTGGCTGAAATGTCTCCAGCCTGCATTTCCCGAAAGAGTTTTCTCATTTCCTCGTTCTTGAGAACAGGAAGTTTCGATGTGTCAACACCACAGATTTCAACTTTATTTCGTGTCAAATTCTTTCCCTCCTTGCAGGAGTTGCTGTACAAAAAACAGTATCTCCCCGGGAAGGAAAATTATGCATAGACCTTCATACCGCCAACTGCTTGAAACTACTTCCATCCAAGACAGGACAAGGACTAAATGGGCAAAAACTTTTTTTGGAATTTAAATTGTGAAAATATTACATTTTTCTAACTATAATTGAGTGGCCATAGTCAAAAAGTGTGCACTAAAAAAAGCGATTCTCTTATAGAATCGCTTGATGTACCGCTAAACCATCTTATTGAACTCTTTTTTCAGCCTTTTTATAATGCGTTTTTCCAGCCGGGATATATAGGACTGGGAGATACCCAGCATATCTGCTACATCCTTCTGGGTTTTTTCTTCGCCACCCATCAGCCCAAAACGAAGTTCCATTATCTGTTTTTCCCTGTCCGACAGTTCAGTCAGGGCGTTGAATAAAAGCTTCCTGTCAACTGTAGCCTCGAGATCTTTTGTGATGATATCTTCTTCGGTCCCAAGCACATCTGAGAGAAGGAGTTCGTTCCCATCCCAATCAATATTCAATGGTTCGTCAAAGGATACCTCGGAACGAATTTTATTATTTCTTCTAAGATACATAAGAATTTCATTTTCTATGCACCTGGATGCATAGGTTGCCAGTTTGATTTTCTTTTCGGGGTTGAATGTGTTGACGGCTTTAATCAAACCGATGGTACCGATGCTGATCAAATCCTCAATATTGATACCCGTATTTTCAAACTTTCTTGCTATATACACAACAAGCCTAAGGTTTCTTTCTATCAGTAAAGAGCGGGCTGTTTTATCACCATTGGGGAGCTTCTTAAGCAGAACCTCTTCTTCTTCTTTAGAGAGCGGAGGCGGAAGCGCTTCACTGCCGCCTATATAATAAATCTCATCCGTTTTGATGCCCAGCTTAATTAAAAGCTTATACCAATAATATGTAAGTCTCAGCCGTAAATTTTTCAAAGTAGTTCCCCCTTCTATTTTGATGAAATGTGAGTATAGTAGTAGTGGCAATGTATTAAGATGCGTTTTGAAGTGACGGAGAAGAAAGCATTCTAGCATGCACTATGCAATTAAAGCTGTCATCTGCAGAAAAATGAATGTTTTGAAAAACAACTAATCCTTTTTTACAAACCCAGGTTTCTTCCGCTTTTCTAATAACAATGGAATCAGGTTTAAAAGCAATGAGAAGTTGATTCTTTTTCCCGACTGATTGGGCCGGGATGAAACGTACCCGTTCTTCCCACTCAGGAGTAAGAGAATGATTTCCGCTCATCATACCCTCACTATCTTCTGATAATCGAAGGATTTCGCTTGGAACCTTTCCGTCCAGCCCCTCCGAAGAAATCAGCATGACAGGACTCTTGCTCAATGGGTCGTAAAGCTGGTTTCCACTGTCTACAAGCCCTTTCAGTTCCAACTTTAATCCATTTATTTCAACCTCTGCGCCGACTATTTGGTCATATTGGATGTTGACCGTTTCAATGCTGCTGATCCGGCTCCGCGCAAAGTACCATGCTGCCGGTAAGGCGAACATGACAAACACCCAGCTTATTGGGTCTCCAAATCCTTTCACACTGGCAAGGAACATGGAGGTTTGAAGGTTATTATCAAATTTCAGGAAATAGTGGACACCGATCAAAATGCCCCCTGTCAAAAAGGTTGAAAAATATAGCATCAGCAGATTTCCTATAAAGAAGCGGAAACGCTTGAATCCGAATGCAGCGAAAACCATGATGATCGAGAAAGATAGTTTTACAAGCGGATGTCCGCTCACATGGGCATAAGGAGTAAATGATAACAATACAATTAAGGACCCGATAAATCCTCCCAAGAAAATTCTCCACCATATTAGATGCCTTTTTAAAAATAGTGCAGTCATCATCAGCAAAATGCTGTCTATCAATAAATTCAATATCCAGATGACATCTAAATACAGGACCAACCTTTTCCCTCCTTTTTGTTCAACAATTCTGTCTGTTATGTGAAGTATATCGTACATACTCTCTTGAAGTGTGTCACTTTCTGTAGGTAAAGAAGTGAAACTTTTCATACTCTCGTTCGAATATTGTCAAAGAGATGCTGGGACGGAATCCCTTTAAGGGCATCATTTTCACTTCTCACTTCTTTTGATGCAAGAATAGATCCTCTTTGGGAACATCATTTTCCTCTCCCTCTTCTTTTGATGATGGTATAGACCCTTTTTGGGGACATCATTTGTTACCCGCTCCGCTTTTGATGACGGCATTGACCCTCTTTGATGGCATCATTTTCTCTTTTCCAGCCTTTGATGTACCCCGCGCCCCAAGCGAGATACATCATTTTCTCTTTTTCAGCTTTTGATGTACCCGGCCACCCCACCTATCCACAATGAAAGGCTCTATGAAAAGTACCATAAAACACTCCGCACTCCAGACAAACAATCCCTACAAAACAATAAAAAAAGACCCAAGGGTCCACCTTGAGTCTTTTGAGTATTATTAAATTATCTGCGGCGGTTGCGATTTCTAAGGAATGTCGGAATATCCAACGTCTCTTCCATTCCTTGTCCGCTAGTACGAGAAGGTTCCTGCTGTTGCTGCGGTTCTTCTCTTTTAGGTTCACGTTCACGCTCACGCTTAGGCGCTTGCTGGTGGCTGACATTATTATTGTTTGGCTTCATTCCGCCAAAGGAAGGCCTTGTCTGCTTAGGTTGAATCGCTTCTTCATTGAAGCCTGTAGCAATGACAGTAACCACAATTTCATCTTTAAGATCTTCATTGATTACGGATCCGAAAATCATGTTTACTTCCTGGTCTGAAGCGGATGCTACAATATCAGCAGCTTCCTGTACTTCATAAAGGGAAAGGTTGGTGCCTCCCGTGATATTCATCAGGACACCTTGAGCACCATCGATGGACGTTTCCAGTAACGGACTTGAAATGGCCTTTTTGGCTGCTTCAGTCGCGCGGTTTTCACCAGCTGCAGCGCCAATACCCATTAAGGCAGAGCCTTTGTTGGACATGATTGTCTTCACATCTGCAAAGTCAAGGTTGATCAGACCCGGTACAGCGATCAAGTCAGAGATACCTTGAACACCTTGTCGCAGAACGTTATCTGCTTCGCGGAAAGCCTCAAGCATCGGCGTGCTCTTATCCACGATTTCAAGCAGGCGGTCATTTGGAATAACGATCAGCGTGTCAACGGCATCTTTCATTGCGCCGATTCCGCCGCTTGCCTGTGTTGAGCGCTTGCGCCCTTCAAAAGTAAACGGTCGAGTTACTACACCTACCGTAAGGGCTCCAATTTCGCGTGCGATTTCGGCAATAACCGGAGCGGCACCAGTCCCAGTTCCTCCGCCCATTCCGGCAGTTACGAACACCATGTCAGCTCCTTTAAGAGCTTCTTCAATCTGTTCTTTACTTTCTTCTGCAGCCTTTTTACCGACTTCAGGATTTGCACCTGCACCAAGGCCCCTAGTAAGCTTACCGCCAATTTGCATCTTGATTTCAGCTTTTGATAGGTTCAATGCTTGCGCATCTGTATTTACTGCAATGAATTCTACACCTTGTACACCATGCTCAATCATTCGATTGACGGCGTTATTTCCGCCGCCTCCTACCCCGATTACTTTTATGGTGGCTAACGAATCTAAATTTGTATCAAACTCTAACATGAAACATCCTCCTAATTCCTCGATTCTCAACCTATTCGAAGCTATTCAAAAAAGTAGCCGAAAAATTTCTTCATCTTTGATGAAACCTTTTCGTCATTTGGCTTGTCCGGTTTTGGTTTTTGTTTGGGTTTTTCTATCTGTTCAGGCTTTTTGACATTCCGCTTTTCAGCAGAATCTGCTGGAACAGGAGATGCACTTACGCTTCTCCCTTGTAATCTAGCATTTTTATGAGCATATTTGATAAGCCCTACAGAAGTTGTGTATTGAGGTTCACGGACACCGATGTAATCAGGGACCGCTACTCGTACACGGTTTTGGAAAACCAGCTGTGCCAATTCCAGGACACCCGGAAGATTGGCAATTCCGCCTGTCAATACATAGCCACCAGGCAAGTCATGGACACCCATTCTTTTCAACTCATGTCCAATCATATCGAATATTTCTTCTAATCTAGCTTCTATAATATCAGAAATTTCAAGCTGATTAAATTGTTGATGTTGGTCACTGCCGATTATCGGTACACTGAACACTTCATCCTCAGAAGCATGGTCATAAAAAGCATGTCCATATTTAACCTTGATCATTTCAGCATCCTCTGTCGAAGTCCTCAGTCCGATTGAAAGGTCCTTTGTGATATGCTCACCGCCTACAGGCAGAACCGAGGCAGCTTTTATGTGCCCATGTTCAAATACCGCAATGGTAGTCGACCCTCCGCCAATGTCGATTAAGGCAGCTCCAAGGCTTTGTTCATCTTTGGAAAGCGAGATGGAACCCGACGCCAAAGGCTGCAGAACAATATCCATGATTTCCAGACCAGCCTTCTCGACACAACGCAATGTATTATGTAATAGTGTCTTTGATCCTGTAATGATCGTCCCTTCCATTTCAAGCCTTACACCAATCATTCCTCTTGGATCCGTTATTTCGTCCAATCCATCAACGATGAATTGTTTGGGGATCACATTAACGATCTCCCTTTCCGGCGGAATCGAGATAACTTGTGCAGCATCCATTACACGTGCCACATCTTCATCTGCTATTTCCCTGTTATCACTTGAGACAGCCACTACACCATGACAAGGCTGTAGCATGACTCCGTTTCCAGGTATCCCAACGATTACCTGGTTAATGTTTATTCCGACCATCCTTTCAGCTTGTTCGACGGCCTTTTTGATTGATTGAACAGTTTCATCTATATCTACAATGGAACCCTTTCTGATTCCTTGAGATTTCACATTTCCGACACCGATTATGTTCAATGAATCATTGGACATTTCGCCGATGATCACTTTCACTGTGGATGTACCGATGTCAAGACTTACGAAAATTTCATTGCTGTTCACTCTGTGGCACCTCCTTCAATTATTATGTATTAAAGAACAACAAATTGATTAAAGTTGAATTTTGAGTATATCTTATAAAAATATTCGTCGCTTTTAAAAGATTCCCTTTTAAAATTTCAATTTTTTTCTTTTTTTTCACTATTTGTGCTCCAATTACTGATCAAAATCCTGCGAATAACCGCAATATTTTGAAATAACCTCACACCAAAAGCAAAAACGGCTGCTAAATATAAGTCTACACCAAGATGGACACCTAGAAAAGCCAAACTTGCAGCCAATAAGATATTAAAGAAAAAACCCGAGACAAATACTTTGTCATCATAAATGTTTTGAAGGTGGGCCCTTATCCCACCAAACAATGTATCGAGAGCTGCTAATACCGCGATGGATAGGTAGTTTGAATATTCATCTGGAATCCTGATATCGGTAAGCAATCCGAGGATTACTCCTAGCAGCAACCCTAAAACGGGCAGCCACATCCTGTTAATTCCCTCCTTCAGTTACAGGTTCCATATACCGGATCCTGATAGTATCTCCGTATGCCGGGACGGTCAGGCTTTCCATGGGAGAGCCTATATTGACACTCAGATTGTCAATGAAAAAGTCTTCTATTGCCCGGGAAACCTGCATTCGATTGTGAAGATCCTGGGCATCTTTCAGGTTCTTTGTCAAAATCCTGATTTCAAAAGGGATGGTGTTGATTGGATATCCATCAATCTTCGTTTCACCATTAATATCCCTTATGACAGATGTGTTGATGAGCCGATGCCCGTCAATGGAGATATCCTGGGCACCATACTGGTTAAGCTCATTGATGAGCCTCTCGAGAAGTTCAGGAGAAACGGATTTGATCTTCGCACCTAACAGCACCTCTTCCAAAGAAGGTTCTACAGTAAGCACTAATCCAGGTCCTGTTTTTTCAACAAGGCCGGCTTCCTGTTTAAGCTCATCAAGAGTGTCCCTCAATGCCTGTTCCTGACTCGTCTGTCTCTCGGTTTTATACTTATCCAATTTCTCATCAATGGACTGCAGTTCCTCCAGAAGGTTGGATGCGGAATCTCTTTCATTCTGTATGGCTTCTCTTAATTCCCAAATATCCCTGGTATCCCTAATGACAGGTTCTTGGACTGTCTGAAACTGGACAGCCACCATGAATCCTATAATCAGGGTTATAAGAGTAAAGCTGACTTTGTTGCCCACTCTTGCTCACCTTGCTTTCTATTCCCCCAACAAAGGGTCATTCCTGCCTTACGATTCACTGATGATAGGCTCAAGAACCAGCTTATTTTCCTTCTTAAGGCTAAAATCAATGTTCTCATTAACCAGCTGGTCCTTTACTCCCCCAGTCAAATCCAATGCGGATGATAACACTTCGGGATCTCCTATCGCAGTGATTTCAAAGGGTGCACTCGATGGCACACCATCAACCGTAATCACCGGGCCCGTGCAGAGGATATATGAATCATGTTTAAGCCTCTGGCCATTAATGGCGACAGCAGAAGCGCCAGCAATGTACAATTCATTGATGACTTTGAAAACATGGTGTTCATGGACAATATAATTATTTACATTAGGCTCATCCGGATTGTATTGGGAATCGGACAGTGTCACTCTCACTCCCGGCCCCTGCACTTTCACTTTCCCTAGAAACATCCTGTACTTTTCTGTATCTTCGGCAAGATTAAAGTATATTTGTTTTTCCTGGGACAGTTCCTTTTCAATATCCACGACTTTCTGCTGCTTCTCATACACTTCATTTTGCAATTCTGTATTTTTTTCCTGCTGGCTTATAAGCTGACTGCGCAGCTTATCCTCTCTCTGCCACTGTCCGTCTGTCAACTGTGTCCCATCCTTCTTCTCTGAATTAGCCAGGCTGTAAGAAAAGGCAAGGATGAAGCCCAGTACCAAACAGACCAAGGACAGAACGACATGCCTAACTTTCACTTTCATTTTCATCATCCTCTGGCTCCCCTTCCGTTTCATATTCTCTGAAATAGGAGCCGACTTCCAAATCAATGACCCCCTTGGATGAATCATCAAGCTGGCTGACGATGGAAGGGTAATGAACCATTTTCTCTGAAAAGGTCCTTATCGATGCACTGACTTCAAATCCGTCATTCATAAACAATGAAACATGATACGGGTCAGTTTTCTTTGGCGAAAGGACGATTTCCGAAATGGAGTTCTTGATTTCTGAAGGAAGATTTTTAAGCTCATCGACCATTTCTTTTAAAATTGCATCTTCTTTGAAGCCTATCAACAGCGGGGCATCGGTCGGCAGGTCATCCAGCTCTCTTGAATCAAGCAAATCTCCATTTTCAAGTATGGGATAAAAACGATTTTCATTGATTAAGTAAGCTGCTTTTTCAAATTCTTCAACCTTCACCTTTACAGTATTGGGAAGCTGAAGTTTCACTTCTGCTCCGGCAATTTCAGGAACTTTAACGAGTTCTTTTTCCGTTTTCGACCTGTCGACACTCCATACATTCGCACCTTTTTCAATAGAGATCTTCTCAAGAACCAACTCATCGGAAACGAGGTGATTCCCTGTGACAACAATATCCTTCACCTGGCTTAAAGAGGATTGGAAATAAACCACTGTCAGAATCAGAAGAAGAAAGAGCGATAGCAAAAAAGTCAGTCTGCGGTTAGCTTTTTTCTTTCGATGTTGTTTAAGTTTTGGTATTCGTTCCTCCAAGGACACAATTTTTCCCTTGTCCATAACTTTTCTTTCCCCTCCAATATCCATACCGCGCAAGAAAAGGATTGTCCTTTTCCTTTATGTAAAAAATCATCTCTCTTATGAGTGAAACATCTTGTGTTATCTGTATGAAATCAGGTCTTTCATTTTTTCTTTTCAATACCTTTATTCTATATGAAGGGAAAAGATGATAAAAGAGGGTAGACAGTTATTTTTACAATATTTTTCTATTTTTTGTATTTGGGGGATGTCCCACATCCCTGTTTTAGCTTCTTATAGCTGTTAAAACCTCCAGAATCTACCGAAATTATTTTAGCAAAGATTTTTTTCACCCGCAAAATCAAGGCCTTTCAGCGTATTCCCTATACTACTATATTTTAAACTCCTTCGGGCAGGGTTAATTATAATGTCATTGAACTGTAAATTAGTTGATAAATTATAAAGCGGAAAGGCCCCGCTCAGCGGCGTATAGATTGGAGGGCTCTCGCATGAGATAAAGGAATCACGAAGAGCGAAGCGATTCGATGATGACTTATCGCAAGGAGAGAGACCGAAATCTGCTAGCCGCTGGGGCCTTGAAGCTGGATTGATTATAAAGCGGAAAGGCCGATTAGCGCCGTACGGATTGGAGGGCTCCTGCATGAGATAAAGGAAACACAACGAACGAAGTGAGTTGATGTTGACTTATCTTTAAAAAGCGAAAAGACCCGTTCAGCTGCGTACGGACTGGACTGACTCCGCATGAGATAAAGGAAACACGGCAAGCGAAAGCGAGCCGATGTTGACTTATCGCAAGGAGGAGTCGGGAAGTACGCTAGCAGCTGGGTCTTGGAGCTGGATTCGCAAGGAAGGAGCCTGAAATCCGCTAGGCGCTGGCCGCTGGAGCTGGATTGATATAAAGCGGAAAGGCCCCGCTCAGCGGCGTACAGATTGGAGGGCTTTCGCATGAGATAAAGTCTTCAAGACACTTTTCAGCATTTTCCCCTTTGTTCATGTCCTTGAGAATCTCCCTCAAGACATTTTCGCAGTTCTCTTCCTCCGTTTATGTCCTTGAAATACTCCCTCAAAACACTTTGGCTGTCCTATTCCTCCGTTCATGTCCTTGAAATACTCCCTCAAGACACTTTCGCAGCCGGCTCCCTCCGCTTATGTCCTTGAGGGCCCTCCTTAAGACATCTATAGCGTTATTTCCTCCTTCCATTTCCTCCTAAAAAATCTTCTCTGAAATTCAAAAAAACCGAAACACAGATTCATCTGCATTTCGGTACAAGATCAATATCGTGCATAACGGCTGATGTTCAGCAGAACCCCAACGGCAAGAAGCATCAGCGTCAAAGAGGAACCTCCATAACTCAGGAAGGGAAGAGTTATTCCTGTTACAGGCATTAAGCCGGTAACAACCCCGACATTAATCATTACTTGTATGGCTATCATCGACACAATTCCAACCGCAAGGAAACTTCCGTACAGGTCAGGAGCTCCAAGGGCGATTCGGATTCCTCTCCAAAGAAGAAGGGCAAACAAAAGGAGCACAAGGCTTCCGCCGATGAAACCAAGTTCCTCTGCCAATATGGCAAAAATGAAATCATTCTGGGGTTCCGGCAAATAAAAGAACTTCTGCCGGCTCTCGCCCAGCCCTAACCCAAGCAGGCCTCCGGGACCGATGGCATACAGCGATTGAATCATCTGGAACCCGCTGCCCAATGGGTCTTCCCAAGGGTCAAGGAATGAAGTAATCCGTTTAATCCGATAAGGTGCTGACAATACAAGTGCGGCGAAGCCAGCAAGACCCGCCAGCCCCATCATCGCAAAATGACTGATCTTAGCCCCTGCGATAAATACCATTACAACGGCTGTACCCACCATGACGGTGCCTGTCCCCAAGTCAGGCTGAAGCATAATCATGCCAAAGGCCGTAAATACGAGAAACAGTGAGGGTACAAGCCCCTTACGGAATGAAGTTATGTACTTCTGATGTTCCGAGAGGTATTTGGCAAGAAAAGCAATCATTGCAAGCTTCATGAATTCAGAAGGCTGAATCGAGAATGCTCCTACCCCAATCCAGCTTCGGGAACCATTTCTCAGAACGCCGACACCCGGAATAAGAACCAGTACCAGCAGGACAAAACAGACGATTATAATGACTTTCCCCCAGGTTCTCCATGTCCAGTAGTCAACATTCATGATGAAGAACATTGCAAGAACCCCCACGCCCGCAAACAGCATCTGGCGTTTGGCGAAGAAGAAAGTATCGTCGAACTTGTAATCGGCCCAGACGGCACTTGCACTATATACCATAATAAGTCCGATAGCCAGCAATGATAGTGTAACCACAATTAAAATGAAGTCGGGAGTTGATTTTTTCAAAGGCAATTCTAACACCTCGATAGACTTATTTGAGCCGTTTCGAGCAATCAAAACCTTTGATTTACGATGTCAACACACGCTGTGTTTCCTCTTATTGCTCCAAAAAAGACAAGCCCTTATTAAAGCTTATGCACCTCATCGATAAAAATGTCACCACGGACTTCAAAAGTGCGATATTGATCCCAGCTGGCACACGCAGGTGACAGGAGGATCACATCCCCTTCTTCAGAAATCTCATAAGCAGCAGGTACGGCAGCCTCAACATTATCGACACGTTTTACAGTTTGTATCCCTGCTTTGACTGCTGTATCCATTAATTTAGGTGCTGTCTCCCCAAAAGTGATCAAAGCTTTTACATTGGTCATATACGGAATCAGTTCGTCGAAGCTGTTACCTCTGTCAAGTCCCCCGGCAAGAAGGATAGTCGGCTGATGAAAAGCTTCCAATGCACTTTTGGCTGCCAAGACGTTCGTTGCTTTTGAATCATTATAAAATGACCTGCCATTCAACGTCCGTACAAATTGAGTTCTATGCTTGACACCGGTAAATGTCTTGAGGACTTCCTGTATAGCTTCATTATGGACACCGCTCAACTTAGAAGCTGCGACTGCACAAAGAATGTTTTCTAGATTATGCTTTCCAGGAAGGGCAATCATGGATGTATCCATAATTTTTTCATTGTCGTAATAAATGAAGCCATCTTTGATGCTTGCGCCTTTTTCCAAAGGCTTCTTTGTAGAAAAATGAATTTTTTCTGCTTTTGAGAAACTCAGAAGTTCAACCAGTTCCGGCTGGTCGGCATTGATGATCAGGTAATCATCTTCCGTTTGGTTGACTGTGATATTTGCCTTTGCTTTGGCATAATCTTCAATTGAACCATGGTAATCAAGGTGAGCCTCATAAAGATTTGTGAAGATGCTGATTTTAGGGCGAAACGCTTCAATCCCCATCAACTGGAAAGAAGAAAGTTCGATGACGATGTTATTTTCTTCTTTCGCCACTTGGGCAACTTCAGAAGCAACAGTACCAATGTTCCCCGCAATTAATGGGTCTTTCCCGCCCTTGTCGAACATCTCATATACTAAAGTTGTTGTTGTCGTTTTGCCATTTGTGCCGGTAATGCCTATAAATGGAGCTTCTGAAACTAAATATGCCAGCTCCACTTCCGTCAGGACAGGGATCCCTCTTTCCAACGCCCCGCTCACGAGAGGATTATTATAAGGGATGCCCGGATTTTTGACTATGTAATCAAAACCTTCCTCCAGCAATTCAATTGGATGGCTCCCGCAAATGACCTTGATCCCCTGCTGAAGAAGCCCTTGAGCTTCCGGATTCTCCGAAAAAGGCTTTTGGTCATTGACTGTAACAAATGCTTCTAACTTATGAAGCAGCGAGGCCGCACTGACCCCGCTTTTTGCCAAACCCAATACTAGTACTTTTTTATGTTTGAATTTAGTGATTGTTTTCAATTATATCCACACCTCAATATAAATTCCTAATACTGCACACAAAAGGCCTACAGTCCAGAAAGTCACCACGACTCTCCATTCTGACCAGCCGACAAGCTCATAATGATGGTGAAGAGGGCTCATTCTGAAAACCCTTTTCCCGGTAGTCTTGAAAGAAATGACCTGTATGATGACTGATAACGTTTCAATGACAAATACCCCGCCAATCAAGATCAACAAAATTTCCAGTTTGGTAAGGATAGCGATCGCAGCTATTGCTCCCCCAAGAGCAAGTGACCCTGTATCACCCATAAATACCTTGGCAGGATGAGCATTGAACACCAGGAAGCCCAGCACAGCCCCTACAACTGCCACAGCAAAGATGGAAACATCATATTGAGATTGATTCCAGGCAAGTACGGCAAGTGCTCCAAAGGCAATAGCTGAAGTACCGGATACCAAACCATCCAGCCCATCTGTCAAGTTAACTGCATTGGAGAAGCCAACCAGCCAAAAGATGATGAACAACACATAAAACCATCCCAGGTCAACGCTGATGTCTGTCAACGGAATGGAAACGGTCGAAGCGAAATCATTTTGTTGATAAACATAAAAGAAGACAGCAGATATAATGATCTGCCCGGCAAGTTTTTGTTTTGAAGTCAATCCAAGGTTTCTTTTCATCACCACTTTAATAAAGTCATCGAGGAACCCTAATATTCCAAATCCTACTGTTACCAGCAAAAGCAAGAACGTTTCTGCCCCAAATTCGGAATACCTGCCGGTAATAATCAGTGTCGTAATAATAATTGACAGCAGGAACACCAATCCACCCATAGTAGGGGTCCCTGATTTTTTTTGATGGGATTTGGGACCCTCTTCCCTGATGCTCTGTCCGAATTTCAGTCTCCGCAGAAAGGGAATGAAGATTGGAGATAGTATGACTGTAACAAGAAATCCCATTAGTATTGTGTAAAAGATTACATTCTCCGTCATCTTATTCCCCTCCCTTCATAAGTAATGATTTCACTGCAATATCCCTTGATTTCATATACTGATGTTGATTAGTAACTTGGTATAGTTTACCCTTTTCTTGGTCTCTAAATATAAATTTTGTCATTGTTCCCCACTCTTCTTGTTTCGTATTATAGTAGTAATCATCCATGATTGTTAGTACAGCCTCTATTATATTATCTGTTATAAATAAAGGAAAATGATTCGGCAGCCAGGCAGGCAGTACATCATCTTTTTTCCAAAAGGATGCAACGGCTCCGTTATCGATCGCCTCGAATAAATCCCTGCCCGCAGTAGGGATAAACAGACCTTTAGGCATACTTTCATCGGGTGCCGCCGAAACCACCTCAAAGGTAAGACTGGGATCCTTTAAGCCCTTTAATGATGATGCAGCACTCGTTACATCGGTATAGCCAAGCATCAGTTCAACCTCTTTATAGCAGCCTTTGCAGCCTCTCTGTCATCAAAGGAAGTAACTTTGTCCCCGATGATTTGATAAGCTTCATGCCCTTTTCCGGCGATCAGGACCACATCACCTTTTCCAGCCAGGGAAACAGCATGATTTATGGCTTCCTGCCGGTCAACAACCACTCTGTAATTGTTGTATGTCAAACCTGCTGTCATGTCCTGGATGATATCTTCCGGGTTTTCATTCCTGGGATTATCAGAAGTGAAAATAACCTGATCACCGTACACACATGCTATTTCAGCCATGACCGGCCTCTTCGTCTTGTCGCGGTCTCCCCCGCAGCCTACCACCACGATAACTTTTTCTTTCGTGATCGTTTCTATTGTTTTCAGGACATTCTCAAGACTGTCAGGAGTATGGGCATAGTCAACTATGACAGAAAAATCCTGTCCTGCCTTTACCTGTTCAAATCTCCCGCTGACCCCCCCGATGGACTCCAGGGCGGTCTTGATATCTTTTAAAGGAATATTGGAAACCGATGCAGAAGCGGCTGCGGCAAGGGCATTATAAATATTAAACCTCCCTGCCAGCTGAATATCCATGTCAATCTTTTCAGTTGGGGTTACCATGGTAAAGGATGAACCATTATGCCGGAGTTCGATCTTTTCAGCATAAAAATCCGCATCAGGTTTCAGGCCGTATGTAATGATATGGGCTGCTGTGGCATGCATGAAAAATTCAGCAGAGGGGTCATCGCTGTTGATTATGGCATACTTTGGTTTCTTAGCATCATATGAATTTCCTAACTGTGAGAAAAGAAGACTCTTCGCACTCTTATACTCTTCCATTGTACGATGGAAATCCAGGTGATCTTGTGTGATATTTGTAAAGACCGCCACATCAAAGTCACAGCCATGTACCCTTCCCTGATACAATGCATGGGAAGACACTTCCATCACCGCTGTGTTGACTCCCGACTCAACGAACTCACCGAAAAGCTGCTGAAGGGTCAGACTGTCAGGTGTTGTATTCTTGCTGGCTATTACTTCATCTCCTGTTTTCACATATAAGGTGCCAATTAAACCTGTTTTGTCACCACTAAGACTGAAAATCTTGTCAAGCAAGTGTGTAGTTGTTGTTTTTCCGTTTGTACCGGTCACGCCAATCAGCTTAAGCTTCTTAGAAGGATGATTATAGAAGTGGTCAGCCAGAACGGCCATCGCCCTTCTGGAATCCCTCACAACGATCACCGGGACATCCAGTTCTAATTCACGCTCAGAGACAACCGCGGCTGCACCGGAGAGAACTGCTTCTTTTGCTAGAGTATGGCTGTCCACTGCGGATCCTTTAATACAGAAAAATAAATCACCATTATTAACTTTTTTATGATGGTTCTTTAAGTTTGCAATATCAGGATTACCCTCGCCCTTTATCATGTAAAACGGCAATACTCCCAGCAAAGTTTGCAATTTCATCATTTCAACTCCTCATGTATGTAAAGCAACCATTTTTTATTTTACAGAAAAACACGTACGAAATCTATCAACCTTTAAGATTAGTTCATGGCGATTATATAATTAACTTGAATCCTAAGCGAACGTTTAAGGTCCTTATGTTTTAACATTATGATGAAAATCCGAAAAGAATGAGTCATATAATCACACTGTTTAGAAACGGTTGGGGACTGAAGTTCTGAATGCTTTTCTCAATCCCCAAACTTTCTTGTAGAAATCACTCTGCCATCTGGACGCGGATCGTACCGCCTTCTTTTATTTTGACACCTGGTTCCGGTGACTGGGCAACTACCTTGCTGCCTTCCCCGCTGATGTCAAGCTTTAAATTGATCAGCTGCTGTTGAAGTTCCTTGCGGGACATCCCTACAAGGTCAGGGGTTTCCAATAATGGTATATCAGTCCAAGTAGTTTCTTTTTCTATCTGATCTTTCCTAGGTGGCACCCCCATTGCACGCAAGCTGTCGCCGATGATATTCCCTACAATCGGCGCGGCCACGACACCCCCGAATTGAACGGTCCCTTTTGGATTATCTACCGCAAGATAAACGACGATTTCCGGTTTATCAGCAGGGGCAAATCCAAGAAAGGAAACAATATGATTGTTTTCCATATAGCGCCCGTCTTTAACCTTCTGTGCCGTTCCCGTTTTACCTCCGACTCTGTAACCTTCGACGAATGCTCCTTTTCCTGTTCCCTGGGCAACAACACTTTCAAGTGCATACCTGATCTGTTCGGATGTTTCCTTGGAAATCACCTGTTTCTTCGCCTTAGGTGTATTCCTCATGACGACTTCACCTGTTTGGGGATCCACAAGTTCTTTTGCGACATAAGGCTGGTAGAGGGTGCCTCCATTGATTGCAGCAGAGACCGCTGCCACCTGTTGAATCGGAGTTACCGCAACCCCCTGGCCAAAAGCCGTCGTCGCCTGTTCTACCGGCCCTACCCGATCCAGGTTAAATAACAGCCCTTTCCCTTCTCCCTGGAGGTCAATACCTGTTTTCTGCCCAAAACCAAAATCTTTAATATATTTGAACAGTGTTTCCTTGCCAAGTCTCTCACCCAGCTCTACAAACCCCGGGTTACAGGAATTCTGTACAACTTCCAAAAACGTCTGTGTCCCATGTCCCCCTCTCTTCCAACAATGCAGAGTCGATCCGGCCACTTCCACATGTCCCGGGTCATGGAATTTTTCTTTTGTCAAATCGACTTTGTTTTCCTCAAGCGCCGCGGCCAGAGTTATAATCTTAAAAGTCGATCCTGGCTCGTAGGTGCTCCAAATAGGCAGGTTCCTGTTATAGATTTCCTGCGGAACATTCCTGAAATTAGCCGGATCGAATGTCGGCCTGCTTGACATCGCCAGAATTTCTCCGTTATTCGGGTCCATGGCAATGGCGATAATCCCATCCGGATTATAAGCTGCTTCTGCAATATCAAGCTCTCTTTCTATGATAGTCTGTACCTTTGTATCTATCGTCAGCTTCAAATCAAGTCCATCTACAGGGGCTTCATAATCATCTGCCATGTCCGGCATCCTCTTCCCCTTTGCATCCGAGAAGAATTTTACAGATCCCTTATCCCCGCTCAATTCTTTATTATAAAACAACTCAAGGCCCATCAATCCCTGATTATCAATACCGGCAAATCCCAGCACATGCGACAAGTAACTGCCAAAAGGATAATATCTTTTGGAGTCCTCCGCTATATAAACTCCTTTGAGATTCAAGTCCCGTACCTCTTTAGCTTTTTCATAAGAAATCTTTCTTGCTTCATTGACTCTTACCATTGATGCAGATTTAGTCACATATTGATAGACATCCTCCAAAGGCAGATTAAGTGCCGCAGCAAGTTTTTCTGCAGTTTTGGCAGGATCCGTTATCTGTCTGGGAACCACAAATACAGTCGGTGCACTTTGGTTCGTCGCCAGTTCAACCCCGTTTTTATCCAGAATCTTACCTCTCTCCGGTTCAAAAGGGATATTTCTGCTCCAGGAATCTTTAGCCCAGCTTGTGAGCTTGTCCCCCATGAAAAACTGGACATATCCAAGCCTTATATCTATAACAGCAAAAATTAAGATCCCCATTACCAGAGCAAACGCAAGCCTCTTCCTCACCGTCACATTCGATACCCTTTTCACACATAGAACCTCCCCTTATTTGGCTCGTTCAATTATATGCCTGTACCAAAGAAAGTATGTTGGTATTTGGAAAGGTCTTGATCCTGCCGGAACCAAATCAACGTAGAAAAAAGGCCGGAGAGTCTCTCCGGCCTTCACCTTTAGTTTAATGGCGCTTCTTCATCCGTTTCGTTTTCTTTCTTCTCTTCTTCCATTTGCTGCTCAGGAGTCTGGAATGTTACTACAAGCGGTTCGGATTCAGCAATAGCAGAATCAGGTTTAATATTTTGTTTCGTTACATATCCTGTTCCCACCATATTAAGTTCAAGGTTAGCCATTTTTGTCACTTTCAGGACATCCCTTACCGACCATCCCTTCATATCCGGAATAGTCAGATTTCCGTCCGTTCTCACGACGATCCTCTCCCCTTGAAGCAAGACCTCACCCGGAGAAGCGGACTGGTCAGCAACTGTTTTGCCATCACCGATAACTATAGGTGTAAGCCCTGACTTTTCAAGCTGTCGCTTCACCTTTTCCACAGACTGTCCAGTAAAGTCATCCAGCTCAGCTTTCTTCAAACTTTTACTTTCTTCCGGTTTGATGTTCAAGTATTTCAAACTGTTCAGCATAACCGGATTGAAAACCTGGGATACCGGATCCGAGCCAATTTCAGTCGGCTTCAATTCCGGTTTTTTAATTGCTACGTACACAATCAGCTGAGGATTGTCGGCAGGGGCCATACCCAGGAATGAAAATAAGTAATTCTCTTTCCCCCATTGGTAGCCGCCATTTTCAAGATCCGGTATTTGTGCAGTACCAGACTTTCCGGCAACATCATATCCTTCAATCGCAAACCTCTGCCCTGTTCCATTTTCGGAAGTGACTGTAGTGGCAAGGTACTCCCTTACCTTTTTGGCTGTCTCTTCAGAAATGGGGCTGCCCGCTATTTCCGGTTCTGTTTGTTTGACGATTTCTTTCGTATCATGATCGACTATTTTTTCTATTACATATGGTTTCATCATTTTCCCGTTATTCGCAATGGCTGTTTCCGCCTGAATGATCTGCAGCGGGGTAACAGTCGTTCCTTGTCCAAAAATAGTTGTATACTTCTCAATCGGATAATGGTAAAGGACCTTTCCTGGCGTCTCATTCGGCAGGTCGATACCTGTTAATTGTCCGAAACCAAACTTTTCCAGGTATTCACGATAACGATCCTCTCCAATTTGATCGAGCAGTTTAGCAAAGGCTACGTTCGAAGATCTCTGAACCCCTTCAAGATAGGTGATGCTTCCCCATCCTTGTCCTCCATTATGATCGCGGATCGGGACCGGGTTCCCTTCCACAAAGAACTTACCAGATTCATAGTATGCATTAGGGGCAAAAACCCCTTCCTCAACCGCTGCCGCCAAAGAAAAACTCTTAAACGTTGACCCTGGTTCATATGAAGATTCAACAATTTCATTCTGCCATGATTTTAGATCTTCCCTTGTATCAGGATGGAACGTTGGCCTCTGTGCCATAGCCAAGATCTTGCCTGTTTTCGGATCAGCAACAACCGCAAGCATTTTTTCAGGTTTATATTGCTCAGCGACCTTGCTCATTGTTTCCTCAAGGAAAGTCTGGACCTTTTTATCGATTGTTAAGTAAATATCATTTCCGTTTTGCGGAGGTGTAACATGCTCTTCAGCCTGGGGAAGAATATACCCCCACTTATCACTGTCATATTTCACACTTCCGTCTTTTCCGGTCAGGTACTCATTGAGGCTGTTCTCTATTCCCATTTTTCCGACTATATCCGTGGTGCTGTCCTCATTTTCTTCTTTTTGGGCAAACCCTATCAGATGAGAAGAGAATACGCCGTTTGGATAAAACCTCTTTGACTCCTTTACAAATGTGATGCCAGGGAGTTTCTCCTTCTCAATCTGAAGTTTCTGTTGATGAGAAATCCCCCTTCCCGCGCTTCCGAATTCGACTTGGAACAAATCTTGATCGATCCCCTTTGCAAGCCGATCATAAAGGGAAGCCTCATCCACCTCTAAATAAGATGCCAACACCTTGGCTGTTTTATCGGGATCTTGAACATGTTTAGGCTGGTCGCTGTCTTGTGATACAGACTCATCAAGTATCGCTACAAGAGTATAAGCAGATGTATCTTCAGCAATCACTTCGCCTTTATGATCAAAGATTGTTCCTCTTTCCGCTTCCAGGACACCGCTTTTCAGGTACTTTTTGGCAGCCTGTGCAGCAAGGACTTTCCCCTCAGCTTCGCCCGTCACCTGGATGGTGACAAAACGTACCATCAAAACAAAAAAGAGCAAGCCGAAAAATCCAAAAAGGATGGCTGCTCCAATTCTCATTCCCGGTCTCTTTTTCATTGATTCTGCACAACCTTAACATTCTTTTCCTTTAAATCAAGACCCAGTTCTTTAGCTTTCTCCAAAATTCTTTCGTATGTACTCAGCTCACTGACTTGCAATTTAAGGTCATTGTTTGCTTTTTCCTGCTTGTCTATCTGCGACTGAACAATTTGAATTTCCTTATTTGCATTATAAATGGATGCCTGGGTTGAGATGATGTTAACGGCCATTAAACAAAACACCACTCCAATGATGGCCACCAGAATCTTTTCTCCAGGAGTAATCAGCGGCCTTTCTTCTCTTACCGGGACTGTTTCCTGTTGACGCTGAGGCTGTTGGATCGTCTGCTCTCTATATTTTCTGGCTAAATTGCTCACTCTCTCTACTCCCTCCTGTTATGTTCTAAGCCTTTTCCGCAACTCTTAACTTTGCAGAACGGGCTCTGTTATTTCTCTCTAATTCTTCTTCGCTTGGCAGTATCGGCTTCCGGTTTACCAGCTTAAGTTCCGGTTTGTATTCATCCGGAATGACAGGCAGTCCGTGTGGAAGATCGGGACCTGAGGCCTTCTCTTTAAAAATGGTTTTGCAGATTCTGTCTTCAAGTGAGTGGAAGGTTATCACGCTTATCCTTCCGCCCGGTTTCAATATCTCAATTGACTTTTCAAGAGCTTCTTCAACGGCATCCAGTTCATCATTCACAGCAATTCTGATTGCCTGAAACACACGTTTTGCAGGATGTCCGCCTTTTCTTCTTGCAGGAGCAGGAATCCCTTCCTTGATGAGTTCTACAAGCTCCCCTGTTGTTTCAATAGGCTTGATGTCTCTGGCTGCTTCTATCTTCCTGGCAATTTGCTTGGAGAACTTTTCTTCCCCGTATCGGAAAAATATCCTGACAAGCGCTTCGTATGGCCATTCGTTGACCACTTCATGAGCCGTCAAGTCTCCTTCAAGATCCATTCTCATATCAAGCGGAGCATCATTGTGATAGCTGAATCCTCTTTCTGGTGTATCCAGCTGCGGGGAAGAAACCCCAAGATCGAACATGACGCCGTCCACCTGATGAACTCCCAGTTCGGCCAGCTCCTCTTTAATGAAGCGGAAATTGGCTCGAATGAAGGTTACCTGGTCCAAGTATGGGGCAAGTCTTTCTTTTGCATGGTCAATGGCTGTCTGGTCCTGGTCAAAACAGTAAAGTTTTCCCGACTTTCCTAATTGCGAAACCAAGTATTCACTATGTCCGGCACCGCCAAGAGTACAATCAACATAAATCCCATCCTCTTTGATGTCCAGTCCATCCACTGTCTCTTTTAGTAATACTGTTGTATGTTCAAACATTCTGATTCACCTTTCCAATCGAACTGCAAAGTTTCAGTAAAGTCTATTTCAGTACGGTTTGTTATTTTGCAGGAATGATCAAATATCAAAGCCGATCATATTCTCGGCAATCTCTGCAAAGGAATCCTCTGACTCTGAGAAATAGTCTTCCCATAAAGCCTTGCTCCAAATCTCAATTCGATTGGAAACTCCCAATACTACACATTCTTTTTCTAACTTTGCGTATCCCGTAAGTGTGGAGGGGATATTAATCCTCCCGGTCTTATCCAATTCACATTCTGTAGCACCGGAAAAGAAAAACCGGGTGAAAGCACGTGCGTCTTTCTTGGTCAGCGGGAGAGTTTTAAGTTTTTCTTCAAGTGCTCTCCATTCCTCAAGCGGATATCCAAATATGCATTGATCAAGTCCACGGGTTAATACAAAGGCATCACCAAGATGCTCCCTGAATTTGGAAGGGACGATTAAACGGCCTTTATTATCAATGTTATGTTGATATTCGCCCATGAACATGTCCACTGCCCCCACTTTCTAACACAAATGTACCACATTCCCCCACTTTTCTCCACATATAAATAAATTTCTTTTTCTTTACAATAATTCCTGCTTCTTTTCAGATTCTTTTCTGTTTTTCTTTCGCTTCGCCTGTTTTCGACACCCTCCTCTTTTTGAAGACACTGTAGAATCAAACAAGTTTTTGATTTCCGCTGCAGCTGTGCGACTCCGCGGGGCGGGCGGTGAGCCTCCTCGGCTTCGCCTGCGGGGTCTCACCTGTCCCGCTAGTCCCGCAGGAGATCGCACAGCTTACGCTCCAATCAATCCATATATAAATAATTGCACCCTCAGTTTTCAAACAACCATTCATTAGAAATTATCTTTCTTAAAGAATGGTATTTTAACCACATGGTGGAGCGGAAGTAACTATTCTTAATTCAACGCATTAATATCCTTAGAAATAATGCTTGCTTGGGTAGTGTATCTTTCAGAACTCATAAAAAAAAAGCATTCCCCTTCAGAAAGCGAGAAAGCTGTCGGTTTTATATCCTAATTATCTTATTTATCCTTTTTATCTATATAAATAACAAAGTCTAGGTTTAATTCTTTTGATTCAGGTAGAGTTCCTCTTTAGGGGCATAATTTTTTCTCGCTCCTCTTTTGATGTCGGTATAGACCCTCTTTGGGCGCATCATTTTCCTCCGGCTCCTCTTTTGATGACGGCATAGACCCTTTCTGGGCGCATCATTTTCCTCCCGCTCCTCTTTTGATGATGGCATAGACCCTCTTTGGGTACATCATTTTCCTCCCGCTCCTCTTTTGATGATGGCATAGACCCTCTTTGGGCGCATCATTTTCCTCCCGCTCCTCTTTTGATGACGGCATAGACCCTTTCTGGGCGCATAATTTTCCTCCCGCTCCTTTGTTGAGGTTCCCCGTCCTGAGCGAGATACATCATTTCCTCTGTTTCAGCTTTTGATGTCCCCCGCTTCCCTAGAGCCACCTGTTATCAAATTTTAAACATTAACCCGAGGTGCTTGGCGCTGGAGCTGGGTGCAGGTATCAATCTTTGTTATTTACACCCTAAGCTTTTATAAATTCTTAAACAATAAAAGAAGGCGATATCCTCATCGCCTTCTTACTTAGTCAAACTTATATCTTTATCACTTTATGTTTACCGTCAAATTCCATTGGAAGTTCCATCAATTCTTTTATGAAATCCAACCCATAACGATTCATGAAATAATACAAATTCCATAATCGCTCCTGTGGAGAGCCTTCCGGTTTCAGTGACGTCTGCACTCTATCGTATTTACCGAGCTTCACATCATATTTAGTCTTTAAGGACTGATTCGCTTTCAATCTTAAATACTCGAATTGCTGTCTATGGAAAGCAAGATTCTTCTCAATGATGCTCTCCAACCCCTTATCAATACCGGCTGCCCTGGGGATAATCTCCTCATAGGATTTCATTAATTCTTTCTCAGCTGCATCAATATTTGTCTCAAGAGTAATATCCTTTACGGAGTTCCAATACTGCTGTTTGTCTTTTTCAACACCATTCTTCAGTACGTTTTCAAGATCCAGTCCGAGTTCCTCAATATGTTTACTGATATCCCTTTCAACGATGGTAAGGTTCAATCTCGGAACAATCGGCGGCATCTTAAATCCGGCCCACTCAAATGCCTGCTTGAGCTCCCCCCAGTAGGCGATTTCGCCGGGGCCAGCAATGAATGCAAGGGTCGGGAAAAGCCACTCCTGCATCAACGGACGTGTCACGACATTATTGCTGAACCTGTGGGGCTCAGCATTGAGAACTTCCTCCAGCTGGCCCTGAGAATAGTATATTTCTCCATTTTTCCCTCTGAATAAGTCACCCTCTCGCTCAAGAAGGACCCTTTCCCCATTTACCGTAAGAAACAGGTTGGCAGCATTTTCTTTCATCTCTATTGTCAGCGGGAAGCCATCATGGGATATGATCTCCTGCTGATTTTGGACTTTCGAAGTGATGGTGTTACTTCCCTCCATTAAGTGAAGGAAAAATGGCTTCTCCAGCATCCTTAAAGGGGGATAAGCCGAATCAATTAGAAGCAGACCATAATCTTTGAATAAAGACATGATGATACTGCTGAAAAATTCCACAATCGAACCAGACCGGTTAATGGCATCCTCCAAGTCAATCATGATATCTTTCGTGAACTCTGTTTCACCAAAATGATGGATGACTTGATGCACCCATTTACGCATCGTTTCTTTGTCATAGATGAACTCACTGGCCATCCTCTTATCAGTTGACCTCTCTGGATAACCCGTCTTTTCAAGTCTGCCTTCATGCTCAGTAAAGACATGATTGATTTCCTGATAATCATGGTCTTCACCTGCAATCCAAAAGACCGGAACCACTGGTGAATTCAACTTTTCTTCCTGCTCTCTGGCAAGTTTAATAATGGAAATAACTTTATGTATGGTATAGAGAGGGCCGGTTAATAACCCTGCCTGCTGGCCTCCGATGACTACTGAGGCATCTTCTCTTAACTTACCCAGTGAAATCTCAACTTCTTTACTGGAAGGAAGTGGTCTCATGTACCCTTCAATAACCTTTGCCAAATCTGCCCTTGGGAAATCCCTTTTTTTCAGATCGGCGACTCTTTCTCCAAACAGATTGGAATCAGTAAGGTTGTAATGAAAAAAAGAAGTTACAGGAAATTCCTGCTGTAAGTATAGTGAAGCAAAACGATTTGTTGCTGGAATATATAAGCTTTCCAGTTCCATAATAAATGACTCCTTTTCTTCCATCTTCTACTGTTCGTAGTATAGCATTCCACAACAATAAAAGGAAAAAACTTGCCTGAAACGGTATTTTGAAAATCATTTAAAAAGTATCGGCAATCCTTGAAGCGATACCATAAACCAAAAGAACGATATAAGCTGTGGAGAACAGCAGGAAGCTTAATCTCCACCCTCCTTTTATCACATTACGGAACACAATCTCCTCTTTTACTTTCCAGTGTATGATCGAAAGGACAGCACTGCTGATGAGAAGCAGCAGGAGAAGGACCCACAGCAATGATTTATCCCAGATCGCTATAATGACAAAATGGACTGAGAAAAACAAGAGGAAAGTTGTAATATTCACAGCTGTATCAACGGCCTTCCTATGATTCCCGCTGATTTGTTTCACCACAACAAATGTGGAAAAATACCCCAAAAAAGGAACAAGGATGAGTACAGCAGCCAGACCTGAGATAAAAGAAGACAATTACCCCTTCCTCCTTTCTTTATCCAAACCTTTAACCATTTCATATAAGACCGGAATGATTGATAAGGAAACATCGTTGCTTCTCGCCTCTTCCAACATTGCTCCCAAAATCGCTTCAACTTCCGTTTCTCTTTTCGTCTGCAGGTCAGCCAGCATGGAGGATGTATTCCCCCTGGTATTCGAAGCTATTTCTTTTATGTCCTCAAAATCAATAATACTGTTCAGCCTTGGATAAAGAAGGAGAATTTCATCGAAAATGGACTGAGCAAGGTGTTCGAAATGCTCATTCTCAACCAATCGTCCATTTTGAATCCCCAAAACAGCCGTCAATGGATTAATGACTGCGTTGACCGCAAGTTTTTCCAGGAGCACCAGATCATAATCAGATTGAATAATGACAGGAAAATCAATGTTTGCTCTAGACAGTTTTGAAAGCATCTTACCATTGCCCCTGAATACAGCAGCATTTGTCTTGCCTTTACCTTTATGGGCTACTTCATTATCCGATAACTTCAACGCTCCATGTTCAACTGTTCCTACATACAGGTTGGCATGGGAAAGCTGCTCAAGCAGCTTCATGTGTCCGATTCCATTTTGTAAAAACAAAAGGGGGCAGTCTGGAGGGATTTTGTTCAAAGTCTTAATTAGTTCCGACAGGTGGTACTGCTTCACAGCAATGATGATCAAATCTTGTTCCGGCAAATCTCCATAATCCTCTACGGCTTTGATCGAGATAGTTTCAGATGTATCTTGATGTTGGAGGATAATCCCTATGTTGTTAATCAAATTTTTCTGTTCTGATCTTCTCACGTATAAAGTGACATCAAGATTTTTCCCAAGGTAAGCAGCATAGAGCATCCCGATTGCCCCGCCTCCGATAACTCCTACTTTCATAAGATCTCCTCAATCCGGTTCATTTTAGTTACTTATTAATAAGAATATTCTACCATTGCCTAAAAGCAGAAGAAACATCCATTCTATGCTGCTGCAGCTATTTTTCTCAGAAGATAATATTCTACCGTCACAAAAAGAGATTTCTTCTTATAAAAAAAGGGCCAACCCCAGATTACATATCTGCAGGTCAACCCTTGTTGATCAGACCGGATAAACCGGGTGCTTTCTTGAGCTGAATTCCACTTCTTTTGTTTCATACAGTTTAAAGCGTTCGATCAATACTCCGCGCAATTCATTTGGACCAGTGATTTCATCTATAATCATTTCAGAAGCAAGCTTGTAAATGTCTATATGTTCCTTGTATTCTTTCTGCTTTTCCTGAACATAAGCAATCCGTTCTTTAGGATCTTCAATTGCCTGGATCTTATTTGAATACACCGCATTTACAGCAGCTTCAGGTCCCATTACCGCAATCTGTGCAGTAGGAAGGGCGATACAGACATCCGGTTCAAAGGCCGGACCTGCCATTGCGTATAGACCCGCTCCATATGCTTTTCTTACAATGACTGAAATCTTTGGAACGGTTGCAGAACTCATCGCAGCGATAAGTTTGGCACCATGCCTGATGATCCCGGCTCTTTCCACTTTGGTTCCAATCATGAAACCCGGCACATCAGCAAGGAAGAGCAGCGGAATGGAAAAAGCGTCACATAAAGTAATGAACTTAGCTGCCTTATCCGCAGAATCCACGAACAGCACTCCACCTTTGACCTTTGGCTGGTTCGCTATAATTCCCACAGGCTTTCCATCGATGCGGGCGAATCCTGTCACGATTTCCTGCGCAAACAGTTTCTTCATCTCAAAGAAACTGCCTTCATCAATTAAAGAATCGATACATTCATACATATCAAATGGAGCATTTTGATGCTCAGGTATTATTTGCTCAAGCGTCCTGCCATCTTTAGGTTTGATACCATCTAGGGCCGCCGGCTTTTGAAGATAGTTGGAAGGGAAGTAAGTCAGATATTTCTTGGCCGCTTCTATCGCTTCTTCCTCTGAATAAGCCAGCATATCCCCCACACCGCTGACAGAACAATGCATCCTGGCACCGCCCATTTCTTCAAGCGTCACTTTTTCACCGATAACTTTCTCAGCCATCCGCGGGGATCCCAAATACATAGAAGCATTGCCATCCACCATGATGACGATATCACAGAAAGCCGGTATGTATGCTCCTCCTGCTGCTGAAGGGCCAAACAATAGACAAATCTGGGGAACCATGCCCGACATTTTCACCTGGTTGTGGAATATCTTCCCTGCCCCTCGTCTGTTAGGGAACATTTCGAGCTGATCAGTAATCCTAGCCCCCGCCGAGTCAACCAGATAAAGAATCGGCACTTTCAGGTTTAATGCCGTTTCTTGTATACGGATAATCTTCTCAACCGTCCTTGCACCCCACGAACCGGCTTTAACCGTTGAATCATTGGCCATGACACATACGGTCCTTCCTCCGATTTTTCCGGTTGCAGTTACAACCCCATCTGCCGGAAGGCCTTCATCCTGGCAATTGGCAAACATTCCATCTTCCTGATACTCGCCATTATCAAATAATAAGTTCAAGCGGTCTCTTACAAACAATTTATTTTGTTCCTTCAGCTTTTCATGGTACTTCTGCTGACCGCCGCCGGAAATCTTCTCCCTTTTTTCTTCAAGTACATGTTCATATGTTTTTTGAGACACAGAAAAATCCCCCTTTGTATTCAGTTACCAATCATGAAGTTGGCTGTCTCCTGCAAAACGCTCTCACATTATTCAAATGTAACCAGGACATCTCCTTCGTTAACGAAATCCCCAACATTCACTTTCACTTCTGCAACTTTGCCTGAGTTTTCCGCTTCTACAGGAATCTCCATCTTCATTGATTCAAGCATTAAGATTGTATCTCCGCTGCTTACGTCCGCACCGCTCTCCACTAATACGTTTAACACAGTTCCTGCCATTGATGCTGTAATTTCTTTCATAGTTAGTTCCTCCTAATATGTCGATGTTATTTATTAACTGCCTGCCTTGAGTTGAGCCAAGCTGTATTATACGAACCATCCTTAAAGTCCGCTTCCTTCAGAATATCCCTGAAAAGGGGTATATTCGTCTTTACACCTTGAATCTCCGTTTCTTCAAAAAATTCAACCGCTTCCTTGATGCAATTTTCCCGGTTAGTGCCGCTGATAATGACCTTGGCGATCATCGGGTCGTAAAAAGGTGTCACATTATTTCCCTCTTCATATCCACTGTCGATCCGTGAATTGGCTGTCTTACCCCACTTAATGGATGAAATGTTCCCTGGTGAAGGGAAAAATGTTTTTGGATCTTCAGCATACACACGGAATTCAATTGCATGCCCATCGCTATTAATGCCTTCCTGGCTTGGAATTGGCAGCTCCTCTCCTCTGCTGACAAGAATTTGCCACTTAACCAAATCGAGGTGGGTAATGCTTTCAGTAACTGGATGCTCGACCTGCAGCCTTGTATTCATCTCAAGAAAATAGAAGTTCTCATCATTATCCACAATGAATTCAACTGTCCCTGCATTGACATAGTTGACTGCTTTTCCAGCACGCACTGCTGCTTCATACATTTTTTCTTTAGCCTGTTGCGATAACTGCGGAGATGGCGCTTCTTCAATCACCTTTTGATTGCGCCTTTGGACAGAGCAGTTTCTCTCAAACAAATGAAGAATATTTCCTTTTCCATCTCCAAAGATTTGGATTTCAATGTGTCTGGCATTATCAATACACTTTTCAAGGAAAACTTCGTCATGCCCGAAATACGCTTTTGCCCTATTTTTTGTAGAATCATAACTTTGAACGAGCGCTTGCTCATCATTACAGCGGATCATCCCGATACCGCCGCCTCCGCTGCTGGCCTTCAACATTACAGGGTACCCAATGGATTCCGCAACTGCCTTGGCCTCCTCTATTGAAGCAACACCCCCATCACTTCCAGGCACAACCGGCACCTTAGCCGCCTCCATTGTCTTCCTTGCTGCAACTTTATCTCCCATCATTTCCATGACTTCAGCTGAAGGGCCGATAAATGTTATCCCACTATCTCTCGTTTTCCTCGCAAAATCACTATTCTCGGATAAGAGGCCATACCCCGGATGGATTCCATCTGCATTTTCCCTGAGTGCAATTTCCAGGATCGCATCCATTTGCAAGTATGATTTATTTACCGGGGGTTCACCTATACGAAAGGCGCTGTCAGCTTCCTTGACATACGGCATATCTTTATCAGCATCTGAATAGATGGCGATAGATTCAATCCCCATTTCACTGCAAGTACGGATAATTCTCGAAGCAATTTCTCCCCTGTTTGCCACTAAAATCTTCTGCACAACATATCCCCTTTCTTATCACTAGATACTTATTCTAGTAATAGCTTTCTACAAAAAAACAAAAAATCCTTCTAAATTTGCAAACGCTTTCTTATCTAAGTGCAGAATTTTTTGTATTTTTGTTATATAATGATAATATCATAATCTTAAAAGATAGTAATGAAAGAAAAGCTTAGAATATTATCTTCTTATCAATTCTTACATGCATAAAGAAGGTATACACCAATTCAATCGCTCAGGAGGTACCGCATATGACAGTGAAGGTAGAAAAACTTAAAGTGAATTACAAAACTCTTGAAGAATTCAAGAAATTCAGAGAGTATGGTGTTCAGGAACTTTCCATGATGGAAGATCTTGAATCCAATATTATTGAAAATAACAGCGAATCTCCTTTTTATGGAATTTACTTCGGAGATACCCTTATAGCCCGTATGAGCCTTTATGAGAGAGACTCTCGTTATGACCAATACTTCGATCCCCCTCAGAATTATCTGGAGTTATGGAAACTTGAAGTTTTGCCTGCATACCAAGGAAAAGGATATGGAAAAGTCCTGGTAGACTTCGCTAAAAGCTTTAATATGGCTATTAAAACAAACCCGCGTATCCAATCTCACGGTTTCTGGGAGAGGATGGGCTTTGAAAAGGTCACATATGATATGGAAAGAGACTTGGGCCAAAATCCGCTCATCTGGCTTCCAGAAGGTGTCAGTGAACAAAAGTAATAAATCATGAAGATACCGATGAGTGAATTACATTACGTAATGATCAACACAAAAGGCTGACATTTGTCAGCCTTTTTATCTACGAGTTCTTATAGGTCCCAACCATCACTTTTGAAGCCGCTGAAGATTTCCATTTTTGTCCATTTGAAATTTCACTTTATCATCATTTTCCTGGAGCAACGCCATTTTCCGAGCTTTTTCAAAGATGGATAGAAGCGACTGATGGTCTTCCTCCAGCAGTTCAAGCTTTTCTTTATAAACAGAATTCGCTTCTTTCAGCTTCTCTATCTGCTGTTCGAGTTTGCCCGCATATTCTTCGAGTTTTTTATAAGCTGATTCCAATTCCTTATCCTGGTTTAAATTTTCTTTCAGCCCTTCAAGAAATTCAATAACCCCATTTAAAGTCAATGTATCCGATTGCGGTTCCACCTTATTTACCGGAGCAATTTCCTGTTTCACTTCTGGCTGCTTAACTTCCCTTGAAGGGGAAGGCACTGGCTGTTTTTTATTTTCCTTTCGCTGCCTTTTGGCAAGCTCAATACCGGATTTATACTGTTTTCGTACAAACGAGTTCCAGCGAAAACCGCATGCAGCTGCTGTCCGTGATAACTTTCTCCCAACCTCTTCAAATGCCTGAAGCTGTGTTCCCCCTTCCCTGATATGGCGAAGGACCACCTCAGCAAGCAATAAATCCTCATCCTGACTCCAGGCATCTTGTCTATTAGATGTCACTCCTATCCCTCCTGTATGAATGTATTTAATAATTCATACTTATGTTTATGGTAGAAAAGATAGAATATATTACACTTTCTTTTTTGGAGTTTGTAAAATGATGCCTGTTTCGGTTACTTTAACTTTTCTTAGATAGGAAAGCCTCGACAGCCTCATGATGTTCTTCTTTTTCCCATAATTGAGCGCATTGACGTATTTCCCTGTCTATTCTTTCGTAGAGCTGTCCGGATTCCCACTTTTCTTTCACTGCTTTCTTATAAGCAGCCAGGACATTTACATCTTTGTTCAGAAAATCTCCCATGAATTGAAGAACAGCAGGGATATCCGTCTTATCAAGCAGGTGGTTGACGAATCCGAATTCATGCATCTTTTCAGAGGGGTACAGGCCTGCAGTACCTAAAAGGTAAAGGGCCTGGGGACAGGCCATCTTTTCCATTAATAACGAAGCGCCTCCCCATCCAGTCGTGATTGCAAGTGTCCCTTGGATGAATCCCATCTTTGCTCCCTTTTGCGCAACCCTGTAATCACAAGCTGCCGCTATTTCACATCCGCTTCCAACCGCACTCCCATTTATCAGGGCAACTGTCATTTTTGGAAGTGTTGCCAGTTGATAGAGTATGTCCCCCATCTTCTTTAACATTGAATAGGCTTGCTCTTCTGTTTTCAGACCATGAAAAGTATCCAGGTCCCCTCCCGAACAGAACGCTCTCTCTCCGGCAGCGGTTATGATCAATATCTTGACGTCCGGATCCTCAGCTGCCTTATTAATAGCTGCTTTCAGTCCATCCATTACTTCATAATTGATGGCGTTACGTTTTTCTTCCCTGTTTATAGTAAAAACAAGAGCCCCTTCTCTTGTTTTTTCCAATAGAAAACCTCCCATGATATCCTCCTTTATTCCATAAAAAAAATATGTAATGTATGATTGTGTTATATAGTTGGCCTCCTAAGCCTTGGCCCAACAAATCAGATAATCTGAATAGCACAAAGATAATACTCTTTTACTATAATATAAATCTTGGTCAAAAACAGAATATTCCACGCTTTTCATTAGTTCTATAAACCTTAAAGCATAAAAAAAAGCGTGAAGAGCCATGGTCTCTTCACGCTTTTTTGCTGTAAATAAAAATTATTTACTTACAACTTCTTTTCCTTTATAAGTACCGCACTCTTTACATACACGGTGAGCTAGTTTCATTTCCCCACAATTTGGGCATGCAACCATACCAGGTACATTTAACTTGAAATGTGTACGGCGTTGTCTCTTTGCTGTTTTAGAAGTTCTTCTAAAAGGTACTGCCATTTCTTCCCACCTCCTTACAGAGATATGTTATGATGAAGCCAGAACGAGCTGGTTCACGCGCTTTAAGAGTTCTTGTCCTGTTCAAGAAGCTTCGCAAGACCTGCAAGCCGAGGATCTACTTTCTCTTCCTCTTCTTCCGCCTGATTGGCCTGCTCTTCAGTAATGACTTCCCAATTCTTGCCGGAAGGAAGGTTTTCATCATCTTGTGCTTTTTCGCTGAAAACCTGCATCGGGATTTCGAGGACGAGCAATTCATTAATGACAGGCATTAAGTCAATGACATCTCCCTGGATCCTGTGCACCTCTTCCTCTTCATACTGATCATAGTCATTCGCTTTTAATAAGAATGTTTCGACCGTGTCAATATCGACCGGAAAATCTACATCTTCCAGCGTTCTTGAGCAAGGAAGAACAAGTTCACCTTCAATATTCAGATGGAAGGTCACCTTTTCAGAACTAATGTCTGCTCTTCCCGTGACATGGATCGGAGAAACATCACGTATCTGAGGATCAAGTTTTTTTACTTCACTTGCATCAATCGTCTCATCGAGGGTCAATCCCTTGTCACGAAACTTCTGCAATTGAATTATTGACCATTTCAATGTAATCACCTCAAGGCAACAAAGGTAATTATAGCTTTCATAATACCTTTTGTCAATATTTTTTCTTTACACTCTTTACAAGTATAGTGTTGTAATTATAACTTGTATTTATGAGTATTTATCACCCATTTTAAAGGATGTGAAAAAGAAATGAAAGCATCGGGCGTTATTGTAGAATATAATCCATTTCATAATGGCCATCTCCACCATCTGTCAGAGACCAGAAAAATGACAAATGCGGATCTGGTCATTGCCGTTATGAGCGGCAATTTCCTACAGCGGGGAGAACCGGCAATTGTATCAAAGTGGTCGCGCACGAAAATGGCGTTGAAGGCAGGCGCAGATATTGTAATCGAGCTGCCATACGCCATTGCAACCCAGCATGCCGAAGTTTTTGCACAAGGGGCAGTGGCATTACTGGATGCCATGAAGTGTTCAGCTTTCTGCTTCGGCAGTGAATCAGGAAACATCGCCGCTTTTGAGAATACAGTCCAGTATCTCAATGAGCATGACGAGCAGTATAATGCTTTTGTTCAGGAGTATGTAAAGATGGGAATGAGCTACCCTTCCGCCTTGTCAAAAGCTTTCCACAGCCTCGATACTGACCGGACGCTGGTCGACTTATCCTTACCGAACAACATTCTTGGATACCATTATATGAAAGCGTGCCATTCAATGGGCTCTGATATGAAAGCCTATACTCTTGGCAGAAAAAATGCAAACTATCACGATCAAAATTTCACTGATGAAACCATTGCCAGTGCCACAAGCATCAGGAAAGAGCTGAGGAACAGGGAGGGCAATGTCCATTCTGTCGATCCTTTCATCCCTGAATCTACGAAGGATGAAATGAAAGCCTATCAGGATACATACGGTATACTTCATGATTGGGAGCGGTACTTTCATTTATTAAAGTATCGAATTCTTTCCTCCACCAGTGAACAGCTCTCCGCCATCTATGAAATCGAAGAAGGGATTGAAAACAGATTCAAGGCTGCAGCACGCTCTTCTTCAAGCTTCCAGGAGTTCATGGAAACAGTAAAAACAAAGAGATATACGTGGACACGGTTACAGCGGATGGCGCTTCATATTCTTACAAATACATCGAAAGAAGATATGCATGCCGGCATGGTACCTAAATATATCCGCCTTCTCGGCATGACTTCATCCGGAAGGCAATATCTGAATATGCATAAGAAAGAGCTTTCATTGCCCTTGATCAGCAAGCTTGGATCTGCTGACCAAAATGAAATCTCCTTGGACATCAGGGCTTCGGAAATCTACTCAATGGGAGCTGCAGACCCGGCAATTCAAAAAATATTGCTTGAACAGGAGTTCAAACAGCCTCCGATTTATTTACAAAACTAATAAGAAAGCAGCGGCCGGCCGCTGCTTTCTTTTAGTTACTGTCTTTAGTGGACTTGCTTCCAAACTGGTATTCACTACAAGGGATTTAAGTGGATTCGGGACGGAATTATATACGGACAGAATTCTCACTTCTTTTGATGACGGCATAGAGCCTCTTTGAGGACATCATTTCCCTCCAGCTCCTATTTTGATGTCGGCATAGACCCTCTTTGGGGACATCATTTCCGTCTAGTTCCTCTTTTGATGACGGTGTAGCCCCTCTTTGAGGACATCATTTTCGACCAGCTCCAATTTTGATGACGGCATAGAGCCTCTTTGAGGACATCATTTTCCTCCCGCTCTTCTTTTGATGACGGCATAGACCCTCTTTGAGGACATCATTTTCATACCGCTCCTCTTTTGATGACGGCATAGACCCTCTTTGAGGACATCATTTTCCTCCAGTTCCTCTTTTCATGATGGCATAGACCCTCTTTGAGGACATCATTTTCGACCAGCTCCTCTTTTGATGACGGCATAGACCCTCTTTGGGGACATCATTTTCCTCCAGTTCCTCTTTTCATGATGGCATAGACCCTCTTTGAGGACATCATTTTCCTCCAGCTCCTCTTTTGATGACGGCATAGACCCTCTTTGAGGACATCATTTTCCTCCAGCTCCTCTTTTGATGACGGCATAGACCCTCTTTGAGGACATCATTTTCCTCCCGCTCCTCTTTTGATGACGGCATAGGCCCTCTTTGAGGACATCATTTTCCTCCCGCTCCTCTTTTGATGACGGCATAGACCCACACTTTCTTAAATAACAAGAAAAGTTGTCCGGATACGACTTTTATCAGACAATAAATTTTAAAAATAGAAGGCAGACTTAGCAAAACCTTTTAACTCAAAGTTTTCGTTAAGTACCCTCCGAATAGTCCTCTCGTCCTTAACCACATTACACCAATCATGAATCCTTGCTGTTGTTACCTTGTTATCCGAAAACAACATCTTAAATTCATTAATACTTCTTATTACAGCCTCGGAGCAACTCTCCCGGCCTCCACAGAAGCCGCACTGAAAGGTCTTATGGAAAGACCCATAAAACACCCCGCACCCCTTACAAACAATCCCCTTTCGAAGCCTGTCATACGTGTAGTCAGGGACACTGGTATAAGGCATTTCCTCTATCAAAAGCGACAATAACCTATCACCTAGTTGTACTTCCGAACGGGTCGGTTTCGAGCACCTCTCCAATAATTTTTCTCTGAAACGCACTAGTTGAGTTGGGTAGATAATCGGTAAATGAGCAGGGACATTATAAAGATGAAATTCGGGATGGACAAATACTAAATGAGGCTCTACGTTGATTCGCCAGCCCATATTTTTAACAAGCTGGTTCATGAGGGTTTCTGCTTTTTCGAGCTGAAGGTGGGGGTTTTTGACGATGTTGCCTTTTGGCGAGTGCCATTTGCCTTCTTTGTCGATGGTATAGTCGCCTGCGAAGTTTTTGACTTCGAAGATATGGAGGGTTCCGGCGGAGATTCCGAGGGAGTCGTTTTGGAAGTGGTTGTTGTTTGTATTGAGGTTGATGTCGTTTAGAAAAATCATGTCCTTAAGTGGTTCTGCCCACTTATCAAATGTGACTTCTCCTTCATATCCTTTTTCTTTGTACTGGTAATAGCTTTCTTCGTCTTCGGTAAAATTCATTCTTGGCCGCAATATTCTTAATATCTGCAGCTCCTTTGGCACATCACGCATTTTCATGATCAATGGGCATCACTCCTTTTCAAATATAAGTAAATTCTAGCGAAAAACGACTAAGGCGTCTACTTACTTGACTTCCTACACAATAAAAAGAGAACTGAACAGATTTGTTCAGTTCTCTTTCCTGTTTATAAAGAATCGAGGTAATTCAAAGCATCTTCGAATGTCTTAACAGGAACTATTTTCATATCAGTTCCGATTTCTTCTGCCGTTTTCAAGGCTTCTTCGTAGTTTGGCTTCAAGTCTGGATTTGTTTTCTTTATCCTATCAGGAATAAGGTCCATGGGAGCAAAGAAAACTTCCGCTCCTGCTTTATCGGCCGCAATGACTTTTTGCTCAATACCACCGATTCTGCCCACTGTTCCATTAGAAGAAATAGTACCCGTTCCAGCAATCTCCATTCCATGGGTGATATCCCTCTCCACGAGTTCATTGTAAAGCTGAAGGCTGAACATCAGCCCCGCAGATGGTCCCCCGATCTTTTCTGTATTCATCGTGACTTTAGGTGTAGTGATGATTTCTTTATCATCCACAAGGCCAATCCCAAGGCCGACCTTGCCTTCGCTGGCAGAAAACTCTGCAAGGGCAACTTCTTTCTCCTGCACCTCATCATCCCGGGTAAACGTGATATTCACCGTATCACCTATGCTTTTTGTGTCAATATATTCAATGAATTCCTGTGACGAACTAAATTCATTTCCATCAATCGCACTGATCATATCGCCGGGCTCCAGCACTTCATCAGCAGGCATTCCAGGATATACATTCAAGACGTAAACACCATTATATTGAAAAGAATATTTTTTATCAGCGTGTTGGAATGCGACTTCAATGGCATTCAGTTTGGAAGACTCCATGAGGTGAAGCTGTCTCACATTATATTCTTCGTCAGTCTCCTCGGACCTCCTGATTTCCCCTACCGGATAGATGTGTTCATATTTCCTCAGGGAGGCAATGAAGTACGTATAGATATTGGCCTTCCCCATCCTTACAGTTGTAAGCATAAGTTTTCCTTCATCTTCATAACCATTTTCAACCTCTATGATCGGATCAAGATCCTTAGCGCTTCCCGGCTTGGTGACATAATACGGCAAGTAGTAAAAAGAACTTCCTATGATAAGTATTGTCATGACGATCAAGATACGGATCCACTTTTTCTGTGACACTAACTATTACTTCCCCTTCCATTCTTCAATTGCTTTTTTTATTGAAGGAATCATTTTTTTCGTTTCTTCTTCACCAACAGCAATTATTTCTTCCGTATTGGTGAATGCCCTGGAGCTGTATTGTTCAACATTCGGCCTGATCATGAAATCTGCACTGAGCTGCCGGTGGCGTATGATTTCTTTCTGAAGAATATCGATGCTTTGCATTATAACATCATATACTGTTGTAATCTCAGCATTTTGCTTTACCTGGGCAACATCTACCCCTATAACAATGTCTGCCCCCATCTCTTTTACGACTGAGACAGGGACCCTGTCAATTACCCCTCCATCAACAAGGAGCCTTCCTTCTATCTTTTCCGGGACAAATATACCCGGGATGCTTATGCTTGCCCTGACAGCATCCGCTATCGGTCCTTCTTTAAAGATCACTCTTTCCCCGTTCGTAAGATCTGTGGCTACGACAGATACCGGCAAACTTAGATCCTCAATATTTTTGTTATGAGTGAACAGCTTGATGAACTGCTTTATTCTCCTGCCTGCTATAAACCCCATTTTCGGAACGGTAAAATCAAGATAATATTTTCTGCGGAATGCAGTAGATAGTTTATATAAATCTTCCATATTATGTCCTACTCCGTAGAAACAGGCGACCAGTGCCCCCATGCTGCTGCCTGCAATCATATCGACAGGGATGCCTTCTTCTTTCAACGCCATCAGGACTCCCAGGTGGGCAAATCCCCTTGCACCTCCTGAACCAAGAGCTAAGCCGATCTTTGGCTCGTTCACATGGGCTCCCCCTTTTTTCTTCGATTGTTTTCATCTTATGGTCTATTTTGAACGTCTATGAGTATATTTCATTAATATGAGGACAAGGTGTGATTGGCTAAACAAGAAAATATATTTACATTGTAACACTATTTACAATATCTACAAGACAAGGAAAATGAACTTTCCTTCAAGATAATGGGGGGAACAAATTGAATGCTTCCAAGTTCAAAACAATCACTTTAGCAGGCTCGGTTACCATTCTCGCCGCCTCTCTAATTGCATTTCCTCAAGAATCTTTTGAAGCTTCCATAAGAGGGCTCAATATGTGGTGGGAAATTGTGTTTCCGTCCTTGCTTCCATTTTTCATCATTTCCGAAATGCTGATTGGATTTGGTGTCGTTAAATTTATCGGTGTCATTTTAGAACCGCTTATGCGGCCTTTTTTCAGGGTGCCTGGTGTGGGTGGCTTTGTCTGGGCAATGGGGATGGCTTCAGGTTTCCCTGCGGGTGCCAAACTGACAGCACGGCTGCGTCAGGAGGAACAGCTCAGCCGGATTGAAGCAGAAAGGCTTGTTTCTTTTACCAACTCATCAAATCCGCTTTTCATCTTCGGAGCGGTTTCAGTCGGGTTTTTCTATAATCCGCAATTAGGTATCATTCTTGCATGTGCCCATTACTTTGGAAATATCTGTGTCGGATTCCTCATGAGTTTTTATGGACGAAAAGAGGAAAGTGAAAGTCATATCCAGTCCAATAAAGTCTTTTCCATAAAAGGGGCATTATCTGCTCTTCATAGGACCAGGGTTCAGGAAAAAAGGCCGATTGGTAAACAGCTCGGAGATGCGGTGAATTCTTCCATCCAAACCCTTCTCATGATCGGCGGATTCATCATTTTGTTTTCAGTCATTAACAAACTGCTCTTCCACCTTCATATCACTACTTTCGTCGCAGACGCACTCAATATATTTTTCAGTTTGTTAATGCTTCCTGACGAACTGACCCTTCCATTTATTTCTGGATTATTTGAGATTACACTTGGAAGCCAGATGACCAGCGGGGTCGGAGAAGCAACACTGCTGCAACAGGCCATAATAACAAGCTTTATTCTTGGTTTCAGCGGTTTCAGTGTACAGGCGCAGGCGGCCAGCATCCTCGCGCAAACTGATATTCGCTTCCGCCCCTTCTTTATGGCCAGGCTACTCCATGGATCAATCGCTGCTATCATCACCCTGTTTATCTGGAAGCCTGTCTATGTGAAGTTTTATCAGGATAAGCCTTCAAATGCCGTCCCGGTCTTCAACAATCTTGATTGGCATTTTTGGGAGAATACACTTCTTTGGATGAAGCAGTGGGGCCCGGTCATCACCCTATTTTCGTTGAGTATATATATCATTCTCTATATTGTAAGAATCAGGGAAGGATCAAAAGTATAAGTCATAAACAAAAATATATTAAAAAACTGCATCCAACGGGATGCAGTTTTTTAATTAAATATTATTTTTTGCCTGTAAAGCAATTTCCACCGGTTTCGGAACCAGTTCTGATATGTCTGCATTATACTTGGCAACTTCTTTCACAATAGAGGAGCTCAAGAAGGAGTATTGATTGTTAGTCATGATAAAGAACGTTTCAATATTTTCATCCAGTACCCTGTTCATCGATGTTATCTGCATTTCATATTCAAAGTCCGATACTGCACGCAATCCACGAAGTATAGCATTTGCGTTCACGCTTTTTGCATAATCCATTAAAAGTCCCTGGAAGGAATCGACTGCAACATTGGGGATATCCTGGGTGACTTCCCTGATTAACTGGATTCTTTCTTCCACTGAAAACATCGGTTGTTTTGATGAGTTGTTTAAAACAGTTATGTATATTTTATCGAAAACTTTCGCCCCGCGGGTTATGATATCCAAGTGCCCGTAAGTAATCGGATCAAAACTTCCCGGGCAGACAGCTATACTAGACATTCTTGCAGCCTCCGTTTCTTCCAGCAGTATTTCTATAGTCAAACAGTCATGGGTAAGAACCTTCTATTGGTTTTGATGTTTTTGATAAATGGTGATTCCTATTATTCCATACGACTCTTTCCTGATAATACTTAAAGTGCCGATATTTTCAGGAAGGTCAATATCAGAACCATGTTCACAAACCACGTAACCGCTTTCATTCAATAAATCGTGTTCTTCAATTTCTTCAAGCAGTTCCTGAAGCTTCTGCTTCTTGTAAGGAGGATCCAAAAAGATATATTGAAAGGACAATTCTCTTTTAATCACTGCTTTAAGGGCTCTTGCGGCATCATTTCTATACACTTCACTTTTGTCGTTGTATCCGCAGAGTTCAAGGTTGCTCTTTACAGTTTGGATCGCTTTGAAATCTTTATCTACAAAAATCACACTATCCAAACCTCTGCTCAACGCCTCTATTCCAAGGCCGCCGCTCCCTGCAAAGAGATCGAGCCCGGCACCCGAATCAAAATAAGGGCCGATAATATTAAAGATTGCTTCTTTCACTTTATCTGTTGTCGGACGGGTCCCGCTGCCCGGCACTGCCTTGAGCGGCCTTCCTTTGCATTCGCCAGATATTACTCTCATATTGAATTCACCACTGAATATGTATTGTATTTATTTCCTTTATATCCTACCATATATAAACATCTTTTGCTATGAATCGTCGAAAGGTGATGAAACTCGTTGAATTTTCGTTTGAATGTATAAAAGTCATCTCAGTGGTGATAATGCTATTAACAACATCTTTTCTGGTGTTGTTGCCAACCGCGGAGAAGACTTACGTTTCCCCATAAGTTCTTCCTCCGGTTTCTCCTCTCCCTTTGCCTTCTTTCCCTAGTGGAAATAGAAGGACCCTGCAGGAAGTCCTGCAGGGTTTTTTTGATTATAAAGCGGAAAGGCCCCGCTCAGCGGCGTACAGATTGGAGGGCTCTCGCATGAGATAAAGGAATCACGACGAGCTAGCGAGTCGATGATGACTTATCGCAAGGAGAGAGATCGAAATCTGCTAGCCGCTGGGGCCTTGGAGCTGGATTGATAAAGCGGAAGCGGCCGTTCAGCGGCGTACGGAAGGAAGATTTACTTTTCAATTATCACTGGAATCTTTACTTCACCTTTAATCCACGATGGATAATCCTGAAGTTCAAACGAAATCATCCCGCCAGGATTTTCAGACCGGTCATAAGGAAAGCCGAACCGGGGCACCATGTCAGAACCAGCTCCCTCATGATATTGAGAGTGCAGCTCCTTCTCCTCGCCATCAGCATTCTTATAACTATTAATTGGATTCATATGGTTGGCCTGCTCATAATCCTGATCCCATGAAAATAATAATGCTCCGCCATTATCAAAAGCTTCCTCATATTCCACCTTTGCCAGCCTTTCATCCGGTGCCTGCAGAATCTTTAAGTTATCTGTGTCTACCTGAACTTCTAATTTTCCTTTTTCGAGCGCGCGAATAGTATTAAATACAAGGTCAAGTTCTTTTGGTTCTTCAAAATAGTTGCTTTGGAGGTAATAGGTTTTCTCTTGGAAATCACCGCTCGCAACCAAACCATTGGATATCCTTGACCAGGTTTCCCCTTTCTCATCTACAAGCCTGAGATCCTCGATATCGAAAATACGCTTGGTATTTTCTTCTGGAAAATGAAATTCAACCCCTATTCTAGTCGGAGAAATCTCCATTTGTTTGACTACTATTTTTTGTCCCTCTATTAAATATTCTTTATTGATGTTTTTTACTTTTGTTTTGCCTACTTTCCTCTGATCAATTTCAAAAGGGATGTTCCATTCTTCAGCTAAAGCCCCTTCATCATCTCTCATTTCCATGACCACAGAATATTCCTCACCCATTAACGGTTTCCTTAGACCATAGTCTGACTGATACATATTGGGCTCTTCAGTATCCAGGCTGGCAAAGGACAAACTGGTATATGGAACCTCTTTTCCAGCTGCATTTTTCACCCTGATGCGCTCTATTTGAAGATTATCAAACTGTCTTTCTGTTTCCACTGAGTAAAATAGGACAAGCTGTTCTTCATCAGCAATCAAAGAATGAAGCGTGATTTTTATCCCTTGATGTGTAACTGAATTCTTCACTTCCTGAACATAGTCATTTTCTATAATTGACATCAGCCCTTTATCCTGCCTCACCATCTCTACAATTTTATCCATGCCGGGGAAAGTGCTGACATAGTCTGCAAATGCTTCGGAAACCCTGATGGAACTGATAAATACAGTTAATAAAATTACAGCTGCAGCAAGGATCCCTTTCCATAGATAGTCCGGCTTTTTTGAGCGATGCGCTTTGTGTATGCCTTCCCTTATTGCTTGATCAATTTTTCCGGCTGGGAATTCCGCTTCTTCCAATTTCTTATTAAGATTATGCAGCCTTTCTTCTTCACGATTATGCATGTGGATCACCTTCCTCATCATCAGTGAATTGTTTCCTTAAAGCCAAAAGCCCCTTATGAAGCCAAGTCTTAATCGTTCCCTGAGGATGTTTCAACGTTGCTGCAATTTCTTCTATTTTCATATCTTCCAAGTATTTAAGAATGATGACTCTCCGGTACTTTTCTTCAATCTGCAGGATGGCTTCTTCGATTTCCAGGCTGGATACCTCTTCCGGCCCTTCTGCCTCTTGAAGAAAAGAATCATCCAAAATCATGCGCTTATTCTTTTTGAGTTGATCACGACAATAATTCATTAGGATCCTGGTCAGCCAGGTTGAAAAGTATTGCGGTTCGCGCAGCCTTTTCAGCCCTTTATAGGCCCGGAAAGTCGTTTCCTGGATTGCTTCCAGGGCATCATGTTCGTTTCTTAAATATGACAATGCTATTCTATATAATTGCATTTTATGGACGGTGATCAGTTGGTAAAATGCTTCATCATCGCCTTTTTTGGCTTTTTTGACCAATAGTTCATTTTCCGATTTCACCCCGATTCCCCCTTTCCTAAACGTTAGACTTCAAGAATCCGAAAAAGTTTTACTTTTTTGGATATTTTTATTTTTTCTCTTTAACTGTCGGTTAATGAACATCCTTTACTTCTTAAAAGGTCTTTGGAATAATGATTAATTGGGAAGAAGAAATAGAAATGATGAGGATGAAAGGAAGTAGTAATAAATGATCCAGCGTTTTATTGAACTAGGTGAAGGGTATTCCGATTTATATGAACTTATCGAACTGGCACGTTACAATGAACCAAGAGTGCTCCATTTTATGGCTTTTCATACTGTGGTTAAAGAACGACCTGTCACTTCATTGGCAATTGTCCTCAAACCTGCCGAAGAAGGAAAGTTTCAACCGCTTTATATTTGCAGAGAAGGCATCCCTGACCCAAATCATCTGCCAAACAAACGTTTTCAGCTTTTTGAACAAGCTGCTGAAGCACAGGGACGTAAAGTCATACAAATGGATGTTAAGCCGTCCTCAGCCTTTGCTGAGAACCAATTGTATTACCAGCACCTTATTGCTATATTGAGATTGAACCATTATATCCCGCCCTTGCAATAACCGGGATACTGTTAAAATAAAAACAAAAGCAAACAGGCACATCATCTCCTGTTTGCTTCCATTTAGATCCCCATTTTATAATCATACTCTTTGGCTTTATCAGGTTTTGAGTTCTCAAACTGCGTCTTAATAAACGGCTTGTAGGAAGGCTCCACTTTTTTAACGTAAGAATAAGAGGATAGTTTTTCTACAATCGCTTCTGTTTCACTCTGATTACAATACAGCACAACATATTTCAGCTTTCTGGAAACATACTGTACATTTCCAAACCTTCTCATGGATTTGGCGTGTTTTAAACTATATAACCACACTGTAATACCTTGTCTTTCGGTAAACATCTTATTTTCCCCTTATTATTCACTCTATTTTTCATAAGTCTAGCATAAGAAATAACCATAAATCAACAAAAGAAGGGATGTAAAGTATGGACCTGGCCGTGATTTGGGATAAATTCGCAGAACATTTGCAATCATTCGAAGGCATTGAGGAATATCAAATGAAGAAGATTGCCGGGATTCCTTTCATCTACATTAAAGGTATCTTAACTAAAGAGGACATGGAAGAATTCATCAAGAGAGCTGCAGCAAAATCCATGCGCGGCAAACGCCTCCATTCCGAAACTGTGTATGTAAGACAAAACGACAGCCGCTATGTATACCGCCACCGCTTCTATGTTCCGCAGGAAAAGATGTTTTGCTGTGGAAACCTCTGTGTTGACTGCATTCGGCTGCGAGGTTAACCAGGCATATGGACGGGTTTGCCCTTATTCATTCCCCTCCTTTTTCAATCTTCATTCCAAATTTCTAAAGAAAAAAATGCGGAGGATATAATCCCCCGCATTTTATGAACAGCCGCAGCTTCCTCCACTTCCACATCCGCCTCCGCAGGCAGAGCCGGAATCAAAGAAAGGATTCCCTGTCGGCACTTTTACATTTTCAGACACTGACCTGCCGATTAAAACGCTGACCTGATCCAATAAATCCTGGAGGTCGTTTTCAGCACGGCGGAAGTTAGCAACATTTTCGTCCATGTCCATGTCACGTTTCAAATGGCGTACATCCATCATCACTCGTTTGTAATCAGGATGGTAACGGCCAAAACGCTGAACTTCTTCATAAAGTTCTTTCATTTTATTGAATTCACGGACTTTACGCTGGGTGTCTTCATCTGTCTTGAGCTTATATAAACAACGACGATACTCTTCTGCAACTTCTGATTGCAAAATTTGAGCAGCCAATTCTTCAGCGGATTCCTGTATTTCCAGTCTTTCTAATGTAGCAAGCAAAAACGCTCACCTCCATAACGATATTTTAACACGTTTAATGAAAGTAAGCGAATAGTTATTATTATGGAATTGTGATATAGAACTGCTTCTGTAACCCAAAAGGTGTATTGTCTTTTGCTACAATATCAACCTTTACATGATGAATCCCCTTTTTTAATCCTTTTATAACAAAGGCTGCTGTATGATATTCTTCAAACCTCTTGCCATCGACACTTACAACAATTTTACCTTTTTCACCGGATTTCCCCGAAGTAAAGGTGATTCCCGGAGCAATGCATTCAACATAAACATGACTTCCCTGGACAATGTGCCTGACCGTTACATCCTTCTTATCCTGTGCACTGATGGATGCTGCTTTTGCTTCAAGTTCCGTACCAAAAGATTCAGGTTCAGGCATATCTTCTTTGCAGCCAGTCAAACAAACTATCAACAGCAATAGTAAATACTTTTTCATCTCAACCACTCCTTGCCATTAGCGTTTGCAGACAAGGAAGTTTTTAACCAAAAAAATAAGCCGAATCCTTATGACTGAGTATGATAATCACTTTTGGGTCCAGGAATTTCATTGAGAATCATTCATGGCCTGGAACATCTGCATCATCATGGAAGCCATTTGCACGCCATTGGAAAATCGCTGCACCTGGTGATGTACCGTCTTTTCAAAATGATTGATGGATGCTGCTTCAAACTTATCAAGATGATGAGGATTTTTGCTCAGAATTCTGTACCAGGCCGGCTGGACTCTGATGAAATTTTTCAAATCCTGCTTTGAATGGATATAGTCGACCACTTCTTTTCTCATTCGTTACACTTCCCTTAATCTTTTCTGAATGAAAACGGATGCCTTGGCCGCTGCGGGGTTTCTGTTTGTTCCGGTGCTGAAGCAGTGTTGGTCGTTTGGAATTGGGACAGGACCCCTTGGACTGCACCGATTGCCTGGCTCAAGCTGTTAATATGCTGCTGCATTTGATCAGGATCCATATTCTTCAGCATTCCTCCAATTTGGTCCATAAAACCTTTAGATTCATTTTTTTCTTGTTTGGTTTTCTCTTTGCCTTCTCTATAAGGATCCCACCTGGAATCTTCCTCCCCCAATAAGTACCATTCCTCAAATAAATCCTGCCAAGTTGCCGTCCCTTTTCTGACTTCTGAGGATATTTTCGGATGCTTCTGTACGAATTCCTTAAATTCATTTACTTTAGGATGCAGCTTTTTGGCCATATCCTTTCACCTCCTCTAGTCGGGCATATACCTACTACAACTTATGATAGTTCATTAGAAATGTGAACATCAGCCGGAAAAGAACCAAGTTATTGAAAAAATTCCCCGGAAAATTATTTCATGATATGATTAATTAAACTGATAATGGCTATTTAGAAAAACAGATTGTTAGCTCTTTCAAAGAGTTGTGCAATATTTTGTATGGAACAGAAGGAAGAAGGAAAAACAATCTCCTATTTAAATATAATAAATGGCTGACCCAGAACAAAAACAGAGAAGGATGTATAAAGATGAAAGAAGAACTGACAGAATTGCTGAAGGAATGTATAGAAAATGGAAGTGAAGCCGACCTGAACGTCCTTAAACAAATGCTGGAGGGGGTCAGAAGAAAACAAAACAGCGAAAATGGCTCTTACATTGGGGCCGCCCTGGCTATGGAAAAAAAATCAGGGGACAATATATGTGAGGTGACCATTCCGATTACCCCCCTTACATATAACTCACTCGAAATTGTTCATGGGGGAATCACTGCCACACTTGTGGATACTGCAATGGGTACCTTGGCTAATCAACTGCTTCCAGAGGGCTTTGGTGCCGTAACAACTAACTTGAATGTTCATTATTTGGCTCCTGGAAGACAAGGGAATCTGACAGCAAGAGGAACACTTGTACACAAAGGCTCCAAGACACTTGTTATTGATGGAAAAGTGTTTTCTGATGATGGAAAAACAGTTGCTCATTCTACAGGATCTTTTTTCGTCGTAAAAAAGGGGCAGTAAACATTTCGATCCCCTATCCCATAATGAATAAAAAGTCGGCTGTAATAAGCCGACTTTTTATTGTTCGAATTGCTGAATGAAGTTTTGAGTATAGTACTTTCTAAAGACGCCTACTCCAAGATGCGTAAAATCAGGTTCTAATAAAGTTTTTCGGTGTCCCTCGGAATTCAGCCAGCCATGTACAGCGGCCGGGCCGTCAGCATATTGGGCGGCAATGTTCTCACCTGCCATGCCAAAAGCAACACCTGCACTCTCCAAACGGTCTGCCAGTGTACCAAAGGTTGGGGATTCATGAGAGAAATAGTCCTGTTCAAACATGTCTTTACTATGTTCCTCAGCTACAGAAGCAGTTTCCTCATCCCATTTTACCCGCCCTGCATCATAACTGGTACGAATGATATTCGTAATGTCAAAGATTTGCTGTTCACTGCCTTCAGAGATTTTATTCCATTCCTCCTGAGATATCTCGTTTTCTTCCATAAGCTCTCCTCTATACACCATTTCATAAGGCCGCTGCTCTATAAGCGTTTCTTTGTTGAATAATCGGATGCTTACGAGTTCACCAGTATACTTATCAAGATAAAGCTGAGCATAAACATCCCCTACCATCGTCAGCATCCTGGTATTCAAGTCTTCTTCGGAGAGCTCGAAACGATATGTCCCTCCATCAATGTTGACAACAATTTCGGATTCCACTGGTGAATTTTGATAAATTTCCTTGATTGTCTGACCTATTTTGAAAGGCTGGATGTCTGCTTCGCTGCCAGCAGCATAAATAGTAACCACCTTGCTCCTTTCAATGCCAACCTGTATATATTCCTGATCAGAGAAGTGATATATCCACCAATCATAACTATAAGCTGAAGGATCAATACGATCGGGTTCACCTATTTGGGCAACCAGTTCCTCAGCACTTTTATTAATAAATGAAGCTATCCCCTGTACCGGGGGGCCAACATTTGAATTTTCTTCTGTGCCGTTCAGCGACTCACCCTCATCCATCTGCGGATTATTTGTTTCCGGTCCCTTTAATATAGGTGTATCATCCTGGTTAGCATTTGAATAAATACCGACAAAAATTATAATTGCTAGAATCGTTAGAATTCGAAGTAATGTTTTCAGGAGTTATCCTCCTTTCTTTTAGTATGCTGATATAAAATATACTCATCTTTCCAGGAGGCAATAAAACCTGCTGACAACCTTTACAATACCAGGCCGCTTATATGTATTAACTATTTTTAGTATAGCATTACTTACAATTCCTTTTACAGTAAGAGCTTTTAGAAATTTTGTATAATTGCCGGGATATTACACTGTTTCATTCGTATACCGAAAACTATATAAAAAAACTGCCTGGGGGAGACGGCAGCTTCATAGCTTATTATCAGCACTTACATTTCCAGCAGCTTATTTGGAACCTCTTGAATAAGGGCAGACTCCATCCCGGCTGCTTTCAATTCAGATAGGTTTATTGGCTTTGATATCGGGTTCTGATATTTCTTCAATTGCCATGTTGGTTTGATGGTCGAGAGTATCTCTTACAGCCAGGTCTCCAAGAGAAACAATTCCAACAAGCTTTTGGCCGTCAACCACAGGAAGCCTCCTTATTTGATGTCGGCTCATCAATGACGCTGCCTCGTCAATTGTTGCCTCAACCCCCACTGTGATTAACTCATCGCTCATTACTTGTTCTACTTTGGATGACCCGGGATGTTTTTCAGCAACCCCTTTAACGACAATGTCCCGGTCAGTGATCATGCCTACCAGATGATCACCATCCACAATCGGAATGGCTCCAACGTCATTCTCCTTCATCTTGACAGCTACTTCAAATACATTATCAAGCAGTGTACATGTCTCCACATTACTGGTCATAATTTCTTTTACGATCACGGCTGGATCCTCCATTCGATTATTGTTTCCTTCTCCTATCTTTCTCCTTTAAAAAAGAAGTATTCGCCCGGACAAAAGGAATTTACTAAATTCGTCACAATGTATTCGTTGCAACTATGGAAGAATTACACTATTATAAAGGATGAGGATTTTTTTGCATTTTGTCTGGATAATAATGAAAAGATAAGAATGCGTTGATGATATAGGAGGGATTATTTATGCGATTTGAAGCTTCTGGCGTCGATAAAATGAAAGCGGATTTAAACAGGCTTGATGAAGTCATGAAATCACATGGTATGCTTAGAGAAGGCCAGTGGGATTATGAACGAGTTACTTATGACAAAAAATTTGAAATCAAAGAAGGTACATACTATCTGAGAATTCAAGGTCATTCAGTAAGTGGGGACATCGGAAGACACGATGCCGTAATACAGCTTATGACACCACTATTAGGAAAACACTATTACCCGCATGGTGTGGAATACGGCGAAGGTGAACACTTCCCTGCACACCTTGTAACTACTTGTGAAAAACTTTTGGCTGAAATCAAAGCTGAAGTTACGGGATTTGCTGAATAAAGAAACATGGCAGCTGGCAGTAAAGGACAATCCTTTCTGCCGGCTTTTTTAAATCATTCAACAAAGGCCATTCTAAATTACGAAAAAAAACGTTTAAGGCAAGCCTGCACTCTGTTCAGTAAAGGTCCTATTATAATATAATAGTTAATAGGTACATATGTAGAAAGGGGCCTCAAATTGACGAAGTTTCTCTCCAAAAAGATGTTAGTGATCACCATCGCTGTCATCATTACTATTTTATTGATTTATTATATCCTTCCGGTTTCAATCCCCCTAATAACCGCCATAGTGACAGCATTGCTGTTGGACCCGGCAGTAAAAATGCTTGAAAGAAGGTTCAAGATTAAAAGGAAACTTGCTGTCCTGATCGTCTTTATCATTTTTATTCTGTCCATCGGGGTTCTTTCATACTTTGTGATTACAAAGGTTGTGGGAGAAGGCGTAAAACTGGTGGAAGATATACCTGCATATATAAATCAGTTAAGCAATATCTGGCTTTCCTACGAAAAACAGCTGACGAATGCCGCTAAAGATCTGCCGATTGAAATTGTTACCGAAACAAGCAAAGAGGTACAAGACTTTTTGAACAGTTTCAAAAACAGCTTGAAAGAGTATTTGGATATTGAAAAAATAAGTGCATTTCTTGCTTATATCCCTAACTATCTGGTCAGTTTCCTTGTGTTTCTGATTGCCTTATTCATGTTCATGCTCGATCTGCCAAGGATCAAACAGGCCATATTCGGCCATTTGACGGAAAAGACTGCAGAAAAGGTCAACTTTATGACTTCAAGGCTCTCCTATGTCATATTCGGTTTCTTTAAAGCTCAGTTCCTGGTCAGCATTATCATTTTTGTAGTTTCTTTAATCGGCCTTCTCTTTATCGCGCCAGATGTCGCTGTCGTGATGTCCATTGTTATCTGGGTCATAGATTTCATTCCATTGATCGGTTCGATTGTTGTCCTGGGACCATGGGCCCTTTATCACCTGTTATCGGGCAACCTTACCTTGGGTACGGAATTGGCAATTTTAGCTGCTGTTCTTTTGATAATCCGACGGACTGTTGAACCGAAAGTAATGGGAAGCCATATCGGTCTTTCTCCGCTGGCTACACTTATTGCGATGTATTTAGGCCTTAAACTGCTTGGAGTCCTTGGGTTTATATTGGGACCTTTGATTTTGATAGTGTTCAATTCCGCTAAAGAAGCAGGTATCATCAAGATGAACTTTAAAATATAAATACATAAAGGCAGGTCCCGATGAGGGACCTGCCTTTATTGATTTTAAAAAAAGTCGATAAATAACCCAGGATTGGCTCGAATATTCTTCAAACCTGAAATGCTTTCCTGGCTGCCTTTAATCAAGCCCATCTCAAATAATTTTTCAGCAGAGTAATTGCCAAAAAATAGAGGAACCAGAGCATTCACTTCCATTTCCAACACATTAGGACTCTCATCCTGCTCAATGACTACCCCATCTGAAGTAATGGTAAATACCTTATTGTTCCAAGGGGCATATTGGTCTGAAATCTTTAGGGATACCTCTTCATTAAAGGAAGATAGGAATTGTTCCAGAAATGCTTTAACATCAACAATCCTTGCCATAAAGTAAGGGTGCAGCTCTGTTGCTGTCTTTGGATTGTCCAAGAGGAAGACAATCGGATCATCTGGGGACAGGACGAGTTCAACTTCTTTTAACATGGAGTCGTGCTGACAGATGAAGTTCCACATGCCGCTTCTGGCTTCCGAATTCAAAACAACCAGTTCCTCTACTTTCATTTTTTCCTCTTTGATAGAGTATAAGATATATCCTTTTCCTTCACCTTCACTGTCATAATAGACAGCCACATTCAAGTTTGTTATTGACCTTTCCTTCCACCATTGTTTCTCTCTCGACAACATACCGCTGTATTTCACTGCATAAGCTCTGTATATCTCTTCCAGTACAGGAGGATAGTTATTCTTATCAAACCTTCTTACATTACCAGGGACTTCGTCAAACATCTTGAGTTCTGACCGGCTTACTTTGACTTTCTTTAACGTAGTAAACAATTCCCATCCATACTTTCGGTAAAATGCTATGGAGAATGGATGAAGCATGGATATCGTCTGCCCTTTTTCCTTCATTCTTTTTAAAGTAAAGGTCAATAATTCTTTCACAAAACCTTTTCGCCTGTATTCCGGATATGTTGCTACTCCCGCAATTCCACCCATTTTAAATTCCCTTTCCCCCATATATACATCCAAAGAAAGCAAATGCAGTTTGGCGGCAAGTTCCTCTTTCACTTCTATTCCATAAAGTTCATGGTCATCCAATTGCCTGAACCTTTTTTCTTTCTCCTCCTCGGGCACATTGTATTGAAAAGCATACATAGAAAGATTTAAAGAATCTTCATACTGATTTTTGTCGAGTCTTTTGATTGCCATAATTATTCACCCCTTCATTTTTTATTCTACGGAGTCCCATGCTATTCCTTTATTCAGTTAACGATAAAAAAAGAGCAGGTGATATCACCAGCTCCATGAATAATCATTAAAAACCAAGAATGGCCTTTATGACAGATGTTGTTTCTCCGCCTTTATATAGAACGTACAGCAGGGCATAAACCGCCACACCTGTCGTTGCAGTGAAGAACCATATAACACTGGTAATAGGACCCAGTTTTCTATGGCGTTTATAATTCTCTTTATAGCCAGACCAAATGGTAACCAATCCAAAGACTGCACCTGTGGTAGCAAGGGTTATATGAAAAATCAAAAATAATGTGTAGTATATTTTGATATCATCAGGGCCGCCAAAGGAGGTATTCCCAACGAATATCGTACGGCTCATATAAATAATGAAGAAGATCAAAGCAAATACCGCTGCTGTGAACATCGTTTTCTTATGCGCTTCAATCTTTCGCTGTTTAATCTGCCACCATCCTATTGCAACCGTTATGGCGCTTAAAACGATGAAAGTTGTACTAATCGTCGGTAAAATTGGTAATGACATGGTTTCTTCCTCTCTTTTCTCTTTGGTAAAAGTCGTATGTTATTCTACTGGCTTAGGATCAGCTAAACCAGCTGACTCATAGTTTTGGAATGAATGGGCTGCTTCTGCTTGATCTTTTTTGTACCATTGGAAGAACAAACTTGCAAGTACAACACCAAAAACAATTTCCTGAATGATCTTCATAATGACTCCGCCAAGCTGCTGGTCATGCTCCAAAGACATAGAGGTGAACAGCTCGGGACCGCTTAAGCTCAAACCTGACAGGGTGTTCGTCGGGACACACAGCGCTAGGGCCTTCAACCACTCTTTCGGGTCATAATATGTTGCGTAAAGCGGATTTTCCGCAAAGATGATCAAACCGCATGCAGGGGTCAGCAGGACGGCGCTGCCCAATATATATCCAATTTTCTTAAGTCCATGCAAATCGTTTTTGCTGTTTGCTGGATTCAAAAGCGGCCACCACATGAAGACAGCCAAAATGAATAGAATAAACGTGAACAACCCATGCAGTGTCACATCTGTTCTGACATTATCAAAAACAGCCGGAATATGATACACAGAGAACACAATGTTAAAAGACACTAATGCAATAAGAGGTTTTGTAGCCACTCTGAATATCGACTTGATCACGGGCAGCTCAATTACACTCTTCCACACCCAACTTGGGATTCCCAGCAGCAACACTGGCGTAAACACCAAATAAAGTGTTGCCATTTGCGTCATATGAACAGAAAACAGCATGGTGCTCATCACTTCAACAGGAGAACCTTTGATGGCATACAGCAATATCATCGAAATCAGGAAGTATGATGCCTGTTTAATAGTAAGTGGTTCACTTTCTTTGAAACTGCTTCTCCATTTTACTGTAATTAAAAAGTAAACTGCTGTCATAAATAAAATAGTGATTATGAATAACGGACTCCATAATGCAAAAAATCCGAAAATACCTAAATGCATAATGATTACCTCATTTCTCTAGGAATGCTCAACCTTATTATACGTTGCAGGATTCGACAGTTCAACGTCAGCTGATGACAAGTTCATGACATTTAGCCATTCTTCCACAAGCTTTGAAAGACTTTAGATGGATTTTCACTTCAGGTTCATGACTTCGTAAAAGAACAAGATCCCGTTTTTGAATATTGGAGGTGGATCCAGGTGGCTGGGAATGGGGGTTTTAGAGTATCACTCCGCACTTTTTTTGAGGACGGTATAAATCCTATTTGGGGGCATCATTTTCTTCCCGCTCCTCTTTTGATGGACGTATGTAAACTCCTAAACAATAAAAAAACCCCTGAAACTGCTGTTAAACAGTTTCAAGGGTTTTTTCTTTTGTATTTAAATCCAGACGATTGTCATGAACGTCAAGACAGTGATGAAGGCAACCAATGCTCCTGAGTACAGGAATAATGCAGGTCCTTCATGACCTTTATGGCTCATATGCATGAAGTAATACAATTGGAATATCAACTGCACTACAGCCAGTAGAAGGATAAATGGTACTACGAACCATTTAGAGAAACCTCCTGCTACAGCAACGAAAGCCACTAACGTTAAGAAGATCATCAGTGCAAATGATACTACCTGCATCCTCATATCTTCTGCATTTTTCTTACGGCGATATTCGTAATCTACGCTTGGGTTACCTGAGTTTGATTGTACATTCGCCATCAGTTTATCCCACCATTCCCATTAGATATACTACCGTGAAGATGAATACCCACACGACATCGATAAAGTGCCAGTATAAACTAGCAACATAGAACTTTGGTGCATTGTAAAGGTTCAGTCCACGCTTGGCATTTCTAACCATCAATGAAATGATCCATAGAAGCCCGAAGGCAACGTGGGCACCGTGGAATCCAACCAATGCATAGAAGGCTGAACCAAATGCACTGCTGGTAAAGGTATGATGATATTCATGGACATAATGATTGAACTCATAAATTTCAAGTCCAAGGAATCCCAGTCCAAGTAATACCGTGATCAAGAGCCATGCCTGCATATTTTTAAAACTGTAGTTTTTCATATGATACATAGCATAAACACTTGTCAATGAACTTGTTAAAAGAAGCATAGTCGCCACGAATGCAAGCGGAAGATCAAAAAGATCTTTTGCCAGTGCATGGTCAGGGCTTGGTACACTATCTTTCAAAGCAAGATATGTCGCAAACAAAGAACCGAATAGTACCGTTTCTCCTCCAAGGAAAAACCAGAATCCAAGAAACTTATTTTTAGCTTCCAGCGTAGCCTTTTCAGGGGCTGCCGGCCATGTTTTTGGTGTGAATTTTTCTTCAGTATGCATTATGCCTTACCTCCTTTGTCGGAATCCTCAAGAAGGTCTTCTTTGTGGATATGATATCCATGATCATCAATAACAGAACGAAGGAACATTGATCCAAGCGTGATCAGCATTCCGATAATAAGAACCGGAATTGCCCATGCCTTATCATCCACATGATACATTGCACCAAAGGCAGCTACAAATAATCCAATGGACATAGTAAATGGAAGAATGGAATTGTTTGGCATGTGAATGTCACCGATTGGCTCAGCTGGAGTATATTCTTTCTTTCCTTCCATTTTCTCTAACCACCAAGCGTCTAATCCGCGAACAAGCGGCGTCTGCTTGAAGTTATAGAATGGAGGAGGAGAAGGAATAGCCCATTCCAAAGTACGGCCGTCACCCCAAGGGTCATTGCCGACTTTCACACCCTTAACTTGAGTCATGATGATATTGATTAACAAAATGATTGTAGCAATTCCCATAAGTCCTGCTCCAATCGAACTTACAAGGTTAGCTGTTTCAAATCCTTGACCAGGCAAGAACTTCCAGATACGACGAGGCATACCCATCAGTCCTAAGAAATGCTGGATAAAGAATGTTAAATGGAATCCGATAAAGAATAGCCAGAATGTAATCTTGCCAAGGAATTCATTCAACATTGTACCGAACATTTTCGGCCAGTAGAAATGCGTTCCGGCTAATAATGCCAGTACTACTCCACCTACTATAACGTAGTGGAAGTGGGCCACGACGAAATATGTGTCATGGAATTGATAGTCAGCCGCAGCTGACGCAAGCATAATCCCCGTCACCCCTCCAAGAGTAAACGTTGGGATAAATGAAACCGCGTATAGCATTGGAGTTGTGAAAGCAATGCTTCCGCCCCAAATTGTGAATAACCAGTTAAAGATTTTGATTCCCGTAGGAACGGCAATCGCCATTGTAGCAACTGCGAAGATTGCATTAGCGATAGGGCCAAGACCAACAGTGAACATATGGTGAGCCCATACCATGAATCCTAAGAAACCGATAAGAACTGTTGCGAATACCATTGAAGAATATCCGAACAAACGCTTTCTTGAGAACGTTGGAATAATTTCAGAAAAAAGACCGAATGCCGGAAGGATCAAGATATATACTTCAGGATGTCCAAAGATCCAGAAGAAATGCTCCCAGATAATTGTATTTCCTCCTGCTGCAACATCGAAGAAGTTCGAACCGAACATACGATCAAACATCATTAAGAATAATCCGACAGTCAAAGCCGGGAATGCGAACAAGATAAGAGCTGAAGTTACGAATGCTGTCCAAGTGAACAAAGGCATACGCATGTAAGTCATCCCTGGAGCGCGCATTGTTATGATGGTAACAAGGAAGTTGATACCACCAATAAGTGTTCCCGCACCGGATATCTGAAGACCCAATACATAGAAGTCAATCCCATGGCCTTCTGAGTGCAAGGATAAAGATGCATAGGAAGTCCATCCCGCATCAGGTGCTCCACCTAGGAACCAAGATAGGTTTAAGAATACTCCTCCAAAGAAGAACAACCAAAAACCAAGTGAATTCAAGAATGGAAATGCAACGTCACGTGCACCAATCTGCAATGGAACGACGGCATTCAAGAATGCGAAGATGAGCGGCATGGCTGCCAAGAAAATCATCGTCGTACCGTGCATTGTCAACACTTCATTGTATAAGCCTGCACTGATAAAATCACTGTTCGGAACGGCAAGCTGAATACGTATAATCAAGGCTTCAAGTCCGCCAAGCAAGAAGAAGAACCCACCTGACATCAGGTAGAGAATAGCAATCTTCTTGTGGTCTACTGTTGTTAAGTAGTCCCAAAGATTGGCGCCAAAGCCTTTCTTTTGTGCATAGCTACTCACGATTAAACCTCCCTTTTACTTTCCCCAAATTAATCTTGTACTTTTAAGCCCATCAGGTATTCTGCCAGGGCATCTAATTGCTGTTCATCCAATTTTCCATACGTACCTGTCATTTTGTTACCAGGTTTATATTGTTCCGGATCTACCAGCCAGTTTTTCAATTCTTCTTCATTATGTTCAAGAATACCAGCTACACGGGAACGCTCACCAAAGTTAGCAAGGTTAGGCGCAAGACGTGCCTGTTCTGGTCTTTGATCCTGACCGGAAACCGCGTGACAGCTCATACATTTTTGATTGAAGATTTCTTGTCCTTGTTGAGCCAATTCAGTTGTAGGAGCAGGCTCTTCTGTTTCTTGCATAGCTGTTACCCAGCTGTTGAAATCATCTTGAGAGATAGCTTTTACTTTGAAGTCCATTAAAGCATGGGATGGTCCGCAAAGTTCAGCACACTTTCCATAGAAGAGGTTGCCCACTTCATCGGCAGCTTCACTATCAAACTCAAGGAAGAACGTATTGACATTATCAACGTTCGTGTCCATTTTACCACCGACCGCAGGGATCCAGAAGGAGTGCTTAACATCAGAAGCAGTAACATTGAAATATACCTTTCTGTCAGTCGGCACAACAAGATCCTGGGAAGTGATGATGCCTTGGTCAGGATATTCAAACTCCCACCAATACAGGTTGGCACGGACATTCACCACAAGTGCTTCGCGGTTTCCTTCCGCATCTTTCTTTTCCATAGCATCCGTATCAGCCAATTTAAACGTAGCGGACACTGTCGGTACAGCCAGGATTAGAAGCAGGATAATCGGGACAGTTGTCCAGATAACCTCTAGTGTATGGCTTCCTTCGACTTGCTTAGGAATCTTATTCTCGTCGCCTTTTTTACGACGGAAACGTACAATAGCAACAAAATAAACAATTGCAACTACTATTATAACGAGAACCATGATAGTGGTAGCCAAGATCATAAGATCATATTGCATCTGTGCCACTTCACCGGCAGGCTGTAATGTAGAAACAAATGGTTCTCCACAGCCGGAAAGAACGAGCGCCATCAGTGTGAGAACCGACAACAGGCGCCATTTAGATAGCCTTGCTTTCATAGCTTAATCAAACCCCTCTTTCGTGTAATGTACTTTTGTAAAACAAGGACTGAAACTTATTTTATATGGATTTCCTATAGAAAGAATTCCCGAACTAATTAGATGACGGTTACAATGACCATCGCTACAAAAAGGATAGTCAAGTAGTTTAAGGAATAAACAAACATCAGCCTTGCCCATTTAAGGTCATCTTTCATTTTATAACCAGAAAGAGCTAAAGCCAACCATCCAATGTTAAATGCAGTTGCAAGCGTAAAAAATACAGGGCCGAGTTCCATCAGAAAGAATGGAATCGGAAACAGGGCAGCCACCCATAACACACTGTGATTCTTTGTAACTGCAAAACCTTTCACAACCGGAAGCATAGGAATATTTGCCGTTCTGTATTCCTCTACGCGTTTCATAGCCAAGGCATAAAAATGCGGCGGCTGCCAGATGAATACAATGGCAAACAGCATCCAGGCGATTATATCAAGATTGGCATCGACTGCAGCCCAGCCAATCAGCGGAGGTACAGCTCCGGAAATGCTTCCGACAACTGTATTGCTTACGTGCTGTCTTTTAGACCACATCGTATACAGAACCACATAGCTGAAAATTCCAATAATGCCTATAACCCCAGCTGTTACGGTTGTCATAAATAAAAGAACAGTTCCTATAGTAACCATCAGCAAACCAATCAGCAATGCCTTGCTGCCGGTAATTTTGCCCGTTACCGTAGGCCGTCCTTTGGTTCTCTCCATCAAATGGTCGATGTCCCGATCAATGTAGTTATTGATACTGCACGATCCGCCCATTACCAGCGCTGACCCTGCCAGAGTGAGGAACATCGTATCAAGTGAATTCAGGAAATGTGTATTAGTAAAATAAAAAGCCAGCCACATACCTGTAAAAGTTGTAATTAAATTGGAATTGACAATACCAATTTTAATAAGGGCCAAAAAGTCTTTCCATGCTGTAGTAACCGGAATATCTGCATCTTTCATATCTGCAATTACTCTGCTGTTAGACATCTTTCCCCCTCCTCTCTCTTAGTTAACAGAGGTTTTCCCCACCTCTATACTATAAAGGAATTCCATTTCCATTTCTATAACCATACAGGAATTTAATAGATTTCCTATAATTAACCCGAAAAATCACTGTGAAGCCTGTAAATAGTCTAAAATTTCAGCTGTCAATATTATATTAAACCACAGAATTTTTTCTTTTTGGGAAATAGAACGAAATGAAATATGGCGATATTGTGTCATCCAGCTTCCTTTCCTAATATATAGATTATTTCATAAAATCATCATATCATAATTTCAGTTGAAACGCTTACAAACATTCGTCATTTTTAGAACAAGTCATGAATTCCATCTTCCTGCAAATCTAGTACAGAGGAAAGTATCAACCTGTATTCTCGTTTTTCTGTAACATTTTATCTGTTGTTTTTTAAGGTTTTATTAGGTATCATTCTAAAGGCGTACATTTTTGCAGAATACTTTTTTCTATGCAATTATACCCATCGCAATTTTCTATCATTTAATGTGTCTAATATCAATTGAAAGTTTGAGAGTTTATTTTAAAGTAGGTGAATAGATTGCATAAAGGTTTGAAATGGTTAAGTGTCATTACCACCCTGGGAATGCTTTTCGTTCTGCTCGGCGGTGCTTTGGTTACCAAGACGGAATCAGGCATGGGCTGCGGGCGCTCCTGGCCGCTGTGCAACGGGGAATTCGTTCCAAGCCAGATAACATTCGAGCTTGTGATAGAGTTATCGCACAGGCTGGTTTCAGGCAGTGTGGGAATACTGGTTCTTATTCTTGCTGTCTGGTCCTGGAAAGCCATTGGATATAAAAGAGAAACAAAGCTTCTGGCTGTTCTATCATTTTTCTTCTTGCTGGCGCAAGCATTAATCGGTGCAGCTGCTGTTATATGGGCTCAATCCGATTTTGTCCTTGCTCTTCATTTTGGTATCTCGCTGATTTCTTTTGCTGCCGTTCTGCTCTTGACTCTGCTGATCTTTGAGGTAGATAAGAAATTCGATGCGGACAAGGTTGTCATCGATCGGAAAATGAGGTTCCATATCCTGGGCATCACCCTTTACAGCTATATTGTTGTCTATACAGGAGCGTTAGTAAGGCACACTAATTCCAGCTTAATCTGCCGGGATTGGCCCTTATGCCTGAATGATAGTCCGGCATGGCCTTCTAACATGTATGAATGGATACAAATGGGACACAGATTTGCCGCTGCTCTTATCTTCTTCTGGATAGCCTATGCAGCATACTTGGCAGTGAAAAATTATAAGGATCAGAGAGTCCTTTACTGGGGCTGGATCATTGCTCTTATCCTCGTTACATTACAGGCAACAACCGGTGCATTGACCGTTTTCACTAGGCTTAACCTTTTAGTCGCCCTTGCTCACGCTTTAATTATATCTTGTTTGTTCGGATTGCTTTGCTACTTCAACCTTATCGCATCGAGAAGCAAACTGCGCCGATAGATAAAGCAGGCAAGGCAGCTGCATTGTAAACTATTATTTTAAAAAGTACAAAAAAGGATGGGGAGGTCCCCATCCTTTTTTGTATTCTTATATACGATCTATTTCAATCAGAAGATCACCAGGTGCAAGGGCATCCCCGCTCTTTACATGTATTTCTTTAATGGTCCCGGTAAATGGTGCCTGTACAGTAGTTTCCATTTTCATTGCTTCATTGATCAGGAGGTGATCACCCTGACTCACTTTCTCCCCTTTTTCCACAATTACTTTAAGTACCGTTCCAGGCATTGTGGCGCCGATATGGCTTTCATTCTTTGGATTGGCTTTCGGTTTCAAAGCGACCGCTGCCTTGATACTTTCATCCTTAATGACCACTTCACGCGCCTGTCCATTTAGCTCGAAATATACAATCCTTGTACCATCAGCTTGCGGCTGTCCAATGGAAATCAGCTTTACGATCAATGTCTTCCCTTTTTCAATTTCCACTTCTACTTCTTCCCCAAGCCTCATTCCATATAGGAAGGTTGGTGTATCAAGCATTGAAATGTCGCCGAATGTATCCACCATCTGGTTGTATTCCATGAAAACTTTAGGATATAAGGCATAAGCTATGGCATCGAAGCTTGTTACCTGACGGTCAAGATCCTTGAATAATTTCTCTTTAAGCTTGTCAAAATCGACGTCATCAAGAAGTTCACCAGGTCTCACCGTAATTGGTTCTTTCCCTTTGAGAATCACTTTTTGAAGGTTTTCAGGGAATCCGCCATACGGCTGGCCCAAGTAACCCTCAAACAATTCAATTACAGAATCAGGGAAATCAATTTTTTCTCCACGCTCCAATACATCTTTCTCTGTTAAGTCGTTTTGAACCATGAATAACGCCATATCGCCAACAACTTTTGAAGAAGGGGTAACCTTGACGATATCACCGAACAAGTGATTGACCCTGGAATACATCTCCTTAACTTCATCCCAGCGGTCACCAAGACCGACTGCTTTTGCCTGCTGTTGAAGATTGCTGTACTGCCCTCCAGGCATTTCATGCTGATAAACCTCTGTATGAGAAGACATCATTCCACTTTCAAAGTCATGATAGTATTTTCTGACGTCCTCCCAGTAATGTGAAAGCTTTTCAAGTGAATCCATATCCACTTTCGGCTCTCTTTCTGTTCCTTTAACAGCATAATAAAGTGAGTTTGCACTTGGCTGTGATGTCAATCCTGACATCGACCCCAAAGCAGTATCGACAATATCCACTCCAGCTTCGATGGCTTTGGCATACATGAATATGCCATTGCCGCTTGTATCGTGGCTGTGTAGGTGGATAGGAAGATCCACAGTATCTTTCAGCTCAGAAATCAAGCGGTATGCAGCCTGTGGTTTCAACAGTCCTGCCATATCCTTGATAGCCAGGATATGAGCTCCCTGAGCTTCGAGTTCTTTAGCAAGATTCTTGTAGTACTGTACATTGTATTTCTGTCTGGCAGAATCCATGATATCGCCGGTATAGCAAATTGCAGCTTCGGCAATCTTTCCATTTTGCCTTACAGCGTCAATAGCCGTTTCCATTCCCTGCACCCAGTTGAGGCTGTCAAAAATACGGAATACATCAATTCCTGAGAATGATGATTTTTCAACAAACTCGCGAATAACATTGTCAGGATAATTCTTATATCCTACTGCATTGGAAGCCCTTAAGAGCATCTGGAACATTACATTCGGAATCTTCTCACGCAGTGTGATCAGCCTGTCCCAAGGATCTTCTTTCAGGAACCGATAGGCGACATCAAAGGTTGCCCCTCCCCACATCTCAAGGGAGAACAGATCTGGAAGCAAACGGGCTGTCGGGTCTGCTATTGCATTTAAATCATTTGTTCTGACTCTTGTTGCAAGCAGTGATTGATGGGCATCTCTGAAGGTGGTGTCGGTCAAAAGTACATTACTCTGATCTTTCACCCATTTGACCAACCCTTCAGGACCGTGTTCGTCGAGAACTTGCTTTGTCCCATTTTTCATTTCCGGCATCTCTGCTGGTTTAGGAATCCTCGGTTTATCAAACACAGGTTTCTTTTTCTTCTCGATTCCCGGGAAACCGTTGACAGTTACATTCCCGATATAAGATAACATTTTCGTCCCGCGGTCTTTCCTTTTAGGGAATATGAACAACTGCGGCGTTGTATCAATAAAGGATGTATCATACTGGCCGGTCAAGAATTGATCGTGCTTAATGACATTTTCCAGGAATGGAATGTTTGTCTTAATCCCTCTAATACGGAATTCCTGCAGGTTCCTTACCATTTTGGAAGCAGCCTGGTCAAAGGACAGTGCCCAAGTTGATACTTTTACCAGCAAAGAATCATAGAATGGAGTAATGACAGCCCCCTGATATCCGTTGCCGGCATCCAGTCTCACACCAAAACCGCCCCCGGAGCGATAGGCCATAATCTTCCCAGTATCAGGCATAAAGTTATTTAATGGATCTTCCGTTGTCACCCTAGACTGAATTGCGTACCCGTGAATTGAAATGTCTTCTTGGGCAGGGATTCCGACTTTTGCTCCATGCAGTTCATTTCCTTCCGCAATCATGATTTGCGACTGGACGATATCTATCCCTGTGATCATTTCGGTGATGGTATGTTCAACCTGCACCCTTGGATTCACTTCTATAAAGTAAAAGCGGTTATCTGCAACAAGGAATTCAACCGTTCCTGCATTTACATAGTTTACGTTTTTCATCAATTGTACTGCAGCATTGCATATTTCATCACGGAGCTGCTCATCAAGCGATACACACGGTGCAACTTCTACAACTTTCTGATGCCTGCGCTGGACGGAACAATCCCTTTCATAAAGATGAACGATATTTCCCTGCTCGTCCCCCAAGATCTGTACTTCAATATGCTTGGGATTCTCTACAAATTTCTCTACATATACTTCATCATTTCCAAATGCAGCTTTCGCTTCAGATTTAGCCCTTTCATAAGATTCCTTCACCTGATCAGGGCCTCGGACAATCCTCATCCCTCTTCCGCCGCCTCCAAGTGCAGCCTTAATGATGATGGGATAACCGTGGATCTTTCCAAATTGGACCACTTCATCCAAGCCTGATACCGGACCGTCGCTCCCCGGGATGACTGGAATGTCAGCCAGCTGCGCCTGATGTCGTGCTTTTACTTTATCTCCAAACATATCAAGGTGTTCTGAATGAGGACCAATGAAGGTTATACCTTCCTCTTCACATCTTTTGGCAAAATTAATATTTTCAGACAAGAATCCATACCCAGGGTGAATGGCATCCACCTCGGCTTTTTTGGCAATTTGAATGATACCTTCTATATCCAAATAGGCATCGATCGGCTTTTTGTCTTCTCCTACTAAATAGGCCTCGTCCGCTTTATATCGGTGATAGGAACCTGAATCCTCTTTTGAATAAACCGCAACTGTTCTCAAGTTTAATTCTGTACATGCACGAAATACACGAATTGCAATTTCTCCTCGGTTTGCCACTAATACTTTGTTGAATTTTTTCAAGTCTACTCTCTCCTTTAAGCAGTAATCATGTCAGTTATGTATATTGACAGCCGCAGATGCAGAAAAATTAAATAGAAATTTTTAATTTTTCAAACAAGTCTGCTTATATAGAAGGGCTGATTTCTAGAAAGTTTCTTGAATACCAGCCCATGTTCACTTTATTGATGGATATTGTATACGTTTTTAACTTCCCTGCTGGCGACAACAGGTTTTTCCTTTTTCAGCCTGTACTTTTCATCATATTTCACAAACATAGAGACATTGACGAGAACGCCCATTGACAGGGACAGGACAAGCAAGGATGACCCCCCGTAACTGACAAAAGGAAGCGGGACTCCGGTTATCGGAATCACACCCGAAACCCCTCCAAGATTAATGAATGCCTGGAGGCCGATCATACTTGATATACCTATGGCAAGCATGGTGCCAAACGGATCCCTGCTTTTTACACCTGTATAGATTCCTCTTAATACAATATAAGCGAGACCGAGAATGACGAACGCCACCCCAAGCAAACCAAGCTCTTCAACGATGATGGCCATGATAAAGTCTGTATGTGACTCCGGCAGATAACCAAGTTTCTGGATACCCTGCCCAAGGCCCAGTCCTTTAACACCTCCGGCTCCTATAGCCAGATAGGAATTGACAAGCTGATACCCTTCACCCTGTGCATATTGGAAGGGGTCAAGGTATGCATGGATCCTCCCCATTCTCTCTTCCGTGAAGATATAATTTCTTCCCAGATAAACAAATGGTGAAACGACAAGCATGAAAACAGCCCCAACAGCACCCAGCTTAAAAAACATTTTAAAACTTATCCCAGAGCAAAGAATAACAAAACAGCCGATCACGAAGATGATCCCCGCTGTTCCATAGTCGGGTTCGAGGAATACCAGGAAACAGATGAAGCCAAACAGCAGCAAAGGGGGCATAACGCCAACATTCAATTGATCTATGTAATCCTGCTTTTTGGCATAAACAGCCGATAAGTATATGATGACTGACAGCTTTGCAAACTCTGATGGCTGGATCTGCATGAATCCGATATTCAGCCAGCTCTGCGCCCCGTTCACTTCGACCCCAACGAAATGAACAGCCAGCAAGAGACCGATTGTACCCAGCATCAGCACCTTTAATGGAAGCTTAAACCGTGTAAATGCTTTATATGGGAAGACAGCAGCAAATAAAAAAGCCCCGAAACCGACTAAAATATTAAATAATTGTTTTTTATAGAAATGATCACTGCTAGTTTCATAGAATTCCACAGCCGTCACCATACTCGCGCTATATATCATAATCAAACCAAAAAAAACCAAGAATAAATAAACAGCTATTAGTGAGTAATCGTACGATTTTAATATTTTTTTTATGAGCATAATCTCTTCCTATCCCTTTTTTATAGATATTCTATTAAAAACTAAGAAATCCTTCTAAAGTCTTTAAATAGAAACGGCAGTTATGATGTCTAGTAAAAAAACCCAAACAAGCACTTTCTTTTTGTTTGAGTTTTCAAAGATATTTATTTTTTGGTCGAAGCCTCATGCAATGCTGAAAGCTCTCTCTCTAAAGAATCCATAAGGGTCTTACCATCTACTTCATCCACAAGTCCGAGACGGACAGCAAATTCTATCTCACGGGATAATCCGAACATTTGAGTATCCAACACTTCCTCATATAAAGGACATTGGGGCATCGTTAAATTATCCATCTGTACTTTAATAAGCTTTAATATTTTATCTGCGTCAGCCTTCAGCAGCTGATAGGCTTTTTCACGATGGTCGATTTTCATCTCAGACGCCATAATGATCCCCCCATTCCGTACAAATAGCGACTCTCTTATCTTAAAATTTTATCGCTAAACCGAAGAAAATGCAAGGGGAAAAGAAATGTGGAGATGCCCCGTTAATCGCCGTACGGACTGGAAGGCTTCCGCATGAGATAAAGGAATCACGAAGAGCGAAGCGATTCGATGATGACTTATCGCAAGGAGGAAGACTGAAGTACGCTAGGCGATGGGGCATCGGAACTAGACAAAACAAAAGCGGATGCGGCCGTTCAGCGCCGTACGGATTGGAGGGCTCTCGTATGAGATAAAGGAAACACGACGAACGCAGTCAAGCCGGCCCTAAAAAATACTCCATTTATATTCGGCTCCCATCAGCTCCAGGAGCCTTAAACCTGCAATGCTGTTTCCCGTATCATCTAATGAAGGACCAAATATGCCAATCCCGCACTTACGGGGTACCGAGCACATGATACCGCCCGACACACCACTTTTCGCCGGGATTCCGACTTTTATGGCAAACTCACCAGATGAGTTATACATGCCGCATGTTACCATGAACGTTTTACAAATACGGGCGACATCTCTTGTAATTAATTGCTTGCCTGTGACCGGGTCGACTCCATCATTTGCGAAAACTGCGCCGATTTTCGCCAGATCCTGACAGTTCATCTCTATTGCACACTGCTTCGTATAAACATAGATTAAGTGCTCAATATCGCCCTTAATGATACCGTGCTGCTTCATGAAATAACCAAGGGAACGATTCAGAAATGCGGTATTGAACTCAGATTCTGCAACTTCCGTATTATATGTTACATCTCTGTCACCGCTTAATAACCTTACAAATTCCAATAACCTTTCCCATTTTTCTTCATTTGTTGTTCCTTTTATCATGTCGGTGACCGCCAATGCACCCGCATTGATCATGGGATTCAATGGTTTTGATACTCTGCTCGTTTCCAGCTTGACGATCGAATTGAAAGGGTCGCCGGTAGGTTCCATCCCCACCTTTGAAAACACCTCTTCCTCTCCATTGTCCATCAATACCAGCGCTAAGGCTATGACCTTTGATATACTTTGCAATGTGAATTTTTCGAGATAGTCACCTGCATAAAAAAATTCTCCATTCAAAAAGCAAACGGATACCGCCAAGTCACCTTTATTCTCCTTCTTTAAAGCTGGTATATAATCCACAAGCCTCCCTGCGGAAGAGATGGGACGTGCTTCATTGACCATATTTGAAAGTATTTCATTATCTATATACATTCCTGTGCCTCCTTTCCCCTCAATAGTTCTTCCTATATCTTTTCCCAACATAACCAGCCGTTACTCATTGCAGAAAATCAGCAAAGATGTGAAAGCGGTGTATTATCTGATATACTGGAATTATTACATAGATGGAGGGAACTTAAGATGGATGCATCAATTGTACCTTTGACAGGAAAGGTTAAATACCAAATCACATTAGATCCGGGCGTCTGGATTTTTGATGACAGAAAAGTCGACTTAAATACATATTTTCAAAATGAAGAAAAAGCTGTTAATGAATTAGATGAATATACAAAAAATATGTCAAAAAACTGGACGAGAGAAATACAAGAGGGTGCAACCGCGCCTCCAACCCTGAAAACCGAGAAAAAATATCAGAAAGAAAAAGTGCTGAATGGCACTTTCGGTATACCGCTTGCTCCTTTCTTGAAGAATGCCGAGCCAGAGAGCAGTGCAGACACCCTTGTCATTCTCACCGAAGATCAAGATATCAGCCTCCCTTTATCAAAAGGCGATGAAATCCTGCTTGGGTTTTCGAAGGATGGTAAGCCATTGAAAGAAGATGGGCCAGTTCATGTATACTTCAAGGATGGTTCAAATGCAAACGAACCCATCAAAAATGTCAGGTCTATAACAATAAAATAAGCCATAAAAAAACGATTCAGGATGGAACAACTGAATCGTTTTTTTCATATTGTGTTAATGTGTTTTTTAATGGGGTTATAAAATATCGGCTGCCAGCTGGGCCAACCCCGATCTTTCCCCTTTCATGAGTTTGATGTGACCGGCGACCGGATGGTCCTTGAACTTCTCCACTACGTAAGTCAGCCCGTTATTATATTCATCAAGATAAGGGTGGTCGATTTGACCGGGGTCTCCCATGAGGACGATTTTACTCTTTTCCCCTACCCTTGTCAGGATTGTTTTCACTTCATGTTTGGTAAGATTTTGTGCTTCGTCAATAATGATGAACTGTTCAGGTATACTTCTCCCCCTGATATAGGTTAGTGCTTCCACTTCAATGGAACCCATACCGGCCAGTATATCATCCAATTCACCGGGTTTTTTTGTGTTAAACAAATATTCAAGATTATCGAAAATCGGCTGCATCCAAGGTCTCAGCTTCTCCTGCTTTTCACCTGGAAGAAACCCGATATCTTTTCCCACCGGTACAATCGGCCTTGCTACTAACAGCTTTTTATACGCCTGAAGATCTTCTGTCTGAAGCAGACCTGCCGCCAGCGCAAGCAGCGTCTTGCCTGTCCCTGCCTTTCCTATCATGGTGATCAGTGGGATATCCTCCCTAAGCAGCAATTCCATCGCCATAGTCTGCTGGACATTCCTTGGTTTGATTCCCCAGATATGATCCTGATCGTATATGAACTTCCTAACATATTTTCCTGTTATATCTACGATCCCCACTGCTGATGCTGAGCTTCCCATTGAATCTTTCATCAGCAGGAACTGATTTGAGTAGAATGGATGCTGAGTAATATCAGCTAACGGGATTTCGCCTTTTTCATAAAATTTATCAAGCAGCTCCTTAGGAATATACATTTCAATGAAGCCGCTATAGATGTCACTCACATCCACTACCCTGTCACTCAGAAAATCTTCTGCCTGCAGCCCCAGTGCATCAGCTTTTACACGGACCAGTGTATCCTTGCTTACCAATATAACCTGCCGGCCTTCTTCTTTTGTTTCCTCTTCCAGAGAAAGGTTTTTTGCGACCGCCAGTATCCGGTTATCGTTTGTCTTTTCCACAAAGATTTCCTGAAGCTGATGAAAAGACCTGTGATTCAATTCTATCCGCAATGACCCGCCGTTGTATAGCGGAATACTTTCATGGAGCTTTCCTTGCTGCCTTAAGCTATCAATTAGTTTCGATACATGCCTTGCATTGCGCCCAATTTCATCCATGTAGCGTTTTTTGCTGTCAACTTCTTCTAATACAACTGCGGGAATCACCACTTCATTATCTTGAAAGGAAAAAATTGCTTGCGGGTCTTGCAACAAGACATTGGTATCTAGTACGTAAATTTTTTTCAAATCGATGCCTCCTGCTCCTCTATTCTTATACTATTGTATGTAGACCCTCTTCATCCGGTTATTACTTAAGAGTCCACTTAAATAGGACGGCCCGTTGCTAAAATATATGAACCAAGGAATAAATATAGAAGAAGATTACACAATAAGAAATACAGATATAATAATTTCGGAGGTTGCATAATGAAAAAACTGCTTACTATGTTCTTATTGGGTGCCTTTTTAACCGGCTGTAATCAGCAATATAACCAAACAGCATATGATAATCGGCAATCTGGAGATAACCCCAGGCCCATTAACGTTGAAAACAGCAATATTCAACAGCAGCATAATGAGACAAGCCAGGAAGTGTCAAGAAACCTTGTCCGTATTGCCACAGCCGTCCCTGATGTCGAGGATGCCACTGCTGTCGTTTTAGGAAGATACGCATTTGTCGGCATAGATGTTGATTCAAATGTAGAAAGGTCCGAGGTGGGAACCATAAAATATTCTGTGGCAGAAGCTCTCAAAGACGATCCCAACGGGGCCAATGCAATGATTATTGCAGACCCGGACCTCTATGCACGCCTACAAGAAGTCGGCAAAGACATTGAAAACGGGAGACCGGTACAAGGAATTTTGAACGAACTGTCGGATATTGCTGGACGTCTCATGCCTGAACTGCCTAAGAATACACAGCAATTGAATCCTGATGAAGCCCCTGATGAATCCAGGAACAAGGCAGATCAACAGCAAGAAAAGCAATTGGAAAAAGAACAGGATGACCAGTCAAATAACTATAAAGACCGGAATACCAACAAAAATAATAATCAATAAAAACAGAAAAGAAGCCATGGATAAGCTTTTGAACTAAGCTTTCTTCATGGCTTCTATTACTTGCCGGTCCAGACGATCGGCAGCTTCTCTATCGTATGTCTTTTCGTATTGGGGTTCAACGGAGATCTTTGCACCATAAAACATGACGTCCCTGACTTCATTTATCGTTATTGAAACAAGGGACAGGTTAATAGGAACCTCATTCAACTTTTCAGACTTCAGCTCTGCCCTTCCACAAATCGAATAGGAGGATTCATTTGCAATAATGTTCAACACAACAAGTGGATTCGCAGCAATGTTCTTGATAATCCGGGAACGGCTGTCAACGGTAAAGAGAATGCTCTCTTCACTTTCAGCAAAGACCCAGGAAATGGCGCTGACGTTGGGGCCGCCCGTTTTGTAATCAACAGTAGACACTGTTATAAACCTTTCTTGCTGAAGTTCTTCAAATAAAACAGGAATCAATTTCGATTCAATTCGATTCTCCAATGAAATCCCTCCTTTTATTACTAATATTATACATCAGCAAAGAGTAGAATAGAAAAAAATTCATGATTGAACCACTCCATGATATACTAAATACAAAATACATACGCATCGAGACATGGAGGTGTCTAATATGAGGGTAAAATGCACTCTATGTGATGTGATTGAGTCAATTGATGATGAATCGTTAACAGCGAAACGCTTAAGAAACAGACCGATCCATACGTACATGTGTGAAAAATGCCAAGACAGAATTACCAGAAGAACAAAAGAACGCGCAGACACTGGAAATTTCCGTCTATATCGTTCAGCAAAATCTAAAAATGACTTCTGATACTTTAATTAAAGGAAGTCTTTTAGGTATCCTTTCCGGAATATTCATCGGAGCAATTTTAAAAATGGTCGAAAGTCTCACGAACCAAAAAGTGTATACACTTTTGCTTAATATTGACTTCGTTCCTCTGCTTGGTACCATCGAGTGGCCGGAAGCTATAGAGTTTTTCTTCCACTTGGTTGTTTCCTGGTTGTTGGGACTGACCTTTTATTACCTTTCCTGCAGGTGGGGAAGCGGGTTTAAACAGAGATGGTTTTTAGCGGCAAGCCTGACAATCCCCGCACTTTTTATGTATTTCCCCTTATCGGTTCTTGCTATCAAGGAGGTTCCGGAAGTAAATAACTGGGAAGCTTTTCTTTATTGGATCATAGCACACTTTCTTTTCATGCTGTCGATGGTCCTGCTGTATCCTTTCTTAAAAGGTGAGAAACTTAATTAATCCCAAATAAAAAAAGCAGAGGTAAAAAACCTCTGCTTTTTTTTATAAGCTTGCCTCTTCGTTTTTATGCCTGCGCAGCCTGACTTTATAGATAATTAATATCAACGCTGCGACAACGAGCCCTTCCGCTACTGGCAGGAAGATCCCTAAAAACGTCAACACTGTTGAACCAGCCGCAAGGAAAAAGTAAATGACGGCTGACTTCAATAGCGGCAATTTTTTTGCAAACCCCAATTTATACACCAAAACCGATAATGCGATGATGGTAATGTATAAAAGCCACATACCGAGTGTAGGATTTTGTTCCACTCCGTATAAGGATGCGAAAAAGGACAAACGTTCAGTTACCATTTTCTGATCACTCCCAATTTATTACTGGTTAGTTTCAGCTACTTTTTTCTTTTTGGTAACTCTTTCACGCTCATTTTTATCAAGAATCTTTTTACGAAGACGGATGGATTCAGGAGTTACTTCACAGTACTCATCATCATTCAGATATTCCAATGATTCTTCAAGAGTCATGATACGCGCTTTCTTAATCGTTACCGTCTGATCTTTATTGGCAGATCGTACGTTAGTCGCTTGCTTTGTTTTTGTAATATTCACCGTAATGTCATTCTCACGAGTATGTTCTCCTACGATCATACCTGCGTAAATTTCTGTTCCCGGCTCCACAAAAATTGTTCCGCGGTCTTCCACACCCATGATTCCATACTGAGAAGATTTACCTGTTTCCATGGAAACGATAACACCTTGTCTGCGGCCGCCGACTTGACCTTTTTGCATAGGCTGGTAGCTGTCGAACGTATGATTGATGATTCCATAACCGCGAGTCAAAGTCATGAACTCAGTTGAGTATCCGATCAATCCACGCGCAGGCACCATAAAGATCAACCTAACTTGACCGCTGCCATTGTTGATCATATCAAGCATTTCACCTTTACGTGTTCCCATTGATTCAATGATGCTTCCCGTATATTCTTCGGGCACATCGATTTGAACGCGTTCTACTGGTTCACACTTCACTCCATCAATTTCACGGACGATAACTTCCGGTTTTGAAACTTGAAGCTCAAATCCTTCACGGCGCATGTTTTCAATTAAAATAGAGAGGTGAAGCTCACCACGGCCTGAAACTGTCCAAGCATCGGGAGAATCAGTGTTTTCAACACGCAGACTCACATCTGTTTGCAGCTGTGCCAATAGTCTTTCTTCGATTTTTCTGGAAGTGACATACTTACCTTCACGCCCTGCAAAAGGACTGTTGTTTACAAGGAATGTCATTTGCAGTGTAGGCTCGTCGATTCGAAGCACAGGAAGTTGATCCTGGTGATCGATTGGGCATACTGTTTCACCGACATTGATATCTTCCATACCTGATACCGCGATTAAATCCCCTGCATGTGCTTCTTGGATTTCAACGCGCTTCAAGCCCATAAAGCCGAAAATTTTCGTTACACGGAAGTTCTTCACACTTCCATCTATTTTCATCAATGCTACTTGCTGTCCGACTTTCATCGTCCCTCTGAAGACGCGCCCAATACCGATACGGCCAACATAGTCATTATAATCCAGAAGCGCTACCTGGAATTGAAGCGGCTCTTCACGATTGTCGATTGGAGCAGGAATGTGCTCAATAATGGACTCATACAGGCATTGCATGTTTTCATCCTGGTTTGCCGGATCCGGGTCTGTGCTGGCAGTACCATTGATTGCCGAAGCATAAACAACCGGGAACTCCAACTGATCTTCATTCGCATCAAGTTCAATGAAAAGTTCAAGGACTTCATCAATTACTTCTTCCGGTCTAGCGGAATCTTTGTCAATTTTATTAACGACAACGATTGGTGTTAAGTTTTGCTCGAGTGCTTTCTTTAGCACGAATCGTGTCTGAGGCATACAGCCTTCATAGGCATCGACAACAAGCAATACACCGTCTACCATTTTCATGATACGCTCTACTTCACCGCCGAAGTCAGCATGGCCAGGTGTGTCGAGAATGTTAATTCGTGTATCTTTGTATTGGATCGCTGTATTTTTCGCCAGGATCGTGATTCCTCTTTCTCTTTCCAGATCATTGGAATCCATTGCACGTTCTTCAACATGCTCATTAGTACGGAAAATACCTGATTGCTTTAACAACTCGTCGACTAAAGTAGTTTTACCATGGTCAACGTGGGCGATAATCGCAATATTTCTTAAGTCATTTCTTTTATTCAATGTATTCACTCCTGATTGTGGTCTTCTTTATTTATGATAACAGACATTATGAACTGTCTTCATGTATTCCTTCAAATAATTCAGCCATAAGCGGCCTTTTTCTTGCAACTAAGACATTATATCACAGCAAACAAAAAAGCAGAAACTTATTCTTGTAAATATTATTACAGCAGGTATAATTCAATGGCAATTATCAGATAAAACATAGGCCATTACTGAATTTCGTATAAATTTCTTCAATAAATTACCACAAAGAAAGCATAGCTGCTAGTGCTTCCAGAGAATAATGCTTGTTATACCCTCTTTTCATTGATAAGATTTTAAATAAGGATCTCTGGGATTATCATTAAAGGAGTAATGACAAGTGAAAAACATAAAATGGATTTTTGTGATGTATGCCGTCCTGGCAGCTGTTTGTATAATGGGGATTGGAATTGCGATAAGTGAAAAAAGTATAATACTTGCTGTACTTGCCGTTGCCGCATGGGTATTGGTAATGGGGTATGGATTCAAAACCAAGAAAAAGTACCGTGAAGAAGGTAAATTGTAGAACGGATATCCAAAAGAGCTGACCAGACTTCTGGTCAGCTCTTCTGTTTCTATTTAAAAGATACATCTTTTAAATACGTCTTCGAAATATTTTCATGAAGTCCCGGCTTGCAGGAAAAGACCGAGCTCTTTTGCAGCATGTTCAACTCTTTGCCGTCAAGGCTGGTCACAACTCCGCCCACTTCTTCTATAAGGATTTTTCCTGCAGCAAAATCCCAAGGAGCAAGCCTCATGGTCATGTAACCATCAATCCTGCCAGAAGCAACGTATGCCATTTCCATTGCTGCAGAACCATAGGACCTTGTCCCTCTTACGTCCCTGACCAGGGGACCAAGGACTTCCCTGTCTATCCGGTTGTTATCGGTTACCCAAAGGGCGTTCACTCCTATGATGGAATCCCTAACATCCACTTCTTGAAGAGGCTGAAGTTTTAAATCATCCATATAAGCCCCATGACCTTTGTGCGCGTGATAAAGCTCGTCATGGACTACATCATATATGTATCCAAGCACACCTTCCCCATCATGGTAAATTCCGATTGAAATAGCAAAGTTCCTTTGCTGATGAACGAAATTCATGGTTCCATCAATCGGGTCGATAATCCAGATTGTTCCTTTCATATCCTTTAAGTCATCGCCAAATCCTTCTTCACCAAGTATATGATGATCCGGGTATGTATCTCTGATCCTTTCAATAAAGAACTGTTCTGTTTCCTGATCCACATTGGTTACAAGGTCATTACGATTCGACTTTGTCTGTATATTCAGCTGCGTTTTAAATGACTGCCTGATTCTTTCACCGGCTTCCTTAATCCAGTGCTTAACATATGTATCGACTTCCTGCCAGTTAGACATTAAAAGTCCCCCATTCTAAATTTGATGCAAGTATTATTTTCATAATTAAAGAAAATCAGCCGGGTTTCGCTGATCAGAAACAATAAGAAAGAGTGTCTTATGTATTATTTACAATTCACGCCTTTAGATGTACTGACTTTTATATAGCTTAAAATATATTTATGTACCCTTCAAGTTTTGTGCATTACGCCACAAAAATACGAACTCTTCAAAGTTTCTTATCAGAGTCCGTTTAAAGCATATTCACTTATTCCTGGTTTACAATGCTTTCAACTTAATTAGTTCTTCCCTGATTTTCATCAGCTTTTCTTTAGTCTTTACCTGGATTGCAGTGTTCTTGTCTTCCATTGCTTCAAACAATACGGCCAGCTCATAATCCATTTCCAGTTTCAGCACCGCCATTCGCTGCTGCTGGACGTTCTTCTTTCGTGTTGAGCTCATTACTTGTTTCATGGACAGTACACCCCTTCCGGATATTATTATTCTCAATTTTCTGAATTTATCTAGTACATTCTATGTGAAGTATAAGAAACAGGTAACTAAAATGTGCAAACACCTATTTCCGGTTCAACATTTTTTCTTCCTATAAAGCTATGTGGTAAAATAAGGCCACCAGCATAAGGAGGAGCAAAATGAATTTTAATGGTTTTACAGAAGATGACTTTAATGTTTTCAGCATCGACGGTCTTGAGGATCGTATGGAAGCTCTTATAGAAACTGTCAGGCCCAAGCTGGATGCACTAGGTACTCATTTCTCCCCAACTCTCAGCACAATGACCGGTGATGAAATGTTTCCCCATGTTGCAAAACATGCACGGCGTTCAGTCAATCCCCCGGATGACACTTGGGTCGCTTTTGCAAATAACAAACGAGGATATAAAAAGCACCCTCATTTTCAAATCGGCCTTTGGGAGACACACGTATTTGTATGGTTCGCCATGATTTATGAAGCTCCTGCCAAAGAGGAATACGGTAAAAAACTCGAACAGAATATTGATCGTATCACAGACATCATTCCAAGGAACTTCGTTTGGTCAGGCGATCATACTAAACCTGAAGTTCAGCCATTCTCAGAGATGGATAAGGAAGAATTAACTTCATTATTCAAAAGGCTGCAAACCGTCAAGAAAGCTGAAATACTATGTGGAATCCAGATTCCAAGAGAGAAGGCCGTCAAGCTTTCAGGGGATGAAACAATTGAAATAATCAGTGATGCGTTTGTAAAATTATTACCCCTTTACAATCTGCGGTAAACATAGGCTGTGTGCTCAAAAAAAAGAGGAGAGGCCATTTCTGTAATAGGCTTCTCCTCTTTCTTCATCTAGTTCATTTTAATGATTTCTCTGTCAGATTCCTTCAATTTCTTTACTGCCCTGTATGAAGAATATCCGCTTGATTCCTCAAATTCATTACAGATTCTTTTTTCATCCGCTTTACCAGGAACAATTTCCTTAAAACGCCTGTAGGCAGACATGAGTTTTTCCCGCTCAATTCCTTTTTCATAAGCCTTTTCTACACTTTGAAAAAACGCTACAACGTCTATTACTTCATCCGTTGACCAGTCCAAAGAAAAAGGGTATTGGTATTCCATTTGGTTCACCTTGCTTTCTGTTCCTTGTTTTCAAAGCTATTCTTTGTTTAAGACTTTAATATAATTTGTTGCTAATTGAATAAAGTTAGTTGATTTCCGCTCCAGGTGTGCGACTCCAATCAACCTTGTCGTAACAGATTCCAAAAAATACATTAGAAGCAACAACCTTTAACAATACAGCTATGTTTAATTACCGCAGACGAGGACGTGTAATTACCAGCTCAGTAGAGCTAATTTCTCCACTTCCCGCCTGCATCTTCAGCTTGCTTCACTATTCGATCAATCAATTCCTTTACGGAAGGGATATCATGGATCAATCCCATTACCTGGCCTGCCCAACCGAATCCTTCATCAGCTTTGCCTTCATAAACAAATTTCTTATTAGCTTCGCCGCTGATAAAGGTTTTTAATCCTTCATAGCCTGCATCTTGTTTTTCCAAATCAAGAATATGATCGGTCCACTTGTTTGAAATTGCGCGTGCCGGAGCTCCCAAAGATCTTTTGATGACCACTGTATCACTTTCTGTCCCGCTAATCAACGCCTGTTTATACTCTTCAGATGCATGGACACATTCCTCTGTTGCAATGAACCTGGTCCCCATCTCGATACCTTCTGCTCCCAGACATAATGCAGCTGCCAGACCTCTGCCATCTCCTATTCCTCCTGAAGCAATGACGGGTATGGAGACGGCGTCTGCAACCTGGGGAATCAGGACAAAGGTTCCTATATCCTCTTTCCCAAGGTGTCCTCCGCCTTCTGCCCCTACTACCATGACGGCATCCGCCCCAAGCTCTTCCGCTTTGACTGCCTGCCTCTTTGCAGCGACTAGTACGAGTTTCTTGATTGACGTCCCTTCCAGCATATCAAACATCGGGGCAGGATTTCCTCCAGTCATGGAGACAACCGGCACCTCTTCGTCAATAGCCGCCTGTAAAAACTCTTTAAAAGGGCGGCCATGCTGGCCGATAGCGAAGTTTACCCCAAATGGTTTATCCGTAAGTTGACGCACTCTATGTATTTCTTCTTTCAACTTTTCTGGAGACTCAAGGGACATTGCTGTTATCTGCCCGAGTCCGCCTGCATTGCTCACAGCTGCTGCAAGTTCTGCATACGCAAGATACGCAAGTCCTCCTTGAATAATAGGATATTGAATCCCAAGCAGCTTTGTAACTCTGGTATTCCAATTCATGATTCATCACCCTTTCAAACAACTTATTCGCTCCCCACTCCTTGAAATCCTGTCAATTTCGACAAAATGTAATAAGTGCGGGCGTATAACACTATGCAAAGAAAAACGTAAGTGCTATAATTCTTTATCGATAAGAATTAAGCACGTTTTTAACCGCATTCTTCTCAAAAAAACCTAATGACTAATTCCTTTGTTTTAAGGGAAAAGCTTAGATATAAAAGACTTTAAAGAGGTGTCGAATGAATTGTCACAATACAAAACTCCTTTATTCACCGGTTTAGTAGAACACAGTAAAAAAAATCCAGTGCAGTTCCACATCCCTGGGCATAAAAAAGGTACCGGCATGGACCCGGAATTCAGAAACTTTATCGGAGATAATGCTTTCTCAATTGATTTAATCAACATTGGGCCATTGGATGACCTTCATCAGCCCAAAGGGATGATTAAAGAAGCTCAGCAGCTTGCAGCAGAAGCCTTTGGTGCAGATTATACTTTCTTCTCTGTTCAGGGTACGAGCGGTGCCATTATGACGATGGTGATGTCTGTTTGCGGGCCCGGTGAAAAAATCATCGTTCCGCGAAACGTTCATAAATCTGTTATGAGTGCGATCGTTTTCTCAGGTGCCACTCCTATTTTCATACACCCTGAAGTTGATGAAGACTTGGGGATATCTCACGGCATTACGACTGATTCGGTGGCAAAGGCTCTTGAACAGCACCCTGATGCAAAAGGGGTACTGGTTATTAATCCAACCTATTTTGGGATTTCTGCTGATTTGAAAAAAATCGTGGAGATTGCCCATTCCTATGATGTGCCTGTACTGGTTGATGAAGCGCATGGAGTGCATATTCATTTCCATGAAGACCTCCCTATTTCTGCCATGCAGGCAGGAGCCGACATGGCTGCGACAAGTGTCCACAAACTGGGTGGGTCCATGACACAAAGCTCTGTATTGAACATCAAAACAGGCCTTGTTTCTCCTAAGCGTGTACAGACGATTATGAGTATGCTCACAACCACTTCCACATCCTATCTTCTACTTGCTTCATTGGATGCAGCAAGAAAGAGACTGGCAACAGAGGGCAGGGAGCTGATCGAAAAAACAATCAGGCTGTCCGAAACTATAAGAGAAAAAGTAAATGGTATTGAAAATCTTTATTGTGTTGGAAGAGAAATATTAGGTACTAAGGCAACATTCGATTTTGACCCAACAAAATTGATCATTTCCGTAAAAAAACTGGGCATCAGTGGTTTTGACGCAGAGAAATGGTTAAGGGAAGTTTATAACATCGAAGTAGAAATGTCTGACTTATATAACATCCTTTGTATCATTACACCAGGAGACACGATGGCTGAAGGAGAAAAATTGGTTGAGGCTCTAATAGAGCTCTCGAAACAATTTTCCAACAAAGAAGGTTTGGTTGAAACCGTTGAAGTACTTCTCCCTGATATTCCTGTCCTATCAATGACACCAAGAGATGCTTTCTATGCTGATACGGAAGTCATTCCTATAGACCAATCAGTAGGGCGGATCATAGCCGAGTTCATTATGGTTTATCCACCAGGTATCCCAATTTTCATCCCTGGTGAAATCATTACTGCGGAAAACATAACATATATCCAAAAGAATATGGAAGCTGGCTTGCCTGTTCAGGGGCCTGAAGACTTTGATCTCAGTCACCTTCGTGTCATCAAAGAACACAAAGCGATTAGATAAGAGGCCAGAAGTCAGGACTCTAAAAACAGTGCACGACTCTTAAAAGGAGTTGTGCCTGTTCTATTTTTGAAAAAGTAGAAAGGCATAACAAAAGCCCCGGCATGGCTGCCGGGGCTTTTGCTTCTATATCAACCTTTTAATCATCTAGTTCAGTATCTTTTTTACAATCACATTCGCTGGAGAATAAAACCGATACCTTTTCATCTTCAAAGTGATCAATAGTGTTTAAGCATGATTGACAAACAATTGTACCCATCTTAAAACTCCTTTCATTTTTCAAGTTTGATTTTGAAAGCGCTTTAACTTTCTTTAAATATATAATAATATAACACAATTAAAATATCAAGCATTAATTGTATGTCATATTTAATTTTAATTGTGATGTTATATTGACTATTGATTATATTATGTATCTAATTAATCTAAGCATATGAAGATTAATACCTTTTTATATCTTGTTCCTGATATAAAAAAACTGCCAACGGTATTCCGTATGGCAGTTTTCTTCATTATTCCGGCGTTTTAATCAAGTCAGGATCAAGAATTTCATATCCCTTTTCCCGCAGGCCTTTCACTATGTCTGCCAGGGCTTGATTTGTCCATTCCCGGTCGTGCATCAATAAGTTTGCTCCAGGTTTCAATAAAGAGTATGGTACATCAACCTCTGGACCTTCTCCTGTAATCATTGCGGTTTTCAGCTTCTCTGCGTCCATATATGGTTTGAAATAATCATAACCGTACGTCCAATTCATTAAGGTCATGCCTTCTTCTTTAACCAATCCCTTTACATAATCAGTATTTGCACCATGCGGCGCGCGGAAGAATTTAGGCTTTTCACCTGTTATCTCTTCAATTAAGTCGTTCAGTTTCAAAATTTCCTCTTTTTGCTTATCCTCGGAAACATCATCCAATTTTTGATGGTTAAAAGTATGATTACCAATAGGAAAACCCATGTCATGAATCTGTTTTAAGACCTCTTTTTCCTCATCAGTATTCAGGAAATGCCCATTCACAAAAAATATAGCGTGAGCATCAAGATCTTTTAACGTATTCGCCATTTCAAGAGCAAATTTATCAGGCGCATCATCAATTGTCAGAAGAACGACTTCTTCATTTGCATCTTCTATTGGCTGAACAGACCAATCTGCTTCATTGATCATATATTGAGGTCCCTGTGTTTCTTCTTCCTGAACGACTTCCTCGGCTTCGGTTCCAGAACTTTCAGATTCATTACCCTTTACATTCTCTGAACCTTGTTCGTTATCCTCTTTGTCTTCTGCTGCTTCATTTTGGTCTTCAGTTACAGAAGCTTCGTTGGCTGCATCTTCCTGACCTGCAGTATTTCCAGCTGTTTCTGCAGGTTGTTCATTTGAACAGCCTGCTATCAGCAAGAACAAGAAACTGCAGTAAATCAACTTTTTCATGTTTTTCCCCTTCCTCTAGCTGAATGTCTTTTCCAATTATACCATTATTCTTTCAATTATATGGATACAACGACCTGTTCAAAAAAAACTTTCAAAGTGTAATAAGTGCTGAGGCTTATAACAGTAACAATTAAAGTCACCTTGGACGAATGAAGAATTTTTTTTGCTGCGATGAATCCAAAATATATAAATATGATGAACATGATCCACTTATATTCTATATGATCTTTGCTGGATAACCACTGTGCAATCGAAAAGGCACTCCAAATAATGAGCTGCACTAAAAATGCAATGTAATTTTTCATCATCTCACCCGGTTAAAAGATTTATATCATTATATTCTCTCTGTCACCCTTTTTAAAACTCCATTCTGCCATCTCTTTTCATTTGTGTAACAATTTAATGAATTCGCACAATATCCTTTTTGCATATGTTAGAATAATTTCAATCGACTAATTAGTAATTATTTTACATTTTTTTGATAAATATGACTCAGGGATCAATAAAGCGGTTACTATCCAGATTACAATATTGAAAAGAGGCTATTAGATGAAGTATTCTTTTCTGATTATTCTTATGCTTGGGAACATCACCTTCCTTTCATCCTGCAGCTTGCAAAATGATCGGACTGCAGCCGGACTCAATATTGAAAAAGCGATCTTATTCTACTCAGATGAAAATAACATTCAGGAAGAGGATTCTTATTACGAGGCATTAATTGAATTAAAACGATTATACCCATCTCAATTCGAGAATTATAAAATCATTGCCAAGAAAGAGGAATTGGATTCCACTTTTATTTCTCTAAATGATACCTATCCCGCACTGCTGGTAATCGAAGATAACAAGATAGTCTGCAAGATAATTGGAAAAGCGGAAAAGGAAGATATCATGCAGCCAGTCAGCAATGCCATGGATCAATGGAACTGAACCCTCACTTGAAAGGGTTCAGTAAAGAAGTGTTACATAGAATAATCCCTAATAAAAAAACCTCTTGGGAGACCAAGAGGTTTTTTGTATTCATTATTTAATAATGTGAATCGGGCTGCCCATAGCAACTTCCGCAGCTTCCATGGAAATTTCTCCAAGTGTTGGATGCGCGTGAATTGTCATAGCAACATCTTCTGCAGTCATTCCAGACTCAATTGCCAAACCAAGTTCAGCAATCATGTCAGATGCTCCAGCACCAACGATTTGAGCACCGATGATTAAACCATCAGCTTTACGTGTGATAAGCTTCAGGAATCCATCAGTTGCATTCAAAGCAAGTGCACGGCCGTTAGCCGCAAACGGGAATTTAGCAGCAGTGATTTCAAGTCCTTCTTCTTTAGCCTGTGCTTCAGTGTAACCCACAGTAGCTAACTCAGGATCTGTGAAACATACAGCCGGAATACCCATATAATCGATTTCAGCCGGTTCGCCGGAGATTGCTTCTGCAGCAATTTTGCCTTCGTAAGAAGCTTTATGAGCAAGCGGCGGTCCATCAACGATATCACCGATGGCATAGATATTTGAGATGTTTGTACGGCACTGTTTGTCAATTTTGACAAGACCGCGGTCAGTCATTTCGATACCGGCTTCTTCAAGACCGATTTCATCAGTATTCGGACGGCGTCCAACAGTAACAAGAACATATTCAGCATCTACAGTTTTTTCTTCACCGTTTGCTTCATACTTAACTGTTACTCCGCTGTCAGTCTCATCCACACCTTTTGCCATTGCTTTCGTAACAATGTCTACGCCTTTGCTCTTAAGGCCTTTTTTAACAACCTGAGTCATTTGCTTTTCGAAACCGCTGAGGATATCGTCAGCACCCTCCAGGATTGTTACTTTGGTACCAAGATTTGCATAGGCTGTTCCAAGTTCTGTACCAATGTATCCTCCACCGATAACCACCATGCTCTCTGGAATATCAGAAAGGCTTAGTGCACCAGTTGAATCCAATACACGTTTTGAGAATTTGAAGCTAGGGATCTCAATTGGACGTGAACCTGTTGCAAGGATCAGGTTTTTGAATTTGTATGTTTGTGCTGAACTTTCATCCATTACACGTAAAGTATTTGCATCTACAAGGTAAGCTTCACCGCGGACGATTTCAGCTTTGTTTCCTTTAAGAAGCCCTTCAACACCGCCAGTAAGCTTCTTGACAACTCCGGCTTTCCACTCCTGGACTTTATCGAAGTTTACTTTAACGTTTTCTGCAACAATCCCCATATCATCGGAATGCTGAGCCTGATGAAAACGGTGGCCGGCAGTGATTAATGCTTTTGAAGGAATACATCCAACATTCAAACATACGCCGCCAAGATTTTCTTTTTCAATGATTGTTACTTTTTGACCCAGCTGTGCTGCACGGATTGCTGCAACGTATCCTCCTGGACCTGAACCGACTACTATAGTATCTGTTTCAATTGGGAAATCTCCTACTACCATCGCATTACGCCTCCATTAATAATAGTTCTGGATCGTTCAACAAACGCTTAATATGGTTAAGTGCATGTTGAGCAGTAGCTCCGTCGATCATACGGTGATCGAAGCTCAATGATAATGCTAACACAGGTGCGGCTACAATTTCACCATTTTTAACCACAGGTTTTTCTGCAATGCGTCCAACACCAAGGATTGCTACCTCAGGATGGTTGATTACAGGTGTGAACCATTGTCCGCCTGCAGAACCAATATTAGTGATTGTGCATGAAGCACCTTTCATTTCATCACCGGAAAGCTTGCCGTCACGAGCTTTCCCTGCAAGTTCATTGATCTCATTAGATATTGAGAACATAGATTTACGATCTGCATTTTTCACAACAGGAACAAGCAGGCCTTTATCTGTGTCAGCAGCAATACCGATATTGTAGTAATGCTTGTGGACAATCTCGCTGGTGCTGTCATCCAGAGAAGTGTTAAGTGCAGGGTATTCTCTTAGGGCACTTGTCAATGCTTTTACCACATAAGGAAGGAATGTAAGCTTGACTCCTTTTTCTGCTGCCACTTCTTTGAATTTCTTGCGGTGAGCCCAAAGCTTAGTAACATCCACTTCGTCCATCAGGGTAACGTGAGGTGCCGTATGCTTGGAGTTAACCATTGCTTTGGCAATCGCTTTACGGATTCCGCTCATTGGTTCACGAGTTTCAGGGTATTCACCTTCTGGAACCTTTTGTGCAGCTGCTGCTTTAGGTGCTGCTTCTTCTTTTGCGGCTGGAGCAGTATCTTGCTGCTCTGCAGGTGCAGTCTTAGCACCGCCCTCAAGGAACGATTGAATGTCTTCTTTCGTGATTCGTCCGTTTTTGCCGGAGCCGGAAACCTTGCGGATATCGACGCCTTTTTCCCTTGCAAATTTACGCACTGAAGGCATCGCAATAACACGGCGGTTAGGGTCGGCATCTTCAGCTTCCTGTTCGCCGGCGCTAGTTGTTTGGTTATCCGTATTTGCTTGAGAAGGATCTTTGTCAACTGCTTGGCCTTGTTCCGCCACTCCCTGAACTTGTCCTTCTGTCACTTCGTTCGCTTTAGGTTCTTCCTTCTTCTCATCACCGTGTTCGCCTTTGAATTGAAGGTCTTCATAACCAGGTGCATCAAATTTGATAAGCACATCACCTACAACTGCTACAGTACCTTCTTCGACAAGAAGTTCTTCTACTGTTCCGGCAACCGGGGAAGGGATTTCCACAACTGCTTTATCATTTTGCACTTCACACAATACATCGTCTTCTTCTACTTTATCTCCGGGTTTGATGAACCACTTTACAATTTCACCTTCATGAATACCTTCACCAATATCCGGTAACCTGAATTCGAATGACATAGGTTCTACCTCCTGTTATTGTTTTGCTTAATGTTTTTGACAGGATTGGAAAAGAGAAGGGGGATTTCCCCTTCTGCTTTAGACAGCCTGTTTTATCTTAGAAGTTAAGTACTTTCTTTGCTGTTTCAATAACATCTTTGAAGTTAGGAAGCCATACCGGCTCTGCTTGAGAGAATGGGTAAACAGTATCTGGCGCAGCTACACGCAGTACTGGTGCTTCCAGGCTAAGGATTGCACGGTCATTGATTTCAGCTACAACATTTGCAGCAATACCAGCTTGCTTTTGAGCTTCTTGAACAACAATTGCACGGTTAGTTTTTTCAACTGAAGCAATGATTGTTTCCACATCAAGAGGGCTGACTGTTCTAAGGTCAACAACCTCAACAGAATAACCTTCTTTTTCAAGTTCCTCAGCAGCTTTAAGTGATTCATGCACCATTGCACCGTAAGTGATGATGGATAAATCTGTTCCTTCACGTTTCACGTCCGCTTTACCGATTTCAATTGTATATTCCTCTTCAGGAACCTCTTCACGGAAAGAACGGTACAGTTTCATATGCTCAAGGAAAATGACAGGGTCATTATCTCTGATTGCAGAAATCAAAAGACCTTTAGCATCATATGGAGTCGAAGGAATCACGACTTTAAGACCAGGCTGCTGCGCGACAAGACCTTCGAGGCTGTCCGCGTGAAGCTCAGGTGTATGTACTCCCCCTCCAAATGGTGAACGGATTGTCACAGGTGCATTATAAGTACCGCCAGAACGGTAACGCATACGAGCCAGCTGACCGCTGACTGAATCCATTACTTCATATACGAAACCAAAGAATTGGATTTCAGGTACAGGTCGGAAACCTTCCAATGCAAGACCAACTGTCAATCCGCCGATCCCTGATTCCGCGAGCGGCGTGTCAAATACACGGTCCTCGCCGAATTCTTTTTGAAGACCTTCAGTTGCACGGAATACACCGCCGTTCAAACCTACGTCTTCACCGAAAACAAGCACATTTTCATCATTACGCAGTTCAGTGCGCATTGCATCAGTGATAGCTTGAATCATTGTCATTTGCGCCATGGCTTATTTCGACTCCTTCTCTTTGTAAATTTCTAATTGCTCTTCAAGATTTTGCGGAAGATTCTCATACATGATGTTGATGAAGTCCGTCACTTTCTGTTTAGGAGTTCCATCAGCTTTCTTGATTGCTTCTTTGATATCTTCCTTCGCTTGTTCAATCACTTCGTTCTCTTTATCTTCATTCCAAAGGCCTTTGCCTTCAAGGAATTTACGGAAGCGAACCAAAGGATCTTTTCTTTCCCACTCTGTATCCATTTCGGAAGAGCGGTAACGAGTAGGGTCATCCCCTGCCATTGTATGTGGACCGTAACGGTAGCAGTAAGTTTCAATCAATGTAGGTCCTTCACCGTTTACAGCGCGTTCACGTGCTTCACGTGTAACAGCATAAACAGCTAATGGATCCATACCATCTACAAGGACACCAGGAATACCTGCAGCAACTGCTTTTTGGGCAATCGTCTTACCTGCTGTCTGCTTGTCACGCGGTGTAGAAATTGCGAACTGGTTGTTTTGCACTACAAAAATGGCAGGTGCACTGAATGCTCCGGCAAAGTTGATTCCTTCATAGAAGTCACCTTGAGAAGATCCGCCATCACCTGTATAAGTGACTGCAACCGATTGTTTTCCGCGCTTCTTCAGACCAAGTGCAACACCTGCTGTCTGGATGTACTGGGCACCGATGATGATTTGAGGTGACAATACGTTAACTCCTTCAGGAGGCTGGTTTCCTTTGAAATGTCCGCGGGAGAATAGGAAAGCCTGGTACAACGGAAGACCATGCCATACGATCTGAGGTACATCACGGTAACCCGGAAGGATCCAGTCATCTTTCTCCAAAGCGTAATGTGAAGCAATTTGTGATGCTTCCTGTCCTGCTGTAGGAGCATAGAATCCCAGTCTGCCCTGACGGTTAAGTGAGATTGATCTTTGATCAAGAATACGAGTGTATACCATACGGCGCATAAGCTCTTGCAGCTGCTCGTCGTTTAGATCAGGCATTGCGTCCTGATTTACCACTTCGCCTTCTTCGTTTAAAATTTGAACCATTTCGAATTGCGCTTCAATATTTTCAAGCGCTTTTTTCGCATCGAATTGTGCCTTCTTAGATTTAGAAGCCATCGAAGTCACCTCTTCCTTTCTTTTTCCACTTATTTTAGAGTTTTTTTACATACAGTGATTAGGGTGTCCAGAATAGTCTCTGAAAACCGCAAATTTGGCAAATACACGTCATTAAACATATGTTTCCACAATTCACCTAAAAGAAAACTCTTTAAACAGTATTTTTAAAAATTAAACTGTACTAGTCAATTCCAACAAAAAACTAATACAATATGTAATCACGTTTTATAGTTTACACCACAGTTTTTACAGAAGTCAACGAGAAATACTTACAGATACAACGAATGAATTGGTTAGGAAAAATTCAATTTTAAGATGAAATCGAAATCTGTATTAATCAAATCATCTAAACTGTATTATAAAACAGAAAGTTATTTTTTGCGCTGTTATACATTAAAGTATTTTCAAAATCGGGACTGACCCTGGCTTTTCTCTACAAAAAATGCCCGGTTCAGCGGATATCCGCTGAACCGGGCATTAAGTATTAAGCTTCGGCATTTACATCAATTTCTGCTTTTTCATAAAAAGAAAGTTTAGAAGCATTTACTTCCTCGGTCAATTGATTGTATGTCTGGTTGAATTCCATAGTGGACTTATAGTTCTCATTGATCTTTTCAATTTGCGCCTGCAGTTCTTCCATCGTCAGGTCTTCCTTTTTTAAAATTTCATAAAGTTCCCTGTCGCTCGCAAGTGATTTCAAATAAGAGTCAGCCATAGATGAGTGGGCATCAAATCTATCATTCATTAGATTTGCCAGTTCCTCAGCCTCTTTTTTCAGGCTTTCGTCCTCAATTTCTTCAATAGAAGACTCTGCAGCCTGGAATGCTTCTTCAGCATCTTCCATCGCAGCAACTTCTTCCTTTATAAGATCTTCACGTTCACTTATATTATCAAGCGCCTGATCCGCTATTTTTCTGATTTCATCAATTTCTTTCATACTTAAGCCGATCGCCTGGTCGAACAGCTTCTGTTCCTCTTCTTCAAGCTTCGTTAAAGGTTCTTGTGTTTCTTTTAACTTTTCTTCTTTTTGGACTGTATCTTCCAAAGTGTTGTATACCATTTCTTGAGGTGTGCTTCCTCCCATACATCCAGTCAGCAGGACCATCACACCTGCAGCAGCTAATACTCCACGAAGTTTATACACTTTAAAATCCCCCTTATTATAATGACATTTACTACTATATCGGCACTTTCTTTTTTTGACAATGGAAATATTAATACGAATGATTGCTTGAATGAAATAAGGTTTTTCAATTAATGGATAAAGATACCTTTATATACGCCTGTCCTCATTTAATTACTATGATAAATGTGTAAAAGTATGTCAAGGAATATCCCTTTTAAAAACAGTTAACTTTTCAAAATGGCTCTGTTAGACTAAAATCATAAAAACAACGGAATAGTGGGAGGAAATTGTATGATCACAATGAACGATATTATACGTGAGGGCCACCCTGCCTTAAGGAAGGTCGCAGCAGAAGTTGCGATGCCGCCCTCTTCAGAAGACAAGGAAATCCTGAACAGCCTGATAGAATATGTAAAAAACAGCCAGGATTCCGAAACAGCCCAAAAATACGGTTTGCGATCCGGCATCGGTCTGGCAGCACCGCAAATCAATGTCCTCAAAAGAATGATCGCTGTCCATGTGACAGACAATAAAGGCCAGCTCCACAGCTATGCATTGTTCAACCCGAAAATTGTCAGTCATTCTGTAGAAAAGGCCTATCTGACCAGCGGGGAAGGCTGTTTATCTGTGGACCGCCAAGTCCCCGGGTTTGTTCCCCGGTATGCAAGGGTCACTATAAAAGCGATGGACATTGACGGCAATCCCGTCAAAGTGCGGTTAAAAGGGATGCCGGCAATCGTCTTCCAGCATGAAATCGACCACCTGAACGGTATTATGTTTTATGATCATATTGACCAGGGAAATCCTCTTCAGCCAATACCTGACGCTACTCCTGTTGATAGATAGGAACAAAAGCAGAAGCGCCTTGATCAGACCCGAGGGGCTAGGCGCTGGAGCTGGATGCAGAAATCAAACTCATAATTTCCTAACAAGCAAAAAAGGAAACTCAATTAAGAGTTTCCTTTTTTTTCTTGCCTTTAAACCTCAAATTAACGAAAGTTCTTTAAGGCCGTGATAAATCCCATCTTCGTCAACAGGCTTTGTGATAAGGTCGGCATGCTCTTTGACTTCCCGCACGGCGTTGCCCATTGCAACACCCGTACCAACCGCATCTATCATCTCTATGTCGTTTAAACCGTCCCCGAAGGCGTATACTTCACTGATATCAAATCCGAGTTTTTCAATCATCTTTTTAATTCCTTCTGCTTTGGAACCGCCGCTTGGAAGAATATCCATAGAATATTGATGCCATCTTATGAAGTTGAATTTCGAGAATTCATCCCTGTAGATTGCTTCATCAGAATCCCGGCAAAAAAGCAGGGATTGATAGATTTCCTTATCACTGTAGAAGTCCGGCTGGAAATCAGGATGAGGGAATTTCAAGCTCGCCATGCTTTCTTCAATAAAAGGATGATGATGGGTGTTCGCCTTCATGGTTTTTTCATTCAAATGGACGACAGGATGGCTGCGCTCACCCGCCATTTCCAAGAGCGCGGTAAGCTCTTCCCTGTTCAAGGGATTTTTGTATATTACTTCATTCTCAAAAACGACATACTGGCCATTAAAGGAAACGAAGGATTCTATTCCAAGTTCCTCCCTAAGACCTTCATACATAAACGGGGCGCGTCCCGTTGCGATTGCTACATATGTATCATTTTCCTGAAGCTGCCTTATGGCCTTTTTCGTTGCATCAGGCAGTTTCTTGTCATGGTCAAGCAATGTTCCATCTATATCAAAGAATACGATTTTTGACATTTTACTGACTCCCTTCAATTAATTGCTTATACATTGATGTGTAAATGTCATCAAGGTTTGATATATCACTATTTCCCCCATTAACTTACTCCTCTCTATTTTAAAAGTCAATGGATTCCCGATAGGTAAGTCCCCCCGAGGACTGCATCACGATTACCATCATATTAATCATTATTCCGCTTTTTCCAATCTTAACCACGTAAAAACTGTCAAATATTCCATATACTAAAATCGAAAAAAGAGGCAGGCGGATTTCGGGTAAACTTTACTTTAAGACCAATTCTAGGTAAACTACTAATAAGGAGTGATCCATATGTTTAAGAAGCTCAGAAAGAAGCTCTTGAAACAATGGAAAGATGTACTCAGAAAAAAAACAATCGCTTAAATGTGCCGGCCCTCACGTTTAGGAGGGCTGTTCTTTGTTTATTGTTAGTATTGAAACCGGTGACCGGAAATGCAGCCGGATTTTCTTGATGATACTAGTAAGCATTTATACATACAGGGCTCTTGTTATGTTGAATGCATGAAAACTTTTAAAACTTTTTATATAATAGAAAAAGTTACATTTTGAAAACGGATAAGGAGAGAGAAAAATGATTTACAAAGTCTACTACCAGGAAAGCAAGCAGGAAGTTCCTGTGCGTGAATGCACAATGACCCTGTACCTAGAAGCAGATTCAGAACGTGAAGTCCGCCTGAAATTGAAAGATAAACCGTACAATATTGAGTTCGTCCAACTACTTGATGAATCCCATCTTGAATATGAGAAACAATCCGAAAATTTTCAGGTGGAGAGCTGATTAGATTATGAAATTCGTTAAAAATGATCAGACAGCGGTTTTCGCACTTGGCGGTTTGGGCGAAATCGGTAAAAATACTTATGGTGTACAATTTCAGGACGAAATCATCTTAATCGATGCCGGGATTAAGTTTCCGGAAGACGAGTTATTGGGAATCGACTATGTTATCCCCGATTACACATACTTGGTGAAAAATGCCGATAAAATCAAAGGACTTTTCATCACTCACGGACACGAAGACCATATAGGAGGAATCCCTTATCTTTTGAGGGAAATCAACATTCCTATATACGGCGGTAAACTTGCTATCGGGCTCTTGAAAAACAAATTGGAAGAGCACGGTCTATTACGATCCGCAAAGCTCAATATCATTCAGGAAGATGATGTGGTCAAATTCAGAAAAACAGCGGTAAGCTTTTTCAGGACGACACACAGTATCCCTGATTCTTACGGAATTGTCGTCAAGACACCTCCAGGGAATGTAGTTCATACAGGTGACTTCAAGTTTGATTTCACCCCTGTCGGCGAACCGGCGAACTTAACGAAAATGGCCGAAATCGGCAAAGAAGGCGTACTCTGCCTCCTTTCTGACAGTACAAACAGTGAAGTCCCGAACTTTACAATGTCTGAACGGAAAGTTGGCGAAAGCATCAATGATATCTTCCGTAAAGTCGAAGGAAGAGTCATTTTCGCTACATTCGCCTCCAACATCTACCGTTTGCAGCAAGTGATTGAAGCATCTGTTATGCACGGACGTAAGGTTGCTGTATTTGGCCGCAGTATGGAAAACAACATTGCCATCGGTCAGGATCTTGGTTATATCCAGGCTCCAAAGGATACCTTTATCGAATCCAATCAGATCAACCGTCTTCCTGCCAATGAAGTGACCATTTTATGTACAGGAAGCCAAGGTGAAGCAATGGCTGCACTCTCAAGAATTGCAAACGGCACCCACAGGCAAATCCAGATTCATCCTGGGGATACCGTAATCTTCTCTTCTTCACCGATTCCTGGAAATACAATCAGTGTAAACCGTACGATCAACATGCTTTATCGTGCAGGTGCTGATGTCATTCACGGTTCACTTAATGACATCCATACTTCCGGTCACGGAAGCCAGGAAGAACAGAAGCTGATGCTCAGGCTCATTAAGCCAAAATACTTCATGCCTATTCATGGTGAATTCAGAATGCAGAAAATGCACACACAGCTTGCTGTAGATTGCGGAGTGGATCCTGAAAATTGCTTTGTCATGGACAATGGCGAAGTGCTTGCCCTAGGTAATGATACTGCCCAGGTTGCAGGCAAGATCCCATCCGGGTCTGTATATATCGATGGAAGCGGAATTGGAGATATCGGAAACATCGTTCTTCGCGATAGAAGAATTCTTTCTGAAGAAGGATTGGTAATAGTGGTGGTCAGCATCAATATGAGTGACTTCAAGATCGCTTCCGGTCCTGACATTATTTCCAGAGGCTTTGTATATATGAGAGAGTCAGGGGATTTGATCAACGAAGCCCAAAATATTATCAACAAACATATAAGCAAAGTTCTTGAGCGCCGGACAAGCCAATGGTCCGAGATCAAAAATGAGATCACAGATACATTAGCTCCGTTCCTTTATGAAAAGACCAAGCGCCGTCCTATGATCTTACCGATCATTATGGAAGTATAATATAAGGTATAAAAAAGCAGGCTGAATTGATTCAGCCTGCTTTTCTATGGCATTACTTTCTTCTCAAATCGGGTTATGTCTGAATCGGCCCCGATGACGATGAGGATATCCCCGGTCCTTATTTGTTCATCTGCCTGTGGTGAAACCAGGATATCTTTTCCGCGTTTGATGGCAACGATATTGATACCGTACTTTGCACGGATATCAAGATCGATTAATGAGTTGCCATTTAAGCTTTCATTGGCCGCAATCTCGACTATTGAATGCTCGTCTGACAACTCCAAGTAATCAAGGACGTTATTGGAAACGATATTATGCGCAATCCTCCTGCCCATATCCCTCTCCGGATGGACAACATGATTGGCTCCTATTTTCCTTAATACTTTCTCATGATAATCATTTTGCGCCTTTACCGTAATATTGCTTACACCAATTTCTTTCAGCATAAGGGTAGTAAGGATACTTGACTGTATATCATCCCCGATTGCCACAATCACATGGTCAAAATTGCGGATTCCCAGGCTCTTCAATACTGATTCATCCGTGGTATCCGCAACTACTGCATGCGATGCAATGGAGGCAAACTCATTCACCTTATCCTCTTCTTTATCAATAGCCATAACTTCTAAATCCTGATCTGCCAGGGAGCGGACAATGCTTCCCCCAAAACGCCCCAATCCTATAACGACAAACTCTTTTTTCACTCTAACTCCCCCAACGTAAGAGAATACTTATGAACTAATTTTAGCACAAATTTGAGAATATTAGATTATTTGTTTCCTTTTACATAATCCGCATCGAAAAGAAAAAGTCTCATAAGCAGGATTAAGGACGGGATCAGCAGAAGCAGACCAGCTATAAAGACCACTACCAGCGCAGTGCCCATAACCGGGCTGGTAACACTGCTCTCAATTGTGATGAAAGGTTTTAAGATATAGGGCAGATGTGAAGCTCCGTATCCAAAAAAGGCAAAGAAGAATTGAAGCATCACCATAATGAATGCTGTGCCAAATTTTTTCCTTGTATAAATAAGAGCTGTCGCTATAAGGAAAAACATGAGTGACAAACCAAACATCCACCAGATATCCAATGCGTTCTGAAAGTGCTCCAGGTTATGCCTCCGCAATCCAATGAAGACAAGGAGGCTTGCCAGAATCGTCGGAGGGCTCCAAAACAAGGCGAATTTCCGGACAATTTCCCTTGCTTCCGTATCATTTGCCCTATCAGCGTAATAGGTCAGGAATGATGCAGAAATGAAGAGCACTGAAACGATTGCCAGGACAACCACACTCCATGAATAAAGACTGGTAAACAGCTCTTCCGCTAAGAATACAACTTTATCCCCTGTTACTTCTAAAAAGCCTCCCTCGGAAATCGTTAAAGCCGTAGACAAAGAGGCCGGAATCAACAAACCCGTTGCACCGTAAAGAAATAAGAAAAAAACGTTATCTTTTGAACCATAGTTGCCAAAGGCATAAAAAGCCCCCCTGATGGCCAGGAGAATCAAGGCCACACTTCCGGGTATAAGCAAAGCTGTTCCATAATAATAGGCTGTATCAGGGAAAAAGCCTACAAGACCCACGAAGAAAAAAACGAAAAATACATTGGTTACCTCCCAAACAGGAGATAAATATCTGCTGATCAAATCATTGACTGTATGCTTCTTGTTTGTGATTTTGGCATAGAAAGCAAAGAATCCTGCGCCAAAATCTATAGATGCAACAATCAGGTATCCATAAAGAAATACCCAAAGTACGGTGATCCCTAGTACCTCTAAACTCACCTGTCTCCCTCCTATTCAAGCCAAAGTCCCCAATGAACCGGCTCCATTTAATCGAAAAAAATCATTGGAGTTTTCCGCTAGTGAACCTTTGTTCATACTCAATTTCAGGCGGCTTGTTTTTAAACATTTTTATCAGGACCAGCACACAGAATATCGCAAGAATTATATACAATATCACAAAGAGCAGGAATGTCAGCCCGACTCCGTCCGCTTTGGTGGCAGCTTCCGCAACCTTCATATATCCCCGCAGGATCCACGGCTGCCTGCCCACCTCCGCGTAAATCCAGCCAAATTCTATGGCAAGCATCGATAGCGGGCCGCTGGCCACAATCCCCCATAACATAGGCTTATTCCATTCGTTTTTCTTCTTCCACTTCCAGAAGAGAACAAACAGTGATGTGATAAACAATGTGAACATCCCGATTGAAACCATCGAGTCAAATAAATAATGCACAAATAACGGAGGCAGCTCATCTTCCGGGAACTCTTCAAGCCCTATAACTTCCTTATCGAAAGAATTTCCAGCAAGGAAGCTCAGGAATCCGGGGATTCTGATTTCATTATGAATCTCATTATTTTCATCGAGGGTTCCGAAGACTATTAAATCAGCGTTGCTTTCTGTTTCAAAGTGCCACTCTGCAGCTGCCAATTTTTCTGGTTGATATTCAGCAAGGAACTTTGCTGAAACGTCCCCTGCAACTGCTGTACCCACCGCGAAAATCAAACCGCACACCATTGTCAGGCGGAGAGCTTTTCTGTGATACACACCGCCTCTGTTCTTCAAGATAGCGAATGCAGTGATGGCTGCGAGAACCAGCGCAGATGTTAGATAAGCGGATGTCAAAACATGGAACACCTTGGCTGGTGTAGCAGGATTGAACATCGCGGCTATTGGGTCGATATTAACCGCTTTTCCTCCCTCCAGATCAAAGCCTTGAGGAGTATTCATAAATGCATTGACCATAGTAATGAATAAAGCAGACGCAGAAGACCCAATCATGATTGGGATTGTCAGTAACCAATGGACCATCCTGTTCTTAAACCGGTCCCAAGTGTATAGATATATCCCAAGAAAGATCGCTTCAAAAAAGAAGGCGAATGTTTCCATGAATAAAGGCAGTGCAATCACTTGTCCGGCCACCTGCATGAATGCCGGCCAGAGCAGTGATAATTGAAGGCCGATGGCTGTACCCGTGACAACACCCACCGCAACAGTAATGGTAAACCCCCTTGCCCATCTTCTGGCCAATAATATGTAGTGTCCGTCATTTCTCTTTATACCTATGAACTCGGCAATCGAAATCATGACAGGAATTCCAACCCCAATGGTTGCAAAGATTATATGAAATGCCAATGTCACGGATGTAAGCATCCTGCTCAGCATGACACTATCCAGCTCCATACTTATCCCCCCTATTAATCAACTATACTTATAAGTATCACTATTTCACCATTATAAAACCTGCGAATGAGTTTGTGAAGTATTGAGCATTTAAAACGGACAAGATTCAGTTTTTGATAATTAGGGGGATAAAATCAGGTGGATGGGAATTGGAGCTTTAGTGGGGGGACTGAAAGGGCTTTAAGTGGATGCTGGGAAGGAATCACTTAAAGGACATCTTTTTCACTTCTACGCCTTTTGATGCTAAAATAAATCCTCTTTAGGGACATTATTTTCGATGCGCTCTTCTTTTGATGACGGCATAGACCCTCTTTGAGGGCTTCATTTTTGAACCTCTCCTCTTTTGATGACAGCATAGACCCTCTTTGACGGCATCATTTTCCACTCACTCCTCTTTTGATGACTTCATAGGCCCTCTTTGGGAACATCATTTTCGACCATCTCTTCTTTTGATGACGGCATAGATCCTCTTTAGGGGCATCATTTTCCACTCACTCCTCTTTTGATGACTGCATAGGCCCTCTTTAGGGGCATCATTTTCCACTCACTCCTCTTTTGATGACTTCATAGAGCCTCTATGGGGACATCATTTTCGACCATCTCTTCTTTTGATGACGGCATAGACCCTCTTTGGAAACATCATTTTCGACCACCTCTTCTTTTGATGACGGCATAGACCCTCTTTGAGGGCTTCATTTTTGAACCTCTCCTCTTTTGATGACGGCATAGACCCTCTTTGACGGCATCATTTTCCACCCGCTCCTCTTTTGATGATGGCATAGACCCTCTTTGACGGCATCATTTTCCACTCACTCCTCTTTTGATGACTCCATAGACCCTCTTTGGAGACATCATTTTCGAACCGCTCCTCTGACGGATCGGCTTAGGACCCGAGGGGCCAGGCGCTGAAGCTGGATATAGATATCAATCTTTGTCATCCACATCCTCAAACCTTTATAATTTCCTAAACAACCAAAAAACCGCCCCACAAAAAGGGCGGCCTTCATCTTATATTACTTCAAGCATTTTAAATTGAGCTTTCACGAGGTGGTAATATTCTCCCTGCTGATCCATCAACTCATCATGGTTGCCTTGCTCGATGATATTTCCGTGATCCAGTACGAAGATGTTATCCGCTTCACGAATGGTAGAAAGCCTGTGGGCGATCATGATGGCGGTCCTGCCTTTCAGGAGTGTCCTCAAAGCTTCCTGGATCTTCACTTCTGTTTCGGTATCGATCGAAGCTGTCGCCTCATCGAGAATGATGATTCTTGGATCTGCCAGCAGAGCCCTTGTAAAGGAGATAAGCTGACGTTCTCCCACAGACAGGATATTCCCCCGTTCCTCAACTTCCGTATCGTAGCCTTTTGGAAGTCTTAGGATGAATTCATGAGCACCAACTGCCTTGGCTGCTTCCACAACATCCTCGTGGGATGCATCCGGACGTCCAAAAAGAATATTTTGCTTGATTGTTCCCGAGAAAATAAAAGTATCCTGAAGAACAATGCTGATCTGCTTTCTAAGACTTGATAAAGATACCTCTCTCAGGTCGTGGCCGTCAATCAGGACCTTACCGCCGGTGGGATCATAGAAACGGCTCACAAGGTTGGCTATGGTTGTTTTACCTGACCCTGTATGACCAACCAGCGCAGCAGTTTCTCCAGCCTTCATTTCAAGAGAAATATTATTCAAGGCTTTTCGTTTGCTGTCATATGCAAAGTCAACATTTTTGAATTCAATATGACCTTTGATTTCCTTAAGCTCTTTTGCATTTGATTTCTCATCAACATTCGGCTGTTCATCAAGGAATTCAAAAATTCTCTCAGATGAAGCCATTCCGACTAACAGCTGGTTATAGACCATTCCCAAGCGGGAGATCGGCTCCCAGAACATTCCTAGGTAAAGTGCGAATGATGTGAACTCACCCAGAGTCAATCCGTCCCCTTGGATCAGCGTTGCACCAAACCAGATCAGTACTGCTGTCCCGACAGCATTGGTCAATTCAACAAGCGGCCTGAACATCGCACTCTTTCTTGTTGCATTTCTCCAGCTGTCAAAGCTTTCCGTATTTATCCCATCAAAGAATGCCATGTTTTCTTTTTCCTGGGTATAAGATTGGGTTACCCTGATTCCCTGAATACTTTCATTTAGGTGGGAATTCAGCTTAGACTGTTTCAGCCGCACCATTTGCCATGACCTTCTTATTTTCTTTCGGAGACTCGTGGAAATAAAGAACATCAACGGCAGGATGACCAGTACCGCAAGAGTCAGTTCAGGGCTTAAAGTAAACAGGATTACAAGGATACCGACAAGAAGAAGCATATCCATCAGCAGGTTGATGACCCCGTTTGTAAAAAGCTCCTGTAAGGAATTAATATCATTCATGATCCTGACAAGAATCGAACCTGCAGAACGCTGATCAAAAAACCTGTGAGACAGCCATTGAACATGGGTGAATAAGTGCTTTCTCAAGTCATAGATGACTCCCTGTCCCAGCATGTTCATCCATCGGATCCTCAGTATATTGGCAATGTAGCTTAATATATACAATCCTGCAATGCTTCCTATCAGGATTGTCAGCATCCCCGTGTCCTTGTCGATAATCGCTCTATCAAGGGTATAGACCCCGATCAAGATTGGAATCACCATTCTGACACCTGTAGTAATAAGGACCATAATCACCGAAAGTGGAAGCAGATTTTTTGAATATGGCTTTAAATAGCCAAGCAGTCTCCACAGTTGTTCCCAGTTAAATGGTTTATCAATTACCTGGTCTGTTGAATAGTGAAACCGATTAAGTATTTTCTCATTGGTTTTTTCCTTGCTTTTCATTGTCTCACCTACCCTTGCTGTGATTGCAGTATTTTTTTCTGATCCTTATATTGGATGTCGTATATTCTCTGGTATAGTCCATTATTTTTCATCAGGAAGTCGTGGACACCCCGTTCAACGATCTTCCCGTTTTCAAGAACAAGGATTTCATCCGCGTGTTTCAATGCTGAGATACGATGGGCAATAATAAAGGTAGTGCGGTCTGCCATCACTTCCTTAAATGCTTTCTGTATCTTGAACTCTGTTTCCATATCAACAGCGCTGGTGGCATCATCGAGTATCAGGATGCTCGGATCAGTACAGATTGCCCTTGCAATCGCGATACGCTGCTTCTGTCCACCGGATAAACCCAGTCCTCTTTCACCAAGTCTTGTGTCATATCCATCTTCCAATTCCTCAATGAAATCATGAGCCTGTGCTCTTTTGGCAGCATCAATGATTTCATCCATAGTGGCATCAGGTCTTCCGTATGAAATATTGGTTTTGATGGTGGAGGAAAACAAGAATGATTCCTGAAGTACAAAACCGATATTCCTCCTTAAGGATTTCAATGAGTAGTCCTCTACCGGTTTGCCATCAATCAGCACTTCCCCGGAAGTCGGTTCGTAAAAGCGGGTAATCAGATTAGTGATACTTGTTTTACCTGAACCTGTTGCCCCTATGAGGCCTATGACTTTTCCTGGTTCAGCTTTAAAAGAAATGCCGTCCAAAGCTTCATCATCATCTTCAGTATACTTCAACTCGACATCTTTGAATTCGACTTCGCCTCTTAGTCTGTTAACTTCCAATGCACCTTCTTTATCGGATACATCTTCGTTAGCTTCGAGAATTTCCAATAAACGCTCACCTGATGCTTTTGATTGAGAAAACTGGTTAATGACAAATCCGAGGTTCATGATTGGCCAGATGATGTACCACAAGAGACTGTAGAAAGCTACAAGCTCACCAGGATTCAAGCTGCCATTTATAACAAGGTATCCACCATAGGAAAGCAGGAGCACCACGCTTACGTTACCGAGGAACTCCATAAGCGGGAAATATTTCGCCCACACATCAGAAGTCAGCAGGTACTTGTCTTTGTAATCACTGTTAGAATCATTGAACTTATTGATCTGGAAATCTTCTCTGGATAAGGACTTCACTGTGTTGATTCCACTGATATTTTCCTGGACATTCGTATTCAATTTCCCGAAGGACTTCCTTATTCCGCGGAATGCCGGATGTACAGCCTTGTCAAACTTATACACCGCAACTGCAAGGAACGGAAGTGTCGACAACGTAACAAACGTCAAAGATGGAGAATAATAGAACATGACTCCAAAGCTGATGGTAACCAGGAGTACAAACCTTATTAATTCGGATATCCCAAAAGATAGGAAAAAACGGAACGCTTCAACATCCGCTGTCAACCTCGACATAAGATCCCCGGTTTTTGCGTTGTCATAATAACGGAATGGAAGGTATTGCAGCTTTTCATACAGTTCATTTCTTAACCTGTAGACACTGGTGATACCAAACATATCTCCGTTATATTGGTGTATGAATGTAGCGACACCTTTTACAACCATAATTAAAATGAAGCCAATTGCCAGGTAAGGTACCCAGCTGAATTCTTTCTGCAAAATAACATTATCAATCGTCAGCTGCAAAATTATCGGATAAACCACAGTAATTCCTGTTACTACAATTAAAAACAGAATTGAAGTAAAGAAGAATTTTTTGTAAGGCCAATAAAATTGTTTTAATTTTTTAAATGTCTCCATTTTTCATCCCCCTCTCTTTGATGCAAAAAATTCACGTACTATTAAATATATCGGGTTTCGAAATATATTTCCACCTTTTTATTTGAATTTTTTACTTTTTTAAGAATCCTTCCGCAATTTCGATAACATGTTTTTAGTCTACTCCGAGACCATTTAAAAAGATCGGCCATTTGACCGATCTTCTCTCATCTATATGTCCCCCTCTCGTCAAAAATAATTGGGTTGGTATAAAACATTCAGTTCTTTGACAACACTAATGTAATTATGTTTATACTTATAAGGTCTTTTAGCTCTTGTACATATAATAAAGAATAGGAAGGATGACATAAGTGGATTTTATCTTAGGTTTCAATGGTGTTTCAGAAAGAATCTATGATTTCGACTGGACTGGCCTGCTGATAACGATCGGTATTTCGGCACTGCAGATTATCGCTATTTACATTGCATTTTTAATAGTAAAAGGATTCGGAAACAAAATCCTTGAACGTGCTTTCAGTAAATATAGTGAGAGGAACAACATTTCAACAGCAAGATCACAGACATTGGAGAGTCTCGCAAAAAACATTTTCTCCTACGTCCTGATTTTTATTTTCTTTGTCACCATCCTTCAGATTTTCGGGATTGAGGTTACAGCCATCCTTGCAGGAGCCGGGATTATCGGGCTTGCTGTAGGTTTTGGTGCACAAGGACTTGTAAGTGATGTTGTGACAGGTTTCTTCATATTATTGGAAAAACAAATTGATGTCGGTGATTATGTGACGACCGGCAGTTTCTCCGGGATTGTGGAGGCTGTGGGTTTAAGGACTACACAGATCCGCAGTTTTGATGGCACGCTGAACTTTGTACCCAACAGGGAAATCACAAGCTTGAGCAACCACTCCAGAGGCAACATGAGGGCACTTGTCGATATTGGAATCTCTTATGATGATGATATTGATAAAGCTATTATGGTTCTGCAGGAGGTTTGTGACAGAGTCGCTGCGGAAGACGAAAATATTGTCGATGGGCCAAATGTAATCGGTGTACAGGCACTTGGTGCTTCAGATGTTGTCATCCGTGTCATCGGAAAAACCAAGAATATGGAACAATGGGGAGTGGAGCGCAAACTGCGAAAAGCGCTTAAAGAAGCACTTGATCAGAACGGCATTGAAATTCCTTACCCTCATCAGGTTTATATCGAAAAGAAAGAACAATAGTAAAAAAAAGCAGTGCCCAGGAAAAATTCCGGGCGCTGCTTTTGATTTATAATGTTTCAATATACTCTGATACTGTAGAAATCGCAAACTCGATGGCATCCTCGTCAGGATTGAGTTCAGCGTGATGCAATCCCTGTTTTGAATCAACTCCGAGCCAGAACATGAATCCAGGAATTTCTTCCAGCATGTAACCGAAATCCTCTCCCGTCATCGCTTCATTGCAAATCACCAGGTTCACATCTTGTTTATTTTCAAGAAATTCAACGAAATTGTTTGTCGCTTTTTCATCGTTATAAACCTGACGGTACATGCTGCCATAATCAATAACAGCCTCACAGTCGAAGCCGATTTCAATTCCTTTGACAAGGGCTTCGATCCTGCGCTTGACACTTTCCATCGATTCTACTGATAATGTTCTGATTGTGCCTTCAAGCCTTGCCGTTTCAGAAATGATATTCTGGACTGTTCCGCCAGTAATTTTGCCGACAGTCACCACGGCGCTGTCCAGGGGATTAACATTCCTGGACACAACCGTTTGCAGTTGTGTCACAAGCATGGAGGCAGCTACGACCATATCCTTTGTGTTATGTGGGTAAGCTGCATGTCCACCCTTCCCTTTTAAATCTATGAATAATTCTGAAGTATTGGCAAACAGCAGCCCTTCCTTGATAGCGATTGTTCCTACTTGGTATTCGGGAGCAACATGCAGTCCGATGATCAAGTCAGGTTTCCACTTTTTCATAGTTTCACTTTCGAGCATCGGTTGAGCACCGCCGGGACCTTCTTCAGCAGGTTGAAAAATAAATAAAAGATTATCTTCTATTGGATTCTTGACGAAATGGGTTAGTATGCCTAATGCGATGCTCATATGAAAATCATGTCCGCAAGCATGCATCCTGCCCTCATGTTCCGAGCGGAACGGCAGTCCCGTATGTTCTTCGATTGGCAATCCATCTATATCTGTCCGGTAGCCAATCGTTCTTTTTGGCTGGGTGCCTTTTATCTTCACAAACAAACCTGTTCTCCATTTTTCTACTTCCACTCTTTCCTTTGGAAGAGAATTAATATATGTGAGAAGATAATCTTGAGTCTTATATTCCTGAAAGCCCAATTCAGGAATTTTATGCAAATCTCTTCTGATTTCTACAAATGGATTCATTACTGGCATGTTAAAACTCCTTTCTAACGTTAAGTAAGCAATATATAAAAGGACTGATGCCGAATCGGCCTTCAGTCCTTCTTAATTGAATCGGGGATTCTTACAGTTGTCGTAACTCCTGCTTGATTTCAGTTTTAGACTTTGTTTTTTCATCTATTTCTTTAATGACTTTCGCTGGGGTACCGGCAACAACTGTGTATGGAGGAACATCTTCAACTACGATTGCCCCTGCAGCAACAACAGCACCTTTTCCTACTGTCACCCCTTCAAGGATAACAGCATTGGCACCTACAACTACATCATCCTCAACCACTACAGGTTTTGCAGAAGGCGGTTCGATTACTCCCGCAAGGACTGCACCTGCACCAATATGGCAGTTCTTTCCGACAGTTGCCCTTCCTCCAAGTACAACATTCATATCGATCATAGTACCTTCGCCGATAACAGAACCAATATTGATTGAAGCCCCCATCATGATAACAGCATTATCGCCGATTTCAACCTGGTCACGGATGATTGCGCCTGGCTCAATACGGGCTTTGATGCCTTTCATGTCAAGCAACGGGATAGCGGAGTTACGGCGGTCATTTTCCACCACATAATCCTCAATATTGTCCTTATTGCTTTCAAGTGCTTGTGAGATTTCAGCCCACTCACCGAATACAACACCTGACCCGCCATTGATAAAGCTTTTCGCATTCTCGCCAAAATTGATATCTGAAAGGTTTCCTTTGACATAAACCTTTACCGGTGTAGATTTCGTACTATTTTGAATAAATGAGATAATCTCATTTGCATCCATCTGTTTCATTCGTAAAACCCCCCTAAAAAATATGTATATATTCAGAAATCTAGTTTAAACTTTAACAAATTAAAGGATAAAAGACAAGAATTCGCTATAAAATTGAGTTACTATTTTCTTCTAAAAATTCTTCCACAATCTCCACAAATGCTTTTACCTGTTTCAATTGAAAAGCGGAATCATACCCCAGCAGCCAAGTATCCCTGTGAATGGATCCTTTCTTTTCATCCATTAATGGAATCTTGTAGAGATTTTCCTCTGCTCCATTCAAGGTTATTGCAGGGAGTATTGCATAACCGATCCCATTAAAAGTCATCTGTTTGCATGTCTCAATCTGGTCCACGACTATGGTCCTTTTTGGTACAGACTGGAATTGCCGGTGCCACCAGTCCTGGATTTCCTGATAATAGTTGGAATCACTTTTAAATTGGATGAAAGGGCGGTCGGTTTCCAGTACTTCTTCGACTTTCTGAATTTCCCTGTCAACCAGATACAGTCTATCCGTAAAAAGATGGTACTTCGGCCCTTTCCAGTCAGCGGTCCCTCTGATGATCCCTATATGGACTTCATCTTCATAAAGGGCTTCCAGAATTTCGCTGCTCCATCCGGTGATCAATGAGATTTTCGCATGAGGATACGTATCCACAAACTTTTTTAACACTTGAGGAAGCCAATTTTGGCCGACAATGGATGCACAGGCGATTTTCAATGTCCCATGGACCTGGGATTGCAGGGCCTGGATTTCTTCCTTCACCTTCTCTTCTTTCTGAAGCATTTCCTGGGAAAGCTTCACAACAAGTTCGCCTGCCGGTGTAAGGGACAACCCTTTTTGGGAACGGATAAACAGCTTCGTTCCCCACTCCTTTTCGATGTTTTGCAGCCTTTGGGATAAGGCAGGCTGGGAAACGAATAGTCTTTCTGCCGCCTTCCTCATATTCATTTCTTGTGCAAGGACAGACATTAATTGATACTCCGAGAAAGCCATGGCAGCCATCACACCCTTTTTGATAAGTTTTTCTTATATTATATATTAAATTTTATGTAATTTCATTATGACCTTTAGAAGAATACACTAAATGTAAAGAGGTGGTAAATCTCACCTCCATTTTACAACGATATTCAGTGAGGTGATTTACATGTTTTTTATCCTTATGGTAACTGGTTTCTTTACTGCCTTAATAGGTACAATTGCCGGAAGTGGAGGATTGATTGGGATGCCGGTTATGCTGCTTTCGGGCCTGCCGGTTCATTCAGCCATCGCCACCAGTAAATTTTCCAATACACTCAGCTCTTTTTCCAGTTTTGCTTACTTGCTGAAGAAAAAAGAAATTAAGTGGAAAGAAGCCTTTTCCATCCTTCCCTTTGCCTTCGGGGGCGGAATGGCAGGCGGCCTGACAGCCGGCTTGCTTTCTCAGACAGTCATGGAGATCATTGCTGTCATATTATTGATTGCAGCTTTTTTCATTAGTTTCCTAAACAAACCTTCGGAATCCAACGGGAGTAACCCTGAGAACCTGAAAGGAACTGGCCCGTTTTTGGCAGCCATTGGTTTCTACGATGGCATGTTCGGACCGGGACAAGCGACAATGTTGATGCATACCTTCCTATATAAGGGGGTCTCTTATATTAGGTCGATTGCCTTTACCAGGTTTCAAACCTTTGTTTCTTGTTCAGCCGCTTTTATCGCTTATCTATTCAATGGGCATTTCATTTGGGAGGCAGGACTTGCATTTTGCCTGGGCAGCATCATCGGGGCGCAGACAGCTGTAAGGTTCGCAGACAAAGTTCCCTTGAAAACAGCCAAATTGATTTTAAACACTATGACACTTATCCTCATTATACAGATAATGCATTCATTGGTTTCCTAGAAGGAAAAAATCTCCCTTGTTTGAAGGGAGATTTTTAAGTTTTCCTAGGAAGGAACAGAATAAGGGCTAAACTCAACAGCGCGAAGAACATTACCCCTGCATAAACCCAATGAAGTGAAAAGGTAAGCCCTGATTGGAGCGTCTCTCTCAGCGGGGCACTGAGGGCTGTTCTTTTTTCTTCATCCAGCAGCATATTGACTACATCAATATCCGCCTTGGTATTGTCCTTATCCTCCAGGTATTGTTTGATTGAACTGTTAAGGATACCGCCGAGCAATGCGGCACCGAGAGTGCTTCCCAGATTTCTCATGAACATATTGGCGGCTGTGGCAATCCCCCTCTGCCTCCATTCAACAGTACTCTGAATCGACACGATAAATGAAGTTGAGGTCAATCCCATCCCAGCACCAACAAAAAAAGAACCTACAGCTGCCCAAACCGGACCCGAATCAGCTCCCATAGTGACAAAAAAGATGCTGCCAAGGATCAATGAGATCCCACCTAAAAGAGAGGTCTTGTAATAGCCTATCTTCAATAACAGCCTGCCGGCAATTGTGGCTGCTATCGGCCAGCCAATCGACATGGTTGTCAATGTAAAGCCTGCCACTGTAGGACTCCGCTCCATTACGCCTTGAACAAATGCCGGAAGAAAGCTTGAAATACCAATCAACATCACACCCGTGGTCAGCGAAACAATATTCGCGATGAAAATAGAGCGTTCCTTCCAGATTCCAAAAGGCATCATTGGTTCAGCTGCCCTTCTTTCCTGAAAAACAAATAATATAAAGAAAATGATGGCTGCCGCAAGCAATCCAAGGGCCAATGGAGAATTCCAAGGGATATGGACACCACCCTCAACTAAAATAAACATTAATGTTGAAATGGCGACTGTCAACAAAACCGCACCTGGATAATCAATCTTGTGCTTTTCTTTTTTGACATCTTCATGCAGGAACATCCAAAGTGCTGTAATGGACAATACTCCCAGAGGGACATTGATCCAAAAAACGTAATGCCAGCTGACATATTCAACAAGCAGCCCGCCGATTGCAGGTCCGCTTATCGCCGAGATTCCCCAGACTGAAGAAAGGTAACCTTGTATCTTTGCCCTTTCCTCCTTTGTGTAAATATCCCCGACTATTGTAGTGGCAATCGGCAGGACAGCTCCAGCACCAAACCCTTGGATAAGTCTGAAGATAATCAATTGTTCCATCGACTGTGAGAAGCCGCAGAGGATGGAACCTGCCATGAACAAGATAATCCCAAAAGTGATAATCGGTTTCCGGCCGAATAAATCGGAAAGTTTTCCATAAATTAAGACGGTAACTGCATTCATTAATAAATATGCAGAGAACACCCAGCTGTATAATGAAAATCCACCCAGATCCCCTACAATGGCGGGCATGGCTGTCGAAACAATTGTAGCTTCAATTGCCCCCATGAACATGGCCAGCATAACTGCAGCCAATACAAATGGTCTCTTAGTTCTTTTTGAAGCCTGTCCAGCAAGACTTCCCTCAACATCCGGCATTTTCAATCCCCTCTCCTGACTATTTTCTTAGGTTAAGTAATAAGAGCCCCCAAAAGGGAGCTCAGGATCATGCGTCTTTATGTAAGTTGCGGTTGAGCTGCTTAAGAATAACTCTTCTTGTCATAATTCCTTCAAAGAAGCCTTCACCATCCACTACACACAAAAAAGGACGATCAATCAATAGCTCCAATGCTTTCTTAAACTGTGTTTGAAGAGAAATGGTTGGAAATCCGACGTCCATGACTTCCTCTACCTTTTTCGTGTCCAATTTATCGAACTCAATATGCTCCAGACCCAGGATTGAATCAGTGATCATGCTTGAGCTGATTAATCCCTGCAGGCGAAATTGAGGGTCGAGCACGGGAATGGACGAATACCCGCTTTTTGTCAAAACAAGCAAAGCATGTTCCAGTGTATTTGTCTTTTGTACATGTGCTACCTTTTCTGACGGGATGATAAAGTCGGCAATATTCGCTTCTAAGAAATCCTTGCTGTATAAAGAAAACATAGTAAATCCCTCACTCTCGAAAATAAAAGCCGACTTTTATTGTACCATACTTTTGCTGTGATGGTGGGATTAAAGAAACCGCTTACCTTTTTTGTAGAGATGTTTTTTTGATTCCAGCTGCAATAACAAAAAGTTCAGCCGCCTTTTAATAAAAAAAAAGAAAGCAACTACATCCCTGTAATCACTTTCTCTTTTACATACTGCACTTGTCCATCCAGAGTTTCTACTGTGAATTTTCTTTTTCTTCTTGAAGCAGTTCAAAGATTTCAATAGCTGTAATATCGATATCATCGAACGGATATTTGTTGGCTTTCTTATCATCAGTGTAAACTTCTAATTCAAATGTATCTGTATTAGAAAAATACTTTACCTGACATAATTTTTTACCATTCACTTCAAAAAATCGTTGTTGAGTTTCACCTGTATCTGTACCATCCTGCAATGATTTCAAACGCTGAATGATTCCCAGAAGCTGAGACATTGACCGTCTCTCCTTTCATCACTTCATTCTTTCTTAGCTTTTGCATTATCACTTTTTCTATCCTTTCAGATGATGGAATAAAGCACCCATCAGGAAAGAATCTTAACTGAAAACACATACAACTCTATCACACCTTTAAACATAACACCACCACTTTCCCTTCTCAAGTAAAAAACAGAATTTTTTGATTTTTACTCCAAATTCATTATAATTGTATTGTTATTTCTTTTAACTTTATTAATTAGAATGGATTACATCAGTGCTTTTTTTCCTATCATGATGTTTATTTTTCTTAAAAAGGAGACAGTAAGGATGATTATTAATCGTGAAGCCAGGATTTCAGTTATCGATTTGTTCGATTTGAATGAACCCTTCAGGACAGGGTCTTTTATAATCAAAGAGGATGATGTAACAATTGTTGAAACGTCAGCGAGCCCTTCCATTCCCTACCTAATAGAAGGTCTTGAGGAAATGGATATTCCACTCGAACAGATCAAAAATATCATCGTTACCCACGTCCACCTTGACCATGCCGGAGGAGTCGGAGTATTTCTGGAGAAATGCCCGAATGCAAAGATTATTGTCCATGAAAAAGGTGCACGCCATCTCATCAATCCAGAGAGGCTTGAAGCTGGCGCAAGACAGGTATATGGCAGTGACTTTGACAGGTTATTTCATCCAATCCTGCCTGTTCCTGAGGATAGATTGATTGTTAAAAAACATGAAGAAACACTGCAAATCGGTCCAGACTCTAAATTGACCTTTTATGATACACCTGGACATTCGAGGCATCATTTCAGCATTTACGACGAGAAGTCCAAAGGGATATTTACAGGTGATACTGCCGGAATCAATTATGATTACATACTCAAAGGTGAATCTCTTTATTTACCGTCTACCTCCCCAAACCAATTCAATCCAGAAGAAATGCTGCAGTCACTGGACCTTTACAGCCAACTGGAACTGAAAAAAATATACTTTGGACATTTTGGTATTTCGGAAGAACCAGCAAAAGTTTTGACAGAGGTTCGGAAATGGATAAAAATATTTACTGAGACCGCTCTGGAAATAAGCAGAGAATTCACTCTCGAAAATCAACTCCCAGCCCTGACAGAAGCATTGATAAAAACTGTACTCGATTCGAATCAGCAGTTGGACCGAAATAACGATTTTCTCCGCTTGTTAGAATTGGATATGAAAGTTTCAGCAATGGGGCTTATCGATTACCTTGAAAAGAATAACTCAAAAAAGGATGTGTAATGTTGTGAAGGAAAATAACATCACTGTTTATACCCAGCCTGACTGCCCTCCATGTTCTTTCGTGAAAGAACTTTTGACACATCATGCTGTTACATTCACTGAGAAAGATATCAAAAAGGATCCCCAGGCTCGGAAAGAACTTATAGAGAAATATAAAGCTATGTCTACTCCTGTGGTACTCATTGACGGGCAAGTTTATTACAGCTCTGACTTGCAAAAGCTGCCGGAAATATTAGGCTTAAACAAAAAAAATTGACACCGGTTGTGTCAAAGTAAAATTTCTCATATTAAATGAACGGCATTCTCTTCCTCAAGGAAAAAACCTTGAAAGATGAGGTACTGTTTTTTTAGGTAAGATGAAAGGGGAGCGGCATTCCTCTCCCCTTTTGCTGTTTGCACATCCTGGACGTTTTCATCTCCTGGCTCTCCCTCAAGTTCTTTCGGAAGGCCGTAAAATATATCCTCTACTTTAAGTACTCCATTTATCTTTTTCAGCTTTACACCTTGATAACCATCTTCAAAGTAAACAGGTCCTTCTTCATAGGTGAAGTATTCATACAGGTATACTGTTTGACCTTTTTTAACAGCCCTGGTCTTATCACTATAAGTAAAGTGGGGGATATAGTAAGATGCGAAATCAGAACCAAAAGTCTGGAAGCCTTCTTCCGTTTCAATAACATTATCCAGCATGAATTTTTCCTTAAAGCCTTCGGTAAAATGGGTATCTAATATGGCATTAATCTCTTCAAGGTTCCTTGGCTTCTCACTAAGGGAAACCTGCTTTTCAAATGCTGTTTGAACTCTTTCGACGAGTGACTCCTTGTCCAAAGCCGTAGCCTGGCCAATGAAAGTCATAAAAAAAATGGCTGCGATCAATACTGCAGTTAGCTTTTTCATTTTTGTCATCTTCTCCCTCTTCTCCCCGTTGGATTTCTTTTCCATTGTAGCAATCCTTCCTTGTCGATAGTATGTAAATCGTTCGTATTTAATTAACAAAAGCAGACAGATTCATTGATTATTTTCATTTAATCTGTTCCCTTTTTAGGTTATTTGTAAAACAAAAAATAACCAAAAGAATAAATTACCAATTTTGAATGTCAAGTAATAAGAGGGGCAATAGATATTAATCTGAATACGGTCAACCTGAGAGGGAATTAAGGGGAATTATCAAATGTCATCCAAATATTTCCACTCCAGGTGCACGACTCCGCGGGGCGGGCGTTGAGCCTCCTCGGCTTCGCCTTGCGGGGTCTCACCTGTCCCGCTATTCCCGCAGGAGGTCGTACACCTTCCGCTCCAATCTACTAATTTTTACAGTTTGCTTAATAATATATTGGTTAGTTTCTTTTATGCATGACATAAAAACGAAGGTTATTGTGGTTTTCATTACTTATTAAGCGCTTTTGCTTTTTTATTTTATAACCAGATCATTAACATGTTGCAGATTCTAGAACCTTTTATCCCCCCCCTAAATGAAGAGGAGGAAATCATAAGCGATTTCGTCCTCAAATGGTCGTGCTATTTTCGATTTTCTCTCTCCGAAAACGATTCCGGAGTTAATTCTTTATGCGGCATATAAGTCAATCGCTTTATAAATGATGAACAATATTACGAGGACAGCAGCGATTAAGTATGTGAGGAATATTGGATTTCTTGTGTATGGGTGATCCTGGACCTTTTCGGGTAAGTCTGTGTCCAATTCATTCTTCAAGGCTTTTTGCTGCCTGGCTACCTTGAAGGTATATATTAACGAAATAGCAAGGATTCCCGCACTAATCAACATCAGGATCAAAACAAAGCTGCTCATTACACCACCCCTTAAAAGCTTTTAAGGTTAAGTTGCCCGGGTGCAGCTGTATCTATTCCGGCCTTAGTAAAGAATTCCGTCCTGCTCATACAGAAATTCGTAGGATAAATCCATAAATAAGTATTGGTCTTCTCCCAATGGATACGAGAAAGTCCTAATTGTTTCACCAGTTTCTATGTCACTATAAGAGTCAGATAAAAGACCGGAATTTTTGTTCTGCATTCTCATGATGTTCTCCAGGAAATATGGGCGCCAACTCCAGTTCTTCCCTTTAAACTGAGGATGAGTTTCCCATTTATTCATTTTCCTTACCAGGTTATCTGTCAACTGGAACCCATTTGCATCACATATATATAGACGGAAAAACTTATCTTCTACATTTTTAGCTAGACTGATGAGCAGGCTGTCTAAATTTCCAGCGTGCTTCCTTAACTCATTTACTTGTTCATTTATTTCCCGCTGAAGAAGCTGCGTGAGATTAAAAACCGCTTTTAAATGCCTCTTCTCATGTTCAATATAGTCCTGGCATTTGGTTTTTAATTTCTCTCGGAGAATATCTTCCTTCAAAAAATCTCCTGAGGGACGATGAAGGTAGAAGCCCTGATAATAACGGCCTCCATTTTTCCAGGCGAAGTGCAGCTGGTAATCCAATTCTATATTCTCAAAAAGAAGCGTTGAACCGATCTTTCGTGCCAGCATTGAAAGGCTGTACAGTATGTTATGAAAGGTGGTATTCCCTGCTTCTTTACGCAGATGTTGAAGGTCGACCTTTAAAATATCCGGACTGACTTTTGCAAGCCTTTCCCACTGATCACTGTCACCACCGATATTATCAATGGCAATTTTGATTCCGAAGGTTTTGTAGTAGTGAATAAGGTGGAACAATTGCTCAAAATCGCCCCTGAAATGTTTCTCGGATATTTCAAGCACAACCTGTTCCATTTTCACTCCTTTCGCACAAAAACTTAATAACAATTCCAGCAGCGTTTCTCCCTGATCAAGCATCAATAAATTTGCATCTCTGTTGATAAAAAACCAAGTATCAATATTTTCTTCAAGTGATTTTTTAAGAGCCTCTGACAATATGTAGTTGTCGACCTCAAGCCGATACTCATCAGGAATATCCTCATCAAGGAAAAAAGGGCCCAGACTGATAATTCCGTCTTCACTTTGATATCTTCCTAAGATTTCATACCCCATAATAGTATGTTCATCGGCACTGAACACGGGCTGAAAAAAAGGAAAAGTACGGTCTATATTCGCCATGATCTCCAACGGATCCATTATCAATCACTTCCCATACGATTAAAATATTATTGAGTATATCATATACGGAAGAATCTTTGACGTGAATCTTGTCACTTTTCCCCTGCAAATTAAAAAACAGCCTGTAAATCCAGGCTGTTTCAGTATCGTGATAATGCTTAGAACGGGAAACGGTTAAGCCACTGTCCTCCATCCATGGTGACGCATTCCCCATTAATATAAGAGGCGCTGTCGGATGCCAAAAAGTAAGCAAGTCCTGCAATCTCTTCTGGTGTGCCCAACCTCTTCAACGGCACACTCTCTATTGTTCTTTTCGCAGCTTCTTCCGACTCCCACAATTTTTCGGCTCCGCCTGTTCGTTCAATCGGCCCTGGAGCTATTGCGTTAGTTCTGATGCCATATTTATGCCCCCATTCAACCGCTAAAGTTCTTGTGAGTGATAGAACCCCCGCTTTCGCTGCAGCTGAATGGGCGACACCTGCCCCGGCATTCCAGGCATATGTAGCGACCATATTAATGATGCTCCCTTTTGTCCCGGTTTTTATCCAATGGTTTGCTGCAGCATTTGAACAAAAGAAGGTCCCGTTCAAAACGATATCAATTACAGATCTCCATCCATTGGGTGAAAGTTTTTCAGCGGGGACTATGAAATTCCCGGCAGCATTGTTAATCAGAGTGTCCACACTGCCGAATGTCTCGGAGGTGAATTCAATCATCTTAGCGGCATGTTCAGGTTCTCTTACATCCATTTGAAAGGTTTCCAGCTTGCCTGGCAAAGAAGAAAACTCTTCTTTAACGCCATGCAGGCGTTCCTCGTTCCTTCCTGTTATGACGACATTACACCCTTGTTCAAGAAAATGCTTAGCCATATACTTGCCCATTCCGTTTGATCCGCCTGTCACTATTACAGTTTGCATCCATTTCCCTCCATCTGAATGAATAATCACTCATTTTTACTTATGTCAGAATTATATAATAATTTACGGATTATGAAAACACTCTTTTTAACCTTGCAATTTAAATTGCAGACAAAAAACCGATGGGAGCACTCTCACCATCGGCTGTTTTGTCTATATAAACACTTACATAATTATATTATTCCTGATTATTGACGAGCATTTGATGCAGCTGGGTCAATGTCCGGATAATTGTCTTTTTGCGGTTGTATCCTTTTGAATTAACTGTTACATCATTTAATTGTACAATTACTTGTCCCCAGGATCCAAATGGCTTAAAACCGTAAACGAAAACCTTGACTTCCCCTTGCTCTGTCGGCAGAATGATCATTTCCATATGTTCTTGTTTCTTCATAAAACATACTCCTTTGCTGTTAAACTCTGGGCAAGCAATGCTATGTACCATTACAATAAAAGTAAGTTATCCTCTGGCGGTTTGTCAACTTATAGAATTCTATATTAACAGTATTAAAGAATATATGAAACAAAATCTTTCTTCATTCCTGCTCAGTAAGGTTGGTGTAAAACCTTCCCAAGCTCAAAGGTAAATCGCACTTAAAAATCAAAGACAGTCTGCAGTGGCAGAACTGTCTTTTTTTCAATTCTCGATGTAAAGGTGGTGATAAGCTTCTTGTTTTAATTCAAGCTGACTATTTATCGGAGGTTCACCCTCATTTCGCTGAACATAATGATAATTGCCCTCGGAATCCTGTATTCTCGCCTTCATGTTATCTCTTAATGTTAAATCAAGGATATCAAGAAGCCTCCTTTTTATGCTGCCTTTGTAAATTGGAAATAGAATTTCTACCCTTTTCACCATGTTTCTTGTCATCATATCAGCAGAGGATAAGTACATCTTGCCTTCCCCATTATGATGGAAATAATAGATGCGGCTGTGCTCGAGGAATCTACCGACAATACTAATGACCCGTATGTTTTCACTTACACCTTTGATTCCGGGACGCAGGCAGCAGATCCCCCTTATGATAAGGTCTATCTTTACACCTGCTGACGAAGCTTCATATAATTTTATTATCAACTCTTTATCCGTCAACGAATTCATCTTGGCAATAATCCGTCCGTTACCGTTAGCTTTATGCACTGCAATCTCCTGATCAATCAATTTTGCAAACTCATCCCTGATATCAAAAGGGGCAACAACCAAGTGATGGAATTCAGGCTTTTCTGTATATCCACTTAGATAATTAAAGAAATTGGTCGCATCGATTCCAAACTTCCTCTTTGATGTAATGATCCCCATATCTGTATACAGCTTGGCAGTCTGGTCATTATAGTTTCCAGTCCCTAAATGGACGAAACGATCAATCCTTCCATGCATCTTTCTGACGACAAGTGTAATTTTACTATGTGTTTTTAAGTTGTTCATTCCGTAAATAACGTGGCAGCCGGCCTTTTCCAGTTCTTTGGCCCACTGGACGTTGTTCTCTTCATCAAACCGGGCTTTCAACTCAACAAGAACCGTGACCTGCTTTCCATTTTCAGCCGCCCTTTTCAATGCATCAATAACCGGGGAATCCCCGCTTACTCTGTATAATGTCTGTTTTATGGCAAGGACATTTGGATCATCAGCAGCAACAGAAACAAAATCAACGATCGGCTCGAAAGATTCATATGGGTGGTGGAAGAATAAATCTTCATGAAACGCCTTTTCAAAAAGGTTTTCATGAGAGAGCAGATCACGGGGAGGTTGGGGAATGAAGACTTCAAATGATAGGTTTTCACGCTTCTTCTGTAATTGGCTGATAAATCCAAACAAAAAGGTAAGATCAAGCGGCCCCCTTATTTTATAAACATCCTCGTTGTGTATCTCCAGCTCTTTCAGAAGATAGTCGAGAACCTTTTCATTCATCCTGCCTTCCTGGACCTCAAGGCGGACAGCAGCTCCCCATTTCCTTTTTTTCAATTCCTTTTCTATTTCAAGCAGCAAATCCCTTGCGCCTTCTTCATGTATGGTCATATCGGCATTTCTTGTAATTCGAAAAGCACTTGCCGAATGTACCTGATATCCTTTAAATACTTTATCAATGAAATGAATAATAACATTCTCCAAAAGGATATACATCTCTTCCTCTTGACTGGAAGGCAGAGAGATTACTCTGTCCAAAACTGAGGGAACCTGCACAAGCGCTACTTTCTCTTTGTCTTCCTCTTCCTCCGCATCTGGATTGTCCAGGATGACCACCAGATTGAGACTTTTATTCAACAGCATGGGAAATGGCCGATAGGCATCCACAGCCATCGGGGTCAGTACTGGAAAAATCTGCTCTTCAAAAAAGATTTCCAGAAACGTGAGCTGTTCCTGATTTAAATCTTTAACCTCGAGTAAGTGTATCTTCTCTTCATTCAATTGGGGAATGATTAAGTTATTAAACGTTTCATCCTGAAGGTCGACAAGTTCATGATTTTTAGCTGAGATTTCTTCTAATTGCTGCTTTGGTGTCAAACCTGCTTTATTTTCAGGCTTATTGTATTTGGCCTTTACCTGATCCTTCAGACCGGCAACCCGGACCATAAAGAACTCATCCAGATTGGAACTGAAAATAGCCAGGAATTTCATCCTTTCAAGGAGAGGGTTTTGGTAATCCAGAGCTTCTTCCAAAACCCTTTCATTGAAAGCCAGCCAGCTTAGTTCTCTGTTATTATAATAATGAGGCGAGTCATACTGTTCAGCCTTCATCGCATCTGATCCCCCTCTCTAAAGATGTATACTCCTGCATCTCCATCCTATCAAAATCTTGATTCACCACTGTTAGGACAAGGTAAATGTTTTGTGAATTATTCAATGCTTCTGAAATTCAGTTCCAGTTCTGTTTTAAGTGCTTTTTCCAGATGGCGTTTTTGTTTTTCTGCCTGATATTGTTCTGCCAGGAAATCTCCCTTGCAATATATTGACATTTGCAGTGTGCCTTTATTCCTCTCAACCTCGACACCTTTTACGATGTTTCTTTTCGTGGCATTCAAACTATAGACAAGTTTCAGTAAAGCTCCCATTTCCTTTATTGTGTTTATTTCCTCTTTTGTAAACCATTCCGAAAATGGTTCAAGATACTGTTTAAGGGCTGACTTGTTTTTGAATGAAGAAATACTGGCGAGCTTTACCCTGTCTTGATGGAAGAACCCATTAATAGAACGGTTCGCCAATATATAGAAAGTGTGCTGGCTGCTTGATTCTGAGTCTATATATTCGCCAAGGTAGTAAAGTGCTGCACTATATTTAAGCATGTTCAAATCTTTTGTTGAAAGCTCCCAATATCCTAATTCAGCAAGCTTATCCCATAACTTTGATGCAATAAGGACCATCTGTTTTGAATGGCTTTCCTGTATATCGAATTCATGGCATAATTCTTTGATGCTCATTCGTATGACAGACCCCGTTTCCATTTCCACATTTGTGGCTCCTTTTGCCTCTTCAGTTATCAATCCCTCTCTGAGACCTTTACGGCTGATCATAAAGTATGGGGCTTCTGTATAATGTATTAACTGATGAAAGACCTCGACAGCCGGAAGAATGATATCCGCCCTGTCCTTTGACAAACCTTCCACTTTTTCTATTTCGTAATAACTGAGTGGAAAAAGCTGATCTCTAATAGAACCAACCGTATTACCCGAAAGCACATATTGATGGACTCCCGCAATTTGATAATTCCTCTGCTGCTGGTCTATCTGGGCGACATTTCTTGCACTTCCCCCTACACCTATGATGGGAACCCTTTTATTTCTCAACCAAGGAAGCTTTGAGAATTCTTTTAATAGGAAATCCACCAGACTGGCTCTTTCTTCCTCACTCATAGAGTCACCTTTAATGAATTGTTGTTTTAGTGAAACAACACCAAAAGGATAACTATGGGATTCAATCAGCTTTCTACTTTCAAAATAGGTTATTTCAGTACTTCCCCCGCCTATATCGATTGTCAAAGCAGTATCTGCAGGGGTAGTCGAAATGACCGCAAGGAAACCATAAAAGGCCTCTTGTTCTTCAGATAATATTTCGATAGTCATTCCGGTTTCCCTTTTAATCACTGAAAGGATTTCTTCTCTGTTTACCGCCTGCCTGATGGTTGCTGTTGCAACACACCTCGCTGAAGAAATGGTATGATACAGTAGTATTTCTTTGAAGCTTTTTAAAATATGGCAGAGCTTGTCAAGGCCCTTGTCTGCTAGTCTCATATCCTCTCCAAGGAATGTCCTCAACCTTGCAACAGCCTTTACATTTTCAATTTCTTTATATCTGCCATCATTAAAACGCTTGTAAATTACGAGCCTGATTGTATTGGAGCCTATATCTACAATTGCACTTTTGTTTGTCATGATTATCATCCTTTATAATGATTTCCGCCTTGAATGTATTATTTTGGGATAATTGTCTGTTCATAAAGACAGAAAGGATTTCTCCTTATTATTTACCTGCTTTCAGGATAAATTAACCTTAAAGATTTCCTTTTTATGATAAACTTATATACGTAATGAATGGAAAAAATGTTATATTCAATAAAATGTTTATCTTTTCGGAACTTTCCAACCATAGCAAAAAAAGGTATAATAGAATAAAATGAAATTTATTGAATAGGAAGGAGTCAATAATTTGAGAAATTCTCACGAATCATCCCCTCATACCGCTACAATTAAAAACCTCTCACAAGCTGTTTTCACGGTGAACCGCCACGCCAAAACTGCTATTAACCCAAAATATTTATATTCTTTGAAAAAACAGGCTCTCCAAAAAATGATCAAAGAAGGAAAAGCAACAAAAGTAGGCTTGCATTTCTCCAACAATCCGCGTTTCAGTCAGCAGCAGTCAGATGTTTTAGTTGATTGCGGGATGTATACATTTCATATCCCTCCCGCAAAATCAGATTTCGAAACCCTTCCCCATCTAGGCTCACTCGATAAATCGGTCAGGAATCCAAAATGCAGAATGAGCTTGAATGAGGCAAAGGTGATTTTGGAGAAATATACCGGAATGAAGGAGAAAAAGGAATCGTCCAACGGGACATATGGACGTAAATACCAAAAGCCTGTATTTAAAAAACTCGGCGACAGTTTTTAATCTCATAAAGAAGCAAAGCTGAGAAATATGAAATTTCTCAGCTTTGCTTCTTTTTATGTTCGGAAGGATTTTATGTTTATAATATATGTTTGTCTATTTTCAATACAAGTTCATTGATTTCCGGTTTACTTACCTGATCCTCGGCACCTACTCTTTCTCCTTTGTGCTTCAGGTCCTCGGTGATAAGAGAGGAGAATATTATGACCGGTATTGTACTCAGTCTTGAATCCTCTTTGATTTTTTTCGTTAAGTGGTGTCCATCCATCTGGGGCATTTCAATGTCTGTGATGATAAGGTTAACTTTTTCTTCAACTCTTTCCTCTGATGAAGCAAGGGAGGTGAGGTAATCCAATGCGTCTTTGCCGTTTTCAAAGAACTCTACATCGTCATATCCCGCTTCTGTTAATGTATCGCTGAGAAGCTTTCTGAGGAGAGGAGAATCTTCAGCGGCAACAATCTTTTTGGCCGATCGTATTCTCTTTCCTAATTTTTTCACTTCTTCAACCCTGATTCCTGAATCCGGATTGATTTCTGCCATAATACTCTCGAAATCAAGCAAGAGCAGCATCTCGTCCTCTTTTTTTATCACCCCGATTACCTTTGAGCTTGTTCCTTGATACATATTGGATGGTTTTTCAATCTGATTCCAGGAAATACGATGAATCTGAGTGACATTATCTACATGGAACACAACTCTCTGCTGATTAAATTCACTTACGATGTATTTGTCTTGGTTATGCTTCTCTCCGCCTTGTATCCCCAGAACCTTTCTCATATCGATGACCGGCAGGACCTCACCTCTTAATTGAATGATTCCTTCCATATAAGGATGTGAATGGGGGATGGGTGTTACAGACAAGGGTTGTATGATTTCTTTAACTTTAATCACATTTATTCCGTAATGATTGCTTCCTACTTCAAATTCAACAATTTCCAATTCATTGGTGCCTGATTCAAGCAAGATTCCTTTTTCCTGATTCAAGTTGCAGCTTCCTTCCTCTTTGCATAAGGTCTACTCTTTTCGTAAACGTTAATGCTTTTGATATAGGCTTAGTTGTTTTGCGCTCCTGGGCGGTCTATCACAGAGCCGGATTAATTTTAAACTCACTATCTATATCGGCATATCCTGATCATTATGAAGGCTTAACAACCATACAACAACACAAAAAGCCCCCTTATAAAGGGGACTATGCGGCAAAATTATCTTAATCTGATTTTTCGGCGCTTCTTCTTTCTCCTCATTCCGAAATGAAGCCAGCCGATTTTGACAAAGAATGCGAACATTCCCAAGGCAATGATTCCCATAATCCCGAGAACGATGAAGTATGCATTTCTTTCATCCAGTTCTGGCATATAGGCAAAATTCATTCCATATAAACCCGCGATGAATGTCAGAGGCATGAATATTGTTGTAATGACAGTCAAGGTCATCATGATATTATTCATCTTATCTGAATTGATCGACAGATAATTATCTCTGATATCTGAGGAAAATTCTCTATATGATTCGAGCATTTCAACCAACTTTAACAAATGATCGTACACATCATTATAGTAAAGGTGCTGCTCCTTAAGAAAATGCAGTCTCCCGGAATTCAATATCCTATACATCAAGTCTCTCATCGGAATAAGGGACCTGCGCAGCTTCGACATGTCGTGCCTGATATCAAACAGCTTTTCCATCATGTCAGATGTACTGGCATTTTCCACGTCATCTTCAACTTGATTCAGTCTGTCTTCAATTTTATAGACAAGCGGAAAGAAGTCATCAACGAGGCCATCAATGATCTCATGCATAATATTATATGTAGTGTACTTTCCGCTCTTGACCTCGGCAATTTTCCTCCAGATCTTTTCTACAACTTTTACAGGCTGTTTATGAAACGTCACGATAAATTGATCGCTTACGAACATATTGACCTCGTGAAAGTCGAATGTCTTAGCGTCAATTGTGTGAAGCAGAAGAAAAAAATAGTTATCATAGAAGTCAAGCTTTGGTCTTTCACTGAAATCCTCCAAACAATCTTCTATTGCCAACGGGTGAAACTGAAAAAAATCACGAAGCAGCTGGACTTCTTTGCCATCCGGTTGATTAAAGTCCACCCAATACCATTTAACATCTTCTTTATTTACCTCTTCGATGGGCACATTATTTATGACATCCCCGTTCATTTTAATTACTGTCGTATTTATCATAATAACTCCCTGGCTCTCTTATTAGATATACTATTTATCATTACCCTTTTAATGATTGAACTAATCTTTACTATCGTGTTAACGACCATAACATGGTAAAATATGAAGCAAGTTTGAAAGAGAAGGTGTAACTTATGGACCATTTAATTAATAAACAAGTTCAAGAAATTGAAATATCCGGTATCAGAAAGTTTTTCAATATGGTTGCCGATATAAAAGACATGGTATCCCTTACCCTTGGCCAGCCGGATTTCCCGACCCCGGAGCATATAAAAGAAGCAGCGAAATCCGCCATCGATGACGGATATACTAATTATACACACAATGCTGGTTTTCTCGAATTAAGGGAGGCGGCGGCAGAGTTCTACAAGAAAAAGTATAACGTTTCCTTTGATGCTTCTTCCGAAGTGATCATTACGAATGGTGCTTCACAGGGAATCGATTCGACTTTAAGGACAATCTTAAATTCCGGGGATGAGGTCATTTTACCTGGACCGGTTTATCCTGGTTATGAACCGATCATTAAATTATGTGGAGCTGCTCCGGTCTTTGCCAATACAGCAGAGAATGGTTTCAAACTGGATGCGGGCATTTTAGAAAATCACATAACCAGTAAGACAAAATGTATCATACTTCCGTATCCCTCAAATCCCACTGGTGTCAGCTTAACAGCCGGGGAGTTGAAAGAAATCGCTGATTTAATACGAGGGAAAGAGATTTTCATTCTGGCAGATGAAATATACAGTGAACTTACTTATGATCGAGAACACTCAACGATTGCTTCTTTTCTGAAGGAACAGACCATTGTCATTAACGGTTTATCCAAATCCCACTCCATGACAGGATGGAGAATCGGGATGGTGTTTGCACCTGAAAATATCGTCAAACATATATTGAAAGTTCATCAGTACAATGTTTCCTGTGCTTCATCCATTTCTCAGAAAGCTGCACTTGAAGCTTTGACTGAAGGGATTCATGATCCGGAAATAATGAAGGCAGAATACAAAGTTCGAAGAGATTTTGTATCGCAAAGGTTAACAGACATGGGTTTTGATGTGATCCTGCCTGATGGCGCCTTTTACTTTTTCGTCAAAATCCCGGATTACTTCCATACAGATTCCTTCACATTTGCCCTGACACTGGCCCAAACGTATAAGACAGGTGTTGTTCCGGGTAACAGTTTTTCATCAGCAGGTGAAGGGTTCTTCCGGCTTTCATACGCTTGTTCGATGAAAGAGCTGCAGAAAGGCATGGATAGGCTCCAGGCTTTCGTGAATGAAACTAAATCAAATGCCCGCTTATAAAAGCTCATCCTATATATTAAAAAAAGGACCAATGAGGTCCTTTTTTTAATTCCGGCCTGTTACTGCCCCTTATATTTCCCGTTATTTTTTGAAGCCTTTTCTTTTTTAGCTTTGTCCTTGTGTATTTTATTCGCTGCCGCACTTCCAAATTCATGGGCAAATTCCTGATTCAATACGGCTGAGTCGAAGCCTTTTTTATTTTTTTGATCAGCATCGTTCTTTTTTGTACGTTTTGCCAATTCCATCACCCTCCAAAATTCACATTAACGGCAGATGAGTGAGGCACCACCGTAATGCTTATTTTTTGAAGGTATGCCATGGTTTATTCTTTCCATAATTTAAACAAAGCCTGGGTTCCATCATTTTCAGCACCTTGTGATTGCAGTTCCTCATACAATTGTTTAGCCAATGATAATCCAGGCAGGGATAATTCCATTCTTTCTGCTTCTTCAAGTGCTATTCCCATATCTTTAATGAAGTGTTTAACGAAGAAGCCTGGTTCAAAGTTTCCTGCAATCATTCTGGGAGCAAGATTTGAAAGAGACCAGCTGCCAGCAGCCCCTCCTGATATCGTCTGCAGGACATCCTCCAAGTCCAACCCAGCTTTTCTGGCATAAACCAGTGCTTCACAAACACCTATCATATTAGTGGCAATTGCTATTTGATTGGCCATTTTTGTATGCTGGCCTGATCCAGCTTTCCCATGATAACGGATATTCCCTCCAAATGTTTCGAATAGAGGCTTCGCTCTCTCGAAGATGTCCTCATCTCCACCCACCATGATAGAAAGGGTTCCGTTCCTTGCACCCGTGTCCCCTCCAGAAACCGGTGCATCAAGTGTATGTATACCTTTAGCATCAGCTTCATTGTAAATCTTTCTGGCCAGGCTTGGTTTCGAAGTGGTCATATCAACGGCAATCAAACCTTTTTTCCCGTTCTCCAGAATACCATTTTGGCCGAAGTAAATTTCTTCTACGTCGTGCGGATACCCTACAATAGTAAACAATACATCAACATTAGAAGCCATTTCGGCCGGCGATGCGCTCCACTTAGCGCCGTTTTCAAGGATTGCCTTAGCTTTTTCTTTTGTCCGTGTATAGACATAAAGATTTTTATATTCTTTCATTAGATGAAGAGCCATACTTTTTCCCATGACTCCTGTTCCGATAAAGCCTGCTTTAACAGTTTCTGAATTCATTTCCTGCCTCCCGGGTTTTTATAGTTATTATAATAAACTTTTCTCATTTTTTACATTTTAATGTCCCACAAATACAACCACCCCCCTCTGTGCGAAAAGCAATCATCATTGAAAGCAAAAAAAAGGACCTGCTAATGCAGGCCCAAAGGAAAAGGGGGTTGTAAAAAGAGAATCTCCAACTTTATGCTTACTAATAGAATACCCCGTAAAAACATTGCTAAACATCTTTTTTAAAAAAGATTTTAAAGTTTTTCTCTTTAAAAAAGCGCTTACATGTTTTATAATGGTTAATGGCTGAAAAAAAGAAAACCAGGTGCGTCAACACCTGGAAAATAGGGGGAAATGAGAATGAAAAGGCTGAGTAAGTCTACCGCTGATGTAGTACTTGTTTACCCTCATTTCACCGTTTGAATCTTCTTTTTATTAATTAATCGCATTTTTGACAGCTTCAATTACACTGTCATTCGTATCAAGTTCTAAAACTTGTTTCGCAAGAGCTTCCATGTCGGATTTATTCAGGCTGCGGATCTGTGAGCGGGCCTTCAAAATAGAAGTAGCACTCATGGAGAACTCATCAAGTCCCAGTCCGAGCAAGATAGGGATGGCAATTTCATCTCCGGCCATTTCACCGCACATACCGGCCCATTTGCCTTCTTTATGAGCTGCGTCAATTACCATTTTAACCAAACGAAGAATCGCTGGGTTGTATGGCTGGTACAAATAAGATACTCGCTCATTCATACGGTCTGCAGCCATTGTGTATTGAATCAGGTCGTTTGTTCCGATTGAGAAGAAATCAACCTCTTTGGCGAACACATCGGCCATTACAGCTGTTGATGGAATTTCTACCATGATACCAAGTTCAATTGAATCAGCGACTTTTTCCCCTGTTTCAATAAGTTTAGATTTCTCTTCCTCCAAAATGGATTTAGCTTCTCTAAACTCATTCAGGTTGGAGATCATCGGGAACATGATTTTCAGGTTTCCATATCCGCTTGCACGCAATAATGCTCTTAACTGTGTACGGAAGATGCTCTGTTCATCGAGACACAGGCGGATCGCACGGTATCCCAAGAAAGGATTCATCTCTTTAGGCAGATCAAGGTATGGAAGTTCCTTGTCCCCTCCGATATCAAGAGTCCTTACAACTACAGGCTTATCTCCCATTCCTTCAAGAACAGCCTTATAAGCTTCGAATTGTTCTTCTTCACTAGGAAGGTCATTTCTTCCCATGTATAAGAATTCTGTACGGTACAGCCCAACACCCTCACCGCCATTGTTGATAACACCCTCTAAATCTTTTGGTGTTCCAATATTGGCAGCAAGTTCTACATGTGTGCCGTCAGCAGATACTGTCTCTTCGTTGACAAGTTTCGCCCACTCCGCTTTTTGTTTCTCATATTGTTCATGTTCCTTCTTATACTGCTCGACCACTTCCTGCGTTGGATTGATATGTACTTCACCATTCAACCCGTCTACAATAACAAGGTCACCGTTTTTAATTTCAGAAGTTACCTCTTTTGTACCTACAACAGCAGGAATCTCCATTGAACGAGCCATGATCGCTGAATGGGACGTTCTTCCGCCGATATCAGTAGTGAATCCTTTAACGAACTCCCTGTTAAGCTGGGCAGTATCTGAAGGAGTCAAATCCTCTGCAATGATGATGACTTCTTCTGAAATCATGCTTGGATTTGAAACCTGAACACCAAGCAAATGGGCAAGAACCCGTTTTGTTACGTCACGGATATCTGCGGCGCGCTCTCTCATATACTCGTTGTCCATGCTTTCAAACATGGAAACAAACATGTCTGCAGTTTCTTTTAAAGCAGTTTCTGCATTCACTTTTTCATTTTTAATATTATCTTCAATAGGTGCAATCAATTCGGGATCACTAAGAACAAGTAAGTGAGCATCAAAAATCGCCGCTTTATCAGCACCTAAATCTTCATTTGCTTTCTCTCTGATTGTTTCCAATTCAGATTTAGAAGTCGCAAGTGCTTCCCTAAAACGGTTTACTTCTGCCTCTGTGTCCCCTACTTCCTTTCTTTCAACAGAAAGATCGGGTTCTACAAGAAGATAGGCTTTTGCGATAGCAATGCCATTTGAAGCTGCTATTCCTTTAAGCATGCTTGACATTACTCTGCAAGTCCTTCTTTTTTCAATGTTTCTTCAAGGCTGTTCAATGCTTCTTCTTCGTCGCTGCCTTCAGTGATGATTGTGATTTCTGCACCCTTGCCTACACCTAGAGACATAACACCCATGATTGATTTAAGATTCACCTTTTTACCTTTGTATTCCAAATGAACGTCAGAATCGAATTTGCTTGCTGTTTGAACAAGAAGTGTAGCTGGACGAGCATGGATCCCTGTATCAGCAGTTACTGTGAATTGTTTTTGTGCCATAATTAATCTTCTCCTTAACTTTTGTTTATTTTTCAGCTTTTTAACCTGGTTGAAGATAAAACCTTTTCCAACACCTTAGTTAATACCGCTTGTGTACGGATTGATATAAGCCTTTTCAATTTAAAAGAATAGCATGCAAATCGAAGTTTAACAATTGTAAAGCATGATATTTTTATTATTTTCATAAATTAGACATCTTATGACCAAAATCAGGCATTTTCATTACCATAATTTTGTTCACTTTACACTGCGGCTTTCCATTAGATTTCCCTCGTCAATCTGAATTAAACGTACATATCTTAAGAACATAATAAAAGCTGCCCGAAAAACCAGGCAGCCGATTATACATACATATCTAACGGATATTATACACGCTGTTTATTAGTTACAATTGAATTATAGCTTATTTTGGCCTTGGCGATCGTCCCTTGTAAAGCAGTATCATGAACGTCGGAAATACCGGCGTAGATATTGACCAGATCACATATACACCTTGACAGAAGTTCAGCTGCATTTTTTAAATCTTTTTCCCTGTAATGAGCTTCATCCTTCAACAACTCTTCTATTATGTCCAATGCAATACTCTTCACCTTCAGCGCCTGTTCCACTTCTATGTTCATTTTCCTGCTCCTTTCTATTAATCTATTCTACTAAAATCTATGCGGTTCCTTAGAAGAATAGAACAAGGAAAGAGTCATTCCTTCAGCCTGCTGTCCTTTGTAAAAAAAGTTTTGTAACCAAGCAGGATAAAGAGGAGGACTGTAAGCGAAACACTTCCGAGAATGCCCAGGAGGATGGCAATTTGATATTCAATAGCAAGCAAAGGGCTGACTCCTGATAAAATTTGTCCTGTCATCATTCCTGGAAGGAAAACAATTCCCATCCCGAGCATGTTATTAATGGTTGGAAGAACAGCTGAATCGAATGCACTATCAACATAAGGCTTGGCAGCAATTTTAGGCTCTGCCCCCAACATGAGCGCTCCTTCAATTTTGGCTTTCTCTGCACCAAACCCTTGAAGAAGTGTACGTACTCCAAGAGTGATTCCTGTCATGGAGTTACCGATGATCATGCCGGCAATGGGAATGAAATATCTTGGATCGTACCATGGCGAGAAATGGATAACGACAAGATTGAAATAGAACAGGCTTGCGAGGCTTCCGCACAGCATAGAAAGGGTGATGATCTTCTTCATTTCTTTGGAGAGTGTTTCCTTTACCTGTTTAAACACATTCCGGATGGCAAATACCTCCATGATTAAGATGATTAACAGGGTCAGCAAGGGGTGGGGATTTTCAAATATATGGGTAAGTATGTAACCTGCAATAATTAATTGAATCGTCATTCTAAAAGCAGCTATAGTAATCTGCTTTTCCCTTGAAATCTTTCTAATTTTAACGATAAAGAGAAGAACAAGCACAAAAAGGTATGCTGCGATCAGCCTGGCCAGTTCAATATCAATAATTCCACCGTTCATCTTCTCACCTGCCTTTGCCCTTCTGCTCTATGTAAAAATTCTCTTCACCAAGTTTCTCTGAAATCGTTTTGGAATGGGTGACCATGATAACTGTACCATTTTGCTCCTTCACTGCTTTCAAGAACCTTTTCATTACTTGTATCTCAGTTTCCGGATCCAATGCGGAGGTAGGTTCATCAAGAAGATATACTTTGGGCTTCATAATAAATATTCTTGCTAAGGCAAGCCGCTGTTTTTCCCCGCCGGATAGTTTATCAGCCTCCTCATTCAACGACTTTTCCAACAGTACCAAATCCAGAGCATCTTTCAAAACGTTACGTTGAGCCGGCCCTTCACCAGCAAACTTAAGACCGATCTGCAAATTTTCTTCAATGCTTCCATCAAAAATGACTGGAGCCTGCTGCAGCATGACTGCCTGCCTTCTCAGCTCTATTGAATCTATGGACTGCAATGGCTGATCCTGGTAAAAAATTTCACCTTCAGTAGGAATAAGCATCTTGTTAAGGAATTTTAGGATTGTTGATTTCCCGGCACCGCTTGGACCGGTTATGCATGAAACCACATTCTTCTTCAGCTCCATGGTTACGGAATCGAGTATCTCATAGTAGGATATATTTTCTAATCTGAACATTGTATCACCTCTCAAAACCATTCAGTTGAAAATTTACCCAAAAAAAAGAGCACTTATGCTCTTTTCTCATCTTCTTCATATTCTTGATGAATTATTTTGGCTGTCACACGATATGCCACCTCTTCAAACCAGGCAGCTTTATCGGCATCAACCTCTTTATTTCCATATCTGACACTTTCATAGATGTGATAAAACTCCTGCTCTTCCAGAAAACCGAGTCTGGTGAACCATTCTTGAAGTGTTTCTCCGTTCAATCTGGACATCCCTTTTCCTTCTGCTTGTTTTTCTAAGGAAAGAATGGCTTTTCTTATTTCACTGTTTGCGCTGGAATAATTTATTTTAGCTTTTTGCTTCTCTGTGCTTGGCAAAACTGTTTCCTTATATGAGGAGTAGCCTGCATATCTCTTTGAATCCTCTTCCTCACTCCAACCTTTGTTTCTATACTTTTTCCACATATATAAGACAATGACAAGCAGCAGAATTCCGATCAATGCTTCATTCCACCAGGCAAATGAGAGCTCTCCCCCATTCTCCAGGTCTTCTTGAGTAACTTCGTAGGGCATATCGCCTTCAGGTCTTCTTAAAGATTCCAATCCCTCTGAAACACCTTTTGGCAAGAGCTCCAAAATCCAGTTGATCAAATTCCAAATAGGATCAATCAGGAAAGACAGGAGCCAAAACAGCCCTCCGAATACATTATTCAACAAGCTGCTGACCGTTTCATTAAATATAGCTGTTAAAGTTGACAGACTTGCTAATATCACCAGAAAAAGGAGTGGCAGTTTAGCTGACTTCACCCTGGTTGATTTCTTTGAATGCTCTGCACTTTCGGCATACCTGACAATATAAGTGCCTCCGGTAAAGAGAAGCATGCCGCTGATAAAAATAAATATTATGATCTCAGCTGGCTGCTTTTCATATATATTTTGGAAGGCATAAGAAACGAGTGATACAATCATGAGCGTGAGCATATACCCGCCGCTTATCTCAAAACGGGAGTCCCTTTCTTCTTCCAGATGGGCAGAAACCCTCCAATGAAGGAGAAAAAGAATCAAAACGGATAACCACCATGGAATCCTCAGGAAGAACTGTCCGGTCAGGAAAAGAGTTATGCCAATCCCGGCAAAAATCATATTAAATTTCGTGCTGGACTCCATCCCAGCAAACAATAATGGCAGAGTTATCAGTATGGATAACAGAACAAAAGGCAAACCTCCAGACATAAAGAAAGCTTCATTTGTAAAAAAGGTCAGAATGGCTAATAGAATCAGCGCATCTGCAATTAACTTAACTGATACTCTAAATAGGTAGGCATTCTTTCTTTTTATGCGAATTTCCTGCTTTGCTGATTCCATGCCTGCAAAACTCCTTGTTCGTTAAGATTTTCCAACTGGAAAACGGAAACATCCCTTTGACTTATCACAGATAAAAGTCTTTCACTTTCTTTATCCTGGTTTCCTATGGATATAAGTACAGGAGGGATTTGATGATGCATGATCAGGTATTGATACATCAGGCTGAATGGAAACGTTACGTCATCCCCTGAAATGACCGAAAGCATTTCAAGCGCTCTTTGCCGTTGTTTCTTTCCTTCTCCGATAGGCAGGTAATAAAACGGTGTCCTGTTCAAACTGCGGACATTGATGGCAAGGGAGTAGGGAATATCGTTCTTTGCAGCCGCCTCTATGATATAAGCTGTCCTTTCAATCAGATCCTCCAAGTCACTCGTAATAGAGTAATGTGCAGAAATGTTCAACGTAATCAGCCAGTTTCTGCTTGTTGCGGGTGAGTTGACTTTTGTCTGCAGCGACTGCATCCTGGCGGTTGCCTTCCAGTTAATGTTGGCAAAGCTGTCACCTGGTGCGTAATCTCTGGTACCCACAGGTTGGAAAGGGTCATTGAATAATGAGTTATGCACCGTAAAGGTACCTTGAGTTTTTGTATGGGCCGAGGTAAACCCCTCCACAGGCTTACTCTGAGGAAAAACAAGAATTTCCGTTTTTACCGGTTTCTCATATTCCATGTGTGTCCCGCCGCTTCCAAACAGATTCGGGATATCTACAGTGAGCTTCTCTATTCTGGCCAACCCTCTTCTTCGTGCTTCAACCGGGAATTTGACTTCAATCATTTCATTTTTACTAAGGGAGAAAGGAATCTTCAGTTCTATCAATCCACCCGGAAATTCATCAAAGTCTATTCCAACTGGGACAATCACGTCAGTGAAGCGGAGAATGAGGGATCCATTTAAAAACGGCATTCCGGTATTCTCAAATTTAAAGGCCCATTCACCCAGATCGCCTTTATTAAATTTCTCCCTGTTTCTTTCGTTTTTGAATATGAGCTTCCTTCCCGCATTACTAATATAAAATTGCGAACTGTAAAACAGAGCAAATGAAAGCAGGAAGGCAGACAACATCAGTACACTTTGAACCAGCAACCCCAAGAGAGACAAAAATAAACAAAGGAAGATGCACGCGGATATAAATTGCGAATCAGATGTTTCTCTCTTCCACTCCACAGTTAAACCCTCGATTCGACCGGCACTAAAACTTCTTCAATCAACTCTTCCATAACGCGTTCGTTTGTTTTGGTCAAAGAAGCCTCAGGGGTAAGTGAAATTCGATGGCTGAGTACGTACGCAGCTACTTTCTTTATATCCTCAGGGGTAACATAATCTCTCTCATTTATATAGGCCATTGCCTGTGAAGCACGCAATAAAGCCAGACTTGCACGCGGGCTCACTCCGAGCTCGATCAGCTCATGGTCCCTTGTATTTCTTGCTATCTGTAATATGTATGATTCTATATCTTCAGAGACATGAATTCCTTTTACCTCTTTGGTACACTCTCTCAGTTCCTCAGGAGAAATAACTGGTTCAATAACATCAAGGGGCTGCTTATCTTTGAACCGTCTCAGCATTTCTCTTTCGCTCTCAAACTCCGGATATGAGATGGGAACCTTCATCAGGAATCTGTCCAGCTGGGCTGCAGGCAGCGGGAAAGTACCTTGCTGGGATTCTACCGGATTCTGAGTTGCAAGCACAATGAAAGGCTCCTCAAGTTTCAGGGTCTTCCCTTCAATGGTTACCTGCTTCTCCTCCATGACTTCGAGAAGGCTCGATTGCGTCCTTGGTGTAGCCCGATTGATTTCATCGGCAAGAAGGACATTGGTTACTACGGGGCCGGGACGCAATTCAAATTCTTTATCCTTAGGGTTAAAGTACTGAATTCCGGTTACATCACTCGGAAGGACGTCCGGAGTGAACTGGATCCTGGAGAAACTGGATTGGATACAGCCGGCAAATGTTTTAGCAAGCATCGTTTTCCCTGTTCCGGGTACACTCTCGAATAATATATGTCCTCCCTGCAGCAAAGCGATTGTCAGCAATTCTATTTCTTTATCCATTCCAACCATAACTTTTCCAATTTCTTTTTTTAGTTTTTCAACAAGCATGTAATCTCCCCCATTCTTTCTATGTTTACATTATATCAGAAAAACATATCTGTTTTTAAAATTTTCCGAATTTTCCCTGCTGAATAATCCAAGCCACCGGAAAAGTCATAAAAAAAGAAGCAGGGAATTTGCCTGCTTCTTTTTACGGTGCTGAATTATTTACAAAATATTTAGATTACTACAGAACATATTACATATTGCTTCCCTATGATAGTCTTAAACACCACCGGAGGGATCGTTATGTTCTGGAGCATTTTCATCAGTATCATTTTTGTTTTGGTAGTGGGGATTTTCAATATCCTGCTGTTAAAAAAGGAGTGAAACCCCTAGTGTTCATAAATCATTTTTCTGGTCATTCCCCCATCAATGACCAGGTTTTCACCATTGATGAAATTGTTTTCTTCATGACATAGGAAGAGACATGCCCGGGCCACATCTTCAGGCTTGCCGACACGGTTGGATGGATGCTGCAAATGGTCCACATCCCTTAAATCATCATAATCACCTGTTTCAATCCATCCCGGGCTTATGCTGTTGACCCGGATATTATATTCACTGAGTGTGATGGCCATCGCATGTGTCAACGAAAAGATGCCCCCTTTGCTCGCTGAATAAGCCTCTGTATTCGCTTCTGACATAGATGCCCTTGTAGAAGCCATATTGATGATGCATCCACCTAAATCTTTCATGAGAGGTGCCGCTTCTTTGGAAAAGTAAAATACACTGCTTAAATTAGTTGATATGATTTCATTCCAGTCTCTTTCATCCATATCCCAGAAGTTCTTAAACTTTGATATGCCCGCATTATTAATCAAAACATCAACCCTGTTAAACATATCTTTAATGTCAGTGAATAGATTCTTCACTTCATCATAATTTCCCACATCACACTTTCTGAAGATAACCGAATTTCCGTCTTCCTTCAATTCCTGTGATAGCTGCTGCCCGTCTTCTTCCTTTTTATCTACAAGGATGACGGTAAAGTTTTGTTTACAGAACTGCTTGACAATGGCTTTTCCAATACCATTGGCACCGCCTGTCACAATCGCTACTTTATTGTTATCCATCTTATGTCCTCCTTTTTCTTACATTTTTCCATTAATTCTGTTCTGCAAACCTTAAATGGACATCCTGGAAAGCGCCGGACGTTTACCAGAATAGATCCTCTTTGGGTCATTATTTTCCTCCCCGCTCCTCTTTTGATGACGTCATAGAGCCTCTTTGAGGACATCATTTTTTCCCCCTCCTCTTTTGATGACGGCATAGACTCTCTTTGAGGACATCATTTTCCTCCGGCTCCTCTTTTGATGACGGCATAGACCCTCTTTGGGGACATCATTTTTCTCCCGCTCCTCTTTTGATGACGGCATAGACCCTCTTTGGGGACATCATTTTCCTCCCGCTCCTCTTTTGATGACGGCATAGACCCTCTTTGGGGACATCATTTTCCACCAGCTCTTCTTTTGATGACGTCATAGACCTTCTCTGGGGACATCATTCTCCACCCGCTCCTCTTTTGATGACGTCATAGAGCCTCTTTGAGGACATCATTTTTTCCCCCTCCTCTTTTGATGACGGCATAGACTCTCTTTGAGGACATCATTTTCCTCCCGCTCCTCTTTTGATGACGGCATAGACCCTCTTTGGGGACATCATTTTCCACCAGCTCTTCTTTTGATGACGTCATAGACCTTCTCTGGGGACATCATTCTCCACCGGCTCCTCTTTTGATGACGGCATAGACCCTCTTTGGGGACATCATTTTCCTCCCCCTTCTCTTTTGATGACGGCATAGACCCTCTTTGGGGACATCATTTTCCACCAGCTCTTCTTTTGATGACGTCATAGACCTTCTCTGGGGACATCATTCTCCACCCGCTCCTCTTTTGATGATGTCATAGACCCTCTTTGAGGACATCATTTTTTCCTCCTCCTCTTTTAACGACAGTATAGAATCAAACTTTCTTAATTCTTAAATAACTAAAAAGCCGCCTGGTTAGACGACTTTTATTGAATATAAATTATAAAAATAGAAAGCAGGCTTAGCAAAACCTTTTAACTCATAGTGTTCTTTATGTATCCTCCTGATAGTCCTCTCATCTTTAACCACGTTACACCATTCATACACTGAGCCGTGCACTTACTTGGTCCCCCCCGAAGGCCTAAAACGACGATCTGGATATTATTTTCTCACCAATAAAAAAGTCTGCTGTAAATCAGCAGACTTCAGCTTCTCGGCTCATCCATATAGGTATAAATGATATCTCCGCCCTGTTGGGCAATTCCGCGAAAGTGCTTAAAGTCCTCCTGAGCAATCAAATATTTCCTGAATTGCAGAAAATCCTCTTTTTGCACTCTGAATTCCTCAATTCCTTTATTTCTTAATTCATCAAGAATTGCTAAAACTTCTTGTTCATCCATTCTGTTTTCCCCCTTTCAACCTGCCATATCCATTTTACCATTTGTCTGCAATAGTTTTTTCACTCAAAACCATTTTAACACCGAAGAAGCATTGAATTGAAAACATCATTGCAAACCTTAGAGGAATAAGCAGAAATCAAAGAATTCCAACTTTTTATAATAATTATCAGATTCTTAGAATAATATTATTACAAAATTCTTTACCTTTTAGTTAATTTAAGGCAAACTGTAATTAATTGTTTCTGAAACTTTTGACAAAGGAGAGATTTTTGTGAAAAAAGCAGAAGTAGGTAATTTAATAGAATTCAAAGATGGCTTAAAAGGGATCGTTGAAAAAGTAAATGAGAATTCCGTTATTGTCGACCTGACTTTCATGGAAAATTATCGTGACCTTGAGCTTGAAGAAAAAACCGTAGTCAATCATAAAAATTATACGATCATTGAAGCATAACTAAAATAAGCCTGGTATATCCCCTTTGGATTACCAGGCTTTTTACGTCTATAGAAGAAATACTGAACTTCACCTAGATCTTATCACTGTTTGCCTTTGGAGATACTTTCCCCTTCCAGCTCTTTAAAAGATTCCACTTTACCATGAGGGTGCTGGTCCTGCTTTCTTACGTTCCATTGTCTTTCTTTTTCATGTTTTGATTTTGTCATTGTTTGCTTCCTCCTTTACAGTCTTTTTTATAATGGCTGTTTTCACAAATTTCATTCCTTCTCCGCTATCGTTTTGTATCCCAGGGTTTCATCCATAATAAAATGATGAACAACAAGCTTAAATAACCGAAAAGCGGATACAAATAGGAAAGCAGCTGACTATATTCAAAAAAGCTGAGGAGGTAAACAATAATAAAGATGCCGAGGGTGATGAATATTCTCTTTCCATTCCAATAATTAGCCATCTGCTTTTCGAGACCGAACACCCCTCCAATGATGGAAGTGAATATTTCACCGAAAATAATGAAAATATATATTCCATACAAGCTGCCGGCCATACTTTTCATTACAATAGCCATTGGGATTTCGTATATGGTCACATTAGGGATCATCACCAAGGTGAAGTGGCTTGAAATCAGAATGATCGTGAGCAGAACTCCACCAAGCATTCCTCCATACTTTACTGTTTTGATATCTTTGATTTCCGCCGCCACCGGCACCAGCACAGCTTGAGCCATTGCCAGATTAAAAGCAGCATACGAAAAAGGACTAACAACAGCTTTCCATCCGTCTTCTGCATGGGGAATCCTCATCACAGCTTCAAGGAAATCAGGTTCAAAGATATTTGCCAACATGATGGATATATTAAACACAATCATTGTTGGCACAACGAGTGTATTAACAGCAAACAACCCTTTCATCCCCACGATCATCACGATGAATCCCAGAAAGATGGATAGCAGGACACCTGTCTGCTTACTCATATTGAGCTGTTCTTCAAATACTGCTCCCGCCCCTGATAACATGACTGCCGTTACCCCGAGAAGCATCAGCATCATAAGGATGTTCATAAATTTCGAAAACCATTTTCCAAACAAATACTCATTGAATTCCTCATAGGATTTTGCCTGAATCTCATGTGCTTTTACCATAATTTTAGCACCAAGGTAAATAAACAAATATCCGCTGATGAGGATACCGATTAAACCGATAAATCCAAAACGGGTGAAGAATTCAACTATTTCTCTTCCAGTGGCAAAACCTGCTCCTATGATTGTTCCGACATATACTGCGGCTAACTGAAATACACCGCTCCACCTTCTCATCTATTCACCTCATTACATATGCTTGTTTAGTTGTTTCTTTTTTTCGATCATTTCATTTGAACGAGCCTGATTATCCTGATAAAATGTCCGCTATTAAACCTTATGTACAAGCATCACATTTAAGAATAAAAAAAGCCTGGGCTGTATTGGAGTGGATCGGGGATCTCAATAAATTCCTTTTTAAAAAGGAATTAATTCCCTGAAACAAAACACTTGATAGTCAAATTTAGTCAAAGTATAATTAACATAAGATCAGAAATGGTCAAACAAAAAACTGTACATTCTTTTTTTATATAGATATAGTCAAAGTTAATCAAAGTCAAATACTTATTATCATATAGGAGGAATAAAATATGCTCTGTCAAAAATGCCAGGAGAACTCAGCTAAAGTGAACTTGCACTTTAATGTTAACGGCCACAAGAAATCATTATTTCTCTGTCATGAATGCTATACAAATGAAAAGCAAATGATCAATTCTTCCAACCATGATCCATTCCAGAATCTGTTTGGTGGACATAGTTTTGGAGAAAACCAACCGGCCAGCCATAAAGCACAAGCTCAGGAAGGCACCAAAGAAAAGTCTTTCCTTGAGCAATATGGCAGGAACTTAACACACCTTGCCAAAGCTGAGGTTATTGACCCGGTCATTGGTCGTGATGATGAATTAAACAGAATGATAGAGGTTTTAAACCGAAGAAATAAAAACAATCCTGTATTGATTGGGGAACCCGGAGTCGGAAAAACAGCCATCGCAGAAGGGTTGGCCATCAAAATTGCAAACGGTGAGGTCCCATCAAAATTGCTTAATAAAGAGGTCTACCTTCTGGATGTAGCTTCATTAGTAGCAAACACAGGCATCCGCGGACAATTTGAAGAGAGAATCAAAGCTTTAATAGACGAACTTCAAAGCCGAAAAAATATCCTGTTGTTTATTGATGAAATACACTTGATTGTCGGTGCAGGCTCTGCAGAAGGCAGCATGGATGCAGGAAATATCCTTAAACCCGCATTGGCAAGAGGTGAACTGCAGCTAATTGGAGCGACGACATTGAAGGAATACAGACAAATTGAAAAGGACGCAGCCTTGGAAAGACGCTTTCAGCCTATTCAAGTCAAAGAACCTTCAGAGAAGGCAGCTATCGAAATCTTGAAAGGCCTTCAAAAGAAATATGAAGACTATCATGAAGTTAGATACAGTGATGAAGCTATTGAGAGCTGTGTCACCCTTTCAAAACGATATATCCAGGACCGTTTCCTGCCGGACAAGGCCATTGACCTTCTTGACGAAGCCGGCTCGCATGAAAATCTGAAAAACGGACATCAAGATAAGAATGGAGTCCGCAGCAGACTTTCTCAGATTGCCTCAGAAAAAGAAGCTGCGCTTTCTGAAGAAAACTACGAGCTTGCAGCCAAACTTAGAGATGAAGAGGTCAAGTTGGAACAAGCATTAGACAGCCCCAATGAGAAAGAACTTCCGGTTGTAAAGCCTGAACTTATCCAGGAATTGATTGAAAAGAAAACCGGAATTCCAGTTGGAAAGCTGCAAGAAGATGAACAGAAAAAAATGAAAGAACTTCAATCTAAATTGAACAATCAAGTTATTGGACAGGAGGACGCTGTTAAAACCGTTGCCAAAGCAATTAGACGAAGCAGAGCGGGACTCAAGAACAAAAACCGTCCGATTGGTTCGTTCCTGTTCATTGGTCCAACAGGAGTTGGGAAAACGGAGCTTACCAAAACACTGGCTCAGGAATTATTCGGTACATCTGACGCAATGGTCAGACTGGATATGAGTGAATATATGGAGAAACACAGCATCTCCAAACTGATTGGCTCACCTCCCGGCTATGTTGGACATGAAGAAGCCGGCCAGCTTTCAGAAAAGGTCCGCAGGAATCCATACAGCATCATCCTGCTGGATGAGATTGAAAAAGCACATCCGGATGTACAGCATATGTTCCTTCAAATCCTTGAAGACGGCCGTTTGACTGACAGCCAGGGCAGAACAGTAAGCTTTAAAGACTCTGTAATCATCATGACGAGCAATGCCGGGGTCGGTTTTAAAGAAAAACATGTCGGCTTTACAAGCCATACGATGAAAGAAACTTCCATATTGGATAATTTGAAAGACTATTTCAAACCAGAATTCTTAAATCGATTTGACAATATTGTGGAGTTCAATTCCTTGAACACTGATGATCTTAAGAAGATTATCGATATCCTGTTGAACGATTTATACAGCATGCTTGTGGAACAGGAAATCACCCTTACTGTAACTGAAGAAGTCAAAGACAAACTAGTGGCCGATGGATACCACCCTGACTTTGGTGCACGTCCATTGCGCCGGATCATTCAGGAAAAACTTGAAGACTCCATTGCCGACTTCATACTTGATCATCCTGAAAAGAAGGAAATGACCGCTGTTATTGAAGATGAGGAAATTGTGATTAAGTAATACGAAAAGCCTTACTCCCTTTGTTTGGGAGTAAGGCTTTTTAACTTGAACGGGCTTAAGAATCATCAATAAGACAAATCCTTAATAGATAAACCCACCCTTTTCAATAAATCGATAGCCGTTTCTTTTTCTTCACTGCTCAGAACAGACATCAGCTGATGAATTTGCTTTTCATGGCGAGGGAACAAATCTCCGATGAAATCCTTCCCCTCTTCCGTTATTTGTGCATATGTCACCCGGCGGTCATTCGGGCATGCCACCCGTCTGATCAAACCCTTCTTCTCCAGCTTGTCAACGACATAGGTTATACTGCCGCTTGCGAGAAGGATTTTTCCGCCTATTTGCTGAAGGGGCTGATCGCCTTTATGGTAAAGCAGTTCAAGGACAGCAAATTCTGTCATATTCAGTCCATTATTTTGAATAAAGACCTGTACATCTTCATTGATCGCCTTATATGCACGAGAAAGCACAATAAAAAGCTTCAAAGATTGTTCAATATCTTTTCTTTCTTCCATATCTATCATTTCCTTTTAGTATAATTGTCCCTATTTTACTACTTTCCAATTATGGTTTACAGTGGCTTTGACAGTTTTATGCTTTAAAAAATAATTGGCCAGCAATTCTGTCATGTCAATCTGACTGGATCGTGTAATCGGACGATTCTTGAACATTGGATACTCACCCCCGCCGCCCGCACGGTAGTTATTCAACACCACTTCATAGGTTTCATCCATATCGACCGGCATGCCTTCAAACATTAAATTCTCAATTCTGCTTCCGATATCATTGCTGATATTAATGCAGTATTCAATCCCTTCCCACATATCGTAATTGTAATGCTGAGGTTTGGGCTTTGAAAAAGCGGGATTGACCGCAATTTCTCCCTCATCATTTAACTGAAAATAGGAGGCAGAGCGCTCCAGGGCTTCCTTCATATCTTTTCCGCTGATTTCAATGACGTTCAACGTATTGGGATAAACATAATTTGAGACTATATCTCTCATCGTCACTATATGCGGAAGACCTTTGGCAGCATTATTGAATAGCGCTGTGCAGGATATCTTCACTCCAAGGGCATCCATTTGAACTTTGTTGATGAATTCCACCAATGGATGTTCTTCCATTCTTGCTTCCAATGGATCAGTGATTGTCATGTCACCCTCAATGAAACCTATTGGCTGATCAAGCCATTCCTGAGTTCTGGTTTCATACGTATTTGCCAGCTGCAGGACATGTTCATCCTCTTCCTCGGAACCTACAGGCAGTAATTCAGAATCCTTCCTAACAATCTCCCATTTACCATTGCTCTTTTCAAGTGTTATATCCGCTTTCCCTATAAATTGGCCATTAAATCCTGGCTGAAGGATCAGCACACCATTGAGTGTACCTGTGAGCTGGCGGTGCTGATGACCTGTCAGGAGCACATCGATCCCCTCAATCTCAGCACATATTCTATAACCTTGATTTTCCCCTGTGTGCGGTTCTGTCGATTCCCCTGTTTCAAGGTTACGCTCAAAACCTCCATGATAGGTGACAATTAGTATATCGGGTTTTTCATATTTCCTGATAGAGCTTACCCAATTTCTTGCCGCATCAAAAGCATCTTGGAATTCAAGGCCTTTAATATGCTCGGGATTTTCCCAATTTGGTATATAATGCGTTGTTACGCCAAGTATCGCAGCCTTTAGGCCATTGGGAAATTCTTTAATTAAGTATGGTTTTCCAAAATAAGGTCTGCCCGTCGACTTATCCAGAATATTTGCTGAAAGCCAGGGAAAGCCTGACTGATTGACAGCACCCTGGATCACCGGCAGTCCATAATTAAACTCATGGTTTCCAATAGTCGCCGCGTCATACTGAAGATAATTCATCACTTTAATCATAGGATTTGATTCTTCTGCCAAATATTTAACATAGTGATAGGTGAGTGGAGTGCCCTGGATGATATCACCATTATCCAGTGTAATGATATATTCATTCTCTTGTTGTATTTTTTTTATGATTGCTGCTGCCTTGGACAACCCCAGAGGCTGCAATTCGTTAGTACCGTAATTTATAGGAAAGATGCATCCATGGACATCACTAGTTTCCAATATGGTTAAAGTGATTTGCGACATTATTTACCTCCAGGCTTCTCATATAATTATATTGTATCAAATTTCCCTGAAGATCTCTCTTGGTTAAATCCCGATAAAAAAAGTCCCCCGTTTTTTCATAGCGGAGAACTTACTTTCTTAGTGCTGCTGCGCACTTTTTATATAATTTATTTCCTGATATTTGGCAATCAATTTATCCAGTTCCTGGCTGCTCTCGACAGTCCTGATGTCATTCAAACCATATTCTGCGCCAATCTCCAGCATTTCTTTTTGCTTCTTAGCAATTCTATAAAGGATGACTTTTTGATAGACTTTATCAAATGGGGACAACATTGAAACTCTCACCTTTCTGTCTGTTAATGGAAATTCAGTGTTTTTATTTTTTGCCCTGTTTTTGATTCGATTCTTTCCATCTCATGTCTTTTTCGACGAAACTATTAACAGGAAATTTAATTTTTAAATTCAGTCATAAAAAATAGTAGATACCTTAGAAGTATCGCAACATAAGGATTAAAAGTAAATAGAATCGCTAAAACAAGACAAAATATCCCAAAAAGTTCACCTGATATCTCCGGCGTTTGACGGAATACGACAAAATCCCCAGTCCATTTTTCACAGTCTGAGGATCTTTAAGGATTAATCAATCGATTGTTGCCCACATCTCTTTTGGATTCATTTCATAGATTCCATTTTCTCTGTACATATAATGGTTAATAATGAATTCCCTTCTTATAGTGGCATAATCGTCATGGAATTTTTTAATGTATTCATTTATTTCGCTCTCTGCGTATTTCACTCCGGGTTTTAACCCTTCTATTAAATGCTCGAATACGAACAACTTCTTTTTTCGTTGAGAAGGAATCTGAATCAACTTCCCATCGTTTGTGAAAAAGTTGTTCAAAACCTTTTGTTTTTCTTTCTGAGTCTTTTCCATCCCATCTCTGTCCCCCTTGCTTTCTTCTGCCATATTTAACAGCACATCCCCATGATGCTGTATGACTTTTTTATTTAGATGATAATACAAAGAATTCTTCTCCCTGCGTGAATACACCAGGTTGATATCCCTTAGTTTTGTCAAATGATGCGAGATAGTCGGTGCAGTAAGCCCTAATTTTCCGGCAATTGCAAGTCCATGGAGCGGCCCTTCCTTCAACAGCATGATAATTTTTAGTCGTGTTGGATCTCCTATCGTCTTGTAAAAAGACACCAGCTTATCCAGCTGCACAAAAATCACTTCTTTCTAATTAGATATTTATCTAATTTAATTATTATCTAATCAGTTATTTTTGTCAATTGATTTTAAAACTTAACCATTAGTGTTTTTAAACAAAAAAGCCTCAAGGACTCTTGAGACTTTACACTTTCAATCTATTTAAATCTACTTAATGGCCTTCTCAACCCTCAGAAGGATTTCTTTTTTATCTACCTGGCTGCCTGCATACCCTGTCAGGGAATTGTTTTTCCCTACCACCCTGTGGCAAGGTATGAGGATTGGAAGGGAATTGGCTTTGTTTGCTTGACCGATTGCTCTGACGGCTTTTGGCTTATCAATCTTTTCAGCAATATCCTTATAACTGCATGTGCTGCCATAAGGGATATCTTTCAGTGCATTCCACACCGATTCCTGAAAGTGGGTACCCTCCATTTTCAATGGCAGATCGAACACTTGTCTTTCACCCTTGAAGTATGCCTTCAACTGAGCTGCTGCCTCTCTCAGGAGGCCATTCTCACTATCTGCTTCCGCATCCGTTACGAATTCCAGCTTTGTAAGGCAGCCTTCTTCTGCGGTGATCTTTAAATTACCAATTGGACTGGAAATCACCATACTTTCCTTATTCAATGTTATCATCCTTTCACACTAGGTAGATCAATATGGAAGGTGGTCCCTTTCCCTAACTCACTCTCCACCTCTACAGTGCCTCCATGCTCTTCAACAATTTTAAATGTAACCATTAACCCAAGGCCAGTTCCTCTTTCTTTCGTGGTATAAAAGGGCTCCCCCAGTTTTTTTATTTTTTCTTTCGGTATGCCGATCCCCTCATCAGAAATAGAAATGCGAACTCTTTCTTCATTGCTTTTCGAGATACCAATGGTAAGCTTACCGCCCTTCGGCATTACTTCAATGGCATTCTTCACGATATTGATAAAGACCTGTTTCAACTGGTTAGGCTCAGCAAAAACTGCAGGTATGCCATTTTGATACCTCTCCTTAAATTGTACATTATGCATGACTGCTTGAGCATTCAGAAGTTCCAAGGTATCTTTCATAATCTTTACTAAGTTGGTTTCTTGATATTGTATAGCTTGAGGTTTGGCAAGGACCAAAAACTCTGTAATAATGGATTCGATCCTTTGAAGCTCTGACTTGATTACATGAAAATACATTTCATGGTCAGTGTCCATACTGCTTTCAAGAAGTTGAATGAATCCTTTCAATGCCGTCATAGGATTCCTGATTTCATGTGCTATTCCTGCCGCCAGTTCTCCAACAACCGATAATGTATCGGATTTCCTCAGTTGATCCTGCAACTCCACTTCTTCTGTTATATCCCTGATAACGGTTAAATTCAGGTTGGATAAGAGATTGTATTTTGAAGACATCTCCAGATGCTGATATCGATCATCTTCCAACTTTATCAACCTTAAAAAGCTTGCCTGCCCTTCTTCTTTCAACTTTAATTGATAGTCCAGGTATTCCTGATCTTCGTTCTCTTTGATCATAAAAACATCCTTGATATCACTGCCAATCAGCTTATCTTTATCTGTCGTCAGTATATTGAGTGCTACCGGGTTGGCATCGACCACTTGTCCAGAATGATTGGTAAGGATCATCCCATCCAAAGTACCTTCAAAAATCTTGCGAAACCTCTCTTCACTTTCCCTTAGGCTTTTCTCCATTTGATGCCGTTCACTGACATTCCGGAAGATGGTCATATTATAGCCGTCAACGGAATGCAGCTTGGAGGTAAACTCTAAATGCTTCAATTGATTATTGGGCATGAGGAACAGCACCTCATCCCTGACAGCGCCCTTGACTTTAAGTTCCTGGGTAATCGATTCAAACTTCGTCATTTCCAGCGGATAAACGAAGTCTTCAATCTTCTTCGTCAATATCTCGGAAAGTGAGCATTCAAAGATTTTTAAAGCAGACCGGTTGGCCCGGAGGACCCTTCCATCATGGTCCCATAAAACGATTGCATCGATTGCTTCTTCAAACAGGTCTTTAAATAATTCTTCACTTCGTTTTAATTGGATTTCCATCTGCCTCTTTTCGGTGATATCACGGAGGATTGTCATATGAAGCTCATGGTTTACATAAGGAGTTGTTGTAAACTCAACGACGGACACACCTTCAGAATGGGTGATCGGCATTTCTCCCCTGGCCTGCCTTCCTGAATCCAGAAGTTCTTTGACTTTCATAACCTTATAATGAAAATTTTCAGGGATGAAGGATATTACTTTCCGATTCAGGACCTCTCTCTTTTGGAGGTTCACCTGCTTGCAGAATGCCTGGTTCACCTCTTTGATATTCCCTTCCTTATCAAAAAGGAGGATTCCTTCAGCTGCCTGCTGAAAAATATTGTTCAGCATATGCAGATTCATATGATCGTTCCTTTGTTTCTCCCGTTCATTCGTAATGTCTCTTAGAAAAAAGAAGGCAAAATCACTCTCATTCAATCTTGTGATCTTCAAATCGATATGCTTAATAGCCCCGGCTGCTGTGGTCATCAGCGTTTCATCCTCTATTTCCCCGCCCTCTATCACTGCATTTTCATATTGAGAAAGAATAGGAGAAGGCACTGCCTGAAAAAAATTCATAAAAGGCTGATGCAGCAAAGATTTCTCTTCTATTTCAAGTAAATCCAGTGCAGATGAGTTGGCTTCAATAATGGACAGGTCTTTACCCACTATCAGGATAGGATTGGGAGAAGCCGCTAAAATCTCCCTGAAACCTATATTATCCAGTGAACTAAGTTCATCAGTCTTGTACGTTTGTTTATTGGTCATTACACTTTCCTCCTATTACCATGCATCATTAGCCTTTTACCCTATGTTATCTTTCTTCTGTTGCAGATCGTTTACAGGTTAATTTCGGATTATATCGTTTCCGTTATTAATAGTTTAAGAATCGATTGAATGGGTACTTTCAAGATATATTTTTGATACCTTATAGTTTGCGGACTCTTTAAAACAGCCGCTTTCAGTGTTTAAGGAAACAGCCTTCAAACAAAACAAAAAGTCTTTTGAAAAGACTAAAAAAATTCATTCAAAGTTGGTGAACATCATGAAACAAACAAGAAACTATTACTTTGATAATGCCAAGGTCATTTTAATCTTCCTTGTGGTATTTGGCCACTTCATCAGATCTTTCATTGAAAACGACCCTTATGTTTTGGCATTATATAAGACGCTGTACACTTTCCATATGCCTGCCTTCATCATTGTTTCAGGTTTCTTTGCCAAAGGATTTTATAAAAAAGGGTATATTCCCAAGTTATTTAAAAAATTGATATTGCCGTACCTCTTATTTCAAGTCATCTATTCTGTCTATTACTATTTTTTATATAACAAAAGCAGCTTGATGATTGATATCTACAATCCCCAGTGGTCTCTATGGTTTTTGTTGAGTTTATTCTGCTGGAATATACTGCTTTATTTATTTGTCCGCAAATGGAAGCTGCCCAGAAACAAAGCGCTGGCCATTGCTTTTGCAGTAGGAATTGCCATTGGGTTTATCGATAATATTTCTAATTACCTGAGCCTTTCAAGGACGTTTGTATTTTTCCCAATGTTCCTTCTTGGATTTTATATGAAAAAAGAACATTTTACCCAGCTCAGGACGAATAAAGCACGTATTGCAGCAACTGTCATTCCGGCAGCCGTATTTGCTTTCATGTTTTTTGTCCCGGAATTTTCTGATAAATGGCTGCTTCATTCAAAGTCATATGAACAACTTGGTGGAAAAGACTTCCTTAGCGCGTTTGAGAGAAGCGGTGTCTACCTGCTGAATATAGCCATGTCTTTCAGCTTTCTCTCTTTTGTTCCAAAGAGCAGGCACTTCTTCACTAAGTGGGGAGCCAGCACCCTTTATGTCTATCTGATACATGGGTTTTTCATAAAGTCTTTCCGGGAAAGTCCCTATCCGGACATCCTGCCTCCCGTCCAGTCGATCCTCTTGCTGATTGCCGCTTCATTTATCCTGACGGTATTACTGTCAAGCAGGGCATTCACCTCCTTGACTCAGCCGCTGATTGAGCTGAAAACAAGCAGGTTCACTAAGTTTTTAAAAGATGTAAAAAACTTCAGGAAGAACTACAGTGAAGATGTAAAATATTAAACTGATGCCAATGAACTATTCTTGAATGATTCTTCACATAAAAACCAGACCGGCAATTTTGCCGGTCTTTATTGTTTTTATACATATTCTCACCCCTTGCGCCAAATTCCTTCATATAATTTGGAAATAGTACAAAATACTGAATAACATTGAGTTTGAGGCCGTGCTTGGGTACAATGTTAAAGTACTATTGGTCTGACTTTGCCTGCGGACTCATTCAGGGTGGTTAGATACATAAAGGAGTTTTTATAATGAAGAAAGCCGTATTAAGCACGTTGAACGCGAAGTTTATACACACGAACTTAGCTATCAGGAACCTAAAAGCATTTTCAGAGCCGGATTACCTGGTAGAAATATCAGAATATACCATTAAAGATCCATTGATGAACATCGTTTCAGACCTCTATACGAGAAATGCCGATGTCATCGGTTTCAGTTGTTATATATGGAATATTGAAGAGACAATTGCTGTCGTCAAGATGCTGAAGAAGATATCTCCAGAAACTGTCATCATCTTCGGCGGCCCTGAAGTTTCGTATGATGTCCCTTATTGGATCGAACGCTTGCCCGAAGTCGATTTCTTTGTAATCGGTGAGGGGGAAGAAACATTCAAGAGCCTGCTGGGACAAATCTATGGTGACCAAAATTGGGATGAAGTCAACGGCATTGGGTATCTCAATGAAGGAAAAGTAAAAATCAACCCGCAGCGAAACAAGCTCGACTTAAGGGAACTGCCATCTCCATTCAGGTTTGAGGAGGACTTGAAGAACTTGTCCAAGCGTGTCACTTACATTGAAACCAGCCGCGGCTGTCCTTTCCGCTGTCAATTCTGCCTTTCTTCCATAGAAGTAGGCGTTCGCTATTTCGACAGGGAAAAAGTCAAAGAGGATATCCGTTTCCTCATGAAGCATGGTGCAAAGACTATTAAGTTCGTAGACAGGACCTTTAATATCAGCCGGAGCTATGCAATGGAAATGTTTCGCTTCCTGATTGACGAACACTTGCCTGGTACAGTCTTTCAATTCGAAATCACAGCTGACATCATGCGCCCGGAGGTCATTGAATTTTTGAATAAGGAAGCACCTGCCGGATTGTTCAGATTTGAAATCGGAGTACAATCAACTAACGACGAAACCAATGACCTGGTCATGAGGAAACAAAATTTCTCCAAATTGACACGGACGGTCACCATGGTAAAGGAAGGAAAGAAAATCGATCAGCATCTTGATTTGATTGCCGGCTTGCCTGAGGAAGATTACCAATCCTTCCGCAAAACATTCAACGATGTGTTTGCTTTAAGACCTGAGGAACTGCAGCTGGGTTTCCTTAAAATGCTGCGTGGTACAGGGCTAAGGATCAACGCAGCTAAGCATGATTACATTTACATGGACAATGCACCTTATGAAATTTTAGGGAATAACATCCTAAGCTTTGATGATATCGTTAGAATCAAACAGGTAGAAGATGTCTTGGAAAAGTACTGGAATGACCATCGCATGGATGAAACAATCGAATACCTTGTCTCCCATGTCTTTGACACACCATTTGATTTCTTCCAAAGATTCGGCTCCTATTGGGAAGAGCGAGGCTGGTCAAGAATCGGACATCAGCTTGAAGACTTATTCAAGAGACTGCATGATTTCCTTTCCGAGACGAGGCAGGATGTGTTACCGACAGCAGAGGCAATCATGAAGTATGACTATCTAAAGAATCAAAGGTATAAGCCTAGAAAAGCATGGTGGCAGTCAGCGCTTGAGAAGCGCGACCGTTCCGAAGTATATAAGATGATACTCCAAGACCCATCACAGCTTGGAGATGAATTCACCAAGCTTGGCTTGAACGAGAAAGAACTGCATAAACATACCCTTTTGGAAAAGCTCTCAGTGACTCCTTCTGATTCAGGCGCAGCAGGTGAACCTTGTTATCTTCTGGCCTATTATGAACCAGCCTCCGGGGCCGCCCAGCTATTTACTATGCCTGAATCAAAGCTTTTGCAAGAACAGAAATAAAAAGTTAAGCCCCCGCGGGCTTAACTTTTTTTATTAACATTCTTTTTTCTTGTCCTGCTTCTTATTGGCTTCTGGTATTTCAAAGTGCTTGGCAGCGTTAAAATCTCCAAACTCCATACCGAACTCTTCTTGAAAATCTTGTTTTTCCTTACTCTTTTTTTGATTTGGATTATCTTTCATCATTCATTCTGCCTTCCCTGCCATGTTTGGAATTTCTGTTTTTCCCTTTAGCAGGATTTTCATCTTGGGCAAATTCTGCACTGAAGTCCTTTTGTTCAGCTAGGTTCTTTCTTGGTGTTTGGTTATTTTTTTCAGCAGCATCAAATTCTGCTTTGCGCTTAGCCATGAAGAATCACTCCTTTTTGATTGTACTGGATTTAGTTTTTCCGGGTTGTTTTTTTTCATACCACCTCGCTATCTTTCACCCTTGATGGGCTGCATGCGAAAAATTACCACTTATTTTCTTTGAAATTGGAGAAAAGATAACAGTAGAAACAAAATATAAAAAAGAGGAGGGAACCAAAATGGCTAGAAGCTCAAACAAATTATTAGTTCCTGGAGTGGAACAATTTATGGATCAAGTAAAGTATGAAATTGCCCAGGAATTTGGAGTGACTCTAGGTTCTGATACGGTTTCCCGCGCCAACGGTTCAGTGGGCGGAGAAATCACTAAGCGTCTCGTAAAGCAAGCTCAGACTCAGCTTAAAGGAAAATAATACAGATAAAAAAACAAGGCCGCCTGCTGGCAGCCTTGTTTTTTAATTTTTATTTCCTTTTCCGTTGTTATGTTCGGATGAATGGTTTTGGCGATTTTCATTTTTATCGTTTTTATCACTGTCTGCTTTATTGCCGGTATTGTTCTTTGGCCGTTCATCCGATGTGGTTTTTCCATTCGGATTGCCCTTGCCCCTGTTTTTTTCATTTTCTTCTTGGTTGGAATGTTTTTGGCTGGCACCATTTGTTTTGCCATTTCCGTTCCCGTTATTTTCTTTTTCCAGTTTCTTATCTGAACCGTTCTTAGAGCTTTTAGAATCAGCCTTTTCATTCGGCTTTGTAAACTTATCAGCATGCTTTTCTTTCACATGTTCCGGCCTTTTATCTGCTGCAGCCGGCATGTCTTCAGGCTTTTCTTCAACATCTTCTTCTTTTGATACGTCAGGTGTAGCAGTTCCCTGTGCTGGAGATGCTTCCTTTGCTTTTTCTTTCTTCAGTAATAATTGACCCGCAGTCATTCCGGATGCCATCGCTTCTTCCCTTACTTCAGTGCTGGAGTCGATTACTGAAATAGAAGCTGTTCCTTCTTCACTCTTCTCTGCTGTAAGCTGTTGTATCTCATTTTCAAGAGAGTTTTTATCTTTTGTATCAGCTTCTTCAGTAAAGACTGTGGTCACGGTAACCTTCTTTTGTGCATTCATGTACCCATTCTCTGCACTTAAATCAATCATTTCGTCAGTAACATCCGTGATTGGTTCTCCTTCCCAATCATGCATTTGTTTCAGTATCTCTTCGGCTTCTTTATTGAAAGGCTTAATATTTATAACCTCTTGATCCTGATTGATACTCATCTCAAAGCTTGGATTGATATCAACTGAAACATACGCATAAACCTCGGGTTCATTAAATGAAGGAATAAGAATGAATAATAACATGAGTAGTGCTGCTGCCCCCGATAGAACAGGTTTAATATGTAATTGAGATTTTAGTCGATCAAGAATAGACCTTTTCCTTTCAACTTCATCCATTTGAGGAAAGAATGTGAGCTCCTCTCCAATGTTGTACTGTACTGATGGCTGCTTTCTCGTCTTTATAAACTCGCCCTCAGGAGTCATCATGATGATAGTATCCGGTTTAACCTCCATTATGATCCCTTTTTTCATCATTTCATCCGCCCTTTTAAGTAATCCTTTAGGTAATAAAAATCCCCCATAATAATGATAGATATGGCTATGATATATTTTCTGTTTCTTTCTATTGTTTTCCGGCTGAATCCCACTTGTTTTTCCAATTGTTTAATTGGAAGCCGTTTCTTCTCCTGCAAATATTCCAGCAGGGATGGTGTCGACACTACCAATTTTGCGATGGATATGGCATTGACTCTTGCATCTTCATGTTTTGGAGAGTTAGAAACAAGGTCATCAAAGCTGAGGGAATATTCCTTTAGCTTTTTAGTAAAAGCCATTATTTCTTCTCTTCTTTCATCTGCTACCCTGGTCCGATCATACTCTTCCATAGAAAGAGTATCTGTTATTTTGTTTTGTACTTCTCCTTCATCATTCTCAGTATTTGCTTCTACACTGATATTTTGATGCCTGCCATTCATTCTGATATAGTCAATGACTTTTCTTTTGATGATTACCTCTGCAAAGCTAATAAAGGATGCTCCCCGGTCACTGCTATATTTAAAAATGGCATCATGAAATGCTATAAGACCAATGCTGAATTCATCATCACTCTCATATATGTACCTTTTGCACACAGAAGAAACTGTTTTTTTTACGAATGGCTTATAATCCTCAAGCACCTGATTCAAGAGCTCCTCATTGCCTTCTTGAATTTCTTCAGCCATTGTTTCCAAGGTGTCTTTTTTATTTTTTTTTGCTGTAAAGATTAATAATACATTCAGCATTAGCCTCACCTCATTCCGACCCTTATTATATCATGTAAAAAGCAATTCTGAAGGCTTTTGAGTATGGAAAACGCTGCCTCTTTAGACCTGTTTTAAAATTAAATTCAGGTCGAAGAGGCAGCTTCCATAGACTAATGTCTGATGTGGAAAGTTTAAATCGTTATTGAGTGAAAATCCTTAGTTATTGCCTTTACCTTTGTCTTCGCCTTTGTTAGCATGCTTTTGACCTTGCTCTTGTTTCTTCTCAGCTTGTTTCTGTTTTCTTTCAGCTTTCTCATCTGCTTTTTCTTGTTTATGCTCAGTAATTTCTTGTTTTTTGGCTTCTTTTTGTGCAGCTTTTTCTTGTTTATGTGCTTCTTTTCTCTCTGCCTGTGCTTGTTTACGTTCTGCTTTCACTTGTGCTTTCTCAGCTTTTTTCACTGAAGGAGCTGCAGTTTCAGTTGTTTCTTCTGTTGTCTCTTCCTTTGTGGTTTCTTCCGCTTCTTCTTCTGAACCATCCGTCTCGTTATTTACTGGTTCTGTAACCACTTCTTGTTCTTCTTCAATTGCTATGTCTTCCTCTTGTGTTTCTTTTTCCGCTTCTTCTTCTAACTTGTCCATTTTTTCAGCAAGTTTCTCATAGCTTTTTTTGATGTTTTTGTAAAGGGCAGCTTTTGCTGTAGGATTTTTCACTTTTTCCATTGCAGCTTTAAGTGCAATAATGTTCTGCGCCATCAGTTCTTCTAATTCGTCCACAGACTCTTCTGATTCAACTTCCTCATCTTCCTGAACCGTTTCTTCGGAAGCGTCCTCTTCAGTTTGTCCGTCCTCTTCAGCAGCTTCGCCTGTTTCTTCTTCAGTATTTTCTTCATCTGAGTCTGCTTCTTCACCATCAGCAGGCTCTTCCTCTTTTCCTTCTTCAGCACCTGCTTCTCCCATTGTTTCAAGTGCTTTTTCAATGGTTTCAATTGCCTTGTCTTCTTCACCAGCTTCGAATAGAGCCTGTGCTTCTGCCAAACGCTCTGCAGCAAATTCAGCTAGAAGCTTTGCTTCCTTAGCATCATCCGCCGTAAAAGCAAGCTTCACTTTTTCTAAAGCAAGCTTAGCAAAATAAAAGAAGTCACCTGGTAGTAATGAAGGAGATTCCTGGACATCTTCCAAAGACTCCAATTCTTCTTCCACTGAATCCATTACCGCTTCATCATTTACGATTACATCAGATTGCTCATCTGTTCCCGTTTGGAATTCAACTGTTTCTAATGATTCTGTGTCATTTCCGTTTGCATACGCATATGTACCTGAAAGTGATAAAGTTCCTGCTGCGAGTATTGCTAATGATGTTCTTGTTAACTTAGACTGTTTTGACAAAATGTTCACCTCATAAATTTGTTTTCAAGCGATCGCCTCATTACAAACTTACGGGAAATTCACATAGCTTTTGGGGGTAATTCCAGGTTTTCTGCTTCAACAGGGTGCTTTTAGGCTGTTAGTTGGATAAAGGAGAAAAGTTAAAAATAGCAGTCAAAACCTTGTGGTTATGCGATTTACCCTGTTCCATCCCTTTCCATCACGGAGTAGAAATTTTTGTAATATTTTTTTACAAATGGCCTGAATGAACCAGATGCTCCTTCTAAGGTCGGTGTCTCATTTCTAAAAACCCCTTTATTTAAGCATTTTAATACAAATCCAATCACTAATATTACCGAATATTGGATTACCCCAAATCCACGGGTTAATTCTTCTGATATAACTTAGACCAGCTAGTAACACAAAAAGACCTTTGTCCTCTTCAGGAAAAGGTCTTGCACAGCCAATTGCTCTTAAGATCAAAACGGTTTGGATTCCTCCTGTACGAAAAGTAAAGGTCTTTACGTACGACAAATGAAAAACCTATTTCCTTCGCTGAAGGAAGTATTTCAAAAGCAGTCCCGCCCCAACCCCCGGCAAAACACATAGCATGGGAAAGAAAATCGGGCCGATAAAGATTTCTTTTATAAAAATTCTTGGGGATAACATCAAACCTGTTGTAACAGTATAAGCTGTACATACAAAAGGAAGAAATGAGTACTTATCCCTTTCTCCTTCAGCACTTTTAAAGGCATCCCACATTGCAAACATATATAAACATGGGTAAAACATCAGCCATTGGTAATTTATCACTTCCGCTGCCAGCCTGGTTTCACCTAGAAAGCTCAAACGAATGCCTTCATTGAAATTACTCTGGACGTTTATCAGGAACTCCAGGGCAACAAAAAAAATACCTTTGACAAGTGAATTTTTTAAAAGCTGTGGAAAACCTGGAAGAGCTATGCTCCACAAGATGGCTTCGAGCTTACTTATCGATTTATTATGCATCCACTCTCATTCCATCTCCTCCATTATTTCTGGCTAACCATAGTTTGCACAGAGATGGAACTCTTATTACTTTTATTTACATTTTCAAGCAATCACTTACGACTCAGCCGAATATAGTATGGAAGCCTTGCCCTAATCTACCCTTACATGAAAATGCGGCTTCTCACAATTAGCTTTATAGAACTCAACCATGCTGCCTACAGTTTCTAAAAAATCAGTACAGACTATATCCGTTGATTTCAAGTCTTCCAATGTAACCGTACAATCAAATAATCCATTCCATGCAAAGTAATCGAGCGCTTCTTTTTCCACGCGAAGATATTTGCGGACTGGTGTAAGCTTCAACGATGCGGATGCTAACTTCAACGGAATCCTTCCAACAGGACTCTTTCTGCTCATTTCCCAAAGGATAGATCGGTATACATCTTTCACTTTATGAGGATTAGGGTCGGTTAAATGATACGTTTTGCCAATACCCCCAGAAAGATGGCCCAGATAAACGGAAGCCCGTATGATATATTCAACCGGCACAATATTTACAACACTCTCCCCATCACCAATGGCAGGCATGAATGGCAAATATGAAAGCCTGTGAAACATGTTCATGATAAAATATGGTCCATCGAACTTGCTCGTTTCACCAGTATCGGACTTGCCTTTGACAATCCCAGGTCTGAAGATCGTCACAGGTAATTGTGATTTAAGCTCTTCTACCAGAACTTCTGCTGCAAATTTTGTTTCTTCATAATGATTATGGAAAGAATCAGGTTTCACCAATTCCGTTTCTAAAAGCTTCCCTTCCCTGGCACCTGCAATGAATGCTGTACTGAAGTATACATATCTCTTAAGATTCATTACCTCCAAACAGAATTCATTTATATTTTTCGTCCCTATCACATTTATTTTATAAGCGGTCTCATAGGCCACGGAAAGATCATATATGGCCGCCAGGTGCCAGATATAATCAATTTCCCTAATCAATTTTTCTTTGATCGCGTCATCCAGTCCCAGCCCTTCCTGGGTGATATCCCCTTCTACGAGGACAATCTTTTTGGACACCCCTGCTTCTTCTTCAATTTTCTTAGCTGCAAGCAAGGCATTTGCTTTCATCGAAGGCAGGTGAAGACAATAAATAATTGTATCGCTGTGTTCTTTTAAAAGCTTCTTGATCAATTCATTTGAAATAAACCCTGGAAACCCGGTTATGAAATAGTCAGCCATGTACCTATCCCCTTTTTTGAAAATTCAAATATTTACACATAAAAAAAACTCAAGATTGAACGGCAATAAAAGTTCAATCTTGAGGTGGTTGCAGAGCCATTTTCAGATTATTGTTTATTTTACTACTTTCCTTTAAAAACTACAATTTATTGATATGCTTTTCTTCTCCTTTTCATTCTTCTCGTCTTTTTATCAAAGAGACTGTAGATGACTGGAATAACATAGAGTGTCAGTAGGGTTGAACTCAAGAGTCCTCCAATAACTGTGATTCCCATTGGCTGGTTGATTTCTGTTCCCTGTCCGATTCCAAGCGCAAGGGGCACCAGGCCGAGGATCGTCGTTAACGCTGTCATCAAAATCGGACGAGCCCGGTCTTTAACCGATTCTACTATTGCTTCATAACTGTCCATTCCATTAGCTTTTCTCTGATTAATATAATCCACGATTACAATGGCATTATTGACAACAATGCCGGCAAGGACTATGACACCAATGACAGCTGAGATGCTGATGGGTGTCCTTGTCATAGTAAGCGCCAAGGCTACACCGATAATCATCAGCGGAACTGTGAACATAATGACAAACGGGTATTTAAAGGATTCAAATTGAGCAGCCATCACAATGTACACGAGGATGATAGCCAAGCCGATTGCAAGAACCATATCATCGATAGAGTCTTCCAGGAGTTCTCTGTCACCGGAGAATGTCACCTCTGTTTCATCCGACAGGTTAAGATCAGCAATTTCCTGATCCACGATTTTTGAGATGGACCCAAGGTTGGTTTCTGAAGAATACTTCAATGTAAACTGGACCGATCCCTGCTGGTCGATTCTTTGGATGCTGACAGGCCCCTCTTCAATACTGAAGTCGACTACCTGATCAAGTTGAATGAATTCTCCTTGTGCATTTTGGATCTCCAATTTCTTCAGGCTGTCCAGGTTCTCTGTAATATCCCTGTCATACCTTACGAAAATTGTGTAGATATCATCGTTTTCCGACACGATTTGAGCAGCAGGAACACCCCTTGTTATATCATTAACCGTCTGCGCTATACCTGCAGGAGCCAACCCTTCTTCGAGCGCAGCTTCACGGTCGACAGCCAGCTGTACCTCTTGAATCAGTTCATTCTGATCCGTTTTCACATCTGTCACATATTGGGCTGTTTGCAGGCTCTGCTCTATCTTCTCTACCGCTTCATTCAGCCTTCCGCTATCGGTGTCCCTTACATTAAAGGTAAGCGTTTGGGGGCTCTGGCCTGAAGTCGATTGCAAGTTAAACCCGACACTCGCTGATTCATTCTGCTCCAGAGCAGCCTTCTCTAACTTGGGCTTTAATTGATCAACAAGCTTAAACACTGAAACATCCCTCTCATCAAGAGGTTTCAGTTTAACGTATATTTCCGCAATATTCCTATTCGACTGGCCGCGGAACGACTGCTCCTGATTCGTTCCAGTCAATGAAACGTATACATCGATAGCATCCTCTTTTTCCAATTCGCCTTCAATGGCTTCGACCACACTATTGGTTTCTTCCAATGACGAACCATTCTCTAACTTAATATTCATATTAAAAAATCCTTCATCCGTCGGCGGCAGGAATTGCGTCCCTACCGTAGTCAACCCGAATGCCCCCGCAGCAAGGAAAACAGTTGTAATCAAAAGAACTGCCCATCTGTGCTTCATCGACCAATGAATACTCCTTTCAAAGGTATTCATTGATTTAGAACGCCTTCGGATGGCCTCATGGTTTCCTTTAGGCGTCTTCAGCATTCTGCTTGCAAGCATGGGTATCACAGTCAAAGCCACAACAAGCGAGGCAAACAAGCTGAATGAAATAGTCAAAGCAAATTCAGTAAACAACTGCCCGATCAGTCCTGAAATAAACACAACAGGCAAAAACACGGCTACGGTTGTCAGCGTTGAGGCAGTAATGGCAGTACCGACCTCCCGTGCACCGTCTCTTGCCGCTTGTTTCGGATCTTTCCCCATCGACAGGTGTCGGTAAATATTTTCAATTACCACAATCGCGTTGTCCACAAGCATACCAATCCCCAAAGCCAATGCACCAAGTGTCATGATGTTCAGGGCAAAATCCGCAAAAAACATCAAGACAAATGTAACGATGACAGAGTAAGGGATAGCCACGCCAATAATCAGCGGGCTTTTGATGTTTCTTAAAAAGAGGAACAAAACGAGCATCGCAAATGCTCCCCCTATAATAAGAGAGTTGGCTATATTCCCTATGGCATCTTTAATATAGTCTCCCTGGTCAAACAGTATGTCAGCCTCAATGTTGCCATATCGCTCCTGATCCATAAGCTGGTCGAGTTTATCCTCAAAAGCATCGGACACCTCTGCGGTATTCGCGTCTGACTCCTGTAGAACACTTAGCAGGACGGCATTCTTTCTGTCCGCCCTAGTAATTGTATTGCTTTCCTGTTTCCTTTTTTCGACTTCAGCCACATCATCCAGGACGATATTCTTGCCTGTCTGCGGATTTTTACCGATAACAAGCCCGGCAATTTCATCAGCATTGTCCAACTGGCTTACAACCCTGGTTGTCAGCGTCTTTTCACCGGTTGTGATGGTATCCCCCGGCATTGTCACGTTATTGGCCCTTATCGTGTTGACAATATCATTTTGAGTGACACGGTATTCCTTCAGCTTTTCCTGATCGAGTTCAATGGCAATCTCATCGGCATTCACACCCGAAACATTGACACTGGCTACACCTTCAGCCTTCGTTAATTCAAGCTTTAAATCATCGGCAAGATCCTGAATATTCTCCCCTTCCCCGGTTTCCTTCAATGAAACCTGGATAATCGGGAATTGAGCTGGATCAAATTTCAAAAAGCGGGGATCTTGCGCATCTTCCGGAAGCGGAACTCCATCCAGCCTTTGAAGGACCTCATCCTGTATTTCATCTATAGAAGTAGTCCAGGAGAATTCAAGCAGGATAAAATTAGACCCTTCACGTGAGGTAGATTGGATACTCTTGATCCCCGGCAGGGTGGCCAATGTATTTTCCAAAGGTTTTGTCACTTTTTCCACGACTTCAGCAGGGCTCGCCCCCTCATATGTAGTAACAACCACACCGACAGGAGGATTAATATCAGGTATCAGTTTAAGAGGAATCCTCAGCAGCGAGACTCCCCCCAGAATTAATATTAAAAACATCGTAACGATTGTAAAGACTGGTCTTCTGATAGAAAAATCGCTAATCTTCATCCAAAATCTCCTTCCCAGACAAAAAACGCATGCTACATATTTCCGGATGTACATTTACTATAATTCTTGTCCCATTGTCTATCAACATTTAAGCTTCTATTCAGCGTATTTAGTATAGGAATAATCATGGAAAAAGATGCAAGTGAGGGTATGGTGCATCCCTGAAGCCAATAAAAAAAGAAGAGGTAAAAGATTAACCCCCTTCCTTCTTGATGACCTTATATTAAAAGAGGGACTTTTGCCTCTCTAAGCGGCTTGCCGATGTAATACCCCTGGGCCAGATCCACCCCTAGAGCCTTACAGTAGTCCAGTTCTTCTTTTCTTTCAATTCCTTCTGCAAGTACACGTATTCCCAATTCCCTTGAGATATGGGTAACCTCCTTGAGGAAAATTTGGTTCTCTGAATTCGTATCACAGTGATCGATGTATGATCGGTCAATCTTTACATAGTCTGGTTTGAGCTGGCTCAGCATTTCCAAAGTGGCAAACCCTGTCCCTACATCATCCAGTGCGACTTTCATCCCTTCTCTTCTATAAACAGCAAATACACTCTTCAAGTGATCGACATCCACTATTTTTTCTGTTTCCACTACTTCAAAGACAAGGTCTGCAGGGTCCACATCATATTTCTCTACAAAACTGAAGGTATGCTGCAAGCAAAACTCTGGATTGTATATAGTCGAAGGCAGGAAGTTAATGAAGCTCTTAACCCCTCGCTGCAACTGGTCTTTTCTGCAGCGAATGGCGGTTTCACGGGCTCTCTGGTCCAATAGCGAATGCAGTCCCGTCTCATTGGCTGTTTGAAACAAAAGGCCCGGTGAAATTTCATTTTCATTGTCCCCGGACCTCAGTAATGACTCGTATCCATATAAATGATCCTTCTGTAAATCTAATATTGGCTGAAAATAACTTACAAGCGTCCCATTCTGAATAAATTCAACCGCTTCACGATTATCCATCCGTTTCTTGAAATCATGAAAAGGAACGATCCTCGGATTTTTAAGGGTGGAAGAAATACCAGCCCGCCAGTTCCCGGCTGCCAGGACTCCTTCCAGCTCCTGAAGCATTTTCAACAACTCACTGAAGGTCCCATACTTGAAATGATATGTGTTCTTAGTTTTACTTTCACCTGATAAGGAGAGATTGCCGATTTTCAGCTCTTCCTTACCCTTGAGCGTCAAAAACCCGCTTTCATAAAAAGGGATCGACACCCCGCAGTTGATACATGTGTTTTTCATCAGCACTCTTCTCCTATCGTCTTTTTATGTATGTATGGTAGTGATTCTTTTTTACTAGTTTAGTGTAACATTATTTTTAGGATAGACCTACTAGGGTTACTTTTATTTGAGATTTACAAAAGGGATTTTTCAAAACTCGCTCAAGACATTTTTCTCATTCGTTGCTGCTCTTCATGTCCTTGAGAAGCTCCCCCAAGACACTTTTCTCATTCATTCCTGCTCTTCATGCCCTTGAGAATCTCCCCCAAGACACTTTTCTCATTCATTCCTGCTCTTCATGCCTTTGAGAAGCTTCACCAAGACACTTTTCTCATTCGTTGCTGCTCTTCATGTCCTTGAGAAGCTTCCTCAAGACACTTTTCTCATCCATTCCTGCTCTTCATGCCCTTGGAGCTTCCCCAAGACACTTTTCTCATTCATTCCTGCTCTCCATGCCCTTGAGAAACTTCCCCAAGACACTTTTCTCATTCGTTGCTGCGCTTCATGCCCTTGAGAAGCTTCCTCAAGACCACTTTTCCGTTCTTCCCTACGTTTCATGCCCTTAAGGCGTCTCCCAAAACACTTTAACAAATTACCTGTTGTAGATTACTATGTAAGTTTTAAGTTTGTAATTTACTTACATAAAAAGCGTGATTTCTTGAACCTACCATTTTAAAGTGAGTTGAAAGAACCTTTCTAATCGTCCTTTTATCTTCAATTATTCCACACATAGCATAAATTTTGTTAGTAGTCACCTTCTCCCCGGGAAACAATTGCCTGAACTCTTCAATGGTCCGCAGTATGGCTGAAGCTGCTGCTTCCTTTCGGCTGCAATAACGGCAGACCATGGTTCTTCCTGAAATGGAACGGTAGAAACCATTGCAGTCAGGACAAATAATTCCTTTCTTGAGTTTTTCAAAACTATAGGCCGGCAGTCTTGAGTACGGGGACGTTTCTGAATGGAATGACAATAGTTTTTCAGCGAGTTTAATATCATCTCTCCCCACCTTTAGCGAGCGGTTCTGGATCTTATTCATAAACCTGCTTAATTGTGGAAAATAAACAATGGAAGGATCATCTGGGGGATTATATAGATAGAACTTGGGGTTTATAAATACGAGGAATGATTCAACCTTGGCATTATATCCGGACTTTTGTGCACGCTGCCTGATGAGTGACCCGGCTCTGTTCATTTGCAGTAAGGGGTCTTTGATTTCTATTCCAGCAGGATCGAACCAAATGTTATCCTTGACTCGGTAATCTCCTTCGAAATTTTTCACTTCAAAGTGGAAAATCGTGTTGGAAGCGAAGGCACAGGAATCAATTTGAAAAGGGGATCCTTGATGTTCCAACATTAAATCATTGAGGAACACCACCTTATTCTGAAGAGGGAGGGCCCATTCATCGAATCTCAACTCTCCTTGGTAACCTTTTTCAGATGAAGCCAACACTCTTTTGTTTTCCTTTGGCAAGACCATTCTTGCATCCAGCGACCTAAGAACCTTTAATTCTTTTGATTCACTTCTTCCTTTCATTATCATAAGCATCTCTCCTCCCTTATCCATTTTATACCAATTCAGCGCTTTGTTCCTAGTATAAGATATCGACCGAGCGCTCAGTCAAGCCAAACCCAGCCAAAATAAGTCAAAACAAGCCAAAACAAAAAAACAGAGAGAAAAAACTCTTCCCTCTGTTTGTAAACTCTATAACAAGCTATAAAGCTTGATGTCCGGATTTTTGTCTTGGAACCATCTCATGGCAAAGTCGTTTTCGAATAGAAAAACCAAGCGGTCATGCCTGTCTTTTACCAGGAGGCTGCGGGAGCTGGACATCGAATCCTTTACATCGGACTCATTTTCTATCCAGCGCGCAATTTTGCCGCCGATGTTTTCCATGATGACATCCACGTTATATTCATTTTTCATGCGGTGTTCGAACACTTCATATTGAAGCTGGCCGACTGCACCGATGATGATGTCCTCTGTTCGAAGGGTTTTGTATAATTGAATGGCCCCTTCCTGGACAAGTTGATGAATTCCTTTATGAAAATGCTTCTGCTTCATGACGTTTTTGGCTGTTACCCTCATGAACAACTCCGGGGTGAACTGAGGAAGCTTTTCATATTGGATCAGCTCTTTTCCTTCCACGATGGTGTCACCGATCTGGTAGGTGCCTGTGTCATAGAGGCCGATAATATCGCCGCTGACCGCTTCATTCACTGTACTGCGGTCGTCCGCAAGAAACTGTGTGGATTGTGATAGTTTGATCGATTTTCCAGTCCGTGAAAGAGTTACGTTCATCCCTCTTTCGAACTTCCCTGAACAGATCCGGACAAATGCAATCCGGTCACGGTGAGCAGGGTTCATATTTGCCTGGATTTTAAAAATGAATCCTGAAAATTCTTCCTTTACAGGATCGACAGGGCCCACGTCCGCTTTACGAGGCTGTGGAGATGGAGCAAACTGTAAATAGGTTTCCAGGAATGTCTGCACCCCAAAGTTTGTCAAGGCACTCCCAAAGAAAACAGGTGTCAGCGTTCCATTTGCTATTTTTTCTTTTGAAAAGTCATTCCCCGCTTCATTCAAAAGCTGGACGTCTTCCAGCGCCTGCTGGTACAATCCGGAAGATTTCATGTCTGGATCCCCGACAAGTTCACCGTTCTCGTCTAACGGCAGGAACCTGTCTTTGTCTTCTACCCTGAATTGCTCGATCCGGTTGTAATGCCTGTCATAAATCCCCAGGAACTCTTTGCCCATACCAATCGGCCAATTCATTGGGTATGAATCAATTTCCAGTACTTCTTCCAACTCTTCTAAAATTTCAAGGGGTTCCCTTCCCTGGCGGTCAAGCTTGTTTATGAAAGTGAAAATCGGGATGCCTCTCATCCGGCATACTTTGAAAAGCTTGATTGTCTGCGCTTCTATACCTTTGGCAGAATCAATGATCATGACGGCACTGTCCACTGCCATCAACGTACGGTAGGTATCTTCACTGAAATCCTGGTGACCAGGTGTATCAAGTATATTTACTCGGTATCCATCATAATCAAAAGCCATAACAGAAGAAGTTACGGAGATACCCCTTTGCTTTTCAATCTCCATCCAGTCAGAGGTCGCAAACTTCCCTGTTTTTTTTCCTTTTACGGTTCCGGCATCCCTTATAGCTCCGCCAAACAGCAACAGCTGTTCAGTCAATGTGGTTTTCCCGGCATCGGGATGCGATATTATGGCAAACGTTCTTCTGGAAAGAACTTCATCCTTTAATTTATTCATTAAAATATAACCCTCTCATCTTTAAAATCTCACTTTTTCATCATATTCTTTCCTATTCAGGTTTGCAATATAAAGCTGGAGATTAAGACTACATTTCCGTTGTCCAGTTATAAATCCGTGATGCCAATTCCGCAGCTTCCTCTGAAGCAACAGCTGAAACAAGTGATTTCTCAAGCTTTTCTTTTAAGTTTTCCGTTTCATATGTGAAATCCATGGACCAGTTGACATCCGGGACAGCCACCATAAAATACTCTTCTTTTTTGTTTTCATATACAAATACTCTATGTTCCTTGCCGCCTGCCAAACTTTTTCTTATTTTCATTTTGCATCGTTCCTTCCTGAAATTTCATAGCCAATTTACGCATTTTTAAAAATTATGGTTAAATAAAATATTTTTTTCAGGGAAAAGTCCTGGGGACACTTAGATGTGTTGTTACTTACTCTTGATATTATCACAATTTTTATCCCTGCCCTTTCAGGATAAAAAGCGGGAAATTCAACATAATAAGGGTGCAATGGGAAAACAAGAACGAATTAAAGGGTTTACACGAAGAAAATTTTAAAGTAATCTTACTAACCTAGCAAGAATATTACATACGAGGTGAGAGTTTTGCAGTATATTTGGGGTATTTTAGGAATTTTGACCGTGATGGCGATCGCTTTCATTTTTTCTACACATAAGCGTTCCATCAACTGGAGGACTGTCTTAGGAGGTTTAGCCATCCAGCTCTTCTTTGCATTCATTGTCTTGGAAACCAGTTGGGGGCAGGCAGTTTTACAGGAGTTCACAAAAGTTGTTAACAACATCATTAACTATTCAAATGAGGGGATCAACTTTCTCTTTGGCGGACTATTTACTGATGAATCGAATATCGCATTCGTATTTGCCTTTAACATCCTGCCAGTTGTTATCTTCTTTTCTTCTCTGATTTCTGTCTTGTACTATCTGAAAATCATGCAGGTATTCATTTATATTCTGGGCGGCGGCCTGTCTTGGCTGCTTGGCACACGAAAAGCGGAGTCCATGTCGGCGGCTGCCAATATTTTTGTCGGGCAGACAGAAGCTCCACTAGTAGTTCGTCCGTACCTTCCAAAAATGACGGAGTCTGAACTATTCGCTGTAATGACCGGCGGCCTAGCTTCCGTTGCCGGTTCAGTGTTGATTGGATACTCGCTGCTGGGTGTTCCTTTGGAATACTTGCTTGCGGCAAGCTTTATGGCAGCTCCTGCCGGATTGGTCATGGCTAAATTGTTTGTTCCAGAAACAGACGAGAAACCAGAACCAAAGGAATTTGAAATGGAAACTGATACAGAATCAACAAATGTTATCGATGCAGCAGCAAGAGGAGCTTCTGTCGGCCTTGAGCTCGCTTTGAATATCGGTGCAATGCTTTTGGCATTCATAGCAATTGTCGCCCTTATCAATGGAATACTTGGCCTGATAGGCGGATTGATAGGATTGGATAATCTGTCCCTCGAATTGATCTTGGGGTACATTTTCTCCCCTCTCGCATTTGCCATTGGGGTACCTTGGAGCGAGGCAATCACAGCCGGTAACTTCATTGGACAGAAAATTGTCATCAATGAATTTGTGGCGTACTCGAATTTTGCTCCTCAAATCGAGGAGTTATCACCAAAAACGGCGGCCATCATCAGCTTTGCCTTATGCGGATTTGCTAACCTTTCTTCCCTTGGCATCCTGCTCGGAGGACTTGGAAACCTGGCACCGAATAGACGCAAGGATATCGCGAGGCTGGGCTTAAAGGCTATTGCAGCAGGCGCACTCGCTTCGTTGTTGAGTGCTGCCATTGCAGGAATGTTTGTGTAAATCTCGAACCGCAGTTTAAACTGCGGTTCTTTTTTGGATTCCGAAACTGCATTCTATACGAAAACAGCCTTTTGCTTTCTATCCAATCTTTTTTTATACTGATAGAAGGAGAAAAGGGGAAATATTTATGTTAAAGATAAAAAAATTCAAACTGATCGGCGGCAGAGTAATCAAAACGGCAATTGCCGTTTTTTTGACGGCTTTGATCTGTTACTGGCTTAACCTGCCGGCAGCATTTGCCGTTATTACAGCCATTGTGACCGTTGAACCTACGGCAGCAGATTCTATAAGAAAAGGCCTTGTCCGCTTTCCGGCATCAGCTATTGGCGCCGCCCTGGCAATGCTTTTTACTTTCTTTTTTGGGGACAGCCCGCTGACCTACACACTTGCTACACTTTTGACAATTGTACTGTGTTTGAAGCTGCACCTTGAAGACGGGATGCTTGTAGCGACCTTGACAGCAGTAGCCATGATACCCACGACCAATGACCACTATCTTTTATCCTTCGTATCACGCTTAGGGTCAACGAGTATCGGCCTCATTATTTCAACACTTGTCAATATTTTTGTAATGCCGCCTAATTATTCGCCGCGGATAAGTACCATGACCCATAACCTTTTTGTGAAAACGGCCAACCTGCTGGAGACAAGGATCATTGAATTGGTCCTTGATAAAAAATCCGGTGCAAGAACCCGTTTTCTCTTTCAGGAAATAAATAAGTCAATGGGGACTATAGAAAAACTCTGCCTATATCAGCGCAAGGAATGGAAGTATCACCGCCACAGCCGGAAAGATATGAAAGTATTCCATTATGAAAATAAAAAAATGAGTATCCTGAGGCAGATTCACTATCATTTAGGCAACCTGATGCTCCTGCCTCAGCATGATATCAAATGGGAAGAAGAAAAACAGCAAAAGATCATTAATGCTGTGCAGTCCCTTGTAGAAATCATCCAGGATCCAAGGCACATCATTTCAGATGAACACTACAACAAATACAAAGAACTCCTTGAGGAATTTTGGCATATAAGGGATGAATTAAAAGAGGTAAAAGAAACAGATCACCACCATTTTTTCTCTACTGAAACCGTTCTGCTTTTCGAACTGCTTTCCATTCAGGATTTAACCGAGGAATTATCTCACATCTATGCCATGCAGCATCGAAATGATACATCTCTCATACAGACTCAAAATGAAGAAAGCCAGAGGATCTGAAATCCTCTGGCTTAATTTTTTTAGCTGCCGTATTTTTCTTTGCAGCGCTGAATGGCAATTTCCCTGTCACTATGCGGATATTTGGTATTCTCGATGATTTGGTAATCCTCGTGACCTTTACCTGCAAAAATAATGATATCCCCCGGTTCACTAACATCAATTGCATGCTTAACCGCTTCTTCACGGTCCCCAATCAATGCAAATTTCTCATGCCTCATCCCTTTTCCAAGGTCATTGACAATACTGTCATAGTCTTCATAACGCGGGTCATCCGTTGTCAAGACAACGTAATCAGCAATTGAAGCCTTTTCTGCCATAGCAGGACGTTTGGATTTATCTCTGTTACCTCCAGTACCAACTAGGAAGATAATTTTATTCTCCTTGAAAGGAAGAACGGATTGTATCGCATTTTCTATGGCATCAGGAGTATGAGCATAGTCGATATACATGGACAATGGTGCATCGGATTTCACTTTTTCCATGCGGCCGCTGACGGGCGGCAGTTCCCTTATGATTTCCACAAGCTTCTCTACTGACATCCCTTTTGCAAACAATGTCGCCATTGCAGCCAGAATATTGTAGACATTGAATTTACCTAACAGCTTGGATTCCACCTCGAAAGCACCTTCAGGAGAGCGCAGAGTAAATGTAGTCATATCATTATAGTAATGAATGTCCTCGGCTTTGAAATCCGCATAGGACTCAAGGCCGTAGCTGATGACCTCGTGCGCTGTCATTTTGGTATATCTTTCATACCATTCGTCATCACTGTTCAAAACGGCATATTTAGGTTTGGCTAAGTTCTGCCCCAGCTGGGAGAATAACAAGCCTTTTGCGTAACCGTAATGTTCCATCGTCTGATGATAGTCAAGATGGTCATGGCTGAGATTCGTGAACGTAACCACATCAAAGTCCACGCCCCATAATCTTCCAAGGGTCAGGCCATGAGAGGAGACCTCAAGGACCATATTGTCAATATCCCTGTCCAGGGCTTTTTGGATCATTTCCTGATTGGTCATGACATCACATGTCGTGTTTTCACTGGGAAAGATCTCTCCATCAAGATCGAAGCCGATTGTCCCTGAAAGGGCGGAACTCTGTCCATCCTTTCTAAGGATGGAATGGATTAAGTTTGTTACGGTTGTCTTGCCGTTAGTTCCCGTCACACCAATCACATTCAATTTTAAAGAAGGGTAATCATAATACTTATTGACTAGCAGAGCCATAGCTTTAAACGTATCCTTCACAACCACCAGAGCCGCTTTCTCTAAATCGATGTCAAGCTGTTTTTCAGCAATGACTAAACCGGCCCCGCTTTCCACGGCCTTGTTGGCAAAATCATGGCCATCCACTGTAAACCCTCTCGTACAGATGAAAACATCGCCTTCCTGTACTTTACGGGAGTCAACGTGCAGTTTAGAAATATTTGAAGGAAGTTCACCATAAATGGTCTTCACTTTTAAACTGGATAGTAATTCATATGTATTCATTTGCACTAACCTCACAATTTTTGAAATCAATTACCTTCTATTGTATATTACCACTCGGAGATTGAGAAGAAAAAGAGTAGTCTTTCCTAAAGGCAGCTTCAGCCATTCACCTCTTTTCCAAAAGAAGGTGCAGCCCTCCCTTTTCTTCCCGCTGTTTCTTCTGCATGATAAATGGATGATAGGATCGCCTCTTCCACTGCTTCAGCGACTCCTTGGAAGATCTTATTCATTACAGGATGGTCCTCCCTGATGATTCTGGTTGTTTCAAAAAGACCGCTGCATTGATGTCCCACTTGATTTTCAGTTGAAAAGGCAATGACGATATCTCCACTTCCATGATGAATATGGCTTCCTGCCCTTGAAAGCCCGACACTTGCGCGTTTGGCTAATCTTTTCAACTGTCTGTCTGACATAGGAATATCAACCGCAAGAATAATCATTATAGATCCGTCGGGAAGTTTCTCCCGAGTGGGTTCCAAGGATCTGTCAAGATATTTATTCTCTTCTCTTCTTCCGAAATTGGTCTGGACTAAACTGGCAACAGTGAAGGTTTCTCCCTCTGCTTCTATAAGCCTTGAAGCTGTTCCGATTCCACCTTTATACCCAAGACACAATGTCCCGGCACCTGCTCCCACAGCACCATTTTCACAAGGGCCGATGGCGGCTGCTCTTATTGCTTCCTCGGCATGAAAAGGCTGGACTGCCTGCAACCTGACTGAATTAAGGAAACTGTCATTGCACTCCCCCACAATGATGTTAACGGAACCAGTGCTCTCTCCGATCTCAGGAGTACTGTCGAGCATATATTTCAGTGTTCCCTGCCAGACATTTCCGACTGAAAAAGTATTGGTCAGCATAATGGGAGACTCTATTACCCCCAGTTCATCAATCTGTATCAGCCCGGTTGTCTTTCCAAATCCATTTATAACGTGGCTTGCCCCCCTGACTTTATGTTGGAATAAGTTGCGGCCATGGGGAAGTACAGCCGTAACACCCGTTTGGATCCGCTCCCCATCTGCCCTTTCTTCTGAAAGTGTCACATGGCCCGCCTTCACACCTTCAACATCCGTAATGCAGTTATTTACTCCCTTGGGTAATGTGCCTATTGAAAAAAGATTATTCATCCTTCCACCTCTTTATGCTTTTCCAGGTTCTTCGTCCTTCTTATTATTTTTCAACAAATACAAGCGTTTTCCTTCTAATTCGGTTATGTAAAAAAGGAGGTAAAGAAGATCTCTGCCTGAGCCGGCAGAGATCTCTTTACAATAAAATTATCCTGCTGTCCTTGTTACTGAATCAGGAATCATTATCTCCGTTGCGGTTTCCGCCTTTTCTTCCGATTTCCTGATAAAATTCCTTGTCATGGTTGCGGCTTGTTGTTTCGCCGCCCTTTTCGCCAATGTCCTGATAGAATTCCTTATCATGATTGCGGCTTGTTGCCTCGCCGCCTTTTTCTCCGATATCCTGATAGAATTCCTTATCGTGGTTGCGGCTTGTCGCTTTTCCGCCCATGCGTCCTGCTTCTTCAGGTGACATCTTACCATTGTTATTATTGTTGTTTCGGTTGTTTGCCATTCTAAACACTCTCCTTTTTAAAAGTTTAGTATTTAGCTTTAAGAAGCTTACATTAGTTCTTTATCCATAAAAGACATAAATAAACAATCATAGCCACAAATCAGCGAATTTCAACATATTACCATTATTCGCGACAGTCACGTCCCGGAATTTGTCGAACGATTTTTTCAAAAAGCGCATAAAAAAAGGCCAACCCATAAATGATTGACCTCTTCGCCCTCAGGATTTTACTCTGCCATTTGTGACTGAACATAATGATAAAGGAGTTTTTCTGTATTATATAGAGATGTTTCGTGCGTTCTTTCGTAAGCATGCGAAGCATCTATACCCGCTCCGACAAGTCCATGAACGATATCATGACCTGCGCGGATGGCTGCTGAAGCGTCAGAGCCATAGTAAGGATAGATATCTACCTTGTACTCGATCTCATTCTCTTTTGCCAGATTCACCAGGTGCTGTCTCAATCCCAAATGATATGGACCACTTGAATCCTTTGCACAGATTGAAACGGTATATTCATCAGAAGACTGTCCATCCCCAAGCGCCCCCATATCGACAGCAAGGTATTCCACCGTTTCAGGTGTAATATTGGAGTTTCCTCCGTATCCGATCTCCTCATTGTTGGAAATAAGGAAATGTGTAGTATACGGAAGAGTGGTGTTGTCTTCTTTAATCTTCTTAATCAACTGAAGCAGCATTCCCACACTTGCCTTGTCATCCAGATGTCTTGATTTAATATAGCCGCTGTCCGTTATTTCTGCACGGGGATCAAATGAGATAAAGTCACCTACTTCAATTCCCAATTCCCTTACCTCTGTAGGGTTTGAGACTTTCGCATCAATGCGGACTTCGATATTGACATCGTCACGCTTTGCTTCACCGGCATTTTTATATACATGGACAGAAGTCTGATGCATCAAAATTGTCCCTGTGTATGTTTTTCCAGCTGAAGTTTCAATTGTGCAATATTCTCCCTCTACTGCATTCCATCGGAAGCCTCCGATCATGGACAATTTCAGACGTCCGTCCGCTTTTATATCTTTGACCATTGCACCCAGCGTGTCCACATGGGCTGTCAGCATGCGGTGCCTGCTGTCATCTTTCCCTGGAATGGTAACGATCAAGCCGCCTTTCCTATTTCTATACATTTCGTATCCTGTTTCTTTTAGATAGTCCTCCACAAAAGAGATGATGGTATTCGTATTGCCGGATGGACTTGGTATTGAAACCAGCTGCCTGATAAGTTCCATTGTGTTCTTAGTATTTGGATATGTAGTCATTTCATTAGTCTCCTTTCCCCGTTTGTTTCATTATAGCTCAAAAGCCGTTACGTATAAATCACTACGTTTTCCCCCCCTGCATAAACACTTCCTAATAGGAGATTTTAAGGATATAAAATCAGTAAGCGGAGGTATGAATGTGGAATCTACCTATTTAGAGGAACTCCCTCAAGGAAAAAAACACCCAAAAGGATTGTATCTCCTGTTTTTCACAGAACTTTGGGAACGATACAGCTACTACGGAATGAGAGCACTTCTCGTCCTCTATCTGACTACACAATATGTCAGCGGCGGGCTGGGAGTAGATCCTGAAAGAGCCTTGCAGATATATGGGCTCTATACTGGTGCCGTCTATTTCTTCCCTGTGTTTGGCGGGTGGATGACCGACCGGTTTATCGGGTTGAGAAAAGCCATAACCATAGGCGGGATCACCATGGCATGCGGTGATTTCACCATTTTCCTTACCCATTCGGAAGCAGGCCTTTATATTGGACTATCCCTTCTTGTCCTGGGAAATGGGTTTTTCAAACCGAATATCTCCACACTTGTCGGTGAGCTTTACCCCCGTAACGATAAAAGGAAGGATGCTGCCTTTACTATCTTCTATATGGGAATTAACCTTGGGGCATTTTTCGCCCCGCTGGTTGCAGGGTTCCTGGCTGAAGATTTGTTCCTGACTACCCTCGATACAGGAACGATTCATTACGGATTTCAATGGGCATTCCTTGCTTCTTCCATCGGGATGATAGTGGGCCAGATTATTTTCTCAACATTGAGCAGCAGATATTTAGGCAGAGTTGGGTTGAAGCCTGCAAAAGCGGCAGCAAATGAAACCTATGGTGAAAACGTTCCTTTATCACCTAAAGAAAAACAGAGAACGACGGCCATCTTGATTCTCGCCTGCTTTGTCGTTTTTTTCTGGGCAGGCTTTGAACAAGCAGGGAGCTCGTTTACCCTGTACACGAAAAACTTCATCGACCGGGACGTTTTTGGATATACCATTCCCGTTGCCTGGTTTCAATCCGTCAATCCGCTGTTCATCATTATCTTGGCTCCCATCATCTCAGCACTTTGGCTTAAGCTTTCCAAAACCAAGCACGGTGACTTGAATATGACAACGAAAATGGGAATAGGCATGATTCTCCTCGGCCTGGGATTTATGGTATTGATTCCTGCAGTCATTCAAACAGGTTCAGACGAAAACAATATTGTCGTTAAAGCAAATCTTCTGTTCATCGTATTCACTTATCTGCTTCATACGTTAGGGGAATTATTCCTGTCCCCTGTCGGACTCTCGCTAGTCAGTAAAGTGGCTCCGATTAAAATCGCTTCTTTAATGATGGGAATCTGGATGGCAGCAATAGGGGTCGCCAGCCTGCTTGCCGGGCAGCTCGCTTCATTGACTGCTACTCTGGGTTACCTGGAGATTTTTGCAGTAATAGGCGGTGTAACAATCTTCCTCGGGATTGTTCTTTTACTGATTTCCCATAAGCTTATAAAAATGATGAAAGCTGAAAATGCTTGAATGGATGGGCAGCAGACCAAGTTTGGATCTGCTGCCTCTTTATTTCTCGAAAAATAAAGGAGATTGACTTTTTTAATCGAAGTTTGTATATTAACTGACTCTGTTACATTTCAGGAGGTAGAATAATGAGGGAAAATAAACAAAAGGATATTTTTGATAAGGATATACATACCGATTTTCTTGAAAAAATGACATATGGGGATTACTTGCAGCTCGGACCGCTTCTAACAAGTCAAAAGAGACTTTCCGGACATCATGACGAGATGTTATTCATCATCATTCACCAGGTAAGCGAATTGTGGATGAAGCTGATATTGCATGAGCTTGAAGCGAGTATCAACCTGATCAAGAACGGGGAGCTTTCACCTGCATTCAAAATGCTTGCAAGGGTTTCAAAAATACAATCTCAAATTATACAGGCATGGGATGTGCTCTCGACCCTTACTCCTTCTGAATACATGGAGTTCCGTGAAAAACTGGGACAGGCATCAGGATTTCAATCCTACCAATACCGCATGATTGAATTTATGCTTGGCTACAAAACAAAACATGTCCTGGAAATCTACAAAAAAGACAAACAGCTTCATGATGAGCTTATGGATGCCTTCAAGAAGCCGAGCATTTATGATGCTTCCATCTTTGCCCTATCCAAAGCAGGATTGGATATTCCTGATGACGTATTGAACAGGGACTTCACCGCCCCGTATGAATACCATCAATCTGTGGAAAATGCTTGGATCACAGTCTATAAAGACGTAGAGAAATATTGGGACCTTTACGAACTCGCAGAAAAGCTGATTGATATTGAAGACTGGCTGCAGCAATGGCGGTTCCGGCATATGAAAACAGTCGAGAGGATCATCGGCCATAAGAAAGGAACTGGAGGCTCATCAGGCGTCGGCTATCTTAAAAAAGTCCTTGATCACCGATTTTTCCCGGAACTTTGGGATGTACGCACAAAATTATAAAGAGTGTTCGTCCACAACAAATAACCCGCAGGTTCTCCGGGTTATTTTATAAAACAAAAAGAACGCTGACTTCAATGATGAAGTCAGCGTTCTTTTTCAGTATGATCTGAGAGGGATTCGAACCCCCGACCCCATCCCTGTCAAGGATGTATTCTCCCGCTGAACTATCAGATCACGATATCGAATGTTTATCAGTTACATACTCTATTATAAGAAATAATCGCCGCTTGTCAATACACTGATGCATGTTTTTATATAAAAACGCATAAAAGAACGAGTGTTCGTATAAGATGATACTACCGGCATCCTATAAAGGAGGACTTCAGATGGAGAAAACCTTGAGGAACGCTTTGAATAACAAAAGCCCTCTCCAGATCATCTATAAAACAGCCGAAGGAATATTCACCAAACGAACCATACTCATCACTAAAGTGGAAAAAGACCATATAAGAGCTTATTGCTATCTGCGGCGGCAGTTCAGGACATTCAGGACAGATCATATCCTGGCTGCTTTTCCGGAAAACACCTCTGATTTTACCTCCATGTTTTCATCAGGTCTGCACGTGTAAGAATTGAAATCCCCGCACTTAATATGCGGGGAACCTCTCAGCCTATGATCTCCTCTTCATCATGGGCCTGAATTTCTTCATCTGTTAATTGTTCTTCCTCATCACGGAGACGGTGTGCAATCCTTGAAGCTGCATTGGCCGCTATACTTGCCACCATGTCATCCAGGAATGTGTGGACACCTTTTCCATTTTTCGTATCCAGATCGCGGATGATTCCAATTTTGTTCTTATCGAGATGCCCGAACGTGGTCACCGCGATACTTCCGTAACCGAGGGAGGCACCAAGGGCAATCGTTTCATCAACCCCAAACAGGCCTTCATCAGTCTCCACTATGGATTGCAGCGGTTCTGATAGCTGCTTGTTCTCTGCAAGGATATCCAATTCAATCCCTACTAGGATCGCATGCTGTATCTCCCTTTTCAGCAGGACCTTCTCGACACTTTCGATACAATCGGCCATTTCAAGTTCCGGATGGTAAGGATATTGCATCTGATAGACGATATCGGCTATATCTTCCACCGAAACGCCCCTTTCCTCCAGCTTTTGTTTTGCCGCATATGTAACATCTTTTGAATGTATAATTTTAGACATTATTCTCCTCCTGAGTTTGTCATTCCTTTTTTTCACATTATACTGACAATTTATTGATATTGAAACTATTAATCTCTTTTTCTTTTCTCAAAGTAAAGCGTTTTAAAACCTCTGTATCAAAATTTCAATATGTGAGCGGTTGCAGGGATTTTGAAAAATAAGTATGGTACAATCTGTTGTGAAAGGCTTTTCCCGAAAGCCAAAATCGAAAAGAACAATTTCAATATTGGAGGTAAATTTAATGACAGCTTCTAGAGGAACAATCAACGAAATCAGCCTCTTCAGTAAAGCACTGAATGAAGAAATAAATATGCTTGTTTACTTACCCCCCTCCTATTCACCTTTATATAAGCATTCCTTATTGATTTGCCAGGATGGAAAAGATTATTTCCAACTCGGCAGGATTCCAAGGCTGGCTGATGAATTGATCGAGAATCAGGAAATCGAGAATATGATCATTTGTGGCATTCCATACAAGGATGTTCATGACCGCAGAAAGAAATATCATCCAGATGGAGAGCAAAATACGGCTTATATCAGATTTTTGGGGCATGAATTGGTGCCTTACCTGGATGAGCAATACCCTGTTTACCATATGGGAATGGGACGGGCGTTGATTGGAGACTCCCTTGGTGCATCTGTTTCTTTAATGGCAGCTTTAAAATATCCGAATACGTTTGGCAAGGTCATTCTTCAATCCCCGTTTGTAAATGATAAGGTACTCAAAGCGGTAGAACAGAACGGCCAGCCTCATCTCCTCGATATTTATCACATTATCGGCAAAGGGGAAACCGAAGTTAAGACGACAAATGGGGAAACTGCTGACTTCCTTACCCCGAATAGAGAGCTTCATGAATTGTTTGAAAAAGAGAAATTCTCAACCTTTTACGATGAGTTCGACGGGGACCATACGTGGAAGTATTGGCAGCCAGATTTAAGGCGCGCATTAAAGCATATGTTCTCATAGGACATAAAAAAATATGGCATAATAATGTAGAGGCTTTTTAACGGTATCTCTTTGATTTTTAGCTCATTCGAGAGAAACCTCGGTTTCTCTCGCTTTTCAGCGAAGCTGAAAAGTCCCTGGTTGAAAAACAACCCAGAAGCAAATGAATTTGCTTTCTGGGTTGTTTTCCAACCAGGAGAAACGAGCCAAAAATCACCTGGAAAGTATTTAAAACATAGAAATACTTTCATCTTGGGTTACGCTATAAGAAAACCACCTTTCGCTCTAGTTAAATTCTGCTTTTTTTGTGCTATAATAACTGATATATTAAATTATTTTGAATTTATTGAACTTCTCGAACCAAGGAGGTAACATTTATGAATTATGGTGTCGTTATTTTTCCATCTAAATCGCTTCAGGATAAGGCCAATGCTTACCGGAAGCGTTACGATCCGCATTATGCTTTAATTACTCCTCACTTGACACTGAAGAATGTGTTTTCTGCAGATGATAGTGAAATAAAAGATATTGCAGGCAAACTAAGAGAAATTGCCAAAAATTACGACCCTTTCAATATGAGGGTTTACAGGATCAGTTCATTTCAACCAGTAAACAATGTTATCTACTTTAAAGTGGAGCCAACACCTGAACTAGAGGGATTGCATAGTGACATGCACTCTCCCGAATTCAATGGACAGGAACCTGAATATGCATTTGTTCCGCACATCACGGTTGCTCAGAATCTGTCAGATGACGAACATTCAGATGTATTTGGTTCTCTCCGCATGTTAGGGGTAGACCACGAAGAAACAGTGGACCGTTTCCACCTGCTCTATCAGCTCGAGAATGGCTCTTGGACAGTTTACGAAACATTCCGCTTAGGAAAGGAATAGAATACTTTGAAGATGATTCTAGCCCAAACCGACAAAGAACTTCAGGATGCCCTGCATGTCAGAAAAGAAGTATTTGTGGGTGAACAAAACGTACCCATGGAAGAGGAAATAGATGAATTTGAAAATTCTTCCGATCATTTTGTCTTATATGACGGAGATGAACCGGTTGGTGCTGGACGATTCCGTGTAAAGGAAGGACAAGGAAAAGTAGAAAGAATTTGTGTCCTCTCTAAAGTCCGCGGAAAAGGTGCAGGTAAAATGATCATGAATTATATTGAAGAGCATGCCCGGAGCAAAGGTGTACCTGCTTTAATCCTGAATGCCCAGACCCATGCCATTCCGTTCTATGAGAATCTTGGCTACTCCATCACATCTGATGAGTTCCTTGATGCCGGCATCCCCCATAAATCCATGAAAAAAGAATTATAAAAAAAACGTCTTCCTGCCGGGAGACGTTTTTTTATTCAGTAGAACGCCAGAATTTGAATAAAAACCGTGGCTTTTGTTGAAAATGGATGAATGACTCATAAACAAAAATAGGAGACATGTTATGGATTTCTTGGAGATTGCTTCTGAACTTATTGTAGGCTTTGCTGCTTTGTTAATATTGACCAAAGTTTTGGGAAAAACGCAGATTTCTCAAATCACTCCCTTTGACTTCATTTCTGCTATCATTCTGGGGGAACTCGTTGGAAATTCCCTATACGATGAGAAGGGCGGCGTTGCCGAAATCCTTTTTGCGATATCTTTGTGGGGCGGGCTCATATTCATTACCGAGGTCATTACACAGCGTTCCCGAAAACTAAGGCATTTTCTTGAGAACACTCCCTCGATCATTATCCGAAAAGGCATCATTCAATTTGAAGCACTGAAGAAAAATCACTTGGATTTAAATCAGCTTCAGCAGCTGCTCCGGGCAAAAGACATTTTTTCGTTACGGGAATGTGAGTATGCAATCCTTGAAACAGATGGAAGTTTAAGTGTTATTAAAAAGTCGATGTACGCAGGGGTCCAAAAGCAGGATTTGAATATTGCCCCTACTTCCATCAACATACCTATTTCCGTCATATTGGATGGGGAAATTATTTATGATAATTTGAAGATGATATCTGTAGATGAGAAATGGCTTCTGAATGAGATACATAAAAAGGGATTCACATCCGCTAAAGATGTGCTCTTTGGAGAGTGGACGGAAGGAAATGATTTATTGCTCCAGGGGTATTAGATAAATAAAAAAAGCCGCAAGGGCTTTTTTTATTGGCTGATGAGTATCTGATTGTCTTCTATTACAGTCTTCACCAAACCATCACTTGTTAACTTTGTGATATAGGCTGTAAAAGTTGTCCTGTAGAGCAAATACTGGCCGATTGATCCGGACTGAATATGATTTTCATCCAGGAATTTCTTTAATAGATTATCGAAAGACAGCTTTCCTTCGTTCTGTTCCACTATTTCCAGCACTAAATCCATCAATTCTTTATGCACTGAAATATTTGCTTCCAGCGTACTCTTTACTTCTCTTTCAAACTCACCATGTCCTGGAATGGCTCCTTCGTAAGGCAGACTCTTTAGCCTCTCCAGGGTTTCGATCGTTTGCTGGGCATCAGCAATGAATGGAACGATATGTTTTTCAAGTGCTTCCCGCCCAAAATAAGCATCTGCAGCAAAAAGGATATCATTGAACAAAACTCCAGCCTGCCCAATGGAATGCCCAGGGAGATGAAGAATTTCCAAATGGAATGGGCCGATTTCCATATTTCCTGGAGAACAAAATTCATCAACTTCCACAGGTTTTCCTTCCAAGAACTTATTCCTTAGTTCCTTCAAGGGAAAAGCACCATTCCATAAATAAAGCGGTTCAAGTAAAGGATTTTCCATAATGGCCTTTTCGACTTTTGGGGCACACAGCCTTATGCCTTTCTTCTTTAAATAGGAGGCGCCCCCAAAATGGTCTGTATGAGCATGGGTAATAAAACAGTAGTTCAAAGGCAAGTTTTCCTCGCTCAGTAGTTTCACTGCTTTTTTAATGGATGAATCATCAATCCCCGTGTCGATCAGCATCCCGGTATTGTCTTTCACTATGTATCCAATATTGACAGCAGAAGACATATAATAACAGTTGTCATTGATTTTTTTGAGTTCCAAGGGAAATACATCCTTTCCGTTTTTTATACATATTCGTTAATGTACTTCCCTTTTCCTGTAATATCCGCTAAATATTCAGGTGACACAGTGTCTGTTTTTCTATACCTTCTTCTTTGGCCGGACTTCCCCTGTTGCCTTTCTGAATCAATCCCTTTATCCTGCTGATGATCCTTGTTCGAGATAGGCCGTATCCGGTTTACAGGCCTGAAAGTAAAAGGATCATATTCCTTGTCCGCCTCACGTTCTGCATACTGCATATATTGATAATGAGTCACCGGTGCAATATATCCCATACAATCCACCCCGTTTTCCATTTTTATTCCCTGTCTGAAAAAGCATAAACTCTCTTTCTTATTACTATTAAATTCGCTGTAAGTTATGAGTTTGAGTGGGTAAAATAATTATTTGCCTTTCTCTTGCTTTTCAAATCAATAAAAAACCACCAGGACTCTTTTCCTGATGGAGATACAGAACGGGTTCGGCACATTATTTGTTTCCGTTATTAATCATCTGTGAAATGGTTCCAAAGTCCAGCTGCTTTCCGTCATTCACGATGGAATTGACAATTTTATCTTCCATCTCTTTATTGACAGGTTTGTTGGCAATTTGGGAAACACGCTGAATGACACCCCGGACCGTTTTTTCATCCTTGAAGTTCGCATTTTGAAGTGAGCTTGCCAATTCAAATACATCATTCATATTGACACCGGTTTTCTTTTCAATATTCTTAAAGAAGTTATTATTATTCATTGGGTAAACGCCTCCTTTACAGCTAATATATTGTATGAGGCGTTCATTGAATGGTGCATGGCCCAGGTAAACTAAACCCTTCATATTAGTGATGAAATGGAATAAAGAAAGGCGGAGGCCATTGACCTGCGCCTTTCCCATTATAACGAACTGTGTTTACCAATGATTAATAATAGAAGCTTGCACCTACGATGATCAATAGAATGAACAGTACAACAATCAGGACGAATGTTGAACCGTAATTATATCCTGGAGAACCGCAGCCATAACCATATCCATACATAGTTATCACCTCTCTTTGTACTTGATTTTTATAGTATATGTAGGGACAAGTACCTATGTATGGGCTGTAAGTTCATTTGATGCTGGACCAGTCATATAAATCAATCGTTAATTTCCCAGCAGTATCTGCCTGAGCAAGAAAAACATTCTCCAGAGTGATCTTTCTCTGTCTCAACTGTTGAAATAGCCACTTTTCTGTGAAACCAGCCATTTCCAACCCTTGCCTATCTATTTTTCCATCATTGATTACCGGATGGATTGACATTGTTTTCCCCTGGGTTTGAAAAAAATCTTCATAAAGAAGCGGCTGCTTCTCCCTTTTTAACAGGACACTTAATTCGCCATTTGTATCAAGAGAGGCATATTCCACATCGGATACCCGGAAAATATTCTTTTTCCTCAATTGTTCAAGCAGTTCATCAATCGAAATCTTTTCCTTTTTGAGTGCTTTCTCTTTGATATTTCCATTCTCAATGAAAACAGTTGGTGACCCTTCCACAAAGCGCCTGAACCTAATACTTTTAAGAGAAATAATTGAAAAGATAAAGGGAACAGAGAACCAAAGCAGGATACTCATTAACCCTTCCATCAGCTTCAGGTCAAGGTCCATGGAAAGCGTTCCGGCAATGCTTCCCACGGTGATACCAGTAATGTATTCAAAGAAAGAAAGCTGGGAAAGCTGCTTCTTTCCAAGTAATTTGGTAATGAAAAATAAGGCGACAAGGATAAACAGGCTTCTAAGACCCACCTCTAAATATTCGGACATAAAACATCACCCTTTAGGTTTGAAAATCAATGCACCAAGAAAACCGAAGATGATTGCTGCTGAAATACCAGAGCTGGTCACTTCAAACATACCTGTCAATACCCCTACCAGGCCATGCTGCTCCGCTTCCTGCATTGCTCCCTGGACCAGTGCATTGCCAAACGAAGTGATTGGAATCGTCGCACCCGCACCGGCAAAATCAATCAGCGGTTCGTATAAACCGAATCCAGCAAGGATTGCCCCGATGACTACCAGCAAACTTAATGTGTGTGCTGGTGTCAATTTTGCTATATCAAATAGCAGCTGGCCTATAACACATATAATGCCCCCTATCAAAAATGCCCAAAAAAACATAGCCAACATCGGCTGCCCCTCCTTTCAGTCTCGTTTAAATATATTCAATTGAAACAGCATGGGCTATACATGGAATCGTCTCGCCCTGCTGAAAAGTAAGAGGAGACAACAGTGCACCTGTTGCTACCATCAATATTTTCTTATAAACACCTTTCTTCATCTGATTCAGCAGATGGCCATATAAGACCGTGGCCGAGCAGCCTGGCCCGCTTGCACCTGACTGAACCGGTTGATCTTGTCCATAAATCAGCAGTCCGCAATCCTGAAATTTACTTTCATCAAGGCTGATCCCATTTTGCTGGAGCAATTCCTGGGTCGTTTTGCGTCCGATCTTTGCCAGGTCTCCAGTAATGATTAAGTCATAATAGGAAGGATCCCTTCCCAAATCCTTAAGGTGAGCCGTGATTGTATCTGCTGCTGCAGGGGCCATCGCGCCACCCATGTTGAATGGATCCGCCAGCCCCATATCAATTACCTTGCCGATGGTTGCAGAAGTCACCTTAGGCATGGGGCCTGTTCCAGGAAGACTTTTCCCCACCACCGAGAACCCGGCTCCTGTAACCGTCCACTGCGCTGTCGGGGGCTTTTGGCCGCCATATTCCGTGGGGTAGCGGAATTGTTTTTCAACGGCAGAGTTATGGCTTGATGCACCGGTCACAATATATTCGGCTCCTCCTGAATCCACTATATAGGAAGCTAAAGCAAGTCCTTCCATGGAAGTTGAGCAGGCTCCGAATATGCCCAGATAAGGTATGGCGTTTGTACGTGCTGCAAAGGAAGAAGGCGTTATCTGGTTGATCAAATCCCCAGACAGGAAGAATTGTATCTGTTCTTCCTGCAGACCGCCTTTTTCAACGGCCAGCTTAACAGCATCTTCAATCATAAGCCGGTTTGCTTTTTCATAAGTATCCTCGCCCATCCATAGATCGTCATAAAAACGGTCGAAATCCTCTGCAAGCCTTCCTTTTTTCTCAAAAGGTCCTCCCACTACTCCTGTAGACAGGAGGGAGGGCTGATTCTGAAATTCCCATGTTTGAGTTCCCTTTAACATTAAATAACCCCCCATTTAATCAGAAGAGTCTTGATCAAAGCTATGACAAACGCAGAAAATACTCCAAAGACAATAACAGATCCCGCAAGTTTGAAGATATTTCCCCCCACTCCAAGAACAAGCCCCTCTGTTCTATGTTCTATAGCTGCGGATATAACAGCATTACCAAATCCGGTTACCGGTACAGCGCTTCCAGCACCAGCGAATTGTCCAATGTGATCATAGATGCCAAATCCGGTTAACAGCATTGAAAAGAATACCATTGTCGCCACTGTAGGGTTTCCCGCAGTCTGTTCTGTAAAATTAAAGAAATAAATATAAAAGTAAGTGACCGCCTGTCCGATCAGACAAATGAAACCGCCTACGAAGAAAGCTTTAATGCAGTTGATCAGAACCGGCCGCTTTGTTTCATGCTTTTGTTCAAGTTGTTCATACTGTTTCTGCTGCGGGGTTTTTTGTTTCTTTCCCATAACCTGCTCCTTTCTAGGTTAGCTCCTCTTTCAGCTTAATGATTTCTTGAAATCGTTTTTCGGCTTTTTTATTGGAGATGTGCTTTTTCTCTATCTGTTCCTTGAGTCTTACTGTTTCCAAAAAGATCTTATAATCACTGGAGACAATGAAGTTTTCATTCGGAAACTTTTTTTCAAGCTTCTTATTCATCTTTTTTTCAATATCCTTCATTTTAAAACGATGGGAATGCTTTACTTTGTAAGACACCAGTATTTCTTTTTTTCCTTCAATGACAGCAACGTCATAAAGTTCAGGAAGTTTAGCTATTTCCTTTTTGACAGCATGGCCGATACTGTCTGTCTCAGGGTTTTCCACCAATTCGACCGGCGGCGGGTCTGTAACTTTAATCAGCGCACTCCTGCTGTCACTCCCTTCTTCTTCATTGACAGCACAGCCAGGAAGGAAGAGCGTTATCATTAATAGACCGTGTAACCATTTTTTCATAATATCCCCTCTGTTTTTTAAATATGTCTGATCAGCAGCTTGCAGTTGATTTAATGAAGGTGCATCCTCAAAAAAAGAAAATCTGCTTTACAGAAACTTTTAATGTACTTCTATTTTCTACTGCAGTCCTGTATTTTATGAATAAAAAAAGGACTGCCCCTCAACCATAAATTCCGCGAGTTTACTGACGGCCAGTCCCTTTTTTATGATTTTACAAAAACTTACAGATTTATCGATCTTATTTTGACTTTCTTTTTTTACCGCAGCCACAGCCTTTTTTCTTTTTTGCAGATCCAGCAGGTTTTACTTTTGAAGCAGATTTCTTCATCATCATGTTCTACCTCCTTAATGATGATTATTCAGATGGCAGCGCTACCTTCTGCCTCTTATTGCAAGTCAAATAGACATACAATATATATATGCATTCCGGCTGACGCTTGTTCTCTTCATTTTATGAAATCCACTTTTGTATCACTGTCTCTATAACAGAAGCAACACCTGCAGCAGCCATTATTGTAATAAGAGGATTTGCAACTGACGGGAAGTAAATCAAAAGTCCATACAGACCTCCCGCAGTCCAAATTCCGGTACACCAGTGGCAGCTGAGCAGTTCACCGAACCACCCCCGGATCTTCCCTTCCTTTGGAACCAGGAATACTTCACTATTGCCAGCCTCATCAATTTCCTCTACTTCATCAAAAAAAGGAGCTCTTAGGAATTCGGTGATTTTGTCGTAGACAATCAAATGGGTAACTCTGAAAACTGCCAACCCCATAATTGCAAATTGAAATATAGTCAGTTCCACTTATGATGCTCCTTTTCATATAGATTATCATTGATCCGTCCAAATCGTCGTGGACAGCTGTCATATAGCCTATTTTGGCGAAAAAAGGGCTTTTATCCGTAACTTAAACTCCTTGGCTACAATATGTTATTAGTGTAGCGATAAACAATTAAAAGGAGGATTTTTCAATGGGTTGTGGAAAAAGAGATGATGTAGGTGGAGTTTCCACTGATAACTGTGTATGTGAAGTAGTTCGCGCCATTAAAGACATTCAAGATGCTGCAGTAAATGATGAGTGTTTAGATTGTACAACAAGCTGTTTCCTTGAGCCGCTTGGCGATCTGAATAGTCCTGCTATGAGACGCCGCGCTGATACTCGTGTATTCACGCTGACAAATAAAAATGGTGAATTGTTCAAAGCTCTTTTCAGACAACGTGACGGTGAATGCGATGCGAACTGTGTTTCCATTTACTTCCGTGTAGAAGAAATCTTTGATAACTGCTGTGCAACGCTTAGAGTACTAGATCCGAACCGCGATATCGTAAATGATTATGGCAAACTTGACTTCAAAAAAATCTGTCAAGTTGATGACTGGAGAAGAACAAATAACTGTATCACAGTAGACTTGAACTGCTTCTGCGCGATCCAGTGTATTGCTGACAGAGACCTTAACATCTGTGACTAATATTAATGAGCCTGCCGGAATTAATCCGGCCGGCTTTTTCTGTTTTATAACCCTATGATTTTTATGGCCCTTAAGGAGCTTCTGTTAATTTCCACTTCATCGCCCTGGAAAGACTTTATTACCAGGACTTCATCCCCGCCTTTAATCAGAATTCCCTTGTACCTGTCTTCTTCTGTCACAAATTCACAAGGAAAAGGAGCCTTGCCGTTAATATAACGGGAGAGATAGTTAATTTTTTCATCGAGTTCCATTTCCCTGAACGGCTTCAAGGGCTTGAATGAGAAAGATCTTTTTTTATTCTCTGGTTCTCTTTCTTCGAGTTCTTCAACATCTTCATTCTGTTGGTCTTCTTCTGTTTCCTGAGTGACGCTCTCTTTTACATTCTCTTCACCATATAATGATCCGAGCTCTTCTTCAAAGTAGGAGCGTTTTCTTCTTTTAGGCTTCTTTTCCGCCACAGATTCAGTGGATGGTTTTTCTACAGGTTTTGGTTTTGCATTTCTTGAAGAATAACTTTGCTGCATGTTGGCTTTTGTTTCTTTCAATGAAGGCTGCTGAATATATAATAATGGTGTTTTCCTACTGGATTTAGGGCTTTTACTCATTTATTGCACCTCCCGAGGTTCATTCCTTTTACAATGTATGCAATAAATGCCTATAGGTTTCTAAATTATTTCTCATAAATTTGGTGAGTTAAATGTGTAAATAAATAAAAAAAACGTCCAAAGGCTCTGCCTTTGAACGTCTTTAACGGTTAACCCATTATGTGATATCCAGAGTCAACGTGGATATTCTCTCCTGTGATTCCCCGGCTCATGTCGCTGAATAGGAATACAGCTGTATCTCCTACTTCTTCTTGAGTCGTATTCCTTCTTAGAGGTGCTCTTTCCTCGATTTCTTTTAGGATTGTATTGAAGTCGCCTACACCTTTTGCAGACAGGGTCCTGATTGGTCCGGCTGAGATGGAGTTGACGCGGATCCCTGATTTTCCTAGATCGCTTGCCAGATACTTAACGCTCGCTTCCAAAGAAGCTTTTGCAACACCCATGATATTGTAATTTTCAAGTACACGTTCTCCGCCAAGGTATGTCAGGGTCACAATACTGCCGCCTTCAACCATAAGGTCCTTGGCAGCTTTCGCAACGGCTGTCAGTGAATAAGAACTGATATTATGAGCCAGCAGGAAGCCGTCTCTTGTCGTGTTCATGTAGTCGCCTGCCAATTCCTCTTTTTTCGCAAAAGCGATACAGTGTGCAATACCATGAATGGTATCTGCTTCTTCTTTTATTGCATTGAAGCATTTTTCGATATCTTCATCGCTTGTTACATCACACTGATAGAAGAGATGATTATCGCTGCCTTCAAGTGTACCTGCCAGATCTTTGACGCTTTTTTCAAAGCGTTCTCCTGCATATGTAAAAATCAATCGTGCGCCCGCCTGATGAAGGCTTCTTGCAATACCCCAAGCTATGCTTCGTTTGTTTGCTACACCCATCACAACATATGTTTTTCCCTGTAATGAAAGAGTCATGTTAATCCTCCTAATAAGTTCGCTTAATTATTACATGTTATTAGTACCTGATACTAATTTTATCCCATTTACAGCAGGAAAGAAAGAGATAAGGGAAAAAAAGATATAAATCAAGCCTCCTATCCCAGTTATGTCCATTTCCGTTAACAGAAATTCTTTAAAAAGTGAGGCTTTGTTAAAGAGTGAAATTATTATGTACCTGAAGATGCGACCTGATTTCCGCTTCAGGCGTGCGACTCCAATCAATGTTTTTCAAGGCTCTTCTATTAAGATCTGTTGCTTCCCGTAAAAAATCAACCAAATTTATTGGCACTCCGGTAGACTTGGTCCTTTTCCTAAGAGATTCGACCATATTTTCTTTTATCCAAGAAAAAATTGGTCTCTTTCTTAATAGAATCAACCAGAATGTCTCAATCACTTCATGAATTTGGTCTATTCACAAGAGGATTTAACCATATTTTCATTCGTCCCTGAAAAATTTGGTCTCTTTCTGTAAAGAATCAACCAAACTTCCTTAATTACTTTAAGATTTTGGTCTATTTACCACAAGAATCAACCAAATTCTTATCCCAACTCCACGAATTTGGTCCATTGACAATATTCTCCGTAATTCTCAGCATGCCCCCACATAAAAAACCTCCTGCCCAAAGGACAGGAGGTTTTATCAGCAGTATTCACAGAATTCCAGTTCACGTTTCAGTTCGTCCACATATTCTTTTGATCCCGTAACGATCAGGCGGTCATTCATGTGAAGTTCCGTATCTCCATGAGGTACAATGGAATCTTTTCCTCTGAAGATCCGGACAAAGATCACATCGCCGGTGAAAGGAAATTCCCTTAGTGTCATGCCTTCAAATTGGATGTTCAGCATCTTGATTTCATACAGCGATGTTTCCTGGTTGGTAAAGATATTCATCACTGATGGAGATTCTATCAAGGCCTTCAGCAAGGCTTTTGTTGAAAGCATCACGGAGAATACTTCTACGTCTTGTTCCCTCAGCATCTCTTCAAGGTCAGGACTTTCGACGCGGACGATGACCCGCTCAACGCCGGCTTCTTTAGCCGCGATGGCCAGGGTGGCATTCTGTTCTTCATCCCCGGTGGAAATGACGATAATATCCGATTCAAATATATTCTTTTCCTCTATTGTCTTAAGATCAAAGCTGTCAATCTCATTTATCTCAAAGAGAGAATCAGATATATTGCGTGTCGATTTATCTTGTCTTGTATGATACAACACAGGAACATATAAAGCAGATTTCAGCTCCCTTGAAACCGGAAGGGTCATTTGGTTGGCCCCTAAGAATGCAACTTTGATTTGCTTTTCTTCCCCTGCTTCTTTTGGGAACATCTTTTTAAACACGATTGGTGTCACAAGACATGTAATGACGGCAACCAGGATTAAGGTTCCGCTCATCTGGGCTGTAATGATTTCCATGCGTTCGGCTATTTTGGCTGCCGCGATCACCAGTGAAAGCGTAGATGTCAGCAGGAATGCCGATGCGATGGTTGTCTTGTTATCGTACCATTTCCTGAGCAGGAAGACCGGCACCAGCTTCGATAACAGGAATGCAAGCATGAGGAGCGGAATCAAAATCAGCATCTTCGGATCGCTCAGAAGCGACCAGAGTTCTAGTTCTACCCCGACCATCACAAAGAAGATTGGAATCAGGAACCCATACCCAAAGGAATCCAGACGATGAACCATTTCCTGTGGAGGTGAAAGCAGAGAAACCAGAACACCTGCAAGGAATGCACCAAGGATATTTTCGGCTCCGACTGATTCGGAAACACCTACAAGCAAGATGATCAGAGTAAAGATTGCCCGTGTCCCGATTTGGACCGTTCCTGTTGAAAGTGTCTTCATTAGTGGATTGTTCTTGAATCTTCTCCCCAAGAAATACAGCAATACCCCTGCACCAAACAATAACAGCAGGAGCCACATGTTTCCATGGCCCTCTCCGTAGAGTGAAACGAATACGGCAAGCAGAATCATGGTTACCAGATCGGCAATCACCGCTACAAGCAATATAATCTGTCCGATGCCGCTTTTCATGATATGGGCTTCCTTTAACGTAGGAACCACGACTCCCAGAGATATAGTAGAGATGATAAGCGTCATTAAGAATGCATTATCAATCAACCCGGCCAGAACAAACATATAAGATAATGCCAGTGATACTACAAAGATACCCGCGAAGATAATCATGGATACTTTAAGCCTGTTCGGTTCCGGCTTTCCATTCGGGAGTATCTCTTTCTTTTTCCCTTTGCTTGAAAAGGCTGAAAAGTCAATTTCCAAACCGCTTAAAAACATTAGAAAAATAAAGCCAAGCGTTGATAATGTCTCCAGCCACACATCATACTGGACTAGATCAAAACCGCTGCGTCCAATAATCAAACCGACGATAATTTCGGCAATTACGACTGGAATAAAGTTAAGCCTCAGCCTGTGAAGCAATATGGGTGTGATAAATGCTGCAAGGATTACGATAACCAGTGATGCCACTGATGCACCATGTTCCATGGATCCTCCCCCTTTTTTCTATACTAAGTAATTCATGAATAGTGTTGCCATTCCAAAATATATCATGATACTAATGATGTCATTGATGGTTGTGATAAACGGTCCTGATGCTACCGCCGGGTCCACTTTGAGCTTGTGCATCAGAAGCGGAACGAGCGAGCCCGCCAAAGTAGCAACAATTAATGAAACCAGTATTGATACACCTACGAGAAAGCCTAAAAATAATTGTCCCTTCCATACGTATACAGTAATCATGACAACTATTCCACAGACAGTACCGGTGATCAACCCAGTTCCCGCTTCACGGACAACCAGCTTCCATTTGCTTTCTTCTTCAAGGTCGCCTGTAGCAATTCCCCGGACTGCGACTGCCAGGGCCTGCGTCCCGGTATTCCCCGCCATGCCGGCAATCAAAGGAATAAAGACAGCCAGGATGGCTACTTTATCTAGTGTTTCTTCAAACCTTCCAATCAAGCTTGCCGTGAACATGCCGAGGAAAAGCAGTGCTATCAGCCAGGGAAGCCTCTTTTTGGCGGCTGTGAATGGATTGCGGTCAACAGAATCCACATCAGAAATACCAGCAAGTTTGGAGTAGTCATCTGATGCTTCTTCGTCAATAACATCGATGATGTCATCGACAGTGATAATCCCTAAAAGATGATGTTGAAAATCAACAACCGGCAAAGCCAGGAAGTCATAATCCCTCATTTTCCTTGCGACCGCTTCTTGATCTTCCCCTACAGAAACAGATACGACACGTTCACTCATGATATCGGCAATCATTGTCTCATCATCACTGACAATCAGGTCACGCAGGGAAATGACACCTGCGAGCCGTTTTGCTTCGTCTACAACAAAGATATAGTAGATGGTTTCTGCATTAGGTGCTTCATTTTTCAATATGGTCATGGCGGAACGCACTGTCTGGTTTGCCGATATAGCAACAAACTCTGTCGTCATGATACTTCCGGCTGTATATTCTTCATAATGAAGAAGCTCTTTAATTTCCTGAGCTGACTCATCGTCCATGATCGTCAGGTAGCTTGCAACCTGATCTTTATCAAGCTCATTCAAAACATCGACAGCATCATCTGCATACATACTGGAAAGCATGTCCGCCGCATAGGACGGATTCATTTCAGCAAGAATGTCCTGGTACTCGGTTTCATCCTTATCAAGGCTTTCGAATAACTCTGCCATTTCTTCTGGAGATAGATATTGGTACATCTTTAATCGAAGAGCATCATCTATCTTCTCGAAATATTTTGCTCTGTCATATGAGTGAAGTGCAATGAACTCTTCACGGAACTTTTCCATTTCTTCATTTTGAAGGGCAGAGGTCAAGTAATCTTCATCCAATTGGATTTCTCGTTTTTCTTGATTTTCTGCAGACATTGGCTTACCCTCCTTGCTAATGTTTTAGATTTCTTATTAATGTCCTGCTGCTGCATATATCATGAATTTAACAGTATACTTTCTTCTTCAGAATAAAAAAAGCAAAGTGCTGTTTAAATTTTTTATATAAGAGAATTATTACTAACAGGAAAGTTGTTTTGTCCGCTTCCTGTATTATTTTATCAGGATAACGAAGCAGTCCTCATAATACTAGCAAATCTTTAAATAATTGTCGCCTTATAAATTTTTATAGACGGCGAATTTTTTTATAGGGTTTGATGCGTATAGAAGAAAGGAGACCATAATGAAGCTAGATATAATAGGAGATATTCATGGCTGTTTCAATGAATTTAAAGAGCTGACAATGAAACTTGGATACCAGTGGGATTCCGGCATGCCCGTTCATCCGAATGGGCGGCTTCTTGGATTTGTGGGGGATTTGACTGACCGTGGTCCCGATTCCCTGAAAGTGATTGAAACAGTCTGGAGACTTTTCAAGAAAAAATTGGGTTATTATGTGCCGGGCAATCATTGCAACAAGCTCTATCGTTACTTTCTGGGCAATAATGTAAAGATTCTTCACGGTTTGGAGACAACCGTCGAGGAATTGGGCAGCCTGCCAGAAGACAAAATAGAAAAATACAAGAAAATGTTCATTGAGTTATATGAAAACTCTCCGCTTTACCAGCAGCTTGATAACGGGAGGTTAATCATCGCCCATGCAGGAATCAAAGAGGAATTCATCGGTAAGCAAAACAAAAGAGTAAAAACTTTTGTGCTGTATGGGGACATCACCGGAGAGACCAATGAAGACGGGACACCCGTCAGAAGAGATTGGGCTTTTAATTATAAAGGAGAGCCTTACATCGTGTATGGCCATACCCCTTTCACAGAAGTCAGGAATATCAACCGGACCTATAACATTGATACAGGTGCAGTCTTTGGAGGGAAACTATCCTCTCTCTCATATCCTGAAATGACGGTAGAAAGCGTGAAATCCAGCATGCCTTACGTGGCTGAAAAATTCAGGGATGTCAATCCCGGAAGACAAGAGTAAATCTCCCTCCCAGGATGAAAGGAACTTTAAAATTACTTATAAAAAAATCAGCCGGTTTTATAACCGGCTGATTTTTTTATAACAATTCCTTCATGTCATCAGGCAGCGGAACATTAAATTGAAGATCTTCAGCCGTTAGGGGATGTGAAAATGTAAGAGAATGACAATGAAGCGCCTGCCTCATAATCTTCTCTCGTCTTCCTCCATATAAGCTGTCACCAAGCAGAGGATGTCCGGAATGGGACATATGCACCCGGATTTGATGCGTTCTGCCTGTTTCCAGGATAAGCCTGAGATGGGCAAATCCATCGAGTTGTTGGACCAACCGGAAATGTGTCACGGCGGGTTTCCCATCCTCTCTTACTTCCCGCTCAATGATGGAAGTTTCCTTCCTTCCGATTGGTTCATTTATCGTCCCTTCTTTTGAAGGAACAACCCCTTCTGCAAAAGCTTCATATGACCTTTTGATTTCCCTCTTTTTCTGCTGAAGGCTCATCAAGTGATGGATATGCCTGTGTTTTGCAATCAATACAAGGCCTGATGTATCCCTGTCCAGCCTTGTGACTATATGAATGGCCGAATCAATTTGATTTCTTTTATAATAGCCAAGGATTCCATTCGCAAGGCTCCCCTCAGGATGCTCCCGAGAAGGGATGGTACTCATATAGGGAGGTTTATTGACAACCAGTACATCTTTATCTTCATAAATGATGTCAAGCTCCACATCTTCCGGCTTTAACGATGGACTCTTAGGCTCCGGTGGAAAGATTACTGTTAAACAATCCCCTCTTTCCACCTTGTACCGCACTGTAACCTCTCTGTCATTTACAGATATCTTTCCTCCTGCAAATTTGATATCGGTCAACATCCGTTTAGAGATCTTTTGCAGATTCAGGAATGTTTTAATATCCATTCCTGAATCTTCCTCTGAGATGACCCATTCCATACGATATTTAATCATATTACCTGTTTCTCAGTCGTCTGCGATAAAGGAGTCCCTGACCCTTTTCCAGAATGGAAACGGCCTGAACCTCGCAAATCGGATTTTTTCGTCCGCCACCCGGTATTGGATTGACTTCACATCTTTGTGCAGCAGTGTAAGGTGATCGATTGTTATCATGAAGTCCGGTACATTCACGGGCTTCAGCATACAAGTATGGTGAGCGGGCAGAATCAGCGGCGAACCTATCGTCCTGAAAACACGATTATTGATAGATGCCATTTCTGCCAGCTGAATAGCTGGAATTGAAGGGTGCAGGATGGCGCCGTTCAAGGCTTTGTTATAGGCCGTACTGCCTGATGGGGTGGACAGGCATAATCCGTCGCCCCTGAACCGTTCAAAATGCTGCCCCCTGATTTCTACATCCATCACCAGAGTGCCTTCCACACTTTTGACAGTCGATTCATTCAACCCAAGGTACCTTGTTTCCTTTCCGCCATTTTGATAGCGGATGATCGTTTCAAGAAGAGGATATTCAATGATCTGATAAGGAGTCTTCGCGATGGCAATGACCAGTTTTTCAATTTCTTCAGGCACCCAGTCTGCGTAGAAACCTAGATGACCCGTATGTACACCGACAAAAGCCGTTTTATCCAACCTTGAACTATAGCGGTGAAAAGCATATAACAGCGTACCATCCCCGCCGACGGAAATAACAATATCCGGCTCTTCTTCATCATATATCAGTTCAAAGTCCTGCAGGTATGTCCGCATCTTGTGCATCAGTGTATTCGACTTTGAATCTCCTTTGGAAGTGATTGCAAATTTCATAACAGCTACACCCTTTTTTAGTTTCTATTTCCCTATCCTTCAGGGCCAAAACTCATTGTCCTTTAGACTCCCGCCTTTTCTCTTCCTGATCTTTCTTATTTGAAAAGAATCTCTGGGCTTCCTGGATCTCTTCCCTGATCAGGGACATTTCCTCATCCAGCCTGAATGCCGCTTCTGCTGCCCTCAAAAGCCTTCTCCTGATTTCTTCCGGGAATTGACCGCGGTATTTATAGTTAAGAGAATGCTCAATCGTCGCCCAAAAATTCATGGACAGCGTCCTGATCTGTATCTCGGCCAGAATGATTTTTTCTTCATGGACGGTCTGTACAGGATATTCGATGACTACATGATAGGAACGATACCCGCTCGGCTTCTTATGTGAAATATAGTCCCGCTCCTCAATAATCCGGAAGTCATTCCTTGCCCTTAACAAATTGACGACAGCATGAATATCCTCCACAAATTGGCACATCAACCGAACGCCTGCAATATCCTGCATTTCTGTACCTATTCTATCTAACGGGATTCCCTTTTGGTTCGCTTTATCTAAAATACTGGCAATAGGCTTGACCCTTCCTGTAACAAACTCAATGGGAGAATGCGTCCGCTCCAGTTCATAAAGTCCCCTCATCCCTTTGAGCTTGATTTTCAGCTCTTCTACTGCCTGTTTGTATGGTCCCAGAAACTGATCCCAATGATTCATACGTTCACCTCTTAATAAAACACTCTTCATTCAGCAGCCGGCGGTTTGCAGTCTATGCTTTTTCCAAAAAGACCGCTTCAACTTTTTTAACCATCTCATCGCCGTAGTTGCTGTTGCCCTCAATGTTTTCAATCAGGAAGTCCAGCTCCTGGTGAAGACCTTCGAGTTCAAATTCTGATTCTCCAAGATCCGCAACCACCGGCACCTTTTGTTCAAATGCTTCTTTCAAGGCAGTCCAGCACTCTTCTTGTATATGTATCAGTACATAGTCTTCTTGGGATTCTGCAAAATAAACAAATGAAAAATTATCGGAATCGACAAGCACCTGCCCTGCAGGTTTCAGATTGGGTTGATCCACATTTTCACTGCTATGTAAAACTAGTTTGTTCTCAAGGAGTTCAGCCTTTGTTAAGTGTATTTTTTTTCTCATAAGATGTTTGGTTCCCCTTTCAATGCTTTATGCCTACTATTTTAACACATGTAGCAGGCAATCTTCTAAAGATTGAAGTAAGTATTGCATAAAGAGAAAATGAAACTATTATGATAAACTTTTTAGTAACGGATTTTTTATATAGAAAGGACGAGCCTTATGCCTAAAGAAATTGAAATAGAATTTAAAAATATGCTGACACAAGAGGAATTCCAGCAAATCAAAAGCCATTTATCTTTAAAAGAGAATGACTTTGCACTTCAAAAAAATCACTATTTCGATACTCCCTATAATGAATTGCAAAAGCAGCAATGTGCTTTGAGAATCAGGGAAAAGAACGGGCACTTCGAACTGACATTGAAACAGCCTGCAGAGGAAGGATTACTTGAAACCAATCAGTCTGTTAATGAAGTGGAAACGTCAAAAATGATTGAACAGGGAATGATTCCATCAGGAGAAGTGGCAGAAGCACTTAAGTCACTGGAGATCCAGCCAGAGAAACTTGTTCATTTCGGAACTTTATCTACCAGCAGGGCAGAAACAGTGTTTAAGGATGGATTGATGGTACTGGATTACAGTTTCTATATAAACAATGAGGATTATGAGTTAGAATATGAAGTAAAAGATAGGGAGTCAGGAGAAAAAATCTTCTTCGATTTCCTCGCCTCTATGAACATTCCAATTCGCCCTGCCGATAATAAAATAAAGAGATTCTTAAAAGCTGCGAAATCAAACTGACAGTTTTTAAAAAGGAGATACACAAGAAATGAACGTGCAAGTGTTGAAAACGATGATTGAACTGCAAACGCTTCAAGGATTCAACTCAAATTCTGCCCAGCAAGGGTCAACCACCGGAAGCTCATCTGTGTTCCAGCAATTACTGAATGAAACTCTAGCCACTCAAATGAATGAGCAGAAATTCCAATCGAAACTAGGTTCCGTCAGCCAGATGATCCCTTTTTTAACTACAGGAAATTATTTGATGAGTAAAAGTGCAGCCTCTTACGCAGCGAATGCAACACCAGTACCAGCAGTTGAGGTTTCAGACAGCTCCATTGATCAAATCATCAGCCGGGCAGCCGAGAAATACAGCCTTCCAAAAAAGTTGATCTCTGCCGTCATCAGCCAGGAGTCAAGTTTCAACCCTAATGCAGTAAGCCATGCGGGTGCTTCCGGATTGATGCAGCTCATGCCTTCAACCGCGCGGAGCCTGGGCGTAACCGATGTGTTTAATCCTGAGCAAAATGTGTTTGCTGGCACCAAGTACCTTAAACAAATGATGGATAAGTATGAAGGCAACCTTGAATTGGCACTCGCTGCTTATAATGCAGGCCCCGGCAATGTAGATAAATTCAATGGGGTTCCTCCTTTTAAGGAGACCATGCAGTATGTACAAAAAGTTTCCAATAGATATTTTGCTTAACCATTCAGCTTCATACACCGGACCACCAGCCGCCCACAAGGAAGTGGGCGGTTTTTTTACTTTCTAAGATGTTGCTGGACTGGAATGTCATGCCGGAATTAGCAGATACTAATCCAAAGCAGTACAGATGAAGGCTATTTGTTTGAGATATTTTTCGGCGATTGCTAAAATAAAACAAACAATCAATGCAAAAAGGAGTCTACTTATGGAGAAACATAAGACGCCATATGAAACAATTGGCGAAGAAAAGCTCTCAATGCTTGTAGATGCTTTTTATGCAAGAGTGGGGAAACACCCTGATTTAATACCCATCTTTCCAAGTGATTTGTCTGAAACCGCAAGAAAGCAGAAACAGTTTCTCACACAATACTTAGGCGGGCCCCCTTTATATACAGAAGAACATGGCCATCCCATGATGAGAGCCAGACATTTAAATTTTGAAATCACACCAACCAGAGCAAAAGCTTGGCTGGCTTGTATGAGTGAAGCCATGGATGAGGTCGGTCTTGAAGGACATTTTCGCGAAGAATTTTTTGCCAGACTTGTACTGACAGCACGACATATGGTTAACTCACCCGACCCGGCATTTGGTGAAGAAAGTTGAGCAGCATGATTAACAACAAAAACCTTCAAAGATGCGGACCTGACAAAAAACCATTAGAAATATATATGTTTATCGATCCCTTGTGTCCAGAATGCTGGGCGCTTGAACCGATCCTCAAGAAGCTCCAGATTCAATATGGACAATATTTCAGAATTAAGAATGTCTTAAGCGGAAAATTGACCTCTTTGAATTTGACGAATAAAAAGAAACAAGAAAACATTGCCAGTCAGTGGGAAAAAACCGCAAGCCGGTCGGGCATGTCCTGTGATGGAAACCTTTGGTTTGAAAACCCAATTGATTCCCCTTACTTGGCTTCCATAGCCATCAAGGCAGCAGAATTACAAGGAAGGCATGCCGGCATACGCTTTTTCAGAAAACTGCAGGAAACTCTCTTCCTGGGAAAACAAAATGTCTCAAATCTCGAAGTGCTGACTGATATTGCTCATCACAGTAAGCTGGACATACAGGAGTTTAAAAACGATATCCATTCTGAATCTGCTTCCAAGGCGTTTCAATGTGACTTGAAAATTACTGCGGAAATGGATGTGGATGAAATTCCTACCCTTGTCTTCTTTAATGAAAATATCGAAGATGAAGGCATTAAAGTCACAGGAATGTATCCGTTTGAGGTATATGTGCAAATCTTGGAAGAAATGCTTTCAAACAGACCAGAACCCCAGCCTCTGCCGCCTCTGGAGAATTTTCTGGAGTATTATCAACTGGTAGCCACAAAGGAAATCTCTGTCGTATATGATATGAGCATGAATCAGGTGGAGAAGAACATGAAAAAGTGGATGCTTCAAAAGAAAGTCGAAAAGATCCCAGCCAAACACGGGACGTTTTGGAGATACTTATCTTCTTAAAAAATATATTAAAATAAGAATATAAAGAGAAAACCCGTTGTCCGAAGACAACGGGTTTTCTTATACAAACAAAGGGGATGGGAGAAATTTTTCACGGTCAAACAAAGGGGTATATGTTTGTTGTGATCAACTTCTTGTACATAATATAGCACGATGCGACTTGTATGTGCAAGTTGTTTGTTTATTATTTCACAATATTGTCATATTGTTTTTTGCTTTTTCAGTTGGAATAGCATGTATACCCAATGATCCTTCTCATATAATTTTAATGAAGCTTCTCTAGGAGGGTAATATCGAATGAAACCACAATTGAAGTTGACCCTGTTGATTCTTTTTATTGTATTGTCGTTTGTCATAAATATTTTTGGTCTCATGCATCTCTATCCGATTTATTTAACATCTCCGCTTTTGTTTCTGTCACTTCTATTGATGCTGCATAATCTAAACAACCGCAAGAGATTTAAAGGGTTTAGATAGTGCTTTAAGACATGTTTTCTTCCTTTTTGATGGCTGGATGTCCTTGAGACTCTCTCTCAAGGCACTTTTCCTTTCTCTTTGCTGACTGGATGTCCTTGAGACTCTCTCTCAAGGCACTTTTCCTTTCTCTTTGCTGACTGGATGCTCTTGAGACTCTCTTCCAAGACACTTTTCCTTCCTCTTTGATGGCTGGATGCTCTTGAGACTCTCTTTCAAGACACTTTTCCTTCCTCTTTTCTGACTGGATGCTCTTGAGACTCTCTTTCAAGACACTTTTCCTTCCTCTTTGATGGCTGGATGTCCTTGAGAAAAAAAGTAAAAAGAAGGGCCATGCTGAGCATGGCCCTCCTTTAATCAGATATTAAGAAAGCATTTTTTCCATCTCGTCCAGGCTTTCTTCAAATACCTTCATTGCTTCTTCAATCGGCTGGGAGACCGTCATGTCCACTCCAGCTTTCTTCAACACTTCAATAGGATAATCAGAGCTTCCTGATTTAAGGAACTCGATATACCTTTCGACTGCAGGCTGGCCTTCTTCAAGGATCTGCTTGCTTAAGGCTGTTGCTGCACTAAAGCCTGTTGCATATTGATAAACATAGTAATTGTAATAGAAATGAGGGATACGAGCCCATTCCAGTCCAATTTCCTCATCAATCGTGATGTCTTCTTCCCCAAAGTACTTCTTGTTCAGTTCATAGTACTCTTTAGTCAGCATTTCTGCCGTCAATGCTTCGCCTTCTTGTGCCTTTTTATGAATGATATGCTCAAACTCGGCAAACATCGTCTGACGGAACACCGTGCCCCTGAAACCTTCGAGATAATGATTCAACAGATAAAGACGTTTTTTCTCATCATCAATCGTGTTAAGCAGATAATTGTTTAACAATGCTTCATTACATGTGGAAGCTACCTCTGCCACGAAGATCGAATAATTTCCATAAGGATACGGCTGGAATTTTCTTGTGTAATAGCTGTGTACACTGTGGCCGAATTCATGAGCCAGTGTAAAAAGGTTGTTGACATTATCCTGCCAGTTCATCAGGATATATGGGTTTGTTCCATAGGTACCCGATGAATACGCTCCACTTCTTTTCCCTTTATTTTCAACCACGTCCACCCAGCGGTTTTCAAACCCTTCCTTCAGAAGATTGATGTACTCATCTCCAAGCGGCGTCAAGCCATCAAGAATCATTTTCTTCGCTTCATCGTAAGGGATCTCCATCTTCACTTCTTTTACAAGAGGAGTATAAAGATCATACATGTGAAGTTTATCCAGTCCCAGTACTTTCTTGCGGAGTTTGACATACCTGTGAAGAAGATGCAGATTATCATTTACCGTTTTTACCAAGTTCTCATATACTGTTTCTGGAATGTTGTTAGCAGAAAGAGCTGCATGGCGAGCGGAATCATAGTTTCTTACTTGAGCACTGAAGTTATCTTTTTTAACAGTGCCGCTCAGCGTACTTGAGAAAGTATTTTGAAACTTTCCGTAAGTTTTATAGACTGCCTTGAATGCTTCCTCCCGGACACGCTGGTCATCACTTTCGAGGAAACGGATATAACGGCCGTGGGTGATTTCTACCTCTTCCCCATTTTCATCTTTAATACTCGGAAATTCCATATCGGCATTATTCAGCATGCCAAATGTATTGGCAGATGCTCCAAGCACTTCAGACGCCTGGGCAAGAAGGGCTTCTTGTTCGGCTGTTAAAACGTGAGGGCGCTGTAAATTGATTTCCTCTAGAGCGTGCTTATACAGTTGAAGGTCCTTGTTTTCTTCAAGGAAGCTGTTTAACTTGTTCTCATCAATCGCCAGTAATTCAGGAACAAGATAAGCAAATGCACTGGACAATTGAGTGTAAAGGCTCTTTGCCCTGTCATCAAGCCCTTGGTAATAAGAATTGGTTGTATCCTGGTCATATCTCATATGGGAATAGGTGTAAAGCCTTCCCATTCTTTCAGAAACTTCATCTTGGAATTTCAAGGCCTTATAAAGGTGATCCGAACTCTCAGACAGCGTACCTTGATATTTACCCGCTTCTTTGATTAGTTCTTGTACCTCTTTATACTCCTTTTCCCATGAATCATCACTTGCAAAAATATCTTCAAGTCTCCAAGTCAATTCTTCCTTAATATCTTTACGATTCGGAAGACTCTTTACTGCTGTTTCATTTGCCATATGTATCCTCCATTCTTTCGCATATCGAAATTAAACCTTCCCTCTTACATTCTCTATCAAAAAAGAAAATCCTGCAAGAGATGGGGTATTTCGTAAAGTAATCCAGGTTCTTGCTGCAAACATCTCCCTCAAGGTTATTTAATATGAGCATGCAAAAGCAAATATTCATCACCTCTTACTTTTTTTATTATGTCTCTTTTTTCTAAAACCAATAAATATTCTTCAATTGCCTGCAGTCTCAGATCCTCTTTAATAAGAGGCATGTTTCGGTATCGGATAAATCCTTTTTCTACTCTCATATCCATGTTTTTTTTGATTTCCTCCAGAATTACAGTAGAACCCTCTTCCTTTTTTTTGAATACATCACCCCAAATGTAATACTGCCATTCAATTGGATGATTTTTAAAAAGCAGCATATGCTCTGTTGCCAATCCAATGAAATCAGGAAGCTTCTGTATATGGTCACGATTAAGATAAAGGGATGTTAAGAATGGATCGTTGACACCTCGGTTATATTTTTGTTTATTTATGATCCATGTCTTTTTCGACTCTAAGAAACGCTGGGCTTGATTGCTGTTGAACTCTTTTAAAGGAAGCAGAAAAGGGAACGGAATGGAAGCAAGCGGAAGGGATTGGATAGTTGAAGTAAATATTGTCGTTGATAACGGCGAAAGATTAAAGTATAAATTCATTTTTTGGCTGAGACCATCAAAAAAAGCAAACCAATAACCTGCATGAGGGCTGAACCTGATGAAATTTTGCTGAAAGTTTGATAAAACAATGGTTCCGGGACCTTTTGTCTTAACCTTCTCCCCTGATATCCATACAGGTTCGATTCCGGCATTTTGATAACCAGCGGTCCTTTCCGCAAAAGCAGTGCTGCTAATGGGTGAACATTGATACTCCAGAGCAAAATTCCTATTGTTTAATTGAATATAAATGTCTGGTCTTTGTTGTATTTCAGTGAGATAATGTTCTAAGGTAACCTGAGGGATAAAAGAAGAAAAGTGTTGGAAAAGATGCAATTTACCTTTCATATGTTGAAATGTTTCAGGTTCATGGCTGACATTGCACATAGTGCCTGATTTATGGGCAAAATGGGGCATTTTAATTTCTCCAGCTTTGATGATAAGTGGTCCACGGCATTCGGGGCAAAAGAAGTCTTGGCCTCTTAATGAAAGGATTTCATTTAAAGTCAGACGGGGAAGCAAGATCATTTCTCGATATTTATTGATTGCAGTCAGCATGTTTCACCTCCTGTTATTACTATTTCTCGGTAATTGGTAATAAATCCTTTTTTATGCAAAAAAACGCACCCTCAATTTGAGAATGCGGTGGTCTGCATATTGTTTAACTGAAATGTTTTGTTACGGTAGTGAATACATCCTCATCCATAATGGAAGTACCGTATTCACTCAAGCGATGTACGGTCAAGCTTGATTCATTAGCATACTCAAGCATGATACTCAATACATTGTCGATTTCTTCTTCTGTAAAGTATTCATCTGAGAATTCAATGTGAAGGTAATAAGTTCCTTCAAAGGAAAACAACTTTGTGGAAAGATGTTCGTATGCAGAAGCGGCCATCTGCTTGGATAATGAAATGACATCTTCAAAATCCTTGAACTTTATGGTGAATTCCAGTGACCCTTCAGTTTCTCCCTGCTCCTGTTTCATTTGGAAGTGTTGATCCAGAAAATCTTCAATCCGTTCATCAACAGGCAGGTCTTTGATTTTGTCCTCTGGAATCGGCAGTTCAAATTTCTGTCCGTCTTTTGTGACTTGTGCCCTTGTCACTAGGACCTCCAGACCTTTGTCGAGAGCTTGTACTTGGATCCATAACGGCCCCTCAATCGTAAAGTTCTCTTCCTGATGTACTTCATCCATCATTTCCCAAAAAAGTTCTTCGCTTCTTTCACGGTTATACCAGATTTCCTCCCGATCGAAGCCTCTTTCCTCTATATCGCCATATGAAATATAAAACTTTACAGTGTTATCATTTATACGTTCTATCTCCATCAAACACCTCTCCCTTCTGTTCAATGTTGGTGAAGGGACTGCACCCCTGAGCAAACAGCTCTGAATATGATGTAGACTGCTACCACTATTTCTTGATCGTTCTTTTGAGACACGGATTTTCTGAAAAGCTTGCCCCAAATAATCTCGATAGTTCTTAAGTCAGTTGAATTAGTTTATACCTTGTACTCCTATTTTATGATAAAACATAATGAAATGGAATTAAAAATATGCCTATTTTTCAAATGAAGAAGTATCAAATACATTCCAGTGTTTTGGTTATTTTAGCTTAAATTCACTGAGAATTCAAGTTTTTAGTTTTATCCTTATTATATAGATAACCTGAGAGAAGAGCTTTAAAACCTCAAACTCTCCAGAGCAAAAAAAGACCTTCATACTTAAGCATGAAGGAAAGGATATGATATATTAGTTGACCATGCGTTGTGCTTCAAGCAATTGGAATGTACGCACTTTACGAGGTAGGAAACGACGGATTTCATCTTCGTTATATCCTACTTGAAGTCTCTTTTCATCCATAATAATAGGTCTGCGAAGCAAACCAGGATTTTGTTGAATCAGTTCAAACAGATTCTGTAATGGCAGAGCATCAAGTTCAACATTAAGTTTCTGGAATGTCTTGGAACGGGTAGAGATGATTTCATCTGTCCCATCTTCCGTCATTCTCAAGATTTCTTTAATCTCATCGATACTTAACGGCTCAGAGAATACATTTCTCTCTTTATATGGAATTTCATGATCTTCTAACCAAGCTTTCGCCTTGCGGCAGGATGTACAACTAGGTGAAGTGAACAAAGTTACCATGAACCATTCACACTCCCTTATATTATTAAGACTTAATTTCACAAGTAGAGTTTTCTTTAAATAAAACTTTCTTATTTAATAATTAGTTTAAAGAAGAAATCTCTATTATGTATTATACATGAAAAATGTTCACTTGAATATAGTTTTAAATAAATTGTCACCTTTATATACAGAGGTTAAACAATTTTAACGCGTTGGTTAACATTTACCCGCTATCAAAACTTATAAACCCCAAAATTATAATTTTTTTTACTTTATTTATAAATTTATAGTTTAAGCCAAGCAATCAAACATACAGGGTATATTTATCTAGAGTTGACTGATCTTTTCCTATATTGGAATTGCAGCATTTATTAGGGATATCTGCAAAAAACCTTATTGAATAATTCAATAAGGTTTCTCAACAAATCAGATATCTTTGAGAATATCTGTGCTTCTGTCATCTTCAATATTTAAGACCTCATCAGCCGGCTGATAGGATGCACCATAAAATTTTGTATCTTTGTATGTGTGAACAAGTTCGTAGGTTTTTACCATCGACTCATAAACCATCTCTTCGGTTTCATTATTAGGGGCCCAATATAGGATTTCCATCTCGTTTATTTCGTTTGTCGCTAAAGATCTGCGGCGATATCCGATACTGGAAGCATGTTCAAAGCCTTCCCGTTTATAAAATCTTAAACGCTTTTCTGTATCCGTATCTTCATAATCGACAGGCTCCACTTCAAGGATGATTGATTTACCTCTCTTTTTCAGCTTCTCAATCAACTTATGTCCAAGCCCTTGTCCTCTAGCCTTTGAAGAAACAAAGAGATAATCGATAAAGATAAAGTCTTGCAGTTCTGCGTACATCAATACATGATATTCATCCTCATCCTTATGATAAATATCACTGCGTTCTCTCAGCAGAGTTTCCATGTGCTCTTTAGATTTCATTTCTTCCACAGGAAAATATTGATTTAACTTCTCATACCAATGCATAGATCTACTCCTTCGTTTTCAATTAAGATAAATCGTTAAGCTAATACATAATTTTATTATTACCATACCCTTGAAGATAATAAACAACAGCAGCAAAGTCTTAATCTTAATTGTTATTTTAGGGATCTTTGGTTGCTTTCAAGAAGATGCGAAAGCAGCAAGTGGGATTAAAAAAGTGGATGTAAGCGGTTTTTATTACCAATATTATTGTACCTTACTGAGAATAAAAGTCAAATAAGAAGCGGCTGCTGATGCTTCATACCCTTCCCAAAAGAAGTTCTAAGACATTATAAAGATAAGCAAAACCGGCAGGAGAATTCCTGCCGGTTTATAGGATCAAGGAGTGAAGTCAACAGTTTCCGTATAGCTATTGCCTGCATTCCATAGAAGATATTCATTTATCCCCTGCTCTTGAAGAGCTTTAATCTGTGCTTCCACTTCAGCTTTTCCATATTGTTTGTAATTACCCGAACCGAGCCAGGATGCAGTGAAATCCTGCAGCCATGGTCGTGACGTTGGAGGATTCTCCAGTTCAGCAAGCTTTTTATTTTCCAGCTTTGCATACTCAGTGATCAGTTTATATGGTTCCAAGTCCGGTTTGGCGATGCCAAAATAGGACGTCCAATGACTTGGGTAAATCATGGATGAAATAACATCAACATGCTCAGAAATTTTAGAGAAATTCTGGCCTATACCAGGCGCCTCTGGCAGCGTGGCTGTGTAGCCAAAAATATCGACGGAAACATCGACACCATAAGGTTCAAGTTTCTCTTTTGCATATGCAACAAAATCTGTAACGGCATGCACTCTTTTTTGCACATTATCTTCATCCATATCCGCATAATCACCCATATTGTATTTCAATTCATTGTCTCTTTTTTCAAAACCTTCAGGGAATCGGACATAATCAAACTGTATTTCCTGGAAACCCATTTTGGCAGCTTCGATGGCAATCCCTACATTATAATCCCATACTTCCTTTAGGAATGGGTTAACGAATGATTCACCTCTGCCATTCTTCCAAACCTCATTTCCCTCCATGTAGGATAATTCGGGCTTCGCTTGGGATAGGACAGAATCTTTAAATACCACAATTCGGGCAATAGGATAAATCTGTTTTTCTTCTAATTTTTCCAGAACTGCTCGCGGGTCTTTGATATATGACTTTCCTATTTCTTTGTATTCAGACTGCTCTGTTTCGTACGTGATGTTGCCCCAGTCGTCTTTAATATCAATGACCATTGAGTTTAAGTCAGTTTTATCAATCAAGTCAATCAGTTTTTCAAATCGGCTGCCTCCAGCAGAATGTCCCGTTACATAAACGCCTCTGACCGCCTCTGGATATGTAAACTCTAGGCCTGAATCATAGAAAAAACGAGAAAGCTGCTGAGGAAGTGTCTTTTCTTGTAAATTCACTTCAAGAGCCGCATGCTTTTGTACCGATTTTCCTTCTGTCTGTTCTGCACTTGCAGTGTGAAACGGCAAGAGACATAGTGCGGAAATGCCTATTGCTGTCATTGCAGTTCTGAATTTCAAGGTTAACCTCTCCCCTTATCAAATTTAATAATAGTAATATGCTATTTTCATAACTTTTATATTATATACCCTATTGTATCAATGGATGTGCCTGATTTGAAATATTTTTAAAGAGTTATGTCGAAATTTCCAGGGAAATCAATAATATGAGTTTAGCAGGATATTGTATGGGTAAGCACATAAAAAAAGACCTCAGAATCAAATCTGAGGTCTTCTGAATATCTTAGTGCTTATATTGAGCTTTATATTGGGCGAATTCTTTTTCAGAACAGTATACGAAGTGTCCTGGAGCAACTTCACGAAGTTCCAGCTGGTCGTCTTCTGTGTAGTTATGCACAGCAGGGTCATAAGTTTTACGCTTACGGGAACGCTCATAGTCCGGATCCGGAAGCGGAATGGCAGACAGAAGTGATTGAGTATAAGGATGAAGCGGGTTCTTATACAACGCATCACTTGGTGCAAGTTCTACCAGCTTACCAAAATACATAACTCCGATTCTGTCACTGATATATTTAACCATTGAAAGGTCATGGGCAATGAACAGGTACGTTAAGCCTTTTTCACGCTGCAGATCTTTCATTAAGTTAACTACCTGAGCCTGAATCGAAACGTCCAGGGCAGAGATAGGCTCATCGGCAATGATGAAGTCAGGATCAACAGCTAGGGCACGGGCAATACCGATACGCTGGCGCTGTCCGCCTGAGAATTCGTGAGGATAACGGTTGGCGTGCTCTTTATTCAAGCCAACAGTCTCAAGAAGTTCATGAACTTTTTTAATTCGTGCGTCTGCAGAAGTCGCTAGACCATGAATATCAATACCTTCGGCAATTAAATCCGCTACTTTCATACGCGGGTTCAATGAAGCATAAGGGTCTTGGAAGATCATCTGCATTTTGCGGTTGAACTTCTTCAGTTCTTTACGGGATTTCTTTCCGTGAACATCTTCCCCTTCAAATAAAACCTGGCCGTCTGTAGCATCGTATAAGCGGATGATGGTACGGCCTGTTGTAGACTTACCACAACCAGACTCACCAACAAGACCCAATGTTTCACCTTTATAGATATCAAAAGTGATATCATCTACAGCTTTAACCATATTTGGTTTCCCAGGGTTAAAATATTGTTTTAAATTTTTGATTTCAAGTAATTTCTCAGCCATTATGAACGAACCTCCTCAAATAATACCGGCTCATCATAGTTGGAAGGCATTTTGCGCTGTCGTACTTTAACAGCTTCCGGCGGCTCTACTTTAGGAGCGCTAGGATGCAGCAACCAAGATTTGACGAAGTGTGTATCAGACACTTTATAAGTTGGTGGTTCTTGTTCGAAATCAATCTTCATTGCGTACTCACTTCTTATGGCGAAGGCATCCCCTTTCGGAGGATTCATCAAGTCAGGAGGAGTACCAGGTATCGCTTGAAGCTGCTGGCCTGTTTCTGTATCAAGGGTCGGCATTGATGCCACAAGTCCCCAAGTGTATGGGTGCCTTGGATCATAGAAGATTTCATCGACTGTGCCTGATTCTACGATCTGACCACCGTACATAACAGCTACCCTGTCAGCCACGTTAGCTACAACCCCAAGGTCATGCGTAATGAAGATGATTGATGTTTCAATTTTATTCTGCAAGTCCTTCATTAATTCAAGGATCTGCGCCTGGATTGTAACATCCAGTGCAGTTGTCGGCTCATCCGCAATAAGAATTTTCGGATTACAAGCAAGAGCAATCGCAATTACGACACGCTGTCTTTGTCCACCTGAAAATTGGTGAGGATATTGCTTGAAGCGGCCCTCTGGATTTGGCAGACCAACAAGTTTCAATAGTTCAATTGTACGCTTTTTAGCTTCCGATTTACTCATGTTCTGGTGCTTTAAAAGCGGCTCCATGATTTGCTTGCCGACAGTCATTGTCGGATTAAGAGAAGTCATTGGATCCTGGAAGATCATCGAGATGTCTTTCCCACGGATTTTCTGCATTTCTCTTTCTGATGTTTTTGCTAAATCTTTGCCTTCAAATGTAATTTCGCCATTTTTGATAAATCCTGCAGGTTGAGGCAAAAGTCTCATAATTGCTTTTGTAGTTACAGATTTACCTGATCCTGATTCACCAACGATAGCTAGTGTTTCACCTTTATCAAGGTGAAAATCAACACCACGTACAGCTTTAACTTCTCCCCCATAGGTTGTGAAGGAGACATGTAAATCTTTTACATCTAATAATCTGCTCATTTTTTCTACTCCTTCCACTATTTACGCATCTTAGGATCAAGTGCATCGCGCAATCCGTCAGCAAGCAAGTTAAAGCTCAAAATGATAAGAGAGATAACCACTGATGGAATCAACATCATATGAGGGTATGTCTGGATGGACTTATAACCATCATTAACCAAAGAACCTAACGATGCCTGCGGTGCTGCGATACCCAACCCGATAAAGCTCAGGAATGCTTCTGTAAAGATTGCGGTAGGAACTGTAAACATTGTTGTAATAATAACAGGTCCCATAACGTTTGGAAGCAAGTGTTTCCAAATCAACCTGTTGCTTGTTGCACCCAATGTACGGGATGCAAGAACGAATTCCTGATTTTTCAATTGGAGAATCTGTCCACGGACTATCCGGGCCATACCGGTCCATCCAGTAATAACCATCGCCATCGTAATGGTGAATAATCCAGGTTCAAACACAAGTATGAACAAGATTACGACAATCAAGTTCGGAATACCTACTAAAATTTCAATGATACGCTGCATAAAGTCATCGATTCTTCCACCGTAGTATCCTGAGATACCACCATAGGCAATACCAATGATTAAATCAATCAAGGCTGCAAGAACACCGATATACAAGGAAATGCGTGTTCCCTGCCAGGTTCTCGTCCAAAGATCACGTCCTAAGTCATCTGTACCGAACCAGTAGGTTTTATCAACTTGACGAGTTTCATATACATCCATGCCATTGTGGTCTATTCCATCAAACCAAGAAAGCCCTGAAAGCGCTTCGATTTTTGGAGGCAACTTAGCATGTCGGATATTTTGATCTTTGTAAGACATCTCAGTCATTCCTGGTCCAATAATCGCCATGATAATAATTACCACCATGATAGCTAAACCGACAATTGCACCCTTGTTTTTGAAAAGGCGAATCCAAGCATCGTGCCAAAAGCTAAGACTCGGTCTGCCTATAACTTCTGATTCCGACTCACTTGCACGTCTAGGTTGGAAGAGGTCAGGATTCAAGTTTTCAAGATCTTTTCTTTTGTTTACTTCCATTATTTCTTCCCTCCAGCCAAACGAATACGAGGGTCAATTATTCCATAAAGGATGTCCACAAGGAAAATAACTCCGATGAACAAGATACTGTAGAATAATGTTACACCCATGATTACGGTATAGTCATTCGTGTTGATTGAGCTGACGAACTGGAAACCAAGACCAGGCACGGCGAAAATCTGCTCGATTACGAGTGTCCCTGTCATGATACCAACAGTCATCGGCCCCAAAATAGTGATGATAGGAATCATCGCGTTCCTGACACCATGTTTTAATACTGTCGCTGTTTTAGTAATCCCTTTTGCTTTAGCCAAAAGGATATAATCTGAACCTAACACCTCTAGCATCTCTGTTCTCATGAAACGGGCAATTGTAGCGACAACCCCTACTGTTAATGCTAAAGTAGGCAGGATAGTGTGCTTGAATTCACCCCATAACGCAACCGGAAGCCATTGTAGTTTAACACCTACATAGTACTGCATCAATCCGGCAAAAACGAACGCTGGTATCGAAATACCTAAAACTGCTAAGGTTGTTGCACCGTAGTCAAGCCAGGAATTGTGTCGCAACGCTGCAATAATCCCTAAACCTAAACCAATAATTGTTCCTAGTACGATTGCTTGGAAACCAAGTTGTGCGGAAGGACCAATACGGTCACCGATAATTTGTGTAACCGGGCGGTTGTCGTATTGGAATGACAAACCTAAATCACCTTGCGCTAAGTTTGTCATGTAGTTTACGTATTGTACTGGGAGAGGATCATTCAAACCATACTTATCTAGGATGATTTGCTGCTGCTCTGGTGAAAGCTTTTCTTGGTTTGTTAGTGGCGACCCAGGAAGGAGCTTCATCAGAAAGAATGTGGCTGTTGCAATAATCAGTATCGTAATAAACATATAAGCTAGTCTTCTTAAAGTGTACTTGATCACTCTTTAGCCCCCCTTTTTTCTTTTTTTTTTTTTGGCTACCTTACATATTATATCTTATTTCGACAAATTTTCAATCTATTTCTTAAATTACAATTTTTTTCGACAATCAGGAGAAAAGGAGAGCATATGCCAATGCATACGCTCTCCTTTTGAAAGTTTGTTTCATTGAGCGATTATTTGTTACTCAATGTAAGCCCATTTGTAAGATGCGTCAGCACCGAAAGCGTGACGAAGGATTCCGTGTACGTAAGGACGCTCTAGGTAAGCAGAACCTCTTTGGTACATTGGAGAAATCGCAGCATCTTCAAATAGAATCTTTTCAGCTTCTAGCATTGCGTTCCAACGAGCTTCTGGATCGTCTAGCAATGTAGTTTTAGCATCTTCGATCAACTGGTCATACTTTTCGTTAGAGTAGCCCATTTGGTTATGTGCGCCATCAGTAACGAACATGTCAACGAATGTCATCGGATCTGGATAGTCTGGACCCCAACCAGCGAATGAGAAGTCATATTCGCCTTTAGTTTCAAGGTCAAGTTTTTGCTTGAACGGCTGTTGAGAAATTGTAACAGTAAGACCATCAAGATTAGATTCTAACTGTTCTTTCAGGTATTCACCGATTTTCTTAGAGCTTTCAGAGTCGTAGTTCAACAACTCAAGAGAAGCTTCTTCAAATCCAACTTCTTCTTTTGCTTTAGCCCAGAATTCTTTAGCAGCTTCAACATCAGTTTCATTGAAGTTACCGTTAGTCTCACGGAAGTCAGTTCCGTCAGGACCATATACGAAATCTTGTGGTACTAGGAAGTAAGCAGGGATAGATCCGTTGTTAAGAAGTACATCAACAAGACCTTGCTTATCCCAAGCCATATCGAATGCTTTACGAGCGTTTACGTTAGCCAATACTTCGTTTTCCTGGTTCAAGCGAAGGAAGTATACAGAAGTATCCGCACGTGTTTTGAAGTTGTCATCACCTTTGTACTGATCAACGAATTCTGCAGAAAGACCTACAAGATCCGCTTTGTTTGTTTCATAAAGGTTTACGCCAGTAGCTGTGTCTTTTACGATGTTGAAGTTGATTTCTTCAAGTTTAACAACATCAGACTCCCAATAGTCAGCGTTTTTAGTCAACTGGAAGCTTTGCTCATGTTTCCACTCGTTAAGAACGAAAGGACCATTGTAAAGAGTAGTGTTAGCTTCAAGACCATATTGGTCGCCTTGCTCAGTTACGAATGCTTCGTTTTGCGGGTAGAAAGTTGCGAAAGAAAGCAATGCTTTGAAGTAAGGAACTTGAGTTTCCAATTTAACTTCAAGAGTTTTTTCGTCTACAGCTTTAACACCTAGTTCGTCAACTGGAAGTTCACCAGAGTTAACTTTTTCAGCGTTCAGGATATCATACATGATGTATGCATACTCAGCAGCTGTATCAGGGTTCAAAGTCTTTTTCCAAGAATATTCGAAGTCGTTAGCTGTTACAGGTTCACCGTTAGACCAAACAGCATCTTCACGAATTTTGAAAGTGTAAGTCTTACCATCTTCAGAGATAGTAGGTTCTTCAGCAGCCATACCTAGAACAGCTTCATCGTTCTCACCTAAACGATAAAGACCTTCGTATACGTTGTTCATTACTAGGAATGATACTGAGTCAGTTGCTAGAGAATTATCCATAGAAGGGATCTCTGAAGTTTCCAGCAAGTTAAGCACCTGTGGTTTTGCTTCAGCTGTCTCTTCTTCTCCTCCGCCATTATTTCCGGAGTTGCCAGAGTTGCCGTTGTTTCCACTGTTAGCAGCGTTGTTGTTTCCGCCACATGCAGCAAGGAATGTAGTTAGTGCTAGTAGAAGCACTAGAAGAAATGAAAACTTTTTCTTCATCTTGAAATTGACCTCCTCGTGTCTCATATTTATTTATCTTCCGATTTGTCAGAAGATTCGTTTTCTATTATACAACATACAGAAATTATTGCAATATTAATTTAACAGTTTTTTTGCAAAATTATCACATCCGTTTATAAACCCTTATATACCAACGTTTCAAAGGCCTTTTTAACTATCAATATCATATTACAATCTTTACAAATCCACCTTTTTAAGTATAAATTACCAAATAATTCATATTTACTATTCACTCGTTTTGAAAGTATTAATTCATTTTTATACACCTCTATGTATGGTTATTTTTCATCAATGAAAACAGTCTCTTTTTTTCCTCTGTCCCCTTCTCCCTTCCTATTAGGGAGTTGTCAGAATTCAAAGAAAATATTTCTGGTTATAAGCTATTGTGCTTTTGCAGCCTTGGTGTATATATATTTAAAATCTCTTGATAACAGATGCATATATTCGATATACTTATAAAAAAATGTGATGTGGTGAAAATTTTTGAAAAAGGTTGTTTTGGCAGTATTTACTATATATATAATTTCAGCCGTCTTATCGTTTTTTTATGATTATGGGTTTTGGCTAGGTATCATTAATATCTCCTTTCTGATCGGGATGGGGTTATTGACGGCCGGCGGACTTATGAAGGTAGTGGAATCGGGTTTCTTCAATGGAATCCAGTATGCTTTCAAGCGTTTCCGCAAAAGTACCAAAGAAGGAAGCTATATATCTAAATTCGATGATATGGATGAAACAAAAGAAGCACATGAAGAGTATAATAGGAAAAACAACTTTGCTTTGACCATTCCATTTCTCCTAAGTGGAAGCATCGCTGTCATAGCGGATTTAATTGTCTCTTACCTTTTCTATACTTGATTTCAGCTTCTATATTCTTTTATAATCATTTCGAATACTGATCATGCGATGAGAAAGAGTAGTATATTCAATTCGGTTTTACAGAGAGTTTGTGGCAGGTGCGAACAAGCATCCGAATGAATGGAATGGACTTTCGAGCTCCACTAGTGAACCATAGTAGCCAGTGGCGGCAGCCCGCCGATATCCGGGCACCATGTTTTCATGGACCAAGCGGCCTTTCGGGGCAACTTAGGGTGGCACCGCGGAATAATTCCATTCGTCCCTATAACTTTTATAGGGACGGGTGGATTTTTTTATGTAAATAGTCAAATAATGATAATCAATTGGAGGAAAAGTAATGCAAACTATATTTAGCGGAATTCAGCCAAGCGGAACAATCACATTAGGGAACTATATTGGAGCACTCAAACAATTTGCTGAACTGCAGGAAGACTATAATTGCTATTTCTGTGTTGTCGATCAGCATGCCATCACGGTACCGCAAGACAAAGCTGAATTGAGAAAAAACATTAAAAGTCTTGCAGCTCTTTACATTGCAAGTGGGATCGACCCTGATAAATCCACTCTTTTCATTCAATCAGAAGTACCTGCACATGCACAGGCTGGATGGATGCTTCAGTGTGTAGCCTATATCGGGGAACTGGAAAGGATGACTCAATTTAAAGACAAGTCGCACGGCAAGGAGGCTGTATCAGCAGGACTGCTGACATATCCCCCTTTAATGGCTGCAGATATCCTGCTTTATAAAACAAACCTGGTACCAGTTGGCGAAGATCAGAAACAACATCTGGAATTGACAAGGGATTTAGCTGAAAGGTTCAACAAGAAATATAATGACATCTTCACCATTCCTGAAGTCAGGATTCCAAAAGTGGGGGCAAGGGTCATGTCCCTTCAGGATCCCTTAAAGAAAATGAGCAAATCCGATCCTAATCAAAAGGCATTTATAACACTGTTAGATACACCCAAGCAAATCGAGAAGAAGATCAAGAGTGCTGTAACTGATTCTGATGGTATTGTTAAATTCGATAAAGAAAATAAACCCGGGGTTTCAAACCTGCTGTCCATTTATTCCATTCTGACTGGAAAAAGCATTGAAGATCTCGAGACGCAATATGAAGGCAAGGGCTATGGAGATTTCAAAGGAGATCTCGCTCAAGTCGTAATAGATGCTTTGGCGCCTATCCAGCAGCGCTACAATGAACTCATCGACTCAGAAGAGCTTGATGAAATACTTGATAAGGGTGCTGAAAAGGCTAACTTTACAGCGAACAAAATGCTTATGAAAATGGAAAAAGCCATGGGTCTTGGACGAAAAAGAAAATAATATAAAAAGGCAGCCTTTGCGGCTGCCTTTTAGTTTACCTTAGGACGATTTTCCAATTCCCACAGTTTCTCAAAGAATGGTTGACCTTTTATCAAGTTTTCACAAAAGAGCAAGTGCTTGTCCGACCAGCCTTCCTTTGTTTCTTCGAAAAGGCTCTGCCAAGCTTCTTCAAAGTTCATTGATTGTATTCTTTCATAATTCTGGGGAGTCCATTCCGTGCACCAATATCGTATTTCTGCCGTATTCTTAGAGGAGTGCAATTGATCCAATGCCATAAACATTAACTGTTTCAACTGTCTTTCCCTTCTCGTCAAACCGCTCATGATTGTTGGTTTTGGAGAAAGGATATGATAGTCTTTTGCTTTCTTTTCCATTTGGAAATTGTAAGTGTAGGGTTCCTGATCTTCTGTCATCTCATATACCAGCTGCTCCTGACGCGGTATGATCCTGCTCTTGCGGATAGGGATGGAATATCCAATTGTGTCAACCGCAAGTATGCCTGTCCCATCGGTGACGATGAAGCAATATTCCAGCTGGATACGCTCATGGTTTTTTCTCAAGTACGCCTTTTGGTAGATATCATTAAGCAATGACTGAGGAAGTTCCGACAAATCATTTTCAATATAATGGAAGAAGTCGGGTGTTACTTTAATTAACGGAACCTGATCCAGGAGCTCGATGACATCCTCTTTTCTCCATTCATGAAAATGACAAACATTATAACCGTTTTCTTCACCTTCAAACCAATTTACCCATACATCATGAAGATATAGCATGATTGACCCCTCGCTTCAACCTATTTGTCAATCAGTATAGGCAAATTCCAGCCAGTTTATTCCTGTATGTCTCTTTTCCTGAAGTTTATTCAGTGACTGCAATTTTGGTTGTTTATCAGAGGCCGCCAGTCACGGTGAATGTTCCATAAGCTGACCTGGAGGGGAGGAAGCAGATAGGATTGATTATTTCTTTTTTGGAGGTGAATAGATAGAGAGGGTAATGAGGAAAATGCCTGCCAATAGGAGGTAGCACTCCACTCTTCCCGAAATGAATAGAAAATAATCCTGAAATGTTGATCCTGTCGCCAGCAGGTTAAGGTACATAATCAACGTTACTCCACCGGATACAGATAGACCGAACCCTATCAATAATATAAATACTCTAAACATCATTCCTTCCGCCTTTACCGTCCATATTTTCAAAATGTTCATATTCTCACCTTTTCTGCTTGTCCAGTTACTAGGAATATATGAAGCGGCAAAGAAATATATGATTGTCCAGCCATTTCATAAAAAAAAGAGAGAGGCAGTCCCCCTCTCTTCATTTCCCCATGATTTGGTCACTTTCTATAAATTTCTTTGAGTCAAGCCCCATCATTTCCTGAACAGTCATTCCATGGTTTTCCCTGAATTTCCTTACAATATAATATCCTATCGCATAGCCGATCAGGCTTGGATAGCTGCCTCTTCCAAGAAGAAGCTGATCATGCTTTGTATCTTTCCTCCTCAGATGCAATTCATTTTTGATATGCTGATTCCAGAGCTTTCGGAGCAGAAATTCGCTGTATTTCGCAGCCCAGCTGCTGACATACTCTTCTCCGCAGTATTCTTTTACAGCATCTTCTGCCAATCCTTCAAAAATGATGGAGTCAAGCAGATTGTATTGATCGGGATTTTTTTCTAAAAGGTTCATTCTTGTACAATGATGATATTCATGGACAAACACAGCTTCCCATTCTCTTGGATCTTCTTCATCAGATAAGAACAGGTATATTTCATCTTTGAAGGAGACCCCCGATTTTTTGAATCCACTGGAAAAAATGCCTCTCGCTGATTGGACAGGGAATATATAGACAGGAACAGAAGGCCCCTTCCATAGTGAACGATACTTATTATAGTAGACATTCATCTTTCGCCATGCATCACGTTTCTTTAAAGCATTGATTTCGTATTCTGTGTTTGCAGCAGGCGAATACATTCCAAATGACTTTAAGTATCCGTATAACTCTGCCGCTTCCCTCTTTTTCATCCCTTTCTTCATCAGCATTTTTTCTGGATCGCGAGCATAGTCGTCCAGCCACTTGCTTGTTTCAATTATTCCCATAGGCTGCCCTCCCTCAGAGCACGGTGTTAAAACAAAAAGACTGTTTCATATGGATTTTTCTATATCCATATGAAACAGTCTTTGTTTTTATTTATATTTTTTAAAAACGATTGTTGCGTTATGGCCGCCAAAACCGAGTGAGTTGCTCATAGCCACATTCACTTCTGCTTTTCGCGCACCTTCCGTTACATAGTCCAGGTCACAATCAGGATCTGGAGTTTCAAGGTTGATGGTAGGAGGAAGAACATTATCTTGTAGGGCAAGTACAGAAAAGATTGCTTCAACCCCGCCTGCTGCTCCAAGCAAATGGCCTGTCATTGATTTGGTTGAGCTGACCGCCAATTTATAGGCATGGTCATGGAAAACCTCTTTAATGGCCATAGTCTCATATTTATCATTATATGGAGTACTTGTTCCATGGGCATTGATATAATCCACGTCCTCAGCAGAAAGACCGCCATCTTCAAGGGCTATCTTCATCGCTCTTGCACCGCCTTCTCCTCCTGGTGCCGGCGCTGTGATATGATGGGCATCCCCTGTTGAACCATATCCTACGATTTCAGCATAAATTTTTGCTCCTCGTGCAAGTGCATGTTCTAAATCCTCCAGAATGACAATTCCTGCACCTTCACCCATTACAAATCCATCACGCTCCGCATCGAAAGGACGGGAAGCTTTATCAGGATCCGTATTTGTAGATAGAGCTGTGTTGGCACAGAAACCAGCCATGGACATTTTTGTAATCGGCGCTTCCGTTCCACCGGTTACCATTACATCGGCATCTCCACGTTGAATGACTTTGAATGCATCCCCGATGGAATTCGTACCTGTCGCACATGCCGTTACCGTACAAGAATTGATTCCTTTAGCTCCAAGGAGGATTGAAACCTGCCCGGCTGCCATATCCGGAATGATCATTGGAACGAAGAATGGGCTTACACGTCGGTAGCCGCGCTTCTGGAATGTTTCAAATTGATTTTCAAAGGTTTCCATTCCTCCAATTCCTGACCCGATCCATACGCCGACACGATTTGCGATTTGATCTGTGATCTCAAGGTTGGCATCTTTCACAGCCATCATCGAAGCAGCAACTGCATATTGAGTGAAACGGTCCATCTTTCTCGCTTCTTTTCGCTCTACATACTGCTCCGGATCAAAGTCCTTTAGTTCCGCTGCCACTTTAGCTGGATACTCATCGGCGTTCAGCCTTGTCAATGGGCCAATTCCGCTCTTACCTTCCAGGACATTAGACCATGTTGTTTTCACATCATTACCGAGCGGCGTCACTGCGCCTAATCCTGTTACGACTACTCTGCGTTTATTCATTTAGTTCCATCTCCTTTTTATGGTCTTAGAAGACATTTCTTATAAAATATTTACAATCAGCGTCCCCATTTAAGGGCAATGGCACCCCATGTCAATCCGCCGCCGAATCCTACCATTACAAGGACGTCATCGTCTTTGATCTTTCCAGCCTCTAATTCTTCGACAAGTGAAATCGGAATAGATGCGGCTGATGTATTGCCATATTTATTGACTGTTTTGGACATTTTCTCTTCAGGAAGATCCAGCCGCTGTCTTGAAGCCTCCATGATCCGGATGTTTGCCTGATGAGGGATGAGGAAGTCTACGTCCTCTTTTTTCAATCCAGCTTTTTCAATAACATTTACACTGGATTCTCCCATTTGCCTTACAGCAAATTTAAATACTTCCCTGCCATTCATGTAGATATAAGCATCATCCTGGAAAAGGTGTTTTCCTCCGGATCCATCTGACCCCAGTTCAAATGAGAGGATCCCTCTTCCCTCAGAAACAGGCCCCATGACAACAGCACCGGCTCCGTCTCCAAATAGGACAGCCGTATTTCTATCATTCCAGTCAGTGATTTTTGAAAGCTTCTCCACACCAATGACCAGGATATGTTTATAAGCATTATTGTCAATAAATTGTTTAGCCGTGATCATTCCATACATGAATCCAGCACATGCCGCACTTAAATCCATCGCAGCTGCCCGCTTTGCTCCAAGTCTTTCTTGAAGCATGGTGGCTACTGACGGAAATGGACGGTCAGGAGTAACTGTTGCGACCATGATCATATCAAGTTCTTCCGGTGAAATGCCCGCATTTTTGATTGCAGCCTTTGCTGCCTCATATGCCATATCAGATGTATTGATATCGTCACCGGCAATCCTTCTCTCTTCAATACCGGTTCTCGTACGGATCCATTCATCTGACGTATCAACCATCTTTTCTAGATCAGCATTCGTTAAAACCTTCTCAGGTACATATCTTCCGATCCCGATAACCCCAGCATTCATTTATAGTCCCTTCTTTCTGGTTTTATTGGCGCAGCACAGTTTGACTAATAGAAAAAATCCTTGTGAAATGCTGCGTATGTATACTGTCAATTCACCTTATAGTTAATCTTTATATCAATTATTAGTACTTGGTACTAATTTTAACGAACTTTACTTTCCCTTGCAACATTTTTTGATATCGAGTTATTTTTTCTCAATTACACGTTTGTCTATACGCCGGCCGAAAATATACATATTTTAATAAAAATGGAAGTTTAAATTGAAAGGATGGTGGCTTTATGGAACGCAAACTCAGGCAGCATCCCTTTGATATTATGGTTATGGGGAGAAAAGAAAGTATCCAGGAAGATGAACCTCGCAAAGGAGCAGAGAAGGAATACAGTGAGGAAACAGAAAATAACGGAGATTTGATGTCAAACATCGAGGCGTTAATGGGAGCAGTTTCAGAGCTGAAGCCTCTCATGAATAAAATCATGCCCTTGATTACTAAGTGGACAAAGTCTTAAAACTAAAAAAGATTGATCTCCTGGAGATCAATCTTTTTAATTTCATTTATTTTCTTCAAGTGCATCTTTCCGGCCCAGTTCATAGGCTTCATTCATAACCTGTGTAAAAAGATTCATAAAGGGCTGAATCATCTCCATGGATAATTCAACTCCCGATTGCTCCAATTGTTGTTTGGCTTCCGGAAGATATTTCATAGCAATTTGCATGAACTCCATATTTTTATCCTGCATAGTTGTCATTCCTTCCTTTCATTCGGTAATTCACCTGTCTTGATATAATGCTGAATATCACTTTCGATGATTTTCTTGAACTCTTCATCCACTACGGGGCTGAATTTCCCCATGGATATTACTTTATCTTGAAAATCAAATGGGATGTTCCCGGATTTCAATTCATCATTAGAGAACCTTGCTGCAACCACTTCATACAGTTTGTCCACGTGCTGTACAGTACTGGTCAAAACTGTCGATTCCCCCATATCCGACTGCTCCGATACATATCCTATCGCGTACAACCCTTTTTCCTTCATCTTTTCAATCATAGGAACATTATATCCGTCGCCGGCAGGGTATACAACATCCACTCCTGATTTCAACTGCATATGTAACAGAACCATTGCCTTCTCTCTATTATCCCAGTCATCAGTGTAGTCGACATGAACCTTGACGCCGCTGTCCTGATGGTTGGCGCCATCAATGAACCCCTTAACTTCTGGCTGCCAGGCATGGGAAGCGACAATCCCTATATGCTGCGTTTTCGTTTGATGGGCAGCAGTCATCCCGCCAAAGAACCCCATGGCATATCCCTCAAAATTCAAACTGGTGGTATTCGACTGGCTCGCATTCCCATTAAATGATACAAAATGGATATCCGGATAATCTTCAGCTATTTCATTAAAGATAGGTGCGTATTGCTGGCCATGTCCAAATATCAAATTTACACCTTGTGCTTTATACTCCGTCACAGCCTTTTCAACCGCCTGCTTGGTTGTTACGCCTTCTTTATAAAAAACGTCCACTCCAAACCTGGATTGGATCTTCAATAAACCCTTGTACCCCTTCGTTCCCCATACTTGGTCACTTATTGTTTCAGGAACGAGCAAACCTACATTATCGAGGTTTCCCTTTTCCCCCTGTGTGGAACATCCCGTCAGCAGGAACAACAGAACCAGGACAAGATAACCTATTTTTTTCATTATAGCAACTCCTTAAGGATGTCATCCACAAGCCCGTATCCATATATAATACAGAACTCTGCCCATTATATGGGCACCTTTAATCCCGGGATGACCTGTGAATCCCCTGCAGGAAAACATTCTGATTTAACAGGGGGTTGACTCCTCTATTTTACCGTGGTTTAGAGGGGAAGAAAAGAAAAACTTCACAAGCACTGCTTCTCAGCAGTTCCTTTGGAGTCCCAGCACTTCCTTTAAAGAGGAGGAAGGCTTCACTGCAATTTTCTTGGCGCCGGATGGAACCATTTCCCTGACCGGCCGATCATCAGGTATATCCGCATCAGTACGGCCAAGTATTTTGAGACTTTTAATCCAGCTGTCCGGGGTATCGGATACGAGTTGAATATTTTCAGCACTATTTTCTTCTATATTTATAATAGAATTTGCCGCATCCTTCACAAAAATGGCGGAACGAGTATCATCAACAAATCCTGTACCGCTTGCTGCCCCTGTAATTACTTGCTGAAATAAAAAAGAATCCGGCTGGCGGGGCCCAAAAAGGGTAGGAATATAAACAGAATAGTATCTGCTAAACTGTTCTTCCAAAAATTCGATAAAACCAGTTAATTCGTCGTCCTCTATCCGATTGGAGAGAACGGATGGCATTAAGACAACGGCACTCTCCAAATAACTTTTATTGTTTTCAACAAAGTCCCTGATGTCTTCCAGTTGTTGTTTGCCTTTACTCCTTGAAAAGCAATCATATAAATTTATATAAATCCGGGCACCTGAAAATTCCGTTGGTAAGGCCTGATGAAGGGGCTGGTAAGTTATATTCGCATTTCTCCCCACCTCCAGCCACCTTTCACCAGCTTTTTGATCTATATCTGCCGCCACCACTTCTAAGCCTTCTTCCAGAATAGCCAGGCACAGTTCAAATCCCAGAAACCCCAATCCTCCTGTTACAACCGCTCTGCTCATTTCTTCAGTCTCCCCCCACTTCCTTTTTTACAACTGTTCATTCAATGAAAAATAAGATACGATTTTTAAGGAAGCCTTGTATCTCTTCTCAGGAAGAATAATATAAATTTCCCCTGGAAGATTGTTTTCATTTCGGTCTTTATATATATCTTTTATGAGAGAAAATTGGTTTTTATAACGAGAGGAATTGATTGATTGAATTGTATACAGGGGTGTCTCCGTTTTCTTAAGGTTTTCTCCGGTATGAGTTCCGTCCTTCACCATGTCCTCGCAATTTTCATCTTCAATACTATAAGCAGATGAAATTTCTTTCTTGAGCTTTTTATAAAAAAACTTTTGATCCTTTTCTTGTGAAAAATGTTCATAAAGAGAGATGCAGGGTGAAAGGAAAACGACTGAGCGGATTCTGCTTCCAAATGAAGGAAGCAGTTTTTCGATGAATAAACCGCCCATTCCCTCTGCGAGTATATGAACCTTTTCATTTATGATTTCCCTACGTTTTATATAATGATAAAGGCGGTAAATCAAGCTGACCGCTTTATCACTTGCCCAGTTTGCTCCGTACAAATTGGAATAATAAACAATATAGCCTTTATCCGTCAGTTCTGTGATGATCGACCTCCTTGCCTCCTGCTGAAGCCAGAAGCTGCTCTTCTCATCGACATAATGATTAACATCTCCCAGAATAAGAACGGCAAAACCGTTGGGACGGAAAGGATAATGGACTATGCAGGGTTCATTGTCGATTTTAAATATTCGATGGTTCATCTGTAATTTCTCCTTTTAAAAAGCTGTCGTTCCAATCAATAATGAAATTCCTTATATTAGCGGGCAGCTAAACATATTTCGTCATGATAGTCTATGAAAAATATTGTTATATGTATGGGAGACAGCCTATAATTCAATAAATTTTTAAAGGCTTTCTTAGAATAAAAGTTATTATTTGAATGAGTTTGTTGATTTCCGCTCCAGGTGTGCGACTCCGCGGGGCGGGCGGTGAGCCTCCTCGGCTTCGCCTGGGGGTCTCACCTGTCCCGCTAGTCCCGAAGGAGGTCGCACACCTTACTCTCCAATCAACCTTAAGAACAACAGCCAAATAACTTTTGATAAAAGTAACAATATTTTAAGATACAATCATTATTGAACTCATTTAATTACAGAACTGCATATTCGCCTACATAAAGAGCCTCGCCCCTGGAGAGATGATGGAAAAATCTTTAAAGAAAAGGTTTACATTACTGTTTTAAAATGATTTATTATTTCTCATTATTATGGTACTATAAAACAGAAAATGATTTGTTGAGGGAATGTTCTCTCTTCTTAAACTCTATAACAACTTGTTATACATAGATGCAAGGAATTGAGGTGAATGTTTTGCAATATTTTTGGACTTTCTTTTGGACTTTCCTGTTGGTAGAAATGCTTACTTATGTAGTATCTTCAATGACTGGCGCTCATTTTGATTTCATGACAGGCTTTATCCTGGCTATTGGTGCCACAATCCTGATCTTTATCGTTTCCATGGTCATCCCGAATGATCCTGTGGAAAAACATTAATAAAAAAGGAGAATCCTTCACCACGGATTCTCCTTTTTTGTTGTTGTTGGAATTTTTATTCTGCTAATCACTATCGCAGCAGACAGGATCTTTACCTTCTAAATACAATGTGATCATTGTCGATTTCTATCAGCACCTGGTCATCAGGCTTGAAGCTGCCAGCGATGATTTCTCTCGCCAGCTTGGTTTCAATATTCTTTTGAATATACCGCTTCAATGGTCTCGCACCGTACACAGGATCATAAGCACCTTTAGCAATGAACTCTTTTGCAGCATCACTGATGTCCATCGTGATATTTTGTTCCTGAAGTCGCTTTTGAAGTTCTCTGACTGATTTTTCAACAATTCCTTTGATATTATCGATACTCAATGGCTTGAAAAGAACGATATCATCCACACGATTGAGGAATTCAGGCCTGAAGGATGATCTTAATTGCCCGAGAACCAGTTCCTTTGTCTTTTCATCAATATCTTCTGAATCATCTTGTCTATCCAGTAAAAATTGTGAACCGATATTCGAAGTCATAATAATGACCGTGTTCTTGAAGTCCACCGTCCTGCCTTGTGAGTCGGTGATTCTGCCATCATCCAGCACTTGAAGCAAAATGTTAAACACTTCAGAATGGGCCTTTTCAATTTCATCCAGCAAAATGACTGAATACGGTTTTCTCCTTACTGCTTCAGTCAATTGTCCTCCTTCTTCATAGCCGACATACCCCGGAGGTGCGCCGATAAGCCTTGAAACCGCATGTTTTTCCATATACTCGGACATATCGATCCTGATCATTTGCTCTTCACTGTCAAACAGTGTATGCGCCAAGGTTTTTGCCAATTCGGTCTTTCCGACACCAGTTGGACCGAGGAAAATAAAGGAGCCGATCGGTCTTCCCGGGTCCTTGATTCCAGCTCTGGCCCGGAGGATGGCATCACTGACCAGCTGAACTGCATCATCCTGGCCGATGACCCGCTGATGAAGTATCTTTTCAAGCTTAAGAAGTTTTTCACGTTCCCCTTCTACCAGCTTACTTACCGGAATCCCGGTCCATCTGGCCACAATTCCTGCAATTTCTTCTTCTGTCACCTCTTCGCGAAGCAGGCGGTTTTCCTGTTCATTCATCATTTCTATTTCAAGCTGCTGCAATTCCCGCTCTGCTGCAGGTATTTTGCCATGTCGCAGCTCAGCAGCCTTATTTAAATCGTAATTCCCCTCGGCTTCTTCAAGTTGTCTTCGAAGTTGATCAAGTTCTTCCCTCTTCTCCTGCAGGGAATTGATTTTTTCCTTTTCCTTCTGCCACTTGGCTTTCATCGCATTTCCTTCTTCTTTCAGGTTGGCAAGCTCTTCTTGCAGCAGCAGCAAACGATTCTTGCTGGCATCATCTTTTTCTTTCAGCAAGGCCGCTTCTTCTATTTCCAGCTGCATGATTTTTCGTGTCACTTCATCCAGCTCCGAAGGCATTGAATCAATTTCAGTCCTGATCAACGCGCATGCTTCATCAACCAGGTCAATCGCTTTATCAGGCAGGAACCTGTCGGTGATATAGCGGTCAGACAAGGACGCTGCCGCAACTATCGCTTTATCATGTATATTGACCCCATGATGGATCTCGAAGCGCTCCTTCAATCCTCTTAGGATGGAGACTGTATCTTCCACATCAGGCTCTTTTACCATGACCTGTTGAAATCTTCGCTCCAGGGCAGGGTCTTTCTCAATGTATTTTCGGTATTCATTAAGTGTCGTCGCCCCGATACAGTGGAGTTCTCCCCTTGCAAGCATCGGTTTCAACAGGTTACCGGCATCCATTGCCCCCTCTGTTTTTCCCGCTCCTACGATGGTGTGCAATTCATCAATGAACAGCAGTATGTTCCCATTGCTTCGTTTCACCTCATTTAAAACTGCTTTTAACCGTTCCTCGAACTCACCTCGGAATTTCGCCCCAGCCACAAGCGCCCCCATATCAAGCTCAAAAATTTGTTTATCCTTCAGCCCTTCGGGTACGTCCTTTCGTACAATACGCTGTGCGAGTCCTTCAATGATGGCAGTTTTTCCAACCCCCGGTTCTCCAATCAACACGGGATTGTTTTTTGTTTTCCTGGATAGAATCCTGATGACATGCCGGATTTCACCGTCACGCCCAATGACTGGATCCATCTTGCCGGTTTTCACTTCTTCAATTAGATCTCGTCCATACTTTTTCAGCGCTTCATATTTTGCCTCAGGATTTTGAGTATTCACTTTTTCTCCTCCTCTAATGTCATCGATTATTAAAGAAAGCTTTTCTTTAGTTATTTGGTGTTTTTGCAGATAGACAGTAATCGGATGATTCTTCTGATTGTAAATTGCCACAGCCAGATGTTCGACCGACAGATATTCATCTTTCATGCTGGATTTTATCTTGTCGGCATCCTGAAACAGCTTATTGAAGTCATGGGAGGTATATTGCCCATAACTAATTCCCTCCCCCGTTACAGAGGGTTTCTCATTAAGGAGGTTATTTATATATAGAATAAGTCCATTAGCATCCAGGTTCAGCCTTATATAAAGGGAACGTAACAATCCATCCTCCTGTAAAAGGAGCGCATTCCAAAGATGAAGGAGCGTAATCTCTGTATGCTTATGCTCTACTGCTTGCTGACCTGCTGACGCAATCGCTTCCTGTACTTTATAAGTAAAGCCATCAATGTTCATAGCCTGCCTCCGTAATCTTTTTGACCTTTATTGACCTTTAATTCCATTATAATTATATCCGAAAAAAAGTAAAGCCATCCGGGTTAAGGATGGCTTCCATTATTAGAACTTTGGCATGTATGTCCAGTAACGCTTATCATTGGAGTTTTCCGGAAAACGGTCTCCCGCTTTCAGTTTGACTTTTTTCGGGTTCATGACCCCGCTGCCGGTTTCACCGATTTCAATATATATTCCGTTATTCGGTGCTTTTTGTCCTGAGCGAAATTGTCTTGACTGGCCCATGTCAGCCCCTCCCTCTGTGTCAAATTGCCTTTAAATTGAAAACTTTCGGCGATTTGGTTAATCGCTCACTTTTACTATGACTTTTATAGCCGGATTTGATTCGCGGCTTTTATTGCCATCGCTGTGGACCGGTGAAGCAGAGGGTAAAACAATTTTTTCCTGTACGGTAACTCAGTTTTGTCTTGCAGGTCTTCCTTCTTTGATGTTAAATAGATAAATGTGAAGAAATTATTCTTTGGAGGAAATTAAATGACTGAAACTACATACGAGCTGTTGAAGTATCTATTTCTTGGATTATTTCAGGGCTTCACAGAACCGATTCCCATCTCGTCAAGCGGTCACTTGCAGCTGGCCCAGCATTACCTTGGCATAGACCTTCCGGGATTGACATTTGAACTGCTGGTCAACACAGCTTCTTTGTTTGCTGTCTTGATTATTTATCGTGAAGATATCATGCGTCTTGTAATGAACGGACTTGGCTATTTTAAAGAAAAGAGTCCAGAAAATAAACGTGACTTTCATTTTATTATTTACTTGATCATCGGCACCATTCCTGCAGGTGTCATCGGAGTATTGTTTGGTGATTTCATATCTGACAACCTTTCTTCCATCAAGACGGTTGCCATTACACTTATCATTACCGGAATTGCCCTTTGGCTCATCCGTAATCTCCGCGGCCGGAAAAACGATGGCGACCTGACGATGAAAGATGCTATCATCGTGGGTCTTGCCCAAGCTGTTGCATTGATTCCCGGTATCAGCCGCTCTGGTGCAACAATTGTTGCTGCCATGGCAAGGGGAATGAACCAGGAAACGGCCTTGCGTTATTCTTTCCTGCTTTATATCCCTGTCAGTCTTGGTGGAATGGTACTCGGTTTTTCAGACTTGCTTGATGACCCTAACCTGGATACAATGATGCTGCCTTACGCTGTTGCCTTCCTGGGATCATTGGTGGCTTCATACTTCTCACTGAAGTGGTTCATGAATGTTATGGCCAAAGGAAACTTGAAAATCTTTGCGATCTATTGTGTGATCGTTGGTATAGCAGTGTTGATTTTTTAGGTAGGACGGATTTATTCCGTTCTTTTTTTGTTGGTATTATATTTGCGCAACTGTTTTAGAGACACTTGGAACCGAAAAAAAAACGAAAGCGCCCAGAATATCTGGGCGCTTTTCACAGTATAGCTTATCTGATTCCCAATGCAATCTTAGCATAGCGGGACATTTTGTCTTTGCTCCATGGCGGATTCCACACAATATCGACCTCTGTATCTTTCACTTCAGGCAGATCGGAAAGTGCTGCTTTGACCTGATCCACAATCGTTCCAGCCAATGGGCATCCCATTGATGTCAGTGTCATTGTTACAGTCGCTTTGCCTTCTTCATCCAAGTCCACATCATATACTAAGCCAAGGTTAACGATATCTATTCCTAATTCAGGGTCAACAACTTGTTCAAGCGCGCCCATCATGCTGTCTTTCATATCTTGATCCATCTCTTCGTTTCACTCCTTATCTACACCTTTTTATATTTTTATCTTAACAAAGAATGTTATGTATAGAAAGTGATACGGTTCTTCAGAATGGGCCTATAAGTTTTCAGAAATCCATTGGACACTTTTCAGCACACCATCACGGGAGACTTTATGCCCTCCCAGATCGTCTGACATGAACTGCAAATCCCTAAGCTTTGGCTGTCCCTCTTCTAATAAGGTTTCATAAAAATCATATGCCGGCTGATAAGGAACGACTGTATCCTGCTTCCCGTGCCAAAAGAACAGAGCCTTGCCTTCCAAAACTTCAGGATGCTTACTTAGATCATACTTCTCAAGCATATCCATCAGTGAATTCAATTCCTCATTAGAATAAGGCAGTGTATACCCTTTCTTTTTCAATCCATTAATCTGGGCGTTGGCAAGGGCTGTATAAGATGGACATCCCATAAGGCTGACCGCTGTCTTAATCCAAGGAAAATTCGTCAGTGCTCCTAAAGTAACAATTCCACCCATGGAAGTGCCAGCTAAACCAAGGCGTTCTTCATCAATGAGGCCACTCTGTGTATAATGGATTTTTAACATGCCCAATTCTTCAATGGTCGTCATGACGATCTCCCAGAACTTTACACTGAGCCGGGTTTCGTCCAGCCCTTCTTCTCTTTCTCCATGAAGCAACGTATCAGGCATTAACACCCTGTAACCTTTCTCCGCTAAATAATACGCATAATGAAGGTTATGTTCTTTAGCACTTGTAAAGCCGTGTATAAAGAAAACTGCCGGCAATTTTTCATTAGCTGCTTCTTCTAAGCTGAGATTCAATACCGGAATGCTTCCGACTTGATCTTTTTTTATCGTAATCATCTCTATACTCCTTTATATAAAAATCTCGATTGTTTAATTAAATGTAAAAGTTTACATAAATTAGTTTACCACGGTGGACTTTGGTTTTACGAAACATATACACTATACTTGTACTCAAAAAGGGAATCAGCTTACTTATTAATGATTGGAGATTGATTTTATGAGCATGGATAAGCATTTAATCGTTCTGGATTTAGATGGTACATTACTGACTGATGAAAAGAAAATTTCCGAAAAAACAAGGCAGACCTTACATAAAGCAAGAGAACATGGCCATGAAATTATGATAGCAACAGGCAGGCCCTACAGAGCCAGCGAGATGTATTATAAAGAATTGGTTCTGAACACGCCGATTGTCAATTTTAATGGAGCTTTTGTCCATCACCCACTGGATAAGAATTGGGGAATCTTCCACGAGCCTATGGAGGTTGAAGTGGCCAAGGATATTGTCCAGGCATGTCACGATTTTGATTTCAACTTCAGGAATATCATTGCAGAAGTCATGGACGATGTATATTTTCATTATCATGATGAACGCTTGATTGATGTTTTCAATTTTGGTGAGCCGAATGTGACCACCGGTGATCTACGCAGCTATCTGAGAGACTCGCCTACCAGCATGCTGATCCATGCTGATGAAGAGCATGTGTCAGATATCAGGGACCATTTAAGCAGTGTTCACGCTGAAGTCATTGACCACCGCCGCTGGGCAGCACCTTGGCATGTCATTGAGATTGTCAAGAGCGGCCTGAACAAGGCTGTCGGTATCGAAAAGGCAGCCCGCCACCTTCAAATTCCCCAAGAGAGGATCATTGCATTCGGGGATGAAGACAATGACCTGGAAATGCTTAAATATGCAGGAGTGGGTGTGGCAATGGGCAATGCTATTGAACCATTGAAAATCATTGCAGATGATATCACATTAAGCAATGAAGAAGATGGTATTGCAGCATTCTTAAGCGGCCACCTCCGTTTAAGCTGATTCACAACAGACATTAACAATGTTGGCAAAAATTCTTTACTCTAATCAGCCTCTGTTCCGTTCATACTAATAGGGAGCACAAGAGGGTTTGGTGCTTAATTTCACAAAGGGGTGTTGAAGATGGGCAGAAGTAATAAATCGAAAAGATTTGTTCAACAGGGAAAAGATGCGGTTTCCAAACATGATGACCGTATACCTTACCACTCCACACTGGCTGAGGCTGAAGCCAAAAAATTAGAAAACGTTGAAAACTCTTCACTTGGAGGCATATAAGTATGGGTAACCAATTATTCCAGGAAGCCCGCCAGTATGTCCAATTAGCGAAAGAGGCTTCATCAGCAGGCAGTCAAGACACCCAGCAAACCATTCAACGTGCCAAAAATGCTCTTTCATCTGCGTATGCCAATACGACAAGAGCAGAACAAGAGCAGCTCCGTGAATTACAAGATGAACTAAATCAGCTGCAATAGTGCAAGAAGCATTTGGCTCAGCGCCAAATGCTTCTTTAATTCAATCTTATTGTATAGATGTGATAAATAGTCCCATCCTTAAGATCACGTTCATATAAATTCAACATTACAGGCCGGTCCTTGGGAAGCTGTCCTTGAGCCAGATTAAAGGTAAAATTGAAAGAAGTCCAGTTCGGATATTCCTTGTTTACTTTTATCAGCGTCTCTTCCCTTAGAATATCGTGCCCGTCTTCCACTGTATAGTAGAAACAGCCCGCAGATACTTTTGCTTCTCCCTTAATCTTATAAGTCCCTTCAGCAGTTTGAAATTCTACATTTCTAAACGAGGGATTTTCAGTCTCTGCAGTTATCTTCACCTTCTGGACGAGATCTCCTTCAACGGGTTTTCCATTAATATTTTTCACCATAAGAGCTGCCTTGATAGTATAGATTCCAGCTGGAATCCTTTTTCCTTCTGAAGAGGTGTAATTCCATTTATCCTGCCAGATTTTTGTTTCTCCGCTGTTAATTGTTATTCGCTGAATCGCCTGCAGAAAGGCTTTATCATCACTATATTTGTATACTTTTTCCCCGGCTTTGTTCAGCACTTCATAATCAAAGAATTTGCTTGACGGGAATTCCAACATCATTTTTCCAGAAGTATCATTATATACTTTGAATTGGATCTCAGCGAACTCCGACCCTTGTTTGACTTCAACACTCCATACAGGCTTCTGGGCCAAAATCTTGCTGGGAATCATCTGGATCACCAAAATGAATGAGAACATGAGCACGATGGCTTTTTTCAAAAGGCTTACCCCTTTCTCTTAAGAATGCACCTTTATTATTCTCATTTTCCCACGGATTAGTCCCTCCGGAAGAAACCAAAGATCCCGGCTGTTTCTACAATATTGGTAAAGGCGCTTGGATCGACTTCTTTAATGATCATTTCCAAGTCATATAACTCATAGCGAGTTATTACAATGATAAGCATTTCTTTATCCTCATTTGTGAAGCCGCCTTTTGCCGGAAGTGTTGTAATGCCCCTTACAAGTTTGGAGTGAATCGCTTCTTTTACCTCTTTTGAATTCTTGGTGATGATCATTGCTGTAAGTTTTTCATGTCTTGTATGGATGGCATCAATCACCCGCGTGGAAACATATAGCGTCACCAGTGTATATAATGCTTTCTCCCACCCATAAAGCTGGCCGGCAGTAATGATGATGATTGAATTCATCAGGAAAAAATATGTACCGACCGGCTTGTCTTTCAGACGGGAAAGAATCATGGCGATTATATCCATTCCTCCTGTAGAAGCACCCCACTTCAATGTTATCCCCACCCCGACAGCTGCAATGACGCCACCAAAAACAGCATTGAGCAATATGTCGGGAGAAAGATGTGTCACCGGGATGAACCCCAGGAAGACCGTAGTTGCAAATACCGAAATGAAACTGTAGAAAGTAAAAGATTTGCCAACCTTTAACCAGCCGAGGATGGTTACCGGAATATTAAGCAGAAGCAGCAGGATCCCGGTAGATACGTTAATGGGTGTGTAATCCGACAGGACGCTCGATAGCAGCTGCGCAATACCGGTGAATCCGCTGGCATAAACATTCGCAGGAATCAGAAATAAATTAAGGGCAATCGCATTCAGGAGGGCTCCGAACAGCACGACCACCATCTTTTTTGTTTCCACTACTACAAAGTCACGAGACATTGCATTACCTCCTTTTAAAAAATAGCTCTATTTCTTTATTTATCCCAAAAATGAAAAAAACAACAAATGATTGTCATTTTTTCTATAAATGGCTAGACTTAGAATATATCATTCGTTTCTTTTCTGTTAAACACTTTCGAAATGGAGTTTACTTCAAAACTGCTTTGAACCAATGAATCAAAAATTTTACATTACTGCCATTTAATAATAGACAAAGGGTGATTGGTAAAAATGAGTATTCGTTTATTTGCTGATAGTGCATCAGATCTGCCAGAGATCTTTTATGAAGAATATGATGTAGAACTTATTCCTTTACGTGTCCTCATAGATGATAAAGAATTTGAGGATATGGTTACTATCCAGCCAAAGGAAGTCTTCCAGAAGATCCGGGAGGGTAAAATGCCGAAAACTTCCCAGGCATCCCCCGTTTTTTTTCAGAAGGTATTTACGGACCTTGCCAAAAGCGGAAATCAAGGGATTTATGTAACCTTTTCTTCTGAATTATCCGGAACCTACCAAACAGCTGTTATGATAAGGGATCAAGTCAAGGAGGAATATCCTGAATTGGATTTGACAATCATCGACAGCAAAGGGGCTTCACTTGGTTACGGCCTGGTTATAAAAGAAGCTGCTTCTCTTTTAAAGCAAGGGGCTTCAGCTGAAAGTATCATTTCCTTTGCTAAAAGCAGATGCCAGCATATGGAACACCTCTTTACAGTAGAGGATCTGGATTACTTAGCCAAAGGCGGCAGAGTTTCAAAGGCTTCAGCATTCCTTGGGGGACTGCTTAATGTTAAGCCCCTTCTCCATGTTGAAGACGGTAAGCTTGTGCCGATTGAAAAAATCAGGGGCCGCAAAAAACTCATTAAGCGAATTCTTGACGTCATGGAAGACCGGGGCCAGAACCTCGGACAGCAAGTTATAGCCATCAGCCATGGAGATGACGAAGAGATGGCCCTGGAAATGAAACATCTGATACAAGAACGGTTCCAGCCAAAAGAAGTATACATTAATATTATCGGAGCTGCGGTTGGTTCGCATGCAGGCCCGGGAACATTAGCCATTTTCTTTTCCAATCAATACCCTGTTGAACAGTAATAACGCCTCCCTTTTCAGGAAAAGCTAAATCTGAATAAGATTTAGAAGGGAGAATCCAAATATGCCGCATACTTCGGATAATGATAAGAAAGCAAAAGATAATAATGCCCTGCTGCACGAGAAAAATATGATGAAAGAGAAAAACCGTAAAAGGGGAAAAAATCAGTACTCCAAAAAGACGGACCATCTCTGAGATTAAAAGGACCAGCCGCTTAAGCAGCTGGCCCTTTTCTTTTACAGTACAGCATTGTGCTAAAAGTTGTATGGCGCTATTTCCTTGTCTATAATGTTAATAAAAGGTCCATCCTATTTTAGCGATGCATATACATAAGGAGGCAAACTCATGGCAAAAGAAAATTCATTCGATATCGTTTCACAAGTTGATTTTCCAGAGGTTACAAATGCGATCAACGCTGCATTAAAGGAAATCAAGACCCGATATGACTTCAAAGGAAGCAAAAGCGACCTCTCCCTTGATAAGGAAGAGATCGTCTTAGTGTCTGATGATGAATATAAAATGAATCAGTTGAAAGATGTACTGCTCAGCAAACTCATCAAAAGAGGAGTCCCTGTTAAAAATCTGGACTATGGAAAACTTGAAGGCGCTTCTGGAGGTACCGTCCGTCAGCGTGCTAAATTAATGCAAGGCATCGGCAAGGAAGATGCTAAAAAAATCAACACACTTGTCAAGAATTCAGGATTAAAAGTAAAAAGTCAAATTCAAGATGACCAAATACGCGTCACAGGAAAAAGCAGGGACGATCTTCAGCAGATCATGGCTGCAGTAAGAGAAGCTGATTTGTCAGTGGATGTTCAATTTGTGAACTTCCGCTGATTGCACATCGTTTCTAATCAAGCCGGTTGGGTAAAATAAATCCATCCGGCTTTTTTTATACACTATTTTGACATACCAATGGTTAGGAGGACTGAAAATGGACAAACGAGTACTCATTGTCGGCGGTGTTGCCGGCGGTGCCACAACTGCTGCACAACTCAGGAGAATGGATGAAGAATGTGAAATCATTGTATTTGAAAAAGATAAATATATTTCTTTCGGCAACTGCGGAATGCCTTATTACCTGGGCGAAGTCATAAAAGAAAGGGATCATCTATTTGCAGCAACCCCCGAGTCAATGAAGGAGAAACTCAACATAGATGTACGTATTTACAATGAAGTCTTATCCATCAACCGGGAAAATAAAAGGATTGATATTAAAGATGTTAAGTCAGATAAAGTATATCAGGAAAATTATGATCTGCTAGTGCTTGCTCCTGGTGCATTCCCTTTCATTCCTCCAATAAAAGGATTGGAGAACAGCCGTTATTTTTCATTGCGGAATATAGAAGATATGGATGAAATCAAAGCCTTCATGGAGGAAAATAAACCTGCCTCCTGTTCAATTATAGGCGGCGGTTTCATAGGTGTGGAAATGGCGGAAAACCTTGCGGGTCTCGGCTTGGATATCAATCTTGTAGAAGCCTCCCCTCACCTCATGGGTATCCTGGATGAAGATATGAGCGAAATGATTGAAGAAGAACTGAAACAAAATGGTATCAATGTCATTCTAAATGATGGAGTACAGGAAATAAAAGAGAATGGATTTCTGCTGACCCAAAGGGGAACTGAACTGAAATCGGACTTCATCATTTTAGCAACAGGTGTGAGGCCGCAGACCCAACTTGCCGAAAAGGCCGGCCTGTATATAGGGGAAACTCGTGGAATTCAAACAAATGAATTTATGCAGACCAGTGATGAATCTATTTATGCAGTCGGTGATGCTGTGGAAACCAAGAGTGCCATTACTGGTAGTCCAGTGAGAATTCCCCTTGCCTGGCCCGCACACAGACAATCTTATATTGCTGCCAAACACATCTCCGGTGACCCTGTGCGGTTCAAAGGTCTCCTCGGAACGTCGGTTGTCAAGGTTTTCAGCCTGACTGCTGCATCCACAGGATTAAATGAGAAACAACTTTTAGCCGAGAATCTGCCCTTTAAGACAGTGACGCATAGTGGTAAATCACATGCAGGATATTATCCGGGAGCAGAGAGGGTTAAAGTCAAGGTGCACTTCCATGAGGATACCGGCAAAATATTAGGAGCACAAATTATCGGAGGAGAAGGCGTTGATAAAAGAATAGATGTGATTGCAGCATCTATAAACGGAAATATCACAGTCGACCGGCTGCAGGAAATCGAAACAGCTTACTCCCCTCCTTACTCATCACCTAAAGACTTGTTGAACATCATCGGGTATAAAGCAGAGAACATGTTAAAAGATAAACCTGTTGATTAAAATAGAATTCTTGAGGGTAAAGATACTCTGAAAATGACAGATCTTATTTTATCAAAGGAGTGAAGTCTTGTATGTCTCAAAATAATAACAACTTCCCGCCGCAGCACCAGGATCACCAGCCTGGAACTGAAAAGGAAATGCACCCGCAGCCAAAATACATGGATGATAACTACAAAGGAAGCGGAAAACTGGATGGAAAGGTCGCTCTCATTACCGGAGGTGACAGCGGAATTGGAAAAGCTGTCGCGCTTTACTTTGCAAAAGAAGGTGCTGACATTGCGATCGCTTACCTGGAAGAAGATCAGGACGCCCAGGAAACGAAGGACCTCATTGAGAAGGAAGGTAGAAACTGCTTATTATTCGCAGGAGACCTTGGAAGCTCTTCCTACAGTGCTGAAGTCGTTCAAAAAACAGTTGACCATTTCGGAAAACTGGATATTCTGGTCAACAATGCAGCGGAACAGCATCCGCAAAAAAGCCTGTTGGACATCACCGACGAACAACTGGAAAAAACATTCCGTACCAATGTTTTCTCTTTCTTCTATCTGACAAAAGCAGCTCTTCCCCATCTGAAGAGCGGAAGCTCCATCATCAATACCACTTCCGTCACTGCTTATGCGGGAAATGAACAGCTGCTTGATTATTCTTCAACAAAAGGAGCCATCGTGGCATTCATTAGATCTCTTTCCCAGTCGCTGGCATCCCAGAACATCAGGGTCAATGGCGTTGCTCCAGGACCTATCTGGACACCACTAATTCCTTCAACTTTCCCTGAAGATAAAGTAGCCAAATTCGGAGCCGATACACCTCTTGGAAGAGCCGGCCAGCCATTCGAACTCGCACCTGCTTATGTTTATTTAGCAAGTGATGACTCCCAATATACAACCGGCCAGGTCATTCATGTCAATGGCGGGAAAATAGTTAACGGATAAGATTTGATCTCCGGAAAAACAGCCCTTTGTGCGGGGCTGTTTTTTTGATGGAGGTTTGGAATTATATGGTATCACAGAGAAAAGGAGTGATGTCTATTGAAGTTAAAAGAAAGAGTGGAATCGGATGAATTAATGATTTACCGTTCATTGAATTCCCGCAAAGATTTAAATGCTAAAGAGAAACAATACTATGCAGGGCTGGAGAAAGGTTTTGCCGGGGAGAAACTTTTTGATGAATGGTTGAAACCGGTTTTAGAGAATCGGATTTTGCTGCCGGATATGCAGTTTATGCCAAATAATACATTTGTTCAAATTGATACCATTTTGTTAACTTCTAAAGTCATCTATTTATTTGAAGTCAAAAACTATGAAGGGGATCATATCCTGAAAGGCGATAATCTCCAAAGGATTGACGGCACAAATACCAAGAATCCTATTCTTCAACTAAAACGGAATGAACCTGTCTTACGCGGAATCATGGAAAACCTTGGTTACACCATCCCCATTCAATCCATTGCCATCTTTGTTAATCCACGCTTCCATCTTTACAACGCCCCTATTGATCTGCCAATCATTTATCCCAATCAACTAGAACGATTCATAGCAAAAATAAGAAAGTCTTCTTCTTTCTTAAAAAGGAATCATACAGAAATTGCATCCAATTTGATTTCTAAGACTACTGCCACTAACCCGTATACCCAGCTTCCTGATTATCGTTATGACGAATTGAAAAAGGGAATCCTTTGTCCTGGCTGCAGAAAGTTTTATACTTACTATTCCAAGAACTTAAATTGCCACTATTGTAATCACCAGGAGGATTCTTATTCAGCCGTATTTAGAACCCTGGAGGAATTTATGAGGTTGTTTCCTGAGAGAAATTTAACCGTTTCCCTAGCTTTGGAATGGTGCGGAATAATAAAAGATAAGAAAACAATCAAGCATTTCCTTTCCAAGAACTTTAAACTAGTCAATTTAGGCAGGGCCTCCTATTACGAATAAGCTCGTGTTTTAGTTTACCCTCTGCATTTAGCTTCTTTACGGGCCAACACCCCTTCCGTTTTTCTTTCTGATTGGCCCGGTAACTCAGTTTACGGACCAACACCCCCTCCGCTTTCCTTTCTCATTGGCCCGGTAATCTACTTTACGGGCCAACACCCCTCTAATTTCTCTTCCCCATTGGCCCGGTAATCTACTTTACGAGCCAACACCTCCTCCGTTTTCCTTTCTCATTGGCCCGGTAATCTACTTTACGGGCCAACAGCCCCTCCGCTTTCCTTTCTCATTGGCCCGGTAACTCAGTTTACGGGCCAACACCCCCTCCGCTTTCCTTTCTCATTGGCCCGGTAACTCAGTTTACGGGCCAACACCTCCTCCGTTTTCCTTTCTCATTGGCCCTGTAATCTTCTAAACGGGCCAACACCCCTCTAATTTCTCTTCCCCATTGGCCCAGTAATCTATAAATCACAAACTACCAAACACAAAAAAAGCCAGCCCTAAAGGCCAGCTCAATCTATAGAAGCTTACTCCGTATCCCCGTTCACATTCGTGCATGAAAACCGCTCTACTATTTTATGGGGAATCGTAATCCGTTTGACCGGTTCTCTCGGATCCTCGACCTTCTGAATCAAGTTCCTTGCTGCCTGATACCCCAAATCAAAAATGTTAATATCGACAGAGGTCAGTGGCGGGCGGGACATTTCAGCCAGCATCACATTGTTGAAACTGATGATGGAGATGTCTTCCGGGACCCTGATTCCCATTTCATTCAGTGTATTCAACACACCAAGGGACATTAAATCATCGGCAACCACTAATGCTGTTGGAGGGTTTTCAAGATTCATTAACTCCTTAACCGCTTCCTGACCGCCTTCTCTTAGAAATTCTTCATGGACGATGTATTCATCTCTTAGAGGGATCTCTGCGTTCCTCAGTGATTTCTCGTAACCGAGCAGGCGCTCGACAGTCACGACAAGATTTAAATCTCCGCCTACAAACGCGATCCGGTCATGACCGGCATCCAGCAGGTAGTCTGTCACTTCTTTTGTTGCCCTGAAATTATCATTATCGACATGAGTGATTTCATCAGCATCCTTGAATGGCTTCCCAATCACCACAAAAGGGAAATCTCTTTCTTTCAAATACATCATGACTTTGTCTTCGACTTTGGAATAGAGAAGGACAATCCCGTCCACTCTGCCTCCTTGCACCATCTGGACAATCCCATCGTATATTTCCTGTTCGCTCTGGCCAGTTGTCATTTGCAAAGCGTACTGTTTTTCATGAGCCCCTTCACTTAAGCCGCGAAGGACTGTTGGAAAGAACGGATTCTGAAAAAATGTATCAGCCGAACCTGGTAATACGAGACCAAGGACCTGAGTGGATTGGTTTGCCAGACTCCGGGCAATGAAGTTGGGATGGTACCCCAACTGCTTCATTGCATCTCTTACTTTTTGTTTCGTACTCTCGCTTATACGGGAATTGTTGGCTATCACTCTGGATACAGTCGATGGAGCAACATTAGCCAGCTTTGCCACATCTTTTATTGTTACAGCCATATCTTTCTCTCCCTCCCCTGAAACCGCTCTCATAAAACTTCCTTCTTTTTTTAAAAACGGGTTGATTCCGGCTGCCGCAGCAGGAGGAATCAACCGCGCTGAGAACTTATATTATTTTATTCGGCCTTCCGCTTATCACGGCCTTTTTTCCATACGTAGTAAAGGAAAATCATGAAGATGATATATACTGCCGTCAGCGCTCCAATAAATCCGTAATTCAATCCGCTTCTTGGAGAAAGCACATAAATTTCAGCCTTTTCCCTGTCAAGAATGATATCGTAAGTATCTCCGTCAGCACGGACCAGGTCATCTTCGACAAGACCCCTAAGCTCCATTCCTTCAGGCAGCTGAGGTGAAGTGAGTTTCACACTTTGAGACTTACTGGTATTATTGACTGCTACGATAATCGTCTCGTTTTCATCTTCTCGTTTGTAGACCGCCATTCCATCCTCTTCGTAAAGGAGCTCCATGCTTCCTCTCGTCAGGGCTGTATGGCTGTTCCTTATCTCACCGAGCTTTGTGATATATTCTATCAATACTTCATCTGCCTTGAAACCCATCAATTTGCGGTTATCAGGATCCTCTCCCCCGCTTAAGGCAATTTCTGACCCATAATAAACAATCGGCAGTCCAGGAACTGTATACATATATGCGAATGCCAGCTTCCAGCGGGTAGCCGGATTTTGGTTATTCTGTGTGATTAAATTCGTGAATCTGACCATATCATGGTTATCAATGAACGTTCCCATCAAGTAAGGATTTTCAAAATAGGTTTGATTATATTGCCAGAAGTTAAATAATCTATCCATATCCACATCCGGCTTCTGGAAAACATCGCGCATTTCCCTTGCCTGCGGGAAATCTGCAAAACCATCGATGCCGACTCCCTCATATTTGGCTATGTTGCGAGGGTCGTAATCAAACACTTCACCTAATAAATAGAAATCTTCTTTTTCAGCTTTTACCGCATCTGAAAATTCTTCCCAGAAATCCTGCGGGACATGTCTAACGGTATCCAGGCGGTACCCGTCAATATCAGTTTCCGTAATCCACCAGCGGGCAGCATCAAGAAGGTATTCTCTCACTTCAGGATTTTCCGTATTCAAGTCAGGCAAATCATACAGCCAGGCATTTTGCAGGCTTTCATCATCATTCATATCCATTGGCTGCTTTTCATGGAACCAATCTTCTTTTTCAGGATCATTAAGCCATTCATGGTTCGGACCCACATGATTGACAATAAAGTCCAAAACGATTTTCATATCGCGTTTATGAGCCTCATCGACAAGTTCCTTGAATTTTTCGATAGACCCAAAGTGTTCATCGGTATTATAGAAATCCTTAATCCAATACCCGTGATAACCCTTTTCCTGGTTATCAAAGACGGGAGTAAGCCAGATGGTAGTGAAGCCCATGTCCTTTATATAATCAAGCTTATCAATGACACCTTGAAAATCACCGCCTTGATAGGCTTTCGGGTCATCCCTGTCTACATCGAAGTCATTGGACAGATCTCCATTATTAAATCTGTCTATCATCAAAAAATAAATAGTTTCGTCTTGCCAAGTACGTTCTTCTTTTTCAGCAGCTCCTGCAGGGAGGGCGTAAAAAAGAAGAAACGGGATTAGAATAAGAGATAAGACTCTTTTTTTCATCTCCGCTCCTCCTTAAATTTTATAAGTTTACGCCTTTAAGATTATCCTTTTGTCCCCCCGGCCGTCAATCCGGAAACGAAGTATTTTTGGAAATACAGGAACAGTAATGCGATCGGGATTGCAATTAATACAGAGCCTGCAGCGAAAGTAGTGAATTCCGCCCCGAATTGTTTTGCCACCATATCGTAAAGGGCTACCGGCAGTGTATACTTATCTTCCGTTCTCAACAGGATGCTGGCAATGATGAAATCAGCAAATGGTGCAATGAAAGAAAATAGAGCTACAACGGCTATAATCGGCTTAGCCAAAGGCATGACAATTTGGAAGAAGATCCTGAAATGCCCCGCTCCATCCATTTTTGCCGATTCATCAAGTTCCTTAGGAATTGTATCAAGATACCCTTTCATCAACCAGGTATTCATCGGAATCTGGCCGCCGACATAAACAAGAATCAAACCAAGGTGGGTATCAAGCAAATCTGTAACAAGTGCCAGTACGAAAATCGCAATCAAGGCAGCAAAGTTAGGAATCATTTGCAGGATCAGGAATGTCATCAATCCATTTTTTCTACCGACGAAACGGTAACGTGAGAATGCGTAAGCTGTCAGGCTGACCATCAATACAGTCAAAGCCATTGTCGATAAACTTACTTTCAACGAGTTCCAATACCAAATCAGGTAATTGCTATTTTCCAGGTCGAATAGTTCTTTATAATGTGCCAGTGTCGCATTTTTTGGAATGATGCTTGAACCGGATAAACTTTGTCCAGGGTTAAATGAAGACCCGACAATCCAGGCTACCGGATACAAGATGACCGCGAACATAATGGCAATGGCTATATACGATAGAGTTAATCTGATGATTTTCTGTTTTTTTAAATTCATATTACATCATATCCTCTTCTTGGAATGATTTTGTTCTTCTGAACTGCCATACCGCTACTGTAATAACAATAATAGATAGCAATAGTGTAATGGCAGCTGCTTTAGAATACTGAGCAGATGTCATGGTCAAGCTGTATATCCAGGAAATCAGGATATCCGTTCCACCAGCATTCTGGCCTGTTAATGCAGGACCTCCGCCATTAAATAGGTAGATAACATTAAAGTTATTAAAGTTAAAGGTGTATTGTGTAATCAAGATCGGCGCAGTCGCAAACAATACCAGCGGAAGCGTGATGTTCTTGAATTTTTGAACGCTTGACGCCCCGTCTACTGTAGCGGCTTCATAAAGCTCATTGGGAATCGATTGAAGGACACCCGTTGTCATTGCAAAAATAAACGGGAAACCGAGCCATGTCTGGATGAAAATCAATGCAATTCTTGTATACAGCGCTTCCGTCATCCAAGGGAGGTCGCCGATTCCAAAGAACGAGAGGATGTCCCTGTTTATGGTACCGAACGATTCGTTGAACATTCCCGCAAAGATCAAGATGGAAACGAATGCTGGAATCGCCCATGGTAAAATGAATACCGTACGGATGATTGCTTTTCCTTTCAGGTCCTTCTGGTTGACCAGGATCGCCAGGAAAATCCCCAGTGCCACCTGTGTAGTAGTTGCACCGAAAGTCCAAACAAGTGTCCAAGCTAATACAGAAAAGAATGTGCTTCTCCAAATATCGATTTGGAAAATATCAATGAAATTTTGAATACCTACCCAATCCACGAGCTTTGCTGGCGGTGAATGGTATAGATCATAGTTCGTGAATGCCAGCAGCACAACGAAGATAATCGGGAATATAACAACAAACACTAACAATAGAAATCCAGGTGACATAATTAAGTAAGGAAAACCGTTATCTATAAGATTACGGTACTGCTCCCTTATAGTGCTTAGTTTTTCACCACGGTCTCTCTTTTCGCCGTTTTTAAAGGCATCGTAGAGATTAAAAGCATAGAAGCCTAAACCGAATAAGATAATGATAATTGCCAGGATACCATATACCATCAGGAAGACGGAATGGTCATAATACGGTGCGCCTGTATCTTCACCCAGCGTGAAGATTCCCCATAGACCGTAATCAATTAAATCACGGAATACAAAGATAAAAGCCGCAGCCATTATAAGAAAGAATCCGCCCTTAAGTTTTTGATTGTTGTAGAACTGCCCCAAACCGGGTATCAATGAAAGGGCAAGAGCTGTTTTACGATGTTTAGTTTGATAGGAATTTTCAGCCATCCTAAATTCCCCCTTCTTCTCTTTATATTTTTTTATAAGCTTCAGAAGCTTCATCAAGAAAGAAATCTCCTTCTTCATGAAGTTCCTGAATATCATTTGCAATTCAGCACTTATCCTATACAGGAATATAGAAGACTGACCCGGCAAGGAGTCAGTCCCCTCTATTATTTTTTAGTTTGAATGGTTCGCTTGAATGTTCTGCTCGATCTGATCAACTGCTGAATCCAAAGCAGCTTTTGGTTCCTGCTTGCCAGTTACCACTGTTTGAAGAGCATTTGCCATAGGTTCCCAAACTGTTCCCATTTCAGGGATGTTCGGCATAGGTACAGCATTTTGAGACTGTTCAGCTACAGCTTTGGCACCTTCATTTTCTGCAATTGCAGGGTCATCGACTAGAGCGACGTTTGTTGGCACCTCTTGTGTTTGTTCGAAGCGAAGCTTAGCATACTCATCTTGAGTGATGAATTCGATGAACTTTTGTGCCCATTCCTTGTTTTTGGAATAGCCGGATACATGCCATCCTTTAACACCCATGAAAGTTTTCATCGGCTCGCCGTTTGGAAGCTTAGGCATAGCAGAAACTCCGATATCGATTCCTGCATCTTTATAACCTTGGAAAGCCCACGGTCCGTTCATGACAGAAGCAACTTTTCCTTCATTGAACAATCCGTCTAAAGCAGCTCCGCCGTTTTCGCCTACGATCCCTTTAGGGAATAAGCCTTCTTCATACCATTTTTGGATATATTCTGCACCTTGTACAGCACCTTCGTTATTCAAACCAAGGTCTGCAGGATTTAATGCGCCATCATTTTCAGCGAATACATATCCGCCGTATCCTCCGATTGGAGCGTGTGCAAAGTAATAGTTATCCCACAAAGCAAGGAATCCAAAGTTTCCGTCTTTTGTAAAATCTTTCGCAAAATCGTACACTTCATCCATTGTTTCCGGTGCTTCTTCCATTAGTGCTTTGTTGTAGATGAAAACCGGTGTTTCTGAAGATTTCGGAAGACCATATAGTGTTCCTTCATAAGTTTGCGCTAAGATAGAAGACTCTGAATAACGGTCGATTACATCTTGTTCCACATTCAGCTCAGCAATATGACCTGCAAGAGCCATTTCTCCGATTTGGTCATGCGGCAAAGTCAATACGTCTGGGCCTGTCCCAGCCGGACCATCCAGACGAAGCTGTTCTTTCGCTTTAGTAGCCATTTCTACTTCTTTCACTTCAAGCTCGATGCCGTATTCTTCAGTAAAAGCGGCACCTACTTCGTCAAGCCATCCTGATTTGTCTTTATCTTCCCAAATGACTAGTTTTTCTGGTTTATTCGCATCATCTGTTGTATTTTCTTTGTCGCCTTCGCTATTGTTTCCTGCCCCTTCTTCACGATTAGGTCCGCAGGCAGCCAATGCGCCTAAAACCAGCATGATGATCATCAATAATGATAGTGCTTTCTTCATTCTGACCCCTCCTGAGTACAAAAAAATTATATTGAACAACCGTTTGCACAAACTAGCAAAAAATAAAGGGTTTAAGATACCGCTTTCAATTTGTGAAACCGATTGCACAACCTACCCCTATTATAATGCTAATATTTTTTTTGACAATACTTTTTTTGATTTTTTTTGAAAACGTTTTATCATTTGCCGCTTAAACTCTGAATTGACTTTGAGATTGATATGGAATAACCTTTAAATGAAATTGAAATAGGAGGATGGACAATGCAATTAGAAGCTATCTACCATAGACCAAAAGATAATTATGCATACGCTTGCACTGATAAAGAGTTACATATCCGAATCCGTACCAAGAAAAAAGACGTTAAGACCGTTACATTGCTTCACGGAGATCCCTATGAGTGGAAAGAGGGAAAATGGATCTATTCTTCCCTTCGAATGATCCACACAGGAGCAGATCAGCTCTATGATTACTGGTTCGCTTCAATAGAACCGCCTTTCCGAAGACTCCGCTATGGTTTCCTTTTGGAAGATGAGCAAGAATCGCACTTTTTTGGTGATCGCGGCTTCCTCCCAGAACCGACGAATGATGTAGGAGATTATTTCTGCTTTCCTTTCCTTAACCCGATTGATGTTTTCACCGCCCCTTCATGGGTCAAGGATACAGTCTGGTATCAAATCTTTCCTGAGAGATTTGCCAATGGAAATACAGATTGGGATCCTGAGGGCACTCTGCCCTGGGGGAGCACCGATCCGAAACCGGATAATTTCTTCGGCGGAGACCTGGAAGGCGTCCTAGAAGGAATCCCCTACTTAAAAGAACTTGGAATTACCGGTATTTATTTTACACCGATTTTCAAAGCTTATTCGAACCATAAATACGACACTATCGATTACTTTGAACTTGATCCGCAGTTCGGCAGTAAAGAAACGCTGAAAGAATTGGTGAAGGTGTGCCATGATAACGGAATCAAAGTCATGCTGGATGCTGTATTCAACCACAGCGGATTCTATTTCCCGCAATTTCAGGATGTTTTGGAAAACGGTGAACAATCAGCTTACAAGGATTGGTTCCACATAAGGGAGTTCCCTTTAAAGAGAGAACCTCTTCCCAATTACGATACGTTTGCTTTTGAACCATCCATGCCAAAGCTGAATACTGAAAATCCTGAAGTCAGAGACTACCTTCTTGAAGTCGGGCGTTATTGGATAAAAGAGTTTGATATCGACGGCTGGAGACTTGACGTGGCAAATGAAGTGGACCATTCTTTCTGGAGGGAATTCAGGAAAGAAACGAAAGCAATAAAACCGGACTTATATATCCTCGGTGAAATCTGGCATGACTCAATGCCTTGGCTCAGGGGAGATCAATTCGATGCTGTCATGAATTATCCCTTTACGACCAACATCCTCAATCTATTTGCCAAGGAAACAATAAATTCCCGGCAATTCGTGGAGAGCATGACTCAGGTTGTTCATATGTACCCTAAAAATGTAATGGAGGCGGCATTCAATCTCGTCGGAAGCCATGACACCCCCCGTATCCTTACCGAGTGCAAGGATAACAAGGAAAAAGTCAAACAGATTTTTACCTTGATGCTTACTTTTATAGGGTCGCCATGTATATATTATGGAGATGAAATCGGTCTGACAGGCGGAGCTGACCCCGGATGCCGGAAGTGTATGGAATGGGAAAGCGGAAAGCAGGACAGCGAACTGTTCGCCCATATCCATAAGCTGATCTCTTTAAGAAAAAAACACAGGCTTCTTGCAAATGAGGGTACATTCACCTTCCTGCCAGTGGATATTAATGAAGATTGCATCGCCTATACAAAATCTGATGGGACCAAAACGGTTGTTGTCATAGTGAATTCAACGGACAAGAAAACTGTATACCCGCTCCCATTCAACTTGAAAGGCAGAAAAATCACCGACCTCTGGCAGGATGACGAGTTTGCTGCCGACTCGGATGATATCGCGGTTGAACTGGAACCTTTGGGCTTTAGTATCCTGCAATTTTAATCACTCCCTCCCGGTCATATGTTGGGCTTCCGGGGGGATTTTTCTTTTAAGACAAAGTTATGCATCCATTCTGCAGAATAAGTTTTAAAATTTATTTCAATTTCCGAACTTTCTTTGGGATTATCAGTTATAATTAAGAAACCATAACTTTGTTTACCTATTAAACTATCATTAAGAAAGAGTTGAATGGCATCATGAGTTTAGATAAGAAAAAGCTTAGTCTATATGCATTGACCTGGCCCATTTTCATAGAGATTTTTTTACATATGCTGATGGGAAATGCCGACACCTTGATGCTGAGTCAATATTCGGATGATTCCGTTGCGGCTGTTGGTGTATCGAATCAGGTATTATCCCTGATCATTGTCATGTTTGGGTTTGTAGCTACCGGGACTTCCATACTCGTTTCACAGAATCTGGGAGCCGGCAAAACACATACTGCCCGGGAAGTTGCTGTTGTTTCATTGGGTGCCAACCTCCTTTTTGGATTCGTATTAAGCGTCCTTATCTTTGTCTTCAACGACCAAATCCTAAACCTGATGGATATCCCTCAAGAACTGCACGGTGAAGCTTCCTCTTATTTAACCATTGTTGGTGGTTTCTCATTTATCCAGGCACTGATCATGACAGCCGGCGCAACACTAAGAAGCTATGAGTTTACTAAAGATGCTATGTATATAACGATAGGCATGAACATCTTGAACATCATCGGTAACTACCTGTTCATTTTCGGTCCTTTCGGAATTCCAGTTTTAGGAGTAGAAGGGGTTTCAATCTCGACGGTAATCAGCCGGACAATCGGACTTGCGGCAATAACATTTGTTCTTGTAAAGCGGATTCCTGGGATCTTCTCCATCAAGCAGTTATTCCCGGTCCAGCACATTAAAGATCTATTAAGAATCGGAATCCCTTCAGCAGGAGAGCACCTCTCCTACAACGGTTCACAGATGGCCATCACCTACTTCATCGCTATCATGGGTACCGAAGCTCTAACAACGAAAGTTTATGCACAGAACCTGATGATGTTCATATTCCTGTTCGCTCTCGCCATCAGCCAGGGAACCCAGATCATGATCGGCCATATGGTCGGGGGCAGGGACTTCAAAGGTGCCTACGAAAGATGTATTAAGAGCCTTAAAATCTCAATCATCATTTCTTTATGCATGGCCGTCATATTTGCTCTTTTCTCCGGACAGCTCTTAAGGATTTTCACCAGCAATCAGGAGATCATCTACCTAGGAAGCATACTCATTTGGATGACCATCATACTTGAACCGGGCAGAAGCTTTAACTTGGTCGTCATCAGCTCACTGCGGGCAGCTGGTGACGTAAAGTTCCCCGTTTATATCGGAATTCTTTCTATGTGGGGAGTAAGCGTCCTTCTGTCCTATTTATTGGGAATTGTTTTTGGTCTCGGGTTAATCGGTATTTGGATTTCCTTCATTGCTGATGAATGGCTCCGTGGACTGATTATGCTCAGGAGATGGCGGTCAAAAGTTTGGATGAAGAAAAATTTTATCGACAAAGCAGAATCAATGTAATTTTAAAAGAGTGGAGACTAGTCTCCACTCTTTTTGTTATCTTTTTTAACATTAAATCGCTTTCATTAAAATTTATTGGTTGATTTTTTAAACAATTCAGAATATGATATAAACCATAACTAAAACATGTTAGGTTTTCTCACATGTAAATAAGGAGATGAAAAGAATGAAGAAAATTGAGGCCATTATCCGGCCGGAGGTATTCCAAGCACTTAGAGAAGGGCTGGCCGCCAGTGGATTTAACGGTTTAACAGTTTCTGAAGCTGCAGGCTGCGGAAAACAAAAGGGAAAACAAGGCCTTTTCCGCGGAAACACATTTGAAATTGCTCTTTCTCCTCGTGTAAGGGTTGAAATGATTGTAGAAGATGGCGAGACAGAGGAAATTGTTGATTTGATCTGCCAGTACTGTTCAACCGGAAATGTAGGTGACGGCAAAATTTTCATATCGGACATTCAGGAAGTTGTCCGGATCCGTTCCAAAGAACGAGGAAAGCAAGCCTTTATTTAGAACGATTGCCCGCTAATACACTTCTATATTCGTCTAACAGAAACATCCACCCGCCCTTTTGCCTTGTATCAATCACAAATTCAGGAGGAACAAAATAATGCTGAAAAAAGTGTCGTGCTTATCTGCTTTTCTTTTGTTAACCGCCACCCCCGCCTTCGCTGCCCCTACCGCCCAAAGTGTCCAGACATCCGTTGATGGCATGTGGGTAATGGTCGCCGCTCTATTGGTTTTCTTCATGCATGCAGGTTTTGCAATGGTTGAATCAGGTTTTACCCGTTCTAAGAATACCCTTAATATCCTGATGAAGAACTTTTTGACAATTTCAATAGCCTCCATCCTTTATTTTCTGGTCGGTTTTGGATTAATGTTTGGAAGCTCAGCTAACGGGCTCACAGGAACGGATGGATTCTTGTTGGCAGGACGCGATGATATCGGATTTTTCGTCTTTCAGGCCGTATTTGCAGCAACTTGTGCAACGATCATATCGGGAGCTGTAGCTGAACGGATGAAACTGAGAAGCTATATGCTGATCACCGTTGTCATCACTGGTGTTATCTATCCTGTTGTGGGCCATTGGGTCTGGGGCGGCGGTTGGCTGTCAGAACTTGGCTTTGTTGACTTTGCAGGTTCCACGGTTGTTCACCTGAGCGGTGCTGTAGCCGCCTTCGTTGCCGTCCTTTTCCTTGGACCGCGTATCGGGAAATATACAAACTCAAAAGTAAATGTCATCCCTGGCCATAATATCCCTATTGGAGCACTCGGCGTCTTCATCCTATGGTTCGGCTGGTTCGGATTTAACGGGGGCAGCACCCTCGCAGCGGATCCGGAACTTGTCCCGCGTGTCATTACCGCCACATTGCTGTCTGCTTCAGCGGCAGTTCTATCATCAGCGTTCTACACAGTCTTCCGCTATAATCGTATCGACCCTTCCTTGACGTTGAACGGTGCCTTAGGGGGATTAGTCGGAATTACCGCGGGCTGTGCCAATGTTTCAATCGGCGGATCCATTTTCATCGGATTAGTTGCCGGAGTCCTGCTCGTGGAAGGTGTCAGGTTCATTGAAGTGAAATTAAAGGTGGATGATCCGGTGGGAGCGATCGCTGTACATGGGCTTTGCGGTATCTGGGGAACACTGGCGATCGGGTTTTTCGATGTCAGCAACGGATTATTCTATGGAGGAGATGCTTCCCTTTTAGGAACTCAGGCTCTTGGGGCAGCAGCAGTGATTCTCTGGGTCGCTGTTTCTACTGGTGCCGTGATATTCCTTGTGAACAAAGCTGACAGCATCCGTGTATCCAGCGAGGATGAATTGGCCGGCCTCGATTTTTCCGAGCATGGAGCTACGGCTTATGAACTAAGCGAAACCGTCCTGACTTCCCATTCTAATCAGCCAAATACCGCTTTTGGAAAAGAGCTGGTCCGTAAACTCGATGGTTTGAGCGGTACATCTACAAAGAAACAGTATCATTAATATAAGTTTAAAGTTTCCCCTTCAGCAAGCTGAAGGGGCTTTTTTATTTAAGAAAGCCCATACCCTTCAAAAGGGTATGGGCTCTGTATTATGATCAATCTACAATATTAATATTATAATCTTTGAACCACACATGTATCTGCGCCAGATGAGCGAGGAGCTGAGGTCCCGTCATCAGTTGGCCGAACCATGGTGTTTTAAATGCTTCTCCGTTTGTTTCAACTAAGGATTTCAGCTGTCGATGGTCAAAAAGTTCATACAACGCGCTTGATTTATCCTGCAGTATTTCATCAAGCCATGTTTTTACCAGCGAGGTATAGACTGGATGATGCGTTTTTGGATATGGACTTTTTTTGCGGTACAGGACATCATTTGGGAGCGTTCCTTCAAGTGCTTTTCTAAGGATCCCCTTTTCCCGGTTCTCATGCATTTTCATTTTCCAAGGAATATTCCATACATATTCAACCAGGCGGTGGTCGGCAAACGGCACCCTTACTTCCAGACTTGCCCCCATGCTCATTCTGTCTTTTCGATCCAGAAGGGTGGTCATGAACCAGATGATATTGAGATAGAACAATTCTCTTCTCTTGGCTTCAATGGCAGTTTCCCCTTCCAGTACAGGTGTTTCGGATACCGTTTCAGTATATTTAGCAAGAACATATTCTTCAAGATTCAATTTCTTGCGCAAGTCGGCTTTTAATAAGGATTGTCTTTCCTCTACTGATCTCATCCACGGAAAGCCTTTGCGCTTAAAATCTTCTTCATTATGGAACCATGGGTAACCGCCGAATATCTCGTCTGCACATTCCCCTGATAATCCAACAGTAAATTCATTTTTGATTTCCCTGCAGAACCATAGCAGGGATGAATCAACGTCCGCCATACCGGGCAGGTCTCTCACATGTACAGCCTCTGTCAAATGGTTCTTTAATTCTTCTTGTGTAATGATACAGTTATGATGTATGGTATGAAACTTCTCTGACATTATATTAATCCATTTACTATCAGAGTCAGGCTGGAATTTATTCGACTTGAAGTATTCATCGTTGCCTTCATAATCTATAGAATACGTATGCAGATTTCCTTTCCCTTCCCGCTGATACGATTCTGCTGCAATCGCTGTGATGGCGCTTGAATCGAGTCCACCCGACAAAAATGTGCAAAGCGGGACATCTGATACCAATTGTCTCGTTATACTGTCCTTTACCAAAAAGCCGACTTGTTCCACGGTTTCATCGAAACTGTCGGTGTGTTCCTCACTTTTCACATTCCAATATCTCCAGATCTTCAGACCATTTTTGGAGAAGGTCATCGCATGCCCGGGCCTCAATTCTTTCACACCTTTAAAAACTCCCGATCCTGGTGAACGTGACGGCCCCAAACCAAGAACTTCCGCCAATCCCTCTCTATCCACTTCTGCAGCTACTGATGGATGCGCCAGTAAAGCCTTCAATTCAGACCCGAACAAGAGTCCATTGTCTTTTTCTGAATAGAATAAGGGTTTGACCCCAAGCCGGTCCCTTCCGATAAATACCTGCTGTTTCTGACTGTCCCATACAGCAAATGCAAAGATCCCGTTTAAATGATCTACACATTCTTCCCTCCATTCGATATAGGAAGTCAAAAGCACCTCTGTATCAGAATGCCCTTTAAATGTATAACCTTTCGAAAGCAGCACTCTTCTTATATCTTCTGTGTTGTACAACTCTCCGTTATAACAAATGACAAACCTTTGCCCCGCCTTTTCTTTTGCCATTGGCTGCTTTCCGCCTTCCGGGTCCACAACCGTCAACCTCTTATGGCCGAATGCCGCATGGGTGTCCAGCCATACATTCGAATCATCTGGTCCCCTTTTGGACAGCGTTTCAGTCATGGACTCCAAAACTTTTCCCGCACTTCGCAAATCTCTCTTATAGTTGATCCATCCTGTTATTCCGCACATGCTTTTCATCCTTTCTATTCCAGGCAAAATTGGGCTAGATGCAATATGGATTATCATATGCAATCTTCAGAAAATGGTTAATTGTCTTATTTCATATTTACTTTAAATGAATATGCTAAATTAGACCCAAAATGTAGATAATGTTGATATAACATCTTCAATAAGGGGGGAAATGGGTGAATAACCTGTATAGAAAAAAGCTCCTTCAGCGGCAAAATCGCTCCTACACACTAGGAACTGTAGAATACATTCATAATCAATGGGTATTTTTTGATGATGAGTTGGATGAAGCAACGGACCTGGAATTTTATACACAGCAGGAGGTCGAAATTTACCGGGAACAAGGTTGGGAAAGAGGTATATTAGAGCCTGATGGCATTGTTAAAACTGCCTATGACAAAATGAATCTCAAAGATACTGAGACCATCCGTATCAAAAAATCATTGATTTTTTCATTGGAAATGCTGATTGAGGAATTGAATGATGATTCTTTTTTTCAGTTCCTGACGAGCCTGAATTCTCTTGATTTCTCATTATATGACTGTATATTCTGTCATAATCACCTCTCTTTCCTTGAGAACAGGAAAATAAGAGAAGGGGTGAACTTTTTGACGTTTGATAACGGAGAAAATGTTTGTTCAGTCCAACACCACTTTACTTACTATAAGAAGCAGCGTGACCGATTTGAATTCACCTTAAGTACAGGAAAGAGGATTGTTATCGAAAAGTTTGAATAAGGAAGCTGACTGGAAAAGAAGAAATTGGGATCCCCCAGTTTCTTTTTTTGTTTTTACTATTCCTTGAATCTACAAACAAAAAGCTGCTGCCCTGAGGCAAACAGCTTTTTGGTTCAGTCAAAGGACTTTCTTTCCTCTTCCTTTTGACGTTTAATCGCTTCCTTCAATTCTTTTTGAGTTAACAAAGGTGTGTGCCGGTGGCTGAAAGCAGCTTTTACATATAAAACAAATATGGAGATTACCGCTATTACAACACAAAGTATCCATACGCCCAAAATGTTTTCACACCCCGTATCCTATTAACCATTGCTCATTAAAAATGCTTGGGAATTCTTCATCCACTTTTCCATATCCTGCGCTGAAACCGGGCGGGATATGAAGTACCCCTGCCCAAGATCACAATTCAAGTTGTCGACCAGGATAAGTTGTTCGCTGGTTTCAATGCCTTCTACGACCACTTGCATCCCCAATCCCTTGCCCATCATTGAAACCGCTTGGACAATGGCATAGTCGGGACTGCTTTCTTCAATATTTTGCACGAATGACTTGTCTATTTTCAACACATGAAGCGGCAGATGTTTCAAGTAGCCCAGGGAAGAATAGCCTGTCCCGAAATCGTCAATGGCAATTTTCACTCCTAAAGCTGACAGCTCTTCCATCCTGTCGATTGTATGACCCGAATGCTGAATCATCACACTTTCTGTCAATTCAAGGCATAAACTCTCAGGGGACAATCCCGATATCTGCAAAGCATGATTGATTTCATTTGTAAATGAAGGTTGTTGAAACTGGTTGGCTGATACATTTACCGAGATATAAAAATCCGGAAACCCTTCTTCCTGCCATTTCTTCGCTTGCTTACAGGCCTCCCTGAGCACCCAGCTGCCGATTGGCCCTATCAGTCCGGTTTCTTCTGCTAAAGGAATGAAGTCCATTGGAGAAACGACACCTAAATAAGGGTGGTTCCATCTGAGCAATGCCTCAGCCCCAATGACTCTTCTTCCACTCAGCTCAACGATTGGCTGATACACGATGCATAGTTCTTCTCTTTCCAAAGCTTTGCGGAGATAACTTTCCATCTTAACCTTTTCCATGGCTTTTACATTCATTTCATTAGTATAGAATACGATTTGGTTTCCGCCATTCGATTTCGCCCAATTGAGTGCAGTATCAGCATTTCTCAGTAAATCCGATAGATCCGTTCCATGGTCAGGATACAATCCAACCCCAATGCTTGCTTTAATATAAAATTCCTGATTACCATGTATGATCGGCATCTGCAGGTGTTCAGCAATGGATTCGGCTACTTGCTTGACCCTCTCATCACTGACATTCTTACTGATCAGGATAGTAAATTTATCGCTGCCGAATCTCCCGAGATAGGCACCCTTAGGCAGCACATTCTTAATCCTTTCCGCCAATTCGATAAGGATTCGGTCACCGGCAGAATGCCCTAGTGTATCGTTGACCAATTTAAAACGATCGATATCCAGAAAAAGAATACCCAGCCTTCTTTTTTTCTTTTTAGCCCTTTCAATGAATTCTTCCGTCAACTCCCTGAATTTAACCCGGTTGGGAAGTCCGGTTTCAGCATCAAAATATGCTAATTGAGTAATTTTTTCTTCTGTCTTTTTTTGCTCAGTAATATTCCTACCAATCCCAAATAATCCTACACACTCTCCATCAACGGTAATCGGGATATTCTTAATATGAAATAACTGAACTTCTCCTGATTTGGATGGAATCCAGACATCATAAAACTGCTCTTTTCCGGACAGCGTCCTGTAAAAATGCCTTTTGATACGCGGGACATCTTCTTCAAAAATAAATGATATTGATAATTTACCGATCAATTCATCCTCCGTATAACCAAACGTTTTAAGGAATGTAGGGTTGACAGAGTTGAATCTTCCTTTCAAATCCGTTGAATAGACAAAATCCGTATTGTTTTCAAACAAGGAACGATAGTATTCCTCAGAGATTTGGATGTTTTCGTTCAGTTTCTGAATATCATATGAGGAGGCATTGATCAGCTGGGTTAAGGATACCCTTGTATTCCCCTCTGGTGTTAGGGTGTACTGGAACCTTTCCAAATCCAGAGACTGCAAATTGTCCTTTTCAGAAATGGCTAAATAAGTCAGGGAATGAGAATACAAATCAGGGACTGATTCTTCATGCATCAGGATTTCTCCGTGTGAGAAGAAACCGGATATAGTCGAGATATCCCCCATCATCTCCATTTCAGACTCAGCGAAATCTTTAATGAATTGCTTACGGGCCACACAATTAAAAACAAACATAGCTTCAACCGGTTTTTTCCTTAAGCGGTTAAATTCTTTTAGTGAACAGTCCACAATAGATTCAAGATCGGCAATCGCGAAAGTAAGACTCTCCCCTTGGTTTACCTTTTTACTCATCTCCATGGAGCCATTATCGTTGATTCTTAATGGAAACAACGTTGAACTAGTCCCCTTTCGATTGACAAGGAAAGGAAATTCCACCCCTGATTCCGGAAGACGGGAAACAAAACTTTCCCCCAGATAATGCTTTAATACCTTCAAAGGCTTTTGATGATCAATCTTTTCTATGACTGCACCTTTTGCTTTCGTAACAGTCAGCGGCCTTCCTACTTCTTTCCATTGCTCATTGATGAACGTTTGAACGTGCAGATTCGAATTATTCAAAGCTGCGGCAACCACCCCGTTCTTTGATTCCCCGTTTTCGGTCATCACAATGGATTGCTTTTTGCCCGCAATGTCGATTGACACTCCTCCCCCTACGGGAATTTGAGGCGTCACAGAGTGAAACCCTTCAAGAATACCGTGCAGGTTCAAGTTTAAATGACTTGCAAATATGATGACGGCCTTCGTTTCCATATCAACAAGTTCTTCAGCAAGCCGCTTGCCTGTATTAAATCCATCACTGGCGCCATTCACTTCTATAAGTTTAGAAACCACTTCCGTTTCCTCCAGCACAGTAAAGGACAAAACAGGAACATCATTTATAATTTCACCATCCATGATCTGTCCTTCGGTACTGCACCCAATAAGGGCAGCTCGCGGCAATACGGAAAGGACTTCCGCTCTCAGGCTCTTTGCCTCATCCATGGAAGCTTGTCCCAGGAACATTTGCACCAGAACAGTCGGGTACATATCTATGTCATTGCAGCTGATGTACCGCACCAGTTCCTCTTGTGAAGAATATCTATGATTGAATGATTTAGCCATTGACACACCACCACTCTTGTACCGATCTATGTTATTCAGATTCTTTAAATATGTATAAGCAGATTAATAGTTCATTTCTTATATCAAAAATACCATAATTTTCAGGTTTAATGTATAGAATTTTCGATATTTTTGGTGAATGATGAAGAAATTTGCGATTCTGTTCGATTTCCTAAAAAAAAGACTGCCCTTTTTTGAGGACAACCTTTAACACTTGTTATGCCAGGGACCATAATCCCAATGGAAGCCAAACTCCCAGATAGATGGTCACGATGAGGGCTATAATCAATTGAGCCCAAAAAATACCTGTACTCTTGCCTTTGTTCATTCGGACTAAGATCATTTCGAACATTGTAATCACCCATAATCCACCAAGCAATTTTAAACCGTATTGCATCGGGAAGACTCCCTGGTGCTTCCAGAATAAAAGAGCTCCGGTCAGGATAATCAACAGGTAAAACAGTCTCAATGTCATATGAACAATTTTCATAGCCTTCTTCTTGCCGCTCTTATGTAAATACACTGCTGCAAAGAACAAAATAATGCCGATCACCCAAGTGGTAATATGGGCATGGGTATTATCAAACATGTTCAAATCCTCCTTGATCATTTCTTAACATCCTCATTATCTTACCATACTCGCCTTCACCAGCACGAATTATAGCCGGTTCCGACATAATATTGTAACTTCTACTTGATGGTATTGGTCAGAGTGCCGATTTTATCTATGGTAATTTCTATTCTATCTCCGGATTTCAAAAATCTAGGAGGCTTGAAACCTTTTCCGACCCCTGAAGGAGTCCCTGTTGCAATGATGTCCCCAGGTTCAAGCGTCATCCCTGCTGACAGCTCTGCTATAATTGTTTCTATTGGAAAAATCATGTCGCTCACACTAGCCTGCTGACGGACCTCACCATTCACAAGGGTCCTGATGGATAGCGATTCCGGCTCCTGAATTTCATCTACTGTAACGATATAAGGTCCCATTGGACAAGTAGTATTAAGACTTTTTCCGAGAAAAAACTGCTTATGCTTCTTTTGAAGATCCCTTGCCGTAATGTCATTCAGGATTGTGTAGCCAAAAATATAGCTGCGGGCATCTTCCTCAGAGATATTGATTCCTTTTTTACCTATGATGACGGCCAGCTCGCCTTCGTAATCCAGCTGAGATGTTAAGGAAGCGTGGGATTGGACCATCGCCGATGGACCTGTTACTGAAGTGGTGGCCTTTGTGAAGATCATGATATGTTCTGGAATATCTGCCTCACTGCCCATTTCAATTGCATGCTCACGATAATTCTTGCCGACACACATGATATTCTTTACAGGTTTGGTGATCGGAGACAGAAGAATGACGTCCTCCCAATCGTATAAAAATCGGGACGGGTCCTTGAGCTCACTGCCGAAGTTAATCAATTCCGTGACCCGTTTCAAGAAATCCTCTCCACCTTGGATGACATGGAGCAATGCAGGCGGCAGCTCGTGTTTACCATCATATTCTTTTTCAAGCTCTTTCAAATTCCAGATGGTCTTTCCTGTTTCTCTTACCGCACCAAATTGTTCCTCTCCATTCACTTCAAACGATAAAAGTTTCATGACTCACCCTGCCTTTATAAGTAATTATTAAAATCATTCTCCAAAAGACTTGCTCTGCACCTTTTTATAGGTTAGGATTCTCCATAATTTCTCCATCGGCCCTTGACCGAACTTTGAAAGCCATAATTCAGAAATGATCACTTGTATGAAGAATATTCCTGCTGCAAGCCATGTTCCAGTCGCCAAAGTCACTTCTCCATATAAACCCAATCCGTAATTATAGAATATCAGGGTTCCAATGATCGATTGAGCCAGATAGTTGGTCAGCGACATTCTTCCTGCAGCAGCCAAAGGCTTAAGGACTACTGAAATTTTTCGATTAATCAATAATAATGCCAATAGAATCGCATATGATACTGATAAGAATGGAGCTCCAAACATATCCTGAATATAGGAGTAGGCGACATTTGCTTCTACTGTAAACGGAAGTGATTTCAGCAGAAGTCCCACACTCGAGAATATCACCAATAATGTTATCCATAATTTTTTGTTTTCTGTTATCCGTTCAAGGATATGTAATTTACCTGCACCCGCACCAATCATCAACATCGGTAATATCGAAAGTAACAAAAATATGATATTTCCAGGTCCATTTACATTATACCAATCTTCAAATCTCTGAAGGAAGATCTCTTTAAATCCTCCATTCCCATACGCTTCTATGGAATTTGTAATGTTCGTCAGGTCTGAATAAAAAGCCACACCTGTCTGGTCTGTCAAACTCACTAGAAGCATTAAAATACTGAAGAACATCTGGGGCAGCAAAAATAACAATGAACCTGTCCAGATGAGTGCTTTGCCGGACATTTTCATGAATAAAAGTAAGAGCAATCCGAATAAAGCATAATTGAACAGGATGTCCCCGGACCAAATCAAAAATGCATGTACACACCCAATGAGTAAAAGAACAAGAAGGCGCCTGACAGCAAGCGGATAAAAATTAGTCCCTCTTTCCAGTGACCTTTCTTGTTGAATGGCCAGCCCGTATCCAAAAAGCATGGCGAACAGCGGATAGAAACTGGATTGAACAAGGATATCTATCCAGGGAAAGACCAGTTGATCTTCCGGCGCTTTCCACCAGGAATACTGGTCAATATACAAAAATGGTGAATGAAAAGAAATCATATTAATAATGAATATTCCCAATAACGAAAAGCCCCTTATCACATCCAATGAAAGTATTCTTTCTTTTTTAGCAACCGGTTGAAGTACCTGCATGATTCTGTCTCCTTCTTAAACTTTTCTATTCCCTATTGTAACCTGTTTTGGATAATTAGGCGATTATCACATCCACCGCTTTTTCTCATAAGATACAGTATCTAATACAGTAGAAAAGGTGTGAACAGTATGCCGGCTTTTGTAGGAGCTGTTCAAGTTGTCAGTGTAGGTTCAAGCGGTGTCTTCCATATTGGGGACGTATTCCAGATAAGACCTGTATCGAGTGCCAAAACCTTTGCAGGAGCAGGCTCATTCATCACCGGAGAAGGAATTTCCGTCTACAATGAAAGTTCTGTTACCTACACAATCGATGATGATACTCTTGATCAAGGAAACTACTTAAATTTGTGAGTGTGATGATGATGAAACTTTATGTTCAACAGTCCATTCATATACAGATGATCAAAATCGGCGGAATGTCCAATTCTTCCGTTTTTCAAATCGGTACCTCAGGCCAGATCCTGCCCAATTCATATTTATATAACACAGGGGGATTCCTTGAACCTGCACCACAGCCTGTAAAAAACGGGAAACCGCCAACATTGAGTGCAGGCGCAGAAGATATAGTCGTGCCACTGGCCTCCCCTTCACCAAGTTAACTTTAGAGAAAGAGGTGACAATATGCAGCAGTATTATACATTTCAACAGATATATCAATATATCGCTGATTTAAACAAAAGAATACAGAACCTTGAGGCAATCATCGATGAGCTGCAGAAAGAAGTCTCTTCTCTTAAAGATAAACCTTCCATCAATGTGGAACGGATTGAATATAAGTTTGACCAATTAAAGGTTGAGACCCTTGAGGGAACCCTTAATATCGGATTGAATCCCAGTGATATGGAAAAAATCGAGGACCTTGCTGTGGAAACAAATCCTAATCCGGCTGTCCCCGTTCCCCCAGTTAAGCAGGTTGATTCGGAAGACATCCAAAGTTCATTGATGCCCAGAGTGATTGACTATATCGATAAAGAAGTTCCGGGAATCATCAGTGATACCGAACTCCAACTAGGCACCTCATTGGATGATTCATATCACTCGTTAATAAAAGAGGACATCAAAAAACAGATTGCCCAAAGGATTCAATTTTATATCCAAACGATGCCACGGCAGCAAGAGATACAGAATGGAGACACCTCCTCCTTTGAGGACAAGATTCTGGCTAAGGTCAAAACGGATATTAATAATGCAATTTATTCCTTCATGGCAAACCTTCCGGATAACTTGAAAGGAGCTGCAAACAATGAACCTCCAAGTAATCAATCGTGAGTTATGTGTGAATTCTGTAAAGATTGAAGCAGTAGCCAGTTCTTCTCTGTTTCTTGTCGGTGATGCGAATACCATCCAGCTTGCCTCTACGTTCGATACACCGGCAGAGTCACTGCTCATTGGTCCGTTTGTACCGCTCACTCCAAAAGGATGATGATTGATGAGTTATCGATACTCCATAGTGAATGATATCAAACTGAGGACAATTTCCTTCAGTGCTGTACTTGAAATCGGGGATTCTACAGAGATCACTTCGTACCAAAGAGCATTTGCTGTGCAGCGAGAGAGGGAGATTTTCTTTTCTAGTGAAGGAGATTTCAGTCAGTATCCCATCTATAGTGAACCGATTCCCCTTCCGCAGCCCACTGTCCCAGTAAATTTAATAAAATTAGATGAGAGGCCGATTGTGGTCAACACAATTGATATCATCGGTACCTCTTTTTCATCAGTTATCCATATTGGCCAAACCTGCAATGTATTCATGGAATCAAGAGTGAAGAATGTAAGGCAGCTCAGGCCCCGTGAAGAAGAAGTAGTAGAAGAATTAACAATTTCCCAGAGTTCTTCATAACTTAGGAATATAACTCAATATGAAAATAAAGGATGTTTTTATATGCCGGCTATAATAGGCCCTGTCCAGATTCTGAGTGTAGGCGGAGGGAATGTCCAGTTCGGGGATGCCGGAATAATTTCTCCTAAATCCAGCCAAAAGACTACTGCAGGTTCCGGCGGTTTCAATACAGGTCCATTCCAGCTTACGTATAATGTATTCAGTGCAAACACAACCTTCGATTGCAATGTCATTGACCAGCCGATTGCAGGCAATAATTAAGGGAAGGCAGATGAATTCATTTCATCGCTTTCCCTTTTGTTTTCTTTCATTTGATTTTTTGGATTTGACCAGTTTGGTGGCAGGCTGTTTCCGTATCCATTTAATGAATTTCGCTATTTTTTCATCATTCCCGAGGCTCTCTATTGTCGATAATCTTGCTGCAAGCTCTTCATTCGTATAAAGTGAGTGGATTTGTTTATGGCACGCTCTGCATAGCTGGGCTGTCGGAAGGAACGTTCCGCCTTCTTCCTTGGGTGTAAGATGATGCCTGGTTGTCTCGACTTCTTCCCTAAGACAGAGCTCACACGTTCCCACAGTATTTTTCCCCATCCTAATCACCCCCTGCTTAGTCTTCAAGTTGGGTTAAGTTTATTCTCAGTTTTCTCCTGTGTTTTCCCTTGTTTGACCATAGTATAACCAAAATAACAGAGTGCCCGGGAGTAAACTCCCGGGCACTCTGTTTATCTACTCTTTTTCCACTTTCAATTCACGGGCAACATCAAAAAAGTAAAGGTATCGTTCATTCACAGTTTCCTTCCATATCCTTTCAATGGCTTTCGTGTACAAACCCACCTGGACACGGTACCGATCAAGGAGGATCGGTCTGGCTTCTTCATACCCGCCTTTGTACCGTTCATCTATACTATCTGTTTTATAATCCAGCAGGACAAGACCTTTCTCATCCCTGAAGATGAGGTCGATGATCCCTTGGACAAGGACAGTTTCTGAATCCTCTGCAGATGCAGAGGCATCAATTTCATGAACAGGCACAGCCATACTGAATGGAACCTCACGGTGAACTTCTCCTGCGCTTAGGACCCTCTGTCCCATTTCACTCTCAAAGAACGCCAGGATTTTATCTTGGTCAATCGCTTCTGCCTGCTCTTCTGTCAGCAACTCTCTGTGCCTCAGGTCGTCCAAGACTATTTGGAGCGAGGCTTGATCAGGCATTTCGGCAAACGATATATGCTGCATGACCATGTGCATGGCTGTTCCGATTTCAGCTGGTGTCAGTTGTTGGGACTGAAGGAATTTCGGTCGTCTGAAAACAGGTTTTTGAATTTTCCTAACCATCCTGTCACTGCTCGCCTCATCTGAAATTTCAAACATTCTTTTGATTTCTGAAACCGATTGTTTAGAAGGAAGCACTGCTGCTTCCGGATAGGGATATCTCCATGAAAGCCTTTCAACAACTTCTTCTTTATCGGAGGATTCCTTATCAACCTGAAGTCCCGCCTTTACGTTCTCCTGCCAATCAGTACCCTCATCATCCCCCTCTTCCTCCAGGATCATGAACTGAGATTTAGGGATGATATCCAATTTCCAGCATGAAGGGTGTTCATGGATTTCAGACGGAAGTGACGATATGGCCGGCCGGCCTTCATTCAGACCATTGCAGTCACGGTGCCTTATCAGGGAAGGACCGATCCAGTCCATAAAGCTTAACGCCTTGGCCCTTTCAAAGTCCGGAAGAAGCCATTCTTTATGGCTCGCGGCAGAACTCCATTGCTTCAACGATTTCTCAGCATCTTTCACTGTTCCGAGTAAATACAGTTTTTCTTTCGCTCTTGTAAGGGCAACATACAGCACCCTCATCTCTTCCGCAATCGTTTCGAGGCGCTTTTTCCTCTTAAAAGCAAGCTGCGGCAAAGAAGGATAACTGATTCTCTTTTCGGGATCAAGATATTTTGAGGCAAATCCGAACTCCTTATCCAATAAGTAGGATTGATTCAAGTCCATAAGATTGAATTGCCTCGATAAACCGGCGACAAATACAACAGGGAACTCCAAACCTTTACTGGAGTGGATGGTCATCATCCTCACCACATCCTCCTGCTCACTAAGTGCTCTGGCTGCCCCTAAGTCGTCACCGCGTTCCCGCATCCGGTCAATAAACCGGAGAAAGCGGAATAGTCCCCGGAAGGATGTCTCTTCATATTGGCGTGCCCGGTCATACAAAGCCCTGAGGTTTGCCTGTCTTTGTTTGCCGCCGGGCATACCGCCGGCGAAGTCATAAAAACGGGTATCACGGTACAGCTGCCAAACCAAGTCAGCAAGTGCCCCTTGGCGTGCTTTTGTCCTCCATACCGTCAAATTGGATAAAAACTCGCTTAATTTATCATGAACTTCTTCATTACTGACTTCATTCGATTTTTTACTGATATATTTCCGGACCGCTTCATAGTAGGTTCCGGACTTTGAATGAATCCGGACTTCCGCAAGCCCCTCTTCATCAATGCCAACGATCGGCGACCTTAAAACCGATACAAGCGGTATGTCCTGATAGGGGTTGTCGATCACTTTCAATAACGAAAGCATAATGGCAACCTCTGTCGCCTCAAAGTATCCAGATGATAGATTGGCATAGATCGGTATGCCGTGTTTCTTGAACTCCTCCATGATCTCCGGAGCCCAGGGCATTGACCGGAGAAGGATGACGATATCCCTGTATTGAAGCTTCCTATGGCGGCCTGCCTTCGCATCATAAACCTGCTTGCCCTCACTGATGAGTTCTTTGATCTTCCTGGCCATATACCGAGCTTCAACCACTGATTTTTCCAAATCGGCTTCATCATATACGAGGCCTTCCAGCTCGGAACTCCCTTCAGCTTGCGGCACTTCATCATCCGATTGATCAATGACAGCAACTTCAATCGGGTACTCCTCATCTTCAGGATAAGCTGCCCCCTTGATCAGCAGGGCCTCTTGATCGTACTCGATATCCCCCACATTGACTCCCATGATCTGTTTGAATAGAAAATTAGTTCCTTCAAGTACTTCCATTCTGCTTCGGAAATTCCTCGATAAATCAATTTTCATTCCCGTTTCCTCACCAGCCGGGGTGAAGCGGTTATACTTACCGAGGAAAAGGTTTGGTTCTGCCAGCCGGAATCGGTAGATTGACTGTTTTACATCCCCTACCATGAAGAGGTTCCCTCTTGACTCCTCATCCGCAGTGACGAGTCCCAGGATTGATTCCTGTACCAGGTTGGTATCCTGATACTCATCGACCAGCACCTCTTTAAACTGCTTTCTGTATTCCATTGCTGCAAATGAAGGTTTTATCCCTCCATCCCCTTCTGAGTCTGTCAGGATTTCCAGACAGTAATGTTCCAGATCAGCAAAATCAACTACACCTTTTTCATTTTTTAATGCATTGAATTTCCTGCTGAATCCTTTTACTGCTTCAACAAGCGAGGAAACTACCCCTCTCATTTTCTTCATATCTCTTAAGTAGGTCTCGGGCTTTCGGGAGAAGAAATCTTCCGCGATTTTCTCTACCATCTTCTTCCCTTTGTCCCTGAGTGCCTTTGCTTCCTCTACAAGCTCAGGAATATATTCATCGCCTTTACAAGGTTTCAGCCTGGAGAACTTAATGCTTTGAAATAACGCTTGCCCTTCGCTCCATGAATTTTGGAAAGAAGCACTCAGCTGCTTGGTCAATGCCAGGTCATCCAGAAAGTTTTCCGCCCTGGGTGCCGGGCCCCCCGGCTCCTTCGCAAGGTCATATGCCTGTTGAAACAGAGCCTCGGCCCCCTTAAGGCTTAGTAAAATATCAAATTTCAGCGCTTCAATGAAAGGCAGGGACTCAAGGTCCCCTTCTTCCTCTACATCATACATATCCACGAGATTACCCAGCCAGGCATCCGGGTCCGGATGCGACCTCGAGAAGTCGTACAGCCTGCGGATCATATCTTGCAGCGCTGCATCACTGCGGTCATTTGTGAACGTATCCACGAGCTTGTAAAAAGGTTCATTATTCTCTTTTCCATATTCCTCTTCGAATAGCTCATCCAGGACTTCATCTCTTAAAAGTTCCCCTTCGGTATCATCAAGAATCCTGAAACCCGGATCAATATCTATCATGTAATAATACTTGCGGATGACCTCAAGGCAAAAGGAATGGAGGGTGGAAATGGATGCCCTGTTCAGCAGGCTTAGCTGTTTCCTGAGATGGTACGACCCCGGATCGGCAGTAATCGCTCTCTCCAGTGCTTCTCCGATTCGATGCCTCATTTCAGCTGCAGAAGCATTGGTGAATGTCACGACAAGAAGCTCATCCACATTGATACCGTCTTCTTTGTCGAGGATCTTCTGGATGATTCTCTCAACCAGGACAGCCGTCTTTCCGGACCCGGCTGCAGCCGCAACAAGGATATCTCTGCCCTTTGCCCAGATGGCTTTCCATTGGTCATCTGTCCAAGTGGCACCCTCTGGCTTTACAGGAAGGTTATTATTCATGGGCATCTTCTTCTCCTTTCATCTTTTGCAGTAAATCTGCCGGTTTTCCCTCGGTGAAAATACGATATTCGTTTTCTTCCATAGAGGAATCAAATTGGCAAACCGGTTTGAAGGCACAAAACTGACAAGGTGTTCTGTCTTTTAATTTATATGGAGCGATATCTGTTTTTCCGGACATGATATCATCGCCTGATTTCTTGTACAAGTTCCTCACATGGGAACGCATAACGTCAAATTGATCTCTGTCAGCAGCTTTCGTTCTGGAAGATAAGGTACCATCCTTTTTCAAACCAGCTGAAATGATATTTGAACTGCCGGATTCTAGTGATTGGTCCATCAACCGGACAACATCTGTTTCTCCCAGTACCAAGCCTTTCATCTTAAAACTCTTGAAGATTTCCTCTTCAATCTCTTCAAGTGTAAGGATTTTTTTACTGTTTACCATCGGGTTATGAACATGAAAATAAAATACTCCCGCAGGGTGGGCGTCTGCCCCAATCAATTTTTGTGAGTGGGTAAGGACAATGTCCAGATAAGTCAGCATCTGAAGTGATAATCCGTAATATACTTCCGTTAAATCGAGGTCTCTCGCACTTGATTTATAATCAATGATCCGCAAATAGACCCCTTCATCACTTTCCGCTTTATCGACTCTGTCAATCCTGCCCTGTAAAGCCATCTTCGTTCCGTTTTTCAGGGTGAACGCAAACGGTGGCAGTTCCGCTTGCGGACCGAATCCAAGTTCAAGCCCGACTGGAGCAAACCCGCTCGCTTTGGCGTGCTCACTCAAAATGAGTGACGCTCTCCCTATGACATCCTGCAGCTTCTTCTTGATATAGTGATGACGGTTGGAACTTAACAGAATCTGATGCTGAAGCTTCGGTGCAAGTGACTTCACCGCTTCCCTGGCCAGCTCCAGGCACTGGGTTTTCGTCAACTGTTTCCATGAGAATCCGTTTCTATCAATCTCTTCTGATATCCACTTCAATGCGGCATGGAACATATCCCCGATATCAGGGGCTTCCAGTCGGTAGATATCCCTTTCGCGAAGTTTTAGTCCGTGATTCGCAAAGTGAGAGAAAGGGCAGCCATGGAAGAGCTCCATTCTTGAGACACTTGCCAATATTTCATCACCATACAATGCCTGGCTCGTTTCCTCGGAAAGCTTCTTCCCTTTATTTTGATAAAACAGGCTGGACAAAATATGTTTCGCACTGCCTTTCCATGCAGGGTCAGAGATGTAGTAATTATAGGTGTCCCACCAGAAGTCTTCTATATGATAGCCTCTCTTTTTCGCCTGAAGACCTGATGTCAGATAGGAAATCGTTACATTTGGATGGCACACATATGAAAGCTGTTCATTCCTTGGCAGCTCGGATGGATCGTTGACCAGCAGACTGATTTCTGCCTCAGGGCAAAGTTCTGACAATCTTTTAATATATGGGGACGGCAAAAGTGCTTTTCCTTCTTCATTCGCAATCGGATAGGATACATAGAGTCTTTCGGATGGAGTTGTGAATGCCTTATAGGCAATGAACTCTTCATCAAGCAGTCGGGTTTTGCTTCCCGGCGCTATCGTTAACCCGGCCGCGTTCAGTTTATCCCGGTCTTCATCTGAAAAAATCCCGTCCTCTGTAATTTTAGCGGGAAGGACCCCATCGTTCACTCCTATAACAAAGGCCGCCCGGAGATCTGCCAGCCTTGACTGCTCAAGATTGGCGATCATAACCTGGTCCACAGCAGGAGGCACCAGGGAGAACCTCATCGATTCAATCCCGGCATCAATGATCGATGCAAACTTCTTAACTGTGACTTCCTCATCCCCCAAGATTTCTACAAATTGATCCAGTAGATCCATCACGGCGTTCCAGGCCTGGTCATGTTCCCTTGCCGAAATGATATCACCTCGGCTCTCCGCTTCAAGGCGAAGCCGTTCCAGCTTGGCGGGAATATCAAGTTCCTCTAGATAAAGATAAAGAATTTCACACAGGTCCTGTCCTGTCCGGCCTTTTTTCAGTCTTCGTCCGAAACGCAGGATCGGCGCAGAGATAAATAATCTTAGTTCATTGATTTCATGCTCCATTTCTCTTTCTCTATCTGTCTGCGGCATATCCGCTTGCTCCAGACCGCGGAACCTCCGATAGATCCAGCGATCCTTCCTCGTCCATTTATCCCCCTGGATTCCGTATGCCAGGACATAGTTTTCCAGCTTGTCCATCTTCTCCCGCAGCTGCTGGGGGTTGCGGTCATACGGAAACAGCAAATCGGTTTTGACTGCACGGAATACCGGTTCGTACCGCCAGTTGCTGTTCATGATTTCCAATGTTGAACGAATCAGCTCAATCAGCGGATGATTCAGCATTTTCCGCTTTTGATCGATAAAGTATGGGATTTCATAATCGTAAAAGACCGTTTCGATAATATCTTGATACTCCTGTCCATTCCGGACAAGCACGGCCATATCCTTATAACGGTAACTTTCCGTACGGGCAAGGCGCCTGATCTCCCTTGCCACCCCTTCAATCTCCGCCCTTCGGTTGGATGCTTCAAGGATGGTCATTCCGGTTTCTTCCTCTAACGGCATGACCGGTCTCTTTTCAAAGTTTGCTTCTATATGTTGGAGTCCATTATTTTGAAAGCGGCTCGTTTGTCCAAGCACAACCTTGTCTTCAATTCCTCCCCTGGAGGCCTGCGCCAGCTGTGACAGCGCCTCATAAGTTTCCGAGGTCATCCTGAACAAGTCTGTTTGTCCGCTATGAATCGAATTTGGTTCAGCCGTTAAAGAAACGGTAACCCGTGGACAGTAATCCATAAGCTTGCCAATCACTGCATATTCCTGTGGTGTAAAGCTATGGAAGCCATCAATAAAAATATCGGCATTCTGTAGAAATTCCGACTTCCCGATTGATTCTTCCAACAAAGTAAAATAATCTTCGGAATCGATATATTTTCCCGACAGGTTTTCTTCAAAGCTGTCATAGATCAGCTGCAAATCATGAAGTTTATCCGCCAACGCCTTGGATTCTTGTCCGCTTTCATTCCAGCTTTCCCTTTTGCCGGAGAGTTCTTCCGGTGAAATACAATATCTTTTGAACTCGGTCAGCATCACTTCTACATGCTCAATGAAACCTGCCTTGTCCGATGCACGAGAAAATAATTTCAGCTGGTCCTTTTTGTCATCGATGATTTTTCGGATCAGCATATTAAGACCAATATTGGACAGATGATATCTGTTAAGTCCCCCTGTATCCTGCAGGATTCTCCAGGCAAGGCGGGTAAAGCTGTACACCTGTGCACGGATCATCCCATTGATTCCTTCTTCATTCACCAAATTATATTCAGAAAGGAATGTCATCTGATCTGGAACAAGATAAATGACAGGACTCCCATTTGGTTCCTGTCTCAGTTTTTCTTTGATTTCATTCAAAATCATATTGGTTTTGCCTGTTCCGGCACGCCCCAAAATAAATCTGACCGACATATTCCCACTCCCTGTTTTTTTATCTATTTATAAAGGATTTTTTCCCAATCTCGAATCTTTCTACAATATTAGCTGTTTAAATTCAATTATATCCATGAGGTATGCCAAAAAAATGTCTAGGTCCATTATAATACACTGCTTTCATTCTGTCGGGAACCACAGTCCCATTATCACTGGAAATTTCTTGGTCTTTGAAGATAACGTAAACGCGGGCAGGGTGGCCTGACATATTTTACAGGAATAGAGGATTCAGTTCTGAAATGTCAAATATAGTTAGTGCCGGAGTTCGGTAATCTCGTAAAAGGATGAATGCCATGAGAGCAGTAATTGTAACAGAATTCGGAGGCACTGAGTTTATTCAAATGGCCTCTGCAGATGTTCCATCGATAAAAGATCATGAAGTTTTAATCAGAGTCGTGAAAACGAGTGTGAATTTCGCAGACATCAAATCAAGATACGGCAAAAAAGGGGGCAAACTTCCTTTTATTCCAGGCCTTGATGCAGCTGGGTATATTGAAAAGACAGGTTCAGGGGTTTCCGGCTTGCACGAAGGTCAAAGAGTCATCGCTTTTCCTAAGAATGGTTCTTATGCAGAATTTGCAGTAGCTTCTCAAGAATTAGTCTTCCCTATCTCCGATGAACTTGATTTTACCACCGCCGCTTCGTGTCCAGTTGTTTCTTTTCTATCTCATCGGCTGCTGTTTAATGTCGCCCGTATTCAAAAAGGGGAAACAGTGCTGGTTCATGCAGCCGCCGGTGGAGTCGGTACAACAGCGATACAACTGGCCAAACTTCTGGGAGCTGGAACGGTCATCGGCACAGTAGGAAATACTGCAAAAAGAAAAATAGCGGAAGAGAGCGGAGCTGACTTTGTGATCTGTTATGAAGAGGAAGACTTTTCTCAAGCTGTCAATTCGATAACTGATGGCAAAGGGGCAGATATCATATTGGATTCAGTTGCCGGAGGTGTTACTGAAAAGAGTTTGAACTGCCTGGCTCCCTATGGCAGATTGATTCATTTCGGCAATTCAGGTGGAAAAGCAGGAAAAATCCTCACTTCAGATCTTCATTCAAGCTGCCGTTCAGTTCTGGGATTCAGTTTGGGAACGACTAGAAAAGAAAGGCCCCAACTCCTGCACGAGACGGCAAAAGAAGTATTTCCTTACTTAGTCAAAAAACAGCTCAAGATCAAAGTAGGACACGAATTTCCCTTGGAGGATGCCGCAAGGGCACATGAATTGATGGAAAACCGGTTAAATCAAGGGAAAATCATATTGAATGTGGAGTAAATGGTGAAAGCCCGGCAAATCCGGGCTTTCTTTCCTTATAATGCTTCGATAAAGACTGTGGCTCCCATGCCTCCGCCTACACATAAGGATGCAATCCCTTTGTGCAGTTCACGCCTTTTCAATTCATGAACCAGCGAAACCACAATCCTTGCACCTGTACAACCTACAGGATGACCTATACTTATCCCGCTGCCATTCACATTGGTTTTGTTACGGTCCAGGCCGAGTTCTTTCTCCACCGCGATATACTGTGCAGCAAAAGCTTCATTCACTTCTATGAGATCAGCTTCTTCGAGGGTCCATCCTGTTTTAGACAAACCTTTTTCCACCGCTGGAACCGGGCCTCTTCCCATGACTTTCGGATCAACACCGGCAACTGAACAGCCTGCAATTCTGGCAAGAGGTTTGATTCCCCGCTTTGCCGCCTCTTCCTCAGACATCATGATCAGTACGGCTCCTCCATCATTAAGGCTTGAGGAATTCCCTGCTGTAACTGTACCTCCTTTTCGGAATGCAGGCTTCAAACCAGACAGTTTTTCCGTAGTTAATCCTGCACGCGGCCCTTCATCTTTGGTGATGGTTTTCGTTTCTCTTCTAGACTTAACCTCAATCGGCACAATCTGGCTGTCGAAATAACCTTCTTCCGCAGCTTTTGCAGCCCTCTCATGGCTCAGCTTTGCCAATTCATCCTGTTCCTCTCTCGTTATGTTATGGATCTCAGCAAGATTCTCCGCAGTTTCGCCCATCATGATCCCATGGATCGGATCTTCAAGAACTTCCCATACCGAATCCCGGATTTCACCATGCTGAAGGCGCTGCCCCCAGCGATGTCCCTTCATGACATACGGACTTGAACTCATAGCCTCTACACCGCCGGCAAGAACAATGTCCGACATGCCTGTTTGAATCTGCATATAGGCAGAAATGACTGCCTGCATTCCGCTTGCACACTGTCTTTGAATTGTATAGCCCGTAGTCGAATCCGAAAAACCTGCCAAGAGAGCCGCTGTCCTGGCTGTATTTGGTTGGTCGGTCCTTTGGATACAGTGTCCAAGAATAACCTCATCGATGTCTCCCGGCCCCAATTTGCTGTCTTCTGCAGCTGCCTTCATGACAGGTACAATCAAATCTGTCGGCAGCAGATCCTTGAATGCTCCGCCAAAAGCTCCTACAGGAGTCCTGAACGCAGAAGTTATCACTACATTTTTCATTTTCTCCACCCCCTTCATTTACATCATTATTCCGCCGTCGACTTGCAGAACAATTCCATTTACATAATCAGACTCATTCGAAGCCAAGAATAAATAGGCATTTGCAGCATCTTCCGGTTTCCCGAATTTCCCCAGCGGGATTAACGAATTCATCTGAGCTTTTACCTTATCCGGAATTTTGGCTGTCATCTCTGTTTCAATCACTCCCGGAGCAACCGCATTAACATTGATTCCTTTTGGCCCAAACTCCTTCGCCCAGGTTTTGGTCATTCCAATAACTGCCGCTTTCGATGCGGCGTAATTGGTTTGCCCCCCATTCCCGAAAAGTCCGCTGGCAGAGGCTGTATTGATGATTTTCCCCTTGCCGCTGCTTAATAGTGCCGGCAGAAAAGCCTGGGTACAATGGAAGACTCCAGTCAGATTAACATCCAGGACTCTTTGGAAATCTTCCTCACTCAGTTTTGCCATCATGCCATCTCGTGTAATTCCGGCATTATTGACCAAGATATCGATCCCACCGAACTCCTGAGCAACCCTTTCCGCCAAACTGTTAACGCTTTCACGATCAGCGATATCGACCTGGTAAAAGACCGCATCACCACCCTCTTCCACTAACTTCTTTGCTTCAGCGGCTCCTTTGCCCTCATCGTAATCTGCCATGACCACCTTGCAGCCTTCCTGGACAAACTTCCTGGCTGCAGCCAGACCGATCCCATTGGCACTTCCGGTTATGACAGCTGTTTTATCCTTTAATCTCATTATGTATCCTCCCAACATGTAAACATCTTGCTGGTAGAATATTTCGACAATACCCCGCAAAATTCCTCTTTTTGACGGGCCAAACCCTGATTATGCCAAAGCCCAAATCGGATATTCTTCATGTTTTAGTGCATTCTATGATTAGAATTCAAAAATAGATCTTAAGGATGGGGGGGATAACCATGAAGAAAAAGCTGCTTTATATGCTTCTTGCCGCTATGCTGGCAACAACGATGACAGCATGTGATGATGAGCCGGGCGAAGACGAAATCGGCGATGGCGAGATCAATGATGAGGAATAAACAAAAATGGAAGCGGCCGTTCCTATTATTGTGAGCAAAAAAACGCCATATGTCCTGACCAGGATTCAATGGCGTTTTTTTTGCTATTCTTCTTATAGACCTATTTACGGATGATGCCATTTAAAATTAAATTCCCATCTATAATGGGACGTTTCTTCTTTAATCGTGCCATTATAAACTCTCTCTCCTTCTATAATGGTACGTTTCTTCTCTAATCGTACCATTATAATCTTTCTCTCCTTTTATAACGGGACGTTTCTTCTCTAATCGTACCATTATAAACTGACTCTCCTTCTATAACGGGACGTTTCTTCTCTAATCGTACCATTATAAACTCTCTCTCCTTCTATAATGGGACGTTTCTTCTCTAATCGTACCATTATAATCTTTCTCTCCTTCTATAATGGGATGTTTCTTCTCTAATCAACCTATTATACTTCCCAGCTCCGTCTATTTTCCGGTGTTTCCCCTCTAATCACCCTGCTATACTTCCACAATCCTTCTAAGATGGCGCATTTGCCGCATAACCACACGGCAGCTCACACAAAAAAACGCCTGATTCCTATACTGGAATCAAGCGCTCCTTAATCAATCGCCAAACTGGACATCGAATTCATTCAGAGGCCAGTAACGCAGGTTTACTTTTCCGACAATCTGTTCCTGGTCGACAAACCCGAAGTAACGGCTGTCCATACTGCTGCGTCTGTTATCCCCAAGAACAAATACCATCCCCTCAGGAACGGTTTGTTTGCCGGTGATCTCTTCCAACGTGAAATCTCCTGTCAGTTTGGTGCCAACCATTTCCTCTTTGAATTTATCCAGATATGGCTCTTCCTGAAATTCGCCATTCACATATAACTTATCGTCTTTATACTCCACGGTATCACCAGGAAGGCCAATAATCCGTTTCACATAATCCTCTTCCTCATTGGCATGAAACACAACAACGTCAAAGCGGTGAAGTTCACCAACCTGATATCCTATCTTATTGACAACAAGCTTATTGCCGTCTTCGAGCGTAGGCATCATGGACTCGCCTTCAACAACGTAGTTTGAAAACAGGAAGGTCCTGATCACAACAAAGATAACCAAACCGATTCCTAAAGCCTTGATCCATTCTACACTCTCTTTTTTTATGCTGTCTCTCAATCTAATTCCTCCTACCCTGGTTAACCGCGGGAGTGATCTTTATCTACTTTTTTATTAATGCGGGCTTCCACCCGTTTACCGGCAAGCCAAAGAATGAAAATTCCAGCCAGGACCAGTGCTGTACGCAATGGCTGTTGGAATAATGATACAATATCATGTCCGATAAAGCTAATGGTAAAAATCATGACAATTTTCCCGGTAACGACTGCGAGCATATACTGAAATATATTGATTCCGGACAACCCTGCTACAATATTGACCAGCGCTGACGGCGTAAAAGGAAAGCATAACAGCAGAAACAAGGGGCCGAATCCATGACGGTCCACCCAGTTCGTCAAACGGTGAACCTGCTTGTTGTTTTTCAGAAAACGGAAGAAACGGGCCTGGCCATATTTTCTGACAAGCAGAAACACGATTAGTGCTCCAAGGGACGCCCCCATCCAGGAAAATAAAAAGCCGAACCACAGACCGAATGCATTCACATTTGCCAGAACAAAAGCAAACAGCGGAAGAAACGGCAGGAAGGCTTCCAGCATTGGAAGCAGAATTCCCGGCAATGGACCGAGAGAACGGTATTCCCTTATTAAATCCATTATATTTTCAAGTGTAAACCATGCTTTTATCATCTCAATATCCATACTATATCTTTCCCCTAAATAACTGCAGAACAAAACCCATTTTTAAATTTTTCTCCGTCCTGACTATCTTATGGGCATTGTCCCATAAAGAAGAATGAGAACAAATTAAATCCCTCATCCATAATTACCTGAATAATGTAAATTCAAGGGCTTATAAGAAGTATATCATAAGGGTTTTCCATCTAATAGACTGTCATGAAAATGAAATATCATTTACACTTTCAGACTGCTTTTTTCTAAAAAACACCCGGTAAAAGCATTATCACGGTTACCGGGTGTTTTGACAATGTATCAAATATATTTCTTAAACCAATCCTTAATATAATTCAATCTGGCTACTCTTAAATTAGGTTTTCCGTTCCTTGAGAGATTATGGTTTGCTTCAGGGAATCGAACCATTTCCGTATCCTTCCCCTGCCTTTTCACAGCAATGTACAACTGTTCCGCCTGTTCAATAGGACAGCGGTAATCTTTTTCACTGTGAAGGATCAAAAGAGGTGTATGGATGTTCTTCGCATAGGCAAGCGGCGAATGTTTCCATAGTTTTTCGACGTCACCCAGGTCAGCATCGATCTGCCACTCGGAAAAATAATAACCGATATCACTGACCCCGTAAAAGCTTACCCAGTTGGAAATCGACCTTTGAGTAACGGCCGCTTTGAACATATCTGTATGGCCGACAATCCAGTTTGTCATGAAGCCTCCATAGCTTCCTCCTGTTACTCCAAGTCTGTCTTTATCGATAAAATCGCAGTTTTCAGTAACATGGTTCACAGCAGCCATTACATCTTCATAATCTCCGCCTCCATAGTCCCCTCTCACCGCATCAACAAACGTCTGGCCGTACCCGTGGCTTCCCCTTGGATTGATGAACAATACGGCATAACCTTCAGCTGCAAGCATCTGGAATTCCTGATAATATGTATTACCATACATCATATGAGGGCCTCCATGAATTTCAACGACCAAGCCGCATTTTTCTCCTTCGCGCAAGCCCGCGGGCTTCATCAGCCAGCCATTGACTTCCAAACCATCCCTGCTTTTAAAAGAAATCGCTTCTGTTTCTGACAACGTAACTTCAGCCAGGAATTTTTCGTTCACAGATGTAAGCTTCTTCAAACCGCCTGATGGGATGTCGAGCATGAATAAATCTCCTGGCAGCAATGGATTGCTGATGGCCACAATCGCTCTTTGACTTTCAGCATCCAAATCGAACCCATAAACATGCTGATTATCCAAAAGGGCCGGATAGAGGGCTCCCTCGCGATTTCCATAATACAGGACGGTATTTCCATTATCAGATGTCAGGAAGTAAAAACTTTCATTATCTGCAGCCCATTGCACGCCGGGATTGGATACACCTTGCTGAAAGTCAATTACCATGAAATCGCCAACCGGGCTGTCCAGTTCACTTGTCATGCAGCTAAGGGAGCCTGTTTCCAATTCATACATCCATACTTTTGTCAGTGTCGCATTTTCATACTCTCTTTCATGGCCGAGCAGGGCGATGAAACGGCTGTCAGGGGACCAGGCTGCATTACCGAAATAGCCTGTTCCATTGGTTATTTTTTGCTCGTTGGATTCTTTTACATCATATAAAAATAAATCCGTTTGGAATGATGTATCAAGGTCGACACTTTTATCTGCACCATATGCTATGTATTTGCCGTCTGGAGACCAGGACTGCAGGGAGTAATCAATATCCCCCTCGGTTATGATTTCCATATCAAGGGTTTCCACATCAAGGACGGCAATATGGCTTCTCTTTCCTTTGAAAAAACCGCTGTCATCTGACTTGTATTTCATTTTTTTCACTTCAAGCGGCTGGGGATGCTTTTCTTCTTCTTTCCCTTCCGTCAACGTTTCTCCTTCCCGCAAGGCTGTTGAAAATGCAATCTTCGTGCTGCATGGAGACCATACGGGCTGTGATGCACCATTAGGGCAGAATGTCAGCTGCTTCGCTTCTCCCCCATTACAAGCCAGTAGATACAATTGGCTTTTATCAAAGCGGTCCGAGACAAAGACCACTTTTTCCCCATCAGGAGACCACTTGGGTGACGAGTTCCGATTTTCCCCGAATGTCCATTGCGTGCTTTTCCCCGTCTCAACATCGAGATGAAACAGGTTGGATATGTAATCATTTTTTTCTTTATCCATTTCCGTTACAACATAGACAGCTTCCTTTCCACTGGGTGAAAGCTTCGGGTCGGAAACAGACTTTAATTCAAATAAATCTTCTGCAGTTATACCTCTTTTATTCAAAGTGTCAACTCCCTTTCAATTGCATTATAGGTCCTATTGTAAAAAATTCGACAGGTATGCCTCAAATCCTTTGTCTCGGGAATTTTCAAGCGCCTTGGTGATTAGATTCCCAGCCAATTCACCATACTATGGAAAAAAGATTGAAATTCGACCGGATTCTGCAATATTGGATATTGAAAATTTGGTAAAAAATACGTACAATAAAAATACGAACAAATGTTCTGTAATTCCTTATAAAAAGGAGCATAATTATGACCAGGATATCCGAGGAAGATCGAAACATCTTAGAGCAGGCGATATACCTGCCAATGGTCTTGACTGTGCTTGACAGGGATTTCACCGTTGTGGAAAAGAGTCCCTTCAAACTGAAAAGACCCTACCTGGAACTCATCGAGGAAACGATGAAGATTATTCAAAGCGAACTTGCAGGTGTGAAAAAGCACATGAAACTGAATGGAATGAAAGTGGAAAGAATCAAGACTGATGATGCCTTCACCATGTACTTGTTTCTTTACAAAGGGTACGAGGAGCATCATAATTACTTCAATCCCCGCCTTCGCAACCGGGTAGAGGAATTGCTGAGGCACTATTTGTATCAGCGTTTCTTAAAAGTCGAGACTCAGGAAAGCAAAAAAGCCTAAGGCCTTACTTTACCTCCCATTGGCACGCCGCCAAACCGCCTTCCAAGAATTACACTCTTGATTACAAGCGAAAGCCGCAGGAATAACTCTATCCTGCGGACTTTCAGCTTGCCTCCTAAAACTTTCGAGGATAACCGGATCATCACATATCTTCCCCTGAAGTTTCCTGTCTCCAGGCATAAGCCGGCACCTGTTCTGATGCTCTCCCGGGATAGGAGGCAAAATGCCGCGATGAAGATTTCCTTTCCGCATTCACTATCCGATGCTGAAAGTTGATTCTCAGCATCGCTGTCCTCATCATCTGCGCCTCGAAACTTGCATAGGACATGGGGAGGGTGAAGCTGCCGCGATTACGGAATGTCACACTTATTTCTTTACTGTTTAATTTCCGATGCGAAAGTACGTGATCATGGGATACCCAAATACATTCTGATTTGGCTGGTGATGTGGTTGGAAATAGATAGATGGACGAATGAGGATCTACAATGATGGGGGCTTTGTGGGTGATGCCTGTTAAGCGTTTGGTTCCATCTTTCCGGCCTTGATACGATGACCCAAAAAACTCACAGCTTTTTTTAATAATATCAAAGGGTTTAAAGGGAGATAACAGCGTTTCGTTTACTTCATGAATTTCTGTATACGTCCTGGCTCCATATTCTATCGGCATAATCAGCATCGTATCAGGATTGATTTCATATTCTTCAATTATTCGAGATTTCTCGACCATTCCTCTGCCTCCTCTACATTTTCTCTTGTATAATAACATAATATTCCAAAAAGTTACACTATTTTACTATTTTTATGCCAGGAATAATTTTTCAGAAAATTTAAATATTTACGTTGTTTTCTTATGACTTTTCTCATATAATATAAAAAAGTTCTTTTCACCGGAAATACCCGGAGGGCCCAAAAGGAGCTTGTTTATAAACACAGCAAGGTTTTCGTTCCTTTCCGAAAGAAACCAAGTCAACAAGACGACACTGCAGACGCCCAGATAGATATCCTGATACTATTCCGCATACGGCAATTGATCACTTTGCGCATCTATAAACCGTTAACTATTATCCACTGAATTTTTCCTGTCATGGTGATGAATCGGTTTTTATGTAACGTGCTTTATAAAAAAGACTTCAGGGGTGAGCGTATGGATAAAAAGAAAACTTATTCAGAATTGATGAAGGCTGGTGCAATGTCCCGGAAAACGGCCACCGAAATGACTTTGAATGAAATTTATGTTGATATGGTGTTAAATGAACTTAGCTTGCTGAATCAAAAAAGAAAGCTGAAAGAAGAATTGGACCGCGCTCTTGATCAGCGCGATGAAAACAAATTCATGACACTTTCGCATCAATTAAAAAATTTGACCGAGGAATATGGCATATAACCATTGGACTGACTAATAAAGTCAGTCCAACTTTATTTTCAGGCATATTTTGCATCATTTAGAGACGAATGGAGTTTTCATAAAAAATCCCTCCCTTTTTCAAATAAAGGGAGGGTTTTGGTTTATTGATCTGTATCATATTCCTGAAGCATAATAAGCCTTTCAAGCATTGTCGGATGACCGTAACGGAAAAACTTGACCAGAAGAGGAGGGTTTACTTGGCTTAAACCGACTCTGGACAGCTCCTGGAATGATGATATAGCAGCTTCCTTATCACCCGTCATTTCAATGGCATACCGGTCCGCACGTGTTTCCTGATATCGGGATATGAAGTTGGAAAACGGACTGATTGTGAACATCAGCATAGAGGTGATCAGCAAGAACAGTGGCAGTGAACTCAAGCTCGATACTTTATTCACCTTTAGGTCATCTCCATGTTTTCTGACTAAATGATTCATAAGCTTGGCAGCAATCCACAGGCCGAAAAAGGAAAAAACTAAATACAGAGCTATGCCGATATAGATGTGTTTTTCAACATAATGAGCCATTTCATGGGCCATAACAAACAGTATTTCTTTTTCCGACAGTTTGTTGATGGTCGTATCCCACAGGACAATCCTCGAATTGGATCCCACTCCGGTCACATAAGCATTAAGCGCATTTGTCTTTGAGGACATATCGACTTCATATACATGATCAGCTGGAATGTTTGCCCGGTCAGCAATAGCCAGAATTTTTTCTTCCAGTACTTTATCCTGAAGAGGGGTGAACTCATTATATAAAGGATCAATAAGGACCGGCTGAATGAACATCATGAAGATACTGAATGGCACAGACAATCCCCATGCAGCCAGCCACCACCTTTTAGGAAACTTTCTGATCAACAAATAGAGCACGGTGATGATAATAAACATCGTCAGATAATTCACCCAGAAATCTGTCAATTCATCTTTCATCCACTGAGAAAAGCTTTGGGTAGAAATATCATAAGCCTTCGAAATCCTGAAGGAAATGTATTGGAAAGGAAAGATCACTACATTGGACAGCAGCGAAAGCCAGAAAAGATAAATTGCCGTCTGGAGGATCCTGAACTTGGATGTTGCTTCCGACCACCGTTCGAATGCCCTCGACACACCAAGTATTAAAATGATGAAATAAAATAACCATTCATATGGGGTGGAAAGAAAAAACAATAGATTTTTTATTTTAGAATACTCTTCACTCAGCATCAATTCCCTGCTGTTCATGAATGTTTCCGGGTCGGCACTGCTTCCTTTATAAATATCAGGTAAAGAAGAGTCGGCTAAAAAGTAAAGATAGACATAAAAAAATATTCCTAACAGCAAATAGAGCAATACTGCTCTGAAAGCCCATTTACGCAATACTCATTCCTCCTTTCATTCCTCTATACTATATGTAATGACATGTCCCAATAAATAGAACAGGCACTTTCAGAATTTCCGTTCACATCTCTATGTTGTATTTTACCACTTTATAACAAAGCTATTAAAAAAACAAAAAGGGAGGAATCGAAATTCTCCCCCTACATGAACAACAGCGAATATACAGAGAGCACGGCAATTGCCCCCAAAACAACCACAATCACATTGGCCCCCAGATAAGCCAGCAGGAATGCAGCCGCTGCACCTGCAGCCCCAAACCAGATATCACCCTCTTGAATGAGAAGGATTTTCGGAAAGATCAATGCTCCCAATACCGCGAACGGGACATTTTTCAGAACACCCTGTAAAAATGGAGGAAGCTCCTTCCCCTGGAACGTAACGAGAGGGACAAGTCTCGGGATGTAAGTAACAGCAGCCATCCCGACAATCATAATCAGAATCGTCTCATTCACTTAACGTCTCCCCCTTCTTTCTCTTGCTTGCCACAAACTCTACAAGAACTGCCGAGATTACCGTAGCAATCATAATCGCCCAGCCTTCGGAAATATTGGTCGTGAAAAGAAATACACTATTTAAGGCTGCTGCCGTTCCAGCAAGATAAACGACTTTGACACTTTTTTTCATGGACGGGACGAGCAGGCCAACGAACATGGCATATAAGGCTACGCCCATGCTCACCTGCAGGAACTGGGGAAGAATCTGTCCGATGACATAGCCGAGGCCGGAATTCACGACCCAGCTGAGATATGAAATAAGGATCACCCCAAAAGCAAAGGATGTTCTCACCTTTCCATCTTTAACGGAAATAACAGTAAAGGTTTCATCTGTTATGCCAAAAGAATAAATTGCTTTTATCCATCCCTTCTCTTTCTCTAGTTTCTCGTTCAGGGATGCGGACATCAGGAAATGGCGGATGTTCACAATGAACGTTGTGAGGATGATTTCAAATACACCTGTTCCAATTGCTATCAAACTCAAGGAGATATACTGCGCCGCGCCGGCAAACACAAGGAGACTCATCAAGACCGTCTCATAAAGTGTCAGCCCGGTTGTCCTGGCCAATAGACCAAAGGTAAGGGCAACAGGAAAATAGCCGACGGCAATACTGATCCCCGCCTGCAGCCCAACCCGGAATTCACCGCCGGGTTTTCTTGTATTGATTAACGCTTCCACTTTCAATCCCACCCCATTTATGTAAAATATATCAATTTCTGAAGTAAATAATTTCATTATATTATAGCGGTGAAGATTTTAGTATACAAGAATAATTGTTAAATATTTTTAAATATTTTGCTGGAGTATGAGAATCGTCCATTGCCCAAATAACCGGTAATCACTTTTACGGGCCGGCATCCACTTTCTCATTGGCCCTGTAACTCCCTTTACGGGCCAATACCCCTCCGATTCTTCCTTCTCATTGGCCCGGTAACTGCCTTTACGGGCCAGCATCCCTCCGAATCCTCTTTCTCATTGGCCCGGTAACTCCTTTTTCGGGCCAGCACCCCCACGTATCTTCTTTCTCATTGGCCCGGTAACTCCTTTTTCGGGCCAGCACCCCCACGTATCTTCTTTCTCATTGGCCCGGTAACTCCTTTAATGGACCATTAGAAGCCCTTATACCGTGAGAAGCCAGCCAATCATCAAAGCATTTTAAAGTATCAAGAACTTTCAGCTTCTTCATCAAATACAACCGCCTTCACAACCCCAAAATATTCTCGGATCATGTAATTGATTTTGATAAAGAAATCTGACTCTCCTCCGATTCCATAGCAATCCATCCCGATCTTTTCTGCAGTCAGCTTGGCCCGGAATACATGATAATCGCTGGTAACAATCAAGATAGGGCTGTCAGCCGCACCTTCCTTCTCCAGGATCCGCTTGGAATTCCGAAGATTTTCAAAGGTGGTCGTCGATTGGTTCTCTTCTGTTATCCGCTCTGCCGAAATACCACGGGAAACGAGATAGCTGGACATCGCGGTTGATTCGGGAATATCTTCCCCCTCTCCCTGACCGCCGGATACAATGACTTGAGTATCAGGGTTTTCTTGAAGATAATTCAGCCCTGCCTCCAGCCTGTTTTCAAGTGTCTCTGAAATCTCCTCTCCCTTCAGTCCGGCTCCAAGGATGACAGCATAATCAATGTTTTCAGGTGCAGGATTGTCCATCTCAACTAGAAGCAGCAATTGCACCGCCGCAAAAGACACAAGAAATAAGCCATAACCTGCAAGAAGTATTCTATGAATGCTCCTCCACACCCTGTCTCTGGTTAATGGAAGAGAATAGTATAAAAAGGCAGCAAGAAGAAGATTCAGCAGGATGAAGACAATTCCAAAAGTCACCCCGAATAATGCCGCAAAGATCAGGAATATCAAAGCGGAGGCTGCGCAAATAGATAAAAATGGTTTTAGTTTCATGAACTACATCCTCATTCTAAAATTATCTTTATTTTCCCATCATTTGGTCCTATATAATGAAAGCTTCACCAGACATAATCCTTAAAATATATAATTCTAGGAATAACTGTAGAAACGGCTCAGAAGCGAATGGTAAAATGGACCCAGCAAAATACCTCTACATAAAATGGATGGTGTTGTATGAAAGAGATTTCTAGTATATACAAGTGTGAAAACTGCCAGCGTATTCTGCCATGGATGTATCCTCTTTCTCCATTTGTCGACTCACCTTCATTCGCGGTATTCAGTCTGACTACCGGTCCTCAGCAGGTAGATCTTGTTGAAAAAATGAATGACTATACTTACAGGTTTCGATTATTTTGTAATCTCTGCGGATATACGAACATCTTCACCTATGAAATTGAAAACTAAAAGAAGCATATCAATACGGATATGCTTCTTTTTCCATCTTATTTCCCTTTAAACTGAGGCTTTCTCTTCTCCCCAAAGGCAACCAGGGCTTCCACTCGGTCTTCAGTGGGAATGGTGATTTCATATGCCTTTCTTTCAATTTGCAATCCTGTTTGCAGGTCTGTATTCATTCCATTCTTGATGGCAAACTTGGCTTGCTGAAGGGCAACCGGTCCATTGGACAGCATTTCATCTGCAAAAGCAATAACTTCTTCCATAAACGATTCGGCAGCTGCTGTTTTCGTCAGCATACCGATTTGCAAAGCTTCCTCCGATTTAAGTCGTTTAGCTGTAAGGATAAGCTCCATTGCTTTGGACTCTCCTATCAGTCTCGGAAGGCGCTGCGTACCTCCCGCCCCCGGTATGATAGCCAGACTTGTCTCCGTCAGTCCCATTAAGGTACCGCTCACAGCAATCCTGAAATCACATGCAAGGGCAAGCTCCATGCCTCCCCCGAATGCGTAGCCGTTCATTGCCGCTATTGTAGGCTGGGGAAGAGTAGAGACCGAATTGAACACATCTCCTATCTTGTTCACATTTCTTCTTACCTGCTGTTCCGTCAAAGTTTTCCGTTCTTTCAGGTCAGCTCCTACGCTGAATGCTTTCTCTCCCGCCCCTGTAAATACCACCACTCTGATGTCTGGATTAATCCGAATGGATTCCACTACTTTCTCCAGCTCTGCCAAAGTGTCATAGTTAAATGCATTCATGGCATCCGGCCTGTTGATTGTAACGATTGCAAGGTGTTCCCGCTGTTCCAGCAAGATTGTGTCCATATATGTATCCCCCTTATCGATATTATGAGTAAAACGCTTCCATTATCTCTTTCGACAAAAGCTGTAAAAAACCTTTTACAAAAAAGAGCTCATCTCCGAAAGCGGATGCTTACGGAAACAAGCCCATTTTTTCAAGACTGTACGACTTGCTGTTTCAATGCTCTGCGAAGGATTTTCCCTGTCGTGTTTTTAGGAAGCTCTTCCAAAAATTCAATTGAATTCGGAAGCTTGTATTTAGCCAGATGTTCGCTGCAATAAGCAGTCAATTCCTGCTCAGTCAATTCACTGTCCTTTTTCACAACAAAACACTTTACGGCTTCTCCCATTTCAGGGTCTGGAACACCTATAACGGCCACTTCCACTACTGCGGGGTGGCTGTATAATACTTCTTCCACTTCGCGGGGATACACGTTATAGCCGCCGACAAGAATCATATCTTTCTTGCGGTCGACAATGGTGAAATATCCCTCTTCATCCATCCTGGCCAAATCGCCTGTATAAAGCCAGCCGTCACGAATGGCAGCATCCGTTTCTTCAGGCATTTTGTAATAGCCTTTCATTACGTTAGGGCCTTTCACAGTAAGTTCGCCAACTTCTCCGACCGGCACTTCTTCTCCCAGCTCATTTACAACCTTATTTTCAACATTGACAATGGACGTACCGATGGAACCTGCCTTCCTTGGACGGTCAAGCGGATTGAAGCAAGTGACAGGCGCTGCCTCGGACAAACCGTATCCTTCGGAAATCATCACATTGAATTTTTTTTCAAAGTTTTTCAAAAGAGCTACCGGTAGTGATGCCCCGCCTGAAATACATAATCTTAAAGAAGAAAAGTCTTCAGGGTTGCCTTCCTCATACTGATATAGGAAGTTATACATTGTCGGAACACCAGCAAATACAGTCGGTTCGTATTCTTTTGCCAATTTAAAAATTTCCTGTGGACTGAATCTTGGGGTGATTAACAGTGTCGCGCCCATCATCAGTGGAGCATTCAGGACGACCGTCAAACAGAACACATGGAACATCGGCAGTGTCGTGATGACCTTGTCATCTTCATTCATCTTGAGATATTCCCCAGTATCCCTTGCATTAGAATAAAGATTTTTGTGAGACAACATAGCCCCCTTCGGCTTACCTGTCGTACCTGAGGTATATAGAATCACAGCTGTCTCGTCTTCATTTAACTCAGGTCCCTTGAATGTAACATCCCCGGATCCCACAACCTGTGAAAACGATTTCAATTTAGGGTATGCTGAAAGCTGTTCAGGCTGAATGCCTTTAGCTCTTTCATCCCCTGATTCACAATAGATAAAATGCTCGACTTCAGGCAGATGGTGATGCATCTTTTCAACCAGCGGCAGGATGATATCCAGTGTTACAACTGCTTTGACATCTCCATTTTTCATGATATACCCTATTTCATCCGGTGTATAAATTGGATTGATAGGTATGACCGTGGCACCAACTCTCATCGCTCCGTATAAGGCAATGATGAAGTGAGGTGAATTCCCCAGTACAAGTGCAATATGATCCCCTTTGCCCAAACCAAGTTTTTCAAGCCCGCTGGCAAACTTGTTAACTGCGCCATTCAATTCCCCATATGTACTGGACTGCCCCATAAAGTGGTATGCAGGCTTCATAGCATGAACCTTTGCCGACTCTTCTAATCGTAATGAAAGATTCACGTTCTCCCTCCCCTTTTCAAATTATGAATGAATAGTCATTCATCTAAAAATTATAAGTTTTCAAAATATATTTTATATAAAGAAAACAATTAATTCAAGCTCTCTCCTTCTATTTAAGCAAATAAAACACATAAATTGTCGATTAAGCTTCTTCGTTTCTCTCCTAATCGTGCCCCTTCAGCTGGTTTTCCCTATATTCTCTCCATAAAAAAAACGTAAGGACTGATATCAGTCCTTACGTACTTTTGTTTTTCTTGGCATTTATTATTTAGAAGAAATTCTTGACTACCTGTTCTTCACGTCCGCAAACTGTACACTTGTATTGGATTTCAAGTGCATCCTCTACTGCTTCATGAATCGTTTCTTTTTTGTCATTTTCACAATATCTTTTGACCTGAGCTTTTTCCATTTGAATTCACCACTTTCTTCAAATCTGCTCTCTACCTATGTTTTAACCATAAGCACCACGAATTAACCTGATTTGCAGAAAAAATCCAAACGGATGATTAATAAACTAGGTTCACAATATCCTCTTTTGTGACATTCCCAAAGTAGTGTTGAATCTCTACCGCTTCAAGTGCATGTTCGACCTCAGCTTTTTCATATTTCAAACCAATGAGTTTGTTCTCGATATCACTGACATCACCGACACCAAAGAAGTCACCATAGATTTTGCAATTTTCAATGACCCCTTTATTGACTTCAAGCCTGATATCAATGGATCCGACAGGGAAACGATGAGAATGCTGCAGATTGAACTTTGGCGATCTTCCATAGTTCCATTCCCAATTTTGATATCTTTGCTGAGACAACTCGTTGATATTTTTCCAATCTTCTTCTGTCAGGACATATTCTTCCACTTCATTCTCATCGAAAATATAACGAAGCAGCATGGAACGGAATTCTGTTATGGAAATTTTCTCTTCAAGGAACTCCGCGATATTGGCAACACGGCTGCGGATCGATTTAATCCCCTTGGATTCAATCTTGTCCTTTCTGACTTTCAGTGCAGAAACAACATTCTCGATTTCGGAATCGAACAGCAGTGTTCCATGGCTGAACATTCTTCCTTTTGTTGAAAACTGTGCATTCCCGGAAATCTTCCGGCCCTCTGCTTCAATATCGTTTCGTCCGCTTAGTTCGGCATTCACACCTAATTTTTTCAGAGCCTTGATGACCGGCTCCGTGAATTTTTGGAAGTTATGAAAACTCTCTCCGTCATCCTTTGTAATGAAGCTGAAGTTAAGGTTGCCGAGGTCATGATATACCGCACCTCCACCGGACAGGCGTCGGACCACATGAAGTTTTTGCGCTTCCACGTATTCTGTATTGATTTCTTCTATTGTATTTTGATTTTTTCCGATGATGATGGATGGCTCATTGATATAGAACAGTAAATATGTTTCGTTGATATCCAGATTTTTAAGAGCATATTCTTCAATTGCCAAGTTGATCCTTGGATCGGTGATGCCTTTATTATCAATAAATTTCATAAGATGTATCCTCCTTAAATCATTAACTGTAGATTTTTTTCAGCGAGAATGATCTCCCCATTATAGATACCGCCTGCTTCTTTTACAAGATTATTCAAATCACCGTAGTGCGGAAGGTGCGTGAGAACGAGCTTCTTGACACCTGCAGCTTTAGCGATTCTGCCGCTGTCAAGGCTGTTCATATGGCCTGCACCGCTTCCATCCATGTCCCCGTAAAAATTACATTCACAAAGAAAAATGTCAGCATCCTTAGAAAACGGAATGAAAGATTCCTGGTATGCAGAGTCAGCTGTATAGATGAGGACTTTGCCGCCTGCTTCAATTCTCATGGCATAGCATGGTACAGGATGCTTGGTCTTTAAAAAAGTGATGCTGAAAGGACCGACATTCAAAGGAGCACCCGGATTATAGGCCGTTCCTTTCATCAAATCTTTATATGTAAGTGACTCAAATCCCTGCTTGTCTTCATTATGGGCATAAAAAGGGAGGGATTTATTATATTTGCCCAGGTATTTCTGTATTAGCAGAGCATGCTGAAGGACGCCGATATCTGCTGTGTGGTCAGGATGATAATGAGACAAAATTGCTGCATCAAGGTCATATGCTTCAATATGTTCCTGCAAGAACGATAATACTCCGCTGCCGCAGTCAATCAGTAATTTAAACCCCTGCTCCTCGAGGAGATATCCGGAACTGGCTTCATTCTTCTTTGGATAGCCGCCCCAGTGGCCGATAACTGTCAATTTCAAAGAACTCTCTCCTTTCATTTTCTTTACGTGAGAATGATTTTCACCCTATCACCACTATACTTCAATACGCCTATTTTTTCATTATTTTAAGATTTAGATACAAAATCGATTGACTAAATCTTGACTGTTATAATACAATATAGAAAATAAGTTAATCAGTTATATAACAAAGGGGTATACTAAAATTGGAGGGTGATCAACATGTTAACAAATGTGATGGAATTTTTCAGAAACTTACCTAAGAAGCAGTGTGTACAATGCGGCGAGCATATCGAAGAGCAGCACGAGTGCTACGGCAACCATTGCGATAACTGTCTCACTGACCATGAATTATAAGCACAAAAGCGCAAGCGCCTGGATCAGCCCCGACAGGCATAAGACGAGCCGGCGGGAAGGTTGCTCTTTAACCTTCTTGACGGATCGGCTTATGACCCGAGGGGCTAGGCGCTGGAGCTGGATGCAGAAACATAGTTTCCTAGTATTAAAAAAAGCTGAAGCGAATGCCGCTTCAGCTTTTTATCTTGTAAATTAAGACACAAACCAGACTTTATTTATTTTATCTTCACTAATTTCATACATCGCTACAGCATAGACCTCATTGCCGTTTGCCCTGCCTGTTACATATTCATGGTCGATTGCAACGTTTCCTTTTGTAATGCGGCTTAGAAGTTCTGCATGATTATCGGGGTTCTCTTGGAACATCCGGGTGTACCTCTTCCTCATTTCACTCAGTCCCTGGTACATCACTCTATTCGATGGAAACTCCATGACTGTTACATCTTCACTGTAACAGTCCAAAAAAGCCTCTATATCCTGCGCATTATATGAATCAAGCTGTCTTTGCGCCAGCTCTTCTGCTTTATTGCTCATAATAAAACCCTCCCTTCTCATCTACTCTTCTACCTGTCTATAGACCGATTGGAACATCAGGCCGCTTACATACAAGGCATCCTTTTCACTCAATCCCTCTACACGATAGACCTTTATTCCGAACAGCCAATCATCGATCCCTGCTTCACTGCCAACCTTACCGATCAATTCTCCCATGTCTCCCTCTTCTTGAGCAAACTCTTCATACAGATCCACATCTGCTGCATACGTTTTTCCTTCATATATTACTGAAGAGCTTGTCATCTCATAGAGGCTTAAGTTGACAAAACGGTAGTATGACCAGCCAGCCAACAAAATAATCAATAAAATTAAACCGAGGAGAATCCGTGCAATAGAAATTTCATCTTTCCATTTCTTATTAACCATTAACCTTCGCCTTCCAATATGCCATGCTTATTTTGTGTTGTGTAAAGCATTTCACTCTTCTCTCCCGTTATCTTTGAGCCTGGCTGCTATGCAAAGAGTTGAAACCCTCTTCATAAAAGTTCAATTTTCTTTCCAGCTTGGTTATTAATTCGTTCACCCATTCAGGCTGTTCAGGGTCCAACCTGACATCCAGGGTACCAAGCAGTCCCTTATAAGTGATAAGATTATGCAAACGCAGGAACATCGGTAAATTGTCGATTTCCTGATCTGATAAAGCAGACGCCTTTCGGTACCCTTCTAAGAAAAGAGCGAATTTCTTGCCTTGCAAATCTATACCGTCTTCAAATAAATCCCTTAATGCAAAAGCCACATCAGCTGCATACCAGCCTGTCAAACCGCTTTCAAAATCAATAATCTGCGGTATATCTCCATTCCATATCACATTATCCAATTCCAAATCAAAATGAAGGGCACCATAAGATTCAGAGTTTTTCTGCAGCCCGCTCAACCAGCCGCGTAAATAATTTTCTTCCTGATGAGCTGATTTTGGCAGGACATCCACATGTGCTTCTAATAGGTTTTCCAATCTGAGAGAGTCTGTATTCAACCTCGCTCTCCTGGAAACAGAGTGGATACTGCCGAGGGCTTTCCCCCAGGCAGTCATCCTTGAATTACTAATCCCGCCTATTTCAATTTGTTCTCCCTCAAAATAATTAAATACAACTGCTTGAAAATCTCCTAATTCAGTATTGATTACTTCAATCAAATGGCCGTTCACGGACGGAACAGGCATATTGACTGTTAATCCGTTAGTCGACAGCACGGCTAGAAAATCCATCTCCCTCTTCAACTTGCTTTGATTCTCACCTGGTGTCAACCTTAAGATAAACGATTGATTTTCACTTTGAAATTTAAAAATGAAATTGCTGCTGACTCTTAAGAACTGCTCTGACCCCTCATTATAATTCCATAAAGAAAGTGCAGCTTTTACCCATTCCTTACAGGAAGAGTGCAGGAAATCACGCATAATAGAAATTTTCATCATAATCATATTCCTCCTGAATTATTCCAGAACGAAAGATGTCAGGATTGCCGGTCCCATAGGAAAAGGCTGCCGTAAACACGACAGCCTCCACCAGTAAGAATTTTTATTACTTCTGTATGAAAAAAGGGGCAATAAAGGATATCGGTTTTCTTTCGTTTAAATGGATTTGTTTCCGTACCACAATATCACTCCTTCCTGGTTAATTTTCCTAACATGAATATTTTACATGATTAGTAATTTTCTGTAAACAACCTTATTTCTGCTTTCTCAGCTTATCTCTATCCAGAGTTTGAGGAGGTTTTTCAAACCATCCGTTCCGAATCATGATTTTAGATCCCTCGTCGGCAAACTTTCCAAGATTGAGGATCAATGTTTCATAAAGCAAGGCAATATCCTTTCTCATCGAAGATGCAAGAGCCATTCCATAATCACCTAACCCAATGGCATTCAATGCAGAGATTTGGAACATCATAAGCTTGTCAGAAAAAGGACTCTCAGTTGATGAGGTAATCGTTGAGTCCCATGTCGACGGATAGGAAGCATCATTTGCTTTTAAACAGTTGATAAATTTCTCATTATGCTTCCGGGAAGCATCATATCCCCTTTTAAAATAATCTGCTATCTCTTTGGACTCCGCTACCTGGCTGAAGCCGAGAAGGAGAGTTTTCGCCACATTGGAAACTTCTATGTTTGTACCAAGATGGGCGACTTCCATAGCAAGCAGCGGCCGCTTCTTACCAAAGACTCCCCCCATAAAGTCTGTTTCCTTTACATATTCAACCCTTTCAGGATAAGCCATATAAGGTGAACGGATGAACACACCTTTTTCAAGCATGATTTCACAAGCCATTTCAAATAATTGATCAGATTGCTGCAGCCAGGTGCTGTAGAGCTTCCTCACATCCTTCCTGGCCAAAACTCCTTTTGCAAGTGAATAGGCGTTTAATCCACTTCTACCCACATGATGTATGTACCTTAAATAAGTGATGTCGGAAAATAGCTTCGGTGCCTCTGAATTGACGTCATTGCGCCCAAAACCGTCTGGTACAGGCAGTCCCTCGCTTATAAAGAGCTCCCGAATCACTTCAATATGCTCTTTGGCAATATCAGAAGCATATTTAATAACAGGGTCAACACCTTTATCCTCTGTTGTTTTTAAAAAGTGATGTAAAATACAGTAAGCCATCGTGTCCGCCATATATGTATTCCAGAGCATGGCAATCTCTGAAGAAGTAAGATTTGTATGATGCTTGATTTCCATAGGTCACCTCATCCAAACTCTTAGTAGCCTTTATTATTATGACCATGTATCCTTTTAAAATGTAAAAACATTTCCAAATTCGTTTTTATGTATAAAAAGAGCTGTTCCGGCAATGAAACCGAAACAGCTCAAGTTCGTTATGGTTATGATGTAGTCATTTCATTGTTATAAGTCTTTTTGAAGTAACCTGAAAAGTAAATAGCAGTCAGGCCAGCAAAGGCTGCGAAATACAAGCAAAGGATACCTGCATTCAGCCACATGAATTCAAAGTCACCACTGGAGATTACTGCTTTAAAAGCTGCAACAGAATAGGTCATTGGCAGCAGTGCACTGATAGGCTGCAATGGTGCAGGAATCAATTCAAGCGGAAATGTTCCGGCACTTGTTGTCAGCTGCAGAATCAAGATGATGATGGCAATAAATCTCCCTGGATCTCCAAGGATCGTCACCAAGGCCTGAACCAAGGCAATAAAGGTCAAACTTGCTGCAATTGATACAGCAATAAAGAACGGAACGCTTTGGACTTCGATCCCCAGCCCAAGCAGCAAGATACTATCTGCTAATAAGGACTGAATAATACCAAAGACAATCAATACAGCCAATTTCCCTCTGAACCATGCAAAACCAGAAGCAGGGATAATCGCAGGTTCTCTCAAAGGATAGACAATCGATATCAAGAGTGCACCGACAAACAATCCAAGAGAAAGGAAGTAAGGTGCAAAACCGGTACCATAGTTTGGAACGTGATTGACAGCGTCTTTCTCCACTTTAACAGGCTCTGCCATCATATCAGAGGTTTCATCTGTCGCCTCAAATGAATTGGCCTGCTCTTCAGCATTTTTCATTTCTTCACTGAATTCAGTGGTACCATCATAAAGTGATTTCGTACCTTCCTCCAGTTCCGATGAACCTTCAGCAAGGTCCTGCGAGCCTTGGGCCAATTGACCAGACCCATCTTGAAGTTTGGTTAGCCCTGATTGCAGATCGGATTCACCTGCAGCAATCTGGGTTGAACCACTCGCTGCGGATGCCAGCCCTTTATTTGCTTCAGAGAATTTAGTTAGGAATTCAGAATGACCCTCAGTTAAGGTTTCCATTCCGTCAGCAAGATCCCCGGCCCCCGCTCTTAAATCTGAAAGAGCAGTACTGAATTCGGCGTTACCCTCACTGAGCCCCTTCAGTCCGTCTTGAAGTTTTGCAGCACCGTTTTGTAAATCTGAAGCTCCGGCTGAGAGACCAGATGTTCCTGTTTCAAGTCTACTGCTGCCCTCTTGCAGTTGTGCCAGCAGGGTATCCAGCTGTGCTCGCTGCTCCTCGGGCATTGACTCCAATACCGGTGTAAGCGCCTGGTCAAGAGCCATGATACCTTTATTAAGGTTGACAGCTCCTGAATGAGCTTCAGACGCACCTTCTTCCAGGGATCCAGCTCCTGAAGCTACACTGCCCGCTCCATCCTTCAATGCATTTGTGCTGGACTGGATTTTTTCAAAACCGGCTGCTGCTTGATCCGTACCGGCTGATAACCGGCTTGAACCAGATGCGGCATCTGCGGAACCATTCTGGAGCTTTTCTGCTCCTTGGTACAGCTGGCTGTATCCTTCCGACAATTTATTCAATCCTTGGGACAACTCTTTTGTTTTGTCAGCCAGCTTATCAGCACCACTTTTGACCTCAGACAAACCATTATCGAATTCTATATTCTTCTCTGCCAATAGTGTCAGGTTTTCCTTAAGTTCAGCTGCGCCATTGGATACCTTGCCTGTTCCATCCTTCAGTTTGGCTGCCGCTTCACTAGCATCAGTAAAGCCCTGACCCATTTTATCAATACTTTCAAACATTGTTTCGGCATATGTTTCAGTTACGGTTTTTGACAAACTCGCTTTGATTTCCTTGACAGCTGTGTCGCCTATTTGAGCTGATAGAAAGTTGAAGCCTTCATTAGGTACATATTTTAAAGACAGTTTTTCAGGGTGTTCATCTAAAAGGGTCGTTGCATTTTTGGAAAAGGAATCAGGAATTTCAACTAACATGTAGTACTCCTGCCCCTGAAGGTCATCATAGCCTTCTTCTTTGTCTACAAATTGGAAGTTGAACGTATCGCTGTCCCTCAGTTTCTTGACAAGGTCATCACCCAGTTTGATTTCCTCTCCTTCAAGGACCGCTCCACTGTCATTGTTCACTATAGCTACCGGCAAATCCTTCAACTGGCTATATGGATCCCAGAAAGCCCATAGGAACATGCCGCTGTATAAAATCGGAATGAACATCACAGCAAGAATCGGTATGAGCAGTTTCCTATTTTTCATGATACTCTTCAATTCTGCTAAAAATAATGATTTCTTCATCTTTATCCTCCTGTTAATTGAATAAGTGACTATTTTGGACATTTGGTCATTTTGAACCAAAAAGAAAGAATTATCTTGGAGATAATCCCTGGAATAAATAAAGTTCAAAAAGTTTTGCAATTTCGTCCTTGTCAAGCGGTTTGTGCCTTTGTTCCCAATCAAAAATAAGTGAAACATAAAGCTGCAGCATGATAAAGGCCGTAAGTTCAGGGTCGCAGGCCTTAATTTCCCCTTTTTCAACCGCCTCGATAATTTTCACTTTAATATACGACAAAATCGCTTCTTCAAGCCTTTTTCTTACCTCAATCACAGCAGGAGTTCCCATCTCCTGCTCTTCCTGAAACAGCTTGATTGTCAATTGGTGCTCTTTTCGAAACTCCAATATTCTGAACAAGGCTGCATTCACATTTTCATAAAAAGAGTTGGCTGGTTCAATTACTTCCTCTGCAGCATCTTTCATCTCTTTTATCAATGAAGAAATAATCTCATCAAACAGCTCTTCCTTGTTCTTAAAAAAGTTATAAATCGTCCCTTTCCCTACATTGGCAAGCTTTGATACTTGATCCATTGTTGTAGCTTTATACCCAAATAAAGAAAAGGATTTTGTTGCAGCTTCTATTATTAATGTCTTTCGATCAACGGCCATCCACTCACCCTTTGACTATGTGACCAAAAATGAATTTCAGTCATATTTGATTCATATATACAATAGCATATCCTGTTCTGAATGACAACTACCTTCTAACAACCCTTTAATCTGATCCTTTAAAAATAATCTCAAAAAGAAAATTCTAATTTCACTTGAAATGATTCCGAGTCACTAAAATGTGGCGCGTTCTTCATGTAATACACCATAATATCATGAAGGATACAGAATGTTGGTCTATTCCTCAGAGTAATGCACCACAATATCATGCGGGATAGGGAATGTTGGTCTATTCCTTAGAGTAATGCACCTGAATATTATGAGGCATACAGAAATTTGGTCTATTCCTTAGAGTAATACACCAGGATATCATGCTACATATAGAAATTTGGTCTATTCCTCGAAGTAATGCACCAGGATATCATGCTACATATAGTAATTTGGTCTATTCCTCAGAGTAATACACCATAATATCATGGAGGATACAGGATTTTGGTCTATTCCTGGAGTGCAACCTTGTTTGTAATCAAAGCACTATTTCACAAACCCTCATTAGAAATTGTTCCCCGTATTATTCTAAACTCATAATCATCGTCTTCAGATTTACCCTCCCTTTAAACGTTCGAATTCTTGTCACAGTTTTACTCAGGCTTGAAATTCCTTATTATATCAAGGGTTCAAGCGGCATCCTCTTCCTGTCTTCCCGATTGTAAAAATCAACCTTCCCTTTTTTGTAACAAATTGAACGGGCCACCTGTGATATTATTCACTTACTAGAAGACGCGAGTGTGATTTGCGCTCTTCTGACACACATTAAATTTTTTTCGATAAGTTTGTGAAGTACTGAGCAAATTTTGAACAATTTGTGACATTTATAAAAGAAGGTGAGGAACAGAGATGAAATCACTAAAGCCTTTACTGATATTTCTTCCATTATCATTAGTGCTTTTCTTAAGTGGCTGCGAAACGAATATGGTTGTTTTCGAACCCCAGGGGCCGGTCGCAAGGTCCATCACGGATCTGATTAACTGGTCACTTATCTGGATGTTAATTGTAGTAGTATTCGTTTTTGCATTGTTCGCTTATATCATCTGGAAGTACAGAGAGAAACCTGAAAATCAGGATTACGAGCCGCCTGAAGAACACGGCAGCACACTGCTCGAGGTTATCTGGACAGGCATCCCGATCCTTATCGTCATCGCCTTGACGATTCCTACCGTCAAAACACTTTATGCGCTTGAAGAGGTTCCACAATCTCTTGAAGAAAAAGAACCGATTACGATTCACGTAACAGCAGCAGATTGGAAATGGATATTCAGTTATCCTGAAGAAGGAATCGAGACAGTCAACTACGTCAATATTCCTGAGGATACGCCGGTACTGTTCAAGCTTACTTCAGCAAGCACCATGCAATCTTTCTGGGTGCCTGCACTTGGCGGTCAAAAATATGCCATGGCCAAAATGGAAACAGAACTTTATCTTGCTGCCGATAATCCTGGTTCCTATATGGGGAAAAACTCTAACTTCAATGGACGCGGTTATGCAGAAATGGAATTTGAAGTCTTAGCCCAAACTCAATCAGACTATGACGAGTGGGTCCAGGAAGTAAAAGACACTGCTCCTAAATTGACAGAAGACAAATATGAAGAGCTTTTAGAGCCTACTCACTTAGGCAGAATGACATTCAATAACACACATCTTGCGTGGGTGAACCATGCTGATATGGATTCCAAAACGTACACGAACCCTGAATTATACCGCTACCACGGATACCAGGGAAAAACGTTTGAAGAAGAAGATAACTATAAAAACGCTGATGAATCTGAGGATGAAAATGAAGATTCTCACGGCGAACATGAAACAGATGAACACGACTCTGACGGAGGTGAACACCATGGGCATTAAATGGGATGAATTTTTCGTAACAGGAGACCCCCTTATCTTAGGAGCCCAGATCTCCATTGCACTGACAATGATCGGTATCGTTTTTGGTGTTACCTATTTAAAGAAATGGACCTGGTTGTGGAGAGAATGGATCACAACCGTTGACCATAAACGTATTGGGATTATGTATATTATCTCAGCAGTTCTGATGTTTTTCCGCGGCGGGATTGACGGCCTCCTGATGAAGGCACAGACATCCAGACCCGAAATGGAATTTCTGAACTCACAGCACTACAATGAAATTTTCACAACACATGGCGTTATCATGATTCTATTCATGGCGATGCCTTTCCTGATCGGTTTAATGAACGTAGTTGTCCCGCTTCAAATCGGGGCACGCGATGTAGCATTCCCGCAACTGAACGCACTGAGTTTCTGGCTTTTCTTTGCAGGTGCGATGCTGTTCAACCTCTCATTCGTTATCGGTGGTTCTCCCGATGCTGGTTGGACATCGTACTTCCCGCTCGCTGGTAAAGAGTTCAGCCCGGGTATAGCCAATAACTACTACGCAGTCGCCCTTCAGATTGCCGGTATCGGTACCTTGATGACAGGGATCAACTTTATCGTAACGATCTTGAAGATGAGAACAAAAGGCATGGGATTAATGAAAATGCCGATGTTCTCTTGGACAACGCTGATCACGTCAGTTATTATTGTCGCTGCATTCCCAATCTTCACGGTTGCATTGGCGCTTATGACAACTGACCGTATTTTCGGTACCCATTTCTTCACTGTATCAGGCGGAGGAATGGATATGCTTTGGGCCAACCTCTTCTGGTTATGGGGACACCCTGAAGTATATATTGTAGCCTTGCCTGCTTTCGGTATTTTCTCTGAAGTCATTGCTACATTCTCACGCAAGTCACTATTCGGTTACAAATCAATGGTGTATGCGATTGTCGGTATTGCCATATTGAGTATGGTCGTATGGGTCCACCACTTCTATACAATGGGCTCTGGTCCTGCGGTTAACTCATTCTTCTCGATAACTACTATGATGATTGCAGTTCCGACTGGTGTTAAGATCTTTAACTGGCTGTTCACGATGAGAAAAGGCCGTATCAAGATGACGACCGCCATGCTTTGGGCATTGGCCTTCATTCCGACCTTTACTATTGGTGGAGTAACCGGGGTCATGCTTGCTATGGGTGCGGCAGATTACCAATACCATAATACATTGTTCCTGGTAGCTCACTTCCACTATGTATTGATACCTGGTGTTGTATATGCTGTATTTGCCGGATTGTACTACTGGTGGCCAAAAATGTTCGGCCACATGCTGAACGAAAAGTTAGGAAAATGGCACTTCTGGTTATTCAATATCGGATTCAACGTAACATTCATGCCTATGTTCTTCCTGGGACTTAAAGGTGCGGTACGCCGTTCTTATACGTTCTCAGCTGAATCAGGATTCTCTGAATTATTCTTGGTATCTGCCCTTGGATCGATCATCCTTGCAGCAGGTTTCGCGGTGTTCTGCTATAACATTTATTGGAGCATCCGCTACGCAGACCGAAATATCTCAAGTGATCCTTGGGATGCAAGAACACTGGAGTGGGCAACCTCATCACCAGTTCAATATTACAACTTTGCAAAACAACCTGAAGTTAAAACGATTGATGCATTCTGGCATATGAAAAAGAATAATGAAGGCTTGACACTAAGTGACTCAGAAATCAAGAAAATCCACATGCCAAGCAACTCAGGCTTGCCGTTCATCATGTGTGTATTCTTCGGAATCGCAGGATTCTTCCTTGTATTTGAGTGGCAGATCGCAACTATCATTGCTTCACTTGGTATCATCGCCGGATTGATTTACCGTTCGTTCGACTATAACGATGGATACTACATTCCTGTCGAAGAAATCAAAGAAGTTGAACGTTCTTGGAGAAACAAAAAAGGAGAGGTGAACAAACATGTCAGCTAAAGTCGATACATCCCTTCCTTTAGAGTATCAAACAGAGCAGAACCGCTTGAATATCCTTGGTTTCTGGATATTCCTTGGAGCTGAAATCGCCCTCTTCGCCACCTTGTTTGCTGTATATGGAGTGTTGAGCCACCGCTATGCCGGTGGTCCGACACACCAGGATATCTTCATGATCAAAGAAGTCATGATACAGACTGTATTGCTTTTGACATCCAGTTTCACATGCGGATTGGCCATCTTTGAAATGAGACGCGGCAACCTAAAAGGATTGATTACTTGGTTAGTCATAACTCTTGGACTTGGGGCAGGATTCCTGTTCATGGAGATCAGCGAGTTCATCCACTATGTACATGAAGGTGCCACCATTCAGACAAGTGCCTTCCTTTCCAGTCTGTTTGTACTGTTGGGAACACACGGTGCCCACGTAACATTCGGTATTTTCTGGGCAACGATGGTCATCATCCAGCTTGTTAAGCGGGGATTGACACCGGTAACAGCCCGCAAAGTTTTCATTATCGGGCTATACTGGCACTTCCTTGATGTTGTCTGGATCTTCATCTTCACATTCGTTTACTTGAAAGGATTGGTGATGTAAATGGAACAGAGTACAAAGAGCTATCCTATCAGCCATGTTGTCGGTTTTATCATGTCACTCGTCCTTACTTTTGTAGCAGCATGGGCTGCTTTAAAAACAAGCCTTTCATTCACAGTTGTGATGTGGGTCATTGGTACACTGGCAGTCGTTCAAGCCGGCCTTCAATTATTCATGTTCATGCACGTTAATGAAGGAGAAGACGGCAAAGTGCAGATTATCAATATTGTTTATGCAGTATTCTGTGCGGTCGTCATCGTTGTCGGTTCAATCTGGGTATTGACTTCTGGTCATGCTGCTCATTAATAAAACAACCAAAAGGGCTTGGAGAATTATTCTCCAAGCCCTTTTTTTGCATTTTAGATTAAATTCTATTTTTGATCATACCGCTCATTTCAGGTTTGCTTTTTCCAGTGAACTCCTCGATCAAAGGAAGGAAAATCATTGTACCGAAGATAAACATGAATCCTACCATCACACCGATTCCGATCGAAAGCATATAATCCTGGGTGACACCGCTTACAAAAAAGCTGTAAAAAGTAATCATTAATCCGATAGCCGTACCTGCAACAGATAACCATTTAACAGCTGCTAATATTTGTTGTTTGTTTCCCATCCGTTTCTCCCCCTTTATATTCTATTTTATGCATGTTCACAAATTTGTCAAATAAAATTCTAAAAAAATTCAAAAAGAGTTTTCTGACTACTATAAGGAAAGAAGGAGAGTCCCCTTGGACTACTTGTGAGGAGGTCTAAAGGACATCATAGGCGCGATTGGGTGGCGGTCATGTACTTGAGAGGAGTCCTAAAGTACATCATAGGTGAAATTGTGTGTCGGTCATGTACTTGAGAAGAGGTCTAAAGGACATCCAAGACCAAATTGGGTGGCGGTCATGTACTTGAGAAGAAGTCTAAAGGACATCATAAGTGGGATTGGGTGGCGGTCATGTACTTGAGAGGAGTCCTAAAGTACATCATAAGCGAAGACAAGTGGCGTTCATGTACTTGAGCAGGCCTCTAAAGTATTGTTTACAGCTGGGGATGCTTTTGAACCTACTAATATAGAAAAAAACACAAAAAAAAGCATGCACACTGATTTCCAGCGTGCATGCTTTTTCATTAAGCCAGATAGTCCAATACGTCCTGGACTGCTTTTTCGCCTTGATCGATACAATCAGGAAGGCCAAGCCCTTCAAAAGAACTGCCGGCGATGAATAATCCCGGGAGCTCCTTCTTTACATTTGCCTGCATATTTTCTAACCGGTCTTTATGGCCGACAGTGTACTGCGGCATTGCTTCTTTCCATCTTGAAACGATTGTAAATTCAGGTTCCATGGTGATGTCCATGATCTTGTTGAGATCCTGGAGGACAATCTTTTCAATCTGGCTGTCCGAAAGATCCACAACGGCCTCATCACCTGCCCTGCCAACATAGCAGCGAAGCAATACTTTTCCTTCAGGTGTAGAATGCGGCCATTTCTTGTGTGTCCATGTACAGGCTGTAATGGTATAGTCACTGTTACGTGATACAACAAAACCGGTGCCTTCGATATCCTTTTTGATTGCTTCCTTAGGAAACGCCATTGCAACAGTCGCTACCGAGGTTGCCGGAGTCGTTTTTAGATGATCAAAGAAATTGTACTGCGGGAACATGGATGGAATCGTCGGATGCGGAGTGGTCACCACGACACTGTCCGCCTCCAGCCTTTCCCCATTGTTCAGCAATAGAGAAAAACGGTCAGTCTCTTCTCTCTCAATCTGTTCCACTCGGACACCTTTTAAGATGGAGTCAGCATCAAGCTTCTCTTCGATGGCGTCCACCAAGGATTGCAATCCTCTTGTCAACGTAAGGAATATTCCTTTTTTCTTACCGCTTTTATTCTGTGGTGCAGGCGTCGTCTTTTTCATTCCAAGGATCAAGCTTCTATGTTTCTGCTCAACCTGGTAAAACTGAGGGAATGTTGACATCAGACTCAACTGATCGATATCCCCGGCATAAATTCCCGATAACAGAGGCTCGATTAAATTCTCAACAACCTCATCCCCAAGCCTTCTTCTGAAAAACTGGCCGAGAGATTGGTCACCCTTTACGTTTGACTTCGGTAATACAAAGTCAGCCGCAGCTCTTGCTTTGCCTTGCATTGAAAACAAACCTGTGGTAACAAAAGGTGCCATCTGTGTTGGAATCCCCATAACAGATCCGCCCGGCATTGGATGAAGTTCTTCATTCACAAGAACATAAGACTTTCCTGTCGAATTGTTGACCAGTTCATTGTCAATGCCAGCTTCTTTTGCAAGCCTGGCAGCACTTTTTTTCCTTTCAAGAAACGAGTCCGGTCCTCTTTCGATTACAAAACCGTCCCTTTTCACCGTCTGGATTTTGCCGCCAAGTCTATGGCTCGCCTCGATCAATTTAATGTCAAGTGGACGCCCGGTCTTCTCGGCTTCTTTTTGCAAATAATAAGCTGATGTTAATCCTGTAATTCCCCCGCCGATAATTACTACCTTTTGTTTCTCCACTGGTTCATCGCCTTCTTTTTATAGTTTTGGTACTTATTTAAGATGCTTCATTACAACAGTCGCCAGCGCATCAATGAACTCCGGCTTTGCATTAGGCATTTCAGGTCTGTAATAGCTTGCGCCTATCTCATCTGTTACGACTTTGCATTCATAGTCATTGTCGTAAAGGACTTCCAGGTGGTCTGCTACGAAACCGACAGGAATATACACAAATGTGTTATAACCTTTTTCTTTATGCAGATCTCTCGTCAAATCCTGGACATCCGGTCCGAGCCACGGGTCAGGTGTATTACCTTCACTCTGCCAGCCGACAGCATACTCCGTAATACCTGCGCCTTTTGCGATCAAATAAGCTGTTTCCTGAAGCTGATTTGGATAAGGGTCTCCATCTTTCAGGATTCTTTCCGGAAGGCTGTGTGCGGACACAATCAATACTGCACCGTTTCGTTCTTCTTCCGTCATCTTTTCATAAGTGTCTTTTACTTTTTTCACCCAGTAATCAATGAATTTTGGTTCGTCATACCAGCTTTCAACCGAAGTGATTTTCGGACCGCCGATTTTAGCCGCTTCTTCCTTCGCGCGACCGTTGTAAGATTTTACACTGAATGTAGAGAAGTGAGGTGCAAGAACAATCGAAACTGCTTCCTCAATTCCGTCTTCATTCATTTGCTGCACAGCATCTTCAACAAACGGTTCGATATGTTTAAGGCCAAGGTACATTTTAAATTCGACTTCATCCTGAATTTCGTTCAGACGCTCTTCAAGGGATTTCCCCTGGTCAAGTGTGATTTTAGCCAATGGCGAGATTCCGCCGATTGCTTCATAACGCTGGGTCAAATCTTCCAGCATTTCAGGAGAAGGTGTTCTTCCATGGCGTATATGCGTGTAATAACGTTCGATGTCCTCTTCTTTATAAGGAGTCCCATAAGCCATTACCAAGAGACCCATTTTCTTCTTTGCCATTTAATCATTCACCTCAATATATAAGTTCGTGTTGTATATAAAATGTTATCCTCTCAGTTTCCCGGAACTGTATTCATGAACAAAAGCCGTCAGCCTTTTCAGTGTTTCTGGCTTTACTGATGGGAATACCCCATGGCCGAGATTAAAAATATGGCCTGGATTCTCGATGCCCTGGTCAATGATTGCTTTTGCTTTTTCCTCGATGACTTCCCATGGAGCAAGCAGAATTGCCGGATCTAAGTTACCCATGACCGTCTTAGTAATTCCATTAGAGCGTGCTTCCTGAATCGGCAGCCTCCAGTCAAGGCCCACCACATCAATCGGAAGGTCATGCCATTCCATGGAAAGATGACTTGCGCCGACACCAAACATGATCAAAGGCACATTCTCTTTCTTCAATTCAGTGAAAATCTTTTCCATCGTCGGTTTGATGAAGGTCCTGTAATCCTGTACATTCAATGCACCTACCCACGAATCAAAGATTTGAAATGCCGAAGCACCTGCTTTGATCTGAGAGCGGCCATATGTAATCGTCATATCAGCCAGCTTGTCCATCAACGTGAACCATGCTTTCGGTTCCGCGTACATAAAGGCTTTTGTCTTATTATAGTTTTTCGAAGGACCGCCCTCTATCATATAGCTTGCCAATGTAAAAGGGGCACCCGCAAATCCGATTAACGGTACGGAAAGCTGCTCTTGAGTCAACAGCTTGATCGTGTCCAATACATAAGGTACATCACTTTCCGGGTCAATTTCCCCAAGTTTCTCTACATCCGCAAGTGATTGGATCGGATTATCAATAACTGGACCGATTCCTGTTTTGATATCCACATCCACCCCAATTGAAGGCAGAGGTGACATGATGTCTTTATAGAGAATGGCTGCATCCACATCATATTGTTCAACCGGCAAACGAGTCACGTAAGCACAAATTTCCGGCTGGTGCGTAATTTCAAACAGTGAGTACTTCTCTTTCAATTCCCTGTATTCAGGCTGTGAACGCCCGGCCTGTCTCATATACCAAACTGGTGTATAATCCGTCTTCTCACCTCTGGCAGCTTTTAAAAATGTGTCGTTCATCTTTTTCATATTTATATGTCCACCCTTCTGATTCCTCTATGTATCCCATTGTATTATATTATGGCTCAAGAATAAAAAATGAAGCAGTTATATTAACCTATCCGTTCATATATCCCGTTTTCACTATAGACTTTTCCACTATAAAAGTATAGTTAAGGGCTGTAAATGTCATAAATTTGCCGATTTTATTATGGCGGAATGTTCAAAATTGAATCACTGGATTTGCGGGCTTCCTTTGAAAGCGATATCATATAAGATAAAATACATATGTTTTACCCGCATCCGGGAGTTTACCTGTTGCGGCAAAGGGAAAAATAAAAATAATCTGTAGTGGCAGGAGTGAAACGAAATGTATGTTTATATGACAAGCGGAACACATGAATTTTTAAAAACATTGGAAGACAAACATTCCGATCAAACAATCATCCTGATGGATAATGCCGATACTTCCGTTCTCGTCCATGAAACTAAAGGAAAATCGGTCTTTCAGGAACCAAGAAGATATGAAGTCATCGACTCTACAGGTGACCTCAAAAGGCATGGATTTGTTGTCATCAACAATATCCCTGTTTCTGATGAAGGCCGCCCCATCTTTGAATACCGATTCAAGAACCGTGCTGGGCTGATTGAACAGGTCGACGGGTTCATAGCTATCAGGGTTCTCCGTCCAATCGACACGGATACTTATTCTATCCTCACCCAATGGGAAGATGAGCATGCCTTCAAGCAATGGCAGGATTCCCAGCAGTATGCAAAAGCTCATGAAAAAAGAGGTACTGAGGATGGCGTGGATGCTCAAAGAAACTTGTTCCCCCGTCCTTCCTTCGTAACGAAGTACAGCATAGCTGACGACGAAGAATAACCAAAAGGCCGTTCCGCTTTCAACTGCGGACCGGCCTTTTGTTTTTTTATGGACACAAAATTGTTTCCTTGTGGCTCAATTCGATAATAGGAGAGTTAAAAAGGGGAGTAGATCTCCGCTACAGCTGTACGACTCCGCGGGGCGGGCGGTGAGCGTCCTCGGCTGCGCCTGCGGGGTCTCACCTGTCCCGCTAGTCCCGCCGGAGGTCGCACAGCTTCCGCTCCAATCAACAAATGTATATTAATACACCACTGTGGTTCTTAACAACTATCCAGTCTTTCTTTTAACTCACACTATTTTTTTGGATTAAACCGTTTTTTCTTCCGGTGTTCTTGCTTAATCACCCTATTACACGGCTTGGGCCACTCTGTAATCCAGTGTTTCTCCTTTATTCACCCTACTACTCGGCTTTGGACCGCTCTATATTCCGGTGTTTCTCCTTTATTCACCCTACTACTCGGCTTCGGACGACTCTATAATCCGGCGTTTACCTCTTAATCACCCTACTACTCGGCTTGGCACGGTCTATAATCCGGCGTTTACTTCTTTTTCACCCTACTACACGGCTTTGGCCGCTCTATAATCCGGCGTTCTAAAAGGAATTTTGCTAAAACAGCCTTGCCGCTTCATTTCCCTGGACTCTTCAGCAATATTCCATTTCTATTGGCATAAATGGCAGCCTGGGTACGGTCGGCAACGCCCAATTTGCTGAGGATGTTGCTTACGTGGGTTTTGGTTGTTTTGACACCTATAAACAATTCATCGGATATTTCCTGGTTTGTCATTCCTTCTCCGAGGCATTTCAAGACCTCCAGTTCCCTGGCGGTCAATTCCTCATGCAGCTTCCTTTCCTGAGGACGGAACCTGTTCATCATCTTATCGGCTACTTTTGGGGCAATTACGCTTTCCCCCTTTGCCGCTTTATAGACAGCCGATATCACTTCATCGGCGCTTGCTGTTTTTAAGAGATAGCTGTGGGCACCTGCCTCTATTGCGGGAAACACTTTTTCATCATCATAATAGCTTGTCAGGATAATAATTTTGCAGTCAGGCAGGAATGTAAGGATTTCCTTTGTTGCGTCGATTCCATTTCCGTTCTCCATTAATAAATCCATCAAGATGATCTGAGGCTCGTAAAGCTTGGCGAGTTTCGCTGCCTCATTCCCGCTGGATGCTTCTCCGAGAAATTCGATTCTCTCCTCGGTAAGCAGGTATGTCTTCATTCCGAGCCTGACCATTTCATGATCATCCACAATCATCACTTTGATTTTATCCATCACTGTTCTCCCCCTCTTCCCTTAATGGAATCCGTATATTAATATATGTTCCTTCGTTTTCCTTGGACCGGATTTGAAAGATGCCGCCGATTTCCTCACAGCGTTCCCTCATCGTCTGCAGCCCATAGGAGGTCATTTTTTGCTGGTTGACACTGAAGCCTTTTCCATTGTCACTGATGTATAAGTTCAGGCTTGAATCGATTCTTTTAGTGGAAATTTTAATCTGCGAGGCTTCGGCATGCCTTAGGATGTTGGAGATTCCCTCCTGGACAATCCGGAATAGATGTGCCTCGGCACCCTTAGTCAAACCGTCCAGGTGGTCGAACTCGGCTGTTATTTCAATCGGCGTTTTTTCTTTCAACTCCTGGATAAGCTTCTTTAATCCTTGAGCGAGGCTTTCACCCTTCAAATCTATCGGTCTTAAATGAAGCAGCAGCGCTCTCATTTCTCCTTGGGCTTTGGAAGCAATTTCCGCCACCTGTTTCAATATCGGTTCTGCATCTGCAGGCTTTTTTTGAACAGTACGTACTGCAGCGGAAGACAACATGTTAAGGGCAAACAGCTGCTGACTGACAGAGTCGTGCAGGTCCCTGGCCAGCCTATGCCTCTCTTCCATTACAGCAGCCTGGTGAGCCTGATCGGCCAATTCCGATTTCTCATCGGCCAATCTTTGCAACGACTTAACCTGCTCTTGAATATAAACAGCCAGCTGGTTTAATTCATCTGTCAAAATTCCAATCTCATCCTGTTTACCGTCATCCACCCTGGCGGAGAATCTCCCGCTCCGAAGGACGGAAACAAAGGTGGAGATATCATCAAGCCTACCTTTAAACAAATAGCCTGTCCGGAAACCAAAATAAATGCTCAGCAGTAAAAATATAATAAAAACAAGAAGAGTGAGATATAGGGAACCAGCCAGTGTAATATGCGGGGCTTCTGCGACCAGGATATATAATTGAATGATCAGGAAAAAGAATAATGTTCCCATTAATCCCATCATGAAAAAACCCTTGAAGAACCAGAATCGTATATTAGATGATTTATTCAATGGAAACACCTCATTAAACCTTATTGATTCGAACAGAACCTATGGTAAATTCTATTATGATTTTCAACTTTTTCTCCGCTTCTTCATATCCCGGGGACCGATAGCTTAAGCTAGGCTTGATATCTGAAGATTTCTGGCCGAAGATCTTAATGTCACCGATGCTTCCTTCTACACTTATATCTACCGGGATATCTTCGGGAATCAGCATCTTCACGTCTCCTATCCACCCTTTAATATGGATGGGGGTTTCTCCCTCAGGAATATACGCTTTGCTTATATCAAAATAGTAATCTCCAATCATGTTATAAAGCCTCATTGATTCAAGCGGCCAATTGGGCTGATTAAATTTCACATCCCCTATGATATATCCACGGTTTATTTTGACTTTTGTTTTTCCGCCTTCATGAGTTTCCTTCTGTACCGCTTTCTCTTCATCGAAAGGATAATCACTCGACAAAGTCACTCTGATCTGGCTTTTTTTCCATATGACCATAAAAGCAAAACCAATCAAGCTGACCGGCCACAGCCTCCACCAGTCACCATAGGTGAAAGAAACGACATCAAAGAAATTGAGTATGAGCAGTCCACCATATATAAACAAAAATAATCCAAATGTGAATTTAATCATTCTTCTCCATTTAATACTTGTATACATCCACTTCAATCCCTGTATCAGGATTAGAAAAGGGATGAATATGACAAATATCTGTTTTATTTCCAAGGAAATGACACCAATATTGATTAGAAGCAATACTATACCTGACATTAAAAGTATCGCTGCGAAAAACCATTGTTTACCGCCAGAACTTTTCACTTTCTACACCGCCTTTTACCATTCTTTTTTCATTTCGATGAACAACCCCATAATCCTTTTATTATTTCGCTGTATTCTTAAGTTTCCCAGGGATAGAAAATTTCGGGTTAATTACAGTCTACAAGGATTTCTTTCTTCTTCAGAGGAGCATCGGCATGATTTCAACTCCGTCCCAGGGCGGAAATTTTCACTTGGAACTCTCTCACCAACGGTATCAACATGAATATTCTGTAAAAAAAGGCTGATGCCCTTTTTAAAGTTTATCATCAGGTGAGGGGGAATTCATATGCTGGTGGAATTGACTGCATTACACTGGCTGTATTTAGTTTTTATCGGATTAATTATCATTTTCATGGTGTTCAGAAAAGATACGACCATCGTCTGTATTGCCGGGATTTTTCTTATTGCCCTGCTGGCGAAAGGTTCGCTGACGAGCTCTGTGAGCAGTGTCTTTAACAGCTTCATCTTTGCTATAACTGAGCTTTTGTCTACTATTCTGGTAATTTCAATCATCGTCGGGATGAGTAAAAGCCTTACTAAAACCGGCATTAACGATGTCATGATCAGCCCTTTCGCCAAACTGATTAAAACCCCCGCCCTCGCTTACTGGACCATCGGGATCGTGATGATGCTGATTTCATGGTTTTTCTGGCCTTCGCCTGCTGTAGCACTCCTGGGAGCAGTGCTTGTTCCGGTTGCACTCCGTGTCGGCTTGCCTGCTCTTGGAATTGCAATGGCCATGAACCTGTTCGGCCATGGGATTGCCCTTTCCGGCGACTTTGTCATTCAGGCCGCTCCCAAGCTTACTTCAGATGCTGCAGGGCTCGATGTTTCACAGGTTATACAGGCCAGCATCCCCCTTGTAGCTGTAATGGGGATCGTAACTACAGTGACAGCATTCCTATTTCTAAAAAGGGATATGAAGAAAGGATTGCTGACTGTTAAAGACTCAGAATTGCAAGAGACAGCCAAGGAGGAAGGACCGGAGTTATTGAGCAGCTCTGCTAAAAAGTTTTTTGCCCTCATGATTCCGTTCCTCTTTGCACTGAATATCTTGGCCATGTTCTTGTTTGACTTGCAGGGAGGAGATGCCACAGCACTTATCGGCGGTACATCCATTTTCATCCTGCTCATCATCTCTCTCGCCGGTTATAAAGCAAAAGGACTTGAACAAACAACAAGCTTCATCATTGATGGTTTTCAGTTTGGTTTTAAAGTATTCGGCCCCGTCATTCCCATTGCTGCGTTTTTTTACCTTGGGGATTCAGGCTTCACTGCCATCATCGGTGATGGGTTTTTACCGGAAGGTTCTTCGGGGATTGTAAACGACCTTGGCGGAGCTCTTGCGGCGGTAGTTCCACTTTCCAAAGCGGTTGGTGCTGTCACGCTGACAACAGTAGGGGCAATCACAGGACTGGATGGTTCGGGATTTTCCGGAATATCACTTGCCGGTTCAGTTGCCCTTCTATTCTCGGATAGTATCGGTACAGGTGCTTCAACATTAACAGCTCTTGGCCAGATTTCAGCCATTTGGGTCGGCGGCGGCACCCTGGTACCTTGGGCACTTATTCCTGCAGCTGCCATTTGTAATGTTGACCCTTTCGAGCTGGCAAGGCGAAACCTTCTGCCCGTCATCATCGGATTGATTGTGACTACAATCACCGCTATGTTCTTAATCTAAAAAAGCTGAATCCAAGAGGTGTTTAACATCCTCTTGCGATTCAGCTCTTTCTATTTTCTGGTTATTAATTTCAAATAAACAAGCTCACAGAGTACATAATAAGAAAACCCTATCAGAAAACCAGCCAAGACATCTGAAGGATAATGAGCTGCATCTGGAATCCTGCTAAGACCTGTCAATATCCCCAATACAATGGCAGCTGCGTATACAGTCAACTTCTGCTTGGCAGAAGTGAAATATTTTGAAACAATGAATGCCAATACAAGCATAAAAATCAGTCCAACCATCGCATGTCCGCTTGGAAAACTGAATCCATCTTCGCCATGCAGCGCTTCAGGCCTTTCTCTCTCTACCATAGTTTTTAGAAACTTATTAATGTAATTTCCTCCGCCGATTGCCAGTACAGTAAAAATGATGCCGGTAAAATTCTTTTCCTTCAAAGCCAGCCAAAGGATCAGAAGGATGCTGACGGATCCAATAAATAACTCTGAACCCAAAATAGCGAAGTACTCTAATATCGGGATGTTTTTAATCAAGGAATACATCGGCCGATCGAACCAATTTATGTAATCTGTTACGACAAGTACCATAACGATGATGAATGAAGCAAATGAAATCCAGCCCCAAGTTAATTTGCTTTTAGACATGTTCTCACCTCCCTTCATTGTTTTATCATAATTTAACTGCTTTCTCTACAGAAATCCCATCAACCATTCTTATAAATATAATGATATAATATTCTTAATTTTCTTTTATATATTTAAAATATACATAGGTTGAAGGGGAGGAAAGAGAATGCTTGATACATTGTTTGACAGACTGGAAAAGAGCTGGGGAGAAATGGTTGAAATCCGCAGGTATCTCCATCAACATCCTGAAGTTTCTTTCAAAGAGGTTAAGACAGCAAAATATATCGTGGATTACTACCGCAAGCTTGATATTGAGGTGACTCCGGGAGTCGGCGGAAACGGAGTCATTGCGAAAATCCAGGGAGGCAGGCCGGGAAAAACGATTGCTTTGAGGGCTGACTTCGATGCACTGCCGATCCACGATGAAAAGGACGTTCCCTACAGGTCAACCGTGGATGGAGTCATGCACGCCTGCGGCCATGACGGCCATACAGCTGCACTCCTTGTACTTGCTAAAGCAATGAATGAGCAGAAGGCAGAACTCCCGGGAACATTTGTGTTCATCCATCAGCATGCCGAAGAATATGCCCCCGGGGGAGCAAAATCAATGGTGGAAGCAGGCTGCCTGGACGGGGTGGATGCCGTATTCGGAACCCACTTATGGGCAACAGAACCGCTGGGGAAAATTCAATACCGGACAGGGCCCATAATGGCAGCTGCCGACCGTTTTGAAATCAACATCCAAGGTGCCGGAGGACATGGAGCGCAGCCTCACAAGACCAAAGATTCCATAGTTGCTGCTTCTCAATTAGTCGGTACACTTCAACAAATCGTCAGCCGGAGAGTCAATCCCATAGAACCTGCCGTCGTTACAGTTGGATCATTTACAGCAGAAAATGCCTTTAACGTCATTGCCGATACTGCGAAATTGATTGGTACCGTCAGAACTTTTAGCGAAGATACGAGAGATTTCATTATCAGCGAAATGGAAAGAATCATTCAGGGCACTTGTATTTCAGCTGACTGCACATATACCTTCAACTATGAAAAAGGCTATCCGGCTGTAGTCAATCATGAACAGGAAACTGAACATCTTATCAAGTCAGCAGAAGGGGTAAAAGGAGTCAACAGTATTGAAGAGTGTGAAATGCAAATGGGCGGAGAAGATTTTGCCTACTATCTGCAAAAGGTCCCGGGTACGTTTTTCTTTACAGGTGCGCAGCCTGAAGGCGTCGACCGCCCTTATCCCCACCATCACCCAAGATTCGATTTCAACGAGAAAGCAATGCTTACAGCTGCAAAAGTCATGGCCAAAGCAGCCATAACTTATGCTGAATAGAAAGAAACCGGTACACGTTGTACCGGCTTCTTTATTTTTCCAATTAACTTTTAGAACTAAAATGCCTTCTTCGATAAGCATATACTGCTGCTTCTCCAAGCTCTTCAAGAAGGCCATAGTTGGCATATGCCCCTACTACTGCACCAATTCCCGGTATGAGTTGAAGCATTTTTACAAAGTCAATATAATCGCGATACTCCTGCTGAAATACCTTCCAGTCCAGATCAACGAGTTTTTGCTTGAATTCATCCCAACGATCGATAATGTTGAATACCTCACGCCTGTGATCATCGCTTGAAAATGCAAGCTGAAACACATATAACATGAACAGCCTTTCTTCATAAGCCTTCGGATCCAGCCCATGTACTTGGGCTGTTTCATATAAATATTTCATTTTGATTGAAAGAAGCAGCGGAAAGTCAGCCATACCCAGGAAGATTCCGCCTGCACCTGTTCCTGCTCCTTCCAGCGCCGCTGCTTTTCTATAAAAAGACAGCCTTTCCTTCATATACTGCTCTTTATCTTCCAATGTTTCCGGGACCCTGACCTTATTGCTGGATGTAAAGCCTGATCCGGCCAAAGTTACCTTGACCATATTCCTGATACTGTCGGTAACCATTTTGTGCACTTTTTCAGGAATGACAGAATTGAATTTGATTTGTGCTTTTTTGGCTGTACGATTCAGTATTCCTGCTCTTTTCAGCCGCTTTCTCTTCCACATTTCCATCTCGTTCAGGGCATGGGATTCAAAGCTGTTCATGACAACCACCTGTCCTTTTTATTAGGCCGTTCTATTAATCATTGCAGCCTGCGGTGTGATGGCAAAAATCCGTTTCCGCCAACACTTACCTCATAATACGATTGAAGGGGCGTCTGGTTTCACTCAGTATTCAAATTTCTTCAGCCTTTGAATGAGATAAAATTGTGAAAAAGCAAAGGCAAATAAGAGCCCGGCTGCCAGCTGGATCCCTGCTCCCAGGAACTGTCCGCTCAAAGCGAGTGCCAGAGAGAACAATACAGCCTGAACAATCAACGACCACTGAACCACCTGCTGGAAAGACTGCTTCTTAACACTTTCTGCAACAGGGTATAATGAAACCCAAATTTTATAATCGAAGCGCTTATACATAGGGATCAATTGAAAGCCCGTCAAGTACATGAACAGCAGTCCGGTCAGGGTACAGATCCACAGTGAATCACTAAAGAAGAGGATCGCCATTGATATCAATGACAGACGGATATACAGCCCGTAGTACTCACTCGTCCGCAGCAGTGAGCGTACATACAAAAATTTATATGTTTGCTTTTGGTCATATTTCATACTATTTAAAAATGCATCGAGCCATTTCCGTCGATGGACTTTCCCTTTCAGCTTAGGGACATCCGTAAACATATTGGCCAATCTGTAAAACAGGAGCATCCTCTGCTCCTCCAAGGTAATCAGCACATCCCATTTCAGGCTCTTGCCTTTCACTGAAAACTGAAAGTAAATAAGGTATCCTATGAGAATAAGGGCAACGGCACCAACCAGGACCATGGACGCTTCACTAAGCACCATATATAAGAAAACGGCATTTAAGGCAAATCGGATAAAGTAATCCACAAAGTGCGCTTCCCGCTCCTGATTTTTCAAGGTATACCATCTTACATAGAGGTTCCATACCTTCAAAGCCAGTAAAATGACCAGAATGACAAAGAAGGATTGAAACCCGCGGTCCGTGACCTTTACATACATCGGCATCATTGCCGCGAGAACCAGCAGCAGAATATAGGATTGAGATAAAAAGCTCACCCATATCCCCTTCTGGAAGAATCCTTTCATACGGCTTTCCAGCGGAAGCAGGAAGACGGCATCCGCTTCCCGCAAGAATGTATAAACAGGACTCCACGACAGGATCAATCCAAGGATGACCGCCATGATGAAGGGGGCAGGGAAAGAACTGTCAAGAGTGCTTACCCACTGATTATAAGTGAACGCCCCGCCCCCCAAGGCAAAAATCAGGACAAACAGAAGGTGGTCATTAAACATGTACCGGAGATACTTCCTCAACTCAGCATTATATTCGACTACTCTCGTCTTCCATATTTCATCGATATTCCTCATTGCCCAGTTTCTTCCTTTGTCAGCTCAATATAGATGTCATCCAGCGTTGCACCAGGCATCGAGAATTCTTTCTGAAGTTCTTGAAGAGTTCCTTTAGCTCTTATTTGTCCCTCATGAAGGATGATAAAAGAATCACAATACCTTTCAGCAGTCGCGAGGATATGGGTGGACATCAAAATTCCCGCCCCATTCTTTTTCATTTCTTCCATCCAGTTCAATAAGGATTGAATCGCGAGGGGATCAAGCCCTACAAAAGGTTCGTCAATGATATAAAGACTTGGTTCCACTAAGAAAGCACACATGATCATGACTTTTTGTTTCATCCCTTTTGAAAAATGGGAAGGAAACCATCCCAGTCTTTTTTCCATCCTGAATTCCTTTAATAGGCCCTCTGCCCTCTTTTTATACTCTGCTTCGGTTACCCCGTAAGCCATGGCAGTTAGCCTCATGTGTTCTTCTAAGGTCAATTCATCATAGAGAATGGGGGTTTCAGGTATGTAAGCAAACTGTTTCCGGTATTCATCAGTATCACTTTTCAATTGAAGCCCATTGATTTTAATATCCCCCTGCTTTGGCTCCATCAGTCCGATAATATGTTTGATTGTCGTACTCTTACCGGCTCCATTCAACCCGATCAGACCAACGATTTCATTCGAATTTATGCTGAAAGATATATCTTTCAGGACAGGTTTCCGTGTATATCCTCCAACCAAATGCTGAATATCCAATAGTGACACAAGCAACGTCCTTTCTCTCTGTTGTTGGTTTTATTTTAGCAAAGCGAGTCTCTTCAAGCTATTTCTGAAATCCTCCGCAGAAATATTCCATGTTTTTCCTGTATTATAAACTTCAAAAATGTCCATCATAATGGAGGAAGGGGACAGCAAAACTTAAAACGGGGTGGTTGTTAAAGACCGGTATCCGAATTATACGTTTGCTTCCATCATTAATAAGGGGATGGTCGTCATGGATAGTTTTGGCCTGAACTCACACCATAATTTTTAAAAAACTTTAAAAATGAGGTGTTTATCAAAGAACACGGACTATCATTGAACTCTTAAAGCATAAAAAGCTATAAGATAAGGGGATGGTCGCTTTGAACCAGAGTCAGTCAACCCAATTTTCGATTAATCACTGATCTTGCAAAATAATGCAAAATGAGGTGTTTATCGCAGAGTATTCAGACGTTCCACAAATGAACCTTTAATGTATTCCCCCTTCAAATGGGGCTGGCAGAGGGTGATGCTGATATTACCTTCTTGCCGGCCCCTTCTTTGTACTTTCCATAATTTCACTTCTTATGATAAAATCAAAAAAACATTGAAAGGCGGGATATTATGAGTGACTGTATCTTTTGCAAGATAATCGATGGCGAAATCCCTTCCTCAAAAGTTTATGAGGATGAACATGTTCTTGCTTTCCTTGATATCAGCCAGGTAACCAAAGGGCATACACTGGTGATTCCAAAAGTACATAAAGAAAACGTGTATGAGCTTACAGAAGACATTGCATCCAAAGTCTTTGCAGCTGTACCAAAAATAACGAATGCAATCAAAGCGGAATATAATCCAATCGGCCTGAACTTGCTGAACAATAACGGTGAAGATGCCGGCCAGTCGGTCTTCCATTTCCACCTTCACATCATCCCCCGTTATGGACAAGGTGATGGATTCGGAGCTGTATGGAAAACACATACCGATCAATACAGCCCTGAAGAGTTAAAAGAAATTGCCCAAGGGATCAGCAAGCATCTTTAAATAAACATACTCTTACTATTACACAAGAGAATGAAAACTCCTCCTCAATGGGGAGTTTTTGTTTTGGGTTGATTCATGATCGTGAGATATTTGACCATTTTTTCTGCGTCAACCTCGAAATTTGGTGCTTTCCCTGAATCAATATCGATCCACCAGCTTTCCCCCGTTAAATTTCAAAAATTGTAAACTTGCACCTGTTAAAACCTTTTACCATATGATATACTGTTTTTAACTTTTCGCTGCCGGCAATAGTGCACGGCGGGAGAAGCAAAGTTGAGAAAAGATCAGATGAGGAGAGATGAGAAATGAATACAAAGACTTTGGTGGCACTATCACTATTAGTGGGGATAGGAGCCGTACTGCATGCCGTCATCCCGGGGGTTTTCCTTGGAATGAAGCCGGACATGATGCTGACAATGATGTTTCTTGGGATTTTGTTATTCCCGGATAAAAAGAATGTATTATTGCTTGGAATCACAACAGGAATTATTTCTGGACTGACAACCCAGTTCCCAGGCGGATTTGTTCCGAACCTGATCGACAAGCCCCTTACTGCTTTTGTTTTTTATCTGATGGTTTTGGGAATTAAGAAATATTCAACATCACTTGCAGGGACAGTCGCACTGACTGCAGTCGGAACTATCATTTCAGGAGTATTCTTCCTGACTTCCGCTTACTTGATCGTAGGCCTTCCAGGAGCATTTCTTGGACTGTTTGCAGCTGTTGTATTGCCTGCTACACTAGTCAATGCGGGTGCAATGTTTGTCGTTTATCCACTTGTTACATCGATACTCAAGCGAACAAGTTTCGCTCAAACTATATCTTCATAATAATTAACGAAAAAGGAACCTGGCCAAGGTTCCTTTTTCGTTTGCTAAAATGTCTTTAACTGTCTTATAGGAAACCTGTCAAAGGTCCCTTATTTGCGTCACTTAACGGCAAACCATAAAAGTATACCAAGCAGCAAGGCCACTACGCCTCCTGTTCCCAATACCCCGGCTCTTCTCTTCAGTATATTTTTTGGCGGGTACATTCCAGGCTTTTGGGTAGCCATAAAATAGTGGATCATTCCAAAAAACAATATCGCACTCAGCGCGAAAAATCCAAATATGATTCCATCCACATCCTCCACCCCTTCCTTATTCAGGCTGATCTCGCATTGATTATTGCTTGCTGGATATGGATTATTCCGAATCTGGATCAGGTAACGTCCTATACTTCCAGAATGCAGACGAGCGATAATATAGAAGCAAAACATTTACGAAACAAGCCTTGGTCAAACAACCCTTTATTAATGTTTATGCCCATTTAACAACGTTATGAGAAAAGTTGATTAGTGTTTTGCCTAAAAGGGTAAAAAGGATATACAGGATAAATGTCGAAGTAAAAACATAGTATTGATTTGGGGGAGATATATTTGAAAATCAAATCCATTACGTTTGGAATACTGGCAGGAAGCGCAATCGGGACAGTGGCAGCCCTCCTTTCCGCTCCTCAGTCCGGCAAAGATCTGAAAGGGCAAATTAAAAAGAATAAAGATGAATGGAAAGCTGTCTTTACAGAAATCAAAACAAATGCAGTGGAAGTCAAAGACGCTGTTTCCCGTCTTTCAACAGAAGGGAAAGAAACCATCACCCATCTTAAAGATGACATGCAAAACTCCATTCAGGCTTGGCAAGGCAGCACTGAACCTAACATCCAGCATATCAAGGATGATATCAGCGCCATAGAACAATTAGCAGAAAACATGGAACGGAAAGTAAGTAAACAATAATTTTAAAAAGGTGCGGCAGGATTTATCGGCCGGGCCTTTTTTAATACTTTCGTAAGTTAAATACTCATTATTTTAATAAAAAATCCTCCTTTCAAAAAATTTTGTAAATTTAAACCTTTATTAATTTTTATTTTATTGGCATAATAAAAGAGAGAGAGTTACAAGACTGAAAGATTAGTTGAAATGAAACTAGACACGGTAAATTAATCAACTTTTGCAAAGCGGGTGAATCGGGATGGAAGAAAGAGAATTTTCTATGAAGGAAGCGATGCTGTTCAGCCAAAGGATGGCACAGCTGAGCAAAGCCTTATGGAAAGCAATTGAAAAAGATTGGCAGCAATGGATTAAACCCTATGACCTTAATATAAATGAACACCATATTTTATGGATCTCCTATCATCTTAAAGGGGCATCCATATCAGATGTAGCCAAATTCGGGGTCATGCATGTATCTACTGCCTTCAACTTCTCAAAGAAATTAGAGGAAAGAGAATTGCTTCAATTTTCTAAGAGGGAAAACGATAAACGCAACACCTATATCCAACTCACTGAAAAAGGTGAAAGCGTTTTACTTGAATTAATGAGGAATTATAAACCGGAAAACCATTCAATCTTTCAAGGTGTCACACCTTTAAGAGAGCTCTACGGCCGTTTCCCGGATATGATTGAAATGATGGCTGTTGTTAAAAATATTTATGGAAATGACTTTATGGAGATCTTCGAAAAGTCCTTCCATAATATCGAAGTCGAGTTTACTGAAGAGGATGGAAAACTTCAAAAAGTTTCTGAAGATGAAGCTTAATTACAGGTTACGCTTGAGCTGTTCCATTAAAAACGGATATAGCCTTTGAGCCAAACAAGCTTCTATCACTTCTGCCGGGGACAATCGCGAATCCAGTTTCTCAGTAAACTCCTTAAAAAGCGGAGCAAAAAATACGAACCCTTCCGCTTTTTGTTCTTGTGAATGCTTGTTCAGTTTTTCACACAATTCAAAGAAATCAGTAACGTCCCCTTCAGCCAGCCCCTTTCGGATAACCAGCCTGTAAAATTCATACCCCTTTGCAGGTATCATTTCCATCAGCAGCTTTTGCTGGAACTCCAATTTCTCGATTCTCTTCACTAACATATTCATGCATTGCACCTTCTTTTTTTCTATCCCTTAAATTACTGCAGATGACAGATTTAACTTTGCAGCAGTATTAGTAAATACCTTATTGGGCATTGTTTTTAGACTGTTAGTTAAATCATACCAAATGCATTGAAAACTTGCTATCTGCCTGATTCAAAAGCCTCTATTAAACGGTGGCATAATGAAAAAATTATTTGAATTATTTTTTTACAAATTAATGTTAATTTTGCTATTGATTTTTTTCCTCAGACATCGTAAAGTATGAAAGCGAAAGATCAAAATCAATCTTGTCGTCTGATGGAGGCGATTTTTTATGCATTGCTGGAAAACTATCAATCTAGAAAAACAATTCGGCCACAGCCGTGTCATGTTACTATCTTTTATTGTGATGATGATGGTGTTCACCATTATTTATGTACCTGTCAATCTCATACTTTCAGAAGATCTTTATGACACTCATTTTTATCTGTTCCTGGCAGGGATGCTGATGATTTATCCATTGCATAAGGTATTGCATGTTGTACCTATCCTGTCCTATATAAATAAAATAAAATATAAAGTAACACGGCAACTTTTCTGTATCCCGATTGTATCGTTTCGGGTGGGTGAACCTATTTCCAAAAATAGGTTTGTACTGGCGCTTGTGTTTCCATTCTTTACAATTAACACAGTGCTCCTTGCAGGATGTGTCCTTATGCCGCACTATTCTCATTATTTCACCATCCTGACGGCGTACCATACAGGCATCTGTACAATTGATTTTCTGTATGCTAAATGTTTGCTCTATTCTCCAAGAGATGCGATGATTGAAGAAAACGAAGACGGATACGAAATTTTGAACCTTCAAAGAGGCACTATATAGATTTTCAGTGTTGAGCAATCCACCCGGTATGGTGATTCTCCCCGCTGTAACTTCTATCTATAAATGCCTCTTCTTCATTTCCGGAACTTCATTCTACCAATTCCAAGGATATTTTGGTATCGTATAGCATATAGGAGATATAGGGAGGGGATAAAATGATCTCCATTTTTATCATTTTTTCAGTATTTATCCTTTATTTTATAAACCAAATGACAAACGCACTTTGTCTGCAAAAAGAAATACCTGAAGAAAGACAGCCAAAAGTCTTCAGAACCATCAACATACTCATAACCATACTATTGATCTCATCATACATAGAAATATTGTATGCTTAAAAGAAAAGCGGAAGCGCCTTGCTCAGGGGCGACAAGCGCTGGAGCGAAAAATAGAGGAAGCCTGCACTCGGGCTTCCTCTATTTTTTGTGAAGCGACTCGAGGCCCTAGGCGCTGCAGCTGGACAGCGTTAGAAGTGGAGCCGGCTCTTTCAGCTCCGACATGCGCTAGTGCAAAAAACAGTGGAGGTTGGAACTTTAACCTCTGCTGTTTTTTGTCTAGCGACACGAGGAGCTAGCCGGCGGAACTGGACAGCGAAAAGCGGAAGGCGCTCGTCAGACCCGACAAGCGCTGGAGTGAAAAAGGAAGGAAGCCTGCACTTTGGCTTCCTTCCTTTTTTGCGAAGCGACTCGAGGGTCTAGCGCCTGGAGCTGGACAGCGAAAAGCGGAAGCGCCTTGCTCAGGGGCGACAAGCGCTGGAGCGAAAAATAGAGGAAGCCTGCACTCGGGCTTCCTCTATTTTTTGTGAAGCGACTCGAGCCCCTAGGCGCTGCAGCTGGACAGCGTTGGAAGTGGAGCCGGCTTTTTGCTCCTCCATTTCCTTGTAGAACCTCTCTATATACACTTTCCCCTGCTGTTTCACTCCTTCATGTCCTATAGAACCCCAAGTACTTTAAATTCTTTTTAGACACCAAACAATACAAAAACGGACTGCTCCGGGAGCAGTCCGTTTCCTGCATCTATTTTATGCGCTTGGGTTTAAATCCAAGCAGCACCGATGATAATCAACAAAATAAACAATACAACGACTAAAGCGAATCCTCCACCATAACCGTATCCACCAGACATACACGCTTCCTCCTTTCTTAATTGGCGCATAAGGCAGTTACTGCCTTATGCTGCCTGAGGTTAAATTATAGCCAAGCCGCACCTACGATGATTAACAAGATGAACAATACTACGATCAACGCGAATCCTCCGCCATATCCGTATGAGCCACCCATAACTTTCCACCTCCTTTAGAAGCGCTACTTTATCCTATTCAAATCATGTTTTTTTGTTTAGGCGTATTACATGGTTCCTAAGAAAAACTTAGCAAATGTAGGCTGCACCTACGATAATTAGTAAAATGAACAGCACCACGATCAGTGCAAATCCTGATTGATATCCGTAGCCCATGTTTATTACCTCCTTTTCTCTAGTCAAGATTATCTTATGTATAAAGAACTAATGTGGGTGTTATATACGCCCATTTTTTAGAAATCACTCCATTAAAATGTTTATTTTCCTGTAGAGTTTATGATATAGTATGATTTGTAGTTTTTAGACAAACCTTATTGACAATATAAACAATTAGGAGATGTTAGACCTATGAAGAAATGGATTTTGACAATGTCTTTAGCCGCTGGCGTAATTGGCCTTTCTGCATGCAGCAATGCTGACGAAAACGGTGGAAACAGTGAAGTTGTGGTGGAGACGAAAGCAGGAGATGTAACAAAAGAAGAACTTTATACATCAATGAAAGAAAAATTCACTCCTCAAATGGAACAAGCTCTGCAGGAACTTGTACTTACAAAAGTTCTTGGCGATAAATATGAAGTGACTGAAGAAGAAGTTGACGAAAAGCTTAACGAAGCGAAGGATCAGCTCGGACCTCAGTTTGACATGTTCTTGTCTCAATACAATCTTAACGAAGATTCTTTCCGTGAGTATTTAAAACTTCAGCTTCTTCAAGAAAAAGCGGCAACTGCTGATATTGAAGTATCTGAAGATGAACTGAAAGAATACTACGATAACTGGAAGCCTGAAATCGAGGTGCGCCATATCCTTGTAGATGATAAAGCAACCGCTAAAGAAGTTAAGCAAAAGCTTGCTGACGGTGCTAAATTTGAAGATTTAGCCAAGGAATACTCCAATGACCCTGGTTCTGCTGAAAACGGCGGAAGCTTAGGATGGGTTGATTATGAGGGCAGACAGAATTTTGTACCTGAGTTCTCAGAGGCTTTGGACAAGCTTGAAACTGGCAAAGTCAGTGACCCTGTTAAAACTCAGTACGGTTTCCATATCATCGAGGTAACCGATAAGAAAGAGAAAAAATCGTTCGATGAAATGAAAGATGAACTTGAAAAGTCACTGAAATTATCAAAAGTGACTCCTGAAAAAATCCAGCAGGCAATGAAAGAGGTTATTGAAGACGCAGGGTTGGAGATCAAGGACGAAGATCTTGAAAACAGCTTTGAGCAAATCTTGAATCCTCCTGAAGCACCAGCAGTGCCGGAAGAAGGCGAAACACCGGCTCCTTCTGAAGATGCGCCAGCTGATGATGAATCAGCTGAAACAACAGAAGAATAAAAACTAAGGGAAGCACCATAACAGTGCTTCCCTTTTTTATGTTATGTCCTGAATCAGGCAGATGGCTGTCTTCTTCTTTCCTTTTCGTCTTCCATCCGTTTGATATAGACTTCCCCTTCCTGTTCGATCCACTCATTTTCCACTTCTCTATCTTCTTTAGCTGATTTCATGGCCATGTAAGCACTGACGAATATACCTGCTACAATGAAATACACCCAAATTGGCAAAGTCATAATTTGATCCCCTCCACTGTTTGTCCTGCTAATGTAAAATATATGCCTGTCCATAAAAAAAATGACTTAAAATAGTGATTTCCGCTCCAGGTGCACGACTCCGCGGGGCGGGCGGTGAGCCTCCTCAGCTGCGCCTGCGGGGTCTCACCTGTCCCGCTAGTCCCGCAGGAGGTCGTACACCTTCCACTACAATCACACCGGTTATAAACTATAATTAGAGTTTTTAATAACTGAGCTGATAAGAAGCCTATTTTTTTAAAAAGAACCTAAATAAAAACCTAAATGACTTTCGATTGAAAGTCATTTAGGTTTTTACTTATGGAATGTCGGTTTGTAGAACGAGCGGTTATCAAGGGCAAATACTCTTTCGGTGTATTCTCCCGGCTTTGTTTTTTCCAGCACCTTATCCAGCATATTCATTTTTGCATCGATGTTATCGATGTAGTGAAGTATCTCAGCCTCTCTGATCATCGGGGGTTTAGGGCTTCCCCACTCTGCTTTGCCATGATGGGAGAGAACAAGATGCTGCAGGATCATGATTTCTTCCCCTTTTATCCCGAGTTCCTCAGCAGCCTTACCGATCTCATTTACCATAATTGAAATATGACCCAGCAGGTTTCCTTCAACTGTATAGGACGTTGAAGTGGCACCTGACAGCTCAAACACTTTCCCCAAGTCATGAAGGATGACACCCGCATACAGAAGGTCTGTATCAAGGGATGGATAGAGTGATGCTATGGATTTAGAGAGATCCAGCATCGAAACAACATGATAGGCCAATCCTGAAACAAATTCATGATGATTTTTGGTGGCGGCTGGATATTCCAGAAATGGCTTTTGATATTTTTTTATAAGGTGGCGGGTGATCCGCTGGATGTTCGGATTTTTCATTTCAAAGATATATTGAGTGATTTTGCTGGTCATTTCATCAATACTCAAAGGTGCAGTTTGAAGGAAATCGCTTAATTCCAAACCGTCACCCGGGGCACTTGGTTTGATCTGCCTGATTCTAAGCTGGTTCTTCCCTCTGTAGCTTTGAACATCTCCGGAAACCCTCACAATCGTTTCCGGCTGGTAATTTTTTTCGTCCTGCTCACTGGCATCCCAGAGCTTTGCTTCGATATCTCCGCTTTTATCCTGCAGGATCAAAGTTAAAAATGGTTTGCCTGTATTTGTGGTTCCTTTTGTTGTCTGTTTAATCAGCATGAATAAATCCACTGATGAGCCGACATCATATTGAGCAATCCCTGGCATTCTGTTACTCCTCCCATTTCTATTGTTTCTGCTAGTATATCATATTCCAATTCCCATATTGATAGGAAAGGACTTCTAGTAGTTTGCTTGATTAAATTGAAGCCTGACAAAAAACAGACAAGTACAACTCGCTTGTCTGCTCTTCTAAAAATTACTGATACCCTCCGGCTGCAGTCAAGGAATCCGCTTGTTGTTCACCTAAATGGATGATCCCCCCGCCATTTACCTTATTCAAAATATGGGGGTGACAAGTGAACAACAAAACCTGGGTTTCCTCTTTCAACATTTCCAGCAGTTTCAACACAGCTTCTGTCCTCTTCTCATCAAAATTCACAAACCCATCGTCAATGATGACCGGCATTGAATAGACATCCTTTAAAATACTTACCAAGGCAAACCTCAAGGCAATGTACACCTGTTCTTTTGTCCCCTGGCTGAGCTCATCCGGGGTAAAGGCCATTCCATCTTTCCTAATAACACTAAAATGATCTTCCTGCTGGGTTCGGATTTTTTTGTATTCTCCATTCGTCAGCAGTTCTAAGTGACTTTCAGCTGTTTGAATTACCCTTGGGAGCTTTTCCTTTTTGTAGTCCTCAATGGTCCTCTTCAGAGCTCCGCGAGCCAGTGAATACTTCAGCCACTCCCTGGATAAGTCATTCAAAGCAGCTTTCTGCTCATGAAATTTGTAAAGAAGCCTTGTATAAGATTCCCCTTCTTCCAGCACTGAAATCTCATAGACAGTCTCTGCAAGGCTTTCATTCTCTTTATAGATGTTTTCGTTTATGCCAGCAAGCGATTCTTCCAGATTGGCTTTTTCTGTTTTAATATCAAGATGTTTTTCTTTCGAGACTTTGAAAGCCTCAATTAACTTTCCGCCCAGGCGGTTATAAAGGATCCGCTCCTGTTGCTCCAACGAACTTTTTTCATTCACGATTGCAGCCTTCTGCCGGAACTCTTCCTCTGTTCCTGCACGGGCGGCTGCAAAGAGGTTTTTCTTTTCCCTCATTATTGTCTCTAATTGGGCGTGAATAAGTTCATGCTCTGTTTTCAATTCAGCCTGCTGCTTTTTCAGCTGGTCATATGTCAAGCTTTTCCTTTCATTTGTGACAAGGATATCTTTGATTCTGATCAAGGTCTCTTCTACTGTGGTATGGTTAATCGGAAGCCCCTCAAGAGCATTTTCCAATTCCTTTTTATAATTTGTTGTTTTCTCCAGACAGGTGCGGTGAATTTCTGCTCTCTGCTGCTTTTCTTTTAAAACACTCACTAGTTCCTTGAGTTTCTCAAAAGCTTCGCCAAGCAGCTTCCAATGCATATCTGAAGGCAGTCTCAATTCACCGGCAAGTCTGTAAAACTCCTTTTGAAGTTCCCCTTCCTGAAGGGCTAGATTCCGTTCTTCCTCCTGAAACTTATGAAGGGTATGCTGATGGTTTTCCAGTTTGAGGATCCAGTGTTTCCAAGATTCCCTTAGTTCTGTTTGTTCTTTCAATAAAGCCAGGTTCTTGCCTTTATCGTTACTTTCCTGGGCGTTCATTTTCTCCTGAAGGGTTTCAGCTTTGTTTTTCATCTCTTTCCAGTATCGGTCCTCACCTTGGTTGTCCCGGAAGTAAATTAGAAAGAGGGATACAGCCAGTATGGCAGCTAATGTTCCTCCTGCCTGCAGCAAAGAACCTGTAATGAACCAAATCAGCAGAGCTGTAACTGCCGAAAACAGTACACCGATAATGACAAATCCACCTTTTTTACTCTTACCGCTGTTTCTGTCCTTACGTTCTCTTAACTGTTCTTGAACAAGATCATATTGAATTTTTAGAGTTTCCGACTCATGACTATCCCTGACTTTTTTCTGCAGCTCTTGAAACTTTGATTCCTCCAACAGCTTGTCTTCAAGTTCGGTACAGCGTTCCTCAAGGTACTTTAGCTGATTTTCTTCAGCTTGGATGCTATCCTTTAATGATTCTTTTTTCAGCTGAAGCTTGTAAAGGGATTCTTCTGTATTCTTAACCCGGTCTTTCATGACCATGTCCAGTTGGACATCTGTGATGGACTCTGCTTCTTCAATATTCAATTCCTGCATCAATTGCCCGATTTTTGCATTATACTGGACAATGGTACGTTCATGGTCCTCCGCCTGATCCTGCCATCTTGCAAACAGCTCACGCCTTTCAAGGAGACTGGACAGCAGGGAAGCCCTGTCTGCAATCATCTTATCAGGCTTCGTTTTTTCTATTTCCTTTTCCAGTTCCGAGACACGGGATTCAGTGACTTCAAGGGCCGATTGCTGTTGAGCCAGCTGATGCTGCCACTTTTCAAGACGCTGAAGGCCGTCCACTGGAAAAGATGTAACAGTCTCTAATTCCTTTAATCTTTCTCTTATATCCTGGTGCTCATGAAGATCCTGCCACGACTTCTCCAATGCCTCAGCCTGCTTTATCTCTTCTTCTATCATTTCCTTGTTTTCTTTAAATTCAGCCAGCCTCTCTCTGGATTTCTCTTTTCTTTGAAGCAGAGCTGTGAAGGTCTCATTCTTTTCTTTCGCTTTCTTTAACTGTAATTCCGTTTCCCTCAGTTCCTTCAAGGACTGATTGATTTCCGGTTTCTTCCCTGATTTTTTAAATAGCCGGTCTAGTTCCTTTTGCCATTGATCTTCAAGCTTAAAGATAGCGTCTGTTCCCGTCATTCCTGAACTGAAAAGATACCGGTTGATTTCTGCTTCTTTCAATCTTGAAATCTCCTGCAGTCCATGAATGTTAAAGGAATAGACTCCCTGGAAAGCGGCTTTGTCTATACCGTTCAATTCCTTCTTCAACTCTTCTTCGCCGCCAATAGTGCCGTCTTCATAAAATACTTTCACATCGCCTGAAGCTTTTCCCTTCACACGTTCAACTATGATGGCAGTACCATCTTCTCTCGCAAGCGACAGTTTCCCCCCGTATTTCGCATGAGTTTTCGGTTCGTATCTTTGTTCAGATTGAAGCTTTGTGGGGAAACCGAACAATACGCCATGGATGAACGCCATGATGGTTGATTTCCCAGCTTCGTTTTCTCCATAAAACACTGAAAAGCTACGCAGATCGTTAAGTTGCAGATTCTCTAATTTCCCATATCCATAGATATGTATATCAGTGATTTTCACTGGATTACACCTCCTTTATTCCCTAAGTTCCTTTGATTGAAAAAGATGCAGCCAGCATGGATAAGACGGACTGTTTCACTTCTTCCTTCTCTGTTTTATCAAGAGCATCAATATAGCGGTGTGCCTGAGGGTGATGGAATAGATCAGAGGAAACATCATCCCACTCCTGCTCGTCCCAACTTTGGACTGCATGAATCATATCGTTCAGAAATGTCTCCTGTCCTTCAATATAGGCAAGCTTATTGCTTTCTTGGACTCTTAATGAATGGACCCAGACAAAATTCTCCTGGTGTTCCTCTCCGTCCTGAAAAGCCTCAAGGACTTCTCCATTCTTAATCTTGTTCAGAATGTCAGCTCCTGTTTCCTCTGTATCCAAAAATTCTATCTCCAAGAGGGTACCTCCTTCTTTCCTGTATAGTTCAATTTCAGCTCTGCATACATCAAATATCTGGCTGAGTTTGTTTATACCTTTTAAGGAAATTGAAGTCTTCTCCCAGAGGATTTCCTGCGTTTCTATAAAGTCGAGCTGTGTTTCTTCATCCGTTACCGTCACGGCATAGCAGCCCTTTGCACCAGTTTCCTTCCGATGTCTTCCCTGTATATTTCCAGGGTACACAATAGGTGGAAGCGCCGATAATTCCTGGCGTACATGGATATGCCCCAGTGCCCAATAGTGATAATTTTTTTCTTTCAATTCCTTAAGGGTGAATGGAGCATAAGGCTCATGGGCAGTTGTCTCCCCTGCCTCACTTCCATGAAGAAGACCAATATGAATGCCTCCACCTTTTGCTGCAACAGGATAACCGGCTATCTTTCGATCAAGCACGTGGCGTGTATCATAACTGAATCCGTACAGATGAACCTGTGTTCCTTCAGAAGTTTCATGGATCATTTCCTCTACTTCACTGTCGAAGACCTTTACATTATCCGGCATATCTAAATGAGACCAATTGCTGCCGAGATAATCATGATTCCCGTGAATAAGATAGACGTTGATATCTGCTTGCTGCAAGCGCTCAAACTGTTTTTTCAGCCTTGCTTGGGCGCGGATGCTCCTATCTGCTTCATCATACAAGTCACCTGCCATTAAAACGAAATCAACGTTCAACTTGATAGCTGAATCCACTATTCTTTCCAAAGACCGAAAAGTACTGTTCCATACTTTTTGAAACAACTCTTCGGGAAGGTGCATCAATCCTTTAAAAGGACTGTCCAAATGCAGATCGGCCGTATGTATAAACTTAACTTTCCCCATCAAATGATCCCTTCTTCCATAGATACGAATACACGTTCTCTTATTCTTTCATTATAGACTACTTTTCAGGAAAAAATAAGGATTCGGCTTTAAATTGTCAATTAAAACTCTTACTTAAATGTTGTGATTTTAGAGGGGATTATTGATTTCCACTACAGGTGCGCGACTCCGCGGGGCGTGCGGTGAGCCTCCTCGGCTTCGCCTGACTAAAAAGCGCAAGCGGCCGCTCAGCGCCGTACAGATTGGAGGGCTCCCGCATGAGATAAAGGAATCACGAAGAGCTTTAGCGATTCGATGATGACTTATCGCAAGGAGGGAGACCGAAATCTGCTAGGCGCTGGCCGCTGGAGCTGGATTGCGGGGTCTCACCTGTCACGCTACTCCCGCAGGAGGTCACGCACCTTCCGTTCCAATCAATACATACTAGTCATTTGCCGTTTTTATATAGGAACAATACTCCTTTTTTAAAAAATACAATCAAAAAAAGAAGCCCCATATATCCGGGCTTCAAAGTAATTATATTCACCACAAATCCCCATTTATTTTTTGTCAAAATGACAATTCAGCCTTTATCGAACAGAATGTTCAGCTTTAGAGAATCTCCCGGCAAGGTGTTTGCCCAGCCAGATTCCGCTTGCTGCTGCCTGTGAGAGGGAATGAGTTTCCCCGGAGCAATCACCTATCAAAAACAAATTAGGGACTTCCGTTTCAAAGTAAGGAGTGGTAAAGATCTTCGGTTCATAAAACTTTGCATCAATACCGTACAGCAGTGTATCATCATGAATTTCTTCACCAAGGAGTCCCTCCAAGGCAGATAACATCTCCTGTGCTGCCCGGATATATAATGCAGGGACCTCTTCATTGATATTGCCGCAATCTGCTTCCAATGTTGGAACAATTACGTTACTGCCAAGGTACTCTGTTTCTCTATCAAATTTCAGGTCTCCCAGCCTTTGCACGACGATTCGGTCTGACCCTCTGTTAATCTTTTCAATGACCGACCGCGCAAACTCTTGTGCCTCTTCATAAGATGAAAAGTAGCGCGGAACAAATAATGTGAAATTAAGATTTGAACTTGGCATATCCCGCTCTTTAGCATTCTGGCCATCAGGCATGACAAGGCCATGCTGATGTTTCCGGATAATCCTTCCTTCCGGATTCATGCAGTAAGTAGTCGCAGTATATGAATCTCCCAGATATGTAAGTTTTGTTTCAAATGTATCTTTGAGGATTGCCTTTAGCTGTCCTCCTTTCATCTCGATGCGAAGACCCAGGTCCAGCCTTGTTTCCGCAGGTGAAAGTCCCAGTGATTCTGTCTGCTTTTTCAGCCATTTGCTGCCGCTCATTCCTGTGGCTAATACAAGTTCCTTTGTGTGAAACTCCTTATCCTCCGCACGTAAAAGGAAATTCCCGCCTGTCTTTGTTATCGAATCAATCAGTGTTTCAAAAGTGAATGTAACTTTTTCTTTTTTCAAGAATTCATACATCTCCTGAAAAACTTTCTTGGCCAGCCTGGTTCCGAGATGACGCACTTCAGTAGAGAGAACCCTGAAAGAATGTTCCCGTGCCCTTTCAGCCAGCTCCTTGTTCTCTGTGTTGTATGTCTGGACCGCATCCCCTCCAAATGCACAAAGAATGGTGTCTACCTCTTTCATCAGGCAGCTCGCCTTGCTTTCACCAATTTTTCTGCCAAGTTCACCGCCAAAATCATTTGTATAATTGAATTTTCCTTCGGATTTGCCAAGTCCTGCAAACCCGATATACTTGCTGCAGGTCCCCTCACAGGTGCACTCGCCGCCCGTTTCCAGCCCGCAAATCCTTTCCTCCAGCCTTTTTCCAAGATCAATGATATGTATGTTGAGATCCCTGTTTTCTTTGATTAACTGATAGGCTGTGAAAACACCGCTTACGCCTGCTCCAACAATCGTGACATCATACAGGCACTCTTTCATCAGTCTCACTCCTTTTCAATCTGTTACTGATCCACGTTCCGCGTTGTCATTTGCTTTGCTGCTTAGAATTTGCACCTTAGGTCAGCGGCTCCATACATAACACAAAAATGTCTCTCCTGAATGCGGGTCTTCTTCTGAATTAATAAAAAGAAAGCCGTTTCTCAGCAGCACTTTTTGTGAAGGGATGTTATTGACAGTCGTTTTCGCCTGAATTTCCTTCACATGATATTTTTCACTATCTCTAAGCAAAAGATTAACTGATCTTTCCGCAATTCCCCGACCTGTAAATGCTTCTCCAACCCGGTATCCAATATGGCCAGTCCCGGTTCCCTTATCTATATCCACCAAATTTAACCTTCCCAGGATTTCCCCGGACTTGTCCTTGATCAGGAAAAAGAAAGAAAGCTCAAGGCGCTGTTCATCCAGAAGGGCTTGATGTCTTTCCAGGAAGGTATGATAACGATAATAATCATCTCCGCGTCCCGGTACCATTATTTCAAAGAATGACCTGTTTTCACATTCAAATGCATATAATTTTTCCGCATCTTCCTGTACAAGTTGTTCAAGATACAACTCCATTTACATTAACTCCCTCTCTTTCAAGCCTCTCCAAAAATACGGCTATTTCCTGCCTGTTTTTCAGTTTGAACACCCTCTTTTCTGCACCCAGTGACTGAAAGCGCGCCATCCGTTCTTCCATCTTCCCTTTCCGGGAACGATACGTTGTCACTATGAACTTCAAAAAGGCCCAATCCATTTTTTCTTCGCAGCCTTCTCCCATGTCCGGCCTGGTTTTGCCTAAATTGGTAAGCCACCTTTTTAGTACTCTATACAAACAGACATAAAGGGGGAGCTCCAAATAAATGATTGTATCCGCAAACTCAAAACGCAGATCAAAGGTACTGCTGTAGTTGCCTTCCATGATCCATTGAGGTTTCTGAACGATCTCCTTCTGAGGAGCAGAAAACTCCTCGAAAGTTGCCTCCACCCATCCGGGCTTCCAATACAAGGAATCAAGATGGGTAACTTCTATCCCAAGGATTTCCCCAAGCCTCCTGGCAAAGGTTGATTTCCCGACTCCCGCTGATATACCCACTACCATTATCCGTTCCATTTTACTCCTCATTTCACTTACTAAAATTTAGCTGGCAAACAAATAATTGCATCTTCTAAAACTTCTCCTTTCGACAGCGAAATACCTCCTTGTTTCCCTCTCACTATCACAAAAAAGCAGCCTCCCCTCAATAGGGAAACTGCTTTATTAATATTAATTCTTCTTTGTCAATTCAATCGCTTTTTTGATATCTTTAAACGAATTGGACTTTCCATACATCAATACCCCTCCGCGGTAAATCCGTGCACCGAACCAGCCAAGGAGGAGAATGGAAAGCAATAGAACTGCAATACCGAGAATCGGTTCCCAGGCAGCAATATTGAGCATTCCCACCCGCAGAAACATAACCATCGGCGTAAAGAAAGGAATGTACGAAGATGCAGTAACGAAGCCAGCTTCAGGACTGCCCAATCCATACATGGCAATAAAGAACCCTATCATGATCAGAAATGTCATTGGCATGACCATCTGCTGGACATCTTCTATCCTGCTGACGAGCGAGCCAAGCAGTGCCGCTAATGTGGCATACAGGAAATACCCCAGCAGGAAGAATACTATGGCGTAAATGATGATACCCGAAGGAATATCAGCGAAGCCGAAGAACTCCATGATTCCTCCCATTTGAGCATCCCCTTTGCTGCTCAGGGCAAAGTATCCGACAGCAAGCAATACCGTCAGTTGAGTAAGGCCGACAAGACCGATACCGATAATTTTTGCAAACATCTGCTTCACTGGGGACACGCTTGAAATCAAGATTTCCATTACGCGCGAAGATTTCTCTGTGGCCACTTCCATCGCAATCATGTTTGCATAGACTATGACCGAAAAGTAGATGAAGAATAGCAAAATGTATACGATGCCCCTTGCCTGGTTCAATTCTTCTTCTGACTTAGCACCTTCCACAAGCGCTTCTCTTTCAAATGAAACCGGTGAACTTAATGAAGCAAGTTCTGACGGAGATAATTCTAAATTTTCAGCTGCTGCAGCTGATTTAATCCCCTGCAAGGCAGACTGCAAATCATTGGCGACATCAGATTCTGCAATAGATTCGGCTTTATAGACCCCTTGTGGCAGCCCGTTCTCATCTTCTGAAAGAATCAGGTAGCCATTGTAGGTGCCCTCTTCTACGCTTTCCTTCAAACTGTCTTCGCTTTCACTGGTTTTTTCCAACTCCAAATCTTCATTCAAAGAGCCCGCTTGGGCGGCAAATTGTTCATACAGGACACCAGTCTGGTCGACCACAGCCACTGTATCCTGTTCATCCCCGCTGAAACTCTCGATGATATCCTGTAAATTCACCAGTAACAATATCCCCGCAGCCACTATGAGAGTCGTAATGATAAAGGACTTCGCCTTTAATTTGTTCAGGTAGGACTGTCCCAGGATCAGGAAGAAATTATTCATATGAAGTCCCCACTTTCTCTATGAAAATATCATTCAATGACGGTTCTTCCAATTCAAACTTCCGTACAAAGCCTTTTTTCACAACTTCATGGAAAACATCCTGGGCAATCTCTTCAGACTCAACCTGAAGTTGTATTCCTTCTGTCGTCTTCTTCGACTTTGTCACTCCCCGGACTGTTTGGAGAAAGTTTAAATCATAGTCAGCATGTATCGTAACGTTCTTTTTCCCAAAGGAACGTTTGATTTCTTTCAATCCCCCATGGACGACAGGTGTCCCCTTATGCATAATGCACAGGTTTTCACAGAGCTCCTCTACATGCTCCATCCTGTGGCTGGAAAACACAATCGTTGTACCGCTCTCCTTGATTTCAGCCACTGCATCCTTCAGCAATTCCACATTTACAGGGTCCAATCCGCTGAAAGGCTCATCAAGGATTAGAAGTTTTGGCTTATGAATGATGGACGCTATCAACTGGATTTTTTGCTGATTTCCTTTTGATAACTCCTCGACTTTCTTGGTTTTGTATTCAGGTACATTAAACCGTTCAAGCCAGTACTCCAGTTCTTTATCAGCTTCGTTTTTATCCATGCCCCTTAATCTGGCAAGGTAAATGATCTGGTCATTGACTTTCATTTTTGGGTACAAGCCCCGTTCCTCTGGCAGATAACCGATTTCCGGGCTTGTGGAATAATCAATCTTTTTACCATTCCACGTTATCGTGCCGCCGCTTGGATCAAGCAGGCCAAGTATCATTCTGAAGGTTGTTGTCTTTCCGGCCCCGTTCCCTCCTAAGAAACCAAACATTTCTTTTTCCGGGATGCTGATTGATAAATTGTCCACCGCAGTGAAGTTTCCGAACCGTTTTGTTACATTGTTCAGTGACAGTGCCATGCATTTTCCTCCCCTTTTCTCCCTGTTCATTCCCTCTATAAAAATATTTCCATACTCCTATACGATTATATAGCAGCAAAGTTTCCTTTTTCGTTAAAAAAGAAACTTTTTCCGGGCAGGAAAAAACTTTATTAATTTCAGAAATTATGCAAGAATAATAGTAACAATCAGAATTTTTCAAAAGGGGATAGGAAACTGATGAAAGTTTACAAATTAACAGTTTATGAACAAACAGGGGAAAATATTTTAGAAGATTCATTTGAAGCTTCTTCAGATGATGAAGCAAAAGAAATCGGGAAGAGAATTTTAGAAGAAAAAGGATACGAAGATCACACACACCGTTGTGCTTCTCCACTGGGGAAATTGGTATTGTTTCACCCCTAAAGCAAACCGGGATGACTGCAGTCATCCCGGTTTTATTATTGGCCTTTAAATTGAGGCGCACGTTTTTCTACAAAAGCTCTTATGCCCTCCTGGTGGTCATGAGTCTGGCGCATTTTCCACTGCCCTTCTTTTTCCAGCTGCAAGGTCTTTTCCAAGCGATCCTTATTCAGCTCGGCATAAATGGATTTGGACTCTACGATGGACATTAAAGGCTTTTGCAGGCATTCTGTAATGTATTTTTCTATCGCCCTGTCCAGTTTACCTGATGGAATCGCTTCATCGACAAGCTTCTTCATCAAGGCTTCCTGTCCTTCTATCACTTTTCCTGTCCACATCAGCTTTTTCGCCCTTCCAGAACCAAGGCGTTCCTGCAGGAAAAAGTGACCTCCTCCATCAGGTATCAATCCAATGCCGATAAAATTCATCGCCAGCTTGCTGTCTTCTTCACAAATGATATAGTCGGTTGCCAAAGCAAGACTTAATCCCAATCCGGCTGCAGCTCCATGGATTCCAGTAATGGTCAGCTTTTTCATTGTATACAAGGTCATTGAGAGATCACTGATCACTTCCATAATCTCTGAGAACTCCGCTTCCCCCCCCAGGTTCAGCATCTCCTTGATATCTCCTCCAGAAGAGAAGCCTTTTCCCTCACCTTTTAACACAACAATCAGGATTTCTTCATCCTTCTCAATTTCTTTCAAGCAGTTTAACAGCTCTCTCATCATTTTCGTGTTCATCGAATTCAAGGATTGAGGACGATTTAAAGTGACTGTGGCTGTTTTCCCTTTTTTTTCAATCTTAATGGTTTCATAAAGTGCATTAACATTCATGAGATACACCCCTTATGTAGTAACGTTCCTAATTTTTAAAATATTCTATTAATAATTATATAACAATTTATCGTAAAAGAGTATCCAGAGATATCCCCTGTCAATACTAAATAGAAGAAAGCCGGATCATTCCCGGCTTTCAACATTCTTCTAATCTACTGGCCGACCCTTTCCTTCACTTGGTCCCGGAGTGCCCGCTTGAGAAATTTACCTACTGAAGTTTTTGGTATTTCCTCGAAAAATAAAATTTCGTCCGGAAGCCACCACTTGGCAAATTGCGGTTTAAGAAAATCATAGATTTCTTCTTTTGTTGTGTTCTGATGGTCGCCATCCTTTAATACGACACAGGCAACAGGACGTTCCTGCCATTCCGGATGGGGTACAGCCACCACTGCCGCTTCGAATATACTTTCATGTGCCATCAAAGCATTTTCCAAGTCTACCGACGAAATCCACTCACCGCCCGATTTTACCAAGTCCTTTGTTCGGTCAACAATTTTCACAAATCCTTCCTCATCGACTGTTACAACATCGCCTGTATAAAGCCATCCATCACGGAAGGCATCGACTGTCCGTTCATCCTTATAGTATTCGGAAGCAATCCATGGACCCCTTAAAGTCAATTCGCCCATTTCTTTTCCATCCCAGGCAACCTCTCCATCCTTACCAATGATTTTCATCTCCAGCCCAGGTACGAGGATTCCCTGTTTCGCTTTGACATTGTATTTCTCTTCTTTACCCCAATCCTCCATATAGCTTTTTTCACCGGTGACTGTGGCAAGAGGACTTGTTTCTGTCATTCCATAAGCATGCATGAAAGGAATTCCATGCTTTTCCTCAAAGGCTTTTATCATGCCAAGCGGCGCTGCTGATCCCCCGCAAAGAATCGATCTGACACTGGATAGGTCATATTCATTTTCATCCAGTTCTTTTAACAGGCCGAGCCAGATAGTGGGAACTCCCGCAGTAATAGTTACTTTCTCTTCCTGCATCAACTCTGCCAGCAGTTTAGGGGTGAAATATGGACCTGGAAGAACTTGAGAAGTTCCAAACCATGTTGCCGCAAACGGAAGCCCCCAGGCATTCACATGGAACATCGGAACGACCGGCAGGGCAATATCCTTTTCTGAAACCCCTGTAGTGTCAGCAAGTCCAAGCGCCATACTGTGAAGCACTATACCTCTGTGAGAGTAAACAACTCCTTTGGGATTTCCAGTCGTGGCACTGGTATAGCACATTCCGGCAGGTGCATTTTCATCCAAATCATCACGGAAAGGATGTTCTGGATTGCCTTCAGCCAGAAGCTCTTCATAATGATATACTGGCGAAAGTGTCGTTTCAGGCAGGGTTTCGTCATCCGTCATAATGACAAAAGCTTCCACTGTTTTCAACTGGTCCTTCACCTTTTCAATCAACGGCAGGATATCAGAATCAATCAGAAGGACTTTGTCCTCAGCGTGATTGATTATGTAAATAATATGTTGAGGGGCCAGCCTGATATTGATTGTATGCAGCACGGCACCGCTGCAAGGAATTGCAAAATAGGCCTCCAAATGCCTATGATGGTTCCAGGCCAGGGTCCCGACTTTATCTCCTTCCTTCACACCCAGCTTTTCGAGGGCGCTTGCAAGCCTTCTTGTCCGGGATGCCATTTCTTTATAAGTAAATCTGCTGATACCGCCCTCCGTCCTTGATACAATCTCTTTCTTCGGATAATATTTTTCAGCACGTTCAATCATTTGTGTAAGCAGCAAAGGAGTATTCATCATTTGACATCTCTCCCAACTTTTTGAAATCGCTTTCAATTCACTTCACTAGAATATATGCTTTGTCTTACTATTCTCATTCGCTATTTAAATGAGAAACCCTTTTTAGTTGAGTGAATTTTCTAAATTTTTATATCAAGTGAACGATGAAGAGTTAGGCTAAAAATGAAAACGGTCCTCATTACGAGGACCGTTTTGAATTATTTTAGAAGCTCGCCCAAAATCTGCAGCTTCTTTTCTGTATAGTTTTTGAAGCCTTCATTATAGGCTTTTGGTTCTTTAGGGTTGGCAAAATGAGTGATCTTACCTGTTTCAGGATCGATGAATTTACTTGCAGCACCACACCCGATCCCTATGATTGTCTGCATCTCTTCCATGATCATGATGTTATAAATACTGTCTTGTTCAGGAAGTGCATAACCTACATTTTCAAGATTGCCAAGGATGTTTTTCTGGCGGTACAGATAGTATGGGGCATAGTTATGCTCTTCGGTCCATTTATCTGCCAATGCCATCATTCTTTCAATCTCTTCCCTGTCTGCCACTTTATACTTTTCTTTATTTCTTGTCATTTCTGACGCTCTTTTAAATGATAAGGTGTGGACAGTCAATGATTCAGGCATCAATTTTTCGGTTTCATTCAGTGAATTAGTGAATTCCTCTACCCCTTCTCCAGGCAGTCCGATAATGAGGTCCATGTTAATATTCTTCATGCCCATTTCCCTGGCAAGATGGAACTTTTCAATGGTCTCTTCCACTGAATGATGCCTTCCGATCGCCTTCAGTGTTTCATTTGTGTAAGATTGCGGGTTGATGGAAATGCGGTCAATGTTCCATTTATTCAGAACATCTAATTTTTCCGGTGTAATTGTATCCGGACGTCCTGCTTCCACCGTCACTTCCCGTACTTTATCTACACCAGGGAATGAGCGGTACATTTCTTCATACAACAGATCCATTTGTTCAGCTGTAATGGACGTAGGTGTTCCGCCTCCATAATAAATCGTGGTTATTTTAACTCCATTTTCCTTCAGCCAGCGTCCTGTTTCCTGAATTTCATAATGAAGGCCGGAAAGGAAGGAATCGACTCTGCCCTGCTTTCCTAAGATTGCATAAGCCGGGAATGTACAGTAAGCACATTTGGTTGGACAGAACGGGATCCCGATGTAGATGCTCACTTCTTTCTGTAGGGAATACAAATCAGGAATCACCGATAATTGACGGTCTACGATCCGTTCCATCAGTTCGATTTTCTCATCGGTTATCAGATAATCCTCTTTCAGCTTGCGGCGGATTTCTTCCCTTGGCACACCTTCTCTAACACTTTTATGAAAAAGTTTAGTCGGACGGATTCCCGTAAGGATTCCCCAAGGCTGAATGATGCCGGTATAGTCCTGCAATACGTTTAAATAGACATGGGAGAGAGCATTTTTGAAACTGCGAAACTCCTCTTTATCTGTTTGCTCCCTTTGCACTTCCTTTTTATAGTGCGAAGAATGGCTTCGTTCTTTGGATTCAAGGGTTGCTTGTGCCTTCACATGTCCATGATCTTTGCTCAACTGAAACTCTATATGGAGATCCCCCTTGGTTTCTTCGTAAGGGGCGATCTTGGGTTCTTCAAAAAATAGATTGGCGATAAGCTGCAACGGACGATTGAAACGTTCATCACTCAAACCGCTGAATGTAATGTTCAATGAAATCACCTTTCAAAATCGATTTTCAACTTGTTTAAGTGTACAGAAGGAAGGGGGAATGGTCAATACTAAAGCGGAAGTGGTGCTTTTGGTAGTCCATAGAGGGCTAGCGACCGGCATCATTTTTAAAAAAAAATGCTGCTACCTGTCGCCCCTTCAAATAGAAGTAATTTTCACAGCAAAACAAAAAAACTGACCATGCCAAGGCCAGTTTCTCTAGAATCTATGATTTTATCACATTCATTTTCTTTAAGAATTCAATCGGCTGCTGCTTCCGGAAGAGTTCCTTTACTGCATAGGCAACTCCGTTCTGCTTGTCGGTGCGGGTAATCCAGTCCGCAGCATTTTTGACTTCCTGGGGAGCGTTACCCATTGCAATACCGAGCCCGCAGCAATCCAGGAGATCCCGGTCATCATGATTGGAACCTACCATGACAACCTGTTCTCGGGTGATACCCGCTCTTTCACATACGTACAGAAGGCCCCTCAGTTTAGATACCCCTCTTTTGACGATATCCATTCTGTTATTTCCTGTGATGATGCAGTCCACTTCATGATACATGCCTTTGATCGCCTTCATGGCATCGTGGAGATCTGACTGAGAATTGAATTTCGCTTCTATTTTCAGTGCAGAAGAAGGATCCTCAAACAGGTATTCACTCAGAGAATCTGTATAGTGGGTACTGTAAATAAAGCTTGATTCCCTGTTAAATAAGACTTTTTCCCGCAGTGAACCTGACAGTTTCACTCTGTTCATGACCGCCATCTTATCCTGTACCACTCTCAGCTGGCAATCGAGCTCTTCAAGGAATTTCACCAATTCATAGGCAATATCTTCATGGATTTTATTGACGTACAGCGGTTTATCCAGTTGAGTACCGATATATGCCCCTTGATGGGTTACCAGGGGATTATCAATTTTCAAAGCTTTGGCAACTCTTTTGGCAGAAGGAAATGTCCTCCCTGAAATGAGAGTTACATAGATGCCCTTGCTTTGGACATAATCTATTGCTTCTTTCGTTTCTTTGTTTAAACGGCCATTGTTTAGAAGAGTACCGTCGATATTCATTGCTAACATACGATAAATCATGGATGCGCCCTCCTCGATTGTTGTCTATTTTCACCCTGTGGGAATATATAGATTGGGAGCGGAATGTTGCCATGTCCACTCTGGTCCTTTGTATACTGATATGTTCTTGTCTAGGAGAATATGACAAGTTTTGGAGGGCCTTAAAAGACAAAAAAACTGCCCCAAAGCTTATTAAAGCTGTGGGGCAGTTTCAACTGCTATTACTTCTGCATGGAACCGTATAGGTCTTCTAGTGGTTTCATGATGACTTTATTTAATTCGTTGATCAGCATGCTCATTCTTTGTTCCGCTTCCATCAGCTGGGAAATCTTTTCGTGCTGCTGAACAAGCATTGCCGTTTTTTGCGCATGTTCCACTTCTTCTTGTGTAAGTTCCTGACCGTTCATTTGTTTTTGCTGAAGATTCATTTGGATGTTGCGGAAGTTTTCGAACATTTTGTTAGCCTGCTCGTCATTGTTCACTTCATCATACATCTTCTTCAAATTGTTGAATTCGTCACTTTTTCTAAGTGCACTTTCCAGTTCATTTGCGTAATCGTATAAGTTTACTGCCAAAATAAATACCTCCTAAGATTCTCTAGCCAATCCCCTACCACTATAACAAAAGTGGAAGAAGATTGCGAGGATACCCGTTTTCAGTATTATATCTATGCAATAAACAGTACAATAGCACCCTGGATCAAGCCGATGAGTCCGCCCAGTAATGCACCGAGGTACGTAATCATTTTCAGTTCTTTTGAGGTGATCCCGAGGACAAGGTCTTCCAACCGCTGCACGGAAAAGGTTTCGACCTGTTCCCTGACCACTTCCTGAAGATGAAGTTTTTCCATAATGACCTCGATTTTTTGCGAGACGGCCATTACACTCATTTCAAATACATGGGGTACAATGATGTCTGTAATTCTCTGTTTGAAAGGAGCTAAAATGTCCTTCAGATCCATAGACATCAGCTTGTCCACCGAAACCACTTCAATAATGGAACTCTTCAGGGATGGCAGGACATCTTCATCCTGTACATTTTTCAAGACTTCTTCCCACTTTGATTCTTTCAGCTTCTCCCATTCTTTTCTAAGTAAGTTCCGAAGGATTTCTTTTGTTCCGTCGTGTTTAATGAATTTGATGATTTCCGGCTGGATTTTTTCCGATACGGAAGAATTCCCGAGGAACATCCCCAGCATATTTCCGAGCATCCCTCTTCCTTCAAGAAAGTCGTCGATCATGATCTTTACTTTGCGCTTGCCTTCCGGGCTGTTGAAGTAGGCCTCCCCTTTGCCGGCAATGAAATCAGCTGCCATTGGGATGGCATCCTCAATTTTTTCCTGCCAGTGAAGCGGCACGGTGGACTCTATCGTTCTTGAGCGATATCGTTCTTTGAAGCTGTAATATTTCTGGTCAATCCAATTTTCCATACCTTTTTCGATGACTTCTGTTGTTAAGGGGATGCGTAATTTCTCAAGCCATGCTTCAATGCTTTCATCAGACTCGATGACCGGCTCCACGCTTTCCCCTATCCATTTCACGATATCTGTCTTGAACTGGCTGTTCGTTAATTTTTTTTGAATGCTCTCAGGAGTGATCAAGTGATGCACGACCATATCCCCGAGCTGCACGGCCATTTCACTTCTTCTTTTCGGTATCAAGCCCGGTGTGAACGGGACTCTCCACTTTCCTATATAAACAGGTTTATAAGGCCTGAACAGCATCTTGATGGCAAGGGAGTTGGTCATCCCGCCGATTGCCGCACCAATCACGACCATTATGATAAAGGTAATAAGAATATCCATTATTTCATCCTTCCTTCAGGCTTGCTCGATAATTGAGATATTTAAATTTGTCCCTGAACATTTTCAATAATCTTACATAATATGCTATATCAGCATCCGCCCATTTTAATATTATAAAATTTGTCCAACGACAGCGCAAACGGGGAGTTTTTTTTATGCTATTTAGGTTTGAAGTTTCTAAAACGAATATTGACCAGCCTGTCTTACACATTCCGGAAAGCGCATCTCAGGATTTGAGAACTTTTACAGATGAGACGATTTTCATCAGGATCGGGAATTCACAGATTGAAGCCAGAATAGATGCTAAAACGGGTACTCACGACGTTTATGAGCTGCTTATTCCTCCAGGATATCCGTTGCAGCTGTCGGGATGCCGCAACTTCAACACCCGTTTTTCAAAAAAAATCAGAACCCTGTTCCTTGGCCCTGTCATTACTGTTTTGACTGATATGGACTCTTCAGGAAAGCCCATGCTTGGCCGCCTCGAACAATATTATGATGAGGTCTGCCGTTTTGCTGACACGCATGGAGGATTATTCTGCCTCACCTGCCCGACTCTATTAAACAGGCAGACGGGATATATATTTAATGAAGAAAAAAGAGAATGGTCCAAAAGCAGCATACCACTTCCCGACCTCCTCTATAACAGGATTCATTCACGCAAATCCGACATGGATATACAAGTAAGGACTATTATAGCTGATCTGGAAGAAAAGTCTGTATTTGTTTTCAATACCTCTTACTTAACAAAAGAATATGTTTATGAACTGCTCTCACAGGAAGATCATTTTCTTGAATACCTGCCGCATACTGAAATCTTTTCCTTTTCAAATCTCCGCCGACTTCTTGAATTTCAACAGGACCTTTTCATCAAACATATTGCCGGCAGTCAGGGAAAAAAACTGCTGAGACTAACGTACTTAGAAAATGAGTATCGATTGATCCAAAACCTAGGAAATGAATCTGTTCAGAATTCTTTCTCCTCATTCAATGAAACCGCGGAAGAGCTGGCAAAGCTGAAGGTGTCCTCCAATTTCATCATTCAGGAAACAATCGATCTGCTTAAATCAGATGAAAGATCCTTGGATTTCCGGTTCCTCTGCCACCTCGTTGATCATCGTGAGTGGAAATTGATTTCAGCAGTTGCCAGGATATCCGGAGACGGCCAATTCGTCTCCAATCTTGCTCAAGGTGGCGAGCTTGCCAAACCGTTGAGTGTCCTTGGCGAGTTTTTCAGTCCTGCTGAAGCCTTAAGAATATACCGCCTCATGGAAGAATTAGCTGTATCTGTGTGCAGCAGGCTCGCTGAAAACAGTCCTCTGACGCTTGGGGAGTTAGGTGTTGACCTTGGTGTGGATGAAACAGGGAAGCCCTGGTTGATCGAGGTGAATTCAAAGCCATCCAAGCAGACTTACACCGAAAACAACACAATCCGACCGTCCGTTAAAGCCCTTTATACCTTATCAAAAAACACTTGGGAAGAAAGGAGAGCTTCATATGACCAGACTGGGAATCATGATGCTGGAACCTGATACAACTCATCCCTTTTACACAGGGATGGCGAAAGAAAGTAAAACATATGATGTGGAAGTCGTAATATTTTCACCATTGCAGATTCACCCTCATACCGAATGGATTCAAGGCTACCGGTATTGTACGGATACCCGCTGCTGGAAAAAAGACATCTTTACCATACCCGAATATATATATGACCGAACATTTTATAAGGATGATTTCACATCAAAACAGGCTAAGGCAATCGTTCAATGGCTGAAGAACAGAGATGACTTATGCTTTTTGGGGTATGGACTGCCGAACAAGTGGACGATTTACCGGCATTTAAAAGAACAGGTTAAGGTGTCTCCATATCTTCCTGAAACGACCCTTATCGAATCCATCCCTGAGGCGGTTTCTTTGATCAAAAAAGAGAAGCGTGTAATCATTAAGCCTTTTGATGGGGCGCACGGTGTTGCCGTTTATGAAATACAGGCAGATAAAGAGCAAGTGACCATCCGGACAACGAAAAAGACGGAAATCGTAGAGAAGAAAATGGATGAGGAAACTCTCGCCCGTTGGCTTGAAAGCCTGACCCGCAAAAAAAGCTTCATTTTGCAAAAAAGACTCGATAACCGGGATGAACAAAATCGCCCTTTTGATTTACGCCTGCTTCTTCAAAAAAATGAAAAAGACAATTGGTCGGTTTCTTGCAAAGGATTCCGCGTCGGGAATCAGGCCAGTTTGCTGACCAATCTAAGTGCAGGAGCTGCGGCTATTCCTTATGAAGAATGGAAAAAACATCAGAAGCATTATAACTGGACCTATATTGAATCCGAACTTAAGGACATCATCCGCTATCTGCCCGAGACACTGGAGGAGGAATTTGCGCCTCTTTTCGAAATAGGGCTCGACATCATCATTTGCAGGGACAGTTCCGTCTGGATACTTGATATGAATTCCAAGCCGGGACATAAAATGCTTCAGCTTCTTGCACAAGAAGAAATTGATCGGTTACATTCACTGCCTTTGCGTTACTGCAAGGCGCTGCAAAGAAAAATGCCCGCTACAGGAGGCGATTCTTCTTGATTAAATCATATAAACTGGAAAGATTCGAAACAAACGAAAAAATCATCTATCTTCCCGTCAGTTTCAACCAGGAAAACATCCAAGCCATCTCCCTTGGTTCCCTGCAGGCACAGGCGGTATGCAGAAAACACCCCAACGGACGAAATGTTGTTTCCATCAGCTCCAGCCTGGCAGAGGAATTGGCTCTTCCCCCGTTCATCACGGATATTTACTTGTTCTGCCATGATAATACCATCATATTGGGGCCTTTGATCGGCATCTTCACTTCCGGGTTTACTTCCTTTTTAATGAAACCCATAGGAGAGCGGTCGGCCTTTTTTTCCAAGCTATTATCTCTGCAGTCTTCACTAGGTGTCATCCCCTTTGTTTTCGGTGAAAACCATATCGACTGGGAAAACGGACTAGTGAGAGGACATTTTTTCATCCGGAACCATTGGGAGACCCATGTGGTTCCCCTTCCAAATGTAATCTATGACCGCCTGCCCAACAGAAGAAGCGAGAAAAAGCAAGGATATCAGGATATTAAGGCCCGGCTTCAAAAAGAGTATGGGATACCTTGGTATAACCCCGGCTTCTTTAATAAACTGGATGTTTTCGAAAGGCTTGAAAATGATGAAGGAGCAATCCGTTATCTTCCAGAGACGCATGCTTTTCAATCTTTTTCACAAATCGAGAGAATGATGTCTAAATACGGCCATGTGTTCATTAAGCCTAAAAACGGCAGCCTTGGTCTGGGTGTCCATCAATTTACGTTTGACCGGGACACCGAAGACTATCTGTGCCGGTTCCAGGATAAGGGCGGCAAAAACCGATTGATTAAATCTTCTTCCTTTGAAAAACTGCTTCAAAGAGTGATTCCTGCGAAAGTGTTGAACCGGATGCTCATACAACAGGGGATTCACTTGATTAAGTCTGAAGGCCGCGCTGTTGATTTCCGGGTCCATACCAATAAGGACGAAAATGGGGAATGGCAAGTAAGTGCAATTGCTGCAAAGGTTGCCGGTGAAGGAAGTGTGACGACTCATCTTCATAATGGAGGCAAGGTGAAAAGCTTACAGGAACTATTCACTGACCCGGAACAATGCGAGAGAACGAATGAAAAGCTCAGGAAGGCAGCGATTTCTTTATCCTCTGCACTAGAAAGGAATATGGAAGGATTCATTGGGGAAATCGGCTTCGATTTTGGGATTGATACGCTTGGAAGGGTCTGGCTGTTTGAAGCCAATTCAAAACCCGGCAGGTCGATTTTCTCGCATCCTGACTTAAAATCGTTTGAATTGCTGACACGGAAACTTTCGCTGTCATTTGGTCTATATTTAACACAACAGGTCATGCAGCGTCCCCAGGAGACATTCACATGAAGATTTATTATCAGCCTCAGAAGAAAATTTTCTTTCACTCCGACCCTTCTGTCTCATCACTTTTGTTCGGGAAGAACTCATACGTCCTTCACCGGGAAGATGAGCCTTATAAATATGGATTCGATGTGTCTGTCAAAAACAATATCTGCGGTCCGGTCATCGGTATATTGGCAGCTAAAGAAAAGGGAAGTTACCAGGGTAACTTCCCTTTGTTTCAGGATCTTCAGAGGGTCATCCAATCAAGAGGCGGCATATCTTTCGTCTTTTCCCTGAGCGATATTGGAAGGGAAAGAATTGAAGGCTTGTGCTTTCATGAAGAGAGAAACATGTGGGTATCATGCAGTTTTCCCATCCCTCATTTCATATACAACCGTATTCCTTCCCCTGCCCTTGAAAAAACAGAAGAGTTTTCTGCTTTTCTTCAGTGGGCCAAAGAAAAGAATATCACTTTTTTCAATCCCCATTTTTTTAATAAATGGGAAGTATATCAGTGTCTGGCGGAAAATAATGGGTTAATCCCTCACCTGCCCCAAACGAAATTGCTGCAGGATAAAGATGAGCTGAGAGAGGATTTAACCTCCAGACAAAAGATTTATATCAAGCCTGTTCTCTCTTCCAAGGGAAAAGGGATACGGCTCCTCGAACTGTGCAGTGACGGACAAATCATCTGTAAAAGCACCAAGAAGATTGAAAAATTTAAACGATATGATCGATTAGTGATGAAGTATCCTGAATGGTTTGAGTCGGAAGAATATATTTATCAGGAAGCCATCCAGTGCCGAAAATTGAATAACCACCGGTATGACCTGCGTGTGCTTGTCCATTTTACAGGAAGCAAGTTTGAAATCAGCGGAATAGGGATACGAATGTCCGAACGGCAGGAAGTCACGACCCATGTTCCCCAGGGTGGTAAGATCCTGCCGTTTCACCATATTGAATCAAAAGGACTGGTGGAAAAGATAGAAGTCATTGCAGCAGAGTGCGGCAAACAGCTATTAGCAACATACGGACTCATAGGAGAATTTTCAATGGATTTAGGAATCCAAGAAGACAACGGAGAACTCGTTGTCTTTGAAATCAATTCCAAACCCATGAAATTTGATGAATATGAAATTGAAGCAAAACGGCTGGACCGTCTTGCAGATTCCTTTTTCCATTTCTCAAGAGCAGCAAGGAAATTGTCTACTTGAGAGCATTGTAGATGCATGTAAACCTCACTGCATTCAACGGAGCATCTGTCATGACCATGAAAATAGGCTGGTGAACAGACCAGTCCGGAATATTCATCAGAAGGTCACGGTAAAAGGCCGCTTCCTTAAGCTCTGTTTTCAATGCCATCAGGACACCCTCCCGAAAAGTAGAGAAGGTCCTCTTCTGTTTGTTTAATGTGTGATATTTTCCTGTCAGCATGTAATGCACATATTGCAGGAGTTCATAATGCTTTCGTTTATCACTTTCTGCTTGTTCAATGAATTCCTTATAGACAGGGTTATTGGTCCTTATCAGCAGCTCTTTATAAAAATGGCCAGATGTCCATGTATGATCAATCCCGGTTTGCAGATTATTTACAAACATCCTCAACCCCCCAGTTCAATAAAATCACTTCAGCCCTTTAAAGCGGCGGGGGACAGTCCCCCGCCGCTTTAACGCGTTACCACACTAAGAGGGACTGTCCCTTTTAATGCACTAAAGCATTGACTTAAGGGAAAAAGCTTTATTAAACCGTATGACAGATCATACAAGCTTATGTCATATCTCAGGGATTTTTCGGCAAGATTGTTGTTTAATGCTCCCTCTGTAAATAATGAAGCGAAACGTTTAGAATAGTAAGAAGAGACAGGCATATTAAGCCGGAGCAAAAATGAGGGAGCAATAATGATGATTCAGCATTTTCAATTTCAAAGCATGTATGAAAATAAAAAATTACCAGGTTGGACTTTTTCGTTTTACTATAAAGGGAACAAATATAATGGCAGTTACCATAAAAATGGAACCATTGAATGGAAGGATGAACAGCCTCCAAATTCTGATGAAGAGATGATCAAAAAGCAGATCCATGAGCTCATGCTGTTCCATGTATATGAATAAAGTTAGCAGAATAAAGAGGATTGGCCGCCGGGCCGATCCTTTTCATCTTCCTTTAAAACCATATCGCTTTGAAACCCGTTCATTCTAATCGTAAAATGATACTTATCAAAGAAAATCAAAAGAGGTAATATGATGCTTTCAAAACTTCAACAAAAATACCCAGAATCCAAATTATATACAAATCCTCCTTCAGGGAAAGACCCGGATACTCTTTGGCTGACAACAAAAGAAAATGAGAAATTCCTGGCCATCCCAAAACACCTTTTAACTTCATCCGAAGTCGACCTGCTTCTTACCCTTTTCTCCGAAGCAGAGCCATCCGGAGGCTGGGAGAATGATACACCGGAAAGCCGCAGCTGGCATGACTATCTCTACGAACGCCAGTCTTTAGAAACAAATTTCCCCACAAAAGATCAGTTTCGCGTAATCCAGTTTTCTTTTAAAGAAAAAATGGAAACCGAATTATTAAAAGAAGCTTTTCGCAGTATCTTTGCTGAGCACGCAATCATAGTGTTTACATCATCTGGAACGGGTGCCATTGTGGAGAAGCAAACCGGGACGTCCCTGCCAGAAGAAGAGCTTCTATCTGCAGCCGCTGTCATTGAAGGTGATTTTTTCGCTTCACCCGCCTTTTTCATCGGCAGGTTCCATCCGCTCAATGAGTGCTTTCTTTCCTTTTTTAAAGAAGAAAAGAACCTGTTTTCGTTTGCTGAAAAAAATATATCCAAGAGAAGGGTATTCACGTTCCCTTCAACATTTCCATCATTCGCCCTTCAACATGTGCCAAAACAGATAAAAACAAGACTCTTTGCGGATATCACCCAGCTATTCACAGAAGATGAAGAACTGAGAAAAACTATCAAGACATATCTTGAAAACCAATCCAATACGAGCCAGACGGCTAAAGTGTTATTTATGCATCGGAACAGCGTCCAATACCGGATTGACAAGTTCATTGAAAGAATTGGGATAGACATCAAAACATTTCAAGGTGCACTGACCGTCTATCTTGCCTGCCTGGAATTCGAGCAGGAGGAAAGCAGATGAATGAGCAACCTGCCCAAACCCTCCAGATTTTTTTATGCACATTAACCATTACATTCGGTAAGCGTTTTCTATTACAATGAACCTAACAAAAGAGATAGAAAACAGTAGGAGGAATTTAAAGTGGCAGAATTACAAATGAAGAATATCTATAAAATTTATGATAAAAACGTAACAGCAGTAAAAGATTTCAACCTTGATATCAAAGATAAAGAGTTCATCGTCTTCGTAGGTCCATCAGGGTGTGGTAAATCCACAACACTAAGAATGGTAGCCGGTTTGGAAGAAATCTCAAAAGGTGATTTCTACATCGATGGCAAGCGTGTGAATGATGTGGCACCAAAAGACCGCGACATTGCGATGGTATTCCAGAACTACGCTCTTTACCCTCATATGAGTGTTTATGATAACATGGCATTCGGTTTGAAATTACGTAAATTCGATAAGCAGGAAATCGACCGCCGCGTTCAAGAAGCTGCTAGGATCCTTGGCCTTGAATCTCTATTGGATCGTAAACCTAAAGCATTGTCCGGTGGTCAGCGCCAGCGTGTGGCATTGGGACGCGCCATTGTCCGTGATGCAAAAGTATTCTTGATGGACGAGCCGCTTTCCAACCTTGATGCTAAACTGCGTGTACAGATGAGAGCCGAGATTGCTAAACTTCATCAGCGTCTTCAAACAACAACGATTTATGTTACACATGACCAGACAGAAGCGATGACAATGGCTTCCCGTATCGTTGTCATGAAGGATGGTATCATCCAGCAAGTCGGTTCTCCTAAAGAAGTATATGACAAGCCGGAAAATGTATTTGTTGGCGGTTTTATCGGATCACCGGCAATGAACTTCTTCCATGGAAAGCTTCAAGAAGGCAAATTCACATTCGGAGATGTATCTGTTGAAGTACCAGAAGGAAAAATGAAGGTATTGCGTGAGCAAGGATATACTGGGAAAGACATCATTCTTGGTGTAAGACCTGAAGATATCCATGATGAACCAGTATTCATCGACTCTTCCCAAGGTTCAAAAATCAGAGCAAAAATCGAAGTATCAGAGCTGACCGGTGCGGAAACAATGCTGTATTCCCGCCTTGGCGATCAGGATTTCGTAGCCCGCGTCGATTCCCGTACAGATGTTCAAGCCGGAGAAACTATCGACCTTGCATTCGACATGAACAAAATCCACTTCTTCGATGCTGAAACAGAAGTACGTATCCGCTGATAATAAGAACACATAAAAAAACTGCCGTTCCTATTTGGAATGGCAGTTTTTTTGCAAGCTCTTCGGGATGACTGGATGCATATTAGATTTCTGTGAATTTTATTACCCTTGTTTCCTCGTGCCCGCAATCCCCCGAAAACAAGTGAACGCATTCATCAGAACCTGAACTGTTTGGTACACCATCAGCCAGCTTGATTTCATCAATATCCATATAAGCGCTGTAATCGTCATAGAAATCGTAGATCCTCCCTCTGTCCGTCAATTTCGAACCACATTGGGAACAATCTATCTCCATTCGGGTTACACCATTGCATAATGAGCATACTTTCATTTCAATCACCGTTTTTTCTACAGAATTTAATCATTATTATCCTTTGTTTTTCCTCTTCTTTTATGTGCTAATCACCTGTTTCACTTTAGGAATAAATTCCCTCTTACAAACTTGTATATATTCTTTTAAAAGTTCCATAATACAGAGTAAGAGCAGCAAAGAAACAAACAACGAGACAAACAAAGAGACAACACTTACAACGCTGGGTTACCCAAATTAGATGGCCGCAGAAAATATGCGGGACTGGTGCAAGTCCAGTTGACCCAACCATAAAAACAACAAGGAGATGACAAAACATGCAAAACCAACAAAACTCACGCAGCAACAACTCTAACCAACTAGTAGCTCCAGGAGCTCAACAAGCAATTGACCAAATGAAATTGGAAATCGCTTCTGAATTCGGTGTACAACTTGGTGCTGATACAACTGCACGCGCTAACGGTTCTGTAGGTGGAGAAATCACAAAACGCCTTGTACAAATGGCTGAACAGCAAATTGGCGGTTACACACAACAATAATCTAACTTAATATTAATATGGCTAGAGCCCCTGACATTCAGTCAGGGGCTCCTATTGTTTTACTCTTTTAGATTCACCATCTTCATCGGATCGATCCATTCATTAAATTGTTCTTCAGTCAGATATCCCGAACGTACAGCTGCCTCTTTCAATGTCAGTCCTTCTTTATGGGCAGTCTTGGCAATTTCGGCGGCTTTTTCATATCCGATATGAGGGTTCAGTGCTGTTACAAGCATCAATGAACGGTTGACGAACTCTTCTATCACTTCATTATTTGGTTCTATTCCCTGTGCGCAGTTCTCATCGAAGGAACGGATACCATCCGCCAAAAGCCTTGTTGATTGAAGAAGATTATGGATGATTACCGGCTTGAATACATTCAACTCAAAATTCCCCTGGCTTGCTGCAAATCCAATGACGGCATCATTCCCAAACACCTGTGCAGAAACCATTGTCAATGCTTCACTCTGGGTAGGATTCACCTTGCCGGGCATGATGGAGCTTCCCGGTTCATTCGCAGGGATCGTAATTTCGCCTATGCCGCTCCTTGGGCCGCTTGCGAGCCAGCGGACATCGTTGGCAATCTTCATGACGTCTGCCGCCAGTGCTTTCAAGGACCCATGTACATATACAGCCTCATCATGTGAAGTCAATGCATGGAATTTATTATCGGAAGACACAAAAGGGAATCCAGTTTGATCCTTCAACTGTGCAGCCACCTTATCCCCGAATTTCGGGTCAGCATTAATTCCTGTTCCGACGGCTGTCCCTCCTATGGCCAAATTCAGAAGATGCTTGCTGCTATCCTCAATCATCTTTTGAGACCGTTCTATCATGGTTCTCCATCCGCTGATCTCCTGCCCTAATGTTAAAGGCGTTGCATCCTGCAGATGGGTTCGCCCGATTTTAATGATGTCCATGAACGCCTTTTCTTTGTCCATCAGAGTCTTATGGAATTGTTCCAAGGCCGGCTTCAATTTCTCCTGAATCTCTTTGTATGCCGCAACATGCATGGCGGTTGGAAAGGTATCATTCGAACTTTGTGACATGTTTACATCGTCATTTGGATGGATTTTTTCACCACTGTCCTGGATCATCTGGTTTGCCCTGTATGCAACAACCTCATTCACATTCATATTGGATTGCGTCCCGCTTCCTGTCTGCCAGACAACTAGAGGAAAGTGCTCATCAAGCATCCCTGAAATAACTTCATCACATGCTTTTACAATAGCATCCTTCTTTGTTTCCGACAGTTTTCCGAGTTCATGATTGACAATGGCTGCTGCTTTTTTCAATTGTGCAAACCCGTATGTAACCTCAAGAGGCATTCTTTCCTGGCTGATTTTGAAATTCTCCTTGCTCCGCTGTGTCTGGGCCCCCCAGAACTTATCGGCAGGAACCTGAATCTCACCAATCGTATCGCGTTCTGTTCTGTACTCCATTCCATCTCCTCCTTAACATTTCTCTCTTTTATTTTTCCACTAAGAATCAAGAAATAACATCATTACCAAAATAATGTAGAAATTTTTCATTCTATTCAAAGCCTATGTTATCTTAGGGATCGATATCCACACCATCCAATTCCCAACAAAAAAAGCTTAACCAAAATGGCTAAGCTTTTATTTATTGAATCAAGTTCAAAAACTGGCGTGTCCGTTCATGTTTCGGGTTTTCAAATATATCTGCCGGCTTTCCGCGTTCAACGATGTATCCGCCGTCCATGAAGATGACTTCATCCGCCACTTCTTTGGCAAATTTCATTTCATGTGTAACCACGACCATTGTCATACCTTCCTCGGCAAGGTCTTTCATTACTTTCAATACCTCTCCGATCAATTCCGGATCCAGAGCAGAAGTTGGTTCGTCAAAAAGCATGACTTCCGGTTCAATGGCCAATGCACGAGCGATTCCGACGCGCTGCTGCTGCCCGCCGGAAAGCTGGTAAGGATAATAGTCCATTTTGTCGCCCAAGCCGACCTTCTCCAAAAGAGAAACCGCCTTTTTCCGTACCTCTTCCTTGGACTTCCGTTGAACGATAATCGGCCCTTCCATTACATTCTCAAGTGCAGTCCTGTGGGGGAACAAGTTATAGTTCTGAAAAACCATTCCTGTTTTCCTCCGCATGTCCAATAAATCCTTTTTACTCAGTTTTTTGCTGAAATCTAAATTTGTCCTGCTGATATCAAGCTTTCCCTCATCGGGAACTTCCAGAAGGTTCAGACAGCGCAGGAAGGTTGTTTTACCTGATCCCGATGGACCGATCAAGACGATAACCTGGCCTTTTTCAACCTCTACATCAAACCCTTTTAAAACCTCTAAATCTCCAAAACGCTTCTTCAATCCTTTAATGCTGATCATCCATTATCCCTCCTCTCTTTATTTTGCTATATACCGGTCCAGCCTTGATTCCACCCTGTCCTGAATGAGGGTAAGAATGAAGCACATGACCCAGTACAAGAATGCCGCTTCCATATATAACAGGAGAAATTCATAGGTCGTCGCTGCGATTTCCTGTGCCTTTCTGAACAACTCTGTTACCAGAATTAGTGAAGCCAATGATGTATCCTTCACTAAACTGATAAATGAATTCGATAACGGAGGAATCGATACCCTGGCAGCCTGAGGAAGGATGACTCGTTTCAGATTCTGCCCATAGGTCATCCCGATAGAGTAACCAGCTTCCCATTGGCCCTTTGGAATCGACTGAATGGCTGCACGCACGATTTCAGATGCATAGGCTCCCACGTTTAATGAAAAAGCGATGACAGCTGAAGGAAACGGATCGAATTTCAAAGCTTCGATCCCGAGATTGCCCAAGCCGTAGAAAATAATAAATAATTGCACAAGCAGAGGAGTACCTCTGACAGCCGAAACATACACACGGGCGATGCCCCTGAATATTTTACTGCCCGACAATCTTGCGAGGGCTGTCAAAATCGCCAAGATCATTCCGCATACAAAGGATATCAGTGTTAGAGGAATAGAATAATACAAAGCTCCCTTTACCATAGGAAGCAGGGAGCTTTGCAGGATATCCATCATGCGTTCAGGATCTTGAAAGATGCTACCTAGGAGATACATCTTCGCCAAACCATTTTTCAGAGATTTCGGCGTACGTACCGTCTTCCATCATTTCCTCTAACGCTTTATTTACTTCTTCCACCAATTGATCATTTCCTTTTCGGAACATCAAGCCGCTTTGTGCAGCATCTTCTTCTGTGGCTACAATTTCAATGCCTGCATTCTTTTGCTTTTGCATGTAATCCAATATAGAAAGCTTATCATTGACTGTTACATCCACACGGCCTTGTTCAAGCAGTTGAATGGCCTGTGCCAGACCGTCCACACCTTGAATTTCAGCTCCATAGCTTTCTGCAATATCGCGGTAGTTACTTGTAAGGGACTGAGCAGAAGTCAAGCCTTCAATATCCTCAAAGGAATCAACGTCACTGTCTTTACTTGCTACAAGGACGGCAGAAGATTCAATGTAAGGAATGGAAAAATCATATTTTTCCTGGCGGTCTTCCCTGATTCCAACCTGATTGGCAATCATATCAAAACGGTTTGAGTTCAAACCTTCAAACATTGCATCCCATTGTGTCTCTTTAAATACAGGCTCTACCCCAATGCGGCTGGCAACTTCTCTTGCAATTTCCACATCAAATCCTGTAAGTTCCCCTGATTCATCATGGAAAGTGAATGGAGGGTATGTACCTTCCGTTCCAATGAGAAGCTCGCCATTTTCCTGGATCTGTTCATATAAAGTTTGTTCTTCCTGGCTTTGGTCATCACCCGCACCTGCAGATTCATCATTCTCAGAATTATTTCCACATGCAGCAAGCAGGAATACTGCACCTAAAAAGAACAAAATGCTCATTGTTAACTTTTTCATTTTTAAAACCTCACTATTCTTATCGGAATTATTTAGTCACGGTTGTTATCATAGAATGTTATACCCATTCTGTCAATAATAATGTCTGCCCTTTTTAGTTTTCTCTAAAAGCAAAGAAAACATTAATGCTATAATGAAATTTAAGATTTAAAAAGGAGGGGGCAATCATGAAGATAGCCTTATTGGGGGCTTCAGGCAGAGTGGGCTCCATCATTATGGAAAATGCCCTGAGAGACGGTCACAGTGTGAAGGCTGTTGTGAGGGATATTTCTAAGATCAACATCACTCATGCAAGCTTAACCCTTCTTGAGGGGAACGTATTGGAAGAGAGTGCTGTCAATGCCTGTTTACATAATTGTGATGCGGTTATAAGTGCACTTGGAACCGATAAAAATAATGTACTTTCAAAAAGTATGCCGCTTATACTTAGGTCCATGAGGAAGAACAACATTTCCAGAATCATTACAATTGGCACCGCGGGAATCCTTCAATCCAGGGAACCCCCCGCCCTATATAGATTTCAAACGAGTGAATCAAAAAGAAAAAGTACAACAGCTGCTGAAGACCACCTCAGGACCTACCTAATGTTAAAGAGTTCGAACTTAAGTTGGACCATCGTGTGCCCAACCTACCTTCCAGTTGGAGAGAGATTCGGAAAGTTCCGCACTGAAAAAGAAGTTCTTCCTGAAGATGGAAAAAGCATCTCCATTTTTGATACAGCTGACTTTGTATACAGCATAATTCAAAACGAAAAAAGTTTTCATTCCAGAATAGGGATCTCCTATTAAATACAGAAAAATAGCTCCTTTGATTGTCAAAGGAGCTTCTTTTATTTATTTGAATATGATTGAAATGATCTCATCCATGGACATGCCGCTTTCGAATTCGAAGGTCCCTGGTCTCAATTCATTCTCAAGGCCGCGCTTTTCTACCTCTTTATAAAAATTCATGCCATCGTCAATGATTTTTGCTTTTTCCAGGGCATTGCCGACATCGATGCTTGTCATCCCCATTGATACTGAAAGAATGGCCCTGTAAACGACCTTTTCTTTACTCGAATCGTCATGTTTTTGTTCCGGCTTATCTTCCGTTTTTTGATTTTCAGCTGCAGCAGCCACCTGTTTGTTCCACTCTTCTTCTGTATGTATGACATAACCTTTGGATGCCAGCTGGTCCATCATTTCCTCTTCAGTAAGTGCTTTTGGTTTAGCTGCCTCAGCCGGTTGTTCCGTACTTTCGGCTTTGGATGGTCCAAATAAATAGACCGATCCAATCAAAGTAGTTGCGATTAACAGACCGGAGGCAAAACTGCGCAATGAATTCCTCATCATTGTACCGCCATGCTCCTTTCCAATTTCCTTACCATATATGGAGCAAGTAATCTCTCTACTTCATGGGGGTTCAGTTCGGTTTTTTCAGCAATACTGTCAACAGAATACCCGCGTTTATGCATATCGAGTACTTCACGCAGCATCAGGCGTTCCTGCGAGTCCATCTCAATTGCCCCTGCCTGTTTTGCTGTAATTTCTGCATCTAATTCAATATTTCGTATCTGTTTCTGTAATTCGTGGATTTCATTCATCAAGGAAATTGAAGAATGTTCAATTTGATATTCGAGTTGTGATTTGGATTGTGTCGTTTTAATAAACGATAAAATGAGCAGCACTACTGCTGAACCAAACAAAATGGCTATTACCCATCCCATCATGGAATCCTCCCTTACTTTCAATCTACTAATACAAACTAGATTATACCTTGATACCAAACAGAATGGGCTAAATTCCGACAAAATCCCCCATTGGTCCCGTCTTTATGACAGTATACCGAAACCCCCGTGCTACATAGGGGCTAAATTATTTGGAGAAAATGGTTGGTTTGTTCTGGACATATAAAAGAGAGTGTGTTCCTTTGAACACACTCTCTTTACATCATTCAATGAAAAAGCACTGCCTATCCTGCGTGCCCCATCTGCTTCCCTTGCTGAAGCTCATACATTTGATAATAACGGCCTTTTAGTTCCATCAGTTCGTCATGTGATCCTTTTTCCGCTATGGTTCCTTTATCCAGGACGATAATCTGGTCGGCATTTTTAATGGTCGACAGCCGGTGGGCGATGATGAATGTCGTTCTTCCCTGTTTCAGGACCTCCATCGCTTCCTGGATTGTTGCTTCTGTTTCTGTATCAATGCTTGATGTCGCTTCATCAAGTATCAGGATGGCCGGATCGAAAGCCAGAGCCCTTGCAAAAGATATCAACTGACGCTGGCCGGAGGATAATGTGCTCCCCTTTTCAATCACCGGCTCATCATACCCGTTTTCAAGATTGTGGAATACCTTTTGGGCTCCGACTGCATTCAACGCCGCCTCTACTTTTCCGCGTGAAATCCTTGGATCATCCAGGCTGACATTGGATGCAATCGTACCTGTAAACAAATAGGGATCCTGCAGCACGATGCCCATGTGTTCGCGGATGGTTTGATAAGGGATATCCTTGATATTCTGTCCGTCTATCAGGATCTCACCTTCATTGCAATCATAGAAGCGGAAGAGCAAGTTCATGATGGAACTCTTACCTGAACCGGTATGCCCGACCAGCGCCACCGTCTCCCCTTGATTGGCCGTGAATGAAATATCTTTTAATACATACTCTTTTTCCTTATAGCCGAAGAAGACATTTTTAAAGGCAACATCTCCTTTATAGCGCTGCATTCTTTCATCCTCTACATTTGTACCCTTTTCATCCAGCAGTTCAAAAACTCTCTCTCCCGCTACAAGGGCCTGCTCCAGGTTGGCCAGCTGATTCACTATTCCAGTCACCGGCTGGAAGAGACGATTAATGTAATCTACAAAAGCGTACAGAACCCCAAGTGAAACAACTGCATCAGTCCCGATTGCACTTCCTCCAAAGTACCAAATGAATGCTACAAATGTGATGTTACGCAGCACCCCTACAAGGTTATGTGAAGTCATGGAGTTCAAGCTGAGCATCTTATTTTGATATTTAAAATGCGTTTCGTTCAGCTCTTCAAACTCATCCTGGGATTTCTGCTCTCTGCGGAAAGCCTGGATGATGTTCATCCCTTGAATGGATTCGTTGATCATCGCGTTGATATCACTGACTTTTGTCCGGATAACATGGTTATACTTCGATGCATACTTTCGATACAGGACCATCCATACTGCGATGATCGGGAGTAACAAAAGACAGATCGCTGCCAGCTTGACATCAAGGATAAATAACGCGATATAGATTCCAGTGATATAAATTGCACTTGTGAAGAAAGTAGATAATACCGTCACGTAAAGTTCCCTAATCGCTTCCGTGTCATTGGTGATTCTGGCGACCACTTTCCCTGCCGGCAAATTATCAAAGTAGCGGATCGGCAGTCTTTGAATATGTTCAAACACATCTGACCTCATCTTTTGAATCACACGGTTTGCTGCTTTCTTCAGATAATACCCTTGGCCATATTGGAAGAAGGACGCTGCCACAAGCAATCCGAAATACAGTGCCAGCAATGTAATGATGCGCGGTATTTCCGGGTTATAGAAATTGATCAGCTGCGCAGCAGTAATCTTTTCTGCATCGTGGGATACAGTTGAACCCTCTTTCGTAATGACCAATTTTCCATTTTCGACTTTGCGTTCACCGATTTCTGTGACAGGTTCTTCAATGAAATAAAATTCCCTTCCTACTGAGAGGATCCGGACTTCCTTTCCCTTAGGCTCGTTTTCAATAAAGTACTTTTCCCTTTTGTACCAATTCCCCTGATAGTGGACTGCGTCTTTTCCTTCATCTGTTTGATACCAAGTGGCTTCAATTCCAAGTATGTGATCATCAATCATTTTTTTGGCGATGAACGGGCCGGCCAAGTCTGCTGCCACTGACACTGTAAGCATCAGCAGCGCAGCTATAATAATCTTTTTATATAACAGTGCGTAATTTAATAGTCGTTTTCCTACACTCATACTTTTACCTCCTCAAGCGAGGATTCCTCAATTTGCTGGCGGTCATGTTGTTCCTTATACCAGCCATTTTTCTTTAACAGAGTTTCATGAATTCCTTCTTCGGTGATCACACCGTTATCGATGACAGTAATCCAGTCAGCATGCTCTACAGCCGATAACCTGTGAGTGGTTATAATGGTTGTTTTGCCGCTTCTTTCACGGCGGATATTTTCAATGATCCTCGCCTCTGTTTTCGCATCAACAGCCGATAATGAATCATCCAGAATAAGAATTTCAGGGTTTTTAATCAGTGCACGCGCAATGGAGATCCGCTGTTTCTGTCCGCCTGATAATGCTACTCCCTTTTCCCCGACAAGAGTTTCAAGTCCGTCTGGCAGCATTTCCAGATCTTTTTTAAAATCAGCAAGCTCAATGGCTTTCTCCAGTTCATCCTCACCAGCATCTGGCTGGCCGAATAAAATGTTCTCCCTCACCGTTCTTGAAAACAAAACATGGTCCTGAGGGACATAGCCTATCCAACCGCGGACAGCCTGTAAGTTTTGTTCCTCGATCGGTACATCATTAATCGCAAGGGTCCCCTCTCCATGCGGATACTCCCTCAACAGCTGTTTGATAATGGTCGTTTTTCCGCTGCCGGTTTTTCCGACGATCCCAAGGGTTTCTCCTTTCTTCAATTTCAAGTTAATATCACTCAAATTATTGGCATTGGAAGAAGGATACTTAAAATTCACCTCATTGAAGCTGATTATATCAGGCTCCTGGACGGTTTTAGGGTCAGCAGGATTCTTCACGTCTTGTTCATAATTCAAGGTTTCCTGCACTCGGTCAAGGGATGCGTTCCCCCTCTGCATGACATTGATCAGTTCACCCACTGCAAACATCGGCCAAATCAACATTCCTAGATACACATTGAATGATACAAGTTCACCAAGTGTGATGGTCTGATGAAACACAAGATAAGCTCCATATCCCAATCCAATCAGGTAACTCAGTCCGACAAGCACCTTAATGGTCGGTTCAAACAGAGAATCAATTTTTGCGACTTCGATATTTTTTTTGTAAACATCCTCTGTCATGCCGGCAAACTTTTCTTCATCCGCTCTTTCCTGCACGTATGCCCGGATCACTCGGACACCGGCAATGGATTCAAGGACTTTGTCATTCAAATCTCCGAATGCATCCTGCGCTTCTGTAAACCTCTTATGGATCCTTGCCCCATAGACCTTCATCAGCCATGCCATGAATGGTAACGGCAATACAGCAGCAAGTGTCAATTTCCAGCTGACAAAAAACGCCATTGTACAAAGGATGGTCAGCATAAAGACACTCGAATCAATCAATGTCAGGATCCCGAATCCCGCTGTAACGGAAATGGCTTTCAAATCATTCGTCGCTCTTGCCATCAGGTCTCCCGTTCTATTTTTCTCAAAGAACGTGGGAGTCATCTTCAGCAAATGCCCCATAAATCTTGATCGTAGTTTTCTCTCTACAAGAAAGGCTCCGCCAAACAGCTGATACATCCATATATAAGTGAGGCCGTAAGAGACAGTGAGAATAATCGCAAGCCAGATCAAATACTGGCTCAGATTACTCATTGCCATCCTGCCGATTTGTATATCATCAATGGCCATGCCAACAATCTTTGGCGGCAGAACATCAAGGATTCCCACGAATATCAACAGTCCTACTGCGACTGTATACCGTTTCCAATTTTCTTTAAAAAACCAGCTTAATTTTCCTAAAATACTAAACATCTGATCAGTCCTCCTTTTTCTCGCTGCTTACTATCCGCCTTCTGTCTCCACAATAGGCATCATCATTTCAAATCTCACCTTTAACATTTTGCATTCCTCCTAAAAGAATTTTTATATGTGAACAGGTCGCCCTGCTGACAACTTGGAATATAATTCCATACAAAAACAATAAAAAAAGACATACCGCGCCAGGCAGCATGTCTTTGGACATAAAAAGGCACAGGTTACAGACGTAACCCGTGCCCTTATATCATAGCCATATAATTAAAAGGCATTAAAAGGCTGGAGCTGACTCCAGACAGGTTACGTGATTATGTTGTTTTAAAGAACGAGCTCTTTTGCTTTCTGCCATTACAATCATCACGAAACCCTCCTTTTTTCATTAATTTTCTAATTCAAGATAACATTACCATGATGCATTGACGGTGTCAATTGACATTTTCGGATTATTCATGGTATTCTTTCTTTTGCTTTTTGGCTGGGCCAATTATTTATATTCCTGAATTTTTCTATTATGCTACTACCACCGCTGTTCCATAAGCAATAATCTCAGATGCATTCTGCATCACGGCTGATGTTTCAAAACGGACTGTAACAATCGCATTGGCTCCTTTTTGTTCTGCATCCTTGATCATCCGTTCGATTGCCTGCTGGCGGGCCTGCTCCATCAACTCGCTGTACTCACTGATTTCCCCGCCTACTATAGTCTTTAGACTTGCAATGATGTCCTTACCGATATGTTTTGCTTGAACCGTGCTCCCTCGTACAAATCCTTTCAGCTCAACGATTTCTTTTCCAGGTACTGTTTCTGTCGTTACAATGATCATTTTCATTTCCCCCTATAGGTTCCTATTTTTTTCAATGCTTTTCTGGCAAAGATAAAGTAAAAAATGAGTGGGAAAGGACATTGAATCAATCCCCATAACCCCCAAAACCAGTATTTATGACCTCTTTTTCTTGCATCCGTAAACAGGAACAAGCTTTGCAGGAGCAGGAGAGGTGCCACTACGAGAAGCGTCAAAAGTTCTTCTTCTGTCATGTTCTCTTCACCTGCTTCAAGTAAGACAATCCACTATAGCCTACAGCTGCCACAAATACACCCACTTGAATTACGGCGAAGAGGACGATGCTCTTGTTAAAGGCAAAAAGGATGACGCTGATCATCATGACAGCAATTACCAGAAAAATGGCCAGTTCTTTTCGGTATTTATGTTTTAAGGTCTCTTGCTGATTTAAGGCAAATTGTTCAAACCATTGATCAGAAGGAGTTCCATCTTCAATATCTTTATCTATCGCTTTAAAGCTATCATCCAAAAGCTCGTGAAGGTCATCCCAATCACTTTGCTGTTCCTGTTTTTCTTGTTTCATCAACTTTTAACTCCTTTCGCAGAGAATGTATACCATGATGAATTCGTGATTTCACAGTTCCTTCCGGCAGCTTTACCATTCCGGCAATCTCCTCGTACGAAAAACCATAATAATGTTTCAGCACGATAGGCAGCCTGACTTCTTCTGAAAGCTTGGACAAAGCTTCCAGAAGGTCATTCCATTCCTCGTTTCTTGACTGCATATCCCATTTCATCTTTCGAAGATTGATTTCCTGCTGCTGCCAGTCCCGTTCTTTTTTCCGTTTTCTCTGCAGATCAATAAACCGGTTCGTCGCTATTGTCATGAGCCAGGAGGAAAATTTCGATTTACCATTATAAAGATGAATTTTTTCCACACACTTCGCCATGGTATCCTGTGCGAGTTCTTCAGCCAGGTCGCGATTCATTGTCACCTTGACAAGATATTTTACAAGGAAAGGATAGTTCTCTTTAAAAAGAACCGCAAAAGCTTTGTGATCTCCTTTTTTTGCTTTTTTTATCAACTCTTTTTCGTCCATCCCTTAAATTCCTCACTTTTTCTTCAGCTTGGCTGATTCATATATATGACGGATAACTTTTCATTTCGTTCATTTTTTATGTAAAAAGTTTCAGGTGTTTTTGGAAATAATATAGATTGCTCATCCCTTTACCTATAATACCGTTTTTTGGATGGAAGTATGACAAAGAAAAGGACTTCTTCAAGAGAAGCCCTTCTGAGTCAGGAAGAAGCGACAGCATGCTGAATTTCCTCTGTCTCTTTCATGAACTTCGGCAGGATGACGGTGTAGAACACACCTACAAACATCAAACATCCGCCGACGATCCAATAAAGCATTTCTATACTTAAAATCGCCGGAAAACTGAATGCGATGAAGCCCAAGGTAACCGATTGTGACAGCATCATGATCGGGCTGATCCACCCCTGGACCCTTCCCATCATCTTCGGTTCGATGATACTTGGCATCCATCCCCCGATTGCAATGTTCACAAGCGGAAGTCCCAGGGCAGCAAAGAAGATTATACCTAGAAACATCCAAGTTGTTGTTGCAAATGAGGATAAGATGATGAAGCTTCCTGATATCGTTAATCCAGCGACAATCAAATGATGAAATTTAAATTTCTGCGTAAGCATTGATGCTATGACACTGCCGATGAGAACCCCGGCACCGAATGCCACCCCAAGAAGAATTGAATATTCCTCATAGGTTTGTGGAGCCAGTTTGTATTTCAAGATAAAGATCGGCATTACTGAAAATCCTCCATTGACCACGCCGAATACAAAGAAGCCGCCAATCAGACTCATCAAAAGTTTATGCTTGAATATATACAGCATTCCGAGCTTGAAATCCTTCATGATGAATGAAAAACTGAGATCCTTTAATTTATGCGGCCCATTAGGCAATCTCGCTTCAACCGGCACTTGGCATTTTTTGATTAAAATGGCGCTGATAATAAAGGTCAGCGTATCAAGGATGACTGCTCCATATATACCGGACAGCCAGTAAATCAGGATGGCGATTCCATTCCCGAACAGCATGAAAAGGCTCATTACCATTTGATTCAATCCAGCCGCAGTGGAGTAATCATCCTTCGTCAACACCCCTTGCAGGATTCCCTGCTCTGCCGGGAAGAAGAATTTCTGAACAGCACTTCTTAAGAAAAGGATAAAGAAGATGAAAGGCATCCAGCCGATGAAGATCGCCGCCAATAGGACCAGGGACAAAACGGCGCTGATTGTGTCACAGTAATACGCTATCTTCTTTCGATCCATCCGGTCTGCCAGGACTCCGACCAGGAAAAAGACTGCCAAAGTAGGAATCGAATACATCATTTCCGTTATCGATGCAAAGACCGGCTGCTCCGAGAAACGGTCCAGCAGATAAAACATGAAGGCGGTAAGTCCAATTACACTTCCCATGTGAGAGGTGAAATTGGCAAAGAACAATTTTGTAAATGTAGGATTTTGAAAGATTTCCTTAAATTTTTTCATGATTAATTCTCCCATCCAATTATTTGATCAATCCTAATTGTAAGAAAATGGCGGGATCATGTTCAGAGGCTTGTGATGGTTTCTTTCTCCGTCTTCAGGCTGATTAGGTATAAGACCGACTGGCATCTTTCGGTTTATTCAGATTGATTTTTCAGTTCCTTCATAATGCTTGACACCTTTTTTATAACAACATCCAACTCTTCCCCTGCTCTCTCCCTTCTTTTTACGGAAACCGGGATTATGTACGTCTGCATTTTGAGATGGGAAATTATTTGCTTTTCCAAAGCCATCCTTTCTTCGAGCAGTTGAACAACCCCTTCCACCCCTCCAGGCAAGGCATGAGCTCTTCCGTATTCCTGTTCGGTATAGTAGCTTGATACATGTTGGAACCATTCTGAAGATCGGCTGGATCTAACGTCTTCAATAACATCACGAACTGAGTCCGGAGCGAGATAAAACAACAGTGAATCTAATCCTGCGATGATTTGCTCGATGTCCAAAACAAACTCCATGATGGACTCGGGAGATTCATTGCATTTTGCCATCAACATCGTCAGGGGATTCTGCAGGAAACAGCAATCCGTTATGACTATTGAATCCGATTTTTCCGCTTGTGCAGCAAACGTTTTCCATTTTGATAAAACAAGCTCTTTATAAACGCCGGAGGACATCTCATAGACATCATACTTTGAAAGTTCTGCTGCACACTCTTCTGTTACCATACCGGTGCTGGCAAGTGTTCCATATGGAATCAGTACACCTTGATAACACCCATTATGGTGATATGAATCCCTGAGTTTTTCCAATTCGGGGAAAGTTGTTTTCAAGTCGTCCAGCCTTTCGTATGAAACAAATGCTGTGGACTCATAATCAATGGGGTGGTTAAGATCCCCTTCTCCGTACACTCGGGCATTCACCCCCGCGTCGTGCAGCTGGTTTTCAATATATTCACATGCCGAAGTCTTCCTCGCACCGGGAATTCCTTCAACCAAAATCAATTTCATAAATCTTCCTCCCTTCACACCCTTTTAGAATATTCGCCTAAATCTGCATTAATCCTTTCCCAGTTGAAATTTTACCCCTTTAAAGCGCTAAGGGGGACTGTCCCTTTTAGCGCTTTAAAGCACTGGGGGACTGTCCCCTGTTACGGTAAAGCGTTAAAGGATGCTGATTTTACAGGGTTTTACAATGTTTAATAAAATTTCGTGCGGGGTACTACTCTAGTAAATACAAAATTCATCATTTAAATGAATGACTCTATTAAATCTAAAGCTGAGGTGAGTTTACATGATTCGTACAATACTAATGATCATTGGAGCTATCGTCGTGATCGGAGCAATTCTGGCACTAATCTAATCTTACACAAGGAATGATGGAACAGCATTGCAGAGATGTACCATCATTCCTTTTTTAAATTCAGCGAAGTTTCCCCATGCAAGATTCTTGGGTATATAAAGCCAATATAAGAAACTTCATAAAAATTATATTTAAGAGGTGAGGACAATTGTTTAAGAATATCTTGCTTGCTTATGATAATAGTGATGGAAGCAGAAAAGCTCTTGAAAAGGCCATCGAGCTGCTTGCCCATAACAAAGAAGCTAATTTGACTGTCGTTCATGTAACGGATGGCAGCGAGTATACAGAGGAACAGGGAAGTGAACAATTCACCCGGTCCCTGGACGTGATCAACACCGGGTTGGGTTCCCTGGAAGCCCAAAATCTTCCTACCAGCTACGACAACAAAATCGAAGACCGCCATCCGATCAGGAAGAATAAAACAGGAGATCAATTCAAAACTGTCAGGGAAGATCTTGAATCAAGAGGGGTTCATGCAAATTATGAACTGCTTACAGGTTCTGAAGCAGACAGCATTTGCCATTATGCAGAAGAAAAGGGTGTTGACATCATTGTTGTTGGCAGCAGCAGCAAGACAGGGATCAAAAAATGGTTCCTTGGAAGCGTCAGCGAAAAGATTTCCCATAACTGTTCCAGCAGCATACTGATTGTAAAATAATATACAGAAAAAAAGAGGCTGTCTCCTCAGGGTATGACACCATCAGCCGGCCAATACTACTCATTGCCGTTAATGGTTCACCCTTCTGCGGGACAGCCTCTTATAATTTCATATCCTGCTGGGCAAGCAGTTCATTCATGCGTTTCTTTGCTTGTTTTTCGTCAAAAGTACTATAGATGTGGTAATATTCTTCATCGAGGATTCTATAATGGTGGCTGATGATATTCTGCTGCAGAATATATCCCCCATCTGCATTGACTTCCTTCCACCAAATCTTTCCGCCCATGGTTTTCTCTTTACGGTAATCAACATCTTTCCTGGCTACGACCTCAACGACTTCAAGAGGTTCACCGCCGAATGAGTTCATCAGTGTTTCACTATTGCGGAAAAGAGCGCATACTGCAATAACGGTCGTCCATCCGGCCACCATACGGCCTTTCTCAATTTGCACCAGCGTTTTTTTGGAGACACCGATAACAGATGCCATCTTATCCTGTGTATACCCGGCTTCTGTACGGACTACCTTAAGCTTTTCGGAAACAATTAGAATCAATTCCTCTTTTGTCATAGCACACACCTCCAAGACTTCCAATAGTGTAATTTTACTCTATCAATATATTAATTGCCAATTTACTTTTTTTAAATAAGAACCAATTTAATAAAATCTAATATATACCCAATTATTATATCGGATTTCCCGTTAGACCGCCTCATTAAATATTAACCGCTGGCATCCTTGAATAACCTGGTCATTTAAGCCTTGGTTTTTAGGATTTTATAGCTATTTTTAAATGAAATTTGGTGTTTTTTCCAATTTACCCTATAAAAAGTCCTTCATTAAAGATATATTAAGAGTAGAGATTTTCTTTTTAAAACCATTATATAAAGATAAGATGTCAGACTCCATAGATAAAAATAAATATGGTTATTAGAGGTGAAACGATGTCTACTGTTAAACAAGAAGTGATTAATTTCTTCAATAGTCATAAAGAAGAGATGTTACAAGGCTGGGTCAATCAGCTTTCGCCTTCTGATGTTAAATTCTCAAAAGATCAAATTATCAAAAACGGCCTGCATGTTTTTGATAAATTCATAGAATGTTTACATATCCCGCAAGAGGACCTGGACCAATATATACAGGCCGAAGCCTATTTTGTTGCCAAGCAGCGTTTTGAATCTGAAACCAATATTGGGGAATTTGTGTACAATTTAAATCTTGGACGTTCAGAGGCCCTCAAACACCTCGATGGTTTAAGCACTGAATGGGTTGAACTTCAGCGCATCGTCAACAAAATCAACTATTTTTTTGATAAATTTACATATTACACGGTTTCGCACTACACGCATATGAAAGACCAAATTATCAGGGAAAAAGAGCAGTATATCGATTCTCATCATGAAGACAGACTTTCCCTCCTTGGAAAAATGACCTCAAGCTTTGTCCACGAGTTCAGAAATCCTCTTACGTCTATCAATGGTTTTATCCAGCTGCTAAAAGCCGACCATCCTGATATGTCTTATTTGGATATCATTTCCGCTGAACTTGATCAGCTGAACTTCAGGATTTCACAATTTCTTCTATTGTCAAAGAAGTCCGCTGTCAGCACAGAAAAGACTGCCTTCTCTTTAAATGAATTGATTGAGGAAGCTCTGGCTTTCTTATACCCAAGAATCCTTGAGGTTAATGTCTCGGTCCATAAACAGCTTGAGAATGATTTTGAAGTGTTGGGATGGAAGGAAGAATTCAGGCAGGTCATCATCAATATTATATTCAATGCAATCGATGTTCTCAGCACAAGTTCTGCTGCACCGAAAATCTGGATAGAATCCAAGCATCAAGCAGACCACTTCAGCCTTTGTATATGCAATAATGGTGAAAAAATACCTGATGAGATCTTAACCAGTATCTTTGAACCATTCGTTACTTCCAAAAAAGATGGTACAGGTTTGGGACTTTTCATTTGCAAAGAAATCGTGGAGAAGCACGATGGAAAGTTAACGTGTCAATCTACGGATGAATTCACATCATTTATCATTACACTTCCGGCAAAATTTTAGGACTATCTCTTAATTAGAAAGATAGCCCTGACAATTTTGCCTAACGGGAGTATATTTTAATGGATTGAATTTTCACGCAGCCATTCTTCTGAAAGACCTTTTTCATTGGTAAATTTTGAACATCGGTAGTTCCGATATAGGAATCAGCTTTGAGTTCCATCCTTAATGATGCTGCTGCAAAATTATGGACCTCAGAAGCCAATCCTTGGCCTCTGAATTGAGGTGTGATGCCAAAGAAGAAAATTCTTCCCTCTGTCTTTGTATAAGGTTCGATATGAGGAATAAAGAAACCGGCATCTTTACCAGCCTTCCTCACCAAGTAGATCCGGAACTTATCACGCTCCACCTCAGTATACAGCCCATCCAGCATCCTTTCTGCTTCCTCGGGGCTTCCCAGTATTAAGCTCAAACACCGCTGTGCCTCTTCAGTGGATGGATGGCAAATATACTCAAGAGAACTATCAGGAAAATCTGTTGTTTCCCGAAGATCTTTATAATATACCTCCCTCTCCTTCACCTGCTTCAATCCCAGTTTTTGCAGGGTTCCCGCAATACCAAGCCCAATATTGCCCGCAGGGATGACAACCGTTACCTTATTGGCTCCAGGAATTCTATTATACGCCTCTTTCAGTTCTTCAATATCCTTGTCTCTTAGACCCTCATTCATTGAACTCCATTCCAATGTACTGTATCCTTTTCCTTCTAGCAGTTTCCAACTCACATTCATCACTCCCATGCTCTTTATTCTATTAATCATGGTAAAGCATAAGGAAGCATGTTCCAATAAATTTCTGCCTTTTTATGAGTAATCATTAACATAGCGGGTATTGAGTAATAACTCAACTTAATAAGAAAGGACTTCATAAGAATGGCGCAAAATGAAATATACTTTTTGTCTCCAAGTCACCAAAGAAGCTTAATGGCAGAGGGTTGGGCACAAAAAACAGATATTTCCGGATGGAAGTTTAACAGCGGCGGATGGGTCGATGCGCGCACACACACCTTCAGCGTTGAAGCTATGAAAGAGCTTTGTATAGATATCTCTGAGAAGAAAAAGAAGAAAGCGGATCCTCTACAATTGAACGAAGCCTCTGTGATCATTGCCATCCATGATTTTGACGAGGACCTTGAGTTTGAAATTCCTCATCATTGCCAGGATAAAGTCGTTCATTGGAATTTGCCCAATCCGGAAAAAAGAGCGAAGACACCTGTTGAAGAGTGGGTTCTTTACCAGGAACTATGTGATTCACTCGCAATGAAGGTAAAACATCTTAAAGAAGTATTAAATACGATCACATAAATAACCACCTTGTCAGAGAGATGACCAGGTGGTTTTCTTTTTATGGCTTTTCTTACGTGAAATACTCCAGCTTTGCATCAGGGAAGAATTTTTCCATATATCCATGTAAATGGTCCTTAATATCTTGTTCTTCTTCCTTTTGATAAATATATTTGCCGATACCATATTTACCCCATTTATATCTTCTTTGAGTTTCATCCAGTTCAAGCTTTGTCATCGGATAATTCTTTTCGATGACCCGTTTGGCAGGCTTGGTGAAACGATGCTGGATGAATTCGAAGGTCAAATCTTTTTTGGCGTAATCAGGAAGTTCGGCATCAAGGCGTTCAAACATGTGGTGATACCCTTCTTCCCACCCCTCATGAAGATAGATTGGCGCCACGATAAAACCAAGCGGGTAGCCAGCTCTTGCTACTTTGCCTGCTGCTTCGATTCTTTTATCAAGCGGTGAGGTGCCAGGTTCAAAATTCTTAATGACATAGTCCGCATTGACACTGAACCGGAAGCGGGTTTTCCCATTATGCTTAGCGTCGAGCAGGTGATCGACATGATGAAACTTTGTCACAAATCTCAATTTACCATGCTCTGACTCGCCAAAGTGTTCAATCGCTCTTTTGAGCGTGTGTGTCAGATGGTCAATTCCGACTATATCTGACGTACAGGCCGCTTCGAATCTTGTAAATTCAGGCGCTCTTTCTTTCATGTAATTATCTGCGGCATCAAGGATCTCATCTACATTCACATAAGTCCTTATGTACGGCTTGCTCCCCATGGTTGTTTGAAGATAACAATAATGGCAGTGGCCCATACAGCCGGTTGCAAAGGGAATGGCATATTCAGCAGATGGTTTTGACGTATCAAACTTCAATGTTTTCCTGACACCCACCACCAAGGTTGATTTAGCAACCCTGTACTTTTGAAAATGGTTGTCTCCCGGGAGATTGCGGACCTGATTGTGCGAGGTTGTTTCCCGGATCTCAATATCCATCTTCTCAAATTTTTCTTTTAGTTGTTTACCGAGGGGATATTCAAGAGCTCCAGGTTCAATATAGACTAATTGAGGAACAAATGGTTTATTCATTGCTTCACCATCCTAAATTTCCCCGAAATAGCTCATGTACGCCTGCTCAGCCTGATCGGCTGTCTGGTACACCGCTATTTCATCATTGAGCGGATAATAGGTTTCATATAAAAATAAGGCAAGCTGTGAAGGGTCCTCCGGATTATGGACAACCGCAGCTTCCTGTACATTCGCAACACTCTGGGTATGGGGATTGCGGTAAATCACATAAACTACGTCCCCCGCCTGATAAGGAGTCAATTCATTATTCAGCTCCATTAGTAACATCCTTTCCTTAGACAGTATGTACTCATTTTCCCTAAAGGAAGCGGATATTATAGGTGGGTTTTTTTGGTGTTTTTCACTTACACTTCCGTGTGTGGACCCTTAAATGGCTGCTGCATGCGCAAAAAAGCGAGGTTTCGAAAATGGCGGGGTGTGCGTGCCGGGTTGATGGAAATGAGGACTTTAATTGGGGACTGCAAGGGATTTAAGGGGATGTTGGGACGGAATCTCTTTAAGGACATGATTTTCACTTCTCACTTCATTTGATGACGGCATAGACCCTCTTAGAGGACATCATTCTCCTCTTGCTTCTCTTTTGATGGCGGCATAGACTCTCTTTGGCGACATCATTCTCCTCTCGCATCTCTTTTGATGACGGCATAGACCCCCTTTGGCGACATCATTCTCCTCTCGCTTCTCTTTTGATGACGGCATAGACTCTCTTTGGCGACATCATTTTCGACCAGCTTTTCTTTTGATGACGGCATAGACCCTCTTTGGCGACATCATTCTCCTCTCGCTTCTCTTTTGATGGCGTTATAGACCCATTCTTCCTTAAATAAAAAAAGCCCTTCCCTAAGGAAAAGGCTTCTGTTTAGTCATGAATAACCAGTTCTTCATAAATTGTCTTTTTACACTGAAGGAACTCCTCGCTGAGAACAAGGTTCTTGTCTCTTGGTCTTGCGAATGGGACATCGAATTCTCTTTTTATCGATGCAGGTCTCTGCGAAAGGACAATCAGTCTGTCTGAAAGAAACAGAGCTTCTTCAATATTATGTGTGACAAAAATTATGCTTTTCTTATTTTCCTCCCAGATGGATAAGAGCCATTTTTGCATATCCAGCCGGGTGAATTCATCCAGGGCTGAAAATGGTTCATCAAGGCAGATGATCGGCTGCGGGCTGAGCAGTGCACGGATGAACGCAGCCCTTTGTTTCATGCCGCCGGATAATTCATGAGGGTAGGCTTTTTCATATCCATCCAGTCCGGCCCTGGCTATCATTTTGCGGGCGCCTTCCCTGTCTTTTTTTCCCGATAACTCTTGACCGAGGAGAACATTATCTTCAACAGTTCTCCAGGGAAGAAGTGACGGGGCTTGCGGCATATAGCTTATATAGCCCCTTTGCCCATTGATATTCTCTCCGTCTATCTTTATGCTTCCCTTTTCAGGTGAGTAAAGGCCTCCGATTAAATGAAAGAGTGTACTTTTTCCGCTCCCTGAAGGACCAAGTATGGATACAAATTCTCCATCCCCGACTGAAAGGCTGAGATCATCAAGAACGAGCTGGTCATCAAATGACTTATCAAGATGTTCGATTTTCAACTTTTCCATTCGTCTCTTCTCCTTTCGGCCGCCACTTGACCAGCCATTTTTCCAACCCGATAATTATGGCAAAGAACACAAGACTTAACACCATAATCGCAAAAATAGCGACAAATACACGATCTGTCCTGAATGAAGATGAAGCCAGCGTCATAAAGACACCGATTCCCTGCTTTGCTCCCAGCCATTCAGAAATGACAGCCCCCATCACACTGTAGGTGGCCGAAATCTTTAGTCCTGAAAAAATGGACGGAAGGGCATGCGGCCATTCCAGTTTCCGAAAAATCTGCATCTTGCTTGCACCCGCCATCTGCATGTAGTGTTTAAGCTCATTGCCTGTCTGCCTGAAACCATCCAAGGCAGCGACAGCCACAGGGAAAAAGCAGACCAGCGTAATAACGATCATCTTTGGCAGCAAGCCGAACCCGAACCATACAACCAGCAACGGAGCCAAGACAATGATCGGGATGTTCTGGGAAAGAATGAGAAGCGGATAAACCGATTCCCTTAAGACCGGAATCAGGTGGAGTCCCACTGCAACCACTAAACCGATACCGCAACCAAACAGGAATCCGAGAAGTGTCAGGGAAACCGTGGAAGTCAAATGTCCTTGGAAAGTCGGCCATACAGCGACTGCCTCACTGGCGATACGTGATGGAGACGGGAGCAGCCACGCAGGGATATCAGCGGTCCTTGCACTGATTTCCCAAATAATGAACAAGAGGATGATGACCACGGTAGGCCGCCATCCTCGTTTAAGGAATCTGTTCATCGATATTTCTCCGTTAATTGTCCCATGGAAATACCGCTTGGCTGATACAAAATCTTAACCTGGGAGATAACATTTATGCTTCCCATTTCAATCATCTTCTCGTTCATTTTTTCAATTATTTTCATTAAATCAGGTAAGTTCCCCTCCATTGTTGTTTCAAGAGGATGAACCTCGTATTTAACCCCCGATTCCCCAATGACTGATATAGCTGCATCAACATAAGGAATGACATCTTCGCCATTTTTGGTTTTCGGCAGTATTTGAATACTGATTAAACTGTTTTCCATATTAGAAACACCTCTTATTCCGGCAAGAATTCATTCGTAAACGCTTTTTCAGCGTCTAATTCAGCTTCCAGCAATTCATTTTCATACATCCAGTCCGCATAGTTCTTCCAGACTTCCAGCTTTTGCTCCCCCCATCTCGGGGCATCATCCGTATACTTGGAAGCGAGCCACTCCTGGCTTGCTTTTACGAGATCTGCATCCAGATCCGGCGCCGCATCGATGAGGATTTGAGCCGCTTCTTCAGGATTATCGATGGCGAAATTATACCCTTTAGAGGCAGCAGCTAAAAACGCTTCAACAGTTTCCGGGTCATCTGCAATCATTTCTTCATTTGTCGTCAATACCGGAGTATAGTAGTCAAGCTTCCCCGAGTAGTCTGTTAAATATATCATATTGATGTCTTCATTTCTAAGTTCAGCTTCAATCCCCGTCCAGCCATAATAGATCCAGGCAAAGTCAATGTCTCTTTGAACAGCTGTAAAGAAGTCACTGTCACCCATGTTGACGAAATCCACTTCCGTTACATCTGCATTTTCCTGCTTCATGATTGATGCCATGACAGCCTCCTCAACAGGTGAACCCCAGCCGCCATAAGTTTTTCCTTCAAAATCCTTTGGTGTCTCGATATTCTTGTCAGCAGGAGAGGCGAACCCCGAGGTATTGTGCTGAATGACCGCCGCTATGGATACCAGCGGAACATCCTGAACCCTTGCCTGTGTCACGCCTTCCTGGTAGCCTACACCGAATTCAGCTTTGCCGGAAGCCACAATGGAATCGGCCCCTGCTTCACCAGGCATGATGATTTCCACATCAAGTCCTTCTTCTTCAAAGTAGCCCTTTTCCTTCGCTGCGTATAAACCGGTATGGTTGGTATTCGGAGTCCAATCCAACACTACAGAAACTTCTTTCAATGTTTCTGTTCCGTTCCCATTACCGTTCTCATCCTGATCGGCATTGTTGTTCTGCCCACAGCCGGCAATCAAAACAGCTGAGGCTGAGAATAATGCTAAAAGTGCTTTTTTCATTATAGGTTCCTCCTAAGTGTCAAAAATTTGCGAGTGTTTAAGAACCTGTTAAACCTGTTCACATTTACCTTTAGTCTGTCCAAATAAAAAAGCGCCCCGGCGTTAGTCCGGGACGCATATTAAAAACAGAATTACCGTTTAGAATATGTTCCCTACGCTGGTCTCAGCCAGATCAGGTTCCAAGGGTCAGTATCTAAAAAGGATACAATCTCAACCAGCTTCACTGGTCCCCCCACTATTCTCGCATATTTAATTAATTCCATTCTCTACTTTGACATAAACATCCCTATAATTCAAGAGATTTCATTTAACACTTTACCCCTTTAACGCAGTGGGGGACAGTCCCCCGCCGCGTTAAAGGGGTAAAGTAACAAGCTTTCTTATTTTGAAGATTGCTTCATACAGGCTATAATTGATGAAAGAGAAATGATTAGGAGGATACAGATGGATAGAATTCAGCTTGCAGAGGACCTTTCATTCTCAAGGTTCATTCATGGACTTTGGCGGTTAAACGATTGGAACCAATCGAAAGAAGAAACATTGGCATTAATAGAAGAGGTTATGGCAGCAGGTATCACGACCTTTGATCATGCTGACATTTACGGAAGCTACACTTGTGAAGATTTATTCGGAGACGCACTGGCTCTGAAACCGTCTTTAAGAGATCAAATGGAGATCGTAACAAAATGCGGTATCGTGCTGCCTTCCCAAAATCGTCCAGAGCACAAAACTCATCATTATAACACAAGCAAAAAACACATAATCACGTCAGTGGAAAACTCTCTGACCAGCTTGAAAACGGATTACATTGATGTACTGCTCATACACCGTCCAGATCCATTTATGGACCCTGAACAAACAGCAGATGCATTTAGCCAGCTCCATAAAGAAGGTAAAGTACGCTACTTTGGTGTTTCCAACTTTAAAGATCACCAATTCAGCATGCTGCAGTCCTATTCAGACTTCCCCTTGATCACCAACCAACTTGAATTGTCACCATATGAGCTGGAGAATTTTGAAGACGGGACATTGAACCATGCCCTGCAAAATCGGATCCCGCCTATGGCCTGGTCTCCATTGGCAGGAGGCAGGCTCTTCTCGAGTGAAGATGAAAAAGCTGTCCGCCTGCGCAGCACATTGGAAAAAGTCCGGGAAGAAAAGAATGCGGCTGATGTCAGCCAAATCATTTATGCATGGTTACTAAACCATCCTTCCCGCATTATGCCTATCATTGGTTCCGGCAAAATCGAAAGGATCCGGTCAGCTGCCGACTCTCTTGATATCAAATTGAATCATGACCAATGGTTTGAAATCCTGCAAAGTTCCATGGGACATGATGTACCTTAGAAGGTATAAAAAAGAATCCTGCTGCATGCAGGATTCTTTACTTTGTAGAAAGATTTAATTTTTTGCAGGACTCAAGCTGAAAGCACTCTTTTCATTCACATTGTTTCCGATAATCGTCGATAATGAATGATCCACATAGTGAGCCAGGTACTCTTTCTGAAGTTCATTTTTACTCAATTCATAAAGCTGTTTATCCGAAATTTTATAAATTCCTATTCTTAGTAACTGTTTAATATAAAAATCTTCTGTTGTATTTGTGTTTCTTCGTTGCACGGTTAATCCCTCCGAAAAGAGTATACCCGCTTTTCTGCTTTTCTAACCTTTCACACAAAACTCTATGAGATTGGCTGTGTTATCGGAAGTTCAATAGAAACAGTTGTCCCTGTTCCTTCAACACTATCGTACTGTATGGTACCATGGTGCTCTTCAATAATCTTAAAACTCACCATTAAACCAAGTCCCGTGCCATCTGATTTGGTGGTATGAAATGGTGTCCCCAGCTGCTCGAGATCTTTTTCAGCTATCCCCTGACCTTCATCCTTAATGGTCAGAAGTATCGTTCCGGAATCAGCCATTTCTGTCTTGATGATGATCTGTCCCCCGGAAGGCATTGCCTCCATTCCATTTTTGATCAGATTAATCAATACTTGCTTCAAATGTTTCGCATCACATTCAATCCCCGGGAGGTCAGCACCCGTTTTCACAGTGAAAGATACGCTCTGATTTTTCGCATCACTATCCAGTACTTTTAATACATAATGAATGATTTCCTTAAGATCATGATTTTCAAAATTCATCCCTTTTGGTTTCCCAATCACCAGTAGATCATCAAGCAAAGACGAGATTCTTTCAATTTCATTTATCATAATCGTATAGTACTCACTGTCTTCGGGATGTTTTTCATGCTGCAATTGGGTAAAACCCTTCAAAGACGCCAGCGGATTCCTAACCTCATGGCTGATCGAAGTGGCGAACCTGCCGACAGCCGCAAGTTTTTCTGTATGGCGGAGTTCGTCGTTTAATTTCAATCTCGTTTCAAGGTTAGAATGGAATCGGCTGAGAAATATATACGAGACAACTGAAACAATTCCATAAAGGACAATAGGTAAGATCACTTGAAAAGCACCCAGTATCAGGCCCAATAAGGCATATTTTATTATCATGCCTAGTGAAGTAAACCAAAAAAACCGTTTGTTAATAAAAATAGGAGAAAATAAAATGAAAATAATTTCTACAGCATGCCCAGAGCTGAATTCCAAATCAGTACCTAAATAGATCATAAGACTATTAATAATATCGATAAAGATAAAGCCAAATAAATAAAGATACTTTATAGAATAAACTCTTCCCTTTTTAGCTAGAAAGATGGATATTGGCAGAAATAATATCAATATTATATGAAACCAAAAACCAAGGCCGTCTGCAGGCAGGCCCATTTGCTTATTCTCATAATATCTAAATCCATAGTAATAAAACAGATCATACGCTATTAGCAAAAAATAAAATAAGGATAAAAATAGTTTTAGTGTTTTTACCTCTTCTCTATGCAATTTTATATTATCAAGTTTTTGATTTGTCATGTGCGCTCCTTTTAAAATCTATAAACTTCTTTAGGACTATCCACTTAATAATATAAGAAAAACAGGTATCTTGTAAAATTTTGTAGAATTATGTTGGTTTTTCTTGAGGTTTTCAATGTTAAAGAAGGTATTTCATACTTTTTTCACCCTTAATAGGTAGTTTCTCAAACCTCTCATCCAAGAAAAAATCAAAATGAATACCATGAGAGCCAGTTGAATAAAAAATATCATACCGTCCCAAAATTGGAGAGTACTTACGGGGTGGTATAACTTAGACCAGGTTGCCTTGACTGCATAAGCAAGCTGCGGGATGTAATAAAAGAGAAAGAGACTTATGGAGATCAATGTTCCTATTATATAAATAACACTGTAAACCTTTATGGTGTTTCCGTATGCGGCTTTTGATTTTTTTGGAAAAGTAACAATTTCTTTAAGGTATTCTTTTGCTTCTTCCATAAGGTTATATCGTCCCGTCAAATTCTCAACTACATAATAAAGATCTGTTTTCATGTAAAAACAGCACTGATAAATGATTCTAACAAGTATATTGAAGTTTATAATGGCGGTTAAAGCATAAGGCAGCCCTTCTGTATCTTCGAATATGAATTTTTGTAAAATAAAACTTAGAAATAGGATGGCAATGTCAAAGTTTATTCCGGCAAGATATACCCTGTTTCGATTTTCGCGTGGAATCTTCCATAAATTACTTACATCTGATTCCAATACCGGAAAGAAGAGCCTGTGGCCAAGACTCAGCCTGACAGGAATATCAAAGGACCTTGCTGCCAATACATGTCCTGCCTCATGTATTAAAACAAGAATTAAACTCACTATTGAAAAAATCAAGATGTTGTATAACATGATATCAGACCAAAATAAATCTTTATAATGGGGAAATAATGAAGGATAAAGTATTATTAATAAGACAGAACATGAAAAAGAGATACAAAAGAATAACCTGCTGAATCTATTAAAGAATTTCATCGCAAACGTTTTTTTTATCCATAAAAATCCATCATTCTGCCGTTTAACTGGCCTAACATGAATGACTCTATCATCAATTTGAGTAATCAAGTTCAATTCAATTAACTGATTTATGAATTCAGCCATGTTAACTTCTTCTTGAGGGTACTTGGCTTTCAGATACTCTTCAGTTTCTTTGACAGTTTTTCTTTTTGAAAGACAACCTATAGCCACAACGGCCAATAAAGGCATCTCATAGAAATCCCCTGAAAATTTATCCTCTAAGATGAACTTCTTTCTATCCCGGTGAATTTCATAATCAATCAACATTACTCTGCTTTCATCACTCCACATGCAATTCTCTCCTTTTTCTACAGAAAAGGGATGCAAGCAAAAGCAAGCATCCCATCGGATTAAATTCTAAGCCACTCACACCACCAGCAAGTCGTTTTGATCTTACTAAGCTTTTTGATTTTCAACATTTTCACCTCCTATCTATTGAATTTATAATTCTCGAGGCGGGGCAGAAATAGATGCTGAACGGTTTGACTCTTCTCTTATTTCAATCCATTCAGAAAAAACCGTTTTAAATGTATGAATAAGATCTGGATCGAACTGTGTTCCCTGACCTTCAAGAATTCGTTGATAAGCTGTTTCTGGAGATAGAGCTTCTCTATAAGAACGGGTGGAAGTCATGGCATCAAATGCGTCAGCTATAGCGGTAATCCTTGCGGCTATAGGAATGTCAACACCTTTTAATCCCTGTGGATATCCTTTGCCATCCCACCTTTCATGGTGAGAAAGTATAACATTCAAGCTGTCACTTAGCACTTCTACCTTTTCTACGGCTTCCGCCCCTACAGCCGGGTGAGTTTTAATAACCTCGAATTCTTCCTTTGTAAGCTTATCCGGTTTCATTAATATCCTATCTGGTATATGGATTTTTCCGATATCATGTAATAAACAAGCATAGTAAAATGCTTCTAACTCTTCATCTGAATATATATCAAGTTTTTTTGCAAGTGAAAGGGCATAAAATGCCACCCGCTCACTATGCCCTTTAGTATAGGGGTCTTTCAGCTCCAACGTAGCGATAATCCCCTTAACTATCCCTTCCAATTGCCTATTATAGGAACCTTTTATACCATCGACATACCCTAAGATTCTTTTAAGCAGCAAGTAAGCAATTGATGAAATGAGGATAATTAATAGTGAAGGAATCAACAATACAACAATATCTTGAGTAACAATACCAACTAAAGCATATTTCAAAATAATGGAACCGCACACCAATAAAAAGAATGACTCACTTACAAAGATTGGTGAAAAAACAATCAAGAATATTTCTACTATATTCCCTCCACCAGTAATGCTCGGAGTAACACTGTGAACGATAATATCATTAATGCCGGTAAGTCCTATATAAGCCAACACAATAATGTACTTTATTCGGGATATATTTTTTTTACTGTATAAATAGTAACTGACCCCTGTCAACGTAAAAGTAAGTATATAGATAAAATATCCAAATAAGGAAGGCATCCCCACCTGCTTATCTTCAACAAACCCAGGAATAATAAAATAATAGAAAACTTCATACAAAATAGATATAGTAAAAAACAACACTAAAAACCATTTCAGTGTCCTTTTCTCTTCATGAATTAACGCTGGATCTTTTCTGTTTTTTAACATGTCTGCCCTCACTTGGTGTGGATTATTTATACTCAAAAACTCTCAGTCGTCATCTTTCGACATTGTTAATTCTATAGCAAAAGACCCATTAGGGAAATAGTTTATTTTACTTATTTAAAAGGGAGGCTGATTTGGTGGAACTTTACTTTCATTTTTCAAGAAATAGATAGTGTAATTGTTGGATCTCTTAGATGCTTTCCTCTTCTTTATATCGTAAGAGAACAAGCTACCTTAACAGGGAATCCCAAAAAGGGTTCAAAAGTACCGTTATTTACAAAAAAAAGCAAAAGAAAAAGACCCTCACTCAGGGGCCCTTACTTTTCTGCAAATTTTTGCTCAATATCACTGTTCCGCTTCATCAGAAAGTCGATAGCGAGCCAGAAGAAAACGGAAATCAATGCATAAATACCAATTGAATAGTAGATATCCTCTGTTTTCCAATTAAGTTTCGGAATGAATAATCCTAGAATACCCGTAAAAATATAGTAACCCCCAATTAAATGGAAGAATAGTTTTTCAGTTGTCAGATTTCTTTTTTCCATATATCCTTTGCCTGCTTTTCCAAAGAAAATAGCTATTCCCCTGATAATAAAATACACGGAAAAAGCAATAATAACAGCAACTATTGTCGTATTGTTAAAAACATTTGCCATTTTTGATGCTCCTTTCAAACATAAACCAGTCTTTCATCTTTAAAATTGTACCATAAGAATCCAGATTTTGAGTAGGAATTACTTACCATTTGTCATGTTCAAATGGCGTTTTTTTATATGTTACCTCCTTAAACCATGTGGTATAGTGTTTAATAGCCATTATTCCTAAAGGAGATTTATTTCATGTCCAGTTTTAAAAAGAGAATAGACCATTTATCTCCTGCCCAGATTATTGTTGTTTTCTATGTTGCGGCAGTCGGTATAGCCATATTATTGTTGAGTCTTCCTATTACAGCCAAGCCTGGTGTGGACCTGAGCTTCCTCGATATCATGTTCACAGCGGTCAGCGCGATTAGTGTAACGGGACTCACCGTAATCCATATAGCTGATTCTTTCAGCACAGCAGGAATATTCATTCTGATTTTCATCCTTCAAATTGGCGGCATAGGCATCATGACACTTGGAACTTTTCTCTGGTTAATCTTAGGGAAAAAGATCGGATTAAAAGAACGCCGACTAATTATGACAGATCAAAATCAGTCGAATCTTTCCGGCCTGGTTAATCTTATGAAGCAGATTATGTACATCATCCTCCTAATTGAATTGATGGGGGCTCTAATATTAGGTACCTACTTCTTAAAATACTATCCAACCTGGCAGGATGCTTATCTTCATGGGATTTTTGCCAGTGTCAGTGCTACAACAAACGGTGGATTCGATATCACCGGGCAGTCACTGATCCCATATGCAGATGATTATTTCGTTCAGTGTGTGAATATTATCTTAATCACTTTGGGGGCTATCGGCTTTCCTGTGTTGATTGAGTTGAAAGATTTTCTATTAAATACGAATCAAAAGGTGCGCTTTCACTTTTCACTTTATACAAAATTAACTAGTGTGACCTTCTTTGGGTTGATGATTGTCGGGACAATACTCATTCTTGTTATAGAGTTCAACCGTTTTTTTGATGGCCTTTCATGGCACAAATCATTCTTCTATGCCTTTTTCCAGTCCACTACCACACGGAGCGGCGGGCTCGCTACGATGGATGTCAGCCAGTTTTCTGAGCCTACCCTGATTATCATCTGCATGTTGATGTTTATCGGGGCTTCACCAAGTTCAGTCGGGGGTGGGATACGGACCACTACATTTGCTATCAACATCCTGTTTCTCATCAACTTCGCGAGGGGACGATCAACCATCAAGGTGTTCCGAAGAGAGCTGGATCAGACAGACATCATGAAATCACTTGCCGTTACACTGTTAGCAAGTTTCATGTGTGCAGGTTCAGTCATCTTCCTCTCCATTACCGAATCTTTAACGTTTATCGAAATTCTTTTCGAGGTTTGTTCGGCTTTCGGAACGGTGGGGCTTTCAATGGGGATTACCGGTGAGTTGAGTGTTTATGGGAAACTCATCATTATGGCCCTTATGTTCATTGGAAGGATTGGTCTCCTGACATTCCTGGTCATCTTGGGGATTAAGCAAAAAGAAACATTATATAACTACCCGAAAGAAAGGGTTATTATTGGATAATAAAAGAAGAAGCCCGCAGGCTTCTTCTTTTATTTGTCTTTCACTCTGAGAAGGCGGAGACCATTGAGGGTGACAATCAAAGTGGCTCCCATATCGGCAAATATCGCAATCCATAGTGTAAGCCAGCCCGGTATCACCAGGAGGAGAGCAAGCAGTTTTATGCCTAAAGAGAAGGCGATATTCTGCTTGATGATCATCAAGGCTTTCCTGCTGAGCTTTACAGTGAAAGGAAGCTTTCTTAAATCATCTCCCATAAGAGCTATATCTGCTGTTTCCAATGCGGTATCCGTTCCAGCCCCTCCCATGGCAATTCCCACAGATGCGGCTGCAAGAGCAGGGGCATCATTCACCCCATCTCCTACCATCGCGACTTTATCATAACGTTCCCTAAGATCTTTGATATACGTTAACTTATCCTGCGGCAGCAACTCCGCGGCTGTATCACTTACGTGTGTGCGTTTGGCAATCGCTTCAGCAGTTCCCTGGTTATCTCCTGTCAACATAAATGTTTTCTCGATTCCCAGTTTATGAAGCTTTTCAATGACATCGGCACTGCTTTCCCTGATTTCATCAGCAACAGCAATCAGAGCAATGACCTCGCTAACCGTCCCTAAAGATATGACGGTTTTTCCTTCCTTTTGAAGAGCGAGGATGGTACTCCTCATATCGTCCGGCAAAGGCATCCCCATGACTTCTTCCATGAAAGAAGGACTTCCTGCATAGTAGGAAATATTGTGGATGGTTCCCTTAATCCCTTTTCCGGTAACAGAAGTGAAATCCTCGATGGCCACTGATTGGTAATCGATTTGTTCCTCTTCTGCCTTTTTCATGATCGCTGATGCGAGCGGATGCTGAGATCCATTTTCAAGTGCGGCTATCAGCTTAAGGTTCTCATCCCTCTGTTCTTCGGGGAAGGAAAGGAAATCTGTGACTTCCGGGACACCTTTGGTAAGAGTTCCAGTTTTGTCAAAAGCGATGGCTTTCAGGGCACCTGCCTCTTCCAGATATATACCGCCTTTAATCAAGACTCCATTGCGGGCAGCATTCCCTATTGCGGTCACGATTGATACCGGTGTGGAAATGACAAGTGCACAAGGGCAACCCACAACAAGTACGGCAAGCCCCTGATATACCCAGGTGCTCAAATCAGCCGCAAAAAACAACGGAGGCATGATGGCTACCAGGACAGCAACCAAAATGACTGCAGGCGTATAATACTTCGCGAAACGGTCAACAAACGCTTGGGACGGAGCACGTTCTGCCTGCGCTTCTTCGACCAAGTGGATGATTTTCGCAATCGTCGTATCTTCAGCAAGCTTTGTGACTCTTACTTCAAGCAAGCCTTCTTCATTTAAGGTACCTGCAAAGACTTCATCATCCTTTTGTTTAGTGACAGGGACAGATTCACCGGTGATGGCTGCCTGATTGACTGCCGAAATCCCTTTTTCAACAACCCCATCCATAGCAAGCTTCTGACCTGGTTTTACAATCATAATGTCGCCTACTTGAATATCTTCTATTTCTACAAGCAGTTCCCTGCCGTCCCGCCGTATAAGGGCTTCCTTCGGTGCAATATCCATCAGTGAGCGGATGGACTGCCGTGCTTTATCCATTGAATAGGCTTCAAGGACCTCACTGATTGCAAACAGGATGACGACTGTCGCTCCCTCTCCCCATTCGCCAATAAAGGCGGCTCCGATTATGGCGATGGTCATGAGTGTTCTCATGTCGAACTCTAAACGAAACAGGTTTTTTATTCCGGTTATGAAGAGGCGGTAACCCCCCACTAAAATGGAGATAACATAGGCAAGGATGGAAAAGATATTCCCTTCCCCGTTCATATATCCTATTGACCATCCAAGAGCCAGGAAGGCAGCTGATAGCAATACATTCGCATATTTTTTGGAAAATGGCTGTTTTTCTTCCGAAAACTGCTGATTTTCCGGTATTATTTTAAGACCCTCAAAAGCTCCTGCTTTTTCAAGTTCTTCTATTGTTGTATCTCCAAAGACTGTGAGCTTTGATGCTCCGAAATTGACATTTGCTTCAGAAACACCATCCAGGTGCTTCACGTTCTTTTCGAACTTTGCGGCACAGCCTGCTCAGGAAAAGCCCTGAACACGGTATGTCGTTTTGTCGGTTGTTTGCTGTAATCCTTCAGACACGCTGTTCCACCTCCTTGTGATGGGCAATCGCAATGTTGATCAGGCTTCTCACATGATCGTCATCAAGGAAATAATACACCAGCTTCCCCTCTTTCCGATACTTCGCGAGCCCCATGTTCCGAAGCAGCCTTAAGTGGTGGGAAGCGGTCGCTGTTGTAGCACCTACAATGCGGGCAACATCGCAAACGCACAGCTCCTTCTCAAGACTGAGAGCATAAGCTATCTTCATTCTAGTATCATCCGATAGTGCCTTAAATATTTTTGCCGCACCATCGGTATTGGTTTGAGAGAGTTCCTTTTGGATGAAATCGGCTTTTTCATCTTCGTGACAATCAACCTCACAAACATCATTCTGCTTCAAACGATCACCCCTACATTCAAACGTTCATTTGAATATTAGTATATGTATGAAATGCAAATATGTCAAAACATTCTCTCATCGCTTTAACCTTTAAAGCACGAAGAGGGACTGTCCCTTTTCATGCTTTAACGTACTAAATCAAGCAAACAGAAAGAGGGCACTGTACCCGTTTGTACAGTGCCTTCTTTCTGAGTTCATAAGTATTTGCGTTGAACATTCCTGCCTTCATAGGTGAACAGGATTTTCCGGTTCTCAACATTGGTTTCAATATGGACGGTTCTGCCCCAAAGCTGGTGGACATACGGAAGGACTTTCTCTAAATATTTTATATCCAGTTCAATTCCTTCATACCAGTGCTTCAGATAAAGTTCCCCATTCTTCATATAGTCCCCGTCATTGACGGTGATGAATGGAAAGCCTCCGTTGACCCTCATACTTACCAGCTGGTCCCTGACTTCTTTCCATTCTTTATCGACTATTTTATAATCTTTACCCTGTTTTTGGAAAAGGTACATATCCTCTCTTGTCACCAAGTCCTTAGTCAAGTAGTTGCGGAGGAAAGAAATATCTGACTCGATTTCTCTTACCTCAAACATCTTTTCACGCCCAGATCCCGGTTTTTCTCCGCGTTTAATCATTTCTTCAGTCGGATTATTATATCTTTCTTCGATGTCCTCAAAGATTTTCAGCCCCAAATAGTAAGGATTGATGCTTGTTTTGGAAGGCTGCACAACCCCGGCATTCAGTTTGGCAAATTCAATGGATTCGCCGCTGGTCAAATCCAACTCTCTGATGATTCTCTGGTGCCAGTAAGAAGCCCATCCTTCGTTCATAATTTTTGTTTCAAGCTGAGGCCAGAAGTAAAGCATTTCTTCCCTCATCATCGTAAGGATATCACGCTGCCAATCTGTAAGCTCACGGCTGTATTGTTCAATGAAAAGCAGGATATCTTTTTCAGGCTGCGGCGGGAATTTCTTCTTCACTTTCCTGCGCTGCTTCCTCTCTTTCTTCGGACCATCATCAAGTGACCATAAGTCGTCATATGGCGTGACCGTTGAAACTTCTTCTTCCTCCCATTCCACATCGTCCATGCTCCACGTCAGTTTTGGCCTCATCAGGGAAGGATCGATATGTTCATCGATTGCGAGGACGGCATCAAGGAAGGTTTCCACCTCTCTTTTTCCATGATCGATTTCATACTGCCTGATCCTGTCTGCCGTTGCCGCCATACTTTCAACCATATCCCTCTTTGTGTTCTGGAACCTGACATTATTTTTGAAAAAATCACAATGAGCAAGCACATGGGCCACAATCAATTTATTCTGTATGAGCGAGTTGGAATCCAGCAAAAATGCATAACACGGATTGGAGTTGATAACGAGTTCATAAATTTTACTCAATCCAAGATCGTAATGCAGCTTCATCTTGTGATATTGTTTTCCAAAGCTCCAGTGAGAAAATCGTGTCGGCATCCCATATGCCCCAAATGTATAAATAATATCTGCAGGACAGACCTCATATCGCATCGGGTAAAAATCAAGTCCAAATCCTTTCGCTATCTCCGTTATCTCTGCAATCGCATACTGTAATTGTTTCTGTTCCTCTTCTCTCATCCAAGTTCCCCCCAGTAGAAATTTGCACCTTCGGCTCCTAAGTAGTCTTACTTCAATATATGAGACGGGGTAAGGATTCATGAGAAGAAAAACCGGATTGCCCTTGCAAGCAACTTTAGTCTTCCGTTAAGTTATTTTTCAGTGCAATGGCCGGAATGACAGCCGTCATAAGAAGTATTGAGGATCCAATGAATACCGGTGAGACCCCCGCTGCTTCTGTAAAATAACCCGCCAGCATAGAAAAAATCCCAAAAATAAGTGTTGTAACAGCTCCTTGTGCGGCAAACACTTTTCCCAGCTTTTCAGGTGTTACACTGTGCTGGACAGCTGTTTGCAGGAGGATGACTTTTAATCCATCAAAGAACCCAAATATAACAGAAAACAATAATGAGATTACCGCAATATGCGTTAACCCAAAAAACAACGTAGCCAGAGAAGTAGAAATCAACGCTAATGGCAGCCACCGGTATACATTACCGGAAAAAAGCCTGTGTATTTTCAACAGCAGAAGTCCCGCCGTTATCAGGCCGATGAAAAAGGCTCCATTGATAAACCCCCACCATTCCTCCCCGCGGCCAAGCTGCTGATCAACATATACATATAGGATCGCGGCAATCCACACAACAGTGGCAGCTGATTCAATCGCATAGATAAGGAAAATATTCCTTAGTTTAGTATTCCTCCAGATATCTGCCCAGCCTGACGCCATTTTTTCTGCCAGGCTTACAGCTTGCTCTCGCTTTTCAGGAATGCCGCTGCCATACACAGGCAGACTATACATCATAAAGCTGCTGGCAAGAAATAAGATAGCAGTCAAAACAAGCGTCCACTCCTCACCGGCAAATGCGGCAAGAATACCGCCAGCAGCCCATGCTGAGAACTGGACAGCCTGATCGATGGTTGATAAAAAACCGTTTGCCCCCATTAAATCTTCCCTTCTCACAATTGAAGGTACATAAGCATTTCTTGCAGGCAGAGCCCATCCATCCAAAAACGCAACACTGCTCACAAGAACAAAAAATACAACCATGTTCTCTATGTTCATGAACAAGGTTATAGAGAGAAGGATCATTATAATGGTTTTGAACGACTGTGAAAAAAACAACAAATTCTTAAGATGAAAACGATCCAAAACAAGCGGTGCAATCACACTGCTGATGAACCGGGAAAAGGTGATTACTACAGGGATGATACTCATTAAAAATGGGGAGTGCGTTTTCTCAAAAAGTGCCGCGATGATGGCAACAATAAAAAAGACATCTCCTCCATTCGCCAAAGCCTGGCCAACCCATAAATAACGAAAAGCCTTCGTCTTCATCATTCTTCCTCCTTACATAGTATGAAATTGTCCGGGAAAAGAATGAATAGTATGTATTCTTACTAAAAATTATATGATCAATGATTCATTTTTGCGAATAAAACAAAAAAGCTTGTCCTCCAAATAAGGCAAGCTTTAGTCCAGCTGATCCTGGCTGAAAATCATTGGCTTTCATTGACAGAAATACTTAAATCATTCGGCTTGGCCGGATTATGAACAATCCTTACCTTTACTGATACTTCTTTCCCGTCTTTCATGACGTCAAACGTAAAGGCATCTTCAATCTTGCCGCCTGCCAGTGTTTTCCTGCCATCATACTTATAATCTGCAAGCTTTTCTCCTGTGTAGTCTTCTTTCACAACGGCTGTCGCGATTCGTCCGTATTTTTGGTAGCCCTGCTGTGCAAATGCCTGCTGGCTTCCCACCATGAAAAATACAAGCGAAAAAATAACCATCCATTTTCTCATCTTTATCACACCTCTGCATATAATTTCATATATAATATGCAGTATTATTCTGCTCACTATGCATCCAATAGAAGGAAAGCCCTTCACCATAGGAAAACCAACTTTTTCAGCGAAATTTCGTCAGGATGGTGAACATACTATTATTAACCCTTCAGAAGGAGGGAGTTAATTGAATAAAGTCGATTACGACAGAGCTTTGTACTATACACATCGGAGCGAATGGGATAACCTTCTCATTCTTATGGTACGAACCAAAGATGATCTTTTAGCCAAAAGGATCGAACATTTTCTGCACGCTTATCATTTTTCCCGTGACTATACAAATATCGAACAAAATATGTATACCCTTCTCAGATATATCGAACACGCCAACCTGACTGCCAGTCAAAGAGAGCCGATGGAAGAAGAACATATCATGAAAATATAGGATTCCACCAATCCTGCGGGCTGAATTATTCAGCCCGCTTTTATTTATTGAAGGATTTTTGGTAATTCTGTCAAATATGAAACAGTATAAGGAGGTAATAATAATTGAAGCAAATACATAGTTCATTAAAAGTATTATTAGTATCTGATTTAAAAAGCTCAAAAAAGTTTTATGAAGAACAGCTTGGCTGTGAAGTCACGGATTGGTGGGTAATCAGGGATGGATTCAGCGGACTTGCCCTGAAGCTGCTGCAAGCAGTTTCTTCAGATGATGTAAGACCTAATAAACCATCAAAAGGAGCATCAACTTCTTTTGACCTGTATTGCTATGTAGAAAATTGGAATGCCCTTGATGAGCTGTATCAAGAATTCACCGAGAAAGATGTTTCGGTCGTTGTCGAACCATGGGTAGATGAGGCAAACGGTCCCTGGAAGGAATTTGTCATTGAAGATCCAGACGGATATCATCTTGCCTTTGGCGGCACGGACGGGCACTAGTTGAAGGCAATACTTTTGAAGTGAACCCCGAATAAGGAGTTCACTTCATCTGTTTTTTCTACTCTCCTGCCAGCCCATGCTTCACCGCATACAAAGCAGCCTGGGTCCTATCCGAAACCTCCAGCTTCGAAAAAATATTTGAGATGTGAGTTTTGACTGTCTTCTCTGTAATGAACAAACTTGAAGCAATTTCTTTATTGCTCTTTCCTTTGGTCAATTCAAGCAGCACATCTTTTTCTCGATTAGTCAGCTGATGAACTTGATGCGGCGGCTGGTTGTTCCGGGAAACCCTTTTTAGCAGATGGTTTGTCGCTTTAGGATGCAGCGAATTCTCCCCCCGGACCAGCTTTCGGATGGATTCCACCAATTCATCCGGTTCGATGTCCTTCAACTGATATCCTGCAGCACCCGCTTCAATGGCAGGGATGACATGATCCTGATCGGAAAAGCTAGTCAGCATCATAACCTCTATGTCGGGATGGGAATTTTTTATGTGCTTTGTAGCTTGAATTCCATCCATTTCCGGCATGACCAAATCCATTAAAATGAGATCAGGCAGAAGTTTTTCAGCTAGCTCAACGGCTTCCCGCCCATTCGATGCTTCCCCGACAATTTCAATATCTTTTTGTGTTTTCAAAAAGAAAACCAGCCCCCGTCTTACCACGTGATGATCATCTGCAATCAATACTCGTATAGTCATACTCTTTCCCCTCTTTAGTATGGAATTTCCACTGATATTTTTGTTCCGTCATCCGGCTCGCTCTGCAAATGAAAATTCCCTCCCAGCTGCATTACTCTTTCTCTCATGCCCTGAATCCCGAGCGAAGGAATTTTCTGAGCGGGATTATAATGAAATCCGCATCCTTTATCTTCAATATAAAGGGTGACCATTTTCGGAAAGGTTTTCAGGTGAAAATAAATAATATCCTCTCCAGAATGTTTTTTGGCGTTATTGATGGCCTCCTGCCCAATCCTCCATAACGCTTCCTCAATTTTAGAAGGCAGAGCCACTACTCCCTCTACTTTTACAATAACGTCCATTCCAAGCATGCCGGCATAGCCTTTTACTGCTTCACTGAAGCCATTCTCCAAGCCATGGGGTTTAAGCTGCCATATCAGAGCGCGCATTTCAGACAGCGCTTCCTGGGCGAGACTTTGAATGGTGGAGAATGTTTCTTTTATGTCCTGTTCTTCACTTAGCATGGTTCCGCCTCTGGCTGTCAGTGTCAGGGAAAACAGCAGCTGGTTGACTGAATCATGCAGATCTCTCGCCAAGCGGTTTCTCTCTTGCATCAACGCTACTTCCTGTTCTTTTTTGGTTAAGATAATCCGTTTGATGGCAGAGCCGATTTGAAAAGCAACAGATTCGAGAAGAGCCAATTCATGTTCATGAAAATGTGTTTTCCCTGGAGCCGCCACATTCAGGAGGCCAAATGATTCATTCCCTGATTGAAGCGGTACTGTAGCATGATAAACGATATTTCCCGTGTCACCGCGATTTTCGGCTATTGATTTCTCGATCCTCTGACATTCAATGATATTGGATGCTTTGGTCAGCTTCCCCGCCCTGAACCGATTCACACACCAGCAGCCGCCATTCCTAAGCAGTCCGCACCCCTCATCTGCTAAAGAAGTAGGAAGGTTATGATAGGCCTCGAGCGAATGTCCGCCGGACTCATCTATAAAAAATATCCAGCCTGTTGTAAAATCAGAACCGTTTAGAAGGACCTGGAGTGCACATGACAGCATCTGCTTCAGCTCAGTTTCCTCATTAAGCAGTTCAGCAATTTCTTTTAATAAATGTATATTGGAATTATTTCTATTCTCTATGTTCAAGAAGTTAACCTCCTTTGTTAATAGTATATATAATCTTACCGAAGTCCGGGTGGCCTGTATGTATGAAACTTTCTACGACTTTAGTTGTAGGAATTGTATTTGACCGTTAATCTCACTGACGTAAAAAAAGCAGGAAGGCATTCAGCCTTATCCTGCAAATGAGTTAACCATGTTATCTATTTTTTCCATCAGCGCTTGTTTCAATCCTTCCAGCTTATCTTGGCTTTCACTTAATGACTGGCCGGTTACGCTGAAATAGAACTTGATCTTTGGTTCCGTACCAGAAGGACGAAGGCAGATCCATGAACCGTCTTCCAGGAAATATTTTATGACATTGGATTTTGGAAGGGAGATTGTTTCTTCCAGCCCATTTTCCAGTGTCGTGCTTAAGCTAGTTTTGTAATCCTCATATTTTTCAACGGCTAGTCCACTGAGTTCTTTAAGAGGTTCTTCACGGAAATTGGAGAGGATCGCCTGAATCTGTTCCGCCCCTTCTTTACCTTTCAATGTAAGGGACTCAAGTCCTTCCTGATAGTACCCGAAACGCTCGTAAAGATCCAATAACGCATCATACAAAGTTTTTTCCTGCTGCTTGAAGTATGCTGCTGCTTCAGCTGCCATCAATACTGCCTGTACGGCATCTTTATCGCGGGCAAAATCGCCGATCAGGTAACCATAGCTTTCTTCATATCCGAACAGGAATTGATATTCACCGGATTCTTCATAGTTTTTGATTTTCTCACCAATGAATTTAAAGCCTGTCAGGACATCTTCCACTGAAGCCCCATAGGACTCGGCCACTTTTCTGCCCAGTTCAGATGTAACGATGGTCTTGAACACTCTTCCATTGGCAGGGATCATGCCTTTTTCTTTCTTTCTGCCCAGGATGTAATCGATCAGGACTGCACCCGTCTGATTGCCTGTTAACAGAATGTATTCTCCGTTAGAGTCTTTAACTGCAACACCAAGACGGTCTGCATCAGGATCTGTAGCAATCAAAATATCGGCATTTTTTTCTTTTCCGTCACGGATGGCAAGCTCAAATGCTGCTTTATCTTCCGGGTTGGGCGATTTTACTGTTGAGAATTCCGGATCTGGCACCGACTGTTCCTTAACAATATGAACATTGGAATAACCCAAGGCATCCAATCCTTTTTCGACCATCTTCAAAGCAGTTCCATGCAGCGGTGAAAATACGATGCTGAGATCCACTTCTTTCGCAATTTGTGGCTTTTCTGAAATAGAAAGCAGATGTTCAAGATAAGATTGGTCAATTTCGTCACCGATCATTTTGATGAGTCCGGCTGCTTTTAAATCGTCTTCAGATTTTACATCGATCTGCAGCTCATTCTCCACTTCATTGACTTTTGCGATGACTTCATCCGCTTCTTTTGGAGGAAGCTGGGCCCCGTCCTCACCATATACTTTATATCCATTGTATTCAGGAGGATTATGGCTTGCCGTCACGACAATTCCTGAAAAAGCATTTAAGGTCCTTACTGCAAAAGAGAGTTCAGGCGTAGGTTTCAGCTCATCAAAAACATATGTCTGGATTCCATTTGAAGCCAGTGTTTTTGCGGCTTCCATCGCGAACTCCGGGGACTTATGACGCGAATCATAGGCAATGGCCACTCCACGTTTTTTCGCCTCTTCACCATGAGAAATTATGTATTGAGCCAGGCCTTCTGAAGCCTTGCGCACCGTATAAATGTTCATGCGGTTGATTCCAGCGCCGATTTCTCCGCGCATCCCGCCTGTTCCAAACTCTAAATTTTTATAAAAAGCATCTTCCAGGCTTTTTTCATCATCCTTCATTTCAGTCAGCAGACTGCGCATTTCGCTATCAAGTTCTGCAAATGTATCCCATTTTCCCCAAGCTGATTTCCAATTCAAGTTTAATCTCCTCCTATCGATGACTTACTATATGTAATTCTTTATGGATTGGAATTTTCCTGTAAAAAGTATCCGCCTTTTTATGACAACCTTTTCATTCTTTATATTATCACACAGGCCGAATGAGGCAAGGTGTTTTACAATGTAACGGGCTGAAAAATCTGGATAAGAAATTCCATTTTCATGAAAATAAAAAGACCGCTGAATAGCGGCCTTTCAAACTTACCTCTTATATTTCACCTCATACACATCATGGCGGCGGTCTTTCAGCTGTCTGACAGTCCCCGACTGGCGCTGGCGGCGAAGGACTTCCAGGTCCACATCCCCGATCATGACCATTTCGATATTCGGGTTCGTTTCACCGACGATGCCATCGCGGGCAAATTCGAAATCAGATGGAGCAAAGATGCCTGACTGTGCATATTGAATGTCCATATTTTCTGTCTGCGGCAGGTTTCCGACCGTTCCGGAAATCACAGTATAAATTTGATTCTCCACAGCACGTGCCTGTGCACAATAGCGGACTCTCAAGTACCCTTGGCGGTCTTCTGTACAGAATGGCGTGAAGATGATCTTTGCCCCTCTGTCTGTAGCAATACGCGCCAGTTCCGGGAATTCGATATCGTAACAGATTTGGATGGCAATTCTTCCACAGTCTGTATCGAAGACCTTGACACGGTCTCCCGGACTGATTCCCCACCATTTGCGTTCGTTTGGTGTGATATGGATTTTGTACTGCTTTTCTATTGTGCCGTCACGGCGGAAGAGATAAGCGATATTATAGATTTCATCGTCCTCTTCTTTTACAAAGTGAGATCCGCCAATAATGTTGACATTATAGCGGACAGCCAGGTCAGTAAACACCTCAATATAATCCTCTGTGAAATCAGTCAGCTTGCGGATAGCCAGGCTCGGCGATTTCTCATCAAGGAATGACATCAGCTGTGAAGTGAAGATTTCCGGGAAAACGACGAAATCAGATTTAGCATCTGACGCTACATCCGTAAAATATTCAACCTGATTGGCAAACTCTTCAAAGGAATTGATTTTCCTCATCATATATTGAACAACACAGATCCTGACTGGGTAGCTTGTCTTGAAATGCCTTTTGCTTGATGGACGGTAATCCACGTTATTCCATTCCATCAAGGTAGCATAATTTTGGGACCTCTTATCATCAGGCAGGTAGTTTGGATTGATCCTCATCAATGTAAAACCGTTCATCAATTGGAATGATAGAACAGGATCATAAATTTTATGTCTCGATACAGAATCAACGTACTCCCTTGGAGACATTTCCTCTGAATGCTTATGGAAATTTGGAATGCGGCCCCCAATGATGATACTCTTCAGGTTCAGCTGTCGCGCCAGGTCTTTTCTGGCTTCATATAAACGATGGCCGACCTTCATACGGCGGTAATCCGGATGAACCATCACTTCAATCCCATAAAGGTTGTATCCATCCGGGTTATGGTTGGTGATGTATCCGTTGTCCGTAACATCATCCCAGGAATGGCGGTCATCATATTCATCGAAGTTGATGATTAAACTTGAACAAGAACCGATGATTTCCCCTTCCAATTCAGCCACCAGCTGCCCTTCAGGAAAGATCTCCAGATGACTTTCCAAATGCTCCGGCTTCCACGGTTCCATACCGGGAAAACAGACACTCTGCATCTTGATAATATCGTTGATGTCTTTATGCTGCATCTGCCTGATAATCATTTTTTTCTCAAACTGAGATAAATCCAGTTTTTCTGACATTTATTGAAACACTCCTTTTGCACTCATCTTTACGTTTTACCCTTGAGGCTGCGGGCTTCAAACTAATAACCCGGACGCTTCTCCCAAGGCTCTGTGACTCCTGTAATTGTAACGGGAACCCCGGCAGTTAATGCAGAAATGACTCCTTCGGAAATTTCTTCATTTGTCAGCCACCTTGATTCTCCATTCTCTATTTTAAACCCTAAAATGATATGATGCATGTTTATTGACTGCTGTTTTGGAAACAGGAGCTTACTGCGCGAAGCGGCACTTCCGTTCACCTTGAAAATCTCTACAGGTTGGCTTTGCCCGCCCAAAACGCTTAATAGGGCGTCGTGGGATTCCACCGCCGTGCTCCTCATCCAAACGACCGCTTGATCAAAAGGTCCATTCATTTTAATATGCGCATTCAAGACTTGTACTAATGCGTCCGTGTTAAAATAATCTGCCGGAATGAATGAAACGTCTTCCGGTTTAAGGTTGTGTTTTGAAAGCATCCTTTGGAATTTATCAATCGACCTGGTCAGAACGGTGACGTTATCACCTTTTTGCACCAAGTACTCAACCACTCCTCCGAGCATTCCGGTTCCGCCGATGACCAGTGTTTTTTTCATAACAAGACCCACCCTTTTGTAAATTATTTCTTTTTCATCGTAGTACTGTATGGGATCAAGCTCCTCTTTGCACAGTATGTGTCAGACCTATGTCCTTCCTGCTGTTTTTTGTGATAAAATTAGTGCTAGTGATTTTACTTTGATTACTGCAAGGGACTATAATTTGTGTAGTACAAGCGAAAGGAAACGATTATGGAAAAGAAAATAGAAAACCTGTTATTTACTGCTTGGGCAGCTGCTTTGATTGCCATGCTGGGCAGTTTGTATTTTTCCGAAATCAAACAATATGAACCATGCATTTTATGCTGGTACCAGCGAATCATCATGTATCCAATGGCCGTAATTCTAGGCATTGCTGCAGTGAAAAAAGATGCTTCGATCGCTATTTATTCTTTGGTTCTGTCAGGTATTGGTATATTGACTTCCCTGTATCACTATTCACTGCAGAAAGTCGATTTCCTTTACGACACCGCTCCTTCATGCGGACGTGTTCCATGTACCGGGGAATATATCAACTGGCTTGGTTTCGTGACGATTCCATTTTTAGCGCTGACCGCATTCATCATCATTTTTGCATGCAGCCTTATCCTTTTAAAAACAGCAAGGGAGAAGTGAGAAATGAAAAAAGTCATTATCTTTTTAGTAATCATAATCGGCATTTTTGCCGCTATTGCGGTGGTAACCAAAATGCAGCAGGATCAAGCGGCGGAAGATAATCCGTATAATAAATCGGATCTCCAGCCTGCAACAATTGACCAGCTCGATGATCCCCTCTATCAAAACCTGATTATGCCTGATGAGCTTGAAACAAAGCTTGAAAACGGCGAGGATGTTACAGTTTACTTCTTCAGCCCAACATGTTCTCATTGTAAAGCGACTACACCAATTGTTGCACCTTTGGCAGAAGACATGGGAATTGACCTGGTCCAGTACAATGTCCTTGAATTTGAACAAGCTTGGGATCAGTTCAATATTGAAGGCACCCCGACCATCATCCACTTTGAAGATGGAAAAGAAACTGCCCGCATCGTAAGCTCTCAATCAGAAGAAACATTTGAGAACTGGTTTAATGAGAATGTAAAATAATGTTAAAATGAACAGCTCCTTTATGGGGCTGTTTTTTATGGTTAGTGGTAATTTATGGTATGATGACATGTAAAGGAGTGATGTTTATTGAAAATGAAAGACCGTTTGGAATCCGATGAATTGAGGATTTATAAGTCTCTTGGTTCCAGGAAAGATCTAAAGGTTAAAGAAAAAGTTTACTTTGCCGGTTTGGAAAAAGGTTTTATCGGAGAGAAATTATTTGATGAATGGCTGGCACCTGCCCTTGACCAGCGCATTCTGCTGCCTGACATGCAGTTCATGCCCAGCACCACTTTTGTACAAATCGATACCCTTCTGCTGTCTTCAAAAGTAATCTATTTATTTGAAGTCAAAAACTACGAAGGCGATCATCTTTTAGAAGGCGATAACCTTCTCAGAGCTGCTGACCGGTCAGATGCCAAAAATCCCATTCTTCAATTAAAAAGAAGTGAACCTGTCCTTCAAAGTATCTTGAATAACCTCGGCTGCAAAATCCCCATTCAACCCATCGCCGTTTTCGTCAATCCCCGCTTCCACCTCTATAACGCACCTCAAGACCTTCCCATCATTTATCCCACTCAACTCGAGCGATTTATCGAAAAGCTTAAAAAGACACCTTCATTTTTAAAAAGGGATCATATTGAGCTTGGCAAGAAATTGATTTCTTCGACTGTAGCTGAAAACCCTTATACCCAGCTGCCTGAATATCGGTATGATGAATTACGGAAAGGGATTGTTTGTCCTGGCTGTGGAATGTTTTATCGGGAGTATGTTAGGTCCACATTGACATGTGGTTTTTGTGGGGGGCGAGAAAGTGCTCATGCTGCAGTTATAAGGAGTATTGAAGAGTTCAAGCTATTGTTTCCTGGTGTTCGGATTACGGTTTCTTTGGTTATGGATTGGTGTGACATCATAAAAGAAAAAAAGACGATTAGAAAAATACTTCAGACAGAGTATACACTTAACAATAAAGGGAGGGGGTCTTATTATTCCAAAAAATAGTATCAGCTGATCCTTACAAGTATTAATTTGGAAACGGTTCTGTTATATTATGCAACTACTGATATGATTTTAAGGAAATATACCACTATCGTTAGTTAGTCATTTTATAATGGTGCGTTTCCTTGTTAATCGTACCACTTTGCCAAGTAGCCCCTTCTGTAATGGCACGATTCTCATCTAATCAGACCACTACGCCAAGCAGCCTCTTCTGTAATGGCACGTTTCTTCTCTAATCGGACCACTATGCCAAGCAGCCTCTTCTGTAATGGCACCTTTCTCATCTAATCAGACCACTACGCCAAGCAGCCTCTTCTGTAATGCCACCTTTCTCATCTAATCAGACCACTACGCCAAGCAGCCTCTTCTGTAATGCCACCTTTCTCATCTAATCAGACCACTACGCCAAGCAGCCTCTTCTGTAATGGCACCTTTCCCCAGCTAACACCCCCTCCCCACAACACAAAAAACCACCAAGCGCCTTCCAAGCACTCAGTGGTTGATGATTCTGCACAAGGCAGAATAATAGAGGAGAATTACAAGATGAATCAACGAAGAGATTGGTGAGGATCTCTTCTTGATTATTTATAAGTATGCCTCCACATATCCCTTTTATACAACTTTGCCAAAAATTTTTATACAAGGAGCTGGTTTGCCGGTTTGGCGTACAGGCTGAATTTGTCTTCGTAATCGCAGCATTTGCGGAAATGGTCCAGCTCAAAAGGGAAAAATAAGTTGAAGCTTTTCAGGATGCACAGGTTGTGATCATACATTTCTTCATAATCGTTTTGTGAGGAGTCTGCCTCGATTAGTGAAATGAGTGTCTGGAGACTGGAGATCAGCTGGAAAGCTTCTTTCAGCGTACCGTTATACTTTGTGTGTTCCGTATCAGTATGGAGTACCTCGAGTTCTTCGAATTGCTCAATCTCGTCATCTGTAAAATAACGAGGGAAAATAGTACAATAAATGTACGAAATAAGTTCTTGAATGGTATCTTCCTGTTCCTCTGTGGAAGCCAATAGGATCTTCACTTCTAGCCCACCTTTGTAACGATTGTCATCTCTATGTAATAGTTATTCTAAGAATACCATAAATATAGTTCTTTCTGGGTGGTAATTATAGCCATGGTGACATCAGAACTAATTAAAAACAAGGATAAACGAACTACATAATAGCGTTATCATCGCGAAAAAAGGAGTTTTTTGATGAAACAATATGATAAAGGTCCTGTGTTCACCTTATCCATCCCTTCAAAATGGGATAATGTAACAGCCGAATTCTTAATGCGTGACATTTGGCAGGCACCTAAAAAGACGGTCCATCAGTTAAGGATGGATAAGGCCATTAAACTGAATGGGGAACCCCTTAACTGGACGTCACCCCTTAAACAAGGAGATGAACTCCACTTTTCAATAGGCGAAAAGGAATCAGGGTTAATCCCTGTCAGAATGCCGATCCAAGTGTTATACGAGGATGCACATGTGATCATCGTCAACAAACCTGCTGGAATGAACACTCATCCAAACGACCCCCTCACAGAAAAAGACACATTAGCCAATGGGGTTGCATGGCACCTTCGGCAAAAAGACGAAAAAGTGGACGTTCAGCATATTCACCGGCTTGACCGGGACACGACAGGAGCGGTCGTTTTTGCCAAGCATGCACTGGTAAAGGGGATATTGGACCGGCTCCTTGCAGAAAGAAAGATCAAGAGAACATATTGGGCGATTGTACATGGTTTGATGAAACAAAATAAAGGGACGATTAATAAAGCGATCGGCCGAGACAGGCATCATAATACACGAAGAAGAGTCTCCCCGTCCGGCCAGCCGGCAGCCACCCATTTTCAGGTGTTGGAGGAGAATAAATCTAAGAATCTCAGCTTGGTCCAATTGGTCCTCGATACAGGAAGAACCCATCAGATCCGGGTACACATGAGTTCAATCACCCACCCTCTTGCAGGGGATACATTATATGGAGGTAAGCCCATTGTCAAAAGGCAGGCCCTCCATGCAAAGTATATCGAACTTCCTCATCCATTGACCGAGGAAGCACTATCTTTTGAAGCACCTTTTCTGGACGAACCTCCATTGTTTCCTGCTTTATTCGAAATAAATTAGTGAACATACAAAAAGCAGGCATCCTCCAAAGGATACCTGCTTTTATAAAGAATTATTATTTTAAGCCGTTTACAACCGCTTCAGTTACAGCTACTGTGCGTTTTGCTTGATGCTTCACAGCTGCTTCAACATCTTCGACCATGTTGCCTTCCTGATCAACTGTTACGCTTGTGCCGTAAGGGTTTCCTCCTGCAGCGAATAGTACCGCGTCAGTGTAACCAGGTGCAGCAATGATTGCACCCCAGTGCATCATTGTTGTGTAAAGAGCGTGGATTGTCTGCTCTTGGCCGCCATGCGGGTTAGCAGCAGAAGACATTGCGCTGACAACTTTGTTCGCTAGTTTACCTTGTGCCCAAAGGCCGCCAGTACCGTCAATGAATTGTTTTACTTGGCCAGGTACGTTACCGTAACGTGTTGGTACGCTGAAAATAATTCCGTCTGCCCACTCAAGGTCATCGTTCGTTGCTACCGGGATGTCTTTTGTGTTTTCGAGATGCTGTTTCCAAGCAGGGTTGGAAGAAACAGCCGCTTCTGGTGCGATTTCTTCTACTCTTAATAACTTAACCTCCGCACCTGCTTCTTTTGCTGCAGCTTCTGCCCACTGTGCAAGCTGATAGTTTGTTCCTGTAGAGCTGTAATAAATAACCGCGATATTAGCCATGTTGAAAATCTCCTTTTCCTTCAATATATTTTTAACCTTTGACAGGTTAAATTCTTTCCAAAAAACATCATGCCTAGACCCTTGCGCTACCCCATACATTTCCCTATGGAGCTTAAAATAAACTTTTCGAAATCAATTAGTTCAAAAATATTTATCTTTAATTCGAGATAATTATATCGCTGATATAACCTGTCTGTCAAATAAGAAAATCCTTCTTTAACACATTAACGCGATGGGGGACAGTCCCCCATCGCGTTAATGCGGAGATTAAAAAAGCCCTTCCCGTAAAAACAGGAAGGGTCTCCACTCCTCTATTCCAGCAGGAAGTCCGATTTTTCTTTTCCGAAGAAGTACAGCCTGTGAAGGGGGCGCGTCATCCCAACATAGAGAAGCTTAATGTCCAGTTCGTTTTCTTCTTTGTACTGCTCGTCAATGGAGGTGATGATGACTGCATCAAACTCAAGTCCCTTTGATAGATATGAAGGAACGACAACTATTTTGTTTTTTGGGATGCTTTCCTGTTCAGCCAGCAGTTTGACTCCATCAGGGAACTTCGTTTCCAAAAATGCAGCGATTTTTGCACAGTCCTTCATTGTTTTCCCGATTACCGCAAAGGTCTGGAAGTCCTCTTCTTCCCTCAACTCCGAAATGAGATGGGACAGTTTCTCTATTAATTCCTCTTCCCCTTCATAGGAAAAGAATTCCGGCTTATCCCCGTGCCGGACGACCGGGTTCACTTTCGGGAAGTCATGCGGAAGCTTTTGTAGTAGTTTATTGGCTTCTTCCATTATTTCAATCGTCGTTCTGTAGCTTTTTTGCAATTCAGTATAGGTCGCCCGCGGAAAGATTTCTTTATAAACCGGTTCCCATGAATCCAATCCCCGGTAGGAATGAATTCCTTGGGCAAGGTCTCCGACGAGTGTAAACATATCTGTCTGCAGCGCCGTTTTCAAGGCATATAACTGCATATAGCTGTAATCTTGTGCTTCATCAATGACCACATTCTTTGCCCTGTAAAAAGAATCGATGCCGTAAAGGGCCGTCTGTAAATAAAGGAGCGGGGCCAGATCTTCCATCTCAAACGTTTTCTTCTTCAGCCTTTTCAGGGTATATTCGCATATCTCCCTTGCTTGCTGCTCCGAAAGCCTCCCCTTTGAATACTCAACAAGTTTATCCCAGTCAGAAAACAGCTCATCGTAGTATTGAACCAACGTTTTCTTTTCGAATTGTTTCATATACGAAGCCAGTCCGGTGCGGATTGCTTTTTGAATGTCCTTCATTCGCTCGGCCTTTTTATCCAAAGCTTTGGAGATATATTCTTTCCGGTTGGCTGCATATTTTTTATGATAGAGTGCTTTTTCAATCTTTTCATCAAAAAACTTCTCTACCTTATCAACCATCATCTTTTTGTTGGAGCGTACATAACTCTGAAGGAGAAGCTTCAGTTTCTCGACTCTTCGATAGATTGGCATATAAGTATAATCATCTTTTAATAATGAAGTGAATTTTTTTGCAGAGAACAGCCGGTATTTGTCGATGACAAAGTCCTCTGTCGGATAAAATCGGCTTTCAATGTCTGCAATATATGCATCGAGGATTTTCCGGAAATCCCTTGAGCCCTTCCATCCCGATATCCAGGCAGCTTGCTTAGCTTCCTCATCCGTTTTTTCAATCAAGCGGATCAATTTGTTATCTTCAGTAAGCTTCAGCTGCTTTTCCAGGCATGTCATCACATAATCACTGAACGTCGTCTGGCGGACTTTTTCCACACCAAGTTCGGGAAGCGCTTCAGAGATATAGTCAATGAACAGCCTGCTCGGTGCGAGGATCATGAGCTGACGGGGATCGAAATGCTGCTTGTAATTGTAAATAAAATAGGAAATCCTATGAAGGGCAATGGTCGTCTTACCGCTTCCTGCAGCCCCCTGCACAATGATCGGCTTATTCAAATCTGCCCGTATGATTCGATTTTGTTCTTCCTGGATGGTGGAAATGATTTCAGTCAAACGATTGCTGGAGCTTTTCGACAGTGACTCTTGAAGAAGTTCATCTGTTGTGGTCAAATCAATATCCCGGATTTCCTCCAGGCTTCCATCTTCGATCATGTACTGTCTTTTCAAGGATAGATGGCCAGTATAGGTTTCATCTTCTGCTTCGTAAGAAACATCGCCGATACGGCCTTCGTAGTAAAGATTGGCTATAGGAGAACGCCAATCAACTATGATCTGTTCCTGGTTCTCGCGCTGATAGAGTGATGTTTTCCCAATATAGTGCCTTTCTTCATCCGGAGATTCATCATGCTTGAAGTCAATCCTGGCAAAATAAGGCTTCTTTTTCGCCTTCTGCAGCGCTTCCAACTCTTCCTTGGACATTTCAAAAAAGCTGGCATTCGTCAGGATATCGATATAGGCAGCGGATGATTCGAGCCAGTCGACATCGCCGAAGGCATTTTCAATATTCTCTTTGAACTTGTCTTTACTTGTCTGGGCGGTTTGAATAACAACATCGATGTAGCGTTTGGTGAATTCGAGTCTGTCTTTTTCTTTTGATAAATCGGGGTGATAGTGAATTTCGTTTGTCATAAATTTCTCCCTTCATTTGTTTTCAGCCGCAATGGAGAAAGTTGACTATTATGTAGGCGTTTTGGTGAGCAGAAGAATATATTATCAGAAAAGTGGGACGGTGACAATATTTCCTAATCAAATTGCAAAAAAATAAGACTGATGCAAATCGGTTCTCTTTGCATCAGTCTCTTTTCTTAAAACGTATGGTTGCTCTTCTGCCATGGACCGGAGGAAGGTCATCTTCTTTTTCCTCCTGCATTTCCTTAAGGATTTCCCGAATTTCAGTGAGCACTTCCAATTGTGTTGCAGCTTTTATTTCATAAGATTTACCTTTTCCACGAAGCCGGTTGAATACCTTGATCATCAGGAAAATGGACGCTGCCATGAGAAAGAAATCAACAAGTGTTTGGATAAAGGCCCCGTAATTGATCACCTCTGCCCTGATTCTGTAGCTCAGCCCGGCAAAGTTGACCCCGCCAAACAGTATCCCGACCACAGGCATCATCAGATCTTTTACAAGAGATTCGACAATCTTGCTGAACGCAGCCCCAATCATGACAGCAACGGCTAAATCGAAAACATTCCCTCTTGAAATAAACTCTTTAAATTCCTTCCACATATCTCCTCCGTGCCTGCCCTTTGTTTTTAGGCTATTTAATGCCTTGTAACACTTTATGCTGTGCACACGGGGTTAAGAAGCAAGATCTTCCGTTGTAGGAACTCTCTTAAACGAATTGATTTTTACAATATAAATAATTTCGACAATCAGGCCAGTGAGAATCAAAATAATCAGGTATAGCACAGCCATTTCCCTGAACACAAGGATGGCCGGAAGTGACAAAATCGTTATCAAATTAACTATTAAATAAAATTGTTGAAACTTCTTTGTAGAAGACAGGATTTCTTCACTCTCTGTCAATGTCATAACGGAAGACAGCACATTCATATGAAAAAACAATGACAAGATGGAAAGCAGCCCAATTGCCGGGACCTTCCAAGTGAAATCCTGATTCAGTCCATCCAGGTTAATATTTGAAAACCCAAAGATTTCCGTTAAGGACAAAACGCCCAAGATGACAGCGGAGGCTTTCGCATATGCCAGCCATTTAGATTGAGGAAGCTGTTTAAGACCTCTATATAATAAAATATAGCCTATGGCATCATGAATGAGGTCAAACGTGATAATCCTGATATCAATCAGTAAAAACAAGAGGCCCCATACCAGTAATTTAATTGCCTTCTCCATGCTTACTTTCCACCTCCCTAAGTTTTTTCAGCTCTTTGATCTGTTTGGAGGTTAAATAAGGCTGTTCGGAAATACGGACTAAACGCTGCTGGATTTCCTTATTGTCAGTTTTGAAAGTCCCGACGATATCTGCTTCGATCGCATGGATATCATTTTTGTACATATCATCTTTATAAACCAAAGCATTCAGGCTCAACCTTTCATCACTTTTCAATTTTAATGGCAGCTCTATGTCATCAATGCTCTCTTTGGTTTCACCCTTTTTGAAGTCCTCAATGTCCATAGCTTCTGGTGCCATGGTGTCAGAAGCTTCTACTGCAAGTTTTATAACGGGCGAGAGAACCCCCTCGTATGGCAGCTTGATTTCAGTTAATCGGCTTTCCCTTAGAACATCAAGGGATGAGTAAGATTCCCCTTGATTGCTTCCTCCGCCTCCAGTGATCTTCACAACTTGCTGCATGGATTCCATACTCTCCATGCTGCTCAATTGAATGGCTCCAATATCAGCTTCCACAACTTTCCCATTTGAGAAATTAAAAGTCATTTCTTCAAGCAGAAGCTCATCTTCTTCGATTCCTTTAATACTGAGGATTGCTTCGTGCTGCTGATATATGCCTTCCTGATAATGTATACTTTCATCCTCCACAAAGATCATGCGGCTCGGGAACTGTTTTGACTCAGCACTGACCAGCCGCCAATCCTCCCCGGAATTTGAAATATAGTAGATTGAAATATGGTCTGCCGAAGACTCTGTGATTTCCTTCTGATAATAATGTGTTAAGAATAATGGCTCTTTCAACTGTGATACTTTTAAATATGTATAGAAGCTTCCAAAAACAAGGCCATATGCCAGAAAAATAAGGATTAGCGTCTTTATTTTCACTGCTCCACCCCCTGCTTTCATTCTATCAGAAGCATGGCATCGGCAGACCTCAAAAATAAAAAAATGAGGAAGCTGTATACAGCCCCCCTCTTCTAAAAGAAAAACCTTCTCAATATTGCTGCCAATAGAAATAGCGCTACGACAAACATGACGATGACAAGAATTTTCTCTTCCTTATTACCGAGCATATGAACATCCTTTCTTGTAGGAAATTTTGTTATTTATTTTTTTATCATTCAATTTTAAGCAGCTCCCTAGCAACCCCCCGGATGATACCTGGCAGAGTCGAAAAGGAATAGGGTTTGTAGACCCTTTCTGTCCACTGGTGGCCGTCTCTTCCGTAGACACCAATATTGATGGAAGGGATGTTCAGCTCGCGTATCCGGTCGATCGGTACGGGATACAAAGATTCAATCATCGGCATATTGTCCTTGAATGCCTCGATGTCTTTATCGCTTTCATGAAGGGACAAGAAGCTTCCATCAGCCAGATAAGGAAAAAATCGTTTAATTTCGAACTCTTCCCCTGTTTCGTCCGCCGTCTTTTTCAAGCATTCCATCAACACCTTATTCACATTCTTTCCATATTCATTCTCGCTGCTCAAATAATTGTGCGGCAGGAAAGGCGGGGCAAAGAATACAATCACCCTCGGTCTCTTTTCGGGATCAAGCTTCTGCAGAGCCTCTACCATGGAAAAGGCTATTTCACGATTATCTTCGCCTTTCAGTTCACCAAGGATCTCTTTCATCACTTCTTCAGGGTTTAACCCTTTTTCTTTTAATTCCTCAACGAAATCTTCAAAGGTGGTGACCTCAACCTTCCAGGATACTTCTCTTTCCGGGAATCCATGGAGGCTGCGGTATTTTTCATATTTCTCCTTGGAGGAAGCCTCCAGCTGACTCACTGACTGCTCCGCAATTCCAACCAGTTCATCCATCACTTCCTTGGAAGTCTTTTCATATACAAAATAGTTAAAGTATATCCTGGTTTCCAAAGGTGTCTGCACATTGTACACCGTCTTTTTGTCCTTAAAATATAAGCAGGATGGCGGAAGGACGAACTCTCCCTCAATGTCTTCAAGCAAGTCGATATTCTGATTGATTCTCAGGTTGATATCCGATGCGATGCGGGTCGGATCGATTGAAGTCAGAATATCACCAACATGGGCTTCCCTGCCAGCTATATAAAAACACGGAAGCAGCTTTCCCGCTGCACCTGTATAAATATATCTTTTGCAGTCCCCATCGTACACCGGCGAAATAAAATCATTATTGATTGCTGCCAGAAACTGAGTTCCCTGTTCTTTTAAGCGGTACAGTTCATCAATGGCTGCAATCATTCCCGCATGTTCGCTTTCCTCGTCAGGATTAAAAAGAAAGAGAAGGTCTCCTTCCAGCTCATCCTCACTGCCGGAAAAGTGTAAAACGTTGGCTAAATGCACAGCAATTCCACTTTGCATATCAAGAGAGCCCCTGCCAAACATCCACTCGCCAGACTGCGCATCCTCCTTTACTTTTTCATCCCCTTCATAATCAGAAAAAAACGCTTTCAAGAAATCAGGATCATGAGCGTGCTCTTTCAGTATCCCGAAGTCATCCGTCCCCACTGTGTCAAGATGCGCATGGAAAAGCAAAGTTCTGCTTGATTTCCCATTTACTCTGGCAAAAACATTGAAGCGGCCATGCTCATCACCGGGTATGGGCTGAATCCAGAGGTTTTCAGGATGCTGTTGAAAATAGGGGAATGACTGTATGATCTCCTTGATTTGAACAGCCTTGCTTTTTTCTCCGGCTGTATTATTGTAGCTTTGATGTCCAACAAGAGTTTTGGTCAATAATTCAATCTGTTCATAGACTGACTTGCCTTGGAGTACACTATACACGTCCAAACATCCTTTCATTCTGTGTTTATATCATCTTATCGAAGTCACCTTTCCTTTGGAAGCGAAGGCGGTTAAAAAATTTTAGAGATTTTCTTATCCCTCTTGAAAAATGTTCAATAAACGAATATTATAGAATTTGTGTTTAAAAATCGTTCGTCTTTTTGGAGGTTTCTCTATGTTTAAATTAAAAGAGCACAACACAAATGTTAAAACGGAAATCATTGCAGGTATTACTACCTTTTTAACCATGGTATATATCGTGATTGTCAACCCTGTCATTTTATCAGATGCGGGCGTCCCATTCGAACAGGTATTCACAGCCACTATCATTTCTGCAGTTGTCGGAACCCTGTGGATGGCGCTGTTTGCCAACTATCCCATTGCGATTGCACCAGGAATGGGCTTGAATGCTTACTTCACCTATTCTGTTGTCGGCGTCAATGATAATATTTCATATGAAACAGCCTTTGCAGCCGTTTTTGTTGCCGGGATCATCTTCATTATTTTATCCCTGACACCTTTCAGAAAAAAACTAATTGAAGCGATTCCGGAAAACTTAAAACATGGTATCACAGCAGGTATCGGATTATTCATCGCTTTTATCGGATTGAGATTGACTGGAATCATTACTTCACACCCTGAGAACCTGGTAGCCTTGGGGGATCTTCATTCCTCTTCTGCAGTGCTGGCATTAATCGGTCTTGCGGTCACGTTGGTCCTTATGGTCCGGAATGTTCACGGTGCCTTGTTCCTCGGAATGATCGTTACCGGTATTATTGCATTCTTTACAGGAGATTTGAAATTTGATGGTATAGCATCTCTTCCTTCTCTTCCCGATGGATTGATTGTTGCAAACCCTGTTACAGCTTTTGCAGATGTTTTTCAGCACAGCCTGTACGCGGTCGTCTTCTCTTTCCTGCTTGTGACGATATTTGATACAACAGGAACGATGATAGGTGTAGCTGAGCAGGCCGGACTGATGAAAGGCAAATCAATGCCTCGTGCAAGAGCAGCACTTCTTGCCGATTCTGCAGGAACTACGATCGGTTCCATGTTCGGTACAAGCCCGACCACAGCCTATATTGAGTCTTCTGCAGGAGTCGCTGCCGGAGGAAGAACGGGATTGACTTCCCTGACGGTTTCCATCCTTTTTATCGCTGCCGCTTTCTTTGGACCGCTTGTCAGTGCGGTTTCAGGTATTTCAGCCATCACGGCTCCTGCCTTGATCATTGTCGGAAGCTTGATGATGGGAAGCATCTCCCATATCAAATGGAATGAACTTGATGAAGCATTCCCTGCATTCCTGATCATTCTGAGCATGCCGCTTACATCGAGCATCGCTACTGGAATTGCGCTTGGTTTCATCTCCTATCCGCTGTTAAAGATCGTCAAAGGACAATGGAAACAAGTACATCCTCTTGTTTACCTCTTCGCCGTCCTATTCATGTATCAATTAGCATTCCTGCCTCACTAATCGAATATATAAACAGAAACAGCCGGGACCCTTCATGGGTCCCGGCTGTTTCTGATAATGACACTTTAACACTGTAAAGTAACAGGGGACTGTCCCCCGCTGCTTTAACGCGGTGATGTACTAAGAGGGACAGTCCCTCTTAGTGCTTTAAAGCACTGAATTCCCATTCGACAAAATCCCCTCAGACCTGAGACTTAGGGCCCCCTCCTCCCTTCTATGTAATTATGAAAATTTAACCACTTTTTACAAAAATATGATTCTATTTAGTGAGATTTGGTGATAATATTCTTATTGTATTTCAGATAACTATGGATTTTGAGAGGGGAAAAAGGGGTATGTCCTGGTTTACAAAATGGTCTTTTAAGAACAAAGCAGCAGTATCGATTATGTCAGTTCTCATCCTGGCATTGGGGGTCGTAAGCTACTTCACGCTTCCGATGGAATTCCTGCCTGCTGCAGACAATCCACAGGTTTCAATTGTCATGATGGGGCATGGAACGGATGCAAATACAATGGAAGAAATCGTCACCACGCCGATAGAAGATGCGCTGGCTTCCGTTAAAGGAAAGAAGAATATATTCTCCACAACAGGAGACGGCTATTCCAAAATTGATATCTTCTTTGATTCCAAGACTGATATGAAGGAGGCTAAAAAAGAAGTTCAAGACCTTCTGCATCCTGTACGTTTTCCTGAAAATGTAGGAGAACCGATCATCGTTCAGCTGAACACATCCATGATCCCGATTTCAGAGGTAGCTGTTACCTTTGAAGATGGAGTAACTGCTGAAAACCTGGAACTGGCAAAGAAAGAAATCATTCCATATTTTAAAGATATTGACGGAGTTGCAAGCGTCCAGACATTCGGTACCATCAATTCTTATGTCTCCATCGACTTGGACAATGAAAAGCTTGCACAAAACCAATTGACACTGCCCGCGGTGATGTCTGCACTCCAGGGACAGAATCAAACGGCCGCTATCGGTGAAAAAATCATTGATGAAAAAACGAGCAATCTTAAAGTTATCAGCAACATCACATCTCTGGAAGACTTCAAAAAGATCCGCATCTCTCCAACCGCTTCACTAAAAGATATTGCCACCGTAGAATTAACCAAACCTGAAACGAATTTAACACGCATCAACGGCGAAGACGGCGTCTTTCTTGTCATCACTAAAGACAGCAACTCCAATGCCGTCAGTGTAAGCAAAGATGTGCGTAAAGCAGCAAAAGAAATAAATAAAGAGTTTCCAAATGCAGAAAGTAAAGTTGTCATGGCGACAGCGGATATGGTCGAGAGTTCAGTCCACAGCATGATCAAAGAAGTTCTGCTGGGTGCCCTTTTCGCAACCATCGTTATCATGCTGTTCCTAAGAAACATCCGTTCAACGTTCATTACCATTGTTTCTATTCCTTTATCACTATGCCTGACGCTGTTCCTTCTTTCCAGGTCCGGGGTTACCTTAAATATCCTTACACTTGGAGGGGTAGCCGTTGCAGTCGGAAGGCTCGTTGATGACAGTATCGTTGTCATAGAGAATATCTTCAGAAAAATGCAAGAAGAAAAATTTTCAGTCAAGCTTATTATCGATGCTACCAAAGAAGTCGGTTCGGCAATCACTTCATCCACTCTGACAACAGTAGCGGTGTTCCTGCCAATCGGTATGGTTTCCGGAAGTCTTCAAGATTTCTTGCTGCCTTTCGCGCTGACAGTTACGTATTCATTGCTTACATCTTTGTTAGTCGCCCTGACGGTGGTGCCTTTAATGAGTGCAGGCTTACTCAAAAACGCCAAACTTGCGACTCATAAACCATCTGCTCGTTTTAAGAATTGGCTGACGTGGTCATTGAATCATAAGTGGGTCATCCTGCTGCTGTCTTTCCTCATTTTTGCCGGTTCAATCGGAACTTTTGCCGCCATGCCTAAAGGAGCAGTTGATAATTCCTCAGCTGAATTTGTCATGGCTACTCTGAAGTATCCGAACCGTACACCTATCGAAGACGTCAGGGATAACACGTTGAAACTGGAAGAGTTTGTGAACGGCGTTGAAGGCGTCAAATATCTATACACACAGCTGGGCTCAACAGAAGATTCGGCTCAGTTTGGTGAAGTAGCTTCCGCCACCGAAGCAAGACTGAGCATCATTCCTGAAGATGATGCAGATATGAACAAGTTAATCGAAGAAATCGAAACTCAAAAAGACCAATATCCTGGAGCCGAAGTTGAAGTCATGGCCGCTTCCCTCATGGGAGGAAGCTCCACTAATATTACGATTGATATAGTCGGAAATGACCTTACTGCCCTTGAGGAGAATGGTGAAAAAATCAAAGAGGCTATTGCTGATATAAATGGTGTAGAAAAAGTTGAAACGAATATTGAAGAAAAGAAAACCGTTTATTCATTTGAAATTGATACTTCAGAAGCCAATACAAGCCAGGTTGCAGGACAACTGGCAATGCTGTTGAATCAGACCCCGGTCGGAACAATGGAAATCGAAAGCCAGAAAACCCCGATCATACTGGAATCCAGCATCAATCCTGAAAATGAAAGTGATTTAAAATCAATACCGGTCATGACCGGCACTGGTATTGCCAAACTATCCGATATTGCAGAGCTGAAAGCGGAAGATAAATCAACCACAATGTTTCATAAAGACGGAGATGCATATATCCGATTAACGGCATCAGTGGTTCCCGAGAAACTTTCATCCATTTCTGCAAAAATAAACGAAACCATTTTTGGAACAAAAGATAAGGACGGATTGGATATCCCGGAAGATGTTGAAGTACTGATTGGCGGAGCAAGCGCCCAGCAAGCAGAAGATTTCACAGATATCTTCATTACCATGCTGGTTTCCATCGGAATCGTGTTCCTCATCATGGTCATCACTTTCAAAACGATTCGTGCGCCGATTGCCATTCTCTGCTCACTGCCGCTTGCGGCCATAGGAGCAGTCCTGGGACTATTGATCAGCGGCATCACAGTAGATATCACCGCACTCCTTGGCGGGTTGATGCTGATTGGGATTGTCGTAACGAATGCCATCGTCCTTCTTGACCGGGTCAAACAGAATGAAAAAACGATGATTATCAGGGAGGCCATTGTCGAAGCTGCAACCATCAGAATGCGGCCGATCATCATGACAGCGGTAGCGACTATTTGTGCCATGATTCCGCTTCTGTTCAAACAAGCCGAAACCGGAAATCTTGTTTCAGCAAGTCTTGCAATCGTCGTCATCGGCGGTTTGAGTGTCGCCACCCTATTGACACTTGTCGTCATCCCGGTCATCTATGAACTGTTACACTTCAGAAAAGCCAAGAAACAGCGTCTGGCTCAAGAAACTGTGACAGAAACAGAAGTAACAATGTAGAAATCCGAATGGACGGTTCCCCCTTTAGGGAATCGTCTTCTTTATTTGTGGGAAGGATGGAATGGGATAAGTTAACGTATTCCATAAATAAATTCTAAACAACTGCCAACCTTCATATTTTTGTCACATGCTTTTTGCATTCATCTATGATATATTTAATTTGTGAAATAATTCACAAGTATAATCATTCGAAAACAAAACTCAAATAAGGGTGATATATATGACTAGTTTTAAAAGAAAAGTCGCTTTAATCGGTACAGGTTTTGTAGGATCAAGTTATGCCTTTGCGCTATTGAACCAGGGAGCTGCGCGTGAACTGGTGTTAATTGATTTGAATAAAGAAAAAGCTGAAGGCGATGCCCGTGACCTCAGCCATGGTCTTCCCTTTTCTTCTCCTCTGAAAATTTGGGCAGGCGATTACAGTGACTGTGCCGATGCCGATCTTGTTGTCATTACAGCCGGTGCAAACCAGGCACCTGGTGAAACCCGTTTGGACCTTGTGGATAAGAATATTAGGATCTTTAAAAACATTGTAAGTGAAGTGATGAAAAGCGGATTTGACGGCATCTTCCTTGTTGCTACGAATCCGGTTGATATCCTGACATATGCGACATGGCATTTCTCAGGACTCCCAAAAGAGCGTGTAATCGGCTCCGGCACCATTCTTGATACTGCCCGTCTTCGTTATCTGCTTGGAGACCATTTTGATGTGGATGCGCGTAATGTCCATGCATATATAATGGGAGAACACGGTGATACCGAATTTCCTGTGTGGAGCCATGCAACCATTGGAGCCAGCCCCCTGCGGGAGATGATTGATATGGATTCACCTGAGATCCAACAAGAACTCCATGAAATCTTTGTGAATGTCCGTGATGCAGCCTATCATATTATTGAAAGAAAAGGTGCCACTTATTATGGTATTGCGATGGGACTGGTAAGGATTACGAAAGCTATATTCAATAATGAAAACAGCATCTTGACTGTTTCTGCCTTATTGGAAGGCGAATACGGCATGGACGACCTTTATATTGGTGTTCCCGCCATCATCAACCGCGATGGAATCCGGAAAGTGATTGAAATGCCGCTTAATGAAAAAGAAAAAGAACAATTTGCCCATTCTGCAAATACGCTAAAAAGCGTCATTGATAAGGCTTTCCAAGGATAACTTACATTCATTAATCCCCTGTTTGAACCAGGTACCTGAATATGCCCCTCTGCATATAGTGAAAATGACTATATTTGAGAGGGGTATTTTCTATGTACTTTGATTATAGACAAATGCAATTTCCCGGGTTCCCTCCCGGTCAGGGCGGACCAGGATTCCCTTCCTTCCCGCCAGGCGGAGGAGGACAGGGATATCCAGGATTTCCTCCAGGCCAGCCTGGAGCTGGTCAGGGACAGGGACAGATGCAAGCACCATCCGCACCGCCGCCTTCTTTTACACCATCACAAGCTCAAGCCCAGACACTTACGACAACCAGCCAGGGAGCTACGACATTTGCAGTTGATCCAGGGGCCATCCAAAGATGTTTGTTCCGCTATACGTATATCTGGTTGAGAGGCGGACAGCAGTTCTGGTTCTATCCTACCTTCGTCGGCCGCCGCTCGATTTCCGGATTCAGATGGACCGGATTCAACTGGGTTTATTTCGGAACCGACTTACGGAGAATCCGTTCCTTCCAGTGCTTCTAGGTGATGAACATGTATTATCAAGATCCCTATCGAAATCATCATCCTGAAAAGAAAAGCAGCAGAACGGTCTCTGTTACCGGTGAAAAAACGATAGATGTCCAACCTGATATGGCTATTGCTCAAATCGGGGCCGTCACGAGCGATAAGGAGTTAACCGAAGCTCAGCGTAAGAATACTGAAATCAGTACGGCCATCTTGAACTCTTTTAAGCAGAACGGAATTGCTGAGAAAGATATTCAAACATCAACTTATCAGATTTATCCCCAGTATGATTACATTGATGGCAAACAGATGTTTAAAGGGTATGAGGTCAGGCAGGTTTTTTCTGTAAAAATAAGAGCAATTGAAAAGATCGGAGAAATTATTGATGATGCTGTCCAAAGCGGGGCCAATATCATTGAGCGGGTGCAGTTTGCCGTAGCAGAACCTGAAGTCTATTACCAGCAGGCTCTGAAAAAAGCGTATAATGATGCTTTTAAGAAGGCTCAGGTACTGGCAAAATCCTCAGGGACTACACTTAACCCGCTGCCGTTGGAAATAAATGAGGACAGCAGCATACCCATGATCCCAAGGCCTGGGAAAGCATTTGTCCTTGCTGCTGAAAGTACGGCTCCCGTCCAGCCTGGAGAGGTGGGCATCACCGCTCGGTTGACTGTGAAATATAAACTCATGAAATAGAAAAAACACCCTTACCGGGTGTTTTTTCATTTACTGAAATTCCGCTCTTTGCCATTCGCTATTCATGATGATTTTCCATTGAATTCTGACGGATATCCTCCCTGAATCTGAACAAAATAAAAGAGTCCAAAAAGGACAGGACCATTTCAGGGAGGGAATTATATTGCAACTAAACAATCAACAGCAGCAGCAAATGCCTATCCAGCCTTCACCAACCGGCCAGCCTCAAGCAAATCATGGCGGCCATGAAGTATTTGATGCTCATGAATGCTTATCAGGCTTGATTTGCGCTTTAGATCAATACATGATGCTTGAACAAAATATCCAGGATCCTGAGTTGAAATCGATTCTTACCCGCCAGCGCAGCTTTATTGAACAAACTTATAACTGTGCAGTTCAGTCATTCACTACGGGTCAAGATCCTGCTCAGCCAACTCAGCAGTACAAAATGAACCAGGATAATTCTGTAACTTATGGACTTACTCCTTCGCAGCCATCCAAACCGATGCAAAATCCTTCTGAGCTCAATGACCAGAAGATCTCCGGACAGATGCTGGGCGCAGTCAAATCAACTGCGGGAATGTTAACAATGTCAGCTCTGGAAGTGACGAATCCTGTATTTAGGCGTGTTCTTGCTGACAGTGTTCCGAATTTCATCGAGATGGGCTACGAGCTGTTCTTATATCAAAACAAACATAAGTATTATCAAGTGCCGCGGCTTGAACAGCAGGATATGCAGCAAATGCTCCAGGGATTTGCTCCCTCCAATGGAATGGCACCACCTGCTCCAACAACTAAGCTTCAATAGCAAAAAAGGATTTCCCGAAGGCGGGAAATCCTTTTTGTTAATCAATCATATTTGTGGATTTTTTATAACAGCTTTCCATAGCAGAAATGACAGAAGCACGGAAACCTGTCTTTTCAAGCGTACTGACTGCTTCAATTGTCGCACCGCCTGGAGAACAAACGGCATCTTTCAAAGCTCCCGGATGACTCCCTGTTTCGAGAACCATTTTTGCCGCCCCAAGCAAGGCCTGGGAAGCCATTTTATATGCTGTATCCCTTGGAATCCCCTGTTTAACAGCTCCATCCGCAAGGGCTTCTATAAACATAAAAGCATAAGCCGGTGAAGACCCACTGACTGCAGGGACGGCATCCATTAGATATTCATCCAGTATTTCCGCCTGTCCAAAGCTCGTGAACAATTCCATGACTTCGGCCATTTCTTCCTCGGTCACCTTATCATTTGGACACAGTGCACTCATTCCCTCTCCTACCAAGGAAGGAGTGTTTGGCATCGTCCGTACGATCTTCACCCCTTCACCCAGCTGTTCTCCCAATGAATGAAGTGTCACCCCTGCTGCAATAGTGATGACGATCGCATTTTCTTTAATGTGATTTTTCACCTCTTCAATGACACCTGCATATTGATCAGGTTTAACGGCTAGAAATAAGTAATCTGACGAGTTGGCAACCACCTTATTATCTCTTGTTGTTTTAATATTGAATTCTTTATTAATGGTCTGGATGGTCGCTTCTGTCAATGCACTTGCCACAATACTATCCTGTGCAGCCACACCTGATGACAATAATCCCCCCAATATAGCCTTAGCCATATTTCCGCTTCCAATAAAACCAATCTTCTTATCCATATTTATCACATCCTGTATCGAATAATTGCTTATTCTACACTATTATAAGAGAAGGCCATTTTCAAGAAATCAGGAACTCACGCTTTTTGCAAACTGCGGATAATCTTTTCGTAATCAAGTTCCACCATTGGTTCACCGTTCACAAGTCTCTTCCTGATACCTGCAACTGCTCCGGCTTCCCTCTCTGACAAATTGTCCATATCGAATTTTTTATGAAACACAGTGTAAAGGACGATATCCCTTAACTTCAAAAACAACGGGATCCGCTTTATCCATTGCTCATCCAGTATATTTTCTTCATAATACCCCATCAGAAAATGGAACAGAAACTCTTCTCCGAAGGCAGAACGATCTTCTAAATTCTCCCCTCCCATCTTAGCCCATACAGAATAAAACAGAGGAATCGCTATATCACTGGCAAACCAGTGATAGGAGCTGTCGTCAAAATCAAACACATGAATTTCTCCCTCATGATAAAAGAAGTTTCCAAGATGAATATCAGAATGGATCAGCCCGTATTCATCTCTTCCTGAAGAGAAGGAATGAAGCGTTTCAACCAGTTCCTTTCCAGCTATTGAGATTTCCTTATCTTCTTCAGGCAGATAAAGGCTGATGTTTTTCAATAGGTCTTCATCATACCAATGTTCCCTGACGGAGCTGCCCTCCACGAAATCTTTCGCGGCTCTGTTCATTTTCCCGATCGTCCTTCCCCATTCTTTAAAAAGGGAAGGTCCCAGCAGATCGGATTGAACACCGACCGGGCTGCCGGGTGCCTTATCAAAAAGGCAGACAAAGAATGAAGTATCCCCCACTGGAATTTCTTCTACCAGGTTTCCAGCCTCTGAATGGCTTACCTGCGAAACATTCACACCTTTTGAATGCAGGTAATTCACCCACTCGAGCTCCGCCTCTACCTGATCCTTGCTTCTGTGGGAGCTGTGAGTCAATCGCAGTATATAAGGCTTTTCTTCTTTATGTATTTCATATACGTAGTTTTCAAAATCCCCCAGCTTTTTTGAATTTGTAAGGCTGCCTCCATAAAAATCAGCTGCTTTCTGTAAAATGTCTTCATTAAAAAGTTGCTCAACCCAATTTTCCATTTCGAACCTCCAAGTATCATTTCTATAATACATTCGCCATCAGATGACATTTCCCTCCAACGCTTTACCCCTTTAATGTACTAAGAGGGACTGTCCCTCTTAGTGATTTAAAGCACTAAAGTGAATTCAAAATAAAAGACAGGTTTCCCTGTCTTTTATGCGTACATCTTATTTTCTTCCTGTTTAAAAAAGCTTTTCATGGCATGGAATACGTCAGCTTTCTGCTTTAAGATAAAGTACCTGAATTGTTCGTCTTTGATGTTCTTATAAGCACTCATCAATGTCGAATGGCGGTTATACTGGTTGACCTCCCCGTATCCAAACATATTTGAAACCTTCATTAACTCTTCGACCAGCTTGACGCAGCGGACATTGTCTGAAGTTAAATTATCTCCATCTGAAAAGTGGAATGGATAGATATTGTACCGTGAAGGCTGATACTTTGTTTCAATGAGCTCCAATGCCTTTCGGTAAGCCGATGAACAAATCGTTCCGCCGCTTTCTCCCCTTGAGAAGAAATGTTCTTCCGATACCACTTTTGCTTCAGTATGGTGGGCGATGAATTCAATTTCCACTGTTTCATATTTCGTACGGAGGAAGCGGGTCATCCAGAAGAAGAAACTCCTGGCCATATATTTTTCCCATACTCCCATCGATCCGCTCGTATCCATCATTGCGAGTACCACTGCTTTGGATTCAGGCTTTAACACTTCATTCCATGTCCTGAATTTCAAGTCTTCCTGATAAATAGGGTGAAAACTCGGTTTTCCGCTTATTGCGTTTCGTTTAAATGCTGTCATCATCGTTTTTTTCTTATCAATATTGCCCATTAAACCAGTTTTACGGATATCATTGAATTCTATATTCTCCACCGTTTGGACATCTTGTTCTTTTTTCTTCAAGTTGGGCAGTTCCAATTGGCTGAACAGTGCCTCTTCAATCTCCATCATCGAAACTTCTGCTTCATAATAATCTTCTCCAGCCTGATCCCCTGCACCTTGGCCTTTACCAGGACCTTTTTGCTGTGAGCCGTCCCGAGCTACCACATCTCCAACCTGACTGTCTCCCTGTCCCTGGCCGACATGTTTGTTCTTATCATGATTATAGCGGATTTTGTACTCATCCAATGAGCGTATAGGTATTTTTACAACGTCCCGGCCGTTTGACATAATGATGTTTTCCTCGGAGATTAAATCGGGCAGATTATTTCTTATGGCATCTTGAACTTTTTCCTGGTGTCTTTGCTGATCATCATAGCCTTTGCGGTGGAGGGACCAGTCTTCCTTTGAAATCACAAACTGATGATTATCCATTTGACTCATTCTTTTCCCCTCCTTATTTGATTATTCACAAAGATACAACGGTTTGCATATAATGTCTTGAGTGCCCAAAATAGAAAAGCAACAGAGATAAGAACTATCTCTGATTACTCTATACTATGCAGAACCGCCGATAAATTTACAAATAATTTCGACAATTGTACGTTCACCTATAAAATGGACAAGCCATCTTCTGGCTGTAATCAGGTGTGTATAAATAAGTATTAAAGGGACTGGCTGCTTATGAGTAAAAGTAAGAAGAAACTTAAAAATGGGCGGTTTCTATTTCACTCTCCAAAGAAAAAACAGAAAGCCGGCAGCCCCCGTAAGCAGACTGCCAGCTCTTCCTTTTAAACCTGGTTATCGATTCAACAAGCTTCCGACATATTTTAACAGATCATTAGCTGATGTTGAGTTATAGCCGTATTCGTCAATCAATCTCGCAACAACTTCATTAACCTTCTTCAGTTGCTGCTCATCCGGTGTCTTGGAAGAAGTCGTAATCTTAACGACATCTTTAAGGTCGGCAAACAACTTCTTCTGGATAGCTTCTCTCAAGCGGTCATGGGAGTTATAGTCAAATCGTTTACCTTTCCTCGCATACGCAGAAATGCGAATCAGGATTTCTTCACGGAATGCTTTTTTCGCATTTTCCGAGATGCCGATCTGCTCTTCGATTGACCGCATTAATTTCTCATCTGGATTAATCTCTTCACCCGTTAAAGGATCACGCAGCTTCGCTTTGTTACAGTAAGCTTCCACATTATCCAGATAATTGTCCATAAGCGTCTTCGCAGATTCTTCATACGAGTATACAAACGCTTTTTGGACTTCTTTTTTGGCAATGTCATCGTATTCTTTCCGTGCAACGGATATGAAGTTGAGGTACTTATCTCTTAATTCCTGCGTAATGGATGGATGCTGATCCAGTCCTTCTTTCAAGGACCGCAGGACATCCAATGCATTGATTGACGACATTTCCTTACGTATGATTGTAGAGGAAATCCGGTTGATGACATAACGCGGATCGATGCCGCTCATGCCCTCATCCTGGTATTCTTTTTTCATCTCATCTACATCCGCAGAGTTGAAGCCTTCCACACTCTCTCCATCATACAATCTCATCTTCTTGATCAAATCGATGTCGCCGCGTTTTGGTTCCTTTAACCTCGTTAGGATGGTAAACATCGCCGCGACCCTTAATGTGTGCGGTGCAATATGGACATCAGACACATCACTTTCCTTGATCATTTTCTCATAGATTTTTTCTTCTTGAGTCACTTTTAGATTGTATGGTACAGGCATTACAATGATCCTTGAGTGCAAGGCTTCATTTTTCTTATTGGAAATAAAGGACCTGTACTCTGTTTCATTTGTATGCGCCACGACCAGCTCGTCGGCTGAAATCAGTGCAAACCTGCCAGCTTTAAAGTTGCCTTCCTGGGTCAGGGACAGCAAATGCCAGAGGAACTTTTCATCACACTTCAACATTTCCTGGAATTCCATCAGCCCGCGGTTGGCTTTATTCAGTTCTCCATCGAAACGGTAGGCACGGGGATCCGATTCCGACCCATATTCAGCAATGGTGGAAAAGTCGATACTTCCCGTTAAATCGGCAATATCCTGAGATTTCGGATCTGATGGACTGAACGTTCCGACACCCACCCGCTTATCTTCTGAGAAGAAAACTCTTTCGACCAGGACATCTTCAATCCGGCCGCTGTATTCCTTCTCCACTCTCATTGTATTTAACGGTGAAAGATTGCCTTCAATCCTGATACCATATTCTTCATGAAAATCTTCACGCAGATGCTGTGGAATCAAATGAAGCGGATCTTCATGCATCGGACATCCTTTAATTGCGTAAATGGCTCCACGATCTGTTCGTGAATAAGCCTCCAGACCTCTCTTTAACATGGATACCAGCGTAGACTTACCACCGCTGACAGGCCCCATTAAGAGCAGGATTCTTTTTCTGACGTCAAGCCTTTTGGCAGCCGGATGAAAATATTCTTCAACCAGCCTTTCCAAAGCTTCCTCCAGCCCGAACAGCTGGTTGCTGAAGAATTTATATTTTCTTTTCCCGTTAACTTCTTCTACCCCTGCATCTTTAATCATATTGAACACACGTGAATGTGCTGACTGAGCTACAATTGGTCTTTCTTTAATAATGTTTAGATAATCTGCAAATGTACCTTCCCATTTCAACTTCTCTTCTTCAACACGATAGCCTTCAACCTTTTTTAAAATATCCATATAGGACCTCCCCTGTCACTTGTTGAGAGCGATTATTATACTCTATGCCCTCAATTAGACAATCATGCTAAATAAAGAAAAATGTCCTGATGTTCAAAAAGCTTTCAAATATTTCTTATAAAAAAACCGGGATAACATTCACATAAACAGGGAAATAGGCTATACTAAGAGAAGGATTGACTACGAATCATTGATATGAGGAGGCTTACATAGATATGGGTACAATTATGATTTTAGGCGTTTCCGCTGCATTCCTTACAGCCATCTTTACAGCTGGCTACAACAGCAAGCCTGGCACAAACAAAGACTGATCATGAGTACAAAAATCCCCGCCGGATGGCGGGGATTTTCATTTTCAGCCGGTCATGGATTTGTGGTTCATTTTCTCGACTAGTGAAAAAAATAAACCGCAATCACTTCAAATCATACTTCTTCTTCTCAACAAACTCTTTCATATACATCCGTTTTTTAGCTGACAGCATTCTTGCCATTTGAGCGGACCAGGTGTCCGTCCGCTTTCCATTGGTCCGTTCCTGATAATACTTCGAAACAGTCTCATCATACTCGTCGAGTTCCCTGGCCACCGTTTCCTTGTCGGATCTGTAGGTGTTTTCATGATACACATGGGATAAAGGCCTTCTTGGCTTGAGTTCATTATCTTCATCAGGTACCCCGACTGCCAGTCCGAATAAAGGAATGACCCTTTCCGGAATCCCAAGAACCTCACTCACCTTATTTAAATCATTCCGGATTCCGCCTATGTAGCAAATCCCAAGGCCCATTGATTCGGCAGCAACACTTGCATTCTGGGCGGCAAGGGCTGCATCAATGAGTGCAACCATGAATTTCTCGGTACTTTCGAGTGACTCGGTTACTTCTGCTCCTTCCTTTTCGCCGATGACTTCATGGCGGTAAAGGTCTGCACAAAATACGAAGAAGTGACCGTTTTCTTTCACATAACTTTGATTCCCGGCAATTGCAGCAAGTTCCGCCTTCTTTTCCGGATCGGTTACCCCGATGATCGTGTAAGCCTGAATCATGCTGGAAGTTGATGCTGCCTGTGCACTTTTCACCAATGTTTCGATTTGTTCCCCCGTCAGCTGCTCATCCTTGAATTTCCTCACTGACTTATGAGATAAAATGGTCTCGATAGTAGAATTCATGTATTAAGTACCTCCCATTGTCCATAATATCCTCTATGTTAAGGCTCCCCCTGGAACAAGACAAATAAAAAGAACCGGAATGAACCGGTCCTTTTAATATTTCCTATTCAACTGTAAGTAATCCTGCTGGCGCAATGCTTCATAAACAAGGATTGCTGCCGTGTTGGAAAGGTTAAGGGATCTGACATTTTCATTCATCGGTATGCGGAGGCAGCGATCCTTATTGTTTTCGATGATTTCATCCGGCAGACCTGTTGTTTCCCTGCCAAAGATAAAAAAGTGATCCTTCTCCTTGTTGCTGTAATCATAGCCGGAATGGACATTCTGACCATATTTTGTCAGATAATAGAACTCTCCGCCTTCATTTTTCTCGAAAAATTCCTCAATGGAATCATAGTAGATGATCTCGACAAACTGCCAGTAATCAAGCCCCGCTCTGCGGAGCATTTTATCATCCGACGAAAAACCCAATGGCCTGATCAGATGCAAAGTCGTGTCTGTTGCTGCGCATGTCCGGGCGATGTTTCCTGTGTTCGCCGGAATCTCTGGTTGATATAAAACTACATGTATACCCACTAATTCGTCACCTCGGTATTAAACTCTATGTGACATTATACCACTGATTGTTCCAGGAACAATCTCTATTCATCATCAACAATGGTGAAAAATTTATATTTGATATTCGGTGTATAGGCGGTTGAATCCTCATAGTTCCAATAACGCAGCCTGCTGTTGTACGTATGGGCATTGACCAGCGGCATTCCAAAGGCGTCCTTGGATGTCACGATCGTGTTGTGATTATACCTTCCATCCCCTTCAAAGTCATAACAAATGACGTCACCAAGTTTTAATTCATCCGGACTGCCCACTTCATTTGCCCGTAAACCCGTTTTGGAAGCAGGCAGATACAAACGAAGTGAGTTGGCTACAGACCAGCTGTAACTCCAGTTATTATTCCGCATCCACCAGCCTGTTCCCCGTTTTGGATATCCTCTCATCGGTGCCTCGCCTGCGTGCAGGCACTGTGAAATGAAGTTCGTACAATCCACCTCAAATTTTTTGTAAGCAGGATTATAGCTGTTCCACCACTTTTCTGCATATTGTACGGCCTTCAGCCGGTCATATTGATAAGAGACACGTTCATCTTCCTGCTCCCGGAAGTTGATTTCCGGCTCTATCAGATGGCTGTAATCGACTGCAACCTCATCATCGCTCACAAGCTGGTCTTTGTAAAAAAAAGCTTCCCTCGTTTCAATTTCTTCCTCTATATGCATCATGTCTTTTTGTTTAATCAAATATTTCAGGTGCAGGTGGTAATCAACCTTGCTGCCATTCTCAATTTTTTCAATTGATTGGATTTGACCCGTTCCTTCAATTTTAACGATTTCTCCGTTCCTGTTCTGAAGCAGTTCATTCTTTCTTTGAAACTTATCAGAACCTTCCCCATCAACAAATTGATCGATCCTTTCCTCCAGTCTCGATTGCAGTTGCCTTCTCATGTTTTCAGCCTCCTTCTCTCATTCATTTCTATGATGGAAGGAAGCGGTGCAAAACTATTTTTTGATCATGAAAATTAGAATAATCAATTGAAAATGCCGATTGGTTCACTGACCATCCGTCCCATTTCTGCATATTTTATTATATAAAGAACATTTTTGAGTGTAAAAACCTTTTAGTATTGGGTAAAGAGTAACAAAGGACAAAAATTGGAAGGGAGGAATGTTTATCAGGATACTGCTTTCTTTGTTTCTTAGCTTCTCCGTATTCTTTTTCTTGAATGGAATTTCAGAATCTTTCGCCAGCGATTCAGCTGACAATACAATGATTGTCGCTCACCGCGGAGCTTCTGCCCTTGCCCCGGAAAATACCATTTCCGCCTTTGACATGGCTGTCAGCCTTGGCGCTGACTACATTGAAGTCGATGTTCAAATGACAAAGGACGGTAAGATAGTGGCAATGCATGATGTTACGGTAGACCGGACAACCAATGGGACCGGAAGAATCAAAAACCTAACCTACGAAAATCTGGCGGTTCTTGATGCCGGCAGCTGGTTCAGCCCAAAATTCAAGGGCGAGAAAGTCCCCTCTCTTGAAACTATCCTTGACCGATATGAGGGACGGATCGGAATTTTGATTGAACTTAAACACCCCTCTATTTACCCCGATATTGAAGAAGAACTGGCAGCTATTTTAAACGAAAGATTAACTTCAAATGAGTCTCCAGCCAATATTATTGTCCAGTCATTTGACAAACAATCCATTCAGGAATTTCATCAATTGATGCCCATTATCCCAACAGGAATCATCATTGGAACTTCTGAGTTCTCCTCTGAGGAAGATTTATTTGCAGTTGATGGATTTGCCTCTTTTATCAACCCTAAAGCTACCCTGGTAGATGCGAATTTCATGCAGCAGGCCAAAGATAGAAACCTGAATGTCTTTACATGGACGGTATCTGATTCAAAAACGGCCCAAAACTTGCGAAACCTAAATGTAAATGGCATCATTACCAATTACCCCGCAGAACGTTACTATACTTCAGACGGATTACTGGAAAAGGCCTCATTTATCATCAGCGCCATAACCTTCCTGGCTATGGTCCTTGTAAAAAAATGAAAGGAGGCGTCCCCTCCGTCAATGAAACAGATGAAATCCTAAAAAAACAGAGAAAATTCATTTCATTTTCTCTGCTTTTTCATGGTCTTCAACTCTCTTCGTCCCCTGTTTCTTCCTCTTCACTTTCTTCATTATCCTCGCCGGATTCCACATCATCGAGCGGCAGCCATTCAAGGAGTTCAGCTATCACCTTATTTACCTTTGCATTGACTTCTTCACCGCCAAACTTGATGATGGCTCTGCTCAATAGACTTTCATTGGCTTCTGTCAACTGGAGAAGCGGCTTATCTTCCACCGATTCATTATACAGCTCAATAAAACTGTCCAGTCCTTCCGATAACTGATCGATTGCCTGACTGAGCTGATTCCTTTCCTGATCGTCAATCTTCAAAACGATCCGCCCCCCTTACTGAAATTTTATCTTAGTATGTCCGTTCATCCACCCAATCAAATAATTTAAATATGTTTGTTCTTTTTACACCCTTACACACATGAACCCTGATCTGAATGGAAACGATAATCAGGAAAACTATCACTGGGGGAATAGACGATGCATGATGTGTATAGAGACAGCATTACAATTGAAGATGTAAATGGTAAACAGGAACAATATTCGGTAGAAGCCTTATTTGAAATGAAAGGCAATTCTTACGCAATGTTAAAGTCAGAAGCTGCGAATCATACAATTGTGATGAAAGTCGAGGAGGAAGGGAATGAGCAGTACCTTGTAAGCATCGGTAATGAAAAAGATTATGACTCCATCCTTGATGCCTACCAAATTGCTGTTGAAGGTACAGAAAACCTTGAACCAGAACAGCAATAAATCCATAAATCAACTCAAGACGGAACTGCTGTTTTGGCTTCCGTCTCATTATCTGTCTTTTCAAGTCTTTTCATAATAATTGAGTAAAGCGATGTGCCTGTCAGCCCCAAAACAAGCAATATTGCGCCCATTGAAACAGGGTGGATCCATTCACCGGCAATGATCAATAATGAAGCTACAATCATCGCCCCATAGAAAGTCAAACTATAAAATGCCATATACGTACTTCTTGCATGAGATGGGGCCAAATCGCCTATCATTGCCTGTTTAATCGGAACATACATGAGCTCCCCGACTGTTCCGATGAACATCGCAATGAACAAGAACCAAATATTGTTGGTAAAAGCGAAGACGCTGAAGCAAACGGAAAAGACAAACATGCCTGTCACAAGGGTCGAGCGGTCTTTCCATTTTTTAAAGAGAACCAGGACAGCCGCTGAAAGTATGACCACCAATACTGTATTTTCCGTCCGCAGAAAACCGAGCACCTTAGTGCCATCAAGCATGAAATCCATCCCCAAGAAGGAAGCGGACTGTTCCGGAATGTCTCTTTCCAACCGGATACCGACATAGTTGGTTAACGACTGTTCCAAAGAAAGAACCAATACGGCCCCCGCTATATAGAACATAAAAAGTTTATCTTTCATAACGGCAGCATATTCCTGGAGCATTGAAGATGAAGTGTTTTTTTCCTTAGATTTGACTGGTGAAGGATTGGGTGTGTAGGTTTCTGTGATGAAGAATACGGTTACGAGTACCGAAAGCAGGGAAATGGCTGAAACTCCGATAAAAAGTTCGAATAAATAAGTTTTGAAGAGGAAGGCTCCTATTATCCCCCCGATGGCGGTAGCAAGGTTGCCCAGCCAATAACTAATGGTGAACACAAGTTTTCTTGATGCGGAATCAGTGACATCAATAATCATGGCTTGCGCTGCAGGCTGAAACATCCCCCCTGAGAACATATTGATAATGAATAATCCAGCTGATACATAGGGCAGGTCAAACCAGGGAGAATTACAGACAGCAATCAGAAGATAAGAAATCAGTACACCAATTTCAGAATAAATCATGATTTTCCTTCGCCCGATTTTATCAGAAATATGGCCCCCTATGAAACCGCCGGCAACTCCGCTGATGACGATCAGCACCAGGATGATGCCAGTCACTGCCGCACCAATTTTTTGCGCAAAATAAATGGCCAGAAAAGGAATGACTGCCATTGAAATAAGCCCTCCTAAAAACTGCATGCCCAGCCGGAGTTTAATATTAGGATGAATGTCTTTCAATTTCATAAGTGATTCCTCCTTATTTTGTTGTAACGGGTCCGAATAACCGCAGTGCCTGGATGGTCAAAGCTGGCCAAATAGAGTGAGTCGGTTCATCGATGAACGTAAGCCTCATCCCATTCAAAATCGATAAGTAGGATTGCGCTATTAAAGCAGGGGATTCATCATAAAAAACCTCTTGCCCCTGTCCTTTTTCAATTACAGGAGTAATACTTTCCACAAAGGTGTCCACAAAATGATCGAGTTCCTCAAACAGTTTTGGAAAGCGGTCAGGCCTTCCGAGCACCTGTTGAATAAGGCGCAAAAATTCACTTCGTTCAGAAAACAGGTCAACATGGAAATCAATCATTTGCCTGATTGCTTCTATTGGTGTTCCCTGAAACCGGGTTTCCACCTCATAGAAAAATGGCTTTATCTCTTCCAGCGGCTCCAGAATTGCTGCCTCATATAAGGTCTCTTTTGTTTCAAAATAAGTGAAAACCGTTCCAAAACTGACACCTGCTTCTTTAGCAATCGCTGCAATTGTCGTTTCTGCAAATCCGTTTTCACTGAATATCTTGATTGCCGCCCGTAGAATTCCTTGTCTTTTGAGTTTCTTTTTTTCACTCATGGATAGATGTTCAGACATACTTATTTATCCTCTCTTATAAAATTGATTGATTAATCAATCAAAATATATCATGTCTTCCATCAAATGTAAATACTTTCTTTTCCAGTTAATTAAAAAACAGGCACAAAATTGTGCCTGTTCCCTTATGGTCTTTAAGAAGTTATCAGTTCCTTTTTGCATTTAAATTAAGAGCCAGCCCTTTTCTTGCACCTGTTAAGGTGAAAAATGCAACCGCCCCTAAAGAAGCTGAAATAAACAAAACCGCCCCCATCGGGACAGCTGTGGTTTCATCAATGCCGACAAGTGGCGACACAATCGATCCAACGACCAGCGGCAGCATCCCCAGCACGGCACTGGCACTTCCCGCGCGATGTCCCTGATGTTCCATCGCCAGTGTAAAGGTACTTGTCAGGACCATCCCCATGGAAGTCATGTAGATGAAAATCGGGATGACGACAGCGGCAAGCGGTCCTTCGGTAATCGTCATGAGCAGCAGAAATGCCGTTGCGCTTACTGCGATGATAACTGCGGCTCTAAGCAGCTTTCTTTCATGAATGATTCCTCCCAATCTGCCTATGATAAAACTTCCAGTAATAATTGCCAGACCATTTATCCCGAATAATATACTGAAGACCTGGGGAGATACCCCATAAATCCCTTGATATACGAACGGTGTCCCAGATACATAAGCAAAACTTCCGCCATGAATCAAGCCAACTGTCAAAGCGTAGCCGATAAATGCCCGGTCTGTTAATAGACTGCCGATGGTGCGGACGGAACTTCCGAGTGAACTTGGAATTCGCTTTTCTTCAGGCAGCGTCTCCTTCAGTTTCATTGCGATGACTGCAACAATGATAAATCCAAGCAGTCCAAGAAAAAAGAATATCGTGTTCCATGTTGCAAAAGGGAGCAGCAGTATGGCTCCTCCTGCGATAGGAGCAATCAGTGGTGCTGTCGCATTTATGACCATAAGGAGAGCGAAGAACTTGGTCAATTCCCTCCCGCTGAAGATGTCACGGACAACGGCCCTGGAAAGCACAACTCCTGCTGAAGCTGTAAACCCCTGTAAGAAGCGGGCAGCTATGAGGATCGTAATATTAGGGGCGACTGCACATAAAATCGAAGCCAGTGCGAACAAAAAGATAAACAGCAGTAAAGGGCTCCTCCGTCCCTTTGCATCGCTGACCGGGCCTACTACTATCTGCCCCGCAGCCAGTCCGATCAAACAGCTTGTCAAACTGAGCTGAACCTGTGAAGCTGTTGCAGCCAAGTCTTCCGCGATACCTGGAAAACTTGGTAAATACATATCAATATTGAGGGGGCCGAGAATTCCGAGCATTCCAAGAAGAAATGCCAAACCGATCCGTTCCCTGCCTGTTGGTTGTTGAATCATCGTTCCTTAACTTCCTTCCTGTCCGACACTTTCAGTTTTTTCCAAATAGTTCATTTGATTCTAGCAGAAGTGTCAGCCAAAATACAAAACAAATGACTTGGTTATTTTAAAAATAAAAACAGCCAAAGCATGACAGCTTTAACTGTTTTTCATTGTGTTGATATCATTTCCAAGCCTTTATTGACCTCAGATATCACATCTTCATCCTTTTCTTTTGCAAGAATCTTTTGAAGTGCCTCTTCAGCTTCAGCTCCCCCGATTTTGCCCAAAGCCCAGGCAGCAGTTCCTCTGATTACAGGTCTTACATCGTTCTCCATCACAGAGATGAGATCGGGAAGCGCTGTTTCATCTTTATAGTGAGCTAAAGCGATTATCGCATTTCTTTGAATCGGCTTTTTCCCTCTCCATGAACCTGACACATGACCGTACTTTTCTTTGAAATCCCGGTTGCTGATCGTCAATAGTGGTTTCAGCAAGGGCTTGGCGATTTCAGGATCGGGTTCCATTTCCCAGTGATTATGAAAGTCTTTCCCTTTATTTTCAGGACAGACTGTTTGGCAGGTATCACATCCATATAACCTGTTGCCAAGTTTGGCCCTGAATTCATCAGGCAGGAAACCTTTTGTCTGAGTTAAAAAAGCTATGCAGCGCTGAGCATTGAGTTGTCCGCCCTCAACCAGCGCTCCAGTCGGGCAGACATCCACACACTTATTGCATGTGCCGCACTGGTCCTCCATCGGCTCATCGGGTGCAAACGGCAGATTGGTGATCATCTCGCCGAGATATACATAGGATCCGAACTCCGGAGTAATAATCGCACAGTTCTTTCCGCTCCAGCCTATACCCGCACGTTGTGCAACCGCCCTGTCGACAAGTTCTCCCGTATCGACCATGGATTTGAACTGAGCTTCCGGGACTCTTGATCTGATGTAGTCTTCCAGCTTGGCCAAACGGTCTCTTAAAACATCATGATAATCCGTTCCCCATGAAGCCCTGCAGAAAATCCCTCTGCGTTCTCCTTTTTTGCTTTGGGGAGCGTTCTTCATTCTTGAAGGGTAGGCGAGAGCAATCGCGATGATTGATTTCGGCCCATCGAATATCAGTGAAGGGTCCACACGTTTTTCTATATCTTTTTCCTCAAAGCCGGATTGATAGCCCAGCATTTCCTGCCGAAGCAGCCGATTCTTCATTTCGGAAAATGTATCGGCTGTAGTAAAACCGATTTTATCAATGCCAATTTCTTTACTGTATTCAATAATGTCCTGCTTCAGTTGATCGAAATCCATTGCTCTCTCCTCCTTTCTAAAAAAACGATTTCCGCTCCAGGTGGGCGACTCCGCGGGGCGGGCGGTGAGCCTCCTCGGCTTTGCCTCCGGGGTCTCACCTGTCCCGCTAATCCCGCAGGAGGTCGCACACCTTCCGCTCCAATCAATTATATAGAATTGCTAACTATTAGATTTAGGTCACTCTTTCTTTATAAGCAAAGCTAATGTATTCATTTTAAATATCAAGGTCAAGGTAGTAACTCTTCCTCGGTATATACTTTAAATCATCAAATTCTCTTCTATGAAATATAGCCGTGTATTATGATAAACTATTTTAAAATAAATGTGGAGGGAAAATTAGTGGAAATTTCAATAAGCCCGGAAATTGCAGCCAAAGTGGACGGCTTTAAAGTCGGATTTATACACTATAAAGGTATAGAAGTCGGAGCCTCACCCCAAATGCTGAAAGGAAGACTGCAGCTGTTTCAAGAATCAATTTTCTTTGACCTTCAGGAAAAACCTGTTACAGAGATTGACGGGGTTGCTCAGTGGAGAGAGATTTTCAAATCAGTCGGAAAAGACCCAAATCGATATCGTCATTCCGCTGAGGCACTATACCGCAGAATCAAAAAGCAGAACTACCTGCAAACAATAAATTCTGCCATAGATTTAAACAACTTCTTTTCACTTCAATACGAAGTACCGATCGGCATTTATGACCTGGATAAGCTGAAGGGTGATCGTATTGAACTTAGACTTGGTTCAGAAGGTGAAACATATACAGGGCTGAACGGACGGGAAAACTCGCTGGAAAATCTGATTGTTGCCTGTGACAATGAAGGCCCATTTGGCAGCCCGTTTGTCGACTCTTCAAAAGCTCCTGTTGGAGAAGAAACCCAAAATGCAGTGCAGATAATCTTTTTAAAACCATCCCTTTCGCTGGAGGATAGTGAAATGCTGACAAAATCCCTTATGGATATGTTTATCTCCATTCATGGCGGAGAGGGCCGCTTTTCAATTTCGGAAGGATAAATCAATGTTTAGCAGAGACCATTTGGGTTTCTGCTTTTTTGTATGCTGCTCTAGGTGTAATACCCCTCAAACCAGAAAAAGAGACCCTGCAGGATCTCCTTTCCCAATAAACTGTACTCACACCCACCACATATCCGCTGGTTGTTCTTCAATTAAAATGGATTTCAAGTTTTTCACCGCACGAGAGAATCCTTCTTCAATGGACATAATTGGATCTTCGTGTTCTATGCTGACAACGTAATCATATCCGAAAGTCCGCAGTGCGCTCATCATGTCAGACCATTCCTGCATGCTGTGGCCGCAGCCGACCGAGCGGAAAGACCATGCTCTCGTCTGGATGTTTCCGTATGGCTGCATATCTGTCAGGCCGTACATGTTGACATTGTCCTGGTCGATATATGTGTCCTTTGCATGGAAGTGGTGAATGGCCCCTGCCTTGCCAAGGATCTTGATAGCCGCGACAGGATCAATCCCCTGCCACCATAAGTGACTTGGATCCAGGTTGGCCCCGATTGCCTCACAGGTTTCTTCACGCAGCTTCAACATTGTATATGGAGTGTGTACAAGGAACCCTCCGTGAAGTTCCAGGCCGATTTTCACATTGTTTTCTTCAGCCAACTTACCCATCTTCTTCCAATAGGGAATCAACTTTTCTTCCCACTGCCACTTTAATATATCGCCATATTCGTTAGGCCAAGGAGAAACCGGCCAATTTGGATGTTTTGCCCCTTCATGATCTCCGGCTGTGCCCGAGAAGCAATTGACAACAGGAACATCCATCAAACCGGCAAGCCTGATCGTTTTTTCTAACGCGAGATGGGACTCTTCAGCAAACTCCTTATCGGGAGAAATTGGATTACCATGACAGCTGAATGCACTGATGGATAACCCCCGGGATGTCACTTTGTTTAAATAAGCCTCTCTCTTTTCTTCACTTTCCAAAAGAGCATCCAAGTCACAGTGAGCATTTCCCGGATACCCCCCTGTTCCGATTTCAACAGCACTAAGCCCCGCTTCTTTTACATAATCCAGCATATCTTCAAAGTCTTTCTGTGAAAACAGAACGGTAAATACACCTAATTTCATAAACGCTTCCTCCTACTGCAGCCGGATGCTTTGACCCTTTTCACTGCTTTGGTATATTGCATCGATGATCTGCGATACTTTCATTGCTTCTTCCGGTTTGACAACAAGTTCTTCAAGACCCAGGCAGCTTTTGATGAAGTTCTCTGCCTGCGGAACACCCGGATTATCTTCTCCTGGCACCCAATCGGCATTACTGCTCAGAAGCATACCATGTTTTCTTTGGTTTATATGAAGGGGAAACAAATCAAGCCCTCCAGAGAGGCCCGAGATGCTCATCACTTCTTCGTCGCTCTTCACATTGGCGCTCCAGGAAGTTTCAAATAACAAGGATGCCCCGTTATCAAACTTAATATAGGCAGTTACGTGGTCATCCACTTCGAAGGTTTCCCTGTCAAAGTCCCCCCACATATTGACTTCATCTTGTATTTTACTGAGTTTGTTATAGGTGGTGCCCGTAACCTCGACTGGGGTCGGATTCCCCAGCAGCCACAAGGATAAATCAAGGAAATGGCAGCCGTAGTCAATCAGGCTTCCTCCGCCTTGAAGTTCTTTATTCGTAAACACTCCCCATCCGGGAACTTTTCGTCTGCGGACTGCTCTGGCTCTTGCCACGATCGGTTCTCCAATTTCGTTCTGGTCAATCAGTTTTTTCGCTGCCTGGCACTCTTTCATGAACCTGTAATGATAGGCAATACTCAAGGTTTTGCCAGACTCTTCTGCCGCATTGATCATTTCCTGGCATTCTGCAGGTGCCATCGCCATTGGTTTTTCACAGAATACATGAACACCCGCTTTCAGTGCGGCGATTGAAATCTCCGCATGAAACTTGTTCGGTGTACAGACCGTCACTGCATCCACATGGGAAAACATTTCATGGTAATCAGCGAACACTTTTGGTATCCCAAACTCGGCAGCCGCGTCTTCTGCTGTTTTGAAGTTGATGTCACTGACTGCTTCGATTGAAACGATTTCAGATAATTGTTTATAGGCAGGAATGTGGCGTGACTGGGCAATCCCGCCGACGCCAATCAATCCCATCCGGAGTTTTGTCATGTTGAAAGCACCTCAGTCGATTTTTACAATTCGTTTAGTTTCGTTTGATTCCAGGGCGGCCAGTACGACCTGCAGAGATTTCATCCCTTCGTCCCCCGTAACAGCCGGTTCAGTATCATTCACAATCGCACCCACAAACTGTTCGATGACATGGGAATTCCTTTGTCCGCCTTCTTCATTCGTCTGGATACCGCCAAGCTCATACTTGACCACTTCCCCTGTTGCGTATTGAACAATCAGAGAGTGAACAGGATCATCTTCAAGGCGCAGGATGGCCTTCTCCCCGTAGATAATCGTTGAATTGTCTTCTTTCGAGACATACGACCAGCTGGCTGCAAGAGTCCCGATAATGCCGCTTTCTGTTTTTAACACACAGACAGCTGTATCATCTACATCTGCATCTGCCTTTGCAGTTGTTTCTATGAACGAGCCTACCTCCGCAAATTCTTCACCGAGTATGTAGCGCAGCAAATCTGTTTTATGGACACCCAAGTCACCCATTGCGCCAATAAACGCCTCACTCTTCTTAAAGAACCAGCTGTCCTTGCCATCTGCACTCCAGCCTTCCGGTCCTCCGTGTCCAAAAGCTGAACGGAAACTGTAGATTTTCCCGATCTCTCCGCTCTCGATTAACTTTTTTGCCTTTTGGTGTGAAGGAACAAAGCGCTGATTATGAGCAATCATCAGTTTTTTCCCGCTTCCTTCCGCTGCCTGAATCATTTCCTGTGCTTCTTCTGAAGATGTGGCCATAGGTTTTTCACACAGAACATGCTTGCCTGCTTTCAAAGCCGCAACTGTGATAGGAGCATGCAGGTAATTAGGGGTACAGATACTGACAGCCTCAACATCTGCATTGGCAAGCAGTTCCTCATATTGTGTATAGCCCCTGGCTCCATACTGGTCGGCCACCTTCTGCACCCGTTCTTCAACAATGTCACAGACCGCCGCAATTTCCACATACTTATTATTCATATATTCAGGCAGATGGCGGTGCTGAGCAATGCTTCCACAACCGATTACACCGATTTTAATCTTTTTCATGATTCTTCCTCCGATCCTTTAATGGTTTCCAATGGTTTTGCATTTCCATAGACAGGTCTTTCGCGATTCACAGGGGCTGCCCACTTCACGGCATTCAAAATTACTTTTTGGACTTCCTTGTTGTAATAAGTCGGATAGGTTTCATGGCCTGGACGGAAATAGAATACTTTTCCGTTGCCGCGCTTATAAGTGCATCCGCTTCTGAACACTTCCCCTCCCTCGAACCAGCTCACCATCACTAGCTCATCAGGAGCCGGAATATCAAAATGCTCTCCGTACATCTCTTCTCTTTCAAGTTCAATATACTCTCCAAGGCCTTCCGTGATCGGATGACTCGGATCGACCATCCATATGCGCTCCTTCTCATTTGCCTCCCGCCACTTAAGATCACAGGAAGTTCCCATCAATGTTTTAAAAATCTTAGAAAAATGGCCGGAGTGCAGGACGATCAAACCCATTCCATCCAGGACGCGCTGTCTTACTCTCTCCACCACTTCATCAGATACTTCTTCATGTGCGATATGTCCCCACCATAAAAGGACGTCGGTCTTTTCCAGCACTTCTTCTGTCAGGCCGTGCTGCTCTTCATCGAGGGTGGCGGTCTTCACATTGAAAGATTCCTCTCCCAAGAATGAAGCGATAGCCCCGTGAATTCCCTCAGGATAGATTTCCCGTACTTTCTCACTCTTTTGTTCATGACGGTTTTCATTCCATACTGTAACGTTTAACATGATATAACCTCCATTGTCAGGATTTTGCAGAAAGAGATTGCCTATAGTCATTCGGCGTAATTCCTTCTACCTTTTTAAATACTTTGCTGAAGTATTTTTCGTTTTGGTAACCCACTCCATAGGCCACTTCATAAATTTTCAAATATGGATTCCCCAGCAGTTTTTTGGCTTTTTCCATCCTGATGCCCGTCAGGTAATCTGTAATGGTTGCATCATAGTCCTGCTTGAATTTCCTCGATATATATTCCCTGCTAAGATAGAACCTGTCGGCAATCTCCTGAAGAGTAATATCCTCCTGATAATTTTTTTGCAGGTACTCTTCAATCCTCTGCATACTGTTTTTCTCTTTCTGATATTTTGCTTGTGACAAAAGGTTGACCAGTTCCTTAAATTCTCCCAATTTCTCCTTTTTGAATTTTTGGAGAGAAAAAGCACCATCTTCCTTCCAGTAATCCTGCCGCTGCGGCAGTTCCGTATCACTATTCATTTCGTATTCTTTTAACCAATTATTCTTCAATAATTCAAATTGACTTTCCCATGCTTCAATTTGTTCCAAAGAGATGATGAATTCTTCTTCCAGCAAGTTGAAGAGACGGTTGATTTGTGATTCTATTTGTTTCATGCTTCCAGTACTCAGAGCCCACTTCAAGTCATTGGAATAATCAAGCAGGTGCAAAAGCGGGCTGCCAGCTATATCCTTGGCCGTCACCACTTTCTTAGCTTTCATAAGGTCATGTTTTCTTACTATTTGATGGGAAGAGTTGTATGCCTCTTTGATATTGGAAGATCTCATCCCAAGGGCCATGATGGGCTGAGCTTTGCTGTATTGATAGATTGCTGCATGGATATCATGAAGCAGCAGTGGAGCGTTTTGCTCATTCCATATTAAAATGACAAGTTCCTCTTCATTGTTAATGTTCTGAAAACAGACACCTTCATTATTTTTCCTTAAGAGTTCATTCGCAATATTGCTAAGTGTGAAGAAAGCCAATTCCACTTCAGACTGAAACGCCTTTATCACCAGCGGCCATATGGGAATTACCGCGATTCTCACTTCCTTTTCGGATAAGGATACACCAAATTCACTCCTGAACCTGTCTTCTGCTGCTGGTGGCAAAGCTCCCGTATGGCAAAGCTTGGAGAACAAGCGGTCCCAGTAAAGGGGCTTCACCTCATTGAGGACCTGGCTTTCTTTGACTTGACTTTTCCTTGTACGTGCCTGTTCCATCCACTCACTGACGGCTTTCCCAAGTGCTTCATTCAACAATTCAGGTTCAATCGGCTTCAAAATATAATCAAAACTCTTATAATAGAGAGCATTTCTCATATATTCATAGTCATCATGGCCGCTCACAACGATTGTTTTACTATGAAGCTCGCATGAATGAAGCCATTTCAACAGGCTGATTCCATCTCTGCGGGGCATCCTCATATCAGTAAATATGATTTCCGGCCGATGTTCCTTAATCAGTTCGATGGCTTCCTCCCCGTCCTCTGCTTCCAAAATTGTATGAATTCCATGCTGTTCCCAATCGGCAAGCAAAATCAGCCCTTCTCTGACATGCTTTTCATCATCAATTATGATTGCTTTCAAAAGTTTCCCCCTCCATCCTTACCGGCAGCCTCATTGTGACAATAAAGCCTCCGTCTTCTATATTCTGTAATTCGAGGCTTGCCTCCTGTTCATAGTAAAGTTTCAGACGGACATACACATTCTTTAATCCAATACTCGTATTGTCACCTGTCTTATTCCTGGAGTCAGTGTTAAAATGGTCATGGATTTCCTCGAGCCTTTCCTTCGTTACCCCTGCGCCGTTATCTTCAACAGTGATGACCAGGTCCCCCGACTCCCCGAAACATTTGAGGGTCAGCCTTCCTATCCCATCCCTGATATCAAATCCATGTTTAAAATAATTCTCTATAACCGGCTGCAGCAGCATTTTGGGCACCTGTGCTTCCCTGATCTCCTCTTCAACTTCAATTGAATATTCCAGGTGTTCTCCAAACCGCTCCTTCTGTAAAAGAAGATAAGCCCGGGTATAATTAATTTCTTTACTGAGCGGAACGATATCTTCCTCCATATCCATCCCATATCTCATGATTTTGGAGAGATGAGTAATCAGGGTATAGATTTGCGGGACTTTATTTTTCAAGGCAATGGTCCCGATTGACTGCAAGGCATTATAAAGAAAGTGCGGGTTGATCTGTGACTGCAGAACCTTCAGCTGGTTTGTCTTATTCTCCAGTTCCAATTTATATTCCCTGTTGATCAGATGATTGATTCTTCCGATCATTAGCTGGAACCGGGAACCAAGGAGCCCGATTTCATCCGTTCCAAAAGATTGGGACTCAATTTTCATATCGCCTTTTTCCACCTGCTGGATATTATGGAGAAGCACCCGGATCGGGGAAGTGATTTTGAACGATACGAACAATATGGACAGAATGACAAGCGACAGACCTACAATCCCGAACAAGATATTGATCTTTGCTACGCTGAAAGCACTCTCGTACAGGTTGGCATAGGAGACCCTTTTCACTAAAATCCAGCCGCCTGCAGATGGAGAGAGACGGTCATACATCATTACTCCATTAAAAGAATCCTCTTTCCATTCGAGTGTGCCGGATGCTTCTTGAGCTTCGACGATTTCCGGGATCCAGTCCTGGCTTTTCTGTTTGCGGGTGATGTTACTGTTGGAGCTGTAAATCATCTCTCCTTCGGAAGTAAGCAGGTAGAACTCTTCAGTTTCAGCGTTATATAAATTCCTGCTCAAGTCCAAAATCTTTTCTGGTGATATCTCCATTGAAATATAGGAGAGTACTTCATCATCCGGAACGTTTGTAAAGGCTCGATGGATGGTGACGATATTTCTTGATTTTTTCCAGCCATTCTCCTGCTGGGCGGGGGCAGGCTCGATATACATGTTATATGGGCTCCGTTTGGCTCTCATAAAAACATCAAGCATTTTCTCTTTATTTCTGGTTGAAAAAACTACCGTTGAATGTTTCGTAGCAGAAATCACCCGGTCATCTTCCGCGAAAGAAATGCTGACCTCGTTTATCGTATCTTCCGTGTAGAGAATCGTTTGCACAACGTTCTTGACAATACCAATGGTCAGGTAATTACTCTCATTCCCCGGGGATCTTAAATAATTGATGAAGTCAGGGTTGTTATATAGAGATATAGTCAAACTATTTAACTCATTAATATAGTTTTCCAGATTTACTTTGCCTTGATAGAGCAGGTTGCTGCTTTCCTGGACGACTTCTTCCTCTATCGAATTTTTCGTGTATAAATATGTAATGATGATTGAACTTCCAAATGGAATGATGGTGGTGATCATTAACAAGACGATCAGCTTGTTCCGGATACTGTTCTTTAACATAAAGGTGATCCCCCAAGTTTCTCATATACACTAGTATAGAGTGTATAACCTCATTAATGAAAGCGTTTTTTTGTGGTTTCTGTCAAGGATATAAATAGAAAGCATGTCTGTGAAAGACATGCTCTCTCTATGAAACTATTCCTTACTTCAGATTATCCCAAGTAGTTTGGAATCTCTCAAGCAGGGTGTCATAATCGATTTTTCCTGCAGCATATTCCTGGATAGCCGCTGCAAATTCCTTGTTCGCTCCGTCCGGCCATCTGAACCAAGTCCAAGGAATGGTCTTTTCCTCTTTTGAATACTCAAGGATTGACTGCCCTAAGTCACCAAGACCTGCCGGTTCAATGTTATCGAATGCCGGAACGAACGCAAACTCTTCAGTGATGTAGCGTTTACCCGTTTCCGAAGAAACCATCCACTCCAAGAATGTTTTCGCTTCTTCCAAATGCTCGGAATTCTTATTCAATACCCAGTTGTTCGGTACTCCGACCGGCAAACGGTCAGCACTGCTTTCATCATTGCTTATCGGAATCGGCAGGAAGCCCATATTGATGTCCGGATTGATTTCAGTAATCATGTTTTCAGTCCAGTTACCTTGCTGAAGCATAGCTGTTTCACCAGAAGCAAACAGAGTGACTTGAGTGTTATAATCTGTTGTCAATGGATTATCATTTGCATATTTCAACTCAGTATCAAGTACTTCCTTGAACTGCTCAAACTTCTCATTTCCAACAATCTTTTCAGATCCGTCATAAAGGCCTTCGATATAGGCAACAGGATCATCTTGCTGAGCAAATGGGATGTTAAGCAGATGCTGTCCAATTACCCACCACTCGCCATATCCGGCAGAGAAAGGTGTGATACCCGCAGATTTTAATTTTTCCGACGCATCTTTCAATTCATCGATTGTTGCAGGCGGCTCAGTGATCCCCGCTTTTTCAAATAAATCTTTGTTATAAACAAATCCATAGCCTTCAAGGTTAACCGGCATACCATACAGTTTGCCGTCTGTATCCGTCATCGGTACTTTACCAATCGGAAGAACGTGTTCCACCCAAGGCTCTCCTGACAGGTCAGCCAGCTTTTCCTTCCAAAGTTCCAACTCTTTGAATCCACCGTTATTGAATATATCCGGCTCTTCACCAGAAGCGAACTTAGCCTTAAGCGCTGCACCGTAATCGGCACCGCCGCCGACCGTTTCAAGCTTAACCTTGATGTTTGGATGCTCAGCTTCGAATTCTTTGATCATTTCCGCAAGCTGATCAGCAATTTCAACTTTGAACTGGAAGAAGTTAAGTGTCACCACTTCATCCCCTGAGTCCGTGTTTCCTTCTGAATTTCCTGAACTATTTTCAGAAGAGGAGCATCCGGAAACTATACCGAATACAAAAACTAAAGACATACATAAAAGCAGAAAACGTTTCATAAATGGTTTGACCTCCCTGGTACTTAATATTATTTTATATAAATTCCTGTAGATTACCAGGAACTTTATATCTACTTAATAGATCCTGCAGCGATTCCCTTAATGATATGCTTTTGCAAAAATAGGAAGAAGATGATAATTGGCGTTATTCCAAGAACCAATGCCGCCAGTCCCATATCCCATTGCTTCGTATATTGAGCAAAGAAGGAGCTGGCTGCCAATGGAATTGTTCTCAGTTCAGCGTCCTGCAATACAAGCAGCGGAAGCAGATAATCATTCCAAATCCATAAGGTGTTTAAAATGATAACAGTGACTGTAATCGGCTTGAGGAGAGGAAAAACAATTCTCCAGAATACCCCAAACTGGCTGGCTCCATCGATCATCGCCGATTCCTCGATTTCCACCGGCACGGTTTTCACAAAGCCGTGATATAGGAACAGTGATAATGGAACACCGAAACCGAAGTACATGATGATCAGCCCCGGTATACTGTTAGTCAGGTGCAACGCCCCTCCCAGCTTCATAAGCGGGATCATCACCGTCTGGAAGGGAATCACCATTGCAGATACAAAAAAGATGAATAAGATCTTGCTTACCTTGCCAGGTGTCCGCACCATCTTCCATGCGGCCATTGAGCTGATGATGACCAATCCCAGGTTGCTGAACACAGTTATAATCAGTGAGTTCCAGAAGGCTCTAGGGAAGTTGATGATATCCCAAACCTTTGAGTAGTTAGAGAACAGGAATTCTTCCGGCCATGCTGCCGAATCAATTAGGATGGCCGCAAATGGCTTTACGGAGTTAATCAGCACAAAGTAGAAAGGTATAAGGAAAATGAGCCCTACTGTAATTCCAATAATCTCAAGAACAAATGTCTTTTTCGTATAGCGGCTGCCCATTATGCCTCAACCTCCTTCTTCTTTGTCAGCATTACCTGAGCAGTAGTAAAGATGGCTACGACAACAAAGAAAAGGATGGATTTCGCTGTCCCCAAGCCGTAACGGTTATTTTGGAACGCTTCCTGATAAATGTTTATGGCTACTGATTGAGTCGAGTTGAATGGTCCTCCGCCTGTCAGGGATATATTCAAATCAAAGATCTTGAAGGCCATTGAGATGGTCAGGAAGAAACAGATGGTGAATGCCGGCAAGATCAACGGAATAATGATCTTGGTGAGAACAGCCCAGCTTGAAGCCCCATCAATTTTTGCTGCCTCTAGCAGGTTATTGTCGACCCCTTGCAGAGCTGCTACATAGATGACCATCATATAGCCGCTGATCTGCCAGGCAAAGACGATCACAATACCCCAGAAGGCAGTTGTTTCATCCCCAAGCCACGGCATTTTAAAAAATCCGATATCCGTCATGTTCCCAATTGAAGCAAACCCTTTGACGAAGATGAACTGCCAGATGAATCCGAGCAATAAACCACCGATGACATTTGGTATAAAAAACACCGTTCTTAATATATTCCGAGTTTTTAAGGCGGCATTCAAAAGCAGCGCAAAACTAAATCCTATTAAGTTACTAATAATGACAGCTGCAAACATGAATTTCGTTGTAAACATGAATGAATTGAAAAAGGCAGGATCATCCGAAAAGATTTTCTTATAATTTTCAATCCCTACCCATTCAACGACCGAACTGACTCCGTTCCACGAAGTAAAAGAATAATAAAGCCCCATTAGAAAGGGAACGATCTGAATCACCAGGAAAAACAACAGCGCAGGCCCTACGAAGGCTGCATAGGATAATATCCTCTTGTACCTTGTCTTTCTCTTGGATGGCGTCTTGATCTGTATCTCAGGACTCACAGGCCCTGTCTCAATCTTTGTCTCCACCGGTATCACCGCCTAATATCATTACTTTCTTAAAGTATAATGGAAGCGCTTTCTTAAAAAGGTATACTAAATTGACAAAGAAGGAGCAAAATTGTGATTAGTGAAGAAGTGACTATTGGTGACAGTCACTTCCCGGAATATGAGGTTTTTTGTCCAAGGATGAAGAGATTATATTAATGGTTTTCATTCCAGGCACTATATAAGTAATAAAATAAACCACAAAAAAACCTTTCTCATGTTGAGAAAGGTTTGAGTTTGTATGTATGGAGCGGGTGAAGGGAATCGAACCCTCATCATCAGCTTGGAAGGCTGAGGTTTTACCACTAAACTACACCCGCAATATACATATGGTACCGGTGGCCGGGGTCGAACCGGCACTCCAGAAGGAACACGATTTTGAGTCGTGCGCGTCTGCCAATTCCGCCACACCGGCAAGTGTTGTTTGGAGGCGGCAACCGGATTTGAACCGGTGATAGAGGTTTTGCAGACCTCTGCCTTACCACTTGGCTATGCCGCCAACAATGGAGCGGAAGACGGGATTCGAACCCGCGACCCCCACCTTGGCAAGGTGGTGTTCTACCACTGAACTACTTCCGCAAGATTGGCTGGGCTAGCTGGATTCGAACCAACGCATGTCGCAGTCAAAGTGCGATGCCTTACCGCTTGGCTATAGCCCATTGATATAATATATGCACTAAGAGCAAATTGGTGAAAACTTATGGGGCGACTGATGGGAATCGAACCCACGAATGTCGGAACCACAATCCGATGCGTTAACCACTTCGCCACAATCGCCACAAGATAAATTGGCAGGGGTAGTAGGAATCGAACCCACACCGGAGGTTTTGGAGACCTCTGTTCTACCTTTAAACTATACCCCTATATTCATTAAATGGTGGAGGGGGGCAGATTCGAACTGCCGAACCCGAAGGAGCGGATTTACAGTCCGCCGCGTTTAGCCACTTCGCTACCCCTCCAAATATTCTCGATGGTGCCGGCAAGAGGACTTGAACCCCCAACCTACTGATTACAAGTCAGTTGCTCTACCAGTTGAGCTACACCGGCACTTCAGGAAAATGGTGGCTCAGGACGGAATCGAACCGCCGACACATGGATTTTCAGTCCATTGCTCTACCAACTGAGCTACTGAGCCTTAATAGTTTCGGCTTCCGCTAAGCTGCGAATCGAAACCCTCTTAGTTTAGACTAAGATTTTTTTAAAAATGGCGGTCCGGACGGGACTCGAACCCGCGACCTCCTGCGTGACAGGCAGGCATTCTAACCAACTGAACTACCGGACCATGGTATTGCGGGGGCAGGATTTGAACCTGCGACCTTCGGGTTATGAGCCCGACGAGCTACCGAACTGCTCCACCCCGCGACGATGATAATAATGCTTTACTTACTTTTTGGTAGATTATTTTACTTCGCTTTGCTTCGTAAAAAATCGTGGTGGAGGATGACGGGATCGAACCGCCGACCCTCTGCTTGTAAGGCAGATGCTCTCCCAGCTGAGCTAATCCTCCGAATTAAGTTTCAAGGTGTTTCTTTAAGGATGCTTATTTTACTCCGCTTCGCTTCGTAAAAAAGCTTGGTGACCCCTACGGGATTCGAACCCGTGTTACCGCCGTGAAAGGGCGGTGTCTTAACCGCTTGACCAAGGGGCCAGTTAAGATATAATGGCGGAGAGCAAGGGATTTGAACCCTTGAGACAGGGTTACCCGCCTACACGATTTCCAATCGTGCTCCTTCGGCCACTCGGACAGCTCTCCATATTGGCTCCGCAGGCAGGATTCGAACCTGCGACCGATCGGTTAACAGCCGATAGCTCTACCACTGAGCTACTGCGGAATAATTCAGCCTGGCGACGTCCTACTCTCACAGGGGGAGATCCCCCAACTACCATCGGCGCTGAAGAGCTTAACTTCCGTGTTCGGCATGGGAACGGGTGTGACCTCTTCGCCGTAGTCACCAGACAATGTCTTTTTTAAGGACAAGTTCTATTATAGCGAGTTTTATAATTTTTTCAAGTGTTTTTTTGAAATTCTTTTAAAAAATTATTCACTCAAAACTAGATAAAGGTATGAAGAAAAGAAAGTATTCCGAGTTCGCTATTTTGCAATCCAGCTCCGGCGGCTAGAGGCTCGGGGTCATTAGCCATCAACCAGCCGAGGGCAAAGAACGCCCTCATCTGTTCGCTGTCTAACGCCTGTCGCCTCTGGTCAAGCCGCCTGCGCTTTTTAACGTGGTTAAGTCCTCGATCGATTAGTATCTGTCAGCTGCACGTGTCGCCACGCTTCCACCTCAGACCTATCTACCTGATCATCTTTCAGGGATCTTACTCACATAAAGTGATGGGAAATCTCATCTCGAGGGGGGCTTCATGCTTAGATGCTTTCAGCACTTATCCCTTCCGCACATAGCTACCCAGCGATGCCTTTGGCAAGACAACTGGTACACCAGCGGTGCGTCCATCCCGGTCCTCTCGTACTAAGGACAGCTCCTCTCAAATTTCCTGCGCCCACGACGGATAGGGACCGAACTGTCTCACGACGTTCTGAACCCAGCTCGCGTACCGCTTTAATGGGCGAACAGCCCAACCCTTGGGACCGACTACAGCCCCAGGATGCGATGAGCCGACATCGAGGTGCCAAACCTCCCCGTCGATGTGGACTCTTGGGGGAGATAAGCCTGTTATCCCCGGGGTAGCTTTTATCCGTTGAGCGATGGCCCTTCCATGCGGAACCACCGGATCACTAAGCCCGACTTTCGTCCCTGCTCGACTTGTAGGTCTCGCAGTCAAGCTCCCTTGTGCCTTTACACTCTGCGAATGATTTCCAACCATTCTGAGGGAACCTTTGGGCGCCTCCGTTACTCTTTAGGAGGCGACCGCCCCAGTCAAACTGCCCACCTGACACTGTCTCCCACCCCGATCAGGGGCGCGGGTTAGAAGTTCAACACAGCCAGGGTAGTATCCCACCGACGCCTCCACCGAAGCTGGCGCTCCGGTTTCCAAGGCTCCTACCTATCCTGTACAAGCTGTGCCAAAATTCAATATCAGGCTACAGTAAAGCTCCACGGGGTCTTTCCGTCCTGTCGCGGGTAACCTGCATCTTCACAGGTACTATAATTTCACCGAGTCTCTCGTTGAGACAGTGCCCAGATCGTTGCGCCTTTCGTGCGGGTCGGAACTTACCCGACAAGGAATTTCGCTACCTTAGGACCGTTATAGTTACGGCCGCCGTTTACTGGGGCTTCGGTTCGCACCTTCGCTTGCGCTAAGCACTCCCCTTAACCTTCCAGCACCGGGCAGGCGTCAGCCCCTATACTTCGCCTTACGGCTTCGCAGAGACCTGTGTTTTTGCTAAACAGTCGCCTGGGCCTATTCACTGCGGCTCTCTCGGGCTTGCACCCTACCAGAGCACCCCTTCTCCCGAAGTTACGGGGTCATTTTGCCGAGTTCCTTAACGAGAGTTCTCTCGCTCACCTTAGGATTCTCTCCTCGCCTACCTGTGTCGGTTTGCGGTACGGGCACCTTTTTCCTCGCTAGAGGCTTTTCTTGGCAGTGTGGAATCAGGAACTTCGGTACTATATTTCCCTCGCTGTCACAGCTCAGCCTTAACGGTGACGGGATTTGCCTCATCACCAGCCTAACTGCTTAGACGCGCATATCCAGCAGCGCGCTTACCCTATCCTCCTGCGTCCCCCCATCACTCAAACGGAAAAGAGGTGGTACAGGAATATCAACCTGTTATCCATCGCCTACGCCTTTCGGCCTCGGCTTAGGTCCCGACTAACCCTGAGCGGACGAGCCTTCCTCAGGAAACCTTAGGCATTCGGTGGACAGGATTCTCACCTGTCTTTCGCTACTCATACCGGCATTCTCACTTCTAAGCGCTCCACCAGTCCTTACGGTCCAGCTTCACAGCCCTTAGAACGCTCTCCTACCACTGACACCAGACGGTGTCAATCCACAGCTTCGGTGATACGTTTAGCCCCGGTACATTTTCGGCGCAGAGTCACTCGACCAGTGAGCTATTACGCACTCTTTAAATGGTGGCTGCTTCTAAGCCAACATCCTGGTTGTCTAAGCAACTCCACATCCTTTTCCACTTAACGTATACTTTGGGACCTTAGCTGGTGGTCTGGGCTGTTTCCCTTTCGACTACGGATCTTATCACTCGCAGTCTGACTCCCATGGATAAGTCTTTGGCATTCGGAGTTTGTCTGAATTCGGTAACCCGATGAGGGCCCCTAGTCCAAACAGTGCTCTACCTCCAAGACTCTTACTACATGAGGCTAGCCCTAAAGCTATTTCGGAGAGAACCAGCTATCTCCAAGTTCGATTGGAATTTCTCCGCTACCCACACCTCATCCCCGCACTTTTCAACGTGCGTGGGTTCGGGCCTCCATTCAGTGTTACCTGAACTTCACCCTGGACATGGGTAGATCACCTGGTTTCGGGTCTACGACCACATACTCATTCGCCCTGTTCAGACTCGCTTTCGCTGCGGCTCCGTCTTTCCGACTTAACCTTGCATGGGATCGTAACTCGCCGGTTCATTCTACAAAAGGCACGCCATCACCCGTTAACGGGCTCTGACTACTTGTAGGCACACGGTTTCAGGTTCTATTTCACTCCCCTTCCGGGGTGCTTTTCACCTTTCCCTCACGGTACTGGTTCACTATCGGTCACTAGGGAGTATTTAGCCTTGGGAGATGGTCCTCCCAGCTTCCGACGGGATTTCTCGTGTCCCGCCGTACTCAGGATCCACTCAAGAGGGAACGAAGTTTCGACTACAGGGTTGTTACCTTCTGTGACGAGCCTTTCCAGACTTCTTCGTCTACTTCGTTCCTTTGTAACTCCGTATAGAGTGTCCTACAACCCCAAGAGGCAAGCCTCTTGGTTTGGGCTAATCCCGTTTCGCTCGCCGCTACTCAGGGAATCGCGTTTGCTTTCTCTTCCTCCGGGTACTTAGATGTTTCAGTTCCCCGGGTCTGCCTTCCATACCCTATGTATTCAGATATGGATACTGCACCATTACGTGCAGCGGGTTCCCCCATTCGGAAATCTCCGGATCAAAGCTTACTTACAGCTCCCCGAAGCATATCGGTGTTAGTCCCGTCCTTCATCGGCTCCTAGTGCCAAGGCATCCACCGTGCGCCCTTTCTAACTTAACCGTCGGCGAACGATAAGCTTCGGATTGCGGCGTTGCCTTCGTTTCTTCCGCTGCTCATGTACTGTTAAGGTACAATCCGCTGCTCAGAAACTCGGCGCCTTGCACTCCTCGCTTCTCCTTCACCTTAGTTTTAATGAAATATCTCATAAGAGATATCCTAAAATGGCGAATTCTCGGTTCTTTCTTGACTTTCTTCATATATCTTTATCTAGTTTTCAAAGAACAATGGTTTGATGGTTAAACCATCAAAACTGAACAAAACAAAATCAAATCGTCACGTCTCATATATCCTTAGAAAGGAGGTGATCCAGCCGCACCTTCCGATACGGCTACCTTGTTACGACTTCACCCCAATCATCTGTCCCACCTTAGGCGGCTGGCTCCAAAAGGTTACCTCACCGACTTCGGGTGTTACAAACTCTCGTGGTGTGACGGGCGGTGTGTACAAGGCCCGGGAACGTATTCACCGCGGCATGCTGATCCGCGATTACTAGCGATTCCAGCTTCATGCAGGCGAGTTGCAGCCTGCAATCCGAACTGAGAACGGTTTTATGGGATTTGCTGAACCTCGCGGTCTCGCTGCCCTTTGTACCGTCCATTGTAGCACGTGTGTAGCCCAGGTCATAAGGGGCATGATGATTTGACGTCATCCCCACCTTCCTCCGGTTTGTCACCGGCAGTCATCTTAGAGTGCCCAACTGAATGCTGGCAACTAAGATCAAGGGTTGCGCTCGTTGCGGGACTTAACCCAACATCTCACGACACGAGCTGACGACAACCATGCACCACCTGTCACTCTGTCCCCCGAAGGGGAAAGCCCTATCTCTAGGGTTGTCAGAGGATGTCAAGACCTGGTAAGGTTCTTCGCGTTGCTTCGAATTAAACCACATGCTCCACCGCTTGTGCGGGCCCCCGTCAATTCCTTTGAGTTTCAGTCTTGCGACCGTACTCCCCAGGCGGAGTGCTTAATGCGTTAGCTGCAGCACTAAAGGGCGGAAACCCTCTAACACTTAGCACTCATCGTTTACGGCGTGGACTACCAGGGTATCTAATCCTGTTTGCTCCCCACGCTTTCGCGCCTCAGCGTCAGTTACAGACCAGAAAGTCGCCTTCGCCACTGGTGTTCCTCCACATATCTACGCATTTCACCGCTACACGTGGAATTCCACTTTCCTCTTCTGCACTCAAGTCCCCCAGTTTCCAATGACCCTCCACGGTTGAGCCGTGGGCTTTCACATCAGACTTAAGAGACCGCCTGCGCGCGCTTTACGCCCAATAATTCCGGACAACGCTTGCCACCTACGTATTACCGCGGCTGCTGGCACGTAGTTAGCCGTGGCTTTCTGGTTAGGTACCGTCAAGGTGCCGCCCTATTCGAACGGCACTTGTTCTTCCCTAACAACAGAGCTTTACGATCCGAAAACCTTCATCACTCACGCGGCGTTGCTCCGTCAGACTTTCGTCCATTGCGGAAGATTCCCTACTGCTGCCTCCCGTAGGAGTCTGGGCCGTGTCTCAGTCCCAGTGTGGCCGATCACCCTCTCAGGTCGGCTACGCATCGTCGCCTTGGTGAGCCGTTACCTCACCAACTAGCTAATGCGCCGCGGGTCCATCTGTAAGTGGCAGCCGAAGCCGCCTTTCCACCATCCCCCATGCGGGGAAAAGAACTATCCGGTATTAGCCCCGGTTTCCCGGAGTTATCCCAGTCTTACAGGCAGGTTACCCACGTGTTACTCACCCGTCCGCCGCTGACTTCAGGGAGCAAGCTCCCATCAGTCCGCTCGACTTGCATGTATTAGGCACGCCGCCAGCGTTCGTCCTGAGCCAGGATCAAACTCTCCGATAGAAGTTTGATTTGCTCATTTGCTAATTATAGTATTAGCAACTTTGTAAGAACTCGGTTCTTACAAGAATTAACGTTGACGTTTTGTCTTGTTTTGTTCAGTTTTCAAGGTTCAATCTTTAGCGCCTCTCTGAAGCGACTTTATTATCTTAACATCTTTTTTGTTATCTCGTCAATAACTTTTTAAAAGTTTTTTTGAGAAGTTTTTAAGATGTTATTTTGTGTAATTCAGTCGCCACTGACCAAAAAAGTAATTTCGTTCAGCAGCGACGTTTATTAATATAACAAGGATCATTAGTTAAGTCAACACATTTTTAATATTTTAATATAATTTTGTAGGAACCCTGTAATATCTATGGAACAAACCTTGCCCCTTCGTTTCCAAATTAACTGTTTCCAGGATATTCTTTTCTGTAAGATACTCAATCAATACACTTAGATCTACAGAGTAATGCTGGATTTCCTCGTGCTCCTGCAATTCATTGAAACTCCATTGTTCTTTTTCATTCATTATGCTGACCAGATGCTCTGATCCAATTTTCAACCTTGAATGAATGAGGAATTCACTTGCAAGGAATAATAGTTCCAGCCTTTTTTCAAGGTTCTCCTCACTATTTATGAGTTCTTCATATAATTTAAATATTTCCGGCTCGATTTGTTTCACCTGATTCCATACTGTCACCTCTGGGTGGAACCCATTTTCTATGACAGCCAGCCTGGCAAGGTGATGCAGTGAATGGACTACATGGTTATAAGCATCAAGATAGTGCTTGTTTTCAAAGAACGCTTTTCCATCCAGATATCTTCTGATTAACTTTGAGAATTCCAGTCCTATCTTTATTTTTCTTCCATAGAACGGAAAGTCCCTTAATTCCATTTTCAAGTTGCTGATATATTCATTCCTGTCAAAAATGATCTTTCCATTAAACAACCATTCAACAATCTTTCTGTTCGTTCCAAGGAGCATCCATTCTTTCAACTTCTCCTCACTAACAATATGCAAGGCAGCTTTTTGCTGTTCATAAGAATAATGTTTAACAAAAACAGGTGTTTCAGATTCCTTCACTATAATCAATAAGACGATGTCAAACGTATCTGTCAGCGGACTTGCTTTTTGCCTTTGATCAATCATCAACACACCCAGGGTATTGGGATGGCTGGCTCTTTCTTGGTATATGGGTCGTAAAATATCCTCCATCTTATAATTCCTCCACTTACATTCATTGGGTTACTATTTCGACGGCAATAAAAAATATCCTTCCTCTTTTGTAGTCAAATTTCGACAAACTCATATTAAAACACTCATTCCCAAATAAATATGGTATAGTATTTTTTTAGGAGGGACAACAATGGCCAAAAAATATTCCAGTAAAATTAATAAAATCCGCACGTTTGCATTAAGCCTTATTTTCATAGGTTTCATTATTATGTATGGCGGAATTTTCTTTAGAGAACACCCAATTGTTATGACGATCTTCATGCTCCTCGGATTACTCGCTATCATTGCAAGTACTGTGGTTTATTTCTGGATCGGGATGCTTTCCACGAAAGCAGTCCAGGTTGTATGCCCCAATTGCGGAAAACCGACAAAGGTTCTCGGCCGCGTGGACATGTGCATGTATTGTAATGAGCCGCTGACGCTCGACAGGAACCTGGAAGGAAGAGAATTCAACGAAGATTATAATAAAAAGGGTGAGACCCCGTCCAATTAAGTCAAAGCAGTACCTGCTTAAATTGGATATTCATTATAAGAGAGCATTAAAAAAGGAATTGCCGAAATTCGCGGCAATTCCTTTTTTAATGTTCATTATTGGCACTGCAGTTATCGCAGGTTCCGTATATCTCCATTCTGTGATTGCGAACTTTGAAACCAGTGACATGTGAAGCCAGCTGTTCGACTTCGTCCAGCCCCGGATAGTGGAAGTCGACTATTTTCCCGCATTCATCGCATATAACATGATAATGATCTGATGTCACATAATCAAAACGGCTTGATGCGTCTCCATAGGTCAACTCTTTTACAAGTCCCACTTCCCTGAAAACCCTCAGGTTATTATAGACTGTCGCTACACTCATATTCGGGAACTTACCTTCTAATGCTTTATAAATATCATCAGCAGTTGGGTGCGCCATAGAATGTATCAAATATTCCAAAATCGCATGACGTTGGGGAGTAATACGGACTCCAGTTTCTTTCAGCGTGTCGATCGCTTCCTTCAATTGGACATCTGACATCGTCATGCACCTCTATTCCATAAAGATTCTTACTTTATAATGTTTATAATTAGTGTACTAACGAAAGACCTGTTTTGTCAATAAATCTCATCATTAATTCCCTTGATGAAGATTTTGCTCTTTTTCTCCGAGCTGATTATTAATATACCTTGCCGCCACGAACAGAAAGTCCGACAGGCGGTTCAAGTAAGATAACACTAATGGATTAACTTCCTCTTCAACACTTACCGCTTCTCTCTCCGCCCTGCGGACCACTGTCCGGGCAGTATGTAGTGCTGCACCGGCAGGGTGTCCCCCCGGCAGGATGAAGTTAGATAAAGGTGTCAGCGCTGAATCCCACTTGTCGATGGTCGCTTCAAGCTCAACCACATCATCATTTGTCACTTTCCACTTCACTTCTTTTCCTGCTGGTGTAGCTAATTCCGCTCCCACATGAAACAGCGTCGTCTGAATTTTATGGAAGACAGATTGGAATTCATCCCGTCCATCAAAATACTCATTCTTGATATAGCTTAACCCAAGGCCAATCAAAGAATTCGCTTCATCACAGGTGCCATATGCCTCTACTCTCCTGTCTGCTTTCGAAACCCGCTGTCCGTAAACTAATGATGTTGTTCCTTTATCACCGGTTTTTGTATAGATTTTCATCTTTTAGTACCCTCTTTCCGTATCAATTTCATTTATATAGTCATTTCCATTAGTAGTATATGTTGTCAGGTTCTTTTTAAAAATAGCAAAAGAACGCGGAAGATATTGTTTTGTCCTGCTTGAAAGATGAGGCGTGACCGTCACCTTGTTCATCCTCCAAAAAGGATGATTCTCTTCAAGCGGCTCAGTTTCAAACACATCAAGGAAAGCATGTGCAAGTTCACCATTTTTCAGGGCTTCGATAAGAATTGAGCTTTTGAACAAGTCCCCTCTTCCTATGTTTATGAATACTGCTGAAGACTTCATACGTTGAAAATGTTCCTTTTTTAGTATGTACCTGGTCTCTTTTGTACTGGGGAGGATTGATATGACATAATCTGCTTTTCCAAGAGCTCCTCCCATCTCATCCAGCGTGTACATATCATCAAAGTTTTCCGTTATTTTACCACTCGTATTAATTCCTGAAACATTCATCCTAAAAGCTTTTCCGAGCCTGGCAATCTCGCCCCCAATGGCACCCGCCCCCAGAACAAGCAGGTTCTGCCCGCATAACTCTAATCCTGGAACCTCCCTTTGCCATAGCCCCTGTTTAACTTCTTCTCTGATCTTCGCAAGCTGCTTGGCATGCTGAAGCATCAGGCCAAATGCAAACTCTGCCATCGGAATCGCATGGATTCCCTTCACGTTGGTCACCAATATCCCTTTTTCCTTGATCATTTCCAGGGGCATTAACTCCAATCCGGCAGATATAACCATAATCCAGCGCAGCTGCCTGGCTTGAACAATATGGTCTTCTGTCAGATCTTCTCCAAAAGTAACGAGTACTTCTGCCTCCGTTAAACATCTCGAAGCAGACTGAATGTCTCTATGAAATTCAAATTCGCAGCCTTTGAAACCGGCTTTTAATTCTTCCGCCATCTCTTCTGACGGAAGAAACGTAAATAGTATCTTCATACCTGCACCTCTGTTTTCATACCTTTGTCATTGTAAGAATATTTTATCATTTATTCATTTGAAGCCCAACTTTCTGGTTAGTACAGAATTATAGTCATATAATCAGGAGCTTTCCGCTTAACAATAAAAAAGAACGGCCGCACGCTGCAGCCGTTAAAGTTCCGAGACTTATTTGAGGAGGTATGCCCTACTTTAATCTATGTAAATGAAAGGAAAGTGAATGGACAAAAGCCTCCTCTTAGTAAAAATAGGCTTTATTGGAGATTTTCTTTTATGTATTCCAACGCATCCTCCACATGCCCTTTCACTTTTACTTTTCTCCACTCTTTTGAGATATTGCCTTCCTTATCAATGATGAATGTTGACCGTTCGATCCCCATATATTCCTTACCAAAGTTTTTCTTCAGTTTCCACACTCCGTAATCTTCCGCCACTTTATGATCTTCATCCACAAGCAGCAGGAAAGGCAGTCCATGCTTTTCAACAAACTTCTCATGTTTATCCTTTGGGTCAGGGCTCACTCCCAAAATCACTGCATCAAGGCCTTCAAACTCTTCATGCTGGTCCCTGAAATCGCATGCTTCTGTAGTACAGCCTGGTGTCATGTCCTTTGGATAGAAATATAGAACCACATTCTTGCCTTTGTAATCCGAAAGTTTTACTGTCTCACCGTTACTCGCTTCTAATTGGAATTGTGGTGCTTGTTTGCCTGTTTCGACTGTCATCCAAACTCCTCCTATCACTTTGGTTACTTTTAGCTTACCCAAAATGACATCAAGGCTCAACCATTTGTCTTCCTCGTATGATCCCCTTCTATAAAAAATGTCTTTATCACAAATGCAGCAGGGATGGTGTATCCCAGCCAGGACTCGATGAGGGCAATCCCCCGGCCGATCCCGATGGGGGTTACATCACCATACCCTACAGAAAAAAGGGTGACACCGCTGAAATATAAACACGTAAACAAATGGTCAAGGAAATCTCCCTGGATTACGTCTCCGCCTTCTATCAGCAAATCGATCCCTTCCACTTCCAACAGGACATAGACCAGACCGAATCCGACCATCAGCACCAGATAGGAAATCCCCAATAATAGAAAGTTCTTAATGGAAAGGTGCTTTTCCCTCCACTTTGAAGGGAAGAAAAGTGTTCTGAGGCTTAATATCATACATATAGCTATGGCAGCAATTAAAATATATATCATTGTCCATCATCCTTTATACGGGAGACCTTGTCTTTCCATCTTACGTGAGGACAACCTGAAAAATGTTGTTCTCATAGAAAAAACATCCCCTTTAATAAGGAGATGTTTGATGAAAAATATTTAGGTATATATAAAACCCTAATTCCCAGCTCCGCGGTACCTCTTTACCCCCTCATTCCATAGGAAGATAGAAAGTGCAAAGAATGTAGCACCAATTAATGGAGTGATGTAGGAGAAGGTAAACCATTCTTCCTTGCCTAGGAAATAGGCTGCCGGATAGACCCCTACGAAAGCAAATGGCAATATCCATGTAAGCACAAAACGGATGACATTATTATAGATATCGACCGGGTATCTTCCGTAATTCCCGATATTGTACATCATCGGCATGATGGACGTTTTCGCATCCGACCAGAAGCCGATGCTGGCCAGGGAAATGAAGATCCCCGCATATACCAGGGCACCGCCGGCTGTAAACAACACAAAAAGAATCGGATCCAGCCATCCGATTGATAAGCCAAGATTGTTTCCGGCATAAAACATAATCACCAGTCCAGTTATTACACCGAATAGTGACTCCAGCTCCATCCTTTCCAGAATGACCTGGAAGAGACTGTGAATCGGACGCGTCAAAATCCTGTCCATCTCCCCCTTTACAATATACCTTTCGTTGAAATCCCATATATTGAAGAAAGTTGAAAAAAGAGCAAAGGGTACAAGGAAAAAGCCATAGATAAATATAATTTCATCCCGTGTCCAGCCGCTCAATAATTGGGTATGGCCGAATACAACCAATATAAACACGAGGTTTACAGCTTGAAACAGAAGGTCAGAAAGTATCTCAACCACCAGGTCTGTCCGATACTGCAATCTGGTTTTCATATATTGTGAAACATACCTGAAGAACATTGATAGGTAAAACACTTCTTACCCTCCTTGAATGATCATCTGTTTTTTTGCAATCTGCCATAGTGCCCCGATTGGAATCAGCAATACGAGCACCCACACAATTTGAAGGCCCAGAGCTTCATATACCTCAAAGCCGGTATAGCCTTCTGTGAATATCATACTCGGCACATAGCTGATGCTCTGAAAGGGCAGGAACTTCATTGCATCTTGAGCCCATATCGGAAAGAAACTGATAGGCAGCAGGAGACCCGAAAAGAGGTCGATCACGACTCTCTTCGCACGGATTAATCCATCATTATTAAATAAGAAAAAAGTAGTGATCCCTGTCAGCAGATTGATCTGTGTATTAATCATAAAACTGAAAATGATGGACAGTGCAAAGAACATCCAAGTCGAGGCGTTGGCCGAAACCTCTATAGGGAATACCAGGGCGACAATGAACATGCCGGGAACCGAGAAGAATAATAACCGGAAAATCCCTTCCCCAAGACCCTGCATCGTTTTCATTCCAAGATAGCTGTATGGCCTGATCAACTCCACGGCAACTTTACCTTCTTTGATTTCCGCCGCTATCTCCCTGTCGATATTGTTGAAATAAAAGGCTCGCGCCATCCAGGCCACCGCAATATAGGTGGTCATTTGGATGACTGAAAGGCCTTCGATATCCTCTTTTCCACCGTAGATAGCCTGCCAGAGGAAATAATATGCACCAATATTGATACTGTAAATCAGGATGCCGCTGTAATAATTTGTTCTGTATGCAAGCATCATCAAAAAGCGGATCCTGATCATCTCGATATATTTTGACATTGCCGATCCCCCCTACACCTTCACTGTTTCTCGTTCAGTTGGTTTAATATCGACAATCCCTTGTTCATATATATTTCGGATGATTTCTTCTGTTGTCGTTTCCTTGATTTTCATATCCCTGACTTTATATGCAGATACTACAAGGCCGATCAAGTCGGAGATTTTGTTTTCATCGGCTTCAATCGTTGCCGAGAACCGCATTTCTTTCTCATCAAGCTGCCATTCTGCTCCTAAATTCGAAGTTAGTGCATTTAACTCCTCTGCAGAAGGGCTGTCAATGAATTGGAACTGGATTTCCTTGTGCTCTCCCCATTCCGTTTTCAGGTTTTTGAGTGCACCGTCATAAATGATTTTTCCTTCATCCAGCATGACCACCCTTTCGCAAAGAGCCTCTATATCAGAAAGGTCATGGGTCGTCAGCAAAATGGTTGTATTATATTTTTCGTTGATTTCTTTCAGAAACTGTCTTATTTTTAGTTTCACGAGGACATCCAGGCCAATTGTCGGCTCATCCAAAAATAATAAGGGTGGATTGTGGACAAGGGCTGCCGCCAGCTCGCATCTCATCCTCTGTCCAAGGGAGAGTTTCCTGACAGGCTTGTCCAGCAATGGTTGAATCTCCAATGTTTCAATCACGTGGTCCATATGTTCTTTATATTGTTGATCCGGGACCTTATACACTTTTTTTAAAAGCTGGAAAGATTCCTGAACAGCGATATCCCACCAAAGCTGGGAACGCTGTCCGAACACTACGCCGATACTTTTAACAAACTTCTCTCTTTCTTTATGAGGGTTCATGCCATTGACAGTCACCCCTCCGGATGTTGGAGTCAGGATCCCTGTGAGCATCTTGATGCTCGTTGACTTGCCGGCACCGTTTTCTCCTATATATCCAACCATCTCTCCTTGCTTTACTGTAAAACTGATATCGTTAACTGCTGAAACAACTTTATAATTACGCGTGAACAAGTCACGAAAAGCACCCTTTAATCCAGAGCGGCTGGAGTAGGCTTTAAAATCTTTTCGCAAATTGTGAACCTCTATAGCATTGCTCATTGATACTCCTCCTTCAATTTAAACCATGGAATAGTGTAACACAGCCCCCTGTGAAGAAGTGCGGAAGATGCTTGCCAATTCATAAGGTTTCCTTAATTTGCGCATTCCCGTCCATCGTACTAAAATGATTGAGAGATTTAGAAATATAAAGGAGGAAATGGTCAAAATGGATTTCACTAATTCTGAACGTTTACATAAAAAAGCACTAGAAAGGATCGTCGGGGGCGTCAACAGCCCCTCCCGCTCTTACAAAGCTGTCGGAGGCGGTTCCCCTGTTGCCATGGAACGAGCTAAAGGAGCCTATTTCTGGGATGTAGACGGCAATAAATACATCGATTATCTTGCCGCATATGGACCTATCATCACAGGCCATGCACATCCGCATATTACGAAAGCAATCACAAAAGCAGCTGAAAACGGGGTATTATACGGAACACCCACCCCATTCGAAGTAAAGTATGCCGAGATGCTGCAGGAAGCGATGCCGAACCTGGATAAAGTCCGGTTCGTCAATTCAGGGACAGAAGCGGTCATGACAACGATCAGGGTAGCGAGAGCTTATACCGGGCGCGATAAGATCATCAAATTCGCGGGATGCTATCACGGCCATTCAGACCTGGTGCTTGTAGCCGCAGGTTCCGGCCCTTCCACACTCGGCACTCCCGATTCTGCAGGAGTACCGAAAAGCATAGCCAACGAGGTCATAACAGTACCATTCAATGATATAGAACCTTTCAAAGAAGCAATGAAGAAATGGGGCGATCAGATTGCCGGTATCCTCGTGGAACCGATTGTCGGCAACTTCGGTATCGTCGAGCCAAAGGAAGGATTCCTTCAGCAGGTGAATGATATTTCCCATGAAGCAGGAGCCCTGGTCATTTATGATGAAGTCATCACTGCTTTCCGTTTCATGTACGGCGGAGCACAGGATATGCTGGGTGTAAAACCCGATTTGACAGCAATGGGGAAAATCATCGGAGGCGGCCTGCCGATCGGTGCTTATGGAGGCAAAGCCGAGATCATGGAAAAAGTTGCACCACTCGGACCTGCATACCAGGCAGGCACAATGGCTGGCAACCCAGCTTCAATCCTTTCAGGAATCGCCTGTCTTGAAGTTCTTAAAGAAGAAGGAGTATATGAACGCCTGGACGAACTGGGTGCAATGCTGGAAGGTGGAATTCTTAAAGCAGCAGAAAAATTCAACACTCCTATAACGATCAATCGATTGAAAGGTGCACTGACTCTCTACTTCACTAAAGAAAAAGTGGAAAATTATGAGCAGGCCGAAGCAACTGATGGAGAAATGTTCGCCAGGTTCTTCAACCTCATGCTGCATCAGGGAATTAACCTTGCACCATCAAAATACGAGGCTTGGTTCCTTACTACGGCTCATACTGAGGAAGATATTGAAGAAACGATCAAAGCTGTTAATCATGCATTCGAACAACTTCATAACGCATAAAAATTCAACTATATACAAGGAGGGTTTCCTCCTTGTTTTTATTTTACCCTAATATGTAAGCGTTTACAGGAGGGATTCTCACCTGTTTCATCACATAACCATCCACTGTTTTGAATAAAAAATTGAATTCTGAAAATTCTTGTGATATTATGGAATTAGTATTCAGAATATTTAGTTATGTATTCTGCAATTTTTACGGAGGTGCTTTTATTGAAAGATCAACGAACTCAATGGAGTCCTGAACTCTTTAAAGATTTCCATAATGGTGCACATGATGCATGCGGAATTGTTGCATCAATCGAAAAAGAAAGAATCCCGACAAGAGAAAATATTGACCGTTGTATAGAAGCTTTGGTCACGATGGACCACCGTGCAGGATTTATAAACGGTGAAGGAGATGGAGCTGGTATACATATAGATATTCCCAGAGCCGTCTGGTCCGAAAAGCTCGAAGCCGCTTCTATCGATTCCTCTCTAGCACTATTGCCCCGATTCATTATCGGCCACTTTTTCATTAAAGGAATTCCAGTAAACCAAGGGCAACATGAAATTGTTGACAAGCTTGAGAAACAAGGTTTTGAAGTATTGCTGACTGATCTTGATTCAACAAGGCCTGACACCTTGGGACCAATTGCCGCTCAAGAGAACCCTCATTTTCTGCAGGTGGCAATGCTTGCTCCGGAAAATCAAGAGCAAGCGGTGACTTATACACAATTATTTGACCTGCTGGCTTCAATTGAAGAAAACAGCGCCATCCATGTTTCTTCTCTTAGCCCGGACCATGTTGTCTATAAAGTGATGGGAGCAGGTGCTTCCCTGCAGAAATACTATAAAGACCTGACCCACCCAAAGGTTGCATCCACTATGACACTGGGGCATAACCGCTATTCAACCAACACACTGTCCAACTTTTTCCGTGTCCAGCCATTCAGTGTAATCGGCCATAACGGTGAAATCAATACCATCAGCAAGCTAAGGGCAGAAGCGAAAAAGATTGATGTACCGCTCGTTGAAAATGGCAGTGATTCGCAGGACCTGAACAGAACAATCGAAACCCTGATTGGAAGGGATGGCTACTCCCTCTTTGAAGCAATGGAGTTAGTATTTCCTCCAATCATTAATGAAATCAAGCAGTATCCAGACCACCTTCAGGACCTCTATACCTATTTAAGAGAAACTTGGGGCCATTTCGCCCAGGGTCCTGCCGGCATCATCTCCAGATTCGGCGAAGAAGCTGTCTTCAGTGTGGACTCTTTGGGACTGCGCCCGCTGTGGATGGTGGAAATCGAAAGCGCCTATGTATTTGCTTCTGAACCTGGTGTAATCAGATCTTCTGAATTCACCGGAGATCCCAAACCTCTTTCCCCTGGAGAAAAGGTCGGGTTCGCATGGGAGAATGACAAGATTAAAAAATTTGAATACACCGACTTCCAAGCTGAGACCTATAACCGTTTTGAAAATAGAATCGATTTCAAAGGCTATAAAAACAGGCTGGAAACTCTTACTCTTCCAAAACACATCATGATGAGTTATCCTACCAGCATTGAAAATGGACAATATAATGCATTCGGCTGGGAAAGAGAACAAGTTCAGCTGTTGGAACAAATGGCAGAAAAAGGTGCAGAACCTATCCGCTCCCTTGGACATGATTCACCACTTGCAGCCATTAACCCTAATCGCAAGAATGTGACGGACTTCATCAAGGAAAGTGTTGCAGTCGTTACGAATCCCGCCATTGACAGGGACCGTGAAACGGAGCACTTCTCTACCAGAACGATCATCGGCAAAAGACCGCATTATAACAGCAAATCCAAGAAGCACCTTGCCGTAGAATTGTTGACTCCTCTGGTTATTGAGGGCAAGGCGGGCTGGCAGGCTTCAGAGATTTTGCAGCAGCCCAGTTATGACGGCCTTGTGAATCTCTTCCAAAAAGAAAATCTGTGTCACTTTATTTCTACCACATTCACCGAGAATGAAACGATTCAGGAAGCTTTAGATAGATTAGCAGACGAAGCCCAGGAAGCCGTTTCCTCCGGCAAGAGCCTGCTTGTACTTGATGACGGCAACTCTCACCATGACGGGAATCTGTGGATGGATCCCCACCTTGTCCTGGCAGCGGTTGACCAGAGGCTGACGGATGTCTCTTTACGAAGAGACTGTTCCCTGCTTCTTCGTTCAGCAGCAATCCGCTCCCTTCATGATGTCATCGTCGCATACGGTTTCGGTGCTGATGTGATCAGCCCTTACTATATGTTCTTGACAGTCTTGGAAGATGAGTCCATTGAACCTGTGGTCAATTTGTATTCTTCCCTTCAAAAAGGATTGGAGAAAGTCATTTCAACCATCGGAATCCATGAACTCAGGGGTTATGGAAGACTCTTCTCTGCGATTGGCTTGAGCGACGAGGTTGCGGAGACATTAAATATCGTAAACTTCTTTGGTTCTGAAAGTCTTGCCTTCAATTTTGATGAAATGAAGAAAGATGCTGTACAAAGAGCAGCTGATTACTTCGATGAAAAACAAAGAATCGCCAAGAGCTTCCATCTGTTTCCGCGGATTTGGAAAGCGATCGGTGATGTGGCCCGAACCGGTGACTATTCAGGCTACAGGGAAAAGATCACTGAGCAGGAAGAATCCAAGCCTGTCACCATCAGGCATTTAACTTCTCTCAAAAAGTCTGAGAAAACGGTTGATCCTTCAAAAGTTGATATCAGCGTAGGAGATCACAGTCTTCCATTTGCCATCGCGTCAATGTCATTCGGCTCCCAGAACGAAATTGCTTTCAGGGCTTATGCGGAAGCTGCGGACCGTCTCAACATGGTCAGCCTGAATGGTGAAGGCGGAGAGATCAAAGACATGATCGGCAAATACCCAAAAACACGCGGCCAGCAAATCGCATCCGGACGATTCGGTGTCAATGCTGAACTCCTGAACTCTTCTAACCTTCTTGAAATCAAGATCGGCCAGGGAGCCAAGCCGGGAGAAGGTGGCCACCTTCCAGGATCAAAGGTGACAGCAAAAATTGCCCAGGCACGTAACGCAACCATCGGGTCTGATTTGATCTCGCCTTCGAATAACCATGATATTTATTCGATTGAGGACCTTGCTCAGATGATTCATGAGCTGAAAACCGCCAATGACCAGGCGAGAGTTGCTGTAAAAGTACCTGTCGTACCTAATATCGGAACGATTGCAGTAGGTATTGCCAAAGCGGGTGCCGATATCGTTACCCTGAGCGGTTTTGACGGTGGTACTGGTGCAGCGCGGATACATGCCCTTCAGCATGTCGGCCTGCCTGTCGAAATCGGTGTTAAAGCTGCTCATAACGCACTTCTTGAAGCCGGATTGAGGGATACAGTCGAAATCTGGGCTGATGGCGGAATCAAAAGTATGCAGGATGTTATGAAAGTAATGCTCCTGGGTGCCAACCGCATCGGTTTCGGTACCCTGTCCATGATTGCGATTGGCTGTACGACTTGCCGCGGCTGTCACCTTGACACCTGCCATGTTGGGATCGCCACTCAAATTGAATCTGAAGCACAGGCAAAAGACCATGGCCTTCGCCGTTTCGTACCTAGACAATTAGATCTTGCTGTATCCGGCCTCACTAACCTCTTCACTGCTTTTGGAGAAGAATTGAAAGCCTTGGCAGCCTCCATCGGAATCCAGCGTCTTCAGGATGCAGTCGGTCGTTCCGATCTATTAGAACAGGTAAGCGGCAAGGAATTCATGAACTTATCAACTCTGTTGCAGCCATTGGAAATCGGACAGTTCCATAAAGAAGCTGCCGCATCCCTGGAGCAGCCGAAGATGCTTCAGGCAGTAGCTGGAGGATATCTGGACAGCAGTGTTGAAGAACTTCACCTTTCAAGAGAATTCTCGGGAGTCATCTCAAACCAGCGCGTGCTGGGAAGCCGTGCATCTGGACACCGGGTACGTTCAAAGCTGCAGAATGTGAACTCCGAATTACAGCCCGTTCAGCTTTCTTATAAAGATTGTTCCATTCCTGGAAATGGACTTGGTGCTTATAACGTTGATGGCATCAATATTTCCGTCAGCGGCGGTGCTCAGGATGGGCTTGGTAAATCCAGCTATGGCGGTTCTATCACTGTCACGAAAGGAAGAACAAAAAATAACCTGTTCTTTAACGGTTCAGCTGGTAAAGGCTTTGGTTATGGAGCCCAGCAAGGTCTGCTAATGGTTCAAGGGAATGCCGATGCACGTGCAGGTATAAGGCTGTCAGGAGCCGATATGATCATCGGCGGACTCATCACCAAGCCGATTCCTGCAAAGGAATATGGAAATATCGGGGCAAACGCCAATATCAAAGGATTTGCCTTTGAATACATGACAAATGGCCGCGGACTCGTACTCGGAGATCCAGGTCCTTGGATTTGCGCAGGTATGACTGGCGGAGTCGTTTATCTTCGTCATCAGCCTGAAATGGGACTTACACAAGATGCATTGAAAAGAAGGATTGCAAAAGGCGCCAAAGTTCAACTTCAGCCTTTGAGTGAACAAGGACTTGCAGATGTCACTGAACTGCTATCCAGCTACATCAAAGTGCTTGAGGCTGAACAGCCTGAAGAAGCGGAAAGCTTAAGGAAACTACTTGACTCGCCAAGTGAACACTTCCTTCAGGTAATCCCTTCAAAAGAGCAAGCAGATCCATCTGTTTCAACGGAATAAGACCAAAAGTGCAAGCGGCCGATCAGCGCCGTACAGATTGGAGGGCTCTCGCATGAGATAAATCACGAAGAGCGACAGCGATTCGATGATGACTTATCGCAAGGAGAGAGACCGAAATCTGCTAGGCGCTGGCCGCTGGAGCTGGATGCAGAAATCAATCTTCCGTCATCCACACACTAAGACTTTATAATTTACTAAACAACAAGAAAAAAGGCTGAAGCTGGATAATAGTCCAGCTCAGCCTTTTTTCTTGTGTATGACCGGTGAAATTTCCTATTCCCTTTTGCCAGCCTTATCAGTAAAATAAGGTCTATGCCAAAGGAAAAATTGTTTAGCATTCTCCCTTTGTGTTAAATCTACAATATAGTCATTTACGAACAACAGGAATCAGCCAAAATAAGTACTATGGAAAGGATATTCATACAATGAAGTTAGGTGCCCGTATTTTTAAGACCGGGATTGCAATTGTACTTGCCCTGCTGGCAGCAGACTTGCTCAACTTCCCAAATCCGGTTTTCGCCGGGATTGCTGCAGTTTTTGCTGTACAGCCGACCATTTACCGCTCTTATCTTACAATTATTGAACAGATTCAGGCCAATCTGATCGGCGCTATTCTGGCTGTTCTGCTTGTACTCTTATTTGGCCATAATATATTGGTCATCGGACTGGCTGCCATTATTGCCATTCTGATCATTTTAAAACTAAAGATTGAAAACACGATTGGACTCGCTCTTGTTACCCTGATAGCGATAATGGAAGCACCTCAAGATGACTTCATCCAGTTCTCTTTGATCAGGTTTTCCACTATTATGACAGGCGTGTTCGCTTCTTTCGTCGTCAACTTGATTTTCATTCCGCCGAAATATGAAACTAAGCTGTACCATAAGATTGAAGACATCACTGAAGAAATTTTAAAATGGATTCGCTTGAGCAACAGACATTCATCTGAGTTCCATCTATTAAAGAAAGATTTTGAGAAAATCAGAGAAAGATTGACGAAGAGTGAACAGCTCTACCTTTTATATAAGGAAGAACGGAATTATTTAAAAAGCAGTGACGTGGCAAAAAGCAGAAAGCTCGTGATCTACAGGCAAATGATTTCTGCTGCCAGGAGGAGTTTCGAAATTCTTAAACGCCTGAACCGTTATGAGAACGAAATCAATCATCTTCCTGAACAAATGAGGAGCTTGATAACAGAACAGCTCGACTGTCTGTTGACCTATCATGAACAGCAGCTTCTCCGCTTCATTGGAAAGATGCATACTGTCACCGACAGTGAATACACCAATACGGTTTGTTTAAACAGAAAAGAAATGATGAACCACTTTATGGAGGAGATTAATAAGTCCTACAATGAAAGTGACATCAATACATTCCACATTCTGCATATCTTCTCTGCCATCTTTGAATACGATGAACAGCTTGAGCATCTGGATACACTCATTACAAGCTTCCAATCCTATCACAAGGATGAAAACGAAGTAACCGTCAAAGAAGTGGAAGAAAGATAACAAAAAGGATGCCTCTTTGGGCATCCTTTTTTAGTTCTTCATTTTTGGATCAAGAGCATCCCTCAGGCCGTCACCCATGAGATTGAACCCTAATACTGTTAACATGATGGCCAATCCCGGAAAGATCATAGTCCAAGGTGCATCGAGCATATATTGGCGGGCATCTGACAGCATTTTCCCCCATTCAGGATCTGGAGCCTGCGCACCGAGTCCAAGGAATCCAAGTGCTGCTGCTTCAATGATGGCTGTAGCAATCGCCAATGTTCCCTGGACGATAATGGGTGCCATACTGTTTGGAAGGACATGGCTGAATAGAATCCGCATATCACTCATCCCAATCGCCTTTGCCGCCATTACATATTCTTCTTGTTTAACACTGAGAACCCGTGATCTTATCAGGCGTCCAAAGTTAGGTACATTGATAATGGCGATGGCAATCAGGGCATTTCTTAGTGACGGCCCCAATGCAGCCACTACCGCGATTGCCAGAAGGATACTAGGGAACGCGAGCAAAATATCAAAGATCCTTGAGATGATGGTATCGACCCATCTGCCGTAATATCCCGCCACAATGCCCAATAAACTTCCCACTACAGCTGAACCAACCACTGCGAAAAATCCTACCGAGAGTGAGATTCTTGCGCCATGAATGATTCGTGATAAGATATCACGGCCAAAGTCATCTGTCCCCAGCCAGTGATCAGCTGAAGGAGCCTGAAGCCTGATATCCATATTCTGCTCATTAATCCCCTGGGGGGCGATAAGCGGGCCTGTCAGGGCAAGAAGGACAAAGAATAGAACAATCGAGAGCCCTACCAGAGCTGTTTTATTTTTACGAAAGCTTTTCCATGCTTCTTTCCACGGAGATATCGTTTCTTCTGCTGCTTTTTGTTTTATTTCACCTGTGTTTGGTGCCAGTTCTGCCATATCGGACACCTCTCTTTAATTGTATTTGATTCGCGGATCGACTGCTGCGTACAGAAGATCGACAATGAGATTGATCGTTACAAAGATGGTCGCTACAACCAGGATTCCGGACTGGATAACTGGATAATCCCGATAACTGATAGCATCATAGATATACCTGCCGATTCCCGGCCACCCGAAGATGGTTTCCGTCAATATCGCTCCGCCAAGCAAAAGCCCCATCTGCAGACCGATAACCGTCAATACAGGGATGACCGCATTCTTCAAGGAATGCTTATAAACAACAAGGAACATCTTTAATCCTTTTGCTCTTGCTGTACGGATGTAATCCGATCTCATCACTTCCAGCATGCTTGAACGTGTCATCCTTGCAATGATTGCCATAGGGATTGTCGCGAGCGCTAATCCTGGAAGGATTAAATGCTGTATGACGGCACCCAGCTTATTGAATTCCCCTTGAATCAGCGTATCAAGGATATATAGGTTTGTAATGGCATCGACTGGATTCCGGATATTCTCCCGGCCCGTTGTAGGCAGGATGTCCAATTGAATGCCGAAAATCCACTGCCCCATCAAGCCAAGCCAGAAAATCGGCACAGAAACACCAATCAAGGCCAGGATCATCGCTGTATAATCAAACCATGAATTCTGGAACCACGCACTGATGATTCCTGCATTCACACCTATGACTACTGCTATAATGATCGCTACTATAGCCAATTCGAAAGTAGCTGCAAGGTATGGCCAGATTTCACTGGCAACCGCAGATTTGGTTCTGATGGATTCACCCAAATCACCTTGGAAAAGGCCGGCTAAGTATTCGAAGTACTGCACATACCATGGATTGTCCAATCCAAGCTGTGCTCTTAATGCTGACACAGCTTCCTTGGTCGCCTGCTGTCCAAGAATGGTTTGAGCAGGATCCCCAGGGATTGCCCTGATAATCATGAAAACGATAAACGTCATTCCTAATAGTACAGGGATAAGCTGCAATAATCTGCGAATCGTATATTGAAACATTGTTGGTCACCTCTTTTAGTAAGGATCTTTTTCCTGCTGCCCCATACTTGATGTGGGTTTGATGACCGTGATGGTTTTCATCCCATCTAATCCGGCAAACCCATCCAATATGTACAAAAGGGAGAAATCTGAGAAATCCCCCCTTTTGTTATTGCTTATTCGATTTCTACGCCGCTCAACAAGTCAGATCCAGTTGGATGCGGTTTGAAATTCTTGATTTTCGAGCTTCCAGCCAATAGCGGAGTAGAGTGCGCTAAAGGTACCCAAGGAGCGTCTTCATGGATGATTTCCTGAGCCTGTTTATAAAGCTCTGCACGTTTGTCTTCGTCTACCTCGGACTGTGCTTCGATCAGAACTTCATGTAGCTCGTCGCTGCTGTAATAAGAGTAGTTGTTGCTTCCGATATTGTCCTTATCAAGAAGAGTGTAAAGGAAGTTATCGGCATCACCGTTATCCCCTGTCCAGCCAAGAAGGAATGCATCCGCTTCACCTTTGCTTGCTTTATCCAGGTATGTTGCCCACTCAAATGATACGATTTCTGCTTTTACACCAATCTTTGCAAAGTCTGCCTGGATTGCTTCTGCCACTTTTTGACCATCAGGCATGTACGGACGAGGAACAGGCATTGCCCACAGTTCCATTTCAAATCCATCAGGGTATCCTGCTTCCGCAAGAAGTTCTTTTGCTTTATCAAGGTCAAATTCATACGGTTCAATATCATCGTTGTATCCGTTGATTACCGGCGGCATCGGGTTCTTGGCCGGATCAGCTTTACCTTCGAAGAAAGCATCGATGATGGCCTGTTTGTTTACAGCATGGTTAAGTGCCTGGCGCACTTTAGGGTTGTTGAATGGTTCCCTTGTGGAAGTTAACCCTAAGTAACCTACGTTTAATGATGGACGTTCAAATAATTGCAGTCCTTCTTCAGAAGTGACCTTTTCAGCGTCACTTGGGTTGATACCATCTGCCAAATCAATTTCACCTGAAATTAGTGCATTCAAACGTGCAGAGTTTTCAGGAATAGATTTGAAGATGATTTGATCAAGTTTTGGCAGGTCTTCTTGCCAATAGTCTTCATTTTTCTCAAGGACGATTTTGTCATTTTCTTTCCACTCAACAAATTTGAATGGACCTGTACCGGCATCTGTAGGCTGTTTCGCAAACTTGTCACCAAGCTTTTCGACAGCTTCAGGGCTGGCAATCGAGAACGGGCTCATTGCAAGGTTCTTCAAGAAAGGTGCTTGAGGGCGTTTCAATGTGAATTGTACTGTTCCCTCATCGACAGCCTTAACTTCTTTGATTACATGTCCTTCATCCGCTTTGAATCCGCCAAACATGGATCCATAGTATGGGAATTCATCAGCAGTACCATTCATCCAGCGCTCGAAGTTGAACACTACAGCATCAGCATTAAAGTCTGTTCCGTCTTGGAATTTGACTCCATCCTGAAGTGTGAATGTGTAAGTAAGGCCATCTTCAGAGACTTCCCATTCTTTTGCAAGGCCAGGGTTGATCTCTGTGTCCTGCTCTCCGAATTTCACAAGAGTTTCAAAAATGTTTTTTGTTACTTTGAATGACTCCCCATCAGTGACAGTGATCGGATCCAGTCCGACTGAGTCACCGCCGCGTCCAAAAATCAACGTTTTGGAAGCAGAGTCACCAGATGACTCATCACCTCCGCAGCCGTAAAGAGCGGTAGAAACTGCCATAAGAAGTACTAAAAGTACTGCCCAGCTCCTTTTCTTCAAATAAATCCCCTCCAAAAAATTTTTTTATATGCTTACGTCACTTGTTGTCTTCGTAAAGATGACAAGCAACATAATGCCCTGGTAAATGTTCCTGGAATTCAGGTGTCTTGCTTTTACAAATATCCATTGCATGCGGACATCTTGTATGGAAAGCGCAGCCTGCCGGCGGATTTGAAGGACTCGGGATATCCCCTTGCAAAAGGATGGTTTCCCTTTCAAATGCCGGGTCAGGTATCGGCACAGCTGACAATAGAGCCTGGGTGTATGGGTGAAGCGGCTTCTCATAGAGATTTTCACTTTCACTCAGCTCTACCATTCTTCCTAAATACATGACACCCACTCTATCACTTATATGCCTGACCACCCCTAAATCATGAGCGATAAATATATAGGTGAGATCAAACTCTTCCTGCAGCTCCTTCATCAAGTTAAGGACCTGGGCTTGAATCGAAACATCCAATGCCGAAACCGGCTCATCGGCAATGATCAGCTTCGGCTGGGTCATCAAGGCCCTTGCAATTCCTATTCTCTGCCTTTGGCCGCCGCTGAACTGGTGAGGATACCTTTTTGCGTGATAGCTGCTCAAGCCGACAATTTCAAGCAGTTCATGGACTTTCTTCTTCCTTTCCTTAGCCGATCCGATCCCATGGACAATGAGCGGCTCTTCCAGGATTTTTTCAACAGTATGTCTTGGATTCAGTGAAGCATAGGGATCCTGAAAGACCATCTGGATATCCCTGCGGATTTTCCTCATTTCCGCCTTTGATAGACTTGTAAGCTCTTTATCTTCAAAAGTAACCTTGCCTTCAGAAGGATCTATCAGTCTCATTAACATTCTTCCGGTTGTCGACTTTCCGCAGCCGCTTTCCCCGACGATTCCAAGAGTCTCCCCTTTTTTCACCTGAAACGAAACGCCGTCAACTGCTTTCACATGGTTGACTGGCCGTCCGAGGATTCCGCCTGTAATGGGAAAATGCTTTTTAAGTCCTTCAACCTTTAACAGCGGTTCTGTCATGAGCCCTCTCCTCCTTGCTGTCATATAAAAAACATCTGCTTGTATGGCCTGGTGCCGTCTCATAAAGCTCAGGAGTTTCACTTAGGCAGCGGTCGAAAGCATATTCACACCGAGCCGCAAACCGGCATCCATGCTTGATGGAGCCTGGCTTCGGGACACTTCCCGGAATTGAGTAAAGCTTTTGCTTTTTATACCGCATGTCCGGGACTGACTGGATAAGTCCCTTTGTATACGGATGCTGCGGATCGTTGAAAATATCTTCAACAGTCCCTTCCTCTACGACTTTTCCTGAGTACATTACGATCAGCCTTTCACACGTTTCAGCGACTACACCCAGGTCATGTGTGATGAGGATTACAGCTGTGTTCATTTCTTTATTCAACTGCTTCATCAATTTCAGGATTTGCGCTTGGATTGTCACATCCAATGCGGTTGTCGGTTCATCGGCAATCAATACCTTCGGATCGCATGCCATGGCCATGGCAATCATGACCCTCTGCCTCATTCCCCCTGACAGCTGATGAGGATACTCATCCAGTAATTCTTCAGCTCTTGGCAGGCCTACAAGCTGCATGATTCGGACTGCATCCTTCCTCGCCTCTGCTTTGCTGCTCTTTTTATGTATCCGGATTGCTTCGGTCAACTGATTGCCAATCGTAAAAACAGGATTTAATGATGTCATTGGCTCCTGAAAGATCATGGCTATATCATTTCCCCGAATCTCTCTCATTCTTTTTTCAGTAGCTTTTGTTAAATCTTCATCCCTGAACAGGATTTTTCCGCCTGTCACTTTTCCCGGCGGACTAGGTACCAATCCCATAATGGAAAGGGATGTAACACTTTTCCCGCAGCCGGATTCGCCGACAATCCCCAATATTTCCCCTTCATTCACATGGAAATTAACTTGATCTACCGCCGGAACTTCTCCGTCATCTGTAAAAAAGGTGGTTTGAAGCTCTTCCACTTTTAAAATAGGAGTATTTGCTGACAATTCTATAACCCCCTAGGTAAGACTATTTAAAATTTTATAACATTTCTGAATTCTCTTGTTCTTATTATACATAGCCGCTCAAAAGAATCAATAGGAAATATCCAATTAGTAGATAGAATGACATTCTATGGGAATTTCCTCCTAGAACCAAACCCTTGATTTACGGGTGTTTTTTTAAATACAACGAATACTTTTTCAGACGGGTGATGGCAGCCAAAGATTTTTAGACAAAACATGCGAAATTTCGGCATGAAACCATAAAAAAAGAAGTTGAATCGATATTGATTCAACTCCTTTAATACCTTTATAAAGAGATTTTTTCAAAGGGCTCTCTATCTTTTTTTCCAATTTGAAAAAGAATTTAATTTAGTTCAAAAGGATTACCATGATTCTTACGTACTATTGGTCGAGCTGCTGAACCTGGAACAGCTTATGGTAGTGTCCCTGTTTTTCCATCAACTCAGAATGGGTGCCCATCTCCGCAACTTCCCCGTATTCAATATGAATGATACGGTCCGCATGCGTAATGGTGGACAGCCTGTGAGCTACAATAAAGGTAGTCCGGTCCTTTGCCAGTTTCTCCATTGCTTCCTGGATAAGGTGTTCACTTTCCAAGTCCAAGGCAGAAGTCGCTTCATCCAGGATAAGGATCGGCGGATTCTTAAGGAATACCCTCGCGATGGCAACCCTCTGCTTCTGACCTCCGGAAAGTTTAACCCCGCGTTCACCTACTTTGGTATCGTAGCCCTCCGGCAGGCTCATGATAAAGTCATGTGCATTGGCAGCTTTGGCTGCAGCAATGACCTCTTCATCAGATGCTTCCGGGTTTCCAAACAAGATATTCTCCTTAACGGATTCACTGAACAAGATATTATCCTGAAGAACCATTCCGATATTATTGCGGAGACTTCTCACCTGGTAGTCCTTAATGTTTTTTCCATCAAGAGTGATTTTCCCGCGTGTGACATCATAGAACCGGGGAATGAGGCTGACAAGTGAAGACTTTCCGCCTCCGCTCATCCCGACGAGGGCAACTGTTTCTCCAGCCGGGATCTTTAAATTGATGTCACGCAGTACTTCTTCATCCTCAGCATTGTACTGAAAATGTACACCGTCAAAGATTATTTCCCCTTTAACATTTTTACATTCAACCGCCCCAGGCTCATCATCGACATCATATTTTTCATCCATGAATTCAAATACCCTGTCCATGGAAGCGATGGACTGAGTCAGCGTAGTCGAAGAGTTGACAAGCCTTCTAAGTGGATTGTAGAGTCGATCGACATAAGCAATGAATGCCGCCATGACACCTATAGTGAGATTTCCGTTGATTACCTGCAGCCCTGCATACCCGATGACGATCAGCGGTGCGATATCCGTAATCGTGTTAACGACGGCAAATGCCTTTGCATTCCAGCTCGTTTGTATTAAAGCTTTATCCAGGAAATGGCTGTTATGTCCCCTGAATTGATTTTGTTCATGATCTTCCATAGCAAAGCTTTTGATTACGGACATGCCCTGCACCCTCTCGTGAAGGTAGCTTTGCACTTCTGCAAGAGCCTGCGACCGGTCCCTGGTAAGTTTGCGCAGATTGCCGAAAAAATACTTCACTGAAATGGCGTAAAACGGAAAGGCGATCAGCGACACCAGCGTCAACCCTACATCGTATGTAAACATAATCCCGAGAGCAATGATGATTGTCGCGACATCAAGCCACAGGTTCATCAAGCCTGTAATTACAAAATTCTTCGTCTGTTCGACATCATTGATCACCCGTGAAATGACCTCTCCGGCTCTTGTATTGGAATAATATTTAAAGCTCAGCTTTTGAGTATGGCTGAACAGCTTATCCCTCAAATCATAAAGTATCTTGCTGCCTGTCCATTGAGCGAAATATTGTCTGTAATATTCCACTGGCGGACGGACAATGACGAAGATAAAGATCATGACACCCATGATCATTAAAAGCTTATCCGTCTTCTCCCCGCTTGATAGAGTATCGCTTCCGACGATATCATCTATGACATATTGAATTAAGATTGGAATCAGCAAAGGTATGGCAAACTTAATGATTCCGATTAATAGTGTTCCGATTATCTGCAATTTGTATGGCCGTACAAACTGCATAAAGCGTTTTATGCTATCCATCCATTCATCCTCCTCCCGGTATTTTTCCCTTTGAGAACAATAAAAAACCTGTTGATTCAAGCCCAACAGGTTTCCTGCAGCATTCAGAATATTTAACCGGCCAATGAAGCTTTCTTATTTTCTGTGATAAAGAAACCTTTCATACCAGACATCAATGAAATCCGGAGCGAATGGACCTTTCCGCTGCCTGATCCAGCGAACAAGCTTGTCCACATTCCTTTTTAAAATATGGTCAATGACATCCGGATATCCCATCTGTTTTCTGTGCTGCTCATACTCGTCCTCATCAAGCAGAGTATAGGTCATATCTGGAAACACTTTAATATCCAGGTCATAATCTATATATTTCAGTGCTTCATGATCATAAACAAAAGGTGAACTCAGATTACAATAATAATAAATTCCATCTTCCCGAATCATGCAAATGATATTAAACCAAAGCTCTGCATGAAAATAACAGATGGCTGGTTCACGGGTAATCCATGTTCTTCCGTCCGATTCGGTTACCATCGTCCGGTCGTTTCCCCCGATAACAAGATTTCTCGTTCCTTTTAATACTGTCAGTTCGTTCCATACACGATGGATCTTGCCATCGTGCTTATAGCTATGTATTTGTATTGGTTGCCCTTCACTGGGAACCGCCATCAGTCTCCCCTGCCTTCCTGCAGAATATTCCGCTAATCTCTTAAGTCTATTCTATTATTATAACGTTTTGAGAATAATTTTAAAACAAAAGAGCCATTGTTTTTGGCAATGGCTCTTTCTTTGGGGGTGAAATTCGTCAAAGTAAGACTTTTTCTTCCGAATATATTTGGATGACTTCATTTGTTTGATCCTGAAAGATTTGCTGAATCTCCTTTAACTCTTCTTTCATTGTGGTGATTTCTTTTGTGATTGAATCGAGCTTGGATTGCTGCTGTAATTCAGCGAGCTCCTTTTCGATTTCTTGGCAGCGCTCTATTTCTGATTGAAGAAAAAGGAGTTTATCCATGGTTTTCAACTGATCCGTAATAAGCTTGTTAAATTGAGACAACACAAACACCCGCTTTCTCAGTAGTTCTCCTTAATTAGATTCCCTGTCTTTATGTAAATCCCTTTGACTAGTTATGTCGCTTAAAGGGTTTGTTTGTCGGCGGGTATTTTTTTGCTCAATACAACGAAATTTCTAGAAACTTATAAGTCTTTAGATGCCGCCCGTACTTCTTACCGACTTTCTTGGTGACTCTAGAAGGGCTTTAAACGACTTTTTCCCCTCACGATCCACTCTCTTCGGGTCTCTAGAAGCACTTTAGACGACTTTTTCCCTCACGATCCACTCTCTTCGGGTCTCTAGAAGGGCTTTAGACGACTTTTTGCTGTCTACCATCCTTTTCAAAACACAAAAAAGCACCCTGTTCCCAGCAGGGTGCTTCCTCAAACTAATTAGCGTTGGTTTTTGCCTTTGTTAGCTTGAGATTGAGCGTTTTGATTTCTTACTTCTTGAACGTCTGTCTCAGAAGCAAACTCAGCACCGTATTGGCCAGCTTGTCCTTGAGATTGAGCGTTTTGTTGTTTAACGTGTTGTACGTTAGTACCAGATTGAGTTTGGTTGCGTTTTGCCATTGTAATCACCTCCACGAATGTTAATTTAACCAAGGAGGAGAATTACTATTCCAAAAAAGTTTATAAAAAGTCGGTTTTTTTGAAGCCTTTTTGAACCCGCTTTAAACCAATAATGAGCGGCCGCCATCTACAATGATTGTCTGGCCGCGGATCATAGATGCGTCATCGGATACAAGGAACATAACAGCATTCACCAGGTCTTCGATTTCCACCATTCTGCCGGCCGGCGTTTTGGTACGCGCATCTTCCAGCAATTCTTCCCGGTTAGGGAAATGAGTCAGGGCATCTGTATCGATCGCTCCGCCTGAAACCGCGTTGACCACGATATTTTCTTTTGAAAGTTCCACAGCCAAGTAACGGGTCAATGCCTCCACAGCCGCTTTCGATACGCCGACAGTCGTATAGTTATCCAGATAACGGATGGATCCTAAAGAGCTGATGCTGACAATTTTGCCTCCTGTTTCCTTATCCATTAATTTGGCAGCTTCCTGTGCACAGAACAAAAGGGCTTTGCTGTTGATATTCATCGTCCAATCCCAGTGGGACTCTTCCAGTTCCATCGCTGGCCTTAACACGCCTGAGGCCGCATTGTTGATGAATACATCCAGCCTGCCAAATTCTTCTTTGATTGTCTGGAACATCCCTTTAATTTTTTCAACGTCACCGACATTCGCTCTGACGATCAGAGCTTTCCTGCCGAGCTTCTCAATTTCTTCTGCAGTCTCCAATGCAGCTTTTTTGCTTCTTGCATAGTTTACAACAATGTCATAGCCTGCTTCGGCAAGCCTTAAAGCCAGTGCCTTGCCGACTCCCCGGCTGCTCCCTGTTACTAGTGCTACTTTATTTGTCATTTAACATTACCTCTTTCCTGATAATTTTCATTTTGGCCTTTGGTGGCATAATCAATAATGTTTACAGAGAAACTATAACCAATTATGCGAAGGAGGATACTCAGTATGTATGTTGGCAGAGATATGACAGAGCTATCGATGGTACCGAAAACGGAATGGGACAAGAGTGAGCTGGCTTTTTTTCACCACTCCCTTCAACAAATGGTTCCCTATCTGAATGCCGAAGGGCAGACAATCCATAGGGAGATCGTTGAGGAAATAGAAAGCCGCGGCGGCCTTAAACGGAATGAAGCTGACGCCAGCCACGGGACCAAAGTTACTTATGATTGATAAAATGAAGCTGCCTTGACATCATTCTGCAAGGCAGCTCTCTTTATAGCTTTTCCAGATTTTCTGGTGCGAAACAGGAAAGGCAAATTGAGCCAGCTCTTCCTCATCAACAAGTCTTAATTTCTCTGAAATGCCGCTGCTGTCTTTGACATGTCCGACATACACATCGATATTCCATACTAAGTGGGAAAAAACATGCTCAATTTTCGTCAAAAGACCGTTGTCGATATTTGCCTCTACATTATATTCCATCTGCAGATACTCTTCCAACTGTTTCCTTTGGGAACCAAATGAATCAAGTTCAAAGTTCGGAAATTCCCATAGGTTGGCAAGCAGCCCTTTTGATGAGCGCTTATGGATAAGGAGTTTTCCTTCTTCCGTCCGTAACACTACGGCTCCCATCGCCAGCTTTTTAACACTCTTCTTTTTCGTTTTAATAGGCAGCGTATTCTGGTGCCCTTCATGGAATGCCCCGCAATGTTCCCTGACAGGGCATAACAGACATTTGGGCGAAGTCGGGGTGCAGATCAGGGCACCCAGTTCCATCAATGCCTGGTTAAAATAAGATGGATTTTCATGTGATATGAGTTTCCGTACTGCTTCTTCAAATACTTTTCTGGATGAAGGCTTGGCTATATCTTCCCAGATCGTCAGGATCCGCGACAGTACCCGCATGACATTTCCATCTACAGCCGGCTCCGGTATTCCGTAGGCAATACTTAAAATCGCCCCTGCGGTATATGGTCCGACCCCTTTTAACTTTGAGATTTCCTTGGGTTCCGAAGGCACTACACCTCCATAGGTGTCGCGCACCTCTTTAACAGCCGATTGGAGATTCCTGGCCCGGGAATAATAGCCAAGCCCTTCCCAGGCTTTCAGCACTTCTTCTTCATCTGCCGAGGCAAGTGCTTCAATTGTAGGGAACTTATTGATAAAATTAAGAAAATAAGGGATTACGGTATCCACTCTGGTCTGCTGAAGCATGATTTCAGATACCCAGACCTTATAGGGATTGCTGTCTTCTCTCCAGGGAAGCTCTCTCTGCTCAGCGGTAAACCAATCGAGCAGGTCTTTCCTGAATGTCTCTATGTCAATTTCTTCTATATGTGTTAAAGGATTACTCTCCACTTTTGTACCTCCAAGATGTTAAACCTTCACTTATTGAGGGAATATAATACTAACGAATAAGGTTCTTTTAAAAATATGAACTGAATCAACCATGTTTTAATGCAAAGCAGTCCATTTGGTTCAGGCCGCCCGATATGCAGTCATCCAGCATGCCGAACAATAGGTGGTGACGGGACTTCCTCAGCTTCTTCAATGCATGATAATGGGATTCCGTCGGAAGTGTGATCACTTCTATAAAGTTAGTCTGGCTTCCGGGAGAAGGCATCCAGCGGATATCAACCGCATCATAGGATTTCAGGGTTTCGAGGATGTTCTTCATCAGCTGCTGGTATTGTTCAATGGACGATTCTTTGATTTCATACTGAATATACATCTGAAGTGAATGATTCATTGAAATAATCTCCTTTTATACCATATCATTTTCGTCTATGAATACAAGACCATATGATTGGAATTATGACTAAAAAATTTCAGGTAAAACCTTTTTAAAGGAGGATTAACCTTGGATACTGGTACACATATAGTAATGGGGTTTGCTATAGGCGGATTGGCCACACTCGATCCTGTAGTGGCTGAAAGCGCGGCGACCTCGCAAAGTGTTTTGATCGGTGCCATCATCGGGTCGCAAATTCCCGATATTGATACCGTACTTAAATTAAGAAATAATGCCGTATATATCCGGAATCACCGGGGGATCACACACTCCATCCCGGCTGTTCTGATATGGCCGCTGCTTATATTAGCTGTTCTTTATCCATTTTATCCAGATGCTAACCTGCTTCACTTATGGATTTGGACGTTTCTCGCCGTTTTCCTCCATGTATTTGTCGACATATTCAACGCCTATGGAACCCAGGCAATAAGGCCGTTTTCGTCGAAATGGGTCGCATTGGGAGTAATCAATACCTTTGATCCGATTATTTTCGGCATTCATGTCGTCGGGTTAATCTTTTGGGGATTCGGCTTTGAACCAGGACCGACTTTCCTGTTCATGTACATGATTATCATCTTATATTACATTTTGAGATTCTTTGTGCAGAATGCGGTTAAGTCCGCAGTACGGAAGAAAATCCCTGATGCTGAGAAGATCATCGTCTCTTCCACAATGCGTTTTTACCAATGGAGACTGGCAATCATCACAAAAGAATTCTTCTATGTAGCACGTGCTTATGGCAGTTCCATCACTTTCTTTGAAAAATATAAACGTATTCCCGTTCCGGATAACCAAGTCATCAATGCAGCCAAGAAAGATAAAAACCTGTCTGCTTTCCTCTCCTTCTCACCTGTGTACAGATGGGAAATTGAGGACTTTGAAGATGATGGCTATGAGGTAAGGTTTATTGATTTACGCTACCGCAGCAACGGACACTATCCTTTTGTCGCTGTCGTAAAGCTCAATGATGAGTTAGAAATTGAAAGCTCCTATACAGGATGGATCTATAGTGAAGAAAAATTGAGGAAGAAGCTCGAGGTCATTCCTGACTAGCCATAATAAAAGGTGCCGCTAACCACGGCACCTTTTTTAATGGCTGATATCATTGTCATCTTCAAGCATATGACTGTACTTTGGATTTCCGGCAGCAAACTCATGCAGCCTCCCTCCATAACTGTCGATCCATTGCTTCACTAAACGGCTTGTCATCTCTTTACCGAGGTATTCCCCGCGTGCTTTGGCGTAAGTGGTTTCAAAATCTTCCCATAATAATTCCACCCAGGTCCTCGCTCTTGCATACGATAAACGTTCATTTTTCTGCAGTAATTCATTCGTCAAATCTTCATGAAAAGTATCCATATATATTATCCTCCATTCCCAATATTTTTAATGATAACTGTTTCGATTAAGCTCCATACTATAAGTACGCAATCAGCAGATTCCAATGGCGGATTTGCTTTTTGCGAGGTAACCATCATTTATTCTTGGGAGGAATATTATGCGCAATAAAGAAAGAGGCTTTCCTAACCAGAATAACAACAAATTTGAAGGTGAACCACGGGCGAAGCCGGAGTATGCTTCCAAACGGGCTGACGGCACCATCAATACTCATCCCCAGGAACGCATGGCTGCATCCAACCAGCGTGAAAACGATTCAATTTAAGTTCTCGAGTGAAAGCCAATTTAAGGAGGCGGTTGTTTTGGGTATGGGCAAAAAGAACAACTCAAATCATTTTGATAAAAATTATGTGAGTCCTTTCAACCAGGCTTTTTACAATGCCAAACACGCGCACTCACAGGCTAATGGACATACCATTCAAACTCAAGACTTGATCATACTGGAAAGACAGACCCGAAAAAGATCCTAATATAATAAATGGAAACAAGGCTGCTCTATATGCTCCTTGTTTCCATTTTTATTATTTCTTCTGATTCAGCATAGAAATCGGCAGTGCTTCTTCCTGGCCCGATCCACCAAGACGGTATCCCCAGGCAAATACACCATTCATATAGTCTATCTTGAAAAAGACACCGGGATCTCCTTCAATTCCATATATGTCTCCAGCCTTGAAATCTTTAGGGTTCAGAAGGTAAGCTTGTGCCATCAGGGCTTTTCTTTCGAGAACGGCAAATTCATTTACCATTCCGAGTTGTTCGGCTTTTCTGGCCTTCTCTTTCAACTGGGCAATCTCTTGTTTCAATTCATACTCGCTCAGTTCACTGTATCTGGTTTCTTTGTCCACAATGATCACTCCATTCTCCTTTATTATAGGAAAAATGTTAGGATAAATAAAGTTTGGTTTATTATGGCTTCTGGAGGAAAAAATACTAATTAGTGCAGGAAGATTGCCAGGCCAATAAAAAATCTATATAGGACCTCTCGTGAAAAATTGGGACATCATTTAGGCTTGGTGACTGATATGATGTCCTCAATCAAGGGCTTTGGGGACATCATTTAGGCTTGGTGACTGATATGATGTCCTCAATCAAGGGCTTTGGGGACATCATTTAGGCTTGGTGACTGATATGATGTCCTCAATCAAGGACTTTGGGGACATCATTTAGGCTTGGTGACTGATATGATGTCCTCAATCAAGGACTTTGGAGACATCAATTAGGCTTGGTGACTGATATGATGTCCTCATTAAGGGGCTTTGGGAACATCAACGGGCTTGCTGACTGCGATGATGCCCTTAAAACGGTTTTATTCGTACATCAAACTAAAAAAAACTGAAAATGATGCTCTATCCACACGATTACAGTGGTGAACCTTTAAGAAATTTTTGAAACAGCTTAAAGAATCTCTATAAAAAAGATATAGGAGGAATACATATGAAAACAGCAGTTATTTCAGGTGGGGGCTCCGGCCTTGGAAGAGAGCTCGCAAAAGTCTACAGCAATGACGGATATCATATTTTGCTCCTTGGGAGGACTGAGGAAAAACTTCAGTCAGTGAAAGAGGAAATTATTACTGACGGGGGCACCGCCTCCTACATGACAGTGGATATTGCCTCTTCTGAAGAAGTGCAGAAAGTAAGCAAAGCAATTCAGGAAAAACATGATGTTCAGCTTCTGATCAATAATGCCGGTGTCGGAATCTTCGGCCCCTTCCTTCATACTTCCTTTGAAGAAATGGACCATATGCTTTCTGTCAATTTTTCAGGGACAGTGTATTTAACGAAAGCCCTGCTGCCTGGAATGGTTTCCAAAGACTCCGGTACAATCATCAATATCATCTCTACTGCCGGCCTGCGCGGAAAGAAGAATGAATCCTATTACGCCGCCAGTAAATTCGCCTTAAGGGGCTTTGCAGAGAGCCTGCAAAAGGAATTTGAAGATACAGGCATCGAAATCATCAATGCTTATATGGGCGGAATGAATACACCGTTCTGGGATGAGTCGGAACATGTTAAAGACCCAAGCAGGCTGCGTTCTCCACGCGAAATTGCTGACATCATTTATGACGAAAGCAAAACCTCAACTGACATCATCATTGAGGCAAAAAAATAAGAGTACTTTTATACGTTAAAGCGCTAAGGGGGACTGTCCCTCTTAGCGCTTTAACGTATTGACGCATTTTACTCTTCTTCTTTCAACCTTTCGATGGCTCCCTCGATTTCTTCAATCGAAAAACCTTTTCGGTATAAATTCTGTTTCATCTTCATTTCATAGTCATAGCCGGTGAATTTTGACTTCAAACGGTTATGGGCTTTTTTGGCATGAACAAGGACGGCTTCCAGTTTTTCATCTTCTGATTTTTCATTGTCTGTTTCTTCCCAGGCAAGTTGGATGATGGAAAAAGGATACCCCTTCCGAGCCAGGTTCTGCTCTATTTTTTGCTTTGCCACAACAGCGGAATCCTTTTTATACTTTTTAAACAGCTTGTCCGTCAATGCCATCGCTTTCTCTAATTGAATCTCCTTGGTAAAGGCTCCAAGTGCATCATCGATAAATGCCTTATCCACTCCTTTAGAAGCAAGCTCTCTTTCAACCGCTCCCGGGCCTTTGTCCGACGTGTTGATCTGGGTATTCACAAAAGCTTGAGCAAACTCATGGTCATTCAGGTACTTATATTTTTTTAATTTATCGATAGCTTCCGCAGCCACTGCATCTCCAAGCTCTTTTTTCTTAAGGTAGTCCGAAACTTCTTTCTCTGTTCTCATCCTGAACGACAGATAATGGATCGCCAGGTTGAAAGCTTTTCGAATATCGTCTTCATACCCTATTTCAGCAATCGCCAGCTCATCAATTTCTTTTCCTTTGCCCAACTGGAACCTGGCGAGTATTTCTTCATCGATACTGAAAGAATATTCACCATCAATGAAGATATTATATCTTTCTTCATTCTTTACTTGTTTGGTTATCTTCGTAATGACTCCCATGTTTAACACCTCTCTATTAATGTAACACATCCAAAATGTTTTTTATTATCTGGGAGGGTAAAATAAAAACAAAGCAGAAATTAAGGAGGTATAAAGATGAAAGCGGTCATATCAGGTGGAACAGGATTTGTCGGGAATGCTTTAACAGAAGAACTGCTTGCCGGCGGATATGAAGTTTCCATTTTAACCAGAAACCCCGACAAACATGAAAACCGGGATCATGTCTCGTACATTAAGTGGTTGTCTGATGGAGCACATCCTGAAAACAAGCTTGAAGGCAGTGATATTTTCATCAACCTTGCCGGCGAATCCATCAACAGCGGCCGCTGGACGGATGAACGAAAGAAAAGGATATTAAAGAGCCGTGTTGACGCCACAAGGGAAATGATCAGGATTGTTGAAAATCTTGAACGGAAGCCTTCAGTTTTCATCAATGCCAGTGCAATCGGGATTTATGAATCCTCCAAGTCAAAGACGCATACAGAAAACTCATTGGATACGAGCTCGGACTTTCTTGCCGAAACGGTAAAAAGATGGGAAGCGGAAGCAAGCAGAGCCAAAGATTCCGGGGTGCGGACGGCTTTTACCCGATTCGGAATCATCCTGGGGAAAGAGGAAGGCGCACTTCCAAAGATGGCCCTTCCCTATAAGCTTTTTGCCGGCGGTACTGTGGGATCCGGGGAACAGTGGATGTCCTGGGTCCATATTCAAGATGTTGCAAAAGCGATCCGCTTCGTCATTGAGACGAATCACATAGACGGTCCGGTCAATGTGACATCCCCCAATCCAGTCACGATGAAGGAGCTTGGAAAGACATTGGGAGATGTATTGAACCGCCCCCATTGGATACCGGCACCAGCCTTCGCAATAAAAGCAGCTTTGGGTGAAATGAGCACTTTAATCCTTGAAGGCCAGAAAGTAATCCCTTCTGTATTGTTGGAAAATGGCTACACATTTAAATATCCTCAATTAAAAGAAGCACTGACGGCAATTTATCGACAGTAAAGTATGATTTCTCAAATGATAGGAAAAAATAGGTATATACTCATTTGAGAAAGGATGATCCCTGTGGAGAAAAAGCGTAAAGAAAAAACAAAATCAGCACTGTCTTCAATGCAAGAGGTAACGTATTCCCGTGAGTTTAAACGTGCGGACAGAGCCGGCGGATTCACTCAGAAGAAACATTAAAATTATTCGGAAAGAGCGGTATCAAAAAATACCTCTTTTAAAATCCTCTTTACGGCTAATACTAAAGGAGCGAAAACATTTTCCGTTTTCGCTCCTTTATCTTTATTTTGAAAGGGGACGGTCGTAATGGGCAGAGCACACGGACATAAAACACGTGATAAAAACAAAAATAAACTTCCTCAGGTTCCAAAAAACATGAAATCTGACGGTATTGATGAGGAGTTCTCCCGAGAACTTGCTGATCAAGCGGATATGGAAGCACAAGCTCGTGCAAATGCGGCTAACCAGCGCCAAAGGGTGGCAAACCGGAATAAACGATAAAAAACTGATAAGATGGTCCTGGTTATAAAGGACCATCTTATCCACAACTACATACAAAATCTGTTAATTAACTGTTGATAATAATCCACAGACCATTGTGGATATTGTTAATAACTTTCTGAATATTAGTAATATTAACAATAATAATGTGAATAAATCTGTTTATAAACACTTTAGCATATTAACGCACCGGGGGACTGTCCCCCGGTGCGTTAATATGCTAAAGCGAAAAGGAGCCGCTTATTTCAGCAGCTCCTTTATATTATTTATTTTTTTAATACAAGCTTCGCAACGCTCTCTACATGCGCGGTTTGCGGGAACATGTCCACTGGCTGGATATATTCCACTTCATATGACTTGCTTAGTGTTTTCAAATCTTTTGCAAGTGTAGAGGGGTTGCAGGATACATAAATGAATGTTTTCGGCTTTACTTTCAGGATCGTATTCAAGAAGCTCGGTTCACATCCTGTACGAGGCGGATCCACGACGACAACATCCGGCCTCCAGCCTTCAGCCTTCCATTTCGGGAGCCATTCCTCGGCTGTTCCCACTTCATATACTGCATTTTCCATTCCGAACTTCCTGCTGTTTTTCCTGGCATTTTCAATTCCTGCTTTTACAACATCCATGCCGCGGATTTCTTTCGCTCCGCTTGCAAGCCACATCCCAATTGTACCGACGCCGCAGTATGCATCGACCAGTTTCTCGTGACCTGTCAATGCTGCTGCATCCCGGACTTCATTATAGAGATTGATTGTCTGGGTTGGATTCAACTGGAAGAAGGCCCGTGCAGACAGTTCATAAGAAAACTTATCAAGCCGCTCGACGATGGATTCTGTTCCATACAGGTGAATTGTTTCATTACCGAATATTAGGGATGTCGACTTCGGGTTAATATTTTGCGCAACCGATTTGACTTCAGGAAGGCGTTTGTTGATATCCGATACAATCATATCTTTCCGTGGTAGTTCTTTTCCGACTGTCACCAGGACAACCTGAATTTCGCCAGTGGTCACTCCCACTCGGACTACAACGGTTTTAACGATTCCTTTTTTGGTTCTTTCATTATAGATGGGAACCTTGAAGTCACTCAATATTCTTTTTACTTCGTTGGTCACTTTATTCGTTGAAGGATGCTGCACGATGCACTCCGGAATATCAACGAGTTTATGGGAATTCAGGCTGTACAGGCCGGAAATGATCTTTCCATCCCGAAAGCCAAGCTGAAACTGGCTCTTATTCCGGTAAAACCAAGGTTCCACCATGCCGATCATTGGTTTGACTTCGAGCTTTTCCAAGTCGAATTTGGTGTGGCGCTCCAGTGCCTGCATAAGGATATCCCTTTTCTCAACAAGCTGCTGCTCATAGCTTAAATGCTGAAGCTGGCAGCCTCCGCACTGCTCATAGACAGGACATGGCGGTTTGGTGCGGTGCTCCGACCTTTTTCTTACTTTTTTTACTCGTCCCTCGGCAAACTTAGGATGTACTTTAACCGCTTCGACAACAACCTCTTCCCCCGGCAGCGCCCCGGGAACAAACACAACCTGCCGCTTAAAGTAGCCTACACCTTCGCCATTTATTCCAAGCCTTTTAATCGTCAGCGGGAATTGCTGTTTTTCTTTTATCTTTACTGTTTTATCATTCTTCACTGTTTCACTTCCTATTTTCAATACTTCTCCATAAATATAATGATGCATAGCTCAAATATGGATCCCAAGCTGCGCTCATTTCATCAATTTCATCCAGGCTGGGCTTTCTGTCCATGCCATACAATTGCTTCAGGGCATTCTGGATCCCGATATCTGTCTTTGGGAAAAGATTCAATCTGCCAAGGGCAAACATCAAGTAATTTTCAGCCGTCCAGGGACCTATCCCTCTTAGCTTGACCAATTCTTTTATAATCTCTTCATCCGATTTTCCCTCAAGCTCCTCAAGTTTTAATCGTCCTTCGGCAATCTCCTTTGAAACACCGATGACATACTCCGCTTTCCTCTGGCTGAACTGCATCTCTCTAAGTTCACTTATATCCACCTTGGCAATTTCAGAAGGCCTGGGATAAAACCAGACACCATCTTTGTTTCTCCCGTATTTATGGACAAACCTTTGCGTAAGCGTATGGGCAAATGCCAGATTGAGCTGCTGATGGATTATGCTTTTCATCAGTGTGGCATAGGGGCTGAACTCAAGGACGATGGGTGTTCCCGAATGTTCCTCAAATATATCCTTAAGATCTGTTTCTAAGAAATGCTGGTGGATACCCTGAAGAGTGCCTTCCCACTGAAATACCCTTTTTAGATAGTCTATTCTGATATTTTCCTTATCTTCCGTCTCCATTTTTACCAAAAAAGAAGGACTTTCGGTTGTTCCAGTTGCAGTGACCGTCAAAACCTCATCCTCTTCCCCATAAAAAGGAACCTTAACTGTCCGGCTGTCCATATCCACAGCATTCAATGGATCCAGGGACAGCCTGTCCAATACCAAATCAAAATTATAAGGAGGTAAAACCGTAATCGCTGCTTCTCTCATAACATCCTCACTTTTACAAACGTTTATGAGTATTATATCACTTCGGCCTAAGGGCATAAACGAATAGCCTTTTGCAGTTCCATAAAAAAAGGATGAAACAATAGATGTTTCATCCTGGCTTATTCAGGGACTAAGCAAGGGATTCTCTCCGCCCTTGCTCATCTCATAGTAATCCAAGCTTTTGAAAGTATACCCCTGCTTCTTCAAATCCTGGATCACTTTTTCCAGAGCCTCTGCATTATCTTTTGATACCGTATGCAGAAGCATTACAGATCCCGGATGAATCTGTTTCATGATGTTGTCATAAGAATACTTCCAGCCCTTTTGACCGTCCGTATGCCAGTCAACAAAAGCAAGTGACCATAAGACATGGGTGTAGCCTGCATCCTTTGCTACCTTCATGGTCCTCTCACTGAACACACCTCGCGGCGGCCTCAAATAGGTCATCGTCTTTTGTTTTGTAATTTCTGCCGTCTTCTCTTTAACGAGATTCAGCTCTTTCCTGAGCTTTTCGTCAGACACGGCCGTTAAATCAGGGTGGCTCCAGGAGTGATTTCCGACAATGTGCCCCTCATCAACCATTCTTTTCACAAGGTCAGGTGCACTGTTCAGATAATGGCCTGTCACAAAGAAAGCTGCTGGCACTTTCTCTTTCTTCAACACATCAAGAATCTTCTCGGTATAGCCGTTTTCATAGCCGTTATCAAACGTCAGGTATAACACTTTCTTATCAGGAGAATCTTTATAAAATGCACCATATTTCTCAAGCAGGTCATCATAGGCTTTTCCCGCTTCAGCCTGTTTTCCGTCGCCGCCTTTCTTGAATCCCCAGCCAATACTCTTATTGGAGATTGCAGAAGCACTGTTGCCGGCAAGCATCCCTAAAGCGAGGAATCCTGTAATCAGTATCATTAAAACCTTTTTCATGAACTCAACCTTCTCTCTGTTTTGTACTATTTTTAGTTTTTCGGAAGGGCTGCGTTAACATGCCTTCTAATTGATGGAAAAAAGGTTTTTTGGATGTACAATGCTCACATACCTTATTTCTCAGTTTTTCGATTTTGATGTCCTTCGCTGGCCGAGCGAGATTTCCGATCAACTAAAAAACCGCTGCCCAAAAGGCAGCGGCCAAATTAGTATATATTTTAGCTGAATACCTTCTCCTTGAACTGTGCAAGCTTCTCAAGAGAAGATTTATCAATATCTTTATGAAGGCTGTTACCGTGTGAATCCATGGTAACGACTGCAGTGAATCCTTCTACTTCAAGATGCCACATCGCTTCAGGAATACCGAATTCCATGAAATCGACGCCTTCAACGGATTTAATGCAATCTGCATAATATTGTGCAGCCCCTCCGATTGCGTTCAGGTAGACACCACCATGCTCACCAAGGGCTTCAAGGGTTCTTGGCCCCATTCCGCCTTTTCCGATGACGGCACGGATGCCGAATTTTTTCATGATATCACCTTGATACGGCTCTTCACGGATGGAGGTTGTCGGACCTGCCGCTTTGACATGCCATCTGCCATCTTCATCTTTCATCATAACCGGGCCGCAGTGGTAAATGACTTGTCCGTTGAGATCGACAGGTGAGTCATTGTCGGAAAGATGTTTGTGGATCGCATCACGGCCTGTGTACATTCTTCCGTCAATACGGACCACATCACCGACTTTCAGGCTGCGGATCTTTTCTTCTGTAATCGGAGCTGTCAGAGTGATGACCTCAGATTCTCCCTCCGATGCAGCAGCCGTTTCCTGCTGAGCTGTGCTTTCTGAAAGGTCGACAAGCTCCCCTTCCTGGTAAAGCCATTCCTGGACGGATCCTGTTTCGGCATCAAGTTTGAAGCCAAGTCTTCTGAAAGCCCAGCAATTATACGCTACAGATACAAAGAAACTTGCCGGAATACGGTTCATAACGCCTACTTTACAGCCAAGCAGGGTAGTCTCACCGCCAAATCCCATTGTGCCGATTCCCAGCTCATTGGCGTTCTCCATTACATATTCTTCAAGCTTGCGAAGGTCTTCATTGCTGTTGACATCGTCTACAGAACGGAACAGCTGCTCTTTGGCCAGATCATATCCGGAAGAACGGTCTCCGCCAATTCCTACACCGATGAATCCTGCAGAACAGCCTTGGCCTTGTGCCTGATAGACGGAATGCATGATACATTTACGGATACCGTCCAAATCGCGTCCTGCACGGCCAAGTCCTTCAAGTTCACATGGAAGGCTGTATTGGATGTTTTTATTTTCACAGCCGCCTCCCTTTAAAATCAAGCGGGCATCAATGTAGTCTTTTTCCCACTGCTCAAATTTAATGACAGGTGTGCCAAGGCCCAGGTTATCGCCGCTATTGGCTCCAGTCAGAGAGTCAACTGAATTGGGACGCAGCTTCCCATCCTTTGTTGCCTGTTGCATGGCAGCATAGATAGCCTCTTTGATTTCTAATTGGTTCACCCCTACAGGTGTCTTGATCTTGAAAGTTGGCAGACCTGTGTCCTGGCAGATCGGAGAAACATTATCATCGGCCATTTTGATATTGTTTGAAATCGTCGCAAGGCTCATTGCTGAACGAGTTCCGGCACTCTCTCTTGCCTTTGCCGTCTTAATAGCTCTTCTAACATCTTTAGGCAAGTTAGTGGAGGTCTCAACAATCAACTGATACATGCTTTCTTGCAGTTTTTCCCTGTTCATAAAAATCCCCTTCTCCCGCAAAGTTTTCTATATTTAGATAGTGAATTATACAAAATTTGAATTTTTCACAACTCATTATACTCCTATAATTAGCAGAAAAAAAGACCTGATTGTAAACGATTACAGCTCAGGCCGGCAATTTTTTTCGAAAATGAATTCTCTCACCCTCTGCAAGATAGGGTGTGTATCCGTTTCTCTGATAAAAATGAATGGCATCTTCCCATTCCTGATTCGTCTCCAATACCATGCTTACAGCATTCCTTTTTTGCGCTTCCACCTCTAAAAAAGAAAGCATCATCCTGCCAAATCCTAAATTGCGAAATGAAGACAAGACCGACATCCGGACTACCCGGCATTCGGAAGGGGTTTCAAACACGAAACCGCCGGTCGCAATCAATTGGTCCTTGTAATGTCCCACATAAAAGAATTTATCTCCACGATAATAAGCCATTATGTCATCCAAATCAGGATTCAATCCGTCAATGATCGTCCCGAACCGCTCTTTGAAACCTTGCAGGACAATCCGCTTCGCCTCTTCGGTCTGCTCTGGCACAATAAGTGAAATATTCATCCCCATATCTCCCCAAAGTTTTTTTATCTAAAAAAAGAGCCCATTAAGGCTCTTAATTTATTTCTTGAATTGATCAACCTTCATCTCCAGATCATCTATCATTTGGATTAAACGGTCGATATCTTCTAATTCCGTATGTTCAGGGTCAATTGAATCAAGCACTTCCAGGAACATGCCTAATCTCTGTTTCAAATATAACACCTGGTCGTCTCTGTTGCTTGCAGCTTTACCCAATGTGTTCGCTCCTTTGATTGAATTTCCTTTATCATCGTACCGAATTCCGCAACAATTGACAAGCATTGCAGGAAAAACATTTCTTAATTAATAAAAACTGACCCCGAACTTGCCCCGGGGTCAGCAGCTGCTATTTTTAACGAGGTTTATCGGCAGTAACAAATCCGAAAGAAACATGGTCTTGAACCGGAATCCAGGCCCCGATTCCCTGCGATGTAACATTTTTAACGACGATCGTTCGTTTTGAACCCTTCATGACCAGGTATACTTCTCCATACGTTACTTTCCCTTTTTCATTCACCGCAGGAGCGTATCCATATAGGTATCCGAGTCGCTTGGGCGCTATATTATATACATGATCTTTCTTCGTTCCTGCCCCGACAATGGTTTGGAAGGAAAGCGGAAGATCTGAGTTTTCCATTGCTTTTAAAAGCATCATCTTCTGTACATCATCAGAATGGGGCACTTTTGCTGTAAGTCCGCCCTTAATCGTTTTTTGCGCTTCCTGCACATAATGGATTTGATAGTTTTGATTTCCGCCTCTGTTGTCAAAGTAATTGGTATTTATCTTTTGATATTCCCAGTTTGGTGCTGTTTCCGTCGATTCATAATTCAAAGGCCATTCACCCATATAAATAGTGGCTCTCAATCCAAGGGCAAAGGGTGATTTATTCATGCTCGACTCATTGAACATGCGGATAAGGTTAGGATTTTCTATTTTGACGTTTGAAGTTTCAATCAGCTCTGCTGTTAAATCACTTGGTTGAAGATAAGGAAGATCCTGTGTAGGATTTGGATACGTATTTTCCTTGGCAATATTCAATACGGAAGAAGGAATTTTAACTTTCGGTTCAGCTGGTTTCGGCTCTGGTTTCTCAGCTGTTTTCTCCTCATCCTTCTTCTGGACTTTTTCCTGTTTTGGGGCCTGCTGTTTATTTTCCTTCTCTTGTGCCGAAGCTGCCGGCAGAATCATAGATGAAATGAAGAACATCATAAGTACGATCCGTAAAATTTTCATGCTGTTAGACTCCCTTCTTGCTTATGCTTTTTCTGTAGTTAGTTTTTCCGTTGTTTTCGTAGTTATCCAATCATTTTAAAAAAATTTCTAATAATGAAAATTGAATATTCACAAAATTCAATTTTCATTATATAATTTGGTTATAACCAGCCGGTCCAACCGGCAGAACAGATTTTCATTCCCTAAATTCCCTAATAAAAACAAGGAGAAAGCTGAAAAGCTTTCTCCTTGTTTTTTTCACGCCTATATAAAAGTTTGGTTAAAAAAATCTCCAATAACACAGATTAATATCGTACATTTAAAGGAGGTTGAAACTATGTCCCAGACATTAAAAGAAAAGGTCATTGAATTATTCTCCAATCATAAAGTTGGAACCCTTGCCACTATTAGAAATAATCAGCCCTATTCCCGTTTCATGATGTTTTTTAATGAAGAGCTGACTTTATTCACTGCCACCAACCAGCATGCCCATAAGGCCGAGGATATTGCCCAGAATCCTCATGTCCATATCCTCCTTGGCTATGATAGAGACAGCAGCCATGAGCATTATGTGGAAATTGAGGCATCTGCTGAAATTGAAAAATCAGAAGAACTGAAGGAAAAATTCTGGAATGATCATCTCAAACCTTGGATTACAGCTCCCGATGATCCGGAATATATGCTTCTCCGGCTTACTCCCAAAACGATCCTTTACTATGAAAGAGTAGGAAAAGAACCACAGGAATTAAGCCTCTGATCTATTACAAGAATTACCGCGGGTGACCCCCGCGGTCTTTTTATATTCTGTAATACTTTAAAGCACTAAGGGGGACAGTCCCCCTTAGTGCTTTAAAGTGCTAAATTCAGTTGGCCTTTATTTCAAAGGTTTCTTCGATGTCGATGCTTCCGGTCACTGACTGGACCATCGAACAGTTTTTTCTGGTCAGTTCCATCGCTTTTTGGATTTTCTCTTCTTTCAGATTTTCTCCTGTAATTGTGAAATGCAAAGCGACTTTCTCGATTCTATTCGCCTTCTCTTCATTCCTGGTTACATCTACCTTAATAGAAATATCCTCGAAGCTGATTCGCTGCTTCTCCAGTATTTTCCTCAACACCCCACCACTGCATACTGCAATGGATGATACCATCAGCTGATAAGGGCGAAAACCATGTTCTTCATTACCCGAAATGTCTAATTGGCCATAAGGAAGGTCTGTAACAAACCCGCCTTCCTTCATTTTGAATTCCACAACGATCACTCCTTCTTATATTCTGTAGAAAAGTGTACTCCATAATCTTTTATCTTGCCAATGTTTTGAAATGACGATACCATCGTAAAGGAAATAAATCGTCGGGAGATAGATACATGGATAAACAAATGAAATTCCGTTTTTGGGTGTTGATCAGCATTGTCGCTATATCGGGCTTTTCTCAAGGCATGCTTCTTCCACTTATCGCTGTCATATTTGAAGGGGACGGGCTTTCTTCCTCCCATAACGGCCTGAATGCTGCGGGACTCTATATCGGGATACTGTTGATCTCTCCCTTTATGGAAGACCCGCTAAGGAAGTTCGGATATAAGCCTATCATTATCGGTGGAGGTTTGCTTGTCATTCTCTCACTCATTTTCTTTCCTCTCTGGAAGTCATTCTGGTTCTGGTTTGCACTCAGGATGTTGATCGGCATTGGTGACCATGCTCTCCATTTTGGAACACAGACTTGGATCACCTCATTTTCCCCGGAAAACAAGAGGGGAAGGAATATTTCCCTTTACGGACTGTTTTTTGGTGTGGGTTTTGCGGTCGGCCCTTTAATGACACCTTTAGTAGAAGTAAATGAATCGCTGCCGTTCATTCTCTCTTCCTTATTATGTCTTGCAGCATGGGTATTCCTTTTTGTTTTAAAAAATGAATATCCTGAACAGTCAATGGAGGTCAGCTCTTTCCGGAGCACCATGTCCCGCTTTAAGCAAGCAACTAAATATGGCTGGGTTGCTTTCCTGCCGCCTTTGGGATATGGATTTCTTGAAGCATCGCTTAACGGCAGTTTCCCGGTTTACGGGCTAAGGAATGGTATTGACGTCACCAGTGTGTCGATACTCTTGACGTCGTTCGCCATTGGGGGGATCGTCTTCCAGCTTCCACTGGGGATTCTGAGTGACAAATATGGAAGGCGCAAGGTGCTTCTCACCATTCTATTACTCGGTTTTATCAGTTTTACCGCAGCGAGTTTCCTTGAAGATCTAATGCCTGCACTGACTGTGACTCTTTTCATCGCAGGCATGGTTGTGGGGTCCACCTTCTCTCTTGGGATCAGCTATATGACAGATTTGATGCCAAGTAAATACCTGCCGACAGGAAATTTGCTGTGCGGAGTGGCCTTCAGCATTGGCAGCCTGGCTGGACCGTATACCGGTGGAATGTTCATTGAGTTATTTGAAAACGTCAGTTTCTTCATGATTATTAGTTTCACTCTTTTAATCATCTTCCTGGTCATCATGTTCTATGGGAAAGAAAAAAGCCCCCTACAAACAGCTGGCCGGAAATAACCGTCACTTCCTGCTTCCAAAAGCATAAACTGTATGGTAAAATAATTTAAACAATCAAATACGAAAATTCTGTTTTTTCTAGGCATTACAGCTGTCACCTGCAAAAGGTGGCAGCTTTCGTCGTTTTATTGGGGAAATGAAGCTGATTATTGTTATCAATTAACCTTAAAGGAGTAGAGAATATGAGCTCACATGCAAAGACAATGTCTGTAAGTGAACCTGCCGAAACCTCATCACATACTTATCTTGATAAAATTAAGCCGCACGCCGAATTAATCGCTGCACTCATAAGCGGTGTCTTCATCTTGATGGGCTGGCTGACAGCAAATGATTCCTCTTCATTGTCGATCACCTTCTATCTGCTGGCATTCGTCATCGGCGGATTTGCCAAAGCGAAGGAAGGAATTGAAGAAACGATTGAAAACCGGGAATTAAATGTAGAAATGCTGATGGTATTTGCAGCTATCGGCTCTGCCATCATTGGATATTGGACCGAAGGCGCCATCCTAATTTTCATTTTTGCGATCAGCGGTGCACTGGAAACGTACACCCTGAATAAAAGCCAGCGGGAAATTTCTTCCCTGATGGACCTGCAGCCGGAAGAAGCTTTGAGGGTAACCAAGGGTGTGGAGGAACTGGTCCACGTTTCAGAGCTTTCCATTGGTGATCACATCCTCATCAAGCCGGGGGAAAGAGTCCCCTCCGACGGCCTGATTATAAAGGGTGCCACCACTATTGACGAAGCAGCCATTTCGGGGGAGTCGCTGCCGGTCAGTAAATCTGTTGAAAATGAAGTGTTCGCCGGGACAGTGAATTTGAACGGGGCCATCACAGTTGAAATCACTAAGCCAAGCAGTGAAACACTTTTTCAAAAAATCATTGATCTCGTTCATTCAGCTCAAAGCGAGAAGTCCCCGTCTCAGCTTTTCATTGAAAAATTTGAAGGAACTTACGTAAAAATTGTATTGGCAGTAGTTCTTCTGATGATGTTCCTGCCGCATTACCTTCTAGGATGGAGCTGGACCGAAACATTCTACCGGGCAATGGTCCTCCTGGTAGTCGCATCCCCATGCGCGCTGGTTGCCTCTATAATGCCGGCAACTCTATCGGCCATCTCAAACGGTGCAAGGAGCGGAATACTTTTCAAAGGCGGCATGCATCTTGAAAATCTCAGCAATCTTCAGGCTATTGCCTTTGATAAGACTGGAACGCTCACCAAAGGAAATCCCCAAGTGACAGATGTCATTACAGACGGCACCATCTCTGAACGTGATGTTTTAGGTATTACTGCCGCGATTGAAAACCAGTCTAACCACCCACTCGCCCAGGCAATTGTAAAACACACTAAAAGAATCGAACCTGACCTTCACTTGTTAGAACCTCAATCAGTAGAAGATGTGTCAGGATGGGGGTTAAAGGCTGTCATTGATGGGAAGGAATGGAAAGTCGGCAAAGCTGAGTTTGTCGGTATTGATAAGGCAGCTGAATTTGCCGGCGGGAAGGCTGAGCAATTGGCTTCAGAAGGAAAGACAACAGTCTTTGTAGCAAATGAAAATGGAATTGCTGCGCTGATCGCGTTAAAAGATGTTATCCGTGAAGAAACCAAGCAAGCGTTAAAGTCCTTGCGAACAGAAGGACTCTTCACCATAATGCTGACAGGTGACAGTGACGACACCGCAAAAGCAATTGCTTCTGAAGCGGATGTAGATCATTTTATCGCAAAGTGTCTCCCTGAAACAAAAGTTACAGAACTTAAAAAGCTGACGGATCAATATGGAACGGTTGCCATGGTGGGTGATGGAATTAATGATGCCCCTGCTTTAGCAACAGCAGATGTAGGGATTGCCATGGGAGAAGGTACAGATGTTGCCCTGGAAACAGCCGACATAGTCCTCATGAAAAATGATTTGAACAGGATTGCTGATGCTGTTCGGCTATCCAGGAAGATGCAGCGGATTGTGAAACAAAATATCATTTTTTCACTGTCTGTCATCTTTGTCCTGATTGCCTCTAACTTCCTGCAAATCCTTGACCTTCCTCTTGGAGTAATCGGTCATGAAGGAAGCACTATACTGGTTATTTTAAATGGTTTAAGATTACTGCGCTCCTGATATAAAAAAGGGTTTCCCGGCTGGAAACCCTTTTTCAATTCCTAGTGATATCCGTTTTGTCCGTTAGCAGAACCGGATGTTTTGTTCTTTGATTTTTGTTTGCTGTTTTGCTTAGTACCGCCGTCTTTTTTTGTATGTTTTGTCATCGTCTATTCCTCCCTTTGATGTTCAAGGCCATTTTATTAAAGAGCCTCTTCTAAATAGTCTGTTCAAACGGAAAAAAGAGTTTACCGGTAAATGTCGGTAAACTCTTTTTTTATGTTATTTGCAATCCCTTGAATTCTTCACATTCATGATGGCATTGATATGGCCGCCTATCATGATGATGATGCCTGTCAGATAGAACCAGATCATCAGGACAATGATTCCCCCGATGCTTCCATAAGTAGCGGAGTAATTCCCAAAATTGCTTACATAATAAGAGAACGCCAGTGAGGCGCCTACCCAGCCTAATGTAGCAAATACAGCACCTGGGACCGCACTTAAGCACTTTATTTTTTTACTTGGTGCAATAAAATAAAGACCCACAAACACGACAAACAAAATAATTGGCGAGATTGCCCATCTGATTGCGCCCCAAATGGTCAGGAATTGATCCGAGAAGCCAAATTGGGAAAATAGGAACAATCCTATCTGCCGTCCGAATACCGGCAGCAGTAAGGCAATAATAAAAACAAATATCATGGCAATGGTCAGCACGATTGACATAAGCCTTGTTACAATAAAAGACCTGGTCTCCTCCACTTCATACGCATCATTCAATGATCTTACAATGGCATTCATCCCATTGGATGCAGACCAGATAGTCGCGATGATACTGAATGATAACAAGCCTGTATTGCGATTTGACATGATTTCATTAATCGTCGACTGAATCATCTCCATCGTTTCACCTGGTGCGAAATCCCTGATAACGTTTAGTATGTCTTCCTGTGCAAAAGGCAGATAAGGAAGCAAGGTTACCATGAAGATCAATAATGGAAAAAGTGATAGTAGGAAAAAATAAGCCAGCTGTGCTGCCAGTCCTGTTACATCTCCATCAGATATCTTTTGAAATAACTTCTTACCGAAGCCCTTTATTCCTCCAGTTTTACTCCTCTTCGTCATCCTTTCACCTCTTGTTCTGCTGTATTACTCCACTCGTGTGCTGGCGGAATGATGATCCTCCTCAGTAAAGACCTCTTTATAGGATTCAGAGGATGAATGGATCGTCTCTTTCGTATCTTCAATTAAATCCTTTACTTGAGGAGAGAGTTCTTTGATTTCTTCTACCTTTTGATTGATGAATTCCATATCCTCTCCGATTTGCTGGGCGGTCTCCCTGACCTTTTCATATACTTCTTTAGTGGATGCCACCAGCAATTGAGGGTCGCGGGCATACCGTCCAATAAACTCGCTGCCCTTTTTTGTACTATTCATCACGTCTTCCCGCGTCTCTTTATTCAGCAGTGTGATGAACCCGCCGGCCATCGCTCCAAAAACCAAACCTTTGATAAATCTCTTCGTTCCCATATTCATCCTCCGTTACATTAATGTTGTTAGCTTGCACCTGTTTTGTTTGTTTAATCATACATTGATGCAAAAGAGCAGTACAAACACTAAGGCGCAAAACACTTCTTACCTTCTACTTCTTTTTCAAGAGTGTTTTTCCCTTTTTTAAAAGGCTCTTTTCGTACAGATTGTTGCAATTGGAATAATTTTGTTGATTTCCGCTCCAGGTGTGCGACTCCGCGGGGCGGGCGTTGAGCCTCCTCGGCTTCGCCTGCGGGGTCTCACCTGTCCCGCTAGTCCCGCAGGAGGTCACACACCTTCCACTCCAATCAACCTTCGAAAAAATAACTATAAAAGCAAAGGGATTTTTTTAGTTTTTAATGAAAGCATAGTTTAAATGTCCTTTGCTTTTGCTGCTATAGTTCTTTTTTCTAGATAAAAAAGAGACTTGTCATTAGTCCTGAAGGGAGACATGCATAACTTATACTTTCGATGGGGTTAAACAATAGTATTATTTATCCATTCCTATCATTTCTCAAACATATCAACAGGCTCTGATTCCCCTGCGCATAGCGGTTTCAAGTTGACATCCCTCCTCAATAATGAAAAGATGTTACTAATGATTAAAGTATAATAAAGGATGGATGAAACCATGGATCTTTCACAAAAATCACCAGAAAACGTAGAATTCATGATTGAAAAAATCAAAGAGAAATTAAGGGTGGTCAATGTCGGTGCCATCAAACCTTCTCATTTCGATGGTGAAATGTATGAAGAACTTAGAGATATTTACGAAATGGTTGATCGTAAAAACCACTTCAGTCCAAGTGAGATGCAAGCGATCGTTGAAGAGCTTGGAAACCTGAGAAAGCAGTAATAGACATCAGCACAATCAAAAGGACCGCCGGGAATTGGCGGTCCTTTATTTACTATCTACTAGGATGCATTTTTTAACAGCTTAAGTGATTCACGGACGAAAGCCGGAATGTCATCTGGATTACGGCTTGTTACAAGCTGATCTTTGCAAACCACTACTTCTTGATCCTTGTAGTTTGCACCGGCATATTCCATATCGACTTTAATGGATTTAAAACCAGTAGCATCTCTGTTTTCCAATGTTTTCGCTGTCAACAGAAGCTGTGGTCCATGGCAGATTGCCAGAACTGGTTTGTCACTTTCCATAAAGCTTTTCGCAAATTTGACGAATCGTTCATCAGCGCGGAGCTGATCAGGAGAGAATCCTCCAGGAAGGAATAAGGCATCGAAGTCTTCAGGATTTACATTATCGATACTTTCATCAATCGATACTTTTGCTTCCCCCTGCTTGCCTTCTACCGTCTTGCCTGATTCTTTTTCAATGGTGACGACTGTGTGCCCTTCATCCTTAAATGCATCTGCAGGTTTGGTGTACTCTACATCTTCAAACATATCTGTTACTAAGCATGCAATCTTAGCCATTTGCAACCTCTCCTTTATAGCATTTTTTCTACATTTCATTAATTCCCGCTTACGATTTTGAGAAACCTGATGAGCGTAACAAAATATTGGAAAAATATTCTCCCTGTAAAAATTCACCTGTTCTTCACTTTTTAAAAACAGCTATATACCAGCCGCCTTCTTTGACGACCGGGTCTATGGTATCCATTTTCAATCCCGATTTCTTGGCAAAGCTTTTCAGGTCCTTTTCAGTTGGCACCGGGTAGAGATTATCAAAGGTCATGAAGAAGCTGTTAAAGGCACTTGAGAATTCTTTTCCATGCTTTGGTTTCTGGAGCGGGGTGATTATGGAAAGCGCACCGTTTTTCTCGATCCACTTTGCAGCAGTCTGAAAGAAACCTGCCCTTTCTTGCGGTTCAATATAGTGAAGGAGGTTATTCGCCATCACCAGCTTATATTGATCCTGAGGCTGATACTCATTAATATCTTTATTTAAGATTTCAATGTTGTCATGTTCTTCAACAACTTCCCTTGCATTATTGGCAACTTCCTCATTCACTTCCACTCCGACCATTTTTTTATCGGGGAATTTTTTTGCCAGTTTGCGTAAATATCCTGCTTCTCCACAGCCGACATCCAAAACGGAATCAACTTTATACTTTTTCATCACTTTCTCTACTTTTGGATATGCGAGCTGTTCCAATAGTGTTGAGGTCTTTGCCACGGTCGGGCCATGGACATCCGAGTCAAAATGCTGCTTGCTTTGATTTCTGAGTAGTTCCGGATAGGCCAGCAGCGAAGGAATGTGAAGTTCCATCATTTCCTTCAAGATGATGCCTGAAGAAAATCGATTGGATTTTGACTTTGGCAGCTTCCATTTTTTTATCGTTTTGACTTTCTCGGCAGATACCCTTTTAAAATGTTTCAGGATTATCCCTACCTCGACCCATTGTTTTAGGAGATCATACTCTAGTTCCCTTTCAGCTGCCACCTCACTGATTGAGACCGGTTTCTTGAAGGACTTGAACAAGTCCAGTTCATATCCTACATAAGCATGCCAGCTGATCAGAAAAGGCATATTCTTCTTCATCCATCCCCTAGCCCGCCAAACCCTTATATACTCTCTTATCATACTAATTGCTCCTTCCATTTCCACGGATAATCTTCTCTTTCGGTGAATAGCTTTTCTGCTTTCTCTTCAGTCGTCAGGGGTGTACTCCGTTTTGGAAGCAAGCCTCCTTGGATCATACGGTCTTTTACTGTGTCCTGCCACATCCCCAGTCCCGAGATATTCAGCATTTGTTTAAAATGGAGAACTGGATCCTGTTCGATTCGCTTCAGGCTTCTTTTTCTCAGTTTGCCGACCGACTTATACGGATACGAGTAGGCAAGTGCAGAGAGATGGCTCAATTTCATTTGATTTTTGACCCTTTCCCTTCGGACATGCGGGAACCATTTCAGGTTTTCTTCGTTAAGTTTATCTTTAGCGAACATATCACATAGAAGCTCACCTAACACATCACCGTCTTGGATCGCCATATTCATCCCTTCACCGGCCATGGGATGGACAGTATGGACTGCATCACCAATCAATGCTTTATTATCTTTTATATAATGATCCGTGTGATAGGCGACCGGCACCATCAACTGGATGGTTTTCCAGCTGTCGATCTGGTTCACATACCCATCCATCTCCGGACATAATTCAATATATAGATCATGAAAATACTCAATCGGCTTTTTCCTGATTTCCTTGTATTCTCCTGCCGGAATGAGGTAAACCGAACGCACTTCATTATTAGGCAGCGGGAACAGTCCCAGAAACCGGTCAAACGTCGAAATGATTTTCCCTTCTGTAAAAGAAGGTGGGCGCGGAAAAGTCACTGTAAGAAAGTGATGATTGTACTCATTTTCTTCTTTCTCAATTCCCATTTCCTGCCTGGTCACCGATACCCGTCCCTCTGCACCTATAAAGAACGAACTCTCGTATAGCTCTTCCTTCTTCTCTTTCCTGTCCTCCACCACAGCCTTTCCGTCTGAAAATCCTTTGCAGCTGCTGTTCGATTTATAATGAAAAGAAGGGAATTCCATGGCTGCGTCTCTGATGATCTCCTTTAATTTCTCATGATGGATCATCAAGGAATAGGAATATTTACTTGGGACCACATTATATTTCATATTTGACTCATCAGCCGTTCCGGAATTCTTATCTATTTCCACAAGATTCAACTCATCAATTACATGTCCATTCGCTTTCACTTCATCCAACAAGCCTAAATCGTCAAAAATCCCCAGGCTCTTAGGCTGCAGGAGTTCCCCTTTATATACAGGCGTCGGTCCGGGCAGACGTTCAATCACTGTCACATCAATATTGCACTTCGCAAGTTTAAGAGCGAGAGTCAGTCCGCCGATTCCTCCTCCTGATATAAATACATCAGTTTTCAATTCTATCACCGCCTTTTACCGGTATTTATCCTTTTTTCTCTCTTTTGAAACAAGCGGATGTGCGGAATACATAGCCATCCAGAGCGTAAAAATATGGTAAATATTTGTTGAATTATTTCCCGGAAAATAAGGATACATGCCGACTTGTTGCACGCAAGTGGATTTTTTTGTAGATAAAACAAAAAAACGGCTGCTGTACGTGAATACAGCAGCCACTCATTATATATTATTTCCTGCCTACATCTTTAAGGTAATAATGTTCAGAAGTAAAGAATTCCTTGGTCAGCCTTCTCACTTCCTTGCTCAACAGCAAGACAGCTAAAATATTTGGAACCAATATGGCGACGAGGGCTAAGTCAAGGAATTGCCAAATGACTTGCGCTGCACCAACAGAACCCAGGACTATGGCTGCAATATAAATGAATTTAATGGCCAAAGCCGCCTTTAGACCAAATAAGAATTCGGCTTGTTTCGCCCCGTAAAAAATGATCACGACAATTGTTGATAAAACGAAAAAGATCAATGAAATCGTCACAATCAGGCTTCCTGTATTTCCGAGATAATTCTCAAATGCTTGCGTAGTTAGTGCTGACGGATTATCGAGTGCCCCTTCTGCAGTCCATACGCCCGATGAAATGACGACGAATCCTGTTGCCGTACACACAATCAATGTATCGATCACAATACCGATAATAGCCCAAAGCCCTTGCCTGACAGGATGGTCGGTCGTAGCTGCAGCATGGGCAATCGGCGCGGTTCCAAGACCAGCTTCATTTGAATAGAGTCCTCTTGCAAACCCCCACCTGACCGTCTCAGCCACTGCAACTCCGGCAAATCCTCCCATTGCAGACATTGGCTGAAATGCATGGGTAAATATCAAATTCAACACATTTGGCAGTTTTTCGAGATTCATAAACAGGATGACTAAACATGCTCCAACATAAAGTATCGCCATGAAAGGAACAAACATTTCAGTTACTCTCCCGATTCTTTTTATCCCGCCGAATACAATTAATGAAACAACCAACGCAATCGCAATACCAGTATACATGCCGTCTACATCAAACGATTCTTGAACAGTAGAGGCAACTGCATTCCCTTGGACCATGATACTCGGAATCAATTCAATCATTAGTGCAAAGGCAAACCAGACGCCCAGCCACTTCATATTCAAGCCGTTTTTCATGTAGTACATCGGCCCGCCGACAAATTCGCCTTTCTCATTCTTCTCCCGGTACCTCACTGCGAGTACACTTTCAGAGAACTTAAGTGCCATCCCTATCAGGGCAATAACCCACATCCAGAACAAAGCGCCGGGTCCCCCAAACATGATGGCAGCCGGTACACCCACAATGTTAGCTGCACCGATTGTGGAGGAAAGGGCGGATGTCAATGCCTGCAAAGGTGTGACCGTCCCTTCCCCTTTCGGTTTCTTGAAGATACTTCCTAATGTCTGCTTAAATATGTAAACCGGATACCGGAATTGCACAAATTTCAATAATAAGGTCAGGTAAATACCCGTACCTGCTAAAATGATGATTACCGGTGGTCCCCAAAGCCATGCCGAGACCGCTCCTACTGCTTCCAAAAATCCATCCAATCTGCTAAACCCCCTGTAAAAATTCTAATAGTAGATACCCTTGCCATTCCGTTTCTAAACTTTCCAATATTTAGAATTCGGGTGATTCCTCACAAAAAAAAGACACCCGCTGGTTACAGGTGCCTTTCTCTATTGCATCATCCTCGGTAAAATCAACACTTCTACCCTTCTATTCTCGGCTCTTCCTTCACTTGTATCGTTGCTTGCTAACGGTTTAAATTCCCCGAAGCCTTTGGCACTGAACCAACGCGGGTCGAGGTTTTGATTTTTCAAAATGATCTTCATGAAATTGACAGCCCTCATGACGCTGAGTTCCCAGTTTGACTCATAGTTCGCATTGCTGATCGGAACATCGTCGGTATGGCCGCTGATTATGACACTTCGCGGTGTATCCATTTCCAATAATCCCGATAATTCTCTTGCCACCCCTTGGTCTTTTGCACCCACCACAGCCGATCCAGACTGAAACAGCACATTATCCCTGATAGTCAGGAGCAGGCCTTCGGAAGTTAATTCCGTTGCAAACTGCTTTTGCAGTTCATTCGCGGCAATGTAGCCGTCCACCCTTTTCTGCAGTTCTTCTAATTCCTGCCTGTCCTTCTTTTTGGCTGCCTCGATTTCATCCACTGTTAAAAGCTTTTGCTCTTGAACTTGCTTGTCATCTCCAAGATCAGCTTCTGATTCAGGTACAGGGGAAGGATAATCCATTACACCGGGGCCGCCTACAAAAATTTCATTAAAAGCACTGGACATTAACTGAAACTTTTTCACATCAATACTGCTTGATGCGAAAAGCACAATAAAAAGGGCCAACAATAATGTGAGAATATCCGCATAAGGAATTAACCAGGATTCATCTACATGTTCTTCGTGGTCATGTTTTTTACGCCGCCGCGCCATCAGTGACCACTTCCTCATCTGTTATTCGTTTCCTTTCACTGGCAGGCAGATACGAGGCCAGTTTCTGCTCTATCACTCGTGGAGCTTCACCTTCAATGATGGAGAGGATTCCCTCTATCATCATCACTTTTTGTTTAACTTCTTCCTTCGATTTACGCTTCAGTTTGTTGGCAAATGGATGCCACAGAACATAGCCTGTAAAAATCCCCAGCAGGGTGGCAACGAATGCAGCTGATATTGCTTCACCGAGCAAAGCTATATCCTCCATATGTCCTAATGCTGCGATTAATCCGACTACGGCTCCAAGCACTCCCAAAGTTGGAGCGTAAGTACCTGCCTGGGTGAAAATCAAAGCACCTGCTTGATGCCTTTCCTCCATAGCGTCGATTTCCTCATTCAAAACATCACGGATATAGTCGGCAGACTGCCCATCAACCGCAAGCCCCATGCCATTTTTCAAGAAAGGGTCTTCAATTTCATTAGTTCTTGCTTCTAATGCCAGCAATCCCTCTCTTCGTGCAAGGTCTGCCCATTCAGAGAACATAGTAATAAGTTTTTTAGGTTCCTGCAGCTTGCTTTCCTTAAAGATGATACCGAATAGTTTCGGTACCCTTTTTATTTCAGAAGTCGGGAAGGCGATGGTTACCGCTCCTATTGTACCGAAGATAATTATTAAAATTGCTGGCAGGTTAAGCAGCCTGTCTACAGGAACACCCTTCAGCACCATTCCGACACCAACAGCCACAACTCCCAATACGACTCCAATTAACGATGTTTTATCCATAGAATTCACCCTATACTTTTTTTCTTACTATTTATATCGGAAGTTGCCGAAAAAATTGAAGGACAATTTTCGCTTTTCAAAGATTTACTATTTAAAGTCGGTTTCGGGAATTTGATAGTATTTTTTAAAATTTTCCAATTATGCTATTGAAAAATGGTGAAATATACCGATGAAATTAGTAGAAAAGACTACTACATTCGACAGGAGAGACAAAAAATGACCATTGAGGATCTGAAACTGGAGGATTTAAAAAGGAAGAATATCCTGATGCTTATTTTGTATTCCGCTTCCTTACTGGCTGCCATATCCTATACCCTGTTCAATCATAACCCACTGATTGAGACCATGCTGTACTCCGCACAGCTTGCGGCCATGATTGTTTTCTTTCTTATTTTTCAAGTGGGCTTAAAAAAATATCAGTTGTTTCCCCTCTTTACCATCCCGGTAATTTACTTAATTATCGGAGCCGATATTTTTATCAATGGAGGTTCCGGCAACAATCTTATCATTCTGCTTTTCCTTGCAGTTATTTCTGCATTGCATTTTAAACTGTCGCTTTTTGCCATCGGGTATGGGGCAGGCTTTGTCCTCTTTATCCTGAATAAACTATTCTTTAAGGGTGCCGGCGAGATTGATTCCATTTTTGTTCCCGGTGTCTTGGTATACATAATGCTCGGAATCCTGTTATTCATAGTGGTAAAGCTTAACACCAACCAGTTTGCACAGCTTCAAATGCTCATCGCTGACGCAGAGGAAGAGAGCCTAAAAAAAGAGAACCAAAAAGTGCTTCTGGAAGCTGAACTGGGAACGATATTCCAGAGTATCAAGAAGGTTAATGATCAAATCCAGCATCATTTGATATCTCACAATGAAATGAAAGCCGCTCTCCAGGAAATTTCTGCAGGCAGCCAGATGCAGAGCGATCAAATCAATAGTATCGCATCTATTTCGGAGACAACGATGAGAAAAATGGAAGGGATGGCCTCAATGGCAGAAGTGCTTTTCCAGCATTCTGAAGAAGCCAGCAATACGGCCATCAATGGAACCGGAAAAGCAGATGAGCTTCAGCTTAATATGAATGAGTTAAACACTTTCATTGATGAGCTGAGTATAACATTCACTGAACTAACAAATAAAATTGAAGAAACAAATAGTTTCATCGGCACAATTCAGGGGATAACGGAGCAAACAAACCTGCTTGCACTCAATGCCTCTATTGAAGCTGCGAGAGCGGGTGAAGCAGGGCGGGGATTTTCTGTTGTAGCAGAGGAAATCAGAAAGCTTGCTGAAATGACCAGCAATACCGCAGCACGTATCAACGAAAACCTTGCTTCAGTCAATCAGGCAAACTCTACCGCACTCCAAAAAATGAATTTGAGCAGCAGCAAAATGTCAGACAACGTTCAAGCCGTCGAAGATGTGAGCAGTTCATTCAAAGAGTTAAGATCCAAACTTCAGCTGCTACAGACTGAATTCCATACCCTGGCGGATAATTCGAACTCTGTTAAACAGCAGACTGTCCATGCGGAACTTTCCACTAAAGAACTTGCTGCCGTCATTGAAGAGGCATCTGCAGGACTTGAAGAAGTCAGCGCCACTATTGAAACTTTGAATGACGACACCAACACGATTGCGGGTTATGTAAATGAAACTGTAAAAAGTGCAGAAAAGATACAAGCCAATATAGATAAGCAGTAATAAAAACGAGCATCCCTATTTAAAGCGGATGCTCGTTTAGTTTATAACAATTTTTTCTCTATTTTATGTTCATAGTTCTTGAAAACGGAACTATTTGTGTTGATTCTCTTTTTGGACATCAGCCCATTAAACTTCAGAAGTTTTTCATTAAGGTCCTTTTTAAGGCCTTCTTTTTCGAGCTGGTCCTCACAATCCCTGATCATATCTTCAATGCGGAGCATTTCTTTTCTCAGGGCATTTTCTTCAGTTGAAAAACCAGCATTTTTCATAATACGGTGCGCCATGCGGAGTTCTTCCGGGATACTTGAGTCGTCTTCTAATTTCAGGGGCTTTCCGAATCCTGGCAAACGGTCGAATTCTCCGTCTTCATATGCTTTCTTGATATTCTGTTCAGAAAGTATTGTAAATAAGTCCATCTGGATCCCCTCCTCATAATTCATTGGTTACTATGTCCTTCTATTATATCCTTCATCTCCTTACCTTCCCCCTTACATATAAGTCAATTTTTTGAAATTTGCTTCAACCTAAACAGCTTTTAATAATTTTGACTGTCGTGGAAAAACTAATCACAGGTACAATGGAAAGGGGTGTCGATCATGAGCAGAGGTAAATCTTTTCAGCACAAAAAGAAAGGCCATCCGGGAAACTATCCTTCAGACTCACTGACTGAAAAACATACGAAAGAAAAAATTGAAGACGAAGAATATATCGTTACACAGGAAGCTTTCAAAAACCGTGTAGATGGGGATTGATTCTTAGCCAGGGGGAACCAGTACTTGCTGGTTCTCCTTTTTACTATTTTCAAAAAAACACCCAGGGAATCAAATCCCTGGGTGTTTCAAGCTCTTATGCTTCCTGAAGTTCAAATTTCATGGCAGGACCAAAGAACTCATAACGGATTTTGCCTTCCGGGATGCCAATGGACATCAAGGAAGAGACCACCGCTTTCATAAATGGAGCAGGTCCGCATACATAGCACACACTGTCTCTATCGACGAGTCTTTCGAGAACAGCCGTGTTAATGTATCCTTGGTGATCACAAATCGTTTGCGGGTCGATTGGTTTTTCATAAACAAAGAAAGCATTTCCATTCTCCATCGCATTAACCAGTTCTGTGACGTCATCTTTAAATGCATGGACTTCCTCATTGCGGCTGGCATGGACAAATATCGTTGGCCTTGATGGATTATTGTCCGCAATGGTCTCAAGCATACTGAACATTGGTGTAATACCAACACCGCCGCTAATCAATGTGACAGGTGTATGGTCTTCTGTATCAAGGTGGAAATCACCAGCTGGCGCACTGACCTCAACCACATCCCCCTCATTAACCTTATCGTGAAGATAGTTTGATACTTTTCCCTCGGGAGACTGTTCCGCTTCACGCTTCACTGAAATCCGGAAGTAGTCTTCGTTAGGAGCTGACGATAAGCTGTACTGGCGGTTGAAGAGATATTCTTCGCCTGGTATGCCTAGACGGATGGTGATGTATTGACCCGGCAGATAGGCCGGTACCTTCTGTCCATCGTTCGGTTTTAGGTAGAAGGAAGTGATCAAAGAGCTTTCTTCCTCTTTCTTTACCACAGTGAAATCCTTAAAGTCCCTCCAGCCTGCATTTTGTGACTCGGCATCCTGGTACATGCCCTCCTCCACATCAATAAAGACTTGAGCGATGACTCCGTAGGCTTCACCCCAGGCTTCAAGAATTTCATCGGTCGCTGCATCCCCAAGCACTTCTTTAATCGCCATTAACAGGTGCTCACCCACAATTGGATACTGTTCAGGCTTGATCCCTAGACTGCGGTGCTTGTGTGCAATCTGTTTTACTGCCGGCAGCAAGGCTTCCAGGCGGTCAATATTTTGGGCCGCTGCATAAACCGTATTGGCAAGAGCTGTCTGCTGGCGCCCTTTCTTTTGATTGACATGGTTAAAGATGTTTAATAGTTCGGGATGATTTGTAAACATTTTTTTATAAAATACAGTTGTAATTTCAGTTCCCTTCACTTCCAAAACCGGGGCTGTTGATTTAATGATGTCGATTGTTTTTTGAGCTAACATGTAATCGCTCCTCAAAGATATATTTTGAATACATCTTTATCGTAGACCTAAAAGATCCTTAAAGCAATATTTAAAATACATCTTTAAAAAAATGGACACATTTAGACAGCCCTGCCTGTAAGATTGTATAATGTAGATATCCCGGGAGCCCATCTCTGAAAGTTCTATCCGGCTGCCCCAATGAAGGTGAAGCAATTGAAATTAACGTTATATACCGATTACTCATTGCGCGTCCTGATCTATCTCGCATCCAGAAAAAAGGACGAGCTTGCCAATATCAAAGAAATTGCCGATTCCTATCAGATTTCCAAAAATCATTTGATGAAGGTAACACATGAACTTGGAAAAATGGGAGTCATCGAAACAATCCGCGGGAGAAATGGCGGTATAAGGCTAGCCAAATCCCCCGGTGAAATTAATATAGGAGCACTTGTCAGAAAAACAGAGGATGATTTCCACTTAGTGGAATGTTTTTCTTCTGAACACAACACTTGTATCATCACACCTGTATGCGGGCTGAAACACGTACTTGCAAAGGCATTGGATGCCTACTTAAACGTCCTGGACCAATATACACTGCAGGATCTCGTACAAAGCCCTGACGACTATCGGCTGCTTTTTTCGTTGAACAATCCTCCCAATTCTTAAAATTCTCGAGAACCGGCAGTATATCTGCCGGTTTTTTTCAGGAATAATCTGCTAACCTATCAAGCTATTTACATTTTTACAGATTGGGATAAAATCAATTCATAAACTACTAAACATTGGGTGATGAAATGAATAAAAAATATCTTTGGTTTCTGTTGCTGCTCATCCCTGCTATCCCCTACTTTCTATGGCTGTTCAAAACAGAAACCCCTCTAAGCGTCGTCATACTGGATAAAACTGTTCCTGAAGACGACTACAGAGAACACAGCGGCCTGACCTGGCTGCTTAACCATTGGAAAATTGTCGATCCTGAAGACAGCAATTCCTACAAGCTGACTGATTATGCAGGATGGCATCCAGAAGGCGCAAAAGATAAAAAAATCAAAGAATTGGATCTATCTTCTGTAAATCCAGACCTCATCTATATTGCTGATACCTATGGAGTTTATCCTGACCAGGCAGAAAACTCTGAGCGAGGCAATGACCCTATATATGGCGGTCTGACTCAGGATGAAGTTTACCAGATAGATAAAGCACTAAAAGAAAAGGGGTCAACTCTTATAACTGAATTCAACACCCTGGCGAGCCCAACTGAAGAAAAAGCCAAGAAAGCTATGTATGACCTCCTTGGCATTGAGTGGTCGGGATGGACAGGGAGATACTTTAATGAGCTTGATCCCAATGAAAGTCCGGAGATCCCTAATTGGATCATTGACTCATACCAATCCCAATTCTCCGCCTGGACTTTTTCCGGTCCTGGATTCGTTTTCTCCCATGAAGATGGCAGTCTCTTCATTCTCGAAGAGAAGGAACATTTTAAAGGAAAAGGGCTATGGATCGAATACAGTGAAAAAGGCCGGGACCTATTCGGAATAAAGGATTCCCCTGCCTACGGTTATTGGTTTGATATTATTCAAAGCACGTCTGCTGAGGTTTTGGGAGACTATCAAATGGATCTGACTCAGGAAGGGAAGGAATTATTGAACGAACATGCAATTCCTGAGTCCTTTCCTGCAGTGACCCTGCTGCAGCAAGATCAGTCCAAGCGCTATTACTTTGCCGGCGATTTTGTCGATACCGGAAGCACACCTTCCATCCACCAATACATCGGGCTTGATTCCATCCAGAAGATGTTTGCATTTGACAAGAAGGACAGGCCTCAGACCTTTTACTGGAAGGCTTATGTACCGATGATGAAAGCCATCTTGAGTGACGCCGGGCATAAGGAAGAGACAGGGACAAGTCAAACCGAAAAGCCGGAAACCATGCCGGCTTTAGTGAAAGACGATCAATACCAGATCATGAAAGACGGCAAGTGGGAACCTCTTACGATCAAGGGCGTCAATATGGGAATTGCTAAACCGGGCTACTTCCCGGGCGAGACAGCCATTACCCGTGATGAATATTACCGCTGGTTTGAGATGATCCATGAGATGAATGCTAATGCCATAAGAGTGTATACACTGCACCCGCCAGGTTTCTATCAGGCCTTAAAGCAATTTAATGATGAGCATAAAGAAGATCCGCTCTATCTCTTCCACGGTGTCTGGATTGATGAAGCACCGCTTGAAGAAACACTGGATGCCTTTTCGCCTGAAAACACCGATCCTTTTACAGAAGAAATGAAACGAATCGTCGATGTGGTTCATGGAAACGCAAATGTTTCTGAAAGGCCGGGACATGCAGGCGGGGTTTACTCTGCAGATGTTTCAGATTATGTAATCGGGTGGATACTGGGTATTGAGTGGTATCCTTATATGGTTGAAAACACTAATAAAGTCCATGCCTCTAAAGGTGAATATGACGGGAAATTCACCTATACAAAAGGCGCTGCGCCATTTGAAAACTGGCTTGCAAGCATGATGGATACCATACTGTCTTATGATGAAGAACATTACGGAACGACCCGCCCGGTATCCTTCACCAACTGGGTGACGACCGATTTGCTGGAACATCCGGCCGAACCACTTGAGCAGGAAGACCTGGTTAGTGTGAATCCGAATGTAATTTATTTAAAAGACCAAACAGCCGGGCAGTTTGCCTCTTACCATGTTTATCCGTATTATCCGGATTTCCTGAACCTGGAGGAAAAGTACCTTAACTATACCGATCATCGGGGGAACAAAAACAGCTATGCTGGATATTTAAACGATCTTCATCAAGCGCACCGCCTGCCGATCTTGATTGCTGAGTTCGGTGTACCTGCTTCAAGGGGTATGACCCATGAGAATCCCTTCGGCTGGAACCAAGGTTTTCATAATGAAGAGGAGCAGGGAGAAATGAATGCTTCCTTGTATGAAGATATTCTTCAGGAAGGAATGCTGGGAGGACTTGTCTTTACCTGGCAGGATGAATGGTTCAAGCGGACTTGGAATACACTTGAGCTTGATAATCCTGATAGAAGGCCTTACTGGTCAAACGCCCAGACAAATGAACAGCAATTTGGTCTGTTAAGCTTTGACAGACACAAAATAAAGCTGGATGGAGACACAGCCGACTGGTCAAATACAAAAGCACTTTATGACCCGGCTGCCGGAAAACAATCCGAACTCCAAAGTTTGAAAGTTGACCATGATGAGCGCTATCTGTATTTGAACTTGAAGATGTCTGAATCTGTTGTCAAGGAATGGGAGAAAAAAGATATACTTTTCCTTTTGGACAACGGAAAAGAAGGTGGGAACACTCTTTCAGCTGAGGGATCTGAGTTTACTGGAATTGATTTTGTCCTTCACCTTAATGGAAAAGAAAATTCACGCCTTGTGGCAGACAGTTACTATGATCCATTCTATTATCAATACAGTGAGCAGCTTCCTTTCCTGGAGAAGCAGCCTTATCATGGAAAACAGAATTCAGGAATATTCAGTCCTATAAGACTGGCATTGAATAAGCCGCTCACCATTCCAAATACAGGTGAAACCCTGCCGTTCAAGTACTATGAAACAGGAGAGTTGAGATATGGAATTGGCAGCCCGGACACCCCTGAATATGATTCTCTTGCAGACTTCTATGTTAATGAAGAAGAAGGAGTCGTGGAGGTCCGCATCCCTTGGCTCATGCTGAACTTCCGGGATCCCGGCCAAAAAGAAATCATCGGTGACCTTTGGAAAGACGGCATGAAGGCTTCCGCAGCAACGGAGGGAATTCGGATTGCAGTCCTTTCAGGCAGCGGCATTAAAAACACTGACGGGAACCTTGAAGTCAACAACTTCAATCCTTCTGATAGGCTGCCGGCAAAAGGAAATTCAATGAAAGAATATAAATGGGAGAAATGGGACCTTCCGCAATATGAAGAAAGACTCAAAGAATCCTATTATATCCTTCAAGAGCTATATGAAAAAACTAAATAAACAACAAAAGGAGCACTTTCCGTTTTAGGAAGTGCTCCTTTTTTACAGGCTATTAAGAAGAAACGCCCTTTCTCTCCATGTCGCCCCAGGAATGTTTTTTATTTCTTGCCTGAAGCAGCCCTTGAACCCGGAAAAAGGTCGTCATCGGACGATACCAGAAGGTTTCTGATAAGGCCATGAAGAACAATTTGACAATATCCTTCACTTTTGGATACTTCCTTAAACTCCACTCCTCCAGAAGGACTCCGCACATTGATAAAAACGATCCATATAAAAGGCTCAGACAAAACAAGAGAATGGCCATTTTCCACGATATCAATGAAAACGTAATTCCCATTATAATGATGACATATCCCAAAAACTCCACTGCAGCCCCCAGGAGCTCTATCAGCAGGAAGTATGGAAGAGAAATCAAGCCTACACTTTTATACCTCGGGTTCAACAGCATCCCTCTGTGAAGCGACAGGGTTTCAAATAACCCCCTCTGCCAGCGGCTCCTCTGTCTCTGGAGGACCCGGATCGAATCCGGCGCTTCCGTCCAGCAGACAGGATCGGGTATATACTCGATTCGATTGGTACTTTTCTCATCCTTTAGCAGCCTGTGAAGCCGGACGACAAGTTCCATGTCCTCCCCGACCGTGTTCGGATTATACCCCCCTGCCTTTAAGACCCAGTCTTTATGAAAAACACCAAAAGCCCCTGACACAATAAGCAGAATGTTAAACTTACTCAAGCCGATTCGTCCCATGAGGAAGGCCCTTAAGTACTCAATTACCTGCATGATGACAAGAGGGCGGCTGGACAGACCTACCTCGACAACTTCTCCCCGCTCGATCTTGCAACCATTCGCGATACGCACAGAACCGCCGACAGCAATCACTTCTCCATTAGAATCGATAATCGGTTTCATGACCTGCAGGAAAGCATCCCTTTCAAGGATAGAATCCCCATCCAGTGTGCAAAAGTAAGGGTATTTTGAAACATTGATCCCGGCATTCAAGGCGTCCGCTTTCCCGCCATTTTCTTTATCCACAAGATAAACATGCTTGTATACTTTTGACCTGTATACTGCCTTTATTTCCTTTGTATCCAGGGACTTCCGAATAACTAGGGGGATCTTCTCCATTGAAAACTGATCGATCATCACCTGCAGGGTATTATCCTTTGAGCCGTCATTTATGACCACAATCTCATACTCTGGATAGTTCATGCTGAGAAGGGATCTTACACTTTGCACAATCCCCATCTGCTCATTGTAAGCCGGCACCAAAATCGTAACAGGCTTTGTATCATAGGAATATAAAAGTTCTTCATGCTGTGCGGTTTCAATCCCCAATTTTTTTCTTAATTCCACAGCCGAAACAAAGAATATAAACAAGTAGAAGCTAAACACAAACAACATATACACAATCAAAAAGATACCAGTCATATAAAAAATATTGCTCATGATGGAGTAGAACATCTACACACTTCCTAACCATTGAGAGGCCATGTCCCTTGCAAACGCATCTTGGTGATTTGCAGCTGCATCCTCTAAAATCATTTTTCCATCTTTATACTTTGATAATGCCTCGCCTGCATAGTACCTTACCCACCAGTTCGATGAGGCAAGCAATTCAATCAGCATTTCCCTGTAACCGGGATGAACGACCTCTCCTGCAGCCTGTGCAAAGCTCATCTGCTCAACCCAGCTGTCTGATGCTGCGAATGGATAAAGGGCTTGAGGCTTCGATAGGAACCCGATATTCCGAATCGCTTTTACTGCATTCACCCGAACTTCATGATCCCCTGACTGCAGACAAGATTCTGTAAAAGGCAGTAAGGATAAATCCCTTGTTTCCCCTATAAAAGATAATACCGCTACTTGAAACGCAGGCGGCAGTTCCCTGAACCGGGAAATCATCGTAGTCAAAGTATCTGAAGATGCCCTTCTAATAATCTGCTTGTAAAAAAAGATAGATTGATAGGGTGGAGATGATAACAGTACCACCAGCATCTTCGGATCATCGGCACCTGCGGCTGTTTGCAAAATCAGGTTTCTCTCCTGAGGAGATGTTCTCGCCTTATCGTATCTTTCCCACAAAGTCGGAACAAAGCTGTATATTTGAAAATCCTTTATGACCATCAAAGTATTCATCCTGTCTGCCCAGCGGCTGCTGTCCAGCCCTTTAATCAAATAAGCTGATAAATACTTTTCAGCTGTTTCCGGAATGTTTCTTTTAAATGACGATGAATCAATATTGACTCCATAATTTTTAAGGATGTCTTCTACAGCTGCGATAAAGGTTTGATCTTTCTTCATCAATTTTAAGCCCTCGTCATCCCCATGAATCATTTCCTTCATTAATAACGGCCTGATTTTTTCTTTCATCGATTGAAGGCGCGCCTTCCTTCGCTGTTCTATTATTTTTCTGATTAGAAGGTATATCAGCATTAAGGCCAAAACAGCCAGAGCGCCGGCAATTGCCAGAATGATTTGCAAATAGGAAACGTTAAGCATCTCTCTCTTCCATCCTCTTTGCGACCCTCTTAATTCTCGCTATCAATTCATTAATCTTAAATGGCTTTGTGACATAATCGAACGCCCCCGCTTCAAATGCGGACACAATATCATTTTCCCTGTTCCTGCTTGTCAGCATGATGATGGAAACTTCCCCCTCCGTATACTGTTTACGGATCTCACTAAGAACTTCCATTCCATCCATACGCGGCATAATGCCGTCAAGAACAATGATATGTTTGCCGGGTGCCTTAAGCCTGCCGCTGTTCAGGAAAGATTCCCCTTCTCTGTAAACCTCCAGATTCACATCCCATTCTCCCCAGTTCACTGAATCGAGCTGGTCGCTCAAAAACATTCTAATGACTTCATCATCATCCAGAATGGATAAGTTCAATTTTTTCCCCTGTTCTTCAATAACAGATTCTTCTTCCAAATAATCATCAACGGTGGTAACAGGTTCTTCATAAATGACCCCCTCTAATTCGAGGTTCTCATTGATATCACTGTATACTCTTCCATGAATGGAGACAGAATCGTTTGCCTCTTCCGCTGCTTCACTCGTAACTTTAAGAAGGCGTTCAGCTTCCTCATCTGACTTCTCGGGCAGAATGACAGCCGCACGACTTTCACTTATATCCAGAAAGAACGAGTTATACGGCATCATACCCTTGATTATTTTCCATAAGTTGATATAACCGTCCCCTGTCAACTTCCCTTTCAATGTATAGTCCAATATATAGAAGTCAATATTATTCTTCCTCAAGAAATCGGTGTTTCGTTTGAGTGATTCCAAACCCATTTGCTTTTCCATAGAGATTAATCCCTTCCTTCTTAGAATGCTGATGCTAAGAGGCTGTTTTCATTTTTTCAACTAAACAAGACGACTGGCTTTAAAATATCCATTATTCATCTATTATAATTTACTTTGATTGACATATAAATAAATCATGCGCTCCAGAAGAAAATTTAATTTCAAGGGCGTTCAATTGAAAAAATTTGCAAATGCTCGTTCGATTGATAAAATGAAGTAGAAAGATTCTGAACAAAAGGAGAATACATATGGAAAATTTCAAACAAAATCTTGAGAAATACGCAGACTTGGCTGTAAAAGTCGGAGTCAATGTTCAAGAAGGACAAACCTTGGTAGTCAATGCATCCCTGGATGCGGCAGAATTCGTGAGGCTCGTCGTTAAAAAAGCCTATGAAACAGGCGCTAAGCATGTATATGTAAACTGGAACGATGACACAGTGAATCGTTACAAATATGATCTTGCACCTGATGAAGCATTTACGGAATTTCCTGAATGGAAAGCAAGAGAGATGGAAACTTTGGCAGAAAACGGCGCTGCGTTCATGTCAGTGGTATCCGCTTCTCCTGACCTTTTAAAAGGCGTAGACCCTGAACGCATTTCCAACTTCCAGAAAGCAGCCGGCCAGGCAATGGACAAATACCGCTCTTACATTCAGTCGGATAAAGTCAGCTGGACAGTACTTGCAGCTCCATCTGAAAAATGGGCAGCGAAAGTCTTCCCTGATGTTCCTGCAGAAGAGCAGGTCGACCAGCTTTGGGATGCCATCTTCAAAGCCGTCCGTGCGGACCAGGAAGATCCAGTTCAAGCATGGAAGAACCATGACCAGAATCTTCATGAAAAAGTAGATTACCTGAACAGCAAAAAATACAAAAAGCTTCATTACACAGCTCCTGGAACTGACCTGACAATCGAGTTCCCTGAAGGCTACATGTGGGTCGGCGCAGGAAGCGTATCCGAACAAGGTGTTAACTTCATGGCTAACATGCCGACTGAAGAAGTTTTCACGGTTCCAATGAGAACAGGTGTTAACGGTACCGTTTCAAGCACGAAGCCTTTAAGCTACGGCGGAAACGTCATCGACAATTTCAAATTGACTTTCAAAGAAGGACGCATTATTGAAGTGCAGGCTGAAGAAGGCGAAGATATCCTTAAGCGCCTGGTAGACACAGATGAAGGCTCTCACTACCTTGGAGAAGTGGCATTAGTCCCTCACCAGTCACCAATCTCCCAGTCCAACATCCTTTTCTATAACACGCTGTTTGACGAGAATGCTTCAAACCACCTTGCCATCGGAAGCGCGTATGCATTCTGTGTGGAAGGCGGAAAGAAAATGTCCAAGGATGAGCTTGAAAAAGCCGGCCTGAACAACAGTATCACACACGTCGACTTCATGATCGGCTCAGCTGAAATGAACATCGACGGAATCACTGAAGACGGAAACACTGAACCAGTATTCCGCAATGGTGATTGGGCGTTTTAATTGAATGAATGCAGTTAAGGCCAATCCGCAAGTATGCGGGTTGGTTTTTTTGTTTGTTCTTTTCCCTTTAAGTACATATGGACCATCCAACACCTGTTTTCATGTCCTATAGAGCTCTTCTCAAGTACAAGGCCATCGCCAAAATTCAACCTTGATGTCCTTTAGAACCTGTCTCAAGTACATGAAAACCGCTCACACCCCACCTTCATGTCCTATAGAGCTCTTCTCAAGTACAAGACCATCGCCAAAAATTACCTTGATGTCCTTTAGAACCTGTCCCAAGTACATGAACACCACTCACACCCCAACTTCATGTCTTTTAGAACTCCCTAAATAAAGCCCCTTGTCATAACGCGTACCCCCTCTCCCGCTGGGGATAAAATTCACTTGTAATTTTCTGGTTTCAACTATATGATATTAAAGGTTAAAAAAGGAACGGGGAGATTTTTATGAGAATCAGAGATTGGGATCGGAACTTGAAAGTCAGATTATTTGGGGAAGCGATGATGAACATTACATTCTGGATGTTCTTTCCGTTTCTCACAATTTATTTTACAGAAGCGTTTGGAAAGCAGATGGCCGGATTGCTGCTTATTGCTTCACAGATATTTGCCGTGTTTGCCAACTTAATGGGCGGGTATTGCGCGGACCGGTTCGGACGGAAAACAATGATGGTGCTGTCTTCTTTCGGACAGGGGCTGGCATTCCTCATTTTCGCTTTCGCAAGCTCTCCATGGCTGGAGTCGGCTGCACTTGGCTTTGTCTGCTTCACACTTGCGAGCGTATTTGGTTCGTTTTACTGGCCTGCCAGCCAGGCAATGGTCGCAGATGTGGTTCCAGAAAAGGACCGCAGCCATGTTTTTGCTATTTTTTACACTTCCATTAATATTGCAGTCGTTATCGGACCGATTTTAGGAAGTATTTTTTATGTACACTACCGCTTCGAACTGCTTCTGGCTTCAGCGATCATCTGTATGGTTCTTGGATTGATGCTTGCCAGAATGACACGGGAAACTGCACCTCAGAATCACGAAGCGAAAATGGTTACCAAGGGGCAGCCTAAGGCTTGGTATCACGCGTTGACTGATCAGTTTAAAGATTATAAAGTAATTGCACAGGACAGGACCTTCCTTCTATTCATTTTGGCTGGCGTCCTGGTGGGACAGACCTTCATGCAGCTTGATCTGCTGATCCCGGTTTATATCAAGGATTCAATGGAAACTGCTTCATTGCTGAACTTCACTTTGACGGGTGAACAGATATTTGGTGTCATCCTCTCAGAAAACGGCCTTCTTGTGGCATTGTTTACTGTAGTTGTCACGAAATGGATGACCAAATATAAAGAGAGAAATGTCTTCATTCTCTCTTCATTAATCTACGCCGTTTCTATCTTTATCTTCGGGCAGACGGCTTCGGTGTATATGTTCATCATTTCCATGGCCATATTCACTTTTGCGGAACTGATGACTGTCGGGATCCAACAGAATTTCATTTCGAAGCTGGCTCCTGAAAATATGCGCGGACAGTATTTCGCGGCTGCCAGCTTGAGGTTCACATTGGCAAAAACGGTCGCCCCGGTGTCCATCACTTTTTCTTTATGGGCCGGTTACGAAATTACCTTTATGGGGCTTGCTCTTTTGGCAGCTCTGAGTGCTGTAATGTACTTCGTGATGTTCCAGCAGATTGATAAGCAAAACTCAGCGAAACAGCCGATTCCTGTAAATACTGAAGCTTAATGAAATTTTTTAAAAAAATTAAAATACATCCCTTTCGTCATAGATTCATAGATGTTACAATGGGACCCGGTTGAAATTTTATATTTCTAATATCGGAATAAGCCGATTGATTCCAATCAATAAATCGCAAAGAAAGGGTGTATTTCAATGCATAAAGGAAGCAAAGGCTGGTACGTTGAAAAACTTAAGGAAAAAGGGGTTCGCCGCTACGGAGAATTAAAAGTGGAATCCTATAAAAAGCACGTTTTAGCTAACTTACTTGAAAGAACTGAATAGTATATTCAGCCGGGGAGATCATCTCCCCGGCTTTTTAGTATTTTGGAGAGGTTTTTGAGCCTGGCTCAATCAAAATGCATCACAACAGCAGCAATACCTTTATTTTTTTCATAAGAATAATCAAGCGTGTTTGTTTTGTATAATTTAGTGGATTATATAAATGAAGCCAAAATTGAAAGGTGATAAAAAATGAGTGAAACAAAACGAATGAAGGATACGAGGACAATTAAAACAAGCCATGTGCTCCCTCCAGATACGAACCATCACGGAACGCTATTCGGCGGGCAGCTCATGTCCTATATTGATGACGTTGCGTCCATTTCCGCTTATAAAATGGCACGAAATCCAGTTGTCACCGCTTCGACCGACTCAGTGGATTTCCTGAAGCCGATCAAAGTCGGTGATGCAGTGACCCTTGAAGCAATGGTGACTTATACGGGCAGCAGCTCCATGGAGGTATGTGTAAAAGTAACGTCAGAGAACCTGCTGACAGGTGAAACGGCAGTCGCCGCCATCTCTTTCCTTACTTTTGTTGCTTTGGACGGCAACGGCAAGCCATGCCCTGTCCCCAAAGTCATTCCAGAAACGGAAGAGGAAAAATGGCTGAATGAAACGGCGGATAATCGCGCTGCCCACCGGAAGGCCAGAAGAAAACACAGCCAGGAACTCGCTGAATTTTTTGCCACTCATTAATAGGCAGTAGAACTCGTCCAGACCAATAAGGACGGGTTTTTTTATGTAAAAAATCAACCGGTTAAAGACCTGGAAAATTTCACACCTGCCTCACTGTCTGTAAGCAGCACAGATAAGTCCGAAATAAGTCGGTGCTTCATAAGACAAAAACTCACTCTTGCGGTCTTCTTTCGGAATGGCACCCGCCAATATCAGGGTCTGCCAGATGCCATCCGGCTTGGCATTTTCAATAAGGTCTCCGGAAAACCCCGCAAGTTCTTCCAGGTTATCTTGTTTGATGAGTTTGGCTGCTTTTTCATCAAGAACCTCCGCATCTTGATGGTATCCATAGGGTCCCTCTTCACTGTGGGTATGGGACCAGTCACAGCTTGCGATCAACCCGGCTTTAATACCACTTTCGGCAACTGCTTCTTTCAGCACACGGCCAAATTCCAGATGGGTTTCATAAGGAATTTCCCTTGAAGGCGTTATGATGACAACAGGCTTATCCGGCATAAATCTCAGTGGGACGATTGCTCCCCAATCCAGCTGCAGACATGATAAAGGACCGGCACTGGTTCCGTAGCCCAATACTCCGGCGGGCAGCCCTTTCGCTTTGGCCGCTCTGGCGATAGAGCAAGCCATTTCCCTCTGAACCGGACGTTTCATTTTGAATGTATATCCATTCTCTTCGACAATCCCCTCCGTGAATTCGGATCCTGTAATAGAAAATTGGCCGTCAATCCTTGTGCCATGGGGAGTCAGCACAATCAAACATTCCGGCTCTGCCTTTCTCATCATCTCGCCGAGTCTTTCCATACTTTGTCTTGTGGCACTCATTCTCTCCGGCTTTTCCCCCGCTAATTCAGGAATGATTTCACCCCCATGGGGCGCTATACATGCAAATACAAATGGATTCATCTTTCCACTTCCTTTCTCTCATTCTATTATACTCTTTTTTCCATTCACTTCCTGAATGCCCTTTGATTTTACACAACTTCATCTCAGCAGGAATACGATAGTACGAATCAGGAAACGGGGTGATAAAGTGGAACGGATCCAGCTTCCGCTCCTCTTGGGAGGACCTGTCTTACGGCGGGCAGATACCCGGCAAGTAAACATATGGCTGGCTACAAGTGAGCCTTTCGAGATCACAGGACAACTTTATTCAATCAATACCGGCATGGATGATGATACCTTTGAATATGAAAATCTTAATTCTCTTTCTAAAAAGAAAACGATCCGTGCCGGCAGCAAATTGTTTATTCACTTAGTAACCTTAGAGCCGGAAGAGAGTGTCTTTCCTTCAGGAACTCTAATTGGATATAATTTATTTTTTGAAAATGACTCAAGCCATTATGATCTTTCCAGTTTTGGTTTACTTTCCCCTGAAGCCCCCTCTTCCATTGTTTATGGAAACCTGCACTATCCAACTTTTTTCATCAATGATGGAAGCAGCAGCCGTATTCTATATGGCTCCTGCCGGAAACTGCATGGAGAAGGTTATGATGTTTTATCCGAAGCGGATCATACCCTCGCTTCTTCCTTTCATACAGATCACAGGCCTTCTGCATTATTTTTAATGGGAGATCAGATATATGCCGATGATGTCGCGGATCCCCTTTTCCCACTTTTGGTCAATTTGAGCAGGGAACTCATCGGGCATATAGAGGACCTTGGAACAGTGGATAAACGGTTGAACGAAGGGCATTTTGATGAAACGATATACAAAATAAACGGAAGACAGTTCATTACAGAACACTTCTGCCATTTCACTTCGAATAACGCCGCAAATCATTTATTGTCATTTGGAGAATATGCCGCGATGTACCTTTTATCCTGGAGCCCGCAGCTTTGGCAGTTAGCACGCAATGAGAAGCTTTTCGTTTCCTTTGAAGAAGCTTTAAGCAATGATCAAATCTATTTTTCTTTTCATAATCACGAGCGCTATAAGAAAGAATATAAAGCCGAATTGCGTCTGCTGAAGAAGCGTTATGAAAAGCAGGCTGCAGAACTCTCCAGCTTGGAAGAAGCCCTTGGTTCCGTACGCCGGCTGATGGCCAATATCCCGACATATATGATCTTTGATGACCATGATATAACCGATGACTGGAATTTGACGGAGCAATGGAAAACACAGGTTGGCCAATCGCCTCTCGGAAGGCATGTGATAAGCAATGGACTTGCCTCATACTGGCTGTTCCAAGGGTGGGGGAATGTACCGGAATCCTATGAGAATTTCCATCGTCCTCTGCAAAACTACTTTTCTGATTACACACCAAATTCACCAGCACATTCCGATTGGATGGAAGCCTTGCGGGATTATTCAGCATGGCATTTCATTGCTCCGACTGTGCCAACTGCTGTCTTCCTTGATACAAGAACACAAAGAGAATATATGAATAGCCCCAGCCATTGAAAATCGGAAAAAATATCGAGGAAATCAAGTACAGCCCCAACCTGATCAAGAAGGCAGAGTGGGATGCTGTCTACAATGAATTGAGTAATTCAGGCTGGCAGAAAGGCGATCCTTTGATAGTGGTATCACCCACACCTTTATATGGAATTGCATTGATTGAAAACTTTGTACAAAAATTATCTATACCGCTGCGCTCCATTGGAGTTTCTGTCCAGCAGGACTTTGATATGGAAGCTTGGAAGTACAATGAAAAGGGCTTTACAGAATTCCTTATGAGAATAGCTGATTGGAGTCCGGCGGAATGCTTCATTCTATCCGGTGACCTCCATTCAGCTTCTGCAGTGAAATCAACTATTGCCTTGCCTGATGACAGACACTTCAGTATCCATCAGTTCACAAGCAGTCCGATTAAAAACATGAGTTATTCAACCATCACTGGCACCTTGATGAAACTCTTGATCAGGCTGAATGCACGTAAAAGAACAAATCATCCTATTCACCGCTACTGTTCAAAAGAAAATCATCTGCTTATTTCAGAGGATGAGTACAATATCCCAGCGGAAAATGAGTGGAAAGAGACCATCCAGTATTTACAAGTCAGGGACTCTTCCATCTTTGAAACAGTTAATAACATCGGACTGTTCACGTTCACACCTGACTTGTTTTCAAATGAGTTGCTGCTGAATGAAGATTCACAGCCCTTTACATGGAGAAGCAGGCATACTCCTCCAAACTAGAAACAGGCATCCTTTCTGGCTGCCTGTTTTTCAAATTATCTACTTTCATCATCCAAAAACCCCCAATAAATAACATTACAACTTTACAGGGAGTTTAAGTTTTCTTGACACGGTAAAATAACAAACAGCCCTTCATGCATTCCTTTTTGTACAGCAATATTGATAAGACAATATTATCCCGCCTCTCTTGGTGGAAATCCTTTTGTAACAGCCTGTAACAATTACTTTTTGGAAAATATATCCGTGACAATAACCGTCAAAAATCTCCTATAATTTATGAAGTATATGAAGATTGATTTTACAAAGATCGTTTACTAAAAATGAAAACAATTCGAATCAATAATAGTTGGAGGAATACAAATGCTTTCAAATTCGGAAATCGGTATTGATTTAGGTACTGCTAATATCCTGGTCTACAGTAAGAATAAAGGAATCATTTTTAACGAACCGTCCGTTGTGGCAATTGATACGGAAACAAAGAACGTTCTGGCTGTCGGGACAGAAGCCAAAAGCATGATCGGTAAAACACCAGGAAAAATCGTGGCAGTGAGACCATTGAAAGATGGGGTTATTGCAGATTTTGATGTAACGACTGAAATGCTGAAACAGATCATGAAAAAGGCAAGTAAACAAATGGGCTTGTCCATCAGAAAGCCGAGTGTCGTGGTTTGTACGCCTTCAGGTGCAACCTCTGTTGAAAAGAGGGCGATTCAGGATGCTGTCAAAGGCAGCGGAGCTAAGTCCGTTACGTTGATTGAAGAACCTGTGGCCGCTGCGATTGGTGCTGACCTGCCTGTCGATGAGCCTGTAGCCAATGTAATTGTCGATATCGGCGGTGGAACGACTGAAGTGGGGATCATTTCATACGGCGGGGTTGTTTCCTGCAATACAATCCGTATTGGCGGTGACCAAATGGATGAAGATATCGTTCAGCATGTCCGAAAGAAGTACAACCTTCTGATAGGTGAACGTACGGCGGAAAAAGTGAAGATGGAAATCGGTTACGCCTTGATTCAGCATGAAACCCTGACAATGGATATCCGTGGGCGTGACCTTGTGACAGGACTTCCTAAAACGATTACGTTGGACTCCAAAGAAATCCAGGAAGCTCTGAAAGAATCCCTTCTTCACATTTTAGAAACGATCCGCGCTACACTGGAAAACTGTCCTCCGGAGCTTAGCGGTGACATCGTGGACCGGGGAGTCATTCTCACTGGAGGGGGAGCGCTCCTTGGCGGCATGCAGGAATGGCTGTCTGAGGAAATTGTGGTTCCTGTCCACCTTGCTCCTAATCCGTTAGAGTCAGTGGCAATCGGAACTGGACGTTCACTTTCTGTTATTCATAAATTGCAAAAAGTGGCAAAATAACGCTACTGCCCGAGCCTTGGAAATCAATATTGGTTTCCAAGGCTTTTTTATTGATTTTCATTGTAAACAAAAAACCGGCTGCACAGCGTTCCGCAGCCGGTCATGAAGATGAAAGGAGGTTCTTCATGGTACATTGTATGTAATGATTGAACACGTGCTTGTACTTCTAACTATTTTTTACCAAAATAAAGAATCGGGCTCCTGCCTTCCGTTCATACTATTAACAGTAGACGGAAAGGGTGAAGTTCATGCAAGAAAAGCAAATGGAAGACCTATTTGATTTTTACGGATACAACGACCTTTATAGACGGTTTCAGTATCCGATCTATGTCTCAGGCCTGCTGGATGATGCCGGTACCGAGGATCTGGAGGACTTCTTTGAGCACTTTTCGTTCCATGACCACCAGCCGCTTTTTGATGAGTTCAGATACTGGTTTCAATATTTCATGGTTGTCAGGAAAAGCACTTCACCATAGATGTCCCGGTTGGCATCAAAAAAGAAAAAAAGCCTCAATTAAAGGCTTTCTCCTGATAAAAATAATTGGGCGATTTCCACTCGTTCTTATATCCCTTATGAAAAATATGGGTGGCTGCCGGTGACACAGGCGGAATGAGCCACGTCCAGTCTCCCGTCAGGTCTCTGCCGCATTGTTTCTCCTTGTTTTCAAAGACCTTGAATTGCTGGGCAGCCGTGTGGTGATCAACAATGCTTACTCCCGCTTCCTTGAATGAATGCAATACAGCAATGTTCAGCTCAATCAACGCTTTGTCCTTCCACAGGGTGGACGCCCTTGAAGTATCAAGCCCCATACAGCTTGCCACTTTCGGCAGCATGTCATAGCGGTATTCATCCGCCAGGTTCCTCGCACCGATCTCCGTCTCCATGTACCATCCATTGAAAGGGGCTGCTTTATAGGATATACCCCCTATCTCAAGCCTCATATCAGAAATAATTGGTACTCCATACCATTTTAAACCAAGATCTTGAAACCATTCGTACTCGGGATGATGCAGCGGCACTTCAAGCACATGATCAAGATTGACTTCCTTCCATCGGGGCTCACGTGCTCCAACTTGAACCACCCAAGGGAGGATATCGAAATGAGTTCCCTTCCCTTTCCAGCCAAGTTCTTCACATTTGTTTGTCATCTCAAGAGAAGCTTGGTCTCCTGTTACACCATATTCATTTTTATACCCTGCATATCGGATTAATTGGTGGTTCCAGATTCTTATATCAGGCTCACCGGAAATCGAAGGTCGGAAGATGGTGATGGTCGGGCGGATTTTCCCATTATTGGAGGCGTATTTTAGATGCTGTTCCAACTCTGTGAAAATCTCTTCTTCGGTCGCAGCATCTCTCGCATCCCTGACATGCATGGTGTCCCAGAACAGCCTGCCAATGCAGCGGTTGCTGTTTCGCCATGCCATTTTTGCCCCATGTTCCAACTCTTCGTAAGTATGAGTATAGGTTTCTCTATTTTCGATTTCTTCTTTAACTTCTCGTATTCTCATCTCGGTTTGCTCTGGTGTTTTCCCCAATTCCTTATAACAAATATCTATAAATGAAAGAGCTTCTTCAAGTAGCTTCGACATCTAAACTTCCTCTCAATGTAATCTTTACACGATTATATCATTCCAATGTCCCCTTCTATTAATCGTTATGTGTTCATTTATCAACAAAGATACCTGAAGGGATACTCCACTATGAAAAAGGGCCACAGCAATGTACTGTGGCCCTTCCAAGCTTAATCATGTCTTTTATGCTTATTGAGCAATTCTTTCAGCATATTGATGATGGTAGCTCTCTCCTCATGATTGAAGCCTGCTGTCCACTCTGTAATCAGCTTGTTCTCATCAGGATGAAGCTCTCGTTGAAGTCCATCCACCAATATCTCATGAATTTCATCGAGTGTCTCTCTTCTGTTTCCTCCAGGTATTTCTTCCATGATAGCAAACCTCCAGTCCTTTTAGTCCGGTTATTCCCTCATAGAGAAATTCCGAAACTTATGAAGCACACTCGCCATCAAAGCAGCAATTCAAGTGAGGCATATTTTTCATCTCTTTCTATTTCCTTCTGCTCTTTTTCTGCATAGAGCTTTTGAAGGCGTTCGAGGTCTGTTTCGGATGAAAGCAGCTGATCTATGGAAGAGATCTCTGCTTCAATGACGAGCAGTTCCTCTTCAAGGCTTTCCAAGGAAACAGAGTGCGTATCTGCCTTTGCTTTTACAGTAATTCCCCTGCTGACCGGCTCTTTGGGCTGCCTGGCCGGTTCCTCTTTTAATCCCAACTCATCCATCTTTTCTTTTGCCCACGAATAACTGCCTGGGAAGAAATACAGCTTCTCATTTTGAACCCAATACGTTTTTTCAAACAATTTATTTAAAAAATATCTGTCATGCGAAACGGCCAGTATCGTTCCGTTGAAACTTTCCAGCGCATCTTCCAGGACTTCACGGGAATCGATATCCAGGTGGTTCGTCGGCTCATCCAAAACGAGGAAGTTGATATCCTGATGCATCAACTGTGCCAGCCGGAGCCGCATCTTTTCCCCTCCGCTGAGCTGGCCGACTTTACGGAAAACAGCTCCCCCGTAAAACAGGAAGCCTGCCAGGATATGCCGGGCTTCTCCTTCCGTTACGGATACTTCATCCCGGAACGCATCGATCAATCTTATATTCGGATCGGCTGCGGTAAAGTGCTGTGACAGATAACCTGTCTTCACATTGCTTCCCAGTCTGACCTCCCCTTCATCCTGCTCCAGTTCTCCCAATAGCATTTTAATGATGGTTGATTTCCCTGTTCCATTCTTACCCACAATTGCTGTCCGGTCCTTAAAATAAACATCAAGAGATGCTTCTTTGAACAGGGTTTTGCCGCTGAATGACTTTCCGGCATCTTTCATTGCAAAAACCATTTTGCCGCTGCGGTCGCTGTTTTCAAACTCCAGCCCCATTTTCCTTCGCTCAAGGACCGGGCGCTTCAGTTTCTCCATTCGTTCCAAGGCACGCTCCATGTTTCTTGCTCTTTTATGAAGTGCAGCATTTGGCGGGTTCGCCTGGTTTGCCCACTCCCTCAGCCTTTTAATGGCCTCTTTCATCTTTTTGATTTTCTTTTGCTGCTCTTGATACTGCTGAAATTCCAGAAGCAGCTTCTCTTCTTTCTCCTTCACAAACTGCGAATAGTTTGTGTGATACAGACAAACCTCTCCATCTTCCAAGTCAATGACTTTGTTGATTGTTTCGTCAAGGAAATAGCGGTCATGCGATATGACCATTACCGAGCCGTTGTATTCTTTCAGGAATCCTTCAAGCCATTCCACAGCCCCGATATCCAAGTGGTTTGTCGGTTCATCCAACAAGAGGAGATCCGGTTTTTTCAACAGGATCAGTCCTAAACAGACCTTTGTCTGCTCCCCGCCGCTGAGGGCGTTGAACTGTTTTCCAAGCAGGCCGGTTATTTCAAGCCCATTGGCGACTTTTGCCATCTCCGGCTCCATTTCATACCCGCCTCCGAGCGTGTATTTATCCTGAAGCGGGCCATACTCTTCCAGCAGCCGCTGAAGTCTCTCGGAGTCCTGTTCCGTACCCATCCTGTTTTCCAATTCCTTTAATCTTTCTTCTATTTCAATAAGATCCTGGAACGCAGACTTCAGTACGTCGAGCCCTGTTGTGCTGTCATCATACTGTGGAATCTGGGATAAGTAGCCGATCTTCGCCCCTTTTTTCGTATGAATTTCACCTGTATCAGGCTGTTCAACACCTGCAATCAATTTGAATACAGTCGTCTTCCCTGTTCCATTACGGCCTACAAAGCCGATTCTGTCTCCTTCATGAACCTCAAAAGATAAATTTTCAAATACCAGATTTCCTCCGAACATTTTGCTGATTTGCTGTACACTGCATATAATCATTTTTTCTCTATCCTTTCCAGTCTCATTGTTTATTAATGAGTAAGGGGATCTCAGAGCATATAAAAAAGCCATGTATAAGAAAGACCTTATACCATGGCTTTTAATTTCGGGCATAAAAAAAGGAAAGCGTGACGCGCTCTCCCCCCGTTTTTATAAAAGTGTGGGTATTGAGACCTCTTACCGTTCTGTTCTATATGGAATTGCTAAAAAAGGGCATACGTATCCCGTTGAAAGCAAAACCATGAAAAATCGCACGACAAATGTAGATATATTCTAAAAATTGACCGTGCAACCCGACAGAACTTTTCATCTCAATACACACCTCCTTAAAATCATAAGTATAGCTATAGTATACAATTTTTTGAAAACTTTATTCAAGGCTTTTTTGAAAAATTGGTTTGTTTGCCCAGAGACTTTAACACTTTAAAGCGTGAAGAGGGACAGTCCCTCTTCACGCTTTAAAGTACTAAAGAATTCTTATCTAAAAAAGGGATCCGCTCTCCTGGAGCGAATCCCTTCTTTTATACAAGGCGCTTGAAGTTCTGGCCAAGTATCTCATTCATATTGTGAACCGTGATGAATGCTGTCTTATCCACTTCGGTTATGAAACTTTTCAGCCTGGAGAAATCCTTCCTGCCAAGAATGGTTGTGATGACTTCTTTGCTGTCCGATGTGAAAGCACCTTTTGCCGTATGGATGGTCGCACCTTTGCCAAGCTCTTTGACAATGTACGTGCGGATTTCATCACTCTGCTTGCTGATGATGACCACTTCTTTATTCGTGTTGAATTGCTGAAGCGTGTAATCAATCACAAGCCCGTTCAAGATAACACCGAAGAATGCATACATCCCGACCTGTGTTCCAAACAGGAATGTGGAAGACAGGGCAATCGCCAAGTCAGAGAACAGCACTGCCCGGCCAATTTCGATATTGAAATATTTGTTGAGAATCATGGCGATGATATCTGTTCCACCGGTTGAAGCTTTCTGATTGAACACAAGTGCCATACCGGTTGCAGCGATGCATTGTCCGATGATCAGCTGAATGAGAATATCTTCACTCAGCGGCGCCTTCAATGGCGCGACTGTTTCAAGCAGCCAAACATAGCCGGAAAGAGCAAAACTTGCATAAACCGTTTTTGCCCCAAAGCTGAAACCAAGAAAGATGATACCAACGATAAACAAAACGATATTGACCAAAATCATGAACATCCCAATCGACATGCCCGGCATGACAGAATTCAGCAGGATCGATAAACCACTGACTCCCCCTGTTGCCAAATTATTAGGTGAAAGAAAGAAATGGACATTCACCGCAACAAAAAAAGCACCGAGATTCATAAGCAAAAATGACATTAGCTTTTTTCGCATCACTGCAACCTCCTTTTATATAAAATGAATAGATTATTATTTTCACAGACAACGGGATTATATAGGTCATAAATACCTTTGTAAAGGGTTATAGATAAGGTTTAACTATTGAAAAAATTGCAAAGGTTTACATTGGTAAGTTACTGAATAACGAAAGTACACTAAAAAAGGACCACCCATAAGGATGGTCCTAAAACATTTATCCGGCAAGACCCATACTGCGGTCCTTCTCTTTCCGTGCAAAACGTACAAGCAGATAAACAATCGGGGTATCGATGATCGCCACGACCAGCTTAAATAGATACTGTGTTCCGATTAATCCAAGCAAAGCTCCCATCGGCATTGTACCAAAGAATGCAATGGTGATGAAAATCGTCGTATCGGCAAGCTGGCTCAGCAGCGTTGAAGAGTTATTTCGCAGCCATAGTTTGTCAGATCCATGCTTGGCTTTCAATTTATGAAACACAGAAACGTCCAGGTTTTGGCTGATAAAATATGAAATCAAACTCGCCAGCGTGATGCGGAAGCTTCCGCTTAAGATGGCTTCAAACTCACCCTGCATCCCGAAGAAAGGGGCAGCTGGCAGATTAATGGCAGCAGCAATGAATATAAGGGCAAATACCTGTGTCAGAAGGCCGGCCCGCACAGTGGACCGGGCGGCATCTTTTCCGTACACTTCCCCGATGACATCTGTGATGGGATATGTGAATACATAGACGATGACCGCAGCCGGCAGGACTGCCCATTCACCTATACTAAAAAGTTTTACCGCTAATATATTGGATAGAATCAAAAGGCCGACGAACAGGGAGTTTAAATAGATAAGCATTCTCCAGCCTCCTTAGCGGTTGTCAATGGTTTCCGGGTAAAGATCATGGTTCATCATCCGGTGTTCTGCCATTTTTTCGAATTTAGTCCCTGGTTTGCCGTAATTGCAATAAGGGTCGATGGAAATCCCGCCTCTAGGGGTGAACTTGCCCCAAACTTCTATATAACGGGGATCCATTAATTCAATCAGGTCGTTCATGATAATATTCATGCAGTCTTCATGGAAGTCTCCATGATTGCGGAAACTGAATAAGTACAGTTTCAATGACTTACTTTCGACCATCTTGATATCAGGGATATAGCTGATATAGATCGTCGCGAAGTCAGGCTGCCTTGTTTTTGGGCAAAGACTAGTAAACTCGGGACAGTTGAGTTTCACAAAGTAGTCTCTGTTTGGATGCTGGTTATCAAACGTTTCCAACACTTGCGGTGCGTATTCAAATAAATATTCAGTCCCTTGATTCCCCAGTAATGTTACATCTTGAAGCTCTTCATCTTTTCTTCCAGACATAAAAAAATCCTCCTCTTTTATAAAACCTATAAGGAGAATTCACAGCCAAAGTTGCCGGTGAGAAAAACAAAAAACCATATCCGGCATGGATATGGTTACGAATGTAAGTCTCATCCATAGTTTTTTATAGAGGGTTTGGGCTATGAACCTCTCCTGCGATAGGAAACTATTTAATTTAACAACTATAATAGTATGGCAGTCTGATAAAATTGTCAACAGACAAAAAAGAAAACGATTACAATTATAAAATAATAGTTCTTTACTCTCACTGCTGTTAAATATAGGTTTCAACTTCTCATCCGCTGGATATATATTATTCTACAATACCAACTGATACGGAGGAAAAAATTCATGTTTAACGGGTTAACATTCACCATCATCTCTTGTCTCTTTTTCATGGGACTTGTCGCATGGATCTCATACATAAAGACGAAAGGTTCCGTCAATGATTCTGATGGATATTTCCTTGCCGGCAGGGGATTGACCGGGACTTTCATCGCCGGTTCCCTCTTGCTTACAAACTTATCGGCAGAACAGCTGGTTGGACTGAACGGTCAGGCATTCCGTGCCAACTTGTCGAATATGGCCTGGGAAGTAACTGCCGCCTTTGCCATCATAATAATGGCTCTCTACCTTTTGCCGAAATACCTTGGCAGAAGTTTTACAACACTGCCTGAGTTCCTGAGCCAGCGCTATGATGAAGGCGTCCGCAAGTATACCGTTGTACTCTTCATGCTTGGCTATGTATTTGTGACCATCCCCTCAATGCTCTACTCCGGGGCTCTTGCTGTCCTGAAACTTTTTGATGTTCCAAATCTGCTCGGCATCAGTTACACCCAATCTGTATGGCTTGTCATTTGGGTCATCGGAATTATCGGAGCAGTATATGCTATTTTTGGAGGGTTAAAGGCAGTAGCTGTCTCAGATACATTAAATGGGATTGGGCTTCTCATCATCGGTATCCTTGTTCCGATTCTCGGATTCTTTGCCCTTGGGGACGGAAACTTTATAGGGGGCATGAAAGAAGTGGCAACAACCAACCCTGAGAAACTAAACTCGATTGGCTCCAGTGAGGATTCGGTTCCATTTTCGACCATCTTTACCGGAATGATCTTTGCCAACCTTTTCTATTGGGCGACGAATCAATATGTCATTCAACGGACACTTGGTGCAAAGAATCTTGCCGAGGGACAAAAAGGGGTCATCTTCTCTGGTTTTTATAAACTGCTCGTTCCATTCATGATGATGATTCCCGGCGTCATTGCGTTTCATTTATACGGAGACTCATTAAGGTCTGTAGACTTGGCGTATCCTACGCTGATAGCAAACATCCTGCCGAGCTACTTAACCGGCTTTTTCCTCGCTGTTCTCCTTGGGGCTGTCCTGAGTTCTTTCAACTCCTTATTGAACAGTGCAGCAACCCTGTTTGCACTTGATATTTACAAGCCGCATTTTAATAAAGCTGCTGACGATCAGCAGCTGATATCCGTCAGTAAAAAATTCGGTACACTGCTGGCTGTCATTTCCATGACCATTTCTCCTATGCTGATGAATGCAACCGAAGGCCTATGGGACCTGATCAGGCGTTTTACCGGTTTCTTCAATATCCCGATCGTCGTGATTCTGCTCGTAGGGGTCCTATCTAAACGCATCCCTTCTGTTGCAGCCAAAACAGTCATCATCTTCCATGTGATTACTTATTACATGCTTGTATGGGGAACAAATCAATTGTTTGGGTTTGAACTTGGCATAAACTTCATTCATATCTACGGAATTCTTTTTGCAATTGAAGTAGCGATGATGATTGTAATCGGTAAATGGAAACCGCTTGAAAAGGCTTATCATTATCAGGCCGATGCCAAGGTCGCCATGACACCTTGGAAGTATGCTCTGCCAATGTCAATCATACTGCTTTCCAGTGTGGCTGTTGTGTATGTCATATTCTCTCCTATCGGTCTTGCCTACAGCGCAGGAGTTGTTTCTGCCGTCTTCTGGCCGGCCATCCTGGGAATCGTGATAGTTGCCGTACTTCTCATTGCTGCCGCATTAAAGCATTGGAACAAAAAGTATGCCGGCTATCTTGAAAAAGGATATACAAAGGCAGCACCGTCGAAGGTAAAACAGGCTGTCAAAAAATTAACACCTGCTTTTTCAACGAAAAATGAAAGCTGATAACGAAGGGTATCCCGGAACTTGAAAGTCCGGGATACCCTTTTCGTTTGCTGGGATATTTTCTCTTAATTTGCATTTTCATTCTATTATCTAGTATAAAAATCCTCATATTGCTGTAAAAGCTTTTCATTTACGGCATAACGTACTAGAATAGGTATATTAATCAGATTCATGATAAGATAGATACAAGTCAAATTACTGGAGTGTCTCCTTTGCAAAAACAAGTGAGAAAACTATCTGAAATGGCGATTGCCGGTGACCTCCCTGAAATCCATAAGTGGTACCAGGAAAACCGTGATCTGTCACATACAACTATAGATTTCTATGAAAAGATATTAAAGCCGGTCATGGAAAGAGTGGGTCTTCTGTGGGAGAAAAACGAAATTACAGTTGCAGAAGAACACCTGGCGACAGCAAGCATCGACTATCTAATGACGCAGCTCAGGTATCAGCTTTTACATCCTGAATTATTGAAGAAATCCCCTTCCATTCTCTTATTTTGCCTTGAAGGTGAACAGCACTCCCTTGGTTTGAAGATGGTTTCAGATGTCTTCAGGGAATACAAATGGAATGTTAAATTCCTCGGATCAAGTGTTCCGACAGAAGAAGTTATTAAGACGATAGACAAATGGGAACCTGATGCCATAGGGATTTCGGTTTCCCTTTCACCTCTGCTGCCCAAATTGAAGATTTGTTTAAATATGATTGATGCGCTAGATAAAGATATTCCAATTCTAGTAGGCGGTCGGGTAGTATCCCTTTATAATCTTGAGGACTTCGGGGTGGAAAATGTACTATTATGCAATGATCTGAGGGACATAGAATCCTTTGCATTAAGTACACCCGGAAAAACTGAATCTGCCCTGCCTGAAGGTGGCGTATCATGATAGATATTTATTATATCCCTGTCCCGCTCTTTGTACTGGACGCCAAACTTAACATCCTTGATGCCTCATCAGCGGGAGCTAAACTGATGCAGGGGCCGAGTTTTCTCGATATAATTGAAGAGGAAAGTTCGACAAAGTTTTCAAAATACTTTCACCGGCATTCCTCAGGGACACTGGAAATCAATATAAAGCTAAACGCAGATTCAGGCTTGCCTGACTTGTATGATGTGTACTTTCAATTCGTTGAAATAAAACAGCAGTATGTTGTTGCCCTTATCAGCAAGGCATCCAATTACACAGATGTTTCAAAAAAATTGGACAGAATACAGAAGCAGCTTTGGAATCCCAACCAGAAAGATACTTTTCAAAAGCAGCTGCATCCCAGCTCCTTCCATTTAGATTCCGCTGCCGATCAAATACGTAAGCAGGAAAAGGACATCGAGTCAGCAATAAAACAGTTGAAAAAGCTGCAATCTGATTTGGAAGCTGGTTCACCTGTTAATAAACACCTGGCTGAGCGATGTATGAGAATTGAAGAAACACTGAAAAATAATATAAAATTAAATTGACCAAATGAAAGATGGAGGTTACATAATGGCTCTTTTGAATGATATTCTGACGTTTAATGAAAAGTTTGTTTCTGAAAAAAAGTACGAGGATTATATCACTACAAAGTTTCCTGATAAACGCCTCGTCATCTTGACTTGCATGGATACCAGACTTGTTGAACTCGTTACAAAAGCTATCAACATGAAAAACGGTGATGTGAAAATAGTCCGCAATGCCGGTGCAGTCGTTTCCCACCCTTTCGGGAGCATCATGAGAAGCCTCTTGGTTGCCGTTTATCAACTGCAGGCTGATGAAGTATTGGTCATCGGTCATCACGACTGCGGGATGAGTGGAATGAATGCCGAGAAAGTTAAAGAAAGCATGAAAGAAAGAGGAATCACTGAAGATACTTTCGATACATTGGAATATGCCGGTATCAACCTCGATCAGTGGCTGACAGGATTTTCAAGTGTAGAAGAAAGTGTGGCTCACAGTGTGGATATGATCCGCAATCATCCTTTGATGCATGATGAAGTTCCCGTTCACGGACTTGTCATCGATCCTTCTACAGGGAAACTCGACCTTGTAGCTTCAGGCTATGAACTGGCCGGAAAATAAAAAACCGAAACAAAGAACAGCCTGGCTCCAGGCTGTTCTTTTTAATTACTCCCCGATTCAAATTAGTGACTTGAGCACGAATATGTCATGCAGGAATTACTTCGGCTAAGTTGGGGTATATATACAATTAGTAGAATCATCAAAGAAAGGAGAATCACCTTGGCTGAAGAAATGACTCTATTTGTAAAAGGGGCTTCAGAACGCGGGAGCATCCAAGACTTGGAGAACATGTTGCTGAAATTGAATGGTGTTGAAAGGGCACTGGTGGACACTGAAGACGGTGAAGTAAAAATCACCTATGACGCCAGTCAGATTTCCCGCCAGGAAGTCGAACAAACCATCCAGCAGAATGGTTATCAGGCAACTTAAAAAAGAATCCTCCGGGATTCTTTTTTATTGTTTAACTGGAATATGAATGATTGATTTCAGTTCATCTTGATGTGGTTCATATTCAGCAGAGTACTCCTCAAGATGTTCAAGGATCTGCTGGTCCAAACTAAATCCCTGCCCCTCTATCCAGCTGTATAACAGCTGATAAGACTCCATGATCTCTGGACCTTCATGTTCCAATACAGCATATGTATATGAAGGCACTTCGATAATTTCAAGACCATACCTGATTTCTCCGATTTCACTTACTTCATGGCATAAGTAATACGTGAGCCCGCCGGTCAAATTGTGATAAGACAGCCCAATGACAATGCCAGGGTCTGCTTTATTTTCTATCCCATCGGAAACAGCTTTTAATTCAGGGAAAAGTTTTTGAATTCCGCCTTTAGAAGCTTCCTCAAACGTTCCCTGCCACTTCAGGCCAAGTGCCTTAAATCCCTCTTTTCGGATAATTTTCGGCTTCATGCACACCACTCCTACATTTGATATGTAATTATTTCCCACAATTTCCCCAATAAAAACTATGGAAAAGATAATGGCCTAAAAATATCTTTACTTGTTCGGTCATTTTCAATACACCACTTCCCTGTTTTCTTCATATTGTAGTGAGAAGGAGGTGGTTGTTTTGCTGTCGCGCATAAAATGGCTGTCTTTCTCTATTGAAGCATTTCTCGCACTCCCTATCTTCGGAAGTGTGGCTTCTGAACTGATGCCTTTTTACCTTTGTTTCATTGCTGTTTGGCATGGTTGTGTTTTAATGGTTTCCCGATCTGAAAATCAACCGATACTCGGAAGTGCGTTTGGAATCGCCGCTTCTTTTACAAACTTCTTTCCTTATGTACGGATTGTCACGCACGCCGTCACCGCATTTATCCTATACCTAGAAATTAAAAAAGCTCCTGGAATGGAGTGACACTAAGAGCCGGATATGCTGATAATCCGGCTCTTAGTTTTTTTCTTTCACTACATGGTCTTCTATTTTCACTGCTTCATCCATTACAGCATAAAGTGATCTTCCTAAATATAGCGGAATGGAGAGCTTCTTGAAATCAGGCAGCCCTTTTTCATTGAAAAGTTCGTCATCCCGATAAAAGGCTGTGATATCGGCGGCAAACCAATCATGGTCTCCATAAGAGTTAACATCGATTGTCTTGCATTCGTATGCTACATACGCTTCTTTTAGAATTGGAGCATTTGTGGATTTACCACGCTCAAAATCCATTTCTCCAGCATCAAATTTATTCAGATCCCTGCCGGAATACACTCCTGCTTCCTGTATAAACTTAGCATATTGAGCCGGGAGAAAGTTTATTGCAAATTCACCAGCTTCCTTCACCAACTGATAGGTATGCCTTTCCCTGCCGATTGCCACCCCATAAATCGGTGGTTCATAGGAGATATAAGAATGCCAGCCGGCCGCCATAATATTATCTTCACCCTCATGGGAAACCGTCACCAAAGCAACCATTCCCGGATAACTGTGCATGACTGTTTTTTCTTGAATTGTTCTCAACGAAATCACCTCAATCATTATTATCACACACTTCGGAAATATCTGTCACTTTTATGCTCAATTGCCATTTTGCATGAAACAGTAACAACATTCTTTTCATCTACGGATTATATTTCCTCAAATATAAAATTTCTGTTATGCACAATATAGGGTTGTACATATGTCCGAATGTTGTTGAAGGAGGATTTTTTTATGAGCAGTGCAGGATGTGGAACCAGCAGTGGAAGCCAAGGCAAAGGCGGTTCACAGAAAGGGGATTTAAAATGGTGGCAGCTTTCCCTTACCGGTGTCGGCTGTACAATCGGGACAGGCTATTTTTTAGGCTCCAGTATCGGAATCAAGCATACCGGCCCTTCCATTGTTTTTGCTTTTATATTAGCGGCAATCGGGACTTATATTGTTTTTAACTTATTAGCGAAAATGACTGCGGAAGATCCCCAGGAAGGCTCTTTCTGTTATTATGCTAAAAAAGCATACGGCAAATGGGCCGGCTTCAGCTGCGGCTGGAATTACTGGTCCTCTAACATATTAATCATGGGCAGCCAGTTGATGGCCCTGTCGCTTCTTTCCCAGTTCTGGTTTGAAAAGGTACCGCTTTGGGTGTTTGCTGCCGGCTATGCGATCCTGTCCATTTTCGTTGTTTTACTCGGGACGAAAGGTTTCGATAAGGTAGAAGATATTTTAGCTGTCATTAAAACTGCAGCCATTATCATGTTTATCATCCTTGCCGCAGCAGTCTTGTTTGGATGGATCAACGGCGGGGATGGCAAACCGGCATTCCCTGCGTCAATGGGGAAGCTTTTTCCTGAGGGGTTCAAAGGATTCTGGTCTTCTTTGATTTATGCGTTTTATGCTTATGGGGGAATTGAAGTTATCGGCCTGATGGCCATGCAGCTTAAAAATAAGGAGGATGCTCCTAAAGCCGGCAAAATCATGCTTATTTTGCTTTTGGTCATTTATGTCCTTTCCCTTGGATGTGCTGTACTTTTGGTGAATCATGATAAATTCACAGCGGATGAAAGCCCATTCGTTACAGCTCTGAATGGTACGAATCTGAAGTTTTTCCCTCACGTCTTCAATGGTGCCATCATTATTGCAGGATTTTCCACCATGACTGCCGCTCTCTTCGGAGTAACCAATTTGCTGGTGACAATGGCTAAAGACGGAGATGCTCCCAAGCTGTTTTCCAAGAAGCTGGAGAAATTTAAAAAGCTTCCGCTTCCTTCTCTGGGGTTGGCTTCTGCCGGCCTATTGCTATCGGTCATTACAGCACTGATTGTGCCGGGAAAAATTTATGAATACATCACAACTGCTGCAGGAATTTTAATCTTGTATAACTGGGCATTCATCATTTTTTCCGGATTGAAGATCCTTAAAAATAAAATGTGGGCAAAAATCCTTGCCATCTTTGGAATGGTCCTGCTGCTGGCAGCTGTAACCGGAACAATAATGGAAAAGGAAATACGCCTCGGTTTCTTTATCTCCCTTCTGCTTGTTGCCCTGATTGCCATCGCTGCCTTTATCATGAAAAAGAAGAAGTGGAACAAGGAACATCAGTCCAGCGGATAAAGAAAAAAAGCTGTCACATCAGGTACAGCCTGAATGAGACAGCTTTTTGCTTTATTCCACAAGCGCATGTTTGAAAGCATAGATGACCGCCTGGGTACGATCGGCAACATTCAACTTGCCAAGAATGTTGCTTACATGGGTCTTGACGGTTTTTAAGGCGATGAACAAATCATCAGCTATTTCCTGATTCGTTTTACCCTCAGCCATGAGCAGAAGGATTTCCATTTCCCGATTGGTTAACTCTTCATGAGGCTGAGATGTGCTCCTCCCCCTCATTTTCATCATCATTTTGCCAGTGACTTCCGGCTCTAGAACAGTTTGGCCCTGATAGGTGGCGCGAACAGCATCGGCAATTTCGCTGGCTTTAGATGTTTTAAGCATGTAACTTGTTGCACCAGCTTCCAAAGCAGGATACACTTTATCATCATCAAGGAAGCTCGTTACGATGATGATTTTTGCTTCCGGCCACTTTTCAATGATTCTCCGGGTGGCTTCGATGCCATCCATCTCCTTCATGACAAGGTCCATCAGAATAATGTCAGGTTTATGCTGGAGTGCAAGATCTATGGCTGTACTGCCATCATCTGCTTCCGCCACCACTTCAATATCCGGCTGGGCCGTCAAATAAGAAGACACCCCGATCCTTACCATTTCATGATCATCAACAAATAGAACTCGTATCATTCTTTATCACCCTCTGTTTCCACCATTGGAACTTTCACTTCAAGCCTGGTCCCTTTGTTTGGTACACTGACAATCTTTAGCGAACCGCCGATCTCCAATGCGCGTTCCTGCATATTCTGCAAACCATATGATCCGGTTTTCTCTTTTTCACTGTCGAACCCGACTCCATCATCCATAACTCTCAGGATGACGAGGGAATCCCGTTGTATCAAGAGGACTTCCAAAGAAGTCGCTTTGGAGTGCCTCAGCGTATTCGAAACAGATTCCTGCAGAATCCTGAACAAATGGTCTTCAATCCCCTTATCCAAGAAGATGTCCTCAACCTTCCAGTCCACTTCCATCGGCACCTTGTTAGATAATTCCACTAACAGCTCTTTAATTCCTTCCTGAAGGGTCTTTCCTTTTAAAGCGGCAGGCCTCAGATGGAGGAGCAGCGCCCTCATTTCGAGCTGTGACTGGTTGATCATCCCTTCAACCATCTTCAGCTGTTTCGACTCTGTTGGATTTGCTTCCTCAGATCTTAATTCGGTGATGGCAGACATCATCATGGAAGCAGCAAACAACTGCTGACTGACTGAATCGTGAAGTTCCCGTGCAAGCCGGTTTCTTTCTTGAGAGACAATTTCCTGGATTCTCTTCTCCTGTTCCTCCACTTTTTCATTGACCAGCTTTTGTGATTGCTTTGTCCTCTTATTGATTTGTTCCTGAATTTTTATAAGTCCATTCCATAACCCTGTTAATTCTGCAATGTTGAACAACTTACCGGATTCGATAGGCCGCCCCTGCTCTAAATTCGTGATGCCGGACTGAATATCGTAGAGTTTTTTCCTCAAAGGCAGAGCAGTCCAGATGCCCCCTGTCATTCCCAGTATGATGGTTATGACCGGAATGTAAACGATAAGTGGTATGTCCATGATCTCTTTTCTAATAAAGAATTGCCAATCGGGAAGAGGAAAAATGAAGGTAAATATGACTGTAAACACGATCAGCAAAACGATTGACAAAGTAAGGCTGTAGAGAACCTGGCGTTTAAGAATGCTCATACTCTTTTCACCTCGAGATCTCCCACAGCCAAAGATGTGATGATTTTCACTTTCTGCGGAGCATGATCATATTCGCTTGTTTGGTAATAAACAGACTGATTAAATGATCTTGGTTCCATTCTGTCAAAGATAGTGATGGCGCCAGCCAGGCCATTATGATGAACGCTTACTTCAATATCATACGGAACCTGAATGACAATATTCCCCAGTATGTGGCGGATCGAGATGACCGATGTCCCTTTCGGCAGCACCGTATTCCCCAAATCAATGACCGTATCGCCAATACCGCCTTGGATATTGATGTCATTCCATTCGTAAACATGTTCAGGTGTTTTCTGACGTCCGAACCAGACATTTTGCAAGTTGGCTTTCTTGATATACACCGGTTCTTCCCCGTCATGGAAGGTCTGATTGATTTGCGGCTCAATCTTGGACGGATTCTTCTTTGAATCAGCAAACCTGAGGATGACCATCACTAAGAGGGCCAGTAAAAAGAACCGGAAAGCCATAGTGTTAAGAATGGTCAGCGATAAACTGATGACTCCACCCCAAAACAATATCTTCCCTGAGGTTCTTGGAAGCCTTTTTCTTCCTAAATATATGCACATCACCGTAATAAGTAGAAAGAAAACAACTCCCCCATCATAAAAGGACATTTCAAACAGCAGCATGATGACGCCGATCAGCAGAATCCAGCTGAATCTTTCGGTCCTGAATTTATTTAACATGGGGGAATCCTCCTCTCGTTTTTAATCTAGTCAAGGTTTCTGAATTTTAATTAGGATAGTATAGATTGCGAATCTGTTTTGATAAACTTCCAAAAAGACGCAGAAGTCTGCGCCTTTTTAGAATACCATGATTTGCCTATGAAATAGAATGGGTTTCTTCTTTTTTCATTTCTTTTTCCAGCTGGGCAATCCTGCCGTCAATGCTGTTGCGGTAGTAGGATGTGTTCACGCCATGTTCAAGGCGCTCAAGATAGGCTTCCATCTCTTCAAATCTGGAGAAAGATTTGTCTGAATAACCTTCAGACGATTCCAATACCTTGTTCATCCGGTGGTTGGCGCGGGCAATATTCTCACGCCCCATCAATTCCATACGCTTGATATACATATCTTTTAATTTATGTTTCATCTCTTCGTACTTTTTCTCCAGATCTTCCAATCCGCTGTTTGCTTCATTCAAAGAGGTTTGGATTCTTTCTGCTCTTTCTGCAAAGTGCTCGTGTTCACTGATTGCGAATTCATAAAGTTCTGTTTCACCTGCTTCGGAAGCAATATCAGCCTGATATTTTCTTTTGTCTGCAAGCTTCTGAGTTTCTGCATATTTCTTTGCAAATTCCTGTTTTAAAAGGTACTGGCGTTCAACCAGCTTCCTTACTTTTTCCACTTCAGCTTCGCATTGACGCAAGTATTGATTCAGCATGGAAATCGGATTCTTTTTTTCCTTTTGGTCGAGCATTTCATGAAAATCTGAAGTGATAGAGTCTTTCAATCTGTTAAATAAGTTTGCCATTTAATATCTCTCCTTGTTTTTTAAAATTTCCCATTTCTTAAGAATTGCTGCTACTGGAGGAGTCCGTTGATTTCCGTTCCAGGATGCGACTCCGCGGGGCGGGCGGTGAGCCTCCTCGGCTTCATAAAAAGCGTAAGCGGCCGTTCAGCGCCGTACAGATTGGAGGACTCTCGCATGAGATAAAGGAAACACGGCAAGCGGAGCGCGCCGATGTTGACTTATCGCAAGGAGAGAGACCGAAATCTGCTAGGCGATGGCCGATGAAGCTAGATTCGCCTGCGGGGTCTCACCTGTCCCGCTACTCCCGCAGGAGGTCGCAATCCTTTCACTCCAATCAACTATGCAAAGGTGAAATTATCCATTGAGATCTTAATGAAACGAATCCTAAAAATGGGGCATAAAGTTTCTTACATTGCTTTTCCTTTTTACTCCATGAGTTTTTCAACTTTTACATATTAGCTGTTTTTCAGGTTTGCCCATTCTTTTTCAAAGTTTGTGAAGGGGTCGTCGCTTTCAGCAGCTTCCGGTTTTTCCTGTTTCCACTGTTTGATGACTACATACAGCAGGTAGATGGCTGCAAGGCCGATGACGGCCGGAAAGTTTGAGGCTGATGCGCTAAGCGCCGCCAGACCGATGATGGCCCAGATGACTTTTGCGAAAGTCGAATCTGTCTTCACAAACTGCTTGAATGAGTAGTAAAGAATCAGGAGACTGATGGCAAGGCCGATCATCGGCCCCATATTCGCCAATAGCACAATCGCCGCGATTCCTCCTAAAATCAATAAACCAAATTTCTTCATTTTTCTTCCTCCTTGCGGCTGGATGTTCAGCCTGATTTCGAAAGAATGTTTTGTTCTTCCGTTTTCTTGTCTCTATCGTACCTTTCTGAAGCATTTTTCATAACGAGCCTGAGCTTTATTTTCGACTAAGACCTGAGGCTTAGATAAGGTAGGACTTATCTTTTGACCCTTCTTATTATCAGGAGGACTTGATGCCGTGCCCGCTGATTCTCACGAGCATATAATGTTGTACTGATTTCATTTTTCTGTTATTTACGCCAGCTAGTAAGGCATAGGAGGAACATGCATGAAATATAAAATCACCCGTGATTATATTGATTTGGGCAATTCTCGTTCAGGAGAAGCATTGGGGGATGTACAATTTATCGTGAGCCATGACACCGGCAACCCAGGGTCAACCGCTTATGGCAACCGAAGCTATTTTGCGAATACGGATCCGGTAGCATCGGCACATACCTTTATTGATGACAGGTACATCCTCGAAATTATTCCACTTAATGAAAAGGCTTGGCATGTCCGTCATGATGTCGGAACCGACAATCGCAAGTTCGGAACGGATGCGAACGACCATGCAATAGGGGTTGAGCTGGCCTGGGGCGGCGGCATTAATTTTACACAGGCATATGACCGGTATGTCTGGTACCATGCTTATCTTATTGATAAGTATGGATTGAATCCGAGAGAGGATATCGTGGCGCACAGCACCCTGGACCCTTCAAGAAGAACCGATCCGCAAAATGCCCTCAATAGATACGGGATATCCTGGGAGGAATTTCTGGCTGATGTCAATAATGCCTATCGAACTTATTTTACAAATGATGGAACATCCATGCCGGCAGCTTCAGGAGGATCCCTTTCCCTTCCACTGGGAGAAGGAGATCAAGGGTCTCTTGTCAGGGAAATCCAACATAAGCTGATCAGGGCTGGAATCGCCTTGCCCCGATATGGTGCGGATGGAATTTATGGAGCTGAAACAGAAATGGCTGTCATGAAATTTCAGCGGAGACACGGATTGAGGGTCGATGGGCTGGTCGGTCCGCAAACACTTGGAAAGTTAAATGAAATGCTGACCATCAGCAGTCCCGCGAATGAATTTCCGCTTCCAAGCGGAATATTGAGAGATGGGAGTGAAGGAAATGGCGTCCGCCAGCTTCAAAGAGCCCTAAAACAAATCAACTTTGATGCTGGAGCGATCGATGGTATTTACGGGCCGAAAACAGAAGATGCAGTCAGGAGGTTTCAGGAGACCTATGCCGAACTCAAGAATGATGGCATTTATGGACCTAATACCCGGAAATATATCTTGATGGAATTGGAAGAACAGTCTTGATGCAGAAAAAGGACTGAGTTGCTTTCCCTCAGTCCTCAATGAATTTTATTGGCGATTTTTCTACCTTCAGTGTTTCTCTATCCAATCTATATAACTCGGAGTGTGAATCGTTGTTTCCAGGAATTTTATCATTATAAACAAAATAGACTTCCTTGCCCGAATTGGAAAAGACCGGATCAGCGGAATATGATTCCAGGAAAGTAATCCTCTTCGTTTGATTATTTTTCAGATTCAAGCTGAACAATTCATATTTAAAGGTCCCTTTTGAGTCAGGATTGGCGATGCCTTTGAAGACCATTTCATTCTTCTCCGGGGAATAGCTCATCTCAAACACATCTCTCATGCCAACATCAATTTTTTTCACTGATAAATCGGAAAGAGACATTTCATATATACTCTGGGTCGCTTCGAAGGGGTCGCGGCTTACAGAGTAGTACATGTTGAAAAAGAGCCTTTTGTTCTTTTCGTCATAGATAAGAGAAGAAATATTAAAAGCATTTTTTTCAGTCAGACGTTCACTTTTCTCAGTGTTCAAATCATAAGAATAAAGATCATAGTAATGAAAAGGATTCCCTTCCTTGTCTATATGCTGCAATTCTCCTTTTACATAGTAGATTTTCCCTTCGGCTGCAGCTGATTCCGGCACCGGTGCCATTTCCGTCAAAATTTTTTCTATTTCAAGGGTGTCAATATCGATGGAGTATAGTGATGATTTGTCTGGAGAGTTTGATAGATAGATAACTTTTCCGGCTTCTGAATTAATCTCAAGATCCACAACTTGCTCATTTTTCTTTGTGCTCAATAGCGTAACGGTCTTCCCTGTCTTTTCATCTGCAAGATTAAGAGTCTGTATACCTCTTTCATTCTTCACATAAGCGAAGGTCTCTTCGTCTGCTGCCAGCGTTCCGTTCTGATAAGCGCCTCCTTCTTCCCCCTCTGCCAAATAAATATTGCTGAAAATCAGGAGTGAGACCAAAGCACCTGTGCTGAAAACGAGAATAGCTATTACAAATTTCTTTTTCCCCACACAATCCCTCCTTTACAAGATCAGGTTATATATCTGAATACAACAAGAAGCACTGCAAGAAAATCAGCAGATAGGAATCCAATGGATATTAAAGGGCGCCTCCGGTAAAACTTCATTTGTCCCCAGTAGGAAAATGACCAGAGTAAAACCAATCCAAATGGCATAAGCAGCATCGGATCCATTCCCCCGAAAATAAGAGTGCCCAATCCAAACATAAAAGAATAGGGGATGATGACAATTCCCAAAAGAATATTGATGGTATGAAAGATGACCCTCTTCTTTCTGGAGGCGCTATCCAAGGATGCTGTTTTTCCGCTTCTAAGTAATGTCATAAACAATGAAACAACAATTAGTACAGCAATGATTCCTGCTAAGATTTCCAGCGGACTTTTATACCAATTATCGGTTGTATCTATTATCAAGAGTCCCCAGAAGATTAATGGAAAATAGGAGAAAAACATTACGGTCATCATAATTCTCCGGCCAGCTGCAATAGAGGGATATAAACCAGCAACAGTCATAAACAAACCTAGCGAAAACAACACCACCAACCATACTGGGTGTGGTTCACTAATTTCAATCACACCATGTAAAAAGACACTTACAGCAAAAACGATACTGGCAATTCCCAGTCCAAATAAGACATCTTTCCGATAAGGAGAGATCGTTTCCTGAAGCTGGTCGCCCACTTCAACATCTCCGCCAAAGTCCGCAATTGCCTTTTGTTCAGCTTCGTCTGGCGAAAAGCCTTGTTCGATATACTCCTCCTTAGCTAAGAGAAGGTGATCCTTCATTTCATCGACAAGCTCCTGTCTTTCCTCAGGAGAGCCTTCGACATGCTGCAATACCCTTTTGATATGTTTGTCAATGGTCATCATTCTGCTCCTCCCAATGTCTTATCAATCAAGCGGTGGACAGCCTGCCAATCTTTCAGCTTAGCGGATAACTCTGCTACTCCCCTCTCAGTAATGCGGTAATACTTCCTCCTGCTGCCTTTATCCGTTTCATTCCAATAAGAAGTCACCCACTCATTTTTCTCCAGCCTCTTTAAAGCAGGATACAAGGTGCCTTCACTCATATTGTAGAGGTCGCCACTGGATTCTTTCAGCTTTTTTACCATTTCATATCCATACATATCCTTCTTAGATATCAAGGATAAAAGCAAGATATCAATACTTCCCTTCATCAATTCCTTATTCAAATTCCCACTCCCTTTATTTTCCTTTATTACATTGTAATACGACTTACATCGTATTACAAGGGTAACTTCATTTAAAAACCCGATCCTCCTTTGGACCGGGTCTCTTAAATTATTCAGTCAAACTCATAAACTCTTCGACATCATTGATGCAGAGGGCGATTCCTTTTTCCCAGAATGCCTCTTTTGTAATATCTTCGCCAAGATGTTTCATTGCAAGCTCCTCAACACTCATCACAGCTGTGTCCCTAAGAAGTGCCATGTACTTCTCTTCATAGTTCTCATCTGCTTCCAATGCTTTTGCATAGATGCTGAGTGAGAACAGATATCCGAAGGTGTACGGGAAGTTATAGAACGGTACACCGGAAATATAGAAATGAAGCTTTGATGCCCAGAAGTGAGGATGTGCCTCATCAAGTGCACCTGCATATGCTTCTTTTTGAGCCTCTGTCATAAGCTCATTCAGCCTCTCAGCTGATACCAATCCGTTTTTACGCTCTTCATAGAAGCGTGTTTCAAACAGGAAGCGCGCATGGATGTTCATGAAGAACGCCACACTTCTCTGCAATTTATCTTCCACCAATGCGATTTTTTCTTCCTTTGTCTGCGCTTCTTTGACTGCTGCATCCGCTACGATCATTTCCGCAAAAGTAGAAGCCGTTTCCGCTACGTTCATGGCATAGTTCCTGTTCAGGGTATGCATAGGTCTTAGAGCATAGGAATGGAATGCATGGCCGAGCTCGTGTGCTAAAGTTGCCACATTGGACATGCTACCTGAATACGTCATGAAAATGCGTGACTGCTCGCTTAATGGGAATGAAGTACAGAATCCACCAGGCCTTTTGCCGGCGCGGTCTTCTGCTTCAATCCATCTGTCTTCAAACGCTTTTTGAGCGAACTCAGCCATTTCTGTCCCGAAACGGGCAAAGTGTTTCAGGATGAATTCCGCTCCTTCGTTGTAGGACATAGTGGAATTGGACTCTGCCACAGGAGCGTCCATGTTGTACCAGTCCATTTTCTCCTTGCCGAGCATTTTTGCTTTTCGGTCTAAATACTTTACAAAAGGAGCTTTATTCTTTGAAATCGCTCCCCACATGGCTTCAAGGGTTTCTTTTTTCATTCTGTTATATTCAAGCGGTTCTTTCAGAACTTCATCCCACCCGCGTTTTTTATAAACATTTAAACGGAAGCCGGCAAGGTGGTTCAGGGTTTTCGCAAATAATTCTTCTTTCTCTGTCCACGCTTTTTCAAGGCTGTCGAAGATTTCTTTCCGTACAGTTTCATCCTGATGGGAACTCAGATTGTTCGCCTGTCCAATTGATAGCATCTCACCGTTATAAGGAATCTCCATGCTGCCGACAATTGTATCGTACATCTGGCCCCACCCGTGGTACCCATCTATAGAGAGTGCCTGGATAAGCGCCTCTTCCTCGCTTGATAATTTATCCTTGGCTTTTTCACGCCATTCATTCAAGACAAATGTCAGTTCTGAAAGAGGAGCTGTTTGAAGAAGTTCGTCCCATACATTCTGCGGGGTTTCCGACAACTTTTGCTGGAAACTGTTGAAGGATACTTGAAAGTCTGCACTTGCCGTCGTCAATTCCCCGCGAAGTGTATTGGCTTTCCTATCCTTCATATCCTGTGCTTCCAAACAGCCAATGAAGGCACCGGCCTGACGCAGATACAGCATGATCTCTTTTGCATCTTCAATCAGATTGGATACCTGACTGCTGTCATCTTTTGATTGCGGTGCTTGGAATGCTTTCTCTTTCTCTGCAAACTCCGCTTTCTTCTTTTCCAGTGTCTCCAAGTGCTCCCTTAGTTGAGGCGAACTGCTGCCGCCTTCAAAAAACACATCCAAATCCCAAACATCAGAGTAAGTCATTGTGAAATTCTCCCCTTCTAAATATGTAATCTTTTTATGTATATGTACAGTTTACCATTTTCCGACTTTTCTTGCTTTTATTTTTTGTGTGGATGGATTCAGAAGAGCTGCCACCCCTTCTTAACATCGCCGGCATATTTAGTAAACGAATGAAGAAAATAGGAATACGGAGGTGTCCTTATGAAAGAAGTTAACGGCAAAAAAATCACTGCATCCGGGACTGACATTGAGGAGGTAAAAAGGCTCAATGCCCAGTCAGGCCTTTCTTACAATCAAGTGAAGCAGCTTCTGGCTGAAAAGATGCAGAAGAAAAATTAACAGGGCCATGAAGAAAAGCCCCCTCAATAGCCTTTTGAGGGGGCTGCTTTTTCTATTCGTTCTTTGTTTCCTTCTGATTCTGCTTCACTGGTTTTTCACGCTGCTCCACAAGTTTTTCCTGAATCTTGTTAAATTCCTTGCAGGGCTGGGTCAGACTGACAACGATGTCTCCCGCCTCTGCCTTGGCCGAGCCGTCAGGAGTAAAGAATTCCAATTTCCCTGAAGGTTTCATGACAAAAAGAAGGATGGTATGTTCTTCTCTTTCATGCAGATATTCTTCAAAGGAATATTTCTCGGTTATATTGGTCTTCCTGATAATGTCCCCGCGCTCAACCCGCTTATTCAATTCATCCCAGGTTGCATCCTCCTGGAACAAGATCCTGCCTCCGAGCGTGTGGACAAGATCCTCGATATCATCACTTCTTTTTCCCTTTAAGGTTAACTGGAACAAGTTGGTTCTCCCGATGGATGGCACAAAGGTCGTACAAACCAATGCATTGTAGGAATCAATTTCAGTGGTCGCAAGCAGGTATTCATAAGGGGTTAAATCCATATGATACTCTGTTTGTTCCGATAGAATTTCTCCTTTGTAAAAAGGGACTCCGGCTTTTCGTACAGAGAACAGCCTCTTCCAGGAGGAATCAGCAATCATTACCGGTGTCTTTAGTTCTTTAAAGGTTTTTGCAAGTTCCGTAGAGAAACTGCTTCCGCCTATAATAAGCACCCCCGGCCTGTCATTGATGGCCAGGTCAAGCTTCTTAGCAAGCCAGCCAATTGAAAACCCATGGACAGCAACCGTCCCGAAGACCAGAGCAAATGTAACCGAAGTCAGTATCGCCGCATCTTCAAACCCAGTATCGAGAAGGATGGAAGCAAAATATCCTGAAACAGTCAATGCTACAATCCCTCTAGGAGCGATCCAGCCGACAAGTGTTTTTTCCTGCCAAGAAAGATCCGTTCCCCAAGTGGATATGAAGATAGATAACGGACGCACAACGAAGAGCATTAACAGGACAAAACCGATGATCTTCCAATTAAAAATTTCAATTAACGTATCAAGTGAAAGGGAAGCCGTCAGCATAACAAAAATGGTGGAAATCAACAGCACCGATATATTCTCTTTAAAATGACGCATATCATCGATTGATGAAATATGCATGTTCGCCAAGGTCATCCCCATTGCCGTAACGGCCAAAAGCCCGGTTTCATGGGTGATTTCATCTGAGATAGTAAAGCAGGCCAGGACCACTACGAACATTACAGGTGACTTTAGGAATTCAGGAACATGCCCCTTTTCAAACACCCAGCCGATTCCCCGGCCGCAAAGCCAGCCGAATACTACCGCAAACAAGGAAGCCAGAAAGAACATCAGCAGAGTGTTGTGTGCGCCTTCTTCCGATGTCAGGAACAAGATGATCTCAAAGGCAAAAACCGCTAACAGCGCACCAAATGGGTCTACAATGATCCCTTCCCATTTTAAAATGGCTGCTGGACGCGGCTTCAGTTTCGCCTGCCTGAGAAGCGGCAGTATGACAGTCGGTCCCGTAACGATGAACAATCCTCCGATAACAAAGGAAACAGCCCATGAAAGGCCAGCTACATAATGAGCCCCCAAGGAACCGAGGATCCAGGCAAGAAAAGCTCCTATTGTGACGATCCGAAAGACAGGCTTCCCAAGGCCTTTCACCTCACGGAAATCAAGATTGAGGCTTCCTTCGAATAAAATGATGGCCACCGCCATTGAGATGATTGGTTTAAATAGATCACCAAATTCTTCTTGCGGATTTATAATTCCAAAAAACGGACCCGCCAAGAGCCCGACGATGGACATAACGACAATGGCCGGAAGCCTGAAACGCCATGCTGCCCACTGAGACAGGACCCCGAGCAGTCCTATCAGCATCAAGTTGAATAATATTGAATGAATCATTGAGTCTCTCCTTTAAAAAAGGATTCAAATTGTTAATCTATTCTATCCTTCTGTGTATTGCATGTAAATTCATGTGTTTCACCAATGTTTTCTTACGCCTTCACATAGCTCATATTCTGACCGTGCTTTTAAACCAAAAGGTCAAACCAAGGCGGCTGCAAACTGTGTTGTAATGGAGCAATGTCAGCAATACCGCTCCTGTGTTCATCCCGATCAGTACTCCGGCCATACCGAACTGGGGCAGCGAACCAAGAAAATAGATAATCGCAAACGAAACAACTGTCGCCCATATAGTATGATACAAAGCGTCCTTTATCAGTCCAAATCCAATCATGAAAGCCTGAAGCGGCATCACAAAGAAATGGAAGAAGAAGTAGGGCCAGAGCAGTTTCAAGTAATAAGCTGCTGAGGTGGAATGGAAGAATAAATTCGTCAGTTCCTCTCCCCAGAAATAAAAAACCAAAACAGCCGGCGCCCCGTATCCCAATGTAATCCAGACAACCTGTCTGAGTATTGAATGTATACCTTTAATATCATTCTTTGAAACCTTTTCTGACACAATCGGAATTAAAGCCACCAACAGCGAGTGGGCGATAAAAGCCGGGAAGAACCCAATCGTTAATGCAACTCCGGCCATCACTCCGAAATGTTCTGTTGCCGATATCTCCGTCATTCCTGAATGGATAAGTGCTGCTTTAATTAAAAAAGGCTGGATTGCATGCGACACAGCATGAAAGATCCTCAACACTGTCGTTGGGAACGAAACAGACAATAATGCCCTGCCCACTTCCCTCTTATCTGCAGTCTTTGAAGATGTATGTTTGATTTTCCTCACAGTTAACACATAAGCTTGTATGAAATAAAGAAAGACAACCACTTCACTGCCGATGAAGGTACACAGGGCAACAATGATGGCAATATTGGTTTCAAACGAGAACAGCTGATAGACCACAACCAGAAGCATCAGCTGGACGATTTTCCTCAGAAAATTGGCTGAAGCAATTTTCCCCATTTGGTGAACTCCCATGAAATAACCTCTGGCCACGGAAGAAAAGGAGATGATCGGAATCAGCAGAAGGGTCAGCCAGCGTACGCCCGGATGGTACTCTGCCAGAAAAGGAAACAATGAATAAAGCAATGTGGCCGCCAGAAGGAAAACACAGGTGAAAATAATCGTTAGTCTCCATACCTGTGAAAGGATATTTCGATGATACACAACATCTTTTTCCGCGATGAACTTCGAAAGCGAAACCGGAAGTTCCAGACTGGCAATGATGGCAATCAAAAAGATGGACGGCAGAATCGACATATACATTCCCATCCCATGCTCCCCCAGCTCCCTGGCCAGGATCATATTGATGACAAATTCCAGACACTCTCCGAAAAACGCTGTGATTATTAAAAAGGATATTCCACGTATGAATAACTTCATTAATTCAACCTCCGAAATAAGTACATGCCCTATCATATGACGGAGGTTTGCGGTTTAGGATTTTTTAACATCAAAGAGTTGTTATTTGCATTATGAACTTTCTTACGATCAGTCCGTTCCTTTCAACACTTTATGATCGCTCTCTAAATGCCTTTTCTACCTGGATTCCTCTTCTTCCCGCACTCAAGAGCGCTCCTACACGACTTTTCTTCCTGGCTTTCCCTTCTTTCGGGACTCTCGAGCCCTTCTAGACGACTTTCCCAACTGCCTTCCCCTTCCTTCGGGACTCTAGAACCCTCCTAGACGACTTTTCCAACCACCTCCTTCTTCCTTCGGGACTCTAGAACACTTCTAGACGCCCTTTCTAAGGAAGGTGAGGCTTTAACAGCAATTAACGTTTATGTAAAAAAATGAACAACAAAAAAACTGAGATAATTTGATCTCAGTTTTCTCATCCTTCTCTAAGGCTTGCTATCCCCTCTTTGCAAACCCCATATTCAAGCCAGGAACATCCGGCACAAATTTGATCCAGATCATCCGGCTCCACCTTTTCAGCTGTAAGTGCTACAAGATAGGATTTTTTATAAACCCCTCCTGCCTTCAAGCCAAGGTGGTCGATAGTCCTTCTATCCAGGCCCATGACTTTATCATTCGATTTCACATTGCCGCTGCATAAGGTTTCCCCTTTATGCGGGCAAGCCGAGCAGGCCTCATCGAAACCCGCGACTACTCTTATGTCGAAGTCCTTCTCCCCATCTCTGATATCTGTAACAATCTCGTTCATCTTCTCAACAAAGGACTCACTGTAACCCATCCCTTTGAACCCATGGACACACAGGAGATGGTGTCCCCTCATTATTTTCCTCACACGTATGCCTCCCATTAGATTCTCTTATAATACTTATTCTATAGGACCGCGGAGGAATCCTGTAGATTCATAGGTTATTAAAATGCAAACATTCTTATATCAAAAAAGACCGGAAGCAGTTCCCGGTCTCATAGGCTCTCTATTGAACATCTGCATAGTTTTTGGATACATATCCTTCTTCAATTTGGTACATTCCATTGGATTCTCCAACCAACTGGGCAGTTTCACCTTGATAGAAAATGCCAGCTCTGCTGGACGCTTCAAAATTCGGTTCTGAATGAATCCATACATTTCCGGTGGATACCACTGTTGAATTCGAGCTGTCTCCACTGCCAGGAATAGTGATGGTATCTCCCACCTGCAAGCTGGTTGGACTTAAGGATGGGTTGGCATCCATTAATTCTTGTGTTGTTACATTATCATATTTCGATGCAATTTCCCAAAATGTATCTCCGGGTTGAATTACATAGGTTCCGCTTTCTGTCGTGCCTTCATCTGGAGTAGAAGGCTGTGTTGAACCGCTTCCTGGAAGCTGAATTGTATCCCCTACTTGAAGATAACGGGGATTGATTTCAGGGTTCAGCGACTTCAACTTTTCTAAGGTGATATTATGTTCCCTCGCGATTTCCCAAAGGGTATCGCCAGGCTGAACGACATACGTTCCAGTTGATCCTGAATCAGAGTCCCGATTCTTTAAGTATTCTTCCAATGTGATATTCTGGCTCATGATTTGCTCTGCATGGCTTTCCCCAACATAGCGAAGATGCCAGGGTTCATATTGATAGCCTGTGATGGATTGTTTTCCTTCCGGGTAACGAACAATGAATCCATAATCATCCGCATGTTCTTCCACCCATTCACCTGCTGCCGTATCACCGAATTCCTGGATCAGCTGATAGTCAACAGAAGGGGATGTCACGTCCATGACCAGGCCTGTCTGGTGTTCACTTTCTCCAGGCTTGGCGCTGATTTGGTTAGCATAATCTTCACCATATTGATTAACGTAATATTGATGCACGTCCTGCTGATATTCATATGACCGGTAACCAGAGGAAGCATAGAGGTTGATTCCTTCACTGTCTGCTTCAGCAAACAGCTCCTCTAAAGCATCAGCTGCGTGGCTTTTCATTTTTTCCTGATCACTTACAAAAGGTACATTTGGCACGACTAAATTACTGGGAATATAACCCGAAGATAATGAATGCTCTTTGTTTACCAGCACTATATCGTCTTTGTTGGCTGCAGCCTGTGTATCGGCCGGCGATAAGGATACCGAAGCGAGGAGTGCCGAGGAAGCCATTACTGTAAATAATTTCTTCAATCTGGATTCTCCTTTCTTTTTCTGTCCCTTATTCCTTCCATAACACATTAAACTTCTATTAAACATTTAACTCGGCAAAATTAATTTACTATTCTACCAATTTCATATAACATTTATCTATATAAAACACTGAAGGCGGGGATACATATGGGGTACAGCATTAACGAAGAGTATGCGATTGAACAGGATAAAAAAGATGAATTATCTCGTTTCAAAGATGAATTTTATATAAAAGATAACTGGTACTACATGGATGGCAATTCACTTGGACTGCTTTCCAAAAAGGCGGAAAGGTCACTTTTGACTTCACTGGAAGATTGGAAGCAATTTGGAATAGACGGCTGGATGGACGGTAAGGAACCCTGGTTCTATTACTCTGAGAAACTGGGTAAAATGACTTCTCCCCTTATCGGAAGTAACGAGAAGGAGACGATTGTAACAGGGTCCATTACCACGAACCTGCACCAGATGCTCTCTACTTTTTATCAGCCTGAAGGAAAAAGGACCAAAATACTCGCGGATGAATTGACCTTTCCTTCAGATATTTATGCTGTAAAGAGTCAGCTTGAATTAAAGGGATACGATCCTGGCAATGACCTTGTCCAAGTGAAAAGCAGGGACGGACTCACACTCCGGGAAGAAGATATCATCGATGCCATGACAAATGACATCGCACTCATCCTGCTTCCATCTGTCCTTTATCGTTCTGGTCAGCTTCTGGATATGAAACTTCTGACGGAAGAGGCTCATAAAAGAGGGATTGTCATCGGATTTGATTTGGCCCATTCCATCGGAGCCATTCCTCACCAGCTTCATGAGTGGAATGTTGATTTTGCTGTCTGGTGCAATTATAAGTATCTAAACAGCGGTCCGGGGGGAGTCGGCGGCCTATTCGTACATGAAAATCATCTGGGAAGAAAGCCTGGCCTGGCAGGCTGGTTCGGCTCAAAGAAAGAAAAGCAGTTTGATATGGAACATACGCTGACACATTCGGATACAGCCGGAGCCTTCCAGATTGGGACTCCGCATATTTTCAGCCTTGCCCCGCTTCTTGGATCACTTGAAATTTTTGAAGAGGCAGGCATAGAAAATGTCCGGACAAAATCCTTGAGGCTTACCGCTTACCTAATGAATCTTATAGAGGACAGCCTGTCAGAATACGGCTTCACCATTTCCAATCCACAAGAGGATTACAGGCGCGGGGGACATGTCTGCTTGCAGCATGAAGAAGCTGCACGAATTTGTAAGGCCTTGAAACAAAATGGTGTCATTCCTGATTTCAGGGCTCCCAATGTCATAAGGCTTGCTCCGGTGGCCCTTTATACTTCTTATCAGGACGTATGGAAAACCGTCCGAATCTTAAAGGACATCATGGAAGAGGAGCAATACAAACAATTTGAAAAAGGCAGAAATGTAGTAGCATAGGGGGGTACTGGATGAAAATCATCGATATATCACAAAAACTTAACAGCAGCACACCTGTCTGGCCAGGCGATACGCCATTCACCTTTTCATTAAATTGGGCGAAAGAAGATACTGGTTCAGTCAATGTTGGAAATATAAAATTCAGCGCCCACACAGGAACGCATATTGATGCCCCATTTCATTTTGAAAGTGATGGAAAGAAAGTGGCTGATCTCCCTCTGGAAAGTTTTTTCGGAAACGCATTGGTAGTCGAAATCTCCGGAAAAGAATCCATTGGTGCCGAGGATCTGGAATACTTGGATCTGCAGAAGGTAACCAAACTTTTGCTGCGCACAAACAGTTGGGAAGATAAAAGTGCTTTTCCTTCTGAAATCACTTTTCTTCGAGAAGATATCGGCCCCTTCCTGAAAAAGAATGGCATTAGTCTTGTCGGGGTGGATGTTCCATCTGTCGATCCTCTTGACAGCAAAGAACTGCCTGCCCACCATTCATTACAGAAAAATGGCATCGGGATTCTTGAAGGTATTGTGCTTGATGGAGTCGAGCCAAAAACCTATGAACTGGCAGCATTCCCTCTACCTTTGGAAGAAGCTGACGGCTGTCCGGTCAGAGCGGTTCTTATTGAGCGATGAGAAATGAATTTTATGTATTTCATCTCTCAAGTTCCTTTACTTCAAGATGAGATATTGGGTATAATTATAACTATAAGAATAAAAGGTGACATGAGAGTTCCGGCTGCCACCAGATCTCTCATGCAAGCATACACTGCAGGAAACAGCAGCCTATAGTTAGATACTGAAGTAACTTCCCCAGGTAGTGAGCCGGCGGGTGGTTACTTCTTTTTTTGTGTGACCGCGATAATCGCTACTGTCAGGGTTCCGAACGCAATCATAATTTGAAGAGCGTCAGCTGTTTCTATCATTAAATTGCCTCACCTCCCCTCCAAAAAGGGAGCAGCCGCTGCCAGTCCGCATGTATACTCTAGCACTATTTTAACACAAACAAGAACATGTGTTCTATTTTTTATTTCTTTTTTAGAAAAAATGGTCCGATTCTACCGAGTTCTTCTGAAGGTCTATATGGTTTGTCAATTTCATAAGTTAACTGTATAAGAGCTTTCATAAGGAGGAGAAACCTATGGGCATATTGGTTGTAATCGGATTGGCTTTTGTTCTGCTCTTTATCGGCGGTTTTTTCGTTTATTTCCTGAAAAGTTCCTTAAACACTTCGGATAGTTCAAGGATTGACCCTGTTCCTGAAGATGGATCGTCATCGGAAGATAAGAGTTCATAGAATAATGGCAGCATCCCGCTAAGACGCTGTCATTTTTTCTTACTTAACTTACCTACAAAATTGGAATATGTGGTTTCCATTACAGGCTGCGCGACTCCGCGTGGCGGGCGTTGAGCCTCCTCGGCTGCGCCTGCGGGGTCTCACCTGTCCCGCTAGTCCCGCAGGAGATCACGCAGCCTTCCATTCCAACCACCCCCGTAAGAACAATAGATAGCAGCAAATCACATAAAAAACGGCAGCATCCTAATATAAGGAGACTGCCGTTTTATGGCTTTCTAAAGTATACGACTCCGTGAATCAGGGAGCTATAAACGTTGAATCCAATCAACAACTTTGTGTAACCACAACAGGATTAAAATTTCCTTCATAAATGAACAGCAGAAAAAGACAACCCTAAAAAATTAAATTTAACGGGTGGATCCGGTTTATCCGCTCACGAGTTTCTCGCCTTTTATCATCCTCTTCTCGCAAATTGGACAGGCTTTTCTTTTTATATTCTGGTCTGCTTCTGTTTTGATTCTGGACCAGGCTATACAGTTGTCACTGCTGCAAATCCAGGCTGAAACTTTTATTTTTGGAGATTCTTTTTTTGTTATTTTGTCCTTTTTTAAGGGTTTCTCACGAAAGGCATCTGTCAGAAAGCTGGAGATTTCACGCTTTTCTCCCTGGTAAAAGGCCGGAGAGCTGATGAAGAGTTTGCTTTTCGCTCTTGTGATTGCGACATACATCAGCCTCCTCTCTTCTTCAATAGCCAGGACCTCTTTACTTCGTGTGTGCTGATATACCTTATCTTCAAGTTTGTCCGCATTAAGAGCTGAGGAATGCGGCAGATTCCCCTCACTTGCCCCAATTACGAAAACCACTGGAAATTCAAGGCCTTTTGCGCGATGGATCGTCATTAAAGAAATCGCATCTGTATTCGATTTCTTGTCTTGATTCTGCATTTTCTCATGTTTCTCAGTCATACTGTCAATAAATGAAATAAAGGCGGAAATGGATTGGAAACGGGAAGCAGATGCCTCAAGTTCTGATAAAGTTTCTTTAATCGCTTCCTTGTGTTCTGTAACGGATACCCTTTCGTTTGTATCCATGAATTGGTCATAGAATTCTCTTCTCATTTGCTTTATGGCTGTTGCAGGAGGCTCAGCAGCAAGGCCTTTAATCAATTTAATCCTTTGTTTTACTTTCTCCTTCTGGAACTCCTGAAGATGATTCATCTTAGTCAGATGAATCAAAGGATATTTCTTTCTCGCTGTTTCTTCATTACCCAGGATGAACTTCAGCCCCGCTTCCCTATTGATGTAAAGCGAAGCGAGAATCCCTTCTATTGCTGTAAAGTTCCTTGGGACCAAAGAAAGTCTCAAATGATCAACTAAAGGTTTGACCATCCATTGATCATAGAAATGCTGATCACCCGGATTAAATGAAAAGAAAGGGACTTCCTCTATAACGAGTTTCTCGAAAATGGCTCTGCTGCTGCTCGCTGTCCGGTGGAGTATCGCTATATCGTTGAATGTCAGGTCTCCTTCTGAAGTCAGCTCTTTAATTTTACTGGTGATCCATTCTGCTTCCTCATCCGTATTTGATGGACGGCAGTACTGGGGGTTCACCTGCTCCTCTTTTACTGCCTGAAGGTTCTTTTGCCGTCTATACCGGTTGCAGCTTATGACTTGATTTCCCAGCCCTACAATATAGCTGTTTGAACGGTAATTGATATCCAATGTGATGACACGGGCATCCGGAAATTCCTTATCGAAATCAAGGATGAACGAATGATCGGCACCATTGAAAGAATAGATGGTCTGGTCATCATCACCAACGACAAACAAATTCCTCGATTGTGCGGCAATCATTTTAATCAGCTGGTATTGAAGCCAGTTTGTATCCTGAAATTCATCGACCATGATGAATTGAAACCTCTTTTGGAGAGCATCCAGCAGCATTTGGTCTTCGTTAAGAAGTTCATAGGCCTTGACTAAAATATCATCAAAGTCCATTTTCTGGTTGCTTGCCTTCCATTCTTCAAATTTCATCAAGATCTTTTTAACTTCTTTTTCTCCTGGAGTTTTTTCAGGCAGCTGCCCGACTGGTTCCATTTTCATCTTCAGGTAGGAGAGTTTAGAAAGCAGTGTTTCTGGCTGATAGGGCTCCTGTATGCCCATTTTTCTTTGAAGCTGCTTTAATATGATGTGCTTGAAGCGTTCATTCCCAAGTATCTCCTGCGTGATTCCCCTGCTTCTTAATATAAAGAGGAAAAAGGAGTGAAAAGTCCCTGCTTGTATCCGGTTGGCTTCCTGTTTATTAATACCCGGAAGCATGGCCACTCTTTGCTTCATTTCCATTGCCGCTTTTTTTGAAAAGGTCAGCAGCAGTATCTTTTCAGGAGAAACGTTCTTGACCTGAATTAAATATCCTGTCCGGGAAACAAGCACAGACGTTTTTCCTGAACCTGCCCCTGCTAATGTCAAACATGGGCCCTCAATATGCCTGACAGCTTTCCATTGAGCCTCATTTAGCCGGATACCGTTTTGTTCAAGAAGCCTGAAGTAGAAACCATCTTCGCCTTGCAGCTCTTGATTTGGTTGATTTTCACTATGATAAACTTCTGCATTTGGCATGACTTGAGAAGAAATGCCGAATGGCCTGTTGGAAAAGTAATTCATTATTGTCACCCAGATCTGTTTTTGATTCAGTTCAACAAAAAAGAGTGTAAAGATAAATTAATTCTTTACACCCTTAGTGAATTTATTATTTTTGGTGGAAAAAGTCAATGAAAGCCTGATAGATTTCGATAGCTTGATAAGATAAAAGTGTTAATGCTGTAAACGAAAACACTCCCATCATTAGAAAGCGAATCCACATATCTTTCCCCCCTTTGAATATCAAATTTTTGATTGATTATTCAAAAGGGATTGATCCACATAATTCGATTGATGAAAAACCGGTGTCAACATGATCAGTCTCCGGTTCAGGGCGGCATTCAGGTTGCTTGCAACTGCCAGGCCAAGTATCAGGAATACAATGAGAATAAGAGTTTCATAATAGACGGTTTTACTTTTACCAGAATCAAAATGGTCTCCATACTGAACATAATCGGAGTGATGATCCGATATTGTACTTTCCTGTACGGCAGTTACTGAAAAGTGACCGTATCCAATACTGTTTGTGAGGATCGCGAATATAATAAAGCCGGTTAATAAAAGAAATCTATTCACCATTCACCCTCCTCAAAAAAAGTATTAGTATCATTATATTCCACATAACACAAATAAGCACTAACTAATTTGTACCTATTTTCATTACAAATATTGATACTAGTACCAATCCATCGATTTATCAAGAAAGTTGTTTAGTCAAATTGAGTTGGTAGTTGTTTCTGCCCTGCTGTTTAACCATATACATTGCCATATCAGCTGCCTGCAGAAGGTCATTCGTATTCCTGCTGTCTTCCGGAAAGAAAGATGCACCAAGGCTGAAGGTGATTTGGACTTCTTCTCCAAAGATATTGTAGCCTTTCTTATTAACGGCGAAGAAATTCTGGATTATACCCTCGACTTCCTCTTTTGACTGCGTGCCTTCCAAGATGACGACAAATTCATCACCCGACTGCCTGGCAATGAAGGCATCCGAAGGGAATTCCTGTTTGATCCTCTTGGTGAATTCAATCAGCAGTTCATCCCCGTATGAGTGCCCCAGACTGTCATTGATATCCTTGAACTTATCAATATCAATGAATATAAGGGCAAATTCCACTCTGTCATCTTCAAGAGATTTCTCAAATAATGTCTTCAGCCTGTCTTCCAAAGCCCTTCTGTTCCAAATATCTGTAAGCTGGTCATGAAGAGCCATATACTTTAGGCGGGAAGAGGATTTCACAAGCTCGAAATTCTTCGCCCTCAATTCCTCTGTACGCTTATTGACCTGATTCTCAAGATTTTTGGCAAGGTTCTGATAGGATTTCGTTATCTCTGTCAATTGGGAACCAGTCATAAGCTGCCTCGTATACACAAGAAATACAATTGATAGGAGGCCTGCACCGGCTACCTGGTCAAGGCTTGTACTAAAAATGAAAAAAAGAATGAGGATGCTTCCGATATTTACAATGCTTCTGGCAGCAGGATAGGCCCCCGCCTCATAGTTGAATTTGTTTTCTCCTTTCCGGAAGGATGACTTCTTCCTAAGTAATTCAACAGAGCCCAGCCCTTGAAGAATAAGAGCTGCACTCCATAATACCTCCAAGAGACTATTAGGTTCAAAATGGCCATAGTACAAAGCCAGGACATAGGAACTGTCTCCTGTAAACAATAATGCAACGGATAATATAAACAGGAGCATTGCCCTCCTGGGAAGGAAGTACTTTTTAACAAACATCGTCGCAGACAAAGAAAATAACAAGAGCAGCTCCAGTGCGGGATAAATGAAAGAAGTTACACCCATTCCGTATGCGACCCCAGCCTCTTCATACAATGGATGAATCCAGTACACCCATAAAATGGCCGAGATGGTAAAATAGATAATCAAAATATCTATGGCAAAGTATATGACCTGATAGCGATTCTTCACAGCAAAAGTCAACAAAGAAAAGGCTGCTATTACAATCAGCAAATTAATTATGTATAGAATATCGCTAACAAGGGGGACAGTTGTAAAGCTGTCTTTTACCTTTTCTTCATAAAACCAAGCAACCTCGGCACCGGCGTATGCGGCAGTACCCCATAGCAGCAATCTGATGAATGTCCGCTGCAGCCCCTCTGATTTTCTTAAAGCATAGAATTGAAGAATAAAAGTAAGCCCGAGCGCTGAGGCAGCGAATGCACTTACCCCTAAAGCCTGGAGATCCCCTTCGTTAAAGAAGATCCATCCAAAGAACAGCAGAGAAAAACCAGTCAACCCAAGCAGTGAATTCTTCAAATAAATAGTCTCCTTCATGTCATCGCCCTATTCCATCATTTCAGTTTATATTTGATTCATCTGGTATGTTCCTGGAATGATTTTTTTATAGCAAAACAATCGCTCGCATCCCTTTACCCGGTTAAAGTATATACAAAACTTTTTTCGAAACTTTATACCTAGTCCATAAGCCCTTTGTATTTACCTATACTCTTATAGCTGGCGGCTCAGGGCCCAGATATAGGCAGTCTGTTTCCGTGAATAACATTGATGAACCGCCCTTCCTGATCCCTTTAGTCCCGGCCACAGCGTCTGTTCCTGAATAAAGTGGTCGGAATCATACAGTTCCCATGGCTCATGGGCAATATCCCCTCTATACACACGGTCATCCTTCACTGTCCATAAACAGTATCTTTCAGTAAGCCACTCCGTCAGAGAACCCTTTTGTGAATCGATACGCCCGCCTGGTGTATAGTCTATTTTCAATCTTTCTTCATTCGTCCCTTTATGGATCCTTTTCGTCCTGTAATGGACTGTTCCCTGATCAATACCCATTTTCATATCAGCATGGAAATATGGCAGGTGGAAAAAACAGCGAGCACCTGTTACTGCAGGGGCATGGGCAGCATCAAGACTGAAAAAGTAAACACCGGGTTCTCCATTAAAAGTGACGTATGTACGTACGTTGCATTCAAGGAAGGACCGGGCAAAAGGAATTTCAGGCAGTCCGTGCACCCGCATATGTGTAATCGAGAATGGAATGATCCCTATCCACGCTTTCCCATCAAAGGTATCCAATTCGAGCTGCTGAGGGATTTTTTCTTTGAGTTCGTCAGCTGGCACCTGCCAATGAAGAAACAGCAGGTGTTCCCATGTCTGTTTCATCAGCCATCCGCCTTTTTTATTACCCATCCAGCTTTCTCCTTTCATAACAGCCTTCTATTTTAATTTACACATAACGGTGATTGCTCAAACGGAAGGAGTTATTAGAGGAGAAATACCGGGTTATAGAGAGAGTCAGCACGCTCAGCAGGGTGATTAGCGGAGGATCACCCGATTAAAGAGAGAGTCCGCCTGCACAGTACGGTGATTAGAGGGGAATCACCCGATTATAGAGAGAGTCAGCACACTCAGTACGGTGATTAGCGGGGAATCACCCGATTATAGAAGGAATCAACACGCTCAGTACGGTGATTAGCGAGGAATCACCCGATTATAGAGAGAGTCAGCACGCTCAGTACGGTGATTAGCGAGGAATCACCCGATTATAGAGAGAGTCAGCACGCTCAGTACGGTGATTAGAGGGGAATCACCCGATTATAGAGAGAGTCAGCACGCTCAGTACGGTGATTATCCAAACGAAGCAGCCCATTGCGACGTTTGCATACATCCACCAACCGGGAATAGTGAAGACAACTATTTACGGAGGAGTGGACGGCTTGAAACTCATAAAATGGAGCTATTCCAGGAGGTTCAATATCAAAGCGAGCTTTGACAGCTTTCCACACTCGACTGTTCTGTTCAGAAGGATCAAGGATTACTATTTTGTCTACAATGTCTATTGGTCCACTCAAGACCCTATCGTTGTACGGGAAGACCTCGTCGAGATGGAACTCCTCCTCAACAGGGAGCTTGGTTCTGAAAAAGAATACCTCAACCGGGGCAGCCGCTGACAAAATGCCTTGTCTTTTATGCCAGGCAATCCATTTATATTCAATTAAATTTTTCCATGTACTATTCATCTGCATTTAACACCTTTATAATATTAGGAGATTGGTAAAAACAATAGAAAAGGTGCAATTTACATGAGTATATTAACTGTGAAAAATTTAAGCCATGGCTTTGGCGACAGAGCCATTTTCAATGATGTATCCTTCCGATTGCTTAAAGGGGAACATATCGGGCTCATCGGGGCAAACGGAGAAGGAAAATCTACCTTCATGAATATCATCACCCGCAAACTTGAGCCCGATGAAGGAAAAGTCGAATGGGCAAAGCGCGTACGTGTCGGATACCTGGATCAGCATACTTCCCTTGAGAAGGGAATGACGATCAGGGATGTCCTGAAAACTGCCTTTCAATATTTATTCGATATGGAAACAGAAATGAATGAGCTATTCGCTAAAATGGGAGAGGCTTCTCCCGAAGAACTTGAAAAACTTCTGGAAGAGACAGGGACACTTCAAGATGCGCTTACGAATAACGATTTTTACGTAATAGATGCAAAAGTCGAAGAAATCGCGAGAGGACTCGGCCTTGATGAAATCGGCCTTGAACGGGAAGTACAGGACTTGAGCGGAGGACAAAGAACGAAAGTCCTTCTGGCAAAACTGCTTCTGGAAAAACCTGATATCTTACTGCTTGATGAGCCGACCAACTACCTGGATGAACAGCATATTGTCTGGTTGAAAAGATATCTTCAGGAATACGAGAATGCATTCATATTGATTTCTCATGACATCCCGTTCCTAAACAGTGTCATCAATTTAATTTATCACATGGAGAACCAGGAACTTAACCGTTATGCGGGAGATTACGATGATTTCCAGAAGGTTTATGAAATGAAGCGCCAGCAGCTGGAGTCAGCTTATAAAAAGCAGCAGCAGGAGATTTCAGAGCTGAAAGACTTCGTTGCCAGAAACAAAGCCAGGGTATCCACACGGAATATGGCAATGTCCCGCCAAAAGAAACTTGATAAAATGGAGATCATCGAGCTTGCCGGAGAGAAACCGAAACCGGAGTTTCACTTCAAGGCAGCCAGGACTTCCAGCAAATTGATTTTTGAAACAAAGGATCTTGTCATTGGATATGATGAGCCGTTATCAAAACCGCTTAACCTTCGTATGGAGCGCGGACAGAAAATCGCTTTATATGGAGCAAATGGAATCGGAAAAACAACCTTGCTCCGAAGCATTCTCGGTGAAATAAAACCAGTATCCGGAGAGGTTGAACTCGGGGAGCATCTTCATATCGGGTACTTCGAGCAAGAAATCAAAAATGCCAATTATAATACCTGCATAGAGGAAGTCTGGAGCGAATTCCCTTCTTACACTCAGTATGAAGTAAGGGCGGCCCTTGCCAAATGCGGCCTGATGACCAAACATATCGAAAGCAAGGTTGAGGTATTGAGCGGCGGCGAAAAGGCAAAAGTCAGGCTTTGCAAACTGATCAACAAAGAAACGAACCTGCTGGTCTTTGACGAGCCGACCAACCACTTGGATGTCGAGGCGAAAGCCGAACTTAAGAGAGCCCTGCAGGAATACAAAGGCAGTGTCCTTCTTATCTCTCATGAACCTGAATTTTATCAGGATATTGCAACAGATCTTTGGAACTGTGAATCCTGGACGACGAAAGTTTTCTAATCCACCCAGTCATACAAAGAGAGGCAGGCTCATAAAGGAGCTGCCTCTTTTTTGGCTTGATGAGTATAGCAGATACCAATAATAGTTATCTTTCCTATGGGACCGGGTAAATAACTAACACACAAGGAGGGAATATCCATGAATCATAAGCTTTTAGTTCCTGCCTACCTTCTGGCAGCAAATCTCATGCTCGCGGGCTGCAGCAGCGAGGGAAATAAAGTTTCTGAGAATGAGGAATTAAACCAGGATTCATCTTCACAGGTAAGTAGCCCGGATAACGATCAGACGACCGATACCGGCGAAAAGTCCCCGACAGCTGAGGAACAAGCAGAAAGTCCAGATTCTCAAGCAAATGCAGAAGATGATTCAAGCAGTTCAACAGATCATTCAGTACTAGAAAGCAGCGATACAACAGATGAGCTGCCTGAAGGAATTCAATTGACACACTATAACAGTCCGGAAGAGGCTGCTCAAGCCATTGAAGACTACCGGCAGTTACAGCAGACTAATACAAATCTCGGGCATGATATCCATGGATTTGTTGAAGGAGCTGCAGGACATCAGTATATTTCCTGGAATGAAGGACGCTGGCTCATCCAGATTGATTTCCCTTCAGATTCCCAATATGCTCTTGAGCCATACGAAGATGGAATTAAGCTTTCGAAAGATATAGTCGAATATTTGGAAACCCATTACCTTCCGGCCCCCGAGGAAAGAGGGCTAATTAAAATCCGATCGTTCAAAGACTCCCCTCAAACACTTATACAGTGGCAAAAAGAAAAAAGCATATATAAAATCCAAGCTGAAAACGGAAAGCCGTTTGAAGCGATTCAAAAAGCAGTTGATTTTGGCAAGTCAAAAAGAAACGAGGCCTGATTTACTGTCTCGAATACCAAACCTAAACATCATAAAAACAGGCGGAGAACCCATAAGGTTTTCCGCCCAATGATTAATCCTGTTGATTTAAAGAGAATAAGTATAATGGAATTCCGTGTGTTTCTTGAAACCGAACTTCTCGTAAAGCTTCTGTGCATTAAAGTTATCATGGCTGGTTTCAAGTGTGAGTCCCTTGGCGTTCGTTTCTTCTGCAAGGTTTTTGGCCTGATTGAGCAGCCCCTCGCCGACGCCTCTTCTCCTTGCCTTTTCTGCGACAAATAAGTCATTCAGAAGCCAATGTCTTTTTAGGGAAACAGATGAGAAAATCGGATACAGCTGAGTGAAACCTAACGGCTCCAGGCCTTCTTCCCCTTCATCCACAGCCAGAAAAATCACCGACTCGTCATTCTCCATGCGTTCTTTTAAATACTCCCGGCAGCTCTCCAAATCACTTTTCTGATCATAAAAAACCCTATACTGGTTGAATACATCTGTAACCAAATCTAACTGATTGATTTCCGCTCTCACAATTTTCATTTTTGGCACCCCCTAAAGCGATTAGTTCAATTTTATTGTTACTCGGCCGGCGTTATTCACAAACCCGTGAGGAAAAACAGTACTATTCAAATAGAATCGAGTTTATAGTAACATTGTTCATAGGTGTTTTCCATAATTTTCTTACAATACAAAGGAGAAATCTAATTTGAATCAACAGACAGCAGATATCATCATTAAAAGTGATTCGATTTTTACAGCGAACAGCCCATATCCAATGAAAGGTGCCATTGCCATTAAAGACGACAGGATATTGGCCATTGGTACAGAGGAGGAAATGGAACAATACAACGCTCCGCAAGCCAAAGAAATCACAGCTTTCGGCAAATTGGTTCTTCCCGGCTTTCATGATTTTCACGTACATTTATGGCTCGGCGCCATGTTTCAGGAGTATCAGGCACTGACCTTCTGCAGCAGCGAGGATGAGGCGGCTGAAAGGATAGCAGTATTTGCAGAAGAGAACCCGGACGACCCCTGGGTGCTGGGGTTTGGATGGCATCACGTCAGATGGCCCGGCCAAATGCTGCCGACACGTCATTCACTTGACCGCCGCATTCCGGACCGCCCTGTGTTTCTACTCAACGAAGAGGCCCATAGTGCTTGGCTTAATACGAAGGCATTGGAACTCCTTGGGATAGATGAACATACACCTGAACCACCTTTTGGAAAAATCGAGAAGGACGAAAATGGCAAGCCCACTGGGTTCCTGTATGAAACAGCTGTAGGGCTTGCTCTTAACGCGTTCGATCTTCCCCCTTATAAAAAGAGCACACTGATGAATTCTTTTTTACAAAAAGCAGGGGAATACGGAATTACATCGGTTGGTGATATGCTTCCTTTACCTGGTTTCACATTGGGAGACCTTGAAGAATATCAAAAATATGATGAAGAAGGAAGGCTGTCGGTTCGCATTCATTTCCTTGCCCCGCTTGATGGAGAACTTGAGGATTTATCCTATTATAAAAAATTCAAATCAGATAAGCTTCAATTTTCCGGCCTGAAACAGTTCATTGATGGCGTTCCGCTCACCTATACCGGCTATCTTTTAAAACCTTATTCCGACCGCCCTTCCACTACCGGAGGCACCATTTACTCCAGGGAAACGTATTTCAAGTGGATTACAGAAGCAGATGAACAAGGGTACAGAATCAGGCTGCACGCATGCGGGGATGCGGCGGTAAGGCTAGGGCTGGATGCTTTTGAACACGCCGAGGCAGTCAACGGAAAAAGAGATTCCCGGCACACGATCGAACATATTGAGGTCATACATCCTGATGATATCCCCAGATTTTCAGCCTTGGGGGTCCTTCCCTCCATGCAGCCTGAGCACCTGGCTTCGAGCTCCATGGAATCCCATGAATATCTCGAACGTCTGGGACCTGAAAGAATCGAATATACATGGCCTATTGGCGAGTTAGAAAAACACGGGGCACAACTTGTTTTTGGCAGTGACTACCCCATCGTCGATTTGAATCCGATGCTGGGAATCTACCGGGCCGTCACAAGAAAACATGAAGACGGCACACCTGCCGGGGGGTGGAATCCACAGCACAAAATCAGCCTAGCACAAGCGCTGATTCATTACACGAAGTCACCTGCTTACGGTAACTTCCGTGAAGCTGACCTGGGGACATTAGAGGCCGGCAAAAAAGCAGACATCACCATCCTCGACCGTGATCTCTTTGCCTGTGACCCGGAAGAAATCAAAGAGAGTAAAGTCTCCATGACGATAATGGACGGCAGGATTGTTTTCAATCGTGAAAAAGGAGATAACGGACAATGAAAAATGAACATCCCTCGGTAAAGGAAATGTGGCAAAAGTATCTATTATCAATTGATGAAAATCCACGTAACACAATGAAATCATATGACAGCTGGTATTTTTGTGATAATGAGCCGGATGCCAATGAATTGGCGGAGTTGGTGTTACAAGGTAAAAAAAGGGGAACAGCTTCTCTTTACCAGCTTTTTGGTCTACAAAACGAAGATGTGCCGCAGGAAGGCTGGCTCAGCATTATCACAAATTGGGCTGGGGAAGCTCAGTGTATCATTGAAACCATAAAAGTGGATATTGTACCGTTTAAAGAGGTAACACCTGAGTTCGCAGCGATTGAAGGAGAAGGAGACAAGTCTCTCCAATATTGGAGAGATGCCCATTGGCGGTTCTTCAGCAGGGAATTGGCCGAGAGGGAATTAACACCTTCAGAAGATATGCTTGTGGTTTGTGAACAATTCAGGGTCGTTCATCATTAATATCTGCTTTGCAATAGAAAGCTCAAGCTAATGCTAACGGGTTCTGTTTTCGAGTGAAAACCATTAAAAATCACATAACAAAAGGAGTGCCAAATCGCATCGATTATGTCACTCCTTTTTTATAAACAAACCGGCAATGATTAGATTGGAACGGAAGGTGCGTGACCTCCTGCGGGATTAGCGTGACAGGTGAGACCCCGCAATCCAGCTCCAGCGGCCAACGCCTAGCAGATTTCGGTCTTCCTCCTTGCGATAAGTCGTCATCGAATCGCTAACGCTCTTCGTGATTCCTTTATCTCATGCGGGAGCCCTCCAATCTGTACGGCGCTGAACTGCCGCTTGCGCTTTTTAGTCAGGCGAAGCCGAGGAGGCTCACCGCACGCCCCGCGGAGTCACGCACCTGGAGTGGAAATCAACCTACTTTATTCATAAAGAACCAATCTGAATGATAAGTTCCTTCTTTAAAGGACACCCGAAAACAGCCTTGCAAAAGATTCCTTCGACCTTTCCACTATCCCTCTTTTGTAATACTCAACCGGCCGCACCCTGACACTGTCCTTCATATCTTCTTCATAATGTGCGGACAGATCGCGGATGGAACTGTTACCCATCAGGAAAACATTGACTTCAAAATTCAAGTGGAAACTTCTCATATCCATATTGGCTGTTCCGACCGAAGCAAGATTTCCATCAACTATGATGATTTTTTGATGCATGAACCCTTTTTTGTAAGAGTAAATCTCGACGCCGCAGCGGATCAGCTCCGAGAAATAAGACCTCGTAGCATATTGAGTCAGGAATCCATCATTGATCTCGGGAACCATGATCCTCACTTCAATCCCCTTGGAAGCCGCCACACGAAGAGCGGTTCTAATGGATTCAGTCGGTACAAAATAAGGCGTCGCAATCCAGATTGATTTCGTTGCGGACGCTATCAGGGAGTAGTAAAGATCACTCATGATCCCCAGCTGTGTATCCGGGCCGCTTGCTACCACCTGTACGGCGCCGTCCAATTCCTCAGCTTGAATTTCCGGATGGTCCTGGTATTTTTCCAGAACCATTTCGCCCGATACGTATTCCCAATCGAGCAGGAAAACAGTGTGGAGGGTAAAGACAGATCCTCCCTCAAGCATCATATGAGTGTCGCGCCAAAAACCGAACCTTTCATCTTCGCCCAGATACTCTATCCCAACGTTCAATCCGCCTACAAACCCCACGATACCATCAATGACAATGATTTTCCTGTGATTTCGAAAATTGAATTTCTGATTGAAAAATCCATATTTCAACGGAAGGAATGGCTGAACCTGGATACCAGCTTCCTGCATGGCATGGACATCCTTTGAGGAAAGATGCATACTGCCGACCGCATCAAAGATGAACAAAACCTCCACACCCTCTTCAGCCTTTTCAATCAGGATGCTGATAAGCTCTTTTCCAAGCCGGTCCGACCTGAAGATGTAATATTCCATATGAATATACTTCTTGGCCTTCTTCAGTTTTTCTTTTATCTCTGTAAATGTTTCATCGCCATTCTTTAATATTTTCGTCGTTGAAGAAGTACTGATAGGCGACCAGGCCACTTTATTGGCAAATCTCGCAAAACTCCTCTGATTATCCTGAAGGAAGGATAAATCCGGTGAGTTCTCTCGTTTAAGAAGCTTTTGCCATTCTTCCCTGTCATTTTTCCGCTTACTTTTGAAAAGGTATCCTTTTAAATACAACTGCCCCGAATATAAATAAAAGAAATATCCAAAAACCGGAAAACAGACCAAAACGTATATCCACAGCAATGTGTGCTGGGCAGATCTGTTTTCCAAGATAAGCGAAAAGACGCTGATCAGAATGATAAGGATATATACGGCGGCTGCAGCTGCTTTTATATATGTAGGAAACTCCGTAAAAAGGAAGATATATACACAAGCAATCAGTATGATGACAAATAAAAATTCCAGCCTTCTTTTTTTCATATGACCAGTCCCTCAAGTTTCAGAAGTGCTTACCTAACCTACCCTCTAGTGTTTCACAATTCTTGATAAGTACGCTGAGTAAATATGTTTATGTTGAACAAGAAAGTTTTATAATCTATTCCCCGAAACCTGCAAAGGCTAACCTTTATTTTTTTGTTTAACCCATCCCAAGGAAGGAAAAAGAATAAATAACATGAACGAAAGGGTGATGATTGGATGAGTAAAGATAATGGTATGAAAGATAAGTTAAAAGGTGCAGCTAAAAAAGCTGAGGGAGAAGTAAAAGAAAAAACTGGACGAGCAACTGACAATCCTGAAATGCAGCATGAAGGCAGAAAGGATAGAGGCGAAGGCGAACTTCACGAAACAATCGGGGAAGCGAAGGATGACCACCGCCGATAAGGACAGACCTATCTAGAAAAAGCACCCTGAAATGTTCGGGGTGCTTTTTCTATTGTACCTGCGGACCTATCCCGGCACTTATCAATCTTCTATGATTTTCCCGCCATGCAGACGTTTCTTTGCTGCCTTTAGATTCAACTCGGCGGCCATTTTTTCCAAGAAACTTTCCTCTCTTTTTGTAACAATGGAAAGGACTGTACCTGAAGCTCCCATCCGGCCGGTTCTGCCTGAACGGTGGATATATTGCTTTGTATCCGTTGGAAACTCAAAATGGATGACATGTGTGACCCCGCTGATATCGAGGCCTCTTGCTGCCACGTCAGTGGTGAGCAGCATCGGGACTTTGCCTGCCCTGAATTTATCCAGTGAGTGCTTTCTCTCCATTTTCTTGGATTCTCCTGCAAGAACTTCCAGAGAAGCCTTTTGGTATTTAAGTTTCTCTTCCATTTCCGATAACTTTTCCAGGCTGTTAAAGAAGACCAATGCTTTGATGCCTTCCACGTTTGACAGCTTCCGAAGCACTTCAATCTTATCCCTTTGTTCTGACAACAGATATCCGTGTTCAACCTTCGTTGAGGAAACCTCACCTTGATTGATCCGGATCACTTCATAGTCCTCCATAAGCTCCGATGCCACTTTGTCTGTAACTTCTGAAAGTGTAGCTGAAAAGAACAAGAGCTGCCTATCCGCCATTGTGGATTTAATAATTTGACGGACATTGTTGATATGTTCATTGCCGATCATAAGATCAAACTCATCGACAACGATCGTTTTTACTTCATGCATTTTCAGCTTCTTCATTTTGATTAATTCTGTAATCCGGCCGGTTGTTCCAACAACAATTTTGGGCTTCTTTTTAAGTTTTTCAATCTGATTTTTTACATTCGCCCCGCCGATAAGGGCTATGCTGTTAATTCCCGATCCCTTCGTCCACTTCTGGATTTCCTGATGGATTTGCATGACCAATTCATGGGAAGGGGCAAGGATCAAGACTTGAGCCTGCATTCTCTTTTCATCAATGCTATTAAGGGTCGGCAATAGGTAGGCCAATGTTTTACCTGTTCCGGTAGGAGATTCACAGACAAGGTTCTTCCCTTCTAAAATTTCGGGAATGGATTTTTGCTGCACTTCGGTTAGTTCCTCAAATTCAGCATTTTTCCATGCCTCCTGTAAAAAAGGCTTTAGATTTGATAGATAGCTCATTTGTTAATTCCTCTCTCTATTAAAGATGCTGTAGTTCATTTTACACGAAGTCGGAAAGAAAAACATCAAGACTGCGGCAAGGAAATCGTAACGACGGTACCTTCACCCTTTTCACTTTGATAGGTGATTTCGCCCTGATGGCGTTCTATGATTTTCTTGCAAACGGCAAGCCCGAGACCCGTCCCTTTTTCTTTTGTTGAATAAAACGGCTCGCCAAGATGGTCTATTCTTTCCTGGTCCATCCCAATCCCATTATCTTGTATCGTGATGACAGCCCGGTTTTCATCTTTGAATGTTTCCACTTTTACTGTACCGGAGCCTTCAATGGCTTCCACCGCATTTTTTATCAGGTTGATCAGTACTTGTTTCAATTGGTTTTGATCTGCATTCACATATAATGGCCCCGCTTCAACAGGAATGAATTTTATTTTGACATTATCCAGGTTTGCTTGTGCTTCCATCAGGACAAGGACCTGTTCAATAATATCATTTACCTCTTCCCGGGCGAATGCAATGTCCGGCTGCCTGCCAAGGATGAGCATCTCGCCTGATATCAGATTGATTCTTTCAATCTCAGACAGCATAATGGAAAGATGCTTCTCCTCTACCCTTTTGGTTACCTGCATTAATTGGACAAACCCTTTTAATGACGTGAGCGGATTCCGTATTTCATGGGCGACAGCGGCAGCTAATTGGCCGATGACAGACAATTTCTCAGAGGCTATCATCATTTCTTCATTTTTTCTGTAATGAGTGATATCCCGGGCTATCCCGAATACACCGATGATTTTTCCCTCTACAACAATTGGCAGCAAGGAACATCGAAGCAGCCTGTCCTGGTTGAACTTGGTGCTGATTTTCATCTCAAAGCGTGAAGCATTCCCTTTGAGTGTTTCAATAAACAGCTGCTCTACCTGTTCCCTGTCTTCCGGGTGAATTAGAAATTGAAGAGGCTTCCCATTAAGTTCACGGACAGTATATCCAACCATTTCTTCCCCTCTGGGATTCAGAGCGGATAAGTTCCCTTCTCGTGTCATTTCAAATACGGCATCCGGATTATGATTGAATAATGATTGATAATGCTGGTTGCTCTTCTGAAGCTGCTTTTCTTTATCTTTCAACTTTCCGGTCGTTTCCACCAATTTGGATGCGCGTTGAAAGACAAGCAGATAAATTAAAGCTCCTGTGATCAATATAAAAAACCAGCCTTTGTACTGTTGAAAGAAAATGAATAACCGCATTTCGTCATGGGCCAAGATTAATGACAGCCTGTCTGAAAAGATTACCCACAATGCACCTACTATTACATAAACGACCGCTATTTTCCCTGCAATTTTCCTCGATTCCTTCATATATGAATTCCCCTGCTGTTTCTGTCAATTTACACCTATAATACCTCACTTCAGTCAATTTATGTTAATCTGTTCACTTTTCATAACGTTTCAATTAAAACACCGGCGGATAATTAATGATTAAGAGAGGTGAAAACGATGTGGCAAAAGTATAGGTGCAAGGACTTCAGCAAGACCGGGAACGTAACATTGCCTAATCAATGGAGACAGCAGTTCGGGCTCTTACCGGGGAGACAGGCAGAGATATGTTTCGATCAGGATGCCATCGTCATAAAGAGGCCTGAACAAAACAGCACAAACAATAAGCGGTATATTTCAGAAAAGGGTGCCATCCATATCCCAAAAGAGATCCGGGACATCAGCGGCATTCAACCACATCAGGAATTCTGCCTGTTTGTTGATGAACAGGATAAATGCTTTATTTTAAAAGTCATTTAAACTCACTTTTTTGCATTAGAAGTGCAGCAAAAAAAGTGAAGCTGCAAAATCGCTCCACTTGAACACAGCTATCATACATTTGTTGAAATTTTAATGACCTTTACTCCATGAGCTTCTAATTCATCAATCTGGGCAGCAGTCGTTTCTTCATCCGTTAGAATGATATCGAGCTTTTTAAGAGGGTACATGCTAGTGAATAAATCGACACCCACTTTTGTATGTTCTGCAAGTGTGATGATCCGCCGCGAGTTGTCAAACACTTTTTCATGAAACAGGGCCACTTCAGGAGTCGAAGTGCTCAATCCCTTCCCTGTCAGACCGCCGCCAGTTGCAAAACACAGGTCATAGTTGAAACGATCGGCAAATTGTGCAGCCAGCGGGTCCGTGATATTTCCGGAAGATTTCATTCTTCCGCCAATTAAATACGTGTGGATATTCTCATATTCTCTCAGTTGATAGGCAATCTCAACAGAGTTTGTCACAACTGTAAAAGAAAAGTCCCTTGGCAGGTAAGGAATCATGGCATAATGAATGGATGCCCCTCCAATAAATACAGTCTGGTCAGGGTTGATGTAGGCAGCTGCACGCTCTGCGATCTGTTTCTGATAAGTCGTGCTTTCACCGAATCTTTCTTCATTTTCTCTCGGCATCGACCTGACCGCCGGCAGGGGTATGGCACCTCCATGCGTCCTTTGCAGCAGCTGTTCACCTTCCATGATGGATAAATCCCTGCGTATTGAGTCTATCGAGACATCAAACTGTTCCGCCAGCTCTTTCACAAGGACCCTTCCCTTTTTATCAAGAATTTCATGGATTTTCTTCCTTCTTTCTTCAGAGAACATTCTTTCCCCACCCTTCAAATGCTTACTATATTCCTATTATTGCTGTTTTGTTCTTGTTTTGTCAATTATATTTTCGGTTTTGTTCGTTTTGTTATTTGCAACCTTAAAAAAACCAGCATATCGAATGCTGGTTTTTTAGGTCATATTTCAATCCTGTAAGAACTTCCGACCCGCCTGACCACCCGTGAATCGTTCAATTTGACGAGGATGTCTTCGAAGCTTTTTTGAGAAGCCTTATGGGTGACAAGGACAATTTCCGAGATGCTTCCCCTTTTGGGATTCTGCCAGATCTTTTCTACACTGATGCCCTCTTGAGAGAATAGTGAAGTCACCTCAGCAAGTGTTCCGACCTCATCCTCGACTACAAGTCTGAGGAAGTACTTTTTGAAAACCTCATCCGCTCTTTTCAACTTTTTTGGAAACTGCGGAACAACAGCGCTGTGCCCGTTCACTCCAAGTCTCATGTTTCTCATGACGCCTGCAAGATCAGATACGACCGCAGTGGCTGTAGGGAGGCTGCCTGCTCCAGGTCCGTAGAACATGGTTTCCCCTACCGCATCTCCGTACACATATACCGCATTGTTTTCATTTTTGACTGCGGCAAGCGGATGGGAACTGGATATCAATGCCGGCTGCACAGTGACATCAATGCTATCTCCTTCTCTTTCAGCTGTTCCTATCAGCTTCATCGTATACCCCAGCTGCCTCCCGTACTCTATATCCTCTTGAGAGACACTTGTAATCCCTTTAAATCGGACGTCTCCAAGACCGACATTCATTGAAAACCCCAATGTTGACAGGATTGCCATCTTTCTTGCTGCATCCGTCCCTTCTACATCCGCTTCCGGGTCAGCCTCTGCAAATCCAAGGTCCTGTGCTTCCTTTAGCGCTTCCCCATATGATTTCCCTTCATCACTCATTTTGGTGAGGATATAGTTGGTCGTCCCGTTCACGATCCCGATGATCTTATGAATGCGGTCAGACGCAAAACCATCGACTACACTCCTAAGAATCGGTATTCCTCCCGCAACACTCGCTTCGTAAAACAAGTCGCACCCATTTTTTGAGGCCGCCTCTAAAAGCTCAGGACCGTGAAGAGCCATTAAGTCCTTATTGGCGGTTACAATATGTTTTTTATTTCCCAGCGCTTTCAGCAGAAGTTTTCTTGTCTCTTCGATTCCTCCCATCACTTCCACAATCACATCAATGGTTGGATCATCTATTATTTCTAAAGGATTTGTTGTGATTAAAGTAGTGTCTACTTCGACATCCCTCTCCTTTGAAAGGTCCTGAACCAGTATCTTCTTTATCTGGACAGCACAGCCGACTCCATGCACCAGTTTATCCTGATGGTTCCGTATCACCTTTACAACCCCTGAGCCCACTGTCCCCAAACCTAATAAACCTATTGATATTTTTTCCAATTAACAGCCTCCTGTCCGGTTTCCCTCTTTGATATTTTAAAAATGTATTCACCAAGATTTCATCTATTCCTGCAAGAACTCATATTTATTTTTCTCTTTTTGCATGTTGCAGAAAGATTGATTGTATGATAGATATGTAATGTACGATAATTTCATAATTTTTCACAACACTAGGGGTGCGTTTAAGCTGAGAGAGACATTTCTATGTCTTAACCCTGACTACCTGATCTAGGTAATACTAGCGAAGGGAAGTGGCGGACATATGTATGCAATGGCAGACAGTAGGACACTACTGCCTGTATTTCTCTTTACATATTAGGATTGCACCTGGCCACTTTCTATTTGGAAAGTGGTTTTTTTGTTGTCATTTAAGGGGGGGTCACATTTTAGAATCGCCAAAGGACTTTATTTCACTAATCAGTATTTAAAGGAGGAAGCATGATGCAGTTCACTGACCGTTTATACGAGAAGGTAAGACCGATCTGGCAGAAAAATCACCAGCATCCTTTTGTACAGGGAATTGGCCATGGAACGCTGGACCAGGAAAAATTCCGTTTTTACATGGTACAGGATTATGTCTATTTAATAGATTTTGCCAAACTTTTTGCTTTAGGTGCCGTCAAAGCTAAAGATCCAAAGACAATGGGTGAGTTTGCAAAGCTGCTTGATTCCACACTGAATGAAGAAATGTCACTTCATCGCCAGTATGCTGAGCGGTTCGGTATCTCACCAGATGAATTGGAAAACGCCCACCCTTCTCCTGTGACATTGGCTTATACACATTACATGCTTCATGTCTCAGAAAATGGAACACTAGCAGAATTGGTCTGCGCCCTTCTTCCCTGCATGTGGAGCTATTGGGAAATCGGGAAAGATTTGAGCAGGATAGAAGGATCAATAAGCCATAAGTTCTACGGTGAATGGGTCTCGATGTATTCCTCGGATGAATTCGGTTCCTTATCGAAATGGCTGATTGATTTACTCAATGAGATAACAGCCGGCAAAAGTGAGGAAGAGTTGAAGCGCCTGGAAGAGATTTTCCTGAACACCAGCCGCTTCGAGTATATGTTTTGGGACATGGCCTATCACGAAGAAATGTGGCCGATAGATGAATAGCCTTCTGCTTGAAAATGTATCTTTTTCTTACCAGCAAAGGAAGAGCCAGCAGACCGTTCATGTGCTCAATGGGCTCTCTTTTTCGATTCAACCGGGTGAATTTGTTTCTATCATCGGACCAAGCGGTTCGGGGAAAAGCACATTATTCCGTTTGATAACCGGCCTTGAACAACCTGCGAAGGGCAGGATTCTTTTTAAAGGAAAAGAAATCAGAAATCGACTTGGACATGTTGGATATATGCCCCAGCAGGATCTTTTGATGCCCTGGAGGACCGTTATGGAGAATGCCATCCTTCCCCTTCAGCTGCAAGGAATGAAAAAAGAAAAAGCTGAAGAACAGGTCCGCGGGCTGCTGGAGGAATTTGGCCTGAAAGGATATGAAGATCGATATCCACACAATTTATCCGGAGGTATGCGGCAAAGAGTATCTTTTTTAAGAGCTGTTTCAAGCGGGAATGACCTCTTGGTCCTCGATGAACCTTTCAGTGCATTGGATGCCATTACGAGACTTTCCATGCAGGAATGGCTGCTGGATCAATGGCGGAAGCAAAGAAAGACGATTTTATTCATCACTCATGATGTCGAAGAAGCCTTATTCCTATCTGATCGTATCTTGATGTTCAGCCAAATGCCTGTGTCATCACTGAGGGAAATCACGGTTCCTCTCCCCCGTCCGCGAAAGTTCGAGGATTTGTCAGATTCACAATTACAAAGGATGAAAGCGGAACTGATCTCGGTGTTAAGAAAAATGGTGACGCTCACATGAAGAACTGGACATATTACACCACTTCCAGCCTCGTCGTTTTTTCTTTGATAATTGCATGGCAAATCGGGGCTGGGTTATACAATAAACCCTTCATTCTGCCGACACCCGGAGGTATTCTTTCTGAACTTTGGGAATTAAAAGGGGTTCTGATCACTAAGCATCTGCCTGCCACTCTGCTGATCATATTTATAGGATTAGCTATGTCAATCATCTTGGGAATATTCCTTGCAGTCTCGATGAACTTCAATAAAACCATTGAACGTGCATTTTATCCGATCTTGATTGCATCACAGACCATTCCGATCATCGCGTTGGCACCGATATTTGTCCTGTGGTTTGGCTATTCCATCTGGAGCAAGGTGGTGGTCACGGTCCTTATCACATTCTTCCCGATCACCGTCAGCACCTTTGATGGATTGAAATCGGTCAGCAAGGATCTAAAGGAATTGATGCTGACCATGGGGGCACGGAAATGGCACATCTTCAGGGACTTGAGCATCCCCTCGGCACTTCCCTATTTTTTCTCAGGCCTGAAAGTGGCGGTCACTCTGAGTGTGATTGGAGCAGCTATCGGGGAATGGCTCGGAGCGGAAGCCGGACTGGGTTACTTCAGCCGCAGGATGATGACCCAATTCAATGGTGCAGCTGTGTTTGCACCGATTGTAATGTTATCCATTGCAGGCATTCTATTATTTCTAATTGTTACATGGCTTGAAAATTTATTTTTAAAATGGAGGAAATCCCTATGAAAAAAGCACTTATGCTCTTGGTAAGTCTGTTTCTTATCTTACTGAGCGGCTGTTCTCAAAGTGAAAATGCTTCGGCAACCAAAGAAAAGGAATTAGAAAAAATGACAATCATGCTGGACTGGTACCCCAATGCGGTACACAGCTATCTTTATGCAGCAATAGAAAAAGGGTACTTTAAGGAAGAGGGGCTTGATGTAGAAATCAAATTCCCTGCAAATCCAACTGATCCCATCAATCTCGCAGCTGCCGGCAAGATTGATCTCGGCATCTCTTACCAGCCCGATGTCATTATCGCAAGAGCCAATGAAGGAATTCCTGTCAAATCTGTTGCTGCGATTGTCCGGTCTCCTTTGAACCATGTCGTCTTCTTGGAAGACAGCCCGATACAATCACCTAAGGACCTGGAAGGAAAGAAAGTCGGGTACCCAGGGATTCCGTTGAACGAAGCCCTTCTTGATACAATGGTAAAAGCGGACGGCGGGGATCCTGGCAAAGTGAATACCATTGATGTCGGATTTGAACTTGGTTCCTCCATCGTCAGTAAAAAAGCTGATGCGGTAATCGGAGCCTTTATTAACCATGAAGTTCCTGTTCTTGAACATGAAGGCTATAACACTCGTAATTTTAATCCCGTTGATTATGGCGTTCCTAATTTTTACGAGCTTGTATTCGTTACAAACGATGACACATGGGATAAAAAAGAAAAAAACATCCGTGCGTTCTGGCGAGCGGCTGCAAAGGGCTATGAATTCATGAAGGAAAATCCTGATGAAGCATTGCAGACCCTGATGACAAACCAGGATGAAGCGAACTTCCCTCTTGTCGAAGAAGTGGAAAAACAGAGTATAGAAATCCTTCTGCCGAAAATGGAATCTGAAGGCGAGGCGTTCGGAAGCCAAAGCGAGGAATCCTGGCAGGAGACGATTGACTGGCTGAAAGAAACAGGGTTGATTGAAGAAAAGCCGGTTACGCAAGATATTTTTATTAATATTGTAGAATAGGTAAAAGGACTTCCCCGGCGGAAGTCCTTTTTTTATCAGTCGTCTTGGCTTCTTCGTTTTTAAGTACCTTTAGATTCGTTTGTTAAGCAAATAGGGACACTAGAACCTTTTTAGACGACTTTACGCTCTGGTCCCTCGACCGAAAGGGACTCTAGAACACCTTTAGACGACCTTACGCTTTGGTTGCTCGACCGAAAGGGAGTCTTGAACCCCTCTAGACGACTTTGCGCTTTGGTTCCTCTACTTAAAGGGACTCTAGAACTCTCCTAGACGACCTTACGCTCTGGTCCCTCGACCGAAAGTGACTCTAGAACTCCTCCAAAATTTGTTGCCTTAAGAATTAGGAAGTACGGCTTAAAATTACTTGGATCTGAAATCAAACCCCCCCGACGAAGTTTTGACCCTGATTTTATATTTCCCGTCCCCCATCTTCCCGGAAACTCTGTGATCGGATTTCTCCTCAAATTCAATACCTTTTAACTCCACGTTAGCTTCACCTGAACTACCGGAATAATCAATTGTGAATGATTCTGGTTTTTTATCAAAGAAAAGCATAACATCCCCGCTTGAAGCTTCTGCATCAATATTTCCGGTTAACTCAGGTGCATGCAGATCGATTCCGCCAGAATTGGTTTCAGCCGTAAAATTCCCCGTCCATTTCTTCGCGATGATCCTTCCAGATGAAGCTTTTGCCTGAATTTCTTCAGAAGTAAGGTTTTGGAGGATCAGTGTGCCGCTGTTAGCCTTTGCAAAGATTGCCGGTGCCTCGATTCCATTCAACTGAATACCGCCGCTGCTTGCTTTGCTTTTAAATTCAGTATGCGCTTTTATTCTTGATACATCGACTTCCCCGGAGCTTGCTTTGAATTTTACTTTTTTGCCTTCCAGGTCTTTTCCGTCAATCCCGCCTGATGATGTTTCAACACTGATCTCTTCATATATTTTTTCAGGCACTTCTACATTCAGAGTCAATTTGATGATTTCCATCCCGAAGCTGAAGCTGCTGTTTCGTTCAACTCTTATCTTTACATTTAATGAATGGCCGTCTTGTGTCACTTCCACCTGCACATTCTCTTTCAGTTTGCTGCTGATTTCTCCTTTCAACTCTATTTTTATATCTTCATTTGTACTTGAAGATAAGATGACTTCCGTTGAAGAGGTGTCGATATTCAGCACCTTTATTTCGTTTCCTTGAACTGTTTTATCCCAATAAAATTTTTCTGTTTTCTTAAAACCCAGCATTCTGTCACTCCTTAAAAATTCACATACTAACACTATTCCATGTAGAATCCTGTATTCCTTTTATAACAACCAAAATGGGACTGACCCTATAGTCAAGTCCCACCGGTTCTCCCTTATTCCATCCATGTGTACATATAATTCTTGTCCTCGACGTCATGAGCCTTTTTTACAACTTTCAACGGCCGGAACGTATCAATCATGACAGCCAGTTCCAAGGTTTCTTTCTTCCCGATGCTCTTTTCTGTTGTGCCGGGATGCGGCCCGTGAGGAATTCCGCTTGGGTGAAGGGTGATCGACCCTTCGCTGATTCCCTTTCTGCTCATAAAATTCCCTTCCACATAATAGAGAAGTTCATCACTGTTTACGTTGCTGTGATAATATGGTGCCGGGATGGACTCCGGATGATAATCATATAGGCGCGGCACAAAGGAACAAACGACAAAATTGTGGCCCTCGAAAGTCTGATGGACCGGCGGCGGCTGATGGACACGCCCTGTAATCGGTTCGAAATCCTCAATATTGAAGACCCAAGGATAAAGGTATCCATCCCAGCCCACAACATCAAGCGGATGGTGATTCAGCACATGGGAATTCAGCAGTCCTCTAGATTTGGTGATGACTTCGAACTCCCCTTTTTCACTGTGTGTTTCCAGCTTTTCAGGACCGCGGATATCCCGTTCACAAAAAGGACTGTGCTCCAGCAGCTGTCCATATTCATTGCGGTACCTTCTTGGAGTCGTGATTTGGCTGAAGGATTCAATAAAAAGAATCTTGGTATCTTCTTCAGGAATGACGCGATAAATCGTGCCGATCGGGATGATGACATAATCTCCGGGACGATAAGTCAAAGTACCGAACATCGTTTCTACCGTCCCTTTTCCACGATGGATGTAGAGCATTTCATCACCGTCACCATTACGGTAGTAATTGTTCATCTTTTCAGTAACTAAAACTGTGCCGATCAGCAAGTCAGCGTTCCCGAGCAGATATTCTCTTCCTTTTATAGCGTCACCTGATTTAGATACATTATCAGTCAGCAGGTGACGGTGCTTCAGCTCCTGATTTTCTTCATATTCAGGGAGGTAGGAACCAAGCAGTTCAGCTTTTGCCACCTCTGTCGGCATATGGTGGTGATATAGGATCGATTGGGTGCCTGAGAACCCTTTTGTCCCCATCACCTGTTCACGGAACAGGCTTCCATCCTCTTTCTTGAACATCGTATGTCGTTTATGCGGGATTTTCCCCAAAGTACGGTAATACATTAAAATCCTCCTTCCTTGATCTCATTTCTCAATCTGCCTAACCCGGTAATTTCCAGTTCTACATTGTCACCAGGCTCCAGCCACCGGTGGACATCTGTACCAAGTTCAAGGATGCAGCCTGACCCAACCGTTCCCGAACCAATCACTTCTCCAGGGTATAACGTGACGTCCGCAGATGCCCTTTCAATCATTTCAGCAAAAGTATAATAGATGCTTTTGAAATTGCCCGATGATAATTCTCGTCCATTCACCTTAGCTGTCATTTTTAAATCGTAACGATCCCCTTCACGGTAAGTTTCCAATTCATCCTTCGTCACGATATAAGGACCGATGGATGTGGCAAAATCTTTCCCTTTGGCAGGGCCCAAGCCAACCTTCATTTCTTCCCGCTGCAGATCCCGTGCGCTCCAGTCATTCATAATGCAATAGCCGAATATGTATTCATCAGCATTTTCCTTCCTGATATTCCGGCCTTCTTTACCAATGACACAGGCAATCTCCAATTCATAATCCAGCCACTTGCAGTCAGCCGGACGCTGGATGGCATCACCGTCTCCTTTAACAGCAAGGTGATTAGTAAAATAAAAGACCGGCATCTCATACCATTCAGGGACGACATCCAGCCCTCGATTCCTCCTGGCTGTCTTTACATGTTCTTCAAAAGCGTAAAAATCCCTGATACTGACCGGACGGGGAATCGGTGCTTGTAGCAATACATCATTTAAGAAGTATATGCCTTTATCGCCCGTTTCCATCCCGCTTAGCAGCTTCATATTCTCATCGCTGTTTTCCAAAAAGGACAGGATATTGTCAGGCAGGTCACCGCCGCTTGCTTCATGTACATCCACTAATGTGTTTTCATCCAGAAGGTAACCCAGCTTTATTCTGCCGGCCTTGTTTTGATAACTTATGAACTTCATAGCATCACCTTTTTCTGACCATCTCAAATGTATCCGCCATCGGCTTCGTATACATCTGACCGGCCATTCTTCCGACTGGTTTCAACTTTTCTGTATCGATCCTGCCGTTGTAATAGAGTTCATCAGCCACTCTTACGTATTCGACTTTCCCAATGACCAGACTTCCCGATCCGGCCCCTTCCCCAAAATGCAGGACTTCATGGAGCGAGCATTCCAGCTGGACTTTGCTTTCTTTCACAGCCGGAGGGGCCACCATTACAGACTCCAGCTTGGTCAATCCGGTTTCTTCAAACTCATCAACACCCGCTTCAAATTCAATGGCTGTGTCATTCATCTGTTCCGTAAACTCTTCACTGACGATATTGATCACGAATTCTTTTGTGCCTTCAATATTATTGAGTGTATCTTTCTTGCTGCCGTCCGTTCCCCTTCTCATGGGCGAAAAACAGACAAGCATCGGGTCTGCACTGATGGCTGTAAAAAAACTGAAAGGGGCAAGATTCGCTTTCCCGTTTTCATCTACCGTCGAGACAAATGCGATCGGGCGCGGAACAATCGATCCCACGAGCAGTTTATAGGCATCCTTCCACTCGAGCGTATCCGGTTTAATTTCCATGCGAGCCCTCCTTTTCTTCTGCAATGACCTGTTTCAAGCCTTCGATGAATGTCTGGTTATCTTTTTCCGTACCGATAGTCACCCTCACTGTGGTTGGATATCCAAGCAGCGTACCTGCACGGACAATGATTCCGTGTTTCAGAAGACCTGCCGCGGCGATATCTCCGCGGATGCCGCAGTCCACCATAATGAAATTGGATTGTGACGGAAAGTATGAAAGCCCCATTTTTGCAAATTCAGCTTCAAGATAATTTCGGCCTTGTTCATTCATTTTTGCGCACTGCTCCACAAATTCCTGATCTTCCATTGCCGCAATGGCTGCTCCTTGGGCCAGCCTGCTTACATTGAATACATCTTTCACCTTTGTCAGCTGGGTTGCTATCTCTTCGTTCATGACACCGAAGCCGACGCGGAGTCCCGCCAGCCCGTAAATTTTTGAAAATGTACGCAGCACAATTAAATTATCAAACTGTTGAAGAAGCGGAATGCAATGCAAATAATCATCTGTTGTCACATACTCCACATACGCTTCATCCACAATCACCAGGACGTGGGATGGGACGCTTTCCAAAAACTTCTGAAGTTCCATTTTCCCATTTATCGTTCCTGTCGGATTATTTGGATTGCAGACAAACACCATTCTGGTCTTGTCGGTGATTCCGGCCAGCATTCCTTCTAAGTCATGGACCCCGTCGATGAGAGGGACAATGACCGGTGTCCCTCCTTCCAGGAAGACATTGGTTTGGTACCTCGGAAAAGTGACATCCGCCATGATGGCTTCGTCACCTTCATTGATATAAGCTCTTGTCAGCAGGCGGATGACTTCATCGGAACCGTTCCCAAATACAAGCTGCTCCTGCCTGACATTTAAGAAGTCACTTGTCTTCTTTTTCAGTTCCTGGGCCATTCCGTCCGGATAGAGGTAGATATCGGAACCTCCGGTACTGAGATATGCCTTGACCCTTGGAGAACAGCCATAAATATTTTCATTTTCTGATAGTTTTCGAATTTCAGAGAGTCCGAGTTCTGCTTTTATATCTTCTATGCTTTTCCCAAGGACATAGGGTGCTATCTCTTCGACTCTTTTTCTCGTTTTAAATTTCACGACCACTTTTGACCCCCGCTTTCTCCTTATAACTACCGCTTCCGCTTGATCAGCTCCTGCTACAATAAAAGGGAGGTCCCTCAAGGTCCCACTCCTCTTCTGGAAGATTTCAGTGTGATACCGTCCTTGTATGGGACTTCCCTTTATTGGGAGGCGCCAATTCTGCATGAATATGGCGCCTCTGGCTATTTTTATAGGTTACCGCGGCGTTCCTGCTCGCGTTCGATCGATTCAAACAATGCTTTGAAGTTCCCATCGCCAAAGCCTCTTGCGCCTTTACGCTGGATCACTTCTATGAAGAAGGTAGGTCTGTCGACTACAGGTTTTGTGAAAATCTGCAGCAGGTATCCTTCGTCATCTCTGTCTACCAAAATCTTTAACTCTTTGATCTTAGAAATCTCTTCATCAATTTCACCAACGCGGTCCGACAGCATGTCATAGTATGTGTCAGGGGTATCAAGGAACTCTACGCCGTTTTCTTTAAGGGCCGCAACCGTCTGGACGATATCCTCAGTAAGGATGGCGATATGCTGAACGCCAGGTCCGTTATAGAATTCAAGGTATTCTTCGATTTGTGATTTTCTCTTTCCTTCTGCTGGTTCATTGATCGGGAATTTAACTCTTCCCCCATTGTGCATAACTTTAGACATCAACGCGGAATATTCTGTATTGATATCATCATTTGTGAAGTGTCTCATTTCTTTGAAGCCCATGACCTTTTCATAGTAGGAAACCCATTCTTCCATTCTTTCAACGTTTCCAACTACATGGTCTACTGCAATGATTCCCGCACCCTTATGAGGGATAGTCGATTCCATCGCCTCGAATCCAGGCATGAACACACCTTTATAGTCTTTGCGCTCTACTAACGTATGGATGGCATCGCCGTATGTACCGATAATCGCTTTTTTGATTGTTCCGTTGTCATCGGACAAAGTCATTGGAGGCGCAATCTCAATGGCACCGCGGGAAACAGCTTCACTGTAAGCCTTTTCAACATCATCCACAGCAAGGGCGATATCTTTGATTCCATCTCCATGCTTTTTCACAAAGGATGCGACACGAGTGCTTTCAGAAAGCGAACCAGTGATTACCATGCGGACTTTATTCTGCTGCAATACGTAAGAAACGGTTTCGCGGTTTCCTGTTTCAAGCCCGGAATAAGCAACGATCTTGAATCCGAATGCAGTGCAGAAATAATGAGCTGACTGCTTTGCATTGCCAGTATAGTATTCCAAATAGTCTACATCTCTTACCGGAAAGAAATCTTCTACTTGTTGGTTTTGATTTGCTTCAGCCATTTTACCTTGCATTTTAACAACCTCCAATAATTTTATTTACTATTCTAAATATTATAATAGTTTCTGGATTAGCTTTTCTCAAGAGCGGGGATTAAAGCGGAAACGCATCACCGCGGTAAAGGATTTCACACTTTCGCAAGCTCTTTTTGCTTTGCAGGCGGAAGGTGTACGGCCTTTCCCTTCAGCGCTTCCATTGCTTCCTGCAGGCTCTCGCTGGTGTTCGGATGCGGGTAATAAGGGTAGGAGAAATCTTCATCCCTTCCCGCCATTTCCATTCCCACTGCTGAGCCTGAAATCATTTCCACTGCTCCGCTTCCGATCATGTGAATGCCCAAAATCAAATCGCTTTCACTATCGGCAACTACTTTTATTAATCCTTCTTTTTCACCAGTCAGCTGGGCAAATCCATTACCGCCCAACGGATAGGTGCTTACAGACACTTTATAATCCTGAACTGCTTCCTTTTCAGTCAATCCAATCGAAGCAACAGGCGGAATAGTTTGTGCGATTTCAGGCAGGAGCATATCATCATATTCCGAAGAAACGCCTGCTGCATTTTCGGCTGCAACCTTGCCCTGCCTGATTGCTTTGACTGCAAGGGAGGCTCCTTTTGTAACATCCCCAACAGCATAAATGCCTTCTATCGAAGTCCTGCAGGCTTCATCGATGGCGATGAAATCATCCTCTGTAAGCTCCATTTTGAGGCGGTCAATCCCTAAGCCATCGATATTGGCCCTTAAGTCGTTTGCTGCAAAGAAATACGGTGTCTCAAGGGTCACAGAATCACTGTCCTGTTTCGTAAAAGTAACTGAAACTGTTTCGTTTGATTCTGCTGTTTCTTCAGGCTGGAAGCCGGTCAACAGCTTCACCTTCATTTTTTTCAAAACTCTGGTCAGCTCTTTATTGATGGAATCGTCGAATGGAAGCTCTCCACTTAGAACAAGGGTCACTTTTGTCCCTAATGCAGCAAAGCTCGAGGCGGCTTCCAGTTCAATATAGCTGTTTCCATAGACAATTAATTCCTCAGGGAGTTCATTCAGCTCATAAATGGAGAATTCATTAAGAATCCGGCTGCTTTTCCCTGAAAGAAAGGAAGGAGTCACTCTCTTGGCACCGGTGGCAATGATGGCAGACTGGAATCGATAAACCGTAAATTGATGCCCATTTTCCACTCCAATTTTATTTTCCGATAGAAATGCAGCCGATCCTTTTACGACTTCCACTTTATTGGCTTTGCAAAGGGAATCCACTCCCTTTTTCAGTTGTGCTATCAAACTCGTTTTATAGTCTTGAAGTTTTGAGAGATTCACCGATACAGAACCGGAATCAAGCCCCATTTTCTGATAATGGCCCATCTCTTTATGCTTTTTGGCTAATTGTGTAAATATCTTCGATGGGATGCACCCCTTATTCAGGCATACGCCGCCAAGATCTTCTTTTTCAACTAGAAGTACGGATAACCCTACCTGAGCCGCTCTAATGGCAGCATGATAACCGCCAGGACCTCCGCCGATAATGACCAGCTCACGTTCTTCTGCTAATTCACCCACTACCATTTACATCAACTCCACAATCATGAGATTTGGATTTTCGATCAGCTCGGCAAAGCGGTTGGTGAACGCCACGGCTGTTGCTCCATCAGCGGCGCGGTGATCAAATGACATGGAAATATTCATCATGGAGCGGATGACGATTTCATCCTTCTCATTGACCATCGGCCTTTTCTTCGTTTTATGGAAGGAAACCAAGGCGACCTCCGGGTAATTGATGATCGGTGTTGCACCGATCGAACCACCCATAGGACCAACATTCGAAATCGTGAATGTTCCGCCTGTTACATCCTTAGAGACGAGTTTGTTTTCCCTTGCCCTCAATGTGAAGTCTTTCATTTCAGAATGAATGGTCTTCAGCGACTTCATCTCGACGTTCTTGACAACCGGCACTATCAGACCGTCTTCAGTATCGGTCGCAATTCCGATATGATGTTCCTTGATAAACGTAATCTGCTCTTTCTCTTCATCTACTCTGCTATTAAAGATCGGAAAGTCTTTGAGGGCGATGGAAAGTGCCTTTACAAAAAATGCAGAAGCAGAGATATTTGTATCAGCTTGCTTGAGTTGAGACCTCAATTCCATCAAGTTCGTCACATCGATTTCTTCAAAGTGAGTACAGTGAGGAATCGTCATAAGTGATGACTTCATCTTCATGCCGATTTGTTTCCTTCTGCCCCTGAATGGGATGCTTCCGCTTTCTTGATAGCTTGGTGCGGTTGCCGGTTTTGTTTCTGGCAGCGAAACTTCTTTTACTGGTTCTGCCGCTTCCGGCTGGACTGTTTTTCCTGCGGCTATGAATCTAGTAACATCTTCATCTGTAATCCTTCCGGCTGCCCCTGTCCCTTCAATCTCAGTAATATCGATGTCATTCTCCCTTGCAATTTTTCTCGTATACGGTGATGCGAGGATTCTTTTCCTGTTGCGCGGAGCCCCAGGAGAAGATGATACAGACGCTGCTGCCGGTTCCGGCTGAGCGGTCTTTTCTACAGATTTACCGCTTCCGGCTGTTTCCATGACCAGCACGACCGTCCCCACTTCAATGGTTGTTCCTTCTGAAACAAGGATCTCCTTAATCTTCCCTGCAGAAGGAGAAGGGATTTCAGCGGTCACTTTATCCGTCTGCACCTCCACCAAAGGCTGGTCGGCCTTTACCGAATCACCAGCCTTGACAAAGAAATGGCTGACATGTGCTTCCGTCATCCCTTCACCGATATCATGCAGTTTAACTTCCATCCTCTTCACCCCCTAAAAATTCGCTGCCTTTTCTACTGCCTTCAATACTCTTTCTGTGGTCGGAAGATAGTAATCTTCAAAACCGAAATAAGGAACAGGTGTATCAAATCCTGTAACCCTCTCCACCGGGGCTTTCTGATACAGGAATGAAGTGTCATTGATGATGGCCAGGACATCATTCCCCACCCCTCCGGTTGCATGGGCTTCATGAACAATGACGGTTCTGCCTGTTTTTTGGACAGATTCGGCGATAATGTCCTTATCTATTGGATATAGGGTTCTCAGGTCGATTACTTCACAGCTGATCCCTTTGCTTTCAGCTTCTTTTGCCGCTTGGGATGCTACTGATACCATCGCTCCCCAGGCAATGATGGTGACATCTTCACCTTCCTGGACGACCTTCCCTTTTCCTAGCTCGATTGAATATTTTTCTTCCGGAACATCTTGTTTTGCAGCACGGTAAATCCGCATCGGTTCCAGGAAGAGGACTGGATCCGGATCTTCAATGGAAGCAATAAGCAGCCCTTTAGCATCGTATGGGTTGGAAGGGCAGACAACCTTCAGACCCGGCATATGCGTAAAAATGGCTTCAGTACTGTCAGAATGGATCTCAGGTGCCCGGACTCCCGCACCATACGGCGCACGGACTACAAGCGGACAAGTGAAGTGGCCTAGTGTTCTCGCCCTCAAGCGTGAGGCATGTGTCATCAACTGCTCATATGCAGGATAAATAAATCCGAGGAACTGAATTTCAGCTACAGGGATAAAACCGTTTGCCGCCATCCCGATTGCAGCTCCGATAAACCCAGCTTCACTTAATGGCGTGTCCATGACCCGGTCTTCACCAAATTCTTCCTGAAGACCATCCGTAGCACGGAAGACGCCCCCGTTTTTCCCGATGTCTTCCCCAAGAAGGAGAACATTTTCTTTTTCCTTCAGCATGACCCGCATGGCGTCCGTTATGGCTCCGACCATTGTCAGCTTATTTGTTTTCACCGCCGTCTTCATCATCCTTCACCCCTTAACTGCTGAAGCAGCAGGTCTTTCTGTTCAGAGATTGTCCATGTCGGCTCTTCAAAAACATAATCGAAAATGACACTTGGATCTGCTTCCGGGTAGCTTTCCAATTCCTCCACAGCCTGATCCACTTCCGCTGTATATTCTTTTGCTGCTGAATCAGCCCACTCCTGATCCCACCAGCCTTGCTTCTCCATGAAGCGCTTCAAGCGGGCGATCGGATCACCAAGTTTCCTTCGTTCATCGCTTTCTGACTGATCCCTGTATTTCGTCGGATCGTCTGCAGTCGTATGAGCACCGTATCTCCAGGTTACTGATTCAATCAGTGTCGGCCCTTCACCATTTCTGGCCCTCTCCAGTGCTTTTGAAGTTTCAAAATAAACCGCAAAAATATCATTCCCGTCAATACGCACACCAGGAATATCATACGCCAGTGCCTTTTGGGCAATGGTTTTGGTTTTCATCTGTTTTTTAACGGGTACTGAGATAGCAAATCCATTATTTTGATTAAAAAAGACAACCGGGGCGTTGAGGACACTTGCAACATTCAGGCCTTCATGAAAGTCTCCTTCTGAAGTTGCCCCGTCACCAAAATAGACGATGGCTGCATTCTTCGTTCCTTTTCGCATCTCTGCATACGCGGCTCCGGCTGCATGAGGTAGCTGCGTAGCGATTGGAATGCCCGGCGGAAAGATTTTTTTGCCTTCCGGCGGGACGCATCCTTCATTTCTTCCCTTCCAAAATAAAAGAATGTTTCTCAAAGAGTGGCCAAAGGTCATTGCAGCCCCATGGTCCCTGTAAGAAGGGAATAACCAGTCCTCATCTTTCAGTGCAGCGGAACTGCCGACCTGTGAGGCCTCCTGTCCCTCATAAGGTGCATAGGTTCCTATCCTCCCTTGCCTTTGTAAGCTGATGGATTTCTTGTCGAAAGTCCGGATCCTGACCATATGACGGTAAAATTCCTTCGCAAGTGATTCTGTAATGCGGGAATCTTTTTCTTCCAGAAGATTTCCATCATTATCAATTACCCTGTAGATTGGAAACTGTTCTTCCATTTCTTCACCTCTATCTCTATAGTGGAAACACTGATTAAGTTCGTACTGACCACTTTGGTCTCTTCATATGAGAGAAAAAGCTGTTCCTGCGGGAGCGCGTCTGGATCAGATTTTCACAGTAGCGGTTCGCTGCCTCTTCTGATGTGATGCCTTCCCTTTCTGCCTGTGCATAAATTCTCTGCAGCGAGTTGTAGATTGTACGCGTCTTCTGAAGGACACGTTCCTTGTTTGGTTCATACAGTTCATCCGCCACCTGGATAAGGCCGCCGGCATTCACGATATAGTCAGGAGCATAAAGGATGCCTCGCTCATGAAGCCTTTTGCCATGCTTTGTATCCAGCAGCTGATTGTTAGCTGATCCCACGACCGCTTTCACTTTCAGCTGTTCAACTGTGTCATCATTGATGATTCCACCGATGGCACAAGGAACAAAAACATCTGCATCAACTGAATAGATTTCCTCTCCGGATACTACTTTGATTGCGACACCTTTCTCATTTGCCCTTGAAACAAGATCATCAATAGCATGCTGGTTGATATCAGTGATATACAACTCTGCTCCCTCATCCATCAAGCGTTCAGCTACCTTTACACCGACTTTTCCAAGTCCCTGGATGGCGTAGCTTCTTGCTCCAAGGTCTTCCGTTCCCCAGACTGTCTTGTTAGTGATTTGCAGCCCGTAAATGACGCCCATTGCCGTCGGGACGGAAGAATCACCGCTGCCGCCGTATTCCTCATCTACACCGACAATGCAGTTCGTCTCTTTCAATGCATAGATAAAATCATCCGGCGTTGTCCCCATGTCCGTTCCTGTATAGAATCTCCCATTCAATGATTCTACGAATTGACCGAAGGCACGGAATAATTCAGGGTTTTTATCTTTTTGCGGATCACCGATGATTACCGCTTTTCCTCCGCCAAAATCCACGTCTGCCGCAGCACATTTATATGTCATGCCTCTCGATAATCTCAAAACATCTTCCAGGGCTTCATCCACTGATTTGTACGGCCTCATTCTGCAGCCGCCCAATGCGGGGCCAAGCGTTGTATTATGTATGGCTATGATAGCCTTTAAACCGGTCTCTTCATCATTACAGAAAACCACTTGTTCATGCTCACGAATCTTTTCAAACATATCCATGAAATCATCTCCTAATCCCCTTTATTTGAAACCGCTTACAAATTCCGACAAAACATATCGGAATCATTCTCCCTTTTCTCCCATAGATTTAATTTTCTCTTTCGGGAGGATGACCTGCTTTACTTCCCCTATTCCAATCAGGCCCTTCTCATTCCTTGCTTCTACTTTTGTTATGACAACATTTGACCTCAGTTCCGTCAAGGTAGCTGTAACGGTCACCGTTGTACCTTCACTGCTGGGAGCGATATGCTTCATGGAAACAGCTCCTCCCATTCCCTCTTCTCCTTCTTCCAAAAAGGGCAGGATTATCTTTCTTGAAGCCCATTCCATATGATAGACCATTGATACAGTCGAGTAGACCGGGTGAACAACTTCCCCGTTGAATTGGGCAAACATATCAGGAGTCACCGTGGCGGTAACGGATGCTGTCTGTCCCACCATCATGCCAGACTTCATATGCCCCCTCCTTTTTCTTAAGCAAAAACATATAACGTTAATTCAACGATATAATAACATTTTGTATAATAAATAGTCAATAAATTGTAAAAATTAAAAACATTAATAATTTTCTCCTCGGAAACATATACTAGGAGATTTGGGTTTTTCCCTTCTGCTATTTGGATCATTTCAGTTTGATAGTTTTGTTTTTTTGATGGCTGGGTACATGAATTCGGCTTAGAGTCGGAATCCATGTACTCTGATTGACAAACTGACTACATGGGTTGGAGCTGATGACGGAATCCATGTATCCAAATCGACAAACTAACTACATGGGTTGGGGCCGGGAACGGAATCCATGTATCCAGATCGACAAACTAACTACATGGTTAGGCTGCGGACGTGAAGATATGCTGCTCTCCTGGACAGCCTTAACAAAAATCCCCAAAATAAAAAAGGATGGGGCCTCCATCCTTTTTTTATCAGGCAAGTATCGCTTTGTCGCTCGCCATTTGTTCGCCTCTGATTCGCTGGAACTCTTTTAAAAGTCCTTCCACTGTCAAATCTTTTTTCTGCTCTTCATTAACTTCGAGAATGATCTCGCCTTTGTCCATCATGATCAGTCTGTTGCCGAGGTCGATGGCCTGCTGCATGTTGTGCGTGACCATTAGTGTCGTCAGATTATACTTGGCTACGATTTCTTTGGTCAGATTGGTAATCAGCGCTGCACGGGAGGGATCCAGTGCTGCGGTATGTTCATCCAGCAGCAGGATGGACGGTTCAGTGAACGTCGCCATCAGCAGGGACAGCGCCTGCCTCTCTCCTCCAGACAGAAGGCCGACTTTGGCATTCAGCCGGTTCTCCAGATTAAGGTGCAGGGATTCAAGGACTTCCTTGAAGTGCTCCCTTCGTTTCTTGGTGACTCCGCTTCTGAGTGTCCTTTTCTTGTTCCGTGCATATGCCATTGCCAGATTTTCTTCAATAGTCATAGTCGGTGCAGTACCTGCCATTGGATCTTGAAAGACCCTTCCAATCAGTTTCGAACGTTTGAATTCCGATACCCGGGTTACGTCATTGTCATCAATGATGACTTCACCCGTGTCAGGGATGAGCACTCCGGAAATCATGTTCATCAGCGTGGATTTCCCAGCACCATTACTTCCGATGACCGTTACGAAATCACCTGGATTCATTGTCAGGCTTACGTCACCAAGTGCGACTTTTTCATCAGGTGTGCCTTCGTTGAAAATTTTATGGATCCTATTTAATTGTAACACTGCGATCATCCTTCCCTTCTGGAGTTAGAGCGAGCTCCTGAAGCCGCTGGGCCTGCTTTGCAGCCTTACGTTTCTTTTCTTTGTAGTGGTCCATAATCTTAGGCAATACCAGAGCCAGGATGACAATTGTCGCCGTGATCAGTTTCATATCGCCTGTTTCCAAAAACTCCACTCTCAGGGCCATACTGACGACAATACGGTAAATGATCGCACCGCCGATAACAGCAAGCGTCGTTCTGACAATCGTTTTTGTACCGAATAAGGCTTCACCGATAATTACAGAAGCCAAACCGATGATGATCATCCCGATCCCCATTCCGACATCAGCAAATCCGCTGTACTGGGCAATCAACGCCCCTGAAAGCGCTACCATAGCATTTGAAATACCAAGCCCTAGAATGATCAGCGTGTTGGTATTGGCGGAAAAACTTCTGATCATCCTCTGGTTATCCCCGGTTGCCCGGAGTGCCAGCCCTATCTCGGTTCTAAGGAATCTGTCTGCCAGGAATTTAATCAGGAATGTCACAAGGATCATGAAGAACAGAATCCCCCATGTACCCGGTACAAATTCTCCTAACCCCACAGCTGTCAGCATATTTTCAATGGCTGAATCGATTCCAAGCTTAGCCCAGAAACTTTCAACATGTGTAAAAGAAGTCTCCTGATTCAGCAGCGGTACATTTGATTTCCCCATGATCCTCAAGTTGATTGAGTAAAGGGCAATCATCATTAATATCCCGGATAAAAGGGCATTGATTTTTCCAAACGTATGAATAATTCCGGTTATACATCCGGCAGCAAAACCAGCCAGAATAGATACCAGTGTCGCCACAAAAGGATTCACTCCGCTTACAACAAGGGTGGCAGCAACTGCCGCCCCTGTTACAAAGCTCCCATCAACAGTCAAGTCTGGAAAGTCCAGTATCCGGAAAGATAGATATACCCCAAGCGCCATAATGGCGTAAATGATTCCCGATTCAACGGAACCAAAAATTGCCGTAAACATGATGCATCACCCTTCCTATTCTAAAAACTCTACCAGGTCAGCCCACTCATCCTTGATTTCTACCCCTTGTTCCTCTGCTGCAGCCTTGTTTAGTGTCAAGACAGCATTTTCTGGTGTTTCCACATCGATTTCTGATGGTTTTTTATCACCATTCAGAATCTTAACTGCCATAAGTCCGGTTTGGTAACCAAGGTCTTCATAGCTGAAACCGCTCGCAGCAACCCCTCCGCGCTTCAAGGAATCCAATTCACCGACAAATAGCGGGATGTCTTTCTCGTTGGCAACGGAAATGACAGATTCAAGGGCCGATACAACTGTATTGTCCTTAGGAACATAAATGGCATCCACTCGCCCTACAAGAGACTCAGCAGCCTGCTTAACTTCCGCGGAAGTGGAAATGGATACTTCTACGACCTCGGCACCTTTCTCTTTCGCGATTTCGTTTACTTGCTTAACTTGTACTTCTGAATTCTGCTCACCTGAGTTATAAATGACCCCGATTGTCTCAGCGCCGACTTCATCAATCATAAAACCGACAGTCTGCGGAATGGCATCCGGGTTTGTATCGGTCGTACCAGTAATGTTATCGCCAGGCTTATCAAAGGCTTCAACCAGTCCGGCACCAACCGGGTCTGTTACTGATGTGAACACGATTGGTATTTCCTTTGTTTCATTCAGGACATGCAGCGCACTCGGTGTCGAGTTTGCGAAGATCAAGTCCACTTTGTCGCCAACAAGCTTCTTGGCGATACTCTGGGAGTTGCTTTGATCATTTTGCGCATTCTGAACATCAAACTTTACGTTTTTCCCCTCTTCGTAACCATTTTCAGCCAAGGCCTTTTTGAACCCTTCATAAGCGGCATCCAATGATGGATGTTCAACAATCTGTGTCACGCCAATCGTATACGTTTCGTCTCCTGATGCAGCATCCTTGTCACCTGAACAGCCTGCAAGCATCAATGACCCTGCTAAAACAGAACTTAATAACAGCAAACTCTTTCTCAACTGAAATCCCCCTTTGTTCTATCAAAAAATATTTATATACAGGGGCATGTACCCCTCTATATCAAAAAAAGGTCCTGAAAAGACGAATCGTTGATTGATAATAGATTTTGCTTTTCCCTATCGCCGGAATTCCAGACTGCAGTGCTTTAGTGTGATGAAAAACATACCCTGCGTAATTACAACGTTATAGTATCACCGAAGTTATAAGAAAGTCAATAATATTCGGAAAATTAAAAAATTAGTATTATTATATAATGTTTCGCAGGTGTTTACTATGACTTTTACAATTTTTTTGCTTTTATCTATAAAATAATGCTGATTGAACTGGCTTTATTCTGGAGAAAGAAAATAAAAGGAGAGGATGTACTGCGGGATTAATAGGATTAGAGCAGACAAAAAGACGGGCACAAGGACCCGTCTTTCAGCTTAATATTTCTGCTCCGGAAGCTAAGCACTCTTTCGCTTCCGCTATCATTCTCTCAAATAACTCTTTTACAGTTGGTATATCAGCCACTAGGCTGCTCACCTGTCCGCCATTGATAAAGCCTTCATCAAGTCTGCCTTCGAGGGCTCCTTTTCTATGGAAATCCTCAGAGGTGATCCTTGCAAAGTCTTCCGGCTTCATCCCTTCCCTTTCATGCATCAAAAGTGTTTCAGCATAAGGGGTTTTCATGATCCGGCGGACACGGCCGACGGATCTTCCGACAATGACCGTACCCTTATCGTCAGCTTCTAATAACGTGTTTTTATAGTTTGCGTGGAAGGGAGCTTCTTTCGTCGCTATGAGCCTGGTGCCCATCTGTACCCCTGCTGCACCGAGGGCAAGCATGGCTGCCAGTCCCCTTCCATCCCCTATACCTCCTGCTGCTACAACCGGTACGTTGACAGCATCAAGAATCTGCGGAATCAACGTAAGCGTGGTCGTTTCCAGACTGGAGTTGATTCCGGCTGCTTCATAGCCTTCCGCTGCAATAATGTCAGCTCCTGCTTTTTCAGCTTTTAGGGCTTGCTTGGCAGAAGCGACTACACAGATGACCTTAATCCCTTTTTCTTTAAAGACAGGAATAAGCGGTGCAGGATTCCCTGCTGATAGAGAAACAGCTGCCAAGTCATGCTTCAATACAAGTTCAACCATTTCTTTCAAATGGCCAGTCACCGAAATGGGAATATTGAGCGCAATCGGTTTCTCTGTCAGATTTTTTGTCTCAAGGATGATGTCTTCCACTTCTTCTGCAGTCATAGTCCCGGCCCCGATCGTTCCAAGACCTCCTGCTTCCGAGACAGCGGATGTCAGCTGGGCATTGCTGATATTCCCCATCCCTCCTTGAAGAATCGGATACTGGATACCAAGAATTCCGGTTATGTTTTTCATTCCACTTGCCCCCTTTTAATCTAGTATCAACGGGTGGTCAAACATGTTGTAGGATTGATCTTTATTTGTGAGCTCATTTCCTTCTTGATACACTTCTTCAAAAAATTGTGACGCGGGTCTTGCCAGTACTTTGTAATAGTCACTGAAAAGGGACGCTGCGTGTCCGCCCAGCCACTTTTCCGGCAGCAGCTCTTCAGGCAGACCGGGATCCACGAAAAGGAATTTCCGGTATTCATGCACAAGCTTCGTTCTTTCGACAAAACATTCAGCTTCTGACATTTCCCCTTTTTCAATCTTATTTTTATCAATGATATATTTTTGGCTGTAATCCGAAATGAAGTCTGAATAACGCTCATTGATTTCCTGGAGATCCCAGCTTTTACTGATGAGACGCTGGTCTTCATTCGGGCCATCATATTTGGCGATAAAGAAATCGACATATTGTTTAATATCATACTTATCTATAAGATCATATACCTGTTTTTCCAGGTTGTTGGGTGAAATCCAGCAGCTGTTGGAAAGAGTGCCGAAACCGCTCCATACCAGTTCTTTCCGGAGTTCATCCCTTACATTGCGGATTTCCTCCGGTATCGTGTACATAAGGATTCTCCACTGTCCATCCCACGTTTCAGTTTGCAATTTAAAGATACGCTGAGCTGCTTCTTCCATACGTTTCAGTCCGCGTTCTGTCAATGAATAATAGCTCTTGTTTCCCTGCTTTTCAGATTGGACCCAGCCCTGCTTATTCATCCTGGAAATTGCAGCCCTGACTGCCTGGTCATTATGGCCAAACTCCCTTAAAAGTTTGATCAGGCTCCCAATCCATATCTTATTGCCGTAATGGCGGATGTAATCTCCATATAAAGTGAAAATCATTGATCTTGTGTTCAACCCGTTCGCCTCTTTCTTACTCCTAACAAGACATTTTGTTAAAATAATATATTTGTGACGTCATTTTTACGTTAACCCTAATCTTATCATAGAATAATATAAATTTTAAGTAAAAGTATGACTTTTATCACTTTTATGAAAACTCCATCCTACGAATAGCCCAAGCGATATTATATTGAAAAAATTCCATAAAGACATACGTCTCTATGGAATAGAGTCCACCGATTATTCAACCCGCTCCACAATCGTGGCAATTCCCTGCCCTACGCCAATGCACATGGTTGCGAGGCCATGTTTAACTTCCCTTCGCTTCATTTCATACAGAAGGGTGGTCAATATCCTGGCTCCGCTTGCTCCCAGTGGATGACCGAAAGCGATGGCTCCTCCGTTGACATTAACGCGTGCTGAATCAAGCCCAAGCTCCCTGATACACGCAAGTGATTGAGAGGCAAACGCTTCGTTTAATTCAATCAAGCCCAAGTCTTCCTTATCCAGGTTTGCCCTGTTCAAAGCCTTCCTGGTTGCATAGATCGGCCCGAGGCCCATGACGGAAGGTTGGAGTCCAGCCGTTGCTGAAACGACATACTTAGCCAGAGGTTTCAAACCAAGTTCTTCTGCCTTTTCCGCAGTCATTAACAGCAGGGCTGATGCACCGTCATTGACTCCGGATGCATTCCCGGCGGTTACGGTACCATTTTCAAATAACGGCTTCAGTTTGGAGAGCTTCTCCATACTGGATTCCGGACGGGGATGCTCATCCTGGTCCACGGTGATTTCATTGCCTTTGCGGTCCTTATATACAACCGGAACGATTTCCTCATGGAAGACGCCTGATTCCATTGCTTCCTTCGCCTTCAGCTGGCTGTGGAGAGCGAACTCATCCTGGTCCTCCCTCGAGATGCCGAACTGCTTTGCGACATTCTCTGCAGTCTCCGGCATGCTGTCCGTTCCGTATCTTTGTGCAAGCCGGGGATTGATGAATCTCCAGCCGATGGTGGTGTCGAACATTTCCATATTGCCTCTTGGAAACTCCTTTTCAGGCTTCGCCATGACAAATGGAGCTCTCGTCATGCTTTCAGTTCCGCCTGCAATGAAAATATCCCCTTCCCCTGCCATGATGGCCCTTGCTGCATAGTTTACAGCATCCAATCCCGAGCCGCATAAGCGATTGATTGTGGTAGCGCTAGTTTCCACCGGCATACCTGCCAGCAAGGCTGACATCCTTGCCACATTGCGGTTGTCTTCACCCGCCCCATTTGCATTTCCAAGAACGACTTCTTCAACCTGCTCTGCGGGCATCCCCGGGTTTCTATCAAACAGCGCTTTAATGACGACCGCTCCCAGGTCATCAGGTCGAACAGTCTTCAAAGCACCTTTGTATTTTCCGATTGGGGTACGGACAGCATCGACAATTACTACTTCTCTCATCGCGGCTCCTCCTTTTTACTTCGTGTAGTCATAGACTCCGCGTCCTGATTTCCTGCCGAGTCTTCCTGCTTTTACGTATTTCTCAAGCAATGGGGCCGGACGGTATTTCTCCCCGAGCTTTTCATGAAGATATTTCAGGTTATTGAGCCTTGCGTCCAGACCAACAAGATCTCCTAATTCGAATGGTCCCATTGGATAATTCAGGCCCAACTTGATCGCCTTATCGATTTCTTCAGGTGTCCCAAGTCCTTCCTGAAGCATATAGAAAGCTTCGTTTCCAACAAGTGCGGATATCCGGCTTGTTACAAAACCAGGGAACTCATTGATGACGACCGTCTCCTTGCCCATCTGTTTTGCGGCGTTTTCTACAAGCTGAACGGTCTCATCACTTGTTTCCAAGCCCCGGACAATCTCAACAAGCGGCATTTTATGTACAGGATTGAAGAAGTGCATGGCAATTACTTTTTCGGGGCGCTTTGTAAACGAAGCAATTTCTGTTGGACTCATAGTCGATGTATTGGTTGCAAAGTGACAAGAGTCATTTGCATACTCATCAATTTTCTCGAATACAGCTTTTTTGATCTCCGTCTTTTCAGGAACAGCCTCAATGACAAGGTCTGCGTCTTTAACCGCATCCGCCATATCTGTTGAAAACGACAATCTATCTTGAGCTGCAGCACTGTCTTCTTTGGAAAGTTTGCCGCGGTCCACTCCCTTTTGAAAAATAGAAGAAAGTTCTCCCTGCGCGCTGTCCAGCTGTCTTTGCTCAATATCAAAAAGGGTTGTTTGGAAACCGCCGACTGCACTTACATAGGCAATCCCTCTTCCCATTACACCGGATCCAATCACTACCAGTTTATTCATCGTCCTGCCTCCTTTAGGTCGAGTTTCTTCATTAATATACGCATCAAGGGACTGGTGCCTATCCGGATAACCGGATGGACCCGCAGTCCCGAGCATGCTGATTTATTTTATAAACCGAATGGATTCAATGGACGGCTGCCGAAGTAAGAGATGATGCTCTTTGTTTCTGTATATAGATCAAGCGTTTCGATACAAAGCTCTCTTCCGAATCCGGACTGTTTATAGCCTCCGAACGGAGTGCCCGGGAATGCGGAGAATGGGCAGTTGACCATGACAATTCCAGCCTGGATTGCTTTAGAAACCCTTGTTGCTTTTGCATGATCTTTTGTCCACAATGCAGAGCCAAGGCCATATAGCGTATCGTTGGCTAATTTAATCGCCTCTTTTTCATCACTGAATTTCATCACTACAACAACCGGCCCAAAGATTTCTTCTCTTACAGCTTTCATTTCATGGTTTACATCTGTAATGATTGTCGGCTCATACCAATGGCCGTTTTCAAAGCCCTTCACTGTTGCCGGTTTACCGCCTGCAAGGATTGTAGCTCCCTCTTCTTTCGCGGATTGGACATAACCATCGATTGTCTTAACTTGGTTTTCATCGATGATTGCACCGATGTGAGTTCCTTTATCAAACGGATCACCAAGGGAAAGCTGTTTTGTTTTGGCAACGAATTTCTCCATGAACTCATCATAAATGTCTTCATGAACATACAATCTTGAACGCGCTTCACAAGATTGGCCCGTATTATAGAAGATTCCGAACAGGGAACCGTCTACTGCTGCGTCGACATCCGCATCTTCGAATACGATGTTCGGGGATTTGCCGCCAAGCTCCAGTGTCACTCTCTTCAATGTTTGAGAAGCTCTCTCCATGATATTCTTACCGATTGGAGTGGAACCTGTGAAGGCGACTTTATCCACTTGATCATGCTCTACAAGATAGTTTCCGATTGTAGAACCTGATCCAGGGATTACGTTGACAACCCCTTGAGGAACACCTGCTTCTATGCAGATTTCTCCAAGCACGATGGCTGTCAGCGGCGTAAGGGATGCCGGCTTTACAACAACGGAACACCCAACAGCGATTGCCGGTGCGATTTTCCAAGCTGCCATCATCAGTGGATAATTCCAAGGAATGATTTGTGCACAGACACCGACAGGCTCTTTTTCCGCCACGTTCTGGAACTGACCTGGCACATTGTTCACTGTACCGCGGTGGCCGACAATGGCACCTGCATAGAATTCAAAGTCTTCGATTGCCTGCATAACCTGGCCTTGAGCAGCTGATAATGACTTACCGCTGTCCAGGATTTCCAAAGAAACTAACTCATTAAAACGAGATCTCATGATTCCGGCAATTTTCATCATCACTCTTTGGCGTTTGTTTACCGGGAACTTCTTCCACTTCCCTTTATCAAATGCGTCCCTTGCTGCCTGAACGGCACGTTCTGCATCTTCTGTTGTCGCTTTGGCAACAGTGGCAAGGGCTTCGCCTGTCGCCGGGTTGTATGTAGTGAAGGTTTCTCCTGATGAACTATCTGTTCTTTCACCATTGATAATCATTCCATAGTGTTCACGCTTTGTTTCAAGGACTTCGAAATTTTGTTCTTTTACAGTTGACATATTCTCATCTCCTCAAATTTTATTTTCCTTGGAATACTGGCTTCCTTTTCTCCATGAACGCCGTTACACCTTCACGGTGGTCGCTGCTCTGGCCTGCAATACGCTGGCCGTAAGCTTCTTTTTCCAAGTATTCTTCTAAACTGGAATTATAGCTTTCATTCAAATATCTTTTGATCAGGCCGATCGCCTTGGTTGGCATACTGGCAAGTTTTTCAGCGTAGGCTTTCACTTCAGCTTCCCAATCATCAAGACCAATCACTTTATTGGCAAGCCCCAGTTGTTCTGCTTTTTCGGCTGTGATTTTCTCACCGAAAACAGCCAGCTCCAATGCTTTAGCGTGACCGACAAGACGGGTCAGATAATACAGGTTTCCTGAATCGGGCACGAGGCCGACATGAATGAAGGCTTCTACGAAACTTGCTTTCTCTGATAACAATCGAAAATCACAGGCGAGTGCCAGGCTCATACCCGCTCCTGCCGCCACCCCATTGACCGCGGCAATAACCGGCTTTTCACATGCCGCCAATTCTTTTACCATTGGTCCATAATGATTTCGCAGCACCTCACCGTGGTCCATATCTTCCGTGACTTCACTTAAATCCTGTCCCGAACAGAACGCTCTGCCTTCTCCTGTGATCACGACGGCACGGACAGCTTCATCCCTGGAAGACTGTTTCAGTGCTTTGGCAATCTCCGCATTCATCTGTGCGATGAAGGCATTGAGTTTGTCAGGTCTGTTCATCCTGATCCAGGCCACTCCATTGCTGACTTCATAGAGGATCGTCTCAAACATATTGATGCCTCCTTTATTTCCCTTTATAGTTCGGTCTTCTCTTTTCGATGAACGCTTTCATACCTTCCTTTTGATCCTCGGAAGCGAAAAGCAAAGAAAAGTTCTTGCGTTCATACTGCATCCCTTCATATAGCGAGTAATCCACTGCCTTATGAACAGACTCTTTTATGAGACGAAGTGACAGCGGCGGCTGTTTGGCAAGCTTGGCAGCAAATCTCTTCGTTTCTTCCATTAAAATTTCCCTTGCTACGACACGGTTGATGATTCCCAAACGATGGGCCTCTTCTGCAGACATCCTGTCTCCTGTCATCAGCCATTCCATTGCGCGGGTCTTGCCGATCAGCTTCGTCAATCTCTGGGTCCCGCCGGCCCCCGGCATCACTGCCAGATTCACTTCCGGGAATCCAAATTCTGCATCATCGGCAGCAAACAGCATGTCACAGCACAATGCCATTTCAAAGCCGCCGCCTAAAGCAAAACCTTGAACCGCCCCGATAATCGGTTTTTTGATGACAGCAATCCGATCCCAGTCGGTAAATTGGTTAAGAAGTTCAAAATCAATCGCACTGTCATTGGCCATTTCATCGATATCGGCTCCTGCAGCAAATGCCCTTCCTTTTCCAGAAAGAAGGATGACCTTCACTTCCGGATCACGGTCGAACTGTTCAAATGCAGAGAGGATCTCGGAAACCATCTGCCTGTTGATGGCATTAAGGACTTTCGGACGGTTCAGTTCTACTGAACCAATCCCATCCTCCACACCGGCATGGATATATTCATAGTTATTATTCATTTACTTCTTCACCGATCATCAATGTAACGAGATCGCCGGCAAAAGACATAAGATCCTTTCCAGAAGCTTTACCTTCATCAGTTCTCAGAGCTGTTTTCAATGCATCATGGCTGTCATAGAACATTTCACACATCAGGTAGTATTTGCCTTCGCCGCCCATTGGGGAGCCTACGATTTTTGTAACTTTCATTTCTCTTAATCCCGGGATTTTTGCAGTGATCGGTGCATGTGTATTGAAGTAGTGCTCGTCGAATTGTTCCTTGTTTTCAGGATGCTTATAAAGTGCGATTAGTTTTACCATTTAAAATCTCTCCTTTTTCTACTTCTATTAAATAGTCGTTGATCTCCACTCCAGGTGTCGACTCAGCGGGGCGGGCGTTGAGCCTCCTCGGCTTCGCCTGCGGGGTCTCACCTGTCCCGCTAGTCCCGCAGGAGGTCGAACACCTTCCGTTTCGATCAACTAATAGTAAATAACGAAACTTCAGCTATCTTTAAACATCGAATTTTTAAAACCAACTTCTAATTCACATAATAGTAGATATTGGTTTCATTGCTTCGAACGGGTTCTTGCATTGTTTGCAGTACAGGATGCTTCTGCAGGCGGTGGGACCGAAGATGTTATCCAATGTTGTGTAGGGAGAATCACAGTAAGGGCAGTTGACCTTCCAGCCTCCGTCGTCCTCCAGTTTCTCCGGCGGCGGTGCGATGCCGAATTCCTTGAGCTTCTCCCTGCCGATTTCGGATACCCGGTCAGATGTCCATGGCGGACTGAATAAGAAATCCACGTCCGTTTCTGATATCGCAGAATCCGCCAGCAGGGCCTTTTCCACATTGCCCTTGATGATTTCCAATGCAGGACAGCCCATGAAAGTCGGCAGCAGCCTTACTTTTGCCATGCCGTTATGAAATTCAGCTTGTTCCACCATCCCCAGTTCGACAATGCTGATTGAATCAATCTCAGGGTCCTTTACCTGCTGAAGTATATTCACTATGCGTTCATCTTTTACTATCAATTGACTCATTCCCTTTTACCAGGCTGCCGCCGGGTCCGTGTTGTAGACTTCGCTCAAGGTGCCAATCGCCTGTTCAAGATCCGGTGTATGGACCTTGTTCCGGCCGTTCCCCCTCTTCATTTCCAATTGGGGAAGTGAAAGATTGGAAGATTCAAAGATTGGTTTCACAGCATTTTTCCAGCGCATGATGAGCATTTCCTCGCCCTCTATCAATCCTGCTTTCGCCATCTCTTCTCCCTGGTCTCCCAAGGAAAGGACTCCCGCGAAATCCGCTGCTGTCTTTTCAACTGCATTCATCATGCGTTTTCTTGCTTCTTCGTTAGAATTCATCAGCTGGGAGAACCATGTCTTCCAGTGCAGAAGGTGATAATAAAGTTCCATGTTCACCTTTACTGCCGCCTCTGCCAATGGCTGATAGGAGGAGTTCTTCAATGAGTCGATTTTGATCTTTTTCGCCTGAGCATAGAAATAGTTCCTGACAACAGCGAATGCCCAGTCATAATCAGGCTCCACCAGGTAAGTCCCTGAACCGTTGACTTCTTCCAGAATAATGGCATTCCGGCGTTCTTCTGCTCCTCTGGCATGAGCCAGGCTGTTCATCTCGCCCTCACCCAGATCCTCAAGGAGCCTGTAGAACATCGCCGCATGGCCCATCGTATCCTGGTTAATTGAAGAGAAAGCCACATCCTCTTCTATATGAGGTGCGAGGCCAAGCCATTCCGATCCTCTGTAGGCAATGATGAAGTCGTCATCCGCCAGCTGATACAGAAGCTCAACCAGAGCCGTTTTATATTTTTCATCTTTTATTTCTGCTGCACTGCCCACAGTCATGACTTTTTCACCTTCCCTTCCCATGACAGGATCTCTTTCTCATCCAGCATTTCCTGTTCATATTGGCGCCATTTTTTCTTTAGATAACCATAGCCCTTGGCATTCCGGTAATCCTTGTTATCCAGGCGTTGAAGAGATTCTTTTTCCTCTTGATTCATTTTGCGGATATCAGATCTCTTAACCACCCAAATATCTGTTGCAGGCTCCCTTCTCATGAAGTTTTCCTGTGCCATCACAAGCGCAATTTCCTGATTGGGTGCCAGCAGGCTGAACTGATGCTGCATCGGGGCATTATCTGTTCTTCTGCTGAATACTTCATACTCCTGGTAAAAATTCCTGCTCTTATCAGACATGTACACCGTCCCCCTTTTATCCTGCCGCTGTATCCCCGCTCAGTGCTTCACGGACCCAGGCGTTATTTTCATAAGAAATCCTTCTAAGATTCAATCTTTCTTTTGATTTTGGACCATTGTTCTTCACGATCTCTTTAAATTTGCTCCAATCCGGCTGCTGATAGATCCACTCTTCCTTTTCCTGATCAAAGTACATTGTTTCATCAGGCAGTTTCAATCCCAGCGAAAGGATTCTCGGCACGTATTTTGAAAAGAAATCCTGTCTCAGTTCTTCATTCGTTTTAGTCCGGATACCATACTTGATCGTAATATCCTGTTTGGAAGACCCAGTCGTAGAGGCACTCCCCGGACCGAAGAACATCAGAAGGGATTCCCACCAGCGGTCAACAGCTTCCTGGACCAAGGCCTTCTGCTCCGGTGTACCTTCTGCCAATGCCATGATGATCGCTTCCCCGTGCTGTGCATGGAAAACCTCTTCTGCACAGATACGCTTTAAAGCTCTTGCATATGGCCCGTAAGATGCACCCAGCATATTCGTTTGTGTAATAATCGCAGCACCGTCGACCAGCCAGCCGATCAACCCTGCGTCACCCCATGTCGGCGCTTCCATATGGAAGACATTATGAAACTTCAAATCTCCTGAAAATAAATCCTGCATGATCTCTTCCCGTGTTTTTCCATACGGTTTCATCAAGTCCTCCGCTACACGAAGAAGCAGTTGTCCATGCCCCATTTCATCCTGTACCTTCGCCATGATGCCGAGCTTTCTCCCAAGCGTAGGGGCTTTCGGAACCCACTCTTTTTCTGGAAGCGCTCCCATTATTTCGCTGATTCCATGCATGGAAATCAATTTGATCAGTGTTTTCCTGTACTCATCCGGCATCCAGTCATCAGCTTCAATTTTCTCTCCTGCTTCAATCCGCTTCATAAAATGCGCCAGCTTTTCTTCTTCAGACAAAGCCGTAAATGATGCTGTATCACTCATGTAAAACCCTCCTTAGATAACGTATTTCTTACGTTGTCCGAATATGTTGTTATACTATTTGAGACCAAATTTTTTTATACTTATACTTCTATTCCGCTTTCCCTCTTATCCAGCACCCGGACAGCTTTTCCTTCCGATCTTGGGAGGGATTTTGGACCATTCACCTTCACGTCCATCGAAACAAGACAGCTGCTCTTCATAATGTGCTGGATCTTCTTAGTCAGGAGATAGATGGTTTCGTGTTCCAGGTTCTGTTCAAGTCCCATGAATACTTCCTCTTTTATCTCCACATGAAGTTCGATTGAATCCAATGTACCTTTTCTTGTAAGGTGCAGCTGGTAATGAGGAGACAACTCTTCAACCGTAAGCAGGTAATGTTCCACCTCTGAAGGATAAACATTAACCCCCCGAATGATGAGCATGTCATCAACACGGCCCTTTACACGCGACATTTTCACCGTCGTCCGGCCGCATGTACATTTCCCATAAGATAATGATGCTATATCCCCCGTCCTGTAACGGATGATTGGAAAAGCTTCTTTCGTCAATGAAGTAAAAACAAGTTCTCCTTCTTCACCCGGCGGTAAAGCTTCCAGTGTGACAGGATTGATGATTTCCGGAAAGAAGTGATCTTCTGCAATATGAAGGCCTGCTTGAGCTTCGTGGCATTCCATTGCGACACCAGGACCGATGACTTCACTTAATCCGTAAATATCACAGGCTTTCAAGTTCCATTTCTCTTCGATTTTCTGCCTCATTTTTTCCGACCAGGGCTCGGCCCCGAAGATTCCATACTTTACTGAAGTCTGTGCAGGGTCCTTTCCCTGTTCCTCCATCTTTTCCGCGATACTCAGAATATAGGATGGCGTGCCGCAAATGACCGCTGGCTTAAAGTCCTCAATCAGTGTAATCTGCCTTTCAGCATTTCCACCTGATACTGGGACTGTCACCAATCCAAGCCTTTCACTTCCGTAGTGGAGCCCCAGTCCGCCGGTGAACAATCCATACCCATACGCATTATGCAGAAAGTCCCCGGGCTTCCCGCCGCCTGCCGCTATCGCACGGGCAACAATCTCGCTCCACATATCGATGTCCTTCCCGGTATAGCCGACAACAGTCGGTTTACCACTTGTTCCTGAGGAAGCGTGAACTCTCACCAGTTCATTCTGAGGGACTGCAAAGAGTCCGAACGGATAATGGCTTCGCAGGTCTGCTTTTCTGGTGAAAGGCAGAAGCTCTATATCATTCAGAGAGTGAATATCCTCCGGCCTTATACCCCTTTGATCAAACTTTTCTTTGTAAAACGGAACCTTGGAATATACATTGCGAACGGTTTCCTGAAGGCGTTCCAGCTGAATTTTTTCAAGTTCCTGCCTATCAGTCGTTTCAATTTCATGTAAAATCACCCGGTATTTCCCCCTTTATTCGACCATGACCCTCTCCCAGTAAATCTTCTCTATTTTTATATAACGCTTTTTAACCGTAATATATTTATTTTGTTATACATCTACATCAAAAAGATATCGTGAAACCTTTAAAAAGTCAATATATTTTCTGAAAATTTATATTTTTTCACTAACTTTTTGTAGAATCAACAACAAAAAGACCAGACGCTTAATAACGTCCGGCCCTGCTTATTTCCTTTTAAACCAAATCCGGTAAAAATCAATCCAGCCCTGTGAATTAATCAATGCCTGCTGGATGGTCTCATCACTTTCGAGCTCTGACATATTCTTATACAGCGGAAGAACCTGGCAGGATTTCAGCAATCTTTCTTCTATTATATATAGCTTTTTCATCCTGTCTTCTGAATCGGGCAAGCCTTTCAACTCTTTGACTTCATTTGTAATGGTTTCTTTTAAGTCTACTGATAGATGATGCCAAATCGGACTCGTTTCAGCAAGGATCAGCTGCAGGAAGCTGAATTCCTCCTGTTCAGTAATGGTGGCACTGTCGTGGATGATATCCGCTTGTTCCATTGTTTCCTTTCTTAGCAGCTCCTCCGCTGGAAAGAAAACATTTTTAACAGCGATCCCAAATTGACTGCACCTGTGCTTCAACCATTCAGAATCCTCTACATGATCCCTGTCCTGAAAAGTATAGAGCAGAAGCTCCTCTCCATTGTAATTACTTTTATTGAGGAGTTCCTTTATCATCAGGGTTTCAGGCTCTCTGATTCTGTTTAAAAACCCATCCGCGGCCTCCTGTCGAAATTCACCCAATTCCTCTACAAACAAAGAGGGATCAGCAATGACTTTCAAAGCCTGTCGGAGAAAAGGATAACGCATCGGTCCTTCCTTCCAGCTGTTCAACGAAAGAAACTGCACATTTTTCTCCAACCGTTCGACTCTTTTCCGGCCATTGCCTTCCTGATCTTTTTCACGATAATACCCAAATTCGACTTCCGTTTTCCCTGGGGTCCGGTCTTTACGCTCATCCGGTACGTTCCAGAACTCAACGGCATCCAAAAACGGACGTTCCCTGAAGTAGTGGTCATTTGCTTCCATTATGAGCATTGAGCCATCATTTTTCACAAGTCGGAAGGGACCTGTTCCAACCAGGGATTCAAGAAAGACTTCCTCCTGCGCGTTTTTGCTTACGATTGATAAATGCTCATCACTCAAAACATGAAGAAGCAGGAAATTAGGACATTTAAGCTTCAGCCTGATGGTATATGCATCAACGATGATGGTTTCTTCCAAATCCTCGAGCATCCATCTATAAGGATTTTGATTAAACGATTGAAAACGCTGAAGACTGAATTGAACGTCCTCTGAAGTCATTCGCCCTCCGTCATGAAACTTCACACCCTTGCGGATATAAAACGTCCATTCATCTCCCGCCTCATTTTGTTCCCAATGAAAGGCAAGGCGGGGCTCAAAGATCCCTTTTTCTTCATTATAAAAAACCAATGTATCACAAACATGCTTAAGGATATGGCATTCAGAACGAAGACTTGCAAGCATGGGGTCCAGCGGGGAAAACGGCTGTTTGCCATACTTCATCCTTAAGACATCACGTAATTTATCATTCTCTGATTCTGCATTGTAACCAAACAGGGTATCCATCCAGAGATCAAACTTCCCACTCAAAATCGGAAACTCTCCGCTGTATTCCTCAATCATGTCTTGAGCTGCGGTGAGCTTTCCTTTTTTCACAAGCTTTTTACTTTCGCTGAATAAAAGCTCTCCCGGCTCTTTCAAGAATGTCAGGGTCGATTTATTTCCTCTCCCCCTTCCAGGTGCCCACTTCGCCCACCCTTCAAGTACCCACTTCTGGATGGTCAACTTACTGTTGCGGTTCGTGCAATACAGCACATCTGAAATAGAGGAGAGAGAGATCTCATGTTCTTTTTCGATTTCTTTATTTAATGCTAAAAATATGCGTACATAGTGTTCTAATGTGATCATCGTCATTTCCTTTCAAAAAAGGTGAAGTATATTATCTTGTATTTCTACCCTTTTTCACCTTTTTCCTTCTTTATAAAATAAATACACAAGAAAGGACTGGTGAAGATGATAGGAAATCTTTTAAACCGCTATCCAGGACTGGTGTGGATTCGGGTCTTTGGAGAAATGCTGACGAGTGTAACGGGTTCCATGCTCGCTCCGTTTCTAATTATTTACCTCTATGATAAGCTTGACGGCAATGTGCTATTACCGATGATAATAGTCGGCCTGCAGCCGCTGTCTGAGATTATTATCACTTTTCTCGGAGGCGGCCTTACCGACCGTCTGGGAAGAAAGAAAATCATTGTGGCAGGGCTGCTTTTGCAGGCTGGGGCTATGGCTGGTTTTATTTTTGCTGAATCAGTCTGGCTGTTCGCCCTGTTATATATCCTCAACGGTGCCGGCCGTTCGGTATATATTCCGGCACAGCGGGCTCAGATAGCAGACTCCATTGATGACAGTATACGTGCTGAGGTCTTTGCCTTGCTCAATACTGTAGGGGCAGCCGGAATGGCACTCGGACCGGTCATCGGGTATTTCGTTTTCACACAGGATCCCGGCATCATTTTTGGAATGCAGGCAGCGGCTCTTATGGTTTACCTGGCTGTCGTCTATTTCAAGCTTCCTGAAACGATACCGGTTGATAGCGGGGAGAAAGGTGTTGCCATGAATGAAAGTTTCAAGCTGAAATCATTCTTATCAAACCACTCCTATGTATTGGGCTTGATGCTATTCAGTCTGCCGATCAGCTTTTTCTATGCCCAGGCAGAAACAAACTACCGGATTTATCTCGAAGACATATTTCCTGATTTCCTCGTAGTCCTGACCACTCTTGCCTCCATTAAAGCTGTCATGAGTATCTTGCTCGAAATTCCGCTTGTGAGGTGGAGCAACAAGCTCTCGTTTGAAAAAATCCTGATTATATCCTACAGTCTGTATTTTATCGCTGCACTGTCATATGGTTTCTCAACTTCCTTACTGCTTCTCATCCTCACACAATTGATTTTGACAGTTGCCGAGAGCTTAGGGCTAAACAGGCTTCTCAACCATATATCACATATAGCTCCTTCCAATAAACGAGGGCTCTATTTCTCAATCTATGGGACACACTGGGATCTATCCCGCATGGCAGGACCTTATCTTGGAGGGAAGATCATGTTGGAATGGGGCGGCAGCACACTGTTTTTACTATCAGCCTCTTTGCTCCTCCTTGGAGTGTTGTGCCAGGTTCTGCTGCACAAATCGGTCACAGAATCTTCAATGATGTTTCGAAGGAAATTAATGTTAAAATCAGAAGATGGATGAAATTATCGAATTGGCGGGTAAAAAGATAAAAGCTTGAGACCCTGGTCTCAAGCTTTTTCTATGCAGACTGTCTGCTCTGCTGCTCTTTTTCTCTTTTAAAAAGAGTTCTCGCTTTATCAAATGCGGGTTTCAATTTCTTCAGTTTCGAATCCCTTTCCAATCCCAACTGTTTATTCAACACATAATATATGACTTCCTCGATCACTGCCAGAAGGACTAACGCACCTACAGCTATCCATATCCACATCGCCATCAATCAACAGACCCCTTTCTAATACCCGTACTATTACAATTTCTATTCTTCTAAGTACCACAAAATGACAGAAGGTTAAACCTGAAATTTTCTTGTTGGGCGGGGTGGCGGGTGGGGTGCTGAGGCGTTTATCGGCGATTTTGGGGATTTATCAGCGATTTTCAATATTTATCGGCGATTCTACAGTTTTATCGACGATTCTTAAAATTTATCGGCGATTACATAAAATTTACTCGATTAGTCCTGTCAAAAAGTAAGTTCGGGACTTCTTGTCGCCTTCGTATCTGGAAGAAGCTGCTCCCAATAGTCGTTTTGTAACTGAACTAGATTCAATCCTTAGAAACTTACAAGCTTGTGCATTCGTAATTTTTGTATCTATTAAAAGTGCGTAGTCTTTTAAAGCTTTTAGATGGGCATTTTTAGAAACTGCTGAACATCTAGGACACGTCCACCTTCCTTTCCTTCTTTTCATAGGAAGATATCTGCATTCCGGACAATGAACACCGGTCAACAGATCAATTTGAGATAAATCATAATTTTTAAGAATGTCAGGATTATGAGGTGAATGGTTTTGCAAGATAAGGTGGGAGAGGATAGTGTGTTCTGAAGAGCTTATTACATTTTCAAGGTATTGTTTTTCCAGCTTCTTTATTTTAAAAGGGAAAAATTCCTTATGGATTACTTTTTCCGGGACAGTTTTATTCCCTTGGGTAGTCTGCAAAACCGCTTTATTAGAGGTGCTTATAACGAGGCTTTCTATTGGGAGGTTGGATAACTTAGAATTCCGGCGTAACCACTTATTCAACTGGAACTTTTGTCTTTCTGCTTGAAGAATTGGATCAGCGTAGGGTTCCATGACATTTTCTTCGGTTATTCTTGTAAATTGATTAAATTCTGGTTCGAATTTTAGTATTCCCGCCATTCTTTTAATTTCGGAAATAATAATTAGTTTTCGAGAAATTAAAAGTGTGTCAATTTGAAAGTAATTGGTTCCATCAAATAACCTTATTCCATGAAAAATATGATAATCAGGCTCTTCTAGAAAACTTAGGAAATAATCTAGACTTTGTTCTCCCTTATACCCTGTCAGTCTATTTATAAGGTGCTGGTTTATCATCTGCTTTTTTTCGTGGTTGGCCGCAAGGCGGTCGTTTAGTGCTTCTAGTTTTGTGATATAAATAGGTTTTTCTCTTGCTTTTATAATCATTGCTTCACTCCTTTTGGTTAGTTGTTTATATATTCTCTACTTGGTCGATAAATCCTTTTAAAGTTGACTGAAGATAATCTGTTATCGGCGATTTTTGAGGTTTATCAACAATTCTACAGGTTTATCAGCGATTCCGAAGATTTATCGGCGGTTATTTGATTTTATCGGCGGAAATCACTCGTTTATCGGCCAACCGACACATTTCGACACACACACTCCCACACCATCCCCAGCCAACCACCCAAACAACAAAAAAAACCCCCAGGCAAAAGCCTGGGGGCAGCAAACCAATCACTTATCCAGTTTCAATTTAGCAAGCGCGTCCGCCAATGCGGTGTTGACCGGAGCATCATCCTGCTTTTTCATGTACTTATTCACATCACGCTTGGAAACTTTGTTGTTCTTCTCTTTCTTCCTTCTTTCATTAAAGGTGGAAAGCTTTTCCCTGTGGCCGCAGACACAAGTGAACATCTGGCCTTCACCTTCTCCGCGCAGGTCCAATCGTTTGTGGCAGTTCGGGCAGCGCGCGTTGGTTTTCTTGCTGACGTTCTTGCGGTATCCACACTCACGGTCTTTACACACGAGTTTCTTACCGTGTTTGTTTTTGACTTCAAGCATAAGATTTCCGCAGTCCGGGCATTTTGTTCCCGTAATGTTGTCATGCGCGAACTTTTTATTACTGTTTTTGATTTCATGTACTGATTGTTTGGTATAGTCTTTAATTTCACTGATGAAGGCATTTTTGTTCAATCTGCCTTTTGAAATGGCTTCGAGTTTTTGCTCCCATTCAGCAGTCAAATCAGGAGACTTCAGCTCATCAGGAGCCAAATCCAAGAGCTGCTTTCCTTTGGAAGTGATCATGATCGACTTCCCTTTATTCTCAATCAGACCGGAATTGAACAATTTTTCGATAATATCGGCACGGGTGGCGACGGTTCCCAGTCCCCCGGCGGAACTGATGGTCTTGATCAGTTCTTTATCCTCACCAGCCATATATTTCTTTGGATTTTCCATGGCGGAAAGAAGAGTTCCCTCATTAAATCGGCTTGGAGGCTGCGTTTCACCTGTCGTTCTTTCAATAGAAGAAACAGATAAGACATCCGCCTTCTCAATCTTTGGCAGCCTTTGATCAGCCAGCCCGTCCCCTGCGTCTTCTCCAGAACCAGAACGGTCAAAGATTTCTTTCCAGCCCTGTTCTATGATGCGTTTTCCTTTGGCAACAAATCTCTCACCGGCGATTTCTGCTTCAATGGTAGTTTGTTCATATTGGAACGGCGGTAAAAACATCGCGAGGAATCGCTTTACAACCAGGTCATAAATCTTCCGTTCTTTATCGCTCAGTGAATTCAAGAATGCTGTCTGCTCAGTCGGAATGATGGCATGGTGATCGGAAACCTTGCTGTCATCGACAAATGCTTTCCCAAGTTTTCCGGAACTCTTCATCGCTTTTGCCGCAAGCTGATTGTATGGTTTGATGGAGACAGCTTGAATCCGATCCTTTAGTGTATCGACAATATCACTGGAAAGGTGGCGCGAATCCGTCCGCGGATAGGTCAAAAGCTTATGCTGTTCATACAATTTCTGCATGATGGACAAAGTCTCTTTTGCCGAGTAACCGAAAATCTTATGGGCATCACGCTGAAGTTCAGTGAGATCATACAGTTGAGGAGAATAGCTTTTCTTCAGACTTTTATCAACAGACGTCACGCTGGCTTTTTTCTCGCCTTTCAGTTTTCCGGACACTTTTTCGATAAAGTCTTTTGAAAAAGTACGATATTCTTTTGTTTTGCTATCCTGCCATGTCAGTGTGAAGTCCCGACTCTTTGCTTTTAATCCGAAGAACGGTTTCGGTTTGAAGTTTTTGATTTCTTCTTCTCTTTGAGCAATGATTCCCAGCGTCGGCGTCTGCACCCGTCCGCATGATAACTGGGCGTTGTGTTTCACTGTCAGCGCACGGGTGGCGTTCATTCCGACATACCAGTCCGCTTCAGAACGAGCCTGTGCAGCGGCATACAGATTTTCATACTCCTTGCCGCTTTTCAAATTCCGGAATCCTTCCTTGATCGCCTTGTCGGTTACAGATGAAATCCACAAGCGTTTGATCGGCTTGTTCACTCGTGCTTTTTCAATGATCCAGCGGGCAACAAGCTCCCCTTCCCGGCCGGCATCCGTTGCGATTACAATCTCTTTTACATCCTGACGGGTCATTTGACTTTTAACAGCATTGAACTGTCTGCCCGTCTTCTTGATGACAACCAATTTTAATTTATCCGGCATCATAGGGAGATCTTCAATTCTCCACGTCTGGTATTTGCTATCATAGGCATCCGGTTCAGCGAGGGTGACCAGGTGACCCAGCGCCCATGTAACAATATATTTGTCTCCTTCAATGAATCCATTTCCTTTTTTATGGCAATTCAGTACAGCGGCAATATCCCTGCCGACTGAAGGTTTCTCAGCGAGCACTAACGTTTTACTCAATCTAAACAAATCCTTTCCTTTGCGCGCGAACGCATAGTACTTCTATTATACAGGATTCCCTTCCACAGTTTAAGGACGGACTTCCGCCCTAAAAAATAGGCTATCCTTGACATTTCTTTAGAATAGAATATAATTAACCTTTGTATTCCGACTTGTTTTATATGAATTATAAGAATAGGTGATTAATATGTTTATTAATATAGAAAACCTCAATAAATACTTTAACGATAAGGATGGCCAGCCGGTTACGGTTCTGAAGGACATCGACCTGACCATTGAAAAAGGGGAATTTGTCTCAATCCTCGGGCCTTCCGGATGTGGTAAATCCACCCTTTTGAACATTGTTGCCGGGCTTACTTCCGCATCTTCAGGTGTGGTCGAGGCAGCAGGCCATTCCATCAAGAAGCCGGGAAAAGACAGGGGCATGGTCTTTCAGCAGGCGGCATTGTTCCCTTGGCTCAACGTCCTGGATAATGTCATGTTTCCTTTAAAAAAGGAAATGTCCAAAAAAGATGCCGCTGAACAGGCAAAGAAATATTTGAAAATGGTTCAGTTGAGCAATTACCTTCATCATTTTCCTCATGAACTTTCCGGCGGGATGCAGCAGCGTGTAGCGATTGCCCGCGCACTGGCAATGAATCCGGAAATTCTCCTGATGGATGAACCATTCGGAGCTCTTGATGAACAGACGCGGTCACGCCTCCACCAGCAGCTTGAACAAATCTGGGTGGATACCAAGAAAACCGTGATGTTCGTAACACACAGCATTTCTGAATCCATCAAGCTTTCAGACCGGATTATCGTTATGGGAACACGCCCCGGAACCATCATAGCGGATATTAAAGTGAATATCCCGCGGCCGCGTGAAGAGCACAAAGAAGAGATGATCGCAATTGAAGAAGAGATCATGGTTCATCTCAAGAAAGAAATCGATAAAGTAGTCAGCGAGGAATTAGCTTATGAAGCCAATAGTTAAAAAGTTAATATTTTTTGCAGTAGTCCTTCTGCTTTGGGAAGGCGGAGCACGGCTGGGATTATGGCCGAAGATCATCCTTCCCGCACCTACGGATGTCTATCAGGCGTTAAAAATCGGCTTCTCCGACATGACCCTTGTCTATGACCTGATTGCCAGCTTCAGACGCTTGTTTATCGGTCTCGGGATCGCTCTTTTGATTGGAACCTCTATCGGTGTCCTGCTAGCCAAATCCAAAACAGCAGATGAGACACTCGGTTCCCTGCTTCTCGCATTCCAAAGCGTGCCAAGTATCGTGTGGCTTCCTTTGGCCATTATGTGGTTTGGGATGAATGAAACAGCCGTGATTTTTGTTGTCGTACTTGGCGGAACTTTCGTCATGGCCCTCAACATCCGTACAGGGATCAAAAATGTGTCGCCATTGTTTACACGGGCAGCACAGACAATGGGATCTAAAGGCGTTGACTTATTTATCAGAGTCACTCTCCCTGCTTCCGTCCCTTACGCAGTCACAGGTGCAAGGCTCGCCTGGGCATTTGCCTGGAGAGCACTGATGGCCGGTGAATTGCTAAGCACAGGACCTGGTCTTGGATATACACTCCGTTACGCTTCAGATTTTGGAGACATGTCACTCGTCATCGGCGTCATGATCATCATCGGTGTCATCGGTGCCATCGTCGACCAGCTGATCTTCTCAAGAATTGAAAAATCCGTACTGAGACGCTGGGGATTACAAACATAAAAACTTAATTTTAAAATAATCAGGAGGTACAACTATGAAAAAAGCACTCGTATTTTTAACGGTACTACTAACATTTGCCGGGCTTCTTGCCGGATGCGGTACAGCTTCAAACTCCGCCGGCGGTTCAGGTGAATCAGGCGGAGGAGAAACCGTGACAATCGGTTACTTCCCTAATATCAACCACGTTCCTGCAATGGTTGCGAAGAATCAAGGGTACTATGAAGAACAACTAGGTGATGGAACAACTGTTGAGTATAAGACATTCCCTGATGGAGCATCCTTCATGACAGCTCTTAAAACTGGAGAAATCGATGCGGGTCTTGTCGGACCGGGACCTGCTATGAACAACTACTCCACTGGTGCTGACGTAAAAATCATCGCCGGAGGTTCTACTGGCGGAACTGTCGTCCTTGCCCGCGCTGACAGCGGAATTGAATCTGTAGAGGATTTCCCTGGCAAGACATTCATCACTCCGCGTGTAGGATGTACACATGACGTTCAGGTTGAAACATTCCTTAAAGATATGGGCATCACTTCTGAAAGAATCGGCGGTACAATGAAACATATCACTGGTAACCCTGCACAATATCAGGCTATGTTCGAAACTGGCAAAGTCGATATCGCTGTTGCACCAGAACCTTGGGCAGCTGTCCTTGAGCAGGAAACCGGCGCGAAGGTAATCATCAATGCAGATGAAATTTCTTTCGGTGAAACACTTCCAGCTTCTGTATTGGTAGCTTCAGGTGAAATGATTGAGAACAATCCTGAGCGTATCCAGAATATTGTCGACGCTCATAAAAAAGCAACAGAATTCATCAAGGAAAACCCAGAAGAAGCAAAAGAAATCACAATCAACGATGTAAAAGAAGTAACGAACCAGGAATTGAGCAAAGAAGTGGTAGACAATGCTTGGGAAAGAATCGGCTTTACGTACGAAGTGGATTCAGATGCAGTCCAGGCGTTCGCAGATTCTTCCTATGAATTGAAATTCCTAAAAGAAAAACCAGACTTCTCTGATTTGATCGATAAGCAATTCATTCAATAATTTTCAACGGCTGATCCATATTTCGGATCAGCCGTTTTTAAGGAGGGACAACATATGAAATGGATGAAAATCGGGCTCCTCATAGTGGCGGGCCTATTGATCACCGCCTGCACAAGCCAGGAAGATATTGAGCAATCCTTTCCAATGAGTATGGAGGTTGAGGAGTTTTCAGCAGTCAATCAAGATGGTGAAGCTGTTACATTAGAAGATATTGAAGGGGATATCTGGATTGCTGATTTCATTTTCACCAATTGTGATACTGTGTGCCTTCCCATGACAGCCAACATGTCACAACTCCAAAAAAAGCTGAAAGACAGCGGTCTTGAGAAAGAAGTCAAACTCATTTCATTCAGTATAGACCCTGAACATGATACACCTGAAGCTCTGACAGAATACAGCCAGCGTTATGATGCTGATTTAAATCAATGGTCATTCCTTACCGGCTACTCTCAAGAGGAAATCGAACTCTTTGCCAACCGCTCGTTCAATACACCTGCAGCTAAAGCCGAAGGTTCGAATCAATTTGTACACGGCACTTCCTTTTACTTGGTTAGTGAGAACGGGACGGTCCTTAAGCAATATGAAGGTGTAAGTGACCCGCCATTTGAAGAAATCATTTCTGACATAAAGAAATTGAACTAATTTCCACTGACTTCTGATACGATACTAATGTATGATTTTAATAAGAACTTAAGTGCAAAGCAGCATAGAGGAGCAGTGAATAAATTGCAGTACGTTTTTAAAAATAAACTTGCAGCCCGCCTTCCAAACTGGGGCAGCGGGGTTCTTTTGTTACTGATCATAGCTGGGGCAGCCAGGTTTCTCGGCACCCTCTTCCCTCTTATGGGAAGTATATTATTTGCAATCATGATCGGAATTGTCATCAATAATACAATCGGGGTTCACGAGGTATTCCAGCCCGGACTATCATTGACTTTGAAAAAACTTTTAAAGGCGGCAGTTGTCATGCTTGGTGTCAGCCTGAGTTTTGCTGACATCCTGCTCATTGGACGGCAGTCGCTGCTGGTTATCCTCGTCTCTGTCATATTGGGGATTGTGATTACAATATGGGTTGGAAGATTGTTGAATATGGACAGGAAACTTGCACTGTTAATCGGGGTTGGAACAAGTATTTGCGGGGCAACGGCCATTTCTGCTGTAAAAGGGGTAATAGACTCCGATGATAACGAAACAGCCTATGCGATTTCCATCATAGTGTTTTTCAATCTCATCGCCTTTTTCCTTTATCCAATCATCGGGCATGTCCTTGACTTGACTGCCACTTCATTTGGGATTTGGGCAGGGACCGCCGTTCATGACACATCTTCATCCATTGCTGTCGGGTATGTATATGGAAATGAAGCCGGCCAAGTAGCTACCACAGTCAAACTGGCGAGAACATTATTCTTGCTTCCATTGATCCTGATTCTGCCGCTGCTGTTAAGAAAAGATCGGCAGAATGGTTCACAAGCGGCAAAGAAGGCCTTCCCCTGGTTCGTCCTGTGGTTCTTGGCGGTCAGTGTCATCAACTCATTCGGAATCATCCCTGCTGTTGCAGAAGAGACCGTAACAGACATCGCCAAGTTCATTATCATCATGGTAATGGGGGCTGTAGGTCTGCAGGTAAACCTGAAACAGTTTGCCAAACTTGGATTCAAACCTCTGATTGCAGGTCTTGCAGCTTCTGTGACTGTTTCGGTGATCAGTTTGTTGATGATTTTGTTTTTACTTTAAGCTCAGACTTGCTCTGGGCTTTTTCTGTTTTAAGGAACCACCGTAAAGGATTGTGGTCATCTTACTTTAAACACTTTTAGGATCAGATAAGATAACAACACTGCCAAGAGAATAATAATAATCGTTGAAAATCCCATTCCTCCGCCAAATGCCGCTTCATTTGACAGGATGGTACTTGTCTCCCAAGCCTTTTCTATATCCGGATTGTATAATAATGTAAGCAGCAGCCCTGTAGCCCATTGCAGAGCAAATAATAGTACGATGAAACTGAACAGGAAGACAATCAATTTTTTCATAGTCTTCTCCTTTCTCCTTATAGTCCCTGCTTATACGTACGGATAGGATGGGTGAAAGTTTCAAATCGAATAAGAAAAAAGAGTACAACATCTGCTGTACTCTTTAAAATTATTGATATTTCATTATCAAACCGCATGCCAGCCTTTTCCCTGCGTCACCAGCCGGCTGTGTCCGATAGTCATCCGGGTTTTGGTGAATGATGACTGCTTTGCCCACCACATCTTTTGGGTTGAATTTGTTCGTAAAGAACGTCATCCTTGCATACCCGTTATTTGAAAACAGAACCGGAAAATCCCCTGCATGGTTTCCATGAGGCTGATTCGTCGGATTCCAATGTCCCCCGGCTGCCTTGAAAGGTTCTTTTTCATCCCCTATTTCACAGCTTCCATTTTCGTGAAGATGAAAACCGTGAGGCCCGATTGGATCTCGATCTCCTTTGCCCTCCTTGAACTCCGGAAGGCCATTTACCTCTACATGAACCTCCGTCCCATTCGGAACCTCCCTGAAGAACACAAACCCTTTCAGATTGGGCGCAAGTGGCCCGCCCTCAATTTGTGCATAAGAGATAGAAGGAACATTCCTGTACGCCGGATAACCATAATAGTAACCCTGCTGTGCACCATAATAATAATTCATTTTATATCAGTCCTCCACTTGGGTTTCTGCCAACTATCATATGTAGCCCGCCCAGATACGTGAATGCTTACTTCTATCGATGATTTAGCCTATAATAGAGAAAACAGATGAAGGAGACAAGTTCATGTCATCAACAGAGAAAAAGAAAATCAACCTTGCGCAGGCAATGAAAGAAAAGCTTGCCCAGCAGAAACAGCAGCAGTCCAAAGGAAAACAGAACGGCATTGTGAAATCAACGCAGCCCCTTAAAAGCCAGCTTACAAAAAAACCGAACAACCAAAAGAAAAGGACGGGGATTTAATTGAACGGCCAGCAGCGCAGCAGCATCTCATCCGGAATTGAAGTGGATATCGTATTGAAAAAAGACCAAAGAACTGGAAAATTGACCAGAGGTACGGTAAAGGATATCCTCACCAACTCTGCAACACACCCGCATGGAATCAAGGTCCGCCTTACCGACGGACAAGTGGGCAGAGTGAAGAATATTATAAAATAATTCATCTCTGATATTACTTTTTAACTTTTTCGCTTTACAAATAACCTCGAAAAGTTCTGCCAAAATGCGGTGATTGGAGCGGAAGGTGAGCGACCTCCTGCGGAATCAGCGGGCAGTTGAGACCCCACAGGCGCAGCCGAGGAGGCTCAACGTCCGCCCCGCGGAGTCGCACACCTGGAGCGGAAATCAATATTCATTTTCAGCACATCCCAATGTTTATGGAGTCACTTTGAAAGGAACTAATACAAGTGAATCCATATCAAAAGGAGATGAGATTTTGTCACAAACTGATGTAAAGCAAGAAGTCCTAAATGTCCTTGAAAACAGCATGGTAGGAACACTCGCTACTGTTGTGGAGAACAAACCTCATTCCCGTTACATGACTTTCTTCAATGATGACCTGACTCTTTATACACCGACAAGCAGCGAAACACACAAAGCGGATGAAATCGAAAAGAATCCAAATGTGCATGTCCTATTGGGATATGAAGGTGAAGGATATGGAGATTCTTATGTAGAAGTGGAAGGTAAAGTGGAAATAAGCAAAGATGACAGCTTAAAAGAAAAACTTTGGAATGATGAAATGAAGAAGTGGTTCAATGGTCCGGACGATCCTGACCTGGTCATCCTTGAAGTTCATCCTTCCCAATACCGTTTGATGAATAAAAATGGTGAAGAACCAAAAGTTCTCGACCTGTAAATGGGAAAAGGTAAGCACGCCTCTCGGCCTGCTTACCTTTTTTAACGTTCTCCTCTTAGGTCCACAAAAAAATACATAAACCTATCCGTTTTTTTTACAAGGTTGGAAGGTAATATGGAAGTAGATGGATAATAGTTTAATAAGATGAGATTTTCGAATGATTGATTTTCTATGGAGTTGTCAGCAGGTTGGTATCTTTCAAAATGTAAAAGTGGAGCTGATTATAGTGAAATTAAAATGGATAGGAATCGCCTCAATCTTACTCGTGACAGGGGTGCTTGGATTTATTTTCTGGTACGAAGTCTCCCAATCAACATCTGAAGAAGCAGAGGATGAAACAGAATACTATGAAGCTGGTTCAGATCAGGCAAACACAGACAGCATGAGTGAAAGTGAGATACCAAACACTTTAAGTGAAGCCGATCTGCAACAGAAGATCCATGATATGAGCCATCAAAAAGTCAAGGCAGCTCAAAAGTGGGGCAGCTTGGAAATCACCCCTGAACGGATCGATCACTTGATTAAGGTGGTAGAGAATGGAAATTACAAGCATTCGCATGTGTATCTTGATATTTTATACGGCTGGAAAGATGGCGATTTTTCAGAGGCTGATAAAGACCATAATACAGTTTGGCGCCTGCAGGGAGGAACAATCGGCAAGGCAACCGGCGTGCTTTCAGTTGCAGAAGAACAGAAATATATAGAAAAGCATTTCCGATAAAAACATCTCCATCATGAAAAAAACGCCTTCCCTTATATGGGAAAGGCGTTTTAGTTTGCAGGTTTCATTGGTGGAGTTACTCTCCTAAGTCAACGTTATGGTAGACCTGCTGGACATCTTCAAGATCCTCAATTGCATCAATCAGTTTCTCGAAATCCTCCTGCACATCTTCCGGCAGGCTGATATCGCTCTGGGCAAGCATCGTCAATTCTGCTACTGTGAAGTCTGTTACACCCGCATTTCTGAATGCTTCCTGGACGGCATGGAACTGATCAGGTTCAGCATAGATGATCACGGCCTCATCTTCTTCAAGAATGTCTCTCGCGTCCACATCTGCTTCCATCAGGATTTCCAGCGCTTCTTCAGCGCTTTTCCCTTCGATCCCGACCACAGCCGTAGAATCGAACATGTAGGCTACAGATCCACTGACACCCATATTACCACCGTTTTTGCCGAAAGCCGCACGAACTTCAGATGCGGTGCGGTTAACGTTATTTGTCAACGCATCGACGATAATCATTGAACCATTAGGACCAAAGCCTTCATAGCGCAGATTATCGAAGCTCTCTTCAGTACCGCCCTTTGCTTTTTCGATCGCACGGTCAATGATATTTCTTGGTACATTATATGTTTTGGCACGTTCAAGAACAAACTTCAAAGCCTGATTGGATTCCGGATCCGGCTCACCCTGTTTGGCGACGACATAGATTTCCTTTGCAAACTTAGAATAGATACGACTCGTATTTGCATCTTTTGAAGCTTTTTTTTCCTTGATATTATTCCATTTACGACCCATATTTTCCACTCTCTTTCAAATAGTAGCTAGTCTTCCTTTCTATTATACCGCAAGACCCCGCCATGTTACGAGATTAATTCCTAAGTTATAGTGAAACTCTGGATGGGGCCATTCTAAAAAATTGGGTCAATGTGGAAAAACAAGACTTTTATCTCTTTTAACCTGTCCATTTCTATGTTATATTTTCAGAAAGTTCAGTTTTTATTACGACTTTAGGAGGAATGCTTATGAATGGCTCAGTAAGATTAATTCCTTATGTCAAAGAAGAAATTATGGAAACTGTTTCGGAGATGCCTGCTGGCGTGGATATGGTCCAAGCCCCTCAGCTTTGGAAGGCGGGAGTGAAAGGAAACGGTGTTACAATTGCTGTCCTTGATACCGGGTGCGACCTCAATCATGAAGAGCTGCAGGGAAGAGTTGTAGGGAAACGCAATTTTACCGATGACGACGATAGCGATGAAGAAAATGTAACAGACTACAATGGTCACGGCACCCATGTTGCAGGAACAATCGCTGCCAACGAGAACGGCCAGGGGGTAATTGGTGTCGCACCGGAAGCCAGCCTGCTGATCATCAAAGTGCTTGCCGGCGAGCAGGGCAGCGGAAGATATGACTGGATAGTTGACGGGATTCAATATGCCATTGATCAGGGAGTAGATGTCATTTCAATGTCCCTTGGCGGGCCAGCCGATTATCCACCGCTTCAAAAGGTCATCAAGCAGGCGGTTGATAAAAACATTTCGGTTGTATGTGCAGCTGGAAATGAAGGGGACGAGGATGCAGACACCGATGAATTTTCCTATCCTGCCTGTTATAATGAAGTTATTTCAGTAGGGGCCATCGACTTTGATAGAAAGTCTTCTTACTTTACCAACTCCAATAATGAAGTCGATCTCGTTGCGCCGGGGGAAAAAATACTTTCTACAATCCCGGGTGGAAAATATGCTAAATTCAGCGGCACCTCCATGGCTGCCCCGCATGTCTCAGGAGCCTTGGCATTAGTGAAGCTATTAGAAGAATCCAACTTTGATCGGAAATTATCCGAATGTGAACTATATGCACAGCTTGTAAGACGGACCATCCCTCTCAGTTATCCAAAGTCTCTGGAAGGCAATGGCCTATTATACCTTACAGCACCTGACCTTTTGATGGAATACCTGCAGCAGAAGCAGCTGTCGCTTTCGGTTTGATAGATTAAATTCATTTATTACCGGGCCAGGTCAGGCACAATTAAAAAAGCGAAATCAAAGGTTATGTAGTCATGCCTTTGATTTCGCTTTTTAATTAATCCAGCTCCAGCGGCCAGCGCCTAGCAGATTTCGGTCTCTCTCCTTGCGAATCCAGCTGCAAGGCCCCAACGGCTATCGAACTTCAGTCTTCCTTATTGCGATAAGTCAACATCAACTCACTACGTTCGTTGTGTTTCCTTTATCTCAAGCGGAATCCTTCCAGTTCGTACGCCGCTGAGCGGGGCCTTTCCGCTTTTTAGAGATAAGTCATCATCGAATCGCTGTCGCTCTTCGTGATTCCTTTATCTCATGCGAGAGCCCTCCAATCTGTACGGCGCTGATCGGCCGCTTTCGCTTTTTATTTTATTTTAGTTTACTTTCTACCTGCTGACATACTTCATCAGCGCTTAATCCGTTTGCTTCAATAACAGAACCTTGTGTTACCACGTTAGCGATCCCCATTACATTGGAATCCAGTCCTGTCAGTACACAGCAGTCACAGTTCTGCGCATCAGATTCCTGCTTCAATTCCACAACATCATGACCTTTTTCACGAAGTGCTTGTACAACATTTTGAAGAGATTCTTCTACTCCAATTCTTGACATGTCTCCACACCTCCTTAACATACTCATAGGATTTTCTATCGTTGGCAATGGTATTCATTTTATTTTTTGTTTTTTTGTTTCCCGCTTTTCTTTTGACTCTGGCTCTGGCTGTTTCCGACCTGAAAATCATCTGTACTGAATTCCACGTCATTTTTGCCTTGCTGTTTTGCCAGCTGTTTTGTTGTTTGGTCCATATTCAATCTGCCTGCTTTGCTCATGTCGACGACTCCTCCTCAGTTAAAACTTGGCTGCCTGATGATTGCAGCTCTTGATTTCGATGTTAGTGTTTGCATTTTCTTCATGTTTTATAAGTGTGTTTCCAACATGAAGAACAAGTTTAACCATGACTCAAAAGGGTATTAATAAATTATGAGAAATCAAAGAAAGGATGAATTTTAGATGGATCAAAAATTACAAGAACTTATTGATGGACTAAACGAGGACTTAGCGAACGAATATACAGCACAGATTATGTACACAAACTATGCTGCGGTCGTTTCCGGTCTGCACCGCGCCGTATTGAAGCCGTTCTTCGAAGGAGAAGTCAGCGATGAACAAGGGCATGCTCTATACTTGGCAGAGAAAATCAAAACACTCGGCGGTACACCGACAACCACTCCAGCTCCTGTTAAGCAGACAGACAATGTCAAAGAAATGCTTCAGGAAGCACGCCAGGCTGAGAAAGAAACAATCGACCGTTACAAAAAGCGCAAGGAACAAGCAGAAGAGCTGGGTTACACAGAATTGGTCGTAAAACTGGATGACCTTATCTCTGATGAAACTCATCATATGGAAGAACTTGACCGCATGCTGATGGATCCGGCATTTCAATAATATTTTAAAAAAGCTTTCTCCGAGTTCGGAGAAAGCTTTTTTTTGATGGGTCCACGCTCTTAAACTTTACACCTATATCACAGTGTAATCCTGCCATTCATCAGGCAGCATCGACTGATATTTTGGCGAGAGGTATCGGTCATCAACGAGGACAATCACTCCTGAGTCTTCTTCTGTCCTGATCAGCCTGCCTCCTGCCTGCAAGACTTTATTCATGCCCGGGAATATATAGGAATAATCATATCCGTTTTTCCCCAAGGCATTAAAATGATTTTTGATGGTATCCCGGTCCAGTCCCAGCTGCGGAAGCCCCACTCCGACAACGATGACACCATTCAGCCGGTCTCCCTTCAGGTCAACCCCTTCCGAAAAAATGCCTCCCAGAACGGCGAATCCTATAAGAGATGAATCACGGCCTGGCTGGAATGCCTCTAAAAAGTCCTCCCGCTCTTCTTCAGTCATATTGGAGGACTGAAGAATGACTTCTGCATCAGGTCCTTCTTCCATAAAGGCTTCGTAAACGTCATTCATATATCGATAAGACGGAAAAAAATACAGATAATTGCCCGGACGCTGTTTCAACAATTGGCGGGGCAATTGTACAAGAGGCGCAATGCTATTTTCCCTGTCCTTATAGCGGGTGGACAGCGGCTTGATATAGACTTCCCAGTTCTCGCGCGGAAAAGGGGAGGGAATTTTAAAGCGAAAGTCTTCCGGTCCGCCCCCCAGCAATTCGTAATAGTAGTGGAACGGCAAAAGAGTTGCTGAAAAGAAAATGGATGATGCAAAGCCTCTGCTCGTCCGGCTAATTAAATCAGACGGATCCAGACAGTAGAGTTTGACTGAGACGTCCCTTTTTCCCGTATCCACATAGGTCACGTAATTTTCATTATATAAGGCTCCGACTTTTATAAAATTATGGGCAGCAAAGTAAGTTTCAAGCAGGACGCTATCTCCGCTCTGCCCAAATAATTCTGCCTCAGCAGCGGCAAGGAATTGTTCAAGAAGTTCAATCAAATCAGTGAAGTTGTCTTGGTAAACTGTAGTCTCTGTTTCCTCACACTTCTTTCTCAGATTTATAAAGAAACGATTGATTTCATTGGCACATCTGTATATTTCTTTGTTTTTACTCTTGAAGGTTCGCTTGAGTTCCAGAAATGCCGACTTCTCCAATTCTGCTGAAAACATTGCCCTTCCCCTGTCGACAAGATTATGCGCTTCATCCGTAAGAAGGACCGTTTTCTTTTTCTGGGAATCCGATAATCTTTTCAGGGATACCCTCGGGTCGAAAATATAGTTATAGTCACATATAACAGCATCGGCAATGTAGGAGAGATCGATGGAAAACTCAAAAGGGCATACACGGTGTTTCCGGCTGTACTGTTCAATCACCGGCCTGGTCAGCCGGGTTTCGTTTTCAAGGATATCGAGGAGAGCACCATTGATCCGGTCATAGTACCCCTCCGCAAATTGGCAGGAGTCGCTCTGGCAAATTGTTTCTTCTTTCAAGCACGCTTTGTCCTTGGCGGTTATCGTCACCGTCTTTGCGGATAACCCTTTTTCCTCCAGCAGTTGGAATGCTTCTTCTGCTGTAGTCCTTGTGATCGTTTTTGCTGTTAGATAATAGACTTTATCAATGGTTTCTTTTCCTATTGCTTTCAAGCTTGGGAAGATGGTGGAAATTGTTTTTCCGGTTCCGGTCGGAGCGTTGGCAAACAGGGTTTTCTTTTCTAATATTGTCTTATAGACGGCTCCGGCAAGATTTCTTTGGCCTTTTCTATAGGCCTTGTAAGGAAACTCCAGTTCATCGGCGGTCCTGGTTCTCTTTTCTTTATGTTCCGAAATCAGTTTGGCAAAGGGATAGTAGTCCCTGATGGCGGCTTCAGCAAATTCCTCCAGGTGCTCTATTGTAAACGTCTGCAAGTAGTGAAGCATTTCTTCCGTATCAACTTCAATATAGGTCAGCCTGACACTGATATTTTCCAAACCATGGTCTTTTGCGTATATGTACGCATAGAACTTCCCTTGGGCCCAATGGACAGGATGAGCATTTTCTGTAAGGTCATCAAGTCTCGCACGGGTGGACTTTATTTCATCAATAATGACTTCTTCCCCTTCAAAAATTAAGCCGTCACATCTTCCCTCGACTGTAAAGTTCAAATCCTTGTACAGGAGGTCAGTGCTGAGAAATTCTTCTGCACGATCTCCCTCTTTGTATGTTTTCTGGATTTTCTTGTGCAGCCGTGTCCCTTCCGTCATGGAGGAGGAGGTCTGGAATCTCTGGTCAATGCTTCCGCTTTTATAAACATACTCCACCAGGTTTCTGACAGACACTTGTACTTCCTTCAAACCGGTTTCTCCTTCCGTCACTTAATGATTGAGAGTCAGGACTATTATCTTGTCTTCCTGATAAAAACAACCTTTAGATAATCCCCTTGTTTGAATTGGCTGATCGTCCTGAAATCTTCAGGGAGCGTGAACTCCTCCATCAGCTTATAAGAGCTGCCGCTTTCTTTGAAGGCTTTATCGATAAAACCTTTGAACCTTTTCATATCAAAGTTGCTGGCATTGGTCGAAGCGACGATGACACCGTTTTTCTCTGTGATGGAAATAGCTTCCTTAAGCAAATCTTTATAGTCCTTCGCTGCTGAAAAGGTGTGTTTCTTCGAACGGGCAAAGCTGGGAGGATCGAGAATGACCATATCGAACTTGAGCTGTTTTTTTACAGCGTACTTGAAATAGTTAAAGACATCCATGACAATGATATCCTGTTCTTCATAATCAATTCCATTGATGCTGAACTGTTCAATGGTCTTGGCTTCACTTCGGTTGGCAAGGTCAACGCTGGTTGTTTTGGCCGCGCCGCCAGCCGCTGCAAACACAGAAAATGCTCCCGTATAAGAAAATGTGTTAAGGACCGTTTTACCTTCCGCATATTTGTCGCGTATCAGCTTCCTTACATCACGCTGATCGAGGAAGACGCCGACCATCGCTCCTTCATTCAAGTAGACGGCAAAGTTGACGCCGTTTTCCTTCACTATGAGTGGAAACTCTGCACGTTCACCTGTCACAAAGTCATCCTCTTCAATATATTTTCCGCTTTGGGCAAATCTTTTTTTCTGGTAAACACCTTTGATATCCGCAAGCTGCTGCAGTGAGAGAATGATGTCATTTTTGAATTGATAGATTCCCTCGCTGTACCAGTTAATCAAGTAATAGCCGTCAAAGTAATCGATGGTAAGCCCGCCGATCCCGTCACCCTCACCGTTGAATACCCGGAATGCGGTCGTGTCTTCACTTTGATAAAACTGCAGCCTTTGGTTAATTGCATTTGTCAGTTTTCTTTCAAAAAAGCTTTGATCGATCCGCTCCTCCTCTTTCCAGCTGAGGATCCAGCCTAACCCTTTATTCTGTTTCCCATAATAGCCTCTGGCAATGAACTGCTTTTGGCTGTCCACCAGCTTGATGATGCTTCCTTCTTCTTCAAGGCCGGCTGTGGAGGCAAGAGCCTCTTTGCTGATGAGCGGAAAGCCATTTTTAAATTTATCTGCGAACTTCGGGTTCACGGTCAATATAATATCTTTCATGATTTCATCCTATCCTTTGTATAATTTAGCCGTTACTACATATATTTCACAGAGAGGGACAAGTATAATCCCCCCTCTTGCTTCACCGCTTTAAAGCAGCGGGGGACAGTCCCCCATTGCTTTAAAGTGATGAAGCAGGCTGTCTGATCACATTGTGTTTCTTCAATATAGTCATTATCGCATTTTTCAACTGAAGGTAAAAATAATTAATAAAGGAATGTAGTTATGAGAGAACGAATCGTCTTTTTCATTGCCGGGCTCCTGCTCTTGACACTAGGGGTCGCCCTCATCATCAAAGCGGGTCTCGGGGCCTCTTCCTGGGATGCTCTCGCTGTTGGGGAGTCCACAACCTTCGGAATCACTGTGGGAACATGCGTCTTCATCAATGGAATCATCCTTATCTTCATCAATGCTTTTCTTTTGAGAAAGAGACCTGAAGTGTTTGCTGCCCTCTCGATTTTCATTATCGGATTAATGATTGATTTCTGGCTGCTGATCGGATTAAAGAACTATGCACCAGCCACTCTCGGTGTTCAATCAGCGACATTGGCAGTCGGGATCCTTGCACTCGGTATCGGGATTGCTGTCTACTTACAGGCCAAATTCCCATCGAGTCCAATGGATACCATTATGGTCGCAATTTCTGAAAGGTTCGGGTTGAGCCTTAGGAGTTCACGCTTGATCAGTGAAGGGCTCGCCCTGGCTCTTGCAGTAGCTTTCAGAGGGGCAGTCGGAGTCGGTACCATCATTGTCACGCTTTCACTTGGTTTCATCGTCCAGTTCTTCTTCCCAAAATTTGAAAAACTGCTTCAGGGCTGGAGCGAGAGACTTTCTTTTAAGTAACTCATTTGATATAGTGGTTTTTGGAAAATAGATAACAGTGGAAACTGCCGCAAAGGGCAGTTTCTTTTTACATCCTTTCAGTCCCTCGGGCTGGACAGCAATCGATTAAAAACATATCGGAGGACATCATGACAGATAGAAATAAAGGCATCCTGCTTCTTCTCGTTTCATCGTTCGGTTTTGCCATGATGGCTGCATTTGTTAAGCTTTCAGGTGATCTGCCGACCGTCCAAAAAACCCTGTTTCGCAACATGGTTTCAGCGATCATTTCCTTTGGATTTGTGATTTACTATAAGGAAAGGCTCTTTGGGAAGAAAGAAAACCAGAAAATCCTGCTCCTGCGCTCAGCACTTGGAACCTTGGGAATCGTGTTTTTCTTCTATGCCATCGATGAGCTTGTATTGTCCGATGCGGATATGCTCAATAAATTGAGTCCATTCTTGACGATCATCTTTTCGGCCATATTTCTGAAAGAAAAAGCAAGGCCTTTCCAAATCATTGCTATCATTATTGCATTTCTCGGAACCCTGCTCATCATCAAACCCCAATTCACAGTGGATATCATCCCCTATCTGGCCGGTATTTTGTCTGCCGTGTTTGCGGCAGGTGCCTATACTGTTTTACGGGTCTTGGGGCAAAAAGAAAAGTTCTATACAGTGGTTTTCTACTTTTCCTTCTTTTCCACTGTAGTGCTGCTTCCATTCGTCATTATGTTCTATGAACCGATGGAGACAGAGCAGCTTATATACTTATTACTTGCCGGTGTCTTTGCGACCCTTGGCCAATTCGGCATTACCATCGCCTATAAGTATGCACCTGCCAAGGAAATATCAATATTCTTTTATTCAACGGTGGTCTACTCTGCACTAATCAGCATTGTCTTGTTTGGACAAATCCCTGACTTGCTGAGCATTGCCGGATACATCATCATTTTCGCCGCCTCTTTCTATATGTTCATGAAGAACAAAGAAGAAGACAAAGCGAAAGCCTGACCCTTTATCACATTAACGCACTAAGGGGGACTGTCCCTCTTAGTGCGTTAAAGCGGTGAAGCAATAAAAAGGAGCCGGAATCAGCGAATTCCGGCTCCTTTTGTTTATAGTTGAATCGGTATTATCTCGTTTCTTAGATTCTCTTCAAGCTGCTTAAGAGTAAATGACTGCCATTCTTCCAGGTTATCAAGCTCCCAAACCTGCAGGAACAGATTATATAAGAAGAATTCTCTTTTTCTTAGAAACAGAGGAATTGCGTCCTTTATTTCCTGGCTTAAAAAGCTGACTTGATTATATCCTCTTGCGAAAGCTTCGAGGAAATCCTTGTGCAGCTCCTTCCAGTCGGAATGAATAGACTTTCCATGCCAATTGACATGGTATAAAGCTGTTGCAATATCTTCAGCGAACCAGGAATACCCGAAGTCGTCGGAATCAATGATATGAATCTCACCATTTGAATATAGAAGATTCCCATGATGAAGATCCCGGTGAGACAATCCATAGCATGAATCATCTTTTGAAAGCTTATCAATTTCCGATAGAAGCCTTTGGTAATGACGTGCTATATACCTGTCTCGCATGAGAAGCTCCCTGTATAGTTTATCATCACTCTTCCTGTTAACTGCCTTCTGTTGTTTCACAGTTAATTTTACTGCATTTCCGTTTTTGTGAAGCTTCCCGGCCATGCTGCCCCATTTCTCAAAGATTTCCACGTTCCAGTGAGAGGGGGTAGAAGGGTCCAGTCCTTCCCCCTCAATTTTCCCAAACTGTGTTATGAGAAAGGGTTCTTTCTCCAAACAAATCTCTTTTATCCTGTCTCCATCGGAAAATAAATGGGGTTCATTAATTTTTACACCCTCTGAAACCAATATCTCAAGCCAATGCTGTTCAGCAAGAAGCTCCTCTTCCGTTCTTCTTTTTGAGTGAGAAACCCTGAGAACGGTCTGGCCTATTGTATTTTCAAAAATGAGGTTCTGCAGTCCGCCTGTCAGTTTCCGTAAAGATTGACTCTCCAATCCCAACGCTAATGCAATTTCTTCTCTCCCTCTATCATCCATCCCTGTCCAACCTGCTTCTTTTTTACATGATTTTTTCTTTGCTTTCGAAATCTTTTTTGAGCTGTCTTACCAACGGCAAGGCAATTCTCACCTCGGTTCCCTTTCCCAGCTCGCTTCTATAGGTTATCCTTCCCTCCATCGCCTCAATGATCCTTAATGATACCATTGTGCCAAGTCCCGTTCCCTTGTCCTTTGTTGTATAAAAGAGGGTTCCGATCCGGCTCAGCTGTTCCTTTGTCATGCCTTTGCCGTTATCCTTTATCGTAATTCTTGCATCTTGACCGGCAGCTTTTAAGGATACATGGATCCTGCCTCCATGGTCCGTCGCTTCTACAGCATTTTTTATCACGTTGACCAGTGCCTGTTTAAATTGATTTCTGTCGGTATGGAGGTACACTTCTTCTTCCAGGTCACTGTCCAGATCAACTCCCTGTTTGATGGCCAATGGCTGCATAAGGGAAATCACATCAGATATGGTGGCCGATAACTCAAGCCTTTCAATTTTCTCAAACTGGGGTTTTGCAAAGTTCAAATAATCATTTATGATAGCCTCGGCTCTTGCCAGTTCACTCAACACAAGGCTCAGATATTGATAGTTATCATCCTTTTCTTTTTCCTGGCTTTTCATCAATTGGAGAAAACCTTTCACAACCGTCAGGGGATTCCGCACCTCATGTGCGATGGAAGCAGCGAGTTCCCCAAGGGTGTTCAATTTCTCGGCCCTCTGCATTTCCTTTTTCATCAATCGCCTTTCGATTACAGCTTCATGAAGCATCGAGGCAAATCCGATCGCAATAATTTGAATCAGGCCAAAGAGCAATACATAGATAATCAATTCCTTGATATCGTATATAGGATTATCTGAGAAATACAGCCAGGAAATCAGGATCGACAACATGATGAAAGATGGCCAGATCCCGAGCCAAATGGCCGTAAGAATCCTTCTCTTACCCTGATGTTTCCAAAATCTTTTTACATAAAAGAATGGGATTGAAGCGGCCAAAGTGGCACTGATATAGCCGAATAATAAGGAATCAGCAGCCATAAACGTCCTTGCGCCAATAATGGACAGGAACGTTATTCCCCCTGCAATAGGACCGCCGTATAGGAATGACAAGACAAGCGGTACATACCGCAGATCCCAATAAAGACCGTAACTGTAATAAGAGACTGTGAGACATAATATTGCCGAAACACCATACATCATTCCTATAAAATAAGGTGATTGTCCAATGCGGCGGTTTTCAAAGAAAGAAGTGTACACCAGGATAGGGGCCAGAATGACAAAGACATGTAACAGCAGTTTTTCAGCAAGCATTAAATCTTCCTCATCTCTAGTAGTATATTGATAAAATACGACAACTTAAGCCAAACACCTGCTGATAAACACAAAATTTTCAAAACAATTTTGATAAAATCAGAAAAGGATCCCCGAAAATCGGAGATCCTTCGTTAAAGACAAATGATCAAGATACCTTTTCACGATCTGGCTTTGCTTCGTTTTCCCAGTAATCCGCATTCTTAATTCCAAGCTTAACGGGATCGAAAACCGGATCAAGCCCCTGTTTCTTCTGCTGTTCATAGTCTTTCAATGCTTTCAAAGCTGGTTTGTACAGAAGGACGATGGCAACCATGTTCAGCCATACCATGATTCCAAGGCCGACATCCCCCAGTGCCCATGCAAGGGAAGCCGTCTTCACAGCACCGTATAAAGTAGCTCCAAGGAGGACGATCTTCAAGGCTATGATAGCAAGCTGATTGTTCTTTCCTCTAAAAATGTAAGCGACGTTTGTTTCAGCAATATAATAATACGCCATGATGGTCGTGAAGGCGAAGAAGAACAGTGCAACTGCAACGAACCCTGCTCCGAAGCCAGGAAGCACACTTTCAATCGCTGCCTGTGTATATCCAGGACCTGCTTCGATTCCTTCAAGATTATTGACAATCATTGTTCCATCAGCTTTTTCAACATTATAAGCTCCTGTAAAAAGGATCATGAATGCGGTAGCCGAGCAGACAAGCAAAGTATCGATATAAACGGAAGCCGACTGGACAAGCCCCTGCTTGGCAGGGTGAGAAACTTCTGCCGCCGCTGCTGCGTGCGGACCTGTACCCTGTCCGGCTTCGTTTGAATAGATTCCACGCTTTACTCCCCATGAAACAGCCATACCGACGATCCCGCCAAATGCTGAATCCAACGCAAATGCACTTTTAAAGATAAGAGCAAAAACACCTGGCAGTTCTGCAATGTTCATGACAACAATGATCAAGGATAAGAAGATGTACCCTACAGCCATGAAAGGAACTGCGTACTGGGCAACCTTGGCAATACGCTTTACTCCGCCAAAAATGATGACTCCAAGAAGAACAACAAGTCCGATTCCTGTGACCCATGTATTAAGGCCGAACGCATTTTCAAGACCAAGAGCAATTGAGTTGGATTGAATTCCCGGCATCAATAACGCCATCGCTAAAATGGATGCAACCGCAAAAATGACTCCATACCATCTCCAGCCCATTCCTTTTTCAATGTAGTAGGCCGGCCCCCCGCGGTACTGTCCATCCTGCTTCACTTTATAAATCTGGGCAAGTGTCGACTCAATGAACGCCGAACTTGCGCCAATGAAGGCGATGGTCCACATCCAGAAAACCGCACCCGGTCCCCCAAATGCGATAGCTGTCGCTGTACCGGCAATATTACCGGTACCTACACGCCCTGATAATGATAGTGCCAAAGCCTGAAAAGATGATACCCCTGCATCTGAACTCTTGCCTTGGAACATCAATTTGAACATGTCTTTGATGTGCCTTACCTGGAGAAAACGTGTCATAATTGAGAATACAAGTCCTAAAGCCAAAATTAAATAAATGACAGGTGAACTCCATAAAACCCCATTAAGCCAACCAACAACCGTCTCCAAACATACTCCCCCTTTGTAAATTCAGAATTTTGTTTCTATTCGAATTATATTTCATAACTTGTTATTTAGACAATCTTTTTTTTGAAAAATAATTCGGGATGCCCATAAAGGGCTTTAAAGGAGATGAGTCAGGCGAACACAAAAAACCTCTTGCTGCCTTAACAGCAAGAGGTTTTTGCCGAACCTTAAATGTCACCACGATAGTCGTTTCTTCTGAATGCATTTTCATCGGCATCCAGATTTTCAGTATTCTTATAGTCTCTTCTTTCTTTTTCGGAGCCGGTGACAGCAGAGTCTGTCAGTCCTTCTTGACCCGTTGCATACGTTCCTTCACTGGACGTTCCGCGTAGAGATGAATCCCTTTCAGTATCGTTGAGGCGTTCTTCTCCCTGTACCCTGGAAGATCCGTCTTTATCCAAATGAACCTCTTCTTTTTTAACCGTATCGCTTACATGCTCGGTTTCTTCTGACGTTCGTTTCCCAACGACTACCTCATCAGTCACGACCGGCTTCTTCGTGACTTCCACTTTCTCTTCTACAATCGGTATCCTGATCTCGTCATCCTCACCGATTTCGGCAGAAGCATTTCGCTTTTCACCATCCTGCACATGTCTCTTTTCGACATATACTTCTTCATGCTTCACTGGGATATCGACGCTTCTTTCTTCTTCCACTACGTCTTTGCTGATGGAAACTTCACCGGTTTTTCTTTCTTCTTTGTCAACATTTAAACGCTCTTCTCGAAGTTCCATTGATTGTTCTTCGTTTCTGCCGCCAGTTGTTGTATAGTCATTCACTTCAGTTTCACGTCTGTCATATCCAGTCGTGAATTCTTCCAGCTCGGCAGTTGAATCAGATTCTACTGCAATCAAGATCTTTCCATCATCCAATTTTGATTCATAACGGCTGGCTTCCTCATCTGATAGACCATATGTTGACAGGCGGTTATTAGAATGAGTCTCTTCATCAAGTGTGAATGCATCTTTGATCTTATCCCACATGGATGGGTCATGTTGTTCAGTCCGATCGCGTTCCACTTGAAGGCCGGTCTTACTTTCTAAAGAACCAAGGCGGTCTCTATTTGACACAACCGTGATTTCTTCCGGGGAGTATCCTTTTCTTGATAGCTGTTCCACTACTGCTGCTGCTTCATTTGTTGAATCATATGCTCCAATAATGTGTTTTTCCATCATGATTACCTCCCTCATTTTTTTGATGCTACATAATAAAAATTACCCTTGAGATCGAGCAGAAAACGTTTTGCTTCACTGAAAATGTATCCACTCTTGCTATAAATTTCATGTTTAACCCCAACCTATCGAATCCCATTTCACATAAAAAAACCCGCTGTCATTTCTGCAGCGGGTTTAAGGAGGTTAAAAATCTCCTCTGTAATCATTTCCTTTAAATCTTTCTTTTTGTTCTTTTTCATTAAGGTGTTCGGCATTCTTTTCATCCTGATATTCCTTTTCCGTCTGATCGTTCGTGCTGTTTTCCAGTCCTGCCTGTCCTGTGGAATACCTTTCCGATGTCCCAAGCTTTCCGCCAAGTGTATTGCCTACATTTCCCCCTATTGTATCTTCATTTGTATCCACGTTGCCAGACCTAATATCCTCAGGTTCAGCCCCGTGATTGCCAACGCTTTTTCCGGCTGTTGGGGAATTGCGATAGTTTTCAGTTGATGTTTGATTCCTGACTTCATTTACATTCCTCATGTCATCATCGTCTTCAAGGATATCTTCATCATCTGAAACCGGCTTGATATTGGCACCGGCGTCCACCACTTCTCCTCCATGGCTGAGGACATATTTATCTGTCGCTGTTACAGCAACCAGGATCTTTCCGTCATCAAGTTTGGACTGATAGGTTCCAACTTGGTTAAGCGGGATTTCATATTGAGCAAGATCATTGTCTGACCCTTCATGTTCACGAACGGCAAATGAATCTTTGATTTTTTCCCATAAGCTTCGTTCATGGTGTCCTTCTGGATGTTCTACATGGAGCCCAGAAGTATTGTCCAATCTATCAATATCGTTTCTGTTGGAGATGACAAGGATATCATCTTCATTATAACCGTCTTTTGTCAGACTGTTGATGACATCCATTACTTCAGTTGTGGAGTCATATGCACCAACAATACTCTTTTCCATCAGAATTTCCTCCTCGAAAGTGCATGATTTCCCAATTGTCTGGGATGCAGTCATACAAAAATCTACCCCTTTGATAATCGGTTCAAACCAGGTGGTTAACCACATTACTTTCTGTTATCACTTGCACTTTTTGCAGTCTTTTTTAAAATTTTCCAGTTTCCAGAGAGTTATTGCGTTTTCCATCTTAAAAGAAGGGTAGAAGAAAGCAAATATATTTTATACAGAGGAGCTAGTAAAATGATTGCTACTGAACATCGTTTATTAACAAAGGAAGATATGATGAACCCTGAAAAAGTCCCTCAATGGGTGATGGAGGAATATCAAACATTCAGGGATACGGTCACTGAGAAAACATTCCCCTGCTACTTCGGCATGACTGCCGAAAAGAAAGGTGAATTGAGATACTCTTATATTACACATGATGACTGGTCCTCCCTTCCCGGCACGCTGGAACAATTCATCTCTTTGTTCGACAGCCCCAAGCTGACCCGCCATGGTTTATTTTTGTTTGTCGAGCCTGAGAAAGAGGAAAAAGATATCCCTTACTACCGGGAATACTTCTGGAACATCCTTCAGTTTCTCCATGACCAGGATACAAAGCCTTGGCCAAAAGATTATCCAGAGGATCCCGACCACCACCTTTGGGCCTTTTCTTTCGCTGAGGAACCTTACTTTGTATTTGGCAATGCTCCCGCTTATAAGCAGAGGAAGACAAGAGATCTTGGTAACTCCCTTGTCCTAGGTTTCCAGCCCCGGAGGATTTTTGAGGGGCTGGAAGGTACATCCAAAGGCGGCATCATGTCACGTGAAAAGGTAAGGGAAAGAGTGGAAAAATGGGACAATCTCCCTAAGCATCCAAATATCAGCCATTATGGCGATCCCGAGCATCGTGAATGGAAACAGTACTTTATCGGTGATGATGCCGAACCTATGAATGGTAAGTGTCCTTTTCATCATAAATGATCATAAAAAAGAAGCGGCTGAACATGCCGCTTCTTTTCGTCTGGGTTAATTTTGGCTCCCCGACAGCGTATATTCCTTGCCAAATCAAGCCATATTAAGGGCAAGGAGGATGAATGATGAAACTGTCAAAAGTTCTAATACTGCTATTATTAGTATTTTCCTGGGTTATGCTCCCGTTTGCCGGCTGGCGGTCAATTAAGCGGTTTATGCCTGCATCACTGTTTATGTGTTTCTTCTTATTGATTGAAGATGTCATTGCCGAAAGGTTTAAGTGGTGGATCATATATCCAAATCTTTCTTCGAAGATAAGCGGGATGACTCCTTTTGCTGTCGGGCCGTTTTTCACCGGAAGTATTTTCATCCTGAAATATACCTATGGCAGATTCCCTCTGTTCCTTCTTGTTAATCTTATTGTTGATACCTTCTTTGTTTATCCTTTCTATAGATGGTTCAAGAAACTGGGAGTATGGACATTGATCAAAATGAATCAATTACAGTTACTGAGCGTTTTTTTAACAAAATCAATCCTTATGTATGGATTTCATCACTTCTTCATTGCAAAAAGAGAACAAGGAAATTAAAAAAGAACGTTGAGCAAGGTCCATCTGACATCTTCTCTAACGTTCTTTTTTGCGTCTTTATCCTTTTATGCCCAAGAGAAAGGCACTGACCATCCGCTTCAGACTCTCATCAACACTCAAATCCAGCCCGAATCCGCTTTTTTGCTCCAAAGAGGCAAATCCATGAAATAAACTCCGGAGTCCCCTGACAGCATGAAGCGCATCTTCCTTGGAAAGATCCAGATAATCGAGCGTACCAAGAGCCAGTTCCACTATCTGATTTCCTGCATTTTGCACTTCACGATTCCTGGGATCAGGTGCAAGCAATGCTGCTTCATAAAGTCCTGGATGCCTGCGGGCAAAAGACAGGTAGGAAGCCCCTAAAGCCTGCACAGCATCATCTCCCTCTTTTCCCTCGGAAGCAGATTTAATTTCATGATAAAGACTGTTCAGTCCATGGACAGCCATTACCGTTCTCAGTTCATTCAATCCCTTGATATGGTTATATAAAGAAGGTGGACGGATTTTCAATTCCTTCGCCAAATTGGCGATTGTCACGGAATCAATCCCGTTGTGATCAGCCATTTCTCCTGCTGTCTCCATTATCTTGGTTCGTGTAAGTCCCATTCTTGGTGACATGAAATACCATCCTTCCTGCTTTGCTCACTTCACTTTTTGTTTGGCAGATTCAATCGCCAACTCGATTTCCTCAGACGGGTTTTCAAGCATTCTACCATGTCCGACAGCCAGCAGGGAAGGATTATGACTTTTGATTTTCTCCGCACTCAAAAAGGCCGTCTCCTTGCACCATGTAGCCATAGCCGGAAATGGGAATGAAATGACCATCTGTCCGGAAACGGCTGTACGCCCCCTGGTTTGGAAGGCATCCCCGGCAATCAATGAATGATCTCTGGTATCAAGATAAGACATCGCCCCCGGCGTATGGCCAGGTGTGCCTAAAGCAATCAGTGATCCAATCTTATCCCCTTCGCTTATTAAAAAGTCGGCCCTTGTTTTGAGTTTCTTGGGGACTCCGCCTTTAATCGGGATTTGTGATTCGCCGGGCTCGAGACTTTTATCCCCTTTCATCAAACGTTCATCCCGTTTGGGGACCCCGACCTCTATTTCAGGATGGGAAGATTTAATTTTATCCAGAGCTCCAACATGGTCATCATGAACATGGGTCAGCACAATTCTTTTGATTGGCTTCCCAATATCCTTGGCGGTTTGGAGAATTGCATGTGCACAGTAAGGCAAAGCGGCATCAATTAACGTCAGACTTTCTTCTTCTTCAATCAGATAACAGTTTACCGGAAAAAATTTCGGCATAAAGGCTAGTTGATACAGGTTATTCCTTTTCGTTACTTTCATACGATCAGCTCCCTCTCCTACAAAACTAATGGTGTTAGTTTTATTATAACTAACACCATTAGTTTCTGCTACTCTTTTTCTCAAAAAAAGGAGCCCAATCTTTTTTTAAAATGCCATACTGCAGATGGCTTTCCCATTCACCTTGAATCAGGATGTTATTCTTTTTGAACCCCTCCTTCTGGAATCCCGCTTTCTCCAGCACCCGGATGGAAGGGTTGTTTCTCGGCATCACTTCTGCTGAAACCCTGTTCAGCTTCAAGGAATCAAAGGCAAATGACAGAATCAGCTTCAGGCTTTCGGTTGCCAGCCCTTTACCATTCTGTGCTCTATCAATGGCATAGCCGACAACTCCACATTGATAGGGACCTCCTTTAATATCGTAGAGATTAATGATCCCCATTAGTTGATGAGTCTTTTTATTGAAGATACCAAAAGTATAAAACAGTCCCTTTTGTATGCCTTCCTGGAAGAACCTTATATTTTGAAGCTGTCCGTCAAATGTATAATAACCAGCCTGCCATTCAGGTTCTGTCTTTCCCCAAAAGTTTCTGTTCCGTTTAATGAGCCTCAGAAGAACCTCCGCATCCCCTGCTTCAAATGGACGCAGGTAAATTCTTTCACCAGCAAGTAACATAGCAGATCACTCACCTTTACTTTTTTTATAAAAGAATAAGGACTTGATTCAAATCCACTGAATTCTTCTGGACCTCTTTTAATGATATGTTGGTTCCGGAACTGGCATGAGCCGCTGACCCATTTTTCCAAGGGACTTCCATTTATTGATCCTTACTAAAGCAAAAAAAGGATGTTCAACCCGTGGTTGAACATCCTTTTTATTTTCAGCTGATTTCCCTCAGCTGACTGTTATAAAGTTCATAGTAGAACCCTTTCTGCTCCAGAAGTTCTTCATGCGAACCCCTCTCGGTGATCCTGCCGCTTTGCAGAACAAGGATCTGATCGGCTGACTGGATGGTATTCAGGCGGTGAGCGATGACTATGCTCGTTCTGCCTTTCATCAACCGCTGAAGCGCCTCCTGAATTTTCACTTCCGTAACCGTATCGATACTGCTGGTCGCTTCATCCAGAATCAGGAGGGAAGGGTCTGAAAGAATCGCCCGTGCAATGGAAAGCAGCTGCTTCTGACCCTGGCTGATCCCGCCCCCATCTTGAGTCAGTACAGTGTCATACTGCTCGGGCAGTTTCATGATGAAGGAATGGGCATTCGCTTCCTTTGCTGCCTTTTCCACTTCGAGATCGCTTGCATCCAGCCTTCCATACCTGATATTTTCCCGGATGGTCCCCTGGAAAAGGAAGGAGTCCTGCAGTACAAACCCCATATTTTTTCTGAGGCTTTCCCGTTTAATGGTTAAAAGGTCTCTTCCATCTATCGTGATCTTTCCTTCATCATGATCATAAAACCTCGACAATATATTCGTAATGGTGGTTTTACCCGCTCCTGTAGGCCCTACCAATGCAATGGTTTCGCCGGGCTCTGCCTTGAATGAAATATCTTCGACGGTTTTCGTTTCTTTATCATAAGAGAAAGTGACATGGGAAAACTTTATTTCTCCCTTGATCTCATTTACAGAGACAGCGCTGCCTTCATCTTTCTCTTCCTGCTCTTCATCGAGGATTTCAAACACCCTCTCCGCTCCTGCTACAGCAGATAAAAGCGTATTGAATTGGTTGGCAAGATCATTCAGCGGCCTTGTGAACTGACGTGCATATTCTGTAAAGATCACAATGACCCCGATTGTGATCACTCCCTGCACGGCAAGGATACCGCCGACTCCGGCGATGACAGCGAAGCTCAAATTGTTCAGCATGTTCATCAATTTGGGTATGAACCCCGAATAGGTCGATGCCCAGTAGGCGGAGGCTTTTAATCTGTCACTTTTGACAAGGAAATCATCCATCACCTTTTCTTCCTGTGAAAAAGTTTTAACAATCCGTTGTCCGGAAACGGTTTCCTCAATATAACCATTGAGATCCCCTAAATTTTTCTGCGTTTCTTTGAAAAGCTTCCCAGTCCGGTTCGTGATCCACTTCAGCCCGAGGAACATGGCCGGAATGATCAGCATTGTAATGAGTGTCAGAAGCGGACTCAGCCACAGCATGACCCCCACTGTACCCAGCAATGTGAGGACGCTGGAGAAAATCTGGATAACAGAACTGTTCAATGTCGAGCTGACATTCTCCATATCATTTGTGACCCTGCTCATCAATTCCCCATGCTGGCGGCGGTCAAAGAATGGGATGGGCAGTTTATGCAGCTGTTGAAAAAGCTCTGTCCTCATCCTGTAAACTGTATTCTGGGAAATCCCGATCATCCAGTAAGCCTGAAGCCACATCGCGGCTGAATAGAAGATATAGACGACGATCAGCCATAGAATCAATTCAAGCAGCCCGCCCGCATCTCGTGTGACGATGAAATCATCAATCGCCATCCCTACCAGGAACGGACCCAGAAGCCCCAGGAAGGAACTGATGACGACCATCAGGATGACAAGTGTCAGAAGCCCTTTCTCTTCGGAAAGATAGCTCCAGATGCGTTTGACAGTCCCCTTCCAGTTTTTTATCTTCGGTTTGCTCTTCGGTGCTTTACTGTAATGCCTTGGCATGCTCGAGGTTCTCCTCTCCAAATTGAGATTGAAAGATCTTTCCGTAAAGCGGGGAGTCCGTTATCAATTCTTCATGACGTCCTTCCGCAATCACCTTCCCGTCTTCAATCAGAAAAATTTTATCCGATTGGATGGCCGTACTGATTTTCTGCGTCACAATCAAGATGGTGCACGAATAGTTTCCGATTGCCTGGATCAGCCTGGACTCTGTCTTTAAATCCAATGCGCTTGTGCTGTCATCCAGGATCAGAATTTTCGGCTTCCTTACAAGGGCCCTTGCAATCGAAAGACGCTGCTTCTGTCCCCCTGAAAGATTGACTCCCTTTTGCCCAAGTACGGTATCGTACCCTTTAGGAAGCCCCTCAATCAAGTCGTGGATCTGGGCCGACTTAGCGGCTTCGACAATTTCATCCATTGAAGCATCCTCTTTGCCCCAGGCAATATTTTCTTTGATACTGCCTGAAAAAAGCAGGGCCTCCTGAGGAACAAACCCGATACTTTTCCGGAGGTTCTCAAGTTTGTATTTTTCAATTTCCACATCATCGATAAGGATTTTCCCGCCTGTCGCTTCATACAGCCTTGGGATCAGCTGGAAGAGGGACGTTTTCCCGGAACCGGTCGCCCCGAGAATCGATATGATTTCCCTTGGCTTGACTTTCAAATTGATTTCATCGAGTACATCCGCTTTTGTTCCAGGATAGTGAAAAGACACATCCTTGAATTCAATTTTCCCTTCCGAGACAGCCAGGGAAGCGTCACTGTCTGGCGAGTCAACCAGATCGATATCAGTTTCAAGCACTTCCGAGATCCTTCCTGCAGAAGCCCTTGCCCTGGAAAAACTCATGATGATAAAAGCAAAAACAGAGAAAGCCCCAGTGATTCTTGTCGCATAGTTGACAATGGCCACTACATCACCGACAGCAGCATCGCCGTTTGTCACTTCAACATTCCCCATCCAAAGAATGAACAGAATGCTTCCATTCATGACAATAAACAGTACTGGCATAATGGTTTCCATCAGCCTGAGTGCGCTCACTGTCTTATTCATCAGCGTTTTATTGGCTTCAATGAACCGGTTGTTCTCATGCTTACCCCTGAGGAGGGCTTTGATGATCCGCATCCCCCTTAGGTTCTCCTGGATGACATCATTCACGGAATCCAGCTTTTGCTGGACATACCTGAACATCGTCCAGCCGGTATTCAACACCCATAATAAGAAGATGACGATGAATGGTATGACGAGAAGCAGGATGATCCCGAGCTTCACATCGACGATTAGGGCCATGACAGTCCCACCGATGACAAGCAGCGGAGCCCTCATCATGATACGCAGTGAGGTGAAAATCGTATTTTGTATCTGTGTCACATCATTGGTCAGCCTCGTGATCAAGGAAGATGACGGAAACTTGCTGAAGTTTGCAAAAGAAAAGTTCTGGATCTTTTCATAAAGACTCTTCCTGATATCATAACCTGCCCCCTGGCTGACATGAGCAGCGAAAAAGGAGTTGGTAACCCCTGCCGCAAAAGCAGCCAATGCCAATGCAGACATGATGCCGCCCCAATACCAGACAGCCGACATATCCTCCTGTAATATCCCTTCATCAATCACCTTTGCCATAAACAAAGGCAGCAGCAGCTCCACCGACAGTTCAACTAACATCAGCGTCCAGGCAATCCCCATTGCCAACCGATAGTTTTTCAAGAATGACAGCATTTTCTTCATGTATGTTCCCCCATACTTCTTGGATGCTTGAATATATTTCGGAATCCGTATTTTATCCTATTCATTATAAAGGCTTTTCCTTATTTTTAAAAATAGTTTGAATCTTATTCAACGTTATTTATGGAGGCTTTAACACACTAACGCAGCGGGGGACAGTCCCTCAGCGCTTTAACGCGTTAAGGCACGAAGAGGGACAGTCCCTCTTCGTGCGTTAAAGTGCTAAAGGATTAGTAAAGACATAAAAAAAGACGGCTGCAGAGCCGCCTTTTCATCCAACGCTTAACAGCAGGATGACATATCCGATCCCCCCGATTGCGAACGCCCAGAAACTGCTCTGGCGTTCCTGCGGAATCTCCTCTTTCAATACGTTCAAAATGATACTTCCCGATAAGAATGCAAACAACAGTGCAAGCACCGCTTCGGGAATCTCCGTCATAAATCCGATCGCCCAGCCGACGACAATGGCAGATGCGAGCACCCATCGGCCTTCCCTGTCGTACCGGCCTTTATGATGCTCCCTTAACCCAAAGTCCACAACAATGAAATGAAGCGCCATGGCAAATCCATATAACAAGAGATTCCACAAGCCCGCCTCTTCCCTGTGCACAAGAAGATATCCAATCAGGCCATTGTATATGAAAAAAGAACTGATATGAAGCCAAAACGCCGACTTCTTTGGCTTATTCCCCACATCTGGATTCTGCTTTTTTGAATCCTGGACTGCTTTCTCCAATCCGTAGAAAATAATCAATCCAAGCATTGCAAGCAAGTATGCGTGATGCTCAAGGAATGCAACCACTTGAGCCGACTCTTCAATCGACTCTTGATGTTCCTTCAATTCAGGAAGAATATGAATAAATACATATGCCACAGACACCCCGCCGGCAATCGAAAGAAACTTACTTCTCGGAATCGACTCTAAAAACACCATCCTTCTGGCGGACAAGTGCACCACCGCCAGCACAAGGGCCAGAATCAACGGCATCCAATCCATATGTATACCTCCTTTTTTAGAGTTTGTTTTCCCTTTAATTTGGCGAGGTAATCATACCCGCCCAATTTCCACATTTATCCCGTTTACCACTCCGATTTTTAGACTAATTACATACTATAGACTTTTTTAATAGGGCAAGCTAGACCTATCAATCGATAAAGGGCTGACGTTATGGAAAAACCTCAGTTTGATTTACTCAGTGAAGAGGAACAGGCGGCGATCAGCGAGCAGGTCAGCGGCATGACATTCACTAAGAATTTCCGCTCACCCAGTGCGGAGGAATGGTATGTATTCCTGCCTGATTATCAGGATCCCCGGACAGGCGGTGCTGCCGGAAAAGTGATCGTTCATTATAATTTGCTGGGGACCAAAGATATTTTCATTAACACCACAGTAATTTTTGATGACCCTAAGCTGCATCAGCCAAGCCGGCACCATCTTGTTTATGCGGTGTGCGACGAGCTTGTGAACAGGCTTGTCGGGTATGCGGCGACTTTGCTTTCTGTACATGCAGGCGAGAACAGTTACGACGCGAAATATCATTAACTTTCGGAGGTTTTATAAATGAATGAGTCTGTTATTCAATCGATAAAAGAACATTCTACTGAATATAAGTCAGAACGCGACCTCGATAGGATCATAAATGAAATCGGTGATTCACGGATCGTCCTTCTCGGCGAGGCCTCTCATGGGACTTCCGAGTATTATAAGATCCGGACAGAGCTTTCCAAGAGGCTGATTGAGGAAAAAGGGTTCAATATCATTGCGGTTGAAGGTGATTGGCCGGCTTCACAGACCGTCAATCAATATATAAAAGGATATAATGAGACCCAAAATCCGCGTGATGTCCTGCAATCCTACAAACGCTGGCCTGCCTGGATGTGGGCGAATGAAGAGGTTGTGAACTTGATCTCATGGCTGAAGGAGTACAATACAAACACGGACTTAAAGCAAAAAGTTGGTTTCTATGGGATCGATGTGTACAGCCTTTGGGAATCGATGGAGGAAGTCATCAAGTATCTTGAAAAAACGAATTCACCCGACTTGGAAAAAGCGAGAAAAGCATTCTCCTGCTTCGAGCCTTTCAACAGAGAAGCCCAGGAATATGCAGTTTCAGCAGGCCTGCTAGGCGATGACTGCACACAAGAAGTTGTCGAGCTGCTTTCCACCATCAGAAAAAATAAAGACCACTACACAAGCGATCATGAACAGGAACTGAACCTTGAAGTGAATGCGATGGTGGCTGCAAATGCTGAACATTATTACCGCGCGATGGTGACCAATGATGAAAAATCCTGGAACGTCAGGGATGAACATATGGTAGAAGCTTTGAATGCGGTTATGAAATCATATGGCGATGATGCCAAAGTGATTGTCTGGGAGCATAATACTCATGTTGGAGATGCGCGTGCGACGGATATGATGGAGGCAGGGATGACCAATGTCGGCCAGATTGTCCGGGAGCAGAATCCGAAAGAGGATGTGTATATCGTAGGCTTTGGTACACACCGCGGTACAGTGATCGCTTCTGAAGAATGGGGCTTAGACCTTGAAAGGATGGTTGTCCCGCCTGCACGCCGAGGCAGCTGGGAGGATGCAATGCATCAAGCCGGTAATTATAATCAGATTCTGGTGTTCGATGATGATAATCGGAAAAAGTTCCATACGCCGCTTGGTCACAGGGCCATCGGTGTCGTCTACCGGCCGCAGTATGAACAGTACGGTAATTATGTACCATCGATCATGTCGGAGCGATATGATGCGTTCATTTATATTGATCAAACCAACGCCCTGCAGCCATTGGGACTTAGTGAAGTGATGCTGTAGATTTGGCTGCCAATAAACAATCATAAAGAAGAAGGCTTATCATTCGTCGATCAGCCTTCTTTATTTTCGAGCGGTAAGCGGATGGTGAATTTTGTTCCTTTGCCTTTCTCGCTGGTAACATCAATGGTCCCTTTGTGCATCAGCACTAATTGCTTAACGATGGAAAGCCCTAAGCCGAATTCACCATACGGGGTATTGGTCCTTGAAATGTCTGCTTTATAGAATCTGCGCCAGATCGATTGAATTTCGTCCGGATCCATTCCCATTCCAGTATCTATAATCTCGATGATGGTTTCACCTTCTGAAGATTCACCCTTCAGCCAAATCGATCCCCCGGTCGTGAACTGGATGCTGTTTTTTGTAATGTTGATGAGGATTTGAATGAGCCGGTCATAGTCGGCATACACCTTAAGCTCTGGGTCTGCTTCTATATGGATCTCATTTTGTTTTTCTTCCGCCTGGAAATCCAGCTGCTCTTTAATGACTTCGAACACATCCAGCAGGGGAAGTGTTACTTTTGAGATGGCAATCTGGTTGGAGCGGATTTTTTCATAATCTAAGTTTTCATTCACGAGGCGGATCAGCCTGCGGGTTTCCTGGCTGACCAATCCAAAGCTCTTCTCTTTTTGCTCCTCAGGAATCATGTCATTGCGGATTCCCTCAATCACGCCGCGGATCGTTGTTAATGGTGTTCTCATTTCATGTGAAACGTCAGCCATGAACTGCCTTCTTCGATTTTCCAGACTGTCAATTTCCTCTTTGGATGCCCTCAGTTTAGTGACCATATTATTAAAATCATCTGCAAGGTCGCCGATTTCATCGAAGTTGGAGCTTGGGACATGGACGTCGTAATTCCCGGATGACACAAGCGATGTGGCATCTCTAATACGCTGGATCCTCTTCACATGAAGCTTTGATAAAAACAAGCTGATCAGGAGTGAGATTGCCAAAGATATGAGGACGATATACAGTAAATATTTATTGATATCACTCAGCATTTCCCTTGTTCCGCTTATTGGTGAGATGAGGATCAGTCCTCCTGCCAGCTGATCATTGATGATCCTTGGCATGATGACAAGCGAGACCGCCTGGTTGAAGCGGCCGAAATCTTTCTTCAGTGAAACTGTTTCCCCCCGCTCGATTTTTTGCCATTCTTCCTCAGACAGTTCTATCCGGGGATAAATGCCTCCGCGGGAAAAAGATACGACTCCATTCTCATTGAAGGTAATGAGATCGATATCCCTGGCCTGGAGAAGTTTGCTGTATTCCTCTAAATAAAGGGGCCGTCTTGGACTCGGCCTTTCCAGGTCCGATAAGATTTTATTTCCGTAGGAGCTCAATTCTTCGACCTTATTTTCGTACACAAGATTTTCGACATAATGGGAAAACAGCGTCCCAAGTATAAGGAAGGCGATGATCAGCACACTCGTATGGCTAAGAAGCAGCTGATAAAGATATCTAATTTTCATCACCGGCCGCCGTCTCATCAAATTTATACCCTACTCCCCATACTGTGTGCAGATAAGGCTTGTCCTTGCTGGCAATTTTGTTGCGGAGCCGCTTGATATGGACGTCTACCGTCCGCTCGTCGCCGTAGAAGTCATATCCCCACACCCGCTCAAGGAGCTGTTCCCTTGAAAACACCTGGCGGGGATGCTGGGAAAGATAATAGAGCAAGTCAAATTCTTTTGGAGTTAAATTAGTAAGGGGAACCCCATTCAGCAGGACTTCCCGTGTCTCTTTGCTTATCTGGAAATCTGCTGTAGAAATGTCAGGGGCTGCGGCAGCACTATTCTTCTCTCCTTGATACCTGCGGGTAACAGCACGGATCCTTGCCATCAATGCAAGTGGTGAGAATGGTTTTGTGACATAGTCATCTGCACCGAGTTCCAGGCCGAGGACCTGATCGGATTCACTGTCCTTCGCTGTCAGCATGATGATTGGAACTTGTGTCCCTTCCTCCCGGATCTTTCGGCAAATCGTTACGCCATCCATGCCTGGGAGCATCCAATCCAGGATAACCAAGTCCCATTCGCCTTCACTATAGCGTTGGTATCCCTCAGCACCATCATGAATGAATTCTCCCTGGATGCCTTCTTTTATAAAAAACATTTCCAGCATGGAAGTGACACTTTCGTTATCTTCAACTACCAGCACTTTCATTTTATCTTTCCTTTCCCGTTAACACGAACGTTTTCTATTTAAATTATAGTCTTTTTCACCGATTCCTTCTAATAATAGTTTTCCCTTGGCAGGAGCCTTGAAACAATATGAAAAACCCCGCTTGCGGCGGGGATTTCTCCTTCAAACTTCAATTATAATGTGTCTTCAGAATCGGCCGCTGGCTCGTCTGAGTTTTGTTGATTTTGTGCATCAGCATCTTTCCCGCGGCCATGGCCGTGATGCCCTTTTTTCCCACCATGGAAAAAGAAATCTTTGTCCTTATTGAATGGGAAGATATCCAGTTCCTTTGCCTCATCAGCATGGTCGGTCATGATTTCTTCCATAAGTTCTTTTGTTGATTTGCCTTCTGTTTCGATTCCAAGTTCCTTAGCGGCTTTAAGGATGGAAGCATCAAACACTTCACGCTTTAACTCGTGAGCATCTTTTCCTTCCGTTTCGATCCCGAGTTCTTCCGCCTGCTTCAGCATAGCCGCTTCTCTCACTTCAGCTGCAAGGTCTTTCAGTTCCTTGCCTTCTGTCTCGATTCCTAATTCTTTTGCCTTTTTCACAAGTTGTGCTTCCATGACCTCTTTGGCTAATTCACGTGGATCTTTATCAGCTGTGTCAATTCCAAGTTCTTCTGCTTTTTCTTTCAATTGTTCTTCATTCAGGCCAAACTTTCCATGTCCTCCATGATGATGGCCGCCAAATGCGACATCTTTTTCTGAACTTGCAGCAGCTGATTCCGTGGATTGCGCAGCGTTATCCTCTGCAGCAAATGCCGGGATAGCTCCAAGGATCCCAATGGCTAGCGCACCTGTCAAAACATAGGTAAGTGGTTTTTTCTTTTTCATTTATGTTTCCTCCTTTTTTTTGCTGAAGCGTTGAATCTTATTATGTACCTCACATTGCAGATGGTGATTCAATGCTCTGCAATGTAAGTATCTCCAGAAGTTATTGCCAAACTATGAACAAAACGTTGCCGGTACATTAACTTTTTATAGAAGATTTTCTATCTTATATTCTTCTTTTTGTTCTTCCAGCCAAACTGGGTATTCTGTTTGAAGGACTTGGTCAAATAAAATCTCTTTGATTTCTTCTTTATGGTCTTCAAATACGGCTTCCTGGGCTTCTTTCTTATCTGTTACTTTGATGATATGGTATCCAAATTCAGTCTTAACGGGATCGCTGATTTCGTCTACTCCCATAGAGAATGCTTTCTCTTCAAACTCCGGTACCATTTCTCCTTTTGCAAAGAATCCTAATTCCCCGCCGGCTTCAGCATTGGAAGTGTCGGTGGAGTATTCTTTAGCAAGTTCTGCGAAGTCATCCCCGTCAGCGAGTTTTTCCTTTACTTCTTTAGCTGTCTCTTCATCTTCAACCAAGATATGGCTCGCCTCTACTTGCTCTTGCTGTGCAAACGAATCTTTATTGGCTTCAAAATATTCTTTGATTTGGTCATCTGTTACCTTTACTCTTTCCTGCAATAATTTTTGTGTCAACAAGTAGGATTTGATATTGTCTTTGACACTGTCAAGGCTGGATCCGCTGGATGTCAACGCTTGATTGAATGCCTCTTCGTCTCCATAGGATTCTTGGAGTTTCTTTAATTCTTCTTCTATTTCATTATCTTTCACTTTAATTTTTTGTTCTTCACTTTCAAGCTCAACAATCTTGTCGGCAATCAATGTGTTCAGCGCAGCTTCACCATATTGGTCTACCATCATGGTATATAGGTCATCCTTGCTGATGGACTCGCCCCCTACCTTCGCTACTGCATCTTGAGTTGAAGAACATCCACTGATAAGCATGCCGGAGACAGCCACACTTCCTATTAAACTTAGTAATTTGATATGACTCTTCTTTTTATTCACTTCATAGCTCTCCTTTATAGTAAGCAAGGGGTGCCTGTGCTATCGCCTCACCAGGCACCAGACCTTGATGAATTAGTTAATCATCGCATTGCTAGTCAGAGTTAATGTAACGTTCATTTTTTCTGCACCGCGGTAGACTGTCAGATCAATCTTGTCTCCCACTTTCAAATCGGAGTATAACAATCTTCTTAAATCGGCAGGTGTCTCGACTGATTGTCCGTTAAGTTCTGTAATGACGTCTCCTGCTTTAATGCCGGCTTCTGCAGCAGCTGATGTTTCATCAATATTGGCAACAATGACTCCTGCAGTTACTTCATTTGGAAGTTCTGCAAGATAATTACGAGGTACATCCGCAAGGCTTGTCATTCCGATTCCAATGTAAGGCCGCTCTACTTTTCCAGTATTGATAATCTCATCGACAATCGGCATGAACTCTTTACTTGGAATAGCGAATCCAAGCCCTTCTACACCTGAAGTCGAAATCTTCAAGCTGTTGATTCCAACCAGTTCTCCATTCGAATTAATCAGGGCACCTCCACTGTTCCCCGGATTGATTGCAGCATCCGTTTGGATAACGTTCAGTTCAGATTCTCCAGCAGATGTCGGGACCGCGATCGTCCGGTCAACCGCACTCACAATTCCTTGTGTAACTGTTCTGGATAAATCAAGTCCAAGCGGGTTTCCGATTGCTATGACCTGCTCACCGGCACGAAGCGCGCTGGAATCTCCTACTTTCAGCAGGTTGTCCCCATATTTGCCATCAACTTTCAATACTGCTAAGTCCGTGAGAGGATCGGCGCCAATCAGCTCTGCTTTCGTTTTCTGTCCATCATACAGAGATACTTGAATGTTTGAAGCATCTTCAATTACATGGTTATTTGTAATGATATAAGCGTAGTCTCCCTCTTTCTTAAAGAAGACACCAGAACCGGTTCCTGCTTTAGCTTCCTGTGAAACCCCAGTATATGGATTGCTTTGCTGCTGGTAATTCTCTATTCCAACGATTGCTTTAGAGGCATTTTCAACGACGTTTGCAATATCTCCTCCAGTAGAAACATTTGTTGTGTTAATGCCTGCTGTTGAAGTTTCTGCCTGCTGAGTGATTCCTGCTGTATCGTGTACGGCGTTTTGTGCAAAATTTTGATAATAATCCGTTTGAGGCAGGACGGTCAGTGTCAGCACCGAACCGATGATCCCTGCACCTACAGTTGAAAGGAGTCCTTTCCCTTTTGAAGCTTTTTTCGGTTTTTCGACTCTTTGCATTTCCATTCTATTCACACTCTCTTCTGTTGAAGTTGCTTCTGCTGTATTCTGGATTTCTTCATTTTGATTATTGTTATGTTCTAACATTTTGTTTCCTCCTTATTAGTCAAAAGGTTTTTGTTGTGCATCTATTAAAAAGTTTTGTTTTGGTTTGTTGTTGTTATCTTGTTGCTTGATTACATATTAATGGGCAAATATTACGAAATTATTAACAATCTATGTACAAGATGGGAAGTTTTTAATAACAGAAGGACTAATTTGCGTAACAACTAAAAGCCATAAAAAAGAACCGCCAATGGTTGGCGGTTCAAGGTAAACTAATTATTCATATGATTTCGGATGCGTTCGATAACTTCCTTATAGTAAGAATCCTCATGGGGGACAAAATCGGCTTTCGAGGCTCTAAGTGGTTTCATTTCTTTTCCGTTGCCGGTAAGATGGAAACCATTCAGTTCCAAACTGGAAACCTCTTTATTAATCAATTTTTCAAAATCATCTAGTTCAACCCGGAAAATTCCTGACACCTCTTCGGCGTGAAGAGAGAAATCATCCATTTTCCCCTGAAACTCGTAAAGGAAAAGATGAGCTCTTTCTCTATCAATGAAACCTTTCATTACCACTTCATAGGGTGTTATGCCCATAGGAGTGAGTTCCTCATAGCGAACTTCTACTCCTGTTTCTTCCCTGACTTCCCTTATACCGTCTTCAATCGTCTCATGTGAAAGAAGATGTCCTGCAGCCGTTATATCGAGCATGCCGGGGTAATCCTTCTTAACTTTGCTCCGCAGTTGGAAATACAGATAGCAGTCTTCCTTTTCCTGTTTAATGAACCAACAGTGAAAGGTTTCATGCCAGTAGCCTTTCAGGTGAACTTCGTGACGTGCGGCCGTTCCTAAATGATTTCCTCTATCATCAAATATATTGAGAGTTTCTTGTTCCAAAACGCCATCCTCCTTGTCAGCTTTTTAAGGTACTGAGCTTCCGGTTCCTTATCACCTGGTTAATGACCTCTGAAAAAATCAGGCCGATGGCAATCGATCCTGAAATCATGAACGCTTTCGCTGCAAGGCTGATAGCCGCATTATAATCGTTCTGCACAAAGTTCCTCATCGCATCATAGGCCATTCCCCCGGGAACCAGCGGGATGATACCGGCGACACTGAAAATGATGACAGGTGTTTTATAGTATTTAGAATAAATCTGGCTTAGGACAGCTACTAAGAAAGAGGCAGTCACTGTAGCCAGTACGATATCCATATCATTCATTGTCATCACTATGTAAATGATCCACCCGAACATGCCGACACTGCCGCATTTGACCAAAGATTCACGGGGTGCATTAAAGATGATCCCAAATGCTGCTGAAGCGATGAAGCTGGTGATGATTTGTTCTATTATATACATGCTGAGATGGCCTCCTCTCCACTATTACTGTTCTTTTAGACAAAAGTAAACACAATCGCAATCCCCGATCCTATTGCAAAAGCTGTCAGGAATGCCTCAGCTCCTTTTGATAAGCCGGAAACGAGATGCCCTGCCATCAAATCCCTCACTGCATTTGTGATGAGAAGCCCCGGGACGAGCGGCATGACAGAACCAATGATAATTTTATCCAGTTCCAACCCTATCCCGCTCCAAACAAAGCCTAATGAAAGAAGGCCAATGGTGAGTGAGGCCAGAAATTCAGAAAAGAATTTAATCGGCACAACTTTATGAAAATAGATCAAACTTAAAAAGCCCATTCCTCCAGTGAAAACGGCAGGAAGGAAATCATGCCAGCTCCCCTGGAACATAATAAGGAAACATCCACTCGCAATTGCGGCAGCAAGTATCTGAACTTTAAAAGGAAACGGCATCGTCGCAGCATCTGCCTCTTCCAAAAGCTTATATGCTTGATCAATTGTAAGCTCTCCGCTGCTTATCCTTCTGGAAATGCTGTTGACCACCGTCACTTTCTTCAAGTCAGTCGTCCGCTCTGAAATCCTGATCAGCTTGGTTTTCGTTGGTTCAGATGTCTCAATTGAAAAGATGATTCCGGTAGGAGTTACATAACTATGTGACTCTCTTATCCCGAAGGAAGCAGCGATCCTCATCATGGTATCTTCCACCCTGTAAGTTTCCGCCCCGCTTTGAAGCATAATTTTTCCCGCGAGAAGGCAAACCTCCATGATGTCATATCTTATTTCCATTTGTTTTTCCATTAAAATACCTCTCTAATAAAAATACCTTTGAGTTATGTAGGTACAATTTTAATGGAAAGCATACATCAGAAGCAATAAAAAACGGAAAGCTTTAGCCCTTTAACGCGATGGGGGACTGTCCCTCTTCGCGCTTTAAAGTGTTAAAGCCACCTATATAAACAAAGACGAAGCCGTGAGATACACAGCTTCGTCTTTGTTTGACTTAATTTTATTTGATTCCTCCAGAGATATTGGATCCTTCGATAAAGTGCTTCTGGAAGAAGAAGAATAGCAATATTACCGGTGCCAGGACCATCACAGACATGGACATCAAGTAATGCCATTGGGTAGACATTTGTCCTTTGAATGTCTGCATTCCTATTTGCAATGTGTACATGCTTTCATCATTTAGATACAGAAGCGGACCTAACAGATCATTCCATGCTCCATTAAAGGAGAAGATCGCTACGGTGATCAATGCAGGTTTGGTCAGCGGCACCATGATATGCCACCAAATCTGCACATGGTTGGCCCCATCCAAATATGCTGCATCAATCAGTTCATTCGGAATGGTAAGCGAAAACTGTCTCAGAAGGAAAATGAAAAATGCGCTTCCCAAGAAAGAAGGAACAATCAAAGGAAGATACGTATTAATCCATCCCAGTTTTGAAAATAAAATGTACTGCGGCACCATCGTGACAAACCCCGGAATCAACATGGTTGATAAGACCAGTACAAACAGTGCGTTTCTGCCTTTGAATTGGATCTTTGCAAAGGCATATGCGACCAAGGAGTTAATGAAAACACTTCCGATTGTACCGATTGTCGCAATCATCAAAGTATTAAGTGTCCATCTGGTAAATGGTGCTGTCTGCCAGGCTTTTACATAGTTTGAAAACTGAAAGGTCTCCGGCAGGAACGAAGGCGGATATTGGGCAATCTCCTGAGGTGTCTTCAATGATGTTGAAATCATCCAGAACAACGGAGACAGAATAACCACACTTCCAGCTATTAAAATGAAGAGAATGAACCAGCCATGGAGCTTCTCCCTGAATTTTTTGGATTCACGTAATTTCAGCTTTTGCGTATTTTCCATTACTTTTTGTCCCCTCCTTCATAATACACCCATTTTTTCCCGAGCTTCAGGTTAATGAAGGTTAAGATCAGGACAATAACGAATAAGAACCAGGCCATAGCTGTGGCATAACCCATATCGAAAAGTTCAAACGCATTATTCCACATATGAAGGTTATAGAATAGCAATGAGTTTGCCGGTCCGCCGCTGCCGTTATCCGTCATGACATAGGCTTCCTGGAAGATTTGGAACGCACCAATGGTACTAGTTACTACATCGAAGAAAATGATCGGTGTGATCATTGGTAATGTAATGTAAAAGAACTTATGAAAAATACTTGCGCCGTCCAGTTCCGCCGCTTCATACATCTCCTTGGAAACACCCTGGAGGACAGCTAAGTAAAGCAGCATCCCTCCACCTACACTCCATAGTTTCATAATAATAAGGGAAGGCTTGGTCCATTCCGGATCAAACAACCATGCAGGCCCGTCAATACCAAACCAGGCAAGGAATGTATTGATCATCCCTGTACTGGGACTCAGCAGCTGCATCCATAAGAAGTAGACTGCTACCCCCGACAGAATGGATGGCAGGTAAAATACCGTCCTGAAAAACTTCATCCCTTTCACTTTCTGGTTCAACAATACCGCAAGGAGAATTGCTCCTGCAGTGGTTGCCGGGACAGAAAATAGAACGAAGTATAGTGTATTCCATAGTGAAGTCAGGAACATTTCATCTATAGTAAACATTTTTTTATAGTTATCCAAACCGATAAAATTCATCTTTGATGTAATGTTATAGTCTGTAAAGCTTGCTGCTAAAGAAAACAGCATCGGTCCCAATGTCAATCCAAGGAACCCGAGCAGCCACGGGCTGATGAACAAATACCCGAAGATGTTGTCCTTCGCTCTTCGGGACAGGACTCTTTTCTTTGATGGGATGGAGACCACCCTGTTTCCTGCATCATCATTCTTCCTCTTTAACTTGGTGTTGCCTGAATGCAAGCCGGCCGTTCTGCTTGATTCTGAGGTGTTTGAAATCACTTCTGCGTTGGACCCCTTCATAGGATTACCCCCCTTTTTATTAAACCGAGTGACAATTGTTTCAAAAAATCCGGGACATATAAGTTTAATTGACCAAAAGAGAGAAGGAATCCCCTTCTCTCTAAGTGGCATTTACCTTTTCATTTTTTCAACAGCCTTTTGCGCCTCTTCCAGCGCTTCTTCAGCTTCCATCTGACCCATCATGAACTGATCGATCTTAGGGTTCATCAGGTTTTGATAATCAGGATAATTTACAGGCGTAGGCGCCAATAAAGTCGTTTCCAGGTTATCGATAGTCGCTTGATAGACCTCTTGATCTTTTCCTTCCAGTTCCGCTGCAGCCGCTTCTGCACCTTCGATATTTGCTACATTATCAAAGTTCTGCATAGCCCAATATTTCTGTGCTTCCTTACCAGTCAAGTACTTAATGAATTCTGCTGCTGCTTCTGGATTGTCAGAACCTTTAGGGATTTCAGCAACAAATCCGCCGCCGCTGCTCCAGTGTTTACTGTCTTTGTCATATGCAGGAATCGGGGCAACCCCAAAGTTCATATCAGGTTTGAATTCTTTGATTTGAGTATAGTTATTCCCAACGTTTACCCACATCGCGATTTTTCCGCTGATGAACGGGTTGGCCTGCTGATTTTGGAACTCAGCTTCAAATGTTTGAACGGTATCCTCACCGATTCGGTCTTTCCATTCCTTGACCCATTCCAAGGCTTCTACCTTCCTCGGTGTATTGATTAATACCTCTCCATCTTCAATGAAGTTCCTGCCGTTGTCGGCGCTCACCATCCATGCGTCAGAACCTACACTTCCCCATAACGGATAAAATCCTACGCGTTCATACTGATCGCCATTCTTCTTGTCCAATTTCTTTGCATATTCCTCAAGCTCATCCCATGTCTTAGGCGGCTTTTCCGGATCAAGTCCGGCTTCCTTGAAAGCGTCCTTATTATAGTAAAGCAGTCGTGTATCTGTATTAAAAGGAACAGCATAAGGCTTTCCTTCATATTCAACCGTTTCCCAGAGATGAGGGTAAAATCTATCTTTGAAATCCTCACCCAGGTATTCGCTCAAATCTTCAGCCTGGTTGTTCTCTGCACGCTGGGCAACCGAGTTGATGTCGTTGATGATGACATCAGCAGGATCTCCCGCTGCGATTGATGCAAGGTTCTTCGTCCAAATGTCTCCCCAAGGCAGATATGTATGTTTTACTACAATTTCGTCTTGAGATTCATTGAAATCTTTAATGATTTTTTCAATCATCGGCCTTCTTGTCTCAGAACCCCAGAATGTCCAAAAATCCACTACTGTCTTCCCGTCTTCAGTTGTACCTGCTGATGCTTCTTCATTGTTCCCGCAGCCTGATAAAAAGCCAGAAAGCAAAAGAACGAAGGAAAGAAGCAAAACAAAACTTTTTTTCCTCACTTGTAACTCCCCCTAAACTAAATATAACTTACAAAAAACTTACAAATTACTTCTGCTTCTTCTTCTACCCCGCTTCTTCTTCTCCTTAAACATAAATCTACAAGAAATATTAAAAAATTTTCAGATATTGTCGGCTCCTGTCTGTTTTCCTTTTCATTGAGTAACGCTTGAAAGCCGCGCCATATCAAGAACCCAAACACATTCAACAAACAAAACATTTGACAGAAGCATGGAAATAATAAACAAATATTTTAATTTCTTTATATTGCAATTAATTGACTTTATATAATCTTTTATCGAAAATATATACATCCATATCTATATAAGGAGAACTTATGAAAACTAAAACGGAAGCTCTATATACCTACCTGAATGAAAATATTCCTTCCTTTACCGAAGATTGGCTGAAGTGCCGGGAATTAAGGACCGGGTCCCATTACTCACTTGATGCTCCTCCTGAAGTAATGGAAAAAATCAAGGAGCAAAACGGGAAATATGTCATGCTGGTTGCAGAATCTCTATTCCAGGATGAAGAGGAGATGAAAGAAAGCATTGCCTGCTGGACTGAACAAACAGCCTATGAAAGAGCTAACTCAGACACTTCTCTCACGGAAGTAATCAGAAACGGCGGACATTTCCGCACCTTGATCCTGGAATATATCGAGAAATTCACTGAACAGACGGAGCTCGATATTACTATCAAAGACATAATGAACTGGATTAAAAAAGTTAATATGACTTTTGATTACGTGATGGAAACTTTCACAGATAACTTCCTGGCAATCCTTTTGAACAGGCTGTCTTCCCAATCGAATCTGATCAATGAACTGAGTGCCCCGGTCATTACACTTACTGATGATGTCGGACTCCTTCCTATAGTAGGAGATATAGATACAGCCAGAGCAAAAAGTATATTAGAAACGACTTTGCAGCAGAGTATCGATTCAGGGATCTCCTGCCTGATCATCGACCTGTCTGGTGTGGTGATGGTCGATACAATGGTGGCACAGCAGATTTTCCAGCTTATTGAATCGCTGACTCTGATAGGGGTGCGGGCAATCCTCACAGGGATACGCCCTGAAGTGGCTTTGACCGCTGTTCAATTGGGGATTGATTTCTCTGAAATACAGACAGAAAGTTCTTTGAAGCGAGTCATTTTGACACTGGCCAAAAAGCTGGACAGCAGTTTGAAAATATAATTCCGCTCTTCTCAGCACAGTATGAAAAAGCCTTACGGAAATTCCGTAAGGCTTTTTTCATTATTGATATATAGTATTGGAAAGTAGACGGAACAGGTAATCTGTATGATCGCGGAAGCCAGGTTCCAGTCCGATCAGCGTCACATCCACATCCGCTTCTTTTATTATCACGGCCTGGCCTTTAGCAGCCAGCTTGGAGCTGCCTCTCCAGAAACCTGCTGCAAAGAAATCTTCAGTGTTCTCATAGGAAGCCAGCACTTCTTGATTATCCAAGCCCGTGAACCATGCCGGTCGGTAAACAAAGCCAATGTCATTCTTTTTGTACCCGCTTGAAATAAAGGAATCTTGATAATCCACCTTAACAATTCCGTTGCTATTGCCGTTTCCTGAATTTACAGTAACATCTGTAAGGCCAAGCATTTTGGTTGCGGAAGCAGATAGAGCTCCAACAGAAATATATCGGCCCCCATTATCAACAAATTCAGTTATGTTTGATTTGAAATCCGAAAATTGGGAAGCATCTTTCAGGACAAATTCCTGATTAGCCGAGCTTTGCTTATCTGCCGTCGTGATTAAGCCGGTTGTTCCACTGTAAACAAAGACATCAAAACCATCAAGTCCTTTATCAGCTACTTCTCCCGGTTCCAGTTCAGTTACGTCGAACCCTAATCTGGTTAATGCGAGTTTTGTTCCTGAATGAGACTGCTGCTTGTTCATCCCTCCATCTTTCAGGATCGCTACCTTTACATTCTCTACTGCTTGATATTCATTTGGAACCTTCGCTGTTTCTAATGTTAATCCTGATTCAGCTGCCAATTTCTTCACAAGCGTTCCAGCATGCACATAGAAGTTCCCATCTTTTCCACGAAGGACATTTATACTGTTTTTGACAAGGTCATTCACAAGTTTCACTGCTTCAACAGAGGAATTCGGTATAACATAAGGCCCTTTCCCAATCAGTCCTCCCAGCTCTTTCACTTTTGTTACTTCCACCGAAGCAGCCTGGATCTTTGAATTGACCGGAACAGCTTCAAAACCCCATAATTCAGGAAGGCTCCAAGCTGAAATGTCATACATGGCCGTTGTATCATTTGAAATATCCTCGCCATCCCAAAGCATTGTGTTGGCAAGACCGGCTTTTGCCTGATTCATTTTGACCACATAAGTCCCGGCAGGATATTCTTTCCCCTCAACAGTAAAAGCTTGCTTCACTTCTTCAACAGCAATATCATTTTTCAAAAGATGTTCCACTGCTTTTTCGGTTGCTGTTGGATCTGTTTCATCAACAGGAAGGATATAGTTTTCAGGAAAAAATCCTTCCTCCTGATACGGATGGTCAAATTCAACCCCCCGCTTGAACATCTCAATCTGGTCCTTAATCATCTCAGTCCGGTTTTCGGTAGCGAATTTCAACGCCCCCACTATCGCGTCATACGTCCATTTCACACCATCTTCATCATTGGTCGGCGCTTCCAAAGTATGTCCGTATGCCCCGTGATACATGGCGTACATCGGAGTGAAAATCGGCGGATAATCATCCCACCCTGCTGCATCATCACGATAAGGAATATATGTACCAGTCATGTTTTCATACAATGCTCCTTCGAACTCACTGCTGCTGTTTGAAACAATTTCACTTTCCATCGCCTTCGCCTGATCCAGTGCCCACTTTTCAAAAAGATCATATTCATAATTTGGATTATGAGGCGGAGTGCAAGGTTCTATCAAACCAGGATTTCCGACACCGCCATAGTCTCTTACGTATCCATGTAAATCAAGAAGGACCATTGGGTTCCATTCGGTCATTAGATCAACGGCAACTTCTGTTTCCGGCTGTGATTGTGTAATGAAATCACGATTAAGGTCAATTCCATTCCCATTAAATCTGGTGCCGTCAAACCGCCCATCGGGATTAGCCACCACATTGACGATGATAATATTGTTATCTAAGATTGTCTTCGTTTCCGGATCATTTTCAAAGGCCATTCTTTCAATCAATTGCAGAGCAGCATCTGTACCTACATATTCAGTCCCATGGATTGAGGCATTAATCATGATCGGCACTTTTAAATCTGGATTCTTGTCAATCCATTCCTGTGCTTTTTCCGGGTTCTTAAACATTTGCTTCCTCAAAGCCTGAAAATGTGAATACTTCCCCTTGGCACTTGGATCAGAGATGGTTACAACAAACATGTCATGCCCATCAGCTGATTTCCCCTTAATGTCCAAAGTAATCCGATTGCTACTCTTCTCGATACTCTCCAGTTTGCTCTTGATCTCTGAGTACTTCACAAAGTCATAATCCTCTTTGTTGAATAAGCTCCCTGTCGTATTTTCTTTTTGGTTCACAGCAACTCCCGCAATATGATCATTTGGATTCGCCATTACAGAGAATGGTACTGCAGCCAACAAACTGATACTCAATACTCCAGCAGAAATTTTCTTAAAAGCCATCCTTGTGTTCCTCCTTTTTTAAATTCTTGGAAAATTATAAAATTAAATGAATAAAAATACAATAGTAATAAATATCCATTTTCGTTTTCCTTTTATTTCACTGGATAATCTCAGTTTAATTATGGATTTTTATTTTTATAAACGTATATATACTCATAAATTCACCATTCCGGAAGTTGATTCATCTTTCGGGATGCAGTTTTTACCTCTTTAAAAAACAGGTCGAATGAACATATTAAATAATGGTCAATGGACCTAATTAAAGGAGGTTATTACAATGAAGGTTAAGATTAAATCTTTTCTTATATGTGCACTTGCGCCCCTGATGATTCTGACGGCTTGTAACGGAAATGGAGATAACGAACTCGCTGATCCCCAGGATGTAAATTACGATCCTGTAAGCTTCAGCGGCGAGAACCCAAACCTGAATAATGACGGAAATGGTGCAGCCAGAACAGACCGAAATGCGGGGGATGCCGGTGTTCAGCGCCAGGGAAGAAACCTTTTCACTCAGCGCTATATAGTGCCTTTGAACCCTAGAAACGGCGGACAAAATGCAAGACAATTTGCCGGCCAAGGAAATGAACAAACAAACAGGCAGGATCAAGCTGCCCAGGAACCAGAGACTCCGCAGCAGCCTGCAGAAGGTAATGATCAAAATCAAAATGCTGAAGCCGGCAACATGGACAATACGGTTAAACAGGTGATTGATTTAACGAATGCAGAACGTAAAAAGAATGGTCTGCCAGCATTAAAACCGCATGCAGAGCTTTCAAACGTGGCTCGCATCAAGTCAGAGGATATGGTCGATAAGAACTATTTCTCTCACACTTCTCCTACCTATGGTTCCCCGTTTGAAATGATGGAGAACTTCGGGATTGATTACAGCACAGCAGCTGAAAACATCGCAGCAGGACAGAAAACACCAGAAGAAGTCGTTAAAGCTTGGATGGAAAGCCCGGGACACCGTAAAAACATCATGAACCAGCAAGTTACACATATCGGTGTCGGATATGCCGAAGACGGCGGAATGGGAATTTATTGGACGCAGATGTTTATTAAATAAAAAGCGGAAAGGCCCCGCTTAGCGGCGTACAGATTGGAGGGCTCTCGCATGAGATAAAGGAATCACGAAGAGCGAAGCGATTCGATGATGATTTATCGCAAGGAGAGAGACCGAAATCTGCTAGCCGCTGGGGCCTTGGAGCTGGATTGATAAAAGCGGAAGCGGCCGTTCAGCGGCTTAACAATACAAAACCCCCGGCAGCAGCTGCCGGGGGTTTTCATTTTCATCTGACTATTACAGATTTGTGTTATCCGTATTATTCACTCGTACACGCTCTGGATAGGTATGAGTGTTTAGAGAATTGTTTTCTGAGAAATGACCATAAACTTTATCTCTACGGTCTTCATCAGCATCAACAAGTACGACAATATGTCCCTTGTTTAAATGGCCTTCATATTCTTTAGCGTGCTCTTCAGGAATTCCTGCACCTGTAAGTGCACCAACAAGACCACCGCCGCCGGCACCGATTGCCGCACCGCTCAATGCAGTGGCTAATGGACCAGCTGCTGCAAGTACACCGACTCCAGGGATCGTCAATAATCCTACTTCGGCAATGATACCAGCGATACCGCCAAGGACACCGCCTGTACCGGCACCGATTCCGAATCCTTTACCAGCATTTTTACCACGTCCGCTGTCACTTTCGGTTACATGACTGTCTGTTTCATGCTCAATTTCTTTCACATCATCATTATCTTTTGCGAAAATTGAAATGTCTTCTTTGGAGTAACCTAAATCATGGAGCGCCTCGATTGCACGAATTGCTTCTTCTTGATTTCTAAATACACCGCCTATAATTGTCTTGCTCACTTGTATCCCTCCTCAAAAGATTTCTACATTCATTCAATTCCCGAATTCCTCCCGGCTAAACATGAATTATTATTACAAACCTTTTTATATTTAAAAAAAGCAAAAAGAAAAAGCAAAGGGGATCAGCCCCTTTGCCTTCCTTAAAATACCCAGTTCCCCTGCCTGAAGACCGCTTCTCTTGTTCCATCTTTAAAGATCCCGTCAATATTCATTTTGTCAGAACCAATCATAAAATCCTCATGGACAATGCTGTCATTCAGTCCTGCCGTTTTTTTCTCCTCTTCAGAGAGATCCTGGCCGCCTTCTAAACAAGTCGGATAGGAAGAACCTATCGCCAGATGATTGGACGCATTTTCATCAAACAGTGTATTAAAGTACAGGATACCCGTCTCAGAGATTGGCGACCTGTGCGGCACTAATGCTACTTCCCCTAAATAGCCCGCCCCTTCATCCGTCTCCAGAATTTTTTCAAGTAATTCCTGGCCTTTCTCAGCCTTGGCTTCGATAATCTTTCCTTTATCAAACGTAAGCTTGAAATTCTCAATGACATTCCCCTGATAGGCCAATGGCTTGGTACTCGTTACATAGCCGTTCACTCCGCTCTTAAGAGGGACTGTATAGACTTCTTCTGTTGGCATATTGGCTATGAACGTTATTCCTTTGCTATTCATTGAACTGCCGGTCTGCCATATATGCTGATCAGGCAGCTCGATGGTCAGGTCTGTTCCAGGAGCCGAATAATGAAGCTTCCAGAAACGCTTCTCATTCAACTGGGAAGCTTTCGCTTTCAATGTTTCTATATGTTCTCGCCATTCGGCAACGGGATCTTCCTTGTTAATCCTGACAGCTTCAAAAATAGTATCCCATAAGGCAGGCATTCGTTCAGAGGCAGCCAGGCCAGGGAACACCTTATCTGCCCATTTTTGTGATGGCATGGCAATGATGGACCAGCTGATCTTGTCTGTTTCAATGGCATCATAAAAATTTTCAAGCGCATTTCCCCTTGCCTTTTCGAATCTCAGTAATCTTTCTGCTGGAATTCCTTTCAGCAAGTCGGGATCATCTGCCTCAATCTGTAAAAAAGCTCCCTCTTTTTCTGCCACTGAATCAAAAGCCGACGCAAGCCAATCCGGGAATTGTTCAAACGCCGGGTCAGGGGCGAGCTCATAATGAGTCCTCTTCACTTCTTCATCGTACCATTGAACATGTACATCACCTGCTCCTGCAAGGTAAGCCTGTTTGACAACTTTCCTGACCAGTTGTTCCGTTCCAATTGGAGCAGAGATCCATAGGTACTGGCCTTCCTGTATATTGACGCCGGCTTTCACAGCAAGCTCCGCATATTTATCAAGATTTCTTTCAAAATCCATTTGATTTCCTCCGATCACTATTCAACTATGTACCGCTTCATTATATTCCATCCAAAACAACGGAATGAACTAAACTTATTGAACACGTTACTCTTTTTCAACAATAAACATCAAGCAAAGCGCACTTCGCTTTAACGCTTTAAAGCATAAAGAGGGACAGTCCCCTATAGCGCGTTAAAGCACTGAAGACTGTCCCTTTGATTATGCTGAAGTTGATACCTGCGTCTGCTGCTGCAGTTTCTTTCCTCTTGCTTCTTTTATGGTCAGAACCATGGCAATCAATAGGAAAGCACTTGAAATTTGAAATAGCGTACCGGTTTCCACGAACTGTGCCAGTACACCGAAAACAAGACCGCTCAAGCCAATTCCAAGGTCAATCGATGAGAAGAACATTCCATTCGCAACCCCTCTTCGGTTGGAAGGAGTTTTGGAAAGGACCCATGATTGCAGAGTAGGAATCAATGAACCGAACCCTACACCAAATAACACACCTGCTATGATGATAAACAGATTTGAATGCGCGAACGACAGTACCCACATACCGACAAAAGTCAACGATGTACAGAAAAGCACCAATCCGATCGGCCCTTTTTCATCAAACCACTTTCCGGCAATAGGACGTGAAAGTGATGCCATTATTGCATTAAACAAATAGAAAAGGAAGATTTGATCGATCCCGCGCTCTTCGCCGAATATGACGATGAACGTTACAATCGATCCGTAACCGAATGTGGCTATAACTGTTATGATCGCCGGGTAGATGCTCGATTTTTCCACAAGAGAGCCAAGATAGGAGAATTTCAGCTCCTCTTTCTTCGTTTCTTTTACCGATTGAGGAGTCTGGTAGTGCACAGTCCCCAGCAGGATCAGCGCAATGACTCCCAAAGCGCCTGATATATAGATCAAGTTGTTAAACGAAGTCACTTGAAACAAGAAAATCCCCAGACTCGGTGCAATAATCATCCCGATTGTGATCGATAATCCATAGTACCCCATTCCTTCACCAAGCCTTGAATTAGGAACCACATCAACCGCCGCGGTTCCATTGACGGTCGTTGACCAACCCCAGGCAAGGCCGTGAATGAAGCGGAATAAAAGGAAGATCACGACAATTTGCGAAATCGGATAAATAAATGTGATAAGAAGAAGCGCAGCCGCACCGATCAAAACCAGCGGCTTCCTTGTTTTATATTCCAGCATAAAGCCGATAAAAGGTCTGCTCAATACAGCCCCGATGGAGAACAATGTAGTGACAAGCCCTATCTCCAATCCCGATGCTCCCAGGGATTTAATGTATGGAGGCAAGGTAGGTATCAGCATTTGAAAGGACATGAATACAAACAAATTACCAATCATCAGCATAATGAATGACTTGGACCATAATGTTTCTTTCACCTTAAGTACCTCCTGTTTCGGCCTCTTTGCAGCAGGCCGTTTTTTAAAAACAAAATAAAAAACAATCTTCGCGCAGGAAGATTATTTATTCATCTCAATATTATTTCGAATTACTAAATAATAGCACAGCTGACCCTGAATTGGAATACGAAAAAAGAAACCTTCTGCCTGAAAAACCTGGCAGAAGGCCGCTTATATACTATTTCAAATCTTCCCATGATGTTTTAAAGGAATATTTCCAAGATACCAGTACTGCAGTCAGCATCAGGGCTAAATAAATATAGGTACCAAAGCTGATAAGAGTGAAGAGGAAATGCACCCCCACAAACACGCCGATCAATAAAAAGAAAGGGATCAGCTTCCAGTTGTCACTATCTTGAGCGGCTTCAAAAGACATCGAAAACGGCAGGGTGCCTTTCAACAAGCTGAAGCCGATAATGATATAAAGAATGCTGCTCAAAAATATGATTAAAATGTCTTCAATGATCGTCAAGCCGAATAAGAACATGAAAATCACGCTAAGAAGCAAGTACACCGGAAGAAACAGCCTAACTACAAATGCTTTAATTGTTCCGGTATAGATGGATCGCAGGTGCCCGACAGGAGCCGTTCTGTAAATCCATGCTCCCTTATGTCTGCCGGAGAATTTCAGCATCATCAATATATTCGGGATCATTAATACCGTAAAATACAGAGACAAATACCATTTGCTCTCCCTAATGCTCTCAAATGAACCAAATTGCAGCTGGTTAAAAATAAAAATAAACGGAAATATCAAAGAAAAACCAAGGGAAGGGTACACCTTAAGCTTAAAGTCCCTTTCCGTTTTCATCATCGAGCGGGCAAATCTGTAAAAAGCCATCTCCTCACTATTTCTGCAGACAACTCGAGCTTCCAAATCAAAGTATTGCTGTGCTGTTTTTTTATCCTTGCCGCTGTGGCTTGACAGCTTTTGCAGATTTTGTTCAAAGGCAGGCATGATTTTTGTATAGATGAACAGTGCAATGATTGGTACAGCAAATGCCAGTACGGTAAAAGCAATAATATAAGAACCGCCATCGCCTTGCAGGAACAACTGAAAAGGAGCAGCGAACCAGACAGGCGGAATCAGGAACTGCCACCATGCCGGAGAGAACACCATATCCAACTCGACCAGTTCAAACGAACGGGCCACGAACTGGTATCCAACCGCAAGGCCGATGGAAAGACCGATTTGAACATAATTAATGATATCCTTCAGTTTTTCGCCATCGAAAAATCGCAGGATCGCAAAATAAAGTATGGCGGTAAGGACGACAATCAGAAAATCCATCAATATAATTTCGCCTAAGAACAGCAGGGAAAATAACGGTCCGTGCGAAAAGACACTGACCGCAAGCGGAATGGCCGCAATCGCTGCTGTCAAAAAGAATAGGTAAATACATATATGTAATGTTTTGGCCAGGCTGATCGTTCTCTTATCCACAGGTTTTGTATGGATGATATTCCGGTCCCGGACATCAAGCAGAACCGACGAAAAGTCGGAAATCATAGAAGTCATGATGATAAACATCAGCACTCCGAATGTTAAACTCATTTGAAATAGGTAACTATCTCCCAGCAGCATGATGGGAACGAGAAACAGCCCATACAAGGCATATATCCACAAGGACTTAATAAAGCGATTGTTATCCTCTTTCTGTTTTTTATTGGACTGATTGAAAACCGTCGGCACCCGTCTTCCATCCATGATCAATTTAACTTGGAGGATTTTCCGGAGAATTTTGTAATCAACGCCCTGCCTTGTAAATATCCATTGAAAATAATCCAGGAATTTCAGTGTAGGGAAATCCTTCATCCTTACACACCGCCCCTGACAATTTCAACAAACCGCTCTGCTATCTCTCCATGTTCATTGAATCCGGTAAGTTCATTGAAAATCTGTTCCAATGTCCCTTCCATGTTCTGCCCCTTCAATTCGTCAAAAGTACCATCTGCCACAATCCGCCCATTATGAAGCAGAATGATCCGGCTGCTGATTTTTTCAACTACATCCATGATATGAGAGGAGTAAAAGATCGTCTTTCCTTCTGCAGCCAGCTTTGCCAGGATTTCTTTAAAAATCATGACACTATTGGCATCCAGACCGTTGATCGGCTCATCAAAGAATAGCAGTTCCGGATCATGAAGCAGGCTGGAAATGATCAGGACTTTCTGTTTCATCCCTTTTGAATAAGAAGAAATTTTCGAGTGAAATACATCCTTTAATCCAAAGATGTTCATAAGTTTGTACGCTTTATCCGATGCTTCCTTTGCCGGCATCCCATACAACTCACCGATAAACGTCATATATTCGTTTGCTGTCAGGTTATCATAAATCTCTGCAATTTCCGGCACATAGCCAATCTTTTTCTTATAATCTATGTCACTATCAGAAATCTTTTCTCCAAAAACCTCAATCTCTCCCCGGTCGGCACTCTCAAGTCCCAGCAGAATCTTGACTGTTGTACTCTTTCCCGCGCCATTCGGTCCGATATATCCAATGATCTGCCCTTTCCGGACCTCCAGATCAATTCCTTTCAGTACATGCTTAGCCCCATAACTTTTTTGAAGTTCCTTAATCGCCAACACTGTCTCTCCCTGAACCCTCACAAGAACACCTTCTTTCTTCCTCAATTGTAACATATTGGGTGAAAGTGACAGCCCCACCTATTAGAATAATATTCATTGTTCTTTCAAGCATTATAAAAAGAAAAAAGAGGCTCTCAGCCCCTTTTGTCCCTCACTCTAATATAGCAGTTCATACACTTCATTCAGCTGATAACCGCGTTCGAGGTCACCCGCTTCATTCGCATGGTTGATTTCATCATCAAGGATATTCTCGAGCGAACGGATTTCTTCCTCACTCAGCCCTCTGACAAATGCACCTTCCGACGGATAGTGCCCATGCTCAATTTTACGGTAGATTTCCCTCATCGTGTCATTTCCTTCTGTATAATTGGAGAGCACTTCCCGCAAATATGCCAGGTTTTGATCCATAATGAATCCTCCTTTGAATTGTCTTTGATAAATTTAGGATGACTAAATCCCGGGGAAATATGCGGGGAGGAAATCTGTTTCCTGAAACTCCCGGCCATCCGTATAATTCAAGGGTATTCGGTAAAAGTATCAATAACTGGAATGAAAACGCACGGGAGGCTGGAATGATGGTTGAAACCATTAAAGAAACCCTGTTTGTCCTAGGCAGAATCATCACTATTCTGCCTCTTCTATTATTCATTACGATCTATATGGGAAAACGGGCCATCGGCGAACTACCCATTTTTGATTTCCTCATCATCCTGACACTCGGTTCAGTAGTGGGAGCCGATATTGCCGAACCTAAGGTACAGCATCTCCAAACAGGTGTAGCGGTCATTGCGATCGGTCTTTTGCAAAAATTTGTTTCCAAGCTGAAAATCGCAAACAGAAAAATCGGCAGGCTGCTTACCTTTGAACCAACGGTCGTCATACAAAATGGAAAGCTGTTAAGAAAAAATTTAAAACAAATAAATTACTCGGTCGATAATATTCTGCAGATGCTCAGGGAAAAAGACGTATTCAACATTAATGACGTCGAAACAGCCATCATTGAATCAAGCGGAGCTCTAAGCGTTTACAAAAAGGCCAAGAAACAGACTGCAACCATTGGTGACCTGGGCATCATCCAGCCATCAGCAGGCATTTCTGTCCCCCTTATCATGGAGGGAACCGTGTATCATAATGTCCTTCACCAATATAACCTTAATGACAATTGGCTTAAGCAGCAGCTTCATTCACAAGGCATAGAGGATATTGGCGAAGTATTCTTTGCATCTATCAATAAGAACTTGGAATTGCATATTTCCAGGAAGGATGAACAGTCGAACAATATCCCTTCCCTTTATCATTAAATTTGCTCATTTGCATAAAAGGTGCCTGGTACAGATCTGTGAATTTGTACCAGGCACCTTTTTCTTTATTAAACGGCGTATTCCCTTTCTGGTATAATGATAAAAAAATTTCCGGTTACAGATATATGGCCGGTTTAAAGGAGTCTTCATCATGTTTGATCTTCTCTTCACCATGCTGGAAAGACTCGGAATCATCGTCACCATTGCTTTTGTTTTAACGAGGTTCCGCTTCTTCCAGAGCATGGTCTATCAGGATAAATTGCGGGGACGGCAGGAAATCATCGCCATCCTGTTTTTCGGATTCTTTGGAATTATCGGGACCTATTCCGGACTTTCCTTCAATACTGATACCCTTCATTTTGACCGATGGGCGATGAATCTGGATCCCGATGAGGCGATTGCAAACTCAAGGGTCATCGGGGTGGTCCTCGCCGGGCTTCTCGGCGGTTACAGGGTCGGCATCGGGGCCGGGCTGATTGCCGGGATCCATCGATTCACACTGGGAGGGTTCACAGATATTGCATGTGGTATCGCCGCGATTGCTGCTGGACTCATCTCAGGAATGTTCCATCAGCGGAATAAGCATGTAAAACTGCCTGTGGCTTTTCTAATCGGCGCACTCGCGGAGACGATCCAGATGCTCATCATCCTGTTGGTTGCAAAGCCTTTTGAAAAAGCAGTCACCCTTGTCGAAATGATTGGAATTCCTATGATATTGGCAAACGGTTTAGGCTGCGCATTGTTTTTGCTGATCATCAAGAATGTCGTGAACGAAGAAGAAAAAGCCGGTGCCCTTCAGGCTCAGAAAACACTGAGAATCGCCGATCAAACACTCGCTTATCTGCGGAAAGGCATGAACAGCGAGTCTGCCCAGGCTGTCTGCGAGATTCTTTTTAAGGAAATCAAGCCTTCAGCTGTTGCCATGACAAACAAGACGAGTATACTTGCCCACACAGGTCTGGCAGATGACCATCACCGCGCTGGAAGCCCGCTTCAGACTCATATCACGAAGGACGTAATCAAAAATGGGGAACTGGTGGTGGCGAATGATGAAACCATTCACTGTGTTAACAGGGACTGCCCCCTTGGTGCTGCGGTCATCGCTCCGTTAAAACAGAGAGGACAGACGATCGGCACCCTGAAATTTTATTTTTCATCAGAAAAAGAAATAACAAATGTGATTCTTGAATTGATTTCAGGATTGAGCGTCCTGCTCAGCAATCAGCTTGAAATTGCTGAGGCCGAGAAAGCTTTGCAATATGCAAAAGAAGCAGAGATCAAGGCACTGCAGGCTCAAATCAGCCCACACTTTCTATTCAACTCGATGAACGTGATCGGGTCGCTTATCCGGATTGACCCTGCACAGGCCCGGAAGCTGCTGATTTCCCTTTCCAATTTTTTGAGGCAAAACCTTACGGGGACTACTGCGGAAATCACCTCCTTGGAGCAGGAACTTAAACATGTGAAGGCCTATCTCGCCATTGAAGAAGCACGTTTCGTGGATAAGCTCAAAGTCGAATACGACATTGACGGAAAATCGCTTACGCAAATGATTCCTCCCCTTACGCTCCAGCCGATTGTGGAAAATGCCATTAAACACGGGATTAAAGACAAGAACGAAAACTGTGTGGTAAAAATCACTACCGAAAGGCATGAATCCGGTGTTACGATCACTGTTGAGGATAACGGGCAGGGAATCCCTGCGGAGCGTCTGGCACTGCTTGGGGAAAACAGTCTTGAATCCGAGACAGGAACCGGCTTCGCCTTGTATAATATCAATCGCAGACTGACCATGATGTTCGGACGTGAAGCAGCCTTAGAGATCAAAAGTGAATACGGGAAAGGAACGGACATCTCCTTCTGTATACCTGAAATGGAGGAATCACAATGGAAAAAACAATAAAAGCACTGGTTGTGGATGATGAGCGATACAGCCGGGATGAACTGAAGCATTTGCTGGGCGAATATTCCTCCATCCAGGTTGCCGGGGAGGCGGACTCAGGCGAAAGCGCCATCCTCCAATCCATACAGCACAGTCCCGATGTCGTATTCTTGGATGTGGAGATGCCCAGGATGAATGGCATGGAAGCTGCTAAATCCCTGCTGGAATTAAAGAAGCCTCCGCTAATCGTTTTCGCAACTGCGTATCCGCAGTTTGCCGCAGAGGCATTCCGATATGAAGCTGTGGATTATCTGTTAAAACCCTATGATGAAGAACAGTTGGCACAGACGGTGATGAGGATCGAGAAACTGCTTCACCCCGCCCCCGCCCCTGATCCTGATGGTTCAAGGCAGCCAGGCAAGCTGGCAGTGGAAGGAGAAGGAGAGATCCTGTATCTTGATCCCAATGATATCCTTTTTATATCCCGAGAGGAAAAAGTTTCGAAAATCATGACAAAGACTGGAGAATATGAAGTCAAGACACCCTTGAAGGACTTGGAAAGCCGCCTTGCCTCTTATTCTTTCTTCCGGATCCATAAAAGCTATATCGTCAACCTGGATTATATCACCAGGCTGACACCCTGGTTTAACGGAGCTTATCAGCTTGAGATCCAAGGTTACACCGAAAAACTTTCTGTCAGCAGGAATTATGTAAAAGCCCTTCGCCAGCAGCTCGAACTATAATCCACAGGGGACGCAGTTTCTGCGTCCCCTTTCTTTTTTGAAAAGGTTTTCAAAATCATGCATCTTAATCCCTCATTTTTACATCTTAATCCTCCATTTTTACATCTTGTTCTGTAATTTCACCATTCTGCCACAATTAATCTTATAATCTATGTAAACGCATTCATACTACTCTTAAGGAGGATTTACCATGTATACATTTTTAGCCGGAATTGCACTATTGATTGTTGGTTATTTTACGTACGGAAAAGTTGTTGAAAAAATCTTCGGTGTAAACGAAGGCAGAACGACTCCTGCATATACTCATCAGGATAATGTCGACTACCTTCCAATGAATACACCTAAAAACTCATTGATCCAGCTTTTGAACATTGCTGGTGTCGGCCCGATCTTCGGACCGATCATGGGTGCTTTATACGGCCCAGTTGCTTTCATCTGGATTGTCGTTGGTTGTATCTTCGCGGGTGCTGTCCATGACTATCTGACTGGAATGATTTCCATCCGTAACCGCGGAGCTCACCTTCCTGAGCTTGCAGGTAAGTTCCTTGGAAAATTCATGAAACACGTTGTTAACGCATTTGCCGTTTTACTATTATTATTGGTTGGTACAGTTTTCGTTACAGCTCCTGCCGGGTTGCTTCATAACCTAATGAATGGCTGGGCTTCAATGGGATTGATTCTTGGTGCCATCTTTATTTATTACATCCTGGCTACTTTGCTTCCAATCGATAAGATCATTGGCCGTTTCTATCCTATCTTTGGTGCACTTCTATTAATCAGTGCCCTTGGAGTCGGCGGTATGCTTGTTTTCACAGGAGCACCAATCCCTGAATTGACACTGTCTAATTTCCACCCTGACAACGCACCGATCTTCCCATTGTTATTCTTGACAATCTCTTGTGGTGCTCTATCAGGTTTCCATGCTACTCAAACACCGATTATTTCTCGTACAACTGAAAACGAGAAAAACGGACGCAAGATTTTCTACGGTATGATGATTGCTGAAGGTGTCATCGCTATGATCTGGGCTGCTGCTGCAATGAGCTTGTTCGACGGCTCTATCGGCCTTAACGAATTGCTTGCAAACGGCGGACCAGCTGCAGTTGTAAGTGAAGCTTCAACATTGATGCTTGGCGCGATCGGCGGAACATTGGCTGTACTGGGTGTCATCATCCTGCCTATCACTTCCGGTGATACTGCTTTCAGAAGTGCGCGTATGATCATTGCCGACTATTTCAACTTCTCTCAAAAGAAAGTGACAAGCCGTCTATGGATCGCACTTCCGTTATTCGTCATCTCTTTTGCTCTTACTAAAATTGATTTCACGCTTCTATGGCGTTACTTCTCTTGGGCCAACCAATCAACAGCGGTTATCGCTTTGTTCGTCGGTGCCATGTACCTCTACATTGCGAAAAAGAATTACTGGATCTCCTTGATCCCAGGTATGTTCATGTTAATGGCTACAACAACTTATATCCTGAATGCACCAATCGGATTTGGAATGGCTCTAAGCACTTCCTACATTGGAGCAGCGGTCATCTCTGTCATCCTGGTAGCAACCTTCTTCGTTGCAGCTAAGAAAGCAAGAGCTAACAACATCCCGCTTGAAGAGGATATCTCTAAGTGGAATAAAGTCGCATAATGGGCTGCTGCAGTCCAAACTATCGGAAAACCGTTAATGAGGAAGAAAACAGAATCAATGATAAAGGGAGCGACACGCTTCCTTTATCATTGAAAATAGTGTTGATTACTGCAGCTGTGATTTCCCTGCTTGCCATTATATTGATTTAAAGACTAAAAGCCTGGGAGATACTTTCCCAGGCTTTTAGTTTGTAATGAAGTGACAGACAATATGAAACTAAGGAGGAAAATAAGATATGAAAATACTAGTAGCAGGGGCCGGCGCTGTCGGCGGTTATTTCGGTGGACGTCTAGCGGAGAAGGGTGAGGATGTAACTTTCCTAGTGCGCGAAGGCCGTCGTGAGCAGCTTAAAAAAACAGGTCTCTCGATTCAGAGTGTCCACGGAAATATTGACTTGAAGCCAAAAACTCTCGTATCCGGTGAGCATCCTGTCCCTTACGATGTGATTATCTTGTCTGTCAAGGCTTATCATTTGCAGGGTGTGATGGAGAGCATTGATCCGTATGTCGGGGAGAATACGATGATTCTTCCTTTATTAAACGGCATCTCCCATGTTGATAGGCTTGTTGAAAGATTTGGGGAGCATAACGTGATTGGCGGGCTTTGTTTTGTGGAGTCGACATTGAATCCCGAAGGCCATGTGGTTCAATCGAGCCCGATTCATGATTTGGTCTTTGGTGAGCGGACGGGTGAAAAAACGGACAGGATTTTAAAACTGAAAGATGCGTTCAGCGAAACGAAAGCCAACTTCACTCTCTCTGAAAATATCATTCAGGATATGTGGCATAAGTATCTGTTCATAACGACTCTTTCCGGGGTTACCTCCCTTTTCCGCGCACCGATCGGCCCGATCAGAGACAATGAAACAGGCTTGTCCTCCATCAAGAAAACGCTGGGGGAAACCGCTGCAGTTATGAGAAAGCTGGGGGCTCCGATAGCTGATGATATTGAAGCGAAGCAATTAGAGAAGCTGAACAGCATGGGGTATGAGATGAAATCCTCACTTCAAAGGGATATGGAAAAGGAATTGGCGATTGAAGCGGATCACCTGTATGGTTTTTTGCTGAAAGAAGCCGAAAAACATGACATCTATGCGCCGACATTGCAAACCATATATGCGAATCTAAAAATCTATGAGAAATGATGAATAGAGCAGGGGCCTGTCAAAGGCCCCTGCTCTATTGTATTACTAGTCAGCCTTTTGATTGGATGAGCAGCAGTCTCGCAATATTTTCCGCTGTTCTCTCTACATTCTCTTTACCATTTTTCAATGCTTCTTCCAGGGTTGCCACACCGGGAACGATGCTGAATGCACTGTCTATTCCATGTTCATAGATTTTTTCGAAATCCTTTCCAAGTGACCCGGCTATTGCAATGACCGGCTTATTGGACTCCTTTGCGTAACGGGCAACTCCGATGGGAGCTTTCCCATGGATGCTCTGGCCATCCAATCTTCCCTCACCTGTTATGACAAGGTCAGCCTCTTTTACGGCTTCTTGAAATTGAACCGTATCCAAAACAATTTCCACCCCGGGCCTGAATCCGGCTTTCAGGAATCCCTTTGCCCCTGCGCCCATCCCTCCTGCTGCGCCAGCTCCCGGAAAGCGGGTGACATCCATCCCGGCTGCTTTGCCCAGCAGCTGCCCAAAATGCGTTAAATTAGCATCCAGTACTCTTACCATTTCAGGGCCTGCCCCTTTTTGCGGTCCATATATAAAAGAAGCACCATTGGGACCGGTCAGCGGGTTATCCACATCACTGGCCACTACTACTTCTACCCCTTTAAGCAGTTCATGAAGGCCCTCCAGAGACATAGACGCAATCTCCTTCAGTGTCCCGCCTGCAGGTGTGAAACGATCTCCATTCCCGTTGATGAATTCCACTCCCAAGGCTGCGGCCATTCCGGCTCCACCGTCGTTAGTAGCTGATCCTCCCAGGCCCAGGATGATTTTTCGGACTCCCTTACTGATTGCATGCTTGATCAATTCTCCCGTACCATACGAAGTGGTGATCAGCGGATTCCTGTCTGCAGTTGGAACATGGTGAAGACCCGAGGCAGCAGCCATTTCAATAACTGCTGTTTTGTCATCTCCAAGAAGTCCGTAATACGCCTGGACCGGGCTTCCTATAGGACCGGTCACAATCATTTTGATTAATTCACCGTTTGTAGCACTGACCAATGCGTGAACGGTCCCTTCCCCTCCATCGGCTATCGGAAGCTTGATCACATGGATCTGCGGAAAGATCCTTCGGAAACCTTTTTCAATAGATTCACATACCTCTTCCGCTGTCATGCTTTCTTTAAAAGAATCCGGGGCAATAAGCAGTTTCACTTGCCAGCACTCCTTTTTTTCAAAAACTCATCAATCACTTCAAGGTGGCTTTTGACGATATACTCTGGCAGCTCCTCACTGTAAAAATAGCTGCATTGAATAGATTCCTTTTCATCTACCCGCAGGATGCCTTGTACATCACTCGTACTGTACGCTGTGGTCACCACATAGAACGGGTCACCGTTTGCAGCTACGATAAAATATTCTTTTCCGGAGTACACATTTATCAAGTCCAGCTTTCCCAGCTTCAGCCCCGTCTCTTCATGAACTTCCCTGCGGGCTGTGTCTTCCGTTGATTCACCGAGCTCCATCAACCCGCCAGGCAGGCCCCATGCCCCCTCTGGATGCCTCCTCTGCTGCAGCAGTACCCTTCCTTCATCATCTATAATGACAACTACTGAACCAACAAATATTAACGGCCGTTGTCCGACCAGTTCCCGAATTTCCTCTACATATCCCATTTTGTGACCTTCCTTTCTTCCTTGCATGATTAGTTTCCATACTGGAAACAAGTATTCCTTCCCAATGCTTCAAAAATCGTTTACCCAAGATCCAAAGGAGGTAATAAGAAAGTAAACAATGTGTGGGGGCTGTCCCCCATCGCTGTACAGCGTTACAGAGATAAAGCATTTTACTAATATATAGTTGAGGAGGCAAATAACAGATGGATGTAAAAAGATCCTACTATGTGGATATGAGAAGCGGAGATATTTTGGAAGAGCCTTCTTTTGAGGAAAGTGCGGGGCTGCATATTTTAGCAACTCCCGAAGAGAGGACAGAACTCCAGAAATGTTTCGATGATAATTATGACGACGATGTTTCGACGTTTGTCCGTTCCCATATTCCTTTTAAGCAATACCACGATGACCCACAGGATGCCCGATATGACAGATCCCTGCAAAAGGTATATGCCATGATTTACAAACTTGGAGATGCCGAGACAAAGCGACACATCGAAAAAATCGGTGTGCTCGATGAACATAAGCCGCATGTACGAGATGATATCGAGAACTTAAAATAAGATGATGCCCGGTCTCGCAAAGAGTCCGGGCATTTGTTTTATCTGAAGGCAGTGAGGTAATGATATAAACAAAAAGGATTGTTCAAACCGCTGTTGATTGATATGCTATAAAGCGGGTATTATACAGAATTATTCAATACCTTACAAGGAATCATAAAAAGCTGGAGGATAGTCTTTGATTTATTTAATTAAGACTCTGTTAATCAATATAACGATTTTGTTTTCATTTACATTTAACGCTAATATCTTCTTCCCTTTTCAGCCGAAGCTTCAATTGCAGCTTAAGCAGAAGATCACCTATGGTTTGATCGGGTCCCTGGGTGCATTGTTCTGTATGTTTTATCCAATTGAAACGCTCGGGGAAACACATTTTGATTTAAGGATGATCGCCATCCTCATCATCACCATTTATGGCGGATTCCTTTCCGGCAGCATCGTCCTTTTGGTGGTATGCATTTCCCGCTACCACATCAGCGGTCCCTATGTACTCATCGGGATTGCCGTTTCAGTTTTAGCTTTTGTTATCGGACTGATTTTCAGGAGGATGCTTTTGACAACACAGCATAAACTGCTCGTCAGCGTCTTTATCTTAACAATCTATTCAGCACTTTATATCACGATTATTTACTTCACGATTACGATGCTGGATCTAACTTTTTATATCATTTACTTCAGTGCATTCTACCTTACGTTCATTGCATTGGTCCTGATCATTGAAAGACTCATCAAAACAAATAAACAGATTGAAGAAATGGTATATCTGGATAAACTGAATATGGTCGGCCAGATGGCTGCATCCATTGCCCATGAAATCAGAAATCCCCTCTCTACGGTTCGGGGGTTCATTCAGCACCTCAGTGAAGATACAAAGGATGAACAGTTCAAGAGATTCTCTCCTCTTATCCTGGAGGAATTAGACCGGACTAATAAAATCATCACCGACTATTTAAGCATTAGCAAACCAGAGAAATTCCATCTTGCAGAAATCAATCTGACAAAAGTGATCCAATCTTCTGTCGACCTGCTAAGACCGTACGCTGCATACTCCAACACTTCCATCTTTTTCAACATGGACAAGGAGTATTACATCCAGGCAGATGAACATCATTTAAAGCAGGCGATTATGAATATCATCAAAAATGGAATTGAATCAACGGAAGATAAACGCGGGACAGTGGTAATAGAACTCGGTCCCGGTAAAATGGCAAACACCGTTGAAGTCTGCATCCTCGATAATGGTATGGGGATGACACAAGAGCAGCTCCGTAAAATCGGCCTGCCTTTTTACACAACGAAATCTAAAGGGACCGGGCTCGGCAGCATGGTCACCAACAAAATCATCAGGGAAATGCATGGAAAAATTGAATACGATAGTCAACTGGAAAAAGGCACAACCGTATGCATCGTTCTGCCTTTACATGAAGAAAGATCAAAAAGCGAATCCTGAGGGGGATTCGCTTGTTGTTGTTGAGTTCAGTGCCTTCATCTTTTTGATGTCCCCCCGTTCATCACCGCCTCAAGACAGACTCACCAAAAAAGCCAGCAGCCTATGGCTGCTGACTCTTTTTCCTATTACATATTTTTCAATGTTTCAGTTAGTACCGGCACGATTTGCTTCTTACGGGAAACAACGCCTTTTAGGACTGCAGTGTTGTTATCAAGCTTCACATCGTAGGCTTTTTCCACCGCTTCTGCTTGATCTCCTAATGCCAGTGCAACAGAATCGCTGTTGAGGATATCAGTGGTTACAAACAAGAACAGGTCCAAACCTTTTTCAGATACAGTTTTGGAGATCGCCTCTTCAAGCTCGCTTTGGCGCTTCAGGACTTCGTCTGTATCAACCGCGTTCACCTGCGCAACCTCCACTTTGCAGCTTCCCATCTGGAACTCTTTTGCATCAAGGGAAATCAGGTCTGCAGCTGTCTTATCGCCCAGGCTCGCTCCCGCTTTCAGCATCTCAAGTCCATACTCTTCCGCATCTACACCTGCAATCTCAGCAAGTTCACGTGCTGCTTGAACGTCTTCATCCGTACAAGTAGGAGATTTGAACAACAGGGAATCAGAAATGATGGCAGAAAGCATTAAACCTGCCATCTCTTTGCTGATGTTCAAGCCCTTTTCTTTGTAGATTTTGTTTAGGATTGTTGCTGTACATCCAACCGGCTCAGCACGATAATATAAAGGATCGCTTGTTTCGAAGTTTGCGATTCTGTGGTGATCGATTACTTCAAGGACTTTCACTTCGTCGATGTCATCGGCACTTTGCTGGCGCTCGTTGTGATCGACGAGGATTACTTCTTTCGCTTCTTGCGCCACTTTTTCTACAAGCCGCGGTGCTTCCACTTTAAAATGATCCAGCGCATACTGGGTTTCGCCGTTTACTTCACCAAGGCGGACCGGTTCAGCGTTCATACCTAACTGAGATTTTAAATCCGCATATACCAATGCAGAACAAATAGTATCTGTATCAGGATTCTTATGACCAAAGATCAAAACTTTTTCCATCGTGACTCTCCTTTTTCACATTGTTTTATGTAGTCTTAAATTCACTAGTGAAATCATAACATACGACAGTATTTTATCATACTCGAAGACAGTTTTCGTATTATTTTTCACTTGCTGGCTGATGGCTCAGGCTTCAACAGACCGACCGCTTAATCCTCATCCTTGATATCTGGATCTTCTGGAATCGGTTCATTTTGCCATTGGTCAAAAAGTTTTCTGTAGGCTTCCATCTGCTCATGATAGTTTTGGAAGTTCTCTTTATTGATGAGATACTGTTCTCCATCAAAAACCGCCCTGATTTTCTTCTGTTTGATTAATGCCTCGATATACGTTTCGGGCAGGGAAAGGTATTCCGCGATTTCTTTTACTGTCAAATACATAGTTTCACCTCTACAACACTAGATTATATTTATATATTGATTATTTTCGTATAGATCTGTAGTTTTTGAATAAATAGTTGATTTCCGCTGCAGGTGCACGACTCCGCGGGGCGGGCGGTGAGCCTCCTCGGCTGTGCCTGCGGGGTTCTCACCTGTCCCGCTAATCCCGCAGGAGATCGTGGCACCTTCCGCTCCAATCTCATTCGTGACATTTCCTGAAAAAACTAATAAAAAACAACCTTTTAGATTACAGCCTTATTCTACCATACCACCCGTTCCACCTGAGAGAGTGGAAATTGTAATCAAAAAAGATCGAAACCGGATTCCGGTCTCAATCTTTTATTTCGCTTCAAAGTATAGGTCGTAATGGAGAGCACAACCAGGGTTGAAGGACGCATGGCATTCGGGACAGGAGGATTTACACTCCATGTACTCGGCAATAGCCAATTCATGCCCGCATGATCCGCATAGAACGGCTTTTTCATTTCTTTGCTCCCTGCCCCATACTTCAGCAGGATGATCTGCTTCCTCCTGATGGCATAAGTGGCATGGATAATAGGTTTCACAGCATTTGAACTTTATAGCGATAATGTCTATTTCACTATGGTAGTGCCTGCACCTTGTCTGGGGATCGACTTCTGTACCCCTGACAGGATGGCCTTTAATTGTGACCTGGTTACTTTGCACTTGTGTTCAGCTCCGGATTCTTATCAAGCTCTTTTTGAAGCTGTCCAAATAAAATCAATCGGTACATACGGAAATCAGCTCTCAACGACCAGACCGGATGGCCAAATGTAGCAGGCTTGTTCCCTTCAATGAAAAAGTGGCTGATCCACGCAAAGGCATACGCTGTCACCGGCGCTAATAAAAGAAACCAGAAATTAAGAGTAACCACAGTCAAAATGACAAAAACAAATACAAAGCTTGTCCCGACGAAATGCCAGGATCTTGTGGAAGGTTTACTGTGCTGTGATAAATAAAACGGCCAAAACTCTTCATAATTTTTAAATTCCACATCATTTCCCTCCTTCAATGTAAGCGGTTTCTTTACATATTCGCTAAAATTCGTTTCTCTCCTTCTCCTCATTATAACAAATAGAAAATATCAAGAATATCTCTTCCCCCAATATCGAATCATAAGCAAAAAGGAGATGATAGCATGCCGAACGATAGCCAAAATCAGCACTCACAGACAACTCCTCATTTCGATGGGAAGAATGAAACCGTCGTCAATGACAGCACAGGCTCTCAAATGGGGGTCACCATCGACACTAAACAAGATTTTGCACGCCAGGAAAATTCATTTCCTGTCCACTTAAAGGAAGACAAGGGCATGAAGAAACTCGGTTCACTGATAAAAGGAAAATAAACAAGGCTGTCCTCCAACTGTCCTAGCGTTACACAAACGTTTCCAAAGGATGTGAAAAAAGAATGTCTGACTGGAATGAACAAGCTGCACCCAATAACAACCTTGGTTCGACACCTTATAAAAAGGCTTTGTCCACTAACGTAAAATCAAAGAATGAATCTTCTGCCAAACACGAGAAAAAACATGACCGGAAATAGGTCATGTTTTTTCTTCTAGGCATTCGCATCCGCAAATTCTGGTTGTTTATTTTTATAAATCAATTCCAGCTGACGCTGCCTGATATTGAAAAGAGCCAGCGGATCTTTGACAATCTCCGGATTTGTTTTAAGTGTATTCAATTCAAACTCATTATCCGCAATCAGGTTCTTGGTTTCTTCTGATGTATGTTGAAGTTCGGCCAGCGGGCCGCGGAAGAAAATCGATACATCTCTTTCGATGGACTGCTGGAACAGCTGGAACTGGGCCATGAATCTTTCCACCACTGCCTGGGCAGTATCCTCATAACTTTCATTTTCAATGAATCTGGTGTACTGATTCATAAGCATCTGTTTGTTCTGGCCAATGGTGCCGAATATTTTCCCGGCACTTTTCAGCAGCACTTGTGATGGATTCCGGCGAAGAAGGATATTGACATCGTCCTTCATGACCTTGCTTGTCATTCTGTCAGCATCCCGGCGCCAGTCATTTAAGACTTTGAAATCACACTGAAGTTCAAGTCTTTCCTCCCGGTACATGGCATTAAAACTATCCCGCATTTCTTCAAGATACTTCTGGCCTTTTTCCAGCTCCACTTTAGAGAAGGCAATCCATTCCTCCAGATTCCGCTGAAGCTGGGGCATTGCTTTTTGCTTCAAGTATGCTTCAATCCTTTTGTTCATTTCCTGGTTCAGAGTCAGGTGGAGTGTACGGAAATCACTGTCCTCCTTGACGAAATCAACACATTCTTTTAAAAGTTTCGGGATGTCCTCAAGCATTCTGCTCTTTACCTCTCCCGTCTTTTCAATGAATTCAGTATTGATCAAAGCAGCTTTTTCCGCTTCATGATCCTGAAGCTGAAGACTCGCACCATTCAATTTCTTTTCCATATCCTTGTTCCACTGAATGGAGTCGATAAGGTTATTTTCCCTGTCCACTCTTTGGCGCAGAAGTTCCTTCAGGATGTCCTTCACGAAATAAAGCAGCTGTTCAGTTCGTTCCTCTTGTACAGGAAACTTGAAATGCGACCGGGCAATGGCAGATAAGTCTTCCTGTGAATATGCCTGAAACACATTTGCCTCAGGAAAGTACTTTGCTAATAATGACTTTGTTTCTGCAACTGTATTCTCTTGAACTTTCCCCTGCTTTACAGTCAAGAGGACATTCACCCTGAGGTCAGGATTCTTCTCTTTGACTTTGACAAGGCCTTTAAAGATGCTCTCCGTCAAGCGCTGTTTTCCATCAATTACATAAAGAATGCTGTCCGACATGTTGATCACACTGTCACCTGTCACGTTGGAAGCAAGCAGGAGAGACAATTTATTTTGTTCCAGAAAAGCAGAAGGCTGTTCATTCTGCAGCCATACAGTACCCGGCTGACGGAGGAGCATGGATTCTTCCAGAAATTCCTCTTTGCTTTCGATTTTTTCAATTCCTGTTTCTGAAATTCTTTTCAACTCAGGACTGGTGTTGTTTTTATAAAGTACCGGGGTTGAAGGAAGTTCAGCCAGGATATTGCCCCCAGCTGTACGATCGACAAAAGCAAGTACTTCTTCCTCAGATGAGCCTGAAACTAAAAGACGGTGAACATGGTTGTTTCTTAGTTCATTTAGGATCCATTGGTGGCGGATGTCAATCTTCACATCATGGTCCTTTGTCCATTCCATAATCTCATTAAGCAGGTGCAGGGCTTTGTCATATCCCTTGGATTTAGAATCGGCCTTAGCGATAAGCTCCTTTGCCTTTCTTACCGCCCAGGCATCTATACTTTTAGGGAAACTCTCCCCCCAGGACAGCAGGGCTGAGGCAGCATAAACAGCATGCCGGGAATCCGTGATTTTGACCCAAGCCATGAGCAGGTTGGGAATGAGCGGCTTAAGCTCTTTCACAAAACGGCCGCTCCCCATCATCTGTTCAAAGGTTTCTTTATAGTACGGTGACAGCTCCATCCATCTGTCTTCCCATTTGATATCAATTTCCAGGACCAGCAGGTTGACCTTTTCAATCCATTCATCATACATGCTGCTGTCCCGATAACTATTCCATAGGGATGTAAGGATCTGTTCAAACAATAATTTATCAATGGTTGAAAGCGTGAAGAGGGCTTCCATGAAATAACAAGGGGTGATGTCATTCGTTACCCCTGCATTGATGTATCCTTTCAATGTTTCAAACCAGTGCAGTTCTTCTGTCCTGATTCCTTCATTGACCGCAAGTTCCACGGCACTATGCCAATCCCTGTTCTCCTCAAAGAAGCTTTGGGCAATAGAGGTCATTTCAGGATAATCAGGATTCATCGAGATGGCGTTTTTGATCACTGCATCAGCACTGCCCTTATCACCCTGCTTGATATAGAGTGAAAATAATTGCAAAGCCACTTCTGCTTTCAAAGATGCACATTCGGTCTGGACCGATTTGTATACCTCTTCAGCCGTTGAAAGCTGATCCAGTTCGTAAAAGGCATCCGCAGTGTTTTTCCTGGCCCATCCTGCCAGTTCATTATTGATATTCTCCCATTTGAAAATGGCCGCTTCATAATCTTTGTGATGGAAATAAACCTCACCCTGGGCAAAACGGATATAGGCCAAATCCGAAACATCTTTTTGCTGTTCTTCAAGGTGGGCCTCACCCAGGACAGCTATTGGATGCTTGCTTTCATTCTCGTTCATAAACGTTTTATAAAATGACTTTTGTATGTATTGTTCTTCTGTTTTCATGATAATCCTCCGCTAAGTATATTACTTGTAAACCTGTATATACTTTTCCAGTTATCTTATTTTAACAAAATTCCATGAAGGAAAGATTGCAATTTTACAACAATTGCCCTTTTATATGTAATATTCCCTGAAGATTGTTTCCTGTCGCTGCTTACTCCTCCTGTTTATTAACATCACTTACCAATACGCCAGGTGGTTATTTGAGCAGATTCCATCCATATTAAGAACACACACATGAAGAAAGGAGGCAGAATTATGGCGTTTTTATCAAGGGAACAATTAATCAACGAGCTTCAAACATCCTTTCCATCACTGATGGAAGAATACGGCCTTGAAGATATCGGCATCTTTGAAGAAGAAGGGCAAAAGGATCAGTACTACCTGGGCTACACTGTCAGAAAAGACGGCAAAGCCTATATGATCCACCTTCCATATAAAAAAGACCATGACGGAGGATTGGAAGCCTCTTCTCATCAATGGACCATTGAATCAGATGACCCCGATGCTGAGGATACCTCGGGATTTGACAGTATGGAAGCAGCGTTGAGGGGGATATAGGTTGTTATGCTTTTGAGCCTGGCTCAAATCCGTCCTTTTGTGCCTGGCTCAATTTCCCCATTTCGAGCCAGGCTCACTTCCAGCAGCTCATTCCTCATTCAATGATCCCCCATCAGACTCTAATGCATTTACAGCCGAAGCCAGTTCGACCTCATTGTCAATGAATATTCCCGCAATGGCATGACGGAGGTCACTTTCGACTTTTTCTTTTATTTGAAAGTTCGTGACTGGAATCAGGACGAGGAATTCCATCCCCTGAAATTTAAAATCGACAAAGCGGATATCAGGAGGTGGACTGTCCAGAATTCCTTCCGCATCCTTCCTCACCTTCTCAACGGCATCCATAAGCAATCTCTCAACCTTCTTGGTATTTATCCCATACTTAATACTCACTGTCACTTCGGCACTCACCGCTACACTGGAACGGTTCCGGATGATCTGTTCAATAAAGTACTGATTTGGGACAATCAAGGTTCCCTCTTTCGCTGTCCTGATAATGGTGGAACGCAGCCGGATTTTCTCCACGCGGCCATTTTTACCGTTGACCTGGATGACTTCCCCTACCTCAATGGGCCTTTCAAATAGGATGATCACACCGGAAATAAAGTTACCGGCAATATTGCGCATTCCAAAACCAATCCCGATTCCCAGAACACCAAGGACGGCTGCTATTGCAGTGAGATCCAGCCCTACGGTCGTCAAACTGATCACCACTGCCAGGATCATGACGGAATAGTAGATGATCCTGTTAAAGGTATAGCCGATACCTGTGTTGATCTCGTAATACTCATATACCGGCTTCAGCACATACTGGGTAAAGATTTTTACCAGTCTGTGCGCCAGTGAGACGATCATAAAGGCCACGAGGATGAGGAAAATGGATACGTCCACTCCTCCTTGAGAATAGAGGGTATATGTCAACCAGTCCTCTCCCCAGAAATATAAAAGGAATAACAGCAAAGCTCCATAAAAACTCAGCCAGTTCAAAACCGAATTAACAGTTGCTGTAAACTTCCCATGTAATAATGAACTCCTGTTTTCTATGTATACAGCCGCCCGTTTTAAAATAAAATTGGCACTCAGAATCAAGGCCAGAATGATTACAAACCACATGAGGTTAATTTCAGATAACCTGTTAAAGATATTCTCCATCATTTCACTCACCTGACTTCAGTTAAGATACTTCCTTCTTTGTTGTTAATACCCCATTCTCATTCACACAATCTTCCTGTAAACCTCCCTCTTCTACTGCTAAGGTCTTAGTTATTTTATGTCTAGGGCTCGATTTGTAAATTTTTTGAAAAGGTTACACTGATACAGGAAGGATTTACCTGCCCTGCAGAGAATGTTTAGTATCGGTTATAAATAGTTCTAAAGTCGGGGGCGGGTGATCAGGGATTCATAAGCTGTTTAGTTTTTTATGACAAAGGAGAGGTAGTATGAATTTGATAAGATTTATTGTCCAGAAAAAAATCCTGGTGGGATTGGTCTCTGTCTTAGTGATCCTGTTCGGCAGCTATGCTGTCATGGATCTGGATAAAGAGCTGATGCCCTCGATGCAGATGGATGGTGCCTACGTCGATATAAATGCCGGTGAAATGCCGGCAGCCGAAATCGAGCGGACCATCACCACTCCATTGGAGCAAAAACTGCAAGGAGTGGAAGGCATCGATGAGATACAATCCACGACCAATATCGGCCAAAGTTCCTTGCAGCTGACTTTCACCAGAGGGAAAGGCGAGGAGGTTTATAAAGAAGTAGAGTCGATTGTGAATTCTTCTGCAGCGGAACTCCCCGGAATCAAGGATATTACCTCGGGGCAATACGGTGGAAGCCAAAGCTATGAATTTTTCATGGATGTTTCCGGAGGCGACATGGAAGAAATGACGGCCTTTGCCAAGGATGTCTTAGAACCCCGCTTAGAGGAACTGCCTGAAGTAAGGGATGTTAAATTAACAGGAGTGTTTGAGAACGAAGTAATAATTGAGTTTAACCAGGAAAAAATGGCCAAGCAGGGGTTGGACATCAACCATGCCGCTGGATTCATCAGTGAAGCCGGCAGCGAGGCGACTCTTGGTGAATTGAGTGCGGATACTGAATCCCCTTCCCTACGCTGGAATACAAAGCTTGAGAGTGTCGAGGAAGTGGAAAATATTCAAATCCCGACAGCTTCCGGGTATATAGATTTAAAAGAGATTGCTGATGTAACCCTCCAGCCCTCCCAGAATTCTTCATTTGTCTGGAAGGATGGAAGCAAAGACCTGATTTTTGTAGAAGTCGGCCGTGTATCCGATGTAACACAAATTGAAATGGCCGATGCTGTCAGGGCAGAAGTGAATAACATTCGTGAAGATAAACTTGTATCAGGCTTTGAATTAACCGAAATGGTAGCGCAAGCCGACTATGTCCAGGATTCCATTGACGGTGTGACAAGCAATATTTTTATTGGTGCCGCCATCGCTTTTGCAATCCTGCTGATTTTCTTAAAGAACATTAGAGCCACCATCATTGTAGGAGTTTCCATTCCAACTTCCGTCCTGCTGACTTTTGCCGCCATGTGGCTGTTCGATTACAGCATGAACATGCTGACGTTAATTGGACTAGGTCTTGGGGTCGGGATGATGGTTGATTCCTCCATCGTTATTTTGGAATCCATCTACAAAAAGAAAGAAAACGGACTTCAAAAAATGGACGCCGTTATTCAAGGGACAACAGAAGTGGCATCAGCTGTAATGGCATCAATGCTGACGACCATTGTCGTATTCCTGCCAATCGGGCTTCTTGGCGGAGAAATGGGCCAATTCATGATTGTCCTCTCTGCTGTCGTGGCGTTCACCCTGATCAGTTCTGTTCTCGTCTCTTTCACATTGATTCCGGCCCTTTCCGAAAACTTTTTAAAACCAGGCAAGAAAAAGCGGGTGAAAAAAGACGGCCGGATCATGAAAGCATACAACGGACTAGTATCCTGGACGGTTAAGAAAAAGCGCCATAGTTTTGCAGTGATTTCAGCATTTTTCCTGCTGTTTGTCAGCTCCCTGTTTCTCGTAACGAAGATCCCAATGACCATCATGCCTGATGTATTCAACCGGTATGCGGAACTTATAGTAAACCTGGAAACTGGGATCAGTACAGAGGATAAAGAGAAACTGATTGCTGAAATAACAGAAGAACTCTCTTCCATACAGGATGTGGAATCCAGCTACATGATGGATAATGGGAGCATGCTTTATACTGTTATCAATATGACGAAGGACGACAAGATCACTACAGAGCAAAAAGAAGTGAATGAAGAAATCCTCAAAAAGCTTCGGGCACTTGAAAAAAATCACCCTCTTGAAAGCGTTCAGAGCGCCATGTCCGGCGGGGGAGGCTATCCTGTCCAAGTAAACATTGAAGGTAAAGATTTTGAAGAATTGAAAGCAGTCTCGGATGATTTTATTAAAGAACTTAAAAAAGTTGACGGGATTGTCGGCATTACCAACTCTATGGAACGCACCTCACTTGAACAGGAAATTGTGCTAAAGGAAGACGAAATAGAAAAAGCAGGCTTGAACAATACCATAATCAGGCAATTCATCAGCCAGGCTTTCATTGAAAGACCAGTAGGGGAAATGACGATAGAAGGTGAACGGACTCCCCTTTCTATTAAATGGGATGAAAAAATCGATACAGGCAGTGCATTGATGTCCGCAAAGATCCCGACACCAAAAGGCGAGAAGGATTTAGCTGATTTCATAGAGCTGAAAGGCATTAATACACCAAACCAAATCAATCATGTAGACGGGGAAAGATTCCTGTCCGTGTCTGCTGATATTGAAGGAAAAGACTTGGGTGCGGTCAACCGGGAAGTACAGGATCTTATCAGTGAATTCAAAGCACCAGCGGGTTACTCCCTGTCTGTTGCTGGTGATCTGGAACAGCAGCAGGAACTAATGAAGGAAATGCTCTTCATTTTAGGAATTGCGATATTCCTTGTCTACCTTGTAATGGCTGTCCAATTCAATCATTTGGCACATCCAGTCATTGTCATGTCCGTCATTCCAATGACGTTTGTCGGCGTCATCCTTGGACTGTTCCTTACTCAAAGGGAACTAAGTGTCATGTCTGGAATGGGTGTCGTCATGCTGATAGGAATTGTGCTTAATAATGCAATTTTGCTGATTGATAGAACAAACCAGCTTCGAAAAGAAGGATATACTGTTGAAGAAGCATTGATCGAGGCTGGAAAGAACCGGATCCGTCCAATTTTCATGACCACATTGACGACAGCAGGCGGCATGCTTCCACTTGCCCTTGCATCAGGAACGTCCGGAAACTATCAGGCACCAATGGCAACAGTGATCATTTCCGGGTTGATGTTTGCCACATTCATCACCCTGTTATTGATACCGGCAGTCTACCGCTTGTTCTCAAACATGAAGTTCAGCTTCAGTTTTAAAAAGAAACGCCGAAAACGGGCGGCAGCTTCAGCATTGAAAGAAACCGAAGCTGTAAGCTAATTCATAAGAAAACGCCTTTCCCGGTTTGGGAAGGGCGTTTTCTTATTTCTCCGGCATGGCGGATTCGACTATTTAAACCAGCCCTTTTCTTTCGATTGGGTAATGGCTTCAATACGATTTTTCACCTGGAGCTTATCCAGGATGGCAGAAATATAGTTACGGACAGTGCCCGTTTTGATGCTGAGTTCATCAGCGATTTCTTTAGTATTCTTCCCATCCGCAACCAGTTCAAGGACTTCAATTTCCCTGACCGTTAACGGGTTGCCTTCTCCATATGCATCCTCTATCAGCTCAGGGGCATACACACGTTTTCCGGCCATGACGGTCCTGATGGAATCAGCCAGATCTTCACTGGGACTGTCTTTCAACAAATAGCCATTGACACCGGCCTTTAACGCCCTTTGAAAATAACCAGCCCTCGCAAACGTCGTCAAAATGATGATCTTGCATCCGCTCCCCTTCAATTCTTCGGCTGCGTCAAGGCCTGTTTTACCGGGCATTTCTATATCCATGATACAGACATCAGGCTGGAATTTCTGGACAAGATGCAGCGCTTCCTCGCCATTTGATGCTTTGCCGACTACCTCCATATCATCTTCTAAATCAAGTAATGATCCGAATGCTCCAAGCAGCATCTGCTGGTCTTCAGCGATGACGATTTTGATCATGTCAATTCCCCCTGTTCCGTCTGTTTGACATCGTTCGGTACCGTAATGATAAGGGTGGTTCCCCCGTCTTTTACAAGTTTCATATCCCCATTGATAAATTCAAGTCTTTCTCTCATTCCCACAAGCCCGTATCCTTTCCTCTCATCTTTGGACGGGGCGCGGAAGGTTCCATTATCCTTTATGATCATGATGATTTCCTTCCAGCTCTGGTCTATCTTTATTTCACATTGAGTTGCACCGCTATGCTTAACGATATTCGTAACAGCTTCCTTTAAGCACATGCTCAGAATATTTTCGGTCAGTAAGGATACATTTTTCAAATCCAATTCCTTCATGCCGGAAAACTCGATTTCAGCTGCTTTTAAAATTTTGGTTACGGTCTGCAGTTCATCTTCGAGGCGGATCCCCCGCATCGAAGATACCATTTTACGCACCTCATTCAGGGCTGTCCTTGCAGTTTGCTGAACATCTTTCAATTCACTTTTGGCCCTTTCCGGATCCTTATTGATCAGCTTTCTGGCCAAATCACTTTTCAAGCCGATCAGAGACAATTTCTGGCCAAGCGTATCATGCAGATCCCTCGCAATCCGCTGCCTTTCTTCCAGTTTGCCCAGCTCGGAAATCCGTTTGTTCGCGTCTTCAAGTTTTTCTTCCAGCTGCCCCCGCTCTTTTCGATTATGTATGTTGAAAGGAAGCAGAATGACGCTGATCCAGATGATGATGACGAACGGGAACTGTTTAATAAAGAAAGCCTCATCCTGGACTATCGTTATATTGATGGAAATCGTCGTCGCGATCAGGTGTGCAAAATATAGTATCAGGAAGGTCTTCCTTTCTTTGATATTCCCAATATAGTGGGCAAGGAAAAAGGCAAAATACACATAACTGAACACTGAAGTCGAGGCGGTGGAAATCCCTATCAAAATGAAGGTCCACAGATAGACCAGCCACCCCTTTGAAAAAAAGGCGATCTGATAAAACACGAAAAACAAAATCGTCAGGATGGTCCCGCTGATCATGACGATCATGGATGATGATTGAAATATAAAGTAAAACGGCAGGATATATAAAATAATCCAAATATAAGGGGAAACCCCGCTGCTGCGCTGAAACGCAAGATATCTTTTTAACATTGAAGAACCTCATTTTTCTTGGCTATTTATCTACTTTTTATCTTAGCCCTTTTGGGAGTATTTTTCCATACGGTGTTTCATAAAACTCTCATTTTTCGGGGGTGTAGCGGCAGGCGCCTCAGGACACTTTTGGCTGGGATTTTCCCGGTTGATACCCTTTAGACCCGCTCTCATGACATTTTTAGCTGGAATTTCCCCGCTCGATGTCCTTTAGAACTGTTCTCAAGACACTTTTGCCTGAAATCCCCTCGCTCGATGTCCTTTAGAATGGCTCTCAAGACACTTTTTGACTGGAATCCTCTCGCTCGATGTCCTTTAGAATGGCTCTCAGGACACTTTTGTCTGGGATTTTCCCGGTTGATGTCATTCTGGCCTTTCTCCGATTCATTTTATCGGCGATCATTTATATTTATCAGCGATTCGCAGTGGTTTATCGGCGATCTTGTAGTTTTATCGGTGATTCCAGGAATTTATCGGCGATTACCCAGGTTTATCGGCGATTCGCCAACAACCATCAAATCCCCGACATAAAGAATACGATCCAGCCGTTAAGCTGGATCGTCGAGAACTCAGTCTGTCACTGTGACGCTTTCTACTTTAGATTGAGACTTGATGTCTTTGAAACGGACAAATTTTTTATTAGTTTCATCCCATAATTTGAACTTCAATGAGCTCAAGCTTGTACTGAGGGTAATGGTCGGAACGTGCTGCAGGGATTCATTGCTCTTGTGCGCCTCTTCCAGCTTATAGTTAGGAACCCTTGGTGCCAGGTGATGCACATGGTGGAAGCCGATGTTCCCGGTAAACCACTGCAGGATCTTTGGAAGCTTATAGAAGGAACTTCCTTCAACCGCCGCTAAAACAAAATCCCATTCCTTGTTTTCCTCGAAATAGGAATCTTCGAAAGTATGCTGCACATAAAATAACCATATGCCCATAATACCGGCAATGTAGAAAATGGTTCCGTGCACTAACAAAAATGCCTGCCAGCCGACACTGTAGCACAGCACTGTGATGATGGCTGCAATGGCAATATTGGTTATATAGGTATTGACCCGCTCTTTTTTTCTCGCTCCCTTGCGATTGAAGCGATTGGTAATCAGGAATACATAGATCGGCCCCAATCCGAACATCACAATAGGATTGCGATACAGGCGATATGAAACCTTTGTCCAAAAGGAAGCATTCTTGTATTCATCCACTGTCATCATCCAAATGTCGCCCGTCCCCCGTTTGTCCAGGTTCGAACTTGTTGCATGGTGAACAGAATGATCATGCTGCCATTGATAAAACGGGAACAATGTTATGATCCCGGTAACGGTACCGACAATTTGATTCGCCTTTCGATTCTTGAAGAATGAGTAGTGGCAGCAATCATGGAAAATAATGAAAATCCGGGTCAACAGACCTGCTCCGACAATCCCTAGAGCGAGGGTCAGCAGGTATGAAACAGAAAGGCTTAAATAAGCAAGAACCCATACAGCAATGAACAGAGTTAAAGTCGTTACTAGTTGAAAGACACTCTTTGATGTCTCCGAACCTTCAAATGGAGACACTTGCTTTCTCAATAAATTCATCTTTTGTTTAGTCATTAATCATTGATTCCTTTCCTGTTTTTTCTCTTAGTTAAAGTATAAAGATATAAAAATCATAATTGCAGACATACCTGTCATGAGAAAAACATGACAAGTGTCATAGGTAGTGGAAAACACTGGATAAATAAGCTTTTAAAGGAGGATTTTACTCGATTCTCCTTTATCATGAACTAAAAGTGCGGGCATTATTTCTGTTTTTTTGACCATTTTTTGAGGGCGGCAGATTCGTTATACAGCTGGTTCCATTTCTTCGCGCTTTCATTCATGGGCCTTGTGCAGCCGGAGGTTTGGAACAGGTACAAGTTTTTTTCAAAAAACCTTTACCCCCATCCATTAATGGTTAAAACGTGATTTTGTCAGAACTTATTCCTGTCAACACAGATTTCTAAATTGATATAATGATGCTAACGTTGAAAGAACATTTCAGGAGGGATAAACATGGAGAAATACCTGATGAGAATTAACGGAGAGGAAGCAGGGAGCGGCCTATCTTCTATTGAAGTTACCAATCCAGCTGATGGAGCTGTTATTGCCACTGTACCGAACGGCGGCAGGAACGAAGCAAAGGCAGCGGTCGATGCGGCCCATGCTGCGTTTACAGAATGGGCCCGTTATTCTGCATATGAAAGAAGCGAGCTGCTGTTCAAATGGCATGAACTGATTGAGAAAAATAAAGAAGATCTGGCAAGAACGATGACAATGGAGCAGGGAAAGCCGCTAAAAGAAGCAGCAGGGGAAATGAGCTACGCTAACGGATTCATCTCCTGGTATGCCGAGGAAGGTAAACGGGTTTACGGAGAGACCATTCCCGCCACCCAAAGAAACAAGCGCCTGTTCGTCCAGAAACAGCCGGTAGGTGTAGTAGCGGTCATCACTCCGTGGAATTTTCCGGCTGCCATGATCACCAGGAAAGTGGCTCCTGCCCTCGCAACCGGATGTACAGTGGTCATTAAACCGGCGGAACAAACGCCGCTCACTGCATTGAAAATGGCTGAGCTCGCTGAGGAAGCCGGCATTCCAAAGGGGGTCATCAATGTGGTGACGGGCGATGCCAAGGAGATCGGCGATGCCTGGCTTTCAGATACCCGTGTACGCAAATTGACATTCACCGGATCTACAGAAGTAGGGAAGCTCCTGATGAGAGGAGCAGCAGATACTGTTAAAAAGGTATCCCTGGAGCTCGGCGGCCATGCGCCAGTCATCGTGATGGACGACTGTGACATCGACAAAGCGGTGGACGGCGTGATCGCAGCCAAGTTCAGAAACGCAGGTCAGACATGCGTCTGCTCGAACCGGATCTATGTTCATGAATCCATCCAGGAATCCTTCACGGAAAAGCTGGTGGAAAAGGTAAAAGGGCTGAAAGTCGGAAATGGCCTGGATGAAGGAGTCGATATCGGCCCTCTCATTGATGAAGCGGCTGTTCGAAAAGTGAAAAATCATATTGATGATGCCATTAAAGCGGGAGCAGCACTTGAATACGGCGGGAGTAATGATGAAGGATTATTCGTTGGTCCAACCATCCTATCCCATGTAAAAGATGATATGCTCTGTATGACAGAAGAAACATTCGGCCCGCTGGCACCTATTTCGGCATTCTCTTCCATGGAAGAAGTAATCGAACGTGCCAATGATTCCATCTATGGACTGGCAGCTTACGTATTCACTGAAAACATCACCAAAGGGATTACCATTTGTGAAGCCCTTCAGTACGGTATTGTCGGCTTGAATGACGGCCTCCCATCCACTCCGCAGGCGCCGTTTGGCGGATTCAAGCAAAGCGGACTGGGCCGTGAAGGCGGACACCATGGAATCGAAGAGTACTTGGAAGTAAAATACATCTCACTGGGACTATAAGTATAAAAAAGAAGGCCGCTTTCGGCCTTCTTTTCTTGTAAAGAACTTGTCAGTTAAACACCTTTTTCTTTCCCCGTTTTTCTTGATACATGTTTTTATCAGCTGATGTGTAAAGCTCATTCATCCTGCCAATGGAAGACGGACACGAGGCATAACCTATGGAAAGCATGACTTTGATGTTGTGGCTGAAACGATTATAGCTGGCTATCTTCTGGTGAATGGTTGTTTTCATTTCTTCCGGGTGATATCTTTCGGGATCCTTAATCAATATCGCAAACTCGTCCCCGCCAATTCTTGAGACAATGATTTGCTCGTTTTGCAGGGTCTTGAGAATCTTGCTTGTTTCTTTTATCAGTTCATCCCCGGTCCTGTGTCCATGAGTATCGTTATAATATTTCAGCTCATCCAAGTCACAAAGCAGCAAAGCCACCGGGCAGTCGTCAGATTCATCAAGCAGGCTGGATTCATTTTCAAAATAGAGCCTGTTATATAATCCTGTCAAGCCATCATGATGCGCTTTGTACACCAGTTCTTCCTGCAAAAGGACTTTCTCATCTATGTTGCGTATGACACCTTGAATGGCAGTCATTTCACCATTTTTATAAATGGGCGTAGCAAACTCTTCGAAGTATTTATAGTTGCCCTCGGTATCTCTCCACCTTTGGATGATCGGCTGGCTGTAGTCCAGTGCACCCGATAGTTTTTCTTCTAAAATAGTCCTGTCATCCGGGTGGATGATTTCCCTGCAGATTTCGGCATCCACCATGCCGCGGCCCTGGATACCATACCCTAAAAGGCTGTCGATAGAGGGACTTAAATACTTAAACTTCAGTACCGGTTTCGTTTCGCAGTAGTAAATGATGTCCCTGGACCTTTCGACAAGCTGGAATATCCTTTTTTCATTTTCCCTCGCCTCTGAGTTCTTGATAAAATCATAACCTTTAAAAAGCGATATTCCTGCTGCAATGCCCGCTATAAACATCCATGCTTCCATGGCGAACCTCCTTATTACAAATTATAAGAAGAGATGACTTTTTTCAGCTGTCTGTCGCAGTCTTCCAATTTTTCCGGCCTGCCAAGGAAATAACCCTGGGCCAATTGTATTCCGATATTCTTAGCGGCATTCAGATCTTCTTCCGTTTCGATGCCTTCCAATATGAAACTCGTTTCATCTTTCGTAAACTCAACAATTGCTTCAAGCAGCCGTTGTTTTTTCGTATTCGTTGATAATTCTTGTGAAAAATAGCGGTCAATCTTGAGGATCTGCGGTTCGAGCTCCAGGACCATTTTCAACGAAGAATTTCCTTTTCCCAAGTCATCCATTGCGATTAAAAACCCTTGTGACTTCAATTCATAAAGCACATTCCTGAATTTGACAAAATCGTCATTCTGCTCTGCTTCATTGATCTCCAATACCACTTTTTCAGGAGGAAGTTTCACATCTTCCAGCAGTTTATGTAAAAATTGGACAAAAAAAGGGTGCTTGATGGTTGAGGGATAGAGATTGACCGAAAGGTACGGAAAGCTCATGTTTTTCTGTAAGAAGTAATCATTGAAAACATTGATTGACCGCTTGATGGCGGCCGTATCCAATTCATATAGAATACCTGTTTTCTTGGCGTGATAAAATACCAGCTCCGGGTTGGAGGCAAAATCACAGCGAAACAAACTTTCGTATCCTATCAAGCTGTTGCTGCTGATTTCATAGACCGGCTGAAAAACATTCCAAAACTTACCTTCAGTAATAATATCAGATAGCTTTAAACTCATGATGCACTCCTATTTTCCTTAATAAAGTCAAATAACCGGAATGACAAAAAAGACCATTCCTCCCCGGAACAGTCTTTAAGACAAGTAAAAATCCGGCAGCTGGCTGGCATTGTCTCTTAGACTTTAGCCCCTATAGCTTTGCGTCGCCACCTTTCGATGGGTTTGCCCTTATCAAATATAATTTGAAATTATTTACACTTTCATTATATAGGTAATTAGACCCTGATGCAATATTCTTAACTCTCAACATTCTCTTTATACTTTGTTATCTCATTTAAATAATGGCTCGTAAGTTCAGGATATTCCTTCAGGTCCTTCTTTCCTTTATCCGTGATTCGATAGATCCCCCGCTCGACGCGTTCGAACCACCTGTAGTAATTCTTGCTTAAGATGGACTGTGTTTTATTTCCGGTCCCGAGTTTAATAAGATCCTTTGGAGCCATCTGCCCGTATTCATCCAGGCAGCAGGCAATCATGATACAGGATTCTTTATACGCTGTCATAATTTTGGTCTTACTGCTCCCGCCAATATTATAGTCAGCACTTCTGCCTTCTATTTCAGCTAAGAGTGCTTTTCTTTTCCGGCTGCCGCCGCTTTTGCTTTTCACAAGGTCGAATGGTTCCGGGTGCTGGATAAACTGGAGCTTAGGGATCTTATTTGCCACCGAAACCGTAATGAGTCCCAGTTCAAGCCTGCGGACCAAATGGCAGAGATCCTTCCAGCGCCTTGATCTCATATTCTTCGGCCGCGGAATCGCAATGTAAACAAGATCTGTGAGCCTTTGGCGCTTGGTTGCCTGTATCAGCAAGTCGACCGTCAAATTCAGCTTAAGCTCCACGATGATTAAGTCTTCACCCTTTACGGCTGTAAGATCACAATCCTTCACTTCTCCGTTTACCTTATAGCCCTCTTTCACAAAGTGTTTTTGAATAGGCTTATACAGATCGGATTCTAAAACTTTTTTCTTCTCGCTCATAAAAAACCTTCCCACTGCTGTTAATCAAACGTTTGATTAATAAGAATAATCCTATTATACCGCACTTTTTGGAGCCCTGTAACCGATATGTACATTGTGGAATTCAAGCTGGGGCGGATTCTAATCCACCTATTACTTGGGGGTTTTTCCTTTATAATGGGGCGGAACTTGAAAGCGTTTGTTGATTTCCGCTCCAGATGTGCGACTCCGCGGGGCGGGCGGTGAGCCTCCTCGGCTGCATATAAAGGGTAAGCGGCCGGTTAGCGACGTACAGATTGGAGGGCTCCTGTATGAGATAAAGGAATCACAACGAACAACGTGAGTTGATGATGACTTATCGCAAGGAAGGAGACCGAAATCTGCTAGTCTCTGGCCGCTGAAGCTAGATTCGCCTGCGGGGTCTCACCTGTCCCGCTAGTCCCGCAGGAGGTCGCACACCTTCCGCTCCAATCAACCTCATGAATGAAAAATAATCATTTAGAGATTACATCCTAATCACCCTTCTACTCGAGCGGTTCCCTTTTATAATGGGTGTTTACATCCTAATCACCCCATTACTCGCAGGACTCCCGTTTATAATGGGGTGTTTACACCCTAATCACCCCATTACTCGCTGGGCTCCCTCCTATAACAGGGTGTTTACACCCTAATCACACCATTACTCGCTGGGCTCCCTCCTATAACAGGGTGTTTACACCCTAATCACACCATTACTCGCTGGGCTCCCTCCTATAACAGGGTGTTTACATCCTAATCACCCCATTACTCGCAGGACTTCCGTTTATAATGGGGTGTTTACACCCTAATCACACCATTACTCGCTGGGCTCCCTCCTATAACAGGGGGTTTACATCCTAATCACCCCATTACTCGCAGGATTTTCCTTTATAATAAGTTGTTTAGCGGCCAATCTTACCATTATCCTACCGCGGCTTTACGTGCAGCTTCAGACCCATACAACAAACCAAAAAACACCCAGGGGAGCCCCCGGATGTTCTTGTTTACTCTAATTCAAAGTTCACTTCACCGACACCCGTCTCCACATTCACTGTAATCTGCACATCTGCCGTCTCGAACGCATCATTTACATATGTGTTATTGCCGCTGGAGGTGAATCCGTCAAAGTTTGCTGTCCCTATTCCTTCTTCAGATTTAATTTGGACTCCAACTGATTCAGGAAGGATGACCGTTGTTTCACCAACACCTGTGTTAATGTCGACATTGAAACTTTCTTTCCAGTCTCCGCTGAGATCCACTTCGACATCCCCGACACCGGCATCCACTTTCAGATCTGTTAACTGCAGACCGCTTAAGTCAAGGTTGGTATCCGATGCCCCTGATTCTACACGCAGGTCAATGGGAACATCATTGTTCAACTGAAGGTCCCAGCCATTTTTCATATTGCCAAAGCCGACACTTACATTCAGATTCTTCTTCTGCTTGATGACAATGTCTCCCCTGCCGCCATTGAGGTCATACTTTACGTCCGGCTCCATGTCTTCATTATTGTATTCTATGTCCCCCGTCACCCATTCATCAGCACCGCCGGATACATTCATTTCCCCAGCACCAAGCCGCAGATCGACTTCCAATTCCTTTGCTGAATCTTTTGCTACTTCCACTTTATACTCATTCACGTCCCCTTTTCCAAAGGTAACAGATTCAAAAGGACTGCATCCTGTCGATATCACTAATACTGAACTCAATATTGCCCCAGCTAATATTTGTTTTTTCATTTTTGTTTCCTCCCAATCACTCTGTTTATACTTCAATGATACTCAAATACTGTGATTGGTAAAACGCACCAGGGATTTAATTATAACTAAGACTTAAGGTGTAGAGAGGGAAATCAAAAAGGAGCGGCCATATACGGCCGCTCCCACTCTTTCTATATCTGTTTTAAGTTCTCATTCAGCAATGTGAATGCTTCTTTTAACTTTTCCTTAGGGATTGTATCGTAAAGATCCCCGATACTGACTTCGTAATAACAGGAAGCCTCCCCTGTTTCTCTTACATAACCGCTTAAGCCGACGCCTGTTTTTTCATACACATCGATCAGGATAGGTTCCAGCGTTTCCTTGGCAGCAGCATAATGGACATGAAACATATTTGATACCGGCACTTCTGGAAGTGTGGATACTTTTTCACATTCATTATAGAGATGGGCAAACTCTACCGCGTTATGATAATACTGCTCCATCTTGCCAGCCCTCTGATCCAGGTAATAGTCTGCGCTGATAATGTATGGATAGAGGCTGATCAGGTCTCCGCCATGGCGTCTCTTCCACACTTTCGATTTCTTAATAAACTCTTCGCCCCCCGCCAGGACAGCTCCGGCAATCCCGCCAATCCCTTTATAAACGGAAATATACACACTGTCAAAGAGGCTGCACACTTCAGACGCTGACTTTCGATAATACGGAAGGACTTCCAGCAGCCTGGCTCCATCAAGATGAAGTTTGATCCCCTTTTCTCTGCAATACTTGGAAATGGATTGCAGTGTTTCGAACTCCGGAAGCTGGCCCCCGATTTCACGCTGAGGCAATTCCAGCAGGATCACTGCCACTTCTTCTTTCATGTTCTGGATATCCTCAAGGGTAATCACCCTGTCCTTATCCGCGAGTAAAACTGTTTCGATGCCATGAAGCTCCTTGATTCCGTCTTCTTCATGAATCTCTAAGTGGGATAATGGATGATAGGCAGCCTTCTTTAATTCCTTTTCATCACACCAGATCCTCAAAGCAATCTGCTGGGCCATCGTCCCGCTTGGGAAAAACACGGAAGCTTCTTTTCCAAGCATTTCGGCCATCTCAGTCTGGAAGTCTTCGATTACCTTACCCGTTCCATACATGTCGCTCTCGGTTTCAGAAGCAACATGTTCGAACGCTTCTTTCAGCACTGCCGCATTCCGGCTCCCATGCCCATTTGTTTTATATGGTGTTTCCTTGAATGCCTCTAGCAAAGTCTTATTTACGCTCAATATGTACTCCTCCTTTTAGATAGTGATGGTCACTCTCCTAAAAATGCTTTCAAACGTTTTTGATACTCTTCTTCGGCAACCGTATAAGCATCTGTGTGCCCCGCTCCAGGCACTATCCAGAGTTCCTTCTCACTTGTTGCTGCCCCGTAAAGAACATCGGCCATTTCCGTTGGGACAAGTTCGTCTTGATCTCCATGGATGATGAACAACGGCCTTGTATTCTTTTTAACCTGCTCAACGGCGGAAGCCTCAGAAAACGTGTAGCCTGCTCTCACCTTTGTGACGGCACTCGTAATTTCCATCAAAGGAAACGCCGGCAGATGATATAAATATTTCAGTTGATGGGCCAGTTCCTCCTCAACCGTTGTATAACCACTGTCCGCAATAATCCCTTTTACCTCGGAAGGAAGTTCTTCTCCGCTCGTCATCAGGACTGTTGCGGCCCCCATGGAAAAGCCATGCAGATAGATTTCTTCAGCCTCATATTCATTGATTAATAGATTGACCCATCTCTTATAATCTTTGCGGTCATCCCATCCATAACCGATATAACTGCCTTCACTTTTCCCATGGCCCCTGGCGTCAGGCTTCAGGACATCATACCCCAGATCATGGTAAAATTTCGTGATTCCGGGCATCTGTTCGCTGCTTCCTTTATAGCCGTGAGCCAAAATGACCGCCTTCCCTGAAGGCTCCTCGCTCTTCAGCAGTACTGCACTCAGGGTCAGCCCGTCATGTGACTTCACTTCAACGGTTTCAAAAGTCTGTTCTTCAGTCCATTTCAGTACTTCTTCCAGCTTACGCAGCTGTTCTTCTTCATCAACCAAAGCACTGGCCGTTTCCGAGCCTCCGTATAAATCTACAGCCTCATGACTTCGATTAATGGCAACATTGTAAAAATAATTTCCGGCACCGATAAATATGATCAACAGGAGAACGATGATCATGCCGCCCCACTTCAAAACCCGTTTCATCCTCAAACCCCTTTTAAAAATTTCATCTATTAAACTACTATAACCCTTTCTTACATTAAATTACAGTATTTTCAAAAGACTCACTTATAACCTCTGATGCACGGTCTTGCTCACTTCAGGAAGAATGGACATTACCGCCTCTACTGCTTCATCAATATCATTGACTTCAAGTACTATCCTTTGATCCTCTGGATATTGTTTTGCGGAATGCTGGTACTTGGGATCGTAATAGTATTCCAAAAGCATGGGCAGCGCATTTTGATAATCATGCGCCTCGATATACTCCTGAATTTCGGCCGCAATCGGTGTATGGATATGCTTCTTGATCCTCTCAAACGCAGCTAAGAACTCTTCATGATGCTCTTGCAGCTTGTACTCTTCAAGGATATGCTTCACTCTTTGTTCCATCGGCATTTTCAAGATAATGTGAGTTCCCTGCTCTTTTTTCCGAAGAAGGTATTCAGGCACCATCACCTTGCCGATACGCTTGCTTTCCGCTTCAAAAAGGACGAAGGGAGAACTTTGCAATGATTGAACTTCCTGCACAAGCAGAGAATCAAATTTCTTCTGGGTATTGGGGTGTGTCCCGATATGTCCGAACACGGATCCCCGGTGGCCGGCCATCCCTTCTAAATCAAGGACCGGCATCCCTTTTTCCTTTAACCGGTTAAGGATCGTCGTTTTTCCTGTGCCTGTGCCGCCGTTTAGGATTAAGACTTCACCGCTGAGGTCCAGGTTATCTAACCTCTCAAGAACCCATTGACGGTACATCCGGACTCCGCCTTGCAGACGGAAAGCTTTTATCCCCATCAGGTCGAGCATCGTGGCAGCCGATTTGCTTCGCATGCCTCCGCGCCAGCAGAAAACCACCTTTTCTCCTTCAGTTTGCCGAAACGTCTTAATGAATTCCGGCAGCTTAGCAGCAAAAATCTCGAGGCCCCGTTCTTTGGCGATTTCCGGGTTCACCTGTTTATAAAGCGTCCCGACCTCCGCCCTTTCCTCATCATTGAAAACGGGTATATTGATGCTTCCTGGAATCGTCATTTCTTCGTACTCAGAAGGTGACCGGACATCCACCAATGTGAATTTTTTTCTGTCCAGGCCTAAAAGTTCATCGATGCTAATATCTTTAAACAAGTTAATCTACCTCTCTATTTGGAGCCTGTTATCTCAGGCTGTATATTAGGATCTTTTCATATTCGTTTCCGGGCAGGACAATCTCTTTTTCCATCCGGAAAGCGGTCTGGTTTTCCAGAAAAAAGACATAATCCTCTGGTGCATAGTACAAAACCAGCTGCATGTCCCGGTTCCTCTCTTCAAAAGACTGCAGGATGTTATTAATGACAGAGATGAAAATCCGGACTGAAAACGGGTTGAAAAAATAAAAGACATTGTCCTCAGGATGAATCCCATAATTTTGGGCAAGGCAATTTTCGAACTGGACCTGTTCCCCATCGAGATTGAATTTACTTAAATAATTCTTCCGGTTCTCCAAAGCTTCCCTATAGTAAAACTCATTCATTTCGACACCGATGACAGTAGGTTGAAATCGGTAATGAAGATAGAAATTCAACCTGCCCGTCCCGCAGCCAAAATCCACCACTCTGTCGCTGTCTTCGAACTCGACGAACTCAAACAGTCTGTCCAAAACAGGATAAGGAGTCGGCTCATATCGATTATAGTGCTGAGATGCGTAGGCCGCCTTTTGGACTGACTCTGTCTTTATATTAAGTAATTGATCATTCATAAAATGATATTCCCACCCTCCCTATTCCTTCTATTATATCATCAATCGTTCTGGATGAATGACAGCGGGTTCCTCCCTATACATACAAATAATGGCACTCCTTGACGAATAGGCTCATCCAGCCTAAATGATTCAACAAATACCCGATACCCGGAATTTTAGGCCCTGTATAAGTATTTTAGAGGGCTCTTTCCTTACTCATGAATGGGAAGAATTACATACGGTATTAATGTACTACTTTTTTGGATTTATTTAGAAATTACTTCATGAAACGAACTCACCAGGGAGAGGATCTAACTATGTTTAGGAAGAAATGGAGAAACCAAGAGAAGAAATTCATTTTTCAAGATGGATCCGGGAAGCGCTGGAAGAGAATCTGGATAATCACCATCTCTCTATTCGTCCTTTTGTCTATTGTTCTATCAGCAGCGGGACATGGACTTTTTCATAATCCCGTGCTTCCTCAAACAGACTTTAAAGAATCTCCAGTGATCAAACCAATCTCTGAACCTATAAAAACGGTCCAAACAAACCAGATACAATTTGGACCAAGTGACTTGAAATCACCAGTTAAAATCCCCCGGGAAGAAATTTATGGGTTTTACCTTTCAGGCAGCCCCATCAGCAGACAATCACTAGACCTGAATATTGATTCCATTGGTGTCCTGATCCCTGACTGGTATTGGCTTGATTCAGAATTGAACCTGCAAACAAACAAAGAAACGGAGGTTATCAATCTAGCAAAAGAAAACGGAGTCGCCATTATGCCGCGTTTATCATTGAGCGAGAATGCAGGTGAAACTGGCCTTCCCAGGCTTTTGGGATCAGCGGATTCAAGGAGTGCCCTGATTGAAACTCTTTATCATAAGGTCAAAGCTGGCAACTATTCCGGCATCAACATTGACTTTAAAGATTTGAGGGTAAATGATAAAGAATCTTTCACTGCTTTAATTTCAGAGCTATATGAACTTTTTCACGCAAACGGACTCGAGGTCACAGTGACTGTTCCCCCTGAAAATGAAGCATATGACTATCGGAATCTCACAAACTCGTCGGACAGGATAATCGTCAAGCTCTTTAAGGAACTCGCTGTTATGGAAGAACCCGAACCTGTTGCACCGCTCGGGTGGGTACAGCAAATTGTAGAGCAAATCCCTGTCCCGCCGGAAAAAATGGTCGTATCGTTAAACAATGAAAGCTATGAATGGGATTCAAGCAGCCAGGAAATGGTCAACTGCCTGATGTTCCATGAAGTCATGAAGACTGCTGCATCTTCAGGGCTTAAATCGCAGTGGGATCCCGTAAGTATGAATCCTTATCTCAGGTATACAAAAGACAATGTTCCCCACATCATTTGGTTTTTAGACGCTGCCACCTCCTACAATATAATCAAACTGGCACTGTCCCAAGGTGTTAAAGGAATAGCAGTGGACCAGCTGGGACATGAGGATTCTGGTTTATGGAAGTACATTCCAGACACTTCAGCAATGGAAGAGGGTACCCACAAGTTACATTCCATGGAGAACCCCATACCAGTCATTGAAATGGGCAGCGGAGAAGTCATCCGCCTTTCAAACCGGTCCCAGCAAGGGAAAAGGACGGTACATCTCAACACTGATGGCTACATTAACAATGAAACTTATGAGAAATACCCACTGCCTTACTACATTGAAAAATCCGGCGGGAATCAGAATAAAAAAATTGTCCTCTCTTTCGATGATGGACCTGATCCTGCCTACACCCCTAAGATTCTTGATATTTTAAGCAAAGAGCAAGTCCGGGCATCGTTCTTTGTTGTCGGCCGCCAAGCTGCCCTTCACCCAGAAATCCTGCAGCGGATTCACCGTGAGGGACATGAAATCGGCAATCACACCTTCAGTCATTCGAATATAACAGAAGATAGCCCAGCCACTCTTCAAGCGGAGTTGAATTCCACACAGAGGCTGATCCAGCAGGTCACCGGCCATTCGTCCATTTTATACCGGCCTCCTTATACAACCGATCTTGATGAAGACAGCCCGGAAGATTTACTGCCTTACCTCCAAGCTCAAGAAATGGGCTACACCATGGTCGGATCGTATATCGATCCCAAAGATTGGTATGCTGATTCAACCAAAAACATTGTGAACAGGCTTCTGAATAACCTATCAGATGGAAACATCGTGCTCCTTCATGATTCCGGAGGGGACCGTTCAGCAACCGTGGAGGCACTCCCAAAAATCATTAAAGTGCTAAAGGATGAGGGATATACGTTTGTGACAACAGCCGACCTGATCAACAAGGAGCAAACCAGTTTAATGCCTCCTGTCGAAGATGAGATCTTTCCTTATATGTTCTTTTATAAGATTGCCAACACGCTCTTTATATGGCTCATCAACTTCTGTATATTCTTTTTCTCGTTAGGCATCATTTTAGGAATTTTGCGCTTAATCCTCCTATTTACATTCAGCTATAAACACAGCAGACAAAAATCCAATCACAAGCCTTCTCCCTACCCTCCATTCGTCAGTGTCATCATTCCCGCCTACAATGAAGAAGCCGTTATTGAAAAAACACTGCAGTCCATCTTGAGAAGCCATTACCGCAATTTCGAAGTAATTGTGATTAATGACGGGTCGACCGATCACACAGCTGAAGTGGTTAAAAAAATTTCAAAAAACAACATCCGGGTTCGGCAGACAGTTAAAGTCAATGAAGGAAAGACAGCAGCCATCAACTACGGGTTCTTAAAAGCCAGAGGAGAAATCATCGTTACACTGGACGCTGATACCTCTATCGTACCTGACACCATTTCCCTCCTGGTCAACCACTTTAAAGATGAAAAGGTTGCGGGTGTGTCCGGTAATGTGCGGATCGGGAACATCCGAAACGTAATCACCCTGTGGCAGCATATTGAATACGTAACAGGCTTCAACCTTGAAAAGAGGGCCTTTCAAGAATTGAATTCCATTACAGTCGTCCCAGGAGCTGTAGGAGCATGGCGGAAAAGTGCCATTGCGGAAGCTGATTTCTTTGAAGAAGACACCCTTGCTGAAGATACGGATATTACACTGAAACTTTTGCGAATGGGTTATCAAATTAATTATGAACCGTCAGCAAAAGCCTATACAGAAGCACCGGAAACGGTCAGAAGCTTTGTCAAACAGCGATTCCGCTGGTCATATGGCATACTGCAGTGCTTATGGAAGCATTCCAGTGCTTTCTTCAATCCCAAACAAAAAGGACTTGGGTTTGTCGGCCTTCCCTATATGTGGTCGCAATATATCTTTTCAGCTTTCGCCCCTCTCATCGATATTGTTTTCCTGATTGGGTTATTCGGCGATACACCTAAGATCATCACTTACTATATTCTCTTTTTCCTGATTGACCTTTTTGTCGCAGTTTATGCATTTCACTTGGAAGGGATCAGCAAAAGACCTCTTATACTGCTTATTGTCCAGCGGATTGTCTATCGTCAACTGCTCACATTTACTGTCTGGAAAGCCTTTGCCTATGCTGCAAAGGGCGTTCTGATCGGCTGGAATAAACTAACGCGTTCCGGAAACGTTAAGCTGCCCGATTAGACTTCCTTGCTTAGAGATTGAATTTATGAGGATAGATATACCTGGTCTGATCAGAATCAATCCTGGCAGGCCTGGATGTCTGTCCTCGATATCAGAAAGGCGGATTTAAAATGAGAAGGAAATTGATTTTGATACAATTTTCACGGGCACTTGTCCCGGTTCTGGTCATGCTCTTTCATGTGTCCGCAAACATGAAGGGGTACTGGGATTATGATTTACTGAAGATGAGTACTCTCCCTGTGTCCGGGGGAGTCAATTATTTCTTTGCTTTATCGGGGTTTATGCTTTTTTATATTTACAAGGAAAAGTTTGGACAGTCGGGAGAATTGAAGAAATATTTATTGAACAGATTCATCAGGATTTATCCGCTGTATTGGGTGCTTACTTTAATCGCTCTCCCAACACTGCTTCTATTTCCTTTTCTGGGTCTGGAAAATAAGATAGACTATGATTCGGTTATCCATTCCCTCCTGCTTCTGCCGCATCCTCAAGGTACTGAACCAATTCTGGATATTGCCTGGTCACTGGTCTACACTGTTTATTTTTATCTTATTTTTGCGTTGTTTTTTCTTTCTAAAAGAATCATCCCGGCCGTCATTCTTTCGGTGTGGGGGCTGATAAGCATCGGCTTTATGACAGATCTTTTCTGGTCAGCCGAAAAGATTACTTATTTCTTCTTTTACCAATACAACCTGATTTTCCTGGCCGGAATATTATGTGCCTATTTATTGACCAGGATTAAATTGAATCAGCCGCTCTCTATACTCACTGCCAGTTTAGGCTTCATCACTTTTCCTCTGTTGTGGTGGAATGAATATCAGCAGGCGGTCAACATCAGTTTCGATATCGGTACCGGCCTGGCATCAGCCCTGATTATATTCGGCTTGGCCTCGATCGATATACAGAAAGAGATCTCATTGCACAAGTCTTTGTATTATCTGGGAAATGCCTCCCTGTCCATTTACCTGGCACACAACCTGCCGCTCAATACGTTTTCCCATATCTTTTATAAAATTGGGCTGTTTGAACTGATTGGGGGACCGGCTGTAAGCATTTTATTATTGGCCATGATTACAGGGGTTGGATGCCTGGTGCATTCCTTTATCGAGAAACCAATTGTCGCATACTCAAAGAAAAAGATTTTCAAGCCGGTATCCTAAGAATCCATAACGTTAATTGGAGATTCTGTTTTCCAGCTCCTCCATGGCCATTTCTTTCTCCCATTCAGAGTAATCAACTCTATCCGCCTAGTTCACGGCATTCAGGGCGTGACAGTCACGCCCCGGTATTTGTCGAAGGCCCTTCTATCAGGACTCGACGATTTTAGAGGCTTCAGATTCAGTTCCCGCAATAGTAACAGATGTAACATAGTACTGTGTCCCCTTTTCGGCATTATCATCATAGAAGTTTTTCCGCTCATGATCTGAAATGCTCGCCAGGTGTTTGAACTTCTCATCACTTGGTCCTTTTTTATAAACTCTGTATCCCATAATATTATCATTCTTGACTGCATGCCAGGAGATCGAGCCAAGGTCATATTCCACATGTGCAGGAGCGGATGGCTGTGGAAGAAGTTGTTCCCCGGATTGATTTAAAAGTTCTGTATAGATAACAAGACGGTCCGGATACAAGTGGTCATCATAATTAAAGGTCCCTGTACACGTAATTAGATTAAGGTTTCGTTCATCATCCGGCCCGAATATTTTCTCGATCGGTGCTTCCTCGGCTTTATAACTTTCTTTCTCTTTTACAATGAACGTTTTTTCCACACCATTTGTATCTGTTACTATAATCTTTTCACCGATTGCTAAATTCTTAAGATAGAAGAACACCGCAGGGCCTTCCTTGCTGTCAACATGACCGGCTATAACAGCGTTCCCTTTTGCCCCTGGCTGAAATCCTTTGCTATACCATCCAGTGACCTCAGTTCCCTTTGGCACTTCCATTTCTCCGTTGTCGAGCAAGCCGACAGGTATGACCTCTGTATCGATATTCATACTTGGAATCTTGATTCTTACAGGCGTAATTCCCTCTTCTTGAATCTCTAGTTTCCTCTCCAACTCATCCTTTTTCTTTTTTAAAGAGTCAAGAAGAACAAATTCCTCCTCTTGCTGCGCCGCCTGCCTGCCCTCATCTGAAGTTGCTTCTTTAACAGCTGCTTTTTCCTTTTCAACAGACTCCTCTTTTGGAGTTTTGCTCGTTTCATCCCGGGCTAACACCTGAAACCCGACAGCTCCGGCTGCAAGAAGTATTATTAATGCAATGATCATCATACGTTTTTTCATCTGAACTTCACCTCCATTTATTATAGGAAAAGAGAAGAGCGGGAACGCCCTTCTCTTTATGGATTATTGCTGGCTTGTGAATTTACTTTTGATTAAATACCCTCCAGCAAGAAGTACGGCTGCTGCAAAAGTGATCCATGCAGTCATTGGCATTGGTTTATCAGCGGAACCGCCCATTCCCGTGTTCGGCATTTGTTCCGGCATTTCAGATGCTGCAAATTCATCAGGCATTTGCTTTACAATGGCATCACCAAGGGCTTTCCCGATACCAAAAGTAAAGGCATATCCTTCACGGAAAGTTTGCGTGCTTGTTTCATAGTCTTCAGCAACATAACTGTCAAACGTTTTCACCACTTGGTCTTCATGTGTCATTAGGGCATCAACGGCGGCTTCTTCCGGAAGGTTCCCTTCAGTCGCAGCTGCAAGGAAGGCACCAAATTCCTTCGTGAACATCGTCAAGCTTTCGCGTGCTTCCTTAGCCGCTGCTTCGTCTCCCGCTACTGTTGCGGAAACCAGTTCAGCTTGTGCATTGATATGGTCACTCGTCCAAAGTTTCTTGAATTGCATGGCACCCTCTTCGCCATATATAGATTGGATAGCGGCTGTATAATCCTCAGTATTCATGTCTTCCGCCCAAGTGGCAATGTCATAATCCGGAGCACCTTTTACTCCTTTTTGCATGCTCATCGCCGCCAAAGCAAAATGTTCTGCAGTCAATTTATTCAGAGTGGAACGCAGGTCAGCTGCCGGCGTATCGACTTTTGTGTTTTCAAATTTGTCAGGCATTTGCATCACAATTGCTCCTGACAATGCTTTACTGATATCGAACATTCGGTCATAGCCTTCCATGAAGTTTTCATAGTAGCCTTTGTAGTCCTCTTCCACATAATTATCAAAAGCTTCTACAACATCATTCTCATGGGCTCGGAGGACTTCCTTTGCTGCATCTTCTGGAAGATTTCCCTCCGTGGCAGTGTTAAGGAATGCAGAGAATTCATTGACAAATTCAGTCACCTCCGCTTCTGCCGCCTTTCTGGCTTCTTCATCACCGGATTGAGCTGCCTCTACAAAATCATCTGAGTAATCTAGATGTCCCGCAAAAATCTCTTGGAACTTTTCAGCTCCCTCTTCCCCATAAACAGAAGCGATAGCTGGTGTCATATCCAATGCATTTTGTTTCAAGGCCTCGTACGCCTGTTTTTCATCCGGGGCATCATTGTAGTCTTTTACCATCGCATCCACCGCTAAGACAAAGTGTTCCGATAAAAGCTGGTCAAGCGTTGTCCGCAAATCGGAGGCCGGGGTCACAACCGTCGGCTCCCCCTCCGCCTGGGCTGCTGCTGGAACAAGTAAAGATAATCCTAATACAGGTGCTGCGACTTTTTTAAGTAAGTTTTTTTTCATTTAGTATCTCTCCTCTTTTTTTATTTTTCTAGTAAGCTAACGGACATTCACTTGATTTGGATCACATTTTTTTGAAAATGTTTTTAATGAAATCCTTTCAATTCCCGGCCGGAGAATTGTATTTTCATAAAGCTAACGCAGGTCGATCTCATTTGGATCACTTTTTATAAAAAAAAAAAAACCAGCACAATTAAAAGTTGTGCTGGGCTCCTTCCTATATTTCGTTCAGTCTATAGTTCTGAAGCTAGAACGATGTTTCCTTGGGGAAGTTGACTGTTGGCATCCGGTTCCTGCGATACGGCAACCATATCCCAGTCAACATTCTCATACTCCTCATTAAGATTGAAGATAACAGAACCGTTTCCATCTTCTATAGTAAATGTACCGGCACGTTCAGGCTTCTCGTCCTTAATTAACCAGACCTGGTATACCTCGGTTTCGCTCAGGTTCTCCAGTTCAGAAGCTTGCACGACCAGTCTTGTTTCATCACCTTGTTTCACAATACTTGCTGTTCCCTTGGCATTACCTTCTACCGCTGCTAATTGTGCATATTTTACTACTTGGTGAATGGATTCCTGAATCCCCGCTGTCTCTTTCTGACCTTCGAGCTGTGTAATGAAGTAAGCATTCCCCAGCAGCGATACGGCCAGCAGGGCTGCTGCAGCAGGGAAGATCCACCTTCTTCTTATTCGGGCCGGCGGCTGCAAGGAGGCTTCTTTTTCAGCTTCTTCACCAAGGATATTTTTGAACACCCGTTCCTCCAATTCTGTTGGCGGCTCAACTGGCTCAGAAACATAAGGCAGAAAATCCTCAAGTTCATGAAGCTGTTGAAGACTCTCCTTGCATTCATCACATTCAGCCAGATGCTTCTCAAAATCTTTTCTCTCTGTATCTGACAAATGCTCATTGTAATAATCAAGCAATCGGTCACAATGCTGTTCCTTCACTCAAAATTCCCTCCTTTCCCTTGCAGACATTGCTGCAGATGTTTTAAAGCAAGCCTGATCCTCCCTTTAACCGTACCAAGCGGCGTATCCATGGACTTTGAAATAGCCTGCTGAGTCTTTCCTTTAAAATAAAACAGATGAACGATATGCTGCTGCTCCTTTTTCAAAAGGGCAATGCACTCTCGGACAGCAGTCCCTTTTTCTTTCCATTCAACTATATCCTCAGGTGTTTCGTAGGTGACCTGCAGTGAATCCTTTTCAATGTACTCCACAGTCTCATGCTTTTTATATTTTCGCAGTGCATCAAGGCAGGCGTTCCTGGTCATGGTCAAAAGCCATGAAGAAAACTTTCCTTTGCTTTCATCATATGGAGCATGCTTCTTCCAAAGCTTCATAAAGACTTCCTGGACCACCTCTTCTGCTGCTTCTTGATTCCCCGTCATTTTATAGGAAAAAGAATAGATCAGCTTTTCGTACTTTCGGTAAAGCTGACGCAGTGCCGAGGAATCTTTGTTATGCAAAACTTTCTGATATAATTCAATATCCTTAAGTGCTTCTGTCATAAATACTCCTCTAATAAATTTTGACTTGGATGATTTAAGGATAGCCAATAAGTACCATCAGCTCAACTTATTACTAAGCTAACGAAAAGAAACATGTTTTAGATCACAATTAGGTTTATGTATTTTCATAAAGGGTATATAAATGGTTTTCATCTATAAAAAGAGCCTGTCATTCCCGATTGAATTCAGAATGACAGGCCTTTTAATATCAACTACCTTTTGCTCCAATCCCCATGTTTGTCCATATGGATAAATGGAATATCCGTGTCCACTTCTCCTGTGATCCGTTCAAGCCCTAGGTCTTCGCCCTGAAGCCATTTCCGGAAATCAAACTCCACAGGTTCCCGATCACCGCCCAGCGCAAACCATGCTTTCAATTCTTTAGGGAAGTAAGCAGATGTATGGATGGTCCCAGCCCAGCTTCCATACAAGTCAGAAAAGATTCCTTTATCACTGTCATTCAGCAGCCTGAACGCTTCCGATGCATTGTTGATACTGCTTTCGCCTTGCCGCATAACTTCAAGCCGGCGCTTGGAGTCTACCAAATGGTTGCGGTTTTCCTCCACCATGATCTCAAAATGGTTCGTGCAGGCATTAGATTGACGGACCTGCACACCACGAGGGGAAGTCTCCACGATAAACGTTTCACTGCTGGTATCATGGACAATGTAGCTGAAGGAATGGCGGTGCGGAATTTCCTTCAGCATTGCAACCGCTTCTTCAACATCAGCGCAAGACTCCAAGATCAACCTGCCAATCATACAGCAAATGAAACCGTCTCCGGGATTCTTTCGGTGCATGAAGTTGTATCCGATGGACAAACCTTTTTCATTCATCCCATCCATTCGTCCCGTTACCCGTTGGCTCGGCCCGATGATGGCATAGCCCTGGCCGTCGGTTGGCTGGTAAAAGGTATACCGTCCTTCATATGTTTTCGGATGGTAGTCATAATTACGGACCAGATAATTGTCCCCCGTCAGAATTGAACAACCGGATTTTACATAGTCAAGCCGGTATCCACCAAATTCCTTCAAAACCCGTTCCATCGGCCATTGAAGAGCTTCCTGCAGGCCAAGAAGTTCCTCCCAGACACCCGGAGCGAACTTGGTTACCGCCTGTTTTACTTCATCGATTTTTATCGAAAAACGGGGCTTGCGGACTTTCCATTGATTTTCCCTGTTAATGACAGTGAGGGAATCTTTTATTTTCTCTCCCTGCATGTATCCAAAATCAAAATGCGTCCCGCGGAACTGTATGATATCACTATATATCTGCTTCATATTTTTAACCTCTTTTATCAAACTTTTTCCTTAGGATAAAGGATTAACAGCAAGAAATAAAGGAAACGGGTTTGAAAATTTTTATATCCCCTTTTCACTTCATCCATTATAATAATTTAGAAATATACAAGAGCGGAGGAAAGAATATGCTTTCCAAGAAGCAGTACATCCTTATCATCATCGCGGCCATCCTGCTTGGATTTCTGACGGATATCTTGCAGATTCCATTTTGGAAGACAGCGGTGTTGATTTTTTTAACCGTAACTCTGATCATTTACGTTCCTTTTGTCTGGTACATGTATTTTTCAAGGAATACCGGTAACACAGGAGAATACTTAAAACGCCGAACCAGGCAGCCAATTCTTCAATTTTATTTCAGCCTTGCTAACTCCGAGACAGATCAAATGGAAGAAGCCCTTTCCATTTTAAAAAAGAAGTATAAGAGCCCGCAGATGACAGCAGTTTTCACTGTGGCCTATGCCGCCCACCAAGAGAACCTGGCAGCAGTCAAGGAAAGTATTCAACACATAAAGGACCTTTCGGCGCGCCAATACTATGAAGCTCTATTAAAAGTAGAAGAAGGACAATGGGATGATGCCGGGAAATTGGCCTCCACGCTGAAGAAGGAATGGATGAAGGAAGCCGTCAAAGCAGAGCTGCTTCATAAAAAGGGAGAGGCCGACGCCGCAAAAGTTCATGAATCAAAAGCAATCGATCTGACAAAAGGGATGCAGCGATATATTCTGGAAAAACGATATAGAAAATAAAAAGGCTATCTCCACAGGAATACTACCCATTGGAGATAGCCTTACTTTTATTTCTTCATAATTGGAATCCAGACTTCACAGCGGTAGTCCTCGCTGTCAACATTACCTGGAGGATACAGCTCGAATTCAGGTCCGCCGCCATGTTCGTAGCCTGTAGACGTGAACCACTCGGAATAGATGCGCTGCCATACATTTTGAATGGCATGAGGCATCGGACCGATTGATTCAAACACTGCGTATGCCGCAGCCGGAATCTGCTTCACCTCGAACTTTGCCTGATCTTTATTTGTTTCCGCACCGATGAAATAAGTGAACTCTTCATCTGCATGATCAAACTCCATACAAAATCCCAGGATATCTTCAGCTCCCGCAGCCTCATAGATCTCCCTGTCAAGGCCCTTCCCATTCACTTCATCCCAGAATTTTGGAATTTCTTTATGGTTTTCACCATTGGCAGTCGATACCCTTCTGCCGATTCCCGCAACTCTAAAGCTTTCTTTCTCAACGATTCTGTAATTCATTTCTTTCTCCCCTTTTAGCAGAATTTGAAAAGAGATGCGAGGGAATGCCTTCAAAGAAACTTCCCGTTCCCTCACCTGGGATGGCGAAACACCGTGCGCCCGCCTGAAAGCTTTAGAAAAAGATTCAGGCGTTTCATAGCCGTATCGAAGAGCCACATCAATCACTTTTGCGCCGGTGTTGGAAAGCTCCTGTGCGGCCATTGTCAGCCTGCGCTTTCTGATATACTCTGTCACTGTATAGCCTGTCAGCATGCTGAACATCCTTTGAAAATGGAACTTGCTGCTATACGTAATCCTTGCTAGTTCCTGCAGTTCAATTTTTCGCTGAAGGTTGTCTTCGATGTAATCGATACACTCATTCATCCTTAGCAGCATTTCCATCCCAACTCCCCCTTGCTTCTTCAGTTTAGCACCATGCCGCCCCGCAAACCTGTCAGCAACTGCTCACCTGTGACAGATGCTTGTTACTCTATTGTTCTGCAGAAAAACTGCTTTCCCTTCCATAATTTCTGACAAATGGAAGCGAAAACGTCAACAGAGCCGCCCCCATTTCGAGAAGTCCGCCATAGATGAAAACATCCTGCGGCGCAGTCCACTCCATCATCCATCCAGCTGCTGCCTGGGCGATCGGGACCGACCCGGACATAACGAGAATCATGACACTGATGACCCTGCCGAAAATCCTTGGCGGAATAATCGTATGATTCACGCTGGGAGCGATGACATTGACAGCTGTTTCGTGCAGACCCATAAGGGCAATCAATGTGATGATGACCCACAGATTTCCCGTAAACCCAATCAGCATGATGACAATTCCCTGAAGGAAGCATGTCAGCAGCGTCATATAAGGTTTGGGATTCTTTATTGTAAAAACAGAAAACAATACTGCTCCCGCAACGCTGCCGATTCCAATTGCCGTGTTCATCAACCCGAAACCTTCGACCCCGAAATTCAATTCATCCGCCAAAAACGGGATGCTGACAAAAGTCGCCCCCACAGCTGCATTGGCAAAGAAAGCAAAAACAGCCATTGTTGTGATGATGGGGGTCGTCACGAAATAATGAAATCCTGATTTCACACTTTTCCACATAGGTTCACTTTCTGTTTCTTCTTCTGGCTTTGCCGCTTTAACCAGAAGCAATAATAGTGCCGAGATGAGGAACGTTACCGCGTTTACCATGATTGCAAAATTGGTGCTGCCGATAGCAACCAGCCCGGCACCTATCATCGGTCCAATCACGGCTGAAACATTCCCGGCAGTCATTAGAAGTCCCATCGACTGGGTATAGTATTCCTTTTCGACGATTCGCGTCCTGAATGAGATTCCCGCTGGTTCTGCTATGGAATCCACCATCCCAAACACCGCACCGATAATGTAGAAAATCCAGATGGCCTCCTTATTCACGAACAAAACGACCAAGGCGAGGATGATGATGGCCCTCAGCACGTTTGACTGGATAAGTAATTTTTTGGGGTCAATACGGTCGACAATTACACCTCCCACCAGAACAAACAGGATTTTTGATGCCCCCAAGATAAACAGGTAAGTCCCCACGACTGATGGGGACTGGGTTTCTTCCACAAGAAGCCATGTGAGAGCTATGACAAAAATGGAGTCTCCCAATGAAGAAATCCAAGTACTGATCCAGTAATACAAAAAACTTTTATTCTTAAAAATTGATAAATTCAAGTTCATGATCTTTACTCCTCCTGATTTCGGCCACCCTGCGAAGAGGTGGTATCCCTGTTTTTATTCATAGAAAAGACACCTATCCCACGATAGGTGTCTTTTTGGCTTCAAACTTTCCCCGCAATTTGATCGTTACGAGGAAAAATCTATAAAAGCTCACCCTGTGCGGTATGCAATGAAACTATTGAACTCGACTTAAAAAAGGGCAGACTGGTCCCTTTGAAAAGGAAAGTATCAAAAATTTTCATTGCAGACTTACTTTCAGGGATACCATTCATCACAGGGTGAACCTCCTTTCAAATATAGAATCATAAACTATTATAAAACGTGTTGGAAAAATATACAATTAGTTTTTGGTGACAGTCACAACCCGAATTGTGTCGGCAGGCCACACCCGGTCCAATTACTCCGCCTCCGTTTTATGCGGCGGTAAATATCTTGTAAAGTAAGCCCCGGCAATCAGCAGGATCAATGTCACCATCCAGCTGACCAGTCCGATGAAATCAAACCACAGGGCCAGCAGGTTCGTCACTGCAATCAGGTAAAAGCAGATGGAGGTCAGGGCCGTCTTGATCCCTGTTATCCCCGCAGCCTTCCTTTTCCTGTAAACGTAAATACCAGAGACTATCAAAGCCAAAATTAATAGTACGGTCCAAATTAATGGGTTCACTTTATTCTCCTCCTTCACATCAATCGACAAAAACCGGGTCGTGACTGTCACTCATCATGAGGTTTTTTTCTCTACCCCGGTGACTCCCTGCTTTTTCAGCAGCCCCGCGATTTTGTTGAGCTGCTCCTCATGTTCAATGACCACACAGCTTGGTTGAAACAGTTTGTTCTTTATTTTAAAGTCCAGCTTATAACCCTTATTAACACGCTCGTCAAGACCATACAGTTCATGCCAGCGAATGATTCTTTCAGTCTCATAATATTTAATTTCTGAGAACGAATAATATTTTGCATTCAGTATGATTCCTTCTGGCAAAATAAAAAAGTTCCCTCTATGCCGGACGGCACTCAGAATCATGAAAAACATATAGGAAAAACTGAAGAATTGGGGCTCCATCCAGTCGGTGGCAAGAACAACCCCCAACAGGATCATGAGGACTGCCAAGGCTGCATAAGTCCCCCACTTAACCACTCTATAAGACTTGGACTGTTTATTGAGCGGCTCCATTTCCAGCCACTCACCAGGAAGAAGGATCCCCGAGAACTCTTCCTTACTCTTTGGATACAGTGCGGCCGGTGCCGATTCGGCTGCCTTTTTTAAATTAAACCGATATCTCACCAAATAGTAGACGCCCGCTAAGAAAATAAGTCCAAAAAGGAAGTCTATCATAAATCCATCCCCTCCTCTAATTATGTTAAAAATTAAATCCTCTTATTAATTCACGAATGTATGCCCTAAAAAGTTTCATAAATTGCTTAACTTATAACAAAAAGTTCAAATAGATCCGCTTCATCCTTACACAACAAAGAGAAGCACTTTGGAAAGGCTTCTCTTTGCTGGTGACTCAGGGTCACTTATTCTATTTTTTCCGCCATCTTCCGGAAAAAAATCACGGCGTTGTCATCTGGAAGGTTTTCCTCTATCCAGCTAAGTTCCCTGGAATATAAATCGATGATCAGGTCAGCTGCATGCTTATGCTTTTTCGGATTCATAGAGTTATAGATTTCATTAACTTCTTTCAAGATATCATCCGGAAGCTGCGCCTCCAGAGCCTTCATCCCCAGCTGTGCCCTTTCCGGCCTGTACCTATGCAGGAGCACCTTGGCCATCTTGAACATGCAGTGCTGAAGCACCTCTATCCCCCACAAACTATTCCCTCTGTTATAGGCTTTGCGGTATTGAAACAGAAACCAGGGAACATCGATTACCAGCTCATAGAATTCCTCTGGGGATAACAATAAATTCTGTGTCGCCTCATACTTCCCCATGAGGTTATCCGGATCATATACGACCTTGAAATAGTCTTTCTCTTTAAAATTCTTCTCTGTCACAGTAAACAGATCAACATGGAGCATATCATCAAACACCGCAATGATCTGCGGGGCGATAATGAAAATATCATCATAGAATAATAGATTCCTATAGGACTTCAGATGATCCACTCGTCTTTCAAGAAATGCCCTTTCATCTTCCTCCTTTACAAGGACATAGAGGTCGACGTCTGAATGCTCATCATTTTCCCCTCTTCCCATCGAACCTTTTAAAAAGACTGCCTGAACCAGTTCATCTTTCTTCAAGCTCTCGGAGATGCTTTCTACCGCCCTATCCTGTCTCAACCGGCTCCCCCCTTAAAAATAAATATTACGCCATTATATTCCAATTTCATTTTATTTTCAAGAGAAGAGAGCCTTCTATTTCACTCTCACGAACAATAAAAAAAACACGCTCCAGTATTGAACCGGAGCGTGCCTCGTTAGCTTTTACTCAATGTAAGCCCATTTATAAGAATTGTTCGCTGCAAAGTTGTGGCGAAGGATGCCGTGTACATATTCTTTTTCAAGATAGGCAGATCCATCTTGGAACATTGGGCTGATTGCCTGATCTTCCAATAAGATTTTTTCCGCTTCAAGCATTGCTTCCCAACGGGCAGCCTGATCAGCAAGTAGAGTTGACTTACTATCTTCTATCAATTTATCAAACTCTTTATTGGAATAAGCCATTTGATTATGAGCTCCATCCGTTACAAACATGTCAAGGAATGTCATTGGATCTGGATAATCCGGTGACCAGCCCGCATAAGAGAAGTCATAATCCCCTTTTGATTCCAAATCCAATTTTTGTTTGAACGGCTGCTGAGAAATGGAAACTGTTAGGCCTTTAAGGTTTGTTTCAAGCTGCTCCTTGATGTACTCCCCAATCTTTTTGGCATTATCGCTGTCATAGTTCAACAGCTCCATCTCTACTTTATCTTTCCCTAACTCTTTCAAAGCAGTTTCCCAAAGTTTTGCGGCTTCTTTAGGATCGAATCCTCCCATGTCGCCATTCTGCTCACGATAATCCTGGCCATCCGGGCTGGCCACGAAATCTCCTGGAACAAGGAAGTAAGCAGGAACAGATCCGTCATTCAACAGAACTTGCACCATACCTTCTTTATCCCAGCCCATGTCAATGGCTTTTCGTGCATTTTCATTTGCCAGCACTTCATTCCTTTGATTCAAGCGCAAGAAATATACCCCTGTATTAAGCTTCGTTTTAAAGTTGGCATCGTTTTTATACTGATCAACAAACTCTGCAGTAAGACCTGTTACGTCTGCTTTGTCTGTTTCATATAGATTAACACGTGTAGCTGTTTCTTTAACGATATTAAAGTTGACTTCTTCAAGCTTCACAGTTGCTGCATCCCAGTAATCTGCATTCTTCTTGAATTGGAAGCTTTGTTCATGTTTCCAGTCAGAAAGAACAAATGGACCATTGTAGATGGCTGTATTGGCTTCAAGACCGTATTGGTCACCCACTTCGTTAATGTAAGCCTCATTTTGCGGATAGAAAGTCGCAAAAGTCAGCAGTCCTTTGAAATATGGAACTGTTGTCTCAAGCTGGACTTCCAATGTTTTATCATCTAATGCTTTTACCCCTAGTTCATCAAGAGGAAGTTCACCGCCATTGACTTTTGCAGCATTCTTGATGTCGTACATGATATATGCATATTCTGCAGCCGTTTCAGGATTCAATGCCTTTTTCCAGGCGTATTCAAAATCTTTTGCTGTTACAGGGTCGCCATTTGACCATTTTGCATCCCTGATCTTAAAGGTGTAGGTTTTGCCATCTTCAGAAACTTGCGGCTCTTCTGCTGCCATCCCCAAGACTGGCTCATCATTTTCTCCAAGGCGGTAAAGACCTTCGAAGACGTTATTCATTACATCAAAAGAAACAGTATCAGTGGCCAATGTGGAATCAATTGAAGGGATTTCCGAGCCTTCAAGCAAGTTAAGTACTTGTGCTCTTGGTTCTTCGCTTGTTCCTTGGTCATTCGAATTTCCGTTTCCATTTGCATTTTCATTTCCGTTTGAGTTTGAGTTGGAGTTGCCGCCATTGTTACCGTTGCAGGCAACCAGGAACATACTCAATACCAGAAACAAAGCCAGTAAAGACAAAAACCTTTTTTTCATACAGACACCCCTTATTTTTTCTTTTTTGTAAAAATTTTGAATCTTAGGAAGATTATACAACTGCTTGTAATCACTTTGCAACATTTATTTTACAAGTTTGTTATATGTTTTTAATGTATTCTTAATTTTGTAATAAATGTTACATAAAAATATTATCAAGGTGTTTTTCTTTCGACAAAAAACGGGGTGTGACTGTCACCAGGGCATCAAAAAACCCGCCGAATGGCGGGTTTTTATGAAAAGTATTAATATGGATCGGCTTCGTGGCCTTTTTTCGAAGCATCCTCTGCTGCTTTATTTGCAGCCAGTGTACCTTGGCCATATCTTGTTTTTCCTGATTCACGGCCAGGAACTTTATCCAATTCAACGTCCTTCATCTCTTTCATTTCTTTCATTTTCATTTCGACGCCTTCTTTCACACGGCGGCCATAGTCCTCATCGGCCTGTGTGAAGTGGTCAATCATGGCATCCTGTATTTTCTTATCACAGATTGCAAGGGCACCAGACAGATTTTTAATCAATTCATCGCGCTCCCAATCTTCCAAGCTTCTATAAGTGTCCCCTGCCTGTCCATAGTTATTGGGACGGTCGATCGGTGCAGTCATAGCCGCTGCATTGTACGTCGGTCTATGCGGTGCACGGCCTTCCGTGCCTGCTTCTTTGAAACCGCCCAGCATGGAAGGCTCATAGTTAATGTGAGGATTTCCTCCGGATTCTTTCGGGTCACGTACATCCATCTGCCCTCGCTGCTGATTGGTATGAACAGGTGATTTTGGCGCATTTACAGGCAGCTTCAGATAGTTTGCCCCGACACGGTAACGCTGTGTATCAGAATAAGAGAATGTGCGGCCTTGGAGCATTTTATCATCCGAGAAATCCATTCCATCCACTAGAACACCTGTCCCGAAGGAAGCCTGTTCAATCTCGGCATGGAAATCCTGCGGGTTCCGATCAAGGACCATACGCCCCACCGGCAGCCATGGGAACTTATCTTCAGGCCATAATTTTGTATCGTCGAGTGGATCAAAATCAAGTTCCTCATGGTAACCGTCTTCCATGATCTGAACAAACAGCTCCCATTCTGGATAATCGCCTCGTTCTATCGCTTCATATAAGTCCTGAGTGGCGTGCCCCACGTTCTTTGCCTGAATCTCATCCGCTTCGTCTTGGGTTAAGTTGCGGATCCCCTGCTTTGGTTCCCAGTGGTATTTCACAAGAACAGCTTCACCTTCAGCATTCACCCATTTGTAAGTATTAACCCCAGATCCCTGCATGTGTCGGTATGTAGCTGGAATTCCCCAAGGTGAGAAAAGGAATGTAATCATATGGGTTGCCTCCGGCGTACGGGAAACGAAATCAAACATTCTTTCAGGGTTTGGTACATTGGAAGCTGGGTCCGCTTTGAATGCGTGAATCATATCAGGGAACTTCATCGCATCACGGATAAAGAAAATCTTCAGGTTGTTTCCAACAAGGTCCCAGTTTCCGTCTTCCGTATACATTTTCACAGCAAAACCGCGGGGATCACGAGCTGTTTCAGGAGAGTCCTTGGCCCCTGCCACTGTAGAGAAACGGACCATTAACGGGGTTTTCTTCCCGGCCCCGGAGAATACTTTTGCGCGGGTATACTTTTCTACTGGTTCATCCCCGGCTTTTCCATACGTTTCAAAATAACCGAATGCTCCAGATCCGCGTGCGTGAACAACACGCTCCGGCACTTCTTCCCGGTCAAAGTGGGAAATCTTTTCGATAAAATGATAATTCTCAAGTGTTGCAGGCCCGCGGTCGCCAATCGTGCGGATGTTTTGATTATCAAAAACAGGATGGCCCTGACGCGTTGTCAGCGTATCATCATTAACGTGATTTTCGTTAGACTTTTTCGTATCCTTGTTCTTATCTGCCAAAAAAATGCCCTCCTTTATAAATACTTTTAATGTTATACCCTCTTTAAACTGGTATATTCATGAAATTCGTGATTTTATTGGAAAAGTTTTCAAACAAAAAAGCCAGCTGTAAAAGCTGACTTTTTTAAGCGGCATTAACTTCTTTCCTTTTGCCTTTTTTCAGTTTATGACCTTGCAGGAAGTAATAAAGGAGAAGCCCTCCAAGTACATATACGGTACTGTATGTGTACAAACTGCCAAAGCTGATTTTTGCTGCCGCCAGGCCGACCAGGAAAGAGCCAAGTCCGATTCCTATATCAAAAATCGATAGGAATGTGGCGGTTGCCATGGCTGCCCTTTTTGGAGGAGCTGCCTGAATAGCAATGGTCTGGAACGTTGGAAACAATGTTCCCCAGCCCAATCCTGCAAAGGCTGCAGCAGTCAGGAATAAAACTGCTGAATCAGCAGTACCAAGAATGATCATCCCTGCCGCAAATAAGACAATGGCAGGATATACAATGAAGTTAGGCCCGTGGAGATCATACCACTTGCCAGTAAAAGGCCTTGAAAGCAAGAGGACCACTGCGTACACAACAAAGAAATAGCTGGCCACATGGCTTAGCCCCAACTCTCCTGCATAGACGGAAACGAAGGAGAGGATCGATGAATAAACAATGGCAAAAAAAGCACCTGTCAAAGCAACCGGAATTGCCTTCACCTCAAAGATCGCATCTTTCAGTTTTAACGGAGGCAGTGTCACTTTATCCTTCTTATCTTCCTTAATGGAGATTAACAATCCTGATAAGAGGCCTATAAATGCAGCTCCGCCGGCAATTTGCAGCATGGCCGTCACTCCCCAATTTTGCAGGGCCGTCAACCCAAGGAACGGACCAATAACCATGGCGAAATTGGTGGATAGGATGAAATATCCCATCCCTTCCCCTCTCCGGGAGTCCGGAACAGTGAGGGCTGCAATCGAGCCTGCAGCTGTTGTTGCCATCCCAAAGCCGATTCCATGCAAGAATCGAACCATCAGCAGTATCCCGACACTGTCCGCCAGGAAGTAGAGCAATGTTGCTCCAAAGAATAGGACTAATGAACACAGGAGAATGATTCTGCTCCCGAATTTCTCAATCCATCTTCCCGAGAAGGGACGGATAATTATAGCAGAGATCAGGAAGACCGTGATCATTAAGCCCGCTTGCGACTTTTCCCCTCCCAGATGATCCACCACAAAGATCGGGATTGTCACGAGCAGAAAATAAAATGTCATAAATAAAAAGAAATTACTGATACTGATACCGATGAAGTTCCGCGTCCATAACGGCGGTCTAGTTTCATTCATGATGCATGACCTCTTTCTAAATCTGTTTTAACCAATCAGTTACGATATTCCTCAATGCTTCTTGTGTAGATAGCGGGAGATCATTTAACAGATCCTCATTTTTCTTCAGAACTGCTTTTTCCCAAATCGGAAACTGAGCTTCTGCTTCCGAGGATAATGAAATGAACTTCTTTCTCTTATCTTCAGTGCTGGATACCTGTTGAATATACCCTTGTTTCAATAACCGTTGGATGGTACGGGTCATCGGGGGTGCTTCCACCGCAAGATATTCACACAGTTCCCTTTGTGTCAATGTTCCTTTTTCCTTCAATATATAGAGTACAGACCACTGTGCACTGTAAAGCCCGTAAGGTTCCAGTGCTTCGTTCAAATGCTTCGTCAGCCGTCTCGAAAGCTGATTGACCGCATGAAATAACTCATGTGTATTCTTTTCCAATTCTAACACCTCAAATTAATTACCTAAGTAAACAATTCCGCAGTTGAGTATAACACAAAATAGTTACCGAGGTAAACATTTTCTCTGGTGACAGTCACTTCCCGTAATATGTCGGATCTTTAAAAGGAGCTTTAGGAAAGAACAAAATTTGGTATAAAACTTTTGGTGGTTGGAATAATATACCTCATCTGACAATTGCGGAGGTTAATTATGCGTACTGAAAATCATTTTGTTGTCTTGATCTTCTTCTCTTTGCTGAGCTTGATTGCCACAATCTTATTCAGCGGCACCATGCTTTCCAGAGTCAACGAAATCCTCTCTAAAATGGAGGAATCAGAACAGTAATTCAGTAAACTAACGCATTAACGTACTAAGAGGGACTGTCCCTTTTAGCGCGTTAATGCGACACTGCACAAAAACATCCCCGCTGCTCCTCAGCGGGGATGTTTTTTAATGGCTGATATTCGACAAATCTCGGGGTGTGACTGTCACTACCCGATTTGGGCGGACCGTGTTCCAAAGTCAGTTTCTTTATAGTACGTGTTTTTGACGAGTACATTCGGGCCCAGGCATTTCACTGCGGGGCAGTGGCAGTTCAAGGACTGTGCTGTTTTGGTTTGGTTCCAGCGGTCGTAAGCTTCAGGCAATGATGTATCTTGTATGTTGCCGAGTCCTGGTTCATCGCCAAAGTCGGTAACGATGATGTCTCCCGAAAAAATATTGACGTTCAACCTGGAACGTCCATCGGGGTCATTTCTCACTGTGACATTTTTTTCTGTCAGGAGACGTTGATACAGCCCCAATTCTTCTGCTGATGAACTGCATGGATAGAACGGGAGGGTTCCGAACAGCATCCAGATTTCCTGATTTCGGTGATCGAGCAGCCTCTTGATGGCCTCACGCATTTCCTCCATACTCAGTGTCTCTAAGTTCTTGGCAAAATCCACTGGATACATAGGATGCACCTCATGTCTGGTACATCCCATCTCAATGATATGGTCGTGTATTTTCTCCAGATAAGGAAAGGTTCTTCCATTCAGCATCGTTTCCGCGGATACCATGACCCCTTCGCTGGAAAGCCGTTTCGAATTTTCTACCATACGATGAAAATAATTTGCGCGATGCTCCTCTGAGGGTTTCCGCTCCATCCGGGCAAATCCGGTCTCTGCAAATTCTTCGACCGTTCCCCAGTTATGGGAAATGTGCAGAACATCCAAATAAGGAACAATCGCCTTGTATCTTTCATATGGAAGCGTCAGATTGGAATTGATCTGAGTTTTTACACCACGGGAATGCGCATATTTCAAGAGCGGCAGTACGTGATTCTCAACCGATTTCCTGGACATCATCGGTTCGCCGCCCGTTATGCTGATTGTCCTAAGATGTGGAATTTCATCAAGCCTTTTTAAGATAAGTTCCATTGGGAGTGCATCGGGATCTTTATTTTGCAGAGTATAGCCTACCGCACAATGATTGCACCGCATATTACAAAGCGTTGTTGTCGTGAACTCAACACTGGAGAGTGTCATTTTCCCATGCTCTTTTACATCCATATAGGCTTCCCAAGGATCATTGGATGGGGAAAGCGGCAAGGATTCCTTCATTTGTATAACCATTAACGTGACTTCCTTTCAATATGTATCTTTCCGTCTATTCTTGATTCATATGAAATCGTAAGGGATTCTAATATTTTTTACAATGGGAATTCGTTTACAGTATAGTTTCATGAAGTGAGGGGAGAGTAATTTTATATAACCTCACAGCGGCACAGCAGGTATTATAGGAAGGACTGAACATAATGGATCAAAGGCTTTTCTGGGCAATGAATTCACTCTCTAAACGAACTGATCTTATAAACTATTTAATGATTCTTGTATCCAACAGGGTCCGGTATGTATATCTCTTTGTTTTGCTGTTTTTTTGGTTCAAAAATAGATCTGTTACTATACATGCCCTCGTATCAGCCGCCGCTTCTCTAATTATCAGCTACATCATCAGACTGTTTTCATTCCGGCCCCGTCCTTTTGTCAAAAGCAGGGTCGGCATACTTATCCCTTCAAAGAGAAATTCAAGTTTTCCGAGCAAGCATACTTTGCTTGCATTTGCTGTTTCTGCGACCATCAGCTTTTATCACCGAACAACAGGTGCAGTTTTGACGGGGTTATCCACGCTGACCGGTCTTTCCCGGATTTGGGTCGGACATCACTACCCGTCTGATATCATCGGGAGTGCATTGATTGGTTCCTTTATCAGCCTGGCAGCTCGCTTTCTTGGCAATGACAGCGGGTCAGATGCTTAAATGAATTTCCACATATTTACATGTTTTTAGTGCAAACTAGTACTAAAACATCAAACGCAGGTGAACCTATGCATATTGTCTTAACAACAGCCCTCTCTTTATTTGCATTTATTAAAGGGAATTGGCGTGAATGGGAAAAATATCATCTTACTATTATGTATGTCACCATCTGTAATTTACTGTATAACCACTTGGCACAGAATAAAATGTTATGGGAGTATTACCCGGATTTTTACCCCAAATCACATATAATAGTGGACATCTTGTATTCTTTTATTAATCTTCCTGCCATTACTCTGTTATTCCTTACTTATTATCCATTTACGGCTTCTAGGTTAAAGAAATTCAGATACATAACGCTTTGGGCGGCTGCCTCACTTATTATTGAGTACCCCTTTTATAAGTACGACAGGCTCTTACTTCAACACGGATATGAATATTGGATGGATTTATTCTTCTACATTGTTATGTACAGCATGATCCGCCTGCACTATTCCCGCCCTTTTCTCGCCTATTTCCTGTCAGCCCTAATCGCTGCTGCTATGCTCTGGATGTTTGAGATTCCTTTGGAGTGACAGTCACGGCCCGGTTTTTGTCGAATGAACGATCTTTGAGCAGCATGAAACAGCCCGCTCATCATTAGGAGGCGGGCTGTTTAAAAAATTAATTATTCGCAATAAAGTTCCAAGTGTAACTGTCATTCTTATGGTTTCAGGACGACTTTGATGCATTCGTCTTCATGGTCATTGAAAATTTTATAAGCGTCGGCCGCTTTTTCCATCGGCATGATGTGGGAAATGATTTCTGTCGGGTTCAGTTCTGCTGATGTGATTTTGTCAAAAAGCTCAGGCATATAGTGAACCACTGGAGCCTGCCCCATTTTCAAGGTAACATTTCGTTCAAAGAAATTTCCGAGCGGGAACATGTTGTACATCATGCCATACACGCCGGTAAGCTGGACGGTACCAAACTTGCGGACAGCATCTTTGGCAATATTGATGGCACTCAAGGTTCCGCCTTGCAGCTTCAGTTTTTGTTCCACTTTTTCAACAGCATTCTTCTCGCCATCCATACCGACACAGTCGATGACGATGTCGGCACCGCCTCCTGTCACTTCTTTCAGGTGCTGTCCCATTTCCTTGAATTCATCAAAATTAAATGTTTCAACGTTATTATTTTGTTTTGCTTTATTTAAACGGTAAGGAAGATTATCAACCGCAATGACCCTGCCGGCACCTTTCATCCAGGCAAATTTTTGCGCCATCAAACCGATTGGACCGCACCCAAGGACAATGACCGTGTCACCCGGTTTCATTCCTGAGTGTTCAACGCTCCAGTAAGCTGTCGGCAGTACGTCAGACATAAACAACAAGGCCTCATCCGCTAAATCACAGGATTCAGGCACCTTGAACGGCATTGCATTTCCAAATGGCACCCGTAAGTATTCTGCCTGTCCGCCCGGATGGTTGCCATACTGTTCTGTATAGCCGAAGTAACCGCCGGTATCTTTATGTGGATTTGAATTATCACATTGGCTTTCCATATCATTCTGGCAATAAAAGCAGTGTCCGCAGGAAACATTGAACGGCAGGACGACCCTGTCCCCTTTTTTCACTCTCGTGACATCCGGTCCAGTCTCCTCCACAATTCCCATTGGTTCGTGTCCGATAATATAGCCGGGTCTCAGCGGCAGGTTTCCTTGATACAAATGAAGGTCAGAACCGCATATCGCAGTCGATGTGATTTTAACGATGATATCATCCGGCTTCTGAATCTTCGGGTCTTCAACCTCTTTGACTTGAATATCCTTCGAACCTTGGTATGTTACAGCTTTCATTTTCAGCCTCCTCAGATTGGATTACAAATCTATACCCAAGTTTTAGAAAGATATGCTGACTGGAAGGTTTGAATTTTTTTTAATACTGATGTCTATACACCTTAGTCCCCCAAAAAAATTAATTGTGAAAGAAATGTGAAAACCATTGCCAAATGGCAGGGACGGGAGTATATTATAAGTGTAGAGAGTAAGTGAAAAATTTCACAAACTTAAAAGATACTCTCTAGAAATTAAAAAAGCTGGCCGGCTTTATCTCAAATTTTTTTAACCGACTATGTGAAAAACTTCACAAAATACTAAGGAGATGTTTAAAATGAGATGGTGGAAAACTCCTCAAGCTGCAACTGTATGGACTGTAATAAGAGTATGGCTTGGTATTCAGTGGATTGAAGCCGGCTGGCATAAAGTAACAGATGGATTTGATACAACAGGTTTCTTACAAGGTGCGATTGCCAAAGCAACCGGAGATCACCCCGCAGTGCAAGGCTGGTACGCAGGCTTCCTTGAAAATGCCGCTCTTCCAAATGCAGAACTATTCAATATCCTTATTCCTTGGGGCGAAGTACTGGTTGGACTTGGATTGATCCTTGGCGCAGCCACAATCCCGGCATTACTTGCAGGGGCCTTCATGAACCTGAACTTCCTGATGGCAGGAACAGTAAGCACAAACCCTGTACTCTACACAGCAGCCATCATCCTGCTATTCGCCGGCGGCGGAGCTTACTACTTCGGGGTTGACAGATTTGCAATCCCATTCATCAAAAATGCAATCAACAACAGAAAAACACGCAACAACGATAAAATCCAACGCAAACACGCCGTGCTTCACTGATGGTGACAGTCACCACCCGAACAATGTCGAATACGAATTTACTCTTCAATAAAAATAACAGCCGCTTTCCTTAAAAGGAAGCGGCTGTTATGATTTCATTCGACAAAAACCGGGTGGTGACTGTCACTTATCTTCGGGACGCTTCATATTGTATTTCTTCATGAACCGGTCTGCACGGCCGCCCCGGTCGGCGAATTTCTGGACACCCGTGTAAAATGGGTGTGTGTCTGAACTGACTTCGACTTTGATGAGCGGATAAGTATTGCCGTCATCCCACTCGATCGTTTCGGATGATTTCAACGTAGAGCTTGTCAGGAACTTGTAGCCGCTGTTTGTATCCATAAAAACGACTTTTCCATAATTCGGATGAATTCCTTCTTGCATTAAGAAAACCTCCCAGTTGAAGTTAATCAAAAAGCTATGAGAATTTACCAAGGTCCGTGAAGGGCTTTTATTGGCTGACTGTCCTTTTGCAACACATAACCCTCCATATAGTAATTATTCACGTTTTACCTTCCATTCAAACCATCTTCCGTGTCCTTCCGTCTGTCCGATAGTGTTTTTATTTTCCACTCCGCCAATAAAATAATCAAGATGCAGCTCCCTGTCCTCCATGTTGTTATAAATATGGACGATTTCCCTCCTGCCGGCTATTCTCTCGATCTCTTCTTTTAATTTTTTCTTGCCTTCTATCGGAATTTGGTTTGCCACATGCGTATGGAACACACAGAGAACAGATTCTTCAGGAATTTCCTCCACAATGCGGGGAAGCATTTCAATGCCATCCCCTTCAATTAATTCAATAGATGAAGGCTTCACATATTCAGCCGCCTTTTCAAACAGCTCTCTTCTGTCTTCATGTTCCGGCCATATCAATGCCTTCAGCCAAAAGTAATCTTCATCATCTGTCAGATCGTTAATGTGTAAATCAAGGCCGATTCGATGGGATACAGGAGGAACGGAATTTGAAAGTTCCGGATATTGGTCCCCTCTTATTTGAGACTTTATTTCGGCTGTTGAATCCATATTTCCATAGAGTTCACCAGTTCCATAAGAATACCTGTATCGGTCCCACATCAACTGAAGACCTGCACTGGTTCCGATTTCTATAAGTGCAAGCGGCTTTTTCATTTTTTCATAGACATAAGAAAACGCCGGAAAAAGATAAGCGCATCTCCTGACTTCATTGGTTTGGACTAGCTTCGTCTCCAAAAGGTGAATGATTTCCTTTTTATACTTCTGGCAAAAATCCTTAAATGGCACAAATGCTTCTTTATGGTCTTTAGGTTCACTTACAACACTTGGATAATATTCTTTCAGCGGGTGCTCATAACCTTTCATCAAAAGATAGTGAACGGCCCCTAACAGCAGGTTTGGAACAGGCTGTCCCTCCCTTGCACTGCTGCATAATTCCAGAACCTCTTTATCTTCTGCTATTTTTATAGCCAGATGTTCATATAAATCACTTGATCCCCGGCACTCTGTTTCCGCAAACCGCTTGAACTTATCCGAACTTGACACCATACTTCTATTTCTCCCCTCTCATTTACCTGAATATTTCTACTATTACTCCTTAATGTAATCTATTTGATTGAAAAATGGAACTTTTGCCGGCGATCACCCGTATATACAATCAACAAGAACCTGATAAGGAAGTGTTAAAGATGAGCGATGTAATGAACAAGATTGAAAGATACAAGGATATATATTCACAAATGAAATCCAGTCTCCGCTGGAAAGTATCGGACAGCAGGACATTCATGATGGCTGCCTCTTTATATGTGACCAATGAAAGAGATTTCGATATCGCCCATTATCAGGACCTTTCCGAATTCATCAAGAATGAGGTCGGTATATTTTCAACTTTGAAATCCCAGCTCCGCTTTACAGTTGCGGCTATGCTTGATACCCGTTTTGAAAATCCACAAGAAACTTTCGCACAATTTATCGAGGCCTATGAAGACTTAATCGCAAATGGATTCAGCAGAGGGACTTTCAGCTATATCTCCGCCATGGCAATGCTGACCCATGAAGGCAGAAGGGCTGACCTTGCTTCTGCTGCCAAAGATATCTATAAAAAGATGCGCGAAGAACACTTTTTCCTTACCGGGCAAAGCGATTATCCATTGGCTGTACTTCTCGCCCAGCGGAACCAGGAATTGGATTCCATGATTGTAAAAATCGAGGACTTTTACAATAAACTTGACCAGGAAGGATTCCGGAAAGGCAATGACCTGCAGAGCATGAGCCATATCCTGTCCCTTCATGAAAATCCTGACCAACAGGACTTGATTTCCCGCTGTACAGCGCTATATGACAGTATGAAGCATCTGGGTATTAAACCGAAAGCCAGCTTTTATCCGCAGATGGCTGTCCTCTCCTTCTTATCGGACAGCCGGGATCATCTGCATGGCATAAAAGATATATGGGAGACATTGAATGCTGAAAAACAATTCAAATGGCATAAAGATATAAATTTCATGATGGCCGTCAGCTTTTATATCTCTGATAAAATTGAGCATTCTTCAATGGTCGAGACCAGCTTGTACACAACAATCGAAACCCTTATCCAGGCACAGCAGGCCGCATCCATCGCAGCCATTTCCGGTGCGGCGGCGGCAGCGAGTGCTGGCAGCGGCTCAAATTGAGTCAGGGCTAAGACATGATTAAGGTATAACCGTTTGGACGGTTATACCTTTTTTGCGTTTTGCCGAGAAGGTCTCCTCCTAAAGTCTGAATCAAAAACATCCTAACGAATGTTAATTCCAAACGTGATTCTGACTACACTAGTGGTAGGAAGGAGAGATGAAGATGAAACAGAAAGTGAAACTTTTTTTCAAGAAGAATAATGATGTGGAAGTAAAGCGCATCCAAGACCAAATCACCGACAGACACGCAAGCTTGTATAATATGATGTTTTAAAAAAATGAAGGAGGAACTCACATGTTAGCGATCATTAAAATTTTTCTCAACAACAATAAGGACCCTCATGCCAAGAAGCTGCAAGATGATATTCTCGACCGCCGTGCCAGCCTGCATAATAGGATGTTTTAATGGACCTTCTTTTGGCTGCTGAAATATATAATGAGAAATTAAAGGAGATCAGAATGACTTTAAAGGAACCAATAGTATGAAGTGCCCGTAAATTACAATCCCATAAAAAATCTACGGGCACCCCGCTTTATTCACCCTCATCACATTTTTCCCAACAAATAAAAATACGAGTGTAAAATCGATTGGATTTCACACTCGAATGATTCGACAAATATCGGGTCGTCACTCTTCCGCTGGGGTTGTTTTTCTCAGGAAGAAAGCCAGGATGATTCCAATTCCTGCAACCGCTCCTGCTACGATAAAGGAAACGTTGACTCCGTGAACAAGCCCTTGCATTCCGTGCTCAGCCGGGTTCAAAGCGGTGTTCGTCATGATGGTGACAAGCAAGGCCGTCCCGACTGAACCGGAAATCTGCCTCATCGTATTGTTCATGGCTGTACCATGCGGAATGAGACTTGGCGGCAGCTGGTTCAATCCCGCTGTGGTAACAGGCATCATCACCAGAGCAACCCCAAACATCCTTACCGCATTGACAACAGCCATATAGGTAAACGTCGTTTCGGTTGTTAAATTCGTAAAGAAAAACGTAGAAATGGTTGTGATTGTCAGTCCTACAATCGCAAGCATCTTGGCCCCGAACTTATCAAAGATCCTCCCGCTGATCGGATTCATGATCCCCATGATCAGGGCCCCCGGCAAGAGCATCAAGCCCGATTCAAAGGCAGAGAATTCATGCATGTTCTGCATATAGATCGGCAGGATCGTTGCCCCTCCAATCATCGCGATGAACATGATCATCCCAATGATGGTCGCCAAGGTGAAGATACCGAACTTAAACACCCTGAATTCAAGAATGGGCTGATCCAGCTTGAACTGCCTTTTGATAAAGATATAAAGGATCAGGGCCCCAAGAGCCAGCGACAAGATGACCTGCGCGCTTCCCCATCCTGCGGTTCCCGCTGTACTGAATCCATATAGAATTCCGCCGAATCCTAATGTAGACAAGATAATCGATAGAATATCGAGTTTTGGATTCGTTAGTTTGGTTACGTTTTTCAAAACAAAAAAAGCGATAATAAAATCAATTATGGCAATTGGAAGTACAATATAAAAAAGAACGCGCCAAGGATATTGATCGACAAGATAGCCGGATAATGTCGGTCCGATGGCTGGTGCGAATGAAATGACCAATCCAAACAGCCCCATGGCGGACCCGCGTTTTTCAACCGGAAAAATAACAAAAAACACCGTCTGCATCAATGGAATCATGATGCCGGCTCCGGATGCCTGCACAATCCTGCCGATCATCAGAAAGAAAAAATTCGGAGCGATTGCGCAAATAAGGGTTCCTAATGCAAACAGTCCCATCGCAGTTAAAAATAACGTCCTGGTCGTATAGCGCCCAATCAGAAAAGCCGTGATGGGAATCATCACACCGTTCACCAGCATAAATACCGTTGTCAGCCATTGCGCAGTATTGGCACTGAGGTCCAAGTCTCTCATAATATGAGGCAAGGCCGTGGCCAGGAGTGTCTGATTTAAAATCGCTGCAAAAGCACCTGAAATTAAGATGGCGACAATGGGAGCTATTTTAATTTCTTGTTCTTCTTTTGTTTCAGACTTATCCATCCTCTTCCCCCTTTTTCTCAATGCTGTAGGTTAGTTTGCTGTTCATCATTACCTTCTATACCAGAAGCAAACCATTCTATATTTCCCTCTTATTATTAAAAAGAAACAGCAAAACTGTTTCGGTTACCGTAACAATTTTAGCTTTATTGCAGTTTTGAAACAATCAATATGCATTGGTAATATGCGTTTTCAGGTTTGAGCTCAATGACTGAATGGGAATCCTACATTATGTTACTTTATTAACGAACCAATCAAAAAGGAGATGTCAGAAGTGCAAAACAAAGACAAATTGAAGCAGGATATCCTTGACGCCTTTCATTTTAGACATGCCACAAAGCAATTTGATCCCGATAAAAAGATTCCTGAAGATGATTTCCGTTTCATCTTGGAAACAGGACGCCTTTCTCCAAGTTCCTTCGGTTTCGAGCCTTGGCGTTTCCTTGTCATCCAGGATCCGGAGCTCCGGGAAAAAATAAAAAACACTTCCTGGGGTGCATACACCAAGCTGCCGGAAGCCAGCCATTTTGTCATCTTTCTTGCCAGAACCAAGAAAGATACCAGATATGATTCTGAGTATCTAAAAGATCAACTAATCAACGTTTCCAAGTTCCCTGAAGATATGCTTGATAAGTTTCTTGGCAGAGTCGCAGAGTTTCAGAAAGATGATTTCAAGCTTCTGGATGGAGACAGGCCGCTTTATGACTGGGCATCCAAACAAACCTACATAGCACTGGCGAACATGATGACAGCTGCTGCCCAAATCGGGATCGACTCCTGTCCGATTGAAGGTTTCAATATAGACAAAATGAACGCACTATTGAACGAAGAAGGTTTGCTCGAAGACGGACACTTCAGCATTTCTGTCATGGCTGCATTCGGCTACCGCGTCGAGGAACCACGCCCTAAGACAAGAAGACCTTTCGATGATATCGTGAAGTGGATATAAGGAAGGGTCCTGTGCTTTTGAGCGCAGGGCTTTTTTTGTATGAATATTTAAATGTAGTCATTCAACCTTGGACATTCTGCTGCTCAAAGAATTTTTAAAGGACTTTAATTTACCCTTTTCTAGCTTAGCTTCCTTTAAAACCTCTTTGTAGGACTTTAATTTTCTCTACTCTAATTTATCTTCCTTTAAAACCTCTTTATAGGCCTTTAATTTTCTCTATTCTAATTTATCTTCTTTTAAAACCTCTTTATAGGACTTTAACTTTCTCTATTCTAATTTATCTTCCTTTAAAACCTCTATATAGGACTTTAATCTTCTCTATTCTGATTTATCTTCCTTTAAAACCTCTATAAAGGACTTTATCTAAAAGAATGTTGTTTGAAGCACATTGCTATTTTTATATACGTGGGTTGATTGGAGCGGAAGCTGTGCGATCTCCTGCGGGACTAGCGGGACAGGTGAGACCCCGCAGGCTAATCCAGCTGCAGCGGAAATCAACTCCCCCGTTTAAATCTAAAAAATTTCTGAATAAGAGCCTACCTTAAAGACACATTAGAACCTGGTAGTTATTTCCACCTTGTTTAAAGAGAAGAAGAAGGGGAAGAAAGAAGCAAAGGCAGAATTAAGTATCTGTCATTTAAAGTTGCTGGTGTAACTCGTCTTAGTGGAAAATCAAATTTCTAATTTTAAGGAGGAATTACAATGGCTAGAAACAACAATAATGACAACAACAACAAAAACATGACGGTGGAAGAAGCAGGACGCAAAGGCGGAGAAGCTACTTCAAGAAACCATGACAAGGAATTCTATCAGGAGATCGGCCAAAAAGGCGGAGAAGCAACATCTGAGAATCACGACAAAGAATTCTACCAGGAAATCGGTGAAAAAGGCGGAGAAGCCCGCAGCCGACAAAACGACAACGACAACAACAACCGATAATAATAAGCAGCCGAAGAAGCCTGTACCTTTGTGTACAGGCTTCTCTGATTTTATTTACGGATTTATCTTCTTTGTTCCCTTTCAATTACCTTCCTTCCCCTTAAATGCTTTGATTTTTCTCCAAAAAAATTTTCCCTTCCTATTTTAATAGGTGATTTTGATTTTCTTTTAAGTCCCCATCACTTGAGAATTTCTTTCAAATGAACGATTATAGATAGGTGTATTTCAAAGTTTTATTAATGGAGGAGATTATGGAAACCAAAATAAATTCTAAAGCCATACTAATTACGTTCATGATAGGTGCTTTCTTCGCCATATTGAATGAAACTCTGTTGAATATCGCTCTGACAGAGTTAATGAATGTTTTCAATATTGATGCCCCTACAGTTCAATGGATGGCGACCGGGTTCATGCTTGTCATGGGGGTTTTGATGCCGATTTCCGCCCTGCTTATTCAGTGGTTCACAACCCGGCAGATGTTCATCGGGGTCATGTCAATCTTCCTGCTGGGAACCATCATTGCCGCTTCGGCCTTTAATTTCCCTATGCTGTTGACGGGAAGGATGATACAGGCAGTAGGAACCGGACTCTTGATTCCGGTCATCTTTAATGCCCTTCTTCTTTTGTACCGGCCTGAAGTCCGCGGTAAAATCATGGGAACCTTCGGGCTTGTAATCATGTTCGCTCCAGCGATTGGGCCTACCCTGTCAGGAGTCATTGTCGATTTCCTCGGCTGGCGCTGGCTGTTCATCACCGTAATCCCATTTGCTATATTTTCGATTTTGTTCGCTTTAAAATTTCTGCAGAATGTCGGGGAAGTGACCCGTCCAAGTGTGGATATCCTGTCAATCATTCTTTCGTCCATCGGGATTGGCGGTATCGTTTACGGATTCAGCAGTGCCGGGGAAGAAGGAGCCGGATTCACATCTGCCAGGATCATAACGATTCTTGCCATCAGTTTTATCAGCATCATCGTGTTTACGTTCAGGCAGCTCAAGCTTGAACAACCCTTGCTTGATGTCCGGGTATTCAAATATAAAAGCTATGCAAGAGGCATTATTATGTTTGTCATTGTCATCATGGCAATGTTCGCTTCCGAAATCGTAATGCCGATGTACTTACAGGGTCCTCTTGGCTATTCGGCGAAAGTTGCGGGCCTTCTGCTGCTCCCCGGTGCCCTGCTGAACGGTCTGATGTCGCCGACAATGGGCGCACTATTTGACAAATATGGTCCCAGGAAACTGATCATACCGGGAACTCTTACACTGGTAGGAGTCATGATCTTTTTCAGCAATATCAACCCTTCTGTGCCGATCTGGGCCTTCATCCTGGTATATATGGTCTTGATGCTGTCCATTTCTGCAATCATGATGCCGGCTCAAACCAATGCCTTGAATGAATTGCCGAAGAATCTGTATCCACATGGGACGGCGATTGCCAACACGCTCCAGCCAATCGCAGGGGCACTGGGGGTTTCAATCTTTGTCAGTATCATGACCCAGGGACAGGCAAACTACCTGGAAGGCAAGGGCACTATTACGGCAGAAATCGCCAACAAAGCTATGACTTATGGTGTCCACCATGCCTACTGGTTTGCTTTGGCTCTGGCAGTCATCGCCTTTATCGTTGCACTCTTTGTCAAAAAGGCAGTTTCGCCGGACTTTGATGAGGAGAACAATCCTGCAGAAGGCGGAGCTTGATACTTCGGTCACTCTACTAAAAACGAACCCAAATGAAGTTGGGTTCGTTTTTTATTGCTGTCTTTTTCTTCTGGCTTTTGAATTCTAGAACCTCTCTAGGTGACTTTTCCCTTTAGAATCCTCTCACTTCGGGACTCTAGAACACCTCTAGATGCCCTTTGCCTTTAAAATCAACTCACTTTGGACATCTAGAAGCTCTCTAGACGCCTTTTCCTTTTAATATCCTCTCACTTCGGGACTCTAGAACATCCCTAGGAGCCCTTTGCCTTTAAAATCAACTCACTTCGGGCATCTACCCCCCCTCTAGATGCCCTTTCTCTCTAACATCCTCTCACTTCGGGACTCTAAAGACCCTTTAGAAGCCTTTCCCCCTAAAACCCTCTCACTTTCAGACTCTAAAGCTCAGCCCAATACCTTCTCCTCTGCCAGCAGAATCTGTTCCTTCACCTGCACCTGCGAGGTACCGCCGTAACTTTCACGCGCACCCACTACATGCTCCGGCGAGAGGACCCGATAGATATCCTCTTCAAACAAGGGGCTGAAGTGTTTGAACTCTTCCATCTTCAAGTCCAATAAGAACTTATTCTCCTGAAGGGCATATAAAACAATCTTACCGATGACTTCATGTGCGTCACGGAAAGCAACACCCTTGGTGACAAGATAATCAGCGATGTCCGTCGCATTAGAGAAATCCTGATTGACTGCTTTTCGCATGGTTTCCTTATTGACCGTCATGGTTTCAATCATTGGGGCGAGCAGCTGAAGCGAACCTTCCAATGTTTCAACCGTATCAAACATTCCTTCTTTGTCTTCCTGCATATCTTTATTGTAAGCAAGCGGCAGGCCTTTCAACACCGTCAGCAGGCTCACTAAATTGCCGTACACTCTCCCCGTTTTGGCCCGGAGCAGCTCCGGTACATCGGGATTTTTCTTTTGCGGCATGATGCTGGATCCCGTGCAGAACGAGTCATCCAGCTCGATGAATTGGAATTCCTGGCTCGACCAGATGACCATTTCCTCTGACAGTCTCGAGATATGAGTCATAATCAGGGAGCCAATTGATAAAAACTCGACAATAAAGTCCCTGTCGCTGACCGCGTCAATACTGTTCGGATACACCGTATCAAAGCCCAGCAGCTCGGCAGACCGCTGGCGATCAATCGGAAATGTGGTCCCTGCCAGCGCGCCAGCACCAAGCGGTGACCAGTTCACCCGTTTCAGACTGTCCTGAAGACGATCCTTATCGCGCTCGAACATCCAGAAGTAAGCCATTAAATGATGGGCAAACGAAACGGGCTGGGCCCTCTGCAAATGGGTATATCCTGGAATGATGGTATCCACATTATCTTTTGCCCGCAATAAAAGGGCTTCCTGGACAGAATTCACAAGCCGGATCATTTCTTTGGTTTTTCTGTTGAGATACAAATGCATATCTGTCGCGACCTGGTCATTGCGGCTTCTTCCCGTATGGAGCTTGCCTCCAGCCGGACCGATCAAATCGATCAGCTGCTTTTCAATATTCATGTGGATATCTTCATGCTCAACAGAGTACTCCATCTCTCCATTTTCAATCTTACTCTTAATCTTTAATAGTCCCTCAGTAATCAAGTCGACGTCATCGAGGGGGATGATGCCGGTCTCACCGAGCATTTTTACGTGAGCCAGACTTCCTTCTACATCTTCAAGCGCCAGCTTCTGGTCAAACGAAATGGATGCTGTAAATTCCTCTACCAGTTTGTTCGTTTCTTTAGTGAACCGTCCGCCCCATAGTTTCGCCATTATGAATTCCTCCAATAAGCTTTCTATCTTCTTGTAAAACTAGACTCCCAGACTTCCAACAGCAGTACTTTTTAAGACCTGGGACTCCTCATCTTCCTTGTTCACCTGTGAATACACTTTTGTGGTCAGACCCCACAGCTTGATGAATCCTGCTGCAGCATTATGGTCGAAGGCGTCCCCTTTTGAATAGGTGGCAAGCTCTTCATTATATAGGCTGTTGGCAGACTGGCGACCAGTGACAAAATGGTTTCCCTTATGAAGCTTCACGCGGATCTTTCCACTGACGACTTTCTGCGTTTCATCCACAAACGCCTGAAGCGCCTTATTCAAAGGTGAATACCATAAACCTTCATAGATGAGTTTTGCCATTTGGGCGTCTACTGTTGTTTTGAAAGCAGTGATTTCACGCGGCAGCGTCAGGAATTCAAGCTCCTTGTGCGCATTGATCAGGATGAGGGCTGCTGGATTTTCATACACCTCCCGGGATTTGATTCCCACCAGGCGGTTTTCAATATGGTCAATCCTGCCGATTCCATGCTTGCCGCCAATCTCGTTGAGTTTTTCAATAAGCTGAACCAGCTCCATTTTTTCACCGTTCAATGCAGTCGGAATTCCATGTTCGAAATCTATTTCTATATTTTCTGCTTCATCGGGTGTCAATTCAATCGGGCTGGTCCAGTCAAAGGCTCCCTCGGGTGCTTCTGCCCAAGGGTTCTCCAGCACTCCTGCCTCACAGGCACGGCCCCATATGTTCGCATCAATGGAGTAAGGATTATTTAAGTCGACCGGAATCGGTATCCCTTTCTCCTGTGCATACTCAATTTCCTCATCACGGGTCATCCCCCATTCCCTGACAGGAGCAATCACTTTCAAATCCGGTGCCAAAGCATTAATCGAAACTTCAAAGCGCACCTGATCATTCCCTTTGCCTGTACAGCCATGAGCGACAGCTGCAGCACCTTCCTGCTTAGCCACATCAACTAAGAGCTTTGCAATCAGAGGCCGGGATAAGGCGGAAGAAAGCGGGTATTTCCCCTCATACAAACAGTTCGCTTTCAGGGCCGGAATGATATAATCCTTTGCCAGCATTTCTTTTGCATCCACCATATACGCTTTAACGGCTCCCACCTGGATTGCCTTATTCTTAATAAAATCGAGATCCTTCCCTTCACCGACATCCAACCCCAATGCAATGACGTCATACCCGTACTTTTCTTGGATCCATTTTATAGAAACCGATGTATCAAGTCCTCCGGAGTAGGCCAAAACAATCTTTTCTTTTTCCAATTGCCACGCTTCCTTTCCTGATAAAAAATGAATTAAAATTTATTATACTGAATTTTTATACATTTGCAACCTCATTTAGAATAATAGTTTAAAAGAACTCACTATTTTTTATACAGAAGGTTGAATGTTTATTTCTCCTTCAGTAAATAACCGTTGATAATGATTATCAGTTTCGGATACAATGGGATTATATATATCAAACATTCTATTGGGGGAAAACCTCGATTCAATATAATTGCACAGAATAAGGAGAGGTCATTATGAACGGAATTGAATGCTTTGACGTCACCATCATCGGAGGAGGGCCTGCGGGACTTTATTCCGCTTTCTACAGCGGGCTGAGGGAAATGAAAACGAAAATCATTGAATTCCAGCCCCAGCTGGGAGGCAAAATTCATGTTTACCCTGAAAAGATGATCTGGGACGTAGGAGGGTTGACGCCTACTCCAGGGGCCAAACTGATCGACCAACTGGTGGAACAGGGACTGACCTTTAATCCTGAAGTCGTCCTTAATGAAAAAATTGTCTCTATCACACGGGATGAAGACGGCCTCTTCCTTTTGAAAGCGGCATCAGGCAATATCCATTACTCCAAAACGATCATCATTGCGGTTGGCAGCGGAATCCTGCAGCCGCAGAAACTCAATATTGAAGGGGCAGACCGATTTGAAATATCGAACCTGCACTATACAGTAAAGTCCCTTAAATATTTTAAAGACAGAACAGTCATCATTTCCGGGGGAGGAAACTCAGCGGTCGACTGGGCAAACGAGCTCCTCCCCATCGCCAAGAAGGTATACCTCACTTGCCGGAAAGATCAGCTGAGCGGACATGAAGCTCAGGTTACACAACTGATGAACAGTTCAGCAGAGTGTATCATGAATAGCTCCATTTCTAAACTGATTGCGAAAGACGGCGAGGATGTCATCGAAAGAGTGGAAATAACAAACAAGGTTTCAAATGAAACTACCAGCCTGAATGTAGACGATGTCATCATTAACCATGGTTTTGACATGGATAGCTCCCTGCTCAAGGAAAGCGAGCTTAACATTAAAATGATGGATGACTTTTATGTGAAAGGATCGGTCATGGGCGAATCATCCATCCCCGGCATCTATGCAGCAGGGGACATCCTGAAACATGACGGCAAGCTGAACCTGATTGCCGGTGCATTCCAGGATGCAGCCAATGCCGTAAATAAAGCGAAACAATATATCCAGCCGGAAGCCAATGCTTTTGCGATGGTCTCGTCCCATAATGAGGCCTTTAAGAAACGAAACAAAGAGCTTGTGCGGCAGCTGGTGAAAGGATGATGAAAAGGCGTATTCCCTGATGGGGGATACGCCTTTTTTGTGGGTTGGGATGTGCCCGGCTCAGATTCCCCACCCCGGTACTTCCCAGCCTATACACATCCACCCGCTTATGCATAGGCTGACATTGTATAGAAAAGGAGGTGGCACCCATGCCCAAATATAGAAAGAAACCCATTGTTGTGGAAGCTGTGAAGCTCACAAGATCTATTACGATTGAAACATCCAATGGCACCATGAAGGGACTCCCGGGAGATTATCTGATTACAGACAAAGATGGAGAACACTACCCTTGTGATCGAGATCAATTTGAAGCCGAATACGAGCTCGTTAAGGGACAGATGTATTTTAAAGAAATGCTTCTAAAATCCTTCAGGTTAATGAAAACAAAAATGTATAAAGCTAAACAGTCGTAACATATTAGGAAAACAATTAAAGCTCATCAAATCCATTCGCATCGGATGTTTTGGTATACTGCCTCGATTTCTGCTCAAAGAAGTCTGTTTTGCCCAGGTCGACTTCCTGATAGGCGACAATCCACCTCAGCGGATTGGTCCTGTGTCCTTCGAATGGTGCCTCGAATCCCATTTGTTCCGCTCTTCGGTTGGCCATGAATTTGATATAAGCTTCCAGGTCGGACATCAGCAGGCCTTCAATGTTATTGCCGATGATCTGTCGGCCCCATTCAATTTCGAGTTCTGCAGCCTGGCGGAATGATTCCTTGCCGAACGTTTTCAGTTCTCTAGTATCGTATTCGGGGTTTTCGCGAAGGACCTCTTTGAATATTTTTTCAAACAGTCCCACATGCAATTGTTCGTCCCTGTTGATGTAATTGATCATCGTGGAGGTGGCGACCATCTTCTGGTTGCGGGCAAGGTTGTAAAAGAAGGCGAATCCTGAGTAGAAAAAGAGTCCTTCCAGAATGACATCATACACAATGGAGTGAAGCAGATTTTCAACATTCGGGTTTTCCACAAACCCTTGGTAGCCGTTGGTGATGAAATCATTGCGCTTTCTCAATGTCGGTTCCGTTCTCCAATAATCAAATACTTCATCCTGCTTGTTTTTTGAGACGATGCTTGAAAGCACATAGCTGTAAGAGTGATTATGCACCACTTCCTGCTGTGCGAGGATGATCATCAGCGCATTCAAGCTTGAGTCTGTCAGATAGTCAGCAACCTTTCCGGCATAATCCGTCTGGATGCTGTCCAGCAAGGCAAGCAGGCCGATCACCTTCAGAAAGGTATCCTTCTCCTGGTCCGTCAAGTTCGGAAATTGCTTGATATCCTTGGACATGTTGATTTCAAAAGGGGTCCAGAAGTTGCCGAGCATTCTTTTATATTTCGGGTAAGCCCAGGGAAAGCGCACATCATCCCAGTTTAATATATTGGAACTTTTCCCGTTGATGATGCCGGTAGAAGCGTTTGGGGCATCTGAATCTATCAGTTTTCTTTTCTCTATATTCATCATGTTTCATCCGTCCTTTCTTTCAGCTATGGCAGCTTTCACAATCATCGATGTCTGCATTGGATGTCGAGCGGACATAATAGGTCGTTTTCAAACCGGATTTCCATACATCCAGATGAATATCAAGCAGGGCTTTTGCCTTGATATCATTACGCACATAAAAATTGAATGATATCGATTGGTCAATATGGCGCTGGCGCTTGGCATTTTGCTTGATGCTCCAATGCTGGTCGATATTATAGGCCGTTTTGTAGTACCAAGTGGTATGCGGCGACAAGTCCGGTGCTGTTACCGGAATCTTATAGTCTTTCTTTTCCTCCGAATATTCCAGTCGGAAGATAGGGTCGATGCTGGCAGAAGATCCGGCAATGAGCGATGTCGAAGAATTAGGCGCGACAGCCATCAGATAGCCGTTACGGATGCCGTTCTGCCGCACTTCTTCCTTCAGCTCCAGCCATCTGGAAGAATCGTAGTCTCTCGTCTCAAAATAACTGCCTGTCGACCATTCCGAACCTGGAAAATAAGGATAAGCCCCTTTTTCTTTTGCCAGGTTTGAGCTTGCTTTTACCGTATAGTAGGCGATATCTTCATAAAGGGCATCACAATAGTCAACTGCCTCATCGCTCTCCCACTTGATTCCTTTCAGGGCGAGCAAGTGATGCCAGCCATAAGTTCCAAGCCCGATCCCGCGGTATCTTTCATTCGTGAGCTGAGCCTGCAGGACCGGAATTTTGTTGATATCTATGACATTATCAAGCATCCTGACGGCAATCGTGATGACTCTTTCAAGTACACCCGCTTTGACGGACCTCGCCAGGGAAACAGATGATAGATTGCACACGACATAGTCGCCCGGCTTCTTATAGGTGATGATTCTACCATCTTCCACCAGTTCTTCTTCCATGACCGTAGGGCTCATATTCTGCGTGATTTCCGTACAGAGGTTGCTGCAGTAAATCATTCCTTTGTGCTGATTTGCGTTCATTCTGTTGACAGTGTCGCGGTAAAACATATAAGGCGTTCCCGTTTCAAGCTGGGAGATCATGATCGACTTGAACAGCTCGATCGCCGGAACCGTTTCACGGGACAAGTCGAGATTGAATACACACTGCCAATACTTTTCCCTGAAAGAGCCCTCACCTTGCTTTTCATCATAGTAATCTTCAAGGGAAAAGCCCATGACCTTTCTCACTTCATGCGGATCAAACAGATGCCACTCCCCCCTGTTTTCCACCTGCTCCATGAACAGGTCGGGCAGGCATACCCCGGTAAAAAGATCATGGGTGCGCTGGCGTTCATCGCCATTGTTCAGCTTGGCATCGAGGAACGAAAAGATATCCTTATGCCAAACATCCAGGTAAACAGCGATGGCCCCCTGCCTTTGGCCGAGCTGATCCACGGAAACCGCTGTGTTGTTCAACTGTTTCATCCATGGAATGACACCGGAACTGATTCCTTTAAAACCTTTAATGTCACTCCCACGGCTTCTGATTTTCCCCAAATAAAGACCGATTCCCCCGCCGTTCTTGCTCAAGGTTGAAACATCTGTGTTGCAGTCATATATGCTTCTCAAGTCATCTTCCACCGTATCAATGAAACAGCTCGACAGCTGCCCGTAGCTTTTACCGGCATTCGCAAGTGTAGGCGTTGCGACTGTCATGTATAAATTTGAAAGAGCCCAATAGGCCTCTTGAATCAATTGCATGCGTTTCTCTTTCGGTTCATCCGCTAAAAGAGTCATGGCTATAATCATAAATCGTTCTTGCGGCAGCTCGATAAAGCTCCCGCTATGGGACTTGGCCAAGTATCTTTCCGCCAAGGTGACAATTCCTATGTATGTGAATAATCTGTCCTTTTCGGGATCGATCATTTTTTCCAAAGCCTCGATTTCTTCTCTTGAATACTGCTGAAGCAGGCGCTTGTCATAGATGCCGAAATCTTCGAGTAGGCTGATCAACTCGTAGAAGGATCCATATCCTTTCGATGCTTCTGTGCCTCTTGCTTCTGCACTCAGCCGGTATAGCCTTCGCAAATAGATATCAGCTGCCACATAGGTCCAATCGGGTTCATTACTGCTGATTCTTTCTACAGAAGCCAGGATCAATATATTTTCAATTTGCTCTTCCGTCATATCTTCCTTCGCTTCTATTGTTTGGATCACCTTTTGCTCATATGCCTCAAAGGATAGGCCCGCATGCCTGTCCTTCAATTCCCCAAGCAGCATCATTGCTTCTTGCTTATGATTTTCAGTCATTAATTCCATATCAACATCCACCTATCTTTCTATTGATTTCTCATTTCCATCCGGCGCTGCTTTCGGATCTGTGCTGTTTTCAGCAGCCTCTCTTCTTCCTCTGTCTGCGGGATGACACCCGGGACTGGTACTGGAAGCCCGCCCTCATCCTTAGCCACCATTGTTAAAATCGAGGTGGTTGTAAGTGTTTTGCTGCCTGTTTCCAGGTCCTCGCTTTCTACTTTCACAAACACTTCCATTGATGTCCGTCCCGTGGAGATGACACAAGCTTCCAGTGTCAAAATATCGCCGACTTCAGCCGAGGAAAGAAAATTCACCGTATCAATCGATGCTGTCACCACGACTTTCCTGCTGTGCTTCATCGCAGCGATAGCTGCAATCTCATCAATATAGGACAAGACGGTACCTCCAAAGATGGTTCCCATGTGGTTGGTGTCCGGCGGAAGTACCAATCGGGTAACGGTAGTTCTCGATACATGTGACGATAAAGCTTCCATTTTTCATTGCTCCTTTTACTTTCGAAGTTGCTTCAATCTGAAAAATGGGAATAAAAAAACCCATCACTAAGGATGGGTTCATCAAACGTTGATAAATTAATAGACAATCGGTTCAGGCCTACCAATGTATCCTCGTTCTACCTTCCCAATTCCCGAAGAAGATAAGACGCTATAAACATGGCAGGTCTCCTGACTTGTGCTTCAGCCTACTTTAAGTCCTTCCCGTCTCTTTATGAAGACAGTGGTCGTCACTTATTTCGTCAGCACTTACAGTTGCGGGGACAGTTCCGGATTTTCACCAGATTCCCTATTAAGTCTATTCAGACACCATATTTACCGGCATTACACAATATGTAGTTGTTGTTTTTCTCAAAAGACACATAATATTGTGTTCTCTTTTTAGATGATAAAGGAAACTTGGAAGGATTACAATAGATTTGATTTATAAAATTTTTATTGTTTTGGTGAAGGGTAACAAAAAAGCATACCACCTGTAAAAAGAAGGTATGCTACTCCATTTCCATGGAAGAGGTGGCCACTCCGATGATTTTCCCGTCTTCGTTTTCCAAAGGCTGAGCAAACACATCATAGGATAACGAACCATTTGACAACGGGAAGCGGATTTTTCTTCTGAGAGTGGTCCTGCTCTCAAGAACATCCCGCTTCAACTTCTCCAGGGCCCGTGTCCCCTCATTATCGTCTATTTCGGTGTCCGTTTTGCCAATGACTTCTGCAGGGTCAAAATCCGAGTGTGGATTATAGATCCACGTATATCTTTGATTTCTGTCACAATGAGCAAGAATCATAGGTGAATTATGTAAGGAGAACAGGAAAGGATTTTCATCCATTGAAAATGCAGAATAATGAAATTCCAGGGTATTGGCTATCTTTTTGGCCACATCCTCACTTGGCTTCCGCTCTCCATTTTCAATTTGCGCATAGTAAGAGCGGTCAATGAAGGCTTTATCTGCTATTTGCTTCTGGGTATATTTTCTAATTTTTCTTAAAGTAATCAACCATGACCTTTTCGACAAGAGACAGACTTCCTTTCTGGTCCGTAAAGAGTGTGGCTTTTTTGCCACATCTTTCATTATCCTATAATTAGTACACTTTCGTCACGTGGCTTTTTTGCCACAAAGGTTGTTCCTTGCCTCATCCATCCCACATGGTAAAATATAGGCGGAGGAGATTTAATGACCAACCACGTTGATTTTTCCCATTTAATAGATGATAGTCGTGATGCGCAAGTCGTAATGAAGTCGGGGAATATTTTATATACCAACCAGGCTTTCATTGACCTTTTGGGTTTCCAGGAGGCCAAGGAGATTCTTGGCCGTGACATTTCCGGCCTCATACACCCTTCCTCCCAAAAAGAAGGATTGGTACACGACTTAAGGGCAATGTGCGGAAAAATAGTACCATTTAATGAGCAGAAACTGATCAGTGCTGATGGCAGCATTCTGGATGTTGAAATCATGGGAGCTCCATTCCTTCACGTCAGAGAGGTCCTTGTCCTTGCCATCATCCGCGATTTGTCGGCTGCCAAGAAAAGTGAAGAGCTGCTCAGGCAATCCGAAAAGCTCTCACTTATCGGAGAATTGGCTTCCGGTATCGTTCATGAAATCCGGAATCCGTTAACAGCAATGAAAGGCTTCCTTCAACTTATGAAAAGCCATCCGAAACCCGAATACCTGGACATTGTAATGCGTGAATTGAAGCAGATAGAAGAAATTGCAAATGAGCTGCTTCATTTTTCTAAGCCTGCTGAACAGCATCTTACCAGGCAAAACATTTTGGCTATTGTCAAAGAAGCTGTTAATTTTTCCGGTGCCGAGTCATTCAAGCGGAATGTTAAGGTTGAGTTCTATCATGGTGATGAATGTGATATCGGGATCATCGGCAACAAGACACAGTTGAAACAGGTACTGCTCAACTTGATCAAAAATGGATTAGAAGCTATAACGACTGACGGAAAGATCAAAGTACATATCAGCAAAGACGATCATCAGGTCTACATACATATCAGTGATAACGGAGGAGGAATCCCGAAAGATCAACTCGACAAAATAGGGAAGTCCTTCTATACAAGCAAAGAGCAGGGAACCGGACTAGGATTAATGGTTTCCTTCAATATCATCAAGAGTCACAACGGCTCAATCGATGTCGAAAGCGAAGAAAATCTAGGAACAACTTTTAAAATCACATTGCCGTTGGCAAATGAAGAAGCCCTCCCTCTCTTACCATGAAAGGAAGGGCCTTTTTTCACTTTTTAATGATTTTATCATAGCGGATAAAATGTCTATTGATCTTCATGCCGACACTCTCATATACTTTCACAGCCCCGGTGCCGTTTTCCGAATCGACATTCAGGTCAATGACCGGCCGATGTTCGGTCTGTAAAGTGAAGAATGCTTGATGGAGGAGAACTTTTCCCAACCCTTTTTTCCTCCATGCCGGGCGGACACCAAGATGGGTGATTTCCGCATGGCGATCCGTGGATCTTTTACAAAAAACGAACCCTGCAATCTCTTCACCTTCCTTTAATAGCAGCCACAGGTTCGGATCAAATCCTTCGTGTTCCGTCCGTTTCAAAAACTCTTCCTGGGTGGAAGGACTATAACCATAATGAGTCTGGAAGCTCTCCTCAAAAGCCTGGTAGATCTCCTCTTCATCCCGGCTCAACTGAAAGGTCTCCATTGTGTAACCGCTTGGCAGTTCAGCTTCCATAACCGGGCTCTTACTCAAATCAATCTTCATGTTGAACCAGTACCGGACCGGTTGAAATCCATTTTCCTCAAAGAGTCTGTGTTCATATTCATTATTGGATGAAACCACAATAGTCCCTTCCTGTAGCGATTGACTCATTTTAGTAATCAGTTCTTTTTCAATCCCCTTAAACTGATATTCAGGATGTGCCGCCACGAGTGATGGATGGGTCGTTCCGCCGCTTTCAGTGACAGCAGCAAATCCAATGATTTTGCCATCCCCCTCAACCACCCATGTATGTGTATTCAAATCGGGAACAGCATTCAGGATTTGCCTTGTATCCCCTTCCGTCGTTTCTATTTCTCCGGTTATATTCAGGTCATATAGCTCAAGGACCCTGGTGATTTCTTTGACATCTGACATGCTTGCGCTTCTTATTATCATCTTATACCTCATTCGCATTTTTCTTTGACTCTCTTAAGTTCCATGTACACCTGAAGAAATCCTTTTTCAGGATGAGTAAAAAATGTAGGGATGTACTGCTGTTTTAAGATTAAAATTCTTTCAAACTGGTTAAAATTGTTTAGAATACACGATTTGACACATTATTCGGCCGTAAAGGCATGAATCACCATTAGATATTAACCAGGAAGTTTGTTATAATAAAGCGTTGTTACAATTATTAAGGGGGAACTTTTTTTGGCAATCGAAATAGGCAGCAAGGTCAAAGGTAAGGTAACTGGTATCACTAATTTCGGGGCATTCGTGGAATTACCCGAGGGCTCAACGGGACTCGTGCATATCAGTGAGGTGGCGGACAGCTATGTTAAGGATGTTAACGACCATCTTAAAGTAGGCGATGAAGTTGAGGTTAAGGTAATCAGTGAGAATGCTGGCAAAATTGCCTTGTCAATCAAAAAAGCGGTAGACAAACCAGAAGGATCTGGTTTCACAAAGCGTCCTCCTCGCCAAGGAAGAGACAGCAGACCGAACAAGGACTTCCGTTCTAAAGGAAACTTCAAGCCTAAGGAATCGTTTGAAGATAAAATGGCAAAATTCCTGAAATCCAGCGAAGAAAACCTTTCATCTTTGAAACGTAACACAGAAGGGAAACGCGGCGGCCGAGGCGGAAGGCGCGGATAACCCTATAGATGCACAATTAAAAGCGGAAGCGCCTTGATCAGCCCCGACAGGCATAAGACGAGCCGGCGGGAAGGTTGCTCTTTAACCTTCTTGACGGATTGGCTTATGACCCGAGGGGCTAGGCGCTGGAGCTGGATACAGAAAACAATATTTGTATTTTTATTGTTTTCTAAACATGGACAAAGGCAAGCGTATGCTTGCCTCCTTTATTTCTCATCTGTTTCCACAAGCCAGCAGCCAATAATATACTTAGAAAGGGTGAGAATATGGGAAAATGTCTATTCAATGTTGGTGAAGAAGTCAGTATTAAATCATCCAAGGAATCAGTTACGATTCTCAAGTCTCAATATATCAAAAATATGAAAAGGTATTCTTATATTGTAAAAGAATACCCGGGTACATTCTTCTTTGAAGAAGAATTACAGAAACGCTAAAACACCCTGATGGAGTCAGGGTGTTTTTTTTTGCTTTCTAAATAACCACTACTTTCAAAAGCGCATTATAAAAAGGCCTCAAATCTCTTATCTATCCGAATAATCTAGTCTCTATCGCAACCGACCTCATCCGTCAAAAATCGGGGCGTGACTGTCACTCTTCTTGTGTTATGTCCATAGAAGCTGTAACCGCACCTATGATTTTTCCACTTTCGTCGGTAAGAGGTTCACCAAAAACAAAATAGATCCTGTCCCCTTGCGGCTGGTCAAAGAGGATGATTCTCTTAATGGGCTTACCTTTTTCTATGACTTGTCTTTTTAATTCAACAAGCTCAGGAATTCCCTTGAATATCCCCAGTTCCTCATCTGTTTTTCCGAGTACTTCCTCCGTCAAGAACACTCCATTAGGATGGTGAAACCAAGTATATCGAAGGTTGAGGTCACAGTGTGCCACAACAATAGGGGCATTTTTCAAAGCCAATCCAAACGGCTCGCTTACTTTTCCTACAAAAAAGCGGGCAGGATTGATATCAAAAGTCTCCGCGATTTTCGAGGCCACTTCATAGCTTGGATTGCGGACGCCGTTTTCTATCTGAGAGTAGTATGCTCTGTTAATGAATGACCCAGCGGCCACACTTTCTTGCGTTAGTCCTCTCTCTTCTCTTAATTGCTTGAGCCATTCCCTCATTTTACTCCCCCCTGTAGTGACTTTCTCAAAAAACAGCACACTTGAAAAGTGGCTGCTTGCTACAATGAGTTTATTACTTTTACCTGTATGTTACATTAAGTGTAATGTAACAAGCACAGGCAAACAATAAGCCGGTATTCACCTATTTTTAGAAGATTATCCCTTTTACCTTTTATTGTTAACAGCCAAAGAAACGGAAAATAGATTGGAGGTATGAAAGTGGAAATGTTGGCAACCATTTCAATCATGAATTTGGAAGACATTGCATCCGCCAGAAACTTCGCAAGGGATTTTTCAAAGCAGATCGGCTTCGGTATCCTTGACCAGACAAGGATCGTGATAGTCGTAAGCGAACTTGCCAGGAATCTGTATTTATATGCCCATCAAGGCCATATCATCCTGTATAAGCAGCAAACCTCCAATAAAACAGGGCTCAGAATCTATACGGCCGATTCAGGACCAGGGATTGTCGATGTCCAAAAAGTGATGGAAATCGGATACTCAACTTCCGGCGGTCTCGGAGCAGGCCTTCCAGGCGTGCAGAACTTGATGGACGAATTCTCCATCAGCTCTTCAGCAGATGACGGAACCCGGGTCAATACAGTCAAATGGTTAAAATGACATAGCCCCTTACACCCCTCTCCCACATATTACCCTATACTTACAACACATATCTTCCTTTACCTTAAGGACAGATAGAAAAATTAAAAAATCCACGTATTGAATGTGCTAGAATAAATGAGGACGCAGTATATTTACTATACACATCACCTTAATTGATTGCTTTAACTGGTGATATCTCTTTCCATTTTTCACAAGGGGGTTTTTTATAAATGGACTCAAGAATACATACACTCGCCAAAACCGTTGTCCAGTACTCGCTGAATGTCCAAAAAGGGGAAAAAGTACTGATTGAAGCCCTGGATGTTCATGATTATGATTATATCGCTCCGTTTATGGATGAAGTTTTTAAAGCAGGCGGACAGGTTTTCGTTGAACAAACGGACTATAGAATCAATCGTAAAATGATGCTTTCCGGAACAAAAGAACAGTTTGAGCTGGATGCAAAACACAAGCTGGAACAAATGAGAGAAATGGATTCAGTGATTCTGATCTTAGGGGAAAACAATATCTCAGAGTATGCTGATATCCCATCAGATAAAAGGAATACGTATCGCCAGGCCTACAAGCCAGTGAGTGATGAACAGCTTAAAAAGAAGTGGGTTCTGTTCAACGTGCCGACCAAAGCATATGCCCAGCTGGCCGAGATGAGTACGGAAGCTTACACGGACTTTCTCTATGAAACATGCACAATGGATTACAGCAAAATGTCAAAAGCGATGGATGCGCTTGTCGATCTGATGAATCAAACAGAACAGGTTCGAATCGTTGCACCAGGGACAGACCTTCGCTTCTCCATACAAGATATGCCTTCCATTAAATGTGACGGCAAAATCAATCTCCCTGACGGCGAAGTGTTTACGGCTCCTGTCAAGGATTCAGTCAATGGAAGGATCACCTTCAACACAAAATCGATTTATGCCGGGCAGACTTTTAATAATGTCCAGTTTACTTTTGAAAATGGGAAGATCACCGATTGCCAGAGTGACAACAACGAAAAGCTGAACGACCTCCTGGATTCTGATGAAGGTGCGCGCTTCGTCGGTGAATTTGCTCTTGGAGTCAATCCTTATATCAATAACATCATGAATGACATCGGATTTGATGAAAAGATCAACGGGAGCCTTCACATCGCAATAGGGGAAGCCTACGAGGTAGCTGATAACGGAAACAAGTCCTCCATCCACTGGGATATCGTATTGATGCTCAAGCCTGAATTCGGCGGCGGTGAAATTTACTTTGATGATGTTCTGATCAGTAAAGACGGGAAATTTGTCGTGGAATCGCTGGCTGGGTTGAATCCGGAGAATCTAATGAAATAGATGGCTGAGTTCAGCCGTCTTTTTTTTTGTGCCTGGCTCAATCCTCCCCTTTTGTGCCTGGCTCAACTTTTTCACGAATATCGAAGGATAGGATATAAGGGGATTTTGTGTTATTTTTGAACAGTATCCGGAACAGTTGGAAACAATATAGGCTATTGGAAATATACTACATATGAATAGAATGAGGAGTGTATGCTGATGAAGATTTTTGCTTTGCTGGGGAGCACAAGAGAAAACGGGAACTCGGAGTATCTGGCGAACAAAATCCTTGAGGGAACCGACCATACAGCCATCAAATTAGCTGAGAAACATATCGAGCCGATTATTGATATGAGACATACGGAGGAAGGCTTTTCACCAGTGAATGATGATTATGAAGAATTGGTCCGCCTCATGTTGGAGCATGACGTCCTTTTGTTTGCCACTCCCCTTTATTGGTATGGCATGAGCGGCCCAATGAAGAATTTCTTCGACCGATGGTCACAGTATTTACGTGATGAGCGTTTTAACCTGAAAGAGGAGTTGACGAAGAAGAAAGCTTATGTGGTCATCACCGGTGGAAGCAGTGCAAACATTAAGGGGCTTCCACTCGTACAGCAATTCAATTATATTTTTGAGTTTGTGAACATGGAATTTACGGACTATATGATCGGTGCCGGAGTAAGACCGGGAGATATAATGAATGACCTTCCTTCCCTGAAAAAAGCAGAACGGTGGAATAAACAATTCAGGGACTCAGCCTCTTTGTAGGTACGTGCTTTAGGAATTCATTATAAATATGTATACAGTCTGAGAGGCGCAAAACCATCATCTGGTTTGCGCCTCTCTATTTTTTCAGCCCCCAAAATAGTTCTGGGCTTTGGCTCTTTCCTCTTCCTGGATAATGTTCTCACGATCTTCAAACGTCTTCCTTCTAGGCCTGAGTAAGTTAGCGATGACTGAGAAAAATAATATCAACCCAAAAATCCACCACAACATTGTGAGTCCTCCTTATTCATGTGACCTCATCACAGCAGAACCAGATTCAATTGGTGACCTTATTATTATTTTACCATAAAACGGATTTTTTATCTGTATATTCAAAATTTTCAAGATAAAAGGGCTGTCTCCGAACAGGCAATCCGCTTCCAACATCGTTGTTTTTCTTTTAAGATGTATAGTTTTTTGCTTACCGTAAAATCTAACATTGTAATCTAATTTGTTGGAGGGAAAGATATGAAAAACCTTAAATTCATGTTCACTGTTTTAACAGGACTGGCCTTACTTGCAGGATGCGGTATGGCTAATGGCGGGAATGAAGCGGGCGATAACAATCTTCAGACTCAAAATGTCGGCTATAATAATAATGGGAATAACGGAAACAACGCTGACAATGGAATGTTTGATGGCAATGGAAATAACGGCGGGCAAAGAATGGAAGTTGCCGACCGCGCAGCGAAAAGGGTCAATGATCTGAAAGAGGTACAACAGGCGAATGTCATCGTAACGGAGAACAACGCTTTTGTTGCTGTCATGCTGGAAGGCAATGAAGAAGGTGAAGTCACAAAAGAAATTGAAAAAAAGGTTTCTAAAGCTGTAAGAGAAACGGATCAAGATATCGAAAATGTTTATGTATCTTCCAACCCTGACTTTGTGGACCGGATGAAGAATTATGGTAACGACCTGCAAAACGGAAAGCCTGTCGAAGGGTTATTCGAGGAATTCAGTGAAATGACTAGAAGAGTATTCCCGAACGCAAGATAAGAAGAAGATCCCGCATGAAATCATGCGGGATTTCTTATTGACAGGGCCGGATTTACCGTAAGCCTGCAGCTTCAAACGTGTCGCCGCCTTCTATGGTCCCGTTTTGGAAACCTTTAGAAAACCACTTTTTCCTCTGTTCCGAAGTTCCATGCGTAAAACTTTCCGGAACGGCATACCCCCTTGCCCTTTTTTGAATGGTGTCATCCCCTACCGCACTCGCGGCGGTCAAGGCTTCATCGAGGTCTCCTTCTTCGAGGAGGTCCATCCCCTGTGCATGGTGGGCCCAGACACCAGCATAATAGTCAGCCTGAAGTTCAAACCGGACAAGGTATTTATTAAATTCCGCCTCACTGAGCTGATTACGGAGCGGCATGATTTCATCACTGGTACCAAGCAGGGTCTGCACATGATGGCCGACTTCGTGGGCAATCACGTAGGCCATGGCAAAATCACCCGGTGCCTGGAATTTTTGCTGCAGTTCATTATAAAAGCTCAGGTCGATATAAAGTTTCTGATCGCCTGGACAATAAAACGGACCCACTGCAGAGCTTGAAGTCCCGCAAGCTGATTGAACACTGTCCGTATACAGAACAAGGGTCGGCTCTTTATAAGTCATCCCCTGTTCTTCAAAAATTTCTGTCCAGACTTCTTCTGTATCTGCCAGTACAACCGAAACGAAATCAGCCAGCTCTTCTTCCTGTTCAGTCCCCTGGTAAGACTGGCTTGTCTCTGTTTCCGTCCCACCGAAGTTGTTTAACAATGCGCCGGGATCACCGCCAAGAAAGGTGAACAGGAGAATCAAAACTAATCCGCCTATCCCTCCCCCTGCAGCTATCGTTTTTCCGCCCATCCCGCGGCGGTCTTCTACATTAGAACTGCCTCTTCTTCCTCTCCATTTCATTATTTGTCCTCCAGTGTATATTAGTATAGTATCTGTTATACCCCGGATTGAAGGAAATATTTCTTTTAAACAAGAAAGAGGGATTCCACTTCCATTAATAGTATACTATCGTTAGAGATTTAATTTTCCCATCAGAAAGGAACGAACGTCATGATCAATCCTAAATTGGAAAAACTTAAAAATGACTGGCTCATCGATGCCACAATCGAGGATATCCAGAAAAAATTACATAACAACGAAATCAGCTCGCAGGACCTGGTGCTGATGTATTTTGATAGAATCGCCGCGGTCGACCAATCCGGTCCAAGGATTAATTCGATAATTGAAGTCAATCCCGATGCCCTGCACATTGCCGCTGCACTTGATTTTGAAAGAAAAACCAAAGGCAGCCGCGGGCCTCTGCATGGAATCCCTGTTGTCATCAAGGATAATATCGACACAGGCGATAACATGCATACGAGTGCAGGATCGCTTGCGCTCGCAGAATCTTATGCGAAGGAAGATGCATTTTTAGTGAAACAGCTGCGCGAAGCAGGAGCTATCATCATTGGAAAGACGAATTTGACCGAATGGGCCAATTTCATGGCAGAAGAGATGCCGACCGGCTACAGTTCACGAGGAGGCCAGGTCCTGAATCCTTATGGTGCTGACTTCATGGTCGGAGGATCCAGTGCCGGTTCGGCGGCGGCCATTGCTGCAAACCTTGCTGTGGTTTCAGTCGGTACAGAGACGTCCGGTTCCATCTTGAGCCCGGCAAGCCAAAACTCACTTGTCGGAATCAAGCCGACTGTTGGATTGATCAGCCGTTCGGGCGTCATCCCGATCTCCCACACCCAGGATACTGCGGGCCCGATCGCACGTACGGTTACGGATGCTGCCCTTCTGCTTCAGGCATTGCAGGGAGTGGATGAAAAAGATTCCATTACAGCAGCTAATGAATTATCGGAAACCAAATACACTGATCACCTTCTTGAAAACGGGCTGAAGGGTAAAAGGATTGGCATAGCCCGCAGCACCTACTTTGATTACCTGGATGAGTCCAAACTGGAAATCATGAATGCCGCTGTCGGGAAACTGGCTGAACTAGGAGCAGAGGTCATCGATGCCGTCGAGATTCCGTCTACCGATGCAGACTGGGATATCAACGTCCTTCTTTACGAATTCAAGTCCGGGATCAATGCTTACTTAAAAACAATTGACCCTTCCGTGGGTATACGTACTCTCAGCGATATCATCCGGTTTAACAATGAAACAGGTGAACCTGCCTTGAAGTACGGCCAGAAGGTAATGGAAGAATCCGAGGAAACCAATGGGCTGTTGGATCCTGCTTATCTCAAGAGCCTGGAAAAAGATCAATACCTGTCCAAGGAGAATGGAATCGATGCAGTCATGAAGGAGCACGGATTGGATGCCATCGTATTTCCTAACAACTTTGGTGCCATGATCCCTGCCAAAGCGGGATATCCTTCCATCACGGTACCTGCCGGTTTCACTTCTGAAGGAGAACCGGTCGGCATCACCTTCACCGGCGGCGCATACAGTGAACCTGCTCTTATCGAAATTGCCTACGGCTATGAACAGGGCACGAAACACCGCAAGCCGCCGCAAGCTTAGATGCTTAGTGACAGTCACCACCCGGTTTTTGTCGATTAATCTGGAATGAAAAAAACCTGCCGCATGCTATGTGGCAGGTTTTTTATATTCGGGTAAAATTTTAATGCTGATGAGCATGCAGTTTGGCAAAGATTCCGTTTTCTGTGGACAGCAGCTCCGCATGGGAACCATCTTCCGCTATCCCATTTTCCGTGATGACCATAATCCGGTCAGCCTTTTTGATGGTTGCCAGACGGTGGGCGATAATAAGCGTCGTTCTGTCTTTTGAGAGATCATTCAGTGCTTCCTGGATAATCGCTTCTGTTTCGGTATCAAGTGCAGAGGTTGCTTCATCCAGGATCAAGATCGACGGATCCTTCAGGAACATACGGGCAATGGCCAGCCTTTGTTTCTGTCCGCCGGAGAGCTTGAGCCCTCTTTCTCCAATCTGCGTGTCATACCCGTCAGGAAGAGAAGCAACCAGCTCAGTCAGATGTGCTTTGCGTACAGCCTCTTCTATGTCCTCCTGTGAAGCTCCCAGTCTGCCATAAGCAATGTTCTCCCGCAGTGTCCCCGTAAATAGGAAGACATCCTGCTGCACAATGCCGATGTTGGCACGAAGGGACTCTTTTGTCATGTCCCGGATGTCCATTCCATCAACCGTAATGACTCCGGCCTCTACATCATAAAAACGCGGAATCAATGAGCAGATCGTTGTTTTTCCTGCCCCCGAAGGACCGACAAACGCAACGGTTGTTCCCGCTTGAATGGAGAAAGACATGTCATTCAGGATGGTGCGATTGTTTTCATAACCGAAGCTGACATTCCTGAAGCGGATATCCCCTCTCAGGGCAGGAACTTCAATAGCATCGGGTTTGTTTTCGATATCCGGCTCTTCGTCCATTAGTTCCGAGAACCTCCTGAAACCGGCCATCCCTTTCGGATACAGCTCCAGGAGGGCACTGATTTTATCGATTGGCTTAAACAGCGCATTCAGATAAAGAATGAAAGCGACAAGTTCACCATATGATAGTTCGCCTGTAAAGCTGAGCCATGCCCCGTATACCAAAATGGCCAGCGTCATCAATCTGGTCGTGATGTAGATTCCGGACAAGTTCCAGCTCATCACCTTGTATGCCTGAAGTTTCGATTTACGGAAGAACATGTTATTGACATTGAATCGCTCTTTTTCATACTCTTCATTAGTAAAAGACTGTACGACCCGTGCTCCGGAGACACTGTCTTCAACCCGTGAATTCACATCGGCAATGTTTCCATACATCTTCGTCCAGGCTGTATTCATCTTAATGTTTGAGTAAGAAATCAGCCAGATCAGGAACGGAACGATAATGATGGCAACGAGCGCCAGCTTCACATTGATTGTCAGCATGATCCAGAACGCCCCGACAAACGTCATGATGGCGATAAAGAAATCTTCCGGCCCATGGTGGGCAAGCTCACCGATATCCATAAGGTCATTGGTGATCCGGCTCATGATATGTCCTGTTTTGGTATTATCAAAAAAACGGAATGACTGGCGCTGCACATGATTGAACAGTTCACGGCGCATATCCGTCTCGATGTTGATTCCGAGCTTATGCCCCCAGTAGTTCACGACAAACTGCATCCCGGAACTCATGATATAAAGGGTCAGGAGCCCGGCACTTACTGCCGTGATGTGGGCCCAGTTCCCATCCGGAAGCAGTTCATCAATAAACCAGGAAACCGCCAGCGGAAATCCAAGCTCCAATAGCCCGACCAGCATCGCACAGAAAAAGTCTATGTAAAACAGCTTTTTATGAGGGCGGTAATAGCTGAAGAAACGCTTGATCATAGATGGACACCTCATTTTTATATTTTCATAGTTAAATACATTCTGATTATACTTAATTTCGAGTGTCTAAGGAATTGTTTTTTATTGATAAAAAGCACCCGCCCTCTTAAGCAGGTGCCCATTCACACACATACTATTATTTCACGCATGAAATTCCCTTTTGTGACAACGCAGCGGTCTTCTATTGTAAAACCTGCCTGTTCAACGGCCGAATCGATTTTTTCCACAGTGACAATGACCAGCCGTTCAGTGAACCTTCTCGCACTTTCAAGCATTTCAAGCTGCTCCTGAGGGGTGATAACTGAGCAAAGGTTATAAGGCAGGTCAATTATGGCAGCATCATAGGTTCCTTTAACATCCCTTATATCTTTAAACTCCACGTGCCCATGCAGTCCGAAGTGTTTAATATTTTCCTTTGCCCCAGGGATGACAAGAGGATTGATGTCACTGCCTTCAATATCGATTCCCATTGATAAGTCCTCGACCAATACGGTTCCTATCCCGCAGCAGGGGTCGATCACCTTTTTGCCTATAGGATCCGGGACCGCAATATTGACAACCGCCCGGGCAATCCGGGTGCTTAATGCCGTTGAGTAACTGTTAGGCTTTTGCTGATGCTTCAGCCATATTGCTTCGTTTTTAATATACTTACCGAAGATCCAGCGGCAGTTCACCTTTTTAATTCCAAGAAGAATTCCTGGATTATGGAGGTCTGCTTTCCCTTTAACGCTCAAACCGACTTCACGTTCTGCTTTCCTGCGCTCTTCAAAGCCCGTCTTATCGCTGTCTATAAAAATAGGATCCTTTACATAGATGACTTTAAAAGTCGATTGCAGTTCAGGCAGCGCTTTAACCTGTTGGGCTAAGTCTTGAAGAGTTTCAGCTTCACAGAGCACTTCAATGCGCTCCCTTATAAAAGGGCTGCGATTTGGATCCACCTTCAACGCACTTTCAAGGATGTTGGACTCTGAACCCTTTCCAAAAAGGGTCCTCATCTCCATCGCGCACAAGTGCCTTTCGTTTTCATCCCAGGAATAATTGTAGACATAGTTCATTTACGTTTCTCCTTTACCCCATTAAAGCACTAAAAGGGACAGTCCCTCTTAGTGCTTTAAAACGTTAATGCGTTATCACGCTGGGGGACTGTCCCCCATCGCGGTGATGCGTTAGTCGGTGGAAGAGCCCTTTAATTTACTTCTGATATAGGCTTCCAATTGGTCCGCCGGCAATGGACGGCTGTAGTAAAAGCCCTGTCCGATGCTGCAGGAATTCTGCAGCAGGAAGTCCACCTGCTCTTTTTCTTCCACACCTTCAGCTATAATGGCAAAATTCATATTTATCCCCAGGTCAATAATGGTTTTGACGATGGAACCATTTTTAGAGTGCCTGGAATGATCGATGATGTCATCTACAAATGATTTATCAATTTTAATATGGTCAATCGGAAGAAATCTCAAGTTATTCAAAGAAGAGAACCCTGTTCCAAAATCATCGATGCTGATGGTTACGCCCAGTTCCTTTAGGCTGTACAGGATTCTGGATGATCTGTTGAAGTCCTGCATGATGCTTTCGGTGATTTCCAATTCCAGCTGGGCAGGATTCATTTCTGCCTCTTTTAAAAGGTTCTGGACAAATTCCACAAAGTCATCATCCTGAAGCTGCCTTACAGAAATATTGACAGCTACAGGGATGGAACCAGCCCCGTTCCTTTCCCACTCTTTACTTTGTCTGCAAGCCTCCTGCAGGACCCACTTTCCAATCGGGACAATCAGTCCGGTCTCTTCTGCGAGAGGAATGAATTCCCCCGGGGAAATCATCCCCAGGTCAGGGTGCTCCCAGCGAATCAACGCCTCCACCCCTAGGATATCTCCTGTTTCCAGGTTTACTTTAGGCTGGTAATGAAGGTTGAGCTGGTTGAATTCCAGCGACTTCCTGAGTTTATTTTCAAGATCCATTTTTCTTGAAGAATAACGGTTCAGTTCACTGTTATAGAACTGGAAATTATTCTTCCCGCGTTCTTTTGCCAAATACATAGCTGTATCTGCATGCTTGATCAATGTTTCCTGGTCCTCACCATCACTTGGATACATGCTGATTCCAATGCTTGGTGTCACAAAAAATTCCTGTCCGGATATTTCAATCGGCCGGGCAAAACTCTGCAGTAGTTGTGTTGAAATATAAGAAACCCTTTCCCTGTTGCTGCCTTCCAGAAGGATGATGAATTCGTCGCCTCCCTGCCTGAACACCTCTCCTTCCTTTTCAATCGCCGATTTTAACCGCTGAGCCACTTCTACAAGAAGCTGATCTCCTGTTGAGTGACCCTTCGTATCATTGATCACTTTGAAACGGTCCAGATCGAGGAACAGTATGGCAAATGAATCGGCCTCAGGGTTCTTAATGAATTCATCCAGGTTCTTTTTGAACATATTCCGATTCGGCAGGCCTGTCAAAGTATCATAATAGGCCATTTCCCGGATGGTTTCTTCGGATTTTTTCCTCTCGGTAATATCCCTTCCTACCAACTGGATTGCTGACTTTCCGCCGTAAAGGATGGGCATGGCTGAAACTTCGACATCTATTAACTTCCCATCAAAACGGGATGCCTTAACTTCGAAAATCAAATTATCGGGTTTCTCACGCTCACTGAATCTATTTACCGATTCCCTGATCATCTGAGCGTCTTCCTCACTGACAATCCTTGAAACATTCCCGTTTATCAGTTGGGCGGAGTTTTCCGCGCCAAGTACCCTGCTCCCAGTCTCATTAATATAAATGAACTTCCCATTTCGGGTGACTGCAATAATATCCGGCGACATTTCCACCAGGCTTCGATATCGGTCCTCGCTCTCTTTTCGGTCTGTAATATCAAACAAGACGCTGGAAAAATAAATGAGATTTCCTTTTTCATCAAGGGTCGGGATGCCTCTATCCTTTATCCAGCGGATATTCCCATCCGGCTTGATGATCCGGTATGTACTTGTACAGGGGGTTCCTGACTGGATAACTTTTTGTCTCTCTGCTTGTATTTCTAAGTCATCAGGATGGATGACTTTTTTCCACAGAAAATAATCTTGGTAAAAATCCTCCAGCTTTCTTCCGTACAGTTTTTCAATTCCAGGAGTGATCAAGAGCTTATCGGACTTAAGGTCATGCGACCATATAGCGACATCCAGGGACTCAAAAATATTATTCAACTTCTGGTTGCTTTCCCTTAGCTCGCTTGTTGTTTGAAAAATCCCCTTCAGCATGAAATAGACCAGTGCCAGGGTGATGATCGTCAGAAACACTTGCATAATCAGGTTGGCAAAATTCTCTACCGGAAAATACAATCCGAGAATCAACTGGAATATCTGTATTAAAATCACAATGAAAACTATATTCATAAATGAACCATTTGTTTTAGTACCCACTATCTTTGAGCTCCCTAATTAAAAGTCTGCTGACAGACCTGATTTTCTTCATATATATAATATCGACAAAAATCGAAAAAGAATTAGCGGTCCGGGTTATAGTCAGTCTAACTCTATAAAGAAAGCCAAACAAGCAATTAAAATGGGTGACTTTAACACATTAACGCACGATAGGGGACTGTCCCTCTTAGCCGATTAACGCGTTAAAGCAGCGGGGGACAGTCCCCCGCTGCTTTAAAGGACTGAAGTGCCCTCAGTATTTTTCTCTGATTTCCGATACAGCTTCACTCATTTTCGTGTACATTTTTTCTACGCCATCTTCTGTAGCCTCGAAGTCATAGGCATTTTCCGCGCTGATGCCCAGATGGGCGGCTTCCTGTGCAACATCAATATTGGCTCCCATGAAGATGAATTCCCAGCTGTATTTTCCCTGCTGGTGCTTGATCATTTCGTTGATTTTTTCATAGCTGAATTCCCGGCTCGCATTCTCCATTCCGTCGGTGGTAATGGCAAAGATCACATTGCCGGGACGGCTGCCTTCTGGAGTCCCCGCAAGTCTCTGTCCCACTTCCATAATCGTTCTACCTATAGCATCCAGCAATGCCGTGCAGCCCCTTACGTAATATTCCTTGTCCGTCAGTGTTACTTCCTCGGCTGGTGCCCCCTGCCAAAGCACCTCGTACCGGTCATCAAATAGAACAGTTGTGACAAGTGTTTTCCCTTCCAGTTCTGACTGTCTTTTTACAAATCCATTAAAGCCCCCGATTGTATCCTTTTCAAGTCCTGCCATGGAACCGCTTCGATCAAGAAGGAACACCACTTCTGTCAGATTCTTATTCATTTCATCCATCTCCTTCAACGGGTTGATGGTATAATCATACCTAACCGCATCCATATTTTGGTCGCCTGATGAGCGACATTTTCGGAGGTGATATTCATGCAGCTGGACAAAAGATTTCTGGAAGAATTAAAAGAATACATTCAAAGGCATCAGGAAGAAGCCGCCCTGCCGGTTTGTGAATCGTCCTTCCGAATAGAAAGTGAACTGCTGGACGATGCCAAATATAGCAGTGAATTGGAGGATTTCATCAGCGAAAATGAACAGCCTTCATTCAGCCAGGAGCTGTTCAGCATCATCGATGAAAAAGGGCTGACCGACCCCGAAGTTTACAGAAGAGCAGGGATTGACCGGAAGCTCTTTTCAAAAATCCGTTCAAAACCCGATTACCGTGTCGGCAGGAACACTGCGATTGCCTTGGCTCTAGCTCTTGAACTCGAGCAAGATAAGACCGATGATTTATTGAACACAGCCGGTTATTCTCTCTCCTACAGTGACTCCTATGACTTGGTGATCCGATTTTGTATAGAGAAAAAAATCTATGATATTGACTACGTAAATGATGCATTGGATTCTTTCAGGTTGAAGCCGTTGACGGGAATCGGCTGAGCTATTTCGCTTTAGCACATTAACGCGCCGGGGGACAGTCCCCCGGCGCGTTAATTCGTTAAAGTGCTTTATATTGTAACGTGTTCTTTTACACTCAGTTTCTCCAGTTCCTGCTCAAGATACTTCGCAAGTTCCAACATGCCATATTTTCCGGCTCTTGCTTCCGCATCGGAATTATAGTTTGTATTGGTATTGATATCATAGGTGTAAATACTGCCATCCTGGTCATAAATGAATTCAATGCCGGCAACTTTGATGTCATTGGCTGCCAGTACGTTCTCGTATTTTTCCAAAATAGGATCGAGGAAACCTTCTATGACCTGGAACTTTGGTTTTTCTGCAGGCTGTTCTTCCCCAACAGGGCAGAACAGGTCACCGATGGAGCATGCATCCGCCGGGCAAAGCTCAAATCCTTCCGACGTATCGACCCTGACTGCATAGACGAACTTGCCGCCGACAAATTCACAGCGTGTGATGAAGCTTTCCGGTGCCTGGATATATTCCTGGATCAATGTCACTCCGTCTACAGGCTCTTCAAATTCCGGACCTTCTACATAACTCCGCAGGCTCTCAATATTTTGGAACAACTGCACTCCCAAGCCTTTGCCGGCACGGTTGTGTTTTGTGATGAACGGTTTGCCTTCGAATGATTCCGCAGCTTTCAGGATCTGCTCCCTCCCTACTGCAGCAACCGTTTTCGGTGTCGGCACTCCATGCTTATTCAACTCAAGATACTGTTTTACTTTGCTGACTTCAAGTTCAAGCGCGCGGCTGCCGTTCACGACTTTCCGTCCATGAGCCTCAAGCCATGCCAGTACCTGGCCGGTATATTCAGCTGCAAATCGGTTTCCTCTTGTATGCGATGAAGCACTCATTCTGCTGTAAAAAATGCCTTCCGGCGGTTCCTGTGAAAGGTCCAGTGTCCCTTCACTCAGATGCCATTCTTCGTAAGGCAGTCCCAGCTCTTCCAATCGATTCGTCAGGTGAACAGTCCACTCGCTGTTTTCATGAATTACATAGATTTTACTCAACGGAAAGCACTCCCTCTGCTGTTTTTCGTTTTTCTTCTACCAAAGGCATAACCTGTTTTGCAAAGCGTTCCATTTCTTCAAGCTGCGGCGAGAATTGAAGGAGCAGCAAGTCCAGTCCCGCATTCTCATATTCTAAGATTCTATCAGCAATCTGCTCCGGAGTTCCGATCAGATTTGGACGAAGACCCCTGTTGGATACAGAGTAATCCTGCAGCTGAATCTGCTGTTCAAGCTGGGATTTGCTTGTGAAATCCTTGAAGCCTGAGTAAGCATCGGATTCTTTTACCTCAGTGATTCTTGCCAATTCCTCCATCGCTTCTTCTTCCGTATCGCGGCAGATGACATAGGCAGCCATACCAAATGAACTCAATTCCGGATTGTCCGTTTTTTCTCTTCTGGATTTCATATCCGCTACTTTTGTCTGAATTTCTTTCACAGTCCCGCCATGCATGACATAAGCGTCACATTTTTCAACGATGGTCGATTTTCCTTTTTCACTTTCTCCGCCGGCATAAAGAATCGGATTTGGTCTTTGAAACGGTTTTGGGAATAGTTTCGTATCTTCGAGCTGATAAAATTGGCCTTCATAAGAGAAGGAATCCTCTGACCACAGACCTTTTAACACATCGATGAACTCCCTTGTGCGGTCGTAACGCTCATCGTGTTCAGTAAAAGCACCGCCGTATTGACGGGCCTCTTCCGCCCACCAAGCTGAAACGACATTCAACGTGAAGCGCCCTTTGCTCAGTTGATCAATGTTCGCCGCCATTTTAGCTGTTACTGCAGGATTATGGAAACCCGGGCGGATCGCAGTCATGATTTCCAATTTATCGGTCACCGCAGCAAGTGCGGCAGCTGTGGTCCAGGCCTCTAAAGAATCTTCAGATTGACCTTTTATATCGTTTAAATAAAGTTCCGCAATCAGGGTTGTGGAATATCCCCACTTTTCCGCTGATGTGGCAACCTTTTCGGCATATTCATAAGCGGCCGGCATGTTTTCATCCTCAACATTTCGCAACCATCCTCCAAAAATCGGTAACCAAAAGCCATACTTCATTGTGCCTCTCTCCTCACTCGTCTAATCTCTACTATTCCAACCGTATTTGTCGGTTTTAAAATAGATAATATTTCAAATTGGATTAATTGTCAATCAAATTAACCAAAAATAGGTGATAGTCATTCGACAAAAACCGGGGCGTGACTGTCACTAAGAAGGAAATACCCAGCATCAGGGAGAAGTTAATAAGGGAGTATAATTGAAATGAGGGAACCGGTCTATAGATTGACCGTAAAAAATAATCAACGCTTGGAGAGAAAGCAATGTTCGTTAAAAAGAGAAAGGAACGGAGAAAAAGGAAAAAATCAGAAGGAACCTACACGTTTTGGGATGTAATAGGCGACGTCCTTATCTGGGTGCCTGAACTGATCATCTGGCCATTCCGCATACTCTGGTATTTGCTGAGAGGGATAATGAATTTCTTCGACTGGACATGAAGGATAAGCACAATCAATACAAAAACAAAAACCGCACTGCTCTTCCAATGAGCAGCGCGGTTTTTTCTTTAGCACTTTAAAGCCATTCTTAAGATTTCTTCTTCTTTTTAATGAAATAAACGAGAAAAGCAATAACAAACACAGCAATGACGGCATAGGCGATATTGGAGTAGATGTCCATATACGCTACGATGTCTTCCCACGACTCACCGACCTGTGCACTCAGATTGACCAGCACGATGTTCCAGATGAAGGTTCCGGCAGTGGTAAAAATAAGAAACGGAATGAATTTCATGTTGGACATCCCCGCTGGAATGGAGATCAAGCTCCTGATCAGCGGTACGAAACGGCAGAAAAACACCGACCAATATCCATACTTATCAAACCAGGCATCCGCTTTGTGGATATCTTCTTTGGTGAGACGGAGGATATGCCCCCATTTGTCCACAATCTTTTCCATGCGCTCAACATCCAGAAGCCGGCCCAGGCCGTATAAAGCAATCGCTCCAATCACAGAACCGAGTGTAGCGGCAATCACGACTCCAGTAATCGATAACCCTGAGGTGGTTGTAACAAAACCGCCGAACGTCAATATCACTTCAGAAGGAATGGGCGGAAAGATATTTTCCAATGCAATCAAAAGGAAAATTCCTGCATACCCAAACTTGTCTATAATCTCAATCAACCAGTTCTCCATAAAAGTCTCCTCAATATTTATAGGTGATAGTGCTTGTTTATATTAGTTTCTGTCCCCTCTGGTCGGGTGTTCAAAACCTCTGTTGCTTACTCGTCTATTGTTACCCAGCTTGTCCAAAAGCGCAATCAGATATTTTTGGCATCCTCACACCATTCCCTTTACCACATTAAAGTGCGAAAAGGGACAGTCCCTTTTCGCACGGTAACGCATTAACGCACTGGGGGACTGTCACCCAGTGCGTTAGTGTGTTAAAGTATTCAGTTTTCTCCGGTTCACCACATATCGAGATCGGCGGCTTCGGTGATCATGTTGTACATGTCACGGGTTGCCTCCATCGGTTCCACTCCGAGCTCGGCATTCAGCACTTTCCTGCATTTGTTATACCACTTGATGGCCTGTGGCCTGTTGTTTTTCTGATAGTAACAAAACATCAGCAGGCGGTAGGCTTCTTCCCATGTATCCTCTTCCATCAGAATGCGTTCACACCAATGAATGCATGTTTCATAGTCTGACAGCCTGACAGATACTTGAGCCAGCATTTCCGCTGCCCGCAGGAAAATGACCTGAAGGCGTTCCCTCTCTGTCAGGCACCAGTCCGCAAACCGGTGATCGGGCAGGTAATCCCCTTCATACAGCTTCAATCCTTTCTCGAGGAGCTCCTTTGCCTGATAGGGATCTTTCTCGGTCAAGCCTTCCATTACCCATTCCTCAAACAAGACGGTATCAAGCTGATAAACCGCCTCGGGATTGATTCCATAGAAAGCCCCATTCCGCCTGATAAAATAGGATTCCTCCCGTGCTTTCCGGTACGGCTCGATCGTCTTCAAGAGCGAATTCAAGGAAACTTTGAAACTGCGATTCGCCGCATCCTCATCCTGGTCGGGCCAGATTTCGCGGAAAATCTCTTCGCGGTCAACCAGCTTATGTTTATTGGTGATAAAAAACTCAAAGAGCTCTTTCGCTTTCCCCCGCTGCCAATCACCCTCGTTCACCACCCGGTTTCCAAGCTGCAGGCTGAATTTCCCCAACGTCTGAACCTTAAGTGTATAGCCAGGGTGATTTTCAATCGCTGCAAAACCAAGCTCAGCAATAAATGAGCTGTGTATATTGTTCTTCTGCGCCTTTACCAGCAAGGGCACAAAATTCTGGATATCGGATGGCCCGAACGTGGTCCTCCTTGTCAGAAAGTACTGATACTCCCCTGCCTGCAGTTCATTCAGAAACTGCTTCATCTCATGATTAAACACATCTTCCGGCCCGGTTTCATAGGCAGCATACGCTTTCCAAAATGATGTCAGCATCATCCCATATCGGTCCCCGCAGGCTTCAAACTGGTTTCCTGCTTCCGCCAGCACCTCATAAGCTGATTCATATTTTTCACAATAGACAGCGGAAATCCCCATACAGAGCTGAATCAGTGTCGATAACCAGACATCTTTCACTCTTTCCGTTTCGTATAAGCCTTTTTGTCCCGCTTCTATCGCTTTTTCATAGTGCCCCTGCTTTCCGTACAGGATGCAGAGCCCCATGTAAGGTTCCGCCTTCCCCCTCGGTACATCGATGGTGTCCATTATATCAAGGGAAGTCTTATAGCATTTTTCTGCCAGGAACGGTTCGTATCGTTCAATCAATTGTACGGCATGCCCCATCCTCATCCAGCCGCAGGCTTCCACAAAAGGAGACTGAATGTCCATCCCGAGTTTCATCCCCTGTTCGGCATATTTTTTGCTTTCCTCGGGGATGCCCCTGAACGCTTCTATGATGGATAACAGGATATCGGTTTCTCTATGGGACTGAGAAATATGGGCACTGGCGCTGTTCATACTGATGTTCTTTCGTTTTAAAAGAAGCTCGCGTGCCTTGTTCAGCCTGCCCGTACGCAAATAAATCCTTGCCTTAAGATTACCTTCCTCCAACGGGAGATTTAACTTTTCCGCCCGCTGATACCATTTCTCCGCTTTCACTGCCTGTCCTGAGTTGAGAAGGTTTTCCGAAAGGAGCTGATACAGCTTGGCCATCTCTTCTTTATTCTCATTCGAGTTCTCCCTCAAGGTTATCGCCCTCTGGAGAACCCGCTCTGCCTTATCCGGCTGAATCGTATCCAGATAAATCCGCGCAACTCCTTCGAGCGCAATGCTCATCAGATAATGATTGCCCGTCTCTTCACCGATCTCAATCGCCCTCTGATAACAGGATTCCGCCCATTCATACGATGACCGCAGCCTGCTGATTTCCCCTTGATAGAACCACAGCATTGGGAATTTATGTTTCAACTCTTCCGGAATGGGTTTCAGATAGTCCAACAGAGTCTGAAGCTTTCCCCTTTGAAGAAGGTCCCGCCCGTGCTCGCTGATCACCCTGGCGCCATATCCATATTCACCGATTCGAAGATAGTGGTGAAGGGCATTTTCAATATCATCTTTTTCAAAAAACTTGGCTGCTTTCCGGTTCAGTTCGGCAAAATCCTGCTCCCGCTCCCTTTGCAGCCTGTTTTGTAAAAACTCCTTGAACAGCGCATGATAACGAAATTTCCGGCCATCTATCTCCTGGATGAAAACATTCTGCCGGGACAGATTCGTTAAAATAGATTCCGAGTTTGCCATGCCCAATACCGCATCACAAACTTCCGGCGACAGTTCTTCCAAAATGCTCGTCTTCAGCAAAAATTCCTGGTCCGTGAAAGGCTGCTTTGACAGGACCTCCATTGCTAAAAAGTCAAACAGATCCTGAAGGGTTTCCGAGCGGCTGTCCAGGAAACTCCCTGAAACAGCACTGCTCCGCAAGTTTCCGACAAGCATATGCACCGCAATCGCCCAGCCCTCTGTCAGCTGGTGAATCCGCTGCAGTTCCTCTGGTTTGATCGTAATTTCATAGATATCTTCCAGCAAGTGCTCGATTTCAGCGTGACTCAACGCAAGGTCATCCTGGGTGATTTCAAGCAGTTCCCCCTTCACTTTCAAGGATGTCAAGATCCCCCAAGAGGGCTTGTTTCGGCTTGAAATGACCAGATGCAGATTTGAAGGGATATACTCAAGGAAATGCTTCATCCACTTTTCAACGACCAGCGACTTTTGGACATGATGATAGTCATCAAGGATCACTGCGATCTGGCTTTGAAGGCCGACCAGCTCGTTGACAAACATCGAAATCAGTGACCACATCTGGTCGTCACTGATCTGGTTATCCATCATTTGGAGTTCGGCCAGGACAACCTGCCCAAACGCAGGATGTTTCGCCTTTATGGCATGTACGAGCTTTGTTAAAAACGGAATGATATCATCGTCGTGGGGTGAGATCGAGTACCAGCAGGAACCCTTTTGGATTTCATGGGCAAAAAGTGTGAGAGCTGTGCTTTTTCCATAACCTGCCCGTGCATGAAGAAGTGTAAGGGGATAGTGGGGAATAGAGGCAAGTTTTTTATGCAGAGCTGCCCGCCGCATAAAACTTTCCTTCACAGGCGGCGGCATCAACTGACTTTGTATGACCGGTATAACTCCCATCCATTTTACCTCCTTTCTATTATGTTATTAACCTGGTACCTATCTTTAAAATATATGCTCAATAAGCCTGAGCCTGTACAAAAAAATCTTTCTTTTGTAATTCGATAAATTTCACTGTAATCCTTTTTGAAAATGGGTGGTAACCGGACTCTATCAGCCGGTCTCCCAAAAAACAAAAAGCACCCGTCCACAATCGGAAGTGGCGGGCTGCTTTTCTACGTTACCTTATCCAATCTTTTTCGCAACTCATTCTTGTTGATTTTACCGACATGGGTCTTCGGCAGCTGGTCGATGATGTAAAAGCTCTTCGGTATCTTATATTTTGTCAGTTTCCTTTTACAGTAGTCTTCCAGCTCTTCTGCTTTGAGGGCGGCTCCCCCTTTGGCGGCAACAAATGCGACGACCTTCTCGCCCCATTTCTCATCCGGGATGCCGATCACCGCCACTTCGTCGACATCCTCATGGGAATCGATCCAGTTTTCGATTTCCAAAGGATAGACATTTTCGCCGCCCGTGATGATCATATCCTTTTTCCTGCCGACGATATAGTAGTAGCCGTCTTCTTCTTTTCTGGCGAGGTCCCCCGTATGAAACCAGCCATCCTTCCAAGCCTGTTCTGTCTCCTCTTCTTTATTCCAATAGTATTCGAATAAGTGGCTGCCGCGAAGATAAAGCTCCCCGACTTCCCCAGCACCTGCTTCTCCACCATTCTCCCTTACAATTTTCACGGTATTGAAAAGCATCGGCTTGCCGACTGAACCAGGGCGAATGGCTGCTTCTCCAGGATCGATGTAAAAATTATTCGGGCCCGCTTCGGTCAGCCCATATCCTTCTTTAAACGCCAGGCCTTTGCTGCTGAATGTATCATAAATACCCCGTGGACAGGGAGCGCCTCCCGAGAGAAACACTTTCATGTCCGGGAATTTGGCCTTTTTAAAATCCTTTGTCCCCGTCAGCATGTGATACATGGTCGGAACGAACAGCACGATCGAGCATCTGTATTCAATGAGGTCTTTGACTGCCTGCTCCGGGTTGAATCCAGGTGACAGAACCACAGTGCCCCCGGCAACCAGGATCGGAATCGACAAGGCATTAAGCCCCCCGGTATGAAACATCGGGATGCACGTCAGCGTTGTATCCTTATCAGTGAGATTCCAGCTCACAATTGTATTGATGGCATTCCACATGATCGAACGATGCGAGAGGACCGCTCCTTTCGGATGTCCTGTGGTTCCGCCTGTATAGATCATGGCAAGAGGGTCGGATTCAACCAATCCGGGATTCAATACGTCCTCATCAGCCGGAAATTGATCCAGATAGTGATTCGAATCAATTTCAATGAGGTAAAAATCTTCCTGGAGCTGACTGGCCTGTTCCACAAACCCCGTCTCCACCCCCATGACGACCGGCGCGGCATCCCTTACGACAAACTGAAGTTCATCAGGCGACATCCGCCAGTTCAGCGGCACGAAAATCGCGCCAATTTTTAAACAGGCAAACAAAAAGTCAAAATAGCTAATATGATTCTGGGTAAATAAAGCAATCCGGTCTCCTTTTTCCACACCCTGTTTGAGAAACAAGCTTGCCAGCCTGGAAGAACGCCCCTCCAGCTCGCTGTATGTCCAGGAATCCTTTGTGGCGGAATCAATGACAGCGCATTTCGCCGGGAACAAATCGGATCTGCTCTTCACCCAATCGGTTTCGTAGCTCACTCCCATCTCTCCCCTTCTACATCATGATTCCTCCATCAACATGCAGCACATGGCCATTGACGTAATCCGACTCATCGCTTGCCAGGAACAGATAGGCATTGGCGATATCTTCGGGTTTTCCGAGACGTCCCATCGGTACCTGGGCCTTCATCTTCTCAATCACCTTTTCCGGTACTTCCGCCACCATGGCGGTTTCAGTAAATCCAGGTGCGACGGCATTGACGTTGATCCCTTTCCGGGCAAGTTCCTTTGCCCACGTCTTGGTCATCCCGATCACCCCTGCCTTGGCGGCTGCATAATTCGTCTGGCCGACATTGCCATAGGTTCCTGTGACGGAAGAGGTGTTGATAATTTTCCCTTTCCCCTGCTCAGCCATATAAGGAAGCACCGCCTGTGTACAGTGGAATACCCCCGTCAGATTCACATTGATGACCTGCTGAAATTGTTCAGCCGTCATTTTCGAAAGCATCGAATCCCTTGTGATTCCGGCATTATTAATGAGGATATCGATCCTGCCATGCTCACTGATCACCTGTTCAACCAGCCTGTTTACACTGTCCCTGTCGGAAACGTCGACTCTGACAAATCGGAAACCGGGATTGGCTGACTCCGCCTCTTTGCCGGCCGCTTCATTGAAATCGGCAATGACGACCTTTGCCCCTTCCCGGGCAAAAACCCGTGCGGCTTCCAGCCCGATTCCGTTTGCCGCCCCAGTGATGATTGCCACCCTATCCTGCAGTCTGTTCATACTTTCTGCTCCTCTCTTTCTAAAAAACCTTCCATATATTCCAGCAGTCCGCTCAAATCATCGATCAAAGGAGAATGGCCGCAATCCTTCAGTTCAATGAACTCCACCCTGCCCTCGTAATCTTCTATCAATTCCTTTGTCATTTTCTCCGTAACAACCAGATCCCGGTCTCCCCTCAAAGAGAGGACTGGAATGGTAATCTTGCTCACCTCGCCGGTACCTTTCGTCAGCCCGTTTTCATGGCTGCTGATGTTAAATAGGTTCAAAGCCTGATAGACTTCAGCCAGGTTCCGCTGTGTGCACATATCATCCAAATATTTTTCGTACCGTACCGGATCCGGTTTTTCATCAGTGTAGATGAGCCCATCCCAAATTGCCCTCAATAACCCGTAATTTCTATTGTCATAAGCTGCCTGGACAGGAATGGTCTTGCCGGGATCTCCCTTCACTTCATCAAGGGTCTTCAGCCTTTTTTCAGGATCAGGGAGGCCATGTTCATTGCTTCCGTAGAACGGATAGCCTCGTGTAGACGCTGACGCTATCAGCAGCAGTTTGCTGCAGTAACCCGAGTGGTCGATGCAGAACTGCTGGCAGACCGCGCCTCCCAGCGACCAGCCGGCAAGGGCAAACTCAGACAAGCCGAGTTCATCCGCGAACTCTCTCAAATCATCTGAAAAATCTTTTATCGAATGAACCGGCTGTCGGTAGGAAGACTTTCCGAATCCCCTCAAATCAACCGCGTATACCTTATATTTTTCATCCATATTCTCAAGGACCAAATCCCAGTGCGCAGAGGACGTCATATTTCCATGGACCAGCACAACAACCCGGCTTCCTCCTTCGCGCTCCCGGTATCCGATCGTTTCTCCATTTGCTATCGTGACTTCCTTCAACCTGATTTCAGTCATTGTCTTCCTCCTTTTCATCCCCACCTGATGACATTTGCTCCCCAGGCATACCCGATGCCTGCGCTGACCAGCACGACGATATCCCCTTTTTTCAACAGTCCTCTCTCTTCTGCCAAGTGCAGCGAGATAATCTGGTCCATCTGTCCGATATGACCGTAGTCTTCAAGATAAATAGATTTTTCATGGGGCACCCCCAGTTGATCGAGCACATAATGGTGAGCCGACCTTTTCATATGAAGGATAGCCAAGTAATCGATATCCTCCTGGGTGTGTCCGCTCTTTCGCAAGGCTTCCCTGATGCATGTCAGGAAGTTAGCCATCGATTTTTGTTCCAACCGCGCTTTCATGCCATCCGGGTCGGGGACATCCAGCTGGTACAGCCCTGCAGCCAGGCTCTCCGCTGTCAGCGGTTTTTTTGTCCCACCCACCGGAACCACCACATCTTCGGAAAAAGAACCGTCGGTGATGATATGGCTGCCAAGGATTGTGTTTTGATTACTATCTTTTTCAAGAATCATCGCGGCTCCACCTGCTCCGAGATTGTACATAAACCTTGTTCTCGGATTCTTGTAGTCTATGAAATCGACATTCCGGTAGCCTCCTGCCAGGAGTACCATATGAATATCCGGGTCGGCCTGCATCATATCCCTGGCAATTTTGACCGCCATGACCGTTGTACCGCAGCGAAGGGCCATATCGAATGCGAAGGCATTTACGGCACCTACTTCCTCCTGCAGCTTGATGCCCGCCGTCCATAAAGGATACTCTTTGTATTCCTCTCCGATATAAATGACCATGTCGATATCGGCTGGGTCGACCCCTGCTTTCTTGATCGCCTCCCGGGCCGCTTTGACCCCCATTTCACAAGTATGGTCGTCCGGTCCCGGCAGCGGCTTTTGTTTAATCCCCAATTTTTCAGTGACGACATTTTCAGGCATTCCCGCTTGTTCAGCGAGTTCCGCTGCCGTCATTTTCGCTTCGGGAATATAGACGCCCAAGCTTCTGATTCCGGCGTTCATCTTCGTTCCTCCTCAAGCGTGCTTCCCAGTCCTTCTACTGTCTTTTTCATATAGTTCATTGCTTCCTCAAATGAATCAAAGGATAATTCGTGTTCCCCCTGGACATGCGTCAGTTTGATCCGATAGTCGCGCTGCTGCGAATCGATCACATGGCAGCGGACAACAAATGATGTGATGAGCTGATTCATTGGCTTCCCCCTTTAACCGGCGATATTCTCTTTAGAATTCACTGCCTTCTCACGGCTCTTTCCGTTCTTCTTTTTAAAAATCCCATGCAGTGTCCCTGCAATCCCTTTTGGGAAAAAGATCACCGCCAGGATATAAACCGTTCCGAACAGGATGATCCACCTTTCGAAAATCCAATGAATATCGGAAAGACCGGACAGCCAGTGATGGGCGAATTCGACGAGCGCCGCTCCAATGATCGGGCCAACCAGCGTACCGACTCCGCCGATGATCGTCATCAGCAGGGCATCCAGCGTGACTTCCGTTGCAAATACACTTGTATCGACGAATCTCAATGAGAGCATATACAGCACTCCGGAAATGCTTGCCACTACTCCCGAAACGACACTGACAATCACTTTATAATGAAGCACATTATATCCCAGTGATTCGGTCCGGCCCTCGTTCTCGCGGATGGCCAGGAGCACCCTTCCAAGCGGTGATTCCGTGAACCTTCTGAGACCGAAGAAGGTTAAGACCATTACAACAAGGCATGTAAGGTAAAGAGTCGTCCGGTCCTTGAAAATATCGGGGATGGAAAATGTGAACCCATCCGCTCCACCGGTCACGCTCCTCCACTTCTCGGCGGCTACCAGGAACAGCCCCGCCAAGGCCAGTGTCAGCATCGCGTAAAAATGGCTTTTTAACCTGAGGGTCAGCACCCCGACGATGAAACTGACGATCCCCGCCACGACAACGGCAATCAGAACTCCGAGAAGCAGCGTCAGTAGTGTAGCCTCCTGCTTATCGAATATGACCGCCGTGGAGTAGGCACCGATTCCGAAGAACATCGTGTGCCCGAACGAAACGATCCCCGTGTAGCCCAGCAGCAGGTCATAGCTCATCGCGAATATTCCCAGGATGAAAATCTGCATAATCAGAAACAGAAGGCTTCTTCCAGTCACCATAAAGGGAAGAACGGCGAGCAGGAAGGCGATCACAAGGTATATCCAAGTGCTATGGTTCATGCGTAAAGACTGCATCATTTTCACCCCTTCACCCTAAATAGTCCCTGCGGCCTGAAAATCAAGACGACAGTCATCAGCAGCATATTGACGGCCAGTGATAAAGCCGGTACATAGTAGGCCATGTAGGCTTGGGCAAGCCCGACAAGAATCGCCGCAAGGAGGGAGCCCAGGAAACTTCCCATTCCCCCGATGACCACCACGATGAAGGCGAGGATTCCAAACTCCAGCCCCATTTCTGCATAGATGACACCCGAATACGGAGCCATCAGCATTCCGCCCAATGCTGCCATTGCCGCCCCGGCCATGAAGACAAGCATGAAGACGACGCGGATATTGATGCCTAATGTCTGGACCATTTCCTTGTTCATGACGCCCGCCCGGACAATCAGGCCGATTCTTGTTCTTTTTAAAATAAATGACGTTACCGCAAACACGATGAGGCCGACAAGGATGATGAATAACCGGTATTTAATCAGGATGACATCTCCCACCATAAAGCTTCCTTCTAAAAAGCCAGGAGGATTGGCCGCTTTCTGGTCGGGTCCGAATACCACTTTAATCAGTTCAGACAAGACCAGCATCAATCCCAGGGTAATCAGGATCTGCTGCGTATGGTTTCCGTAAACCGGCCGGATGATCAAGTACTCTGTCACAGCACCGAGTATGAGGCCGGTGATAATGGCGACAACGATCCCGAACCAGAAAGATTCTGTCATGTTATAGGCCCAGACACCGCTGAATGCCCCCCATACAAACAACCCTCCGTGAGCAAAATTCAGGACATCCATCAAGCCGAAAATGAGGGTAAGGCCGGCCGCGAGCAAAAAGATGAGCATCCCGGTCGCCAATCCGTTGATCGTTAAGCTGAAAAGTAAATCCACGTTCCCACCTCCTACGCAATCCCAAGGTATTTTTTCATCAGGACTTTATCCTGCTTCAAGTCACTCATCATGCCGTTATGGACGGTCTGGCCGTCATCGATGATATGGAAGCTGTCACCGATTTTGCTGGCCATGATAAAGTTTTGCTCAACCAGGACAATCGTTGTTTTTTCTTTCATCTGCTGAATCGTCTCCATCACTTTTTCAACAATGATCGGCGCCAGCCCCTTACTAGGCTCATCAATCAGCAGCAGCTCATTGTCATTGACATACGCCCGGGCGATCGCAAGCATCTGCTTCTGTCCGCCGCTCAGCTGGCCGCCCGGCTTTTTCCAGAATTTCTTCAGGTCCGGGAACAGTTCCAGCACCCAGTCAAGCAGTTTCGCGGAATTCTCATCTTCTTTTTGCATCGCGACCCGGAGATTCTCGCCGACGGTCAATTCCGAGAAAATCCCCTGGTCTTCAGGAACATACCCGATCCCGTTTTTAGCGACCGTGTACGGCTTCCATTGATTGATTTCTTCTCCCTTGAATATGATACTGCCGGCCGTTGCCGGATTCAGCCCCATGATCGTCCTTAAGGTTGTCGTTTTCCCTGCTCCATTGCGGCCGAGCAGGACCGTGACTTCACCCTTTGGCACCTCGAAGGAGATGTCATGTAAAATATGAAACTGGTCAATATGAGTTTGAACGTTTTGGAGTTCAAGCAAGGTGTTCATCATACAACCCTCCAAGATAAGCAGACTGAACGGTTTCATTCTCCATGATTTCCGCCGGGCTTCCCTGCGCCAGCAGTTCCCCGTGGAACAGGACCAGCACCTCATCCGACAAATCAAGGATCATATCGATTTTGTGTTCGATCAGGACGATCGTCCGGTCTCCCTGCTGTTTGATTTTCCTGATGACATCCAATATGGCCGGCACTTCCTCGATGGACATGCCGGCTGTCGGCTCATCCAGGAGCAGGACATCCGTTTCCAACGCCAGCAGCATTGCGATTTCCAGCTTTCTTTTTTCCCCGTGCGCAAGATTGCTGGCAATCGTATCGGCTTTTTCTTTTAAAAGGACCTGTTCCAGCAGGGTCAATGCTTTGTCTTTCATAGATTTATAGTGTTGATAATGAGCAAAGATCTGATAACGAACTTTCTGCTGGGATTGCACCGCCAGCCTCACATTTTCAAGGACAGTCAGATTCGGAAACACATTGGTGATTTGGAAGGAGCGCCCGATGCCCCGGCGTGCCCGTTCGGTTGGGGATAAGGAAGTGATGTCATTTCCTTTATAAAAAATTCTGCCTTCTGTCGGGGAGAGCTGTCCGCTCAATAGATTGAATAAGGTCGTCTTTCCAGCCCCGTTCGGCCCTATCACTGAAGTGAATTTCTTTTCTTTGATCGACATAGTGACCTGGTTGACGGCACGGTGCCCGCCAAAATCGATTGAAAGGTTTTCTGATTTCAGGATGTCTTGCATAGGGAACACCTCGATTCTTTTATCGTTTAGAATACATACCCTCGCCAAATAGATGGCAAGGGTATCATTCATTTCAGCTATTGATTTAAGATTGGCGGTTCTGTTTCTTCAGGTGTCAGCACGCGCTTCAGCACCGGAACCGGATAATCGACGCCATCCTTTTCTTCAAGCGTGATGGCATACAGTGACTGCATCGCCTGGTGATCTTCTGGGCGGAATGTCATTGTGCCTTTCGGCGTTTCAAAACTCATTCCTTCCATTGTATCGATCAGTTTGGCCGAGTCTGCATCTCCTTCTGTTTTCTTCAGGGCTTCTACAATCGAAATGGCAGCGCTCATCCCACCCGGAGTGAACAAATCAGGAACAGCTCCGTCAAAGCGTTTCTTGTGCTCTTCGACCAGCCAGTTATTGACCTCATTGTCAGGCAGGTCATGATAGTAAACTGTGAACCCTTCCATACCGACAAGCGGCTTCATTGTCGCCAGTGCCGCAATATCCGGAGCACCAGTGGAAATCTTGATTCCCTGGTCCTGGACTTTCATATCCGCAATCTGGTTCCAAGGAGAGTTTGCGCCTGCCCAGATGACAAACAGGTAATCCGGTTTTGAGTTAATGATCTTTTGGATGTTCGCGGTAAAATCCGTTGCCGCCGGATCAGCATATTCTTCATGAACAATGTCAGCGCCTAAGTCTTTTGCCGCTGTCGCGAAAGCTGCTACACCATCACGGCCGAAAGAGTTGTCTGGGGCAAGCGTGACAATTTTAACCCCTTCCTTGGCGATCGCTGCTGCACCCGCAACCGCATCTTGTGAAGAGTTCCGTCCTGTACGGAAGATATACTCGTTGAACTCCGAGCCTGTGATACTGTCGGCTACCGCCGGCTCGACCACCATGATTTTTTCGTATTCTTCAGCAAGCGGTGTGACCGCCAGTGTATCTCCTGAGCTTGAAGATCCGACAAGGAAATCAACCTGATCTTCTTCCAGGAGCTTCAATGCTTTCTGCCTTGCAACCTTTGGATCCGTTTCCGTATCTTCATAGATGATTTCAATTTTCTTTCCTGCCACTTCACTCGTACCGTCCGTCGCATAATCAATCCCAAGCTCAAATCCTTTTTTCGTCTGGTCCCCGTATGCTTCAAGGGCACCAGTCAGAGAAGCAAGGACCCCGATTTTCACCGTTTCCTGCGCTTCATCCCCTCCGCCGCTGTCTGTATCCGTTCCGGAGGCCTCTTCATTATTGCCGCAGCCAGCCATGAACACCGCCAAAAGCAGAGCCATCAATACAGAAACACCATACCGCTTCCAAGCCATACCTATTTCCCCCTCGTAAAAATAAGATCAACTTCTGTCCCCATCATAAAAAACAGCAGTTACAACTCAGTTACAAATACAAAAGGAAGGCTCTGCTTTACCGCTTTAAAGCGCGAAGAGGGACTGTCCCTCTTAACGCTTTAAAGCGATAAAGCTCTTCTTTTCACAAATTTGAACGATATTTGAACGTTGCTGCATTCGACTGCAGGTGTGATGAATATCACTTATGAGCGCTCTGAATTGATTTACTATTGAGGTATCAAATAAGAATTTTATGGATGCGCTTGTGAAGAGTTGAACATTCAAACTTATAAGCAATTAGGAGGGAATTCACATGACAGTTATTGAGGAAGTTAGACCGCGGACACCTTGGAGAGCTTTCCACAGTGGAAAATGGCAGGAAGAAATTGATGTCCGGGATTTCATTTTGACCAACTTCACCGTCTACAACGGAAATGAAGAATTTTTAAAAGGTCCTACAGCCAATACCCTCTCCCTTTGGGAACAGGTCATGGAACTTACTAAGCAGGAAAGAGACAAAGGCGGGGTCCTGGATCTCGATACAAAGATCGTCTCTACGATTACCTCCCATGGCCCAGGATACTTAAATAAAGAAACAGAGAAGATTGTAGGGTTTCAAACAGATGCCCCTTTCAAGCGTTCCCTTCAGCCTTTCGGCGGGATCAGGATGGCCGTTGCAGCCGCCGAGTCCTATGGATACCAGGTCGATGACGAAGTGGAAAAGATTTTTACCGAGTATCGCAAGACGCATAACCAAGGGGTTTTTGATGCCTATACACCGGAAATGCTCCTGGCCCGGAAAGCCGGGATCGTAACGGGGCTTCCAGATGCCTACGGCCGCGGCCGGATCATCGGGGATTACCGCCGGGTTGCGCTTTATGGAGTGGACCGCCTGATTGTGGAAAAGAAAAAGGATCTGGAATTGACAAACAAAGGGATCATGAACGAAGAGGCCATCCGTGAAAGAGAGGAAATAGCCGAACAAATCAGGGCATTAGAAGAACTGAAACAGCTTGGCACAATCTATGGATTTGACCTTTCCCGTCCGGCTGATACGGCACAGGAAGCATTTCAATGGCTTTATCTGGCTTATCTTGCTGCCATCAAAGAACAAAACGGGGCAGCCATGAGCCTTGGGCGTGTATCCACTTTCCTTGATATTTACATGGAAAGAGACATACAGGAAGGAATTTTAACAGAAGAAAATGCACAGGAACTCGTCGATCACTTCATCATGAAACTTCGTCTTGTGAAATTTGCAAGGACACCTGATTACAACGAATTGTTCAGCGGGGATCCGACATGGGTGACAGAATCACTCGCAGGGATGGCTTTGGATGGCCGGCCTCTAGTAACGAAGAATTCTTACCGGTTCCTGCACTCTTTAGATAATCTCGGCCCTGCCCCTGAGCCTAACTTGACGGTTCTCTGGTCTGCAAAACTGCCTCATAACTATAAGCGGTATTGTGCGAAAATGTCTATCAATACAAGCTCCATTCAATACGAGAATGATGACATCATGCGCGATATTTATGGAGATGATTACGGCATTGCCTGCTGTGTTTCTGCGATGGCCATCGGCAAACAGATGCAATTTTTCGGTGCCCGTGCCAACCTGGCAAAAGCACTGCTCTACGCCATTAACGGGGGCATTGATGAAAAGCTGAAGATCCAGGTAGGCCCTGCTTACAGACCGATCACTTCCGAGTACCTTGATTATGAGGAAGTCATGAAAAAATATGATGACATGATGGATTGGCTGGCGGAGTTATATATCAATACACTGAACATCATCCACTATATGCACGACAAATACAGTTATGAGCGGATCGAGATGGCCCTTCACGACAGGGAAGTCCTCAGGACAATGGCTTGCGGCATAGCCGGATTATCCGTTGTTGCCGACTCCCTGAGTGCCATCAAATACGCTAAAGTAAGGACCATCCGTGATGAAGACGGCCTTGTTGTTGATTATGAAATAGACGGCGACTTCCCAAAATACGGGAACAATGATGACCGTGTGGATATGATTGCAGCCGACCTTGTGAAACGGTTCATGAAGAAAATCCGCACCCATCAGACCTATCGCAGTTCTAAACCGACGCAGTCTGTTTTAACCATCACATCCAATGTCGTTTACGGCAAAAAAACCGGTAACACACCGGACGGGCGCAAAGCAGGTGAACCTTTTGCACCGGGAGCCAACCCGCTCCACGGCCGGGATACAAATGGCTCTCTGGCTTCCCTCAGTTCAGTGGCCAAACTGCCATATGAATATGCTTTGGATGGCATTTCCAACACATTCAGCATTGTGCCGAAAGCGCTTGGAAAGGAAGCTGAGACGCGATACAGCAACCTTGCCGGGATGCTTGATGGTTATGTAATCAAGGGCGGACACCATTTGAACGTGAATGTATTCGACAGAGAAACGCTGCTCAATGCAATGGATCATCCTGAAGAGTATCCACAGTTGACCATCAGGGTTTCCGGCTATGCAGTCAACTTCATCAAATTGACACGAGAACAGCAGATCGATGTCATTAACCGGACTTTTCATGGAAGTATGTAAAAGAAAAGCGCAAGGAGGACGAACACCATGAATGGACGTATTCATTCCATTGAAACCTGCGGTACGGTTGACGGACCGGGACTGCGCTATATCATATTCACTCAGGGCTGCCTGCTCAGATGCCAATTCTGTCATAATCCTGATACATGGGAGGTCGGTAAGGGCGAGGAGATAAGTGTTGAAGAATTGACAGCAGATATCAAAGATTATCTTCCTTTTTTCCAGGCATCCAACGGCGGCGTGACAGTCAGCGGCGGTGAACCGCTCCTGCAGGTGGATTTCCTGATTGAACTGTTCAGGGAATTAAAAAAGCTGGGGATTCATACAGCGATTGATACGTCCGGCGGCTGCTTCCATCGTTCTCCTCACTTCATGAAGAAGTTGGATGAACTTTTAGAACTGACAGACCTTGTCCTTCTCGACCTGAAACACATCGAGCCTGAGAAACATAAAGAGTTAACCGGGATGAGGAATGACCACATTCTCGATCTGGCAGCCTATCTTTCCGAAAAAAACATCCCTGTCTGGATCAGGCATGTACTCGTGCCAACGATTACGGATATCGATGAGTACCTACATGGCCTTTCCGAGTTCATAGGGACTTTGGATAATGTAGAAAAGATTGAAATCCTTCCTTATCATCAGCTTGGGGTTTATAAGTGGGAGGCGCTTGGACTCGGATATAAACTGAAAGAAATCACTCCTCCCTCACAGGAAAGAGTCGACCATGCTTCAGCTATTTTAAATAAAGGCAAGCAGAATGTTGGTTAAAAAGTGACCTGGGGAAGGATTCAAATTTAGCAAAAAAAAATGCCCTGCCTAAGTACAATAGTGTACAAGAGCAGGGCATTTTTTATTATTTAGCGGTATTTTAAAAGATTGTTGTTTTGGGCAATTGTTACGAGAAGTTGATTGGAGTGTAAGGTGTGTGATCTCCTGCGGGACTAGCGGGACAGGTGAGACCCCGCAGGCGAAGCCGAGGAGGCTCAACGACCGCCCCGCGGAGTCACACACCTGGAGCGGAAATCAACAAACTTATTCCAATTGCAACAATCTATACGAAAAGGGCCTTTTATTTTTTAAAAATCCCAAACGGTTTTCCGATCGGCAGGAAAACTCGCCCGAAGTGGGTATTCAGCACAATCGCAGCTGATCCATAAAAAGACAGCAAGGCGATGCACATTTCTGAAATGGCTGCCAGCATGTGCGTCGCTTCATGCATGATGCCAAAAGTACTCAGCGAAAGTCCGATAAATAAGAAATCAATAAAGACAAAAATAAAGAACAGAACCTTATGAGTCTCCGCAGCGCCGATCGTCATAAAAACACTGAAAATCAGGTAGCCGATGAAGGCAAACCCCAATTGACGGGGATCTGCATCGGCAGCCAGGGCTTCCCCAAAGAAACCTAACTGAATAAGCCACGTAGTGCCTACCCCGAACCAGAACAATCCGAAAGCCCCAAAAGCTGTCGTTCCGAATATATTATTATGCTTTGCATCCAGTACCGAGGCAAAAAGCTGTGCAAGTCCGCCCAGGAAAAAAGCCCATGGCAGGATGAAGGAAAGCCCTTCAGTGAACCCCAATTTTTGTGATGAGGCCACTAATGTAACCATAGCCAGGCCGAACAGCCCCAAAGCTGAAGGATCTGCTGTTGTAATCTTTACTTGTGTGTGATTCTGAGTATCCATAATTTCCTCCTAAAAAAAGCAATACTTATGTAATCTACTCGAAATGCACGGACGAGTCAATAACATAAATCTGCCAGCCGCCCTTTACCGCTTTAAAGCACGAAGAGGGACAGTCCCCTTTTACACACCAACGCATTAACGCGGCGGGGGACTGTCCCCCATCGCGTTAGTGCATTAAAGAAGACTCCCTATAATAGGGAGTCCCCGGTATTAATCAAACGTTTGATTAATAGATTATATGTCCATTTCCCAGCGTTCTTTCTGGGTTTTCTTCAGCTGTTCTTCGGTTTCCTGCGGATAGACGGTACGGAACTTATGGTGGTCGGCCGGGATGATTTCAATCATTTTTTCAATCATATCTTCCGGATCGAATTGGTCTTCCAAACCTTTATGCTGCTCTTTGATCGACTCTTTTGGTGTCAGGTTCTTATCTTCATCGAACCATTTCCAGATTTCCTCGGCACTTCGTTTATTGAATCCTGTTTCGAATGCTCCCGGGTTGATGGTGGCAACCTGCACATTGAACTCTTCCAGTTCATTTCTCAATGTCTGCGCAATCCCTTCGACGGCATGCTTGGTAGCCGTATAAGGCCCGACATAAGGAGTCGCCGAGATTCCTGCCATGGAACTCATGAAGATGATTTTGCCGCTTTTCTTTTTCATGAACTTTTGTGCTGCAATTTGAGCCGTTTCCAGTGTGGCAAAGACATTCACATCAAACAGCGCGCGGAATCTGTCCATCGGCACCTCAGCCAAAGGTCCTCCCTCATTAATGGCGGCGTTTGCCACAAACACATCAAAGTCATACTCCTCAATTTGGGCACGGTCACGCGGATTGGTGATATCCAGCTTGAATACCTCCATATCCAGACCCTGATCCTTTGCTTCTCTTAAAAGATCCGTTTTTTGCGGTGTTATTTCTGTCGTTGCAATGATGCGGTGGCCTTTCTTGGCAAGCCCAAGGGCAGCACCCCTAGCCAGCCCGCTTCCTGCACCGGTAATGAAAATCGTTTTACTCATATGGAATTCCTCCTATTTGAGAGTCTTCCTTCATCTTCCCGGAAATGCCGAAAATGAAACTGTCTGACATTTCCGGTGCTTTAATACATTAACGTACTAAGAGGGACAGTCCCTCTTAGCACGTTAATGCGGGAAAGCGAAAAAGAGACAGCCGGACGGCTGTCTCTTTTCCTTACAGATATTTAACTTTCCAAGTTAGGCGGTGTTTTCTTAATGAAGAATGATAAGCCTATTCCTGCGATGGCAATGATGGTTGCAACCATGAACGCCACATTGATTCCGTGAATCATCGCATCTGACATCAGCTGCTGTTTCATATCAGCTGCCTCCATCCCCGCATATGCCGACATATCCGGATCAAAATCTTTAGCGGCATTTGTCATGACCGTGACCAGAAGTGCCGTCCCGATGGATCCCGCGATTGTTCTCATCGTATTATTCATTGCCGTACCATGCGGAATCAATCGTTTTGGCAGCTGGTTCAAGCCAGCTGTAGAAACCGGCATCATCACCATCGAGATTCCACCCATACGGATGACATAGACGACAAGGATGAAAGTATAAGAGGTAGCCGCTGTCAGGTTCGTAAACTCATATGTCGTAATCGCGACAATGGTCAGTCCGATCATTGCCAGCCAGCGGGCCCCGAATTTATCAAACAGTTTACCTGTAATCGGTGACATGACTCCCATCACAATCGCCCCAGGAAGCAGAAGCAGGCCAGATTCAAAGGCAGTGAAGCCGCGCATGTTCTGCATATAAAGCGGGAGGAGCAGTTCGGCCCCGATCATCGCCAGCATCACAATCATAGAAGTCGTAGCGGCCAGCGTATAGATCCCATTTTTAAAAACCCTGAATTCCAGAATCGGTTTTTCGAGTTTAAATTGCCTCCAGATAAAGGCTGTCAGTGAAATCGCGCCGATAATGACCGCAATATAGACGTTGCTGCTGGACCAGCCGTCATTCCCTGCACTGCTCAGCCCATATAGCAGCCCGCCGAACCCTAACGATGATAAGACAACGGACGGTATGTCAATCACAGGATTGGATTGCTTCGTCACGTTTTTAAGAGCAAAGATACCGAAAATAATCGAGCCTATCGCAATTGGTAAAATCACGAAGAATGGCACTCGCCAAGAGTAATTTTCAACGAGCCAGCCGGATAACGTCGGCCCGATTGCAGGACCAAAAGCGATGACCAGTCCTGCCATCCCCATTGCTGCACCCCGTTTTTCCACAGGGAATATCAATAGCATCACAGTCTGCATCAGCGGAAGCATGATTCCTGCACCGCTTGCCTGGACAAGCCTTCCTGTCAACAGGACCGGAAAGTTCGGTGCTATCCCGGCAATAAGGGTTCCTAGTGTAAACAAACTCATTGCGGTGAAAAATAATGTCCTGGTTGTGTATTTATCAATCAGGAAAGCAGTAATCGGAATCATGATTCCATTCACCAGCATGAATCCGGTCATCAGCCATTGAGCAGTACTGGCTGTTATGTCCAGGCTGGTCATGATATTCGGCAGTGCCGTATTTAAAAGGGTCTGATTCAGGATCGCCACAAAGGCACTGACCAGCAGGACCGCCACGATGGCTATCCGGTTGTACTGCGGCTCCTCATTAGATATTGCTTGAGACATTTATAAAACTCCCTCTCTCTTTGATGATTGATTTTCAAACGGCTTATCCTTTATAGAGTCCTCTTTTGAGCAGCTCTATTTCTGTCATGTAATTTTTTCTGGACTCTTCAGCAGTAAGATTGAGCTTGAAATTTTTTATCAAATTATGAAAAGTGATGACCCTCAGGATTTCAATCACATGGGGAATTTCATCCTCATCCGATACATTCAGCTTTTCAATATTAATCAAGCTGCTGAGTTCCCTGATCTTATTTTGAATCTTATCCTGTTTAAAGGTTGTGCTGAAGCTATTCTCAATTCTATGATTCATGTTCAGGAAGGTATTTTTGAAAAAGTCCCTGTTTTCCTGATCACTGATTTTGATGAGCATGGCGTCAAACATTCTTATGAATGTCGTAAAAATGTCACCATCCGTCTCTTTCAGGAATCCAATCATTTTTTCTTTATTGTCTTTTGCGTATTCGTCCAATAAGTAGAAGTAGGCATCTTCCTTATCTTCAAAGTATTGATAAAAACTTCCTCTGGAAATTTTGGCCTCTTTAATTATGTTAGAAATCAACGCTTCGCTCAGCGGTACCCTTGAAAATTCTTTCTTGGCTGCTTGCACAAGATTATCCCTTTTGTCTTCAGGAAGATTGAAAAATGTTAATTTAGGCATCGTCTCTTACCTCCATTTTCATCTGCACACATGACACCGTGTCACACAAAACATGAATACATTCTATATGACACGATGTCACATGTCAACCACAAGAGTGACATCGTGTCATAACTTTATCACTTTAAAGGACTAAGAGGGACTGTCCCTCTTAGTCCTTTAAAGCAATAAAGAGAGGTGTATCCGCCACAGCGGATACACCTCTCTCCTGTTACTTACGATTCAATTATTTTACTAGATATACGCGGGCTTCGTATGGACGAAGTTCCACTGTCTTGATGTCTTCGCTGCCGTCTATATCGTAGTTGCTGATGAACAGCTCTTTGCTGCCGCCTTCAAGTTCTTCTGGCAGTTCGAACACCGGCGTATCGGCAGAGAAGTTCAGCATGACGATCATTTTCTGACCTTCATACTCTCTTACATAGGCATAGATCTTATCATGATCCGGCATGATGAGGTCATAAGAACCGTAAACCATGATCGGATTTTCTTTGCGAAGCTCGATCAATTTTTTATAGTAATGGAAGACAGAATTAGAATTCTCCATCGCCTGCTTTGCGTTGATTTCCTTGTAATTCGGGTTCACTTGGATCCAAGGCGTGCCTGTTGTGAAGCCGCCATGCTCGCTGTCATCCCACTGAATCGGCGTACGGGCATTGTCCCGGCCTTTTACATAGATGGATTCCATGACCTTGTTGTGATCTTCGCCATTTTCGATGACTTTTTCACGGTACATATTCAGGATTTCAATATCCTTGTAGTCATCGATTGAGTTGAAGCGGACATTGGTCATTCCGAGCTCTTCACCCTGGTAAATGTACGGAGTCCCTTTCAATGTATGCAGGAATGTTGCCAGCATTTTCGCTGATTCCACGCGGTACTCTTTGTCATTCCCGAAGCGCGAAACCATGCGCGGCTGGTCATGGTTGTTCAGGTACAAGCTGTTCCAGCCTTCCTGCTCAAGTCCTTTCTGCCACTTGGTAAAACTGTCGCGAAGGGCGCTCATCTTCATCGGACGAAGATCCCACTTGCCTCCCGGGCCTGAATCAAGATCCACATGTTCAAATTGGAACACCATGTTCACTTCTTTTCTATCTTCTGCAGTGTAAAGCTTGGCTTCATCCACATCGACACCAGGCATTTCACCGACGGTCATGACATCGTAACCGGAAAGTGCTTTTTCGTGCATTTCCTGAAGATAGTCATGGATTTTCGGTCCGTTCATATAATAATCTCCGCCCGGAGCATACTTGCGCCCTTCCGGCAGCTCAGCATCCGGCAGGCCGTCCACTTTGGAAATGAAGTTGATGACGTCCATGCGGAAACCGTCGATCCCTTTATCCAGCCAGAACTTCATCATCTCATAGACTTCTTCACGAAGCTCCGGGTTCTCCCAGTTCAAATCCGGCTGCTTTTTGCTGAATAAGTGCAGGAAGTATTCTTCAGTCTGCTCATCATACTGCCAGGCAGAGCCGCTGAAGCAGGATTCCCAGTTGTTCGGTTCCTTGCCGTCTTTAGCATCTCTCCAGATATAGTAATCACGGTAAGGATTGTCTTTTGACTTTCTTGATTCCACGAACCAGGCATGTTCATCAGAACTGTGATTGACCACAAGGTCCATGATCAGCTTGATCCCGCGTTTATGCATTTCTTCTAAAAGCTGATCCCAATCAGCCATCGTGCCGAATTCGTCCATAATCGCGCGGTAATCACTGATATCATAACCATTATCATCGTTGGGGGACTGATAGACCGGCGATAACCAGATGACGTCGATCCCAAGCTCCTTCAGATAATCCAATTTCGAGATGATTCCCTGGATGTCGCCGATTCCGTCTCCGTTCGAATCTTTGAAACTGCGGGGATATATTTGATAGATGACTGCTTCTTTCCACCATTGTCTGCTCATGTTTTGTGTCTCTCCTTCTCTCTTAAATACTAGAATGATTATATCATGCAAACGTTTGCATTGATAGACAGGAAACCTCCTGTCTTTAACTTCACCTGGAAACTTTACTTTTTAATATAGGACAGCAGAAGAAAGCTGCCCTATGAAATTACTTGATGGCACCTTTAGTAACCCCGCTGATGATCCATTTTTGTGCAAAGATATAGACAAGGATCATTGGTGCAAGTGCCATTAGATACGACGCAAAGGCAAGGTTGTAATCGGTGCTGAACTGGCCTTGGAACATGTATTGAACCAAAGGCAATGTCGCCATTTCACTATCGCTCAAGATAACGAGCGGCAGCATGAAGTCGTTCCATGCCCATAAGCATGTCAGGATTCCGACTGTTGCGTTCATTGGGGTAAGCAGCGGGAATATGACTTTCCAGAATACCTTCCAGGTACTTGCTCCATCCACGATCGCCGCTTCTTCCAGTTCTTTTGGAATCGATTTGATATACCCTACATATACAAAGATATTGAACGCAAGTCCATAAACAATGTATAAAAGCATCAGGCCGACAATATTATCAAGCCCCCATGTGCTTGTCTGCTTAACGATTGGAAGCATGATGATCGGGAATGGTACAAACATCGCACTGACAAAATAGTAAAACAGGAACTTATAAAACTTTTTATGAAGATTGCGTGCTATGGCATACGCAACCATTGAGTTCGTCAATACAGTAAAAATCACAACCACGATGGTGATAAGAAAACTGTTTTGGAATGCATTGAAGAAATTCGTGATTTCGATGGCATCCAGATAGTTTTCAAATCTCCATTCCTTTGGCAGCGCCCATAAGGAATCTGCCAGCTCCTGAGGTGTTTTCAAAGAGATTGAAATCGTTAAGTACAGCGGAAATAGTATGAGCAGAGAGCCTAAAATCAATAATGTTGTGATCAACCAGTTGGTCTTTTTGGCTTTCATTACATTTCCACCTCTCTTTTTTGTAAAATGCGAATTTGAATGACTGAGATTACAACGATGACGATGAAGTAGATGACCGCATTGGCAGATTGATAAGCAAATTCTCCGCCTTGGAATCCTCCGCGGTAGATCAATAACGAGATAGATTCAGTCGACTGACCCGGTCCGCCGCCTGTCATTGCCACGATCTGATCAAAGACCATGAGGAAGTTCTTCATTGCAAGGACCATGTTGATGGTGAAAAACGGTGCAATCATCGGGAATGTGATATTCCAGAACTTTTTCCATGTACCCGCTCCATCAATACTTGCTGCTTCGTATAAGTCATTCGAAATGGTCACAAGACCCGCAAGATACAAGATCGTATTGAAGGCAACCGCTTGCCATACCGCTACGATGACGATACCGAGCCAGGCAAGATCAGGATCTCCCAGGATGTTGGTTGTTAATGATTCGATGCCGGCCTTTTCAGCAATCTCCGGAAGGAACTGCGAGAAAATAAAGTTAAAGATATATCCGACAATCAGAATACTTAAGATATTGGGAAGAAAGTAAACGGCGCGCAGTGTCTTCTGGAACTTAATTTTTGCATTCAAGCCCATAGCAATCACCAAACTGATGATGTTTACGAGAATCGTAGAGACAATGGCAAATTTAAAAGTAAAACCATAGGCATGAAAGGCTCTTTCGTCCTTAAACACATTGAGATAGTTTTTTAATCCTACAAAATTATAATCCCCGTATCCTTTCCAATCCGTAAAGCTGTAGAAAATTCCTTGCAGTGCAGGATAAGTATGAAAGATGAAGAAGAGGGCCAATGCAGGGATTGTCATAAGGAAAAAGGCTGTTTTTTGCTTATTCATGATTTGATCACATCCGATCACTTAATTTTTCTGTTTTAAAGCAGAAAGGATAAGTTTTTCGCTTATCCTTTCCACCTTGATGACTATTAGCGGTTTTGAACTTTATCCCACTCTTTATCGATCTTGTTCAAGAACTTCTCTGTATCTTTCTTGATAAGGAATTCCTGAATCAGGTTCTCGGCACCCATACCTGCTGGGTAGTAGTGATCAGGGAAGCTTGTAATCGCACCAGTTTCGAAGTTTGTTTTGATTCCTTCCATGACTGGATCCTCTTGGTACACACCTTCAACGGCAGAGAAAGCAGCTTGCTCGTCAATGTATGTCTTAGCATTTTCTTCCTGCAGCATGAATTCAATGAACTTCTGTGCTTCTTCCGGATGTTTTGTGCCTTCAGTGGAAGTCAATAGTACGTCTACACCGGATACAAGTCTGTTTTGTTCTGGATCATTCGTTACAGGCATTGCGAAGACGCCAAGGTCAATGTCTGGATTTGCTTTCTTGATTTCAGGGATCGCCCAGTTACCTTGAAGATACATCACACTTTCACCTTTAGCGAAAGCAGTGTTTCCATCGCCGTATGCTTTACCCATGTTGTCTTTGTGGCCATACTCTAGTAGTGTCAGCATTTTCTCAGCAACATCTTTATAATCTTCCTGGAAGCTTGCTTCACCGGCATTCTTCTTGCTGGCGAAATCTTCAGGTGCCGCATTGGCTGCGATGGAGTTCCATGGAATCATCGCTGTCCAAGCATCTTTTAATGTGAAGTAAATCGGAGTTTCGCCTGCTGCTTTCGCTTTTTCAGCGATTGCGATGAATTCATCCCAAGTCTTCGGCACTTCTACGCCAAGCTCTTCGAATTTCGCTTTGTTGTAGATGACAGCGTTTGCATTTGTTGCATAAGGAATACCATAAACGCCTTCTTTTTCATCACCCACAAGTTTACCGATCATTTTAAGGTAAGCAGGCTGAATTTTATCAACGATTTCACTGTCGGAGAAATCTTTCAGAACGCCGGCACGCGCTAATTCGCCGTATGTTGCATTTCCTCCAATGGACATTACGTCTGGCATATCATTCTTTGTTAAACGGGATTTCAATACCGTTTCCGCTTCTGGAGGAGCATTCAGTTCGATATCGATATCAGGATTTTCTTCTTCAAATTTCTTGATCATATCTTTATACGTATTGATGCTTTCTGATTTATTAGAGAAAAGTTCCAATTTCACTTTCCCATCAGAAGCTTCGTCTCCGCCGCCGCAGCCTGCAAGTAAAGAAGCACCTAGGATCGCCGTTGCTGTAAGTCCTGCAATTTTTTTGAATTTCATCTCTTATCTCTCCCTTTTTGTTTTGCGTAAACGTTTACGTTAATGGGCAAAAAAATATATTAATAGTGCGGGTAAACGTTTACGTAAATATCTAAAAAAAATTATTTTATTTCTTTTACACTTTGTCTCTCTACTACTGAATGCCCTATGATGCGGCTTTCCGCTGTTTCTCCGGTTTCCAGCATCTTAAGCAGCATGCTGGCTGCTTTCTCTCCCATTTCCTCAAGCGGCTGAGCCACCGTAGTTAAAGGCGGAATCGACATATCTGCTAGAGGAAGATTATCATACCCGATGATGGATAAATCATCCGGAACCCTTATGCCCATTTGGTAGGCCGCAGAGAGTGCGCCGACAGCCATTTCATCACTTGCAAGGAAAACAGCTGTTAAATCATCAGTTGATGACATGAGTTTCATGAGTCCCTGGAAGCCATCTTCAAAGCTGAATCCCCGGGAAGTAACAATATTCTGTTCTTCAACCGTGACTCCATGTGTCTTGAGGGCATCTTTATACCCTTCGATTCTCGGCTGACCGGCAATGATATCCTCTGGATTCCCACTGACCATTCCTATGCGCCGGTGCCCTTTTTCTAATAAATATTCTGTAGCAGAGTATGCGGCATGGCGGTCATTCACTTTTACATATGGAAGGGAATAACGGTATGATTCCGTTGACACCAAAACGATCGGGACCTTCATATTGGAAAGAACTTCATAATATTCATCTGTGATCATCTCACTGACGAAGATGATTCCATCGATTCTTTTTTCCTGAAGCACCTTCAAATACTTCAGCGTTTTCTCTCCCTTTGAAGCGGTATTGCAGACGATCACGCTTGAACCGCGCTGATGGACAAAGTCCTCTACCCCTTTCAGGATACTGGATGAGAACATATTCGAAACACTTGGAAAAAGAACCGCGATGGTTTCTGACTTTTTGTTTATTAAGCTTCGTGCCAGACCATTCGGCTGATAATTCAATTCCTGGATGGCATTCAGAACCTTTTCTTTTGTAGCGGCTCCATACCCGCCAAGATCGTTGATCACCCGTGAAACAGTCGCAATCGACACGTTTGCTTTCTTGGCTACATCTTTAATTGTGTGTATTGTTGTCACCTACTTAACAAACAAATGATTTAAGTAAACGTTTACGTTGTTACAAGCTCATCATAACACTTTATGAAAACCCTTACAACTATTTTTTCATAAAACTTTTATTTGTGGAAAGCAAAAGGAGCCGGTGCTGATTAACCGGCTCCCTCCCCTTAAACCTGGTAGATCCTCGCTTCATAAGGAGCAAGTTTCTGTTGTTCTGGATTCTGATAATTCCCTAATAACAAGTCAGCTTTTTCAAAAGTAATAAACTGGCTCCAGTCCCTTTCAATTGTCTCTTCAGAGATATTCAAGAGAACGAGCCACTTGGCTCCTTCATATTCACGATAATAGGCGTAAACTTGTTCGTCATCCTCCAGGACAGGCTCATACGTGCCATAGGTCATGATCTCATTTTGTTTTCTGAGTTCAATCAGCTTTTTATAAAAATGATAGATGGAGTTCTGATCCTTCAGCGCCTCTTCTACATTGATTTCCTTGTAGTTCGGGTTGATATTGATCCAAGGACTGCCGTCAGTAAACCCGGCATTTTTCTCAGCATTCCATTGCATCGGGGTCCTTGAATTATCACGTGCCAATGGCAGCAGCTCTTCAAAGACTTCTTGAGGATTTCTCCCTTTCCCGACTTCTTCTTTGTATTTATTTTTCATGGCGATGTCATTATAGTCTTCAATCGAATCAAAGCGGACGCCCGTCATCCCGATCTCCTCACCCTGGTAAATATAAGGGGTGCCCGGTAGTGTATGAAGCAGAGTGGCAAACAACTTTGCCGATTCCTTGCGATATGTCGCGTCGTTTCCGAAGCGGGTCACGAGGCGGGTATGGTCATGGTTGTTCAGGAATTGCGAATTCCAGCCGCGCCCCCACAGGGAGTCATACCATCTTTTCTGGATGGACTTGAACTCCAGCATGTCCCAGTTTTCCATATAATCGCAAACTTCAAAGTGGAACAGCGTATGAAGCTCCTTTCGCTTTTCCTCTACATACAGCGGACCCTCTTCCGCTTTGACAAACGCCAGTTCACCGACTGTCAGCAGATCATACTTTGCAAGCACCTTTTCATTCATTTCCTGAAGGTATTCGTGGATGCCGGGATTATTGCCAAGGTAGGAGATATCCTCAGGGGTGTCTGCATCCGGGAAGCCTTCCTGCTTGGCAAGGATTGCAATCGCATCCATGCGGAACCCGTCAATTCCCCTGTCCAGCCAGAACTTCATGATACGGTAGATTTCTTCCCGTACCTCAGGATTCTTCCAATTCAAGTCGGGCTGTTCCACTGCAAATGAGTGGAAGTAATACTGTTTTGTTTTCTCATCGTATTCCCACGTTGAAGGGCTGAAATATGAGCGCCAATTGTTCGGCTCATCGCGCCAGATATACCAGTCACGCTTTGGATTGTCTCTCGAAGAGCGGGATTCGATGAACCATGGATGCTGATCGGACGTATGGTTGACGACCAAGTCCATGATCATTTTCATGCCGCGTGCGTGAATCTCATCAATCAGGTGCTGAAAGGTTTCCATCGATCCCGCTTTTGGCATGACCGCGCAGTAATCCGAAATATCATAACCGTTATCTACATCCGGGGATTCAAAACAAGGATTCAGCCAGATGACATCGACACCCAAATCTTTAATATAATCAAGTTTTTCGATGACTCCCTCCAAATCTCCGTAACCGTCTCCATTGCTGTCCAAAAAGCTGCGCCAGTAGACTTGGTACACAACCGCTTCTTTCCACCACGTTTTGTTCATAATCCGTTCCCTCTCCTTTAACCGCAAATTTCATATTAACGCTAGTATACTATGTAAACGTTTACGTTGGTAGAGAGAAATTATGGAGGTGTCCTTGGTTTACTGCTTTAAAGCACGAAAAGGGACTGTCCCTCTTAGCGCTTTAAAGTGATAAAGCTTGCCGCACTAAAAAAGAGACAGCCGGGTATGGGCTGCCTCCTCGTATTATTCTTTTACGCTTCAGGTTCAAATGTCTGACAGTCGGTTTCTTCGCTCTTTCTTGCTTTACTGTTGGTATGGCTGCTTACAAAAATCTGGTCAGCCGTGCACTTTCGGCCATCTCGGTTGTATACACAGTTATTCACTTCACATAATACATCTTGCGCCATAACTGCACACCTCCTTATTTTTAGTAGAACGTATTCTCTAAACAATAGTTGGAGTCGATTGTACCTTTGTTAGGTATATACCCTTATCCGGCATGAATAACCTTTTTATGAACATTTAATTGCAGCCAAAAATGACTCCAGGCTTTCAACTGCCCGGAGTCATCTTGTTCATCTATTATTCCTCTTCTTCCTGTTCTTCCAGATCCTCTATCAAATTCTTCATTTCTGCGATTTCTTCGCGCTGAGTCTCAATGATTCCCTCAGCCAGTTTTTCCACACGCGGGTCCTCAATCTCGGCATTCTCACTCGTTAAGATTGCAATGGAATGGTGGGGAATCATGGCTTCCATATAATCCTGGTCATCAACAAGTGTCTGGCTTCGCAGCAAGAACAACGATACACCGAAAACAAGGATGCTTCCCACTACTATTCCGACATTGGCTTTCTTGTTTTTTAGCATATGAGTCATGAATGCAAGCATGATGACAGCCATCGTAGCACCCATCAACAGCGCCATATAGGCTCTCGTTTCACTGAAGAAAACATGATCGACTTTATATGTGCTTAAGTATTTAAACATGAACATGACAATGGTCGACGTGACCACCATCGCTCCAAAACGTAAATAGGGCTTCACTGTGCTCACTCCTTTAGAATTCTTTCTTACTACTAATACCCGAATTCCAAAGGAGTATTCATGGAAATTCCTTCACCGCTTTAAAGCACTGGGGGACAGTCCCCCGAGGTTTTCAGATGTTTCTTCACTTCATCCAGTGTCGGCAGGGCTGTCATCGCCCCTTTAGTTGAAGCTGCAAGCGCGCCCGAAACCGCGGCAAATGTTGCCATCTCTCCTGCTTGTTCAGCAGTCAGTGAACTGATGTCTCCTTCATACTCATTCAAGCGGTACAGCATTCCGGATACAAACGCGTCTCCTGCTCCTGTCGTGTCGACAGCTTTCACCTTCATGGCCGGAACATGCTTATGTCCATCTTTTGTATAGACATGACATCCTTCTGCGCCCATCGTTATGATTATCAGAGGAATGTTGTACGCTTTCATTTTTTCCGCGCCAGCATCCAAGTCCTTTTCGCCTGTTATGAACTCAAGCTCCTCCTCGGATATTTTTAAAAAGTCAGCTTTCCCGAGCATCGACTTTATGGTTTCCCTGGCATTCTCTTCGTTATCCCACAGACCGAGCCTCAAATTCGGATCATAGGAAACGATCATCCCATTTTCCTTGGCCAGTTTCACTGCATAATGTGTCGCTTCTTTTGAAGGACTGGAGATCATGGAGATGGAGCCAAAGTGGAGAATCTTATGTTCGGTAAAATCTGTTTCCTCGATCTCCCCTGCTTCCAGGAATCTGTCCGCACTTGGGTCGATGTAAAAGTCGAAGCTTCTCTCCCCGTCTTCAGCATTTGTAACAAACACGACACCCGTTTTGATGTCCGGGGTAAGAAACATTTGGTTCGTCCGGACCCCGTAGTTCTCCAGGGTTTCTTTTAGAAATTCACCCAGGACATCCTTGCCCACTTTTCCTAAAAAAGTAGACTTGGCACCAAGCCTTGCCAGTCCTACAGCTACATTGGCAGGGGCACCGCCCGGGCTTTTCTGATAAGAAATATTCTCTTGATCAAGAGGGATAAAATCAATTAAGGCTTCACCCAATGAAATAATTCCGTTTTTCATCCTTACATCCTCCAATACAGTTCTAGGAAGGGTCTCTTCTTTTGTATGAACCCCTTTTCTGCTAGCTCATTTAATGTGTATATTTCTTATAATAACGCTTCAGAACGCGGGAATCTATGAGTGAGGTATTTTTGCAATGATTTCCCTTCACCACGTTAAAGCACTAAGAGGGACAGTCCCTCTTAGTGCTCTAACGCATTAACGCGCTGGGGGACTGTCCCCCAGCGCGTTAGTGTGGTAAAGCAATCTATTTATTGAACAGTATATCCTCCGTCAAGCACGACTGCCTGCCCTGTGACTCCCCTTGCTCCTTCTCCGCAAAGGAAGATGGTATATTCGGAGATTTCTTTTACTGACAGAAGCCTTTTCTGCGGTACAAGCGGATAGATGACGTCTTCCAGCACCTTTTCAAGTTCGACACCGCGCGTCCTTGCCAGATCCCCGAGCTGATTCCGTACCAGCGGCGTATCGACATAGCCAGGACAAACGGCATTTACCGTCACCCCATGCTCAGCTGCTTCCAAAGCCGCCACCTTCGTCAGACCGATCACCCCGTGTTTTGCAGAATTATAGGCTGCTTTTCCGGCAAAACCAATCAAACCGTTGATGGACGCCATATTGATAATACGGCCGAAGCCTTGCTTTTTCATGATTGGCAATGCATGCTTGATTGCCACGAAAGGTGCCGTCAGCATGACCTTGACGAGCAGCTCGAATTTTCCAGTAGGAAAATCCTCAATATTGGAAACATACTGCAGGCCGGCATTATTGATCAGGATATCCAGCCCGCCAAACTGCTCGACCGCCGACTCAATCGCCGCCACAATCTCTTCTTCAGATGTGACATCACACTTAACGCCAATCGACTCGTACCCCAAGCCAGTGAGCTTTTCTGCGGATTCCCTGACTTTGTCTTCCTGCAAATCAGTCAGTACCACCTTGGCACCCTGCTCAGCGAAATCCTTGGCAATCTCGTAGCCGATTCCCTGCGCGGCACCTGTAATTAATACGACTTTATTTTTAACCATATAAATCAACTCCTTAGGAAGCCGGCTGCCGGGCAACACCTCTCCGCCCCGCCCGCCTGACCGGCACTCTATATTATTAAATTCCAACACCAAGCGAGAATAATAGAATCGCAATCGCCAGTCCGATCAGCGGAACGATGACCGTCAGTGCTCCAACTGCCCCATAGGCCGCTGCGTGTGTCTCGTTACATATCGAACGGATCGTTGTAACGACATAACCGTTATGAGGAAGCGAGTCCAGTGCACCGGAAGAAATCGCAACCGTACGGTGGAGGGCTTCCGGATTGACGCCCATATCCATATAGTGAGGAGCCAGAATCGGAAGCGCGATCGCCTGGCCACCCGAAGCAGATCCCGTCATACCGGCAATCACACTGACCGCAATCGCGCCGCCAATCAGAGGTGATCCAGGGATATTCGTCATCACATCAACGGCCACGTCAAAAGCAGGAACTGCCTTCGCCACACCGCCGAAACCGACAACGGCTGCCGTGTTACCAATCGCAATCAACGCACCGATCGTACCTTCGGAAACCGCTCCCCAGAAACCTTTGAAATACTTACGGTTTAATAGATACGCAGAAATGACTCCGCCAAGAAGCGCAATGATCAATGCTGATTGTTTTAAAGAATCATGGAAAATGAACGCAATGACTAGTACGACCAGCAAAGGAATCAGACCCATCAATGGGTTTGGCAACTGCCTGTTACTGTCAATGACAGGGTCTTCCTCACGTGCCTCGAATCGTTCGCCTTTTGCCACAGCCTTGTTGATCATTCGTCTTAGCCACCAATATCCGAATACAGCCATGAATACGGCTACAATCAAACTCACTTCCCAACCCGCGTAAGGGCTGGTTCCAAGGTAATCAATCGGAATCCAGTTCTGGATTTCCGGCGACCCTGCAGACGTCATCGTAAACGTAACAGAACCGAACGCCAATGCTGCCGGGATGAAACGGCGGGGCAGATCAGCCTGCTTGAACAAACTCACAGCCATCGGATAAACCGAGAACGCCACAACGAATAAGCTTACTCCGCCGTATGTCAAGACCGCACAAGCAAGCACAATCGCAAAAACGGCAAACTTCATACCAAGTTTCTCTACTACGAAACGGGATACACTGTCTGCGGCCCCGCTGTCTTCCATAACCTTACCGAATACTGCACCAAGCAAGAACATCAGATACCAGGAAGCAATGAACCCGGTGAAACCCGACATATAATTGCCGACAAGGTTGGCTTCCCCTTCCCCAACCAGCTGCGGAAACAGCGGCAGTCCGCTTAATACCGCGACAAACAAGGCCGAAATCGGCCCGACGATGAGGATATTCATCCCCCGCATCGTTAACACAATCAATAAAATAAGTCCCCCGATTAGACCAATCATGCTTAACATGAAAGTTCCCCCTTTGTCCTTTAATAAGAAAAGCGCAAGCGCCCTGTTCAGCGGCGTACAGATTGGAGGGCTCTCGCATGAGATAAAGGAAACACAACGAACGTAGTGAGTTGATGTTGACTTATCGCAAGGAGAGAGACCGAAATCTGCTAGCAGCTAGGGCGCTGGAGCTAGACACTAACTCCATTCAAGATTTTTACTTCTTTTAAAATTATTATGATTTCACTTCTTCTACATGAAGCTTCGGTCCTGTCGAAGCAATGACTTCCTCAACCGTGAATCCTTCAAACACTTCTACCAACTTCAAGCCATTTTCCGTCACATCAATGACCGCTCTTTCAGTGATAATGCGGTCGACCACCCCTTTGCCTGTCAAAGGCAGGCTGCAATTGCTTACAATTTTGGGTGCACCGTTTTTAGAGACATGCTCCATGATGACAATGATTTTCCTCGCTCCATGAACAAGGTCCATCGCGCCTCCCATTCCCTTTATCATTTTTCCGGGAATCATCCAGTTTGCCAGATCACCATTTTCAGAGACTTCCATTCCTCCAAGAATCGCGACATCGACATGCCCGCCGCGGATCATTGCAAATGATTCTGATGAATCAAAATAAGAGGATCCTGGGATGGCTGTGACCGTTTCTTTTCCCGCGTTAATCAAGTCTGGGTCCACTTCGCCTTCAGCTGGATACGGCCCTATCCCCAACAGCCCGTTTTCGGATTGAAGGACGACATGTTTATTTTCTGATATATAATTGGCGACCAGGGTCGGCATGCCGATTCCTAAATTTACATAGTCCCCGTCATTGATTTCTTTTTCAGCTCTTCTCGCAATCCTTTCTCTCACTGCTGCCTTATCCATTACTTCGCCTCCTTACTTGCTGACTGTTCTCTTTTCAATTCTCTTTTCCTGTTTTGCCTCTATCATTCTTTGAACATAGATTCCCGGTGTCTGCACATCATTCGGGTCAATGTCCCCGATTTTGACCAGCTCTTCTACCTCTGCAATCGTTACTTTCCCGGCAGCGGCGATCATCGGATTGAAATTTCTCGCTGTTTTGTTGTAAACAAGGTTTCCGGCATTGTCGCCTTTAGCTGCCCGCACCAGACTGAAGTCAGCGGTCAGCGCTTCTTCCAGGACATATTCCTTTCCATTGAACATCCTTGTTTCTTTTCCTTCCGCAACTACTGTCCCAACGCCTGCAGGAGTAAAGAACGCCGGTATTCCGGCTCCGCCTGCACGGAGTCTTTCTGCCAGTGTCCCCTGCGGTACAAGCTCCACTTCCAGTTCCCCTGACAGCACCTGTCTTTCAAACTCTTTATTTTCACCGACATAAGAACCGATCATTTTCTTAATCTGCCTTTTTTGAAGCAGCAGGCCAAGCCCCCAGTCATCTACTCCGCAGTTATTGGAAATGATGGTGAGGTCCTTCACATTCTTTTCAACCAGCACCAGAATCAAATTCTCCGGGATTCCGACAAGGCCGAACCCTCCAACTGCCAAGGTCATTCCGTCTTTTATTCCATCGATGGCATCGAATGCTGCGTCATATATTCGTTTCAAGTTGAACAACTCCCTTCTTGTAAAAATAATGCTCACTCACCTTAATGCAAGAAGCGTGCCAACTTTTCATCCCTTGATAAAACTCATCCGGGCTTGTCCCTCTGTCCAGAATTCTGGACAGAATTGAAAGCGCTTCATTTAAAAATTAATAAAATGTTCACATTTGTCTGAATTAAAGAAAGGTGTCCGAAATCCTGGACATTATTCCAGAATTCCGGACACCTCAGTCAATCCCGAATTTATTAATTTTTTCATACAGGCTGGATTTACTGATCCCCAGAGCTTTTGCAGCAGAACGCCTGTCGCTGTGTTTCTTCAATGTCTGGGTAATCACTTTTTTCTCTGTTTCCTCTAAAATTTCCTTTAATGATTTTTCGTCAAATTTATACGAATTGTCGCCTTTTATATAAGCAGGAAGGGATTCCACTGTAATCGTCTCGTCTGACGTGAAATACGTGGAGGCCTCGATCACATTTTCCAGTTCACGGATATTCCCCGGCCAGCTGTAGCGGTAAAAGAGATCCATCACTTCCGGCTCCAATCCCTTCAATCGTTTTCCGGATTTTCCAGCAGATTTATCCATGAACTTCCTGGCCAATGCAGGAATGTCTTCCACCCTCTCCCGGAGCGGCGGAACGCTGAAAGGAATGACATTGATCCGGTAATAAAGGTCCTCACGGAACCGCTTCTCCTCGATCATTTTTTCCAGCGGGCGGTTGGTTGCGGCAATGATCCGGACATCCACCTGTTCCGTTTCGGTTGCTCCGACTGGTTCAACCTCGCCGTCCTGAAGAACACGCAGGAGCTTGGCCTGCATGTTAAGCGGCATGTCGCCGATTTCATCCAGAAACAGGGTGCCTTTGTCGGCAAGCTGGAATTTCCCTTTCTTACCGCCTTTCCTCGCACCAGTGAAGGCTCCTTCTTCATATCCGAACAATTCGGACTCCAGAAGCTGTTCAGGAATCGCGGCACAATTCACTTTAATAAAAGGCTGCTGGCTCCTCTCACTCAACTGATGGATGCTGTGGGCAAATAGCTCTTTGCCTGTCCCGCTTTCCCCTCTGATGAGGACAGAAATATCACTTGGTGCGATTGTCTGGACCTTTTGCTTCAGTTCTTCCAGGGTCCTGCTCCCGCCGGATATGTCCGTTAAGGTGTACTTGGCTCCATTGTCGATATCCTGGATATAGCTTTGCATCTTGGAAAGCAGATTTTTCACATGGGAACTCATCTGCTTCCATTCGCTCGTATCACGGAAAAAGACAGACCCAAAAGCGCCGACCACTTTGTCGTTGACCACGATTGGGATCCGGTTGGCAATCATATAGTTTCCTCTAATGTACTGCAGGTCCGCTATCTCTTCTTTTCCGGTATTTGCGACAATATGCATTCTTGTGTTCTCGATCACTTCCGTCACATGGGTGCCGATGGCCTGGTCACGGTCCACCTCAAGGAACTCACAATAATTCTGATTGATGAAAATGATCCTGCCGGTGTCATCCACCACGACCAGCCACTCAAACGCATTCTCCAAAATCGTCTCGATCATATCTGTAGATACATGCCCTAACAAGCTCTTCATAAGATGCTCCTCTATCGAAAAATTCCGTCATTTTTATCATTATCTTATCATAAGGAGGAGCGCTGCGGAATGCCGTTTCACCACTTTAAAGCACTAAGGGGGACTGTCCCTCTTCGTGCTTTAAAGCGCTAAACAAAACGCAGAGCCGGCACTGGCCGCTCTGCGTTTAGATTCAAAATATAATGTTACCCCGCTTTTTCCACGGTTGTTGGTGCTGGTACGGAACGGTGCTGCAGATGGCTGACAAACCAAGTGATGATACCTGCAGCAAATAGATAGGCTGCCAGTATCCAGCACTGTTCTAACAGCTGCGACCAGTCTCCAAGCGTAATGACATCCTGCAGTCCTTGCAGGGAGTGAGCCATCGGCAAAAATTGTCCGATTTTGCTCAGCAACGGAAAGCTTAACTCTCCAGGGAAGGTGCCGCCGCAGGTTGCCAATTGAAAGACCAGCAACGTGACGGCAAGGAATTTCCCTAATACGCCAAAGACCGTGATCAGCATCAGAATCACTGTCATGAACGTAAAGGAGATGATAATGCTTGATAAAATGAACAACGGCACACTGGCCACATCAAGATGGAAGCCCAGCAGCACGACTGCATCCACGATCGCCGCCTGGATAAGTCCCATTGTATAGACCAGCCCGAGCTTGTTCAAAAAGTGATGTGTCCCATTGGCAAGGGGCTTTTCACGTTTGCTCAGCGGTAAAATATTGGCTGCCATGATTCCCCCGACGAAAAATGCCAATGATAGGAAATAAGGAGCGATTCCCGCACCGTAATTCGGCACTTCCGACAGATTGGATTCAACAAGCTGTACCGGCTCCGAGAACATGGTTGTCAATTCATCATCCTGAGGTACTGCTGCCGTTTCTGCAGCCGCATCCTTCAGTTTAACAGCCAGATCACCTGAGCCATCAGAAAGCTGATCAAGTCCATCCGTCAGTTTCACAGCACCTTCCTGCAAAGGAGCTGTGCCGCTTTGCAGTTTTCCAATACCGGTTTGAAGCGAATCAAATCCTTCATTCCACTTAGTAAAACCAGCCGACAATCCGGTGCTACCTTCCGCCAATTGACCGGCACTTTCAGCAGCTGTTCCCATTTTACCGGAAAGGTTCTTCACACCTTGACTAATGCCAGCCTGTCCTTCAGCGATTTTTTCAGCACCATTGCCGAGCTGAACTTCCGCTGCTTTCAAGTCAGCTCCCGCCTTCACTAGTCCGGAAGATAAGGCTGTTATCTTTTGAAAGCTTGGATCCTCCGCAAGTTCAGGGTGGCTTGCGGCAAGCTGTTCAAGCTGTTGCTTTAATGCTTCCTGACTTGCGTTCACCTCTGTTTGTTTCTGGATCAGGGATTGATTTCCTTTGGACCAGGTTGCTGTCCCTCCTGCCGCCTCTTCCGCACCTTTCTCCAAAGAAGCTGTGCCTTGAGATAACTTATCCAGGCCGGAAGCTAAAGCAGCCGCACCATCACTGACCCGGTCAGCCCCTGCAGCTAATTCCCCGCTGCTTCCTGACAATTGAACCGAGCCGTTTTTCACTTCACCAATTCCATTTGAGAATTTCTCCAGGCCATCAAGGAGTTCTGCACAGCCATCCCTTGCATCGGCAATCCCTTGATGAAGCGTCTCCGCTCCATCTCCGGCATCATTCAAGCCGTCAGATACATCCTGGAACTTGGAAAGAACGCCTTCCGCATAGGATTTCGTGACAGAGTTGGCGATTTTGGTTTTCATTTTTTCCACAGCCGTCGAACTGATCTGCGACGCCACAAAGTTTTTACCAGGATTAATTTTATATAATAGCTTTGCAGGCTGGCGGTCTTCCTCCATCAACGTGCTTATATTAGCCGAGAAATCCTCCGGGATGGTGATCACCATATAATAACTGCCTGCTTTGAGCCCTCGTTCAGCCCTTTCTTCAGAGACAAACTGAAAATCCAAATCTGGATTCTCTTTCAGATTCTCGACAAAATCATCCCCGGCATGGACAGCATTCTCATCCATCACCGAACCTTCATCCATATTCACAACGGCAACCGGCAGTTCATCTACACGGCCGTATGGATCCCAGTAACCTGATAGAAAGAGGCCGGAATAAATCAAAGGTACAAGTGCTAAGAATATGAGTGCAATCCTCCCATGTTTATGTCTCCACATAGCTGTCAGGTCCTGTCTGACCAACTGTAATCCTTTCATAGAAAGCTCCTCTCTTGTTTAAAAAATTCAACAATATTTCTATCCTACTGAAAGAGTATTATAATGTATAATACATATTTATCTATGAATTAATAGCTTACAGTCTATAAAAAGGAGTTGCCTATGGAATTACTGCAGTTAAAATATTTTCAAGTCGTCGCCAAACATGAACATATGACCAAAGCAGCGGAAGAACTCCAAATCGCCCAGCCGTCTTTGAGTAAAACCATTTCCAGGCTGGAAGAAGATTTAGGGGTGTCCTTATTCCAAAGAGAGAAACGGCAAATCCGTTTGAACGCCCATGGGAAACTATTTTTGAAACGGGTGGAGAAAATTTTTACTGAGTTAAATGAAGGGAAAAGAGAACTCCTGGACTTATCCCGTAATACTGAAAAGAGTATCACGCTGGCAGTATCCATCTCCAGGCTGCTTCCTTCCTTAATACAATCCTTTCGGCAGGAGCATCCGGATGTTCGCTTTCAGCAATTTCTGGAATCTACCTCCTCCATGAAAACGGAATTGGAAGAAGGACAGATCGATTTCTGCATCTCCTCCCTGCCGGTCGAAGGAAGCGATATTGTCTGGGAACCCTTGATGACAGAGGAAATCTGCCTCATTGTTCCGCCGGGCCACCGTTTTGCCGGGACTTCCGTGATCGAGCTGCAAGACATGAAGGATGAAGCTTTCATCAGCATGAATACCGGTTACGGTTTCCGTGATTTAACAGACCGGTTTTGCAGAGAAGCGGGTTTCGAACCTCACGTAGCTTTTGAAGGGGATGAACCGGGGGTGATTGGCGAGCTGGTCAAACAAGGGCTGGGCATCGCCTTCATTCCGGAAATTGCCTTACTGAATCAAAGGGGCCGCTTTCCTCATAAGCTCAGGATTTCCCATCCCGATTGTAAAAGGACGATCGGAATCGGCTGGTCGACAAGGCGTTACCTTTCGCCAATCGCTATCCAGTTCAAAGAATTCGTGAAGAACTATTTTGCGGAAGTCGCCCGCGAACTGGAGAGTGTAAGAGATTAACATTAACGCGTTAAAGCGCTAAAAGGGACAGTCCCTCTTAGCGCTTTAACGCACCACCGCGCCGGGGGACTGTCCCCCGGCGCGGTAGTGTACTAAAGTATTTTATCCAGCTGGCATTTTCATTTTATCTTTAAAAGCCGTTAAGTAGCTGCGGACGGAATCGAGCGTTTTATTTTGCTGATCACGGGATGGAAAAGCCTGACTGGGAGTTGCTGAAGTTTCTTTTTCCGTTGGCCCGTCCTGATCGTCCTCCATCAAAGCAGGAGAATAAACCCGCTCCCCATCCAAAATCAGCCGTATCGATGACACAAACTCCTCGCTCGAACTATCTTTGGGGAGGTAGCCCCTGACATCCATCTCGATAATTTTTTCGAAGTAACCCTGTTTTGGGAAAGTGCTGAGGATCAGCAGCTTACACCCCGACGCCCTTAATTCCTCAGAAAAGCCTTCCTTTGAATGCATTTCAGTATCCATCAGACAGATATCCGGGCGATGCTCCTTGACGAGGGCAAGCACTTCTTCTCCTTCGCTTGACTGTCCGACCACTTCCATATCATTTTCCAGGTTGAGCAGGGATCCTATAATGCCTAACAAAAATTCTTGATCCTCTGCAATCACTATGCGAATCATGTCTATTCTCTCCTTATCGGAATTACTAAGCAAAGACTCTCCTCCATTGTGAGAGGAGAGTCAGCTGAGGGTGCTGTTTTTATAGCTCAGGCTTTGCCTCGGCAGCAATACGCCGTTCGGCTGCTATAGCCTTGATACCTTTTCTAAAGCTGACAAATTTCTTTCCCTCTTCATCCCACAGGCGGAAACGAAGTGACTCAAGGCTTGTTTTAAGAGTGATGGTCGGTACATGATGCAATGGAGGCGTGTTCTCATGGGCGTCCTCCAACCGGTAATTCGGCACTCTCGGGCTTAGATGGTGAATATGGTGGTAACCGATATTTCCAGTCAAGAATTGAATGACTTTAGGGAGCTTGTAAAAAGAGCTTCCTTCTACAGCGGCAAGCACGTATTCCCATTCACTGTTCTCTTCAAAATAAGAGTCTTCGAAAGTGTGCTGGACATAGAACAGCCAAATCCCTGCAGAACCTGAAATCATGAAAATGGTTCCCTGTACAAGAAGGAATGACTGCCATCCGAGTGTCATGCCAAGCAGAGCAATCAAAGCCACGATGATGACATTTACCAAATAAGTGTTGTTGCGTTCTTTCTTGCGGGCATTCTTGCGGTTAAATCTATTTTTAAGAAGGAATACATAAATTGGTCCGAGACCAAACATGACGATCGGATTGCGATAAAAGCGGTAAGCCAAGCGAGTTTTCAGCGGCGCTTCAGCATATTCCTTAACGGTAAGTGTCCAAATATCCCCTGTTCCCCGCTTGTCCAAATTTCCGCTGGTAGCGTGGTGGACTGCGTGGTCGTGACCCCATTGGTCAAAGGGAAATAATGATAGCACGCCAACAATTGTTCCAAAAATACGGTTGGCACGTCTGCTTTTAAAGAAAGAATAATGGGTGCAGTCATGGAAGATAATGAAGCTTCTCACCAAGAACCCTGCTGCAAAAACCATCGGGACAAGAGCCAGCCAATAAGAAACAGATAAACTCTGATAGGCTAGAATCCACAATAGAAGGAACGGGCCCAATGTATTGATGATCTGCCAAACACTTTCCTTTGTTGTTGATTTTTCATAAGGGGCGATTTCTTTTTTTAAGGTTTTCAGGTTTGTCATTTAGTAGAATTCCCTTCGTTTGTTGATAATCTTATTATAGGAAAGTAACACTTTTCCGATAAGTAGTAGGTGTCATGTGCAGGGTATGACATTTGTCATGTGCGGAACGGGAGGCCTTGGTGCAACTGGGTTTTGGAGCAGAAAAAAATTTTAATTATTTTTCTAATATAGATAATTAGCTGGTTTTTTCCTGATACTTTATCACTTTAACGTACTAAGAGGGACAGTCCCTCTTAGCGCTTTAACGCACCACCGCGCCGGGGGACTGTCCCCCGGCGCGGTGGTGTGCTGAAGGATTGGATCTCCCAATAAAAAAACCCTGCGCTGTTCAACCGAACAGGTCAGGGTTTTGCCATTCATTATGGAAGGATCAGGTCCCGCAAAACGTTTGGTAAGGTTCATCTGTATCCGGCGGCAATTTTGCATATTCTGCTTGCTCCGGGGAATGGGCATAAGGTTCCAACAGGGCATCCAGCAGACGTTCCATGACGCTGTAGTCCCCTTCTTCCACGGCGGCTTCCAGTGCTTCTTCGACTCGATGATTCCGCGGGATGACAGCGGGGTTGGTTTTTTTCATCAATTCATGAGCCTGCTCCGGTGTTTCCTCCTGTCTTTCCAGCCTTTCTTTCCAAATCGCATACCAGCGGTCGAATTCAGGCTTGTCGTACAGGTCCGTTTCCTCCGGCTTATCGAAGGTCAGGGCAGCAAAGGTATTCGTGTAATCCGCTCCGTGTTCATGCATTTTACTCAGCAGGATATCGATCAGCTCCTTATCCTGCGGCTCTGCATTGAACAATCCAAGCTTGGCTCTCATCCCTGCCAGCCACTCAGCGTGGAACAACTTCGGAAACTCTGAAATAGCCTCTTGCGCAAGTTCCAATGATTTCTCCTCATCTTCATGAAGCAGCGGCAGCAATGTTTCCGCCAGCCTTGCAAGGTTCCATCCCGCAATCGGCGGCTGATTGCCAAAGGCATAGCGCCCCTGCCTGTCAATCGAGCTGAAAACGGTTGAAGGATCAAACGCATTCATAAAGGCACACGGGCCGTAATCAATTGTCTCGCCGCTGATGGTCATGTTATCTGTATTCATCACCCCATGGATGAATCCGACCATCTGCCATTGCGATACCAGTTTGGCCTGCCTCTTTATGACCTCCTTCAGCAAAGAAAGATAAGGATTTTCGTCATCTTCAAGCTCCGGATAGTGCCTCTCAATCGTATAATCGGCCAGCGCCTTCAACTCTTCTGTTTCAGCAAAGTTGGCTGCGTATTGAAATGTCCCGACCCTGATATGGCTTTCCGCTACGCGTACCAGGATTGCTCCAGGAAGGGCCGTTTCACGCCTAATGCCTTCACCGGTTGTCACGACTGCCAGGCTCCGGGTTGTCGGGATTCCAAGGGCATCCATCGCTTCACTGATGATATACTCCCGCAGCATCGGTCCAAGGGCTGCCCGGCCGTCACCTCCGCGTGAATAGGGAGTTCTCCCCGCACCTTTCAGCTGGATATCGAACCTTTCCCCTTTAGGAGTGATCTGTTCTCCTAAAAGGACCGCTCTACCGTCCCCCAGCATATTAAAATGCCCAAATTGATGTCCGGCATAAGCCTGTGCCAAAGGCTCTGCACCTTCCGGAAGTTCATTTCCTGCGAAAATAGCGGACGCATCCTTCAGAACTTCGACGTCCAGCCCAAGTTCTTCCGCCGCCTCAATGTTGAGCACTGCCAATTCAGGCGAATCAACAGGTTCCGGCTTTTGTTTTGCATAAAAAGTTTCAGGCAGCCGGGCATAACTGTTATCGAGGTTCCACCCTGCCTGATCTGCTTTATGAGAGTTTGTCATACTATCTTCCTTTTTCCTTTTGACTTTGATTTCATCTTAACACAGTTGCTTTTATTTTCTGTCCTTGCTGATTTTATTATTCTTTATGCCTGCGACTTTCATTTCATAAAACTCCGCACTCCATGTCCAATTACCCCAATAACAATCAGGGCCATTCTCTGCGATAATAACTATATGAAACTTGTTTCAAGAGGAGGAACTATAGTGAAGCAGAACAAATCCACTTCCAATCGCCAAAACAACACTCTCTCTCAGAACCAAGTTAATCCCGGAAAACAGCATCAGGGTGACAGAAACCATTATCCAGCAACGATCGAAAAGCTTGAAACAAATGCGGAAAAGATTAGTACGGAACTTCATGAACTGCAATGCCGAATCAGCCTGGATACTCCTGAAGATCTTATCCAGGCAGAAGAAGAATCCATCGGCTTACTTGAAGAATTGAACAATATCAGCTCAAAGCTCGATGCCTACTCTGTCGACATTTATGAAAAAGAGGAAAACCTTGAAAAGTATCACTATGTCCATAGAGGGGCCCGGAGAGTGGAACGGATCATCAGGCATTCTCTCGACGTGCTTCCGATTGAAAGCTGGCAGGCAACCCGGCCGACTGTCAGGAGAATGGACATCATGCAAGGATACCGGCCGGATAACTATTTTAGAAAAAAGAACATCCTAAAAAGAGTGACCCCTAGAAGAAAGGGCAGCGAGAGAGGTTAATCACCACATTAACGCATTAACGCGCTAAGAGGGACAGTCCCTCTTAGCGCGTTAATGGGATAAAGCATCATTCATGGTCATAAAAGCTTTTTTTCGAGTTTATGTAGGCACTCGCCAGCTCCAGAGCCTTTTCATTATCTCCCTTTGCGGAATAATATTGAAACAACTTCCTCTCGTAATGGTCAATCAGGATGACATAACCGATTTTCCTGAAATGGGGCAGTACCGTCTCTTCAATGAAACGATAGAAGTTCTCTTCGTCCCCTTTTAATTCATAAAGATTCAACTGGAAATCGATCCAGGTCGTCGAATTTAATTCACGGGCCTTTTTTAAGCCGTCAGCGGATAACTCGACCAGTGTATCCACGCTGGTCAAATTCCCCCTGAAACATGTATGGACATAACTATCGAGCGTAGTTAAATAAATCGGTGTCCCCTCATCCATCAATTTCATCGCTTCTATGTAGTAATTGGCCGATTCTTGATACATCTTCCGCCGGAAACATTCAAACCCAAGATTATGATAGATTTTACCCTTCCGTTCTGATGAATGGACTGAATCGCATAAATTTAAAAGCTGTTCATACTTTTCCTTTGTTTCTTTGAAGTCATGAAGTTCCTTGGCATTCAGCTGAACAACAAGCATCATTTCAGTATCAATGATGCGGAGGATGTTTAACGTGCGCTGAAAGAATTGCAGGGCCTTCTTTCCATAATAATAGGCGGTAATGTTGCTGTGGATGGAATGATAAGCAATCGCCAAGTGGTAAAAATATTCTTCATTGTTGTACTGATCGTGGTCGATAGCCGTCAGGCAGCTGATACAGTCGCGAAACTGGCCGGTGACAAAATAGTATATTCCCCAAATATGTTTCAACATGTTCTGGTTATGAAGGGAGAGATCCGCTTCATGCTTCTGCAATCCCTGGATAATATCATATGCGGAGTCTACTTTATTATTAAACAGATAATATCTTGCCGAAAGAAGCTTGAAAAGAATCTGAAATTCCGGCATTCCGATCAACGTTTCTGTTTCAAGTTCCATTTTCAATGCCTGAGATTCCTTAGTGCGCTGCATAATCATGGCTTCTTCCCATTGATTCAACTTTTTGGACAATGCGTAGTATCGCGAGAGTTCATCTTCAGTCTTGATTCCCAGTCTGTCAGCAAGCAGATTCGTAATCTCTTTTGAGTACTCCGTGATACCTCTCTCGATCTTACTCAAATGTGTGATCGAGCATATTCCTTCACACAGCTGCCCCTGAGTCAATCTTGCTTTTTCCCGGTAAAATTTTATGATTTTCCCCTCTATCATGCTGCACCTCAGTTGAAATAGTTTATATTATTATAGCAATAGTATTGAAAGAAGCGGAAGAACGTGTCTTCCGCCAATTTATGTTGATTCTTCAAGATTACTGGAAACGTTCTCCTCTGCTTGAGCCTGCCGATCAGTCCTGTTTCGGTGCCAGGCCGATCATTTTCAAAAAGTCGCCAATCCCTTTGTTTCCTAGTTTCTCTTTTGGCTGGTTGCCCTTCCCGGCAGCCATTCCTTTTTCCAGGAAGTTCTGCTCAATCATCCGGACATCAGTTTCATCCACCGTTCCATCCTGGTTGATATCGGCACTTGAACCTTCGGCGGCGCCATATTGTTCCACCGCTTCTTTAATATCCCGGATATCAATGACCTGGTCGCCCGTTACATCACCGGCAAGGTTGTCACCAGGATTCTGCCTCCAATAAATACCGTGGTATTCACCATCTACCTCAATGCTTCCCATGACTTTCACCATCTGAGTCAAGTGGCCAGGGATCTCTGCATATACCGTGTAGGCATCTTTGTCAGCCGGAACGAAGAAATCAAATGATCCTCTCTCATCCATTGTTCCTTCAAAGACTTGTCCATCTTTGTTTTCCGCATAGACTTTTGCATTCAATTTTGTCAGATCGTATTTGTTATCAAGGTAGCCTCCCGGTGTCAAAAAGGCTTCAGGAGACATGTTACCTGTCAATTTTGTTCTTGTCGGAATGACCTCTAACTCATGCACATTGTAGGCAGGGATTTTCGTCATTTCCGCCTGTCCGTGTTTTTGGTAGGATAGTTCTTTTAATCTAATCCAAGCACTTTGCGATCTTGCGGAGTCATCGGAAAGCTTGAAGGTTACGTCAAGGAAAGGCATATCCCCGCTCAATCCTTCAAATCCTTCTTTTACAAGGGAAGCTCCTACCTGGACGGAAGAATCAGTTACAGCCGGTTCATCCAGCTTTACTTCTGCTCCATGCTGGTCGGCAAATTCCTGGAATTCCTTATTCACTTTGACTTCTTTCAATTCCAGCGTGTCGACAAGGAAGTCCAGTTTATAATTTCCGGATGTGAAATTCTTTACATTATTGAGATCCATAGTCACAGTCACTTCATCATCCCACTTTAATACGTCCTTATCCAACCGGGCCTCCGCGAATTCCGTCCCTTCTTTGAGGAAGATATACTGAGGTGAATTATGATAATCTGCAGCAGTCGCGATATCCCAAGGGAAAATCCTCAGGTTGTAAGGCTGCGTTTCGTATTCTTCCGGCAGAACACCGAATTTTGTATCCCCATTATCCCCGAGGTTCAGGAATCCCCGGATAAATGGATTTCCGTTCTCGTAATAGGCAGCGGTATTGGATTTCTGTGTATAGTCAAACCCTCTTTCCTGAAGGAGATCAACCGTCTCATCCTTCACAGTTCCATGGACCCAAAGGGCTTTGTGGCCGTCTTCCTCCGTCAGCATATCGTCGCTGACTTCAACCACACCCGGTTCGATATCAAGGTCGACTTCCGGGGATGTGTTATCCACCACGGCGGTGCTTTCATGGCGGTACGTATTTCCATCAGCATCCGTACTGATCATTTCCATTACGTATTCACCTTCCGGGACCTTCTGGACATAATCTGCGACAGGTTGTTTTTCATCACCTGTGAACGGGTAAACCAGCCCTCTATGGCCGAAGAACACAAGATATTCCCTGTCTGGAACAGCAGTTGTTCCATCAAAGCTGCCGACAATACCGACCGGCTTTCCGGTTTCAGCGTCTTTCATGATGATGTCAAACCGTTCCATCGGGCTGTTGAATTTGAAGGCAATGTGCGTCCCCGGCGCATAATACTGATGGAATGGCGTGTTATTCGTGATGGACGGAGCAAGCGGTGCCGCTTCGGCAATCCCTTTTTCCACCACACGGATGGCAAATGGAATCTGGTAGCTGTCTTCCTGATTCTCCTCATTCACCACATGGATGTACCCTTCATAACGCCCTGCCTCGGCGTTTTGCGGCACCACGATTTCAGCATCCAGTTCCGCAGACGCTCCAGCTTGGACCATCAGCTTTTCAGGAACATTCACTTTGATGTTATTGTCCGTGCCATCCTGAACGCCTTCTCTCGCAGCATGGTACTCCACTTCCACTTTAAAAGATTGATCCTGAGTGCCTTTGTTCTCAACCTGGATGTTCCGGCTGTCGGAAATATCCCCGTCTTCTTTATAGTGATTTCCATAACTGATCGATCCTGTCAGCTCTTCAATTTCCACATATTCGCCGTTTTCGATATGATCTGTTTTATCTTTTACGGTAAAAGAAATGTCAGAATGAACAGCCTGATAGGCATCGAGTCGCCCCGTCCCAACTTCATAAACGGAGTAGTCGCTCTTCAAGTCATCCGCTGTATTCATCAGGGCTGTTTTTACCGCGAATGGATCAAGGCCGGGATTTTCTTGTAAAATTAACGCCGCTACACCAGCTACATGCGGAGTCGCCATCGATGTACCATTCAAGCGTGCGTAGGCGGCTGTGAAATCATCTCCGGCTTCCGGGTGGTTCATGAATTCCGGGTATGTGGAGAAAATCGATACCCCCGGTGCGACAAGGTCGGGCTTGATATCATAACTGCTGTTGACCGGCCCTCTTGAACTGAAGTCCGCCAGGGAATCCCCTTCTGTTTTGACTTCCGACAATTCATTGAATGTAATGGAACCTTCTTCTTTCAGCATTTCTCCATCTTCTTTTGAAAGCTGGAATGTCGGGATATATTTCGTGTTCTCCCCTATGTAATAAAGAATTTCTCCCGATTCATTGTTAGAAATGATGACCGCTTCCGCTCCAGCTGCCTTGGCATTCTGCACCTTCGCTTCAAACGTCAGCTCCCCGCGCTGGATGAGGGCCACTTTACCGGTCAGGTCCGTTCCTTCGAAATCTCCGGGTTTACCCAAGCCTGTAAAAACAAGCGGGTACGTTTTGCCTTCCAATGTTTTTAAATCATCGGTAAAATTCTTCGCCATCAGCTTCATCTTATCGATGGATTTATCACCCGCATCTGCACCTATCGCCGGGATCGTCATGGCAGCGTCGCTTGCCCCCACTGTAATTCCAAAGGCACTTGCACCCGGTGAACCAAGCGTTTTTTCAGACGGCCCATTATTTCCTGCCGCTACAACGGACACGACCCCTGAAAGCATCGCATTGTTGATGGCTACGGAAGTTGGATACATCGGGTCGTTGACTGCTGCACCGAGGGAAAGGTTGATAACATCCATCCCATCTGCAACGGCTTTATCGATTCCAGCCAGGACACCATCCGTTGCACCGGAACCGTATGGCCCTAAAACTTTGTAAGCATACAGGTCAACATCAGGCGCTACCCCTTTGACCGCATAATCCACATTGTTTTGTTTATCCGCTGCAATCGTCCCGGAGACGTGAGTCCCGTGAGATGTATAGTAAGAGTTACCGGTATAGCTGAACTCAGGGTTTGAAGTACCCTTCCAGTCGTCATAGGTCGTTTCCATTGGGTCCGCATCATTGTTGACAAAGTCCCAGCCTTTTACCGCAGACGGTTCGATACCTGCCGAATCCGTTCCTTCTTGCCCGCGGTACCCTTTATAGGCGTCGGTCAAGTCAGGGTGCGTATAATCGATACCTGTATCCAGGACACCGACCTTGATTCCTTTTCCGGTTACCCCTTCATCGTGAAGCTTGTCCACTCCGATCTGCGGGATGCTGTCTGCCATCTTCGGCTGTATTTTTTGTTGTTCATCTGCCGGCAGTTCAAGCTGAACCTGGGCGTTGCTCCAGATTCTTTTTACAGCACCGGATGAAAGAAGTTCTTCAACCGCTGTTCCCGGAAGGGTCATTGCCACGCCGTTGAATGCACTCTTATACTCCCGCTTGATTTCAATTTTTCCAGCATCATAGATTGCAGTGCCTCTCTGCTTTTTGAGGCCATTAATATACCCTTTGAATTCTTTATGCGCTTCTTCTACTTTCTCCTGGGCTTTGTTCAGCGCCAGCCTCTTCCCTTTAAGTTCCGCTTTCTTTAGTTCAACTTTAGCCGGTGCCTGGTTGAACTCGACGATTACCTCTACATTATCCGGTGTAGTCGTATTGATCTCCGGTGAAATCGTGAATCCAGGTCCGACCTCAAGCTGCTGAAGCACTTCCCTTTGTTCGTCCGACAGGCTATTCAAGATTTTTTCCGCATCCCCCATCGTCATGGCCGGCTTCTCTGCCAACACATTGTAAGGAACGGATGCTGATAGAATCAGGCCTGCCGCCAGCGTTCCCTTTAAAAACTTCTTATTCCCCTTCATGAAAAATCCCCCTTGCCAGCAAATTGATAGAAAAGTAGAACAACTTTCTATCTTTAATACTAAAGGCGGCATATGTACAGCGTAAATTGGGGTAATCAAAGCGGGACAAACCTCACAGCCATGCCCATTTAACTGGTATATCCCTCTCGAAATCAGCGAAACGCGGGCCCTTTGGTACCCTTCTGAATCGGAAGAACTAGAATCATAGAATAGAGCCTGCACCGTTACCCCAAATCAGCCTCGCTTTAGTACGTTAAACCACTAAGGGGGACTGTCCCTCTTAGCGCGGTGAAGTGCTAAAGGGCGATTACAAACCAATACAAAAAAGCATCCAAATCAGCTTCGGATACTTTCTCGATTTATTTACTTGTTAGCGAACCAGCAGCGGAATCCTGCTTTTATATTTATCGATGAGCTCCTGGTTGTGTTGTTCAGCACCATCGACATTTCCGCTTTTGAAGATCGGAGGGGCGAAACCATCTTGGATCATTTCTTCAACCGCTTCAACCATGATGCCATTGGCGATGGCCGTGCCGATCACAGTGGAGCCTGTCCCGAAGGAAACGTCTAGATTTTCTGCTTCCATAAGAGCATCTCCAACTTCGATATGATTGTCGATCACGAGATCAACCGATTGAAATAAGTACTTGCCGGAATGGTGGCGGGAAGGCTGTGTCTCTGCATATCGCGGAGACGTGATCCCAATGACAAATGCCCCCATGTCCTTCGCAATCCGCGCGACGTCTATCGGTACAGGGTTCCTTCCCGACGTCGAAACAACGATCACGACATCTTCAGGGCGGATGTCCACTTTTGCCATGACCTTCTCTGCCAGATGCTCATCTTTTTCAAGCTTTGAAGAACGGACTGCCCCTTTATGAAGCATAAGATCTTCTACTAAAATCGGGCTGACGGGGACAAGCCCTCCTGCCCGGTAGAATAATTCTTCCCCGAGGATATGGGAGTGCCCGCATCCAAACACATGAATGATTCCATTCTGCTGAATGCACCTTGCGATTTCCCTGCCCGCTGTTTCGATTGCTTTTGCTTCGTTTTTTTCCACTTCTGCTAACAATGAATTCAGCTTTTGAAAGTACTGTTGGAACAAGCTGGCTGCCTCCTTCTGCTATCGATTCATCTGGATTTTGAACTTATAGCGGTCTCCCCGATAAGATGACCTGACATATTCAACAGGGGTACCATCTGAAAGGAATGTATTCCGTTGGATGAGCATGATGGGCGAACCTTCCTGTATCTTCAAAAATTCCGCTTCCATCTCGTCCGCAATGGAGGATTCGATCACCTGTGAGGCATGGTCTATTTTCAAGTCCAACGTCTCTTCAATATAAGCATATAAGGACTGATTGACGATCTGCTCAGTCAGGCCCTTTATAAAGTTCGCCGAAATATAATTCGTTTCAAGAGCCATCGGCATATCATCTGCCATCCGGATCCGCTGGATTTCATAAACAGGCCCATACTCCTGAATACCCAGCTCACGGGCAATATCATTTGTGGCCGGAATGATTTCAAAATTGATCAATTGGCTTCCCGGTTTCATTCCGCGGGAAACCATGTCTTCCGTGAAACTGGTCAGCCCTTGCAGCCCCTGCTCGATCTTCGGCTTCCGTTCGGCTACAAACGTTCCTCTTCCTTGCACCCGATGCAAATATCCTTCATTGACCAATTGCGTAAAAGCCTGCCTGACCGTCATGCGGCTGATTTGGAACTTTTCGGCGTACTCCCTCTCTGCCGGAAGGGAATCGCCAGGTTTCAGCTCACCTTTTTCGATTAGTTCTTTGATGAGTTCCCCTAGTTGATAATAAATGGGAATGGGAGAATTTTTTTTAATCAATTTTCAGGCTGCCTCCTTTCTGCCTTGCCTTTAAATGCCGCTATTTTCGGGCTATGACTCCCTCGGGAATCGCAGCTTTGTCTGCAATTATTGTAACACATGGATGATTCTTCAATATAGACGCCGGAAAGCGTTCATCTACCTCTCCGTTAAAAAGCTTAGCCAACGCATCCCTTTTCTTTTCCCCTGAGGCTAAAAGAAGGATTTCCCTGCTTTTCAAAATCGTCGCAATGCCCATCGTGACCGCTTTGTCCGGCACTTCATCCAAGTTGTCAAAATACCTGGCGTTTGCTTCTCTTGTGGAAGGTGCCAGATCCACAATATGGGTGCTCGATTCAAAAGAAGTACCGGGTTCATTGAAACCGATATGGCCGTTGCTGCCAATCCCAAGAACCTGGAGGTCGATTCCTCCATGCTGCTCAATCTGATTTTCATAGCGAAGGCACTCCTTCTCCATGTCCGCTGCATCACCATTTGGGATATGGGTGTTCAATTTTACAATATCGATATGATTAAACAATTTCTCATCCATGTAATAACGGTAGCTGTTCGGGTTACTGCCGGAAAGACCCACATATTCATCCAGGTTGAACGTGGTCACGTCCCTGTAGGAAGTATAGTTCTGCTTGTGGTCCTCAATCATATATTCATACGTTCCCACCGGTGTGCCTCCAGTTGCAAGGCCGAGATTAATAGCATCTGCTGCACGGACTTTTGCGATGATGAATTCTGCCGCCCGTTTACTCATTTCCTGATAGTCTTTCACTTCTATTAATTTCATTGATCCAGTTCCTCCTTCTTGAATGCAAGCTTTCCTCTGCAGAACGTCATGGCCACTTCCAGCTCCTCGTCCAAAATCACAACATCTGCGTCTTTTCCTTTGGCAAGGCTGCCTTTCCGCTCAAAAATATTTAACTGTTTAGCGGGATTCACCGAGGCCATTTCAATGATTTCCGCCAGGGAGCATCCGGTAAAGTCGATCATATTTTTCACGGCCGCCCCCAGCTTCAAAATGCTGCCGGCAAGAGTCCCGTCACTCAGGACCGCTTTCCCATCGCCAACGGTCACATTCTGTCCGCCCAAATCATAATCACCGTTTTTCAGGCATTTGGCGCGCATGGAATCCGTGATCAAGATAACCCCTTCGCTTCCTTTCTGTTTATAGGCGAGTTTAATCACTTCAGGACGCACATGGATGCCGTCAACAATAAGCTCTGTCTTCAGCTCATCATATAAAAACGCAGCTCCGACCACTCCCGGTTCACGATGGTGGAGCCCTCTCATCTGGTTGAATAAATGGGTGACGTGATTGGCACCTGCCTCCACCGCTTGGCCGACCTCTTCAAACGTCGCATCCGAATGGCCGATCGAGGCAATGACACCGTTATCTTTTAAATACCGGACCATCTCCAGTCCGCCTTCCTGTTCAGGTGCCATCGTCACAAGTTTGATCACACCTTTCGATAGGGCCTGCCATTTCTTGAACAGCTCTATATCCGGATTTACAATATGAGCTGACGGCTGCGCTCCTGCTCTTTTCTCATTAACAAAAGGGCCTTCAAGATGGACTCCGGCGATTTCCGCTTTGCCCGGGTGTTGCTTGTTTTCAATATATTCCCCGGCATTTTCCAACGCTGCTTCTATTTCCGAGCTGCTTTGCGTGATCGTGGTCGCCAGGAAGGTTGTCGTGCCTTCCTTTGGAAGTGTTTCAGCCATCGTGTTCAAGGCTTCTTCGGTCGAATCCATTACATCCGCACCGTTCACCCCGTGAATATGGACATCAATGAATCCGGGAATGGCTTTGCAACCTGGTGGAAGTGAAATGACCTCCCAGTGTTCCTCTTCTTGCAGTTCATCTATTGGACCGATATCGGCAATCTTTTGTTCTATTATTTTTATATATCCATTATGGGCTGTGCCATCTTCAGAATAGATTTGCAGGCCTTTAAGCAAAATAACATTACGATCTGGACTCATGATTTTCCATCCTTTCATTTAGAAGAATTGTAAAATCCATTTCAATTACATCTTATCATCACCATTTTATAGTTGTCTATACCAATTTTACCGATAAAATTATTATCCAGCCAATGAATAATGGTAATAAAGCAATTATAACTTCGCCTTTTGCCTAAATGTTTTTTGAAAATGGTATAGACAACTATATTAAGCGATGTTAAGATAGGCTTGTTCAGAAAAACGCTTTCATGAAATTGATTTTTATAAAAGGAGAGGGTAGTATGTTAGGATTTCTACAACGAATTGGTAAGTCATTGATGCTCCCTATCGCAGTTCTTCCAGCAGCGGGTCTGCTCCTGAGATTTGGGCAGCCTGACTTACTGGATATCCCGTTCATTGCGAATGCCGGGGATGCGATTTTTGCCAATTTAGCACTGATCTTTGCCATCGGGGTGGCAATGGGATTTGCAAAGGATAATAACGGGGCTGCAGCATTGGCCGGGGCCATTGGGTACTTGGTTTTAACAAATGGAGCTGCAGCTCTGGATGAATCAATCAATATGGGGGTACTCGGCGGGATCATCACAGGTATTGTCGCCGGGCTGCTCTATAACCGTTTCCATGATGTAAAACTCCCTGAATGGCTCGGATTCTTCAGCGGACGAAGATTTGTACCGATCGTCACCTCGGTTGCGATGGTTATTATCGCTGGGATTGCCGGAGTGATCTGGCCGCCGATCCAGGCAGGCATCGATGGCCTTGGCAACTGGATTATTGACCTTGGTGCGATTGGTTCCGGTATATTCGGTGTCCTGAACCGCTTGTTGATTCCTTTGGGGCTTCACCATGTATTAAACAGCTTGTTCTGGTTTGAGTTCGGGGAATTCACGAATAATGCCGGAGAAATTGTTTCCGGGGACATCGCCCGTTTCTTCGCGGGAGATCCAACAGCGGGCGGCTATATGACCGGTTTCTTCCCTGTCATGATGTTCGGTCTTCCGGCAGCGGCATTTGCCATCATTGCTGCAGCAAAACCAGAGAGAAGAAAAGCCGTTTCCGGTATGTTCATCGGTCTGGCCCTTACTTCTTTCCTTACAGGTATCACCGAACCAATTGAATTCTCATTCATGTTCGTTGCTCCTCTTTTATATGGAGTACACGCCATCCTGACGGGTATTTCCATGTGGCTGACTTCCCTGCTTGGAATCAGGGATGGATTCACATTCTCAGCCGGCGGCATCGACTATCTGCTGAACTTCAATATTGCGGAAAAGCCGCTCTTGCTTCTATTGATCGGTATCATCTATGCCGCCATTTACTTTGTGGTTTTCTATTTCTTGATCAAAGCATTCAACTTGAAAACTCCAGGGCGTGAAGACGATGCTGAAGAGGTCAACCCGGCCGCTGCTCCAACAGCAGGCAATGACAAATATGAACAGATGGCCAGCCACTTCATCCAGGATATTGGCGGTAAAGAGAATATTACGGCGATTGACAACTGTGCAACACGCCTTCGCCTGAACGTGAAGGATATGACGAAAGTGCAGGATTCTTCATTAAAAACTCATGGCGCCAAAGGCGTCATGAAGCTGAACAAAACCAACCTGCAGATCATTGTAGGAACGGAAGTCGAGTTTGTTGCCGATGCGATGAAACGATTGGACGGTGCGGCCGTTCTAAGCGCTCCCGCTCCTGAGATGGAGGCTGCGCATGAAACTGAGGGATTGAATCCATTGAGCGAAAAAGATTTCGTCATGCCTGTGGACGGAAAGATCATCCCGATCACAGAAGTGGAAGATCAGGTTTTCTCACAAAAAATGATGGGCGACGGTTTTGCGATTGTTCCATCCAAGGGATCTGTGGTTTCTCCGGTAGACGGCGAAATCATCAATGTCTTCCCGACAAAGCATGCCATCGGAATCAAATCTGTTCAAGGATATGAGATTCTCATCCATGTCGGATTGGATACAGTGCAGCTAAACGGACAGGGCTTTGACGTACTGGTCGAGGAAGGCCAGCAAGTAACGAAAGGCCAGGAACTTCTCAAGTTCGACCTTGATTTCATTGAAAAATCAGCTACTTCTGCTGTCACACCGGTCATCTTCACCAACTTAACGAAACTGAACATCAAGAAGAATGACCACGTTAAACAAGGAGAAAGCGGAATTCTTTCAATAGAATAGAACTATATCAAAAAGCAGTGCCCGCGGGCACTGCTTTTTTGTTTAACGCTTTAAACCACTAAAAGGGACAGTCCCTCTTAGTGCATTAACGCATTAACGCAATGGGGGACTGTCCCCTGTTACGTTAATGTGTTAAAGTTCTCTTCTTCCGGAATACTTTTCCTCCTACTTCAGATACTACTAGTAAATTCCAAGTGTTGAGGAGGTTGAGAAAGTTGTTTAGGAAGAAGAAAACGGCTGATAAAGAACCGCTAAACCAAGACAACCCGCCTCAGTCTCCCTTATCTGATGACTTGGAGACGAACATCACGGCCATCATGGATGGGTTCGGACAGAGCTCCGATCTCCAGTACCGGCGGCTGGATCATAATAAAAAAATCATCATTTTTTATATTAACGGCATAACGAACACCGACATCATCAATAAGCATATTGTCGAGCCGCTCCAAGAGACCAATATTGAGGAGCCGGAAGATATCCAGGACGCCGTATCCGTCAACAATCTTCAGATCGAGAAGGACCTGAAAAACATCCTTTCCTCCCTCGCTCAAGGACAGACCGCCATCCTGGCCGATCACTGCCCGGCCGCCTTCGTTGCCCAGACAAGGCAGGTGGAGTCCCGGCCCATCCAGGAGAACAGCACCCAAGCTGTCATCCGCGGGCCGAAGGATAGTTTTTCAGAGAGCATCGAAAAAAACATCGCCCTGCTCCGGTCCAGGATACAGTCCCCTTCTCTCCGTTTCAAAGAAATGACGGTCGGGGAAGTCTCTCAAACAAAAGTGAGCATCGCCTATATCGAGAATATCGTTAACCAAGAAGTACTCAGCGAAGCCATCGAAAGGATTTCAGCCATAAAGATAGATGCCATCCTTGAATCGAGTTATATAGAGGCTTATATCAAAGAAAATGATCTGACACTCTTTCCGACAATCAAAGATTCCGAACGTCCGGACAGTGTGGCAGCAGAGATCCTGGAAGGCAGCGTGGCCATATTTGTAGATGGAACACCATTTATCCTGCTCGCACCCACATCATTCATTCAATTTTTTCAGTCTGCAGAAGACTACTATCAGAGCCAGTACATTGCTTCTTTTTTGAGAGTGATCAGATTGGGGGCCTTTTTCATTTCCATGCTTGCCCCTTCCCTTTACATAGCCATCCTGTCCCATCATCAAGGACTTCTTCCGACCCCTTTTCTAATCAGCATCGTTGCGCAGCGGGAAGGGCTCCCCTTCCCTGTCGTCTTTGAAGCCTTATTGATGGAACTGATTTTTGAGGTGTTGAGGGAAGCGGGTATCCGCATGCCCAAAGCTGTCGGCAGCGCCCTCTCCATCGTCGGCGCCCTGATCATCGGCCAGGCGGCAGTCGATGCCGGTTTTGTGGCGGCTTCCACAGTGATCATCGTTTCAATCACCGCCATCTCGAGCTTCTCACTCCCTTATTACTCAATGGGAACGGTGACAAGGCTGCTTCGTTTTGCTTTTATCATCTGTGCGTCGTTCATAGGACTTTACGGGATCACGATTGCCTTCATACTGATGCTCCTTCATATGGCCAGCCTCCGTTCCTTTGGAATGCCTTATTTGTCGCCGCTGGCTCCCATGAGGAACTCTGAATTGAAGGACAGCATTTTCCGCTTTTCCCTTCGTTCTTTTTTAAAGAGGCCTTACCCGGCAGATAAACGGAACAGAAAACGGGCCAAATCAATTGAAGGTGAATCTAATGGCTAAAAAAATCCTAAGTGCCATCCTGGCGATATTCCTTCTCAGCGGATGTTCCAGCTATAAGGAGACCAACAACCTTGCCATCGTTTTAGGATTCGGCATCGATTATGACATGGAAAAGAAAGAATACGAAGTCACTCTTCAGCTGGTGAATCCGAATGGGGTTGCCAAGACATCCGGAGGGCAGGCAGGAGTACCGGTCATCAACATTAACGGCAAAGGGAGGACATTGACCGAAGCGGCAAGAAATGCCTCAAAATCATTCTCGCGGGTGACGATTTACTCTCACCTGACGCTGATCGTCTTGTCCGAGGAATTCGCGAGGGAAGTCGGGATCAATTTTATATTGGATACGTTTGAAAGGGATGCAAAGGTCCGGACAAACAGCTTGATGGTCATTGCCAAAGGGCAGGCCGCGAAAGAGCTCCTTTCTGTCATACCTGTCATGGATTCCATCCCGGCGACTTCCCTGGTAAAAAAAATCGAATCTACTTCCAGGGTGTTGGGACAAAATCCAAATAACTTTGTGCACAAGGTCATTGGCGGATTAACCAGCAAAGGGCAGGAACCCGTAATTAATGGAGCCTCGAGCGTTGGTGATCTCGAAAAAGGAGCAGGACTTCAAAATATTGAAAGCCTGAAAGATACCTTCATTAAGATCGATGGGATTGGAATCTTCCGGAACGGCGTGCTGGTTGACTGGATGAACGGAGATAAGGCGAAAAGCCTGCAAATCATCAGTAATGAGTTAAAAAGTACAGAAGTGACCCTAGCCTGCGGAGAACAAGGCACCCTGTCGGCCATCACCCGTTTAAAGGCGACCAAAACGAATGTTTCCTATCAGAATGGCAAGGCAAGGATTTCTGTGAAAGTAAGCGGCAATGGCTTTCTGACAGAAATGTTGTGCAATCTTCAATTTGACAAGCCTGAAGTATTGAAGGAAATAGAGAATAGTTTACAAAAAGAAATCGAGCAGAATGTTTTAGAAGGCATCCGGTTTGCTCAAGATAAAGAGAGTGACATCTTTGGATTTGGGGAGATGCTTCACAGGAGCAATCCCAAGCAATGGAAAAAAGCTGAAGACAACTGGAATCAAACGTTCGCAGATGCAACTGTGGAAGTAGAAGCGGACATTTACCTATACGGAACAGGCATGCGGACAAAAGCGTATCCATTTTAATGGAGTGATACCATGAAGAAACAAACTATTGGAGTTAAAGAGTTATTTGCCATGATTGTCCTGTTTGAACTGGGAAGCGCCCTCTTGTTCAGCCTGGGGGCCGATGCCAAGCAAGACGCTTGGCTAGCTGTCTTGGCGGGGCTGATCGCCGGAATATTGATCGCTGGCTTTTACCTGTATTTATATCGATACTCCAACCAGCAAACGCTGACAGTATTTCTAAAAACAGCTTTTGGGAAGTACGCGGGGTGGATACTCGGTTTCTTTTATATCATTTATTTCATTTACATCGCCTCCCGGATTTTCCGGGACTTCATCACCTTGATTACCATGGTTGCCTATGAGGATACATCCTATCTGACCATTGCGATTCCGATTACCCTCTGCGTCATGTATGCAGCCTACAAAGGAATTGAAGTTTTTTCTCGATTTTCCATGATCATTTTTTACATAGTGATGACGTTTCTTTTATTGATTTTTATTTTGGAAATGGCAAGCGGTTTAACTGAATTCAAAAATTTACAGCCGGTAATGGAAAATGGCCCCCTCCCTGTTTTGAAGGCGGCCTACCCCATGCTTGAAACTTTCCCGTATGGGGAATTGATTGTTTTCTTGATGATTTTTCCCTATGTAAAAAAATCGGAGAAAATGACAAAGCCGGTTTTGAAGGCGGTGCTCATAGGAGGTATGATCCTGCTGATTTTCACCTTTATGAACCTATTGATTCTGGGGGCAGATGTATACTCCCGGTCCAGCTTTCCGCTGCTGACGACCGTCAGTTATATAAATATCGGAGAATTCATCCAGCGTCTGGAATCCATGGTTCTCATCATTATGGTATTGCTGGGGTTTGTAAAAATCCACCTGTTCTCCTACGCAGCCATATTGGGAAGCAGCGATTTATTTAACATCCCGAAAAACAAACTGATTTATCCCGTCACATTACTGATTTTGATCAGTTCCATCATGATTGCCTCCAATAACAGCGAGCATCTCAAAGAAGGGCTCAAAACCGTCCCCTTCCTGGTGCATTTTCCGTTTAGATCTACATCCCTGTCGCACTGCTTGCGGCAGCCTGGGTGCGGAAGAAGATGTCCTCTAAGAAGTCCGGCTGATCTTTCTATAGAGGTAAAAAATAAGAGGAAGAAAGTAAATCAACAAGAGAATATAATCTTCACTGGTCGTCATTTGCAAAAACACTTTCTTGGATATAATCAATTCAGTCAGTGAAATATTCTGTGCCAGATCCAAACCAATAATCAAAACAGCCAAGCCGGCACTCAGCAGCACCACCATACCAACAAACCTGAGCTTCACAGAATCACCCCTTTTCAACTATTTTGACTCTAAACACAGATAGTATGTAAGCGGGCCGGTGCTTTAACACACTAAACCACTAAAAGGGACAGTCCCTCTTCGTGCATTAACGCATTAACGCACTGGGGGACTGTTCCCCAGTGCGTTAGTGTGCTAAAGGATTCTTGTGCTCCTCTTCAATAAATTGGCAATGCAAAAAATGGGGCCACACCGAATCTTTGGAATCGCACCGGGTATATATCTACTAAAACCATAAAGGAGGAATAGACTTGGAACACGTAAAAGCTTTAGCCATTAAGTTTGTTATGGTTGCGGTAGTGTTAGGAGTTATTCTTACAGGTATTTTCGGTGTTGAAGTTTCGGATATGCTGACAGTGAGCATCGTGTTGACATTAGCAGCCTATGTACTGGGAGATCTGTTGGTTTTCAAACGGTTGAACGGCGATCAAAAGAAGCGCAATACGATTGCAACTTTATCTGATGCCGGTATCGCTTTTATACTGTTATGGTTTATGGGAACTTCCATGTTTTCCGTGGACAATATCTTTCTCGCATCACTCATTTCAGCCATCGTCCTGGCAGCAGGAGAATGGTTCTTCCACAAGTATCTCGACAATGAAATTTTCAATGACAATAGATCCTACCATTCAGATCCGATTCATCACTAATGAAGGCTGATAGGTATAAAAAAAACACGCTCCCTGCAATCAGGAAGCGTGTTTTTTTTATTAAACTTTATTGAATATGTCCGTTATTTTCCCTGACAATCTCTTTCGCTTGGGAATATTCTCCGTCCTCCACCTTGAATTCCACCACATGCGGTTCATGATGGTCTTCATTAAACGCGTCGTCCCTGCTGAAAGTATCTCTGATCAAATCCCACAAGTTTCTATTGGATTCAGGAACCCTTTCTACCATGACGTCTCTTACATTCAACGTCTGAAGGCTGGCTTTGACATCCTCTGCTTCATTCTCATTTCTAAAATAGGCTTGGATTCTTTGCATTATCTTAATCTCCTCCTGTGATCTTCGTCTAATATTTACATTCCCTCTTTTACTAGAAACTTAAACAGTTTACTTGCCCTTCAAATTGAGGTAGTTAACTGCCTCTTTTAACGACAGCCTGTACACAAACCTATACAAGCCTCTTGCCTTTTACATATTTTATAGTATCGCTGTCATGATAGCAGCGAAATTTTGTATTAGGAGGTTATTAGATTGCCTTGTGAAAATTGCCCAGCAGATTTAAATCAGGATGTCTGTATCACGATAGGGACGGAACCCGAGCTTTCTTACGGGGTTGAGTTTGTAGGGTTGTCAAATGATTTGATAAACAACCTTACACTCGTCGACTACCGGGTTTGCAACTGCAACCCTGGAGCACAACGTTCCGGAATCAGTCATATCAACTTTGAAATCTGTCCTAACGGAACAGGTCCTACAGTGAATATAACTGAAACTCTAGATGAAAACGAAGATTTCGTTAACGCTGTAGAAATCCTACGAGCAGGACAAGAGTTTGCTTTCCCGGCAGTAAAACTGGAGTTTGATCCAGCTGTCGAACCTGGTCAGTGTGTAACGGTTACAATTGTTTATAATGGAATCTTTACGCAACTCGAAGACGGAAATGTAGGTGTGAAAATTGGGGGAGATCGATTTGTAATCGGTGTTACTGCTGATTCTGCTTTCGGCCTGCCGCTGCTTGCATGTGAACAGGAATTCGAATGTCCGGACGGCTGCCAAGACTTGTGTGAAACTGCGGGAGAAAGCACTCTTCCTATTCCGCCATGTATTGGTCCAACCCTTCCTACAGCAGAATGCTTCGAACAAACTGTCGGTGACTCTGAAGTATTGAATTACTGTGTCGTACTTGGTGAGGATGATGAAGCCCCTGTCGTTGATACATGTAACAACAGAGCCATCTTCCCAACATGTAATGGCCCAATTCAATGTTGTATCGAAACACCTTATATCCTCTTCCCATCTGTTACGGTCAATATCCTTAACGGAACAGATGTCACTTACGAGGGCTGTGAAGGAGAGACAACAACAACGGTCCCATGTATTAACTCTGTCACTTTCGAAAACCAATTCTGCTTCTTCTGCCCAGATGTAACAGTAGATGAACTGGAAGATTTCCTAGCGGGCGAAGATTTTGATCCATGTGACCTTGTCAGCTTTGATGATGTTAACGGAACAGTATCCTTTGTCTGTCCAGTACTTCCTGACAACGGGAATGGAAACGGAAACGGTTAATCCCATTTAAAAAAATCCCTCTTGGACATTGATCCAAGGGGATTTTTAAATTAGATAATCCATTCAACGCACACGACCATTATGCTCCCTTAATATCGAATGGGCCTTGTCATAATCATCATCCGAAACATCAGCCTCTACCATACGAGGATCCTTGTGATGCTTCTCCCCGCTGAAAAGATCTCCCGCAATATCACTTATATTTCTGCCATCAGGTACGTCCTCCAGCATTCCGTCTTCCACAGTGAGTGATTGCAGCTTGTTCCTGGCATTTTGCGCGTCGGTTTCATTTTCAAAATAAGCTTTTATTTTCTTCAATGATTTCACTCCTCTCAATCGCACACTTTCTTTTACTTTTTCCTATCTGGAGGACTATGAAACTATTTTGGCTGCGCCGCGATAAAACACTTTATCTTTCTCTCCTCCCCCTATATAATGGAAATTGAAAATTACATAGTACGTTGACCACAAGGGGAGCGGATTGCTGAGAGTGAACATTGATTGTTCTGACCCTTTGAACCTGTTAGTTAATGCTAGCGCAGGGATGTGGACCGGATGGACATCCATTGTCTGTCCGCCTGTCATGTTCTCCCTTATGGTTGTCGTATTACAACTTGTGATAAGGGGGATTTTCTTATGTCAAAAATGAAGTTACAACCAATGATTGAGGCTTCCATATTTGCAGCGCTCGCTGTAATTCTGGATCTGCTGCCATCCATCAGGCTGTCTCCGGCGATTTCCATTTCTTTTGCGATGGTACCGATTTTCATCGTCGCATTCAGATGGGGGTTAAGGGTCGGCTTGGTATCCGGATTCCTATGGGGGCTGCTGCAAGTGGTGCTCGGGGATGTTTGGTTCCTGACTCCACTTCAATTTGCGATTGAGTACTTTGTGGCGTTTGCCTTTGTAGGCTTCGCAGGCCTGCTTTACCATCCAATTCAGAGAAGTCTGCAAAACGGCGACCGCAAGAAACTGCTGGGATGGGTCATGACCGGCGTCATCGTCGGCAGTATCGCTCGTTACTTCTGGCATTTCGTCGCAGGGTTCATTTTCTGGGGAGAAAGTGCGCCTGAAGGCCAATCCGCTGTGATGTATTCTTTCATTGCCAATGGCACAACGGTTCTCGGCGCCATCATTTTCTGCTCGCTTGTTCTGGCCCTGCTGGCAGGCAGCCTGCCGCGTCTATTAACAACCGGTTCGACAGCTTGGAATATGGATCGGAAAGCTTCATAAAAAAAGATGGTACATCTGTTTAGGCATAAGATGTACCATCTTTTTTTATCTTGTCAGAACCGGAATCCAAATTTCACTTTTAAAGTCAGGGGAACTGATATCCCTTTGCTCATTCCATAAAATCTCCGGGCCCTCTGCTTGCTCGTAAGGTGCTGAAGGGAACCATTCTGAATAGATGCGGCCCCAGATATTCTGAAGAGTGCCAGGAAAAGGGCCCACCGATTCAAATACAGCCCATGTGGATGCCGGAACTTCCAGGCTCTCAAAATATTCCGGACATCCCATTGTTGTAGCAGCTCCAATATAGTGATCGAGTTCCCCCTTTTCTTCCATTCTTCCTTCCGAGAAATTCACAGAGGCACTGATGATCCCTGATGGCTCAATATTCGATAACTGCTTCATCCTCTTGATAATATCTTCGTTCAAACTCCTCCACATTGCGTCAATCTCCGGGTTGGCTCCATTAAAAATAATAGGCACTCTCTTCTTTATTCCCGCAATTTGAAACGGTCCTTTTTCTTCAATCCGATAGTTCATTTCTGTCCCTCCATCTATTGTTAATTGGAAGGTCATTTTTGGAAATGCTTTGAGCAATTGGCCATTCCTCCTGGCTTCGGAAGGTGTTATCCCATGATAGTCTTTAAAGGCTCTTGAAAAAGCATCCGGGGACTGGTAACCATATTTTACTGCAACGTCTATTACTCTTAAGCCATCATTTTTTAAATCACCCGCAGCACAGGTAAGCCTTCTTCGGCGGATATATTCCGACAGGGAAAGTCCAGCCAGGTATGAAAACATCCGTTGAAAGTGATATTCAGAACATAATGCCTTCTTTGCAGCCTCTTTTAAATGAATTTCCCCATCGAGGTTGTCTTCAATATATTTCATGGCTTCATTCATATGCTTTAAAGAATCCATAATATGACCTCCTTTCAACACTAGAATAGCAGGACCATGACCATGCCACCCGGTATTTCCTGCCTGATATTGCAGGGTTCAGTCTCACTTTTACAAAAGAAAATCACCACCATACTCCCACACTCCAAGCTGCCCTTTGGCAGGAACAAATTCATCCAGCAGCCGCATGCCTTCAACCTCCCATGCATAAGAACCAATCCGATAATCGCCCAAAAGCAATTCCGTTCCAGTGATTACGCGCCCATCTTCCAATACGGCCATTCCGCTGCCGGTTTCTATTACTTTTATACAGTTTAGCAGGCTGCATACCCCGATGATCTGCCCGGTCGGCAGACTTTCAACTGATTCACCATGTTTTCCTAATAACTCCTGCACTTTCGGATGTCTGCAGGCAGATTTATCCACTTTTTTGCTGGTATGTATAACGAGCCTGCCCCTGTAGTTCGTTTTCCACGTCCTCGTTTCAAACTCTGTCTCTCCCAAGACAAACAAGCTGGCCCACGGCTGTATCATCGTTAAAACCTTCATTTCACCGCCCCGCTTTCTGTTCCTTACACCCTTTTCATTAACAGTATTCGCCTAATCAGTGCAGAGAATCCAATTGCCAAAATATACATCGCCGCAACTCTCTATTGTAAGCTCCTGTATAATTATGTAGAATTTTGTAGAAAGGTCTTTTTTACATACATAGAAAAAAAGGAGGTTGTAACGATGAAATTAAACGGTAAAATCAAACTCATTATTATTCTTTCAGTTACAATCCTCCTCTGCCTGACAACTATCAATATATTAGTTTCTTATTTTACAGCTAAAAAGGCGGCTGAGATATCAGTGGCCAACAATGCGCTGGAGATGGCCCGGTCCATCGCCGAATCCATGGATACAGCTGCCTATGAGCGCTTTCTTGAAAATCCCGAGAGAAATGAAGATTACTGGCGGATAAGGGAGAAGCTTTACGAAGCCAAGCAAAATACAGCTGCCCTGTATGTCTATACCCTTGCCTTCGAAGATGCGGACTCACGCCCCAAAGTCATGATCGCCGGTTTCCCAAGAGACAATAAACCATACTATGATATCGGCATGGACTGCATGGTCCCTACCGATCAAATCCAGAGGGCCTACAAAGGCCTGGCTTATTTTACTGGTAAAATTGATGACCCTCATTACGGGGAGTATATTTCAGCCGGAAGCCCGATTCTTAATGACCAAGGGGAGACAATCGGGTTTCTCAGCATCGATATCTCCACATCAAGGCTCGACCGGATCGGGGATACCGTTATTAAAAACAGCATTCCCGGCTTTATTCTCAGCGGAATCTTGGTTCTTGTACTGCTGATGACGTTCATCCTCATTCAAAAATGGTACAACCGCGAATTGAAAAGCCAGATCGGTGATACGGAAAAAACCTATCACTCAGAAATCCACTCACTGATTCAATCTGTCCGGTCTTTGCGGCATGATTTTGCCAATCATATTCAGGTTTTGAACGGACTGCTGAAACTCGGTAAGCATCAAGAAGCATTGGAGTATTCGGATTCCATGCGTGAAGAAGCACAACTTCTGTATAAAATCCCGATCCAATCTTCCAATCCGGCGCTATCCGTGCTCTTCCAGACCAAATCACTGGCAGCGCAAAGCCAGAATATTGACATACAATTTAACAACTCTGATTCTTCTTTTGAAAATCTGCGGACAACTGATTTAATCAAGCTGCTGTCGAATTTGATTGATAATGCGATTGATGCAGCAAGCGAGCTGCCAAAAGGGGAACGGAAAATAGAAGTCACATGTGAAGATGTTAATGAGGAATATGTTTTCCGAATTTCCAACAGCGGGCCTCCCATTCCGCCTGAAGCAAAAGATAAAATCTTCATTGCCGGCTTCTCCACTAAAGCCAAGAGCCATGCCAATAAAAAAGTGAGAGGCCAGGGTCTGTACATCGTCAAGCAAATCGTTGAAAAATACAATGGCCGGATTTCATTGGAATCAGAAAACAATAAAACCACATTCGAAATCAGGCTCCCAGCTAAAAGAAAGGACGGCTCCTTGTTATAGGAACCGTCCTTTTATTTTCATTTACTTTCCTGTTTTCCTTCCACTTCAAGCCGGCTGCCCCCCATCAAATACACAAAAATCAGGGCAATCCCCAAGGGAATCAAAGCATACGCAAAAGTCGTGGTGATGGAATCCGACATGGCTGTCGTGATTTTTTCCAGAACAAAATCAGGAATCTTCTCCCGCATCTCCGGTTCAAAAAGGCTCCTCGGATCACCAGTCGGAAAACCTCCGCCTGACTGCCCCTCGAATGCCGACTCCAGATTGCTGGTGAAGAACTTCGTCTGCAAGGTTCCGAACACCGTGATCCCGATCGTCATGCCCAACGACCGGAAAAAGGCATTTGTAGAGTTGGCCGAACCTCTGTATCTTGGATCAAGCTTATGAATGGTGGCATTAGGCAGTAATGAAAAAGAAAAACCGACCCCAAATCCGCTGAGGACCATATAAATCGTCAGCAGCCACCTGCTTGTATCGGGCCCCATCGTAGCAAGCAGGACCATCCCGGCAATGAAGGATATAATCGACAGCCACATGATGCTCCGGTAGCTGTTTTTCGTCATCCGGATTCCCGCCACAGCACTGCCCGCAACAGAGCCAAGCATTAATGGCGTCAAGATCAGCCCGGCATTCGTAGCAGAGCCGCCATAAACAGCCTGAACGAAAATCGGGATGAGGATGGTTAAGATAATGAACGCTGATCCATATAAAAATGCCAGAGCTTGAGCTGAAGCAAACAGCGGACTCTTGAACATCCAGAAAGAGATGATCGGCTCCGCCGCTTTCCGTTCAATGAACAAGAAGCTGATAAAGAAAATCAGGAAGGAACCGAACAAACTAATAATCTGCCACGAGCTCCAGGAAAACTCATTCCCGCCAAGCTCAAGGGCAAACATCAAGCTGACCACCGCCACAACAAGCGTGATGGCTCCGCCCCAGTCAATCCGTTCCTCTGACCGCTGAGGAGATTCCCTGTAGGCTGTCACAATGAAAAATAAAGACAGAAGGCCTATCGGGACATTCACATAGAACACCCAGTGCCAGCTGAGATTATCTGTCAGAAAGGCGCCGATCAAAGGTCCGAACACGGACGCTGAACCGAACACTGCTCCCAGTATCCCCGTCATCTTCCCTCTTTTTTCAGGAGGAAAAATATCAAATACGATCGTGAAGGCAATCGGCAGCAGCGCTCCGCCACCTATCCCCTGGATGGCCCTGAAAATACTCAACTGCACAATATCCTGGGCAATCCCGCAAAGGGCCGATCCGATAAGAAAGATAGAAAGACCAAAAATATAAAAGCGTTTGCGTCCATACATATCGGACAGTTTCCCGAAAATCGGCATACCGGCCATGACTGCGACCATGTAGGCGGAAGTCACCCACACGAATTTGTCCAGGCCCCCAAGATCGGAAACAATCGACCCCAGCGCGGTCGCGACAATCGTATTATCCATCGCGGACATCAAAATCCCAAGCAGCAGCCCGGCAAGAGCCAGCCTCATATTGCTCTCTTTTGCGACCACTCTCATCACCCCTTCTTATGTAAATCAAATCATATACCACTTTATTATAGTCCTCTCCCTGTTAATGTCCAGATACAAAAGTTACGCTTTACCGCACTACCGCGGCGGGGAACATTCCCCTCAAAAGAAAAAGCCTGAATTCAACTCGCATCCGTTGAATTCAAGCTTTCCATGCAGCTTAAGAAGCTGCCTTCTTTTGATCGTTTCTTTTGATATTATATTTCCAAGCTTCATCCTGATCCATCATCTTCTTCGCCGCATAGATGAGGATGAATTGTACCACGATGATCGGCAGTCCCATCAATCCGGAAATGACGGACAACGGAGGCAGACCGCCAATCCGCATGAGGATCAAGGAAAACACAGTGATGACGCCTGCGATGATGATGCGCAGCAGTTTCGTCGGTTCAAACTTGCTCATGTCCCTCGTGCTTGTATAGGCGGCTACTGTATAAGTAGTAGAATCAAGGGTCGTTGTCAGGAAAATGAGTGCAACCACTATGAACACGATAATGGAGAAATCCCCAAACGGAAGTGTCGATAGAATCTCTGGAATCGCGGCCATCCGCTCTTCTTCCTGGACAAAGGACAAGATGGACAAATCCCCTGTCAAATAACGGTGAACGCCCAGGCCTCCAAGAACCCCAGTTGCTGCCCAAGATAATAATGTCGGGGCTAAGAGATAAGTAAGAATCATTTCTTTAATCGTCCTGCCTTTGGAAATCTTGGCAGCGAAGACACTGTGAAGCATGGCCCAGGTTGCACTGTAGGCAAACCAGAACACCGTATTGCTTTGAATATATGAGGCTTCCCCAAGGTGAACCGAATCTGTATTTAATGAAAAGTGAAGATAGTTAGTCAGCAAGAAAGAAACACTATCAGAAAAATAATTCAATATAAATACGCCGGGTCCGGCAATCAAAACGAATAAGGCAAAAAGCCCCGCCAGATACATGTTCAGTGTGCTCAGTCTCTTGATTCCTTTGTCGATCCCGAGATAGGCACTCAATGAAAATAGAAAGACCCAAATAATCGTGACGATGATCGTCATGCCGAAGGTGACTTCTATATTAAGAAGTGCCGAAAGGTTGTGCGTAATGATAGGCGCACCAAGGCCAAGGGTAACCGCAGCCCCTGTCAAAATACTTAAAAGAAACAGGATATCAAGGGATTTACCTCCCCATCCATCGGTGAATTTATCCCCAAATATCACTCGGCATGCTTCTGATATCCTCATCAGCGGGCGTTTCTTCACATGAAGCACATACCCCATCGCAGGAGCGATCATCACGAATATAGCAAATACCTGGAACCCCCACAGAAACATACTATAGGCATTTCCCCACAAAAGCGCCTCGGCTGAACCGGGCTCAACACCCACAGGCGGCTCATTTGCAACAGACGTCCATTGCAGCATGCCCGTCCGCATGATGGTGGATCCTACTCCCATGGCAATTAAAATGGATGCATATTCAAACATGGTAAAATGGGGCTTCTCATTTGGATCCCCTAACACAATCTGTCCATATTTAGAAAAAGAAAAATAGATGGCCGCTGCGACTAGAAGAAGTCCATACCAAAGATATCCCCATCCAAAAACGGAAACAATCGAATCGAATATGTAATTGAGCAGCTCCAGCGACTCTGATTCATACAGGGCAAGTGGAATCCCAATGCCTATCAGAATCAACAGTGATGGAATAAATATTTTGTAATCAATCAAACTTTTGGAACGCATATTTCCTCCTATGACTTTTTTGAAAATTGACTTATTTCATTTACCCTTCTCCTGCTGACTTCAAACACTTCTCCATAGAAAAAGCAGCGGGGGCAACCCTCCACTGCTTTGATAAAAAATTATGATTTGTTCAACTGCCAGGTACTGTAGTTGAGGCCAAGCGCATAGCTCACCCAGAGCACATATGGAACCATCATTGCCCCTGCTGCTTTGTCCTTCTGGAAAAACTTATACGTGGTCAGCGTAATGGACGTCAGCAGGATGCAAATCTCTGTAAAAGCCGTCCCCCGCAATCCCCATCGGAAGAAAAGGAAAGACCATAAGAAATTCAGGCCCAGCTGTATATCATAGAGCGATTCTGCCTTCTTCGTCGGCTCCTCTTTCATGGAAACCCGGTTTTTCGCCGTTCCCATCAACGTGTAAAGAGTTGTCCATGCTACGGGAAATACCCACGATGGAGGAGAAAAATCCGGCTTCTTCAGATTACTGTAGATTTTCTTCGCATTCCTGGTTGCCAGAAAACCGGTCACCATTCCGCCAACCACCGGTATCAAAATATCTTTAGCCAATTTTGCCTTATTGATTTTGCCATCCACCTCAAATATGTTCACTCCATCACCTCTTTTGTTCTTTCTTCTTATCTTGCCTAATTCCCGGAGTGGGAAACATTAGAATTGGCCCATAAGGGGTGCTGCGAGGTTCTGAGGACATGGATGATACTCAAGTGCCTGGACCATGCCCTCTAGTCGACATTCTGACGGCACTGATTTGGGTCCATTGTTAAATCCATGACGTCTCCTCGACATTCTGACGGCATCGATTTCCTCAAATTCAAAATCGACAACCTCATTGACGCTCTTTGACGGCATCGATTTCCTCAAATTCAAAATCGACAACCTCATTGACGCTCTTTGACGGCATCGGTTTCCTCAAATTCAAAATCGACGACCCCATTGGCGCTCTTTTAAATAAAAAAGCCCGGTTCCACAGCGAACCAGACTCTCCCAAAAATAAAAGGACACAAAAAGCATCCTGAATGCTCCCTGTATCCTTCTTATTCCGAGTCACTCACCGGCTCGAGCCAGGTCTGTGACCATTTTTCTATATCTCGTATCAGGGGCTCCAATGCCAGCCCTTTGTCAGTCAGTGAATATTCAATGCGGACTGGAGTTTCCGGATAAACATCCCTCTTCACGATGCCTTCAGTCTCCAATTCCTTTAACCTCTCTGACAGCACCCGGTTACTGACACCAGTACCAGAGCTGATAGCGCTGAAACGCTGAGGACCCGCCAGCAGCTGGTAAACAATGATTCCCGTCCACCTTTGGCTTATTAAACCCATCGCTTTTTCGAATCTTGGACAAATTGATGTATCCATCGAGATCATCTCCTTATCCTCTATTATACCCAAACTTAATTAGAAACTAAATTACTTTTATCTAAAAAGGCACTTGACGTAATCAAGTATTGAAAATATAATAGGTTACATAAAGTAACTTAATAAACATTAGTTATAAAATAATTTTATAAGGAGAGAATAATCATGATTAAAAACGAAGCAGCTGCAGCCATCATCCGAATCTTTTTAGGCGCAACCTTCTTTATCCATGGCCTTGCCAAGTTTCAGGGAGGCATTGAAAATACGGTAGGATTCTTTGACAGTCTAGGTCTGCCAGGATTCACCGCATATGTGGTAGCCCTGATTGAATTGATCGGCGGTCTTGCCTTGTTACTTGGAATTGGCACCAGAGTCGTTTCCATCCTATTTGCCGTTATTATGCTGGTGGCCACCTTCAAGGTGAAATTGGCTGGAGGATTCCTTGGAAACGGCCAGGGAGCGGGCTTTGAACTTGACTTGGCTTTGCTGGCAATGGCTATTTTCCTGGTTGTAACAAACAAATCTTCTCTAGCTCTCGATAATGTACTATTTCAATCTCGGGAAGCTTAAATCACTTTTTAAAAGGAAGGTGTTAAAAATGAACTTCCATCAAGAACCTCTGACATTTGTCGGGACCGTAAATTTAAAAGTACAAAATTTAGAACGCTCCCTTCTTTTTTATAAAGAAGTCATCGGCTTTAAAATATTGGAACAAACGGAAACAACGGCCAGCCTGACAGCAGACGGAAAAGCTCCCCTGCTGACCATCGAGCAGCCCGGCGATATCGTCCCTCAAACGGGCAGGACAACGGGGTTGTATCACTTCGCAATCCTTCTGCCAACACGGGCAGACTTAGCGAATATCGTCCAGTACTTTGCCGAAATCGGTCTGCGCCTTGGTTCATCAGATCACCTTGTCAGTGAGGCGCTGTATTTCTCTGATCCAGATGGAAACGGGATTGAAATTTACGCTGACCGTCCTGCTTCTGAGTGGGATTGGAACAACGGAGAAGTGCATATGACGGTTGATCCATTGGATTTCAAAGAACTTCTTTCCATTAAAAGAGAACATCCATGGAACGGCCTGCCAACTGGAACTGTAATGGGCCACATCCATCTGCACGTATCCGAACTGCCGAAAACAGAGGAATTTTATACAAAAGGACTCGGATTCGAAGTGGTCTCCCGCTTTGGCAATCAAGCCCTGTTTATTTCAACAGGCAAGTACCATCACCACATCGGGTTGAATACCTGGAATGGTGTCGGTGCCCCGCCGCCTGCAGCCAATAGTGTCGGACTACAATCTTACACATTAGTGCTGCCAAGTGAAGAAAAAAGAAATGAAATTGTGAATCAGCTCAAAAGTATCGGTGCCCATGTAACAGAGGACTTCATGACTGAAGATCCTTCAGGCAACCGCATCCTATTGAAAGTTTAAGAACAGAAGGTGAACAGCATGGGAATTTTAAACAGATTATTTGGAAAGCAAAAAGAGGAGGAAACAACAATGACAAATGAAAAATTAAACATCGGAATTATCTTAGGAAGCACTCGCCAGGGACGCGTTAGTCCTCAGGTAGGGGAATGGGTAAAAGGCATCGCTGACGGACGTGAAAATGCAAACTATGAAATCGTCGATATCGCCGAATACAACTTGCCGTTCTTAGGCACGACTGACGGAACGGAACCGGGGATTGCCGCTTGGAATGAAAAGCTTGCAAGTCTTGACGGTTTTGTTTTCATCGTTCAGGAATACAACCACAGCATTTCAGGCTCGCTTAAAAATGCCATCGACTTCGCCCGTGAAGCATGGAACAACAAAGCAGCCGGCATCGTCAGCTATGGTTCAACAGGCGGAGCGCGTGCAGCCGAGCACCTTCGCGGCATCCTTGGGGAATTAAAAGTAGCCGATGTCCGCACTCACCCGACACTATCCCTGTTCACGGATTTCGAAAATGGTTCAGTGTTCAAACCGCAGGATCTTCACCTTGCAAACATCAACACAATGCTTGATGAAGTGGAATCTTGGAGCAAAGCTTTGAAGACAATTCGATAAGACATTATACGGACAGCCGCCTGCAACCAATCAGCAGGCGGCTGTCTTTTTTTACCTCCCCATCTTTGTCGAGAAATGTCCTATGAAATAGATATTCAAAATCAAGCAAAAATAGGAAAATGATGTAAACACTATCTTTCTGTGAGGTAATGAAGATGACCCTTGATAAAGTGCTCGTGGTAGAAGATGAGTTGCCGATCCGCAAGCTGATCAGTTTCAACCTCAGCAGGTCCAGTTTTACTGTCATTGAAACCGGGGAAGGCACGGAAGCGCTTCAGCTGGTTGAAGCGGAAAGACCCGGAATGGTCATCTTGGACCTGATGCTTCCTGACATGGACGGCTTTGAGGTATGTACCAGATTAAGAGAGTCCTATCCTCACCTCCCCATCATTATCTTGTCGGCCCGCGGGCAGGACATGGATAAAATCATGGGGCTGGAATTGGGTGCTGACGACTATATTGTCAAACCATTCAATCCTCTCGAACTGGTGGCGAGAGTCCGGACCGTACTCAGGAGAACAGCCGCTGCCTCCCTCGCGCCTGAGCAGAAACAATATCACCTCGGACCGTTCTTAATCGATTTGAAAACACAAAGGATTTATAAATCAGGGAATCTCATAAAACTGACGGCAAGGGAGTTTCAGTTAATGAAACTCTTTTTTGAACGGAGAAATGAGCCCCTCAACAGGAATGAACTGCTTGATGAGATATGGGGAAACAACTATTTCGGCGATCCCAAGACCGTTGATGTCCACATCAGGAGATTAAGAGAAAAAATAGAAGATGATCCTTCCAACCCGGAATTCCTGCAGACGATTTGGGGGTTCGGGTACTGCCTTCAGGAAGGCGGGGCCTGAGGATGAAATCGGGGATAAAACAGCGGCTTGTTTGGAGTTATTTATTGCTCATTGTCTTAACCGTTATGTTATTTGAGGTCCTGCTCCTTTCCGCGCTCCGATTTTACTACGTGGAAGGTGTCAAACAAACCTTGGGGGATCAGGGTTCCATGTTCGCCTCCTTTTATGAACAGGAGCTCCTGGAGGGAACTTTCATGGAAAAAGCACCGGTTCTTCTCCAGCGTTATAACTTTCTTATCGATGCACAGGTGCAAATCTACGATTCCAGCGGCACCCTTTTGGCAGATACACATGAAAAAATGACAGGGAACAGCCGGGCACCGGATGATATGGAAGCGGCTTTAAGAGGACAGACCGGGTACTTCACCGGTGACATGAATGATGAAAAAATATTATCCATCTCTCAGCCTCTTAAAGTAAACGACACTGTCTCAGGCGGCATCCGGATGGTCACCTCGATGGAGCAAATTAACCAGGTTTTCAAGCAAAGCCTGACTGCCCTCCTCCTGATCGGATTGTTCGTCATCCTTATAGCTGCAGCGATCAGCTATTTTGTCGCAAGGACCATCACCAAGCCTCTTGCAACGATCACGTCAAGCGCTGAACAAATGGCTGCCGGACATTTCTCGGCCAGGATTCCGCTAAAACAGGAAGATGAGCTCGGGAAGCTCGCTGACACGCTGAATTTTATGGCTTCAGAAATCGAAAAGCATGAACGACTGAAAAATGAATTCATCGCATCGGTTTCCCATGAATTAAGAACTCCCCTGACTTCTGTGAAAGGCTGGGCCATTACGCTCCAATCCATGTCAGAGGATTCTTTTTTCCGGGAAGGGCTTGATATCATTTCAACGGAAAGTGACCGGCTGTCCGGTATGCTCAGTGAACTGCTCGACCTCTCCAGGCTGTCGGCCGGAAAAATAGAATACAAGTTTCAAAGAGTGAATATCAGCCAGCTGCTTCAAGGGGTGGTGTCCCAGTTATCTCCCCGGGCGGCAAGGCAGGGAGTCCGCCTGGTCACTGAAATCACTGGGGCTGAAATCGTATGGGGGGACCCCGACCGGTTGAAGCAAGTCTTCCTTAATATCCTGGATAACAGCCTCAAATTTACACCGGCCGGGGGAATGGTCACCACCTCCATTTTCCTGCAGGGAGATCACATCCTGATTGAGTTATCGGATACGGGCGAAGGGATTCCCGATGAGGACATCCCGCTTGTGCTGGACAAATTTTATAAAGGAAAATCAAAGGCCTCGGGCACGGGACTGGGTCTGGCCATTTGCCGGGAAATCATTGACGCCCATCATGGCACCTTTAAACTGGAAAGCCAAGCCGGCATCGGAACCACCATTAAAGTTAACCTTCCCGCCGCCAAAAATTAACCTTTATGTAACGACTTCTCTTCTATCCTTTTTTATAGTTAAGGAAAAAAGAGATACGGAGGAATGATCATGAAAAGGAAAGCCCTGTTACCCCTCCTTTCCGCAAGCTTTCTGCTGGGAGGATGCAATCTGTTTCCAGAACCGGCAGCCCTCATCCAGCCGCCGCAAACCGTAAGCGATGAAGGCCCCTCTGATGAAAACCTGCTTCACGTGGTGAAGGGATTTCTGCCGAAAGGGACTTCCCTTTTTGTCCCTAATGAACCCGCAGGGATGGATTCTTTTATAAAAGAAGACTTGACCAATGACGGATCCGAAGAAGTTATCGCTTTTTATAAATCACAAATTCAAGCAGACAATACCGGAGCGATCGTCCTCCGGCAGAAAGACGGGAAATGGATACGCGAAAAAGATATCTCAGGAAACGGATACGAAGTCAGCTGGGGAGGAACCGCGGACTTTACCGGCGACGGGAAACCGGAGCTTATGGTTGGATGGAAAGTCGGCGTTTCGCCCGGAAGCATCCTTGATATTTACAAGTGGGAAAATGGAAAGTTCATCAAGCTGGCACAGCAGAACTATCATAAGCTGGATGTCATCTATGAAAACGATACTCCGCGGCTCGCAATCTGGAAACGGGTCTCTGATGATATCTATGATATCTCTGTTCTAAAATGGGGGACCAGCTCTTTTACACCTGATGGGGACCTTTCCCCCGCTTACTTCGCCGAAGCCGCAGACTACTATAAACAGCGGGCGAAGGAAGTCCCGGATGCCGCGAAATACTGGTATTCCCTTGCGGACACCCTGTTGATGGCGAATCAGCCGGAATCCGCCCTCGAAGCACTCACCACCGGCATGAACCTGGATACCTCCGTCCCCGGATGGGATCAGTTCCAGGAGCTGCAAGGAAAGATTGAAAAAGCGATCTATAAAACAAAGGACACGGATGTTCAATATTATGATGAAACCGGGCGGCTAACGATGAACTTCCCAAGGGAACTGGCCGGCAATCTTACAGTCGAAACCCAGCAGGGAGAGATGAATAATTACATTCTCAATGTCTACGTAACGGATAAAATCCATAAAGGGCTCCTGTTTGCCATCGAAGTTTTTCCAAAGGAATTCATGACTGACAGCGATCTGCCCTTCCCTGTCATTGCCGAAACCGATCAATTGATCTACATGGTCCGGCGAAGCAGCGAGAATCCTTTTATCGAGGAGCCGGAAAGTGAACTTTATAAAGTGTTCACCCAATCAGCCGGGGTCATGGAAGAAATCATTTCAAGCGTAAGGCTTGGCTCACCATACCCCCAATACGAGAGTGTAAAAGAGAAACTGTTGATGCAGAAAATTCAAGATGCCGCTCAAAAAGCCTCCTATGTGGGGATTGGGGGTGCCATGGAATCGGGAGAAATCCATTCCTTCCCGCTGAATGATACCGACTATCGGTACATGGGGGCAGACCTGGATACCACGGAAAAACTGGAAGACTATTTTTCTTCTTCTTTTACCGAAGAAGCCATCCAATCTTTTGTGGAAACCTCCCGTATCACCGAACATGAAGGAAAACTCGCACAGCCCAATGCCGACGGCGGCTCCCTTCTGAACTACCAGGGAGCCTCGATTGCCAAAGTGAAGGACTACGGCACCGAGGTACAATATGATATCAACGTACCTGTCGGGAACAGCCTTGCCTATGAAACCATCCAGGTCATATTCAAAAAAACAGAAGCCGGATGGCGGATCTCCACCAATCCTGTGACGCTGTAATTTACGGCCGCCTTTAGGGCGGTTTTTTGTTTTATTTGGATGGGGTGCCTAGCGCAGTGTGCCCGGTACATCATTTTGGCATTTTTCTGTTATGATGTCCCTCGCTCTCCTACCCGATTAGCCACCCCAGTGACTTCAGCAAAAAAACTGTTACCACCTTTCAACCCTTTATTAACCTTTTCGTAACTTCTCAAGTCTCCCGCCGAACTACAATAAGGTCATAGGAAGCAAACAAAATGGAGGTAAGAAAATGAAAGCAAAACAATTAGTGATCGCAGGGGCGGCAGCAGCCATCATAGCGGCGCCGTTCATCCAGGGTAGTGTATCCTTTGCAAAAGATTCTCCAAAGATCACCCAATCACAGATTAAAAAATCAATGTCTGAAACAGGGGTGGTTAAAAAGGTCCAAAAATGGATGGCAAAGCAAAGTTACATCCAAAGCGGCGGTTCCTACGGAGAAGGAGAGTATAAGTGCTTCCCTTATAAAGGCACAACCTACCGCTACTTATCCAAGGATATCGATACCAGGAAAGAGTTAATGAAGTACTTGCTGGAAAGCGTCACACCAAAACACGCTGAAAAATTCATCAAAGAAAAAGGCATCATCGAACACAAAGGCAAAATGGCACAAGTTGAAGCTGACGGCGGTTCCCTTCTTCAGTGGGACCGAGCAGCTGCGAGAGAAATATCTTCTAGCAGCAAAGAAAAAATCTACAAACTGATTGTTCCGGTTGGTGAAACCGACGAATTGGAAGTGAATCACGCTCACTTCACCTACCAGCCAAAGGCAGGCTGGAAGATCAATCAAATGGAGTTCAGCCATGATGTAGATTTACATGTTCCCTTCAATATCAATCCCGCTTTCATCTTTTTCAACTTCCTGCTGGTCGATTCAACTCAATCCGACGCGCAGTTTATAGATAAAGAAAGTTTTGATACAGAAGCATTCAAGCAGGGCATCACCAAGATTGAAGTGCGCACCATGGAAGAGCAGTCAAGGTCATTGGATAGAGTCGAATTCAAAGTTACTTTTTATGCTGAGTTAGCTAAAGAGTACAAAGGATCTCTGAAACAAGGAGAAAACACCATGTACTTCCTCGTTGAGAATACAGGTGAAATGGAATATAAAATCGTCAGTGCAGGAATGGATTCACAGCTTCAAAAACATAAATAACTTTTAAAATTTGAAAGGTGGAAGAAAAATGGTATTGAACATGAAGGTTTCTAAGTGGATGGTCATTGGAATGAGTTTGTTATTAATGGCGGCAGCCCTGTTTGCCCCTCTTGGTGGAAAAGCGGAAGCCGCGACTTCCCCGGCAAAGCAAGTCACACAATATGCGCAAAAATTCATGGGCGTGAAATATAAAGATGCCGGCACAACTCCTAAAGGATTCGATGCTTCCGGATATACACAATATGTGTTTGCCAACTCTGTAAAAGTAAAGCTGCCTCGTACATCGAAGGATCAGTATAAAGCAGGCAAAGCGGTCAAACAGAAAGATCTTAAAGAAGGCGACTTGGTTTTCTTCAATACAAACGGTAAAGGCGTCTCATTCGTCGGCATCTCCCTTGGAAAAGACAAATTTATCGCGGTCACGACAACAAAAGGCGTTTCCATCAACTCCATGAATACGAAGTATTGGAAAGACCGCTATGTCGGCGCGCGCCGCGTGTTGAAATAAGATTATAGGAACAGGCTGCCAGAGTAACTCCATCGGCAGCCTGTTTTTTATAGATATTTTTCCATTTTACGCAATTCCGTTTACCCCCTGCTCTTCGGTGGAATGAAACTTACGTATACCATAATTCCAATAATTTGAAAGGTGGTTATCGTAGTGGCATTTCTACACAAGAAGCAGCTTCAGTTTGAAGCAAAACCTGAAAAGCCCGATGCTTTATTCGCAAAAAAATTACAGGAATTGATCGGCGGACAATATGGGGAAATGACAATCTTCATGCAATATTTATTCCAAGGCTGGAATACAAGAGGAAAACACGAAAAATACAAAGACTTAATCATGGACACAGGATCCGAAGAAATCGGTCACGTGGAACTCCTTGCAACCATGGTGGCACGATTATTGGACGATGCTCCTGTCAAAGAACAGGAAGAAGCCGCGAAAGACCCGGTCATCGAGGCCGTACTCGGCGGCATGAACCCGCAGCACGCCATCGTATCCGGGATGGGAGCGATGCCGGCAGACAGTAACGGCAACCGCTGGACAGCGGATTATATCATCGCGAGTGGAAACCTGATGGCTGATTTCCGCGCTAACCTCACAGCTGAATCCCAAGGACGTCTTCAGGCTGTCCGTCTGTATGAAATGACCGATGACCCTGGAGTCAAGGACATGCTTTCCTACTTAATCGCCCGTGATACCCAGCACCAGAACCAATGGATCGCCGCCCTTCAGGAACTGCAGGAAGAAGAAGGCGGATTGATCGTTCCGACAACAGCCAAAGAAGAATGGGAAGCTGTCGGCTTTGCCCACCAGCTTTTCAACTACTCTGAAGGCGAAGCAAGCAAAGAAGGCCGCTGGGCTTCCGGAAAAGGCCCGGATGGCAAAGAATTCGAATACGTCGACCATCCTAAGATTGTCGGCGGCCCGCTGGAACTGGAAGATACCCCTTCCTATATCCATAATACGCCGCCGAAGAAAAAATAAATCAAAGAGGGAGACAGCCTTGAACCGGCTGTCTCCCCTTTTTTTGTCCTATCGGGTGTAAAGGAAGACCTCTTAGACTCCTTTAAAACCTCGCTACATGACGATAGATCCGCAAAAGACAAACTAAAGTCTTTTAAAAGTTCACTAAAGGACGATAGTTTCTCAAAAGACATATTAAAGTCTTTTAAAACCTCTTTAAAGGACTTTAGTTCCTCAAAAGACAAACTAAAGTCTTTTAAAGCCTCTTTAAAGGACGATAGGTTCACCGCAGGCATATTAAGGTCCTCTAGAAACTTCCTAAAGGACGCAAGCCAGCCAAAATGACAAACTAAAGTCCTTTAAACATCCCTAAAGGACGTTAGTTTCTCAAAGGACATATTAAAGTCTTTTAAAGCCTCTTTAAAGGACGATAGGTTCACCGCAGGCATATTAAGGTCCTCTAGAAACTTCTTAAAGGACGCAAGCCAGCCAAAATGACAAACTAAAGTCCTTTAAACATCCCTAAAGGACGTTAGTTTCTCAAAGGACATATTAAAGTCTTTTAAAACCTCTTTAAAGGACTTTAGTTTCACCGCCAGGCCTCTTAAAGTCCTCTAGAACCTCCTTAAAGGACGCAAGCCCTCCAAAAAGACAAACTAAAGTCCTTTAAGCTCCAGCCGAAATTTCACCCCTGCAAAAATCAATCCACACTCTTCAAAAATTCACTCATCACCTGCATATACTCTTCCGTCTCTTCCACATAAGGCATGTGCGCGCTTTGCTCAAACACATGGAACTTCCCGTTCGGTGTCAAAGAGCTGAAGTATTCCGTCGACTTCGGCGTCGCTTCGTCATATCGCCCGCAAGTGTACAAAGTCGGCACCTTGAAATCCTGCAGCTGGCCTGTGCAGTCAAAGCTTTTAAGATTGCCGGTCACATGGAATTCAGACGGACCCCACATATGATTGTAAACTTCAGGCCCCCTGAACTCCCTGCCTTTTTTCAGGAACTCCGGATAAGGATCGAGCCTGCAGACGAAGTGTTTATTGAATACCGCCGTGGCCTCTTTGTACTCTTCCGAATCAGTTGTTCCGTTTTCCTCATTCCTCTTCAACGCTTCCTGTACATCCTCCGAGAGCAGCTTGCGGTTCTCCTCCTGGTCCTCCGCCCACATCGGTGCGCTTAAACACGGACTGGAGAAAATGATGCTCTTGACTCCTTCAGGCTTGGCCAGGTAATAAGCAGCCGCTAATGTAGTACCCCATGAATGGCCGAGAATGTGGAATTCTTCAAGCTCCAGACCATCCTTCACCTGACCCAGCTCTTCCACAAAGCGGTCAATATTCCATAAAGATTTATCCGTCGGGCGGTCAGACTTCCCGCAGCCCAGCTGATCATAAAAAATGACAGGGCGGTCCTCCGCCAAAATACGCAGTCCCTGCATGGAGTAGTGGGATGAACCCGGACCTCCGTGCAAGATGATGACCGGGGTATTCCGCGATTCTTTATTATGTATTTGATACCAGACCTTCCCGCCGGTTACTTCAATAAAACCTTCTTGTGCAGACATACTAGCTACCTCCTGGTTTGTACTAAAAATAATTGCTGTTATTAGAATTCTATCATAATAACCCGATTCCCTCTTAGTAGCGACTACCATTGGCCCGGTAATTCTCTTTGCGGGCCAAACCCTGAAATAACTTTAAAACGCCTGGAGTCTCATAATACACCAAGCGTTTCTCAACCAAAATTTAAATGGTCCACTGCCCGCTTACAAGCGCGACGGCCTTCCATTCTCCTTCACTATTTTTCTGAAAAACTATATACAAACTGGACCAATCCATGTTTGAATTCTCTTCTGTTCCATTTTTGTAAAACTCAACGACATGCGATTCAGGGAAATATTCTTTAATGTTCATTTGTACATTGCCGCGCTGCTTAAGGTCATCGACGATCACCTTGTCGACTTCGGCAAAGTCCTGATAGCGCTGGAAATATTCCTGTGGCGTTGATTTCATCGGCTTTCCGCTTCCGTCCTGATATCCCCAAGTATACGTCTCTTTCATCTCAAACAAGTTTGCAACCTGCTCTTGTTCAAAGACCACATCTTCGTCTGAGATATTGACATATGGAGAAATCAGCAGTCCTTTTTCCTGGTGGACATAACTTGCTAATGTATCCATATCCTTATTCAATAGGGCATCCAGGACATTATCGGCCTTTTCTTTTATCTGCTGGGATCTGCTGGTTTGCTCGTCATCACCAAAGAGCGAAGTGATTTCCCCTGTGGCAGGGTCAACTTTATACCAGCCATATGTCGCCGTATGCGAGCCTTCTTCATCCTCTATCTGATCATAAACATGGATCACGTATTGGTTTTGTTCCATATGGTCATATTCAACAATCGTACTTTCTGTGATGTCATTCCCCAGGTGATTTCTGACCGATTCCTCTGCCTCACGTTTGGTCACCTCACCTGATTTTGCGCTTGAGACCTCATCGACAATCCATTGGCCGTTCTTATAAGCAAGCTGGAAAGTATACTCCCTGTCGCCCCTAAGCTCACTCGATTTGCTCTGAACGACATGATAAGTGCTTTCATTCTGCTTGTTTAATTGATAGTCGTTTTCTGGATCCAGCCAAACCGGAGGCTCTGTCGCAACCATCTTCAACTGGCCGTTATCCATCCGGAAAAAGTCATCCACATAATTCTGTGCGAGCTCTTGAGACATGATTGTTTTAAAATGGGATAATAGCTCTTCCTTAGTGCCATAGTTCTCGACTGTTCCATCCGTACTCGTTTTCACCATGAAAGTATTTTCGTATTCTTGAAGCACTTCTGCTGCCTCTTCTTTTGAAAGATCCTGGGAAGAATCTTCTTCGTTTTGTTCTTCCTCCGTCTGCTGGTCATCTGAATCTGTCTGCTCTTCCTCATGGTCCTGATTTGATTGTTCTTCATCATCTGCAGGATTTTCCTCGTTTGCCTGTTCCTCTTCACCCTGCCCATCCGGAGTATTTTCATTAGAATCATTCGGCTCTTCCTGTGCCGCCTGATCGGTTTCCTGTTGATCATTGGTTCCGGCTTCCTCACTGGAGCAGCCTGTGACGAGAATTGCTGCAAGGAAGGAAAATAATAGCGTTTTTCTGGTAGAGGCCAATCTCATACAACATTCTCCTTTCTGCGATGTTACTTTTCCTTTTCACGTAAAACAAATGGATTAAACAGCTCTTAGAAATATACTATTCTTCCTGCTGCACAACGATAAAAAAGGATGAGGCTTCTCCGCCTCATCCTTCAACTTAATCCGCCAGCCCCATCCACAATTCCATAACGGTATCCAGTTCCTTGCCAAGGTCCAGCTTTTGCCGGTACACCTCGTACAGATCTTCATGATCCAGCTGGCTGGCAGCCAAAACAATGTCCAGCTTTCTTATCTCGTTTTCCAGATCATCAATTTTCGCCTGCGCCCTTTCCATTTCTTTTTCTTTGTTTACTTCAGCGACGCTGTTTTGAGTTAACCCCGTTTTTTCAATAGGCTGCTTCGCTTCCTGGATTCTTGCAGCCTTTTCTTTTACTCTGCGATACTCATCATAATTTCCGGCATAGCTTTTAAATCCGTGGTTCTCGAGCGCGATGATCCGCTCTCCAATCTTATTGATAAAATAGCGGTCGTGGGAGATGAAGAAGATCGTTCCCTTAAAATCTTCCATGGCCTCCTCGAGTGTCTCGATCGAATCGATATCCAGATGGTTCGTCGGCTCATCCAGGATCAGTAAATTAATATCCTGATATAACAGCATTGCCAGCTTAAGCCGGATTCTCTCTCCGCCGGACAAATGCTTCACTTTTTTGAAGACCGTTTTTTTATAAAACATGAACTTCGCCAGATACTCCCGTGCTTTCCCTTCCAGGATGGAAATGTCCTCGCGGAAACATTCCAGCACTGTCAGTTCTTCATCGGAAAATTTGATATTCTGTGGTAAATACGCGGCTTTAACGTTTGCACCCAGTTCTACCGTTCCGCTGTCAGGATGCTCCTCACCCAGAAGCATTTTCAGGAATGTTGTCTTCCCGCTTCCGTTTGAACCAAGGAATCCAACCCTTTCTCCAAAGTGAACCATGAGGTCAGCATCCTTGAGGATCACTTTATCACCATAACTTTTAGAAAGCCCTTCCGCTTTGATGGTTTCCTTTCCAGATCGTTCAGCCGCTTTGAAGTCGAGCCTCATATTCCTTTTTTCAAAAACCGGTTTGTCGATACGGTCCAGCTTTTCGAGCTTCTTCTGAATACTGGCTGCTCTCCTGAAGAATTTGTTATTGTCCGCCCTCATCGCCCAATCACGCAAGTTATGAACCTGCTTTTCCATGTTCTTGATGTCTTTTTGCTGCTCCCTGAAGTGTTCATATTGAATCCGCATATTCTCTTCTTTCTGGGCGACAAATGAAGAGTAGTTCCCCTTGTACGTTGTGGATTCCATATCTTCAATCTCGACAATTTTGCTGACAACATTATCGAGAAAATAGCGGTCATGGGAAACAATCAGGACGATTCCCTTATAGCTTTTCAGGTAACCTTCCAGCCATTCGATCGATTCCATGTCCAGATGGTTGGTCGGCTCATCCAGAAGCAGGATGTCCGGTGCATTCATCAGGAGTTTCCCGAGCATGACGGTTGTTTTTTCCCCGCCGCTTAAGGTATCAAAGTCTTTTTCAAGAAAGCTCTCATGGAACTTCAGTCCAGTGCAGACCCTGTTCATTTTTTCTTCTGTTTCATAACCGCCCTTGGTTTCGTATAACTGGACATGGTCACTGTATTTCAAGAGTGCTTTTTCCAAGGCATCCCCTTTAAGAGCTTTCAGTTGTTTCTCCAGAGTGCGCATCTCTTTTTCGAGGGCATGGACTTCCTCAAATGCAAGGTTCAGGACATCCGTCACTTTTACCCCCTCAGGAAACTGTGGAGTCTGCTCCAAGAAAGCCACCCTGGCATCCTTCGGGAGATTCACGAAGCCCTCATCATATCCATAGCTGGATGTCTGCGGGTAGCCGGGGTAGTACTCCATCGGGATGATCCCGGCAATCAATTTCAGAATCGTACTCTTGCCGCTTCCGTTTGCTCCGACGATCCCGACCTTTTCCCCCGTCATCACTTCAAACGAGATATTCTCCAGCACCTGAGTTGCTTCCATATATTTTTTAACGCCGGTCAATGATAGTTCCAACATATCCATTCCTTCTTTCATCCATAATGTCCGTTACACAATTTATGGACAGCCTAAAGAAGTACTTAAATACTATTCAGTTCATATAAAAAAGACCGCAAGAAGGACGTGTCCTCTTACGGTCTTGGATTCTCTTTTTGTTATAAAATACGGCGCACCCAAAAAAGCATGTGGATATGCCGCGGCCCCCCGTGTTTCATGGCGGGTGGTCCGGTAATTATATTTTGAGAGTCAAGTAAGTAAGTTACCTTCTTAATTGCTTGATTCCATAAAGAGCATAACAAATAAACCTAGTAAAATAGGCATAATTAACGCTCTGTACAAAATCGATATTAATTTCGAAAAATTAATCATTAGCAATTAGTTGGTTCCATAAACTTACTTTCCCCCTTCAACTATTTTCTATATTATCTCAGTATTTCATTTATTTGTAAATAACCCTTTTTTAAGAGTTTTGATGAGTGTGTTGATTTCCGCTCCAGGTGTGTGACTCCGCGGAGCGGGCGGTGAGCCTCCTCAGCTGCGCCTGCGGGGTCTCACCTGTCCCGCTAGTCCCGCAGGAGATCACACACCTTCCGCTCCAATCAACCTGTCTGAACAACTGCCGAAAAGCCACTTTAATAGCACCCCTTTCAGGCTACAGTATTATAGAATTAGGCCTTTTTGAGTTAGTCAGATTTCAAATCGGGTAAGGAATTGATAAGGAACTTATTAATCAGCCATTGGATATGAGGCCATCCATGGCTTTTTCTTATTCACAAAAGGAGGGATTAAAAAAATGGAGACGCAGAAGAAAGAAGTCAAAAAGGCAGGTTTTCCGGTGCTTTTGGTGGTGATCGGACTTATTCTTTCCAGTCTGTTCATTTTTACCTTTTCACAAATAGCAGAAGGACTGCTTGAGAGCGAAGTAAAAAACTTTGATTCAGCCATCATCGATTTTCTCGCTTCGTTCGAAAGTGAAGGAATCGACCAATTCATGATAGTGATAACAGAGCTTGGTTCGGTTTGGTTCGTTACGACCCTTTCCATCATCACCATTCTCGTTCTGTGGCTTAAGTTCAAAGATAAGTGGGGAATCCTCTTTTTCATTCTCGCTGTAGGGGGCGGCGGCTTGCTGACTACCCTTTTGAAAAATTTTTATGAAAGAGGACGTCCGTCGATTAACCCGGATATTGATGCGGTTGGATTCAGTTTCCCAAGCGGCCATTCCATGGGATCTGTGATCTTTTACGGATTTATTATTTACTTAATTATCCGGAGCGGTTTATCCTCTGCTGCGAAATGGAGCTTGTCCACTCTCGGAGTGATCCTTTTCCTATTGATCGGAATCAGCAGGATCTTTCTCGGCGCGCATTTTCCTACAGATGTGCTGGCGGGACAGATGGCAGGAGCCGTCTGGTTGCTTCTTTGCATCATTGCCCTTGAGTATGTCGAATGGCAGAGTGACAATCCTGTCCAGCCTATTGAAGCAACCCGCCAATTCTTCAAGGAAATTTTTTAAAAGGATATTGCTAGTAATATAATCTGAAGAAAGGAGTATCGTACAGTTGAAAACTTTTTGGAAAAGACTAGGGATCACTGCAGGCATTGCCGTTGTCGCAGTGCTCATCTGGGGGTTCATTGAGCCCTATATCATTGATGTTGAAAGAGAGGAAGCTGAGATCCCCAACCTTCCGCAAGCTTGGGAAGGAAAAGAAGTCGCTGTCATAGGGGATTTCCAGGTTGGAATGTGGATGGATAACGATTCTGTCATCCCCCGTATTGTCGATAAAATCATTGAAGAAGACCCTGAAGCAGTCCTGCTGTTGGGTGATTATGTCTACCACCCGACAGATGACCGGACGCTGCAAATGGGGAAAGTGGCCGATGCACTGGGAGATCTTCAAGATGCCAACATTCCTGTTTTTGCAATACTGGGAAATCATGATTATGCTATGGCTAAAAAAGATGACAAGATCAATAAGGAAGAGGCAAATCGTGTTGAAGGCGTTCTTTCCAGTGAGGGTTTCACCGTGCTCCGAAATGAATCAGTCCCCCTTACTTTGGAAGAAGACGGAGTGACTTTAAGCAGAGAAAATGAAAACACCCTTTACCTCGGGGCACTGGGAGCAACTTGGCCGGAGAATGTCGATGTATCCAAAGCATTGCAGGATATCCCGGACGAAGCACCCAGGATGTTCATGATGCATAACCCTGAAGCTTTCAGTAAACTGCCGGCGAATACAGCACCAGTAGCCATTGCCGGCCACACTCATGGAGGCCAGTACCGGATACCTTTTACCCCCGACTGGTCTTATAAAGAACTTTTCACGGATAAAGAAGCTCATGTCGATGGCTGGATCACGGATTCGTATGGAAGCGAAGGAAACAGCCTTTACGTAAACCGCGGGATTGGCTTTAGCCTGTTTCCTATGCGGGTGAACTGCCCGCCTGAAATCACCATCCTGGAATTCACTTCACAATCATAACTCTTTATCACATTAAAGCGCTAAGAGGGACAGTCCCTCTTAGCGCTTTAATGCGGTAAAGAAAAAAGGGGGGCTACCCTCTTTTCTTTAAAAATCGTATTCAGCTTCTTTTTTCTCACGGATTTCTGCAAATGTTTCGGTTAACATGATCGTGTCTTCAACAAGGCGCTCGATTCGGAAGATGACATCATCATTGGTGATTTCTTTCATATGAAAATCCTTTTCTTCGATGAATACATAGGTCTGCACGATTTGAGCTTTCATGTAGGCCAAAATCGGCTTGATTTGCTGTTCGGCAATCAAATAGTGCTTGGAAGATCCTGCTGTTACGAGGATGCTGACCACTTTATCACGGAATGCATTCTGTGGAAGCAGGTCAAAGATATTTTTCAGCGTAGCCGGAATGGATGCCTGGAAAACCGGTGTCCCTATGATGATGGCATCCGCCTCCATCAATGTTTTCGTGACATGTCCGGTATCACCTTCGTATTCCAGATAGTTACGGCCGTCGCTGAACTGGATGTCATAATCAGCCAAATCGAGCAGTTCCACTTCCGCATCCGGATATTTTTCTTTAACGGACTGCACTGTGTAGTTCATTGCAGTCCTTGTTTTGGAGCCGACTTTTGAACCTGATAATCCAACAACTTTCACTGGGTTCCCCTCCTATTTCTTCGCAGTGTATTTTCTGATCGCCGGTAAGATTTCTGTACCGATGATTTCAATATTTTTCATGAGTTTATCAAACGGCATGCCGCCAAAATCAATTTGAGCGATGTAACGCTGATGGTTGAACATTTCATGCTGATACAGGATCTTTTCAATGATTTCCTGCGGACTGCCGATATTCATGATGTTATGTGGATCGACTCCCTGAGCAAAGTGCTGTTTCGGGAAGCCTCCTCCGTTTGTCTTTTTCATCCCTTCATTGATATGAGGGTACAAATCTTTCAAGGCCTGCTGGGATGTTTCAGCCGCATAGAAGAATCCGGCCGTTGCAACCGGCAGTTCAGCCGGGTCGAATCCTTTGCTCCGTGCTGCTTCGCGATAGGCGTCGACCGTCCGCTTGAAGACAGATGCCGGACCGCCTAAATGGGCCATGAACATCGGCGCCCCCGCATAACCGGCCTTTATGGCGCTGGCAGGAGTGCCTCCAACCGCACGCCAGATCGGCATGGATCCACCTTGAGGACGCGGCAGGATTTTCGCATTTCTTAACGGAGCCCGGAACTCGCCTTCCCAGTTCACCACTTCTTCCTGATTGATTTTCATCAGGAGGTCGAATTTTTCCTCATACAGTTCTTCATAGTTTCTCAAGTCATATCCGAGTAACTCGAAAAGCCCCACTCTGGACGCACGGCCGGCAATGATTTCAGCCCTGCCATTCGAAATCAGGTCGATTGTTGCAAAATCCTCATATACCCGGACCGGGTCGGATGTGCTGATGATAGTGGAAGAGCTTCCAATTTTAATATTTTTCGTGGCCTGTGCGATAGCAGACAGAACAACGGAGTGTGCCTGCGTCGCAAAATAATTCTGGTGGCTCTCGCCGACACTGAAGAAATCAAGTCCAGCCTGGTCTGCCAGTTTTGCATATTCGATGATTTCACGCAGCCGCTGCTGTGCAGAAATCCTTTCACCTGTCCTTGGGTCCGGGAGATGGTCACCTAAAGTGTAAATCCCGAACTCCAATCCCTTACTTTGATCGATACGATACTTTTCCATGTTGGTTCCCTCCTTCTTTCCTTTATTCCTCATTAACCGTGAGCCTAACATCCATATCCACTAGGCTTTCCAATTTATGAATGATATCCTCGTCGTCGATGTAAAAATCATTTACATATTTGGTGCCTGTATAAAACTGCTGCTCGCCTTCAAAGTAAAAAACATCTGCTGTTCCATGGCAGTTCTGGATGAAAACTGTTCCCTCTTGGGGATGAAGCTGGTATATGGACAGCAGGATGTCCTGATCATTGAATGGTTCAAACAGTTTTGCCACAGGGATGCCGTCCAGTGTTAATACTGATGATCCCTTTTCTTCTTTTAGTAGTACTTTTCCGGTAAAACTGGCCATTTTCTATCTCCGTGAAATCTTTTTGATTTTTTAAGGCTGACTCATTTGCGCCGCTTGCCATTCTAACTACATGATCTCTTCCTTTCAAGGCAATTCATGTATCCTGATCGACATTCTGACTACATGGCTTCCGCCTTTTAGGTCAACCCATGTATCCTGGTCGACATTCTGACTACATGGCTCCCGCCTTTTAGACCAACTCATGTATTCTGATCGACATTCTGGATACATGACTCCCGCCCTTTAGGCAATTCATGTACCAAAATTCGCTTCAGCTCGAGAAGAAAAATTCCTTCGCTCTTGATACTGATGTCTGCTCTTCCTCTGGAACTTCAAAGTCCTGATAAATAGCCCCGATTGGACAAACGACTTCACACATGCCGCATTCTATGCATCTTGATGGGTCGATGAAAAACTGGTCAGGGCCTTTTTCGATACAATCGACCGGACATACATCCACGCAGTCCGCTGCCTGTTCATGCATGCAGGGTGATGTGATTACAAATGCCATTTTCTATCGCTCCATTCTTTTATAAAAACTCATTTTTCAATTCTTCTGGTGACCTTTCCCAGTAGACCTCATTAAAATCAATCAGGAAGTCCTTTAAGAGAGATTTTGATAAAGAGTCCATGTGGCTGATCAATATTCTTCCTTTTAAAACTTTATCCAGAGTATTCACATGCTCAGGCAGGGACTTGTAGCCTGACTTGATCCGTTTTTCTTCTTGGGAGACCATAATTTCACAGGCACCGGCCCCTGAATAAAACGGACCGCCTTCCCCCACTTGCAAAGCCATCCAGACAATCCAATAAAGTTTCGGGTCCACCAGTTCATCCTTCACCGGCTTGAACCTCACTTTTTTCTCAACCTGGCTGCGTGCATGCAAGGCTCCCATATTGATAAAGACTTCCTGCTCGCCAGGGTCCACGATAATCGGAGTGATATTTTCAAGGGAAATGGTTCCTACTCCATATCCCCCTTCCCCTCGGGTCGGGTCATTTCTGAGTATATTAAATTGGGCGCTGGTGTTAGGTGATTTCGCCATCATCATCCTCCTTCCTTATGCCTCTTGCTTCCTATTTAAAAACACTTGTACTGTGCAGCGGCTGCACTCTGGCATTCGGTTCGATGAAGGCTTTCGCATTGTTGATGGCGATCGGGGCTTCCCCAAGACCAACTGCGATCAGTTTGACTTTCCCTTCATACGTGCTGATATCGCCTGCTGCATAAATTCCTTCTATATTCGTTTCCATCTTGGAATTGACGATAATAGAGTTTTTCTCCATTTCCAGTCCCCAGTTTTTGATAGGGCCCAGTGAAGAAACGCTTCCATAATTGACAATGACATGGTCAACATCCACGCTTTCTTCCTGTCCTTCTTTCGTGCTGAGTACAACCTGTTCTATCCTCTCTTCGCTGCCGCGGAGTTCCTTGATGTTAAAAGGTACTTTCACTTCAACGGAGCTGTCATGCAGCTTATTGACACTGCTTTCATGAGCCTTGAATTCTTTTCTTCTATGCGTCATGGTTACCTTTTCGGCAACGTCTTCGAGCATCAAGGACCAATCAAGCGCAGAGTCTCCCCCTCCGCAGACAAGGACTCTTGAACCCCTGAAATCTTCAAGGTTTTTTACAGAGTAATGAAGGTTTTTATCTTCATAGTATTCTGCTTTATCAATGTTCAGCTTTCTTGGCTGAAAAGCACCGATTCCGCTGGTGATCAAAATGGACTTGGTCAGGTGCTTTCCATTGTTTGTCGTCAGCTTGAAGATTTCTTCTTCTTTCACAACTTCCAGCACGGTTTCGTTCAGGCAGACTTCCGGGGAAGCAAACTCGGCCTGATCGATCAGATTCTGGATAAAATCTTTTCCAAGGACCTTCGGGAAACCGCCGATATCATAGATATATTTATCCGGGTAAAGCTCAGCAACCTGCCCGCCCAATTGACCGAGACTGTCGATGATCTTTACGCTCATGTTCCTCATTCCTGCGTAAAACGCGGAAAACAAGCCGGTTGGGCCTCCACCGATAATCGTTATATCAAATACTTTTTCCTCGTTCATAGTTAACTCCTCATGATGTTTTAAGATTTCTTGTTTGTCATTCTATTAATAGGCAGAATCCTTATGAAACTACTCAAGTATCAATTTGGCCTCTGCCTTATCCTCATTCATCTGGGCAACCAGCAAGTCCAGGTTATCGAACTTGATTTCATCTCTTAAGAAACGGAGAAAATGGATGGAAACCATTTTATCGTAAAGATCTCCGGAAAAATCAATCAGATAAGCTTCCAGGCGGTAGACGCGGCCGCCGACTGTCGGACTGAAACCTGCGTTGATCAGCACATTCCAATACTCCTTATGGTCAGGTGAGTGATGAATCTCTGCGGATCCCAAATACAGCCCGGGCTTCGGCGTTACATATTCCTCGATGCCGCCCATGTTGATGGTCGGAAATCCGAGTTTTCTTCCGAGGGCCTCTCCATGCACCACTGTTCCGGTGATGCTGTAAGGCTTGCCCAGCACAGCTTGGACCGACTCCATCTTTCCATCCGCAATCCATTCCCTGATTTTGGTGCTGCTGATTTTCCTGCCATTCTCTTTTATGACAGGAACGACCGTGACAGCTATATTCAAGTTGGAACAAAGATCGATCAGGTCATCTGTCCCTGACTCTCTTCCTGCGCCAAATCTGAAATCCTCTCCCACGACGATTCGTTTAATATTCAACTGTGAAAGGTGTTCCATAATGAAGGTTTCTGCGGAGATGGCTGCGTAATCCTTTGTGAAATCTACCTGATAGACCCTTTCCACACCGAATTGCTCCAGCACTTCCATCTGCTCTTTTTCCGGCAGAAGGCTGCCTTTAAAACGGATATCTTCTTTTAACACCCATAACGGATGCTGTTTAAATGTCCAAACAGCAAGGCTCTCTTCTGGTCCTTTCTGTTTAGCGGCTGCGTTCAACAGAGCCTGGTGCCCTTTATGAATACCGTCCAGCTTGCCGATCACAAGGACAAGAGGTTTGTCATCCCGAGCGGGTGTTCCATTCACGTACATGATCTCCATACTATTCCTCCGCCTGCCTGAAATAAGCCATAGAATAAGGCACCTTTAAAAAGGCACCTTATCCTTCTGCCTTATTTAGTTGTTTTGTGCTGCTTCATAGTTTTTTGCGACAGCATCCCAGTTGATGATGTTGAAGAAGCTTTCGATGTAATCCGGTCTTCTGTTTTGGTAGTTCAGGTAGTAAGCGTGCTCCCAGACATCAAGTCCAAGGATCGCTGTCTGGCCGTCCATGATCGGGTTGTCCTGGTTCAGCGTGCTTGTCACTTCAAGTTCGCCATTTGCATTGACGATCAGCCATGCCCAGCCGGAACCAAAGCGCGTTGCAGCTGCTTGAGCGAATTCTTTTTTAAAGCTATCAAAGCTGCCAAATGCTTTATCGATTGCTTCTTTCAGGTTTCCAGAAGGCTCATTGCTTTCCGTCGCAGGAGCGATCACTTCCCAGAACAGGCTGTGGTTCAGGTGTCCGCCGCCATTGTTTCTCACTGCAGTGCGGATATTTTCCGGTACACTTTCTAAATTGCTTAGAAGCTCTTCAAGAGATTTTGATTGAAGTTCTTCGTTTCCTTCAAGAGCAGCGTTCAATTTATCAACATATGCTTGATGGTGTTTTCCATGATGGATTTCCATTGTTGTTTGATCGATATGAGGCTCAAGTGCATCGAAGCCGTAGTTTAATGTTGGTAAAGTGAATTTTGTCATAGTGAATTCCTCCAAATTAGATGTTTTGATATTTTTTATACTAAAAAGTATAATTAAGACAAATTAAGAGTAATTCATAAGCAGGTGATAAAGCAATTCATTTGCTCAGGAGTTTCAAAGATTCCGAATCACTTCCTATTTTTTATACTTCATAGTATAATAATCCTTTCGTACTGCGTATCTTTCAATAGAATTGAGGTGTTCAGTTTGACTGTCACAATGAAAACGACGAAAGATAGAATACTTGATTTGCTGAAACGGGAAGTGGCGCTCAGTGTCAACGACCTGATCGATCAGCTTGGGATTACCCATATGGCCATCAGGAAGCACCTGAATGTTCTTGAAAAAGACGGCCTCATCCATTCCGTGGAAATCAAACAGCCCAAAGGGAGACCGCTTTACCGTTACTCCTTGACTGAAAAAGGCGAGAGGCTGTTCCCTAAAAATTATGAAGGTATCAGTGTAGAATTCCTGCAGGATATAGAAGAATCCTTCGGCAAAGAATCCGTCGATACTCTTTTTAAAAAGAGAGAAAAGAGATTGACCCAGGAATATAAAGAACAAGTTGAGAAAAAAAGCGGAAACCTCGCAAAAATACAAGAGATTGAAAGAATCCAAAACGATAAAGGCTACATGGCCAAGGCCAGCCAGATCGATGAGAATACCTACGAACTGATAGAATACAACTGTCCGATCATGGCCATTGCCAACAACTTTAAAACAGCCTGCAAATGCGAAACGGAAATGTTCAAAAACGTCCTCGGAACAGACCAGGTCAAGAGGGTAAGCTGCAAAACAGAAGGAAACAATCATTGTAAATTCCTGATCAAATACGAAGAATAATTCTTTAACACACTAACGCGGTGGGGGACAGTCCCCCACCGCGTTAATGCGTTAACCTACTAAAAGGGACTGTCCCTCTTAGCGCTTTAACGTGATAAAGGAGTCCATTAATTCTTGTCCATTTGATTCTTCCTGTTCATTTACAATTCATACCAACTGTCCTATACTTACTAAAAAAAGCGAGGTGTTCTGTTTTGGCAATTGTCACTGTAGATTTTGATGGGACGCTCTATCAGGGGAACTCTTTTAAAGCGATGTTCCAAATGGGGCAGAAAAGGTTCACCGCGAAGCAGTGGGCCGTTGTAGCTGCGGGCTTGGGGAAGGCGGCGGCTGCCGGTGTGCTTCAAGGGAAAACAAAATTCAAGCATGAATTTTTCAAAGCCTTCGCGAGGACATTCAAAGGAAAAACCACTGAGGAATTAGATCTTTTCTTCCAAGAGCTTGTTGCGGTTGGAAAAGACGAGGTTCACCGCAGCCTCGTACTCAAAATTCAGGAGCATCAAAACAACGGAGATACGGTCGTTGTCTTGTCCGGCGCCCTGCAGCCTTTCCTGAAAGCTTTTATCCAGGATCTTAAATTGGACGTGCATGTGCTCAGCACAGACTTATTATTTGATCAAAATGGCCACTGCACCGGCGAGATTGGGGAAATCATCAATGGAGATGCAAAAGTGAAAATTCTGCAGGAATGGATGGGCCAGCAGAAGCATCTTGAAGAGAATTCAGCAGACGAAATTTGGGCCTATGCGGATAGTGCAGCCGATATTCCCTTGCTTCACTATGTGACCCACCCGATCCTGGTCAATCCTAAACAGGAGATGGTAAAAGAGGCTGAGAAAAACAGCTGGTCTATTTTTGCCTGAAGAGTGCGGGGACATGGAACCTGTCCCCTTTTTCTCACTTAAAAAGAAATCCGAACACCTGCGGCAGCCTTTCTCTCCAGGCGATTTCGTTATGAACGCCGCCTTTGATAATATCAAAGCGGACATTTTCCACTTTGTCTTTCAAAATTTCATAGACACGCTCACTCGTGCGCTCATATGTCTCGCCGTCAATCGTTTCAGTGACTTCGGCAGTGCCGACATCCATATAGAAACGTTCAATGGCAGAGAGATCGCTTTTTCGAATATGGTTTTCAATTTCTTCCTGATTGAACCAGTAAGCGGAAGACAGTGATGCAACCCTTTTAAAAATATGAGGATACTCGCAGGCGGCATACGTTGAAATCAGCCCGCCCATCGAGCTTCCCGCCATACTTGTTTCATCAGGATTTGTCCTGTATTTTTGATCAATCAGGGGTTTCAACTCATGGACGATATATTCTATATACTCCCTGCCTTCTCCGCCGATTGTGCTGCGGCTGGCATCAAACACCTCGGGCATCTTGGAACTCTCCCAAGGGCCGTACTCATCAAGGCGCTTCAATCCCTCATTGCAGTCAATCCCGACCACAATCAAATCCAGCCCGCTATCATCCAGGTAATCTCCTACTCTCCAAGCCATTCCATAGCCAGCATCCTCATCACGATACAAATTCTGTCCGTCATGCATATATAGGACCGGATAACGCTTCTCATTTTTATCGCTGTACCCTTTCGGAAGATAAACACGGACCGTCCTCTCTCTATTTAAGGGTGTTATGTTAACAGTGAAGTGTTCGTACATCTGATCAATCCCTCCTGTAAAAGCGGTTACCCTTCCATTTTTAACGAGCAGGCTTCATCCGTCAATAATTGTTTCAAACCAGAAACAATATTAGAGGAGTTTTTCTTTCTATTGGCGAATAAACTGGGACGGAGGGACAGGTACATTGGCCCGGCTGATTGTCTGATTGCGGGCTATCGACGAGTTTTCGTTTTCTAACGTCGAGTTTGCACACTCTATCAACGAGCTCTAAAAAGGGAGAGTTACTATGAAAAAGCAAGGCAGCCTGAGAAGATATGATTTGGATTGGATCAAGGTTTTGGCGACGATGTTTGTGTTTTTGTATCATTGTTCCATGTTTTTCAATCCATTCGAGTGGCATGTGAAAAATAATGAAGTGGATTCGACTGCCATCCTGACATTTTCACTTTTGATTGGAACTTGGATCATGCCGATCTTTTTTGTCATTTCAGGGGTAAGTTCAAATTATTCCTTGCAAAAAAGGAGTGCAGGAACCTATTTAAAAGAAAGATTCATACGACTGGGGATTCCGCTGTTATTCGGGATTGTCCTCCTGTCTCCCCCGCAGGTCTATATCGAGCGGGTTTCCAACGGGCAGTTCATGGGATCGTTTCTGGATTTCGTCCCGCAGATGTATGAGGGGGTCTATTTGGAGATCGGAGGTTCGGGTAATTTCGCGTTTGTCGGCTTGCATTTATGGTATCTGCTCGTCCTGATTCTCTTTTCCGTGCTTACTGTGTTTCTATTCAAAAGAACTAGGGCTTTTATGAATATGACGTGGATTCACTTGCTGCTGATTCATGCGGCAGCGATTGCGGCCGCTGTCTTTGCGGATACTGTTCAGCTCGGGGGATGGGATCTGGTCGTCTATCTGGTGCTATTTCTCATAGGTTACTATATTTTCAGCAGTGAACAATTACTGCCCCTGTTAAAGAGGACCATATGGGGTAACCTCAGCCTGGGTGGTTTGGCGTTAGTCTCCTATACGATTTGGTTTGTGATGGACTATCCCGATAAGGGGTCTGCTGAATTTATCCTTTTCCAATCTTTAGCCGTCATCAGCACTTTAAATATCATTCTTTCATTCTATTATATTGCCAATAATTATTTGTCTTTCACCAATGGCCTGCTCCGGTACACCAGTGAAGCGTCGCTGCCATTTTATATCCTGCATCAGCCGGTGATTGTAATGACTGGTTTCTTCATTAAAGATCTAAACTGGCCGATTCCGGTGAAGGCTTTCTTCCTGGTCTTTGTTTCATTTGCTGTCATTTCTGCAGTGTATCATTTTGTTTTCAGGAGATTCCGGCTTCTAAGAGTGCTGGTCGGACTCAGCGGAAAAAAGAATTCGATTCCAGTACAGCCACCTGCTAAACCAACATTAACGAATTAACGCAGCGGGGGACTGTCCCCCGCTGCGTTAAAGCGCTAAAAGGGACTGTCCCTCTTAGCGCTTTAAAGTACAAAAGGATGGGTCCATTATTTCTTGTAGTATTCCATTGTCACCCACTCGTTTGTCTGCATGGTGTTTATTTTTTCAAAGCCTGCCTGCTCGAAGGCCTGCTCTACTCCTTCTGTGTGCCAGTTGACGAGACCCGACACGAGGAATCGCGGGCTTTTTTGCAGCAGCTCATGCCTTTGGATGATATGCAGAGCTTCGTCTCCGCCAATATTGATGAAGATCCAGTCGTACTCATCCTCAATCCGATACTCCCCGTCGATCAGGTCCTTCTGCATCACCTCGACCTGTTCTTCCACACCATTCAGCCCGGCATTATATAAAACTTCCCTTTCGACCGGCTCGTAATCGATGGCGGTTACATGACGGGCTCCTTTTAACAGGGCACCGATTGTCAGGATTCCCGATCCCGTTCCAAGGTCGAGTACTTTTTTATCCGTGAAATCCTGCTTGAGAATAATCCGCAGGCAGTCCTGGGTGGTTTCGTGGAGCCCTGTTCCAAAGGCAGCCTGGGGTTCAAACCTGAGCACATTCTTCCCTGGGTGTTTTTCCGGATCGCCAGAATAAGCGATGACCCAGTCCTCATTCAATTCGATATCTTCAAAATCAGGCACCTCTATATTCTCTTTCACTTTAGAATGAGTGATGCCGGCTTTGGGAATTCCGGAAGCCTCTGTAACAATGCTGAAGCAATCCTCAGGAAAGTGCTCCACCTCATTCTCTTCGAAATAGATGTTAAAATCGAGAAGCTCTTCTTCCGCTTCCTTATATTCATATCCATTTGAGAATGTGATGACCTCGATCGGCTGTTCATAATAGAAGTTGTACAGCCCGCGGCTGCTTAATTTTTCAATCAGTTCATCCACTTGGGATTGTTCTATCTTTATTTTAAATTCATACAGCATAGCTTTTTCCTTTCTCTTCCTTAACTTGGGCTGAAGCCGCTCTTGGATACGCCGACTTCAATGCCGCTGCCCTGCATCTCTTCATGGAGCATTTTCAGCACCACTTTGTAGGCAGTCGGATTGTACCACTTTTCCAGGCCGAGCTGCCGGTAGATCTCTTCGACCCCCAGCTTGCTTGTCCTTCTTCCGCCTGTTCCGTCGCCCATCCAAAAATCATCAATCGTGATCCTTTTGGCAATTTGTTTGAGCTTAGCAGGAAATTCCCTTGAACAAGGAAGCAGCGGTGCGATGGTCGCCTGCGTCATGATTCCCGCTTCCGTGATCTCTCTTAGTGCCTTCATTCTCGCAAGAATCGGCGGGGCGGACGGCGAGAACGCCTTCCTTACTTCTTCTTTATCGGTTTCGATCGTCATTGATATTCTAATTTTATCTCCGAATTGTTTAAAAAGGTCGATGTCCCTCTTCACTAGAGGAGAACGAGTTTGTAAATGAATGAAATCCGGCTGGACCTCCAGCATCAATTCCAGGAGGCTCCTCGTTAACCGCGTTTCATGTTCGATCGGCTGATAAGGGTCCGTAGATGAAGACATGAATAACGTGACCGGCCCTTTTTTCTTCGCTTTGATGAGATCTTTTCTGAGAATCTCCGCCGCATTGGTCTTGATATCGACCCATGTCCCCCATTCCTGTTCGCGAAAAAGAGAAATCGGCATCTGCCTGACATAGCAATACTTGCAGCCGAACACGCAGCCTGCATAGGGATTCAACGAATGAGTAAAATTATCGATGGCCCCTTTTCCCGGCGTTAAAATGGACTTCGAAACAATATCCTTCAGTTCTGGTTTCACCTTATCACCTTCTTTCCATTACTTATTATAAAACACTTTCATGCATTAACGCACTAAGAGGGTCTGTCCCTCTTAGTACACTAACGCATTACCGCGGTGGGGGACAGTCCCCCACCGCGGTAATGCGTTAGTTTAGTAAAATTTACTTAGTTTATTCATTAGACAAACTAAGTTTATTCTGATACAATTCAGATAACTTAAATAAAAAGTTACATTCATCTAGGAAAAGGAGGGATTAGGGCAGTCCTCAACTTAATTATGCTCACTATTGAAAACGCTTCATCTTTTATCAAAAATGTAAGCGTCATCACGGCATGATTATCCAGCAGATTTGCCTGTACCATTATGACAAAACAAAAAGGATCACTCTACATTTTTTCTATTACATTAGTCGCCACTCTCGGCGGATTGCTTTTTGGTTATGACACCGCTGTAATTTCTGGGGCCGAAAAATCCGTCCAAGCCTATTTGATTGATGGATTGGGATTAAGTTCCTTCATCCACGGTGCCACTATTTCAAGTGCATTGATCGGTTGTATCATCGGCGGCCTCATTTCAGGATATTTTTCCTCTGCTTACGGCCGTAAGAAATCACTGATCATCGCCGCTTTTCTTTTCTTATTATCCGCATTAGGTTCAGCCTATCCGGAGTTCCTTTTCTTCACTGCAGGGGAACCGACAATGGGATTGCTGGTGGCTTTTAACCTTTACCGCATCATCGGCGGTATCGGCGTAGGACTGGCCTCTGCGATTGTTCCAATGTATATCGGAGAAATCGCTCCAGCGGATATCCGCGGACGCTTGGTTTCTTTTAATCAATTTGCCATCATTTTCGGGATGCTAGTCGTTTATTTTGTTAACTGGGGCATCGCAAGCGGGCAGTCCCTCGAGTGGATCAACGAAGTCGGCTGGAGATACATGTTTGCTTCGGAAGCCATTCCGGCGCTGTTATTCGGGGTCCTCCTGTTTTTCGTTCCGGAAACGCCGCGTTATCTTACATTGAAAAATAATGATCAAGGAGCACTGGAGATTCTGAGTAAAATCAATGGTGCCGCTGCCGCCAAGTCCATTTTAAGTGAAATCAAACAATCCGTGAATGTTTCTTCTGAAAAGCTATCGGTTTTTGCTTACGGAAAGATGGTCATCATCATCGGAATCCTGCTCTCTGTATTTCAACAGTTTGTCGGGATCAATGTGGCCCTCTATTACGCACCGCGTATCTTTGAAAGCATGGGCGCGGCCAAAGATGCTTCCATGCTGCAGACCATTGTCATGGGACTGGTCAATGTCATCTTTACCGTCATCGCCATCATGACAGTTGATAAATGGGGACGCAAGCCGCTTTTGATTGTTGGTTCCATCGGTATGGCTGTTGGGATGTTCGGTGTTTCCGGACTGGCTTTCTCCAATATCATCGGGATCAGCACGCTGTTCTTCATTATCGTCTATACAGCATCCTTCATGATGTCATGGGGTCCGATTTGCTGGGTATTGATCTCGGAAATCTTCCCGAACAGAATCCGTGGACAAGCCGTGGCCATCGCCGTTGCAGCTCAATGGGCAGCCAACTACCTTGTCTCTTCCACTTATCCAATGATGATGGAATTCAGCGGAGGCATGACATATGGCATCTACGGACTGATGAGTGTCCTTTCCGCCATCTTCGTGTGGAAGTTCGTTCCTGAAACCAAAGGAAGATCACTAGAGCAGATGGAAGACCTTTGGAAGACCCCTGCTCCTAAAAACACAAAAGCAGTATAATTCATATAACCCACCTTTCTTCCAATGAAAGGTGGGTTTTTAATATGCTTCATTACGTTAAAGCAGATCTATTTCCAGTCCCGAAAACTTCGCCCCTCTAAAAAAGTTTCACTTTTTACCTGATTCTTTTTCACCAAAAATAGTAAAGCTCTTTACATCCTATTTACCTAAGAGACATCAACCAAATAGTAAAAATATGTATTTTAGTAGGTACTTTAAATTAAGAAAATTCAGAAATTATTATTTTTGCGGAATAAACCTAGTAAACTCCAATAAGACTAGTAGGACTTCTTCACCTTTTTAGTAGACTGACTATTCTGATATATTCTATTTGTACTAAATTTGAAGGAGTGGTGCACTTGTTAAAAGTCTTATCAAAAACGGGTCTATCCCTTGCGCTTGCTGGCAGTGTGGCGTTTGCCGGGTTCCAGGCAAACAGTGATGCCCCTGTCAAAGAAACCAGCAAATATGATTTAAGCCTTGCCCATTATGTGGGAGCTTCTCCCGAATTAGCCCAAAAGGCGAAAGATTTGGGGGTCGATGTATCCAAAGCAGATCCAGCTGAAAAAATCGCAAACAACGGCGCGAAGTTCCAGCAGGCTGGTGATAACCATGTAGCTTATAAAAAGGCGACTGGCGATGTTCCGGTGCTTGTGTTATTAGCAAAGTATCCTGATGGAGACGAGCCTGTAGGTGATATGCCTGGACAAGTTCCTGCGCACTATTACGAGGATTTGATTTTTGGAGATGAGTATAACCCTTATGAATTGCCACAGTTTGCAAAATATGACGGAGACGATGTTCCTAAAGACCGCACAATGCAGAATGCGTATAAAGAGTCTAGTAGTGGTGCTGTTAATCTAGTTCGTAAAGAAAACACAGATTTTGCATGGGTAGAGCTGCCAAAAGGTGCTTCCTACTATTTAGATCAGGAAGGTACATATGCAGACAATGGTAAATACGTTCTTGGAAACGAGAACGGTGACGCCCATACAGGTGAATTCGTTCGTGACCTTTTGAAGGCAGCAGATGATCAAATTAATTTCTCTGATTATGCAGTAGATGGCGAAGTTCCTAACATATTCGTTATCCACGAAGGAACAGGAGCAGAATTCAGCCGCGACCCTGCACAGTTCTGGTCTCATAAATGGTCTTTATTAAGTGCCCTTTATTATGGTAAATACTATGAAACTGGTAAACCAGCAGATGTTGTAGCGGGTATGAGCCAAAAAGACTGGATCGCTAAAACCCAAAAAGAAGACATGACTTATGACGGCGTAGTAGTCAACAACTACAACATCCAGCCGGGTATCGGTGGTAACGTTGCAGGTTTCGACTTGAACACTGGCGGTTATAAAGAAGAACTAAAAGAAGGTCCATACCCAGCACAAACTGGCGTTTATGCCCACGAATTCGGACATGCCCTCGGCTTACCGGATTTCTATGACACTCTTTACACTTCTGAAGGTGTCGGAAACTACTCAATGATGGCCGGCGGATCCTGGATGCGCTACCCTAATAAACCTGCATACTCTGGTAACTCACCGACACACTTTGATCCGTTCTCCAAGATCTTCTTGGGCTGGGCAGATCCAATTAGTGTAGGACCTAACGATGGAGTTCAAGAAATCACTCTTCCATCTATTGATAAAGCGGATGCTGATAACGGTATCGTCAAAATGGAAGTACCGGGTTCCAACGGTACTGAATACTTCCTATTCGAAAACGTTCAGCAAAGCGGATTCAACAAAGGCTTGAACCGCCAAGGTGAAGATTCTCATGGATTGGTCGCATGGCATGTCGATGAGAACATCATTGAACTTTATCAATCTGCAGGCTTCCGTCCAAATAACGTTGAGAACTGGATGAACAAGCGCTTCCAGTACAACCAGTCTCAGACGGCAAGTGACGGTACAGAAGTAACACACTACGGCCTGTCCGTTCTTCAAGCAGATGGAAACTATGACCTTGAGAAATATGTAAACCGCGGAGATTCCGGTGACTTCTTCAAGACTGGAGATAAGTTAACACCGAACTCTTCAAATGTTCACACTGGTTCCTACTATTTCTGGAAAGGCAACGGATCCACTCCTGCTGACTCCGGTATCCATGTAACGGATATCGCAGAAAACGAAGATGGATCAATCACGGCTAAGTTTTATTACAGCACAAATGAAAAGAAACGATAAAAAAAAGAAGGCTGTCTCTAAACAGAGGCAGCCTTCTTTTTTTACTGATTATAAGATTTCAATAAATAGTTAATATTAACCATTACATAGAGTACAGCACACCCCCTGTCCCCTTCATGCCGATGATGTTACAATTGTGAGCATGCAATACATATATAAAGGACGGAATAATGAATAATTTTCAATACTATGATCCACTCATCAATTTTTTGCTGATTATAATCAGTTGCTTAATCATTGTTTTTTTGGCTGAACTAAGAAGTTTTAACAGAAAAAATTACAAACTCTTTATTTTTCTGACATTTTCAATAGTCATCATTTTATGCATCCACTTTTCCACCTATCTCACTGAGGGGCTCATCTGGGATCTTAGGGATATCCCTATAGTTTTCGGCACTATCTATGGTGGACCGGTTGTAGGCATCGGTTTGTATGCAGTCACGGTTGTATACAGACTTTCCCTTGGCGGGCTCGGGATTTACACAACCATGCTGGGAAACGGTGCAGAGGTTCTGGCAGCCATTCTGCTGTATAAAGCTTATCACGCCTTTTCATACAGGAAAAAATTCCTTACGGGTATTGGTCTGACACTGCTTTCCCCTATCATCACAGGGATCTCAGGCCTGATCTTTTTCGAAATCAAACCCCAGCTTGTTATCGTGTGGTTGTTTGATTTCTCTTTGACACTGATCAGTTCCATGGTCGTTATGCTGGTCATTTTACTTCTTACAAGAAGCCTTCAGTATAAAGAAAAAACGCTGATTGCCGAAAAGAATGAAATTGTGGCCCATCTGTCAGCGAGCATCAATCATGAACTGAAGAATCCTCTGACCACTGTCTTCGGGTTTCTGCAGGTCCTCCATCAAAGTGAAGAGGACAAGCAGAAGAAAGAGTATATTGAGATTTCATTGAGTGAGCTGGAACGAGCCAAAAGCCTGATATCCAACTACCTTGCTTTTGCCAAGCCATCCTCTGAAAAAATGGAAAAACTGAATTTAAAAGAACAGATTGAATATGCGGTTCAGGTGGTGAGGCCATTGGCCAATCAACACAGTGCCGAATTGATAGCTGAACCAGGGGAAGGAAAAATCCTGGCTGATAAACAGAGGTTTCAGCAGGCCATCATGAACCTGCTGTTAAACAGCATCGATGCAACCGCACAGGCAGCACAAAGCGGTAAAATCACCGTCCAGTCGAAGACCTCTGGCAAAAAGGTCATTCTCACCATTGAAGATAACGGAATCGGCATGGATGAGGAGCAGATCAGCAGGCTGGGCCAGCCCTATTTCACCACAAAAGGTCAGAGCGGCACCGGCCTCGGCCTCATGGTATCCTACAGCATCATCAAAAGCCTCGATGGCACCATCGATGTGGAAAGTGAAGTCAACAAAGGAACCACCTTCACCATCACCCTTCCACTCGCTGAAGAATAAACACTTTCACACGTTAAAGCACTAAGAGGGACAGTCCCTCTTAGCGCACTAACGCATTAACGCGGCGGGGGACTGTCCCCCGCCGCGTTAGTGTGTTAAAGTCCTATTCAATTGAAAAAGGACAAGATCTACCTTGTCCCCCATTGGTTCTTTAGATTATTTTATCCTGCTGCAAATCACTTTTAATTTTTAAGATGTCCTTCAAGCTATTGGATTTTTTAGCTTTATCGTATATTACTTGCTTTCTCTTTAAATCCTTTTCGATCGTAAAGAGAAGACTTTCTTTTAAATAGTTCTTCAATATTTCTTTCAACAGTAATGTATCCAGCCGGCATTCTTGGTCAATAGATATGTTGTAAATCTCGGTTTTATCTTTTTTTATTTTTAAGATTGTTGTATTTCCCGAGCATTCAATTGAAATACCTGAATCTAGTACTTCATCAATCTTTATTAAATAGTCCTGAACGTTATTTAGATTGAGATCAATGATCATGAAATCCTCTAAGATACTTAATTCTTCGGGCATATTTAAGTATAAAATTCCCGCGGAAGTAATTTTAACTGGATAATTTGAGTTCATAGTGACCTCTCCTTAATGTCGATACTTAGGATAGGCAGTAGTTACTTTACCAGTATCCTTGTCATCATGCTGATAAAAATGTATGACCATTCCATTTTCCAAAACAGATTCATACAGCCTGGCCTTGATTTTATTCTTTTTATTATAGGCATTTTTTATCGCATTTAGAACATCCACAGGAGTTCACTTCTCCTATAAAAATATGAACTATTGAAGAAGTACTATAAATAATCTCTTTGTAGTCTTATAAAGCTTAGAAACATCCATGCATTCACCTCGTTTTGTGAAAGATAAATGCATCCCCTTCCTCTTCTTAGTTAACCTTACTTTTTAATTTTAGAACACATCATTTTGTCTATCTTCTGGGAGATTTTCTAAATACTCTTTAAAGGAAATAAGGAAGTGCTCCGGAGGATTACCAAAGTGGATAGTGAAGAAACCATTACCTTCATAGGTCATTAAATAACTCTTTTCTTTATTACAGTTCTCAAAAACATTTTTATAGGCTTTCAGCTCTCCAGCTGATAAATTGCCATCCAAATAGATTCTTATCCAATCCCCTTTTTTAGTTTCCAGGTGTACAGAACCATAGCCTCCTGAAATTTCTACCCGAAACGGAGTATTATTTTCTTCATCATACTCAGCATATTTATCATAGTGATAACCACAGATAGAACATATCAAAAACTTTTCATCTACCTTATAATACCAATCTTCCATAGCTACACGTCCACAATTGTGGCACTCAGTCTCATGTAATATTGATGCTATCGAAATCATCTCCTTATTTTTATAGTTTTGATAAATGAATAGGATATTAATTGAAGGATTTCTTCGTGCGGGATTTGAAGAGGCATAATGAAAGAGAAAGGGGATGCACTTCCATTGTATTCCATATTGTGAGTTTCGGCAATGAGATCCTTTCACTTTCACACGCTAAAGCACTAAGAGGGACAGTCCCTCTTAGCGCACTAACGCATTAACGCGGCGGGGGACTGTCCCCCGCCGCGTTAGTGTGTGAAAGGGCAGGTGTCTTTCCGCCCAGTCAATTTGGTAGTTTAATTCCCTGTTAGTTGGAAAAACACGTAATGTACTAACTTTTGAGGTGATTATTTTGAAAAGATACAAATTGGCAAAAGTATTATCAGCGAGTGCACTTTCTGCACTCATCATGGCCGGCTGCGGCAATGATGATGGAAATGTAACGACAGAGGATAATGCTGAAGAAACAGCAGTGGACGAAACCACTGAGGAAGAACCGGAACAAACGGACCAAGAAGAAACAGACCAATCAGCTGAGCAGGAAGAATCTGAGGTTGGCACCCGGTCGAACCCAGTGCCGATGGATGAAACTGCTACAATTGAAACCGTGGTTACCGATGATAACATGAATGAATACAATACGACAGTTGAATTGACTGTAGACGAAGTCATCCGCGGGGAAGAAGCTTATCAAATGCTAACTGAGATGAATGAATATAATGAAGAAGCCCCGGAAGGCTACGAATGGGTACTGGTTAATGCCAACGTGAAAGTGGTGGATTCTGAAACAGAAGACTATCCATTTTTGATTGACGGCGTCATGGATTTTGGCTTCGTTAGTGAAAACGGAGATGTATACAGCGGGGATCTTGTCGGGACAACGACACCTGAATTTTCCTTTGAGATGTATAAAGGAGGAGAAAAAGAGGGTTATCTCGCAGGCCTCGTGAAAACAGGAGAAGACGCCACGCTGTCCTATGATTCTTGGACAGGAGACAAGGTGTTCTTTAACCTTCAATAAGACGTGAAAAAACTACCTGGCACTTGTTAGTGGCAGGTAGTTTTTTTAATGGATTGAAAAGGGACTTCCCCCTCCTATGCCACTTCATTAATATTGACGGCTTTCCCTTCCTTCTTTCTCTCTTTTAACTCGCTGGCTGCCGTGAACAGCACATCCGTTGAGGAGTTCAACGCCGTTTCGAATGAGTCCTGCAAGACGCCAATGATAAAGCCGACCCCGACGACCTGCATCGCGACATCAGCCGGGATTCCAAACAAGCTGCACGCCAAAGGAATCAGAAGCAATGAACCGCCGGCTACACCTGAAGCGCCGCAAGCCGATATGGCTGCTACCACACTCAGGATGATGGCTGTCGGAATGTCCACTGGAATGCCGAGTGTATGAACCGCCGCCAATGTCAGAACCGTGATCGTCACAGCGGCACCTGTCATATTGATCGTCGCCCCCAATGGAATCGAGACGGAATAACTATCCTTATTCAACCCCAAGTCCTCGCATAACCTCATATTCACAGGGATATTCGCAGCTGAACTTCGAGTAAAAAAGGCTGTAATCCCGCTTTCCTTGAGACACTTAAACACAAGTGGATAAGGATTTCTTTTTATCAGCATAAATACAATGACCGGATTCACAACTAACGCGACCAAGACCATACAGCCGATCAATACGGCAAGCAGTTTTCCGTAGCTTAACAGCCCTTCAATCCCGGTAGAAGTGACCGACTCAATGACCAGTCCCATGATCCCTAACGGGGCAAATTTAATGACCCATGTCACCAGCTTCGTGACGGCCTCTGAAAAATTCGCAATCACTCCTTTAGTGGAGTCCGCTGCATTTTTCAGAGCCACCCCAAGCAGGACTGCCCAAGCCAAAATGCCGATATAGTTCGCGCTGGCTACCGCATTGAACGGATTGTCCACAATGTTGAGCAGTAAAGTTTCGAGAACCTCCGCAACACCACCGGGAGCCGTCATCTCCTCCGCCCCTTTAATAAGCGTCAAACTCACAGGAAAAATGAAGCTGACAACGACCGCAACCAGTCCTGCCAAAAAGGTTCCTAGCAGATATAAAAGAATAATAGATTTCATGTTGGTCTGGCTGCCTTTTTTATGCTGAACAATGGCCGACATCACCAGGAAGAGAACCAATACCGGGGCAATGGCTTTCAGAGCCCCTACGAATAATGAACCCAGTATGGATAAAGGTTTTGCTGCTTCCGGATTCGTTACAGCGAGGAGGATACCGACCACCAGCCCGATGATGATCTGCTTTACAAGACTTAACTGCCCCCACTTTTCGACTATGTTTCTCATATAAAATTCCTCCCTGCACGAACAAATGTATTTCTAGTAAAAACTATTATATAGCCTCTGTATTTTTTTACAATGACTTTCCCTCATAAAAATATAGTCTGAATTAACTGATAATTAACACGAGGTGCATCCGCGTCCACATAAATCCTCAAGTGTGCCAACAGAGGTTTATTTTTCCCCCACAAGTCTAAACTACCTAAAAGGTCTTTATCACACCACCGCACTGGGGGACAGTCCCCCGCTGCGGTAGTGCGCTAAAGCAATCCAGCCACACGAATCAAATAGATTGACTCTCTATTTCAATTGTGTAAAATTAAATTGTGCACAACTTAATTACAAACACTAATAAAACGAAAAGGAGAAATGAACATGTCTGATACATTATTTACAACTTCCGTTAAAGCAGTTGGCGGCAGAGAAGGACGAGTGGAATCTTCTGAAGGCAACATTAACTTGCAGTTGGCGATGCCGGGAACACCTCGTAAGAAGGAACTTCCTGAAGCGACAAACCCTGAACAGCTTTTCGCTGCCGGCTATGCGGCATGCTTTGATGGCGCTCTTAATCTGATTGCCCAAAAAGCCAAAGTGAAATTAGAGTCTGAAGTGACAGCGAATGTGAGTCTCATCAAAGATGAAAAGGATCAAGGTTTCAAACTCGGTGTGAAATTACAGGTGAAAGGTACAGGGGTTGACCGTGACACGCTTGAGGATCTTGTCCACAAAGCGCATGACTTCTGTCCTTACTCCAAAGCAACAAGAGGCAACATTGACGTAGAGCTGGAAGTTGTCGAATAAAAAAATAAAACGTTCACGATTGTTTAAGTCGTGAACGTTTTTTTATTAATCAAACGTTTGATTGAAGATTGTGAAGGAGCTTTAAAAGCGAATTTCTTAGGATTTCGCTTTCCTTTTCATCATTCCCGGCAAGCGAGAAAACACGCTCAGGAATATCCGCAGCCTTCTGCTTCAAAGACTGGCCGTTTTCAGTCAAAGTGACAAACACAGAGCGCTGATCTTCGGAAGAACGCTCCCGGACGATAAGCCCCTGCTCTTCCATCCGCTTCAGCATCGGCGTCAGCGTCCCTGAATCCAGGAACAGCATCTCCCCCATTCCTTTGACTGTCAGGCGTTCATGTTCCCAAAGCAGCAGCAGGACCAGATACTGAGGATAGGTCACATTCAGATTCTCCAGCAGTGTCTTATATTGCTTCGTCATTTCCCTCGACGCCGCATACAGCAAGAAGCAGAGCTGATTCTCAAGCTTCAAATGTTCGAAATCATTATTGTTTTCCATCGTACACCAACTCTTTTAAAAAGATTCTATCACTACTATACCCCTTTGCCCTCCTCAAATAAAACAAATTATCACTTCACCCCTTTAAAGCACTAAGAGGGACAGTCCCTCTTAGTGCTTTACCGCATTAACGCGATGGGGGACTGTCCCCCATCGCGTTAGTGTGCTAAAGCGACATTGGATTCTACAAATTTTTACATTTTCTTCATTCGATATCCTGTATACTTTTATCTAAAAAAACTAGGGGACAATTTCATGAAAAAAGGAACGATGATTGGGGTATTTATTTGTTTGTCACTGCTTCTTTCCGGATGCAGGGTCGTCTGGCATGATCCATCTCTTGCATTGAACAATAAGAATGTACTCGCTCGGAACATCGTCAGTACTCATATCAAAATTTATGGCGAGCTGACCGGTTCCGAAAGTATTACCGTGACTGGAGACAGCAATCTGAAAAAGGGCGTAAAATTATCGATCGCCATCCAGGAATATGTCCGCCGGCCTGGCCTCTCGAAAAATCATGTACTGTCAGGCGAACAGCCTACCGGACCAATCGTTGCGGAAAAAGAGGTCACTGTCGGCAGCAACGGCCATTTCACCACAGAAATTGATCGGAATGGAAGCAAAACCATGAGCAAACTGACGATCACGTTCAAACCGGAAAATCAATCCGAGTCCATCAAAGAGTTTTACGGAAAATATGGTGAAAAGATATCCAACACTGATTCCAGTATTACTACTATTCAATATACTCACGATGGAAAAGATTACAGAGGGCATCAGGTCTACGGAATCGTTGGTTCTACAGGAACAAAGTCCCCGCTCTGGTCCATTTATTCGGGAGCGGTCGAGGATGAAATCATTGAAGTTACAGCAGCAGAAGGCACGCCGGACTGGACATTCCAGCACCTGGAGAAAGCCGTGCAGGACCTGGACTACGAAACATTTATGAAGTTTCAAAACCAAAACAATCCTACTTTTTATAAAGAGCAGGCCAGATGGTTCGAAGAAGTCATGTTTACAGAGGCCAAAGGAAAGGATGTTAAACTGGCAGTCCTAGGTTTTAAGCAGATCGATGAGACAACCGGGACCGTGAATTTTCACGTGAACATGCAGCAGTCTGAAGGCAGTGAGGCCTATACGAACAATACTGTCACTTATGAATGCATCAAGGCTGGAAACACATGGCTCATCAATGATCTTCCTTTCGAACAGATTGTCTCGGAATCCGGGGATATTACGGTTTATTTTAAACCGGGAGATGAAGCCAAAGGTCAAAGCACTTTAGAAGACACCGAAAAGCTCGTCAACTTTTACTCAAAACAATTCAACTGGGATCCTTCTCCGATCACGATTAAACTTTATTCCACCAATGAAGAAATTTCGGCAACGGTCCCTTCTCCTTCTCTTGCGGGGTGGAATGAGACAGGAGAATCCTTGAAAATCAACACGGCAGATAAAATAGAAGACACTTTTTCCATCCTATCACATGAACTGACGCATAAAATGCTGAGCGATCTCACCAATGATAATGCAGCCATCTACCTTCAGGAAGGCTTTGCAACCTACTTACAAAACAGGGTGCAGAAAGATGAGGCAGGCGCCATTTATTTTGATGATGAACTCGTTGACACCAATACCAAGAAGGCCATTGAAAACAATCCAAAAGTTCTGTCCATAGAGGAACTGAACGAACTCTCCTACTCTGACGACATTTTCACTATCTACCGTGACGGCTACCTCATGTCCAACTATTTGATTAAAACGTACGGCATGGAAAAATTCAGTGAGGTCCTCAATGACCTGGCAGCCTATGAATACATCGATAAACGAATTGAACATAAAATGGAGACCATCCAGCCCCTGACCATAGAGGCTTTCGAAAAAGTATACGGTCCGGTGGATGCGCTCTCGAAAGAGTATATTGATTATTACTCAGACTAATAGGTACGCGGGAAGAGGGACAGTCCCCCTTCCCGCGCCGCACTTCCGACCTAATGCACGATCATTCCATAAGCAGTGTCTTTTCAGTACCAACAATCGTGCCTATTTGTTCTCCAGCAGAGATTTTAAGCATGACATCCTTTTCATTAAAATCAAAGATATGAACAGGCAGATTGAAGTCCCTTGCAAGCAATAAGGCAGACTGATCCATTACTTTAATATTATTTTGAACGATATCATTGTAGTTTAATTGTTTGTACATCCTTGCATTTTCATCTGTTTTTGGATCGGCTGTATAAACCCCATTCACCCCTTGTTTCGCGACAAAAAGAGCATCACAGTCCATTTCAATTGCCCGCTGTACACTCGGGTAATCGGTGGTCACAAAAGGCTGTCCGTTTCCTCCTCCAAAAATCACGATATACCCTTTATCTAAATGGTGGATGGCTTTCAATCGGATATAAGGCTCTGCCACAGAGGGAGCCGGTACAGAAGTCATGACCCGCACTTCTTTCTTCGTCTTTGCTTTTAATACCCCTCTCAACATCAGTCCATTTATAATGGTACCCAAGGTTCCGATATTATCTGCCTCTACCCTGTCTATTCCCCAGTTCGCTGCCAGATTCCCCCTGAATATATTTCCGCCGCCAACTACAACCGCTACTTCAATACCCTTGTCTGTTAAGGCGATGATCTCGTTCGTGATATGCTCCAGGTTATCAACTCCAAAACTATCACCTTCAGCACTTGCCAATGCACCGCCGCTTATCTTGATCAAAACCCTCTTGTACTTGCTCATCCTCTATTCCTCCCCATAATAAAAGAGCCAATGAACAACACGTTGACTCCTGCTAAGAATTAAATAAGTACTTTTTAAATATCAGAGTTTATCGAGCTGACCCACCATGCTTTTTCATTACCGGATAAGTAGTTTCTGATAAGATTTCGAATTGAAAAAGGCTGTAAATTCCGTTCATCAAGTTCGCTTACAGGACACCAGAAGAACTCCAGATGCGCTTCATTGGGAGTTGGGTTTTTTGCGTTCACATCAAAACCGTTCACTGAAAAAACCTGATTGATTTCATACTGCATCACTCCATTCTTACTCCATTGATGCTCAATCAACCCAAGAAAGTCACCTGCTTCAACATCCATATTCAACTCTTCTTTTATCTCTCTTGATAGTGCATCTTTTGCGCTCTCCCCGACTTCCACATGCCCTCCAGGTAAAAAAGTGTTTGGATATCCCTTTGCTTGAGCAAGCAGCACTTTATTATCCATAACAAAAATACCCCTTGCTAAATGATGAAATGGTTTTGACAAGGTAAACCCTCCAATTCAGTAAGTGAATTAATAAAACTGATGCTGCATACCACAATTTTATTTTCCTCAAAATTACATTACATACAAAACTTGTTAGAAATATAACCTTTGATATTTTAGCATATGTCTATATCTTTCAGTACATATTTTTCAGAAGGCTGGCTTAAATAAAATCCCAGAGACACTTCACCGCACTAACGCACGAAAAGGGACAGTCCCTCTTAGTGCGTTAGTGCGTTAAAGGACCTCTGTCCCCATCCCCCTTCTTCTGATATACTTCTAGAATACCTTTCAATACAAAAAAGAGTTTTTCGAGGTGTTCTCCATGATCAACGCAACCGGCTGGGTGACCTTTTCCTATACACCTAAAGCCGTTAAAAACTATGAACAAAAAGCCATCAAAACCATCAACGGCTACAGTAAGAACGGCAATACATTTCATGTTCAAAAAGTCTCGCCCCCATTCGACCGGGAAGGCGATATTGCCCTGCAGGTGAAGTGCAATTTCGATATCAATATAAAAGAGCGTTATGGATTCAGGGAAGGTACGGACTACATCCCTGTGGTAGGAGAGGAATTACAGGGGCTGCTTCCAATGGCGGGAGTGCCGATTACGCAGATTACCAATATTCATAGATTTTAAAATCTGGCCGTTCCCCCGCCCCCTGTCCGATTTCCCTCCACAAAAAAGAGGCCTTCCCCCAAAATTCGGGAAGGCCTCAAATCTATTTTAACTACCCTGAAAAAGCTTTGCATCGATAAAAGGCAGGATCGGACCGATTTCACTCAGCCCCTTTTTATTCAGAGCATCCACCGCCAGCTCATTCAAAAGCTTCTTTTGAATGAATGGAGCTACGGGCAGCAGTGACTGAATTCCCTTCTCTTCATAACTTATTTGGGCGCATTGAGCAAGCACCTCTTCACTCACCGAATGTGCCATCGCAGCCAAACTCCCCAAGCCGCTTCTTTCAAACTCTCGAACAGCTATTTCGTCAATGATTTCTTGACTGATAAAAGGCACTATTGGGGATAGCACTTTTGCACCCTCCAATTCAAATTGCTTCCTGGCACATTCATCGATCACTTCCTGGCTGATGAAAGGAGCGATCATAGCCAAATCAGAAAAGTCCTTCTCCTTTTTGGCTATGGCATCAACCACTTCCTGGCTGAGGTAAGGCGCTACAGATGCCAGTCCTGTTAAGCCATGCTGTTCAAACTCTTTCACCGCCAGCTCATCGATCAATTCCTGTCCGATGTAAGGCGCGATCAATGGCAGCTCCTTTGAAGACAAATTCTCCTTAAGGTTTTGATACACCATATCCGCCTGGTCCTGCGTCATGATCGGGGCAGCCTGCAGAAACTCTTCCTTATCAACCAGCTGTGACTTCATCTCTTCCTCATCTTCTACCAGCCCTTTAACCAATTGTGTCCCTTTGTCATTTGATAAAATTTCATCAATATTTATATCCAAGACCCTTGCCAGATCAGGCAGTTTCGAGATATCCGGCATCGTTTCTCCACGCTCCCAATTGCTCACCGCCTGAAAACTGACCCCCATCTGGTCCGCCAGTGCCATCTGGGTAATCTTCATTTCTTTCCTTAATTTCGCAATCTGCTTTCCTACTCTTTTCATGTCAAACAAACCCATCACCTCTTTTTTAAGTATAAATCAAGTGTAGAGGCTGAAAGCTGATTTTCCTATCAAGTGATGCTTGAGTTTTGTTGAAAGAAGGCTCAAGCAGCTGTTGAATGGGTAGGGGATGCGGGGCTGCCGTCTATGCAACTATAATAATTACATTTTTTTGCAATATCTCCCGCCCCCTGCATGTATAATGATTAAGACTATATATAAAAGGAGAAGTGTCTATGAAATCATCGCCGGTTTTGGGCAAGGATCGCATTGTGACGATCGATATTATCCGGGGCTTCGCATTGTTCGGGATTTTCCTTGTGAACATGCCTGCCTTCCATTCAGCTGAATTTTTAAGATCATTTAATGGAGTGGAAGCTGAACTGTCCGGAGCAGACTATTGGGTGGATTTATTTTTCGCCCTGTTCATTGATATGAAGTTTTTTACGATTTTCTCATTCTTATTCGGACTTGGCTTTTATATTTTCATGAGCCGCGCCGAGCAAAAAGGGCTAAACTACAAATCGCTATATCTTAGAAGAATTATAGGATTGTTGTTGTTCGGGGCAGCCCACCTGGTCCTCCTGTGGTTTGGGGACATCCTTCACACCTATGCTCTTACCGGCCTTCTTCTCTTATTCTTTTATAAAAGAAAAATCAAAACCATGCTTATATGGGCGTTCAGTCTGCTTGTCGTCATCAATGCGCTTTTCAGCCTCACTCTGCTCCTGCCTTCTGGGCTGCTGGAAGATATGGCTGGCACTCAAACAGCCGCTTTCAATGAACAATTTGATGAATATGTTGATGTCTACCAAACAGCAGGATACGGAGAATGGGTGTCTTACCGGCTTGGCGCTGAAGTCGTGCCGATTGTACTCAATACAATTCCAGCCATGATTCCTGTATTGGCGATGTTCCTGTTCGGGCTAGCGGCAGGAAAAGCCGGGATATTCAAACCCGACACACCGCACCTGGGCTTGATTCGCAAAATCCGTACAATCACGTTCCTAATCAGCATTCCGCTCGTCACGATCCTGGCTCTTTATAAACTGGAAATCCTTGACGCCGGAATTAAAAATTCAAGTGTAATACAGGTCTTCACCAGCTTGAGCGGTGTAACACTATGTTTCTTCTATATCTCCATGCTGACCCTGCTGCTGCGGAAGGACACTTGGCAAAAGCTGCTTCGTCCACTCGGATATGCCGGCCAGATGGCGTTGACCAACTATCTGTCACAGTCGATTATCTGTGTGGGAATCTTTGTCGGATTCAATCTATATGAGGAAGTCAGCCTGTTAACAGGCACCCTGCTCTGCTTTGTCATCTTTGCAGCGCAGATCATCTTCAGCTACTTCTGGTTAAAAGCTTTCCAGTTTGGGCCATTCGAGTGGCTATGGAGATCGTTTACCTATGGAAAGATTCAGTCTTTGAAAAAGAAAGAACCGCAAGCGGAACCGGCGGGGAATTCTGCGGCATTATAACGTATGGGGCCACTCCCCACAAGCATTTAAAAAGGGTGTGAGGGAATTTCCCTTACACCCATATTTATTACAATTTCTCACCATTACTGCTGATAACATCTTTATACCAGAAGAATGATTTCTTTCGGCTTCTTTCCATCGTACCGCTTCCATCATCATGTTTGTCTACATAGATAAAACCATAACGCTTTGAATATTCTCCTGATGAAGCACTTACTAAGTCGATGCAGCCCCATGATGTATATCCGATAAGATCCACACCATCTTCAACCGCTTCCCCCATTGCTTTGATATGATCACGCAGATAATCGATACGATAGTCGTCGTTGATGCTTCCATCTTCTTCAACCTTATCGTAGGCACCCAAACCATTTTCAACAACCATCAGCGGTTTTTGATAACGGTCGTATAGCTCATTCAGTGCTACACGAAGGCCGGTCGGATCGATTTCCCAGCCCCAGTCACTTGCTATAAGGAACGGATTCTTCACACCGCCGATCAGATTGCCTTCTCCAATCTCTTCTGGTGTTTTCTCCTTTTTCTCCGTTCTGGACATGTAGTAGCTGAACGAAATGAAGTCAACCGTTCCTTCTTTGATTATCTCCAAGTCTCCTTCTTCCATTTCAATCGTAATATCATTCTCTTTGAAATAACGATCGATGAAAGTCGGATATTCTCCGCGAACCTGTACATCGCCACAGAAGAAGTTAAAGATTCTTCCGTCTTCTAAAGCGTGCATAACGTTTTCAGGATTTGAATCGTAGGAATACGTCGGTGCGTAGATCAGCATATTGCCGATTTGAGACCCAGGGATGATCTGGTGTCCAAGTTTTACCGCAATCGCACTTGCAACAAATTGATGATGCAATCCTTGGAAGCTTTCCTGCAGGCGTGTTTCATCACTTGTTGCTGAGAATCCAAGCCCGAACAGCGGGAAGTGTGTCGCCCCATTGATTTCATTGAACGTGAGCCAATATTTCACTTTATCTTTATAGCGGTTGAACAATACAGTTACATAGCGCTCGAAAAACTCTACTAATTTACGATTCTTCCAGCCGCCATATTCTTTAATCAAGTGTAAAGGAGTTTCATAGTGAGCGATTGTTACCAACGGCTCGATTCCGTGCTTATGAAGTTCATCGAATACACGATCATAGAAAGCCAAGCCTTCCTCGTTCGGCTCAAGCTCGTCACCCTTAGGGAAAATCCGGCTCCAGGCGATGCTCATGCGGAACACTTTGAAGCCCATCTCTGCAAACAGAGCAATGTCTTCTTTATAACGATGATAGAAATCGATCGCCTCATGGTTTGGATAAGTATACTTTTCTGTATCCATTTCATAGTCAAAACCACTTGTTGCTAGAAGCTTCATCCGCACTTTTCCACCAGGTAATACATCTGCAAGATTTGGCCCCTTGCCCCCTTCATGAAATCCGCCTTCTATTTGATTCGCTGCTGTTGCGCCGCCCCATAAAAAGTTTTCTGGAAATTTCATCATAATTACCTCCTGTATTTTAGTAAAGAGTGTGATTCAACTTAGTAAAATCACACCCATTTTGCAAAACCTTAAGCTTCAAGCTCCAAAAGAACATCATCGTGTGTAACGGAAGGTTTATCCGTTTTGTTCACTTTTGCGAATGAAGTAGTGTTTGTGATGATAATAGGTGTCACTGTATCAAAGCCTTCTTTTTTAATGCCTTCAATATCCACTTCCAATAACGGCTGGCCGACTACAACACGGTCACCTTGCTCAATCAAAGCTTCAAAGTATTTGCCATCAAGCTGTACTGTATCGATTCCAACATGGATCAGGATTTCCACACCTTCCTCAGATGTGATACCAATTGCATGTTTTGTTCTGAAAAGTGTTGTTACAACACCATTCACCGGCGATACAACCTTTCCATCTACTGGCCTTACCGCAATTCCTTCTCCCATAACTTCAGAAGAGAACGTTGGATCACTTACATCAGCAAGTTTTATAACTTCCCCTTTAAGCGGGCTTACTAAAACAGCGTCAGTATCCACTTTAGTAGCAGCCACAGCTTCTTCAGCCGTTTCTTCAGGTGTTGTTTCACCCTGGTTTTCACTCGGGACATCTTCAAAACCTAGCAGGTATGAGATGATTGTCGCAGCGAAAAACGCAACTGCAAGCCCGATTAAAGCGTGTACAAAAGTTGGGCCAATAAATGATGTCACTCCTGGAAGACCAGCGCTTCCACCTAAGATATAAGCTGCAACTCCTGTAAGCGCGTAGTACAAGCCCCCAACAGCTGCACCTAATAAAGCGCCGACAAATGGTCTTTTAAGTCTGACGTTAACCCCATACATAGCAGGCTCTGTAATCCCCATTAATGCAGTAATAGAGACAGTCAATGAAAGAGATTTGAATTTTTTGTTGCGGGATTTCAAGAATACTGCAAATGCAGCACCCGCTTGCCCCATATTCGCCAAGAACATTGCCGGCATAATATAATCAATACCTTTTACGGTAAGATTATTGATCATGACAGGTACCAAAGCATAATGCATACCGGTCATAATGATTAGCGAGAAGGTACCCGCCAGTAAGACCATTGCAATAAATCCATAGTCTTCAAACAAGAAACCTAATCCGTCGGACAGATAGTCACCTAAAATAACCCCAAGCGGCCCAACTGTCATTAACGTGACAGGGACAACAAACAAAATAGTTAAAGTCGGTACAACAATCAGTTTCAATGAACTATGTGTGAATTTATCAACAAATCTTTCAACATAGGATGCAATCCAAATTGCCAAGATGATCGGGATAACGGTTGAAGAATAAACAGCCGCTATTACTGGTAACCCAATGAAACGAATAGGTTCTCCAGCATTAAATAAAGTCGTTAACGTCGGATGCAGAATCGCCGCTGCTATTGTGGCTGCAATATATGGATTGCTTCCAAACTTACGAGCCGCACTGACAGCTAACAGAATTGGCAAAAAGTAGAATGCTCCATCACCAATTGCATTTAAAATGATATATGTTTGTGAAGCTGCATCAAGCCAACCAAACGTCGATAGGATAGCCAGAATCCCTTTGATCATACCAGCTCCGGCGATAGCCGGAAGGATCGGAGTAAATACGCCGGATATTACATCAAAGATGGCACTAATGACGTTACCTCCGCCTGATCTTTCTCCATTGCTGCTATCTTCATTCAAGTTACTATTATTAATGATTGCTTTATAAACCTTCGGAACATCATTCCCAATGATAATCTGGAACTGCGAACCGCTTATATTCGTACCCATGACCCCATCTAAATTTTCCAACTCACTTCGTTTTACCTTCTGGTTATCACGAAGATTGAAGCGCAATCTCGTCATACAGTGAATAACACTTCGAACGTTATCCTCTCCGCCGACAAGTTCTAATATTTTCATACCTAACTCTTGATGGTTCATCACCATGCACCCCCTAGTATTTTCAATACATTTTGATAAAAGAAAAAACCTAAACTACGTGATGATCAGACATAAGTTGCCCGTCATTCCCGTAATTTAGGTTTTGCCTCGCAGAGTAACAATCCTAATATGGAATCGTTATTTACTTTTTGACTACTCTTTCAATATGAATCGTCAGGTAAAGAATCTCTTCTTCGGTTAACTCATATCGGTACTGCTTTTCCACAAACTTTTTGATCTTCAAAGAACATTGATAGGCTTCTGGATACTTATTGATAATGACGTTTAAGAGGTCATCTTTCCCATCCTTATAATGCTCTCCCTTGACCAGTCGGTGTGCAAAGAACTTTAGATGGGTAATAAACCGATGGTAATTCAAAGAGGTTTCATCAAATTCAATTTTGAAGCTGTACTTCACAATGGTTAAGATGTCTTGAATAACCTTCGTCATATCAACCGTGTTCGTCATGTCTTCATTGAGCTGGGCATTCACCAGATGCAGCGCGATGAAGCCCGCCTCATCTTCCGGTAAAAGGACACCGAAACGATCACATATTTTATCCAACGCTTCCAGTCCGATTTCGAATTCCTCTTTATAGAGGTTCTTCGTTTCCCAGAGCAGTCCATTCTTGATTGGAAGGTTATTATGAAAACGCTCAATCGCAAAATGGATATGATCCGTCAAAGAAATATAAATGCTGTCATTCAGCTTTTTCCCAAGCTTAAGTTTGGCGTAGTTAATGATTTCTTCAGACAGCTCCATATACTCCATAGGAATATCGGCAATCAAGGTCTTAAACTTCTTTGTAATATCCTGGTCTTCCAAAGTGAAGATCTTCTCTACCTTATCCTCATCGATGTCTTCTCCAACTCGTTTATTGAAGGCGATTCCCCGCCCCATAACGATAACTTCCTGCTTGTCCTTTAAGGAGACAATCACATTGTTGTTCAGTACCTTACTAATCTTCACTTCGTCCACCTCCGATAACAAAAAAGGCAAAACCTTCCCTTTTTTAATAAGGAATCGGTTTTGCCTGATTTAACAGTAACAATCCGTTCTGTATGCGCTTACTCATTATATTACATCATGTATTAGTTCTATGCAACCACTTTTTTATAAAGTTCAGAAAAGTAGTCTTAGGTAAATGGTTCCAACAACTGCACTTCACTGATACGGCCCAATCAAAGCATGCTGCGAAGCCGTCAGCAAGTCTCTCCATGCCCGGTTAAAAGGTGAATCCTGATCAGAAGCATACATTCCCAAGTACGGATACAAAGTAAAAGCAACTTCGCGGACTCCCTGTGCAATCTGGGCACAAACTACCCCCACTTCGTTATACTGCTCTTCAGTAGACTCTCCTTCTATATGGAGATTCCAGTTACCTTCAATCGTGTTATAAAATGTGCTTTCCAATGACTTTAACCGTGCTTCCTGTTCATCCAGCACGCTTTTCAGAACCTCCCTTTTAGGCGAATCCTCACTTAAAAGTTCCTGATAACGCAATGCTTCCTCCAATACACGACGCCCCAGCCCAAGAACTACTGCTGTAAAAGAAGCCTGTGCAAACGGCAGGAATGGATAGGTGTAGACTGGCGCATCCGCTACACCATTGGATTCAAAAACCGAAAATATCCTCTCCTCAGGAACAAACACATCCTTAACTTTAATCGTGTGGCTTCCGGTCGCCTTCAAACCGAACGCATTCCAATCCTTTACGATTTCCACTTGTTCCGGGGTAAAAGCAAAGGCCCTTATTTCCGGTTCTTCACCAGCTCCGGGAATCACCACAGTCGCAGTATAAGTGGTCGCAAACTCTGCACCTGAACAATACTTCCATTCACCGGTGACACGATATCCACCCTCACATCTCTCAGCTTTTCCTGTCGGAGCCCCGCTGCCCGCGATTACGTCATTGCCAGAATTGAAGACGTCATCCAGAACTTCTTCCTTCATATTCCCTGCAAAAAATCCGCCGCCCGAACCGATCGTCACGAGCCAGCCGAAGCTGCCATTGATCGATGAGGCCTCATCAAAAATCTGTACGCTTTCCGGAAGGGATACCATCCGGCCACCCAGGTTTTCCGGCACAAACAATTTGAACAGCTGTTTTTCATAGATAATATCGAGAAGTTCCTGTGGAAAACTTCCCTCCTGATCCATCAATTTTTCATAGGAACGAATCGTGTTTATTTGTTGATCTGTGAATTCTTTCATCTCGTACACCTCTTTATGCTGCTATATAAATAATGGTACGCTTTTCAAACTAAAAAAGACAGCCTGGCTACCCCGCCAAAACTGTCTAACTTAAATCTTTGGCTAACAGACCTTTATGCTGCTGAGATAACTTCATTAAGTCAAAATTCCCGCTTCTTATTAGATTTAACAGGTTCTTCTGCTCTGCCCAAGCCAAATCATATAAGTGCTTATCGATAATTCCAGCTGAAAAAGCCTCCTCCAGTTCATCCACATCTTTCTCAATGACTTCTCCGGATGGCAGTACAATGAGATCCAAATATAAATCGTGCATACAGGGTATTCCGTTTTCCACTGAGTTTTTAAAACAAATATCGATGTACCACTGCATGATATCCCCTTTCGCATCAAACATCGTTGTTACTGCATGATGCTGGCCCGTCGGAAACTGATGAAGCCACATATACCCATCGTCAACAATACAAACCTTCCGGCCACCATATCGAACTGTTAAAGGGTCCGTCACTTTCACTGTGTTTAAAAGAGTTATATATCCAGTAAATGATTTAGTATCCAGGTAAGTTTGGGCATACTTTCTGTCAATGACTCGTTTCCATCCGGAGCGGTTTCCGTATTTTCTTTTCATTATCCGTCTCTCCCCAAATAGACTCCATATTTATGATACAATTATACCAAATTCATCCAAATGGTATATTCGAAAGGAGCCTGATCATTGTTTCTGCTTAATGTCCTGATCGTCTACATACTCCTCGTCCCTCTAGCGGTCTTCATCCATGAGATGGGCCATGCCCTCGGAATCATTCTTTTCACAAAACACACCCATGCCAATCTATTCCTTGGCCCACCCAACAATGAGAAATGCAAACGTTTTGCGATGGGAAGAATCAACTTTCATTTCCGCTGGGCGACATTCGGATTCTGCTTTTCCGCAGATAAAGAAGGAAAAAGGACAACGGAAAAGCTTTCTGAAGCACAGGGAGCCATAATCGCAGCAGGCGGCCCCTTCCTTTCACTTGTCTTTGCTTTAATTGCTTTCTCCACCTCTCCTCTGTTTACCGGGGAATTATATGCACTCATGAGAGCCTTCACCATACTTAATTTAGCAACATTCCTATCAACTGCACTCCCGTATAAATACCCTTCCTGGAAAGCAAAACCATTAGCCGGCATGCCAACTGACGGATATAGAGTACGGGCGCTGGTACGGAAGATAAAACAGAAAAGGAAGGAACAGAGGAATGTTGGATGAAGATTAGTCATTTCTCGAATCAAATAACTAAAAGCCTGTTCCCCCGGTACGCTAAACTTTTAGTGTACCGGGGGAGCAGGCCCATTATCATGATCTTTTTATTCTTCTGCTTCTTTAAATTCCAACCCTTTTTTGCCCATCAAGTATTTAAGTCCATCTCTGAAGGTTGCATAGGTGATAAACTTGTTTGTATCAACGCCTGATACCACAATCTCATGAGCAAAATTAGGTGAGAAGCCTACAAAGATTGTCTCTACCCCCATCAGCTTTAAGCCTGACTGTATTTCAGTGATCTGATAAATCAGGTTTTGCAAGCCCAGGTCCTCTACCTCTAAGTGACTGATCCCAGTGAAATCAATGAGAACCGTGTCAGCTTTTTGTTTCTGTATACTAAACAAAACCCTGGTCTTGATATTATCCAAACGCTTCTCATTCAATGTCCCCATTAAAGGCACCAATATCGTATTAGGAATAATAGAAGGAATAATAGGAGTAGAAAGTTCATCAATCAACTTTTCACATTCTTGAACCCTTTCCTTAAGTTGAGCAATTTCCTCTTCTGGAGTCTGAAACTCACTCATCTATTTCCACCTCTTATAAAAATATTATACGGTCATTATACCACTCCACTGCTATTAGTGATAGAAAAGTACTACACTAAACCAGGTCAGCCACAGGGAGCCATGCCCTCTGGAAAACATTTTTTCAGCCTTTTTGTTAAAATAAAGATGATGAGAAGATAATCACTTACCATAAAATACCACTAAAGTCATTTTACTAGTTTGTTTTTTAAAAAAGGGGATACATATGAAACAATCGACTGAAGACCTGCTTAATCAAATAACGAATTACATTAATGAAATCCTTCAAGACCAACAGGGAACAGGGCTGAGCGTTTCAATCGTTAAAGATAAAGACATCATCTACTCGAAAGGCTTTGGGCATTCCCGCATCCAGCCTGATATGAAGCCTATCAACGGCGATACAATGATGAGCATTCAGAGCATATCCAAGAACTTCATGGCTCTTTCCATCATGCAGCTTGCAGGAAAAGGGTTGATAGCATTAGATGATCCTGTAGTGCAGCACCTCCCCTATTTTAGAACAAGAGATAAACAGCAAAGTGATACGATCACCATCCGGCACCTCTTAACCCATACAGCGGGCTTTCCTTCAGAGTTGGGCATCGCCAATATGATCGCCCCGAATGTAAGGGAAATATTTTCTGATACCCCCACTGAATTTCAAGAAGCACTAGATTACTACCAGCTTACAGAAGAAGAGATTGATAGGATTGAATCCAGAGAAGATATAACGAGATGGTTTCAAAAAGTAGAGTTGGAGTACCCAGTCGGACAGGGATGGAATTACTGTACGGATTCCTATGTCATCCTGGCCGATTTATTTGAGAAAGTGTCAGGTTCCCAATGGGAGACCCATCTTAAAGAGGAAATCCTCACGCCTCTAAACATGAACCGGACAACGAGCAATCCCGATCGAGTTCAACAGGATAAAAACAGTGCGAGGTATTACCTGGGCAAGGAAAGAGTGGAAACCCCTTTTCCGAAGAACCCGATTTCAGCTCCCATCGGCTATTTGTATTCAACAGCAAATGATCTCGCAAACTATTTAGCCTTCCACTTAAACAAAGAGCCGGAAATTTTGTCTTCAGGATTAATAGAAGAAATGCAGACTCCATTTCATCTTGTCAGTGAGGAATGGCAATTTGGAAGTGACGTCAGAAGCTATGGGCTGGCTTGGTTTACAGACAAGCACAAAGGACATAGAATCGTGGAACACGGCGGCGGTCAAATGGCTGTAAGGTCGCTTATGACCATCTTGCCTGAACTAGAGTTGGGCGTGGTTGTCTTGCTAAACTTTGATGGAACCGCTCATCATGATATTTGCGATAAGATCATTGATTTGTTCATTGAAGCATGATCTTTTTATAACCACTGTAATTCGTTTGAATCTCCATTGATTAAATAAGGGAAGTTTTTTCCGTTATTTAGTGGAATTGGACTAGGTTCGGGGTAAATAAAGGAAATTTTTTCCGTTAAAGCAACGTCAAATGCTTTTTTTCACACTTTTGGAGTAAATAGCGGAAACTTCTTCCTCTATTTGCTCTATTTTTTGCACTAATTCCTCAATAAGAGAAATTTCTTCCCTTATTTCAGAAAAAAATGCTTGGAGCATATGTCTCCAAGCATTCTTTCTTTACGATTACTCTCTATCAAACAATGACGCGCCCGCAATCCCAGGTTCCGTCATCTCATAAGGATTCAATATCAAATCAAGCTCTTCTTCCGTCAGTACATCATACTTCAGGCAGAGCTCCCTGATCGGCTCGCCGTTCAGAATCGCTTCCCTAGCGATCCTTGAAGCGACTTCATAGCCGATATGCGGATTGACGGCCGTGATGATGCCGACACTCTTCTCCACATAGTTCTTCATTCTCTCTTCATTTGCTTCGATGCCTTTTACACAGTACTCTGTGAAAGAATCAAACGCATTGTTCATGATAGAGATGGATTGAAGCAGGTTAAAAATAAGAACCGGCTCCATGACGTTCAAATCAAACTGGCCAGCTTCAGACGCAAGAGAGATCGTCTGGTCGTTCCCGATTACCTGGAAAGACACCTGGTTGATCAGTTCCGGCATAACAGGGTTCACCTTACCAGGCATGATGGAAGAACCAGGCTGTCTTGCCGGTAGTGAAATCTCTCCCAGACCAGCTCTCGGACCTGAAGCCATCAGACGAAGGTCATTGGCAACCTTGGACATGTTGATCATACAGATTTTCAGGCTGCTGGATACTTCCGTGTAAGAATCCGTATTTTGCGTAGCATCGACAAGATGTTCTGCGCCTTTGAACGGCAGTCCGCTGATCTCTGCAAGGTAAGGGACGACAAGCTCGATATACTTCGGAAATGCGTTAAGGCCTGTCCCTACCGCCGTAGCCCCCATGTTCAATTCATAGAGGTGCTCCCTTGTCTGCTTGATGCGCTTGATGTCTCTCGCAATCACTCGGCTGTATGCTTCAAACTCCTGGCCAAGCCTGATCGGAACAGCATCCTGAAGATGAGTTCGTCCCATCTTGATGACATGACTGAATTCCTGAGCTTTAGCGCTGAACGCCTCATGCATACGCTCCATTGTCGAAATCAACTGTTCGAGCAGGTTCAGAATCGCAATATGCATACTCGTCGGGAACGCATCGTTCGTTGATTGGGACATATTGACATGGCTGTTCGGGCTGCAATGACCGTAAGAGCCCTTCTCTTTACCCATCAATTCAAGAGCACGGTTCGCCAGGATTTCATTGATGTTCATGTTAAACGAAGTCCCAGCGCCGCCCTGGATCGGATCGACAAGGACCTGATCATGCAATTTCCCATCAATCATTTCATCTGCCGCTTTCATGATCGGTTCGGCAATGCCCTCATAAAGACGGCCGACATCCATGTTCGCCTTGGCAGCAGCCTTTTTCACCATGGCCATCGCCTTGATCAATTCCGGGTGAATCCGGTAGCCTGTTATCGGGAAATTCTCCACTGCACGAAGCGTCTGAATCCCATAATAAGCATGCTCAGGTACTTCTTTTTCTCCCAGGAAGTCTTTTTCAATTCTAGCGTTGTTCAGTATGACTGACATTTGGTTGTATCCCCTTTGTTTTTCTCTATTGGATGAATCTTTTTTCTATTAAATTTCCTACTCTATATTAGCATGAGACAGACTGCTTCTCTACCCTCAATTAGTACAATCCTTTGTAAAAACCCGCAACAATTAAAGAACTTTTATAAATGCTGCACCCAAAATGAAAGAGGGCTGAGAATCACCTCAGCCCTCTTTCATAATGCTCCTCGCTGCATAATACCCGCTCAGCGTCGAAGATAATGTACCAGGCCCGGGAAACACCTGCTCACCAACAATGTACAGCTTCGGCAGTGCAGACCGCACGCTTTTCGGCTTGGTGATGGCATTCCTTACAGTCAATGGAAAACCGCCAACTGACATTTTTCCAATATACCGCTTATAAGTTAAAGGTGTGCCGGCTTCGGCGAATACCAGGTTCTCTTTTACAGGGAGGACGTTCTCGATTTCAGCTAAAATTTCTTTCGTCACCTGCTCCTTAATCCGCTTGTACTCATCCTCCGTATAGTGGGACCAGCTGTCTAATTCAGTATGCAATGAGACCGTCATCATAACTTCTCCTTCAACATGTTCTCCCTTCCGATCCTGTGCGTTATTGAAGGTGACATAAACAGGTCCATGTGTGTTTTCTCTAAGGGCAGGGGGATCCAAACTCGGCACGATCTGATAAGCAAACGGTAATTTCTTTTCCTTTAAAAGCCCATTCCTCACCTCATCAGACAGAATGGCATCTATTCTAAAGGCTCCCCAGGAGAACTCATCCTCACTATCATAACTCGTCCCCTCCCCGAAGGAGATACCCGAATTGTTGATCACAAAATCGAAAGAAGAGGTGCGCTTCCTGCTGGTTACATCCCATTGTTTCCTGCTTGCGTCATAAACGAGTCTCTCAACTGGGGACACTTTCACAACCTCGCCGCCAAGTTCTTTAATGCGATTCGCTAGTGCTTTTCCCAGCTGGCCCATACCGTTTTCTATAAAAAAACTGCCTCGCCGGTAGATCGTCAAAGCCAAACTTGATGGAAGCAAAGCCGCCTTCGAGACATCCGTCTGCACCGCATCAAGAAGCTGGGCATTCAGCAATTGACGCAAGGGTTCGTACGATTCGAGCCGATACTTCTTTATGAGATCTTCGACCGTATAAAGCGCATAACGAGCCAGCCGAGCCATTGATTTTGGGTGCTTTAAGGCATGACGAGGTAAGCTTCCTAGGTCATAAAATTTTTGAATGGGCAACGAAACCCGGCTCTCCGTCACAGCGAGGACATCATCCGCTATCTGTTGAAGAGCCTCCCAGAACTTTAATACATCACCGCTCCTTGGATGAAAAACTTCTTTCAGTTCCTGCTCCCACATCGTTGAGGTCTTGAATATCGAAACCTTCCCTTCCGGCAAAACGACCTCCATCGGGTGAAGCAGCTCTTCTGCCGGCAGGTCGATATCCAATTCCTTCAACACCGTGCTTAACAATCCGCTTTCCTCTAACCCAAACGCAATCGTTGCGCCGGTAGGAAACTTCCGGCCATTGCGAAAATACCAGCCCGCAGAACCGCCAACAGTCGTGGCTTTCTCAAGGACCGTCACCTTATAGCCCGCTTTGGCTAAATAGGCAGCTGCCGTGAGCCCGCCAACACCGGCACCAATGACACATACAGACTTGGACAAGGAATCACCTCCACACCTTGCTTTTGTTAAGCAATGAACGATGTATTTTCAACCATTATATCGTTTACAGGTGGGTGAAGATAATAATGGAGGTGCTGGGGTGTGCTAGGGGGACATATGGTTATAACCTGCTCCTTCATATGGGGTTCAAATCTGATTGAAAAATGGCTTGTCATCAAGTAACATCCGGGTTTGTTCAATAGCTGGTCCCACCCAGCCTTCAAAGAGCGCAATGAAAATCAGCAGCATGAGCTTTTGAAAATAAGGGAAGAAACTTCTCTTATATAGGAAAAGTCACTAAAAATAATTGAAATAAAGGAAACATTTTCCGCTATTCATATGAAAATCATGAAAAACGAGGGATGTTCCAGGAATAAGGGAAATATCTTCCCTTATTTATCGCTCAATCAGCTATTTTAGCAGTATAAGGGAAAATTCTTCCCTTATTTTATGGATCTGCACCCCATTAAAGGAGCGGAATAGTCGAAGGTGATTTTTATCATACCCTAAAGTGAAGGGGTTGCACTTTACCTTAGGAATCAGGGTGCCGATTAGTATGCAGTTTCATATAAAAAAAGCAGTTCAATTAAGGGTACAAAGCTTGTTTATGCACTCCAAAACTGAACTACTTTGTTCTTATATTAACGCACCCTTTACTTGAACACAGAGGGTTATATCTTATTTAGAAATGTGTTTGTATTCAACTATTTCTATTCTGAAATCGTGATCACAGACCTGTTTATTAATTTTGCCACTGTCACAGGAAGGGGATACTCTTACTGTGACTAAATCTTCTTTTGCATTATCGTTATCGGAAGGAATATTAATCCTTACAGCAACATCATACGAATGATTGTCATTGTAGGTTACTCCGACGATTCTTTGTGTTTTCCAGTAAATGTGAGGACTACCTCCATACTCTTTTATTACTCTCTTATCAATAATCGGTATAATAAGGTCTAAAACAATATCTTCTGTTGTGACATAAATAGCTTCTGCCTTTGGAGCTGACTCCGCCCGAACAAATTGCTGCGGGATTAAAACAAATGTTAGTCCAAATAGAATCAAGCATTGTTTAATCATATTAATTCACCTCGTTTTGACTTTTAGCGTTATCCTCTCCAAAACGGGCTTCCTTATTAAACTAAACTTTCACTTTTCTTATATAGATTTAAAGACGCTGCTATTGAGCAAGCGTCATCGCTAGTTGTGTGGTTCTCTTCATCTATCCCTTTTGTAAAAAGTTAAGTTCAAAACCACTGCTATTTCATTTAGTTATGTTCCTTGTATTTGAAAATAACTAAATTACCCCTCGAATTCTGAATCGATCCTGCGTTTTTCAGACTCTATGTAGTCATACACATTCAATAGTTGTATTTATAATATTTCCATACACTTCGCGGTCATTTTGAAAGAAAAAGCCGGAGATCGGATAATCGATCTTCAGCTAATGCCCCCTTACTTCAATAAATTTATTAACTTGAGATCGCATTGATAATTAGAAATTGTGGACTTTTCATAAGCCGGTCATAACTTTTAGGTGCCTTTTCTTTAAAAGCACTTGTAGGCTGGGGCTCAACTACTTCTTCAATGGAAAAATATTTAAGGGTTGTGTTCAAAATATAACTTAGAGGTCTTCGATAATAAGGCACCTCATATAATTTACCTTCTTTATTCCATTTATCTATTATTAATTCAGTTGAGAAATATTGAGGGTCTTGGAGTAACTTTATGTCTGTAATTGGGTGATGCACCGAAAACAAAAGGGTACCTTTTGGCTTCAAAATCCTTTGAAATTCACGAAAGGTATAATCCCAATCCTTTAAATAATGCAGAGTAAGTGAGCTTATAATAAAATCAAAAGAATCATTTTCAAAAGGTAGTTCATCCTCTAAATCTATACAAATAACCTTTGCCTTTTCCCCAACACGCCTTTTTGTAGAATTAACCATCTCAGGACTAATATCAGTTGCCGTAACATTAGCACCTCTATTGATTAGTTGGAAAGTATACCAGCCGGCAGCACAGCCAGCATCCAATACAGTTTTACCCTTTAAGTTTTCTGGCAGCTGCTCTATCATTGATGGCCTTTCATATTCGCTATTAAACAAACTGGTTGTGTCCACACTATTTTCATAAACCTTTGCAAGTTGATTGAACGTTCCTTTTACCATTTCTTTCACAACTTTTCACCCCTATCTTAAATCGTTCCCAGACCTTCAACTATTGTTTCCTCTATAAACGGGGCCTGATCTCCGGTACCCTGATGCTTCTGTAAATAAAAAAAAGTACCCACCCTCCACAATGCCTTTTGCTGGTGATTTAGGAGTTCGAAATGAGTGAAAAAATAAGAGGCGCTGACGCTATATAGCAGCACCTCTATTTAATGTTTTTCTACATTAGCGTCCCAAAAATGAATACTTCCTAATCTTCAATTATCCTGATATCTTTAAAGGGAAAGTATACAACTTTTGTGGTTCCTACTACCTCATCTATGGGGATTGCTCCTATTTCCCTGCTATCAGTACTATTTCTTCTGTTATCCCCCATAAGGAATAAGTGACCTTCAGGTACAGTCGACTGCCCAACAGCTGTATTTTCCAATTTAAATGACTTTGTCAGGTCACCTTTAATGTTTTCTTTTTGCTTATCTAAAAATGGTTCATTATATGCTTTTCCGTTAATAAATAGTGTATCGTCTTTATACTCAATTCTATCGCCAGGCAATCCGATAACACGCTTAATATAATCTTGTTCAGCATTGGCGTGAAAGACAACAATATCAAATCTTTCTGGTTCTCCAAACTTAGTGACAACCATTCGATCCTGGTCATGTAATGTAGTGTTCATTGAAGCCCCTTCAACTACAATAGGTGTAATTAAGAAGGTACGAACTATGAATAAAATTAGTAATGCGAACCCCAATGCTTTTACCCATTCTAATACCTCATTTTTCTTTTCAACCAATCTTGATACTCCTCCCTATATTTAATTTTCTAAAAGTTAGACGCTATCCAATAGTATTTAGTTTCGGACGTATTTCGTCCCCCCTTTTATTGAAGAAGAAGGACAAAGCCAGAGGGCTATTGGCTGCTCTTTATATATCCTAATTGCTTAATGAAAATCAATTTTTGTTTTCCTCTTGAAAGTCCCGCCACTCTTCAGAATAATCAGGGTTAGTCACTTTAATTTCTTCAGAAACAATTTCCATATTATTTAAATCATATATAACAATATAATTCCCGAAAGGAGATTCATTTTTTGCCAACCCTCTATCTAATTCAACTAGCCCTTTGGAACTAACTTTGGAGGCACTCGTCGTTTTGTAATCAGGATCAACATAATCATCAAGAACAGGATTAAAATGGCTTAAATTATTTGCTAATTTATCCATTAACTCTTGTCTTTTTTCTTCTAAAATCCTTGATTGTTCCATTCTTTGAGTTTGATAGAACATTAATATTATTCCTAATACAACAATCAGAACACCACTAAATGTCGGAAGTACTCTCTTCAAGTTAACTCCCCCCTTAAAAAATTTGCAAAAGAACGTCCTTCTTCAATTAACCATTCCCCATTATTGAAGATAGGCTATATCCGGAGGATCGCTTAACTTATCTCCTGTTATTGCCCACTTTAAGAGACTCCTAATTCATTAGTCACCCTGTTAATCTCCCGGATCTTGAATTCTATAATTTCTTTGATTTTTTCTTCGGATGTATATTCTTGAAGATACTTTTCAATCTCCCACGCCAGCATCATAGTGGTATGGTCAATATAAAAGTAATTAAAATCTCGTTGATATTCTTCTGAGGGGATATGGAAGTCATTGTTGTGTAATACCTTTTGATAGGACTCTTTTACAAATTGAATCAACCGCGTGTCATATAAATCTTGGCACAATATTGTTATATCCCTTAAGGGGGAACTCAACGCTGCCCATTCCCAGTCAATCAACCATATCTGTCCATCTTTCAGGAAGATGTTCTCCAGGTGGGGGTCTCCGTGAGTTATTACTCGTGGACACTGCTGCTGAAAGTTTTTCAAATCTAATTGCTCATAAGCATTGTTGATGGTTTTAATCCATTCTGTCTTAGTCCAGTGGTTCTGTTCACATAAGCGATTCATTTGGTCAACGCACCATTCGTGCCAATCGGATGTAGTTTCGTGAGTGGGTAATCCGTTAGCATTCTTGCCGACACTCAAACTGTGTAGTACAGCTAGTCTATCTAAAATTCTTTCTATCAAGTTTCGCTTATCAGAACCTGATCGTAACTCAAAGTCCTTTTTAAGCGGGGAATTTAAGTCATGCATAAGAATAGCCTTTGGCCGGGAATCCCACACTGTTACCACTTTATTGAATTGTTTAATAAGGTCTGAATACTTTAAGTAGAGGTGGAGTTCATTGTTCCGGTCGGTTTCATACTCTTTATAGACCAGGTTCGCCTTTTGATTCTCTTCATCGACAGCTTCAATTCTATAAATTCTTCCTGCGTGAGACCCATTGATCGCCTCTTTTTTTAGTAACTTTAAACCTCTTTCAGCCAATCTTTCTTCTAAATGTGTCAATTCACCTTCTCCTTTTGATGCTGCCTGGTCAGCAACGCGAGCAGATTTACTTATGAGACATGATCGTTTTATCTAAAGGAACGGTTGTTTCTATAAAATCCTGGTCAATACTAAAAAACACTTCTTTCAATTTTTCTCGGCCGCCCATTTGTTGAAACCATTTCTGGACACGCTTAACGTGTTCTTCATCACTTTTGACTTTATTTTCAATGATTTCATATTCTTCATGGCTATCATATTCCCATATCGCAAAGATTTCTATAACACCTTCAGTATCTTTAGTCATCCATCTGCCAACTAACCTAGCACCGTATTTAAGCTGAGTCGGCAGAAGCGTCTGATTAAAATGCTCGTTAAAATCATTTAAAATACTTGGAGCGACTTTGTACATCTTTCTTCGAAAAATCATGTTTCACTCTCTCCTCTATGGTTTGATTGAGCCCTTCTTATTTAAATAAACCTCTCTAAATATTCACCATATATCTTGTTCATGACTTTAGGGGTGTTTTCTAAATAAACATTCATTTGTTCCGTGTTCGATTCGAATTGATCGGAGTTACTTTCTTCTGTTGGGAAGTCAGATATTCCTTTGATGATAATGCACTCGACCTCATTCTTCTTACAGATATAAGCGATTGCACTTGCTTCTGTATCGGCTATGATTATGTTGTTCTCTTTCAGTTCTAAATAGTCCTTCCACATCACCACTGCTTTATCAGCCGTGCCAATGGTTCCGGTATGAAAATCATTCCCATATTGGGATAGGTCAATATCGACTATGAAGGATTCTTTAATAAAAGGCTCGATTTCTTTTACAGTGCAATCATATTGAACGGCTTTATCGGGGACAAAAACATCCAAATTACTGAACTGATCATCGATTCCTGCACATGTTCCAGCAACGATGACTTTCGTTAAATTAAATTTGGAAATCATATACTGATTGCCGCCAACACCATTTACTTTCCGTACACCGGTACTGTAAAAAACAAGCTCCGTTTCATTAATCGTTCTCATGAAATACTCGCCATAAGGATAACCGAAACGTTCGTTATCTTTTATGCTGAAGTACTCCAATGTCGCTTCAAATTCCCACTTTGTCGCTATACTTATTCCGATCAATCGCTTATCCCCCTTACCTATTAAAGTTTTGTTCTATAAATCTTGTGAAAGTCGAACCATATCAATGACTTGAATACCATTTTCAAATATGGGCTCATCATAATGCCTGACAAAAAAATCACGATCAATGGAAGTCATTCTGAAACCGCATTTTTGATAAAGCGCCAATTGAACAACTCCTGAATTTCCCGTTCCTATTTCAATGGTTTTATAGCCTTCACGTCTTGCCGTTTCAATGGCATGGAGGACAAGCTGTTTTCCGTAGCCCTGACCATGATAATTTTCATCCACAGCTACATTTACAATTTCAACGGTTTCTGGCCGGGTTGGAATAAGGACATATGTACCTACTATTATTTCATCTTGTTTCATAATAAAGCACTTACCTCTTGAAACGTATTCTCTGACAAGCTTTTCTGATGGATCTGCCAGCAATAACAACTCTAACGGCAGCTCTTCATCTTTCCTTAATTCTCTTATCAACTTGAAAACCTCCCTAAACTTCCGTTAGCAGAAAACCTTAAATACTTCGGCAAAATAACGTTGGTTCAATTATTTTCGGTTTTTGCCAGTGTCTTGGCAAACTCATTGAGTTCCGTTTCATCATCGGTTTTAAAGATGATGCCTTCGTGATCTGTGACAATATAAGTCGGGGCGTCATCATATAGCTCTAACAATTGCTTTGTGTTTTTGACTTCATTGGCAGACATGTTCATCGACATCGAATGAAAAAGTTCCATTGTCTCAGGCGGGCTGTATCCCCCCTCCTCATTGGGCTTTGGATTGTAAATATATAGAGCGTATTCTCCTTTTTCCGCTGTCATTTCCTCTACAAGATCTTCTTTCGAATAAGGAGTGACTGTCACTTTTTCAGCAACATAATCAGGGAGTTCTTCTCTCTCATCAAAAAGGGCATTTGCCGTTACCAATTCTTTTTCATACTTCCCTTTAATCTCGACCGTCACCTTTTGTTCCATTTTCAAGTCCTCAAAAGACTTCACGTCCCCTGTTACCTCTGCGTCCTCAGCTCGAACCAAGAAGGCTTCAATATTTTTTTCTTCTTCATCAAAGTTCTGGGTTTCTCTTTGGGACTTTGTCAATTCATCATCAACATACACAATGATTGTTTTATTCTCTGGGTCTACACTGTATATCTCACTTTCAATAGAAACGGGTTCGCTGTTTGTGCATCCTGACAAAAGTAACAAAGCCATAAGAGTAACGATTCTTATATTTAACTTCATAATCCCCCTCCTATAACGGAATAAGGGGAGCTACCCAATAACCTGGAAGCCCCCTTTTTTATGGTATACTTTAAAAAATTATTCAAATGATCCTGCGGTTTCGATCAACTCTTCTTTCGTAACTTCATCACCATTTGCCATTAAATGATAGGTCAGATCACCGTCTTCCCAATGAAGACTCAATGAACCATTTTCAGTTTTTCCAAAAGTACCTTCGTGATCACCGATCTCTACTTGCTCATCATTATCAGTTCCTGAAAAGTGAACTTCGCCACTATTGGTTTTCAAATCCATAAACTGACCATCCACGCCTTCGAATTGGAAAGTCTGCATGACCTCTCGTTGATCTCCTGGAGTCGGAGTAAAAGTGGCTCCTTTCACTTCAAAAGGCATTTTCGTAGGCAGTTCTGATTGAAAGGCTTCCTCCTGCAGGTCGTCTTTCAAGTTTGAGTTATCAAAATCCTCGAGATTACTCGAAGCCCCGCTGTTCCCACACGCTGCCAGAAACAATATAGTGACAAGAATAAATAATTTTTTCATAAAACCCCTCCAATTAATTACTTTTACGGATGGGAGCAGGAAAAGTTTCAATATTCAGTGAAAATCCCATTTTATTAGGGTCCTAATTCTTCATCTGTTACCCTGATAATTTCCTGGATTCTGAACTCTGGATGTCCTTTGGTTAATCAATCCTCTTCACAAACAACACCCTATCTTGGTTTGGTCCATCATAATCAGAATAAACCGGTACTCCATCCACTTCTTTGTCACCATTCAGAATTTCAAATCCCATGTTCGTGTGATAGGCAATAGAAACCTTGTTTACTGGTGAAGTTACGGCACGGACAACTTTTCGGTCACTCTCTTTTACCACATTGAAAAATTCATTATAAAGCTGCTTTCCAACATGATTTTTACGGTAATCAGGATTAACGCCAACAAAATGTATGTAGGCAGCATCTGTATGAGATTGAGATAGGAAACCAATTAAAAAGCCAATAATCTGACCGTCTTTTTCGGCAATGAAACTAGTATTATTAAAATGGTCAAAAAACAACTTCGGCAGCATATCGGACATTTGCCTGCCTCCCCACCATTCATTAATCAAAGGTGAGATGACGTAATAATCAGAGCTTTCCACATTGCGTATCTCCATTTCTAACACCCTTTCTTATTTGTGTAAAAGCAAATTAATATCAGACCTTTGTTTTATCTTTCTTTAGCTGAGACTTTAAGATTATACTCCTTAGAGCCATTTTTAGGGATACTGAGGATAATCCATTCCGAATCTTTTATCTGTTTTCCAATATAAAGGATTTGACCGATATGATTGCTTATATGAGCAATTTCTATCTGAATAGCAGCAAGTACACTTTTGGGGTTATTTCTCAAAGTTACAATTCGCTGCAGGTCATCCTCTTTCAATATTTTCATTGTCTCCAAGAGTAACTTCCATCCAGCATTCCACTGCTCCATGAGGGATTCTCTAGTTGAACTGTGGTCAATGAACTCTTTATCTCTGTCACGAGTGGTTTTTTCACCGTCGGTAGTTAAAAAACTCAACCACCTTGAATTCATATTCCCGCTAAGGTGTTGAATTAGAATAGCTATGTTATTCGATTCACTGCTTGGCTTCCAATGCAATTCTTCGTCGGATAGCTGGATAAATGCCTCCTCTGCTCTCTTTTTTAGTGCTTCTAGCTGGTTTATCACAACATCTAAGTATTCCCGTCCGATACTACTCATGCAAAAATTCATCCTCCACTTCATAAGATACTCCACTCGACAGATTTATTTAATGGTTTCTTGAAAAGTAGAATATAGTTCCCACTCCATCATCGTCTTGCCAAGAAGTTCTTTGATATCACGAAGACGAGTATCTCCACAATCCTTTTTATTGGCAAGATCTAATAAAGCGATGATATCCAATAGTTTTGCTTGTTGCAGCCATTTCTGCGGTAAGACTCCTCCATTTTTTAGATAGCTTGATATAAAGGGTTTGATAAATGAAGACTCCTGTATATTCTCATACCGGAGCATATTCCCCACATCAATCAATGGCGAATTGCTGAAAGAAAACTCCCAGTCCAAAATGCCCGTTACGTTGACACTGTTCCCTTCTTTTTGAATCAGGATATTCAAAGGGTTAAAATCGCTATGTACTAAAGAAGATTTATTGCCTATATCATCTATTAGATGCGCTTGTTCATTTGTAAACTCCATGATGCTGCGAATCAATTCCGACCCTAGACTTTCCGTCACTGGCCCTCCACTGATCATTTCATCTATGAGACTCTTGAAGGATTCTGAACCTGATAGTTCGAATGGTTGTATGTTGAGGTGTTCATCAAAGAAACCTGGTGAGGCAAACTGGATAGAATGCATCTTTGCTAAATATCTGCCTACTTCATACCCTGCATTCGATAGTGATGCTTCATCCCCGGTTAAAAATAATTCTGACAGCTGAACACCTTCCACCCAGCTTAATAGTAAAAATGGGTAATTAAATTGAGACAACGAAAAGTCATAATAAAGGACTCGAGGTACTGGAAGGGTGTTTTCAACAAGTTCCAGAACCTTCATTTCAACTTTCGCTTTTACTCCAGACTCATTGTATATACGCAAAACAAACGTGTCTTTATTATCGACGATGATCTTCAAATTCGAATTGCTAAGTCCGCCGCCCAGAGGCTCTATTTGGACAATCTTTCTTCCATTTAAAAAGTTTTGCAGCATATGAGTTACCGTTTGATGATCCGGACTGATAAACGGCTTGTTTCTTTCCCACCCTGTCTTCAATTTTGATCACTCCCGCCGATTGTATAAGATAAAAAAAGCCCAATTTCTTAAGTATAAACTAAGAAATCAGGCTGCATTTTAATGTATGTATGTGACGTTCAGTATACTTCTCTCTACATATATATTATACAACGAAAAACGAATAATTTATAGACTACTCTTTCCGGCGTTCCTGGCCTATACTGTAGAAACAAATCTAAAGAATTCGGGGTGTGTCAATATGAATGACAATGTTTTGGATAAAGGGCCTTTCTTTCATGGAACAAAAGCAGAACTGAATATCGGCGACATGTTAGAACCGCAGCACCTTTCAAATTACCAGGATAAGAAGTCGAACTATATCTATTTCACGGCCACACTGGAAGCTGCCAAATGGGGTGCTGAATTGGCAAGGTCTTCATCCAAAGAAAGAATCTACATTGTAGAACCTACAGGTGCTTTCGAAAATGACCCGAATGTAACCGACAAAAAGTTTCCCGGAAACCCAACGCGTTCTTATAGGTCCAAATCGCCTCTTAAAATAGTCGCCGAACTAGGCTCATGGGAAAGACATTCCGATGAACAAATCAATCATATGCTTACCTCTTTAAAAACACTGCGGGAACAAGGAAAAGCTGTCATTTACGATTGATCCTATATAATTGAGACGCCATTCCATTCATCCCGCGTTTGTTGGATAAGTAAATTGAAATTTATTGGTCATACTATGCTTATTAAATCAGTAAGGAATAGATAATATGAGATATCCAACTCAAGAAGAAATAGACAATGTACATAAGCAACTTTTAGAGATGAGATATGAAAACTTTATACATCAAGATCTATTTAGTCCTCAATGGTGGTTTTTACTAAGCGTTCTATTCTTACCTTGGATCATCTGGTGGTTCTTAGTGGATAAGAATAGAATAAAAGAAGTGTGGCTATTTGGAACCATGTTGTCAATCCTCATCATCATATTAGACGATTTGGGGATTGAACTTAATTTATGGGACTATCCATATCAACTCATAAATATTATACCAAGGTTAAATCCAATAGATATTTCAGTATTACCTGTGTTCCATATGCTTGTTTATCAATACTTTACAAAGTGGAAATCCTTTATCATTGCTAATATTGTAACTGCCTTTTTATATGCATATTTAGCTGAACCGCTCTTTGTTAAAATAAATATTTATGAATTAACTAATTGGAAATATATTTATTCAGTTCCGCTTTATATCGGAAAGGCAGTTTTAATTAAATTTATCCTTGAAAGGGTTTTACAAAAGAGCAAGGGTGAGTAGCGACCTGACAATTCTCTATTAAGCATTACTCCACCTTTACTTGAACAAAGGGCGGCTGCTTGTTCAGCAACGCCCTTGGATTAAGCATTGATTAGTCAATATCCTCTTTACTTTTTCTTTTTTCTCTTTCCGATGATTACTACAGTTATTAACACAATCATTAGTAAAAACATACCTTCAGCCATAAAATTCGCCTCCTTGAATTTTTATATAATTCAACATAACGAAGTGGCCGATCTCCATTTTAAGATTTCCTTCTCTAAATAAATACGAAAAGAAAGATGATTAGTTTCAAAATCAGATAATTCACGCGATAAATCATACTCATTCTTAATTAAAGGACGGCTGAACTAAAATGGGACGGAGGGACAGGTTCCTTGTCCCATTGCCGGCACGTTATTATAGAAGAATAGGAGGTTTTAATATGGAATTTACTGAACTGGAATTAACAGAAGCCAAACGTCAAATTGATTCAACTTTGCACAAGTTAAGGGAAACAGTCAAAACGTTTGAAGGTAAAGATAACCCTGGCAGATATAAATCTCAAATCACCTTAGCAAAAAGGCGGATAACCGCATTCGAAATTTCATTAGCACTGATTAAAAGAGAGATTGATGAGCTTAAGAAAGGCGGGGCCTGACCCGGTACAGTAGGGTCAGCCCCGATTTAGAGGGATTGCCGTTTCTTTTTAAAAAGCGAAATTTCCTTTCACAAATACAGGGACTTGCGATCCTTTTGCGGTTGTTCCGATAATTTCGAGGTCCTCTGTCCCAAACATGAAGTCAGCATGGACGATTGAATCGTTGACCCCGATTTTTTCAAGGTCAGCCTCGCTTAAATGCTGGCTGTTCTTCACACAGATAGGATACGCTTTCCCAAGGGCGAGATGGCAGGAAGCATTTTCGTCAAAAAGGGTGTTTAGAAAAAGGATATCCTGCCTCGAAATCGGCGAGTCGAACGGGACAAGGGCAACTTCACCGAGATAACATGAACCCTCGTCCATTTCGATCAGATTTTTTAGAGTTTCATGTCCTTCCCGGGCTTCAAACTCCACAGCCTTTCCGTCTTTGAATACAATATAAAAATCATCAATTAAATTCCCATTGAAAATAAGTGGTTTTGATGCTACTACCTTACCGTTGACGTTGGTCTTCATTGGAACTGTAAAAATCTCTTCCGTCGGCATGTTGGCGACAAACTCGACTGCGTCTGCTGCGGTTTCAGACCCTCCAATCCACAGATGGTTTTCAGGCAGCTCGACCACTAAATCAGTCCCGATAGAATTTTTGAAGTGAAGCTTGATAAATTGGTTCTCATTCATGAACTTCTTTTTTTCCCTAAAGGATTCCTTATGATTTGTCCAGGCATTCTCAGGATCTTCAACATCAGCCCTGACAGATGCTAATATCACGTCCCAAAGCTTCTCTACTGCTTCTTCTTCACCAATCCCCGGAAAGACTTGCCTTGCCCAAGCGGCGGTGGCTGCCGATGCGACCGTCCAGCGGTTTTGATTGCTCATACGACGCTCTCTATATTCCTTGACCGCAGGCCCCCTCACTTTCTGGACCTTGGCAATCCTGTCTGCATCCACATCCTTGAAAACGCCGGGATCTTCCGCATAAATGCTTATGTATGCCGCCCCTTGCCTTGCAGAGTGATTGTAGAAGTCCTTCTCCCAGTCGGGATAATACTCCAGAGCCTCTTCCGGTGCAGACTGAAGACGAAGCTTTTCCATCAAGTCGTCATTCCATTTGACAATTACATCCCTTGCCCCTGCATCATACCCTGCCTTTGCCACCATCCTGGCGAATTCTGCTGTTTCAATGGGTGAAGAAATCACCAACAACTGCCCTTCTTGCAGGTTTACCCCAGTTTTGACCAGCAATCTGGCGTACTCTTCGATTCTGCCATTTTTCATTTCCCAACCTCCAATTTGAATCAGATAATCGTCATGTTGACCACTGACTAACTAAATAATTCTCCCCATACTGCCTGATTTCCTTTATAGATAAGGGTGGATGAAAACTAAAAAAAAGCTGTATCAGCAGGATCTTTTCTAAAAAACCAGGACCATCACATGGTTTTATTAGTAACAGGTGAAGAAAGATTCATCATTGTATATGGTTCACCGTATTCCATCGATAAGTCGATAAACTCTTCCAGCAACTTATACGTTTCGGTAACGATCTTAACGAGGTAACTGTATTCGCCAGTCAACCTATGACATTCGATAACCATAGGATTTTCCTTGCAAAACTCTCTGAATGCTTGGCATCGATGCGTTTTAATAAATATGAATGCTTGAACCGGCTTTTCAATCTTCGAATTGTCAATCACTGCCCTGTATCCTGTAATGACTCCTTGTTCCTCAAGCTTTCTCACCCGTTCTGTGACCGCAGGAACAGATAAAGAAATTTTCTTGCCTAACTCTGTCATTGAAATCCTGCCTTCTACTTGTAAAACATTTAGTATTTGCCGATTAATGGGGTCCATAATGCTACCTTCTTTTTTAAAGAATTTTTAAAAAATACATTTTTTTATTAAGTTTACCAAGCTAAATACCTTAAGAAAAGTATGTTGTGAGTTTTATTTTTTACCTAGAATTATATGTATATCTAATGTAGGAGGTTTTGTAAATGGGATTGGAAATGAAGACCCGCTGTGAGAGATGCGAAAGTGAATTGAAGGGAAATGCTTATATATGTGTCCATGAATGTACGTTTTGTGAAGACTGTACGACCGAAATGTCGGGAGTATGTCCGAACTGTTCAGGAGAACTTGTTAGGAGGCCTAAAGGAGCCGGATATTGTCCTGTCAGCTGATTATATGAAGAAAGAGGTGCTCTATGAATAAGGCATTGTTAATCATCGACGTGCAGAATGCTTTTAACGATCCAAGTTGGGGACATAGAAACAATCCTCATGCTGAAGAGAATATTAAGAAATTACTAGATCAGTGGCGAAATCAAGGTGATGAGGTGATTTTCATTCAGCATGTTTCTCAAAAACCCCAATCCCTTTTTTACCATGCTGAAGCTGGCAGCACGATTAAAGACATCGTAAAACCACTGAAAAACGAGAAAATCATTCAGAAACAAGTAAATAGCGCATTTATCGGGACTGACTTAGAAAAGCATTTACATGATCGTGGTGTGGGAAAAGTCATTATCACGGGACTCACAACCCCTCACTGCGTTTCCACCAGCGTTCGGATGAGTGCCAACCTAGGTTTTGAAACCATTCTTATTTCTGATGCAACAGCTGCCTTTGGGTTATATGATCACACGGGAAACTATATAGACGCTCAAACCGTTTATGATGTTTCCATCGGGACACTTCATAAGGAATTTGCCACAATATTTTCTACGGAGGAATTTCTTTCTAACGGTAAGCACGGTCATTAAATCAAGGAAACTAGCAACATGAAAAATAAGGGGAGAAACTTCCCTTATTTTTCTAATGACAGTAAAAATAGGTGAAATAAGGGAACTATTTACCGCTATTCCTTTAAAAATCATGAAAAATGGGGTGCTGAGCCAGGGATAAGGGGAAATTCTTCCCTTATTCATCGCTAACTCAGTCATTTTTGCAGTTTAAGGGTAATTTCTTCCCTTATTTATACATCACCTCGCGAATGAGGTCCTTAATTTCAAAAAAAAGCAGCTCAATTAAGGGTACAAATCGTGTGTTTGTACTCCAAAACTGAACTGCACTCCCAAGTAACGGATACTAGTTTACACTTCCACCTGCATTAATGTAGCGGGCATTAAATTCCTGAACAAATTGATTCACCACTTCCGCATCGTGGATGATCAACATGTTTTCATCATTCACATTATTGCCATTGTTGCTCCAATTGGTTGAACCGACAATCACGGTTGGGTCACTGGAAGTGTCGGCATCGATCAACATCGTCTTGCTGTGAAGTTTACGATCTTCATTAGCTTGATAGACCGGTGCCGGATTAGCCCAGCGGTTATTGGGATTATCTGTGCTTGCCTGGCTGCCGGTTCTGCCCGTCATTTCCACACTGGCACTCCACCATTGATTCCAGAAGCTTGGGTCGAATACCCCTCTCACCTCGAACCCCGTAGGCGTACCTTCCATATCATTGTAGGAACCTTCGTATTTATTTTTCAGCTCATCGACAAGTCCTTGGTCACTCCACGCAAAGATCGAGAAGTATGTATTGATGTCAGCTTCATTTTTCACCAAGTCTCTCATGCGGCCAAGCGCATCATCGCCAGTAGAGAAATACACTTCAACCGTTTTACCGCCTATATCAAATAGATGCTGCGTATTGTCTGCCTTGCCTGTTCCAAAGTTTGAAGCCATAGGATCTGGAGCCAATGTGTCACTTCCCCACATTTCGTTGAACTCTGTTTCATACGCCTTGGCAATGGCAGGCGCATGCAGTTCCACGACATGCTGTTGATTTCCATCGAGGACTCCATTTGCCATGTTTTCTTCCGTACCATAAAGCCCTGTTACAGTGAAATTCCAACTACCTGTAAAAACCCACGTGTCATCCACCACTGCAAACTTATTATGCATTTGGATACCTGGAGAATAATAATCTCCATCTGTTTTTTGCTCAGCATCTACAAAAAGATAGCCAGTTTGATTAGTACTTCCGATTGTAACGGTAACTTGCGGGAAATCACTTGGATCAGCAGGAAGCCCGTGTTCCGCTCGCAAGGCCGCATCCTCCACTGCCAGCATGGCGGAATCAGAAAAGACATGAACATCATCGTCAGTACCGACAACGCCATCTTTCCCCCGTACCATTTCCTCAATAAATAATCTCATTGTGTTAAAACGATCAGCATAATGGGGATCGGCAGCGTCCTTGGCATCCGCAATGACACGCACATCCACTCCTTCAGCTGCTTTGTTGATCAATGTATCCACCACCCGCGGCAAATTGATTTCGTAAGTGGCAAAATCAATGCTGGTCGTCGCTTGGTTGAGGCGCTCAATCAATCGGTCTTCCAGATTGACATTATAATTGGCGGAATTTCCCGCGGTGCCATATTCCGTAAACGCACACTTATTAAAGTAAACATTGATGGCATGCAGTTCATTAGAGACATTGTTCAGACTTTCCGTTGTATCGCCGCATACATTATCACCGGCACCACTGCCATTTACTGTCGAACTATTGGAAGGTGTACCATACCCGCCATCATAAACGGCTGTGGCAGTACCCCAATTCTCAGCAGTCGTTCCTGCTGCCATGGTGTCCACTCTTTCCATTGTCGACTTGGAATCATTATCACCACTATACCAGCTATCAACTGTATCCACTATCATTCCACTGGCATCACGCAATTCCAAAACCTCGCCGCTGTTGCCCAACGAGCCGCTGTAGATGAAATCAGCAGCCAGGCCGGCAACCGAATCGTCATCTGTCTTTTCCAGTAAAAAGAATCCGTTCGCTGGAATTTGCCCTTGCAGCTCAATAGCAGGCGACCCATCTTGGGCATTTAACGACCATCCACTCAGGTCAATGCTTTGTCCGGAGTTGTTATACAATTCGATCCACTCATCCGAATAACTGTATGTAGTGCCCATCCAAGCAATCTCGCTAAGCACCACCGTTCCAGCAGTCGCTGCGGTCGCTTTCTCTTCCTTTTCAAAAACAGGAATAAAAAATGAAAATACTAGAGCGAAAATCAATGAAATATTTAATGTCTTTGTCATTTCCCCAACCCCTTTAATGTTTTTAAAATTATGTACGACCCAAGTATACAGGTATCAAGGAGTGTATAACGTAAAGGTTTGTATTTTGTCTGTAAAACAATCGTAAAGAACTAGAGGTGTAGAGAGGTATGGTTCAAACGCAGGAGATATCAAGTATCTTCGGCTAACGTGCAGTATTAAAAACCCAAATTCTGAATATGACAATAAAGAGGAAATTCATTAGATTGGGAGTGTTTACTGTGAGGATATTAGTAACTGGTTCAACAGGACAACTTGGTTCGACTTTAATTAAGCAGCTTAAAGGTTCCGATCATAAAGTTAAAATAACATCTAGAAGAAAACCTGAAGGAATAGGACATTTCGAGTGGATTTATAGTGATTTATCGTCTGGTGAAGGATTAGAATCAGCAGTAAAAGATGTAGATGTCATTATACACGCAGCAACAAGTCCTATTAAAAATTCAAAAATGGTCGAAGTCTTAGGGTTTAAAGAGTTTTTAAGTAAAATGAACCACATAAAACATCTTATTTATCCGTCAATTGTCGGGATAGATGAAATACCATTTAGATATTATAAGCAAAAACATGAAGCAGAAGAATTGATAAAAAATTCTTCTATCCCTCATACGATTGTACGTGCCACTCAATTCCACAACTTTGTCGAAGATTTATTTATATCAAAACCACGCTTTAAAAGATATATTGTCCCTGGAAACTTTAAATTTCAAAGTGTTGATGTTAATGAATTTGCCAGTCATCTAATAGGTTTAGCGGAAAAAGAGCCCCAAGGAAGAGCCGAGGATTTTGGCGGACCAGATATTATGACATTAAAAGAAATGGCTGAACTGAAAATCAAAAAAAATAACGAATCAAATAAAGTTATAAGTATTTCGTTTCCAGGAAAACTCTACAAATCTATCTCTGATGGTAAAAACACAAATTCATTGCGGAAAATGGGGAAAATCACCTTTGGGGAATATCTAAGTAATAAGCTAGATGAAGTATTTTAAGCTCAGACTTCTAAGATCTTTTCGCATTACTCATCCCTTTAACTTACCGCTGGAAGAGATCTTCTATTATGAGGGAAAAGATCCCGATTTTTGGCACTGAGTTCTCCTGTGAAATTGATTCAGTAGGCAAAGAAGTCGGACGGAGGGCAGGTTCCTTGTCCCTTCAAACTTGTTCCTTGATATGGGACAGTGTACCTGTCCTTCTGTCCCCTACAAGTATCCATTTTTTGGAGGGAGCCAGATTTTCTATTAGAATGAGACAATCTTTCTACACGTATATATTTAAATGAAATATTCGTAAAGAAGGAGGATTGTATGACAAATCCATTCGTTGTAAGGTCGTTGGATGAAATTCGATTCTGGTCGAGGATCATGAAGGAACATGCCTTATTCTTAAGTTTGGGCTTCACTTATGAGCAGGCACAGCTGATTGAAGAAGCTAAAAGGTTCATTACTATTTTTGAAAGGATAGAGGAAAAATTATCAAGGTTCACGATAAATTCTGATTTGCGTGAGGTTCAAGCATTCAACAGCGAAGTTTACCAAGCGGCAGCAGCCATATGGAGCTATAAACGAAAGGTCTTAGATTTAACACTAAGATGTGAAATCCGTCATAACAATTTCCCGCTGTTAATTGATCACATTAGCAGAGAAGCAGCTTACTTCGCTAATCGACTAAAGGAGTTAAATGAAGGAAGGCTGGCGCCTACACCGGATGATGTGATTCAGGAAAATGTATTCTTTTTGAAAATTATGGCGGACCATGCCAAGTTCATCGGTCACCTTCTGGATCCATCAGAAAGACAGTTAGTGGAACAGGCAAGAGAATTCAGCCATGATTTTGACCAGCTGATGTTTCAAGCGGTGGATCTAGACTCTATGCGTCATCAATCAGAGACTGTACCTATTTTGGATCAGTTCCTGGATCAAAACAGAGTTTCAGTCGTTTCGTTAAGGGACTTTAAGAAAACAGCAAGAGAATTAATTGAAGCCTGCCGTATTAAAAGCAATATTCATCCCCTTTTAGCTGACCATACCTTTAGAGAGGCTGAGAGATTTCTGCAAATTATTGATTTATTCGAAGCAAACCTTCAAGAGAATAAAAAATGAGTTACTCCTATTTCGGGACAGAGGGACAGGTGAACTGTCCCTCCTGTCCCATATTAAATAAATTCAAATATCCTTATATCAACCGAATCTAAGTAACCTAATTCTTCTTTCAGATCCCAGAGTCTTATTTCAGTAGTTTCATTATTTTCTATAAAAGGTTGCAGCTTTTCCATTTCTGTAAAATAAACCGGGTTATATCTAACTTCGCCACTTATTGTTCTTTTTGACTTTAATAACCCCTTAAATTCTATATCGCTCACTATTTGTCCCGTTTCCTCATATAACTCTCTAATCGCACATTCCTTTGGAGTTTCATCACCTTCTCTACGTCCAGCTGGCAGTTCCCATTGTTTGCGCCATTTGTTGTAACACATAAGATATTTACCTTCACACTTAATCACTGCAAAGGAACCAGCCAGTGGCTGATATTTTAATATATCTTCTTCATCCATACTAATGAAATCAAGAAATTCAATCCCATTGTTCTTAGTTAAATTCAAATGGTTTCCTCCTCGAACAGGTGTCACTTGATATACGATCTTAATTCAGAATATGAACCGCTCCAACAATATACATATATAATCCTGTGAGAGATAGAATAGCCCCCAATATAAATGTCCAAGGATTGTCTTCTTTTTCTTTATCAAATGTCCCAATTGTAAGTATGGTTACTGTCAAAGTTACTACTGGAAAAATGACATATTGTGGTCCAAATGCGAATGAAATTCCACCAAACATTAAGACAATAAGTCCATAAGGATTAGCTTTCTTGATGTTATCAATATATTCTTTCTCAGAAGTCGAAAAATCATCATCCTCATAATAATAAAACACTTGTTTGAGTCTATTTAGGAGAGTAACTATCTTTTTAAATAAGCCCATATCGCCCTGGTTCAATTCCTTCCTTTTTTCAGTAGCCCTGAGAAAGGGTGTGGCCTGACCCCAGGTTCGTTTACACCTTCAAATACTTAGAATTAACCCTTACCCTTTCGCCCAAATAATGCTGCCTCCAATAGTAGTTATCTCTTAATCTATTTTGGCACTGAGCTGTAAACTCGTCTCTTACTTCTGGATTCTCAAATATGAAGTAGTCACGATTCTTTTGGGTGCTCAACATACTCATAAAAGAAAAACCGTATGTAGCATAATTCTTTATTCCTGAACTCTTTCTTGGAATAAACATCATGATTTCTTTAATAGTGAACACTTTGCGCGGATCTAATTCGCTCTTTTCTACTTCCATCAAAAAACGTAAAAACAACTTATCCGCATTAGCCCTGTTATCAATATTCGTTGTAGAAAATAGTTTGTATTCTGATTCCCAATCTAAAGCTGCCATTGTAATCCCCCTATTTATTAATACTTCCCTATCCACCTAATCAACTTCGTTTTACTAGGGTCATACCACTGAGAACACAGCAAATACTTCTTTCCTTGAATTGTAATAGGCTTAGCATAATACCGATTGCGCCCAGTATGATCCTTTTTTAGCTCATCAACCTTACCCATGTCCGTTATTTCCTTAAGCAAAGGGAAGTTCAGGTCAAAAGTGTCTTTGGAGTACCTTTTGTTCTTCAAATTCTCTATCACAGATTGCGGAACACGTCCACTTTCCAGAAGATTTTTCAAATCCGTTTTGGCGATAGCCCCTACCTTCTTCTCACTAACAGGCTCAACTTCCACCACTCCCGTCACGGCAACCTCTTCTTTAGCTCGATTATATTCTTCGTACCTGCGGGCTTTCCGGTTTAACCGCTTCAGCAGCCTCTTCTTTTCCTCTATCTTTTCTTCCAGCTCCAACAGTTCTTTCTGTCTTAGGCTGATGGTTGTTTCAAGGTTTGAGAGTTCTAAGAATTTCTTAATCATTGGGACCTCCTATATTCGCTCGCACGATTCCAGTTATATCTATGTTATTATAATTATACCAAATAAACCCATATATTAGGAAAGGATCCCCAACATGCTTAAACAAGGAATCTATGAAGAAATCATTACGAAGAAGCTTCAGGACGAGCTGTCTGGCTCCGACTTGGATTTTGATATCGGCAAGTCCCCTCTGGATGTGGAGGAAGCGCGGAAAGTCCTTTCTTCTTACATCAGTTCGGTAACGAGGAATGCTCTGAAAGCTGTTCGCGATGAGGAGCGGAATGATCAGCAGGCTCTCCTGAGACAGATCGAGACCTGCAATGAAATCATCACCATTCTTAGCCAGCGATTGGACCGCCAGGAGTTTGAACGACTGAAGATTGCCGAAGAAGGCGAAGTCCTGACACATATCTACTCCAAGATGAACTCCATCCGGAGCATCGGGAATCAGGAAGTCATCCGTCCCGTGACACCCATTTCTGAGAGCTCCTTATTCACCGGCTCCAGCTACGAGCCGAACATGCTTGGTGAACTGAAGAAGGAAATCGTCTCTTCTGATTCTATCGATATGCTCGTTTCCTTCATCAAGTGGAGCGGGCTGCGGATCATTTTAGAAGAATTGAAGACATTCACGGAGGGTGGCGGCAGGCTCCGGGTCATCACGACCTCCTACATGGAGGCGACGGATTATAAGGCGATCCAGGAGTTGAGCAAGCTTCCCAACACCGAAATCCGGATTTCCTATGATGTGCAGCGGACAAGACTGCATGCCAAGGCCTATCTTTTTAAAAGAGAGACCGGCTTCAGTACGGCTTATATCGGCTCTTCCAATCTCTCCAACCCCGCTCTAACTTCCGGGCTCGAATGGAATGTGAAGGTAACCGAGAAGGATTCATTTGATGTTCTCAAAAAATGTGAGGCCACCTTTGAAAGCTACTGGAATGACAAGGAGTTCAAAGCGTTTAACGGAGAAAATGAGGAAGACAACCTAACGCTCAAGCTGGCTTTGGAAAAAAGCAAAGTCGCTGAGGAATCGGTTCAGTACCTCTTTGACATCCAGCCTTACTACTATCAAAAAGAAATCCTGGAAAAGCTACAGGCAGAACGGGAAGTTCATCACCGCTATAAAAATTTGTTGGTCGCCGCAACAGGTGTTGGAAAAACGGTTATCTCTGCCTTTGACTACAAACGCTTCAGGAAAGCAAACGGCGGGAAGGCAAAGCTTCTATTCGTTGCTCACCGGGAAGAAATTTTAAAACAAAGCCTGAACACCTTCCGCGCGATTTTACGGGAACCGAACTTCGGAGACTTGCTTGTTGGTTCACACAAGCCGACTTCTCTCGATCACTTATTTATCAGTATCGATAGCTTTAACAGCAAGGAGCTTCATCAGCATACCGAAAGCGGCTTCTACGACTTTATTATTGTCGATGAGTTCCACCATGCCGCCGCTGAATCTTATCAAAAGCTGCTGAACCATTATCAGCCGCAGATTCTCCTGGGACTGACCGCTACCCCTGAGAGGATGGATGGTAAAAGTGTTCTTTCTTATTTTGATGACCACATCGCAGCCGAAATGCGGTTAACCGAAGCGGTCAATCAAAAGCTGTTAAGCCCTTTTCAGTACTTCTGTGTCACCGATACCGTCGATCTCTCAAACCTGAAATGGTCGAGAGGCGGTTACGATACCAAGCAATTAGAAAATGTCTATACGTCCAATCACCTTAGAAGCTCACAGATCGTCCAAAGCGTCCAGAAGTATGTCACGGATATCAGCGATGTAAAAGGACTGGGCTTCTGCGTATCGATTGCACATGCGCAGTACATGGCCGATTTCTTTAACAAATCCGGCATCCCTTCCATCGCATTGCATGGAGGAACCGACCGTAAATCCCGTCTGGAAGCTCAACAGTTGCTCGTCTCAGGAGAAATCAAGTTCATCTTCGTCGTCGACTTATATAATGAAGGAATCGACATCCCGGAAATCAACACCGTGCTGTTCCTGCGGCCAACGGAAAGTTTAACCGTCTTCCTGCAGCAGCTCGGACGCGGTCTTCGTCTATCAGAGGACAAAGAATGCCTGACCGTCCTGGATTTCGTTGGACAAGCCCACCGCAACTATTCGTATGAAGAAAAACTGAGAGCCCTGATCGGCAAATCCAAGCACTCCGTCCAGTACTATGTCGAAAACGGATTCTTCAACCTGCCAAAAGGCTGCTTCGTCCAGCTGGAAAAACAAGCGAAGGAATACATCCTGCGGAACATCAAGGCCGGGGCCAACACCAAAGCAAACCTGGTAGCCAAACTAAGAACCTTTGAGCACGATACCGGAAAATCTGTTACCTTGAAAAACTTCCTGGAGCGCTATCACCTGGATCTCTATGACTTTTACGGAGGAAATAAAAATAGAAGTTATTCCCGCTTGTTAGTGGACGCGGGACTTGCAGAGGGTTTCACCTATGAAGGAGAACAGTGGCTTACAAGCCGCCTGCCGAACCTCTTTCATCTCAACTCAAGAAAGCTGCTGGAGTTTTTAATAGAGTATATGGAAACAAGTGAAGCGAACGGGAAAGAAGAAGAACTGATGCTGAACATGTTCTATTACTCCTTTTATCAAGCCCATCCTGAAAAAGAAGGACTCTCTTCTATAAAAGAAGGATTTGAACAAGTGTTGAAGCATCCTCTGTTTAAAGAGGAAATCAAACAAATTATAGAGGTTCTATATGACTCTTTAGAAACGATTGAGCTGAAGCCGAACTTCGCCTTCCCTTGCCCGCTCCAAGTCCACAGCCGCTACTCAACTGCTCAAGTGCTGGCTGGATTTGACTACAACAACGAAGAGCAAAGCCCGGCGTTCCGGGAAGGAGTCAAGTACTTCAAGGACAAGAACCTGGACATCTTTTTCATCACCCTGAACAAATCAGAAAAAGACTTCTCGCCATCAACACTTTACGAGGACTATGCCATAAACGAAAAGCTGTTCCACTGGCAAACCCAAAGTAAAGTCAGCGAAGAAAGCCCAACCGGCCAGCGATACATCCATCACCGCCAGACCGGAAACAAGATAGCCCTGTTTGTCAGAGAATACAAAAAAGAGAAAGGCAGTATTCCTTCACCTTTCATCTTTCTTGGGACAGCCAATTATATTAAGCACTCTGGGAACAAACCCATGAGTTTTGTCTGGGAGCTTGAGGAAAAGATGCCTTCTTATTTGGTGCCTCGGGCTAATAAAAATATATTATAAAGGGGAAACCGTATGGAATTAACAATGTTCTTAGTTAAGAAAGGTGATTCTTTTTTGTTAAAAGACAAGGACTTTCACCTACTAGTAGATGGAGGAATTAAGGAGAGTGATGCAGTCGGTAATGTTACAGCTGTTACTAATAATATAGATGTTATGATATGTACTCACTATGACAGTGACCATATCCGAGGACTTCTAGGGCTTATCAAACATGCTCTGTCATCAAAAAAATTTTTCATTAAAGAAATCTGGCTCCCAGAGATATTTGGAAGAATCTCAGTATCAAAGGCAAAAGGGTTAATAATTGAGAATATTAACAGAAATGATTCTATTAAAGTTGAAGATGAGGACGGTAAGCTTGTAACACTTACTTCAAAAATTAATGTTGATATAGCAGTTCGACTTATACATGAAATAGTGACCTTAAGCTACCATTTACAGTCCGCGAGAAAAACAAAAATTCGTTGGTTTTCATTCACAAATAATGTTGTTAACAAGTCAGTAGGAAACAATACTTTCGGAATAAACTGTAAAGAACTTAAAAGAAAAATCGTTCCTTACAATAATTCTAGAGGGTTAATATTACATCTTACAAAGATTAACCAAGAGAGTCTAGTGTTCCGGTATAATGATATTGGGAAACCTAATGTACTTTTCACCGCTGACACAGCCTTTACTTTTATTCAACCAGGGCAGATAGTTCCTATAACAGATTCAAAATCTGTTGTTACAACTCCCCATCATGGATCAAGTGCCAAGGAACATAGAAAGGTTTACGCACATTTAAATTCACACTATCATGATTTCATTTTTATTAGAAGTAGTGAGCTCCATCGAAGTCGTCCCTGTCCTGAATATAATTCACATCCAGTAACCAAAAGGTTTTGCACTAGATGTAATACTTCAAAAATCACTGGAACTGTTAGGCTAATATTTAATGGTTCGCAGTGGGTCCCTGTCAATAGAGGTATTGCTTGCAATTGCATCTAAGCCTATGGCACATGTCAAATTAAGTACTAGATTCGTAGACTCTAGGTAGGCAGGTTCAAGGGAGGGACTTCCTAATGGTAGTCCCCACTTCTGACTAAGATATTTCGGAAACAAAAAACTCTTTTATAAGTACCATTTCTTCCAACAGTTAACTCTACTAAATACAATTTCAATCTCTATACTTTAGATTCGAAGTAATCCTGAATTAAATCCAAGGAATTTTCACCGTTTAACATAGATTCAAACTCTAGTAAATCTCGTTTCTTAATCTCAACCTGCTCTTCAATTAAATTAAATGAAAAGTAAAAAATAACTTGAATAATACAATCTACAACTACTTCCAGCTGTGATAAATGCGACTGAATCGCATCTTCATTAAATTTCATATAGTCGGAGAGATATTTATGTGGTGTAAAGTTTTCTTTTGTGTTCACATGAACAATACTAGAGAAGTTTGAATATAATTCATATAAGCAACAGTATAATCCTTCCACTGGTGTCCCACTATAATAATCAATTACAAATCTAGTAAGTCTCCCTATCTTATGAGTATCCTGCATACTTTTTAATTCACGTAGGGACTCTGTTACAGAGAAAAGACCTTGTTTCTTATTTTCCTTGTATTCAATATACCTACTTATAGCTAACGACAACCTAAAAAAGGATTCTATAGCGGAACGTAAAATTTGTTTTGAAGCATTGATATAGTTTACATTTGCTAAATCATAACTAATAATTAAATTGTTCTTACATTCGTTAAAAAAATTTTCAACTTTACTACGTTTATCAAGATTAGTCACAGGGCTTGTAAAAGTTGTATACAAAAATATTTTCTTATATATTTTCACTAACTCGTCTCTCAAGTCTGTATTAGTAAAAAGATCTCTTTCACTTAACAACTTCTCATAGTGTTCAAAGTCCTGTTGCCAACTAGGCTTTATATCTTCAAACATTTTATCAACTCGCTTAAGATTCTATTATAGAGCGCCAGCCCTCAATTACTTTTTTATTGCCATTCTTTTGCTTCTTATTATCACCGCTCGGTGTTTTTTTTGAAGTCTCATTTTGGATATTACCTTCAAATTCCTCATTATATTTAGTAGATAAGAATTCTTGTATGTTCTGTTCTAATTGTAAAAAATGATCTTGGTTTTTCATTTTATAATCCCTAAGATCCTTTATAATACGCGCATAGAGCGCCGGTCTAGAATCAAATAAGTAGTCTTTATAACTCTCTAGAAGTATTTCGGTTGTAAATTCTTTCAAGTCTTTATTTTTTTCAAAATGGAGCCTATCTAGTATAATCTCACTTAGTACAGCTACACTAAGAAATAGAAGATTTTCTATCACTTCCTCATTAGTATCCTTACTATTAATCTCTAAAAAATCTCTAATGTAGTTCATATTGACACCTCTCTTTATGTCAAATTGCCTTTCTAACAAACTCGTCACAAAGTTCTATTATTTCCTCTTTCGAATATTCCATATCATACATTAAAGTAGATAATCTTCCAGTACGGACTCTTTCATACTCTGATAATTTATTACTAAAATGTGGTTCTTCCTCAAAAGACTCTTGAATCGCTATTCTTCCATGTCTATCTTCCTTACATAAAGTAAAGACTATGCCTATATTTGAAATATCATGCCCTTTTAATGCATAATCTTTACCCATTATTTTGTGTAGTAAAGAATATCCCAGTGTGGAAAATACGTCAGGTGCTATCGGAACCAAATAGAAATTTGATGCCAGTAGTGCAGCTTGTGAATAAATTGAGTACGTGGCAGGAGTATCTATTAGGATATAATCTAAATCATAATTTTGGAGGATATTCTCTTCTATAAAACTCGCAAGAATCTTTTCAGCCCCTCGGCGACTTGATTCATAATCGATAAGTTCTAAATCTCCCGGAATTAAATAAAGTTGTTTTTCATTAGTAGTCCTATGTAGTTGAATCACTAAATCTTCGTGAGTATAAGCCTGGGCTTCCATTGCTACACCGCTACCCCTATTTTCCATTACGACACTAGCAATAGTTTTTCTCTCTTTCCGTAACTTTTCATACTCGTTTATTGATTTAAATTTTGTAAACAATGCTTGTGTGGCATTAAATTGGGGGTCCATATCAATCACTAAAACATTTTTATTAAAATGTCTTACTAATGTATCTGCAATATTAATAGTAGTTGTTGTTTTACCAACACCACCCTTCATATTAATAAACGAAATAACTTTTGTATTTCCCATTTCTTTTTAGCCTCCATTGTTTTAGAATATATATGTATTTTATTACACTTAGAAAATATTGTAACCCTTAATATTATTTGAATTTTTGTTTGTTAGTCGAAATCCTCCCTTGTAAAAGGCAGGGCCTGCCCCTCGGTACGTTAAACGTCAGTGTCCTGGGGGCAGGCCCTAATTCTGATATTAATGAATTGTTCGGAATTAAGAAATATTCAATTCAGTATATACTTCTTCAAACATATCATCCATAATAAACGATCTAAATTCACTGTTTTCAAGCATTTTCATAAAGAACTTTTCGTTTTGTCCCATTCTGGAAATAACAAAGTCCATAAACGCCTTTTCATAAGAGAATTTAAAGTTATCTTTCGTGTTGTTACGAGCTTTACTTGCTAAATCTTCATTATTGATTATGTCTTCTTTGATTTGGTCTCTTGAAAGCTTATCGGTATCTGTAAATTCCGTACCAAACCTCTCATTCAACCGGTCAATGATAGAGGATAGCCTTTCTTTCTCTTCTTCTTTTCCCCCGCCTTTTCCGTGTTTTGTACCACGTAGTTCTGCTCCACCTTCCACACTCAGTGCGATACTACCCTCAAATACTTTCTCATTACGGTAATATTGTAAGGCAACATCATCTGCCAAATAAACGTCATCAGTTGTTCGCCTCGGAAGTTTCTTTAATAGGTAGTTTAAGTAAACGAACAGCTTATGAAGTTCTACATCACCAAATGGGGCAATCTGCAATATAAAGGAATACGTTCGGATAAATTTAGTGGAAGCTCCTTTAAAGTCTTCCTGTTGTTCTTTCTCAATTTGATTATTAAAACGTTCAACAGCTTTATCAAGTATGGCATTAAGCTTTTCTTGTGTTTTAGCTGTCTTCTTTTTCCCGTTAAATTCTAATTTACAAACTTCCTCTACCTCTTCTTTTGTATACACTTGACATGCATCTAACTCTCGCTCTAAGTCATACAGTACATTTGGATCAGTGGTGCTTTCTAATCCAGTTACTTCGTAGTAGGGCTGAAAAGCCTCTTGGATTTCCTCCGCATCATTTACAAAATCAAGCACAAAGGTATCATTTTTACCCTTACACGTTCTATTTAACCTTGATAATGTCTGTACTGCCTTTATGCCTGATAACGGCTTGTCTACGTACATTGTATGTAGCAAGGGTTCGTCAAAGCCAGTCTGATATTTTTCTGCGACTAACAGCACCTGGTATTCATCTGAATGAAACTTATCTGGAAGTTCCTTTTCACTAAATTTATTCATATCTGGTTCTGTATAGGAGATTCCATTATCTTCAACCGTACCGCTGAAAGCGACCACTGCTTTCATATCATGATAGCCTTTTGATTTGATATATTTATCGAAGGCATGTTTGTATCTCACCGCATGAAGACGACTTCCTGTCACAACCATCGCCTTCGCTCTTCCACCAATCTTATACCTTGTTACAGAGCGATAATGCTCTATAATAATTTCTGTCTTCTGAGCAATGTTATGTGGATGTAGGGATACATACTTGGCAATTTGTTTTGTAGCTTTACTTTTCACCACTTCTGGATCATCTTCCACGCTCTTCGCTACTTTGTAGTAGGTTTTATATGTGGTGTAATTCTTTAGTACATCAATAATAAAGCCTTCTTCTATCGCTTGTCGCATAGAGTAGACATGGAATGGATGCGGTTTTCCTTCTGCATCATATGTACCGAATTTTTCAATGGTTTTTGCTTTCGGAGTTGCGGTAAATGCAAAAAATGAAATGTTATCTTGGCGGCCACTTTTTGCTATTATTTCAGCAATCTTTTCTTCCATATCTCCCAATTCTTCTTCTGCAATACGATCAACTTCAATCGCTTCTTCCAAAGACTTATCAGACAAAATATTTGTCATTGCCTTGGAAGCCTTTCCGCCTTGACTACTATGAGCTTCATCAATAATGATTGCATACTTACCTTTTGCAAAGTCCCCTACCTTTTCCATTATGAAAGGAAACTTTTGAAGTGTAGTTATGATAATTCTTGTCCCGCTTGATATGGCATTCGCTAATTGTGATGAATCCTTATCAATCTTCTCTACCATACCGGCTTTATGTTCAAGTTGATAAACAGCATCTTGTAACTGCTTATCGAGAACCCTGCGATCAGTAATAACAATCACACTATTAAACATCGCTTCATCATCTTGATTGTGCAGCTTTGCTAAACGGTGAGCTAACCAAGATATGCTATTCGTTTTCCCACTGCCGGCACTATGCTGAATCAAATAATTCTGTCCTACACCTTTACCCGTTACATCATCTTCAATCTTTCTTACTACATCCAATTGATGATAACGTGGAAAAATAACTGTTTCCTTTTTATCAATAATTTCTCCAGTGCTATCAAGTATATCTTCTTGATTGACATAGACAAAACGAAAGAGAATGTCCAAAAGACTGTCTCTTTGTAAGACATCTTTCCACAAATACGATGTCTTATAATCGTTATAGACAATAGGATTGCCTTTTCCCCCTTCATTTCCCTTGTTAAAAGGTAAGAAAAAGGTCTTTTCTCCATTCAATTGTGTTGTCATGTAAACCTCGTCCGTATCCACGGCATAAAAGACAATAGCACGTTTTTTAAATTCGAAGAGAAGCTCTCTTGGATCTCGATCATTCCGATACTGCTTTTTTGAGTCTTCCACTGTTTGACCCGTTAATTGGTTTTTCAATTCTAATACAGCGATGGGGAGTCCATTAAGCGAAACCATCATATCAATGCTGTTGTTATTCTTACTGCTGTAAAACACTTGTCTACTAACAGTAAAGATGTTTCGCTCATATTGTTCAATAAGAGTTCTATTCATGGTGCTGACAGGTTTATTAAAGGCAAGTTTCAGTGTCACACCATAGTCTTTAATACCATGCCTGAGAACATCAATTGTACCACGCTTTCCAAGCTCCTTATGCAGACGGTCAATGATTTTAGCCTTGTACTGTTCCTTATACACCTTTTGTAACTGTTCTAGGGCTTTTTCTTGCGTTACTTCTAAAAATTGAAAAAGCACTTCTACATCTATTGCATACTTCTTAAATGAAGCTAATGCTTGACCCGTTAGTTTTCGCTCTGAAAAACCAGATTGTATCAAACTTTCCTCAATATTTTCTTCAAACCCTCTTTCACTGTAATCAATCGCCACAAGTCTCCCTCCTTAGTTTGTCACTTTTTGATAATCCCGCACATCAATTTTTCCTGTGACAGCTTCGTAGATGAGAGATTGGCGGTATTCTTTTAACTTTTCTATTTGTTGTTTTATCTCTAAAATTAATTTATCAATGTCGGATATTTTGGTATCAAGGTATTTTACAATATCTTGCTGTTCTTGAACTTTTGGTACTGCCCATATTTCATTTTCAATATCAGTTCCCACAATACTTGGTAAGGCTGTCTGTGTCATGTATACATCCCAAGGGAAAACAATAAACATATAATAAAACCATTTTGAATTCATCCCTTTATAGAACTTTGTAAAATACATGGTATCAACTGCCCAAAATCTCCCCTCTACGAATATTGGCTTTCCAATTGTACCCTTACGACCAAACAAAACAGATTTACCTTCATATAAAAACTCATCTGTCTTTTTAAAAACCCCGCCTGACCCATAAACGTCAACACCAATTGGTTCCTCAATACTTATTTCATTCTTTATTTCTTTTCCATTTAATACTTTTAAACATCTTTTTAGCTTAGTTATTTCCCAATGCTCTGGTACCTCCCCAATCCATTGTACACCTGAATTTTTATATTTCACATCAGGATTTAACCCTTTGGTCACTGCTTCAGTAATAATCGCTTGACGTTTTTCTTCGAGCAGGTCGATGAGCTTTTGTTTGTCTCCTATGAGTGTTTCGACATCAGAAGTTTTATGTTCAAGGAATTCTGATATTTGATTTTGTATCTTTCTAGATGGTAGTGGCATTTTAAAATCTAAAATATCCTTTAATGACAAACTTGCCTGGTTAGCTGTACCATGTGCAAATAAGTCCAGATACTTTCTATATGAATGACTATTCAAAAAATAGAACAAAAAATTATTTGTTATATCTTTAGACTTACAACGAAGAATTACAGCGTTTTGATTAAGTAAAGCGCCCTCATATTTCTTTTGTACCTTTCCGATTTGTCCAACGGCGGAATTTGTTACTTCTACTTTACTACCAACTGTACTCATTAAAATATCATTTTTCTTCACACGAACATTTTTATATTCATGTTCGAATCTTTCATCAATAAATATATCACTATCTTGTATTTTGCCATTCTTTATATCAGTAGTTTTTATTATTGGTACACCTTTATCCCCAAATAATTGGGATTTAAAAGCATAGCCCTTGATAGTCTCAACTAAATATTTTAACTTTTTTTCAGACCAATCTTCAGGAACTCTCTCATACCAATTTATATCTGCACTATTTTGAAATTCATTTAGTACCACTACACCATCACCTTTTTCAATTTCTCTAAGATGTCCTTCTCTAACTCTTTAATTTCTTCCTTGATTTCCTCCGAGCTTCGTAATGCAGTATATTCATAAAAGTGACGAGTAAAGGGAATTTCATAACCGATCTTAGTTTTTGCGTCATCTATCCAAGCATCAGGTAAGTGAGGCTTTACGTCCCGTTCAAAGTATTCATGAATATCCTCTTTTAATGGTACATTCTCTGTATCACGTAAATCTGCATCTGGTTCAGATTTCCCTTTACTATCTGTACATATATCAGCAGTTTCATCTTTCTCTGATAGAGCATTTAAGATTGCTTTTAGTAAGGTAGCGTTTATCGTTAAATCAAGTTCCTTAAACAACTTCTTTAGAATTTTGGTGAATTCAGTTCTATTTTTATAGATTTTCTCATCTTTTATTGACATTAGTGCGTTAATAATCTTTTCCTGTTGCTGTTTTCCTTGTTCTATTTCTTGGATACCCGATTCGCCCTTTTTCTTGGATTTTGCTAAGTTTATAAAGGCAGTTTGATTATAAAGCTCTTGTATACGAACCTCGTCAATTTTAAAATTTAGGCGTAGAGGCCGTTCTACTGTAATCTTCTGATAACCGAAGTCTTCATTTTCAAATATTTTCACTTTTTCATTATCAGAGAAATCACCATAAAGTTGAACAATTTCTTCAAGGTGCTTATCTGAAAGTTCTTTCCTCTTACTTCCCATGTTTTTTTTCATTTTTCGCCAGAAATCCACTGCATTTACAAGTTGTATCTTGCCTTTACGCACTGAACTTTTGTGGTTTGTTAAAATCCATATATATGTAGAAATTCCAGTATTGTAGAATAAATCAGTTGGCATGCCCACAATTCCTTCAACTAAATCATTCTCAATTAGATAACGACGAATCTCGCTTTCCCCACTGCCTGCATCCCCTGTGAAAAGAGGTGATCCGTTCATAATGATTGCAATTCGCGAGCCTTTTGGATTATCTTCTGAAACAGTCTTCATCTTCGATACAAGATGCTGTAGGAATAGTAGTTGTCCATCTGAAATACGTGGCAATCCTGCTCCGAAGCGGCCGTTAAAACCTAAGTTTTCATATTCTGCTTTTACAGCCTTTTCCGCAGGCTTCCACTCTACTCCATAAGGTGGGTTTGTAATTAAATAATCGAATTTCATTTCAGAAAAAGCATCATTGGATAACGTATTTCCGAAGCGAATATTCCTTGCCTCTTCCCCTTTAATTAAAATATCAGCTTTACAGATTGCGTATGATTCTTCATTAATCTCTTGTGCAAAAAATTCTAAATCTGCTGTTGGATTCAACTCCTGTAAATATTCCTGTGCAACAGAACCCATTCCACCCGTACCCGCACAAGAATCATACAAAGTTTGCGTAATACCCTGTTTTGTCAGTATGTCTTCATCTTCAAGAAACAGCAGATTGACCATAAGACGTACTACTTCTCTTGGTGTATAGTGATCACCTGCTTCGGCATCCTCGGAGAACCTACGAATCAATTCTTCAAATATATATCCCATCTCAACATTAGAGACTACTTCTGGATGCAAATCAATCTCACTAAATCGTTTCACAACAAGATATAGTAGGTCATTCCGCTCCATTTTTTCTATTTGCGTATCGAAATTAAAATAATCAATTATATCCCTTGCTGTTTTAGAGAAGCCGTTAATATAGTCACGCAAGTTGTCAGCGATATTGTCAGCATCACTTAACAGCTTCGAAAAATCGTATTTACTTATATTGCTAAACTTTTGCTGCGCTACCCGATTTAAGATTTCATCTCTTGATTCTTCGGGGAGATTCTTGAATTGTTCATGCTTTTCCAGCACTTCATCTTTGGTGTCTTCAAGAACACAATCAAATCTTCGAAGGACTGCCATTGGGAGTACGACTTTTCCATAGTCTTCTGGCTTATATGGCCCCCTTAAAATCTCAGCAATTGTCCATATAAAATTGACTTTATCATTAAAATTAATCATCGTTAGTTCTCCTTTACTCATCGCATTCTATCTTTTTCCATTTTAACAAAATCATTAAATTGATGATACTGGTCTTCTTTCTATTTCCTTTTCTTACCTGTTAACAAATGAAGCTGCCTACTCTATATCAATCTTATTAGCAATAATTCACTACATGCTGAATAGTTATATATTCATAGCTCTTTTGTTATAATGATGATAAGTATTTATTACATTTTTTTCTATATTTCGACAGAAAGTTCACATAAATACGTAAAAAGCTAAAACGATAAAATGAGGTTATCTAATGAGAGAACAATTAATACACATGCGGGACAAATTGAATAATATCAGCAGAAGAAACCGCTCAATTCGTCTATTGAAACTCTATAATAAATGGAGCTTTGACTTAACTGAGCTGGATAAAATAAGTGATGAAAAAGTAAGCCCCAAAATTGTAGAAAAGATTGTTAAACAATCTAAAAGTGACATTACCCTTTTCAAGCCTTCAATGGATAAGGATGAAACCATGATTCTATCCAAAAAACTCACAGACCTTTCTCGAAATATGAGAGGAATAGAAGAGGAAACAGGAGTCCATGATTTCTACTTGGGGTTTCCTTTCATTTCAGGTACTCTTCAAGACGGGACATTTTTTCAAGCTCCCCTATTTCTGTATCCCATCCGTTTGGAAAAGAATAATGTTAATTCACAAAAATGGATCGTTCGTTTAGATGAGGGCGAACCTCAATTAAACAGGACTTTGTTTCTTGCTTTTAAAAAGTTGAACAACTTATCTTTTACGGAAGATTTTTTCGAACAAGGTGCAAGCCTCTCAACCACACTGGACTACGAAAGCTGGATAAGCTTTTTAAAAGAGTATGATTTGAACGTTCAACATACAGAGACAGGAATCAAAAAACTTACTCAATTTAAAAAAGATGAAATCCCCGAAATAGCAAATCTAACTATATTGGAAAATGCCATCATAGGTAACTTCCCACAAGGCGGCTCTTCATTAGTAAAGGATTATGAAATGCTAATTGAAAAAGTTGAAGAAGGAGGCGGCCTTTCACTTGCTGGTGAACTAATTAATCCAGAAGCGAATTCTGAAAGAAATGAGGAGTTTGCTGAATCGGAAGAAATAGATACTAGTCAACCTCAAAGTGAACCTGATATCCTAAATCTCCTTAAAGCAGACGGATCCCAAGAGGAGATTTTAAGAGAAGCCCGTTATCAAAAAGGGTTAGTTGTTCACGGACCACCCGGCACCGGGAAATCACAGGTGATTGTTAATCTAATCACTGATGCTTTACAGTTGGAGAAAAAAATCCTGGTCGTATGTCAAAAACGGGCAGCACTTGATGTCGTTTATCAGCGGCTGGACAGTTTGGGATTAAGCAATCACGTCGCCCTTGTACATGATGAAAAGCAGGATAGAAAAAAGTTATATACGAAATTATCATCTGTCTTAGACCAAAATGAAATTACACATGAAGAAGCTGTGAATATGTTAGCCTCCGCTTCTAACAAATTGAATAATCAAGAAGAGCTGCTGAATAGCATTGCCAAAGCTTTATATGAACAACAGGCTTATGGTTTTAGGTTATACGATTTATACGGTCTCGCAAATGCTGTAGGAGATACCACACAAATCATCGAGCTATCTAATATCTTAGATTCCTTAAACCGTGAGGAATTGGATAGCATGTCTGAAAGTGTTTATACCTATGCGGAATGGTACGACCAGTTTGGATCTGAAGACTATATCCTTAAGCATCGTAAAAGTTTCGCCTCAATGGATATGAAAGAAAAGCTGCAGGCTATAGAACTGCTGAACGGTGTACTTGAAAAAGCGAGAAATTCTGTAAGCTACCTGGAGTCACTTGATCATGAAAAAATTACTCCTGCCTATACATGGATGATTGAAAACAAGCTAGATAAGGTTTATCCGGATTTAGATGACAGCAATCAGCGTACACTGCAGGGTCTGAGATTATGGTGGTGGACATCTTTTTCAGGAAAGTCTATCTTAGAGGAACTTTTAAATGGAGATAAGTTCAAGGGAACAAACTCGACTGAATGGTTAGAGATTAGGAAATCACTCATTACCATGCATCAACTTGCAAAAGAAACAAAACAAATGTCTGATGAAATAGACAAGCTCAATAAGTATATAAACGATGAAAAAATCAAGGAATTCAAGACCAGGATTTCTGAAGGAGATATTCCTCTTAAAGAACTCGACCAAATCACGGAATATTTCCATCGGGATTTTGAGGAATTGCAACAAATGGACAGCTATTGGGCACGATGCTCTGAAAACGTTAAAGATGTGATTTTAAAGCTGCAGAGTAAAACCAATCATACAGAGATGTCTCTTCCAGACTTCTGGGTGGACTTATTCAGGAATTCAGCTTACGTCCATTGGATTGATCAAACTGAAAAGAAATATCCACAGGTACAAAAAGTATCAACCAGTGAATTCCAAAGAATCAGGGAATCATTTGCTCAATTAATTGAAGAAAGAAGAACAGTCGCAACACAGTACCTTATTCACTCTCTAACTAAAAGTGTAGATTTTGTACAGTCTACACATCCAAAAAAGGTGAAAGAGCTTAAACACCAAGTCGGCAAAAAGAGAATGATCTGGTCCTTAAGAAAACTTGTTAACCAATTTGCCGGCCAGGGGCTTGTTGATATTATGCCTGTTTGGCTTGCTTCACCAGAAATAGTTTCATCAATTTTCCCACTTGAAGAGGGATTATTCGATTTAGTTATATTTGATGAAGCTTCACAATGTACAGTAGAGAACGGAATTCCTGCTGTTTACAGGGCAAAACAGCTAGTCATTGCAGGGGATGAAAAGCAGCTCCCTCCTTTCAACATGTTCCAATCTTCAGCAAGCAGTGATGATGAGGATGAAGAACCTGAATTCGATACTGATGAATCAATCAGTCTGCTAAATCTTTCGAAGAGGAGATTTCCAGAGAAAATATTACAGTGGCATTATAGATCGAAATACGAAGAGTTAATCAACTTTTCCAATCATGCCTTTTATAACGGTCATGTCCAGATTGCTCCGAACGTAATTCCTTTTAAAAATCCACCTGCAATTCAATGGAAAAAGGTAAACGGCAGATGGATTAATCAGTCGAATGAAATGGAAGCTATTGAAATAGTGAAGGTATTAAAAGACTTGCTGGTTAATCAGCCTGGTAAAACCGTAGGAATCATCACCTTTAACTCTAAACAGCAATCTAAAATCATGGATATCATTGATAAAACAGCTGGCGAAGACGAAGAATTCAATGTTCTTTATCAGCAAGTTATGTCAAAAGAGTTGGATGAAAGAATTTTTGTAAAGAATATTGAAAATGTCCAAGGGGATGAGCGGGACATTATCCTCTTCTCAATAGGCTATGCAAAAAATGAAGAAGGCAGGATTTATAACCGCTTCGGAATGCTGAACCAAAAGGGCGGAGAAAACAGACTAAATGTTGCCGTTACACGGGCAAAAGAAGGCATTATCGTTGTATCAAGTATCGAGCCTGAAGAACTTAATGTAACGAATACGGCCGAGCTTGGTCCAAAGCTTTTCAAATCATATCTTAAGTATTCAAAAGCAGTAGCCAGTTCACAGGTTGAGCAAATAAATGCAGTAATCCAGGAAATCAATGAAAATGTAAATACTCACGTGAAGCAGCAAGACCTACATTTTGATTCACCTTTCGAGGAACAAGTCTATAAACAGCTGAGAAACCTTGGGTATGAGGTTACCACTCAAGTAGGAATGTCAGGCTACCGAATAGATATGGCCATTGTACATCCTAACGATTCATCTAGATTTATTCTAGGAGTAGAGTGCGACGGCGCTATGTACCATAGTTCCCAGAACGCTAAGGAAAGGGACGTTTACCGCCAAGCCTTCCTCGAAAGCAGAGGCTGGACTATAGAAAGAATTTGGAGCAGAAACTGGTGGAAAAACCCGATTGCCGAAACCGAACGAATCGATCAGCGGGTTAAAGAATTGGTTAAGAGAGAGAAAATCACTGAAAAGATAATATAAAAAAAGTGCCGTATGAGTTTATGTTCATACGGCGCTTTTTTTGATTTAAATTATTAAATTAAACCTTTTCTCTTAAGCTCTTCAATTTGCTTTAATTCTTCAGCGGTTGGACTTGTAGATGGTTCCTCTCGAACAGGGAAATCCGATTGATTTAATCCCCAATCATTTAGTAAAATTAATAGCTCATCAGAAATCCTAATATCTCTTTCACGAATTTCATCTAACCCCCAATCATTATGGTGGTTAGACAGGTCAAGTAATAATTGCACCTCTGATTTCTCGTAACTGGCTTGTTTCTTTTTAAAGTATCCATTACTCGCAACAATGTTTAATTTTTTCTCAAAAGGAATCTTATTTCCTATATGTTCCACTAATTCTCTTACTTCTTCATCAGAATTGCTTGGAAAATAACTTGATTGCCATTTCTGAGGAAGTATATGCTCTATTTCCCATTTAACAGGAAGTAGTTTCTCTTGGCGTTGATAAGTAAGAATCTTTAATATCATACGGACAGTGTTACGGTGAGCCGTCTTAACCTTTCCTTTTAATTCCTGTTCATCCACTTTAGCAAAATCAAATACTGGCATAGGAGATCTAATGATTTCAGAGTTTAATTTCAAGATTCCTCGTTTTACAGCATTAATAGTTGGTGTGACTATATACTGCGCTGCTAAAACTGCGAGTAATTTCTTGAGAAATCTCAAAAATAGTTCTTCAAAATCTTGAGTACCCTGATATTTAAGATAGTAAATTACTACAGGATACTTCCAAAATTCATTTGGATACGAAGATAATCCATCTAGCACTTGGATAATTTTATTATTTTTTGACCAAACTTCTCCCTCAATCTCTACACGATTATTAATTACAATCCATAAATTAAGAATCCTATTTAGATTTTTCATTACGTCTTTCTTATATAACTGCTCAAAATTATTTCTAGAATAGTACTTTCTTATTCCTGGTGTAGTTGTATTTTTATCTTTGTCTAAGGCTCTTAAATAAAACATATAATAGTAAAATAATTTTTGAATACTCTCATTGGCATTAATTGCTTCTGCATCTAGTTGTTGCCACTGTTCAATAAAAGCCCCTTTCCCCTTATCATCCAATTGATTATAGATCTTCGCTTTAAATATATCTGCGTCGGATAAAGCTAGTCCCCTATCGTTCAAAGTGGAGAATATTGTTAACGCCGTATCCTGGGAATCTGCAGTAATGGGTAATAATATTGCTTTATTTAAAACATTCCGGATGAACCAAAAAAACAATTCGGGTTCATTTGTAGCATAATTATCTATAAGCTCTGTGAAAATTTTATAATTTAATGAATAGTTATCTTTCTCACCTTCTTTAATAGTACCTCTGGTAAGAATTTCTGCAAAGATTTGGTTTCCTTCATCCCTCATTACCCTTGATTCAATAAGCGTTTTTTCGTAATCAACCTCAGCAGTTAACTCATCTTGTTCCCACAATGCTGATTCAATTTGTCCTTTAAAATTCTTTACTTCTTTTGTTTCTGTCATTGAATTAAGTTTTGAATAAAGGGCACGAAGTAATAAAAATAAAGAAGTTATACGCTGTTGACCATCTATAATTTCCTGTTCATCGTTGTTTTCATAAGATACAATTGTTCCTAGAAAATAAGTACTTTCGTTCTGATTTTTCGTGTATTCCACTAAATCATCAAAGAGAGTCTGGACTTGTTCGTCAGACCACGCATATGGACGTTGATACTCAGGGATAATGAATTTATTAACTTTTCCTGTTTCCAACAATTGTTTGACACTCTGTTTGTTCACTTCGATTGTCGTAGCCATTGTCTATTCTCCGTTCTATATTTTTACTTATTTAACTGTTTTTTAAGATTAACTCATTCTAGCTCATCTGGTCCCTTGTACCGATACATCGTATACAGCCAGTTAAGTAAAGCGGTATAATTTCTGCTGCTACATTAAGCTTTAGAATTTCCATAAACTACGGAAAGAAAAATAGTATTCATAACAACTTTGTGCTAACTAATGATACAATTTTTTATGATGTTTCTAAATGAGATTTTTAATTAATTTTTGCATCAGTATAGTACTTTTTTAAGGTATCTAATTCCCTCAACCAAGTCAGCTGGCTAAATGCTTATTTTGCACCTAAACTTGGCTCTTCCACACTTCAATAAATTTCATCTTATTTCAGTAGAAACCGGATCAAGGAAGAATAGCCCAGAGGTTTCATTGTATTCCTCAACCACAGCAGTGATATGGAGATTTTGTCCCACCCCAATAGTTTCTGGTATTTCAGAACCAGTAAGATGTAAATCAAAAACACTGACATCTTCGAACTTAAAATTAGGTCCACTAAAAGTTGTTTCACTATAATCACCAGCAAAAATCATAAAGTTATATCTTGTTTTATAATTATCATGTTTTACCATATATGCAATATTTCCATCAAATTCTATAGTTCTACCAGTATATTTTTTCGCAAAATTCCCGATAATGGGATCAAATTCATCCTTGACTGCCAATACAGCTGCAAGTTCTTCATTATTATTCACAGTTAATACTTCCTCATTAATTTCCTCAGCAGTATCATTGGTTGATTGTTCATCTGTCTCAGAATTCTCTTCATTAGTAGTTTTGGTGTCGGTTACCTCTTCTTCTGGAAATGTGTGATATGTAATAAGTATTTTGGAATCTTTTTGAAAACTATCACTCGCGGTAAATTCAGTATTTCCATTAATCTCTATTTGTTCAATTTCTCCATCCTTTGTCAGCCAACCAGTAATTAAATCATCCAATACTTTAGTCTCAATATTAGTAAATCCTGTTTCTTCTAATTCCGAAAGGACTGTTTGATAGTTTTCTCCAACTAACTCATCTGAAGATTTGCTTACTTTTAACACATTGGGATCCTGTTCATCAGAACATGCTGCAATACTAAACACTGCAACCATGAAACAAAGGAATAATAGAAGTTTTCTCACAATGTCGTCCCCCTTAAATTATGTATAAAACTTATTTATTGTTGCTTTCCACTCACCTTTTCCTAATTATACCATCAGGTAAATCGTAATAGGGGTATACTTTTCAGAAGGTTATAATATCTTCAACTTCCATCTACACCTCTAATTACTTCTAAGCAAACCAACTAAATTCTCTTTATCCCATCAGAAAATGGCTCTTTTTTCTACGTTCAGTAATACAATTTGTTAGTGAGAAAAGGATAAAAGGCGCATCAGCAGCCCCTCCCTCCTCTTGTTAATGTCATAGAGACAGAGCACATACACTCAGGTCCTTCTTGTAAACCTGTTAAAATAGAATCACATCACTATACAGAAACGAGGGATAGAAAATGACCACACTTGCCTTTGATCATCTTGTTCACTTTTCATCTGATCCTACATCAGCCAAGAAAACGATGCTACAGCATGGCATTCAGGTTAATGAGGGTGGGAAGCATGAAAACTGGGGGACTTATAACACGCTTGCTTATTTTGGTTTAGGTTATATCGAGTGGCTCGGAATTCAAGAACCATCTGTTTCCATGCAGGTTGACGATAACCCGCTGATTCAACAGCTTGTCGCTGAGCTGCCTTTGGGAGACCATCCGGGGAGGATTGCTCTCAGGACGAATAACATGGATCAACTTGCTGTCGAGCTTAAAGAGAAAGGTCTGAAACTTCATGGACCTGTCAAAGGGTCCCGGTTAACGGACAGTGGAGAACTTTTGCAATGGTCCATGCTGTTTATCGAGGAGGAGCATCCAACACTTCCCCTTCCCTTCTTCATCCAATGGGGAGAAGATGATGTGGTTAGGAGAGAGAAACTGAAGGTATTCTCCAGCCATCCAGCCGGCTCTCTTCAAGTAAAGGATGTGTTGTTAGCAGTTGAAAATTTGGGTGATACCCTTTCCAGATGGTCTTCTCTTTTCGATCTGCAAATCGGAGAGGCGTTTATAAATGAGGAATGGGGTGCAAAATGCCAGCGCCTAAACATGCCGCACGGAAACCTGTTGTTTTGTACACCTGTCGAAGATGGCGTTATTAAAGATTTCCTCAATGCATTTGGCGAAAGACCCTTTGGCCTTCAGCTTGAAAACGGACGCCAGAACCAGTCCTTCCACTTACAGGGAGGAATATATGAGATTAGCAAAGAGTGATTGGAGAGGGTGAACCAAAGAGGGACAGAGGTTTCACCTGTCCCAATGTATTTTAAACAAACGTTTGATTAATTATACACTCGCTTTATTCCGAATTAAACCAACTAAAATCCAAAATAAAATTCAATGTAACAGTCCCATGATTCTATCAAAATTGCACTTTATATTTAATTGATTGGATACACTTTATTTATAGAAAAATATTGGAGGTTCCAAATGGATATAAGAGAAGACATTGATTCTTACATAAGAGCAATGGAGGAGATTCAAGTTTCAATAATTCAACTTCAAGGAGAAAGGTACTTGAAGAATCACCAAAAGACTTTACTTTTTAGTCTTTTAGAGACTATTTCCAATGGTGTGTATGGAAACGGACTCCGAAATGTAGATAGATTTAAAAAATTCATCATGGAATTTTGTGAATGGGAAGACGCAACCAGAGTAAGCCTTCAACAATTGGCACTCTTACTTGAAAACACTCAAGAACCAGAATATCGAAGATTAAAAGATCATGTTTCCGAAGGGATAGAAGATTATCCTCCTGCAAGTGCAGCTCCATTTAGTTGTGACTCTACTATTGAAGAAATAAAAGCACTAATGCCAAGAGGTGAACCAGTAATAAATGGTGTGGACATACACAGTCTTACCCACGTAAATCTCTTGTGGAAATACCGCAACAGTTTGGTACATGAAGCAAGGTCAATTGGTTCAACAGAGTTATTCGACCATACTGACTACCCTCATTATGTTCATTTTACAATGTTAGAGAAAGACGGGGAATGGGAAGTTTGGAAAATCTCTTATCCTATTATGTTTTTTAATAACCTCGTGGAGAGAGCATTAAAAAATGTTAGAGTGCATTGTGTCGAAAGGGAGTTTGATCCAAGACAGAACTATGACTTTGGAGAACTTTGGATAAAACCAAGGCAATAAATATAGTAAAAGGAGTTGTTTTTAATGTTCAAGAAACTGTTTGGAATAAAGGACGAAAGTAAAAGCAAGTCCCCAAAAGCACCTATAAACACACCAAAGAAAAACTCATGTTTTAATACTCAAGTGGATAGAAACCTAAAAGGTAAAGAACTTGAAAGCCAGGGTAAGGTTGAAGAAGCAAAACTACTATATCTTCAAAATGTCAATGAAGGGTTTGAAGGAAACCACCCTTATGATCGACTTGCAATTATTTATAGAAAAGAAAAAGCGTATGACAATGAAATTGAGGTTTTGGAAAAAGCAATCAATATTTTCGAGAAAAAAGTAAATAACCAAAGGGCAGATAGACAACCAAAGTTGGAACGATTTAAAAAGAGACTTGAAGACGTGAAAAAGAAAGTCTCTCAATAAGAAAGGAAATATGTTATGAATGATATTCTTACCACGGTTCTGACAAGTGGGTTTACAACAGCAATTGTTTTAGCATTATATAGACATTTTTTAAGTAGAAATATTGAATCATTCAAGAGTAACTTATTGTTTGACTCACAAAGGAAGGTTCATGATTTCCAACTTTTCACCACAAAGAAACATGAGACATATCCAAAGTTGTACGGTTTGTTCTACAAATCAACAGATTCTATTTTAACTGTTACTAGCTGGTTCCAAGAGTATCCTTCATTTGTGGAATACTCAAAAACAGATTTAGAAAATTATCTAAGCAAGCATGAACTGTTAGAAACTGATAAAAATAGAATCCTTTCTCTTTGGGAATCAGACAAACGAAAAATGCAAAGTGAATTGCACACTCTCATTCAACATAAAATGTTTTCTGAAGCAGACATTTTAAGAGTTGACGCTTATAGATTGTTTAGTGAATCGTTACTTTATCAATCAGAAAACGTTGCTGAAATTGGTGAGAAAATTGTGCAGAAACAAAGACAGTTGCTTATAAATCATGATTGGTATAGACAAGAAGTTGAGGTTAAAGAGAGAAAAGAAATCCGAGAACAAATTAAAGAAAACAAAGACACACTTGAAAAATTGAGGAGAGAACTATTAGAAACAATGAAAGCTGAACTAACAGTGGGGTATTATGAAGATCCTGAAATGAAATCAATAACTTGAAGCAAAGAGGAACCTCAATTGGCTCCTCTTTATTATTTAGTCGTTTTTTTAATTGGCAAGTGTTTATCAAGCACTTTAACTGTTGCTTTGATACCTCTAAGAAACCCAATCATTGCTGCTTTAATTTCACTTGAAGTTGTGTACTTTCCAACACCCAATATTTCAACGCCATTTATTTTTCTTATTCCAGAATCTTTATGGTATGGAGGGTAATTGTGTGCAATGTCATTTCTCATTTTGACACCAATTTGGAAGTCATCAGTGTATTTTACTTTGTTGAGGTCTTTGTACAATGGACGATTCACGTTCTTTAATTTAAAGATTGCACTGTTAAAACTCACTTGGTCTCGTGGATCGTCTTCTTTGATTTCAAAGTTATAAACTTTAAAAAGTAAATGTCCAATCGTCTCATATAACGTGTAAGACTTTAGAAAGAAGGTGTCCACAAAATAAGTGAAGTTATAGTGATTACTGTAATGTTCCTCATCAAAGTGTGGGTAATACTGAACTGATTGACCGTTTTTCCCAGGGGACATATACCATTCATCATCTGGAATCCCTTTGTAATAGTAAAACATTGTGTAACCAAAATTACGTTCCACCGAGAGCAACCTATTTTCTAATAGTCTTTCCCAATGTTGTGTGTCCCAATTATCTAAGTCCATAAAATGATCGTCTTCTTTTTGAAACATTCCTTTTGGAAGTTCAAAGTCTTTTAAAGGACTCTCTTTTGTACACTCTTTAAAATCAACTTCTGTTATTCCTTCAAAAGGACTGATATTGATTTCTCCCATATTACTCCCCATTTCTTTTGGTTTTCTGATTTAATAATAGTTCAACACACCAAATTATTCCAATGAAAATTCACACGTTCTTTTTACTCCGAATAGAACAACCTCAAGTCTTCTTAAATCTATGGACGAGGTGACAACTTGGAGAAGACTATGAATAATAAAGGCACTGAGGGACAGCTTCCTCGTCCCCCCGAAGACGTTTCTCTCTGTTTAAATACAGAGGATCGACTTTTAGGAGCTTCCTTGAAGGCTCATCAAAAAGTTTCGTATATCCGGCAGGGAGTTAGCTCATAAAACAAATATGGGGCAGTTCACCTAGCCCTGCCCCATAACCTCTAAATTATCTCACAAGTACTTTTTGTAAAAACTGCTTCGTCCGTTCTTCTTTCGGTGCGGTAAAAAGTTCACTGGGTTTTCCCTGCTCAACGATAAAACCGTCAGCGATAAAGATTACCCTGTCTGACACATCACGGGCAAACCCCATTTCATGTGTTACAATAATCATTGTTTGTCCTTCTTCAGATAACTCTTTTATTACTGTCAATACTTCGCCAACCAACTCCGGGTCAAGTGCAGATGTGGGTTCATCAAATAATAATACTTCAGGTTTTAAAGATAACATCCTGGCTATTGCAGCACGTTGCTTTTGCCCCCCGGATAGTTGATCAGGATAGTGATCTTTATGTTCTATCAATCCAACCTTCTGTAAAAGGATCTCGGCTTCCTCGACGACTTCAGCTTTCTTCCTTTTCTGAACCACCATGGGAGCCTCAATGATATTCTCCAGGACCGCCAAATGAGGGAATAGGTGAAAATGCTGAAAAACCATTCCCGAAAACTTTTGTATACTTCTTTTTTGCTGCTTAGACGGGGCTTTCCCCCTGAAGTCCACCTGTACATCACCAACCCCAAGAATTCCTGAGGTGGGGATTTCTAATAGATTCAGACATCGCAGCAATGTCGTTTTTCCAGAGCCGGACGGTCCAATAATACTGATAACTTCACCTTTTTCAATTTCTAATGAGATTGATTTGAGTACTTCATTATCCTTGAAATTTTTACGTAACTTTTCGATCTTAATCATGCGTAAACCTCCAATCAAGCTGAGACATAACGGTTTGCTTTTTTCTCAAGATAATCCTGTATGAGTGTTACTACTGTACACAATCCCCAATAAATTAACGCAACCAGAATGTATAACGTTAAACTCTCGTAGGTTTGGCCTACAACCACTTTGGCACGGTAAAACATTTCTGACACCGTGATGACCATAGCAAGTGAAGTGCCTTTAATAATATCCATGAACACACTTGAGAGTGGAGGCAGTGCTATTCTGGTGGCCTGTGGTAAAATGATACGCCTCATCGTTTGCCAATACGTCATCCGTAATGTTTCAGCGGCCTCCCATTGTCCTTTGGGAACGGACGAAATGGCCGATCTAATAACCTCTGCACTGTACGCCGAAAAATGAACACTAATTCCTACAATCGCTGCTGTCAGAGGCTTTAATTCAATACCGATCATTGGTAAGCCAAAATATAAAATAAATAGGATGACAAGCAGCGGGGTGCCACGCATGAAGGATATAAAAAGCCGACTGAGGATACTGAACACCCAAAACCTGCTCATTCTGGCCAAAGCAATAAACAAACCAAGAACTAATGAAACCGCCATACTCACAACAGAAATCATGATCGTGTACCATGCTCCTTCCAGGATGAAAGGGAGTGAGTCAAGAGCGATTTCAATATTAAATAAATATTCCCACTTAAAATCAGCCATGAAAAGAACTCCTTTTTAAGTTGATGTTAGATAGCCTTATCGTTATAGCAAAGAAACGATATTTTTCCTGAAACAAGCTAAACCCTCCTAAAAAAAGAAAGGAATCATTAAGATTCCTCATCGAGTTCAACCGGTTTAGAAACATCAGCACCAAAGAATTCAAGGGCTATTTCTTTCACTGTGCCGTCATCGATCATTTCTTGCAGCACTTTATTTAATTCCTCTTGCAGTTCCGGGCTGTCCTTTTGCATAACAAGAGCTCCAACGTTTGGTTCGAATTTTACATTTTCAGCAAGTTTCAGGTCCGGGTTATCAAACTGCTTTAAGTGTTGAATTAATACAAGGTAGTCATTAAGGGTTGCATCCACACGCCCATTTACGATTTCAGTAAGCACTGTATCAGAACCTGTGTAGACAATAACTTCTGCACCTTGTGATCTGGCAAATTCAGAATAGTTACTTGTGGCAGAGCCTCCGACTTTTTTCCCTTCTAAATCTTCCACTGTTTCAATGCCAGAACTGCCGTCTGCGCGAACGACCGCTGAACCGAAGGAATGTTTAATCGGAATCGTAAAGTCAAACTTCTCTTCGCGCTCTTCTGTGATCGTAAAGTCATTCGCTGCTATGTCAATCTGTCCATTTCTAAGTGCAGGCAAAAGTCCTTCGAATTCCATCGTCTTAAACTCTACCTCAAGTCCCAGTCTTTCACCAAGTTCTCTCACGACTTCCACATCAAAGCCTGTTAATTCTTTCGTATCTTCGTCAAAATATGTAACTGGATAATAAAGGCCTTCCGTTCCAACAACAAGCTTGCCGGATTCCTTAATTCGATCCCATGAACTTTGTTCGTCACCAGCTTTGTCAGATGACGCTGTACTTGTTTCATCACTGCCGCAAGCAGTAAAAAGAAACCCAATGGTTACAATAAAAAGTAATAAAGACAGTTTTTTCACGTTTTACATACCTTCCTTTTCTTATGAATTTACTTGGATTTAAAGTTAAAAATGACTTGAATCGAATCCGCTAACCCACTCCCTAACAAACAAAAAACCTCTTCAGGTAAGAAGAGGTTTGAATTCCTTTTTGAAAACATAAAAGGGGCTCTTCTTATCTACCAAGCTATCGCTTGCTGGAATTGGCACAGTACTCACCTATGAGTCCGCTGCCGAGGCATCCTAGGGCCATTTCCCTCCACCTCTCTTGATAAGATCAAAATCCATTATTTAACTGATGAAAATAATACCATCAATTTACCAATGCGTCAATAAGTTTATTGATTGGTTTACTTGGTTTTATGCGTTAAAGCATTATGCACCTGCATTACAAGATGTGGTTAAGATTTCCATAAAAAGTTACAATAAAGGTATATCAAACTAGCAAGGAGATACTCATGCTATTATTCCTAAACTTTTTAAAGAAGAAAAAGAACGAAGATAAACCAAAACAAGCTAATGTGACCAAGTCAAAACCCAAAAAAGCGAATGAACAGGTTGCTGCACGAAAAGGTGAAATAGGAGAATACAAGATTGATATTCAACTTGATCAGCTGCCAAAGGAATATCGTTACTTAAGCGATCTCCTCATTAAAAATCCCAAAGCAAAGTCAGGTTATTCACAAATTGACCATGTGGTAATAACTCCATACGGTATCTTTGCCATTGAAACTAAAAACTATCAAGGGACCATCTATGGCGGGAAAGAGCGTAAAACGTGGTTGGTTAATGGAAAGTTCAAAATGATGAACCCTTTTGTGCAAAATTACGGTCATATAAAAGCATTAACTTCACTTATTGATGAGAGGTACCATGATTTATTTATCTCCATGGTATCTTTTACAAAACGCTGTACGTTTAAAGTAGACTTAGACTACCGTAAAATAGCATCCAACGAAATTATCGTTTATGACATCGAGTTATCAGAATTTATCCATCGAAAAGTCTCAGTATTGAAAATACATTATAAAGAGCCTCTTCTAACTGAAAGTGACATCTTAACAATTTTCAATGCCTTTTCAAAAGCTAACATTACTGACCCGAGAGTTAGAGAAGAGCATAAACGTGCATTGAAGACGGATACGCCTGAAGAAAAGACAGCGTCTGGAGCTACTTGTTTGGTCTGCAATAAACCTGTTTCAGATAAAGTTAAAGCGTATTGTTTATCAAACAATACTTTCAAAGGTAAAGTCTTTTGCTATGAACATCAGAAGTCAGTTCAAAAATAGAATCATCATTAATTAAAAAGGGATTTGGGACAGTTACCTTCTGTCCCAAATCCCTTTTTAATCAAACGTTTGATTAATTCTACACTCGATTTATTCCGAACTAAACCAACTAAATTCCTTACTAAAGGTCCCAACCGCGTAAAGCTGATGTATTTGTTTTTGGACCTACTATAGGTTATCATCTGTGTAGAAAATCAGGTTCCACTATGTTAGTGAGAATAAGTTATATGAAAAGAGGTCTAGAATGAAAGCCTTAGTATTTGAACGATTTGGCGGTCCAGAGGTTTTAGAGTATAGAGAGATGGCTGACCCGACTATTGGGCCAAATGAAGTTCTTGTTCGAACAAAAGTAATCGGGTTGAATTTTGCAGATATTTATAGAAGAAAAGGAAATTATCATCTGACAGGGCAGCCTCCATACATATTGGGTTATGAAGGTGCTGGAATCGTTGAAGAAATCGGGAGTGAGATATCATCCGTTAAAATTGGTGACCGAATTGGGTTTGCTGATGTTCCTTTTGCTAATGCAGAACTTGCAGCTGTGCCAATAGAAAAAGCCATTCCGCTTCCGGATCGTATTTCTTTCGAGACTGCTGCATCCATTATGCTGCAGGGCTTAACGGCTCATTACCTCGTCCATGACAGCTACTCTGTTAAACCTGGAGATGTTGCCGTCATACATGCATCAGCAGGTGGAGTTGGACAACTATTAATTCAAATGGTCAATCTCCTTGGCGGAAAAGCAATAGGACTTACTTCTTCCAAGGATAAAGCAGAGATTGCTTTGAAAGCGGGAGCAGAAGAAGTATTCCTCTACAGCGAAAAGTGGCCAGACAAAATCTTGCAAGCAACTGATGGAAATGGAGCAGATGTCGTATTCGAATCAGTCGGTTCCACCTTATCAGAAAGTTTTTCTGCTACCAGAGTTGGCGGTACGGTTGTATTTTTTGGTATGGCCGGCGGCGACCCTCAACCCGTTGATCCTAGGATGTTAATGGATACTTCCAAGACCCTAACAGGCGGTGACCTTTGGAATGTCCTCACTTCAGGAACAGAAAGAATAAACCGTTCAAAGCAGCTTTTCAAGTGGATTGAGAATGAAGAATTAATCATACAGAACCCTGTCACCTTTAAGTTAAAAGACGGTCAAGAGGCTCATCGATTATTAGAAAGCCGCAGGAGTACAGGGAAGATATTATTAATACCATAGAATGAAGGAAGGAGAACATTAATTGGTTCTCCTTTTTATATTACACCCAGGATGATTTTTTGGAATTAGACCATACTGTGCAACATTAAATATTAATATTATTTTTAAAATGGAATATGGTTAAACAGAATGTTCTTGAAGGGGGAGTCTCATTGAAACGTTTTAAAAGGTGGGTCAATCGGAAATTCAATCAAAATCCTAACAAAAAAGTGACTCTAGTTATGGGTGCTCAATTTGAGCCGCAAAATTTTGGCCAACCAGTTGAGAGAAACCAAGTGTCCTTTATAAGGACTAGGGATGTCGAAAAATACTTTCGTCCTTCCACTCTCCCTATTAAAAATAGTCTTGTGAAGAATTATCAATTTTTTGATACCTATTATGAAAAAAGCTACAACGAAATTAACCTCCCTGCACAATTGACACGGACTCCTGACGAAACGATTTTAAACTATTTTAGTATTTTAAGAGAGGCAGAAAACCTTACTCCAAATCAAATGGGTGGGTGCGGAACTGTAGGGGAGGCGAAATTACCCTTTCCAATTGCTTATAATTTTTTCACTCAAGACTATCATAAAAGAGTTCCTTATGATGACTATGTTCAATCGTTTACTGGAATTGGACATCTCAATTTAATTAAGATGAACAGACTTCCTGATGAAAAAGACCTTGTTCATTATTTCATTGAGTTAGAAACCATCGAAGGATCCTCAAAAGATATCACCTATTTTGCGTATTATTACGGCTATATTCAATTAAAGAAAGTTCAAAGTCTGTATAAGATTGACCAAATGAAAGTGTACGGAGAGGACTTTTTATGTGCTGCTTATCACCTCTGGCAGCATGATGCGGAAGCAGTCGTTGGGATTATGTATGGACAGTGGTGCAAATTAATAAAAAAACAGATGCCCACCAAACAGGATGGTTACGTCAAAACCATTGATTTTACAGGGAATGATGGAGCTGATTATCGTTTTATATTTTATCAATTAACCAACGATACAGATGTCTTAATTTCTCAATATAAAAAGGATGCTGATGGAAACTGGCAATCCATTAAAATTGATCCTTACAAATGTATTAAAAACTAAGCACTTTATTAGTTAAATACAGTATTTACAACAAACCCTCTATCCCTCTGTGTATTTAAACAAACGTTTGATTAATACTACATTCCACTATTCATCCCTCAGCAAACCAACTAAACTCCTTAATAAAATTCAATGTCACCGTCCCAACCGGCCCATTCCGATGCTTGACCAGGTTGAGTTCCGTCTCCTGCCCTTTGGCATCCCGTTTATAGTATTCCTCCCTGTAAAGCAGCATGACGATGTCGGCGTCCTGTTCGATGCTGCCGGAGTCGCGGAGGTCGGACATCATTGGCCGTTTGTCCTGGCGCTGTTCGACTGAGCGGGAAAGCTGGGAAAGCAGGATGATCGGCACTTTGTACTGTTTCGCCATCTGCTTCAGTTCCCTGGTGATGGCCCCTATCGCGAGGTCATGGCGTTCAAACTTCCCTTCAATCGGAATCAGTTGCAGGTAGTCAATGACCACTAAACAAGGGGCATTTTCGTTTTCCCTTCTCGTCTTCTGGATCCTTGCCCGGATTTCGTCCAGGGTCAGCCGGCCTTGGTCATGGATTTGAAAAGGCATGTTGTAACATGTGTTCAGCGCTTCATTTGCCTTGTGAATCTCTTTTTCCGAGAAAATTTGGGATGGATTCTGCCACTTGGATGCATCAATGTATGTCATCCTGCTGATCAGCCGCTGATAAAGCTGCACCTCACTCATCTCGAGCGAAAAGAAGTCGACAACGGTTCCTTTTGTGGCGGCATTATAGGCCAGATTCAGTACCAAGGCGGTCTTCCCCATCGACGGCCTTCCCGCGACGATGACCAGTTCCCCTGGTTTGAACCCTCCCGTCAATCCATCAAGGCGTTCATATCCGGAAGGGATGCCCCCAAATTCAGGCTCGGAATACAGGGACTCAAAAATCTCTGCCAATGCTTCGCCTCTTCCTTGCCCCTGCTCAATCCTAAGCTCCTGGGTCTCGACATACTTTTGATAAAAAGCTTCTGCCGTTTCAGCACTCGAATGGTTCAGGAAATAGACAGCCGATTTCCGCAGCTCCCTTATCCGATACGATTCGAGCACCACTTCCTGATAGTGCTCCAGCCCGCTTACGGAAGGACAGCAAAGGGAGATTTCCGTTATGTAAGAAACACTGCCGGCATTTTCAATCTCGGCTCCCAGAAGGTTGACCAGGCTAAAAAAATTGATTTCCACCCCGTCACGCTGCAGATCCCTCATCGCTGTAAAAATAACCAGGTGTCGGCTCTGCGAGAAATGTTCCGGTTTCAGAATGATGTCGTTGATGGCTGCGGGTTCCAGGAAAACCGCCCCAAGCAGCATGCTTTCGGCTTCAAACAAGTTCTGCTGACCCGCTGTTTCATCGGTTCCATACTGGCTCAAAGGTTGGTTTGATTCTCTTGGATCCGTTAGCAAGACGGCTCTCCCCCTCTCTCTTCCACTTCTCCAGTTTGGCCAGGAAGTCATTCGTTTCTTTTATCTGGCGGGCAGACGAACTTGGCGGCTTTTCCTTACTGTCCCTGATTTTTTTCCGCAATGCCTTCTCGTAGTATGTAAACGACCTGATGGTATCGTTCGCATTCCGCTTTCGGTAATCTGACTCGATCGTTTCCATCCAGGAAAGCAGCGTGTCCACTTCGATCTCCTTCTCGCAGATTTTTTCAATGGCACACTGTTCCTTGGGAGTGATATAGAATCCCGAATTTCGCAGATTCAGAAATTTTTCCGTGACCTTCTCAGCTCTATTCTGCACATCTGGTTTGGAAGGCAGCTCATCCCTCGCGCGCACGCTCTCTTTTTCTTTCTTTTCTCTATCTTTCTTACATTCTTCTTGTGGTACAGGCCGCGTATCCGGTTCGTCTTTCAGGGATTCATCCACCGTTCCCCCGTTTTCGGGCTCAGAAAAATCCTCTTCACTCCCAAATACAGTGAACAACGTGCCTATACTTGTTTCCTCAGTGGTGATGAGTCCATACTTTTTCAGGCGGTCCACACTCAGTTTGATCGTACTCTTCGACGGGATCTTCAAATTGCCATTCTCCACGTACTGCAAATCTTCAGCCAACATGGAGTACGACCGTAAGTACTGCCCTCTATGCACCTTCACATCTTCCACATAAACAAATTCCTTCTGCAAAGCCCTGCAGCTCAGCAATAATAAGAGCCTCAACGTAAACGGACTCCCCCAAATCGGTCTTTCCAATGTGATTCTGTGAAACTTGATCCATCCTGACGTCATTATTAATTCCTCCCTATATTTGTTTTCAGTGTTTATATAGGGAGATTTTTGGAAAATGGACACCCCTTTTTTAGAAAATATTGAGTTTCTCAGTTCGTGTAATAGGCAAGGCCCTGAAAAGATAAGGGAAGAAATTTCTCTTATTGAGGAAATATCACGAAAAATAGAGTAAATAGAGGAAAGAATTTCCCTTATTTACACTGAAAGCATGAAAATGGACCTTTTGACCTCGCCTTAAGGGAAAAAGTTTCCCTTATTTCCCCCTCACCCAGCCTAATTCAGCAGGGTAACCGAAAAAACTTCCCTTATTTAAACCATCACAGGTTACCACAAAAAAGCAGCCTGATTCAGTAGCGAATAGGACTGCTAATTGGTGTGCTATTGTCGTTTTTGCATTCGATATCACAACCCGTAAGATCATTCCTCACTGCTTTTTTCAGGAGTCAAAGCACTTACTAGCCCTAAGATGGCGGGTGGAATGCTGGCTATCAGGAAAAACCAGTTGCCAGTAATGATCGATGTTATTGTAAATATTAAAAGTGAGATTACCACAACAGAAATTCCGAATTTAACCCTGGACGGTTTCAACGGCTCTGACATATTCATATTGATCGACAAAATCATGCCAGTAAACCCCCAGCTTGCTAAATGAATAAGCAAAATGATTCCCAGCACCGTCGCTGTACTAAGTTCAATCCCGAATATAAGTAAAGAAAAGAAAACATAGATTGAAGCAAGGGTGACGAACCAAGACACTGACCGGGCCTTTTGCCAAATATGTTCATATAATTCATCCAACCCGCGTTCCTTTTTGGCCATACGCCTGCCAAACCACCAGCCTAATATACCAAGTATTGCTCCCCCATATAATCCTGCTGCCCCAGCTAATTGTATTCCCATTATCAATCTCCCCCTTCTCCCAATATAAAGACCTCTTCAATTATGCAGCCAAACACCTTTGAGATGTTGTATGCCAGTTCAAGTGATGGGTTATATTTTCCTGATTCGATGGCAATGATTGACTGCCTGGAGACGCCCACCTTGATTGCCAGCTCTTCCTGCGTCATCTTCGAATCTTTGCGCAGAGCTTTTATTCGGTTTTTCAGTGTTCCCTCACCTCCACCTTAATTGTAAAGTAAACTTTACACCTTATTATAAGTAAAGCTTACTTTACATTACATTTAATGTCAACTACACTTTACATTTTTTTAATTAATTGGGCAGCAGCCACGGAGAAAGGGCCTGACCCCCAGTACGTTAATGTACCGGGGATCAGGCCCTTATTTCTATTTTTGTCTTTAGTCAATAACCTGTGGATCAGCAGTAAAATCTTTGACTTCACCACTCGTGATATCTACTGCATACCGCCCATTTGTAGAGGTATGGCCAGAAAATAATGTCGCATATCTTACAATGATTTGGCCGTTTATCTCTCCATCGTATGCTAGAAAGTGGTCCTCATCTTCTACAAAATCATCAGAAGTATTACGCAAGTAGTCTCTGACTAAGGAAATAGCTTTTTTCTGGTCTTTTTCAGGGGTGTCTGTTTCAATTTCATCATCCTGATTACCGTTTTGATCAATCTTTTCAATTAACTTACTAATCTCTTCATCATCACGTGGTTCTATGTAAATCTGCTTTGTATTATTGATAATATCTCTCGTATATTCTTCCATGGACTTATCTATCTGGTTAGGGCTGGGCCAATGCGAAGGAATATTATATACATTAATCGTACCGTCCCCATTACCGCTATAAGTCACCATTCCATCTGCCATGATCTTGCCGCCCAATGAAATGACATATTCTGGATAGCTGACGCTGTCATCATCATAAGGGTTGACTTGTTCTCCTGCTGAAATGTGTACAACATTTAATTCCTCGATATCTTTATTCCCAACGATTTGCAGCCAAACGCGGGCATATTCAATTTCTTCAGCAGAATATCCGGATAGGGCATTACTTTTCTTGGTATTTGAAGAATCCAGGCTCGTGTTTTCATCTGGAACTGCGTCGTTCTTTTTGTTATTAGTTACTTCATTAGCATCCGCATGATTATGATCTTCTTCAGCAATAGTATTTTCATTGCTGCTATTAGCCTCATTTTGAACAGACGAATTCCCACAGGCAGATAAAACCAGAAAAACTGTTAGTAGAATGATCAAGTTCTTTATATTCATTTATTACGCTCCCTCTACCGCTTATTGCTCATCAATGTTGGACTCTACTCCACTATTTTAAAATCTATATAGGGTTTCTCATCTTCCTTGTCCTTTGAACGATAAAACTCTAAAACTGCTTTCTCGTACTCATTTTCAGCACTGAAATTTTCTTGATAATTCTCACCTATATAGATGGCACGATATTGATTGCCTTCTACATCTAAAACATCCATAAGTCCAGAAGAAAAGTGGTCATTCAACCCAGAGAAACTATCTGCGACAGACAACCTGACTGCTTCTTCACCCACGTCTGCTATCTTCACCTCAGTGTATTGCATGGTTTTGTTGTCCATCTCTTCTCTTTTTAAAAGTGTTGTTTCTGGAACAACTTCTTCCTGTGATACTTCCAGTTTCTCAAAAATAATTGAGTCCCTGGAATCAAGAGAACACCCTCCGAGAAACAGAAACAAAACAACCAGTATTACATACAAACTGTATTTGATATTGACTTCCCCCTTTATGAATTAGACGAGAAGCTGAGTGATGAAGTTTCGGGGACATGGGGACAGGTGAATTGTCCCGCGAAATATATATTTAGAGACAAGGTACTGTCCCTCTGTCCAACGCAGCACTTTCTGTCTATTACCTTATCAATATAGTATTGACAACTTCCTATATTGAGTATATATTTACGATAATGATAATCATTATCAAATAAAACGTTTTAAGGAAGGAATACATATGAATTCAAAACGTAAAATCTCATTTATCTCCACTTTATTAATTGCACTGCTTATGCTTTTACTTGCTGGCTGTTCTGGCGAGGAGTCTAACTCTGGTTCTGAACAGGCTTCGGGTGAGGCGGCTGGTTCTGAAGAAACAAACACTGAGTACCCAATCGTGATTAAACATGCATTCGGCGAAACGACAATCGAGGAAAAACCTGAACGTGTTGCTACAATCGCCTGGTCCAACCATGACGTTGCGCTGGCTCTTGGTGTCGTACCTGTTGGATTCTCAGCGGCAAACTATGGAGTTCAAGATAATACCGGGATGCTGCCTTGGACTGCAGAGAAGGTAAAAGAGCTTGGGGAAGAAAACCCGAATATCTTCCAGGATACAGACGGTTTGGATTTTGAAGCGATTTCCGATGCGAATCCGGATGTCATCCTGGCTGCATACTCAGGAATTACTCAAGAAGAATATGACACATTAAGCCAAATCGCTCCGGTTGTTGCTTATCAAACGAGTCCTTGGGTTGCTTCATGGAGAGAACAGGTGACTTACAACTCAATCGGTATGGGAATGAAAGAAGAAGGAGAACAACTGATTGCCGAGACAGAACAGTTGATTGAAGAAAAAGCAAGTGAACACCCTGAATTCGAAGGGAAGAAAGCTGCATTCGTCAGTATTGATGCTGCTGATTTATCCAAGTTCTATATCTACTCAGAGACAGATCCACGCGGTGCTTTCCTTACTGAGTTAGGGTTTGAATATCCTGAAAGCATTTCCAGCGAGATTGATCCGAGCAGCTTCTATATAGAAGTAAGTGCGGAAAATTCCGATATGCTGAACGATGCTGATGTTTTCGTGACGTATGGTAATGAGAATACACTACAAGCCCTGCAGGCTGATCCTATTTTAGGAAAGATTCCAGCAGTTGAGAGAGGCTCTATCGTTGTCATTGAAGATAACACACCACTTGCAGCTGCAGGGACGCCAAGCCCGCTCTCAATTAACTACACAATCGACGAGTACGTAGAGCTGCTCGCAGAAGCTGTAAGCAAAGTTGAATAATGAGTACTTTATCCGTTTCAGAAAATAAGCAGTTACTTATACCAAAAAACTTCATGAAGGTAATGATTCTATCGATTATCTTACTAGGTGTATGTGTATTAGCTTCCCTTGCGTTTGGATCTCGTACAGTCGGATGGAATGAGCTGATGGACGGCTTGTTCCACCCTGAGGTACAGACTCACGGAGCCAATGTCGTCCGCCAAAGAATTGCCAGAACGATCTTCAGCCTGATGTGTGGTGCTGCACTGGGCGTTTCCGGAGCACTCATGCAATCCGTTACCCGGAATCCGATTGCGGACCCCAGCATATTAGGAGTGAACATAGGAGCAGCACTCTTTGTCGTTATCGGCATTTCCTTTTTCAATATTGGTTCTGCCAGTCACTATATCTGGTTTGCCTTAGTCGGAGCTTTCATAACTGCCATTTTTGTATTCGGAATTGGTTCAATGGGGAGTGGCGGTGCCACGCCCCTTAAACTTGTTCTAGCGGGAGCGGCCACAAGTGCTGCGTTATCCTCTCTTGTGATCGCGATTATGATTCCCCGCTCAAGCGTCATGGACCAATTCAGATTCTGGCAGGTGGGCAGTGTGGGAGCAGGGAACTGGGATTCCATCTCCCTCTTCATTCCTTTTCTCAGTGTCGGACTCTTGATCGCCTTATTCACTGCTCCAGCACTGAACGCATTGGCACTGGGTGATGAAGTTGCCACAGGATTTGGCGTGCGGACCGGCACACTTCGCCTTATCGCTTCCTTTGGCGGTGTTTTATTGTGTGGTGTCACAACCGCATTGGCAGGTCCGATCGGCTTTATCGGGTTGCTGGCCCCCCACTGGATCCGGCTTATGATCGGTCCCGATTTACGTTTTGTGATTCCGATGTCGGCCCTTACAGGCGCCATTGTCTTAACGATTGCTGATGTGAGCGGAAGGCTTCTCGGCAGTCCCGGTGAGTTGGAAGTCGGCGTCGTTACAGCCTTTATTGGGGCTCCTATTTTAATTTTACTAACTATGAAAGCGAAAATGCGTGCCTTATGATGAATGAATCCATTACTCTACATACAATTATGACAGGAAGAATGAAAAGACGCCGCCGCTTTATTCTCGTTACTTCCTTTCTTGCCATCATTTCCTTGGCACTTTGCTGCACGATGCTTATGCTGGGAAATACAATCTATCCGGCTCAGGACGTCATTCGTGTTCTTCTGGGTGAGGATGTAAAAGGAGTATCGTTTGCAGTCGGGACCATCCGCCTGCCAAGGATGATTGCCGGGGTGTTTGCCGGTTTTGCTTTCGGGGTTGCCGGCACGGTATTTCAGACCATGCTGCGGAATCCTTTGGCAAATCCCAATGTGATTGGCATTACAGCAGGTTCAAGTGCCGCTGCTGTATTCTGTATCATCGTCCTCCATGCCAGCAATATGGTTGTTTCAATTGCCTCTGTTATCGGAGGACTTGCTGCAGTCGTCATTATTTTCCTGCTATCGAGGAGCACTTCTTTTTCAATCGGAAGATTAATTTTAGTAGGGATCGGAATCCAGGCGATGCTTGATGCCGTCATCTCCTATTTATTGCTTATCGGGCAGCATCACGATATCCCTACTGCCATGAGGTGGCTGAGCGGCAGCTTGAATGGAGCCAAGATGGAGACTCTTTATCCTCTAATCATCATTGTTCTGATCTGCGCCCCTATTATCATGATCTATGGGAAACAATTAGAGATGCTGGAACTCGGGGAGCAGGCAGCAACCTCACTTGGGATCCATACAGATAAGACGAGACTTATCCTGATTATCAGTTCTGTCCTTATGATTGCGTTGGCTACTGCTGCCACAGGTCCCATTGCCTTTGTTGCATTCCTTTCAGGCCCCATCGCCATAAGACTGGTTGGTGTTGGATTCTCACCTCTTATTCCAGCAGGTCTAATTGGAATCATCTTGGTATTGGGAGCGGACCTTATTGGACAATTCGCCTTCACTGCCCGATATCCGGTAGGTGTCATCACAGGCATCCTCGGTGCACCTTATCTGATCTACTTGCTCATCCGCATGAACCGAAAGGGGAATTTATAGTGAAACCAACACATACTTTTCAATCTGAAGGGATCACCGCCGGCTATGATGACAGGACCATCTTGCATGATGTCAGTCTTTCCATACCCAATAATAAAATCAGCGTGATTATCGGCGCCAATGGCTGCGGGAAATCCACACTGCTCAAGACGATGGCGAGGCTGATCAAACCTACTTCCGGACAGGTGACATTGGACGGGAAACCGATTAATAAAATTCCCCCAAAACAGCTGGCCCGCGTGCTGGGACTCTTGCCGCAATCCCCCATTGTTCCAGAGGGTATAACGGTTGCAGATTTGATTGGACGCGGAAGATACCCGCACCAATCGTTTTTAAAAGGCTGGACAAAACAGGATTATGAAGCTGTTGCGGAGGCAATGGAAATCATGAATATCACTGAATTTGCCGACAGAAGCATCGACGAACTTTCAGGCGGACAAAGACAGCGTGTATGGATCGCTATGGCGCTGGCGCAGCAAACAGATATCTTGTTCCTTGATGAGCCAACAACCTACTTGGATATTACCTATCAGGTCGAAATACTAGACCTGTTGACAGACCTCAATCGAAAACGCGGAACAACCATTGTCATGGTCCTTCATGATATCAACTTATCGGCACGGTATGCAGACCATATTTTTGCTCTTCAAAAAGGGAGGCTTGTTGCTGAAGGCGAACCGTCCAAGGTCATTACAAGTACTTTAATAGAAGAAATCTTTGGTCTTCATTGTACTGTAGTATCAGATCCGGTTTCAGGTTCCCCTTCAGTGGTGCCGATCGGGCGTTATCATAACAATAGGGTGAAGATGTATTCCTAGTAGGATTGTATATATGTAACACAAGGGCCTGCCCCAGGTACATTAATATGTTAGTGTACCAAGGGGCAGGCCCTGATTATAAAAATAGGTTTCTTTGAATATGGGACAGTTCACCTATCACTCCTTACTATCTTGATGCTTAGGCAAATAGATGCTTGCTTTAAACAAATCTCCGTCTACATGTATAGTGAACCTTCCCTTTTGCATTTCAATTAAATTCCCTGCAATGGATAATCCTAACCCGCTGCCTTGGCTCGTTCTGGATTCATCTCCTCTTTTAAAACGCTCCATTAATTCGTCTGCTGAGATATTCAGCTCAGTTGCTGAGATGTTTTTGAAAGTGATAAGCACTTCATTGCCCCAATCCTCAATATCTATATAGACTCTCGATCCTTCGAGAGCGTAATTGAATATATTCGATAATAAGTTTTCAACGGATCTCCACAATAATTTACCATCAGCTGCCACATAGATTTTGTCCTTGGGATGATTCATTTTAAAATCCAGATTTCTGGCAGTTACTTTGTCATTTAGTTCCCCGAGTCCCTGAGTAATCAAGGATACAATATCAATTTTCTCTAAAGTAACGGGTATATTCCCGCTGGATGCCTTCGCTGCTTCAAATAAATCATCTGTTAATACTTTCAGCCTTTTGGATTTTTGATCTAATACTTCAATATAACCTTCTGTTTTTGATGGATCCTTTTCAGTCTTTAACAGGTCAACATACGTGATGATGGAAGTTAAAGGAGTTCTTATATCATGTGAAACATTCGTGATGAGCTCCGTTTTTAACCGTTCACTTTTGAGCTCACTCTCCACCGCTTTTTTCAAACCATCCGTGATGCTGTTAATATCGGAAGCCAGTCTGCTGAACTCGCCTTTGCCCGTCACTTCGATTCGATGATGTATATTGCCATTCTTTATTGTCTCTACACCTTCCTGTAAGGCTTTAAAGGACTTGATTTTTTTAAAGGCAAACCAGGCTGCTATACCAATCGTTACCGGGAACATGAAGAACGTTAAAGCAACCAATATCGGATAGCCAATGACGATTAGTACCGTCTTAACTCCGATACTTCCACTTCTATATACATCCCCTATAAATTTAACAATTCCGTAGATCATACTGAAGATCAGTGTATGTTTGAAAAGCGTTTTATTTTTATAATGTTTCACTAGTGACAGAATCAGCAGCAATCCCGCTGCAGCAATGGGAACCGTTATGGGCAGGAAGAATAAATCAATTTTATTAGACACTTCTTCAGCCCATGCCCCCCAAAGCACGATAAGGATTATACCTAGCACTATCTTTATATCATTAAATAATTTATCTGCTGCATGGAGATGTACCTCTCGATCATCAAACGATTTTCTTCCTGCCACTATGACAAGATAGACAAATGAAAGGATAAAACCTAACAAATACCATGCTATATTATATAAATTCTTGGCAGCTACAGCTTTACTGCTTTCCCACTCATTTATTTGTGCATCTAAAAATTTTTCCGTAAAAGCAACATAAATAACTATATTTTCAGGATCCACGTCTTCCAGATGACTTGTTATCCAGTGTAAGTGTTCATTTTCTTTCACTTCATTTGGAAAGAACTCTCGTTTATAATCTTCAAACACCATATAAGATGGATAGCTTTCAAATTGTTCTCTATCTGTCATCGTCGTGTTCGAAAACACATTTTCTCCATCACTGGCATGGAACAACGGTGCTTCATATTCTTCAAGATTTTGCAAAAGTGCATGAAATTCTTTTAAGTCCTGCTTAATCAACTCATTCCTTGCCTGAGAGATTTTGTCAGCATATTCTTTTTTAAACGTTTCATAATTTCTTTCTTCACTAAACTCAGGATTATAACTTTTAGATTGGTTTTGATAATTTATATATAAGTCCTCTTCTTCATATCTCCATTCATCCTCAATGGTTTTGCCACTCTTTATATATTCCTCACTCTTGTAGTCATCAAGTAAGGTTGTAAGGGTACCAATGAGATTTTGACTTTCCTGAACAAAAGCCATACTTTCAAAATAATCATCATCGACCACACTGCTGAATTCACCATCATTTTCGATTTCTACCTCTACTAATGCTTTGACAATACCCGTAAGACATAAAACAGCAATAATAAAAACAACTATTTTTGTAATGAGTGAATGGCTATATTTTTTCAACCTTGTATCCAACTCCCCACACCACCTTCAAATATTTTGGCTCCTTTGGATTGATTTCGATCTTCTCCCTGATCTTTCTTATATGCACGGATACTGTATTTTCCGGATTATAAGCTGGTTCATTCCATACCTTCTCATAAATCTCTTCAATAGAGAAAACTCTGCCAAGGTTCGAAACCAGAAGCTTCAAGATCTTATACTGTACAGGAGTAAGATGGACTTCCTCCCCATCGACGGTGATCGTTTTACTTTCATCATCAATCATCAGCCCCCCGGTTTGATATACATAACTCTTTGTTTCAAGACCTCCAAAGGTTGTATATCTTCTCAGCTGAGATTTAATCCTTGCTATCAATTCCAAAGGATTAAACGGCTTGGTGATATAGTCATCCGCCCCTAAATTCAACCCGATAATCTTATCCGAGTCCTCAGACTTGGCAGAAAGCATGATCAAAGGAATATTATTCTCTTCCCTAATCTTCATGGTAGCTCTGATTCCATCCATTTTCGGCATCATGATATCCATGATAATAAGGTGGATCTCATTCTCTCTGATTACTTCGATCGCTTCCATTCCATTAAAAGCTTTCAGTACTTGATAGCCTTCATTCTCCAAATAGATTTCTATCGCATCGACGATCGCACTATCATCATCACAAACTAATATATTCATGGAAATTCACTCCTAAATGGGCTTTTCAACTTTATCCCCTCTTTATTATATGTTCTAAAAGAATCATACCAACCAAATCTTAATAAACACTTTATGCATTTCTTAAGATTTTCTTAATATGGGACATGGGACACAGGGACAGGTCCCTTGTCCCACTTGGTTAAAGAAAAGAATCCCCACATAATAAGGGAAGAAATTTCGCTTATTGAGACAATAGCACGAAAAATAGAGTAAATAGAGGAAAGAATTTCCCTTATTTACTCTAAAAGCATGAAAATGCACCCTTTGACATGGCCTTAAGGGAAAAAGCTTCCCTTATTTCCCCGTACCCAGCCCTGTTCTGCAGGATAACGGAAAAAACTTCCCTTATTTAGAAGGGACGGAGGGACAGGTTCCTTGTCCCAGGGTTCTGAAGAATATGGAACACCTGTCCCTCTGTCCATATCCCATCAAAAGGAATTTTTATATCCATTTTGTCAATCCTATTCATAATCTATGATTAAAAGGAAGGGTTCCTATTGTCTCTTGCTGTATGTGTTCTTATGACTTGGATTGTAGTCATTATCCTTATGCTGATTCCCAAAAAGTTATCTGAGATCGAAATGGTATTTGTTTATTTTGCAAACACCGTTTTTGAACTTAGTATCTTCACGATATTACATCTTAACTTAAAGTGGATTCAGATCGACCAAGGTTTTGAAAAGTCTATTGCTGATTTAGTTCTGCGAATATTTATGATTCCATTGATATTCGTCATTACTGCCAATATTTTATGCTATAGGTGGAAATTATTAAAATTCGTTGTGGTCATCTTGATCAATTTAAGTTTCCTTTTCTTAAATATCTTAATTACCAAGTTAGGGATACTAAAAGCGACTCACTGGAGCCCCCTATATACGGTAATCCTTTTCATGAGTTACACGATCTTCTCCGGTCTAATGGCTGTTTGCATTTCCAATATCAAAGGAAAAGAAGTGACCAGGACATGATTGTTTATGATGATCAATTCAACTGGAATGAATGGTCTGTTTTAATTGGATTGTTGATTGGGACATTGATTGTTCTATTTTTCCCAAAGAGATTCTCGCATAAAGTCACTCTTGTATTTCTCATGTGCGGGATTTTTACAGGATTCTTTTTTGACCACACTGTCAGTGTACAGCCTGTCAGCTTTTATGATGTCAATGATAAGTCCACTTACCAATTCATAGATTTCATTTCTTATTTAACATTTGGACCCATTTGTTATTTATACTTTTATGTATTCGATTGGGCCTCCTGGTTTTGGAGAAAGAAGTCGATATATATCTTAATGTGGAGCTTTATTTATTTAGGGTTGGAGTATTGGGCAGTTTTAGTGGGCGTTTATCACTACAATCATGGATATAAAATTTATTACTCATATTCCATTTACTTAGTAGTCTGCAGTGCATGGCTGGTCGTTTATTATCGCTATCACAATCAATAGGCGGGACAGGTTCCTTTTCCCACCCATAAAAGAAAATGGCCTGCCCTCCGGTACATTAGCGTACTGGGGGCAGGCCCTTAATCTTAGCTATCAAATTTTCAGTCCTTTAAAAATGCCTGAACCGAATCCGGTAATAATTGAAAGAACAAGCCTTCAAAAATGATATCGAGCAGACCGGCAATCACTAAAATAATAAGGATAAATACTAAAAGAGGTTTTTTATTTTTTTGAGACAACCACTTCACTTAAGCTCACTCCAAAGCAACACTTGACCCCCAGTTGAAATGGTAAGTCGACAGTGTATTAAAATAAGGTTGTCACATTGATTGTCAGCAACAACCTTTACATTATTTCTTTACACGCTTTCTTTTCCTTTATCCGAAAAGAAATGTTAGATCTTATCTAAACAGAATTCAAACTCCTCTGTGAAAAGTACAGTATAAGGTTTTTTATTTTCTCTTTTCATTGCGCCTGGATTTCAACTCTTTTCCAGAATATCTTTTCATATCCGGGTTGTCTAAATACCTAGCCAATGAAGCTTTAAGTTCAGGATATTCTTCAATTTCTTGTGCTAAATCCGAATCCACAGCATGATTTATTCTTTCTGAATCACCTTCTACTTCAACAGAAACTAATTTACCATTCAAAACAAAAACTCTTGACTCTTTACCATTTAGAGGACTAAATAATTCCTGTTTTGCCTGTTCACTCATTGAATTCATTTAGCTTTCACCTCAATTCAATTATATCAAATCTCTCTAAAAGAATTCTATTTAAGATTAAACACACTAAAAATGGTTACTGGGTTACAATATCTTTAATGAAGGACGCAAACGCTGAAGACACGCCCCTTCACCCATACTTCTTCTGATGCTCTTTCTTCCGTTTCAGATAATCCTTATCCTCCCGCGCAAGCTTCCACTTTTCCATAAAAATGGCCGCTGATTCTGCCTTCTCCGGGTCATTCTGCCTTTCGTTCACATTGCCATCCTCGTCATATTTCTTTCCGCCTTTATAATTGGTGTAACGGCGGGCACGTGTATAGCCCATCTGCAGAAATTTCCTTGCCATGTCCATCCCGACAAAATCATCTTTCTCCTTATAGTCGAGAAACATCTCATAAATCTTATCGGATGACTCCTTCGCAATTTCCGGGGTCTTGAACCGCCAATGCTGCAGAATTTCACTCTTGTAAGGCTCCACCAGCAGCACGCCCTGCTCTCCCCGGCCGACCCTGTACAGTTCAGGGTTTTCGCGGAAATCTATATTATCAAAATCCAAATCATAATCGAATGCCATGGTGATCATCCTTTTTATATGAGATTTACCCTTAGCCTGCTTTTGGTAAGCATTGAAAAATTCTTTAGCCTCCACCTGTTTCTTCAAGTATAATGAACACTATTCAGATCATGCATATGATATTTCTTTGAGAGAATCCTATTCATAGGACGAAAAAACAAATAAAGAGGTTGAATAATGAGTAAAAAAAGTTTTGCGGATTATCAGGTAAGCGATGAAATCAAAAGAGCACTAGCTGTTTTAAAATATGAAACGCCAACAGAAGTTCAAAGTAAAGTGATCCCGGCAGCACTGGAAAACCGGGACCTTGTCGTAAAAGCCCAAACAGGAAGCGGCAAGACGGCCTCCTTTGGCATCCCTGTTTCCGAAATGATTGAATGGGAAGAGAAAAAGCCACAGGCCTTAATTCTTACCCCGACCAGGGAGCTTGCGGTTCAAGTCCGGGAAGATATCACGAATATCGGACGTTTCAAACGCATTAAAGCAGTCGCCGTTTATGGAAAAGAACCTTTTTCAAAACAAAAGGATGAATTGAAGCAAAAAACGCATGTAGTGGTTGGTACGCCCGGCCGGGTCATGGATCATATTGACCGGGAAACCTTGGACTTGGATCAAATCAAGTATCTTATCATAGATGAAGCGGATGAGATGCTGAATAGGGGTTTCATCGATGAAGTCGAAGCGATCATCAATGAGCTTCCTTCCGACCGCGTCACAATGGTGTTTTCGGCTACCCTGCCTAAGGATGTTGAAAATCTCTGCCATAGATATATGAACGACCCTCTTCAGATTGAAATTGAATCAACCGGGGTAACGGCTGATACCATTGATCATTCTTTGATTCAAGTGAAGGAAGAAGAAAAGATTTCACTCCTGAAAGACATCACGGTTGTCGAGAATCCGGACAGCTGCCTGATTTTCTGCCGTACGAAAGAAAACGTTGATACTGTGTACAGTGAACTGGATAAAGCCGGCTATCCTTGCGAGAGACTTCATGGCGGACTGGAACAAGAGGACCGTTTCTCTGTTATGGAAGGATTCAAACTGGGGAACTTTCGCTATCTTGTGGCCACCGATGTTGCTGCTAGAGGGATTGATATTGATAATGTGACCCTTGTCATCAACTACGACGTGCCGATGGAAAAAGAGAGCTATGTGCACAGAACCGGAAGAACCGGCCGTGCCGGCAATAAAGGAAAAGCCATTACGTTCTCAACACCTTATGAAGAAAAGTTCATTAAAGCCATTGAAAGGTATATCGGCTTTGAGATACCCGCGATGGAAGCTCCAAGCTATCCGGAAGTGGCTGCCGGAAGGAAAGCATTCGAAGAAAAACTCAGCGGCCGTCGGGTTGTCAGAAATAACAAAACCGCTCGGATCAATCAGGATATCATGAAGCTTCATTTCACCGGCGGTAAAAAGAAGAAGATCCGTGCTGTTGATTTTGTCGGTACGATTGCCAAGATCCCTGGGGTCTCAGCAGATGATATCGGCATCATCACCATCCATGATCAAATGTCCTATGTGGATATTTTGAATGGAAAGGGATCGCTGGTTTTACAAGCCATGGAGAATGCGACTGTCAAAGGGAAGAAGTTGAAGGTTAGTAAGGCGATTAAGTAAATTTAAAAAAGCAGCATCCCGCTTACTTCGGGATACTGCTTTTTTTTCGATCCTAGCGAAATGAAAGAAATAAGAGAAAATTTTTCCGTTAAATCCAGATTAGTACTTATTTTGGAATAAATAGAGGAAGTTTTTTCTCTTATATGCAGAATATCGCCTGTTTTAGAGCGATTCGAAGCAATTAAGGGAAATTCTTTCCTTTATTTTGCCTGTTTCCAATGTTTCTTCCCTAATAAGGGAAATTCTTTCCGCTATTTTAGTTTAGGTGAAAGTGTTTTAGTTGCGTCCCTAACTGGTAAGAGCGAATTCTTCTTGTCCCGGATGCGGGAGTGAGCATTTGTTTCTCGACTAGTTGAGAAAGCACTTTACTAACTGTCCTGGTACTTAAATTAACATATTCCGCAACTTCAATAGGGGATATGGCCTCTCCTTTTCGAATTGCCAGACGGAGTACTTCCTTTTCGACTAAGGAAAGTGTTGTCTGATCCAGTTCATCCCCGAGCCAACGGCCAATCACTTGCTGAATAATTTGCTGGCATCGTCGCGGCTTCTCTTTAACTTGGTCGTATGAGAAGCGGATCACGGTCCATCCGTCGATCACCAATTGGTTTTGACGTTCGAGGCTATCGGAAAATTGCCATCTGCTTATTTTCTGCAAATGAGGGCCGTACCCGTCAATTTCAAAGCAAATCTGCATGGTTGGACGAATGTAAGCAAAGTCCAAGTACCTTTTCCCATCCTTAAAATCGTTAATTTCATATTCCGGATGAAGATACCGAAAATGCTGAAATAATGGCCACCACACTTGTTCTAAAAACAACCTTTCAGCATGTTTGTGACCTTCCTGTAAGCGCCGCAGCCGCTCCCCGGTCCTTGTCTGTAAGTGACTATCCATAAAGGCCTGGTATTCTTTTTCAAATTCCATAGCATCCCTCTTCCTATCCAAATGTTTATTATAGTATCCTTAAATTTGATATTCTGGAGTTTTTTCTGTTGGTGAGAGTAAGAAAAGCAGTTTTATGTGGTAATTAACTTACGGGGGAACTTGTCATCATTGAAGTCGTTCCTTACGCCAATAAACTTTTGTTCTTTAACTTCAATTGTGTTGGGGTCAGTATGAAACATGTAGTATCCACGTGTAGTTTCAGCTAAATGCAGTTTGTTATATTATTTTCATGCGGGGGTTGAATCGGGGTATCCAGGTAGTGTATTGAGATATTGTTCACGTACTTGTTCCCATTTCACTGGTATCACCTCCTATTTCTATTGTTTTTAGTATATCATTTTTCAAGAAATAGATTATCTCTTTAACTACTAGGATTATTAACAAAAATAGAGTCTCAGTGACAACTCCATTTTGCAGGCAAAAAATATGGGAACGTCTGATTTGGACGTTCCCGTTCATATTCCATTGAAGCCGCCTTAACCTGAATAACAATTATGGCATTGAAGTAACTGCTAAATGTATCACACCTGTTACTATAAGCAAAAATACCATAAAGGACGTTGAATATAATATAGGTTTCCTAGTAAAATGTTTTTCATTTATCTTCTTAAAAGCAATAAATCCTAACAAAATTGAAGTTAGCCATATAATAATACCCCACAAGGAAAATAAATATGGTGAATTAGAAATCCAAAATACAGTAATGAGTAAATAAAAAAGCATTAAACCCCAAGCTAATCCTTTCATCTCACTCCCCCAATTTCAAATAACAGTATTATCCTGCTCAATAATTAAAGAAGGGTATTAGCCCTAGATCAATTAAATGATGTTCAGTTATTGTCTCCTTTAGCGGAAGATAGGAGCAATAATAATCATAAATGCTGCACAACAAACAAGAGAAACACTTAACTTCTTCGGGAGTTTCACTTGATTTTCTCCTTTATAAAATCCAGAAAATTGGAGTTTATTTCTATACAATACAAAAGGAAATATATAAATTGCAATTCCTGCTAACCAACCTCCACTTGTATTGTCCAAATTTACCCCTAGACTGCCATAAAGGAATTTCAGGATTCCCCCTAACACAGCTCCCAAAATTAAAAATATAGCTATTATGCGAAATAATTCTAAGGTTACTCTTATCAAAGTCATCACCTCTTGGAATCTCAGAAACCCTTATTCTGCTATTTTGCCCTTTACTTGGACACAAGGCCGCTGCTTGTCTAGCACAGTCCTGCTTATCGATTTATTTGTTTTGACTTATCTCTTCAAGCAGTTCAATAATTCTTTTATTCTGTTTAGATTGTTCTTTCAAAAAACCAACAATGGTCCCAACACCTATAACAATAAGTAGTGTAAAAATCCACATAAAATCTCCCCCTTTGGATTTTAAGATACGTTAACTTTATTTTTGTGAGATAGCTTTATTAAAGATATATTTATTACTGAAAACAATAGAGGTATAACGGAAGTAATGAATAAAAAGTAGACAGTCCCTTCATCAATTGTGTTAAATTCCTCTATATTTAGCGGTAACAATAAAACTGGAAAGGCAGTTGAGTGAAACAATAAAGAAAAAAACACCTGACGTTTAAATCTTACTACCAGCCAATCTATAAAAATTGAAACAGGTACACCTAATAACAATATAACTAAGGCTGTGATTAAAAAGAAGTTAATAAAATCCAGGAACTGAGGTGGACTGTTAAACTCAGAAAATAAATAAAGAAAAGTAGTGCAAATGGAACATATTAAATATGATGTTAATTTTGTTAGAAACACATTAAAACTTCTCATTTTAAATTACCTTCCCCTAATGGACGCAGCGCCCCTTCCACTAACCTGCTCCTATACCTGAGCTAAGGGCGGCTGCCTGTTAAGCAAACGCCACAATGGCATACCATTTATACAATAAATTTCGTAAACCATGCTATATATTTTGCACCCCATATAAACAACAATTGGGCAAGTACTGTGCCTAACAACCTTGAAGTTACCATCATCAAGGACATATTTTTCAGCTTATTGTAACTTCCTCTTTGATTAACAACATCGTCTGCGATTACAGAAATTTTGGGATCTATAAAAACAACCAAGAGTATTGTTGCTACCCCATTTATTAAACCTGATGCCATTATAGCCGTATTACCTCTTTCAGGAACTAATAGGGCTGCATATAATGCAGATAAAACACCGATAGTATAAATCGATGTTATGATCATATTCACAAAAAATAGTTTTATTGGAATATCCTTAATTCTCGTTTCCTGTAAGTATGAAAACTTTGGTAAACTAAAATGCGTTATGCCGCGCTTTATGTACTCGAAAGAAAGTATCCTTTTCATTAAGGAAGGTACGGAACCTTTTTCCTGCGATAAATGAATGATTGCCCGTGAAAATAAAGCTATAAAAGTCGGAAGTAGTATTATTCCAAAAACTGTACCAACGGTTGATGCACCTATAAGAATTCTAAATTGAGTTTCTACAAATTCTAGAGCATTTTCCTTTGGAGCAGTATCGATTAAACTACCAGTGAATGGTTGTTGCATCATATTAGCCAGCCTTGAAACAATTACCATTATGTTAAAGAGAGATAAAGCGGACGCGATCATTTTAACTCTTGCTCCTGACAACCTCACAGCATAAGCAAGTGTTTCTATAGAATGAATGATAAAAATAAACAAAGCTATAAATAATAATTTTTCAGTTAAGAACTCCATTAAGTTACCTTCTTTTTAATATTTGATACCTAATTTTACCACAAGGGTTATTTTCCTTCTTGCACTAACCTGCTCCTTTACTTGAACAGAGGGGTTGCTTGGTCAACAAAAGACCTCTTGAATAAAAACTTTTTACTTTGAATTTTCCTTTAGTACTTCTATTAAGTGCACCAGTAATGAAGTTATAAAGGATAGAAGTATAATAATCAAAGTGCCAAATATATAAATTAGCCCTTCATAACCTGTTCCGCCCGAGAACAATCCAACCCCAAGCAAAAAATATAGAATAACCATAATAAACATAATAAGAACAAACCCACTAAACACCTTCATCACTTGGTATCAATCCTTTTCTTTCGCTTATCTTAATAAACCGTTATTCAATAATCCACCCTTTACTTGAACAAAGATCGGCTGCTTGTTCAGCAACGCCACCTTCAACTTAACAAGGTTCTATTATCTTTGCTCAGCATAAAATTCATCTTCATTTTCAGTAGCATCTAATATCTCGGTATCACAGCACAAATCAGAGTTAAAAGAAATTTTAATAAAGACAGTATCGCTGCTGCTCCCTTTTAATAAAGTAACTTTCAAGTTTTGATAATGTTTACCTTCTATATTTTCGTAAATATATGATACCTTCGCTTTTTTGTGTCCCTTAGCGTAAACATACGTAATTCCCTCTTCTGAATCTAAGCTATGGATTATTTCATCCTTGGAGGTTTCCGCATCAATCAACCATTGGCTAACTTCATCTGGAATTTCAGCATCTTTAGAAAGGGATTCATAATTCACTATGTTTTGGTCCTTATTTTTTTCAATATTGCATCCACTTAAAATTAATAAAGAAAGCATTAGTATTACACTGAATTGTCTCATACCATCCCCCTTTTCATATTTAATTAGACGAAAGCCCAACTATTTTTGTTTCGAAGTATGATGAAACATCAGTGGCAATTCATATTTTCAAAATGCAGATCGGCGTGCAATTTAATATACAATCACAAGTGGAAACGGTCAGAATCATTGGTTTATCAATAAAAAAAGCGATACAACATGCTATGCAAATTGTACCGCAATCACCTTCAGTTATAGATTACTTAACGCTTCTTTTACAGAAGCAGATCCACTCACCACTTGAAACTCTTTCCCGATCGTGGACTCATCTTCTAAGCATCCAAAGATGACCTTTGCAACGTCCTCACGCGGGATTTCTCCTCTTTCAACTTCACTTGCCGCTTCGACTTTCCCGGTTCCGCTCTCGTTTGTAAGCAATCCAGGATGGACGATGGTGAAATCCAGGTCTGTTCCCCGCAGCCACACATCTGCATAGTGCTTGGCAACTACGTAAGGGGCAAAGGATTCAGGTGCTCCCTGTATCGCTTCACGGGTGGTGTCGAATGAGCTGACCATGACGAACCGCTTCACACCTGCTTTTTCAGCAGCTTTGATTGTTTTTACAGCGCCGTCCAAGTCAATCAGCATCGTTTTGTCTGCACCAGTATGCGGGCCGGATCCAGCCGTGAATACGATCGCATCGACTCCTTCTGCTGCTTTTGCAATGTCTTCAATCTCTCCTTCTAAGTTCACCACTGCGGTTCTAGCACCCAAGCTTTCGAAGTGGGATACCTGCTCCTGTTTACGTATCATTGCTTTGGCCGTATGGCTTCCGCTGTCCTGAATGGTTTTTACTAAATGCTTTCCGACTTGTCCATTTGCTCCGACTACAAGAATTTTCAATGTATCCACCCTTTCCGTTTTATTTCTATCTATCCTAAACCTTATACAAGCCCGATGTCTAATGACCTGTTTGAACAGGGGCATAGGGTTGCCCAATAAATCTTAAATTTTGGGGTATAGGAATAAGAAAAATTTTTTCCAGGGAGTGAAGAAGTTGAATGTACAGAAAGAGGAAGTAATGAAGACCGTAAAAAAACGAAAGAACTTATTCGGAAGCTTGGCGGTAGCAGTAGGTCTGATCATTATTTTCTTCTCTTTGAGTGAGGACTTGATCTATAATGAGCTTTCTGCTTTTGATGAGACAGCAGGAGAGTATATCAGAAGTTATTCAAATGCCGCGCTGACCAACACGGCTATTTTCTTTACAGGGCTGGGGTCCTTCGTAACCGAATTGACACTGGGAATCATCTTTTCATTTATCTTTTACTACATCACTAAAGAAAAGCGGTATCCTCTATTTTTGTTTATCAGTCTTTTAACCGGGTGGCTGTTGAACAAGATTTTAAAATGGGCCTTTCAAAGGAAACGGCCCACCATCGAACAATTAGTGGATTTTCAAGGATACAGCTTTCCCAGTGCCCATGCTATGGTATCCACCATTTTCTACGGAATGATAATGTATGTCCTCTGGCAAATATTAAAAAACAGAGGAAAAACCGCTTGGCCTTTTGTAATTTTAACTATATTCCTGGTTCTGGCAATAGGCCTGTCGCGGGTATATTTAGGTGTACACTATACAAGCGACGTCATTGCCGGTTATGCCGCTGGCGGGGTCTGGCTCCTGGCCTGCATTTCAGTTTTGCGATCATATGATAAACTTGGATAATTGTCGGGACAGAGGGACAGGTCCGTCCCTCTGTCCCCCTAGTTACTCAGCCAGTACTTGCTGCAATCCCGGCTGCGGGACATGAACTTGTATTCAATGAAATAGCGTCGGATTGTCACAAAGTCATGAAAGACAGCCTTGATCACCTCGTTCACCTCTTTTTCCGTGTACTGTTCTTTCGGATCAAAGCGCTTAATCAAGTGCTGGATGACAATGAACTTCCTTTTCTCTTTACTCGGAAACTCGCTTAAAGGACCTTCCAGCCCCTCCTTGAAGTAAGTTGATAAAACCTTTTCCCGTTCTTGATCTGTAACGTTGTATTTCTCCATTAAAATTCCCTCCTATAAAATAATGACCGTGTATAAAGTGATTAGATAAGCATCTAACCTTCTATGATATTATATTAGATGATTATCTAATTTGACTCAAGTCTAATTAGGTAAATTGTACAGTTATTTAAAATTTCAGGAGTAAAAAAAACGCTCACCCCTTTGATCACAAAGGATTGAGCATTAAAATAATTCTTATTTCTTTTTATCTGACAAAATCAAAAAACACCTTATCATCTAATTGAATGGACTGCTTCAGCAATTCCTTGGTTTCTTTACCTATCCAGTATTTTTGCAGCATTTCTCCAAAGTGAACATTTACTTGCCAGGCAGCAATTTCTTTAATTCCATCAGAGATACTTTCTAAGCCCACAACCTCTATTTCAACGGTGATTCTTTCTTTTGCCATAAGACTGAATGCTATTAGCTTGCACGTATAGCCTGTTTCTAAGGGAAGCAGCCTCAGCAATAATTCCACTGAAAACAAATCAAAAATGCCTTCTTCCCTTTCGTAGGTCCGTTGTATTTCTCCTCCTTCTTCATCGGAACTAACCTCAATTCCATTTACGCCATAATGTACACTTACATTTTCATTACCTGTGTCTGTACATGACAGCGGCTCAAAAGTGGAAGCTTTTATATGTAGATTGACGGTTCTGGTTCCTTTTTCAGGATCATTGAATAGTAACCTTTGTACCCTGTGAAGAACATCATTTTCTTTATCTACAAACACCTCTTCAATGGTGGATCCCAGCACTTTGATCTCACCATCCTCTATCAGAACTACATCCTTCTTATCGGAACAACTCTTGAAGGATGTCCAGTCTATTGTTCTATCTCCAGTTTTTATCATATCTCCGCCACCCTTCTCATCATTTCATCATTCAGCGAGGGTCATCCACCCACCTTCCAACCCCCGACTGTCTTTCCATTCTCATGAATCACATACTCCTCAAACATATTAGCAACCGTACAGGCATGGTTTGGGATGATCTGTACTTTATCATTTAGTTTCAAAGACCTTTCTCCTTTAAAAGTTCCCACCCCATGCTCTTCGGATAACCGTTCGATTGTTATCTCCGGATGGCCGATGATATGGCCGAATCCTTTTACTGTCTCGTTTCCATGGGCACCTTTATCCAGGCAGAGGGTCTTGCTTCCCGTGTCCAATACAATCCGGTTTGGATATACACCTGAAACGGAAGCAAGCACGGTCAACGCACAGTTATCCAGAGTGGTAACCCCTAATCCTGCCTGGATGCTGTCAAAAAACACGGCATTTCCCGGCCTGATTTCCGTGATTCCCGGCACCTTGCCTGAAATCTTATAGGTGGGAGTGGAGCCGACACTTCTAACCAAAATTGGGATTCCCTCTTTTTCACATTCCTCCGCACTTTCCACGACTGCCTGCCCTTCCTGAAGGCCGATCCGTTCAACCTCAGCGTAATTCGAGGCCGCATAGGAATGTCCGGCATGGGTCAAGATGCCGCCCAGCTTCAGCTTGGAGTGCCTCATGATATCTTTGGCCAACACCACTGCATCTTTACCTGGTTCCACTCCGCAGCGGTTTAGTCCGGAATTCACTTTTATCCAGACTTCTAACGTAAACGGAGTATGCTCCAGCACTTGCTGCAGATAAGTTAACTGCTCCGTGCTATCCACTATTATTTTCAGTTTCACGCCTTGTTCCAACAGCTTAATCAATCTCTTGATTTTCTCGGGACTCGAGATTGGATAGGCGATCAGGATGTCTTTAATCCCGCCGGCAGCCATTGCCTCTGCTTCCGGGATGGTCGCGGTCGTTATTCCGACTGCTCCGGCCTGCAGCTGCAGCTTCGCGATTTCTACTGATTTATGGGTCTTGATATGCGGCCGGTAAGCTAGATCATGTTCCCTTGCAAAGCTTGCGATTTCATTAATATTTTTCATCAACTTCTGGTAATCCAGCAGCAATGTTGGTGTGTCCAGGTTTGATATGTTCGTCATGTTCTCCTCCCATATTGAGCTTAAGTCACATTTTTAATTAACTAAGACTTCTATCATTTGTTTTAATTCGAGTTAAAGGGGGCAATTCCTTCTCTTTCCCATCGGAAGCCGCTAAAATGAGAACATCTTCATTTTTTCCATTTTATAACACTAAATCATGCTACAATTGAGTTATCAACTTTTATAAAAGGGGGCTGGAAAAATGAAGCGCATCTGGCTTGTATTCGCACTTATTTTAACGATTGTTTTGAATGCCTGTGGAACCGAAAACGAGTCCGTGTCTTCCCCTGATAACAATGATGCTGCTCCAAGAGAGTGTTATGACGGAGAAGTCATCGTTGACTATGTGGATTTCTTAAAAATAAATGACATCACTTATGAGGGATTTTACAGGGAGGCCAATGAAGGTCCTGATCCAAAAATTCAAAAAGGCGATAAAATTGGTGAAGTAACTTTCATGCTGGCTGATTGCGCTCCCCCTGAATATATATCGCAAAATGGGGATGCCGCTTTCCTTGAAGCAGGAACCCCCATCCATGAGGTGAAAGGCTATCCCTCCGATTTGATGGTGGAAGCGGATGGAAAGCTTTACATTGTGGACCGGAATGAAGCAGCAGAAACAGTCGCAGACCTTTACCCGGCAGAGGGGAAAATCAAGGACCTCTACCTTCGAAGTACTGAAGATGGCTCCAAGCTTGGTTCCTTTACCAAGAAAAATACGAAAGCCTTTCTTAAGGATTTTTTCAAACAGGAACTAATTGACACTGAAGCTCTGTATAGGAATGGCGGGACAAAAGGGGAAATGGACTTCATTGAAATGGAGCTGGATAATGGGGCATACATCCGGCTGATTTACTGGAAGGATTCCAATGCATTCAGTGTAGCCCGTGGTAACGACCGGATAGCTGCAATCATTGAGGAGGAAAAAGCCAGGGCAGCCGGAAAGGAATAATTCCGCGGGCTTATATTCGGGAGGGATGAAATGAGGAAATTATCTATTGTCTTATTACTGTTTTTTCTTACAGGTTGCGAATACTCTCCTTCTAAGCATGATGTAGTCAATACACATGGACACATAGAGAATTTGAGATTACTTGAAGATTTTGTAGAAGATGTTTCGATGAATAAGGATAGTGAAGTCAGAGTAGTAAATTACACGGACGAAGGCGATCCCATCATCCATGACTTAACCTATTCCAACGATGAAATAGCCTCGAAAATAGATACTAGAGAAGATGAATTTGGAACTCAAGTAGTAATGGAAGATGTATGTGAGAGCATAAATAAAATAGAAAAGAACAATCATACGGTTTATCAGTTAGAGGGATGTGAAGGCAGCCAGGATGTACTACAAGTAACTTCAATTCCGAATGATTAAATACACAGGGCCTGATCCCCGGTACGTTGGTGTACTGGGGGTCAGGCCCTGTTTGGTTCTTAGAATTTATTCCATTTCAGCACGTCGTCAAGTGGAAGACGCGTCTTTTCGAAACCGGCTTTGGTTCCTTTTCCTAGTGAAAGCAACATGATTGGTTCGTACGTTTCCGGCACATTGAACGCTTCCATGAATTTCGCTTCGTCATAACCACCCATCGGCACGGTGTCGTAGCCTTTTGCTTTGGCTGCAAGCATCAATTGATTGGCAACGATTCCTCCGTCAATGTGAGCGATTTTCGCTTGGCGCTCTTTCGGGAAATTCCCGTAGTTGTCCATGATGCTGTTAACGTACATTTCTTTGACGTCTTGCGGCATGTTGCCTTTTTCAGCAATCTGGCTGTAGATCGCATCAGCATTTTTATACGCTTCACGGTCACCAAGGATAGCGATGACGACCGAAGCATCGACGATTTGCTGCTGGTTGTTGGCAATCGGCAGCAAGCGCTCTTTTTCCTTCTGGTCTTCTATCACTAAAAATCTCCATGATTGAAGGTTGCTGGATGAAGGCGCCAGTGTCGCTGTTTCCAGCAGTTCCCGGATTTCACTTTCTTCTATTTTGAATTCAGGGTCATACTGGCGTACGGAACGGCGCTCTCTCGCAACTGTCAGAAAGTCTGTATCCTCCAGTACTTTTGGAGCTTCTGTTCTTGTATCAAGTTCTTTTGCTTTATTTAAATATTCTTCTTTGCTCATTGTTTTTTCAGACATAAAGAATCTCTCCTTTTTAACTGTATCTTTTACAGGAACAGTATAAAACTTAAACTGTTCCTTTGTCAACTACAGTTAATTAAGAAAAACTTAAGATACAACAATCCCTATAAACAAACTGCCAAAATAAGGGGAGAAAGTCCTCTTATTGAGAAATTAGCACGAAAAAAAGAGTAAATAGAGGGAAAAACTCCCCCTATTTACTCCAAAAACATGAAAATGAACCCTTTACCTTTACTTTAAGGGGAAAAATTCCCCTTATCCACACCGAACCTAGCCCTATTCTGCAAGATAACGGGAAAAACTCCCCTTATTTTCACAAACTCCCCCTGCACCTTGCAAGTTTTCATGCATATGAAACCATGTTAAAAGAGTTTCGAAATACAAGCCGATCCACAAAAAAAAAAAGCAACCTAATTCAGTTGCGAAATGGACTGCTAATTTCGTTTTAGTATTCGATAACCAATTACATTAAAGTAGTTTTTCATCGTTTCATTAAGTCCTTAATGGTCTTCTGTTCCAAACCGCTCACTACCCAGCTTTCCATCTCATCGCGCAGCTCACTCATAGACTCACGCGTACAGGGAGCAAAACACGCCTTGCTTTCCACATCAAAAAATCCCTTAGGGAACGTTTCTGATCTCATCGCATCATAAACATCCGATAGTTTAATATCCTCCGGGGCTTTTACTAGATAATAGCCGCCGTCCCGGCCTTCTTTTGCCTGGATCAACTCTTCCTTCACCAGGTGCCTTAGGATTTTTCTTAGAAACACCGATTTGGAATCCAGCTTCTCCGCCAATTCTGCGCTTGGGCAGAGCCCTTCGTTATTGGCCAGCACCACCAGCGCCTGAATCGCCATGCCGAACCACTTCAAACTTGTTACTTTTTCAGCCATCGTTTCACCTCTTCATCTCCTTTTATTGTGAAACATTGTAAATAAAATGTCAAAACGTTTTATAAGGGTGCTAGAGTCCCGAAGGAGGTCTATGGTCTGGAGTAAAGGCGTGTAGAAGGGTTTTAGAGGCCCGAAGGAGGTCCGTTTGCAGTGGAAAAGGCTTCTAGAACCGTTCTAGAGGCCCGAATGATGAACATGGGCAGTGAAAAAGGCGTGTAGAAGCCTTTTAGATGCCCAAAGGAGGCTGGTGGTCCGAGGAAAAGACATCTAGCTGAGTTCTAGCTTCCCGAAGAAAGAACATAATGGGGACTGTCCCCCATCGCGTTAACGCTTTAGCGTAACGGGGGACAGTCCCCATCTGTTTATGATAGTTTCTCTGTTTTATCCACTGTCGCCTTGTCCGATACCTGCAGGTCATTCCCGTACTCTACTAGTTCTATCTCACAGCCAGGTCCAATCTCAACATTATTCCCGCGGACCACTTTTGCCTTCGTATACTGGAGTTTGATCTGATCGCCTTCGATCAAATCTGCATGAAGTTCCTTGCTCCAGGACTTGATCAGTTTATCCAGCTTCAGAAGGGAAGGACTGGATCTTTTTACCGTGATGGTCTCTCCGCCGATTTCTTTCACCTTCGACTTTCCTTGCAGTTCAATATCAATCCGGTCACCGTTCAACAGGCCGCCAATGGTAAAGGCGCCATTGAGGTCGGCCGTTTCCACTTCACAATCACCTTTCACCTTCATCATTCCTTCAAGATGAATTGTGTCTCCCTTCAATGATTCATCCACTTTCACATGGCCATTGACTTCCATCTCCCCGAAGACCACTTTTCCGTTCACTTCGGAATCTCCATGAACCTTGATATCCTCCGAGGTCAGGCTGCCCTGTATGTCTGTACTTCCCTGGATAAGCGTATAATCGGAAGTGATATTTCCGTAAATTTTACCTGAACCGTTGCATTCGAGGTGTTCACAATTCACATCTCCGGTAATCTTTCCACTTCCATTGATGACCACCTTCGAAAACGAACCGCCTCCAGACTCGCCGCTTCCTGAAAGGATCAAATCTCCCTTAGCTTCTCTATCCATCATAAGTCCCCCTTTTAAATCTTTTTCGCGTCCAAAATGTTTTTATCCTTACTGGTAAAAGTTGACCTGTATTCCACTTTCTCAATCTGGCAGCCCGGCCCGATCTCCACATGATTCCCCCGGACCATCTTGGCAGTTGTGTGCTCAAGGTAGATGTTGTCTCCTTCGATGACCTCTGCTTCCAATATATACGATTTAGTAAAAAAGCTTCTGCTTTTCACTTTGATTGTCTCCCCGCCGATTTCACCAGCTCTGCTCGGCGCATTCTGCAAGTTGATTTCAAGATTCCCGACGTTCAGAAGCCCGTTGATATTGATACCGCCTTTAACGTGCAGCTTCTCCAGCTCCACATTTTCTGTGCTGTTGAGGAAGCCTCTCGCTTTCACGGTATTTGCCTTAACCGAACCTCCGACGTTTAACTCGCCGATGATATTCATCTCATTGCCGCTCAGTTCTTCATCGATTGTCAGTTTGCCAATCACCTTCAACTGGTTCACCGCCGCTTTTCCTCTGACACGGCCTTCCCCCGTCACTTTTGCTTCCAGAGCACGGATATCCCCTGAAACAGTCCCCTGCCCGGTGATTTTCACTTTCTCATAATCCCCGCCTGGATAACTGCCTTCTCCGACAACCTTCAACCGCTTCGTTCTTTCCCCGCTCATTTAAAAACCTCCTGTCACAAGCTTGTTCATCAGTTGATCCACCTCAGAATCTATGGACAATGAGACCGCAATCTTCGTCTTTTCATCAGTATAGAAATCTTTAAAATTTGTAACGAGCAACACTGTTACGACTCCCATTTTTCTTAAGACCACCAAAGAAGGCTGCTTATCTTCCAACTTAGGGAAGTGTGCATGCAAAGTCTGCAGGATTTGCTTCCCTTCCTCCCAGCCGACTTCCCCTGTTTCCAGAGACCTTTCTAAAAGGTAAAGATATAGGGCTGTTTGAAAAGTGACCCCCTCTAGAGAGCCGAATTGCTCTTCAAAAATAGAAACCGTGTTCCGCGAAACAATGTTCCCTTCAATAAAATCTTTCTTCGTCATTTGGATGTCTTTCTTCTTTGGCGATAAGGCACCCGCCAGTTCATCCAATGAATGATGATCCTTCAGTTCTTTAATCCTGCCGACTCTTTCAAGGATCTGCTCCCTCGGAAAAAACGTTTCCTGTCCGGTAAACGTTGATTTTCTGATGAACCAGTCCTCCGGTATCAACTTCTTCCTCTTCCACCGATAAAGCTGGCCGTACGTAATATCCGTCTGCTCCAGCAAATCCTTTTTTGATATCAGTTCTTTATCCATTGTCTTCACTCCTTGAAAACAATGTAACATAACACTGTTACGTTGTAAAGATAAAACAGAGTGACAGGAAGTGCAAAAACCAGAAAAAGCAGCCCGCAACGGACTGCTTTTTAATATGAAATCATAATAGAATAAATCTACTTCACCAAGGGGAATTAAAATAAGAGAAAATTTTTCCGTTAATCTGAAGAATTCAACTGAGGAGAGGTAAATAAGGGAAGGATTTTCCGTTAAACATGCACAGCAACCCAATTTTCATGTTTTTTAAGTAAATAGCGGAAAATTCTTCCCCTATTTGACCTGTTTTTCCCGATATTTATTAAATAAGGGAAATTTCTTCCCTTATTTAATAAGCTCATGGTGCCTCGTTCTTTCTCGGTCCTGCCCCAGTCTAAATCAACTGACTGATAGTTGTTTCCCTTTTTCCCCAAGCAGCATTCCGGCTACGGCGGCAGCGCATACGGCTAGTACAACAAGGATCGTAAAGACCGTGTGCAAGCTGATTTCCAATGCATAGCCTCTTAATTGATCACTCAGCCACAGTCCTGAAACAGCAATCCCTATTGATTGGCCTAGGTTTCTCATCAGATTGAATGTCCCCATCGCTGCTCCACGGACTTTCCATTCAACAGCGGATTGAACTGCCACTGTAAAAGCGGTAAGCGATAAACCGAAACCAAAGCCGATGATGGCGGTGACTGCCATCATCAAAGGAACCGTCGTGTTTTCATTAAAGGAAACCAAGCCGATACATCCGGCTGCAATGACGGTAATCCCGACAATCGTGATTCTTCCAATGGAAGTCTTGGCTAACAATTTTCCTGACAGAACCGCAGCAACTGGCCATGTAATGGACATCGGCAGCATGGTGACACCGGAGAGTGTTGCATTTAAACCTGTAACTCCCTGCACCCATAAAGGAATATAGAATGTCACGGTGACCAGGATAAACCCGAGTAAAAATCCCGCAATCGTCGAGATTGTGATAAATCGATTTTTAAACAGCGATAGTGGAAGCATTGGCTCTTTCGCTTTCGACTCTATCCAGAGAAATAAACCAATTCCGATTACCGCCAGAATCATTAGCGAAAGGATCCCGCTTGTCATTTGATTTTGTTCTTTTAACAAGGTCAAGGCATACAGGAATGCCGTTATGCTGACGGCAAAGGTGAAAATGCCTGCATAGTCAATTTTGTGCTTCTTCTTCTCTACATTCTCCTTTAAGGAAGCCCATAACAGGAACAAAGAAATGATGCCAAAAGGAAGATTCATATAGAAAATCCAATGCCATGAAATCGTATCAACTATAAATCCACCGGCCAGGGGTCCCGCTATCCCTGCGATCCCCCAGACACTGCTCATCCAGCCTTGCATTTTCGCCCGCAGTTCAAATGTAAACACATCGCCAATGATGGTAAAAGGAAGTGTGGTCAACGCACCTGCCCCAATGCCTTGAATCAATCGAAACAGGACAAGCTGTTCCATCGACTGCGATAATCCTGAAAGCATGGAACCTGCCAAGAAAATACTGACACCGATCGTAAACATGATTTTCCTGCCGTATAAGTCTGCCAGTTTACCAAAAACAGGCGTACTCACGACGATCGCTAACAGATAGACGGAGATGACCCAGGTATACAGCTCACTACCCCCTAAATCCTCCACGATTTTGGGCATGGCCGTGCTGACAATCGTGCCTTCAATAGCCGTCAGAAATGTTGCAATCAATAAAGCAAACACTAGCGTTTTTTGTTTTGTCTCCTCACTATTCATCTCTTTCCTGTCCCTTTCCCTATTTGAATTTTTAAAATTAATTTTGTCCATCAAACATCATAATGATTGGAAGGGAAACTTGCAACCTATACGTTTTACTAAAAAAAACAAAGGCCTCCCTTCTATGAAACATGCTACAATAAAACTACCAATTGGAAAAAAGAGGAGGAAAACAATGAAACAACCCTGGCTGGCATGCGGTATGATTTTGCTAATGACTTTTACTTCTGCCTGTGGAACATCAACAGAAAGCGGGACTGAAAACGGAACTGAAAGTGCAGCTTCCCCTGAGAACGGAACTGCTTCTCCCGAAACCGGGACTGATTCCCCGGAAAGCAATGGCTCTGAAGCACCTGAATGCGACACCGGCGGCGCCATCGTTGACTATATCAGTTTTTTAAAAATCAATGACATCATGTATGAGGAATTTTACAGAGAAGGAACCAGTGGCCCTTACCCTGATTTTGAAACAGGGGAAAAGGTTGGAGAGATCACCTTCAGGCTTGCGGAATGTGCTCCTCCAGAGTACAGATCTCAAAACGGAGACGCCGCTTATCTTTATGCAGGAACTGCCATCCATGAGGTAAAAGGCTATCCCAGCGAGCTAATGGTGGAAGCGAATGGCAATCTTTACATTGCACACCGGAATGAAAATGCCGAAACAGTGGCAGACCTTTACCCGGTTGAAGGAAAGGTAAAGGACCTCCATCTTCAAAGTACCGGGGACGGTTCCCGTATGAATACTTTCAGCGAAGAAAACAAGGAAGCCTTCCTGGATGAACTATTGAACCAGGAACTGATTGACCTTGAAACGCTCTGGGAAGGCGATGGATTAAATGGCGACAGGGCCTTCATTGAATTGGAACTGGATAACGGAGCTTCCTTCCGCCTTGTGTATTGGGTGGACGAGAGTGCCTTCAGTTTTGGGGCATACGGAACTGACCGGATTGCAGAAATCATTCAGGAAGAAAGAGAAAGAGCAGCGGAACAGGAATAAGGCTGCAATTTATCCTGCAAAAAATGGAGGTTTAATATTTTGAGATTATCCCTTTTGGGCATTTCGATGTCCTTATTTGGAATAGCCCTTATTCTCACATCAAGCGGCGGTGCGGAAGGATTTGGACTTCTTGTTTCATTTGCCGGTTTAATCGTATCTCTCGTGTCTTGTTTAATGGAACTTGGTAAACGTACAGTTGACAATATATCCAAATAACTACAATCAGAAGACAGGGAGGTATCATTATGTGGATGATATTAGGGGTGATGGCGATAGCAGCAACGTTTATCAATCTTTATATGTATTCAGCAGGAAAAGATTATAAGCTTGCTATGGCGATGGGTTTATCATTTACAGCACTAACAATTTGTGCAGATTACAGCTATCTAACCCGGTGGGTCGAAGCAGAAGATTGGGCGGCTTTATCGGATGTAATACCCGGCATGGCAAGGGCATTTTGGTTGTTGACCATCGTTTCTATCTTACTGAATATAGCCCCGATATTTTTAGACATGAAACGTAAGAAATAATTCCTTATTTTCACTTCTATCTTTTCAAAACAAGAGCGTTTCTTCATGATGAGAAACGCTCTTGTTTTTTATCAGCTTCAAGCTATAACAATAACAATATAATAAAAAACAATATTCATTTATTCTAAAACAATAAATTATGTGTTAAAGTAATTTTATCATGAAGTCAGCGGGGTGCCCTAAATGAATGTTAAACCAGGTTCAACTTTTTTCTTAAAGATCATTGTTTTCCTTATTGGAATTGCGGTGCTGGCGGTGTGTGTATATTGGCTGCCCCAAGCAGCCAGAAGAGATGGGGTAGAACGCCCGGGTGATTATTCGCTATATCCCCTTTTGGCGTGTGCCTATGGAATTTTTATAACGTTTTCTGTAGCGTTGTATCAAGTATTTAAACTGTTAACCTATATCGAAAAGAACAGTGCTTTCTCTGAGTTATCCCTTCAATCTTTGAAGCTAATAAAGAAATGTGCTTTCACTGTTATTTTCTTCATTTTGATAGCAATAGTTTATTTAAGGGTCCTAGCTCAATTCACAGGTGATGACCCGGCAGGTCCGATATCACTCGGTCTAATGGGGATTTTAGCAACAAGCGTCGTCGCAGCTTTTGTGAACGTTCTTCAAAAACCTTTAAAAAAATTTCTTGAATAAAAAATAATGAATCTGTTAAAAACGAGGGACTGTCCCCCCACTGCGTTAATGCGTTAGTGTACCGGGGGACAGTCCCTGTTATGCTATAAAGCTATTTTTTCCTCTTTATAAACGTGAACCTTGTTACGCCCTGCATTCTTGGCTGAATACAGCGCTTTGTCTGCTTTGTTCAGAAGATCGAATAAGGTCTCTTCCCCTTCTGCTGTTGATTGGGCCACGCCTAGGCTTAGTGTCGCGGAAATGACTCCATCGTTTGTCATTAGGTGCTGCCCGGCCAGAAAAGTGCGGATCCGGTCAGCCAATTTCTCTGCCTCTGCTTCTGCGGCTCCCTTCAGGCCAAGAACAAATTCCTCACCGCCGTAGCGGGCAAAAAGCTCCCCGTTCGTCAGTTGAGACTGGCAGGACTGGATGACATGGACAAGCAATTGGTCGCCGACGAAATGTCCATAGGTGTCATTGACCCTTTTAAAGTGGTCCACATCCATTAGAATCACAGAGAACGGATGCCCTTCCTCCCTTGCCTCTTCAAACTCCCGGACACATTTCTGAAAGAATGCCCTCCGGTTAAGAATTCCTGTCAGCTCATCATAATAGGCCAGCTTTTCCAGCTTGTCGTGCAGGTCCTTGACCTCGGTCATATCATTAAAGATGATCAGCAGGCCTTTTCGCTGTGAGGGTTGGTGAAGCTCTGTAATCCGGACTTGATAGGTACGCAGGGATTGATCACCGGCCATATGCTCAAGCTCATATGTGCAGACGTTGTTTTTCAATGAGAATGGAAAAGGTTCGCCAGTAAAGCTTTCCCATACTTTTAAAAAGTCTTCACCCAGCATATTTTTTGTGAGCTGCGGAAACATGATTTGAGAGGCCTGATTGAATTCTATCACTCTATTGGTTTCATCTAGTACGACGACACCGTCATTAATACTATTAAAGATGGCGTCTTTCGCGATCGGCATCAAGCTGAACATCCTCGATGAACTGATGGACCAGAAATACAGCAGCGACGTAAGCCATAAGACCATCGGCACCGGGTCGACTCCCTGAGGTGTCAGTCCCATCAAATACACAAAGGCGGTGATGATCGGGACAAGCTGCCCCCACATTAACGCAAGAAGCTGTGGACGATACTCCTTTGCGGTCTCCCTCCACCGGGAAAATGCCAGCAGAAATGCAACAAACAAGCTGCCGAAAGTGTAAATCCCCTGTACCATATACCAGATGCCGATTTCCTGGTGAACGAACGGGGCACCCAGATCGGGATGAATTTCATATGTCCTGTAATAAAGATGGTGAAAATCATTTGTTGCAGCCAGAATCACACTGATAAGAGGAATGGCCAGCAGGATTATATAACTTTTAACTGTCAGCTTCTTCCCCAGATACTTCATGATGAACATCAAGCCCAGCGTGGTCGAAAAGAGCATGCCCGCAAGCAGAATGACCGTCCACAACTTAATCTCCGCCAGGGTGGTGGACATTAAAGAAAATGCTGTACCAAAACAGTAAATCGCTGTGAATAGTGCGTGGAGAATGAACAAAGGGGCGATATCCTTATAGCGGTGACGCCTGAGGAAAACATACGAACACAAATACAAATTGAACACGAACGAAGTGCAGATCAAGGAAATATAAGCAGTCAACTCTGAATTCACGACTTTAGACCTCTTTTAATACTTTTTTATTTAAATTTAGCATATTGGGAGACGTTTGTCCCTCCTATCTTTCATCCCATCATTCTCCCCCAGGGATTTGCCCACATCATTAAAAACTTCCCATCATAGGATAGATTAAGAGAACCTTACCAAATTTATAAAAGGCTGTGATCTGAAAAGATGAAAAGCGATGGTGCTGATCACTACTCATTTCAAAACCTGAAGAAAAGCAATATGTCTTTTGATGAAGTCTTTAATCATATCTTGAAGTTCATGAAGCTGCGCCCTAATGGGAGCTACCGGCTGATGGTCGGGACCGACTCACAGGTCCATGCAAAACATACCACCTTCATCACAGGGATTGTCATTTTAAATGAAGGAAAAGGTGCGTGGGCTTGTATCAGGAAAGTGGTGGTCCCGCGCAAGATGCTGCATCTGCATGAGCGGATTTCCTATGAGTTATCTTTATCGGAGGAGATTGTTTCATTATTTACGGAGGATAGAAAGAATCAGTTGATCGATATCGTCCTTCCGTACCTCTATCGCGGAGCCGGGTTTACCATGGAAGGCCATATCGATATCGGGGCAGGCAAACAAAATCGAACAAGCAAGTTTGTAAAAGAAATGGTTGCCAGGATGGAAGCCATGGGGGTCGAACCGAAAATCAAACCGGATGCCTTTGTTGCTTCGAGTTATGCGAATCGGTATACGAAGCGGAGGAGTTAGCAATGGGACAGCTCTGTTGTCCTGCCCGTAACAGAATGGGACAAGGCCTCCCCTCTCCTCCTGTATCTTTGGTATAATGATGGTAATTATTTGAATATTGAAATTAGGAGGAGCATGATGGGTTTCGATTTTTCACAGATCGGCTTGGTGCTTAAAGACCTGCGCCTGAGTATTGGAATGAGTCAGAATGTGCTCTGCAAAGGAATCTGCAGCCAGTCGCAGCTCAGCAAGATCGAAAGCGGCGAAGCACTTCCATTGGCCACGACGCTTTATCTGCTTTCCAATCGTCTCGGGGTGACGGTGAATCATCTATTTGATTTGACCGCTGATGGACGGCTGGATTACATCCTGGATGTGAAAGAACAAATCCGCCACCTGATCAGAAAGAAGGATTACAAAAGTGTTTTCACCCTTGTTCAGAGGGAAGAGGGAAATCCCAACTTTATGAAAAATCCTTCGAACAGACAATTTTTGTTATGGCATAAAGGCGTGAGCACTTTTTACATTGAGAACAACTTCCACAAAGCATTTTCTTTTCTGGAAGAAGCACTTGCCATCACCAAGAGCAGCGACCGCTTTCTATTGGAACAAGAGATAGCGATTCTGAATAGTATGGGAGCCGTTCATTTTGACATTAAAAACACGAAAGAATCAATACGAATTTTCAAAAAGGCACTGAACCACATAAAGAGTGCCCCACACCATACATATTCTCTTAAAATAAACATTCGGATTCTCTTTAATCTAGCGAGGTCGCTCACTGCGGAAAAGGAATACCAGGAATCCCTTAGCTTGTGCCAACAAGGTATCGAACTCTCCATTCTACAAGAATCATTGTATCTCTTGGGAGAGCTGAACCATTATGCCGCCTTTAACCTAATCCTATCCGGGGAGGCAGAAAAAGCGAAACCCTTTCTCGATCAAGCAGCGACCATTTTTAACATGACCCACCGGAAAAATTATTTAGTCAATGTTAAACATCTCAGAAATTTAATGGAGCAGCAGATGGAGACCATGCCTCCCGGTTAGAAGCTGGGAGGCTTTTTATCGATGTAAAAATATTCTTAAAGGAATATTCGTCCAGGAATATCGGAGTCCTTCCTGTCAGTTTTCCAACTATAATGAAAGAATGCTAGTTCGTGAAGGAGTGATTGCCGTGTTATATAAAAGCCTGGCCGGTATGGCTGCGAAGTTTCTTTTGGTTTCTGTCGGGATTGTCATGATCAGCAGTCTCATCGGCCTGTTCACCGATGGCATCAAGATGAGTGCCTTGGAATATATGAAAAATATTTGGCTCATCATCCAGTCTCTGGCCTCCCCAGCCGATATTACCATCACCAACGAAAGCAATAATACATACCCTATGTTTCCGACCTTCTGGAGTTATTACTTTTATTCTATGATTATCTTTATTTCGTCGATCCTGCTCGCCACCTTTGTTGCATTTGTGCTTACCTTCATCACCATCCGGCTTCCAAAACGGGCCTCCCGCATCATGCTCAGCATCCTTGATTTTCTGGAATCCCTGCCGGACTTGTTGATCATCATTATCATTCAGTTTTCTGTCATTGTCATTTTTAAAAGAACAGGTATCCTTCTTGCACCAGTCGCGGGAGGCAATGACCCGGTTTATCTTCTGCCGATTTTCGCTCTCAGCATCCTGCCATCAATCTTCATCTTCAGGATGTGCCTGCTGCTGGTTGAAGATGAGCTGACGAAGCCTTATGTGGATCTTGCCATCAGCAAGGGGTTTAAGAAGATGTATATCTTTACCGCCCATATTATCCGAAATATCATGCCGAGCCTGATGAACCATATGAAAGCCTTCATTCTTATATTACTATCGAATCTGATTGTCTTTGAGCGGCTGTTTAACATCTATGGGATCACGCATTTCATCTTTGCGTTCCCGCAGGTGGATGTGATCTGTTTCAGTTTAATCATGTTCTACCTTCCCATCTTCATTCTGCTGATGGTCAGCAATGTCATCATCCACCTGACAACAGGTCAAAGGGTGGTGATCTAATGCTGATGATTCGGTTAATCAAGAACCCTTATTTTGTGATTGGTTTTCTATTTTTGTTCGGAATGTTTGGCGGCAGTCTTGTTTATTATTGGCTCACGGGCGACCAGATTCCGACGGTCGAACTGCTAAAAGATGAAAATGGGAAGTTTATGAGCCCTCCCTATTCACCGATTGAATATCCTGTTCTGGGGACCGATAATTTCGGGCACGATGTTTTCTATTTGATGCTGGCAGGAGCCAAGTACACCATTGGTTCTGCCATGATCATCGCCATTTCCAGGGTCATCCCGTCTGTTTTCATCGGACTGGGAATCCATTTTTATTTAGGTAAAATCAAACGGGTGCTGGCTTCGATCGTAGATGCTTCCAATTATTTTCCGACGACCCTTTTGGCGTTCCTGCTGATGAATTGGGTGATGTTTGAAGGCCCCCTCAGGAACCCGGACAGCTTTCCCTATTCATTCATGGAAAAGGTGCTCATATACATTGTCATTTTGGTCGCCATCTCGATTCCATCCGTCTCCCTCTTGTTTGCGAATGAAGTGGAGAATGTCATGAATAAAGAGTTCATCCAGAGTGCAAGAGTGCTCGGTGCCCGGAGGTCTCATTTCATCAAAAATCACCTCCGGCCCTTCATCGTTCCGCAGATTTACCTGGTCTTGATCAGGGAATTCATTGCGTCCATGCTGTTGATTTCACATTTGGGCGTTCTCGGGATCTTCATCGGCGGAGCCAAATTGGCGGAGGATGTATTCAACAACCCGAATTTCGTTTCGTTGTCCCACGAATGGTCGGGATCCCTCGGCACCTGGTGGGAATTCCTCTGGACGACCTATCCCTGGATTGCCTTCATCCCGGTCATCTTCTTCACCCTGACAATCCTGTCAGGAAAAATGATGCTCGTCGGATTATCAAGGGAGTTGGAAAATAGCGAAGTGCCGCAGCAACCAGTAGAGGCAGCGGTATCAGGCGGCGCTTCAGAGGAGAACCCCTTCCAATTAGTAGGAAGAAAAATTTCATAAAATCTCTGGGGACTGTCCCCCGTTACATTAACGTATTAACGCGGTGGGGGACAGTCCCCCACCGCGTTAATGCGTTACTTCATTTGAAAAATCACGACTCCGGTAATCATGACAAGGACGCCGATGATTTTACTGAAACTCAGAGGCACCGCCTCTACCCCAAGCAATCCGAATGTGTTGATGATCAGGGCTATGGTTAATTGTGAAATCAAGACAACCGAAATGGAAAAAGCCGGCCCGGCCATCGATATTCCTTTCATGGTGCTGTAGACAATGATGACTCCGAATAAACCGCCAATCAAGTATACTTTATTGACCTCCGTAATCTTGCTTAGTGATCCGTCTTTCAGGAAAAGCAAGACGGCAATCGAGCCGAGCAGCCCGATTCCGTGGACAATGGCTGTCGTGTACCAGAGCCCCACCATTGAACTCACATTTGTATTAAAAATCCCCTGCAGGGTGATGAAGATCCCTGCCAGCAATGAAAAGATAATGCCTTGAATCATAGGTTGTTCTCCCCTTACTCGTATTTTATTCCATCCGCCAGCTCTTCCAGTTTTTCAAGATCGGTGATAAAAATTCGGCCATTCCTTTTTTCAATCATCTGCTTTTTGCAGAAGTCATTGATGACCCGATTGAGATGCCTGTAGCTGGTACCCAGCAGTTCCGCTGTTTCCACCAGGTTTTCCGTCCTGATTTCCTCCGAATTGGTTCCGCCCTGGTCCGGATTCACAGCAATTAAATACCCTGCAAATCGATTTTCCACTTTGGTCAAAGCATTCAGGATGGCCGTATTGGAAGAGGAGTATAATCGATGACCCAGGTATTTACTTATATATTGCAGGAACAAAGGGTCCTGGTAATAATGTTCGTAGAGCAAATCGAAAGGAATTCCAATCACATAGCATTCACCGACTGATGTAACAGTATTGCTCGTCGGTTTCTTCGTTACAAACTCCACTTCACCCATTATGGACAAGGCATCATTGAACCTGAGCAGCAGCGAACTTCCGCTGGGCAGAGTCTTGGTGATCTTGACTCTTCCCTCTACTAAAATCATGAGTTCCTCCAACTCTTCTCCTTCCGAGCAAAGGACTTCCCCTTTTTCCAAACGATATAATTGAAACTGGTTAACATGTTCAGTTTTAAATAAAGTTAGAAGATCGTGCTGTCCAAGAAAATCACGTATACGCTGAAGGCCGTTTATCCGCTCCATCATTCCCCACCCCTTGACGAATTGTTCTCCTTCATAATTTAAAATGTTTTATAGGATAAAAGAAAGGACAAATGTCCTTACTTGCCTAAATTATTTATCAGACACCAAACTGTAAATGCGAAAAGATATCAAAAAGCAGCGGCCTCATCCAGCCGCTGCTTTCTTTTCCTATTTTTTATAGGGGACTTGTCTTTCCGAAGTGGTATTCATACAGGTTTTTTTCAGCAGTGCGCAAGTCGGTCGTGATTCCTGTCAAAAATTGAAAATATGTTTCGTTCTTCCCTCTTGCTTTGATGGATTCAAATATATAGGGTTTCCGGTACTTTAAGACCGTCATCACTTCCATCATAGGTAAGCTATACGACTTGGGCCTCAATCTAAGGAACAAACGCAGGAACCTGGCGAATTCGTCGGCATTTTTCCTGTCGTCATCCAATAGTTCAAGCATCGCATTGAACTTTGAAAGGAATAACTGGATTTCATTCTCTTCTCTTTTCATTCTCATACTCCTTTTGAATAGTCGGCAGCCCGGCTGTCCTGGCATTTGCTTTAGACCCGCGGCTTTGCGTCCTTCTCTTTCGAAAAGTTTGCCTTTATCAACAGTTCAAAAAGCACAACTGCCTCAAATATTATATCGACAATTTTCTCATTTTTTCAACATCTTCTTTAGGAAAAAAGTTGCAGTCGCTTTTAAGCCCCGTTTCACTTTTACTTTATAAAGGTGGACATTCAAGAAAAAGTCGATGCTGGGACGGATCACTTTATGGACATCATTTTCTGCACGTTCCACTTTTGATGATGGCATAGATCCTCTTTGGGGACATCATTTTCCTCCCGCTCCTCTTTTGATGATGGCATTGACCCTCTTTGAGGACATCATTTTCTGCACGCTCCTCTTTTGATGATGGTATTGACCCTCTTTGGGGGCATCATTTTCTGCACGCTCCTCTTTTGATGATGGCATAGACCCTCTTTAAGGACATCATTTTCTGTACGCTCCTCTTTTGATGACGGCATAGACCCTCTTTGGGGACATCATTTTCTGCACGTTCCTCTTTTGATGACGGCATAGACCCTCTTTGGGGACATCATTTTCTGCACGCTCCTCTTTTGATGATGGCATTGACCCTCTTTGGGGGCATCATTTTCTCTTTCTCAACTTTTGATGTTCCCCGCTTCCCGTGCGAGAGACATCATTTTCTCTTTCTCAGCTTTTGATGCACCCCGCTTCCCGTGCGAGAGACATCATTTTCTCTTTCTCAGCTTTTGATGCACCCCGCTTCCCGAGTGAGATACAAAAAAATGCACAGCATATAATGCTGCGCATTTCCATTCAGGGTCTGATCAACTTCTTAACCTCATCCACCGCACGCTCCGCCGATCGAAGCGCCCCTTCGAGATGCCCGCCAAATTCCGGTGAGGTTTCTGTACCTGCAAAAATGATTTTCTTTTCCCAAGTCCCGCTTTTGACTGGCAGCCCGTAGTCCGGAAAGCTGTTCAGCGGCTGGAGATCCTCCTCAACAGCTGTTTCCGCATCAGAGGACCAATCTTTATACAACAGAGAAATTGGTTTGGCAGCAGCCGGTCCGAAAAGCCGCTCCAACTGCCTGACCACCAACTCCAGTATCTTTTCCTCCCCAAGTTCCCGGCGGTCGGCAGCCGACAATCCAAAGAAACCAAAGAATGCTCCGTGACCTGTTTCAGGAGAAGCATCATGGATTTCCTGCAACGGCCCCGCCCAGCTCATCACCTGGCCTGAAAGCCCGTCTTCCCGCCAAAATGGATGTTCATAAACAGCAAGAACCTTTGCTTGTCCTGCCATCCAGGTCGGCTTGTTTTTCAGGCTTGCCGCCAGCTCCCGGGGAAGGGCCGGAGAGAAATCAATGTGCTCTGCCACTATCCGGGGAGGCAGCGCAAAGATGACCGCTCCCGCACTGATTTTCTTAAGATGTCCATCAGAACGCTCTGCCTCAACCGTAATCCTCCCTTCTTCATCTTCCGACACGCCGATTACTCGTGTGTCCAATTCGATTACCCCAGAAGGAAGAGTTGCGAATACAGCTTCAATGAGGGACTGGACTCCTCCGACGAGCCGGACCGATTTCTGAACCGCCCCTTCCGGCAGTAAGTGCCGTTGGACAGGTCCATTTTTGGATTGCTCGAGAAGTACGGCTCCATCTGTATGCTGAATGATCGTCTGTAAGCCAAGTTCTGTAACCAGATTAGAGATCACAGGCTCATGATCCGGCCAAAACCAGGTCGGCCCCAGGTCGAACCGGCCAATTTCAGGGCTTACCTCGACCGCCCTGCTCAGGACTCTCCCGCCAATGCGGCTGCGCGCTTCGAGCACCCTGCACTCAATCCCCTGAGAAGTCAGCAGGGATGCTGCACGAAGGCCGCTTAAACCTGCTCCGACTATGATGATGGGATCCTTCATATTCTCATCTCCAATCTCTGTGTTCAATCATCGTTCCAATCCAGCCACGCCAAAGCCCCCTGCTCCAGAATGGGTGGAGATCATTCCGCCCGCTTGAATCCATCTGACATTTTGGAAGCCATTTTCTTTGGCGGCTTCATCCATCCGCTGCTTGATACTTTCATCAAGTCCGAGCGAGTATATAAAGTAAAGTTGTTCTCTATCAATGTTGAATTCATTTATGTAATCCCTGAAGAGCTTTTCAGCAGCTCCGCTCATTTTTCCGCGGTACTTCTTCGTTGAAACAAGCTTTCCATCCTTCAACTCGATGCATGGCTTTATTTTCAACAGTGTGCCAATAAGGGAAGCCATATTGCTTACCCGTCCTCCGGCTCTTAAAAACTCCAAGCTGCCCGGGATGAAGGCCAGCCTTGATTTAGGCACTGCCTCTTCTATTTTTTCTACCAAACGGAGAGGTTCAATGCCAGGTTCTTTTTCTAACAGCTTGGCCGCATACATCACGATTGCGGCCAGGCCGCCAGTAACGTTCAGGGCATCAATGAGGAAAATGTCATCGAATTCTTCGGCAGCAATGACTGCGTTCTGAAAGGAAGAAGATGCTTTTGAGGTATAGCCAATATGAATAATGGTGCATCCAGGATAAGTCTCTCGGATCTTCGAGAAGAACTCCTGATACTCATGGGCATTTGTTGACGTGGTAGAGGGTATCTTCTTGGTACGTTCATAATAGTCATATATTTCTTCAACCGGCAAAGAACCATCTAAATAATCTTTCCCGTCCATAATGATATGCATCGGCACCACTTGAACATTGTATTTTTCAGCTAAATCACCTGGTAAATCGGCACCGCTTTCGGTCGATAGGATAATCCTTCTCATTCATCTTCCTCCTTTGTATGATTGAATCCAGCAATTGCTCTACTCTAACTATACAGGAGAAAGGAAAGCCGTGCAGGCAGTTAAGCCATCGTACTTTCTCAACATAGTAAAAAAGGGACAAGGTTATTCCTCGTCCCTCCTACTCAAACCTCACCCGCTTCATCCCCACTGCCAAAAACACAACGGTGAACGCAAGCAGGATTCCAATAGGTACGATGATATCCGAGATGGTCCCGCCTCTTGCCGTCAGCTCTGTAAAACCTTCAAGCCCCCAATACTGAGGAATGAACTTGGCTGCCTTTTGCATAAAATCTGGCATGATTTCCACCGGCCAGTAAACGCCGGCCAGCATGCAGCTCGAAATGATGATCAGGTTGCCGAACACAGATTGCTGTTCTGATGTTTTGACGAATCCGGCGATGAAAAGGCCAAGGCCGATGGTGCAAAGCAGCAGGCTTGAAACCAGAAGGATGTTGGCGAGCGTGTTGCCCCATTGAATATCGAATAACCATTCTGACACGGTCATCAAGATGCCGAATTGGATCCAGCCGATCAGGAAGAATGCCAGCAGATATCCGCCTAGCAGCTCCGCTTTTGAAGCCGGTGTCGACATCATCCGGTACCAGACACCCGTCTGCCTTGCTTCCAGCAGCACCCCTGTACTGGATAGGATGGCGATCATGACGAACATGATGGTAAAACCGGCGGACCTTGCCGTCAAGTTGTTCATGGTTTGCTGGTCAGCACTTTTTGTTACCGTTACCGTTCCCACTGCTGCAGGAACCGAAGCCAATTCATCAGAAATTTTTTCCCGGACAGCACCGGCTTCTTCTCCCGTTGTCTCTTCATAAAAACCTGCAGCCGCTGAAGTGATTTGCAATTTTACAAGACTGTCATTGATGATCTGCTCCAGCAGTCCCGCTCCTTCGAAGGAAGGCGAGGAAACGAACTGGATCTCCGGTGTTCCCTCGTTCAGAACTTCTTCTTGAAATCCTTTTTCCAGGTTGATATAACCCGAGATTTCTTGATTGGCAAGTTTTTCACTGGCTGACTCACCGTCTTCCATCTTGATATGGACAGCACCGGCATTTTTTATCTCCTCAATCAAAATCTGCGACATCTCGGTGCGGTCCTGGTCGACCACGGAAATTTTCGGCCGTGTTTCTCCATCCCCGGTGAATAGGGCCCCGAAAATGAAGGTGAATAATAACGGCATTCCGAACAGAAGCAGGAATGACCGGCGTCTTTGGAAGATCCTTTTTATTTCAAAAGCAGCAATGGCTGTGATTCTTCTCATTTTTCTCTCTCCTTATCTATGCTTTAGTTTCATGGATCCGATTGCCAGCGCGGCCATTCCGCTCAGCAAGAGTACCGTGACGGGAAGGACCAGTGTATCCCAGGAAGTGCCGTTCATGATGTCCAGCAAGCTGGTAAGCGCCCATTTATTCGGAGCGATGTTCGCAGCCTTCTGCAGTGCGTCAGGAAAGGAAGCCAGCGGAATCATTGACCCGCCAAGAAGTGCGAGGATCTGAACGCCGATTCCCCCGATTGCGTCTGCTGCTTTTTCTTCTGTGATGAACCCGGCAATGACCATGGCCAATCCGGAGACTGCGACAGAATATGCAAGGCCGATTACAAGCAGCTGCCCTCCATTGCTTCCCCAGTCCACATCAAACAGATAGTGGGTGGCCATGACAAATACGATGAACTGCAGGATAGTAAAAGATAGAGTACCGAGGAACTTACCAGCCATGATGGTCGAATGGCGGATCGGACTGTTCATCAGCCTTGCCAATGTTTCCGTGTTTCTTTCCTGGATGATCGTTTTGGCTCCGATGGTTGTATTGAACAGAATGAACATGGCACCCATCGCTGCTGCGTAATATTGCATGCCGGAAATGGGCTCCTTTCCATCTTTTTCAGATGTGACGGCATTCATCTGGGATCCCGCAATGGCAGAGAGCTCTCCTGCCAGTTCCTCCATCATCCCTGATGGGTTGCTGCCGGGACTGGAAACCGGCACCGCCGAGGTCAATTTCTCGCCGACTGTCCGTGAAGCCGTAAAAACGGTTGTGACTCTGTCGGTAAAAGATTCTGTAATGGACGAAAGAATCGAAGCCTGAAGGTCCTTCGCCGGGTCTTTTAAAAGGGTGACCTGTTCTCCCTCTCCATTCATCAAGGCATCTCCCCAGCCTTCTGGGAACACCAGTCCGGTATCGATCTCCTGCTCTTGAAGCGCCTTCCGCAAGTCCGCTTCTGTTTCAAATTTCTTCAAGGTGATGCTTTCCGTTAATTCTTCTCCTCCTAAAACATCCTCGAGGAACTGATCTGTCAGGTCATCCGGTGAATTCACCACCGTCCCGGCTGTCAATTCAGGAAGTTTTCCACTCTCACCTAACACCCCGCTCAAGGCCGATCCAAGGATGGCCGTCAAGACAAGCGGCATGAATAACAGGGTGATGAAGGACTTCCGATCCTTGAGACGGATTTTCAAATCTTTCATTGCTATCGTGAACATTCTCATTTCTGTTCCCTCCTAGTCCCGTAACGATCTTCCTGTCAGCTGCAGGAAAAGCGTCTCCAAATTCGATTCTTTCAATTGTACGGATTCTATTTTGATCCCGGCGTTGACGGCTGACGTGATGACCGAGCTTAATGCCTCCTGGGGATTTTCAACATAGATTTCAATGATTCCGGTTTCTTCTTGGTAAGTGATCTTCGCCCCTTGCTCCGCCTGCTTCAGCATTTCCAGTTCCTCTTGGAACACCGACCCAACTTTTATCTCGATGAAACTGCTTCCCGCCAGGCGACTGCACAGTTCGGCTTTAGTCCCGATGGCAATCACCTCTCCATGGTCGATGATGCCGACACGGTTACACAGGAACTCCACTTCCTCCATGTAATGGCTAGTGTAGATGATGGTCATGCCTTTTTCGTTCAGGGCTTTGACCGTTTCCAGGATATGATTTCGTGACTGCGGATCGATTCCGACGGTCGGTTCATCCATGATCAGAAGCTCAGGTTCATGCATCAGGGCGGCTCCGATATTGATTCTTCGTTTCATGCCTCCGGAAAACGTTTCGATGCGGTCTTTTCCTCTGTCTTTCAGTCCGACGATTTCAAGTACTTCTTCGACCCGCTTTCTCGCCTGGGCTCCGGTCAGTCCGTACATCTTCCCCCAGAACAGGAGGTTATCGCGGGCCGACATCGTCGGATACAGCGCAATTTCCTGCGGCACCACGCCGATTTTCTCTTTTATGAAACGGGGAGACTCCTTCACTGACTGCTCAGCGACCCATACTTCACCCTGGTCATACGGCACGAGACCGCAGATCATCGAAATCGTCGTTGACTTACCCGCTCCGTTCGGTCCCAGCAATCCGAACGACTCACCTCTCCGTATCGCAAATGAAACATTTTTCACGACTTCTTTTTTTCCATAGCTTTTCTTCAACTCTTTAACCTCTAACATTTCTCCACATCCTTCGTCTTAATGGGATTCGTTAGTTTCAGTATAGAGGGGATTCCGTTTTTCCAAATCCCCCCAGCGATAGAACTTTCCATAAAAAAAATACAGCTGCGATAGCTGTATTTCATAGTTGGCATATGCCGAAAGTCATGGTGTTCAAAAAGTGGTGATGTTATAGCGGACCGCAAAGATGGCCGCCTGGGTCCTGTCCCTCAGTTGAAGCTTGCTGATGAGATTGGACACATGGTTCTTCACGGTGCCTTCCGAAATATACAATTCCTTGGCGATCTCCTTATTGTTCAATCCAAGCCCCAGCTGATTCAGAACTTCCATTTCCCTTTCGGTCAATTCTTTCAGGATCTCCGGAACTTCATGGCTTTGGTCTTCGGACTGGTTCCTCCTCATTTCCCTGACGATATCCGCGGTCAGTTCCTTCGGGAGAACCATGCCCCCTGACTGGACCGTCATAATCGCCTGCACAATCGCATCGGTCGGCATATCCTTCAGCAAATACCCGCTCGCCCCTTCTTCAAGGGCTTCAAAAATCAATTCACTGTCATTAAATGTTGTCAGCATCAGGACCTTGATATCCGGATAGGCCGAGGTAATCCGCTTTGTTCCTTCCACTCCATTGCTGACCGGCATCCGGATATCCATCAGCACGATATCCGGGTGGATCTGCCCTGCTTTTTCAAAAGCTTCCTGGCCATTGGACGCAACACCTGCGACTTCGAGCTCCGGACGCAGATTCAATATCGTCGCCAGGCCGTCCCTCATCAATTCCTGATCATCCGCAATTAAAATTCTGACCACCTATGCTCCCCCCAATTGCCACTTCATCTCTTCCAATGGAAAACTTGCTTTTACAATGAACCCTTGTGAAGCTGTGCTTTCGAACACAATCGTCCCCCCGTGTTCATGGACCCTGTCCCTCATGTTCTTCAATCCGAATCCGGGGCTTACCTTTGCCACGCCTGCCCCGTCATCCTGGATCATGATCCGGACAGCTCCGGCCGACACTTCCATTTCGACACGGCATTCCTTCGCCTGCCCATGGCGGACCGCATTGGTGATCGATTCCTGTATGATCCGGGTCATGTCCAATTGAACGGATATCGGGATGAGGGCAACATCCCCTTTTACGGAAAAATTGGACGCAAGCCCCGTCATGGCCTGGTAATCCTCCAGCAGTTTCCTCACTGTGGTGACGAAGGATTGCGGCTCATTGTCATCCTTAAGCGTCCTGACCGATAACCGGATTTCCTGAAGGGTGTTCCTCGCAAGCTCTTCGCACAACTGCATTGTCTGCCTGCTTTTGTCCGGCTGTGATTCCAGAAGTTCTTTTGCCACTTGAAGCTGGATGAGCAGCGCGGTCATTTTGTGGCCGACCGTGTCATGAATCTCCCCTGAAATCCGGTTCCGTTCCCGAACCTGTGTCAGCTCCTCCACCTGCCTAGAGTAATGATGCAGCTGCTCATGGGCATCTTTTAAAGCCGTGTGAGTATCCTTCAGCTCGCCATACTGGGTTTCAATTTTCGCCCTTGCTCTGAGCAATTGATGGATCAACCGGCCGACGATTGCTTCAAATACAATGAAGGAAAAATTGATCGTGTTTTCCATGATGGCAACCGTACCGGTAGCGAGATAAATGTAATAAATGCAGGCTCCCCACACGATAAAAAAGGATAGCGAAAATGCCCAGAGGACCCTCTTGCTTTCTGCCAGCAAAAAGAGGGTGACCGCATTGACACCAAATAGAATCAAATAAAGGGTGGACTCCGGAAAAAAATAAACAAAACCTAAAATCAACAGGGAATCCAGCGCCAGCGGGATCGGGTAATATTTATTCCCTCTCGTAGTGGCGAGCATAAGATGATTGATGCAGAACCCCGCGGCCGCCGCCGCAGCATAGATGAGCTGGCCCGTTGTATGTTCAGGAATGGAAGAATAGTAGATATAACTGATGAATAGGAACATGACCAGCCGCAGACTGCTCAAAAACGTCAGCTTCATGCCAACACCTCAATCGTTAGAAGATATTCCCATTATAATCCTATTCTGATAGTTTGGTAAGAAGAAGATGAATCGGACTTCCTGGCAGGTATAAATAGTAAATAGACCTGTCGATTGACGGGTCTATTGGTCTTGTAATATGACTGGGTAGCGGCATAACGATGTTTCATTAACGCGCTCTTATTTATCCTTATTTCGCAATTCTTCAAGGATTTCAGAATTGGTCCTATTAAGCTTTCTTAATGAACCATCAATTGATAGCAGAATAAGGAAAAAAATTATGCCTCCAAAAATACCTACTAACTCCACTGCTCTCCCTCCCCCAGCTCGATTACTTTCTCAGCAACCGAATCAGTCCAAACACAAAAACAATAACTGAAACCGGCTATGTATATAAAAAGCTGATTGGTGTCGCAAGGCCTGCTATAAAAATAATAATCCCGATGACTATTAAACTGATAGCCATAAAAGCTCACCTCTTTCACAGATGTTCCCTCATATTAATAAAATTCCTAATTGAACGCTGCCCTTAGTGGAGGGTTCGCTTTCTATGTATATCCTTATTTTACCACAGGACCCGGATCAATCATCAGACAAACAAAAAAGAAGATGGATGCCAGAGTCTCCCGCAGGATTCTCTACACCCATCTTCTTTTATTTTCCGTGCAGCAAGAGAACGCCCTCCGCTACACTATTTGTTCCTTAGCTCTACCTTTGATTTCAACCCTGACTGATGTCAACACGAAGATCGCAATTAAAATCAGCTGAGGGATAAGGGTTTCCCATGTTGGATAGAATCCTAACCAGCTGATGATCGGCAATGACTGGATCTGTGTCGTTTCCAGGTAGCCCGTCAATTGCAGGGCGTGAAGGCTCACTCCCAGTATCTTAAATGCCAGGAAGTAGATTAAGAACGTGGCAACTTTAAAGAATGGCGCCACCGGAATCTTCTTGCTGTAACGCAGGAAGACAAAGGCGAACACAGCCAGGATCGCTGCGGCAGCCGCAATTCCTGTCAAGAGCTTACCTGTGCTGATGGCTGGTGCCATTCCCACATAGAAGATGATGGTTTCAGCACCTTCCCGGAAGATGGAAAGGAAGCTGACAAGGGCCATCGTGATGATGCTTCCTGTCGAGACAGCCACTCCGATTTGTTTCTGGATATATTGATTCCAGAGCTTGATGCTCGATTTTTGATGAAGCCAGATACCGACGGCTGTCATCATCGCTACAGCAACGACTCCTGTAAACCCTTCGATTGCCTCACGGTTTGCCCCCGCGGACAATGAGGAGAATGCCGTTGTGATGAATACCGCTGCGGCAATACTCATCAAGACTCCGGCAGCTGCCCCCACCCAGATCCACTTTTGATGCTGAGGGGCGCCTGCTTTTCGGAGGAAGGCGATTAACGCCGTCACGATCAGCAGCGCTTCCAGGCCTTCGCGGAGCAAAATCAAGGCTGCATCCCAGATGGTATAGTCCGTTTTCGCCTGAAGCAGTTCCACCGATTGTTTGTATTCCTGGATTTTTTGCTGATTCTCTGCAAGGTCAGCATTTCCGGAAGAAAGCTTTCCTGCCAGGACAGGGATATCACTTTCCAGTTTCGTATACAGGCTTCCGTTTCTCGTTCTCACTTCCCCTTCAACCGACGGCCATACGGTTAAAAACTCCTCTAGGGAAGAGACCGCTGTATCAGTATCTTTTTGCGAAAGGGCATTGTCTGCTTTTTCGAGAAGCCCGACCAGGGTATCCAGCGAATAACTATTATTCTCGGCTTTCACTTGTTTTCCTGATGCAAACCCGTTTACAGCCTCTTCTAAAGATCCGTAAATCTCCCCGATCTTATTGAAGTCCTTCTCTTCTTTCGTCAGGGCGATCCTCAAAAAGCCCATCTGTGTTTCAATTTTTCCGTAATAGGCGATGCTCTGCTCCCGCACAACCGACTCATTCCGCGTCCACGCAGCTAAAAACGCTTCATACTGGGTGAAGGTTTCATCCGCATCTTTTGCCTCAATCGCTTGTTTCAGATCAGCCAATACCGGTGATAAAGCAGCTTGGAATTCTTCCCGCTGTTTCTCCTGGTCGACCGGATTTTGTTCTTTTTCAAAAGCGACGAGCGAATGGGAAACATCCGTTAGTGCGTCAAGGACCTGTTCCTTGTCCTTCTTCTCCAAAGCTTCATTCAAAGCGGCAATGGAGCTTTCCACATTCTTCGCTTCCTTGCTGTCCGTCTGATCGACTGCCTCCCAGTCATTGTTCAGCTGGGTGATAAGCCCATCTGCAGCCGTCCAATCCTCCGCCTTCACTTTCATGATGGCATCGCCGACCGAGATGAACAGATCTCCATATCCTTCGGCCGAAGCAGATTGGAAAGGAGAGAGTATCAATAATAGAAATAATAGAAAAATGCCTGTTTTTCTCATCTGTCCAGCTCCTTATTTAAGGCTCTTTTCTTAAACTTGTTGTTATCCAATAAGCATCTTAAAAGACACCGACCTTCTCCCCTTGAAAAATCATGGTAAGAAGAAAGAAAAGAGCTGCTCTCTCTTTCAAAAAGAAAGTCTATGTATTCAGGGGAAAAATCCGGCTCTTGGGATTTTTCCGAAACAATCAATTTATACGAAAACAACTATTTAAATAACTCAGCTCCAAGGAAGCTGCCTTTTTTTACACCCGGGAAGCAGGCGAATAAAGCACTTCCGCGATGGGTGATATACTCGTTCAACTTATCAACACGGCCGAAGCTGTTTTGGATATTGATGAATTGACTTGGATTTTTCTGAAATGACATGAACAAAAGCCCCGCATCAAATGTTCCTGTTTTGGAATGAATGCCGTCCGAATAGGAGAAGGAACGGCGCAGGATCCTGTCTTTCACCTGCTTCGCCAAAGCGACGTGGGAATTTACCGGAACAACAGGCTTCCCATTTTCTTTGCGGTCGATTTCCATATCCTCAAACTCACCTGTCTTTCCGATCGGCGCCCCCGAGTCACGGTGGCGGCCAAACGTATCTTCCTGCCCCTGCAGGGAAGTCCGGTCCCATGTTTCGATATGCATTTGAATGCGTCTTACGGCCAGGTAAGAACCCCCGGTCAGCCAGCCCTTTGAATCTCCCGGCTGTACCCAGACAACGTCATTCATATCTTTGGAATTGTCGACATTTGGATTCCCTGTGCCGTCCTTGAAGGCAAACAGGTTCCTCGGTGTCATGGTTTTCTTTCCTTTTTTCTGGTAGGAGTTGAATCCAACCTGCGACCATCTCATCGTCACTTTACCCCTGGCGGCGCGGATGAGATTCCGGACAGCATGGAACGCTACCTGCGGATCATCGGCACAAGCCTGTATGCAGATATCTCCCCCGACATACTCGGGATCAAGCTGATCTTTTGGAAAATGTGGAAGGTCCTTCAGTTCGGCAGGCTTTTTGCTTTGCAGGCCAAGCTCCGGTTTTTCGAATAGGCTCGGGCCCACTCCGTAAGTCAGCGTCAGGTTCGAAGCATCGAGGCCTTCAGATTCCCCTGTATCAGCAGTCGGCAGCAGCAGGTTAGCGCTGTTCGGCTCCACCAGCTGTCCATTCATCAGCTTGACGCTGTACTGGGTCCAAAGCTGGAACATTTCCTTCAGTTCCTGTTTGGATTTGGCCGTACAATTCAATGAGACAAAATAAACATGCTGCGGGTTCTTCGTCAGGATCCCCGATTGGTGTTTTCCATAGAAGTTCACCTTATTTACTGCAGTCGGATCATCGTCTGCAAACGGATTGGCTCCGACAGCTGTCAGCACCCCGGTCAGGCCGGAAGCGCCGAGAAGAACCCCGGCGCTGCCAATACCGGCGATTTTCAATACATCCCGCCTCGATATCTGTGTCTGCAAAAATGATTTATCTTCGTTGCTCATTTTCCTCACTCCATTACAATTGCCAGACGGCTCAACGGTTCCCCAAGACTGTCAACCGCTTCAGACAGTGCTTTTGTATCTTCGTCTGTCAGGTTCTCGTATGAAACATATCCGCCATTTCCATCTTCATATTTTTGAAGAAGGCCGTCCAATGTGGCAAAGTTTTCTTCTAAAGTTTGAACCAGCTCAGCGTCTTTTTCTTCCAGTTTGCTCTTGAATATTTCAAAGATTTTCTCGGCGCCTTCCACATTTGCCTTGAAGTCGTATAAGTCAGTGTGGGAGTAGATTTCCTCTTCTCCTGTGATCTTTGATGTTGAAACCTCATTCAGCAGGTCGACTGATCCCGTGATCATCAAGTCCGGCGTCACTTCAACTGTTTCCACTTTCGCGCGAAGCTCTTTCACATCTTTCAAAAGCTGGTCAGCGACTTCTTCGTATCCAGCCGTTGTCCCTTCTTCCCAAAGTGCGTATTCAAGCTTGTGATAGCCTGACCAATCTTCTTCTCCCTTGCCTTCTTCCTGGATATCCGCAAGGCGGGCATCGATTCGCGGATCCAAATCACCGAAACTCTCGGCAATCGGTTCCGAACGTTCAAAGTACATCCTTGCCGGAGCATAAAGTTCTTTTGCCTTCTCAACATCCCCGGCTTTGACAGCCTCAACGAACTTCTCTGTCTCCAATACAAAAGAATCCAGCTGCTCTTTCGCAAATGTTTCATAGGCATTTGTTTCTTCCTCCAGCACAGCGGCCGGTGTGGTGCTTGCACTGACTTCTGTATTCTCACCTTCATTATTAGAAGCAGCATTTCCGCAAGCCGCCAGTAAACTTCCAGATAAAAGCAATAGACTCATAGATTTGAACGTTTTTCCCATCTTATAAAACCCCTTACATATTAATCTTTTATATATTCTGTTTCTTCCACTAACAATGATAATCATTTTCAACTAAAGAGTCAATGAGATTTGAAAGATTGGTTGACATATCTGTTTTTTCTCCAAAAGAAGAGGCCAGGACATAGGTTCAGCCTTTTTAAAAGGAGCCAGGGAGCCATAAAAAAAGACCGGTCCCAATTGGGTTCCGGTCCTTTGATCTGCCCTATCCGATGTTGAACACTAAGATATCGAGTTCGCCCTCAGCTGTTTCGTCATCTTCTTCAGCAATCTCAACAAAGATCTCCTCAAGATTTTCCACTACCCTTACAATAGAAGATCCAGGAGCGAGGGTACCAGTCTCTGTTTCGCTGCCGTATTCAATCTCATAATCAAAAGGGTTGGATCCTGTATTGCGCAGAACAAATGAAGCATCTACCCTGGTTCCCAATGCAGCAAAAAGGAGCAGTTCTCCGTCATTGACATCCTCATCCAACACAAAGGACGTACAGAAACGCTGTGGAAGGAAGTTAGTATCCTCTTCCCCGCCTGTTCGATTTCGATTGCAGCTGCCAAATACTAGAGAGTCATTGGCGTTGTTATTCTTTTCCTTGCTCATTCCTATTCCTCCTAAACTTTTTTGCAGAAAAATTATTCCTGCTAGTTTATAGAATGCTAGAATGCCATTTTGGTACAGGCTATGATGGAAGAAAAGCGCACATTTTGCTAAAAATGATAATCCCCTCCCTTTTTCCCAATTTTTGAAAACGCTTAATGTTTTTTGTCTTACCCTATTGACTTGAGAATGGTTATCACTTATAAATGATATTGAGAATCATAATCAATTAAGTTTCTCAAAATAAAAACCATTTAGGGGTGAAGGTATGAGAAAGAAATCATTATGGACTACCCTGTTGGCGTTTATGCTGACATTTGGAGTTCTTGCAGCTTGTTCCAACTCTACTGCAGGGAATGAAGCAGCAAACAACACAGGAAATGATGGAAAGAACAATGACCAAGAAGAAACGGATCCAGGTGTGGTGAATGTATACACTGCCCGCCATTATGATACAGATGATGCCATCTATAAGAACTTTGAAGAAGAAACAGGCATCAAAGTCAACGTCATCAAGGGTGAAGGCGATGAATTGATGGAACGCCTGAAGCGTGAAGGTGAAGCAACTGAAGGTGACGTGTTCATCACGGCAGATGCCGGAAACTTACATAAAGCAAAAGAAGCTGGACTTTTACAAAGCATTGAAAGTGAAACAGTAAACAGCAACATCGCTGAGAATCTTCGCGATACGGATAATAAGTGGGTGGCGTTAACCCAGCGCGGACGTGTCATCGTCTATTCAAAAGACCGTGTCGACCCTTCTGAACTATCAACCTATGAAGATCTGGCAAATGAAAAGTGGAAAGGAAAAGTCCTCATCCGCTCTTCTGAAAACATCTATAATCAGTCGCTGATGGCATCATTCATCGAGCTTCATGGAGAAGAAAAAGCAAAAGAATGGGCTGCCGGCATCGTGGAAAACATGGCAAGAGACCCTAAAGGCGGAGATACCGACCAGGTAAAAGCAATCGTCGCCGGTGAAGGCGATGTTGCGGTTGCCAATACGTATTATGTCGGCAGACTTCTTAACTCTTCTGATCCTGAAGAAGTGAAAGTGGCAGAACAAGTTGGCGTATTCTTCCCGAATCAGGATACAACCGGTGCCCACTTCAACATCTCCGGAGCAGGCTTGCTGAAGCATGCCAAGAATGAAGATAACGCAATCAAATTCCTTGAATACATGACAGGAACGGACGCACAAGGCGCCTTTGCTGAAGGAAACAATGAGTATCCTGCGAATGCAGAAGTTGAAGCTTCCGAAACATTGAAGGCATGGGGAGATTACACGAAACAGGATATCCCGATGGCTGTGCTTGGCGAAAACAATGCGGATGCTGTAAAACTATTCAACGAAGTTGGCTGGAAATAATCTCATATCCATTTTGGCCGTATCAATCATTGATACGGCTGAAAAACTTTTATCCTATTAAACTAATTTTCGATAGAGGAAGTGCAGCCATTGAAACTCATACGTGATATTAAAAGACAATCGAATAGCTGGGCCGTGTTGAGCCTGTTGTTCTTCATTGTCCTTGCTCTGCCTGTTATTTCGATGGGAGTGCATTTTTTCTCGGAACCAAATGAAAATTGGTACCATATCAAAGAATATTTACTCAACAACTACATTACTAATACGCTGGTGCTGATCTTTTTCACCGGTTTGTTCTCCGTCCTCATCGGGTTAAGTCTGGCCTGGTTCGTTTCGGTTTACGACTTCCCCCTCAGGAGGTTCTTCAAATGGGCCCTCATTCTTCCGCTGGCGATTCCACCATATATCGGGGCTTACACGTACAACGGGATGCTTAATTATACAGGCATCATCCAAACGACTTTGCGAAACTCTTTCAGTGTTGAAGTGGACCAAAAATATTTTGACATTATGACGATGCAGGGCGCCGTCTTCATTTTCACGATCTTCCTGTATCCTTATGTTTATATCATCACGAGGGCCTTCCTTGAAAATCAATCCTCTGCACTGATCGAGAATGCGAGGCTATTAGGAAGCGGCTCCTTTGAACTCTTTTTCCGGATCATTCTTCCTCTTTCAAGGACAGCCGTCGTCGGAGGCGTGAGCCTGGTCATCCTCGAGGTCCTCAATGACTACGGGGTGGTCAAATTCTTTGGTATCCAGACCTTCAGCACGGCGATCTTCCAGGCCTGGTTTGGAATGGCTGATATTGACTCAGCCATCAAACTGGCAGGCATCTTGATGTCCATCGTCCTTCTGCTGCTTGTGTTGGAAAAGGTATTGAGGGGCCGAAAAAAATTCAGCTATTCCACCTCGAAGGTGAAGCCAATCCAGCCTGCAAAACTGGTGAGTTGGAAAGGCTGGCTGATGTTCAGTTATGTCATGCTTGTCTTTTCAGTTGGTTTTCTCATTCCCTTTTTACAGCTGGTTGAGTGGTTATGGATGACCTACGATTTAATTGTCAGTGAACAATTCCTTGAGTTGATTTGGAACTCTGTTTTCGTTGCATTTGCCGCGGCTTCGTTTGTCACGGTCATCGCCGTCATCATTGCCAATTTCAGCAGGCTTCATGAAGGGATCGTGCCAAAGCTTCTGTCCAAAACGACCTTGATCGGCTATTCCATTCCCGGGGCCGTCATCGCAATTGGAGTTTTAACATTATTTCTTGAACTGGATAAAGTTCAAAAGTACCTTTATGGATTAGCGGGACAGCAGCCTTCCGTCATTCTCAGTTTGAGCATCGCGATGCTGATTTTTGCCTACATCATCCGTTTCCTCGCCATCGGCTATAACTCTGTCGAAGCAGGCTTTGATAAAGTCGGGCGTACCTTTACCGAAGCGTCCAGGCTCCTCGGCATGAACATGACGCAGTCCTTTTTCCGAGTTGACTTCAAAATGGTGAAAGGTGCCGTGTTTGGCGGGTTCATCCTTGTTTTTGTCGAGGTGCTGAAGGAACTGCCTTTGACCTTGATCCTGCAGCCATTCAATTTTTATACCCTGGCGACCAAAGCGTTTCAATACGCCGGGGATGAGATGGTCCATGAAGCAGCGCTCGCCTCCATTCTCATCATCTTGATCAGCGGTGTGTCCATTTATGTTTTTCACAGTATCTTAGAAAAGGAGGCTGACTGATGTTTGTTCAATTAAAAAATATCGATTTCCGTTACCGCAACTCGAAGGAACTGGCTCTGGATGATATTTCATTCTCCATTGAAAAAGGTGAGTTCATTTCCATTCTGGGGAAAAGCGGGAGCGGGAAAAGCACGATTCTCCGATTGATTGCGGGGCTTGAGGTCCCGGCGGGCGGCTCCATCCTGATCAATGAGAAGGTGATGGCAAGCAGCTCTCACTTTGTTCAGCCGGAGAAACGCGGAGTAGGGTTCGTTTTCCAGGACTATGCCCTTTTCCCTCATATGACGGTCGCGAAAAATGTGAAATACGGATTGAGGAAGATGAGCCGAAAAGAAAAAGATATGCGGTTAAAGGAAGTGCTCGAGCTGGTCGGGCTTTCCGACTACGCCAAGCGCTATCCTTATGAGCTCAGCGGCGGGCAGCAGCAAAGGGTTGCCCTGGCCAGAGCGATCGCGCCGAACCCTTCCCTGATCCTGTTTGATGAGCCTTTCAGCAATCTCGATGCCGACCTGCAGATTCAAATTAGAAGCGACCTGCGGGACATCATTAAAAAAGCAGGAGTCACCTCGATCTTCGTGACACATGACCAATCTGATGCCCGTGCCCTTGCCGACCGCATCATCATAATGGAAGACGGAAAAGTGAAGCAGACCGGTTCCGCCTGTGAGTTGGTGGCGATACATTAATATTGTGACGATGGGGACTGACCCCCCTGTTACGCTTAGCCGCTGCTGGCACCTTGAGATCTCCATTAAAAAGACCTGATTCCAAAATGGAATCAGGTCTTACATTTCTAACTGGACCGGGACAAGGAACCTGTCCCTCCGTCCCAACTTATTTAAACAGGTCCATCAATAACTCCCAGAACCCTTTCTCTTTCTCAGGCTCCGCTTTCTTCACTTCCTGCTCTTCCATCTCAATGCTTTCTGTCTTGATGACGAACTGGACGGAAGAAACATTTTCGTTTTCATCGGAAACGAAGGATACCGGCTCGAAATCCGACTTATCATATTCCGAAATCATTTTATCGATTTCTTCCTGCATTTGTCCCGGCAGGTTTTTTGTTTCTTCATATAATTCGCTGGTACCATCATGCAGTTCGCCGACTCCGTCTTCCAGCTCGCTGGTGCCGCCGGTCAGTTCCACAATTCCTGAATGGAGCTTGCTGTAGGATGACGATAACTGACCTACCCCATCTGTATAGCTGACAAGCCCGGAATGGAATTCGCTGTAATTGGCAGAAAGGGAAGCAATGCCTTTTTGCAGTTCAGTCAGTCCGCTCATATCGGTTTCTTTGAGTGAAGCAGAGATGCTGTCAGCAGTCGTTGTCAGCTGGCCGCTCATTTCGCTCACCGAGCCGCTGAGTTTTGCCAGAGTCGGCTCAACCGCTGCAAAAGCTTCTTTTACCTGAGCATAAGTGCCTTTGACTTTTTGCGCTGCGGCATATGATGCTGCAAGCTTATCAACTACGGCAGGGTCCGCACCGCTCTCTTTCAACGCGGCAATCTCTTCTGGAGACACCTGCTCAGCCGGAATTTCCTGTATCGCTCCATCCAATGCCGCATAGGCACCCGCATAGTTTTCTTGCAAAGTTGAAAGGCCGTTGGCAACTTCCGTCAGGCCCCCAGCTAATTGAGTCAAGCCAGCAGGAAGTTCGTTCAAGCTTGAAAGGTCCATTTCGGATGACTGTCCTGAGAGTGATTGATTGATCTGAGCAAGAGCATTGCGGATGGAAGCTGAACCATTGACTAGGCCGGCGGAAGATCCGCTCAACTCGCTCATTCCATTTTTATATTTTGCCGACCCGTCCTGCAGGCTGGCCGTCCCGTCATTCAGTTCGGAAACACCCGTCTCGAGTTCAGCCACACCATCATTCAACTGCTTGATGCCATCCGATAATTGAGCCATATCTTCTGTCATGTTCCCTGTTTCTGATGTATCGATCGGCAGTGTGGAAGGGACCGCGGCGATTTCGACTCCAGTGAATTCGAAGTCTTTTACATTTGCTTCGACGCTGAGTGTATCCTCTTGCCCGGGCATGACCGTAAAGGTGATCTGCTTGTTCTTCCCTGCATTGGCGACCATTCCGTCAGGTGCCTCAATCCCTTGATAGGTGTTTGGAAGCGCCAAGGACACTTGCAGCAGGTAGTTTTCATAGAAAACAGAATCTCCCTCTTTGTTTTCTTTTACATCCACAGAGATCTCAAGATGACCGGTTTTTCCCGCCAGTTCCTCAGGCTTCACTTTTTTGCCGTCGAGCAGATAAGAAACCGTTACATCCCAAGGCAGCTCCGTATCCTTATCCATGTTTCCCTGATAATAAAACTTGCCTTCCGGGGCTTCCAGCTCCACTTTCTGCCCCTCTTGGGTGATATCCGTCAGATCAGTGAGGTTTTTGACACTGCTGTACTCCCCGTAATCGAGGACATCGCCGGCTTTTGCAACCTCAAGGGTATTCACAACATAGATGTTATCCAATTCCCCGCTGGCATTCAGCGTGGCATACACCACTTCATCCTTTGAAGCGACTCTGCCTTCCGTTGCAGCCTGTGCGGGATGACTAAGAAATGAAGGCAAGACGACCATCGCAGCGAGAGCGGTATATTGTAATTGTTTTTTTCTCATCATCATTTCTCCTCATAGTAGTTTGCTTTATAGGTTGTTTTTTTGATCAATTTATCGAATACCAAAAGCATGGCCGGCAAGGCGAACAGCACCATGATGAACGCGAGCAGCGCCCCTCTTCCCATCAACAGGCCGATGGATCCGACAATCGGATTGGAAGATGTGATCCAGAGGATGAAACCGACACTCGACAAAATGGCAGCTGAGATGGAAATCGAGAATGTCTTCTCATCCAATGTTTTTACGATCGCTTCTCTTGCAGGCATCTGTTTCCGGTTGTGATTGTATTCTTCTGTGAACAGAATCGCGTAATCCACTGTCGCGGCCAGCTGTACGGTACTGACGATCAAGTAGCCGACAAAGACCAGTGATGTGCTGGTGAAATAAGGGATCGATAAGTTGATCCACACAGCTGTTTCAATCGTGATCAGCAGCACAATTGGCAGTGAAATCGATTTAAAGCTTAGCAGCAGGACAATCGCAATCGTCACCACCGTCAACACATTGACGACGACATTGTCTTTATTGACTGTGTTTTTAATATCATAAAGCGTCACGCTTTCTCCTAAAGCAAGCGCCTCATCTCCATAATAGTCCTGAGCTGCTTTTTCCACGTTTTCCACAAGCTCAAATGGGATCTTTCCTTCTGTTCCCTGGTTTGTGTTGATGATGATCCGGCTGTAGTTTTCTGAATAAAACTCCTTGGTGATCGATTCATCCAGGTATTCAGGCGGAATCTCGGCACCGACCTGGTTGGCATACGCCATGACCCCTGTCACATAATCCATTGCTTCCAGGTCATCCACAAGCTCCGCTTCTTTCGCCGCATCCCCTTTAGGGACCAGCAGAACGATCGGCGTTGTTTCACCAAACGTTTGATTAATGATTTTCGCGTCGCTTCCAACCCTTGTATCTTCGGGCTGCGTACCTGTTCCATAAATAAACGACGTATTGGTCTGTGCCAGGAAGGCGGGAACAATGATCGCGGCGACAAGAATCAGGACAGGATACTTCACCTTCATCACTTTATTGCCGATACCCTTGAAGCTCGGCACAAAGTCCTTATGCTTCGTTTTGTCCATCCATTTATAAAAAACGAGCGTCAATGCAGGCAGGAATACCATGACACTGATGAAACTCAGGATGATCCCTTTTACAAGGTTCAACCCAAGATCCGAGCCGATTTCAAATTTCATGAACGTCAGGGCGATAAATCCAAAAAAAGTCGTCGCCGCACTCGCCACAATTGCCGGGAAGGATTTCTTCATGGCGAGCTCCATCGCCTCTTCCGGACTGCTGGTCGTTTTCCTGTAATCTGAAAAACTATGAAGCAGGAATACTGCGTAATCCAGCGACACGGCCAGCTGTAAAATCGGTGCAACCGACTGGGTGACAAATGAAACTTCCCCGATGAAAATGTTCGTTCCTAAGTTGATCAAAACGGACACACCGATCGCCGTCAGGAAGAACAGCGGCTCTATCCAAGATGTTGTCGAGACGACCAGGATCAGGATGATGATCGGCACCAGCAGCATCGCCGCATACATCGATTCTGAGCCTGCCATCTTTTGCGAGCTTGCTGTATTGATGGCCTCTCCCGCAATGGCGCCGTCTTCACCGATGATTTCATAAACAGCATCAGTGACTTCCACTTCTTCTCCACTCTCCACACTGATCGAGAAGAGCGCATTCTTATCTTTATAATAGTTTTCCACCGTCTCTTCATCTGCTATTTCGAGCGGTTTCTTTAAATCGACCATATCGTCGAGCCACATGACACTCGAGACTCCGTCAATGTCTTCTATTTGTTTTTTATAATCCAGGGCTTCCTGTATGGTGACACCGGTGACCATGACCCGGGTATCCGGAACATCCCCCGTAAATTCCTCTTCCATGATGTCCATCGCCTGTGTCGACTGGGCATCCTCCGGTAAGTAATCGACCATATTGTAGTTGACCGATACAAAGAATTGCGCAGCTGTTGAGAGTACCGTGATAAGGACGAAGGCAATCAAAACAGCTTTTTTATGTTTTATAATACGTGATGCGATATTTATCATTTTTCATCCTCTCTTGTATCTTTCCGATTTACACTTTATCATTATATTAAACACCGTGTTGGATATTCAACAAACAGTTGCTTATATAATGTACAGTACACAACAGATATTCATTTTATGTTGGGTAACTTTGTGAAAATAGTGTGAAGGAAAGGACTACGGATGATGAGTTCAAAAATGGATCGAAGAAAGCAGTATACCCGTATGGTTTTAAAAGAAAGCTTGATGGAGCTGCTGCAGAAGAAGCCGATTTCCAGCATCACGATCAAGGAAATCTGCGAGAAGGCGGACATCAACCGTTCCACCTACTATGCCCATTTTTCAAACCAATACGAACTGCTCAACACAATAGAAGAAGAGTTCATCGAGGATTTGGTCCGGACTCTCACTCAATACAATTTTTCAAAAGATGATGACGCCCTGCAGATGACCGAAAAATTCTTTGAATTCATAGCGGAAAACAGTGAAGTGTGCCAAACCCTTCTAAGTGAGAACACCGATATCCACTTTCAGAAAAAGGGCATGAAGATCACCCAGCAATTCATCTTCAAAGACTGGATCACCGACATGAAAATGGACGAGGAAACCTACGAATACATCAACCTCTTCATCGTCAGCGGCAGCATCTATGTAACCAAAAATTGGCTCGATAACGGGCAGAACAAGACCCCGAAGGAAATGGCGGAGATCCTTCATAACTTTATTAATAAAGGGTTGTCGAATATGCGGTAGGGACGGAGGGACAGGTTCCTTGTCCCGGTATTGGGGTCTAGGGTGATGAAAATAAGGGGAGATATTCCCGTTAAACTGGTGCAGGGTGCCCGTTTCGGGGTATATAAGCGGAAATATTCCCTTTAATCAGAGAAAAATTACTAATTTTCATATGTGTCGGGGTGAATAGAGGGAATATTTCCCTCTATTCACCCTATTTTCAATGTTTTTTTCTAAATAAGAGGAATTTCTCCGCTTATTTTTTGAGGGGAAGGTTCACTCCGCAAAAACAGGCCGCCTCTTGTCGTTGGCGGCCTTTTGCACGTTATTTCCTTCTCACGTTCCGAAGTTTCAATTTACTCTCGGGCAGACTCGGAATGTCGTTCATGCTGTAGCTCAAATTCTGCTCTGGAACGGTGTAGCTCAGATGATTCACCAGGTAGTCAACGGTCACCCTGAGAAGGTCAAGCGTCATCCACTCTCCCGCACAGCGGTGTCCGATATCGTACTCTCCCCCGCCCTGAGGGATAAAATCAAACGGGCTTCCGGACCAGGAGGCAAAGCGATCAGGATCAAATGTATCGGGCTGGTCCCACAGCTGCGGATGATGGTTCGTGCCATATAAATCAAGCAGCGTCAGGGTGTCTTTTTTAAACATAAAGCCCTTCCACTCGAAATCCTTTTTCACACGCGCAGCGGCAAATGGGAAAAACGGATAATAACGGCGCACTTCCTGGATGAAATGCTGCTGTTCATCCTTTCCGCCGCTTTTCACTTTTTCCGCTTCCTCTGGATACTCATGAACAGCCAGGGCCGTGAAATCCGCATAGACAGAAATGGCGGTAATCGGGCGCAGCAAGTTCAAGAGTTCAACTGCCACAACCTTCGGCTCCAGTAATTCCCCATTAAGATCCTTATGGAATGAAAACTGATAAAGCGCCCGCTGTTCATCCGGGTGAATGTCGTTTTTGCGGACCCTTTCCACTAATTCTTCAAGCCACTCTTCCGTTTTGGAACGGGATCTCCGTGCCTGGAAGTGCTTCAAACCAAAGTCCGCCGCGCCTTCAAACATGTCGCTAAGTTCGTCAGTCCACTCTTCCAGACGGCCCTGTTCAAGCGGCACCCCAGTCCAGTCAAAAGCGGTTTCCGCAAGCATTTTCTTCACTTCCTCATAAAGGACGATCTCATCCTCCTGTTCCCACCTCTTGCTATAGCGGTCCCACTTCCGAGCAAAGATTGACTGGGCTTCTTCAAGAGCGCCCTTCGACATCATGGACATGAACATCGCCTTCCGGTTCCGATGCTCATCACCGTCCAGTCCCTGGACACCGCCCTCACCGAACAGGGTTTTCTGTGCAAACTTAGGAGCCGCACTTTCCCGTTTGAACCGTTCATTGTCATAAAAAAGCTCCGCCGCTTCTTTTCCAGTCAAACAAATAGCGGCATCTCCTAAAAGACTGGTCTCAAAAACGGGAGTGTCGTACTTATCGCTCCGGTTCATGATATATTGATAGCCTTCCTTGAGAAGGCGATAATTTTCAATTAAACCTGTTTCTTTTGGCATTTCCTTATGTTCAGACATGATTTGTTCCTCCTTGAAAACAAAGAATCCATCTTATGTTTACCACTTCTTGGAGGAAACAAACACGGTAGGGATTGGTTGGTGGTGGAATGTCCCCTCTATTCCAGCTCCGCCTCCCGACTCTTCTCCTTAACCATCATCACGCCAAGCACACCGAACGCGGAAAAGATCACCGGGACGAGGAAGCCAAAATAGTAACCATTAAATTGATCCAGTATTAATCCAAAAACAGCCGGCAGCAGGACGGCGCTTAGAAATCCTCCCGTATTTGCAAACCCGGTGACGATGCCGGATTCTGTAACAGGAAACGTCTGCCGGACCGCTGCGAAGGTTAAGGAATTGGATCCGAACCCGAATCCAATGGCAAAAAACAGCGTAACCAGCAGGTAACCAGGCGGCTGCCCTTCAAATACAAGAAATGCAGCCCAGCACAATAGAACGAAAATATGAAACACAATATAGGGCCGTTTAATGGCTCCCAACCAGCTGGAAATCCAGCCTATCAGAGGCGCCCCGATAAGCGCCCCTACCAGGCTGATCATAATGAGCTGGCTGGCTTCCAGCCGGGTCATCCCGTATACATCCATTCCATAAGGCACAGCCCATGAACCGATGAACCCTATATATCCTCCGACAATCCCGAAGTGACACAAGAACAATGCCCATGCCTGCCGGTTCGAGAGGATTCTTCGAACTAAAGCTGGTATTCTTTCATTCTGTAAGCTGTTTTTTACATACAGCGGCTGCTTTGTTTTTTTCACAAGTACAAAATAAAGGGAAAAGCTGCACAGGCATAACAACAAACCTGCCAACAGAAATGCTCCCCGCCAATCAAGCGCGACAATCAGAGAAGAGAATGGAACGGTTGCCAACAGGAACCCCAGGCTCCCTGTCATTCCCGCAACCCCAATCAACCGTGTAAACTCCCTTTCGTTAAACCAGAGGCTCAGTACCAATATCATGTTAACCCAGATGGTCGCATCTCCAATCCCTGTAAGAATGCGGGCAAAAAACAGGACGACTTCATGCGTACTCAAGCTGTAAATGAGCGTTCCCACACCAGTGAGTGCAGTCCCGATGATAAGAAAAATATTCGGTCCATAACGGTCAGCTAAAATACCCATCGGAATCTGCAAACCGGTGTAGACAAAAAATTGGATACTTGTCACTAATCCGATCGTCGCTGCCGTGACACCGAAATCCTCCATCAGCCTGTCGGTGATCAAGCCAGGTGCGGTCCGCTGGCTTGCCATAATCAAATACGTAAATAATACGGAAGCAAAGATCACCCATCTGAAATTACTGTTTTGTTTCTCCATCCCATCTACTCCCGTTACCTTTTACTTCTATATATATGGATTTCTTTCAAGAGTAGTAACAGTGATTTCCAGGCTCCCCAAAAAGGAAAAAGCCCCTGGCAGCTGGATGCCGGGAGCTTTGTGGGTTACGCTTTTACTCGTGAGACCGTCAATCCATCGCCGATTGGAATGAGAATGGATTCCAGCTTAGGATGGCTTGCGGCCGTTTCATTGAATTTTTTCATGAACTCCGTTGAATGCTTAGGCTCAATAGCGGGGTCCGCGACACTTCCGCCGGCAAGGACATTGTCCGCAACAATCAAGGCACCAGGTTCCGCAATCCTGATGCAGGACTCCAAATAATTTTCATAATTCCCTTTGTCCGCATCGATAAAAAAGAAATCGTATTTCTTCTGCTCCTCCGCCAGTTTTTCAAGACTTACCAAAGCTTCACCCGTAATATAGGTTACCTGGTTACCGAAGCCTGCTTTTGTGAGATTGCGATGAGCGAGTTCCGCGTATTTATCCTCCAGCTCCAGTGATGTCAGCTTTCCTTCACTTCCGAATCCCCTCGCAAGGCAGATTCCGCTGTAGCCCCCAAGCGCCCCTATTTCCAGGACATTCTTAGCCCCTGTAATGGAAATGAGCATCGTAAGGAGCTTTCCGGATGAAGGAGATACCGAAATCGACGGCATCCCATTTTCTTTGATCGATAAAAGAACCCCCTCCAGAATCTCATCCTGAGTATTGAATACGGAATCGATATATTGATTGATTTGTTTCATTATGCATTTCCCCTTTCTTGATTCTTTACGAAATGAGTATTTTTTATTGTCCTGAAGGCTCTTCCTCAAGACACTTTCATTACCATTTTCCCAGGTTCATGTCCTTGAGACCCTTCCTCAAGACACTTTCAATCTCCTGTTTCCTTCTTTATGTCCTTGAGACTTCCCTTCAAGACACTTCCAATCTCTTTTTTCCACGTTCATTTCCTTGAAACTATCACAGACCCCCACTCCCGCCAAGAAAATTTTGTAAAACTAAAAATCTTCTACTCAGCCATGATATAATAGAAAAATGAAGGGAGGTATAGTAATGGAAGAACTATTAAAGCAGTTCATGGAACAGATGAATAAGCGGTTTGACCAAGTGGACAAGCGTTTTGAGAAAATTGATCAACGATTGGATAAGATGGATCAACGTTTTGACCAAGTAGACCAACGTTTCGAAAAAGTGGATCAACGCTTTGACCAAGTAGACCAACGTTTCGAAAAAGTGGATCAACGCTTTGACCAAGTAGACCAACGCTTCGAAAAAATGGACCAACGAATGGACAATTTGGAAAAAGACGTAAAAGAATTGAAAGTCGGACAAGACCAGCTGAAGGATAACCTTATCAATGGCCTTGGACCATACTTTGAACAAATCGAGAAACACATCGACGCCAAGACCGATGAAATTAAAGAAACTCTCGAAGACCAGCAGCGCGTCACTGATACTCTATCAGCTCGATCCATCAAGCATGAGAGCGAAATAAAGGATTTTAAACGTATTTTAAAAAATCAATAGGATCCCAATTCACAGCATCCACCTTCAGCCCAAATTATTTATCGAAAAGATCATTTCGAGATATTTCCTTCGTTTCTTGGTCAATTGTGATTCAGGCTCCTCACCCCACATCAGTTCCTCATACTCAATAACCAAATCGTTCTCCAATGTATGATAGGATTTGTCATATAAGACCTCCATAAGTGGAGCGTACTGAAATAGTGATTCATCAACAAAAAAATTCTGGGTTCTACTCTTTTTATATACAAAAATTTCAGACTCAAAATCGTCCCTGGTAATGTATAATTCCTTTTTGAATTCAAATAAAAAGAAATTGACTCTATCAGAATAAGATCATACAATCCTTGATGGCCTTAAATAAATAATGCCTTTGCCGGTCATACTCTGAAGTTGATGGCTGGTTTGCGGCATTCCCTTTTCTCTTGCAATCCTTGCATATATGCTGCTTATGGCCCTTCCCGCTGAATTTTTCATTAGGCCTATTGGTTCCGCAGCCTCGGCAGTAACGCCCCATTCTTTCCTTCCCCTCCCTGCCTTACCAAGATGAATACTCCTCACGGCATTCCTTGCACCTCTTCGGCAGAGCAAACCCTTTCTGTTTATAAAACTTCTGTTCCCCTACAGTAAACGTAAACCGCTCTCCGCATTCAAAACATTTTAAGAGGTAGTCGTATGGCGCTGAACCCATTAACGCTTCTTCAATTTTATTTTGTCTTTCCTGGACTTCCAGTTCGTGAACCGGTTCCCCAGTTTCCAAGACCCTGATGGTCTCCCGGATCTCTGCCCTGACTTTTTTATACTCAATTTTTTCCCAGAGTTTTAAGTAAGGAATGAACCCCTGATTGCCGGATTCCTTAATTTTCTCCAGCATTAAAAGAATCATCTGGCGGTTCCTGTCTTTTAAATACCTCATGTCGGGATTTTCTTGCCCTTCGGCGATCCAGTCTCTCCACTCACTGATTAACCCATCAGCATACTGGTCAGATTCAATCAGCCATCCCCTCTCCGTGTACACAACCCGAGGGAGTTTTCCAAAATACTCGATATCCAGAAAGTCATGATCAATCATCCAATCAATTTTCTTCGTTACCTCTTCCAGCTTTTCTGTCTTGAAAAATCCATAAAACGGCGTCTTATCCAACTCCAGCTCCAACACCTTTTTCTCTTTGGAACCTTTTAAAATCTTAGCGAGGAGTGTCCTCCCTCCCTGTGCGATAATCGGGTCTGCTGCCCTTAAGATTGCTTTGATTTCTTCATGGGACATTGTGTTTTGTTTGGACATTAGAACGGCAGCTCCTCATCTCTTTTTTCATCTGATTTTTCCTAATTCATCCAGGAAGGCCGGTTTTCTCTTATATAAATCCATAAGTGCCTCGATGACTCCCACCTGCTGCGGCTTGCCGGCAACCTTCTTGAAACGGTTTAGTTTGCGGCAGACTTCCCGATAATTGCTTCGATTCGATGCGGACTTCGCTTCTTCTAAAATATATTTTGTATAAATCTCGATGACTTCTTCTTTATAGTCTTTCTCCAGCTTACCGGCGTATTCTTCAATATATCTTGGATTGTCCCTCACGAATTCCAGCAAAGCTACTGTATCATTCTCTTCTTCAATTAGCTGAAGCAGCAATTGTTGGGAGTACCACCCTTTGGATGTCTTCCATTCTTTTTTAAGATGTGTGTAAAATCCCTTGTGATCTGCTGCCGCCAGTTCCTTCAAATCATGATAGTAGCTGAAGTCCCCGCCCAGCAAAAGTTCTCTTCCCAGTTGCTCTTGTTCTTTTTTCAAGGAAAGAGATTTGTATGCTTTATACCGGTACTTTTTCCAGCGGGAGACCAATCCTGGATATTGCTGATCCTTCTCTTCCCCCTCGAAAGAAACGTCAATAACTTTTTGATAATCCTCTTGTTTAAGGTATTTCTCCAGCAATTGCTCTTTAAAAGAAGAAAGGTGCATATGGTCCTGTATGAACTCCATCCCTTCCTCTTCAGTTCCGTATTCTTCGATCAATTGGTACAACAATTGAAGCAGGCTTTCGTTCGTATATTTCAAATAATCATTGTCTGCATCATTTCTTAGTGAATCCTCTACTTTATTTTTTAACTTTTCTCTAAAAACTTCATCGTCCGCAAATAGAAAACAGATATTCAGCAAGGCAATCTTGAAATCTTCCCAGCCATCAAAGATTTTCTTATCAGTATGGGCTAGAAGCTTTGTGAAAATCTCCTGTCTGTGGCTTGACCCTGTTTCAAGATCGGCGGCAATTACTTCTATTACAGACTGGGCCTCCGCAATCAGATCGCCAATATCCCCATCTGAATCATCAGCATATTGGAAAGCATAGATTGCTTCATCCATTACTAGAAGGGCTATATCAGTTCCTAACAGGGGACTTGCAGCACTCTCTGCCTTTTGTAAAACATCTCCCATTTCCGCGGTGAATTTCCCTGCCGACCAATAATTGATGAATCCATCTCTTCCTTTATATTTTTTAACGATGGACCTTATCTGTTTTTTACATAATGTAACTATTTGATCATGGTCCCCTTGTGAATATTTCACTATCAGGCTGTTTTCCAACGCTTCATCTTGGTCAGCTAGATCTGCTAGTATGTCCATCAATTGTTCTTTCGAAAGGCTGCTTAAAACGTCTTTTATCTGGGGGGTGTTTGGCAGTTTCTTTTTTGCCTTAGCTAATTGATTCACATCTTCATTGATCTGAAAATAGGCAGCCACTTCATGCTTGCACACCGGACCAAAATCATAAGGGCAGCTGCAACCTGAACATATAATCTCTCCATTATCATCGATCTTGACCAGTACTTCATACTGATCGTTTCCTTCAATATAAAAAAGAAATTCATTTTCACTGGTGCTGGCTCCAACTACTTTTCCATCGATGTAATAATCATGTCCTCTATCCAAAATTGTTTCGTTGATTTGGCTTTGAAAGCTTTTAAGATTCATTTCGTTCACCTCTCGATTAGACCTCTCCTGATATTTCTACAATTGCCGGCTCCCCGATCTCTTCCTCATCAATGATTTCCAACACTAGAATCTTGAATTCCCACTCTGCCATAAAGTCAAATAAATAGAGAAACATCTGTCCTTCGTATAAATCCAACATGCCAATCTGAACCTCATCCGCATAAGGTCTATTGGTATCCATCGGCGCATTGTAGAAGTGTTTACCGAACTTTTGCCCATCCATATAAAATGCATATAAATGATCGCCGCCAAATTCAAAAGCCTCTTGGATGGCATCATGTACATCCAATAAGGTATGAGAACTGGAGAATTTGAGCGTCTTCCAGTCTGAATCAAAATTCACTTTAAAAAGGTAATTTCCCGCTTTAAAGGCAGGCTCCTGCTTCCTTAAAACTTTCCTTAATTCCTCTTGTTGAAAATAGGGACTTAACAACTCGACAAGTGATTCAGCATTCTCTGGTTCTTCTTCTATTTCTTCCTCTCTCCCGGTTCGAAAACCAAACAATTCTCCCAGTGCATTAAAGGCTTGTTCCTCCGCAGGGTCCGAGTACATTTCATAGGTTTCAGCTAATACATGCTGAATTTTTTTAAAAAAGGGAGTCAATGTGATGGATTTTGCGATAGTATATTTATGGTTTCTTTCCTCACTTATCGTAAAAGTCCAAAACCCAAAATAACTGAAATAATAGAGAAAATGACCATATTCAACAACCGATCCAATTTCCTTTTTCCGACTTAACTTGATTTCTTTATTGTCAGGATATGCCTCAAGCTCTTCAAATAATATATCGACACCAATAGGCGGTCTGCCCGATTTCTCACCTTGAAGCTCTTTCCAATCTGCTTCCGTCCAAAATGCTTCAAGCAATGAGAGATACTGTTCGGTAGCAGTGAGTCCCATGAATACATCAATCGGCTCATCTTGAATGATGGCAGCAGCCGAAGATTTAGTACGCTTAACCTTTATAAAATCAAGAACAAGGGAAAGCTCGTAAAACAGATGCAGCATGGGATATTCCTGCTGTGTGGCATGCTCTGGAACCTCTCTTTTTTCTCCCTTCATTTGTGATTGAAGGGCAATCAGATCCTTTTTCGTAAAATATCCTTTTGATCGTGTTAATTTTATTTTATGAGTCGATACATAGGTTAAAAACCTTCTGAAGTTTTCTACTATATGAGAGGGATAGTCGGGAGTAACAATTATTCTGCTATATTTATCAGGTAATTCTTTCTCCATTATTTATTTCTCCCTTCCAAAGTTTTATATAAAAAATCAGCTGATTTTATGCTGTAAAACTAATAACAGCACCATTATAACATCCTTATCTACATAAGAAAGGGACAAGGCGCGTACCTTATCCCTCAAAACACCACCGTAAAAATAACCGTAGAAACCACCACCATCACCACCGCAATCAATATTTCATAAGGCAGCGCGATGAACCGTTCTTTCATATCCATATACAAACTCTCCCGTGATATGTGAAAGAGAGGACCGTGCGGCAGGAAGTCAAAGCCGACAGCTCCTGCGTTGATCATCGCGGCACTTGCCAGGGCGGTGACTCCATTTTCCAGCAGCATGTCTCCAAACACATTACTCGAGATGGCCGATGACGATGTTGCTGAAGCGGTCGCCATGGACATAAATGCTCCCGACAGCGGGGCGATGAACGAAACAGGCAGGTGAAAAAAGTTCAATCCGCTCATGATCAGGTCATTTAACGAGGAATGGACAATGATTCCGGCCAATGTCCCTGTTCCCAGGATGACGATGGCGATGCCGGACATTTTTTGGAGCCCGCTTGATATATGGAACTTGTAATCTTTTATTTTTCCCATCATGAGCAGGCCGAAGATCCCTCCAGCCGGCAATGCGACCAAAGAATCGATTTTGATGCCGAATAACGGCTGCAGCGAGAGCAGGAAGATCGTAAATAAAGGACCGGAGATCGCTCCGATAAAAGAAGGATGATCTTCTTTATCGACCTTTGCTTTTTCCACTTCCGTTACTAGTGAGCCCTTTGCACTCAACTTTTTCGCAAAAAAGTAAGTCAATCCCGCTCCAACGACTGCCGGCCCGATGCCCGCGGCCATTACACTTGTCAATGGCAGTGAAAAACTTTCAGCCGCCGCAATCGTACTCGGATTCGGTGCTATGGCATTCCCCGCTCTTCCTCCACAAATCACAGCCAGCAAAATACTCAGCCGGGATATCCCTGTGCGTTTGGCAATCATTAACGCAATGGGGGCTACAGTTAAAATCGCCGCTGCAATAAACACCCCTACTGCCGTCAAAACCATCGACGATAATGCAATCGCCAGCAATGCCCTTGTCTCTCCCAATTTGTTCACGATTGTATTGGCGATCACGTTGGCTGCGCCCGATTCGACCAAGACGCCGACTAATACACCCGCTGCCAAAATCCGCAGTACCGCCGGTGTCAGCAGCTGCGCACCGCCGATCATATACTCTATCGTTGCCGGCAGATCCAGGCCGCCGAGGAGTCCCCCCGCACAGGCACCTGCCATCATGGCATATGCCGGGTTGATTTTCCTGAAAATCATGATGATGGTCAGAGCCATCGCCAGAAACACGCCCCAAATACTAACTTGTAAATCTATTATGTCCACCGCCTTATTCTACTTGGAAGTCTTGAAATTTCCTGTTATTAAATTACATTTTTCAACACGAGATGCGCGAATTCCTTCTTCTTCGATTTTCTCTTCCCTGCAGGAAATCACGCCTTTAAAAAAGAAAACATAATGTAAGAGTTTACGAGTATGGTTTAAAAAGGCTGCCCAATCGAAAGGAGAATCTTATGTATAAAGCGTGTATGATGATGGTCCTGCTGCTGTTATTAAGCGGCTGTCGTATAGAGATGGATCTGAACGGGGTCTCCTCTCCGCAGCCAATCGCTGGATTGCAGGAACAATCTGCATCTGCAAAGAACACCTTCAGGCGAGATGAACCTTTGGGAGTATATCTTAATGGAGATGTGGTATACAGGGAAAACCGAATCACTCTGAAGCTGGAAACAGCATTGCCAAAAGGCACGATTTTGAATATCATTTTACGAGAATATCCGAAAGACGCGTCCTTAAGGGGAATTGCTGATGGCAGCGTGCAGCCTGTTGAGACCCCGGTTTATGAAGGAACAGTCGAAGCACAGTCCCAAAATATCAACTTACCGGTAAAACGGAATCCAGAACAAATATATGATTTGTCGGTTGAATTCAGGCCTGAAATCCAGACGGATGAGCTAAAAGAAGTCTATGGTGAAAGAGGCGAAAAAATCGTCATTGCCAGGAATCTTAACCGCTATGAATACGAGGGCAGGACCATGATCGGAGTCGAAGCATCCAGTTATATCGGTTTTCCTCCAGGTTCCGGGTGGCTTGAGTAGCAAAGGCTGGTTCCAGTTTTACATGGAAATGAAAGAAAAGCTGAAGATCCCTTTGGTCTTCAGCTTTTGCTTACTTTTGAACTATTCAGCTTTTCCATGCCGCTTCATCCGCTGGCTTGCCAGATAACCCGCTGCCAGAATAAAGAAGATCAGCAACAGGCCTGTAAATCCATTGGTAAAACCTATCCGTTCTATTGCAAATCCGAATAACGGAAAACTGATCATGATGACGAAACTTTCCAGCAACCCAATGAGTGAAAGAAAAGTAGACCTTATATTGCTTTTTAAAAATTGCTGTATAAACGAGCTGAAGATTGGTTCAAACAGGCTCAACAGCTGTGCCAGGAAAAGAAAGGACAAGAGGATAGCCCAGTCACTTGCAAAGATGAACAGGACAAAGAATAAAAGAAACAGTCCCAATCCGTAGTATAAAATATTGAAAAACTTGAACCTTCTTTCCACCCTGTAAGCAATCTTTGCCATTGCCACCCCTAAGAGCCCCTCAATTGTAAATACAGCTCCTACAACAACGGGGGAAAATCCCAATTGGATGAAATATTCCTGCCCGTAGAAAACAATGATCACCATGACGGCACTCGCCAGAATAAAGAGTACGACAGGCTGGTGGATGACCGAATTCCTTCTCCAGACATTGATCCCCAATTTAAATTGATGAACCCATTGATGATACCAGCGTCCCGCCACCTCTTCAGGCTTTTCACGGACTGGTTCCTTCATAAATAATAACGGAATAATCGCAAGGACATGAGTGAAGATTGTTGAGCCGTATACCCATTCCCAACTGATATCGGCCATGAAGCCTCCGAGGAACTTGGCAAGGCTCAATGACAATAAACTGATAGCCGTCATACTTCCAATGACCCGCGTATAATCTTTCTCACGATTTTGGTTTTTCAACGTGTCGTAAGCAAATGCCTGCTCGGCTCCCGAATGGAAAGTGACCAGGAGACCCATGGATAAAAAGGCCAGTGTGAACATTGAAAAGGTTCCGCTGATCAGCATAAAGATTCCATAGAGGAGGCTGAAAACATTCCCGATTATCAGGCTGACCTTTCTTCCATATAAATCAGCCACCATGCCGGTCGGAACCTCGAAAAGCACGATTGCTAAATGGAGAAGGGCTTCCAACACCCCGATTTCGCCAAATGTGAGCCCCTTATCACCCAGATAGATGACCCACAATGCCCGGTCAAAAAACAACTGGGCAAAAAATATATAAAAATAAAGCAAATAAATATTATTCTGTTTAACAGCCATTGAAATACATCCCTTCTTAAACATAAAAGTAAAAAACCACAGAGAGATCCCCTGTGGTTGTGACTATTTTTAGGAAATCCATGAATCGCTCATATTAAATTTTCAGCTAAAAAAGGACAGACTTGTCCCGTTGGCAGCTGAAAATCCAAAAATAGACATCATGAAGATAAGATATTTTTTCTCTTCTTTGATATCCAAAGTGAACGATTGCATGATTTTCCCTCCTTTATGTTCAAGATACTTTCCATTATATAACTCTTTTGATCACCAGACAACCTGGCGTTTTCCGTAAAAAAATCGGGATGAGTCAACCCCATCCCGATTCTTTCCTCTATCCCCAAATTTCTTTAGAGATATCGACAATGTATTTCAGCTTCGCCCACTGCTCTTCCTCGGTTAAAATATTCCCGTGATGGGTGGAGGCAAAGCCGCACTGCGGGCTTATACACAGCTGTTCAAGAGGCACAAATTGTGTGGCTTCTTCCACCCTGGCCTTGATGTTTTCCTTGTCTTCCAATGTTCCATGCTTGGATGCGAACACGCCCAGCACTACTCTCGGTCCTCTGTTTGGTATGTAATCCAATGGTTTGAAGTCTCCGGAACGGTCATCATCGTATTCAAGGAAGAATCCGTTCACCTTTTCTTTTGCAAACAGAGTCGGGGCAATTTTAGCGTAACTGCCTTCGAATGCCCACTTCGAGCGGTAGTTGCCGCGGCAGAGGTGAGTCGTGACAATCAAATCTTCCGGCTTATCTTCCAATACGCTGTTCACTACATGAAGCGCCAGGTCAATTAATTCTTCACGGGAATAGCCGCTGTCATTGAAGGGAATTTCCGGTGCATTGAGGCCGGCAATATAGACATCATCGAATTGTAAATAACGGCAGCCCGCATCATAAAAAGCTTGAACGGCATCACGATAAGTTTGGATCACATCAGCCGCATACTCCTGTACGTCCGGATAGATTTCAAGGTTGCGGATCCCCGCGTTGAATAACTGATTCGGACTCGGTATCGTCTGCTTCGGAATCGCGCGGTCCCCGACAATTTCTTTGAACTCAATAAAATCTTTTACATGAGGATGATCCTCGTTAAAAGAGATCTTTCCTGTAACGCGGACATCATATCTTTCCGTTTCTTCTCCTTTGAACTGAAAACCGCTCTCCGGAACATAACCTTCTACTCCGTTTAAATGCTCCAGGAAATCCGTATGCCAGAACCTGCGGCGGAATTCGCCATCCGAAACAGCCTGCAGCCCCACTTCAATCTGCTTATCGACAATCCTTTTGATCTCTTCTGTCTCGATTGCATGCAGTTCCTCCGAGGACAGGGTTCCTTCCTGAAATTCTCTTCTCGCCTGATGAATTCTCTCCGGTCTTAAAAGACTTCCTACGTGATCCGCTCTGAACGGAGCAGCAACTAATGTTTTTGTCATGATAACCATCCTTTTCAATTTGAATTTAGTGAAACCAAAAAACCCCTCTTCTTAAACATAAGAAGAGGGGTTGATAAACAAATTTAAATGACCGTCTCTTCTTATCTTCTAGCATTACGCTACTGGAATTGGCACAGTACTATGAAAAGTCCGCTGCCGAGGTATCAAAGGGCCAGTCCCTCCACCTCTCTGGATAAGAAAAATTTGCTTCTATTAAGTTATTTCCCACTATAAACCCACGGATGTTGGTTTGTCAATTACAAATTTTTAATTTTCTTGCAACTCATTTCACACCGGTTTAGCGGAAGGCAAACATCTTTTCTCAATTTGGTTAATAAGGTAAACTAATGGAAAATTCATACTGGAAAGTAGTGATGTTGTGAGGCTCCATATACAGGTCCCTTTTTTCCTGGCAGGGCTGATTCTGTTTAGTTATGGGATAGCTGTAGCGATCAAGGTGCAATATCTGGGTGTGCACCCCTGGGATGTCCTGAACCTCGCACTCCAAGACAGATGGGGTCTCACCATCGGAACGTGGAGCGTGATCGTCGGCATCATCCTTGTCCTGGTTTCATTGGTCATTGATCGAAGCTACATCAATGTCGGCACCTTTTTTAATGCGGTCATGGTCGGGCCGATGGTGGATCTTTTTCTCTGGCTGGATGTCCTTCCCCAGCCTTCCATACTTGCGTTGGATATTCTGATTCTTTTCACCGGGATTGTCATCATGGGAATCGGGGGCGGAATGTATAACGCCTCAAGAATAGGAGCGGGACCGAGGGACGGTTTCATGCTTTCGATTTCGGATAAACTTGGGTATTCCATAAGCAAGGTCCGTATATTAGTGGAGAGCACAGCACTCCTCGTAGCTCTTTTGCTGGGCGGGCCCGTCTTTATCTTCACCTTCCTATTCACGTTCATCCAGAGTCCCATTTTTCAGTTGTCTTATAAAATATGTACCGGGTGGATCGAAACACTTTCCCGTAAAGCCTATACAACCAGCGTGCCTGAAGAACAAAGAGACAGGCGCATCCCTTAGATCGGTCTCCTTAATTTGAAAAACAGCCCTGCCGGAACTGATATCCGGCAGGGCTGATTTGTTGGTGCGTCCTATTCGTGATCCGCGTTTCTCAAGCATTTTTCACATTGGTTAAAATAAGCGAATTGGCTGTTATCAATGAGTTTTCCGCAATCTGAACATTCCTTTGAACCTTTCTTTCCAACCTTACGTCCCGTCATCCTGAATCCCCTCCTTAACTTTTTTGATTGCCATTTCAAGGACATGAAACTCTCTCAATCTATTCAAAAGTGCTTTGAGAACCCGGCTCAAGGACATCAAATCAGGATTCATCCTTTAAAAATGTCTTGAGGGCCCTTTTCAAGTACATCAAACTCTCTCAATCAAGCTAAAAGTGCTTTGAAAGCTCCTCCCAAGGACATGAACTCAGCATCCCACCCTTAAAAGTGTCTTGAAGACACCTCCCAAGGACATGAAACTCTCTCAATCTATTCAAAAGTGCTTTGAGACCGGTCTTATTCAGCTTTGAAATTGAGCTGTCTCCGTCGATCCTTTCAGTGCGGTTGTAGAGGATGTTCCTCCTGTGATGACTTGGGTGACTTCGTCAAAGTACCCTGTCCCGACCTCTCGTTGATGTCTCGTAGCCGTGTATCCATGTTTCTCGGCTGCAAACTCTGCCTGCTGAAGTTCGGAGTAGGCACCCATGCCCCGGTTTTTGTACCCTCGCGCCAGCTCGAACATTCCATAATTCAGAGCGTGGAAACCGGCAAGTGTGACGAACTGGAACTTGTAGCCCATTTTACCGAGTTCAACTTGATAGGTTTCAATGGTATCTTTATCGAGATTGGCTTCCCAGTTGAAGGATGGTGAACAGTTGTACGCCAGCAGCTTTCCTGGGAACTTTTCATGGATGGCATCTGCAAATGTTTTCGCTTCTTCGAGACTTGGTTTGGACGTTTCACACCAGATTAGATCGGCATAAGGAGCATAAGCCAGGCCGCGCGCTATAGCTTGCTGAATCCCTGCCTTTGTGCGGTAAAAGCCTTCCGGAGTTCTTTCACCTGTTATAAATGCTGCATCCGCCGGATCGATATCACTTGTAATCAAATCCGCTGCATCCGCATCTGTCCGGGCCACCAATATCGTCGGCACTCCGGATACGTCTGCCGCAAGACGTGCAGAAATCAGATTCCTGACAGCTGTTTGGGTCGGCAGTAAAACCTTCCCGCCCAGATGTCCGCATTTTTTCTCAGAGGACAGCTGGTCTTCAAAGTGAACACCGGAAGCTCCTGCTTCAATCATGCTTTTCATTAATTCAAAAACATTTAACTGGCCGCCAAAACCGGCTTCCGCATCCGCCACAATCGGCGCGAAGTAATCGACATCCCCATCCCCTTCCATATGCTGAATTTGATCGGCGCGTGTCAATGCATTATTGATACGCTTTACTACTTGCGGCACCGAGTTGACTGGATATAAGCTTTGATCGGGATACATCTGGCCTGCTACATTGGCATCGGCCGCTACTTGCCAGCCGCTTAAATAAATGGCTTTAAGCCCGGCTTTGACTTGCTGGACGGCCTGCCCCCCAGTCAAAGCACCCAGGGCATTCACAAAAGGCTCCTCATTGATCAGCTTCCATAATTTTTCGGAACCTTTCTGCGCCAATGTATGTTCAACCTTCAGGGATCCCCGCAATCGTAAAACATCCTCAGGTGAGTAAGGGCGCTCAACCCCATTCCATCTCGGATTCATTTCCCAATCTTCCCTTAATGCCTTTGCCTCGTTTTGAACCAGTTCGTTATTCATTTTCCAACATCCCCCAATTCACATACTGTACTAATACAGTTTTAATTTGTTGGATTTATTATATAACAACATTTTCTATTATACAACAGTTATTTATTAAAAAATTCGGAATACTACTTTCGCCTATTTTTATTAACAAAACCTACTTAAATCAATTTTACTAAGTCCAGTGTTGTTATATAACAGTTAGAAACAATAAACAGAACTGCACCTATTTGACCTCTAGGTGCAGTCCTGTTTTACTTAACTGCCTTTTTCGCTCTGGCTTTCGCTTCCAGTCTGCGGCGGTGTAAGATCGGTTCTGTGTATCCATTGGGCTGTTCATAGCCATTAAAGATCAGATCTGCAGCTGCTTGAAAAGCAACCGATCGTTCAAAATGAGGAGCCATTGGCTGATAATCCGGATCGCCATCATTTTGCTCATCGACGACTTTGGCCATGCGCTCCAAGGTCGCTTTCACTTGGTCCTTAGAGCACACACCGTGGTGCAGCCAGTTCGCCACATGCTGACTGGAAATCCTTAGTGTCGCCCGGTCTTCCATCAGTCCGACATTATGGATATCAGGCACTTTTGAACAGCCAACGCCCTGGTCCACCCAGCGGACAACATACCCGAGGATTCCCTGAATATTATTATCAAGCTCCTGTTGAATTTCTTCCTTTGACCAAGATGGGTTCTCCACGAGCGGCAGTACTAACATCTCATCCGGATTCCTTTGCATATTCATTGCTAAACCTTCTTGAATCTGTGTCACATCCACTTCATGATAATGAAGGGCATGCAAGGTCGCCGCTGCAGGTGACGGCACCCATGCTGTATTGGCCCCCGCTTCAAGATGTCCGATCTTTTGTTGCAGCATTTCCGCCATTCGGTCAGGCATCGCCCACATCCCTTTTCCAATTTGAGCCTTACCCTTGAACCCTGCACCCAGGCCCGTCTCGACATTTGCCCGTTCATATGCCTGCAGCCATTTTGCTGCCTTCATCTCATTTTTCCGGCACATGACCCCAGCTTCCATGGACGAATGGATTTCATCCCCTGTCCGATCCAGGAAACCTGTATTGATGAATACCACCCGATTTTTCACTTGATTAATACAGTTTTTTAAATTCAAGGAAGTCCGCCTTTCTTCATCCATGACACCGATTTTAAGTGTATACCGCTCCAGCCCTAACAGGTCTTCAATCCGATTAAAGAGTTTATTTGCAAATGCCACCTCTTTAGATCCATGCATTTTGGGTTTCACAATATAAACCGATCCTTTGGTTGAATTCTTGAACCCACCCTGTTGAAGGAGGTCGTGCTTCGCTATTAAACTAGTGATCACTCCATCTAGGATACCCTCAAATATCTCCTCGCCATTTTGATCCAAAACGACGTTTGTTGTCATCAAATGTCCGACATTCCTTACTAAAAGAAGGGAGCGCCCACGCAACGAGAAAGGACTGCCTGCCAGGGAAGTATAGGTCCGATCCTCATGAAGGGAACGGACAACCGTTTTACCTCCCTTGGTGAATGTTGTTTTTAACTTACCTGTCAGTAATCCAAGCCAATTACGGTAAACCTCCACCTTATCCTCCGCATCTACGGCCGCAACGGAATCTTCACAATCCATAATCGTGGTAACAGCTGACTCCATGATGATATCTTTTACACCTGCTTTGTCTTTCCCGCCAATAGGATGGCTGCGATCAATCACAATTTCAAAATGCAGGTTGTTATTTTTCATCAGTAATACACTCGGATCTTCAGGAGTCCCGTTATACCCGGAAAGTTGCAGCGGGTTCATTAGTTGGGCTATTGTGCCATCCTCCAGATGAGCCTGAAGCTTTCTCCCCGCAATCCGATAATGAACCACATCTTCATGGGAACCTTGTGTAAGAGGAACCGTATCATCAAGAAACCGCTTGGCAAACGCGATCACCTTTTCTCCTCGCCTAGGATTATAAGATTGACCGCGTTCACAACCCTCCGCTTCCGAAATCGCATCGGTCCCGTAGAGCGCATCATACAGGCTGCCCCACCTGGCATTTGCAGCATTAATCGCATACCGCGCATTATTAACTGGAACCACCAATTGCGGCCCTGCCTGCATCGTAATTTCATCATCCACATTTTCCGTTGCAATAACAAAATCATCTACTTCATCTTCTAAATAATTGATCTCTTTTAAAAAAGATCGGTACTGATGCAGATCAAATTGTTTATGTTCATGGTGCCACTTATTCAAGCGCATCTGAATCTCGTCCCGCTGTTTTAAAAGAGCTTTATTCTCAGGAGTCAGCTCACTAATAAGCCTTTCAAAACTCCCCCAAAAATCGTGGACCCCTGTTCCCGGCAGTACTTCAGAGTTAATAAAATCATAAAAAATGTTTGCAACTTTTAAATCCCCACACGCAACATAGACTTCCATTTTTCTTCCTCCTTTTTCCTATTCCAATACTGTATTAATACAGTTGTTTATTTGTTATTTTTTATTATATAACAGACTAAATTTTCAGACAATGGTTTTCTTGCTGCCGCATCGAACGGGGTGCCGGTTCAAGGTAGGGCGGAAATCGGAGTAGCCACCGAGAGGCTATGGGGCCGTCGATTTAGTAGAACACGAGAATCGGAGTACCTAAAACAGCTCTATGGGGGTGTCGACTCAAGAGAAGACGAGAATCGGAGTACCCAAGAGGGCTCTTTGAGGTTGCCGATTCCGGAAAAGACCTGATTCGGAGTAGCCACCGAGAGGCTATGGGGGCGTCGGTTCCGGAAAAGACCAGATTCGGGGTACCCAAAACGGCTCTATGAGGGTGTCGATTCAAGAAAAGACAAGATTCGGAGTACCCAAAAGGGCTCTATGGGGTTGCCGATTCAAGAAAACACCAGAATCGGAGTACCCAAACTAACCAAAAAAAACCCCTCAATCAATGATCAAGGGGTTTCCAAAAATTAATTCTCTTCAATTTCCTTACGATTCTTCTTCAACATTTTTGATAGAAGTTCATACACAATCGGTACAATCAGCAATGTCAGAATCGTGGATGACGTCAGACCGCCAATTACCGTGATGGCCAATCCTTTGGAGATAAGGGCAGATCCTGCTCCGCCAAGCACCATTGGAGTCATGGCACCGATCGTGGCAATCGCCGTCATTAGGATTGGGCGGAGTCTTGTCGCTCCTGCTTCGACGATTGCATCACGCAGCGACATTCCATCGCGTTCCATGTGAATGATACGATCCACTAGTACGATGGCGTTTGTTACTACGATACCAATCAACATCAAAAGACCCATCATGACGGATACTGAAATCGTTTCTCCGGCGATCCAAAGACCGACAAAGGAACCTATCACAGCAAATGGTAATGAGAACAAGATCGCAAATGGCGCCAATCCTTCACCGAAGGTTACAACCAGGATAAAGTAAACAATCAGGACGGCCGCCAGCATGGCAATTCCGAGCTGCGTGAATGTTTCCTGCATATCAGCAGCTACGCCGGCCACGCCGACTTCGACACTATCCGGCAGCTCAAGCTCATCAATTTGCTCATCAGCTTGAGTTGTGGCTGCAGATACATCATCAGTCGTGACTGTACCAGAAACCGTTGCGTAGAACTCACCTTCACTGCGGGATAACGTGTTGTATGTCGTACCCTCTTCTGTCGTCACCAGCTCGGATAATGGAACCGTCGTGCCGGTTGCAGTAGGTATTTCTGTTTCCAGCAGTTCATCGAATGTTGCAGCGTCTGTTTTCTCTTCACGCTGAACGATGACATCCATTTCTTCGCCGTCATTTTCCACTGTTGTCAATACTTCTTCAGATCCAGTGGCTGTTAATGCCCCGACGATTTGTCCAGTCGTCAGACCGTATTGCAATACATGCTCGTGATCGATCTGCAAAACGTGCTCGACATATGGGTTTTCCATGTCAGATTCCACATCTTCAAGGTTATCTACCTCTTTCAATGCGTCTTCCACCTGGTTAACCGCTGCATTCAGATCATCTAAATTTTCACTATACAGTGTATAGCTTACTTCATTGGAGGCCATTCCTCCTGATCCCATCATGTCCTGGGATTTCCACTCACCCGATTGGCCGATGTTGAAGACATAATCTTCAACTTCTTCTTTGACTTCAGGGAAGTTTTCCGTATCGTCTTCAAAGAAGAGATACATTAACGCACCATTAGTTCCCCCCATCATAATCGAGGAGGCGTCCGTGCTGTTGCTGTTATTGAACGATAACTGAACAGTCTTCAGATCGTCACGCTTCATTAATTCCTGTTCAACTTCTTCAAGGTTCTCTAATGTTTCTTCCTCAAGCTCGCCCGCAGCTGGTGTGTACGTTAAATAGATTGTTTTTTCCTCTTCCGATCCCATGAAACTGAACCCGATGAGAGGAGTCAAAGCCAATGAACCAGCGAGCAGAACAACCGCCAATATTGACGTGATGATTTTGTGGTTCAATACTTTTACCAGTACACCTTTATACCAGGTAGCAAGTCTTCCAACTTCTTTATGCTTCGACGCTTTCTTCTCTCCGTATAATGACTTGCGGAATAAGAAATGCGACAGCGCCGGAACGATGGTGATTGCCACAAGGAGTGATGCACCCAGGGCAAATGCCATCGTCAAGGCAAACGGCCTGAACAGCTCTCCGACCATCCCGCCGACGAACATAAGCGGTGCGAATACTGCAACCGTTACAAGCGTTGAAGAAAGGATTGGCTTGAACATTTCAATTGTCGCCTCACGGATCAATGCACGTCCGCTGAGCTTCTCTTCTTTCAAATGCATTCTTCTGTATATATTCTCCACTACAACAATCGAGTCATCGATTACACGGCCGATCGCAACTGTAATCGCACCCAATGTCATGATGTTCAACGTTATATCAAGCCAGTTCAACAGCAAGAATGCCATAAAGATCGAAACCGGAATTGATACAATGGAAATGATCGTTGACTTAAAATCACGAAGGAATAACAGGATGATGATGATTGCGAACAAACCGCCGAATAATGCTTTTTCCACCATCGTGTAGACGGAATCTTCGATCGGTTCGGCCTGGTCAAGAGTGACATCAATGACCAATCCGTCAATTCCCTCTTCTTGTTCTGCTATCACATCTTTCACAGCATTCACGACATCCACTGTGTTCGCCTGCTGCCCTTTCGTTATCTGGATAGCAATGGCCTCTTCACCGTTCGTACGGGAAATGGATTGCACGTGGCCGACTGTTTCAATAGTGGCAATATCCCCTAATTCCACAAATGGATTTGGGTTTGCTTCTGATGGTGTAACAGGGATTTTCAATTCTTTTAATTGATCAACCGTTTTGATATCACCATCGATCGCAAGGGCCTCTTCACCCTCTTCATATTCCTGAAGGCCGAGAGACAGAGCCATATCACTTGCTTGAACCATCTGTTTGACGGTTTCTTCGGTTAATCCCAGCTCTTCCATTTTGGCTTGGTCATAAGTGAATTCCACTTCTTCAAGATGCTGCCCAGTAATTGTTGTGGATCCAACACCATCAATATTTTCAATTTCCGGCAGGATCTTATCTTCAACAGTTGCCGACAGGTCAACAATATCCCCTTCTGTACTGCTGATGGATAACGCGACAACCGGCATCATATTCATGCTAAGCGCCATGATCGATGGTTCTTCGGCATCTTCCGGCAAGGCGATATTATCAATCGCGCTTTCCAGGTCCCGTTTCTTCTCATCCATATTTACGCCATATTCATATTCGATCTGAACCTGGGCTACATTAGCTGACGAATTCGAATAAACAGCCTTAACATCTTCAAGCCCCTCGATCGTCTGCTCCATCGGCATGGATATCTCTTCCATGACCTGTTCAGCAGTTGCACCTGGATAAACTCCCATCACAATTAAATAAGGAATTGATACATCCGGTATACTTTCCATTTTCATTCTTGTCCCGGAATAGATCCCTGAGACTGTGATGATGATGGTCAGTAACCACACAGCCAGTTTATTTTTCAGGACGAAATTAACTAAACTTTTCAATAAAAGACACCTTCCTCTTCCCTTTTGAATAAGGTTGACAGCTTTGATATACTGTAAATGACTAGTTAGTCATTAACTCACTAACAATAAAACTAATATAACTGACCAGCCAGTCAGTAGTCAACGTTTTTGTTGGGTTTCCCATGATTGTTTACGATTACCGTTAACAAAAGTTTCACATTTTAGGTATAATAAAAGTTCAAAGCTCGGATTGGGGGTAATCTTATGAATGAAAAAGAAATGCAAATTATTGAAGTTGGAATGAGGCTTTTTGCCAGTAAGGGGTTCTCCACAACCTCAGTCCAAGAGATTGCCTCAGAAAGCGGAATTTCCAAAGGGGCTTTTTACTTACACTTTAAATCGAAAGACGATCTATTATTAGGTATCTTACAATATCATTTTGACATGATTAACAAGAGCATCATCGAAGAAACAAAAGAGATAGATAATCCCCGCGAAAAGTTAATACGGGAACAAATGGCGGTGTATTCACACTTCATCACCCATCGCGATCTTCTTGTCATGCTGGCCAAAGAGCAGGCCATCCCAAGAAACGAGACTGTGAAGCAATTGATTTTTGAAAAACAAATGGAATCTCATCAAAATTACCGGAAAAGCATCATTGAGATTTACGGCTCTGAAGTCGAACCGTTTTCATGGGATATCACGATCATCCTTGAAGGGATCATCAAATCTTATATGGGGATTCTATTGTTTTCCACACAGGATTTTGACTTGAGAAAGTTAACGGAGTATATGCTGAACAGGCTCGACAGCATCGTGAAAGACATTCATAAGGACCAGCCCTTCTTTACAAAAGAAAAAGCCGAAACCGTCTTATCCAATTTCTTATTTTCAGAACAGACGAATCTGTCCACTGTGATGAGAGACCTTGAAGAAGAGATCGAAAAACTGGGGGCAGACGAACTGGCAGTCACCTTTCAGGTCCTGCAGGAGGAAATTGGCAAGGAAAAACCTAGAGGGCCGGTCATTCATGGGATGTTATCAAATTTCTCCGGTTACCCGACCCTTCAATCTTATCGGGAGTTCATCTCACAGCACTTTTCAGACAAATGATTGTTAGCAGCTGGACAGGGCTTTCCTTGTCCAGCTTTTTTCATTACAGAATTAGATGGATCACCAAAGCAATTCCAAACAAAAGTGCAATTCCTTTGTGAATGTTTCTATAGAGAATATACTTTTTCTTTTTTGCCCATTTATCAAGAACCACTCCAATGAGTACCAGGGCAATCAACCCGATACCCGCTGCAATCCCGCTGTAGATTGAGTCCATATGTTCGGATGTCTGCAAAAGAAAATAGAGGCCATGACCCAATACAGCTGCCGTCACCACCCAGCCAAACAACGTATGATGGGTTTTTAACAGCTTCACGAAATCCTTCATATACTTATTTATCTTAATACCTCTTTTTTTCATTTCTCGAAAAACCAACCTGCCGAGCCACAGCGCACCTGCCAAAATGGCAGTGTACTCGCCAATCGTGCCTAATTTTTCAAAAATATCATTCATGAAGTCTGTCTCTCCAGGCAGGAAGATTCCCAGTATCATCAATCCAACCCCCGCTGCAATGAGCAAGATACCCCCTGCTTTAATGACATTGGATAGTCGATTAATCCACACTTGTACCACCTCGTATTGAAAAAATGATTTCAGTAAATGTTTACCCTTACGAGTTTGGATTTAAAATTGGATTTTTAGTCATGCGGCTGCGATAGTGGAACACCTTTTTTCCCGAAACCTATTAGTCAAACGTTTGATTAATTAAAATTCCGCCACTCGACAGAAATATCAAAAGGGACAAGGCGCCGCCTTGTCCCTTTTTTCATCTATTCATTTACCTTAAGCACGCATTAATGCGCCATCAGGCTGAGGTAAATCCTGCTCTACTAACTGATTCATTTTACAGAAATGGTCAAGAAATTGTTGGGCCAGCTCTCGTTCTTCAGTGTCACTTCTCAATGAAACGATATCATGCAGGATTTGAGCCATCCATAAATTATCAAAATAACGGTATTTCCCTGAATTCCACGTCATTTTTTCTGGGGACTTTTGATTTACATAATAGTTCCAGAAAAGCATCTGCTCTGATTCCTGTTCTGTCAGCTGCAGTCTGTATTCCGAATGAGCAGGAATATTTCCATCTTCACAAAGCTTACCGATGAAACCTTCTTTCACCATATAGACACCCAAGATCCGTCTGTCTTGTTCAGGCTTACTTGAATCTATCGCCGTCAGCAGGACAGCGCTATTTTGGTGCAAGCGAACTGGTTTGTTCGGTTTCCCTTTGTTATTACCACTTTTAATGATACCTGAGGATACCTTCCACTCGGAAAAGGCACTATCTTGTTCTTCTAGATCACACCAGGAAACCATTTGGGATTCGGGATGAAGCTTATGATTTTTCATAAGTTTTTCGTGTCCCAACCGGAGCTCCTGATATTTTCGCTGCCGTTCTTTCTCCTCTTCCTTCTTCATTTCGATCTCTTTTTGTTTCATTTCTTTCTCTTCTATAATCTTTTCAAGTGAGTTGGCAGCACTCTTATCATGCATTTTCAGGTGCTCTCCAAATACATCGGGGTAAATGAATTTTTTATTTTCCGACGCGAAATGGATTTCGATAACAGTATCAGTATGTTTAACGACACTCCCCATTCCAAACCGCTTATGTGTAACTTTCTTATCGATTAAATTCAATATACTAGTCCTCCTTGTATAATAACTCGGGTACTATCATCTTAAAAGCTCACAAAACTGTTTGAAATTTTCCTTCGGCATTAAAAAGATTTATATAAACGTACAGTCTAAAAGATATCTCAATGAAAATCATACCATTTTTCCGATGAAATAACAAATTCGTTATTGACAACTCATTTTATTGCAAGGTAAAATAAAAGTTTTATTCAAATCTCAACCCTTTGCAAACCTCTCATTTTTTTGGTTTTCACCTTCGTCTCGTGAATAAAAAAAACGGCCCAGATGCATTTCCTGGACCGAAAAAAACGTATTATTTTAATAACGGCTTTGATTATCATCGTTCCTTCAAGCGCGTGGTGTCCTTCAATTCCTGAATCGTCTGCGCCCCGATACCGAACATTGACATCCGAAGTTCCATTTCCCGAATTTCCATCACTGTACGAACATCCTCTGGGCTTTGGGTCGCTTCTCTCAGGATGGATCGACCAAATCCGACCAGGTCGGCACTCAATGCGATGGCCTTCGCTCCGTCCAAGCCCGTCTGCATCCCACCGCTTGCAATCAGTGGAGTGTTTCCGATCTCTTCGCGGGTTAACCTGATTGCTTCCGCCGTCGGAATCCCCCATTCGCTGAAGCTCTCAGCGGCTATTCGCCGGATAGGGTCTTGGGAGCGGAACTTTTCCACCTGACTCCAGGAAGTGCCTCCCGCTCCGGCGACGTCGATAAACGCAATTCCGGCCTCACATAACTTTTTGGCTGTCTGACCATCGATTCCCCATCCTACTTCCTTCACCCCGACCGGAACCTCCAGAGCGCTGCACAGATGTTCGATTTTCTTTAATAACCCTTTAAAATTCGTATCTCCCTTATCCTGAATCACTTCCTGAATGCTATTCAGATGAAGGACAAGCATATCCGCTTCGGTCATTTCAATAATTTTCCTGCATTCCTCAACACCGTATCCGTAATTAAACTGAACAGCGCCTAAGTTTGCAATAATCGGGACACTTGGTGCATACTTCCTCATCTGGAAAGAGGAAGTGTGTCCGTCGCTATCGAGAAGTGCCCGGGTAGATCCTAGTGCAAGCGCCCAACCTCTCTCCTCAGCTGCCATTGCCAGATTCCGGTTGATTTCCCCGGCGAGAGCTGTACCGCCCGTCATGGAACTGATGAGGAATGGCGTTTTGCATTCAAATCCAAGGAAATTAGTTTCAATAGAGATTTCGTCAAAATCAATTTCAGGGAGTGCATTGTGGATAAACCTAAGCGACTCAAATCCTGTTGAAATCGACTCCCCCGTAACCTTTTCTTTCAGCGCAATTTGAATATGTTCAGATTTTCTTTGCTCGATTGACTTGTCCAACGCCAACACCTGCCTTTACTATAAAGATTCTTGCTGACCTGCGCTTTCGCTCCATGTTAATGCCGGCAAATTTGTAAAAAACAAAAGCGCCCTTTACACCTGCATCACATGGAATTAATGGATTTGAACCTCTTTCACCGTTTGTTCCACTTCTGCACGAGTCATTTTTTCCTGCCCCTCTTTCATTGCTTTTAAAGTTTTGTGAGCCAGGGCAAGCGGCAAACGGCAGAATAATAGAATGCTTCTCTTTTGAAGAGACTTCATATATTCATCTGCTTTTGCCAGGTTTTCATCTGCATATTCGAATAGCTTTGCACGATTCCAGCCATCGGGTACAAAGCTGACATCACGTTCAACCAAATCTTCCTTCTCATTACGCAATATGTTAACAGCCTGGAGCCCGCGCCCATAAGCAATAGCAAGCTCACGGTCAGTTTCTTCCTCTCCGTAGTGCTCCCAGAGCTCCGAAAGCAAGACCCCAACAAGACCTGCGACGTAATAAGTATAATCATCCAAATCTTCACGTGTGCGAATTTCCCAATTTTCTTTCGCCCATTTTGCCATACCAAATGCCATTTCACTAGCAGCGTCCATGACTATCGACAGGACATCTTTTGGACAAGCTTGCAGCCATTCTTCTAATCGAAGTGTCACTTCGGGCATTTGATCTTTTGTTTCACCAAGAATTCTTACATATTCATCGTTATCAAATGGTTGTTTAAATAATTCGCTGACTTGCATTAAAATCGTGTATTTTACATCATTGCTCAATTCTTCATGATCTTCAATTTCATCAATTGCCCGAAATACTAAATAAGCCGATGCAACTGAATGCTTTAACTCCTTCTGCAAAAAAGTAATCGGAATATAAAATGTACGACTTGTCTCTTTTAGCATACGCATTGCATCTTTAGGAAACCCACTCATTCTTTTTCGCGTACCTCCTTTGTTTACATCTAACTGTACCTTTTATCGTACCATCATTTTAAAAAAGATTCACTTAAACATAATTTCACTAACTTCTATAAACAAAAACAGGCAATTTCATCAAAAATGAAATTGCCTGTTACTATTGGCGCCTTGCATGGCTCGAAGTTAGCTGGATTTTTCGAAAGCAGTTCCCTATTGATTAAATTAAATAGAGGTCTATTCCAATAAGATTAGACCCCTTTCAATTCATTTTAAGATTATTTTAGCCACACACTCAACATGCCTAGTGTCTGTACGGGGTATAAAAAATTATATTAAAAATATTAATGTATCATATTTTCTTAGGATTTCACCAAAATTAAAGTGTTAAGTTTTCAGTTCACCTACTTGCTTAATTATACAGCTATTGGGTTTTCCCCCACAATACTAGGTGGTCTCCCATATCTGCAAATTGAATATCTTTATAGTCTGCACGATATTTATGTTTATTATAAATAGAGAAGAAAACCGCCCAAAAATCTCCATGACAAAATGCCCACGACACAGTTAAGGCAAAAATGAACGTCTTTACTTGAAAGCCCGTAATAACCATAAGTAAAGTCCATAATACAGTATAAAAAATAAAAGGGGAGAGTGCAAAAACAATTTTTTCTTTAAGATTGAGCCATCTTTTTGGTTTACAAAATGGATGTGTGGGTGTTGATACCCCGTTTTCTCTTTTAATGCCAAACAGAAAATTATAGAAGCTCCATTTTAAATCTATTTCGCTATTTATACCTAAAAACCATTTTCCTCCTAGTCTATGGAACTGCTCATGTATTGCAATTTCTAACGCGACATAAATAATATAAATTATAAAAAATGTCTCTTCCATTCTAAGACTATCCATTAATACTAATCCAACAATTAAAACTAAGATAAAAGAAACAGCTAATGTTAACCTTACATAAACATTTACAAAGTTAAGTGTTTTTATTTCTATCCATTCATTATTGTCCATTTAGCTTTCCTTTCAAATTCAATATTCTTAAAGCGTAGCTTTTCTTAATATACCATCAAAGGTTAGGTGTTTAACTTTTCTGAATTCTTTTCCTATCTTTTCCCCATAGTAGTTAGGTCTACCTGTTATAAGAATTGTCTCTACCTCATAATTACTGTGTTCAAGTCCCCAGGCCATTTTCACATCCAGGATATTTTTTTCGAACCATTCTGCACGGGCCAATATTTTATTAATATCTTCATAAATCTTTTTATCTTTCAATAGCATTTCTCTTTGATTAACAGCAGGTTTAAAAAATTTTATTTCCATCAAAAATATTTTCCGTTTTACTAAATCAACAACCACAGCATCAATATCACCTAAGTCTTGATTTTCATTACTCATTAAACGTTTTTTTATACCATTACCAATAATTTGTTTAATATTAACATTGGGAACACCTTTTTGTTGAAGCGGTACAAAGTATCTATCATTCTTATAAAAATGCTCAGCTATTTTCATAGCCATTAGGTATGCTATGTCTTGCTGTGCTTTTTTAAATACCTTTGTGGCTTGGAAACCAAACAACTTGTCTATAAAATGGTCGGACGAAGTAATATTACTTAACATAGAAATGCTATTTGAAGAGTCTAATACCCCAAATGCTAATAAACCTTCATACCTAAAAATAAATTTAAAATCCATATACGGGTCTGTTAGATAATTTAATATATATTCTTCTTCATTCGAGGGTCCATAGGTTAAATATGAGATTATGTTTTCTCTTTCTTTATTTATTACATCTTTTAGCTGGTCATCAAAGATAAATACAGCTTGAATTGATTTATTTTCATTTAAAGGGAAAATATCAAAAACTTGTCCACTCTCTTTAGCAATTGTAATAATATCATTTCTAAATTCTTTTAACTCTTTAAATGAAAATCCGGCTAATCTTTCAATCTCTTTACTAACGCTTTTCTTTACTCTATTAATCTCAATACCTCTCTGAGTTAAAAATTTATTTATTTTTTCATCATTAATTTCTATCTCTTCGGGTTTAACAAGCTCCTGCACTTCAAAGTGTTGATAATACTCATTAAGTCTTTCATTCTCAATTCTTATTTTAATTATTTCTTCTAATGTGGGTTTCCATGAAAAAATCTTAGTACCAAGAATGTTAGAGGAAATCTTTTCTATTTCCTCTGTAAAAACAAAAAGTGAAATAAAATCAGTCTCATCAATTATTCCGTCAATCCCAAAATCATCCTCTTCCAAAGTTGATAGTATATTGGTAAAAAGGTGCGAAATATTTCTAACTTGTACTGAAGCCCAGCTATCTTCTGACTGTAATATGATTTTCCATGTTGCTAGTTCTCTCATAGCTAACATGATGAAATATAAATCTTCTCTAGGATAAGATTTAATAAGCGTTTTAATTTGTTCTAACAAATATCCCCTTAGTTTTAAGGCACCATCTATTGGTTCGACACGTCCCTCATTAAGGCTAATATAAGGATTATAAATTCTTTGATGAATATTTCCGAAATAAAAATCTTCATTGTGATCTACCAGTCTAGAAGCAATGGCAGTTATTCTTAACGCATGTTGAATGTAATGATAAAAACCACAATGGGGGCAATTCTCATTACTTATATCTTTTCTTAAATCAACGAGATTACCACACTTAGGACATTTCATAGTCGTCTCCTATCTACCCAAAGGTTTTTATATTTATTATATTTTTCCTTTTACGGCATTTATGTTGAGATAACTTTTACATGTGGTTTCTTTTGTCCCTTGTCATCTTCTGTATCTGTGGATTGAACATAGACTAAATCCCATCCTGCAGAACTTAGTTCCTCCTCGTGTCCTTCAATAGAAGACCTTTGTGCTGCTACACATAGTAAATCAGTTGGTCTAGACATTGCAACATAAGCATGTTTCAATGCACTTATTTCTCGCTTTCCCCTCTTGCCTTTCATTTCTCCTTTGAAGGCCCCAATTAATTGTTTAACATCGTAGCTATAGTAGTTTGTTTCTAAAAATAATGTTGCAGCATGAGTCTCACCTTTTACTCCTGCTACAGTGTCAATATATATTTCAATGGTATTATTTTCACCCTGGGTATAATGAAAAACATTATTGGTTGCAGGAATGCTATCCTCTACCAGTCTCTCTCTTTTATAGAAACGGCTTAAAATCGATAAATCAGTAATTCCAAATACTTTTTCTAGAAGTTCATTAGTGTAGATGATAAAATCTTGCTTAATATCATACCCTTTTCTAATCATTAAACACCATCGAACCAAGTTTTCTTCTAATCTAATATACATATGCTTATCTTTAGTAATTATCTCTTTCAACAGTGTTTTCTTATTGTAATACGAACCGTTATTTGTCTTAACCTCTAAAAGCCACAATGCCCTAAGTAGCGCACTTATCAGAGAATTATAATAGCTTCCAGCATCTCTATTTTGGCCTTGGTCAATTGCATCTTTATTAATGAAATCAACTAAATATAGTTTTTTTGTTTCTATAGAATTACTCTTTTGATTAAATTGTGGAAAATAACTAGGAATTTTCACCTTGTCATCTTCACTTTCTTTAGCAATTCTACCAACTGCTTTGAAAGTATTATTAGGATTACTGTGTAAGCCATGTTCATAAATCGTGTTTGCAAATTCAGACAGTACGCTTGTAATTGACTCTGTATCATATACAAATAGCTTGGGATTAATAGTCTCCCTTTCTCCGTTACCTTTCATTCCTGAGGGAATTAATTCAAATGGCGATATAAGCTTACTTATTATTTCTGAGTTTCTTTTACTATCGGTAATTTTAAGGGGACCATCCCAAATATTCCAAGCCATATTATCCGAGTCATCATAAATAGACTGATTAGGGTCTCCAAATCTTTGTATAATGACTTGTTCTTTATCAAATAATTTATCTAGTATTTCATTTTGTAAATGAGATGTATCTTGCATCTCGTCAATAAACATAAATGCAAATCTTTCGGACATGAAATTCCGGAGAGGAACTTCGCATTTTTTTAGATACTGGACCGATAACCAATATGCATCATCATAACAAAGAATACCTTTTTCCATAACCTCTTGTTTTATTCTCTTTAAAGCTAATAATATTTTCCCCTGTGATTTATATAGTGATTTTTGAAATTTATCTATCAAGATTTCTTCATCAAAAGCATATCTCATTTCTTTTAAGGCATCATGAATTCTATCTCGACTATCCCCATACTTCTTTCCAAACCCAAACTGTATACCGTAATCCAAAGAATAAAATTCTCTTAATATATTGCTGTTATATATTTCATCATCAATAGAGCTAACATGCCTCTTAAAAGTATTATTAAAATATGGAATTGCTAGAAACTGATTTACAAAAGATTGGATTGTACCAAAGAAGTTTGGATACTCAAATAATTTATTACCTTCAACCCCGAGCCGTTCTTTTATCTCATTAATTGCAACATTTGTATGCGTTAATACACAAATGCCTTTATTATTTTCTAATGGTAATTGTTTACCTATTATAGATAACTTAGCCAGTAAGGTTGTAGTCTTTCCACTTCCTGGACAGGCTATTATATCTTTCGACTCAACACATTCTATTATCCCCTTAACTTCTTCACTAAATTTATTACTTCCCGGCAAAAAAAGGCTCTCAGCACTACCAATATCTTCTTGCGTAAAATTTATCAATCAAGGCCACCTACTTTCGCTGCATAGTATACTGCCTTAACCAAGTAACTTAGATTTTCATCCTTTTGAAGCCTCTCTTTGACATTCTCTGCAGGCAATTCAGAAAGTACATTTGCAAAACATTGTGCAACTATAGCTTTTGATATCTTTTTTTCTAGCAAATAATCGTGATATATGAAATAACCTATTTCATCACTTGTACGTGCTTCTTCTTCCCATCTCTTCAGTTCTGATAAGACAAATTCATCACCCTTAACAATCTTTTCTGGTGTTAGACCAATTTTTTCGCTATTTTGAATAAATTCTGCATATTTAACGGCTTTAAAAAACTCTTCTTTAAAATCACTAGCTGCAATACAATATTCAAGTGTCCAACTATCTGATACAAAACATTTAACCTCTTTATCACTATACAACCCTTGCTTTCTAGCATTATGAAAACTCTTATACTCCTCATAGCTTACTTCATTTTTATCTATAAGATATGGAACACCACTGATAGGCGGTTTAACATCCAAATCAGTAATACAAGAAACAGAAATCCCCATAGTTTCTTGTTCATTCTTTCTAACAAAAATATTAGCGTAGCGTAAAAAAGCTGTACTACTTACATTAATAATAGAAATACCATATTTAGATAACGGGACACCCAAAATTCTAGAGATAGTTGGGAGTAATATATTCTCAGCGTCTCCCTCTACCATGATAATTCCATTGGCAAAAAAAAGATTAGATTTAGTTACATCTAGAAATCGTTGTAAAAATGAATAGTCACCCTCTCTAAGTTTTGTAAAAGAGGAAGACATATTAAATACATTGTTATTTCTACATATCAAGATTTTTTGAATATCAACTTTAGATGCCAAATTTGGACTATGTGTAGTTAATATCATTTGGATGCTTGATTGATTACAAACTTCCTCAAGGTATTCAATTAACAATACTTGAGACTGAGGATGTAAATGAGCCTCTATTTCTTCAATTAAAGCCAATTTTAATCCTGTATAATTCTCTCTCTTTAAAAGCAATAATTCTGCTGCTATAAATAATAGGTTTTGTGAACCAAGTCCAGCCTTACTATTAAATAGCTGGAGACTTAATTTCTCTAGGATAGATTTTAATTTAGACTCAGTTATAGTAAAATCTGATTTTAATGGATTACCTTCTCTTGAAAAACTTTCAAGATAAATATTAAGCTCCTCTAATAATTTTTTCCCTCCTGTATCTTCAATTTCAGAACCGTCTAAGTCTCTCCCTTGAAAGTAATTACTAATTCCTCTATTTGCATCTTCTATAATTTTTAATAACTCATGGTCTTCTTGATTATCAAAAGCGCCATGATTGAACAAGATTTGTGATAAGCGAGAGTTCCTTCTAGAGCTTAACTCTCTTTCTGAGTCCCTCAAAGGCTTTAAATAAGTAGATTTTAAGAGTTCTCTCGCTCGCCCATCTATTTGAGAACCACCTTCATGTTGACCAGCACTTAAATCGTAAAATATTTTTTGTCCTTCTCTATTTGCCGATAAAGTTAATTTCAAGTAATACTCAATCTCTCCATTCTCTTTCTCTTCAAAGCTTAGCCATTCTATAAAATTCTTTGCTTCTTCATCCAAAAATCCCCTAAAAATACATTCGATTTTAAATTCCGAACTTCTATAATGTTCCTCTTTCCCAGGTTCTAAATAAAAGTCTTCTAGTTCAGGTCTTTTAAAGTCATTACTTTGGGTATTTAATAACATTTTAACTGCATCTAAAATACTTGTTTTTCCTGCATCATTCTCTCCAACTAAGAGGTTTAACTTGGGGTTGAACTCTAAAGCGAGACCAGGATTATCAGAAGTTCCTCCATATTTCCTAAAATTCCATATAACTAATTTTGCTAGGTACATAATATTAACCTCCCAAACTCAATAGTTAAATTATACCATAAGCTTATTTGTAATCAGAAGTCACCAATAAATTGACACTTAAATACCTTAAAAGTAATTGATAGAACGGTATCACTCACCATTAAAACAATACCGGAGGTCTCTCTATTTTCTACAACCAAACTCTATGACATTAATTTCTATATTTATAAGAAAAATAAAAAACATAATCTTGGTTAACTGTCTTTAAGCTATGATTATCACCAAATAAGGAATTTTATAACTTCTCACCAGTTAATCACAATAAGCACCAGCTTATTTACGAAATTATATGAGAATATAAAATTAAATTATAATAAAGTGAATATAAACCCCTGTGAACTCAACTAAACATACATATGTTTCTACAATTTATAATTATCGCTGCTAAGATATGAGAAACTCTAGGGGTGCTTGAAGTGAGAACAAAAAGAAAACACTGCATAAAAATTATCAAAGGAAACTTTTATATTTATTCTTGGCAATATAGACCTAAATCAGTGAGAACTGCTTGTAAGAACCAAAGACACTACTGGAAGTACAGGGGCAAATATAGTTATCAGAATGAATATTTAAAGAAACTTGCTATAGCTGAACAGTTTATACTCAAGCTTGAATATGAGTACAAAAGAAAATGTAGCAGTCAAAATTTGATAAACACTTAGCCTCTTCAATCCCATCGCACTAAAGACATCAACCACTTCTTCTGAGATAATGTTACGTTCAAGCATTTGACTAACACGTGTCTCAATTTCTTTTTTTGATGTTTTTTGGAGGACCTTTCTTTTCATGCTTAGTTAAGCTTGCCTTAACAGCTTTGAAGTAACTAACTTCTAAAGCATTATTCTTACCTTCATCAGTAGCAGCGCAAAGAGAATACGCTTTTGCTAGCTCCACACAGAACTGTTTAAAATCTTTCTGTTCCTTCTCTTTTTTTCCTAAGATAAAGTTCATCCCACCAATTATGGCTCTCATTCTTGCAGCTTGTATGGCTACGTTGTTATTGATGGCACGTTACACTTAAGAACAGACCAAACACCTGAAGTTGTACAATGGATTTATGAAGAATATATCTCTGGAAGAGGTTTTGATAGTATTGCCAGAGAGTTATATGTGAAAAACATTCCCACCCCTTCGATGATTGCAAACAGAAAAAATTGTGGACCGAGGTGGCATGGGACTTCAGTGCGCTTCATTCTTGAAAATCCTCACTATACCGGGTCACTTGTTCAACAACGTGAAACGACTCTTAGTGTTACTAATAAAACTCGTATAAAAAATCCTAAGGACAAAATGATTATTGTTCCTAATACACATAAGTCTTTAGTTTCTGAAGTGACTTTCCAACTAGTTCAAGATTTAATTAAAAACCGGTCAAAAAAAAGGAACCCCTCCAATAAGCACCTGTTTTCAAACATAATTACATGTTACGATTGCGGGACTTCTATGCACTTTAAATCTAATAGAAAGGGCTATATTTGTGGTGCATATGTAAAATATACAAAAAAAGCCTGTTCACACCATGCAATTAAAGAAGAGAACCTTATTAGACATATTCTTGATGATTTGGATAAGTGTCGTAAAAAAGTTTTAATCTCAGGCACTAGTGAGAAATTACACGAAATTAATCGCAGAGAAAAAATCCGACTATCCAATAGAGTAACAACACTGCAATCCAAGATTGAAAGTGTTCAGGCTAAAAAGTCTAAACTACTGACTCTTTTAATGGATGAAACCATAAACAAATCTGAGTACCAAGTAGCTGTTAGTTCCTATGATAAGGAGATTTCTTCAATTAAATCTGAGGAAACACAACTTCAATACATCTTAAAAAGAAAAGATAATGAAGAGGAAATTAATAAACTACGAGAACTCTTAGATGAGGTGTCATGTAGGACAGACATCACTAATACTTCAATAAACAAATTAATAAAACATATTAAAATAAAAAGAAACGGTACTCCTCTAATAGAGTACCGCTTCCAAACTTTAAATTATTTAGAGGACCTTTGAAGAGACTTAATTTTCACACAATTAATCAATGCTATCTTACATTCCCAGAAACGTTGATATTTCAACGTTTAATCTTTTAAGCGTATACTTGCTACGCACTCCACGTGCATCGTCTGCGGGAACATATCCACCGGCTGTACTTCCAGTGTCTTGTACCCTCCGTCTTCCAGCACCCGTAAGTCGCGTGCGAGGGTAGCCGGGTTACAGGATACGTAGACCACTTTCCGCGGCTTCATTTCTAAAATTGTATTCAACAGCGCTTCGTCGCAGCCTTTTCTCGGCGGATCGACAACCAGGACGTCTGCCTTGATGCCTTCTTCGTACCATCTTGGAATGACGACTTCTGCCGGGCCTGCTTCAAATTCCGTGTTGATGAAGCCGTTCAGTTCGGCATTTTTCTTCGCATCTTCAATTGCCTGCGGGACGATTTCGACTCCGTATACTTTCTTCGCTTTTTGCGCGAGGAACAGGGAGATTGTGCCGATGCCACAGTAGGCGTCGATGACGTTTTCATCCCCGCTCAGGTCAGCGTATTCCAGTGCTTTTTCGTAGAGGACCCGTGTCTGATCAGGATTTACCTGATAGAAAGATCGTGCTGAAATTGCAAATTTAACGTCGCCGATGAAGTCATAGATTACTTCTTCTCCCCAAAGGACATTGGTTTGGTCACCCATGATGACGTTTGTTTTCTTGGAATTCACGTTTTGAATGACGGATTTTACCCCATCAATGGAGTTGACGATTTCCTCGACGATTTCATCTTTATTCGGAAGATCAGCGGTGCGGGTCACCAGGACGACCATCACTTCACCGGTTTGATAGCCGTAACGGGTCATGATGTGGCGCAATGTGCCGCGGTGCTTCTCTTCATTATATGGACGGATCCCGTACTTCTGGCAGATTTCTTTTACCTTCTGGATGATCTCATCATTTTTCTCATGCTGAATCGCACAGCGTTCCATATCAATGATTTCGTGGCTGCGCTGCTGGTAGAAGCCGGCGACCAAGCCACCTTCCCTTTCTCCTACAGGAACAGCCGCTTTGTTGCGGTATCTCCACGGGTTATCCATCCCGAGTGTCGAGTGGACCGGCACATCAGGAAGCTTCCCAATCCTGGCCATGACGTCGCGGACATGCTTTTCTTTCGCCTTCAATTGGCCTTCATACGTAATATGCATGACCTGGCAGCCGCCGCACTGATGGTAGATCGGGCACTCCGGCTCCTTGCGGTATTCACTTTCTTCATGAAGCTCGATCAGCTTGCCAAAACCGTAGTTCTTGCTCGCCTTGACGACTTTGACTTTCCCTCTCTCACCAGGTAGGGCATTCGGTACAAACAATGGATAGCCATCAATTTTCGTAACCCCATTCCCGTCGTGGGTCAGGTCTTCGAAATAGGCATCCTCTATATAATCGTTTTTATTAACGGGTGCTCTTTTGCTCATCGTATTACTTCCTTCGCTCATTTTGTCGTAACTGATTGTACCACAAACGGCGTGCAGATTGCGAAATGCTGTAAATTGCGGTTTGCTGGTAATTTTTATGATATGGTAGAGGAAGAAGGGGTGTGGGGTGTATGAAAAAGCTGACAGATTTTTCGTCTTTCCAATGGATTTTAGAAGAAACAGAACGGGTTGATTTTATTAATTGGCAAGGGAGTTTTGTTTATCATTTCATTCCGGAGAGATTTAGTCATTATTGCAAGATTATGCATCCCATTTTCCGTGACCTTAATGTTACCGATGAAAACCTTCTATGGAGTGATTGTGACCCTGATGAAGAAATCGATTTCAATAATAGCGAACGGCTTTCTTTTAAAGATCTGGCCTTCAAATATGATTTGAAATATACAAAGGAGTTCAGCAGCCATACCATCTGTCATCTTCACGGCACCCGGTTTCCAAAGTGTCCGCGGTATTTATTGTTTCCTTCTGAAGGCACGATGGATGAGGGAACCCTACGGCGAATGCTTCCTCTATTACAGTCGTTCACATCGGGCAGCTGTTATTTTCAGTATCACTTATTGGCTGTTAGAAATTATAGAGAAGATCATGGGAATGGGTATCTGTATCATGGGGGTTTAAAAGATGTGGTCGGTTTGTGCTCAAGCAAGGACCATCCTGTTTCACCCACTTATTGGTGGGATGAGAATAGAGAATGGTGCTTGTATACGGACCCTGACCTGGACTTCACTCTGTTTGGCGGGAATAAAAGAATGATCGACAAACTGAAGGGCGATTCCTTGCTGGAAGTGATCGAGGTCGACAGAGAAACACGTGTTGATCATTACGCCGATATGGAGAATCATCCTGGAATAGACCATATTAAATGATCACCAGCGTGTTTTTCTTGGAATCTTACCATTACAGCTGGAGTCGTTTTCTATAATGGCACATTTCCCTTCGAATCGTACCACTACAGCTGCAGACTCTCTCCATAATGGCACGCTTCCCTCCTAATCGTACCATTACAGCTGCAGACTCTCTCTATAATGGTACGTTTCCCTCCTAATCGTACCATTACAGCTGCAGACTCTCTCTATAATGGCACGTTTCCCTTCGAATCATACCACTACAGCAGCAAGCTCTCTCTATAATGGTACGTTCCTCCGCGAACGTACTACTCTGCCGACGAATGTAATAATAAAGGACGGTTCCCTAAAGAACCGTCCCCGACTTTATCTTAAATATTTTATGACAGCCATTTCCCTGCCAAACCGGTCACCATTATCCACAAACCCGAGACTCGCATACAGGTGATGCGCTCCTTTATTATCGGGATGATAGCCGACTACAATTTTATCCGCATCCGGCAGTTTCGCCATTTCCTCCAACATTAATCTCGTCGCTTCTTTTCCTACACCTTTTCCCTGGTATGCTTTATCGACCATGATCCTATACATCCAGTACCCGTCAAGCTCTTCTTTAACAGAGTTGAACATCAGGAACCCGACGATTTCTTCACCGAAATAGACGGCATATGGTTTAAGTGTTGGTTCGAATTTAGTCTGGGCAATGGAGACAGCGTTGGATTCCATGTACTCCGCTTGTTCTTTTGATAATTCCAGCTGGCAGCACTCATACCAGTTTTCTGCATTGATTTCTTCTAATCTTACATTCATCCTATTTTCCCCTTTCGATTTCGGGGAACGCTTCATAATCTTTGTTAATGAGGCGTGATCCCCTTGTGTTTACATGTGTTCAAGTTTGTTTTATTTGCCATAATGAACGCCTCCCTTAACAAAGATTGCCTTACTAATAGGCTTTTTTATCATACCATTATTTTCTACTTAAAAACGGCATTCTTAAAAAGAATGCCGTCACTCCTTACCTAGTATTATTCATTTCTTCTCTTTCAACGATATCCTTTACAACATCATCAATTGTTACGTGCCCTAATGCTTTCTCCAATGCTGTCTGGGCAATGGTGAAGAGCGGAACAATGGCATCTTGGATATTCCTGCCTACAGGACAACGGGGATTGGGGTTTTCGTGAATGCTGAACAACTCTTGATCCTGGACGACATTTACTGCTTTATATACATCAAGCAGTGTGATCTCCGTTAATTCCCTGGCCGGTACTGCCCCGGCAACACCCGGTCTCACTTTTACAAGTCCACCATTTTTAAGCATCCCCATGATTTTTCTGATGAAAGCCGGATTTGTACCGACACTGCCCGCCAAATATTCTGATGAATTTACCTCATTCTTGTTGTATTCAAGCAGACTTAATATATGAATTCCCACAGCAAACCGGCTGCTGATTGACATGTTTGGTACCTCCCTGAACATTAGGATTACATCATGTAATCCATTTGGTTACAAGTTTATTATACTCATCTTCTGCTGAAAATTAAAATTGAAAGTGTAACAAGTTGACTTACAGTTAACCTGTATCTATAATGATTACATGTAAACGAATGAGTTACAACCATAAACCAAACTGGAGGTTATTTTCATGAAATTATTAGTTACTGGAGCTACAGGAAAATTAGGTTCAAAAGTTATGGATGTTTTATTGGAATCGGTTCCGGCCGATCAGCTGGCCGTCAGTGTCCGTAATCCTGAGAAGGCTGAAGATCTTCGTTCCCGCGGTGTAGATGTCCGTCAGGGAGATTTCGATCATCCTGAAACATTAGATACTGCTTTTGCCGGTATTGACCGCCTGCTGATTATTTCTGCTGACGGTGACAATGATACAAGAATCCGCCAGCACGCTAATGCCGTCGAGGCCGCCCAGCGTGCCGGGGTGAAATTCATCGCATATACAAGCATTGCAAATGCATCCGAAAGTAAAAACTTGATGGCTCCTCCCCATGTTGCCACAGAAAAAGCCATCAAGGAAACGGGAATTCCGTATTCATTTTTACGCAACAACTGGTATTTGGAAAACGAAACGGGCAGCATCGAAGGTGTTTTGGCAGGTGCGCCATGGGTTACTTCAGCTGGATCCTGCAAAACAGGATGGGCTTTGCAGCAGGATTACGCAGAAGCTGCAGCAGCCGTCCTTTCAGGAGACGGTCACGAAAATACTGTTTATGAACTTTCTGGTCCCCTTTATACTCAAGAAGAGTTGGCCTCTGCGCTTGGGGAGGTATTAGGAAAAGACATTCCTGTTCAGCAGGTGACTGATGAAGAGTATGCAGAAATTATGAAAGGCCTTGGCCTGCCTGACTTTGTTATCCCGATTGTAGTCGGAATTCAAGAAAGCATCCGCAATGGATCCCTGGCTGTGGAAAGCAATGATTTTGAAAAAGTCCTTGGCCGGCAGGTTACACCGTTAAATGAAGGGTTAAAACAAATTGTGAATGCTATTCAAGCAAAATAGTATAAAGAAAAACCGGCGTACTGAATCAGCACGCCGGTTTTGTCTACTCAGAGTTACTTCCTTAAGTTCTCCTGATCCTTCAGACGGTTCTGCTGATCAGGTTCCCTGCTCTGGTCTACTACACTTTCATTCTTCTTTTCTTCTTGATAGTTACGTTCTGCTTCTTTGAGATTTTCATTCTTTTCTTTTTTGCCTGACATGAATGATCCCTCCCTGTTTTTGTATGTATTTCCCGTCTGATTCCTCATTGAAACACATAACCTTTTATATGATAGACTTAATTTGTATATAATTCCCAGGTTAGAGGTGAACAGTAAATGTCAGATGGTTTCGGTTTGTTTTTGACTGTGGTCCTGGAAATCCTTGCGTTCGGCCTGCTGAACTATTTTGCATTCACAAAATCCGCTGGCGATATTAAAAAACGTTTATGGGCGGGAGTGATTTTTCTATTGCTGACCCCGGTCATCCTTTTCGGCACACTCATTTTTGTTTCTATTTTTGATGAAAGCGGATGGGGCGCTGGTTTCTTAGGAGTAATTTTTACCGCGCTTTATATAGTGAACGGAATCATCATCCTGCTTTCTTCACTGCATATCTACCTGACCAAATGAATTAATCAAACGTTTGATTAAAAGCCTTACCTTCCTTTACGTGCTAGAATAGTAGAGGAATAACGTATGGAGTGATAAACATGAGCAGCAAGAAGAGAACAACCATTTCTTTATTCGGCAGCCTGATCATTTTTTTGTATGGGGCCTACCGCTTGGGTTTTGAAGAGCGGACGGATGAGTTTACGGCCCTGCCTCTGATTTTTGCGGTTACAGGGCTTGTGGGATTGATTGCAAACCTCGTTAAGTTAAAAGATGCCACTGATGAAGAACACTAAAAAACTCGCCCAAGATTGGCGAGTTTTTTAATGTCAATTGTATTTGGGATTTGGTCCATACCGGTTACTGCCCTCTTCACTGTCCAGGCAGGCAAATATAAATAAAACCAAAGGGCCTGCGATAGGGATAAAACTAATGAACATCCACCATCCGCTCCTCCCAATATCATGGAGACGGCGGACACTGACAGCCAATAAAACCCCGTTAACAGCGATCCCCAGCCTTTATAAGCCTCAAAAAAATCAAGCACCCAATAAATAAGTAAATTAATAAAGTGGAATACCCAATATTCCGTCCTTCTCGCTCTTCCTTCAAAAAACAGATAATTTTTAATGACTCTCAAATACCATTTCATGTAATGACTCCCCTTCTGTTATGGTATTACCTTCCATCATAACAAAAGGGGAGTCACGATTAACACTCAAATATAGGATTCTACGATATTGGCATCTTCCCCGGCAGCTTTCGGGACCAATGAAAAACGTTCCGGAATTTCTTTACGGATGGAATCCAACGATGGCCTCATCAGGATGACCGGCGTTGGCTGGTTTACATCGAACAATCTCGCAACAAACATTCCCTGATGATCCGAAGGGCTGTTGTAGATGCAGATGATCGGCATCGTGTATTCGCCAAGATCGATTTCTTTGAATGAATTAATAAGCTGGTCTTTTGTTTGCATAGTGTGAACCTCCAGTTTTTTAATAGGGCTGAACGGGCGGATCGAGATGGACTTGTTTATTGGGATGTATCCTTGCAATGACAGTGGATTTCATCAACCTTCTTATCTCGTTGGCCGGCAGCTCCATTGCGACTCCATTCAGTGCATTCGTATAGGTGTTTTGTATCGTGTAAGGAATCCGATTTTTCTCCAGAAGAATTTGCAGTTCTTTCCGGAAGGTTTGATGACTTTGTTCAACATGACTCTCTGCTTCCTCAAGAGTTAACTGCTTTCCCTGTGATTTGGCGGCCGCCACTGCCGAATGTGCCGGCAGTATCTTGAACTCAATGATGATCGACAGCTGCCTGCTTGTTGACAGATTGATGGAGGGATCTATGTATACAGAGGTATTCAATTTGCCCACCGCCTTTTTCTTTCTATTGCTTTTATTAAAACAGAGCTGGCGCTACTTTTAAACCAAAGCGGGAAAATTCCTCCAACAAGGAACTTTCCCGGCTTCCCATTTTAATGCTTCACAGTCATTTTCTTCGGCTCAGACGTTAGTGACAATCCATTTTCATCCGTTCCGGTTACCGTTACAAAGTAGTCCCCGTTCGGATATTCCTTGCCAGGATACCACTTCAGTCCGTAGATGGAATGTTCATTTTCAATATCGGCATATTCAAGGATATTCCCTTCTGAGTCCGAGATTTCAATGTGCCAGTCCAAACGCTTGTACCCGAAGATAAGCATCGAAGCTGGTTTTGTTTCATTGATGTTGGTCCCTGATACCGCGAAGTAGTTGATGAAAGGATCCGCATGAAGCCTTTCTTTATCGCCCCAATAGTTCACCCCTACATTCCGTACACCGTCAATCGCGGAAATCATGACGATTTCCGGTTTTTCTTTTGATACATATTCTTTGGCTCCATCTGCAAGCGATCTTGCCTTGCCGTTCACCCACAGCATGCTTCCAAGATAACCGGTTCTGTCTTCTTGTACATCCCATGTGATCTTATGGGTGCCATCCTCTTGTTCCTTCACTTGGATGTTTTCCACTTCTGGGGACTTTCCATCCAGTTTAAAAGGAATCTTCGTCTGCTGCGGTTCGGCTCCTTCAAAATTCAAGGTGCTTTCATATACATAATAGTAGTCGCCGTCCGGCAGTAGTTTGCCTTCATTATCCCTTCCGCTCCAGAACATACCGTCAAAGCTGTAAGAGTAATCTCTGTACGACATGATATTTTTGCGGAACGGATAAGGGCTGCCGTCCTCAGTATATTCACTGAAGTTCGTGATGTCAGCAACCGTATTTCCATCTTTATCCTGAATACTCAGTGACATTTCTTTCAGATTTCTGAAGGCGGTAAAAGAAGGATATACCCCTGTGACAATCGAGTTTGGCGAATAGCCCACTTCATCCGGATTGAACGTTCCTGTTTTGCTGTCAAAGCCCAGCGGCAGGTTCAGCATGTCATTCCACAGCACTGTGTATCCGAGGTAAGGATCGCCGTTCACCGGACTTTCATCGATATTATCAAGAGAATCCCAGTCGCCGTAGAAGCCCATGAATGGAACCGTCAAATCCGCCAGCTCTTTAACAGAGCTTCCTTTTGGGACAAAACGGACAAAACCTTCAACGAAACGATCTTTACTCAGTCCCTCCGGCAGTGTGACCGAAACCGTTACTTCGTCATCACGGAAAGGCTTGTATTGAAGCTTGTTTTCGTCATTGAGTTCTTTTCCATTTACTTTTATCACAGCGTCATCCACCGGGATGCTGTTCAGCGTTAAATATTCTTTTTCCTTGCCATTCACTGACCTTGTTTCTGTTTCATCCGTCAAAACGTCTACCTGGATTTCAAATTGGTGATTTGCTTTTTCCAGCTTTTTCGCCAAAGGTTCAACGTCCAAAGTAAAGTCGAAGGTGCGGCCGACTTCTTTCAAAGCAACAGAGGCAGCCTGCTCCAGCGATGCTCCTTCCTGCTTTACTAGATAAGGAGTTTTCACAGCCTGTTCAACTTTCATGATGCCCGAGCCCTGGCGGCGCGGTGAGTAAGGCAGGTTATCGTGCTGCGGGTTAGTCATGACCTCAGACGTATTCATCAAGGCCATCTTGGCTTTGAGTACCGTTTCTTCATTTTTCGGCAATTCCAGCTCCTGATAGTATTTCTGCAGCAGCAGCGCCGCTCCGCCAGCTACGTGCGGACTTGCCATGGACGTTCCGCTCATCGACTCGTATTGGTTGTTCAGGACGGTCGATGTGATTTTGCCGCCCGGCGCGGTGATTTCAGGCTTGAAGCTCAAGTCTGTCGGTGCACCATAGGAAGAGAACGTGGACATCGGTTCGGTCGCGGGATTCTGCACCCACAGGCCTTCATCCGAAAGTTGAATCGTTATCTTTTCACCACTTTGAAGCCTCTCTGCAATTTTAGAGGCTGTTACCTTGTCTGTCGCCACCCCTGGAATGGAGTATGGAGAGAAATATAAGTTCGCATAAGGTGCAAGTTCCCCAGGCGGTATGACTATGACTGCCTCAGCTCCATTTTTAGCTGCTTCATATTGAATGCTTGAGTAGAAGGCATATGGCTTTTCAGGTTGAGCGAGAACGATTTTCCCTTTGACGTCCAGGCCTTCATAATCCCCTCTCAATCCCTCACCGGCAACAACAAGTTCATATTCTTTGTTTGCTTCCAAATGATCAATCAGCTTTTTCGAAGAAGGCTGGATCTGATAACCAAGCGTACTGCCGTCATTCAGCGTGAATGAATCGACTCTCATCAAGTCAGCTTCAGATGATGCAACCTGAAGGGCCGATGGCGTTATTCCGGGATCTCCGACAAGCCCGATGTCCGGATTTTTGGCCAATGGCAGTTCGGACGCCGGCAGCAGGTTCTGCTTGGTGCTGTAAGAAGCATTTCCGGCAGAAGCAACCACAAGGACACCGTTATCTGTCGCATATTCAACAGCCCGCTGTACAGGATCATTCGGGTCCGCACTACCTGCATCAGACCCCAGACTCAAGTTGATGACATCCGCGCCTGCTTCCACAGCATGATAGATTCCTGCCGCAATATCGTCATCATAAGCAAAGCCTCTTGTGTCAGAAAAAACTTTTTCCGCAATCAGCTGAACATCGGGAGCCACACCGACTGCTTTCTTCTGGGACTCTTCAAACGCGCCGACAATCCCGGCTACATGTGTTCCATGGGAGTTGCTCGCAGGGATGACATCGGTATCTTTGTCTGCCCAGTCATAGCCGGTCGGCACTTTGTCTGTGTACCAGATATCGTCGACTTCCGTCTCATTTAAAACAGACTGGATATTTTCTTTATTGAATTTGGCTTTCTCTTTCCCTTTCTCGGTAAGCTGGAGCGCTTCGTGTCTGTGATCGATCCCTGAGTCCACAATCGCTACGACCATTCCGTCACCTGTGTAATTGTATTTCGCCCAGACGTTCATCGCTTCGACGATATCTTTGCTTTTCGCTACAAGATGCTCATACGTTTTGGAGACACGGATATCCTTCACACCATCCATTTTCTTGATTTGCTCTGCCTCTTTCATGGTCGTTTCCATACTGAAGCCGTAGAATCCTTCTGAATAGGTGTGGATGACTTCCGAGCTGCTGCTTCTCTTTTTCATGAAGCTGCCCTTCACTTGCTCGACCTTCTTTTCGGGCTGGTCTTTCTCATCCAACTCTACCTCGACGACCAGCCTGATCTTTTCGTTTGGATTCAATTTGCTTTGACTCTGGCCATATAACGGATGATCTCCCACGCTGTCTTTCCATAAGTTATCGAGCTCCACTTTCGCCTCTTTTGACAGGGGAACTGCCTGTCCATTCTGCTTCGGCAATTCAAATTCTGCCCCGGCCGGCGCTGCCATGCTTCCTGTAATGATGGCAGACAACCCGATTGCCGATATCTTCCTCTTTAATGACTTCTTCATCTTCTCACCCTTTTCATGTTTTCAATATGAAAGATTCATAGATGATGAGTGGGGTCCACCCCATGTGCGTGCTTCCTTTCATATGCTCACTTATACAATTCTTTGAGATTCGAAGGATGCCTCTTGGGGGAATTTCGGATGAACTATTAGGGTGGATGCGGGCATTGAGACCTTATTTTCTTCCTGTTGCAGCGCCGCTTTTGCCCGTGATAGTGCAAATAGTTGGATATAGTCAGCTAACAATAGGGGTAAATTTCTTTTTAAAGCGGTCAAAGAGTTTATCAGAGATTTTATCGAAGGTAAATTAAGAAATTTGTCCTAATTATTGAATGTTGCGTTTGGATTACATATATTTTACATATAAAGTATTTTCTGGAGGTTTTCTATGTCCACTAATATCTATCAAATTAATATTCAAACTACGGATTCAAGCGTTGTCCGGTCATTTTTGATGACCTGGTTTGAGGAAGCATACGGGAGCCGTCCCCAGGTAGAGACACAGCATGAACCCTCTATTTCCTTCTTCGAAAATGAAACTCCTTCTCTTTTTGCGGTTGGCAAATTGCATAGCGGCTGGATAACGGTTCTCCATGATTCTTATGAAAGATTAATAAAATTCAATCAGAGCCTGTCTTCTCAAATTGAGGGGATGGTGGTCCATACCCTTGGCCAAAGTACCGTTGATACTTACTACTTGAGCATTCACCAAAATGGAGAATTAGTAAGGGAACTTTACTTCGGGGAGGATTCCGATGGCATTGAGCAAGCGGGGCTGCCCCTTTCCTTCGAAAAACACCTGCCATTCCCTCGAGAGGAAGACTACACTTATTTTGATTATGAATACTTAGAAGCCTATGGTGAACTTCTTGGGATTGGAAGTCTGATAGACCTGGAGGAGTATAAGGGAGCATGGGAAATCATTCAGAAAAAACAAAAAAAAGGATGGTTCTCCCGCTTCAGATGAAGCAGGGGAACCCCCCTCTGTTTTATATTAAAATACTGAAATAAGTGCACCGTTTTTATGAATGACGTGAACGATATGGCCGGACATATTTTGAAAATCAGAAGCTGTTCCATATGGCACCTTCAATACGAACGGTTCGCCATGATACTTGAACTCGACTGTGAACTTGTCAGCCGCACCGATGACTTCCGCTTCCGTGACTTCTGATTTCCCCGGGATAACGAGATTCTGGCCGATAAGGACCATTTCTTTCTTCAGCCCATTTGCCTTGGTCACCTGTTCCGGCTTTACGCCAAACCGGTGTGAGATTCCCCACAGCGTATCTCCCGGAACAACTGTGTACAGCTCACCTTCCTGCTGTTCTGCTGCAGCAAGCTTGATTGTCTGGCCGATATTGATCTGGTCTGATTTCAGGCTGTTCTGTTCTTTCAATTCTTTTACCGTCACTCCATGCTTCTTTGCCAGGGAGTAAAGGGTATCACCCTTCTGAACAATATGAATTCCTGATTCCATCGATACCTTATCCGGAACCAGCAGCTGCTGACCAGCCATGATTTTATCAGAAGTCAATCCATTCGCTTCCATCAGCTGTTCAACCGTGACATTGTACTTTTGGGCCAGGCTGAAAAGTGTATCATTCTTCTTGACCGTATATTCGGTACTGCATGCGCCTGCCTTCCCATAAATCAGCATCGCTGTGATCGAACCTGCCGCTGCAGCTGCCGCAATTCTTTTCATTTTCTGCTTTTGCTTGGCTTTCCTTGTATCCTGGATCCTCTGTTTTCTCTTTGTCGTAATCGCTGTCAAAATTTCCTTCCCCCATTTTCAAAATGTATCCCACGACATAGTATTTTCGACACAATCCGAGGTTTTTGGGGGTGTTTAAGAAAAATGTGGCTAATTACCCAAAATTATCTATTGCAGAACCAACAGCATGAACTTATACCTTAAGGGAAGAAATTTCCCTTATCTAAGAAATGTCCGTAAAAATAGGTCAAATAAGGGAAAAATTTTCGCCTATTCATTTAAAAAACGTGAAATTTGCGTTACTGAGCATGCTTAACGGAAAATCCTTCCCTTATTCACCTCTCCCCAGCTAAATTCTGCAGTTTAACGGAAAAATTTTCTCTTATTTTAAGTACACTTCCTTATGAATTCATAGTAAAAAGCAGTCCGTGTTGGACTGCTTTTTCTACTTATAGCAGGGTACCGTCTTGTTTTCAACTATCAACAATCGTCATATACCCATCCACTTTTACCCCTTTAGGGACCTTCAGGTAAATGACCTCCTGCCCCAGATAAGTCCTGTGCTCTTCCTCAAATGGGTTGTTCCCTCCGTGGAATTGTGTGAACGGATAGGGCTGTGTCACTTTTGCTATTTTGATCTCTTCAGCCGGTGGCGGCAAGATTCTTATGACGGAATCCACAATATCAACTTCTGGAGGGGTGATCTCTTCGGTTACATCAATGTTTTCAATGAATGCCCGCGAAACATAGTATGCGACTTCAATTTTCCCGTCATCCTCGTCTTTTATTTCAACAACGACCGGCATGTATTGAGATCCCGAATTGGGTACTCTGATTCCTTCGCCTTCGAAATCAAACTCCCATTCCCCGGCCTTCATTGCACCTTCTGCCTCATCTATCTTTCCTTCATGGACCATCCTGAAGAAAGCTCCATCCTGCTCATTGGCTTTCTTTACTTCGGTATCTGTCTTTATTTCCCCTTTAAAAGAAGAATCAACAGGAATCACGTTGGAAACAAGAGCGCCAATAACAAGAAGGATGAGATATCCGCGGAAGATCATATTCCCTCTTTTTCCATTCAATAGCTTTTCACCAAGCGGTTTTGCCAGGAAAAAAGCGAATGCAATGATGGCTGCAACAATCAGCAGTGAGATAATCGCCATCATTGTTTCACCTCCATTCTATTGGAAATCAGGATGGCGGTACCGAAGGCGATGGCGGAAACCACAATCACTTTTACAGCAAAAAGAAAGAAGGATGTTTCCCTGCCGAAGAAGCTGAAAATCATCGGAATCAGTGTCGGTTCATTATGGGAGTAGAACCCCTCAAGGAACACAGCGCCGAAAACGACCGCCGGCAATACGCCCAGGAAGATTTTGCTGTATTGGACGAGCATTCCGCAGACATATCCGAGAGCAGCCAGCAAGAAGATATACAGGATCATGCCGCCCATTCCAGATAAGAATCCTCCAAATGTCATCGGTGCGCTCAGGATATACGCTCCACTGCCGGACAATTGTACAATAAGCTTTAAAACATAACTGGACAGGTACACCGTCACTGCTGCCAGAACGCTGGAATACATCATAAATAATATATTGGAAAAATGACTGGCGGCCCTGTTGGACACAAAAGAAAAATCATCATAGCGATACGCCTTCGTTGTGAACAGGATAGATGAAATGAAGGCCCACACCATGACAAAAGCAAGGATGAGACTGCCGGTGAAGAACTTCACTTCATAGCCGAAATACTCCGTCCCGCCTCCCGACATCCCTTCACCATTCATGGAAAACAGCAGTCCGATAATCTGAAGAACCATCAGGGACGAGAAGACTCCCCGGTACGACTTCAATTTGAAACGGAATTGCTTTTTCACTACATCCCACATACTAACTTCGGCCAAATACATCGTCGATTCCCCCTTTCGTTCTGCTGGTCAGGAATGTGCAGATCTCATCTGCGGTAACCTGTGAAAATTCCAGGCCTGTCTGCCGTGCTGATTCAATTTCCTGGATTGGGAAGTCATTTCTGACCACCGCATAGGTCCCGCCAATTCCCTGGCTGGATTCATGGATCACCTGCTTATTTTTCAGCCATTCGCGCGTAACGGAGTCTTTCCCGCTGACGCCAATTGCGTATTCCCTCAGCTCTTCCACAGACATATGCAGGAATTTCTCACCATCTTTTAAAAGTAAAATATCCTCAAGGATGTCTTCGATTTCATTCAATAGATGGCTTGATAAAATAATCGTCCTCGGGTACGCAAGATAATCCTTGAGAAGGGCTCGGTAAAAATCCTTGCGCACACCGGCATCCATCCCCGTCGTCGGTTCATCAAATATTGTCAGGGGCGTCCGTGCTGCCAGCCCAAGAATCATATTGAATGTGCTTCTCATCCCTTTCGACAGATCATTATGGTACTGATAAGGCTTGAATGAGAAGTAATCAAATAAGCGCTTGGCAAGTTCCCGGTCCCAATTCGGATAGAAGTCCGCAGCCGTCTGGAGTATCTCCTCCAGATTCATGGTCGGCGGCAGGTTCATTTCATCATCCACAAAAATCATGTTTGCCGATACTTTTAAGTTGTTGAATGGTTGCTCTTCAAAAACAAGCACGTCCCCTGACGACTCCTTGATGAATCCCGCGATTATTTTCAAAAGTGTTGTTTTACCCGCTCCGTTCCGGCCGATTAATCCGGTGATTTTGTCCGGCTGAAGAGTAAAAGAAACATCATTCAATGCCGTTTTTCTCCCATATTGCTTCATCAAACCCCTGCATTCCACTACATTCATTTCCCATCCCCCTTAAGCTTGCTGTTGGCACTCCTGATCATATCGACCAATTCCTCTTCGCCGACCTTCAGGTGCTCCGCTTCCTTGACCACTTCCTCCACAAGTTTGGCTAACGTCTGGTTTCTGCGTTTGGAAAGGATGATGTCTCTCGCTTCCGCAGATACAAACATGCCGAGCCCCCGCTTTTTATATAAAATATCTTCCTCTGCCAGCAGGTTCAACCCCTTTGCCGCTGTCGCCGGGTTGATGTTGAGCATTTCCGCCAGCTGGTATTGTGAGTAAACCTTCGAATCTATTTCTATACTGCCGCCGAGGATTTCCGTCTCCAGCCACTCGGCAATCTGGACGTAAATCGGTTTCATGCTATCTGAATTCAGGATCAAACGCGCACCTCCTCTTCGTAAGGTTCATTAGTGCATTACTGATGTAATGTACTATATGCCATTTCTCATAATTTGGCAAGGGTTATTTTGGTAAAAGTTTGTTGTTTTGGCTGGATGTTGCGTCTCGCGCAGGGTACACCAGGTCTATCAACGAAATTTTGTCGTTTATCGGCTGAAGCGTGTCGGATAACGACCAAGTTTTGTCGAATATCAACCGCTTTTTGTCGGATATCGACCAAACCTTGGCGGATATCGGCCAAGCGACAAAAATCGACACCTCACGAACACACCGCAGCCGCAGCCACAACCCCCAGCCCAACAAAAAAACACCAAACCCACAAAGGATTCGGTGTCTCTATCAAACTATATTACTTTCACAATACCGGACGCTCCACATCTTCCGTCCCATCGCTGTCTTCCAGCACCTGAATGGCCTGATGGAGGTGATCGGAGAATGTATCTCCGTTTTCGACTTCCGGAGATGCCTCAAGTGCCGTAATGATGCTGCGGAAGTTATCGATCAAGTGATCAGTCGACATGCCGCGGCTGACCAGGACGCTGTTCAGCCACAGCGCATAGTCGGTAAACACTTTCGCTGAACCAAGTCCGGCCGATGTCTCGAGATACTGAAAATGATAGACATTGTCTTCATAACATTTCTCACGGCCGCGCTCCCCGAACTTTTCATCCAGTTCAGGATATTTTACATAGATTTCTTTTACAGACCGGTTGATGACCTCTTCATATTTTTTACCGATGTCGATGATCATACGGCCACCACTTTGAACTTATGGATGGATGGAATGATGGACGCCAGCTCCTGATCCGGGTATTTCTTTTCGAGTTCATGGATGCGTTTGTAGTCTCCACTTTGGATCCATGTCATGAACTGCTCCTTGGAATCCCACTCCATGTGGACTGTGATTTCGCCTGGTTTCTTTTCGTTCTGCAGAAGCAGGAAACGCTGGAAGCCGTCTGCTTTATCTACTAAACGGGAACGAGAATGATAGATTGATATCACTTCATCCGCCTTTTCATTCGGCACGACAAACGTCGAGTGTACGATATACATGGTTTCTCATCCCTTTCACTGTTACTCTGATTCTATCATTAACTGTAACACACAGAGTCAGTGCCGGGAAACACGTACTACCTTTTCCGGTTTCTTAGATGAAGAAGGCTTGGCTGTTTGCAGGAGAGGCGACCAATTGCAGGCGCTCTTATGATGCAGAGATGTCGGTTTAATCAGTTTCTTACGCTTCTTAACTTGCTTTCTCTCATCCATACTCTCACTCTTTTCATCTATTATTCCTTCACCGCTTCACCGCGCTAAGAGGGACAGTCCCCTGCAGCGCGGCAACGCGTTACCGCGGCGGGGGACTGTCCCCCACCGCTTTAAAGGGTTAAAGGGTTGTTTTTTCTTCGATTCCGTTGACGATCATGTTTATGACCAGGATCAGCAGGGAGTACGCCATGACTGGGAAGAAGATGATGAATGGTTCGAGGAGCAGTTCCTCATAGCGGCTTCCGATCAGGCCGGCCCATTCGAAGGTCTGGGTGTAGTAGTTATTGAACTGATCGTGCTCCTGCCCCGATCGGATGATGGTCCCTCCCAAGAAGATGTGGAATATTGCCAGGTGTAAGATCAATGTCAGCACTTGCACAAGCTGCCGTCCGTACAGGACCGCCATTCTCGGCAGCAGATGCGGAAGCACGTGCACCCTGGCGATATGCCACCTGGACCCGCCCAGGATCCGCGCGCTTTCCATAAACTCGAATGTGTAAATGTGATCCGTTGTTTCGGCAACCATCCTCGTCAATGTCGGAATCCCCACAAGGGTCAGAACGACGATCTGCAAAACCAGCGTTTCCCCCAGATCAAGCGGCGGCTTGGTTCTCAGCTCATACAGGAGAAACGGTGCCAGCCAGATGATGGCGAGAAGCGACTGCGGAATATAATTGAATGCCTGCATGAAGCCTCCCACCCAGACAGTTGAAAATAACCTTCTTGAAAACAAACCGATAATTACTGAAATCAACACTCTCAGGGTGGTTACCGTCAACGCAAACAGAAGCGTCCACTTTGCACCGGCCACCAACGTGTAGAATAGGTCATTCCCTTCCCGGTCCGCTCCCAACCAGTACTCTTCAGAGGGACTATAAGGCGGCGTATCGACCAGCTTTCCAGCCTCATCGTATAAAAACACTTGCACAGCGGGTTCCGCTTTTACCAAAGGCCAGACTATACTTACCGCCAGTATCACCAGCAATATAGAGCTTCCGGCCAAAACTCCTTTGAATTTCATCCCTTCAGTCCCCCTGTCGTCTTCTGATAAAATCCTTCCCTGAATCTTGCCGTCCCTTTGAGGATCAGGAAAAAAGGAGTCATCAGTAAAATAAGAAGCAAGGTGCGGGACGCTGCCGGCTGGTCTCCCAGGACGAAACTGATCATCCCATGGCTGTGAAACAGAAATTCAATGATCACCAAATTTGTAAATAAAAGCAGGATAAGCCCCGGCAAATGGGCGATGGATTCCATAATCGTGTTCCGAAATGAATGCTGTAATACAATATAGAACTTTGATAGCCCCTTTGACTTTGCATAAAGAATATATTCCTTCATGTTTTCCTCTTCCATCAACAGGGCCTGCACCCGGAACATATAGATGGCCGGGACAATGCTCAGTGCCATCAACGGCAGCAGAAAAACTTGTTCCCTTGGTGTTGAATAGGCAGATGTGATTTCCAATCCGGTTTTTTTATAAATCCAGATGACGGCCAGCTGCATACTGAAGATAAAGAACACGTCCGGCAGGGATTCAAGGAGCTGAGAACCCTTCAAAACCATTTTTCTGAAGAAAGGGGGGAGCCAGGAAACCAGCAAACCGGCGAAAGCGGCCATAACGATGGCGATAAAGAAACTGCATATAAGAAGTAAAAGGCTGTAAAGATACGGCTCCAAAATGGCTGGAAAAAGTTCCTTCTCTACGGCCTGTTGATGAAACACTTCCGACCTTGCTTCCGGCATCTTTGGAAAAGTCCGTGTCTCGCCGTGGACATAATAAAATAGATCCCCCGGCTGCAGGATTCCTTTCATTATCGTCAACACCGATCCCGCAAAGCTTCCAAGCCCATTCACCACCGCAGGAGAAGCCAGCAGTATGACAATCCCCAGACATGCGAGGACATAATGAATGATCACATTTTTCACATTGGCCATCATAAAACACCTCACGTCAGGTCTGCTTCATAAATAAACTGCTCGAGCAGCGGAAGTGAGATAAACTGACTGAGGTCGGCCCGAAGCGAATTCATCCTTCCTCTGTTCCCGGAGTAGAAAATGTAATACCCCTTCCTCTCACTCGTCACAAGACCCGACTGCTGCAAAACCTTGATATGATTTGAAACCGTCGCTTCTGATAAACTGTATTTCCCTGCAAGCTGTTTTGTACTGTACGGATGTGTCAGCACATCCCGCAAGATCTTCAGACGGGTCGCCTCCCCCAAGGCCTTGAACATCTGGATCAAATCCGCCGGCGGCTCTTCATCGAACGTTTCCGCTTCCGGAACCGCAACATGAAGACCAAGGCATAACCTTCCTGGATAGACCCCCAGCATGACATGAGGAGTGACAAAAGAAGAGGCCTGCAAAGTGATATGGTCATATTCTGCCTTTGGAAAGACATACGTCTCCCCTTTATGGACTTTGACCACCTTTTCATCCACTTCCACATCCGGATGAAGCTCATTCAAAGCTAGAATTCTATTCCTTTCCAGTTTCTCCTGAAAAGCGGCCTCCGCTCTCGCAATCCAAGGTTGGATACGGAACAGCTCCCTGGCAAAAACCTTTTCATTATACTCATAAAAAAAGTGATGAATACGCTTCTTCCACTTACCCGGATCGGAAAGAAGATCCTTCTGCTGCACGCTGAGAGGCGAAAGGCGTGAATCCTTTTTCCAAACGTTGAGATCCTCCATCGGATATTGTTCGCCCAGCAGATAATAGACAAAGGCATCATCCGGCATGGAATAGATGAATTCAATAGCCTCTTCCGGTGTGGTCTCATTCAGCTTGTATTCATTCCGGATATTCACGAAATAAAACCACTCATACGAAACCGCCCCCAGTGCCCGGATGTCTTCCATCATCCCTTCCGGCAGCTGCCCCGCAATCCGTTCTGCCCATTGTCGCCGGTAAGGATGATGGACCGGGTTATACAGCACATGGAGACTCGCCATCATCTCATTAAAAGGAGAAAAAATGATTTCGATATTCATCATGACCACCCTAACTGATTAGCCATTTGACTAATCAAATTTTGAATTCCGATAAATCACTGACAATTTAATCCAAGTTGCGCATTCTGTCAACAAGAAAATTGTAAAATGTTTCTAAAGAAAAAGATGAATTGTATAAGTGATTTACCTCGCTCGTTGCTAAGATCGTGGTTTCCGGCAACAACCAAAAGGAGGACAAAATCATAATGCGATTTCATCCTCCTCTTGCTGGGTTTCTTGATATAGGAACCCATCCTCTATTAGGATTTTTGCATGCATGCCCTACTCGTCGGCTTCATCCTGATAATGCTCATTAAGATAAGAGTTTTCCGTAGTGGCAAAGTTCGTGGACTGCAGACTTTCCTGCTTGTCCAGCCCAAACAGCTCATCACGTGTCTGCGGCTGATTGATTGGTTCTCTTTCTTTCATGATTCTTCATCCTTTCTGTTTTGTTTTATGCTCATTCGATCCAAACGAAAATTCTATCTCTAATTCTATTGCTTTTAACCTCTCAGCTGAATTCTCCTTGAAAAGGAGTGCTTCTGCTTTGAAAGATATGTTCCCAGTATTTCATTTTTCTAAACTTTGATTGACAGTTTACATTAATGCTTGTTTTTTCCAATAAAGAGCCCTCACAAACATGAGGGCCCAGGTCCATCTTATTTATCTCCTTCATCATTCCGAATATCCGGTTTAACCGGCGTGATTTCCTCAGAAGCTTCTGTCTGATACTGCAGATTCCCCTGCATTCTTCTCGGTGTTTCATTTTCACTGAAGACACTCTTATACAGATACTTATGGTAAAAGTATTCAAACACCGCCAATCCTGCAGCTGCAATCAGCGATGGCATCAACACTTCATCCACCGGCGTCATGTTGGCGGTCATGGCCCAAATCAATATAAAGGCGAGACCGAAGTCAGCGAGGGTCGCCGTGGTATTATTTGACCTCGGCAGCAGAAATAGATCTCCCGCCGCATAGGTAATGATGCCAATAACCAATGACATCACGAAAACGTCTCCCAAAGTAATGCCGTAAATTCCTCCAAGTATGATAGCTAAAAGTGCAAAACTGGGAGTAAATTTAACAAGAAAGGCTTTAACATGTCTCATCATCTCACTCCTTTTGCCATTATTTTGCCTCAGGCCGTGAGATCTATTCATGTTTAGGCACCCGGCCAATCACATTCCCCGCCGGAAAATATACTGATAAAAAACAAAAGGAGAGAAGCCATGCGAGTCTTTTTCTATCCGCCTTTTATCCCTCCCTATATTCCGCCGCCTGTATACAAATATTACTTCTTGCAGAAGTTTCATGACATCGAGGAGTTGAAACAGAAGTACCCTTACTTTCATTCCCCTACAGGCTCATATATATTTGGTGAGTACCTTCCATCAGGCAATATCACACCGACGGGACCAACAACGCCTGCGAGTATCAGGCCCCGTTAATAAGTAAAAAAGGAAGTTCCGAGACTTAACCCGGAACTTCCTTTTCAACGGGAATTTTCCAACCTGTCTTATTGGCTTCCAACCCCAATTTTCTGTATACATCATGCCAGCGTGCCTTCATATCAAGTTCATATAAAAAGGGGACAAACCCAAGTTTGATGTACGTCTTTAAAGCTGGCAGGCGTTCATCGTTGGTGACGATTCTGATGCTTTGATAATCAGCTTTGATGAGACGCTCTGCGGCTAATGCTGTGACAAAAAGGCCAAGCCCTTTATTTCTATGATCAGGATGGGTTCTTACGAATCCGATGTCACCGCCAAATGGAAACGTGTAATGTGTCGATTCGGGATTATGAAGGGCCGCGGCGGTTGCTGCGATTTCTCCGGTTGTTTTATTTTTAATGAGGAACAGTCCACCCGGAAGAACCTTATGCAAAAAGGTTTGAAATGCATCAGCGTTCAGATTCCAGCCTTCTGCTTTTAACAACTCTATGTACTCCGGACTATCACTTTCTTGATAATCTGCCACTTCATAACCTTCAGGCAGCGGATAAACCGGAGGCTCCAATATTAACCTTTCCGGACAAATCATGATCAATGGTTTTTTCATTGTATCCACCTGTAATTAATCCTTTATGGTCCAGCTTGTATAGTGCTGCGTGTTCCAATCAAACCTTCCGTTCTGCAGCCAATCAAGGGCTTTCATTACTAATGGAGATGCGTTTTCAGAAGATATCTTTTCTGGAGAAATCCATACCGCTCCCAGTGAATCCTGGCCGTCGAACTGCTCCGGCTCCACCAGTTCTCCTCCGATTTTCTTAACTGAATAGAATACAGCGATATGATGAACTTGGTTAAACTCCTTCCACTCACTGGGGAAGATAAAATCCGCTGCACCTATTTGTTCGGTAATCATAGCGGTAAGACCGGTTTCTTCGGTAAACTCCCTCTTAAGTGCTTCATTTAACCCTTCCGAATCCTCCAGGCTTCCTCCGGGAAGATCATAACGGTTAATATAAGGGCCTTTACTTTTGTTAATGACCAGCAGTTGATCATCTTCCACACAAATGCCGTAGACCCCAAAAGCACGATGTGTTTTTACAATCGACTCCATCCCATACCTCCACCATACCAAGTTTTATCACCCTGGTTTGTATCATGTCAGAACTTCAATTTCAACCCTTCATGTGTGGCCTGAAAGCCTAATTTTTCATAAAAGCGCAGTGCTTCCGGCCTCTGTTTGTCCGTTGTGAGCTGAACCAGATGGCAGCCGCGGTCCTTTGCACGCTGGATGGCGTATTGGATCAGTTCCGTTCCCGCTCCCTGCCCGCGGACTGAAGATGCTGTCCGCACCCCTTCAATGGCTGCCCGCCAGCCGCCTTGGTGAGTGATATACGGTGTAAATGTGACTTGCTGAACACCCACCACTTCCCCTTCAAGGCAAGCAACGATCAATTCGTTGTTGGGATCGGCATCAATCGCATGGAATGCTTTTATGTAGCTCTCGGGAAGCGGCTGTTCGTAACGCTCCCTTTTGCTCCCCAGAATGTCATCAGAAAACATCTTCACAATACTGTCCAAGTCCTCTTCTTTTGCTTCTCTAAACGTCAGTTTCATTCGGTCTCCCTCCTTAACACCATTTTAGCGGGTAACCATCAGTGAGGTAATGACCGATTTATTATGACCAGGGATTAGAATTGGTTATGCCCCCAGGAACTCCTCCTTCAGGATGCTCATCCTCAGCCTGTCCACATATCCATCTTCACGCAGACGGTCCTGGCGAAGGATGCCTTCTTCCACAAACCCCATCGTGCGGTAGGATTTGATTGCCTTTTTATTATCGACTTCCACCCGGAGCCAGATCTTATTGAGGCCAAGCCTGGTAAAACCGTATTCCAGCATCGCTTTCATTGCTGCCAATCCGTATCCTTTTCCCCAATATCTTTTATCTCCGATGGCAATGCCAAGCTCTCCATGCTTATTCAGATTGTCTATATTTTTGATATCGACCCACCCAATGTGTACGCCGTCATCGGTCTGGATGGCCATCTGCTCGTAACCGTTGCTGCGGCTGATGCACAATTCGATCCACTGCCGCGTTTCCTCTCTGCTGAAAGGAGGATATTTATTCGGCATGTTCAAATGCCTGGTGACATCGACATCAAGGCACCATTGATAGCGGTCCTCCACGTCGCCTGGGGTCAATTCTCTTAAATTCACTTCTGGTAAAGTGTTGGGGTTCATTTGGCATCTCCTTCTTTGTACATTGTAAAATAGTGATAAACCTATATTCGGGACGGCTTACTGAATAGCCTTTTTTTATAAAAAAATTCGTTGAAACGTTTTCCCGCATTCAGATGTCTAACGGTTGTACAGAAAGGGGGATCCCGTAATGCTGCAGCTTACGAAAGTAAAAAAAGCCAAAAGGGGCAACGATAAAGCGTTCGAGGAACTTATCGGAGCCGAAAAGAACAAGCTTTACCGGATGGCTTACCTATATGTGAAAAATGAAAATGACGCCATCGATATTGTCCATGAAACCATCTACAAAGCGTATATCTCTATTAAAAATCTAAAGGAACCGGACTATTTTTCAACCTGGCTGTCCAAAATCCTGATCAATACAGCTCTCGATTTCATCAAGAAAAATAAAAAAGTGATACCTTTTGAAGAAATCGAGCGCTATGAAAGCAGCCAGGAACTTCCCATCGCCGATAACCTCGATTTAGTGGACGCGATTGACCGCTTGGAGGAGAAATATAAAACGGTGATCATCCTGCGCTATTACAAATGTCTGCAGGTCAAAGAGATTGCAGAGATGCTGGAATGTCCTGAAGGAACAGTCAAGACCAACCTTCACAGGGCCATCAACAAACTGAGAATCGACCTGAGAGAGGAGTGTCTGTAATGAAAGAATCCTTTAAAAATGAGGTAGATCAAATCCCCGTGCCCGAGAAAAAACTGGATGCTGCCATCGACTCGGCCATCCGCCGCGGGAAAAAGAAAAGATGGAGTTTTGCTAAAAAATCTTCTTACTCAGCTGGTGCTGCAGCTGCACTCTTCTGCCTTTTCATCGGCTCTGCCTTTGTATCACCGACAATGGCGGAAGTCGCTGCGAAGATCCCTTTTTTGAATCAAATTTTCGAATCGGAACCGGTCTTCCAGATTATCGCTGAAGAGTTAAGAGAGGACTATAAAGTGGATGGAGTGGGAATGAGCTTTAACCCAAAGAAAGAATTCACCGTAGCTGTAACAGGTTCGGAAGAATATTACTCCGATGTAAAAGGGGAAATTGAGGAACGGGTGGGAGACCTGCTCGCCTCCCGGGGATTTGATGCTTTTACTATCAAGGTGTACCGCCAGGAACCATTTGAAAGCACCCCGGAACAAGAAGAAGATGAACTCAAGACCAGTAAGTTGCTGAGTGTTGTCCAGGAAGGATTGAAGGAATACGATTTTGAAATCCTTTCAGTAGGCGGGTCGTATACCGATGATAGAAAAACCGTTGAACTTGATATCCCCAACACAGAAACAAGGACAGCTGAACTGGCAGAAATCGTGAACAAATTGGTTCAAAATGAAGGAATGGATAAGGTGGAAGTCAGTTTCCGCAAAATTGACATGGAAAAACAAGAGCAGGACGGCCGTTGGCAGAATGTGATAAGCACAATCGGTGAAGGCCTCATGGGACGAAAAGAATATAAAGTCAAAGGCGTCGGCTACTCTAACCATCCTTCACCAATGACCGTCTTTGTCACCCTTCAAGTTCCGGCTTCTGACGGTGAAGCCAAAGACCTCGCGGCAGAAACAGAAAAAACCGTCAATGAATTCATTCAGTCCGAGGAAGCAAAAGCAGCGGTACAGGATGACCCTTATAAAATTGTCATCTACAGCAAGGATAAAGAAATCCTTTTGGAAACGGATTATTAAGGATGAGAAGGCCCGCCAGGTGTGATTCGGCGGGCCTTTTGTCATTCGGTGGAGAAGACATTCACGTCCTTCTCACCCAGTATTATTCTTTTTTCCAGCTTCATGCCGATTTTCCTTGCAACCTTTTCGGAGGCGGTATTTTCCGGCTGGATCAGCGATATGAATCTTGCCCTTCCAATTTCATTCTTCCCGTACTCCAGAAGGGCTGCCGCTGCTTCCGTCGCATAGCCGAAGCCCCAGCATTCCCTCGCTATCCAATACCCGATCTCTAATTCTTCTTCCCCTTCTATCTTCTGAGGTACCAGGCCCGCGTGGCCCACTGGAATGTTATCCACTTTCCGGACCAGCACCTGAAGCCCCAAATCGCCGCCTGCTTCATAGGTCCTGTATATCCAGGAGAGAAAATCCCTTCCGCCTTGCCGATCTCTTGTTTGTCCGCCCCCGATGAACTTTACCATTTCCGGGTCGGACAATAATGTCATGAGAAATTCAAAGTCTTCGTCTGTATAAGGCCTGAATACCAGCCTTTCGGAGCTGATTGTCATAGTCCACGATCTCCTTACACTTATTCAAACGTTTGATTAAGAGGTTTTTCAATTCTGCCAGCTAATTGTCCATCTATTCTGTGCCATCTATTTCTCACTTCCTCAACGACAGCTTCCGGCCGGTCCCAATGCAGCAGATGAGTAGCCTTCGGAATCGGTTTTACTTCTGCTTTCGTTTTTCGCCGAAACCGTTCAGCCTGGCTGTTCCTGTCTTCCTTCAGATGTTCAGGCAGAGTTGCTTTTAATAAAAGGATACCCGGCGGCATGTCTACGAAAATATCTTCTATATCATCTTTGTGCATCGCCCGGATGATGTTTGCTCCGGTGACACCCCTCGCATGCCAGTAATACTTTCCGTCTTTTATTAAGGCCAGGTCTTCCGCCGCTTGTTCCTTCAATGGAGACCATGTCAGTGTTTCGCTCTGGACAAGTTCCATGAAATCTTCCCTGTTGATCCAAGTCTGTTCAAAATCTTCTTCATAATAGGCCATTTCCTCTTCCACTGTTTTACCTGAATGCCGTTTACTCTGATAACCTCCGTCTAGCAAAATGGACCCATTTACTCTATCACTGTAGTTCTTCAGATAAAAAAGATGGACGAAGCTTCCCCATGAATGGGATAAGAAATAGAATTCATTGAGTTTGAGGATGTTGACAATATCATCCATCCACTCAGCCATCCTCGGCATCTCGTAATCCTCCTGACTTGGAAACGGAGGTGTCTTGCCATGGCCGGGGGCGTCCACCGATATGATCCGGTAGTCTTTTTGAAGATCTTCCGCAACGTCAATAAAGCTGAGGCTTGTGCTCCCCAGACCGTGAAGACAGAAAATCACCTCATCGTTTCGGCTGCCCCACTCCGTTATATGAACCGGCATGGTGCCATTTTGGATGAAATAACGTTTCACAATTGGTCCACTCCTTTCTTGACCGGTATAGTGACAGTCACGACCCGGTTTTTGTCGAATGAACTTAAGAGATTAATAGTCTCTAAAGATCAGGTCGCTTGATACCGGTTTGCGCCCAATCTCTCTTGCCCATATGGATAGCTGGCCGATATGGTGAATTTCGTGCGAGATTAAATGTTTGATGATTTTTTCATAGGTAATGACATAGTCACTGCCGTCCCTGCGTTTCTTAGTGAGGGTTTGTCCAGCTTTTTCTTCATCCCAGGATTGAAGGAACTGCTCTGTTATTGGTTTGGTCAACTCGGTAAACCCCTCTGCTTCTTCAAGGGTTGTCACTCCCTCTTTGATGAGGACCGGCGTTCCCTGCATCTGGTTGATCCATATCTGTTCTCCCTTTGCTACATGAAACAGCGTAGCCAGTATACTTCCCATCCCACCGGTTCTCTCTTTGCTCAATTCCTCTGCCGGCAGCTCCCGGCACCACTCAAACCAGTCATCCCTCACTTGCCAATTGTATCTGAACATATCCAGCATATTATCTTCTCCTTTTCGTGACAGTCACGACCCGGTTTTTGTCGAATGAAATTGCTTTGGCACAATTATTTTGTATTTGGCACGATTCTTATTATTTTTGGAACGATTTTTTGTTATTTGGCATAATAATCTTTCATTTGGCACGATTATGTACAAACTTGGCACGATTCTTACCAGCCAGTCCTAGTCACACACCGTTTCCTTCTCCGGATTCCTCAGAAATTCAAAAAGGAGCCTGACTTGGGATTCCGTATTGCGGTCGACGGATAAATCTGGCAGTTCATCTTCACCAAAAAACCCGGTTTCGCTTGTTTCCAGTCCCGCTTCAGGATTTCCACCGGTGATCTCGCATTGAATGAAGATTTTATAGTAATGAAAAGGCTGCGAAGGATGAGGATGCTTGTGATAATCCAGAAGAGCCAGAAGCTTCTTGTACCTGACCTCATAACCGGATTCTTCCCTGATTTCTTTTACCGCGTTTTCTGCGGGTGACAGGCCTACATCGCAGAATCCACCCGGCAAGGACCATTTGTTATTGATTTTTTCTTTTACCAGGAGGATTTTGTTATTCTCAAACACGGCTCCCCTCACGTCCGCTTTCGGCGTTTGATAACCTTTTTCTGCGGCAAAAAGCTCTTTGATTTTCTCTTTTTCAACTTCAGCATATTCGGCCATGATTTCGGCGCTTAAGTCCTGAAGCTCTTCATACCGCTCTATGTCATATATATCCTTTGAAAAGGCCAGCCCTGACTGTGAAATCGATTGGATTTTCTGCGCCCATTTCACCCATTTTTGATTCATGCTTCCATCCTCCCTGTAATTGCCATGAAAAAACGCTGCTTCTAACGAGGCAGCGTTTTCTTTTTGAGTAGTCTTTAAGTCGATCAAATAAATCTCTGCTCAACCGTTCCCTTTCCATCTGCCACTTCAACAACCGCATACGCTCCATTGATGAACGTCACCTGCGGAGGCCTATGCCCGCAGTCGATATCGTAGACAACCGGTACACCCAGCTCGTTAGCCAGATCCTGATAAACATCTTCAATAGTGTAATTGCCGACTGATGCATTGGCATCACTTCGCCCGAACAGGATTCCCGAGCAGTTCTCAAACCAGCCAGCATATTTCATCTGCACCAGTGACCTGCGTAAATCCGTTACATTCATATCACAGTTTTCCAGGTACCATACGACTGGCTCCCCCGGGATATGCTTTTCACGGAATTCGGCCACTTGCCCAAACTCGGTACCGGCGAGATGACGGAGAATATCGATACAGCCGCCAAGCAGGCGCCCTTCCGCCTTTACCTGTGTGCCGCCAACTGTCTTCCATTTGGTTTCTTCGGTGAGATGGAACACACAAGGCGATGGTTCACCATGTTTCCACTCCTTCTGGTATTTGGGAGATGATTGCTGAATGACTGTTCCGCCCGGTTCAGTTGATAACACGGACTGCCATTTGGCTGTCGTTTCATCCCAATACTCACCTCTTAAATCAACAAAATTCGTTCCGTGTGCTGTTGCGATGCCGGTTTTCAATGTGATTGCCAGCATCAAGGCGCTCGTATCCGAATAGCCTAGAAGCCATTTATTTTTTACAGAAGAAAAATCGATATCTTGAAGTGTTTCAATCAGCAGTTCTCCTCCCCATGGAGGGATGATGATATCTATTTCCTTATTTCTCATCATCTCATTGAATTCTTCTGCCCTTTTCCTGCTTGGAGCCGACTTGGCTTTGTCCTGTGTCCATGCCGTTTCCCCTGTCACAACCTTGAAGCCCCTTGAACTCATCCGCTCGATGGCAAGCCTGAACATATCATGAAGCTCAGCCGGCACTCCGGACGACGGGGCAGTGACACCAATGACTGCTTCTTTTTTTAATGTTGGATAGCTTATCATGTTTTATCAGTCCTCACTTCTTGTCTTGATGAGTAATTCGAGATTGCTCTTCAGATTCCTGCTTTAAAATAGAATCCGCCCAGGGATGACCACCGGGAAACTGTGTCAATAGAGCTGTTCTGAGCCATTCTTTTTCGCCGATTGTCAAGAATGGAAGCACTTCACGCAGGTCGGCATGGTCCTTTTCCCGGACATGAGACGAACCCCCTTTATAGAGCAGTTGTATCTCAGGACGCAGATAAGGGAGCCCTTCCTTTGTTTTCAATAAAATATCTCTTCTCTTGATTGTTTGTTGTCTTCGATATACCCAGGTATCCCCTTCAAAATCCAGCACCAGGACTTGAAAAGCAAAAGGGGATGCCGGGGTCCGGCTGACCCATACGTTATTTATCTCCTCTGAAAGATCTCCTTCTTCCCATACGTGAAGCTTGCCTCCGCCAGCTTTATAAAGCATCCAGTTTTGTGAAAAGTGCTCGTACAGCCTCGGGAGATCTTTTTGCCAGATGATGATATCAATGTCACCATGCTCTCTAGTCTGCTTGCCGATATGCAGATCCAGCGCCCAGCCCCCGGCTATTGCCCAGAAGACAGGCAGATGAGAAAAAAGCTTTGAGGCTTCTGCTGCAGACAAGGGCTCCCAGTTTTCATAGTCTGTTCTCAAGTGACTGCCTCCTTTTCAACCCAATGATACCAAGTTATTTAATACCATTTTCCAAAAAAGTAATCCTGCCATTGTCTGCATCCAATTCAGCTTCAATTCCAATAGGAAAAACATGTGATGGGAAGGTATGCCCTATGTCTACATTGGTCATGATCGGAATCTGACGGTCACCCATGACCTCAAGCAGCAGCTCTTCAAAAGTGAACGGAGCATTGCAATCATCGAAATGTTCGTGTTTACCCACAATCAACCCTGCAATATCGTCAAATACTCCAGCCAGTTTCAACATACTCAAGGAACGTTCCTCAGTGGCCATATCCTTAAACGAATCTTCGATAAAAAGAATGGCCCCTTTTAGATCTGGGAAAAAATCAGAAGCAATAATCCCTGACATTGTGTTTAAATTGCCGCCAATCAGCTTTCCGCGGACTTTCCCTCTTTGTATAGAGCTCCATCCTGGATTGGGCACCATTTTCTTTGGCCGGTCCTGGGTCCTCCAATCAATCATTTCTTCTGTCCATTCCGCAGGGATTTCCAGAGTATATGGGATGGCCTGCTGATGCATGACCGAATTTACAAAGTACTCCCTTCCCTCTGGAAACATTTCCGGGTATTCACCAAAGGACGGCACAATTGCCGGTCCATAAAAGGTGGTCATTCCAGTCTTGGTGTAAATGCCCAATAGAATTGCCGTTACATCGCTGTATCCCATGATGATTTTCGGCTGCTTTTTTAACGATTCATAGTCCAGGTAAGGAAGGAGGGAATTGGAGTTTGTCCCTCCGATGGTGCTGATGATGGCTTTCACTTCCGGGTTGCGGATGAGTTCATTTATTTCTGCTGCGCGGTCTCGAATGGTAGCCGACCGATAGCCTTGGGAAGAATTCGAACACACCCCTTCAAGGATATTGAACCCCATGCTTTTAAGTTGGTTCAGCCCTCTTTCATATCTTTCCTTGAACAAAACAGGAGCGGGTGTGGAAGGAGTGATAATCCCAATCGTATCCCCCTTTTTCAATCTCTCTGGCTTTCTCATCGACGTAAATCCTGCATCAATGCCACCTGATAAGGGAACAGTTCCGCTGTCATGATTCCTTCTTTGACAGCAGGGTCGGCATTCATCACCATCAGTGCCTCTTCCTCAGAATCCGCTTCGAAAATGACGAGGCCGAACGTATCGGCATCCAATCCTGTAGTTTTACCTGCGAGGATCAGCTTCCTGTCGTTCAGCATCTTTTGCAGATAGGCAAAGTGGCGTCCCACAATTTGATTTTCTTTGTCTGTCCAATTTTTATCTTCTGTCAATTTATCTACTAACTTAAGTTTGTATACATATTGCTGCCTTTCCATGAAGCATTCTCCTTTATTAATAGTTTATGGGTGTCCCTCTATCTATCACCCTATCATATACTAACAATTATTGTCTGACTTTTTCGTTAAGTGTTATTTTCATAACTCCAAAATATATTACGTAATTGTTAAGATTACAGACTTTTCCCAATTATACTCCAATCTATGTTACGATGAATATAATAATTAAATCTAGGGCCCTTTCGACTTTTCTTAGTCATCCCTATTTATGGGAAGGAGCATTAAGAATGGAGAAAATCAGTGTTTTCCTAGATGACATTCGCACGGCACCTGAAGGGTATATCCTTGCAGAAACAATTGACGAATGTTTGAATCTATTGAAAAACAACAACATCGAACATCTGTCATTGGATCACGATCTTTTAAGCAAAACAAGAAACGGCACCATGCTGGTTCAAATCATGGTTCATGAAAGGCTGTTTGCCAACCGCATCACGATCCATTCAGCCAACTCGGTCCGCGGCCGCGGAATGTATAACTCTCTTAAACAAGCTCAGCACGATTTGATCATGCCCGCCGCGATTATCGTTTCCCTTCGTCCCCTGCCTTTATATTTCTATCCGCCAGGATTTTTGGAGCACTATCAAAACACTCTTTAAACTCATCTCTCAAACACTCAAACCCTGGAATCTTATATGATATTTAGTCTTATAGATGAAACCTTAAATTTTTGTGAATAGATGTTTCAAGGGCAGCTGCAGCAGGCTGCCCTTTTTTAATGTCCTCGCGCTTTATCCCTTTAAAGCACTAAGAGGGACAGTCCCCTTTAGCGCATTAACGTGATGGGGGACTGTCCCCCGTTGCGTTAATGCGTTAAAGTTTGGAAGAATCCTCCACGTTTAGGGAGGGGCTGTTGTGCTAAATACCTTCTAGGATAAGAAAAAGGAGGAGTTGTGATGGTTGAGAATTCCCTGGTGGATTTCATTTTAGTGGCCTGTGTTGTCCTTGGTGTCCTGATGACATTGAAATCACGGCGTTTTTGGCTTCCTTACGTACATATTGTCGTGACGATCTGGGTCCTGGCAGCCGGCTTTGGGTATGCTCTTCTGTTCGATAATGAATCCACGATCGGTTATTTATTTGTTTTCGTCATCGGTCAGATCTTCTGGGCCTTTCTCTTTGTGTTCACTGCCCAGGTACTTTCCTGGATGGTCCGCTCCCTTCCCCTTCGCCACAAGCAGCAGATCGGATGGATGTTCCTGATCGGTTTTCCCGTTACCTTCTCGATGACAATTTTATAAACCATTCTGAAAGCCATCAATCGATTTAGGGTTGATGGCTTTTTGATTAAGTTATGACATTTTTTTGAAACCAATCACCTTACTCATCCGTAAACATAAGAAAGGGGTGATTTAGATGGATGCCATCATAAGTCTCGTGATTTTCGCCTTGGTATTCGCCGGCGGACTCCTTCTCTTTAACACGCTGATGGGATATAAAAAAGGGAATATCGTCATCGATTTTGATGAACGTTACATTGATTATAATGAATACATCCAGGCCATACAGCAGGAATTGGAGAGTAAAGGACGGGAAGTACAATACGAGGGAAATGGAAGATTTGTCATCGACGGAATGCCGTATCTTTTCATGGAGCGGAATGTCAGCATGGGCGGGGCCCCGCTGCAGCGGACAATATTAAAACCAGATAAAAAATAACCTCCGCCTGATAAAGGGGAGGTTATTTTTTAAATTCAGGCAGTGGCAGGCTTCTTATCTCCGTCACCTTTGCCTTTGATAAAGATCTGAAGTGCAAGCATGATGCCAAACAAGATCAATCCGAAGATATCAGTCATGCCTTCAGGATAAATAAGCATGATACCTGCTGCCAAACAAAGTATACGCTCGATGGCTGTCACTTTGCGGTACCAGTAGCCGATCATGGCAGCACCGATGGCCATCATACCGGTGATTGCCGTGAATACGACCCAGATCAGATATGGAATGGTCGTGTCTATCATCAGCAGTTCCGGTGACAGGACAAACATATACGGAATGATGAACGCGGCAATCGCCAGCTTGGCGGAATTGAATCCGGTCCGTATCGGTTCTCCCCCTGACACCCCTGCGGCGGCAAAGGCAGCAAGAGCAACCGGCGGCGTGATATCCGCGATGATTCCAAAGTAGAATACGAACAAGTGAGCAGAAAGCTCAGGTGCACCCAGTAAAATAATCGCAGGTGCAGCAATTGTTGATGTAATAACATAGTTCGCCGTTGTCGGTGAACCCATTCCCAGGATGATGGAAGCCACCATCGTGAAGAATAATGTCAATAACAGTTTCCCTTGCGGAGAATTGGTCATGTCCGCGGCAAGGTCAACAAGTCCGTTTGCCATGGTCAGTCCAAGACCAGTCTTGGTTACTACACCGACAATGATACCCGCAGCAGCCGTCGCAGCGGCAACAGAAAGGGCCGTTCTCGCACCATCAACCAAGGCATCCACAGCATCCTTGAAGTTGATTCGTGTATCTTTCCGGATGGCACTGATGGCAATCGTTGCTACGATCGACCATAATGCGGCACGCATGACACTCATTCCAGAGAACAATAGAACGATAACTACCAGAATAGGAAGCAGCAGATAGATTTTCTTGAAAACTTCTTTTCGATTCGGCATTTCCTCGTCCGTTAACCCTCTTAAGCCGATTCTCTTTGCTTCAAAATGGGTCATGATCCAGATACCTGCAAAATAAAGCAGGGCCGGAATGGTGGCGGCTTTGGCTATTTCCCAATAGGAAACCCCGCCGATGAATTCAACCATCAGGAATGCAGCAGCACCCATGATCGGCGGCATCAGCTGGCCACCGGTTGAAGCGGCAGCCTCGACTCCGCCTGCAAATTCTTTACGGTAGCCGAGTTTTTTCATCATCGGGATGGTAAATGAACCCGATGTTACAACGTTCGCAACGGAGCTTCCGCTGATGGTTCCTTGAAGGGCACTGGAGAAAATCGCAACCTTCGCAGGTCCCCCTGTTCTCTTACCGGCAATGGAAACGGCCAGATCATTGAAATACTGGCCCACGCCGGTCTTGACTAGGAAGGCTCCGAACAACAGGAACAGGAAGATGAAGGTCGCTGATACATACAATGGTGTACCGAGAATTCCTTCACTTGTAAAAAACATTGTTTTGACGATGGCATCAATATCATATCCCCGGTGAGCAAGGAATCCAGGCATGATCCTTCCGTAGTACATGTACAACAGGAAGGCACCGGCGATAATGGTGATCGGCAGTCCGACCGCGCGGCGGGTTGCCTCAAGAACCAGGATGACCGCAATGATCCCAACCGTGAAATCCGCGGTTGTCATGATCCCGATCCTGCTGACGATATCCTCCTGCATGATCGGCCAGTAGCTTCCTACGACGATGGACAACAGCGCGAGGATAATATCATACCAAGCGACTTTGTCTTTACGTGATCTTGTTTTGCTGGCAGGGAATAATAAGAAGATTAATGATAGTGCAAATCCTAAGTGAATGGATAGAAGCAGCTGTCTTGGAATGAATTGAAAGATAGAGGCTACCAGCTGGAAAACTGAAAATGCCAGTAATCCAAAGAATACGATCCACTTGACGATTCCTGACTTAAATTTCCTCGTGGAGGAATCGGGATCATATTTTTCCAACAGCTCTTGCTGCTCTTCAGCGGTCAGTGACTCGAAGTTTTGTTTATCCATTGAGGATCACTCCTTTCCAAAGTTGAAATAATGATTGTTTTTGCACACTCATCCGGATGAGTGTCCCTTTTTCGAAATAGTCTGCAAGCCGATATACTTTTTCATTGTATATGAAACGGTGATTTGCCGCTACTTGTCCGATGGAAATATCAATATACGGAAAAGTCCGGTTCATATTGCTGATCTTATACTTGCCGTCTTCTGTTCTTCCAAAGACTTCTTCCCCTGTGGCATCCCCGGGCATCCCGATCGCTGTATCTTCGTAAATCAAGGTTGTTTGGACAATATTCATATCTTCGTCCGCCTTATAGACTTCCAGCACATCCGAAAGGTGGATGGAATGCGTATAGAGGATGGAGAACTCACTTTCTTTTCCCGAAGGCAGCGGCGCCAAAACGTTCTTCCCTTCACTTTTGAGAGATTCCATGACAACGCACTCTTTGAATGGGACCAATGCGATAAGGAGCAGAATTCCTGCTGCAAGCACTGCTGCGACTCTCTTCCACTTCATACTTCAACACTCTTTTCATGCTATTTGAAGAAAAAACATCATATCCCAAGCTGCATCCACCATAACAAAAGAATAGACCGATATGATCGGCCTATTCCGTCTTGCCTGAAGAAAGTGTATTTAGTCTTGAGAAATCCCTTTTTCTTCAAAGTATTTTGCAGCTCCAGGATGAAGTTCGATCCCCATGCCTTGAAGTGCATTTTCTGCGCTGATCAGTTCACCTTTTGCGTGGCTGATCTTGTCTGTATTTTCGAAGATGGCTTTTGTTACTTCATAGATGACATCTTCAGAGATATCAGAACGTGTAACAAGCATTGCACGGACGGCAACTGTCGGCACATCACTGTCAAGCTTGCTGTAAGTTCCGCCTTTGATTGTATCTTTCGCATAGTAAGGATACTTTTCGATAAGCTCATCCGCTTTATCAGCCGTTACAGGAACAATGGTTACATCCTGAGTCGCTGCAAGTCCTTCTACAGCACCAGTCGGCGTTCCGGATGTGATGAACGCTGCATCGATCGTACCATCCTGGATACCTGTTGTTGAATCATCAAATGACAGGTTGCGGGCTTGAAGATCGTCAAGTGAAAGTCCGTGAACTTCAAGGATTTGTGTAGCATTCAATAATGTACCAGATCCAGCTTCACCGACAGAAACTACTTTCCCTTTCAAATCTTCAACAGACTCAATGCCGGAGCCTTTTGTCGTTACGATTTGGATTGTCTCAGGGTATAGTGTACCGATACCTTGAGCATTATCTACTTTATTGTCAGAGAACATTTCAGTTCCTTCAGTCGCATAAGATGCGATATCTGTCTGCGTGAAGGCAATTTCAATGTCTCCATCTTTAATGCTTGCCATATTCTCAGCAGATGCCCCAGATGTAGATGCTGATGAATCATAATCTGTTTCATCTTTGATGATGTCTGCGAATGTACCGCCAAGTGGATAGTATGTACCACCAGTACCACCTGTTGCAATTCCGATAAAGTCTACTTCTCCGCCTTCACCAGAACCGCCGCCGCTTCCACCGCCGCAAGCTGCTAAAAGCATAGCCACAGCAAGAAGAATCACAGCACTGAATGATAAACTTCTCTTTTTCATGTCATTCACCCCTATAAAATTTTTAAGAACAAAGATAGTTTAACATATTTTGTAATAATATTGTTAATAATTTAACTTTTCGGATATTAATGGTAGTTTGTATTTATGCAAATGGAACTAGATCAAATGCAGTAATGCCGGTGCAGACTGCCTGGACTTTTCCACTATGCCCTGTCTCATACATATGTACTAATGTATTTATTTATGAATATTATTACAGAAAATGTAAACGGTTTAGCTTTGCATATCTATTCTAGCAAACCTTTGATGTTTTTTGAAATTTTTACGCCAGATTAGGAAGAGAGCCCCCTGGAATAACCAGTTTATAACTTTTTTCTAAGCAGTGAAAAGGCCCGGAAATACCGGGCCTCATCTTGTACACAAAATCCCGAAATGGTGGCTGGAATGAAATAGTTGATTTCCGCTACAGGCGCACGACTCCGCGGGGCGTGCGGTGAACTAAAAAGCGGAGGCAGCCGTTCAGCACCGTACAGATTGGAGAGCTCTCGCATGAGATAAAGGAATCACGAAGAGCGATAGCGATTCGATGATGACTTATCGGAAGGAGAGAGATCGAAATCTGCTAGGTGCTGGCTGCTGGAGCTGGATGAGCCTCCTCGGCTTCGCCTGTGGGGTCTCACCTGTCCCGCTAGTCCCGCAGGAGGTCGTTCGCCTTCCGCTCCAATCAACCCTTGGAAATTAAAGCCCGATTAAGAATTGGAAAACTGGACATGGAAAGCACCATGTCCAGTTTGTCTTTTTTTCAATAATATACTCTCATTCATTACCTTCTAGGAAATTCATCGTCTGGACGGTTTGGCTGGTTGTCAATGGTGCCGTCTTCATTCATGGAAGATGTCCAGTCGTCTTTCTGGTCTGTCTCTGCTTTTCTCTTGGCTTTTTCTTTATCAACTGAGATATCGGAAAGGTTATTTTCCATTTTGCTCAGATAGTTGGATGCAAACTCTCTGCCTCCAAGTCCGAATGACAGCCCGAATGCCAGGGCCAATCCGCCGAGTACAAGGATGAACGCAGAATTGACAATTGATTGTGCAATGCCCAGCTGATCCAGCGCCATGAAGAAGGCCATGATGATGATCGCATATTTTGCGATTGTCGCCAGTACATTTTTGTTGTTTCCATTCAGGATGCTTGATAACACTTTCTTGGCAATGTTCCCGAGGTAAAGTCCGACAGCCAGAATGACAATGGCCGCGAATACGCTAGGGATGTAAGCAAATACACCCGTTGCCAATGTTACAAGGAATTCAAGTTCAACGATTTGCAGTGCTTCCACAATGAACAGAAGTGCAATGACGAAATGAACAATGTATCCAATGATTTTTGTAATGGTTAATGAATCTGTTGACTCACCTGGCTTCCAGCTTCCCACTTTCATATTGCTCATCAGGGAATTGATGCCCAATTTATTTAGGAAATTCGTTGTCCATCTTCCTGCCATACGTCCGGCCCAAAGACCAACGAGGATAAGGACAATGGCAACTGCAATGTTAGGGATCATTGTCAGGACATCATTAAGCATGTCGATTGCCGGTGCAGAAACCCCTTCGATATCAAGCTTCTCCAACGCCGCAATCACAGTTGGAATCAAGATCAGGATGAATACGATGTTGCCGACGATGGAAGAAAGGGTCGTTCCACCAAGAGTATTCTCCAATCCAAGGCGCCCTCTTAATTTTTCAAGTCCGACAGCATGCAGGAAGTTCGTCACGATTGTACGGACCAGTTTTGCAACGAAATAGCCAACAAGGACAATCAGCGCAGCCGCAAGCAATTTCGGAATGAATGCAAGCATACTGTTCACCATATCCGTGAACGGCTCAGAAACGCCTGTGATATCCAATGCTGAAAGGACGGCAGGCAGGAATAGCAGAAGCACAAGGTAGAACAATACCTTAGCTGTTTTATTGATGCCTTCGTGAGCATCTTTCTCTGTATCTGCCATATTCCATTTCACCAGCAGATGATCGAAGTTCGTTGCCTTTCCAAGCTTGCGGACCCCGAAACTGACCAGCATCGCAATTGCATATGCAAAGAGCAGGATCAGTGCTGCTTTCAGGATGTTGTCAATTGCCCCGAAAATGGAATTCATCATATTCACCAGCGGTTCGGCAATTAAATTAAGGTTCAGGATGTTAAGTACAATGATGAATACGATCAGTAATAAAATCCAGTAAACAATTTTACTGATGATTTTTTCAGAAGAATACTTTTTGTTAGGGATGTGGGAAAATAACTTGTCGTCCATTCCGGTCTTTTTCAGCAGTTTGTAAACCGCCTTCTCAATCCCCTTGGCAACAAGCCACCCGATAAGAAGAACTACTAATGCAAGAATAAAGTCGGGTATCTTCCCCAGGAAGCCCTCAAAGTTATTGTACCAGTTCACGTTGTTCATTCCTTCAACTCCTTTGTCTTTTTCTAACCCTCCTATTCCCATTGGGTTTATTCATTAAACAACTTAATGTTGCAGTTTTATTAAATCTTTGTATAAGAAAAAGCCCCGTTTGTACGAGGCTCTGGGTTTCCTGAACTATTCAAATCGTTCATTGATTAATTCAAACTCCGGGATGATATCAGAAAGAGGGACCGCTTTTGCTTCATCCAGAAACAGCGGAATATACTCTTTGAGGACATTCACCATCTTATCCCCTGTTATCCCGACATGTCCGATGGCAATGATTTCTTTGTCTGTTTTCAATCGTTTGCTGATAAGGTCCGCTTGTTTTGCGATATGCGACGTCGTGTAAATATCATCAAAGAATAATTCATTTTCCAGGAAGGGGACCCCTATTTCTTTTGCCAGTTTTGGAACGACACTTTTAGGAGTTGTCCGGCTGTCGAGATAATATAATCCCCGTTCCCTGCAAACGGTCAGAACGATCCTCATGACTCGTTCATCCGCCGTTGCCTTCGAACCCATATGGTGATTCATCCCGACGGCATGGGGCACCGAGTCGATTGCATCCTCAACCCTTTTTCTTATTTCCTTATTGCTCAAATCTGTCGTTATGGCACCAGGCCCAAGCCAGCTCGATTTTCCCCTCACCGGCTCCATCGGCATATGGACAATCACTTCGTGTCCTAACCGGTGTGCCAGCTCTGCATCCTTCTGTGTCGTTTGCATGAGAGGCATGACAGCAACTGTCAGGGGAATGGGAAGCTCAAGCATTTCCTTTGTTCCGCGCATATTATTACCGAAATCATCAATCACAATGGAAAGAGATTTGGTTTTTAACGAAGTTGGTACAAGTTCCTTTGCAGAGACATTGCCTGTTAAAAATAAAACACCAACTAGAGTTAAAAATATCATTTTCTTCATAAGCTCGCCCCCTATTTGTTTTGGTTAGTATGTGATTTGAAGGGGTGATTTATCAGTGTTGCACAGCTGAAGTCGTTAGCTGCCGGCATAAAAAAAGACGCTGACTGGGTCAGCGTCTTGATTATAAGTATATTAGACAAGCAGGCGCTTAATTTCTATCCGCTTTATCCTGCTCGCGGATTTGATCGATCGGGACGAAAACTTCAAGGTGTCTGTAGAGATTTTCAAATTCCACCGGAAGCAGTCCGCCGAATTCTCCGTCAATATTCAACTGCACTTTGTCCTTGGAGTGCACTTTAATCCGGTTAGCTTGAGTGTAAATGACGTTAGGGTCCTTGATATGGTCGCCCCTTACTGCCAGGCTCGCAATTCGGATGAACTCGGCCAGATTAGTCTTTTTCAAGATGAGCAGAGAGAACATTCCGTCGTTGATGGATGCGTCAGGTGCGAGCTTCTCGAACCCGCCAACTGAATTGGTGAGGCCGATCAGGAATAACATGGCCTCTCCTTCAAACAGCTTGCCATCGTACTCAATCGTAAGGTCGGTCGCTTTGATGGAAGGAAGCATCTCGATGCCCTTCAAATAATAGGCCAGCTGTCCGATCACGGTTTTCAGCTTGCTCGGCACCTCATACGTAAGCTCCGTAATCCGGCCTCCGCCGGCAATGTTGATAAAATAACGGTCGCTATTCATGCGTCCGATATCAACCGGAATGGTGTCGCCTTTGATGATGACATCCACCGCTGCACCGATGTCCCTCGGAATATGCAGTGCACGCGCAAAGTCATTCGTCGTGCCCATAGGGACAATTCCCAGACGGGGGCGGTATTCCTGTTCCGCAAGTCCGTTAACGACTTCATTCAGCGTTCCGTCGCCGCCTGCTGCCACCACAAGGTCGTATTTACGTTGAACGGCTGTACGGGCAGCTTCTGTTGCATCGCCTTCGCAAACAGTCGCATGACAGGAAGTTTCATAACCAGCCTGTTCCAATTTAATCAGTACTTCCGGCAGATGCTTTTTGAAAAGCTCGCGGCCTGAAGTCGGATTATAAATGATTCTTGCTCTTTTCATTCCCCATCATCCTATCTTAATATTTCAAAAGCCTTGAACAGCTCAACAATCGATTTTAATAACTATACTACTACCCCCGAGGCGGTACTACAAACCCGTCCTCTTTTCAATGAAAATAGATGCCTTAATATATTAACGCATCCACCGAAAATATCATACCTCTTTTTAACAAAAAAAGCTAATAGCGAATGACAACCCTTTACCCCTCTAAAGCAATGGGGGACAGTCCCCCGCCGCTTTAACGCGTTACCTCGCGATAGGGGACTGTCCCTTTTAGTGATTTAGTGTGCGAAAGTGACGGTAAGCCATCATAAGAAAAGAGGAACCCGCTTGTGCCGGGTTCCCCTCCTTCTCTCTTTTATTCTGCTGCTTTATTGTTTTTGGTTAACACTTTAAGGCCTTGGCCCATGTCGGATGCCAGGACATAGTTTTTGTCAACGAACACTCCCCAAACATAGCCCCGGTCAGGTGTGTACTGCCCGATTTGCACAGGCTTGCTTGGATTCGTGATGTCTACCATGTAAACACCGCCTGCATAATGTGACAGGTAAAGTGTATTGCCTCTTACTTTCGGATCGTGAACAGTGTTTGCAAATGTCACTCCGTCTTCAACATTGTCTACTAAGTCGGTCTTGAACTCGCTTAATAGTTTTGGGTTCGCCTTATCCTTGATATCGAAAATGCGAGTGTATCCATAAGATTGTTCATAACCAGGTTTTACAGGTACATACACCTCACGAGTTTCAATCAGGAGGTTGCCTCCTTGAGCCAGTGTCGAAGAGTGTGCAGAGCCCTGCTGGTCAGATGCAAATTCCGTACGTCCAAGATACACAGGATTTTCAGGATCTTTAATATCCAAGATGACCGTCCCCAGGTCCCACATGGATACATATGCGTATTGAGCATTGTCATCCACCATCACACTATGGTTGAACACAGCTCTTGATTTTCCTTGAGGATCTTTCCAATTGTAGCCGTTGAAGTCATCAGGAACTCCCTCTACCATTCTCGGATCGAACTCCCACAGCGTTTCCGGTTCTGCCGGGTTGGATACATCAACGATTTGGAAGTCCTTCTCCTCCCCGTGGCTGTAATAGTCAGCATAAGGATTGGATGCGAATACTAAAGCTTTGTCTCCCTGTGTTTCCAGATATAGCTCATGGGTACCCGGTGTTTCACTGTATACTTCCCAGAAGCCGAGCTTTTTCGGGCTATATGGATCTGTCACATCATAAAGAAGGAAACCTCCTGAAGTATCTGCTGTACGGCTCAACTGCTGGACACTTACAACCGCCAGATCCCCTTTAAAATGTGGTGTATTGACTGTTTTCACAATGACTTTTTCCTGCCAGGTCCCCGGCACATCGTCATTCGCAAAAACAGACACCTCAACAGGATTGGATGGATCTTTCAAATCAAACACACGAACTCCGCCATTGCCTCCGTTTGCGGTATGTGTCCCCATGTAGGCGAACCCTTTGTGCGCATAGACATCTGCCGTATTATTCTGCACACCTTCACGAATCTGCTTGATCTGAACCTGGGCTGCTTCCGTCAGGTTGCTGACATTTTTCGAACCTTCCACTTTCGGAAGGGCAAGCGACTCCAGCTGTTCATTCGTGAAGACGGTCACCTCTCCTTTTTCAAGTCCGGAAGTATCTAAATCATCATGGGCAAAGCCGGTTGGTGCAAACGCAGAAAAAACAAGGGCACTGACTAGTGTCGTTGTAACGAACAGATTCTTTTTTTTCAAAATAAAGATCCCTCCAATTTTTTTATAACAAAGCTTTTATGGCAACTTGACGTGAAGGTATTATTCTTCTCCCATCCACTCTTGTTCAGGAAGTGTGTCCCAGAAGCTGGTATCTGCGGTTTCAACGGATCCGTCCGCAAGTGCTTCAACCGTTGCGCTCAATGTTTCAACCGTCTGCTTGATCAGGTAGCCATTGCTCTTCTGACCAAGAATATACGGCTCGTAATAATGGTCGGACATTCCTCTCATTTCAAAAAGAAGAGTCGAGATATCATATCGAACAGCTGCACCATTCCGGCCGATATTTTCACCTGTGCCGCCGCCATATTTTCCAATCAAGCCCCAGCCTTTTGAATTGACAGCATCATAAACGATGGACCCTAATTTTTTCGAGCCTTCGAGAACTTCAGGATTTACATTAGGGTTTGTCGGATATAGCATGGAACCTGACACCAACTCACCGTTGATTCCGCTTAAAGTCCCCTGGTGATGAAGGTCAATCATATAATCAATGTCATATTTCATGAACACCTGCTCATGAAGCGCTCTGGCTTCCGGCTCCATCTCGGAAGTCTCTTTGGCATGCTCCCGGTTCAAATCCACTTCATTGGCGTTATAGCGTGTAAGATGTCTATCCCCATCTGCAAGGTAATCCTCCAGCGAGAAGTTCACGTCTCCCATCGCACCATCTGCGTTAAGCATCGGGATGACAAGAATATTCACATTGTCGAGGACACCTTTTAACTTGTTCGTCCCAAGATGTTTGATGAATTCCAGAGCCCCTTCAGTTGTCAGCTGCTCATTGCCATGCTGCTGGGTCAGGAACAAAATGGTCGGGTTGTCCGGGTTGGACATATACTTTGCCATATGAATGTCCTTGCCTTTAACCGTCTGGCCGATGACTTCGAGTTCCATTGCCTCTTGCTTTGCATCCTGGACCTTCAGGAATTCAGTAAGTTCCGCATATGTAGTTAAGATGGAAGTCTGAACAGAACCGTCTCCTGGGTTAGGCCCGTTCCCCACTGCACCTGCAGGAATTGCCGTCGCTGCAAAACCACCCAAAGCAAGCATGCCTGAGAGTGAAACACTAATTAGCTTTTTCTTCATCTTCTTCCTCCTCCAATGTTTTTAATAGTAAGAATTTTTGTACATGTCCAATATAAATGGTTTTAAAATGGAAGTTAATAGGAGGAATGATTGAATATTTCGGCTGTCTAAATAAGCAAGGGAGCAAATAGTTAGATTGACTCAGCGAAAAACTGTTGTCATAAATCAGGAGAAATGAAGAGGAATCGTGGATATTTCCGGGGAAATTTGTCTTTTATTGTTCTATTATCAGGAATTAATGAACTCTATTTTTTCACTTCCAATTCGGCATCAGTAAAAATTACCTAATTACGTATTGAGAAATAATTACCATTATATTCCTAAAAGAATATTTGATTTGAAGCCTCTTCAAACAAAAAAACACCGGGAGTCCCGGTGTTAGTCTGTAATTCTATCTGCTCTCCATGACAGAGAGTCCAAAGGCATTGCTGACAATGAGTTTATACGTCCCCTTGCCGATGGAATAGCTTCCGTTTTCATTGTACTCCTTAACGTAACCTTCATCGCCGGATTCTGTTACTTCTTTTTGATTCAGCTTCCAATTCTCGTTATCTTTTATATCTCCAACATTCTGTGCCAAAAGGTTAATATCACTTCCTTGTGACAACATGACATTCACCTCGGAGCTTTCTGTCACTGACCAATCACTCAGCAATTGTCTCGGTTTCATTGTAATCGACCCATTGTTCCCTAAAACCTCCAGACCCACTTTTGTCGGAACTACCAGCGTTGCGTTCATTTCGGTATATCTGCTGCCAAATGGATTAGAATCCACAGGAAGCTGCTTAAGCGTGATATACAGACTGTCGCCTTTCACTTCGTAGTGCAGGTAATCTTGCGGGGAATTCAATTTATTTTCTCCTTTTATAAAAGTGGAGCGATAGGTTCCGAACATACTTACTTCATCGCCGGTCCCTCCTTCAATGGTCAGATCCTGCTGGCCGGTATCCAAAACGACCCGCTTGATGCCTTCCTCAATACTTTGATTAAATGTCGGAATCTCCACTGTTTTTTCTTCAGCTGTCATCCAGTTCTGCATAGCTCCCATCACACCGGTCGCCTGCAGAATGGTAAGCCCAATCCCGGCAGTACCGATTACTGCAACAAAGAGGATACTTAACAGGTCGTATTTCACCCTTCCATTCTCTTGATTGGTAAAAAATATAAAGAATAGCATTTCTCCGCCCAATACCACTAGTATGAACGGCCACCACCCTGTCAAAATATATGCTGCATCCCATTCCATAATCTGTGTCAGAAGGGCATTACTCCGAGGAAAATCAATGCCGCCCCCATTGAAATCGATCCTACTCTCCATACTCTCATTGAGAAGCCTCCCCCTTCTTCTTGCTTCCTGTCAACAGCTTGATTCCGCCTCCTATTAGCACAATGCAGACAATAGCCGTCTGAATGTACCGTTCGAACCAGAAGTAAGCATCGACATTCATATATTCATAAATGATGGGCTGAAGGACCGGCAGCGCAATATTGGTCAGCAAGTAATAGACTCCCAACACAACCAGGCCGATTCCGACCCACTTTTGGTGATTCACGAGATAGGAAATGAGGGGTACATCTTCTACCGGTTCCTTTCCATAACGGGATGCCTTTTGCAGGCCATCAAAAAAGCTGTAAAACCAAATGATTGGAACTAGGAAAAGGAAGATTCCCAACCGCATCACATCCATAATGTAAATCGAGAACAGGAAGGCTGCCATCAATTGAATCCCTCTGCGCTGGTACCCCAGGTATAGATGTCCCGCTCCTGGAAAAATGGAAAGCATCGTTGCCAATGATTTTGACTTTTTTCCATCTTCCCGACGGTTCTCGAACTCTTCCAGAATCGATTGATCGACCAGCGTTTCTCCGCGCTGTTTCTTCGCAAGCTGCTGCATGCTGTCAAAAAAGCTGTATACCCACAAGACTGGAAGGAAAGCCAAAAAGACGAGAAATTCTCCGCGGGATGATAGGACCGTCACAAAAATGATCATGACTGCCATGCCCAGGAAGGCCGCCAGTAACGTCACTCCTCTGTTCATCAGTCCTAGCTGGAAGTGTCCGAGTCCAGGGACTGTTGATAGAATGATGGTAAAGAACCTTTCTGATTCGGGAGTACTTGTATCTTCCCTGTCGGTATCTGACTTATTATATAATTTCGATGCTGTGACAGATGTATCAATGATGTTTATAAGATATAAAAGGAAGCCGCCCGCCACGATTAGCATGGCCATTTCATCTCCATTGTGTGTTATTAATATTAGCCATGCTGTAACAATGGCACCTAAGGTACTCCCAGAATAAAACAATCCCCTCAGCACCTTCCCAAGATAAATAAGGCCCCCTCCCGGAAAAAATGCTAATAGAAACGCAATAATTGGATTCTTTTTCATCAGTTTTGTTCCTCCCTAGTTTCTTTTTCGACGTTCTCTATAAAGTTAGTCGTTTTGTTCATCAATTCGTTTGTAATGGACGGGCGTGAGGAACGTTCGAACTCCTCTGTAAACCCGATCAGCTGCTGAAATACACCAGTGTACATCAGTAAAATCGTCATGGCAGCAGCTATTAAATAATGGAAAGCCGCCCGTTGATAAAATTTTTGTTTTTTTCCGGCATCCGGTTCAACAGGCTCTTTGTAACGCTGAATGTCAGCTATTATGCTATCGGTAAAGTGATCCTCAGAAAATCCCGGGAAGGAGGTTTCGCTCGCCTCAAGGGCTGTCAGATAGATTTCCATGCAATCATCACAAGAGTATAAGTGCTCTTCGTACTTTTCGCGGACTTTTTCACTAAGTTCATTCTCAACGTATTTCAGCCATTCTTCATAAGAAACATGCTTCATCGAAACTCTTCCTCCTTCCAGTGTTTTTTCATCCAGAGCCTGGCCCTATAGAGCTTGGTTTCTATCGTCTTCACTCCGACCTGCTGTTCTTCCGCCATTTGTTGATATGATTTCTCTTCTATGTAGTAGTCTTGAATGACTCTGCGATAATTCTCCGGCATCTCGCCAAGCCTCCTCCTGACTAGGAGCCTCAGCTGCTTTTCCTCGAATTTGGCTTCTACCGATTCATAGTCCTCCAACTGTATATCTGCTTTGGGAAGGGCAGCAGGATTATCAGCCATTTCTTCATTACGGCGGGCAGTCTTTCGCTTGGAGTCTATCGCATGATTGACTGCAATTCTGGTAATCCAGGTTTTCAACCCTTGATCCTCGTACTGAGGGAGAGAGGTATAAATTTTCACAAAAACCTCCTGCGACGCGTCTTCAGCATCCTTTTGATTGCGAAGGATGCTGAAGACTGTACGGAAAACATGGTGCTTATATTTTTCAATGAGGACACGGAACGCGTGGTCGCTTCCGTTTCTCACCTTTTCAACAAGCGCTTGCTCCAATACTCTCTCCCCCCCTTTCACCTGGCTCTATATTAATAGACGAACGAACTCCCCCTTTCCCCTACACTTTTTCCGAAAAAATTTTTTCACCCTAATAAAGCCTTGGATTTCTGCATTTTCCAAACAAAAAAACCTGCCAAAGGCGAAAATCCTTTTGACAGGTCTATGTAAATATCTTTATATCCCTTTGTTCCAGGAAGTCGACACTCTCCTGAATGGATTCTTTATCAAAGTGATAAATCTCATTAACGGTATTGATCCATTTATCCATATCCCGCATTTGATACTCGCGGATGTTACGGTAGGTCATGGCTTTAATCGTACCGTTGCGCAAAAAGTAACAAGTGTTGCCGTGAAAACGCACAGCCGTGATTCTCCTCATAACAACATTATTTTCACTGTCCTGATAGGAAGAACTGATGTCTTCCGCCAAGTCCTCTTCTTCAAGCGGGACCCAGACTATTTCTTTTTTCACAAAGGACTTACCGTTGGCTTTGCGGTCAATTTCATACAGTGCCTGATCTTTCTGGGTGAACGTTATTTCCTCGCCAAACCCGTGCAGGATATGCTTCCTGCGGGTTTCAAGTTCCACCGGTTTCATGATCGGGGATCCGTAGCCGACATCAACGTAAAGCTTCCTGTCCTGGATGTTCACCATGATGCCCAAGTGTCCGGGTTTCACACGTACAAATTTGATGTCAAAGCCCAGTTCCCGGAGCAGGCGTCCAAAATTGATGTTCAGGGTGTAACAGGTTCCGCCCCATCCCCTGTTTTGGAGATTATGTACAAATTGCTCCAGGCTTGGAACAAACTCTTTATTCTGGTTAAAGTAATGAAACTTGCTGAATGTTTCATATGGAATCCTAATTAGATGATGCTGGATGAGCCGCTGCAAGTAGTTGATGCTCGGCCGTTCAAGGGTCAGGTTTAAATACGAAAGATATTGCTCTTTGATTTCTCCCACATTATCACTCTTTCATTATTTCCTTATTGAATGCCATAAGGAGGTTACGTACTCTTGTTTCCCTTTATAACTCAGGTTCAATCCTTTGATGTCCTATCTCGGTTATTTTCCTGCTATTTTACCATCTATTTTTAACAGATTCATTGCCTATGCTTTAAATTCTGGATGCAGAGGCCCATTTCCTTTATTTCTTTTTACTTTATCCTGTAAAAAAGAAAAAACGGCCATCAGCGGGCCGTTTACATATATGAGTATTGTTATTGATTCATACGCTCGAAGTTTGTCTCTAAGGTCTTCTTCATGTCTGATGTGAAGCCGTCTTTCATCTGCTGGCGTTCACTGCGGAAATAATCTACCACTTCTTCATCAAACTCGATTTCAATCAGTTCGCGAAGGTCCCAAATTCTCAGGGCAGCCATGATAGATATCAAGTGAGCGACTGTTAATGATTTCTTTTTGAAGTTTACAAGTTCATTGATTGTCGCAACACGCAGGCCGGTGAGGCGGTGCAGGTCACCTTGAGTCATTCCGCGTTCTTTCAGGATCTTCCCCAGCTTGATATTGACTTTGTGAGGAAACTTTTCGAGGGTTTCAATAACAATGGTGTTTGTCTTTTGATGGATCATGCTGTTGCCCCCTAACAGTATTCCTTAATAGAATACCGTGATTTCCGTAATTCGTGAAGAGGGAAACAGTTCCATTTACACACGCACTTTACCCCTTTAAAGCAGCGGGGGACTGTCCCCCACCGCTTTAAAGCACTAAAAGGGACAGTCCCTCTTAGCGCGGTGATGCGTTAATGCATAAAAAGGACCGTCGCCAGATTGGGAACGGTCCTCGCCAATATTACATTTGGACTTGGTTCATAAGGGTGGTCTTGATACTTTGGAAGACTTCGTACCAGATTGTTTCATTTTCTTTGTACTGTGCAGTAAGTCTGCCAATCATCTCTTTTTGTGCTTCCGGGAATGATTCATGATCGCGAGGCGGCAGTTTCGCTTTTTCTTCATCCACCAGCTGCTGAACAACCGGAGCTCTCGGACCCCACACGGCTTCTTCGTTGAAATCATTGTCCAGGAAAATGAAGATCGGGATTGCACGGGATGTACCATTCGTTAAGTACTGATCCATCAACTCCAGGTTTTCATCCCTGTTCAGAGTCCGCACTTCCATGTCGGCTGCTTCGGCCATCTTCAACAAAATCGGAAGGTTCACCATGGCATCGCCGCACCAATCCTCTGTCAATACAATGACTTTCAGCTTCTGTGCTGCAAGCTGCTTCAGGTTTTCCTTCTCATTTTCAGGTATGGAAAAGCCCTCATAGACTCTCTTTAAATTATCTTGGTGGGTGTCCATCGAATTTATATACTCTTCAGGGGTCTGCCCCTTTTCAAACCATTGCTTCAGTTCCATTGATTTCCTCCTTGTGGCTGATCCTGCTGCGAGCGTACTCTTAGCTTATTTCTCTTTTGTCTATTTAACAAGAAATTATACTTTATTTTAAAGTATTGTTTGTAAAAAATATGCCTAGAGGCATATAATTAATTAAAGACCGATTTACATATCCATTGCAACTAAAAACATCCGCGAAAGAACCATACACAAAAAAAGAGACTGCTGCTGCTGCGACAGCCTCCTTGCTATTAACATTTCTGGGAGCTCTCAATTATACTCTTGAATTTCGCGTAATAGTACTTCAGCTCGGTTACGCTATCTGCCTCCTTTATTTTTCCCAAATAGTTCTCTGCTTTGGAATATTGCTCGGGGGGCAATTTAACCGTTGTTTTCTTCTCTTTCTTGGACTTCGCCAACAGGTTTCACCTCATTATTCATTGAAGATCCTCCTACAGAAGAGGTCGTCTCGAGCTGATATTTTGAAAGCTCTTGAAGGTATTCCCATTTTGTTCTTTCCAGGTTTTGCTCGATTTTTCTCGTGATTACCGAACTTCCACCAATGCCAGATAATAAACTGATATAAATCACATACCAGACGGGTACAGTTTCCACGACAGGCAACACTGACAAATAACCGGCCAACACCCCAATAATGATATCTTTTGAGGATCCAAAGACATAGTGCTTCTCTCCATCTTCATCAACGAAAATACGGGGAAATGTAAAGCGGCCACCTTTGAAAACCAAAATATGTCCTAAGCCACCAATACCTCCCATTAACATCGGTAACAGTATCAATTCAATTAAGGACATTACATTCACCCTCTGGAATGATTTACTAATAGTATACATTATTTACAGAATTTTCTGAATAGAGAATTGGACGCAATTTTGTCCCGTACCGAGGAGTGTGCCCTATGCGTAAAATTGTGCTGAAAGTCTCGTCAGTCGACAAGCTTCGATTTCAAAATTACCTCGTCTTAATGCAAAAGGCGGAGAGCAAGGCCGAAGCGGACATGTATTTTCGCCTAGCCAAAAAAATCATCCAAAAAGGCAGGATGAAAAAAAATTAAAATGATTTTTGTACAAAGAAGCCTCTATAAGACATCAAATAGGGTTGTTGTCGCTCTGTTTCATGTACCATAGGAGCACTCTATAAGACATCCAAGCCTCAAATCCCCATGTTCATGCTCCATAGAAGCTTTTCATAAGAACCTCCCTGCGCTCCTTTACTCTCACGAATGATCCATGCCCAATCGAATGGGCAGCCACAATAGCAACCCTATAACCCAGTCACGCTACGGTCAATCGCTGCTTTTGCGCCAGTTCCTCAAGCTTGCGGATGATCGCTTCTTCACAGTCTCCCTGAAGTGCGATCGTTTCGGCCGCATACTCCGACAGCTCCTCATGATAGCCGATCATCACAGCATGGCTTGCATGTTGAAATAACGAAATATCATTGGCATCATTCCCAAACGCAATATACTCAGACTCCTGTACGCCAATTGCTTTCAGTGCGTTCCATTTATCAATGCCCTTCGGAGAAATATCAATCACTTTTTCATTTCTGTGGGTGTGCAGAGTGACATCCAGTTCAGCAAGCTCTTCAGCCATTTTGTCAATGTCCGCCGCTGTCAGGATCAGTACTTTTAGAATTGCGTACAGACTTTCAACCGATACTGAGTTGGCCAGGTTTGCCTGATCGAGGTTGCCAAGGATCGGATGATTCGCAGGGCCCGTATAACTGTAATCCCAGTCCCCATCGATTAAATAAGACGCTTCATGCTTTTCAATCAACTCTTTGATCCGTATAATGTGATCTTCGTGGAAAGCCTGGGAGAAAATCAGGTCTCCGTCTCGGTAGATCATCGAGCCATTCCCGCCAATCAGAATGTTGGTATGAAAACGCGGGTGAAGCACAGGAAGCATGTCGCGAATCGGTCTCGCGGAAGCAAAAATGACCTCATGTCCCTCCTCCGTCAATTTTTCAAGCATCTCCATAATCCGTTCTGACACCGGCTGACCTTTAAAACAAATCGTACCATCCAAATCAAACACGAATTTCATTGAGCAATCCCCTTTGTGCGATTATTATCTGTAAGTATTTTGAGCTTCGTCCGATGAAGTTTGAGCATCTCCAGGATTTCCGGTTTGCTTTTTTTCTCAAACTGATCATTCCATTGATACATTTTTTTCAGCATACTCCATGTCTGCTTGTAGTTCCCTTTCTGAAACCCGAGCTTTTGCACAGTGAATCGTTTAAGGATACGCCACTTCCTCACCGCCATTGGCGTATCCAGGAAAATGATGATATCCGCCTCCCGAAATCCCCGTTCAGTCCAGGTATGATGCACCCCTTCGATGATCCATTTCTCGTGGTCAATGATTCTATTAAACTCTTTGTCCCGGATTTCCGGGCTGTTCCGGATATCTCCATTTTCATGCCTATGCCAGACAACATTGTCCAATTCATATACGGGAATGTCCAATTCTGAGGACAACTTCCTTCCCAGCGTGGATTTCCCGCTGCCGACTGAGCCGATAATATGTATTTTCATTTTCTCACCTTTGAAAAATTCCTTCTCTTCTATTTCGTCTTTCGGTGAAAGAATTCCTTCTTTAATTTTATGTTAACCAATTTAGATAATTAGGTTGACACAAAATGCGATTTTAATATATTCTATTTTCAGAATACATTTAGGGGGATACATACTATGAAACTCAAAGCAATCGACATCACAATGGCTGCCATGTTTGCTGCTCTTATGGCAATCGGCGCCAATCTAACATCCATGCTTGTCATCGGCGGTGTTCCTATTACACTGCAAACATTTTTCTGTGTTTTGGCCGGATTGATCCTCGGCAGCAGACTGGGAGCCATTTCCATGACTGTTTATGCGCTGATCGGTTTAGTCGGTGCTCCTGTATTTGCAGGATTCTCAGGCGGTCCTGGCGTTCTATTGAAACCAACATTCGGATTCATTCTTTCTTATATTCTTGTAGCCTATATTGTCGGCAAAATGGCAGAGGCGAAGCCTGGAAAGAATACCTTCATTATCGCCGCTCTTGTCGGTATGGCTGTGAACTATATCCTGGGCACGAACTGGATGTACGCTGCTTATATCTTCTGGGCAGATGCACCTGAAGGATTTTCTTATGGCATGGCTTGGGCCTGGATGCTTGCTCCGCTGCCAAAAGATATCATTTTATCCGCTTTCGCGGGCGCAGTCGCCCCTCGATTCATGGCAGCCATCCGAAAAAATACCAATACGCTCAATAGAAAAGTTGCATAGTAACTTACATCCGGAAAGCTTGTTTCCGGATTTTTTTATCAAAAGAAGGAGTGGATAAATATGGTTAATTGGAATGAACTTGCCAAACGTGTGATCAATGGAGCTGAATTGACGGACGAGGAAGCCTTATCGATTCTGGACTGCCCAGATGATGATTTCTTGTTATTGCTTCACGGGGCGTTTCAAATCCGGAAACATTATTATGGTAAAAAAGTTAAGTTGAACATGATCATGAATGCAAAATCAGGACTTTGCCCGGAAAACTGCGGCTACTGTGCCCAGTCATCAATTTCCAATGCCCCGATCGAGTCCTACCGGATGGTCAATAAAGAGACATTGCTGCAAGGAGCCGAACAAGCCCATAAGATGAATGTCGGGACCTACTGCATCGTTGCAAGCGGACGGGGCCCAAGCAGCCGTGATGTCAATACGGTCATCAGCGCGGTTGAAGAAATCAAACAGAACTATGACCTGAAGATTTGCGCATGCCTTGGCATCTTGAAGCCTGAACAGGCCAGACGTTTGAAAGAGGCGGGGGTCGACCGCTATAACCATAATTTAAATACTTCTAAAGGACATCACGATAACATCACGACTTCCCATACATACGATGACCGGGTTACGACGGTCAATACGGCAAAAGAAGCAGGCATCTCCCCCTGCTCAGGCGTCATCATCGGGATGAAGGAAACGAAGGAAGACGTCATCGATATGGCGCGGAGCCTGAAAGCTTTGGATGCCGATTCCATCCCTGTGAACTTCCTTCATGCGATTGATGGGACCCCGCTTGAGGGAACCGATGAGCTGGATCCACGTTACTGCTTGAAAGCACTGGCGCTCTTCCGTTATATCAATCCTACAAAAGAAATCCGGATTTCAGGCGGCCGAGAAGTCAACCTGCGAAGCCTGCAGCCTCTTGGACTCTATGCTGCCAACTCCATCTTTGTCGGCGACTATCTCACAACCGCAGGCCAGGAAAGCACAAAAGACCATGAAATGCTTGAAGATTTAGGCTTTGAGATTGATTATGCCACAGAACCAGAAGGAGCACTTTAACACTCTAAAGCAGCGGGGGACAGTCCCCCGCTGCTTTAGAGCGTTAACGCAAAAAAATGCCTGGAGAAGACGAAAGCCCTCTCCAGGCATTTTTTTTAGTGCGGCAGTGTCAGCTGCCAGGATACGCCAAACTTATCATTGATCCATCCAAACTTTTTGCTGAAACCATAATCACCCATAGGCATCAACACGCCCCCGCCTTCTGATAACTTCTCATAAAGCCGGTCGATTTCCTCTTCTGTGTCGCATGTCAGAAATAAAGAAAATGAAGGTGTAAAGGTGAAGTCATGCTGGATGTTGCTGTCTATGCACATAATCTCCTGGCCGTTCAGATTAAAAACAGCCTGCATCACACTGCCTTCCTCGCCTGGTTCACCCGGACCATATCTGGTGATGCGGGTTACTTCAGACTTATCAATTAGTGAGGTGTAGTAATTCATTGCCTCTTCCGCATTTCCTTGGAACATTAAAAACGGTGTCACCTTTGCCATTCAGCTCAACTCCTTTATTTTTCCAGTTGGCGTTCATACCGTATGTAAGAGTACAGCCTGTATGCCACTGGCCAAGTAATAACAATGATACCATTCATAAAAGCAATTCGCCGAACCACACTGAGATTCCTGCCGGCCGGGGCTTTAACGCTTCACCGCGCGAAGAGGGACTGTCCCTCTTCGCGCGGTAGTGCATTAAAGGATATGGTGCGGTGTACAGACTTGGAGGTGTCTATCGTCGAGTTTTATGCTTCTATCGACGAGTTTGGTCTTTCTATCAACGAGTTCAACCAATCTATCGACGAGTTCTGGTATTCTATCAATCACTTTCCTTGTTCTATCGACCATTCGACAAATTTCGGGGCGTAACTGGCACAACCCGAATAGCATAACGCAAAGAGCACCATTCCCCTGAAGGGAATGGTGCTTCCTGCTATGAATATGAATTGCTTATTTCACGCCGACTGCGTCAAAGGCCGCGTTGACGCTTCCCACTTCCGCACTTCCAGCCCCGTATAGGTCAGTCGCGGATTGGACTGCCGCCGAACGAAGTTGGCTGAAGGTTGAAGATGGTGTCAGGTATTGTGTCAGGGCACGGTAATAGATTTTACCGACTTTATCAGTGCCGATTCCTGTTACTTTTACACCATAGTGAGTGCCGCCCTGACTTAACAGATAGGCCGCTTTGTTTCCGATACCACTGTTGATATGGACTCCGCCATTATCTCCGGTTCCAGTGTATCGGATGGAATAGTGGTCAGGATCCCCTTCTACTGTCGGATCTGACATGGATCTTAAGCCATCTCCATTTTTATTAGGAGTGTAGATGTCCTCACCCACCAGCCAGTCTGGATTATTGTTGGCATGGTGTTCCACCAGCGTTCCGAATACATCGGACATCGACTCGTTGATCGCGCCGGATTCGTTCTGATAGATCAAGTCAGCGGTTGTATCTGTCACGGCATGCGTCAGCTCATGGGCAACGACATCCAATGCTCCTGATAGCGGGATGAATGTGGATCCGTCCCCGTCACCATAGACCATTTGCTGGCCGTTCCAGAAGGCATTGTTATAGCTGCGGCTGTAATGGACAGTTGATTTCAAAGCTGCCCCATTCCCATCATAGCTGTTGCGGTTATGGACATTTTTATAGTAATCATAAGTCTCTCCCGCATAGGCATGAGCATCAACTGCCGCTCCGTCATAGGAAGCATTCAGCACATTGTCAGCATCGGCCCATAGATTCCCAGGGAGTCTTGTGCGAGTCTGCGCATCATACGTGAATACCCCGCTGCCCCTTGTATTATCCTGCAGATAATACGTTGAAGAAGAGAGATATGTGTTGATGGATTTCGTATCACCTAATACCCCTTTTCCTGTTCCAACGGTGTTAGAGCCGGCAGTTGGCTCTCCACCGCCTCCTGGCTTGCCTCCATTGCCTTTTCCAGTATGGATTTCATTTATTTTTGATAGAATTTCCCCTGTTGACGCATCAACAAAGTAGTTCCAATTTCCCGGCTCAGGCGCAAGGAAGTTATAGTTTACCAGATAGGCATAATTGGCTTTTCCACCTTCTACAAATACGACCATCTCACTTGTCGGTTCATATTCGTATGATGGCTGGCTGCCTACCGTATCGATAAGATCTTGTTCACCGATTGTGACAGCTTCTTTTTTCTTCAGTTTCTTTTCGCCTTTTACTTTTTTATCAAGCTCTGGAAGCGCTGCTCCGGAAAGCGCGGTCAGCACACCATCTTTATTGACATGGGCCGTTACTACTGAACCGTAAACAGGAGTCCCTTTATAAACCTGCTGCAGCTTAAGGTATGTAAACCCGAGGTTGTCCTTCTTTTTCTCTTTCACTTCAAAGGAAGTTTTGGCATCACCAGTAAACTTTAAATCTTTCTTTTTGGAATTGAGATAGTTATAGACAATAGTTTCTGCATCACTTTTAGAAGGGGCGGTCAATTTTCCGGAAATAAATTCAGGGGTACCTGCTTTCTCGCTCCAATTGATTTTTTCTGATAAATCAGGAGCACCAAAAGCTGTTGAGGAAAGGGCCGGACTCACCATCAGTCCTGCGGTCAAACCTAGAGCCATCATCTTTTTCTTCATTAATAACACCACTCCATTCTGATTTTTCTAAAAATTTAGATTACATATCAAATATAGGTGATATCCCTCGCATTTAATATAGGACAAAGTACCCTAAAACAAAGCCATTTCAGGTTTCCCAACTTTGGGCAGTAAGACTTATAAAGAATGGAGGTATTCAACGAAAATCAGTTCAAGTTGAACTGAAAATCAGCTGAAAACCGTAATTATTATTGGGCGCTGACACTTCTGGTTTGTTCTATCAACGAGTTTTGTTCTCCTATCGACGAGTTTGGCCTTTCTATCAACCACTTTGCCCATTCTATCAACGAATTCACCTGTTCTATCAACCACTTTCCTGGTTCTATCGACGATTCGACAAAAACCGGGGCGTGACTGTCACGATCACAAAAAACCCCCGCCGGCGTCAGCCGGTCGGGGGTCCAATTAGAAACCTTATTAACGCTTGTTCATTTCCTCGATCAGGAGTTTGTTGACCATTGGCGGGTTTGCTTGGCCTTTGGTCTTTTTCATGATCTGGCCGACAAGGAATCCAAGGGCACGGTCTTTACCGTTCTTGAAATCTTCGATGGATTGCGGGTTGTCATCCAGTGTTGCTGTGACGATTTTCAACAGCTCGCCTTCGTCAGAAATCTGGACAAGTCCTTTTTCCTTAACGATCTGTGCCGGGTCGCCGCCTTTTTCAACAAGCTCTTTGAAGACCTTCTTCGCCATCTTGGATGACAGTGTGCCGTCCTGGATCAGCTTGATCATGCCGGCAAGGCCGTCCGGTGTCATCGGCAGGTCATGAAGCTCCTTCTGCTCTGAATTCATGTAGGCAGACACTTCACCCATGAGCCAGTTGGATGCCTGTTTGATATCGGCACCGGCTGCAACCGTCTCTTCGAAGTAATCGGACATTTCCTTAGTGAGAGTCAGTACCATTGCGTCATACGCAGGCAGTCCCATATCTTCTACATAACGCTTTTTACGGGCGTCAGGAAGCTCTGGGATTTCCGCACGGACGCGTTCTTTCCACTCTTCATCAATGCGAAGAAGGACAAGATCCGGTTCAGGGAAGTAACGGTAATCATCTGAACCTTCTTTTACACGCATAAGGATCGTTTTGCCTGTCGCTTCATCAAAGCGGCGTGTTTCCTGCTCGATGATGCCTCCGGAAAGCAATACTTTTTCCTGGCGCACGATTTCATGCTCAAGGCCTTTGCGCACGAAGTTGAAGGAGTTCAGGTTCTTCAGTTCAGCTTTTGTACCGAATTTCTCCTGGCCGATCGGGCGAAGTGAGATATTCGCATCACAACGAAGGGATCCTTCTTCCATTTTACAGTCGGATACACCAGTGTATTGGATGATCGACTTTAATTTTTCCAGGTAAGCATAGGCTTCAGCCGGGGTACGCAGATCAGGCTCCGATACGATTTCAATCAACGGCGTACCTTGGCGGTTGTAGTCAACCAGTGAATAGCCGTCACCGGAGTGATTCAGTTTACCCGCATCTTCTTCAAGGTGAAGGCGTGTGATCCCGATGCGTTTCTTGTAACCATCAACCTCGATCTCGATCCAGCCGTTTTCGCCGATTGGCTGGTCAAACTGTGAAATCTGGTAGGCTTTAGGGTTATCAGGATAGAAATAGTTTTTACGGTCAAACTTCGTATCTGTGGCGATTTCACAGTTGAGGGCCATTGCCGCTTTCATACCGAAGTCGATCGCGCGTTTGTTGACCACTGGAAGAACGCCCGGATACCCAAGGTCGATGACGTTTGTGTTCGTGTTTGGCTCTGCGCCGAAATGGTTCGGGGCAGGCGAGAACATTTTCGAATCTGTTTTTAGCTCAACGTGGACTTCAAGTCCGATAATCGTTTCAAAGTTCATTGATTTCACCCCTTACAATTGTGGTTTCTGTTTATGGAAGTCTGTAGCTTGCTCATAAGCGTGTGCTACGCGGTAGATTGTGCTTTCATCAAAGTGCTTTCCGATGATTTGCAGCCCAAGAGGAAGACCCTCTTTTGAGAAGCCGCATGGAACTGAGATTCCCGGTACGCCCGCAAGGTTCACAGGTATTGTTAAAATATCATTCGCATACATTGTAAGCGGATCATCGATTTTTTCACCGATTTTGAACGCCGGAGTCGGAGTTGTCGGTCCGATGATGACATCATAATTTTCGAATACATCTTCAAAGTCTTTTTTGATCAGCGTACGGGCCTGCTGTCCTTTTTTATAATAAGCATCATAGAACCCGGAGCTCAGCGCAAATGTCCCAAGCATGATACGGCGCTTCACTTCATCCCCGAATCCTTCTGCACGGGTCTTTTTGTAAAGATCAAGAAGGTTTTCCGCATTAGGTGTACGGTAGCCGTAACGAATTCCGTCGAAACGGCTCAGGTTGGATGAAGCTTCGGAGGAAGCAAGGATATAGTAAGTAGCCACCCCGTATTTTGAGTGAGGCAGGGAAACTTCATCGACTGTTGCTCCCATGCTTTCAAGCAGCTTCAATGCCGCCATTACGGATTGACGGGCCTCTTCGCCGACACCTTCAGCAAGATATTCCTTCGGCACTGCGATTCTTAATCCTTTCACGTCACCAGTCAGAGCTGAAGCATAGTTTGGCACCTCAACGTTTGCTGATGTTGTATCATTTTCATCCACACCGGCAATGGCTTGTAAAAGGTAGGCATTGTCTTCAACATTGCGTGTGATCGGTCCGATCTGGTCAAGAGAAGAGCCGAAAGCCACTAGTCCAAAACGGGAAACACGTCCATATGTAGGTTTCAATCCGACTGTTCCTGTGAATGCTGCCGGCTGGCGGATGGAACCGCCTGTATCAGATCCTAGTGAAAATGGAACTTCGCCCGCCGCAACAGATGCTGCCGAACCGCCTGAAGAACCGCCTGGAACTGTTTCAAGATTCCATGGGTTGCTTGTTTTCTGGAAAGCGGAGTTTTCAGTAGAAGAACCCATTGCGAATTCATCCATGTTCAGTTTTCCGATTGTGATGGTTTCTGCATCGCGAAGCTTGTTTACAACGGTTGCGTCGTAAATCGGATTGAAGTTTTCAAGGATTTTACTCGCACAAGTGGTACGAAGGCCTTTTGTCACGATGTTATCCTTGACACCGATCGGCATTCCGAACAGAAGGCCTTTTGCTTCGTCCGTACCGATTTTGTTATCCAGTTCTTTTGCTTTTGCACGCGCATTCTCTTCATCCAGCGTCAAAAATGCTTTTACTTTCCCTTCAACCTCGCCGATTCTTTTATAAGACTCATCGACTAAGTCGCTGACAGATACTTCTTTCTTCTGCATCAGCTCATGAAGTTCTGCTAATTTATGGTCGAATAATGACATCGATTTTCCCTCCTATTCTAAAACAGATGGCACACGGACTTGTCCATCTTGGTGGTCTGGTGCGTTTTTCAAGACTTCTTCCTGCGGCAGACCTTTTACAGGCTTATCTTCACGCATGATATTTTTCATTTCCAGAACGTGTGATGTCGGGTTGACATTCTGTGTATCTAGTTCATTCAACTGTTCCGCAAAACCGATGATAGCATCCAGTTGAGTCGTGAACTTTTGTACTTCTTCTTCTGTTATCGCAAGACGGGCAAGGTGAGCCACATGCTTTACTTGATCTTCTGAGATTCTTGACATTCTCTTTCACCTCCGCAAAATTTCGAACACTAGCAATACTATTGATAATATCAAAATTTCAGCCAAAATGGCAACTAAGTCCCGCCATTTCGGTGTTAAATCTATTGGACAGTCTTGTTCTTCATTCTACCATGATGTTCTTTTTTGAAGAAAAGTATAAGTTGGTGATGAGTTTCTTCATTAATATAGAAAGATAAGCAGACGGTTTCTTTTTTCCATTCTTTATGTGGTAAGCTTAATTTCATCAAAGCGATGTTCACAAAGAAGGGATTTTATGTTTGTAAAACTTATATATACACTGCTGATCGGCATTGCCGGGGGCTGGGTCTTCAGCGCTCTCCATATTCCATTGGCATGGATGCTCGGTTCCATGACTGCCGTGTACACTGCAGAGAAACTGACGAAATTTCAGGTCTATTGGCCGCCGGTCTTCCGGAATATCGGCCTGATTATCGTCGGGTATACGATTGGACAGTCGTTTTCGCGGGATACCGCTATTGAGATCATTCAACAGCTGCCTTGGATGTTGTTTCTGACCATTCTGCTTCTTTTATTCAGCAGCGCGCTGGCGCTTATGATTACGAAACTGACCGGGGTTAATTTAAAGTCCACCATAACGGGATGCATTCCAGGCGGACTGTCACAGATGGTTGTACTGGGGGAAGAGTTGGAGGATATTGATGTCACAGTCGTCACCATCATCCAGGTTATCCGGCTGCTTTCGGTTATTTTTATCGTCCCCTTCATGGCCTTCAGCCCCATCTTTCAAGGAGATAAGGACGGGGCGGCTGCAGGACCTGCAGCAGTGGAGCTTTACTTAAGCTGGCCGCTGCTGATCTTATTTGCCGTTGCGGTTGTCTCTGCCCTTTTGGCAGTGAAGCTGAAACTGCCTACACCCACTCTGCTGGGTCCCATCCTGGGAATCGGCATATTGTCTGCCTCCGGGGTTGCAGCACCTCACATGCCGGACGCCGCCATTATCGCAGCCCAGATTTTCTTGGGAGTTTATTTCAGTAAGATGATGAAATTCGAGGGCTCCGGTTCACTTTCAAAATTCATCGGCCTGACCGCGGCGACTTCCGTAATACTCGTCGCCTTCACCTTTGGACTGGGAGCGGTCTTGATGGCCTCCCATCACATCTCGTTCATTACTTCGTTCCTGAGCATGGCTCCAGGGGGAATGGCAGAGATGGCCCTTGTCGGCCAGGCGCTTCACGCGGACCTGTCGATCATAACGGGATATCACCTTTTTCGGATATTGTTCATCCTGTTTATCGTTCCGCTCTTCCTGAAGTGGCTCTTTAAGCAGAAAATGTTTGCCGGGGATTCGACAAAAACCGGGGCGTGACTGTCACGCCCCGGTTTTTATTTGAATAGTTTTGCGAAGAAGGATTTCTTCTTGGTTTTGGCTTTTGGTATATCCGGCTTTATTACTTCATCTTCATCAATATAGATTTCTTCTTTATCAATCGCATGACCGTAGGCGAGCACCAGGCCGATGTCCGTATTATGCTCTTTGTTCGTCACCATTGTATATTGAATATCATACTTCCCTGCCAGTTTGATATATTTCGACAGGTACGTATAACTCATATTCCCATTCAGGAAGAGGTGCGCTCCCTTATTTTCTTTCATCAGGGAATCGATCTGCGGGAGTGTCCCTTTTCTTCTTACTTGCTTCTGTGTCAGGGCAAACACAATTCTCTCCCTTATGGTCCCCAAAAACTTCCGCCGCTCATCCGGTTTTGTCTGCTTTTGGCCGTACATTCCCTGCTGTAAATAATCATCTACGCCGGGTCTTTCCACTTTCATCCACCTCCGTATGTTCCTCTCGAATTCCCTACACTATATGTCACCTGTTCAAAAAATGCAATTACAAGGGATTTCTCTGAACCATTAGTATCTCCTCTGTCCTCGAAATGATTTCCTCCCCGATTCGTTTATACCCTTCATCATTGGGGTGAAAGAGATCTTCAGACAAATATAGATTGGTATCCTTCTCAAATAAATGCTGAATGGAGATGAATGTTGTATTAGGATACATTTCCAGCAGGCCCTTTGTTGAAACATTCCAGGAGCTGATGATTTCATCAAATTCTTTCACCTCTCCCAGGGATTCGAATACCGGATTGAAAATGCCTATGAAGTAAACAGGGGCATCTTCATTAAGGAGACGGATGGTGGACATGATTTTACGCAGATCAGCCTTGAAGTTCTCTTCTCCTTTCGTAAAATCCCCGATTGTCAAATCGGTAAAGTTACGGTTGAAAACAGAGACCAGATCATTTCCACCGAGTGTCATAAAAAGGACATCCGCCTGTTCAATATCTCTTTGCAAATCCGGATCATCAAGCATCTTGATCAAATGATGGGCCTGTGCCCCATAGACACCGTGGTTAACCAAAACGACATCGTCATTTTGATTCTCATAGTACGATTTTATTTGCTCTAAATAACCTTTCGTTTTCTTGCTGCCTGTTCCAAGTGTCAGCGAGTCCCCTATCCCGACTATCGCAAAACTGTCACTGTTTATCTCACTTGGATTGATTTCGATATCCGGCGTCAGATAATCGAACGCTACTTTTTCCAAATAGTGTGTCGTTTCCTCTTCTGAAAATTTCTTTTCTGATTCAATGACTTCTGAAAAAACGGCTGCCTCATCGATGAGAACTTCCTCTTTTTGAGAGGGACCGGGAGAACTGATATATGATGGATAAATGCTGAACACAACGAGTGTTACGGTTATCGCGGAAATGAGGAGTAATACTACCTTCTTCATGCTGATTCCTTCCTTTTTCTTTTTTGACCATGGAAGCTTCCTTTTCAGTAGCATTATCGGCATGTCTGAAACCCTTAATACATTAAAATCAAAAAACGCCTGCCGGATGACAGACGCTTGTTATATTAACCTTTATTATTCGTCTTCGTTCAATTCTTCTTCCGCTTCATCAAGTGCTTCATTAGCTTCATCTTCTAGTTCCTCTTCTGTTGAATCCGCAGCATCATCAATGGCATCACCAGTATCTTCCGCTGCTTCTTCAATGTCGTCGCCAGCTTCCTCGGCGTCTTGTTCGATATCATTTGCTTCTTCCTCTACTTCATTGACGCCTTCTTCTGCTTCTTGTTCAATTTCGTTAGCATCCTGTTCTGCTTCCTGTTCAATCACTTCTTCGTTTTCCGATGCATCATCATCCGCACAACCAGCTAATAAAAGACCTGCTGTGAGTGGAACTGCTGCAAATAAATTACGTTTTTTCATTTTCCATTCCTCCAGTCTTATTATTTATTTCTATTAAATTCTTACCCGGCACCCGAAAGCTGTAAACATGCGTTAATGCTTTACCGCACGAAGAGGGACTGTCCCTTTTCGCGCGGTAAAGCATTAAAGTTTCTTCACAATAAAAAACCGCCGGTCGCATTGAAAACACGACCGGCGGTTTCATTTCAATTATTATTTTGTTACATCGTTAGCTACAGCTGCATCGTATTCAGCTTTCATCTCTTCAGTTGGCTGTGGTCCAACTTTAGAGAAGATGAAGACAGCGATTGTAGCAAGGATGAAGCCCGGAACCATTTCGTAAAGATCCGTACCAAGCATCGGCCATACAACAACTGTTACGGCACCAACAATCATACCAGCTAAAGCACCATTGCGTGTCATGCCTTTCCAGAATAGTGCCAGCACGATGACCGGTCCAAATGCTGATCCGAATCCAGCCCATGCGTAACTTACAAGATCCAGGATACTTGAAGCATTTTCATTTGCAGGATTACCTCCAAGAGCCAGAAGTACAGCAATGACAGCGATAAGGATTACCCCTGCACGGCCAACCCATACAAGCTCTTTATCAGAAGCATCTTTACGGATGATTGCTTTGTAGAAATCCTCCGCAAGAGCACTTGATGAAACAAGAAGCTGGGAATCGATTGTACTCATGATAGCAGACAAGATAGCTGCCAGCAGGATACCTGAAACCCAAGGGTTGAACAGTACATCTGTAAACAAGATGAATACTTTCTCGGAATTATCGGCCGCATCTGTGATTAGTGGTGCATCTGCAAAGTAAGCAATACCTGCAAGACCAACCAATACAGCACCTGCAACCGCAAGGATCATCCAAGTCATACCGATCCAGCGTGCTTTCGGTACATCTTTTGTAGATTTCAATGCCATAAAACGAGTGATGATATGCGGCTGGCCAAAGTAGCCAAGACCCCATGCAAGCAATGAGATGACACCGATCGCTGAAGCTCCAGCGAAAAGGTTAAGTCCGTCAGCGTTAACCGCTGTTACTTGATCCATCGTTTCTCCCCAGCCGCCAAGCTCTGTAATCGCAACGATCGGCGCTACGATTAAAGCAAGGAACATCAGGATACCCTGGATGAAGTCAGTCCAGCTGACCGCAAGGAATCCGCCAAGGAATGTGTAAGAAATAATAACGATCGCACCGATTAGAAGTGCAGTAGTATAGCTCATGTCAAATGATTCCTGGAACAGGATCGCTCCACCAACAAGACCTGATGAAGTATAGAAAGTGAAGAAAACCAGGATTACAAGTGCAGAAATTACACGAAGTAAACGGGAACCGTCTTTAAAACGGTTTTCAAAAAAGTCAGGCACAGTGATTGAATCGTTTGCAATCTCTGTGTAAGAGCGCAGTCTGGAAGCAACAAATTTCCAGTTCAGGTAAGCACCGATGATAAGTCCAATCGCGAGCCATGTAGATCCAAGTCCGGATGCATAAGCAGCTCCCGGCAGACCCAGCAGTAACCATGAACTCATATCAGATGCTCCGGCACTAAGTGCGGCAACACCCGGCCCCAAGCTGCGTCCTCCTAAAACGTAATCAGATAAATTGCTTGTTAATCTGTAAGAAATAATACCAATTGCTAACATACCGACTAAATAAACTATAAACGTAACTAAAGTAGCAGTATCCATGTGTAGTCTGCATTCTCCTTCCAATTTTTTATTAATGTTCTTTGTTATTGAAACTCTAAGGTGATTTGCTGCTTTTTACATCTGACGCTCTTTTTTACCCTATGCATCACACTTGTAAACTTATTCATAAAGATTCCTTCCCGTAAAGGATATGAATAAGCCCGATGAGCCAGGAATAACTCTACAACATTAACAATCGTAACATAGATTAAACCCATTATCATTTAGAATGTTCTGAATATAATTTCGTAACTGATTATTTATACAGCTAATTTGCATAAATAATTCTATGAAAGCGCTTTAATACATATATATATTCAGAAAAATTTATAAAATTAAATTCAAAATTTGTTCAAATATACCTATTGCAAATTGTAATTCGGTTAGATTTCTTCCTGTTTTTCACCTCTCTTCTCTAATTAAAAACCCTTCTCGTATTCATTGTTGCTATTCGGATGGGGTAGTTGATTTCCGCTCCAGGTGTGCGACTCCGCGGGGCGGGCGTTGAGCCTCCTCGGCTTCATAAAAAGCGTAAGCGGCCGGTTAGCGACGTACAGATTGGAGGGCTCCTGGATGAGATAAAGGAATCACAACGAACAAAGTGAGTTGATGATGACTTATCGCAAGGAAGGAGACCGAAATCTGCTAGTCGCTGGCCGCTGGAGCTGGATTTGCCTGCGGGGTCTCACCTGTCCCGCTATTCCCGCAGGAGGTCACACACCCTCCGCTCCAATCAACCTTTCGTAATAAATGCCGAGAAACTACTTAAAAAAAAACATTTTTTAAAGTACAGCTAATTTCTTAAAAAACAATAAATTATTTTTGAATAATGTAATCCTTCCTGCCAGCTGACGTCCAAGCTTGCATTGGCGAGTAATGACGAACTTATTTTTCTCCAAGTTAAATCCCCCTATGCATCCAGGAATTTTTTCGAAACAAAAAAAGAGACTGACCTGTAAAAGTCAGTCTCCACCATTATTCATAAATATGGACAAACGGCTCACCCTGCTGGTTCAGGACGATCAACGCTTCTGCCCCATCAGCTGAGGTGATTTCGATTTCAACATTCATTTCCTTTGGAAACAGTTCAGCGGCAAGCTCCGCTGTGTACTGCGTGAAGCCGATCGTTTCGGCTTTTCCGTTGAATTGAATGGGTATATCTATCTCCATGTTCTCCATCTTTCCGTCTTTAAAAAAGGCATATCCGACCACACCGACATAATTCGGGAAGTAGGATTCAATTTTATCTTTGAAATCATTGAACACTTTCAAGTATTTTGGATGATTTTGTTCAGCCTGTACTGACGGGAAAAAGTAGTGTTCTTCATTCACACCCTGCCACTCGCCGATCGACGCACTCCCCGCATCTACTGTCGCATAGGCAAAATAACTCCCTGGAGTGACGGTATCTTTGCTCGATTGTTCGAATAGCGCAATGGTAATCGGAATTCCATCAAGCTCCGGTTTCTCCCGCAGCCTCTTGATGACTTCCTGGGCTATTTGCTCCCCCTGCTGCCGGACTTCATCGTGGCTGATGTTTGTCTGGCGTGTTTCACCGGTATTCTGGTCCTGATAATAAGAAACTGAATTCAACGCGAGGCCTACCACCACTCCAGCCAATTGAATCTTGTTATCTTCGACTTTTTCCAAGTAGTTATGTTCAATCACATGGGCGAGATAGATAGGCGTATCCTTCCCTTCCCCTGGGGTATTTTCTACTGGATTAAGGCCGACGTTCTGCTCTTCTTTCAACCCTTTTTCTTCTAACTGCTCGCTTGTAAACTTCCTGTTCAACCAGGATTGAATCGTTGCTTTATCTAGAACCTGTCCTTCTTTGAACAAGTACTGATCAGTCGAGAAAGCATTTTTGGCCATCCTGACCAGGCCTGATTCAAATACGTCTATATCATAGCGGGATTGCAGGTTGTTGACGACCATCCCTCTGGTATCCGTTGATTCATATGGCAGCAATGTTTTATAGTATTTATCGGAAATCTGGTAATTAGGGATGATCGCTTTTTCCGATTGCTGATTTTCATCTTCTTCCACCACTTGTTCCTGTTTTTCAATTTCAAAAGCAGGAGTACAGCCGCCCAGCAAAAGAGCAGCAGCGGCTGCAGCCAACCATTTCTTCATGTATTTCTCCACCTTTAACGGTTAAGTTCTCCAATCAGCTTCTCTTCGTCCCATATTTCAATTTCAAGCTCCTCGGCTTTCGCCAGCTTCGAACCGGCATCCTCCCCGGCAATGAGAAGGTCTGTTTTCTTACTGACAGAACCGGTCACTTTCCCGCCGAGCTCTTCTATTTTCTGTTTTGCTTCATTACGGCCGAGCTGTTCAAGCTTTCCGGTAAGGACAATCGTTTTCCCTGCAAAATAAGAGTCGATTTCTTCCGCTTTCACCGGTTTAGGTCCCTTGTATTCCGTGTTGACTCCCGCTGTTTGAAGCTCGTTGATAAGCTCGGACACTTCTTCTTTTTCAAAATATGCAACAACCGCGTCTGCCATCTTATCACCGATTTCATTGATGGCTGTCAATTGATCTTTTGAGGCATTCTTGAGGTTGTCGATGTTTTCGAATTCCTGCGCCAGTGTTTTGGCTGCTTTTGCTCCGACATGGCGGATGCCCAAACCGAACAGCAGCCTTTCCAGCGAGTTGGATTTTGATGCTTCAATGGCATTCAGCAAGTTGTCGACCGACTTCTCGCCCATCCTTTCCAGCTGTAAAAGCTGTTCTCTTTGGAGCCGGTAGATATCGGCGACGTCGACAATCAACCCTTCTTTAAACAGCTGGCTGATGACTTTTTCACCAAGTCCGTCGATATTCATCGCATTCCGTGAAACGAAATGGATCAGTCCCTCCCTGATTTGAGCAGGACACTTTGGATTGATGCAGCGAAGAGCCACTTCTTCTTCAAGTCTGACAAGACCGCTTCCGCATTCCGGACAATTCTCAGGCATGCGGAAATCCTGCTCGTCTCCCGTACGCCTTTCTTCAAGGACATTCACCACTTCCGGGATGATGTCCCCTGCTTTTTTCACAACGACATAGTCACCGATTTTGATATCCTTTTCCCTGATCAGGTCTTCATTATGCAGGGATGCACGCTGTACCGTTGTACCGGCTACTTTCACCGGCTCAAGGAGTGCAGTAGGGGTGACGACTCCCGTCCTGCCGACACTCAACTCAATATCCTTCAGCAGTGTGACTACTTCCTCTGCAGGGAACTTGTATGCAATCGCCCATCTTGGACTCTTAGCAGTCGTACCAAGCTCCTGCTGCAATTGGAGGGAATCCGCTTTAATGACGATGCCATCGATGTCATACGGAAGGTCCGGGCGTTTCTCGACCCATCCTTCAACATATTGGATGACTTCATCAATGTTACTGCATCTTTTTCTTTCTTTATTGGTTTTGAAACCCAGCTTATCCAATAGGTCCAGGCCTTCGCTGTGTGAATCGACACCCGTTTCGCCGACATCAGCAATGGAGTATAGAAAGATGTCCAGGTTGCGTGATGCCGCAACGCGTGGATCAAGCTGGCGCAATGAACCGGCCGCTGCATTACGTGGGTTGGCGAACGGCTCTTCCTCCCGTTCTTCCTTCGCCTTATTCAGAGCCTCGAAGGACCTCTTCGGCATGAAGGCTTCCCCTCTCACCTCCATTGTGAGGGACTCCGGAATCCGGAGCGGGATCGATTTGATGGTCTTGAGATTGGCGGTGATATCCTCGCCGGTCGTTCCATCTCCCCTTGTCGCCCCCTGGATGAACAGGCCGTCTTCATACCGCAGGGAAACCGCCAGTCCGTCAATTTTCAATTCACATACATAAGCATAGTCTTCACCTGCAGCCTGGCGGACTTTGCGGTCAAAATCCCTGAGATCATCTTCGTTAAAAGCATTTCCGAGACTGAGCATGGGAGTTCTGTGCTCAACTTTTTCAAAAGCCTCCAATATGCTTCCGCCCACCCGCTGTGTAGGTGAATCGGCCGTCCGCAGCTCCGGGAATTCATTTTCAATGGCAATAAGTTCATTCATCACCCGGTCGTATTCGGCATCGGGAACTGATGGCTTGTCCAGCACATGGTATTCATAATTATATTGATTTAACAGATTATGAAGTTCGGTAACTTTTTGCTCTGCGCTTTTGATATCCACAATAACAGCCCTTTCTCGTCAAATTATACTTTTTCAACAGGAGCAAACTTCGCCAATAGGCGTTTGATGCCTGTTGGACTCGGGAATGCGATATCAAGCTCCATTCCATCTCCGCTGCCTTTCACGCTGACAACCGTTCCTGTGCCCCACTTTTTGTGTGCGGCTTTGTCACCAACCTGCCAGGAGATCCCTTCTCCGCCTGTAGTCGTTGGAACAGGACGTGAAACAGGTTTTCTCCGTGCCGGCTGCTGGGTTCTTGAAGCAGTTGCTGCACCGGCTTTACCTCCGGATGAGAACGGGCTTCTTTTTTCCGGTTCAAAGTTATCAATGAGATCTTCCGGAATCTCTGCAATGAACCTGGAGACCGGATTCATTTTCGTCTGCCCGAATAGCGTCCTCATCTGGGCATTTGTCATGAATAGCTCTTCTTCAGCCCTCGTGATGCCCACATACGCCAGTCGGCGCTCTTCTTCCATCTCTTCTTCATCCATAAGCGACCTGCTGTGAGGGAATACCCCTTCTTCAAGTCCCATCAGGAAGACAACAGGGAACTCAAGCCCTTTGGCAGCATGTAGTGTCATCAAAATGACCGCATCTTTCGGCTGTTCATCATCATCAAGCTTATCGATATCCGCCACAAGGGCAAGATCTGTCAGGAAGGCGACCAAAGATTTATCATCGTTGCTCTCTTCAAAGCTCTTTGTAACAGATAAAAACTCGTCGATGTTTTCCAGGCGGCTCTGCGCCTCAATGGATTTCTCGGCTTTCAGCATCTCCCTGTAACCGGACTTTTCAAGGATTTCTTCCACAAGTTCCGTGACAGATAGATATTCCTGCATTTGTGTATAGCCTTTCACAAGGTCCTTGAATTCAATGACGGATTTGGTGATTTTCGGGCTGAGGCCGATAAAATCAGCTTCCTCCAAGGCCTGCATCATTGAAAGGTCATTCATCGCAGCGTAATTGGCGATTTTATCAAGCGATGTCGATCCGATACCCCTTTTCGGGACATTGATGACGCGTCGCAGGCTGATATCATCATCGGGATTGGCTATCAGTCTCAGATAGGCAAGGATGTCCTTGATCTCTTTACGGTCGTAGAACTTTACGCCTCCTACGATGCTGTATTCAATATTGGATTTCAGCAGGATTTCCTCCATTACACGCGACTGTGCATTTGTACGGTAAAGGATGGCAAAATCAGAGAATTTCCGCTTGCCGCTGTCTGTCATTTCTTTGATTTTACCGGCAACGAACTGAGCTTCCGACTGCTCGCTGTCCCCTCTGTAATAGGTGATCTTTTCACCCTGGTTATTTTCAGTCCAAAGGTTCTTGGGTTTTCGGTTCATGTTCTTTTGGATGACATCATTGGCCGCATGCAGGATCGTCTTCGTTGAGCGGTAATTCTGCTCCAATAGGATGACATTTGCTCTTGGATAATCTTTTTCAAAAGAAAGGATGTTGGCAATATCCGCTCCGCGCCAGCGATAGATCGACTGGTCGGAATCCCCTACGACACAGAGGTTCTGAAAACGGGAAGCCATCATTTTTACGAGCATATACTGCGCTCTGTTGGTATCCTGATACTCATCCACGTGGATGTATTGGAATTTCCGTTGGTAAAATTCCAGTACTTCCGGAACACGCTGGAACAATTGGATCGTGGTCATGATCAGATCATCAAAATCAAGCGCCTGGTTTTTACGGAGACGCTTTTGATACTCTTCATATACGTCCGATACGACATTGTCATAATAGCTTCCGGCTTCTTTCGAAAATTCCTCGGGTGTTTTCAGTTCATTTTTTGCTGAAGAAATGGAACCGAGGACAGATCTAGGATCAAATTTTTTCGGATCAATATTCTTATCTTTAAGGATGGACTTGATGACGGATAGCTGGTCTGTTGAATCCAGGATTGTAAAGTTGCGGTTGAAACCGATACGGTCAATGTCACGTCTGAGGATGCGGACACACATGGAGTGGAATGTGGAAATCCAGATTTCTTCCGCTACTCCTCCGAGGATGTTGCCGATCCTGTCTTTCATTTCTCTTGCTGCTTTGTTTGTAAAGGTGATCGCCAGGATGTTGTAAGGGTTGACTCCTTTTTCTACCATCAGGTAGGCGATGCGGTGTGTGAGCACACGGGTTTTCCCGGAGCCGGCACCTGCCATGATCAAGAGCGGGCCTTCAGTTGCTTTGACGGCTTCGGCCTGCTGGGGGTTCATTCCATTCAGTAATCGATCTGTTAAAAATTGCATTTTTATTTTCCACCACCATAACGAACATTTGTTCTTATTATATCAAGTACTGTTGTTTATATGAAGACTATATATTTGTGTGCTGGTTGTTTTCCGCTCCAGGGGGCACTACTCCGCGGGGCTGGCGGTGAGCCTCCTCGGCTGCGCCTGCGGGGTCTCACCTGTCCAGCTTATCCCGCAGGAGTAGCACCCCCTTCCGCTCCAAACAACACTGAGTCTTTAGTAAGACAATAAATATAAGATAAATTCCCTGGACAGTCCTTCATGCTAGGAACATAAATATATTAGTTAAACTTCTTTACTTCACTGCCTCAACGGTCTTCAAGGCTGCCTTTAAATCGTCGTAGAGGATATTCCCGACGACGATGACGTCTGCGTGTTCTGCGATTTCTTTTGCCTGCTGCGGTGTTTTGATTCCGCCGCCGTAGAAGAGTGTTGTGTTTTCCAGCACTCTTGCTGTTTCGCGGACGTATTCAATGTCCCCGTACGTTCCGCTGTATTCCAGGTAGAAGATGGGCAGGTGAAACATTTTTTCGGCCATCATTGCATAGGCAGCAACATCCTCTTTTGAGATATCTGTCTTGGCACCTGTCAGTTTTGCTGCTTTGCAATCTCCGTTCAATATGCAGTAGCCTTCCACCAGGATCTCGTCCCAGTTCATGATCTCCCCGTATTCTTTCACCGCCTGATGATGGAGGCCTTTCAGCCACATTGGATCATCGCTGTTCAATACGGTCGGGATAAAATAAAAGTCAAAGCCCGGTGTAAGAGATTCCATATTGCTGACCTCGAGAGCGCACGGCACTGTATACCTTCGGACTCTCGCCATCAGATCCAGGACACCTTCAAGGGTGATATCATCCGTCCCGCCTATTATCACCGCATCCGTTCCAGATTCACAGATTTTCTCCAAATCATCATCGCTGATCTCCTTGGCAGGGTCGAGCTTAAACACATGGCGCCACTCTCTGACATCGTACATCCTTACATCCTCCAATTCTTTCAATTCCATTAAAACATTATACCATTCCTATCGACAATTAACGAGGGAGCCGTAGAGGGTTGAAGTGGGTTCTATTTCCAATTATTGTTCTTGCTTTACCCCATTAAAGCAGTGGGGGACTGTCCCCCGCTGCGGTAGTGCGGTAAAGTGCTACAACATAAAAAGGACCGGCACAGTGTTCTGTGACGGTCCTTTAACCGGATGGCCGGCGGGTTATTCTTCTTCTTCCTTTTGGCTGCCGACACGATCCAGCACCATTTGATAGGCGTCGTTTCCGTAGTTCAAGCAGCGTTTCACGCGGGAGATTGTTGCTGTACTTGCACCTGTTTCCGCTTCAATCTTATGATAGGTTTTACCTTCTTCAAGCATCCTTGCCACTTCCAGGCGCTGAGCAAGAGATTGGATTTCATTGATTGTCGCAAGATCATCAAAGAAACGATAGCACTCATCGATATCTTGGAGGGATAAAATCGCATTGAAAAGCTGGTCCAATTCCTTACCTTTAATTTTATTGATTTGCATGATCATTTCTCCTTCTATTCAATTATTGTACTGTGACGAATTCTTCTAACCCTGGATTTTCAGGTATGATATTGATCCATGTCTTTCCGGGAATGAAGCTTGCATCCCCGGCAGGCACGATTCTTCCATTCTTGTTTTCCCACTGCACTTTCAACAGCTTTCCGCGCTGAAGGAGATACGCATTTCCGCCGGATTCAAAATCGATGCTCCTGCGGCCGTAATCATCAATGATTTTATGGGGAGCTTCAATAATGAAGATGTTATCCAAAAGAACGGGATCACCGGATTCATAATCCGCTGTCTTTTCTCCTCCGGACATCCTGCTGTACTTCTTCGCTTTCTGGTCATACTCATAAACCGGCGAGAATGAAGGATTGCCGTAGTAGGAAACTTCAACAGATGATGCCTCATCCCCTGATACCTCTTCCTTTTTCACAAAATCCAAAGGTTCCGGAGGGGTATCCATTTCAGCTCCGACCTTCTCCGCGCCTTTTTCGATATTTTCAAAGGTAATATAAGAATTATGAGGGGCCACGCGGAAATCCGCCCGCTTAAATAATGAACCATCGTATTCCATTCCGTTAATATTGTCGATCACACCGCTCGTCAGCATTTCTTTTGCTTCCGGGCTGTAGCCGTGTGCTACAAAAAAGCTGTCATAGCCCTCTGCCAATTCAATGAAATAATCACGCGCGCTTCTTACAGGACCTACCTTTTCAGGCTGTTCACTTTGGAACACAGCAACCAACCGGGTGATATCGCCCTCAGCAAGCACCTCATGAATGATGTCCGCTTTATTCAGCCCGGACTGTGGACGCGCTTTAGGATGATTATTGACCACCACAGCCACCGCTCTCTGTTCCGCTTCCTCTTCTGTTCCGAACCCTGTCAGCGGATACTGATATGGTGCTTCTGCTGATTCTTCATTTGTATCCTGATTGGCAGTCTCATTTTGTTCTGTATTATTTTCTGCCGTGTTATCATTGGTTTCAGTTGTTTCGTTGTCAGAACTGCATGCTGTCAGCAGTAAAGCGGTCATTGCCGCTATCGCAGTTTTTTTCCACATCTAAAAAATACACCCCTAAACCAAAACTTTTATCCTTACTTTAACATTTTAACGCATTATCGTGGGAAAGAGTACCGTTTTCTTCATAACATCATATATTCCCCGCTGTGTAACCCTGATGTAAGGCAGATGTGTAGACTGGAGGAACAGCAGCGTATAGACAGGATCATTGAAGCTGTAGCCCCTGGCAAACAGGAGTTCCTTCATTTCCTTTTCTTCTTCAATCAGGTCCTCCATTTTTTTATCAGACATGATCCCGCCGACAGGAAGAGGAACTTCATGCAGGATTTCCTGGTTTTCACTCAGGACGATCCCCCCGCCGATTTCCTTCATCCTATTGAAGGCATGCATCATATCTCTCTTGTCTTTTCCGATTAAAATGATATCGCCGGTATTAGAAAAAGAAGAGACAAATCCCTTGATGCTGGCGGCAAAGCCTTTCAACATCGTGCTGATCCGCCACTTTCCGTTTCGGTCGATCAGCATCAGGAAACATTCATCGTGATTTTCAGAAAGAGCCGTTTCCGAAGCATCGATTCCCACTGAATACGGTTTTGTGATGACTTCATTGACCATTTCGATCCCAAAAGGCATGGAAAACTGCAAGTCATGGTTGGTCAACTCCCACTCAATGTTCAACGGTGCGAGACCAAACTTTTTCCAATCCGGGGCAGGAACATCAGCCTGTTCGCCTTGGAAGGTCTTCACCCATTCCCCTTTGGCCATGACGCCTGCAGGAGTCGGATTTTCTTTGCTTTCAAGGAAGTTGATGTTTGCCACTCTTCCCGCCGCAATCATTCCATGGTGATGAGAAATGCGGTAGTGTCTTGCCACATTGTAGCTCGCCATATGATAGGCATCAATCAACGGAATGCCGCTTTCAATCGCTTTGGAAATCAGGTCGTCGAGTACCCCGTTCTCATAAAATCCCGGAGTTGAACCATCTGTCGTCAGCATCATTTCGCTGTAATTTTCTATCTCATATTCCTTCATTTCGTCCAGAAGTTTATCTAAATCAGGCCGAATGGATGAATTTCTTAAAGTCACGGCCAATCCCTGCATCAGCCTCATATAGACATCTTTCCCTGTCATGGCTTCATGGTCGCCATCTATGCCGAGGAGGGCCAGTTTTGCAAGAGTCTTTTCAGACGCCCCCGGCAGGTGCCCTTCGACTACTTTGTTGACTCTTTTCGCTTCCTGCATCAAATGAAGGATCATATCATCTCCATCCAGCAGCCTCGGCCAGGAGGTCAACTCTCCTCCCTGCACTACATCCTCATGGTTGATCCATGATTTCACTTCATTATGGGAAAAGACAGTCTCTTCTCTCTGCATCTCCGTCTGTGAATCGAACCGGGCCCACCAGAACATTGAAAACGGCAGTTTCTTCAGTTCATCCAATAAAGAAAACGCTTTCTTTTTATTCATCAATAAAAACAGCATAAGGTTGTCATTGATGAAAGTCGTTGTTCCAGTTTGGGATGCATAATGGGCAAAAGAATGGGGATTATAAAGTTGAAACGGGTGAACATGAGGTTCTATATAGCCAGGGACCAGGAAGTAATGACGGCAGTCCGTCACTTCACACCCATCGAGATTTTCAGGAAGTTGCTCGCCGCAGTATATGATGCGGTCTTGGTAGATCCATATATGGGAAGTGACCCATTTCTTTAATACCGAGTGCAGGTATACGGCATTTTTCAAGATCTTTGTCGGCTTCAAATCGCCGTTTAAAACATCTATATGTTCACGCAGCTGCTTGTTTTTCCATCTGTATCGTTGTACCAACAATGAACACTCCTCTAAGTTAGGAATTCAGCTTAACAAGTTATCAATTATTAATTATTTATGTTATCACAGATTGGACTTTAACGCATTAAAGGTTTACAGAAAAGATTGTTAAATTTTTGTAAGGAGGAAATCAAATGAAGGTTACTCAAAACATCGGCATCGTCAATGCCCTGATCAGGATAACAGTGGGCTTTACCGTCCTCTCATGGGCTACAGCAAAGCTTGTAAAAATGCCTTGGAGAGACTCATACCTATGGATGGCCCTGCTCGGCGGAATGAAAGTAGGAGAAGGAATCCTCCGATTCTGCCCGATCACAGCCATGTTTGAAAACCAGAATTCAGATTCCGGTCCAAAAGAAGGCAAAAGCATGCTGAACCTGGCATCCATGCTAAAAGGGAACAACGAAGAATCAAACCAGAAAACAGAAGACATCGACAGGGACGAAAAAGGAACGGACATGCCTGACCTTCCTTATAACCCATCCTAAGGACGCTTTAACGCACCACCGCAATGGGGGACAGTCCCCCGCTGCGGTAACGCGGTGAAGCACCACAGGGGACTGTCCCTTTTAGCGGTTTAAAGTGTTAAAGAAAGACAACAGGGTGTCCAAATGGGCACCCTGTTGTTACAAATCTTAATAGATTGGAGTGAAGACATATGTTCTGGGAATATGTCATGGATATCTCTTACGTTCTTATATCAGTGATCGGCGGAATTATCGCCATTCTTTATGTGTTTATTCGGAAAGGACGGAAGCGGCGCGTTCGATAGCCCGGCGGCCGATATCCTTCCTGTAAAACAGGCCCTGGATATCCAGTTGGCCGATCTCATTGTACACTTGGCCAAGGGAATCTTCCAACTCTTCCTGCACGGAAGCTATCAGCAGCACACGCCCGCCATTGGATACCAGACGGCCGCTGTCTTCTAGAACGGTTCCAGCATGGTAAACAAGCGTCTCTTCTTGCAGTTTCTCAAGCCCGCCAATCGGGACCGCTTTTTTATAAGATTCCGGATACCCTTCCGCGGCTAAGACAACACCGGCAACTCCGCGCTGATCCCATTCAAGCGTCACTTCTTCGCCTTCACAGATCTTGTAAAATACTTCACCAAGATCGGACTGCAGCCTTGGCAGGACCACCTGTGTTTCAGGGTCGCCGAAGCGCGCATTGAATTCAATCACCTTAGGGCCTTTGGCAGTCAAAATCAATCCTGCATAAAGCACACCTTTAAAGGATCTTCCTTGTGACTCCATCGCTTTTGCTGTCGGAATCAAGATGGTCTGCACAGCTTCACTGATCACATCAACGCTGATATGCGGAACCGGAGAATAAGCGCCCATCCCTCCAGTGTTCGGGCCCTGGTCCCCGTCAAAAGCACGCTTATGATCTTGTGCGGCTTCCATCGGATACACCTTTTCCCCATCGACAAAAGCCATCAAAGAAAACTCTTCTCCCTGTAAAAATTCCTCGATGACCACTTTCGCGGATGCTTCCCCAAACTTGGCCTCTAACAGCATTTCTTCCAAAGCCGTCAATGCTTCATCTTCAGACATGGCGACGACAACGCCTTTTCCAGCGGCAAGCCCGTCGGCTTTGATGACAATCGGGGCTCCCATTTTCAGAACGTATTCCCTGGCACTTTGGAAATCCGTGAACGTCTCGTATGCAGCCGTCGGAATGCTGTATTTTTTCATCAATTCTTTGGCAAATGACTTGCTTCCTTCGATGACGGCAGCCCGTTTGTCCGGACCGAATACTCTTAATCCTGAGCTCCTGAATTCATCAACGATCCCTTCAAAAAGGGGAACCTCCGGGCCGACTACTGTCAAATCGATGTTGTTTTCCTTCGCGAATCCGATGAGTCCTGCAAAATCAGATTCATCAATGTTCACTGTGTCTGCCATTTGTGCTATTCCGGCATTCCCGGGTGCACAGTACACCTTTTTGACGCTCTGGCTTTTTTGCAAGGCATCGCAAAGCGCATGCTCTCTTCCGCCCCGGCCGATGACAAGTACGTTCATTTTGACACCCCTTTTTTATGTATAGGTGCAGCTGGTGCACCATTTTCTTAAAATTATTTGACCTCTGATTTCCACTCTAGGTGCGCGACTCCGCGGGGCGGGAGGTGAGCCTCCTCGGCTTCGCCTGTGGGGTCTCACCTGTCCCGCTATTCCCGCAGGAGGTCGCACACCTTCCGTTCCAATCACTCTAGTAGCTTTTAAAATGCATCCTTCTTTAAAATCGGGAAACAGGATCATCTAGTTCTGTGTCGATAATTGTCGGTTAGTCGATAAATCATGCTAATCGCCGATAAGCTTTCAAGAATCGCTGATAAATGGCCATAAAGCCGATAAATTACGAAAACCGCTGATAAACCGCACGAAATCGCCGATAAGCCCATTCTCTCGAGCAAATTTCCCGGCCGGATTCATCTCCAGCCGCCCGCTCGCACGGTTCGGCCGATATTCGACAAGAATTGGCCGGTATCCGACACGGGTTGGTCGATATTCGACGGAGTTCGGCCGATATTCGACAAGAATCGGTCGTTATCCGACACCAAACCGCCGATAACTCGCCACTGCCCCGTTACAATTATCTCTTAATGCTTAAAATGACGAACTCCCGTCATGACCATCGTGATGCCGTACTCATCGGCTTTCTTGATGGAGTCTTCATCACGGATCGATCCGCCCGGCTGGATGATGGCTGTGATTCCTGCTTTGGCAGCCGCTTCTACGGTGTCGTCCATCGGGAAGAACGCATCGGAAGCCATCGCCGCTCCTTCTGCTTTCACACCAGCCTGTTCAAGGGCGATTTTGGCAGCACCGACACGGTTCATCTGCCCGGCACCGATGCCGAGTGTCATATCTTTATCCGCTACGACAATCGCGTTGGACTTCACATGCTTCACGACGTTCCAGCCCAGTTTCATTGCTTCCCATTCTGCTTCAGTCGGCTCGCGTTTGGTGGCGACTTTTAATTCGGCATCTTCAAGCGTGAACGTATCGTCTTCCTGGACAAGCAGGCCGCCTTCAATGGAAACGAGTTTGTCTTCGACTTTTTTAGCTGTATCAAATGGAACGGTCAACAGTCGGATATTCTTTTTGCCGCTCAAGATTTCCATTGCTCTGTCCGTGAATGCTGGGGCAATGATGATTTCAAGGAAAATCTCATGCAGGCGCTGAGCTGTTTCCTCATCCACAGCACGGTTCAACGCGATGATGCCGCCGAAGATGGAGGTAGAATCCGCTTCATAGGCTTTCGCAAAGGCCGCTTCAATGGTTTCACCCGTTCCGACTCCGCATGGATTCATATGTTTTACTGCTACTGCAGCCGGCTGATCGAATTCTTTGATGATCTGCAGGGCTGCGTTGGCATCATTGATATTGTTGTAGGATAGTTCTTTTCCGTGAAGCTGCCTTGCCATCGCCACGGAGTATTCAGATCCCAGCGGCTGCTTATAGAAAGCGGCCTTCTGGTGAGGATTCTCTCCGTATCTCAATGTTTGCTTCAGTTCATATGTCACCGTCAGTGCCTCAGGATTTTCTTCACCCGCAAGGTCTGTCATGAACTGTGAAATGTAGGCATCGTAAGCCGCTGTGTGGCGGAACACCTTTGCTGCCAGTTTTTTTCTCAGCAGTTCAGGGGCTTCTCCGTTTGCCTTGATTTCATTGATGATCATGTCGTAGTCCTGGGAATCGACGACAACGGTTACGTACTTGTGATTCTTGGCAGCCGCGCGGAGCATTGTCGGACCGCCGATGTCGATATTTTCAATGGCATCTTCTTCGGTTACATTCGGCTTGGCGATTGTCTGCTGAAATGGGTAGAGGTTTACGCAAACGAGGTCAATCGGGAAGATATCCTGTTCTTCCATCTGCTGGCGGTGTTCCTTCACGTCTCTTTTTGCCAGAAGGCCTCCATGGATCTTCGGATGAAGGGTCTTCACTCTGCCTTCCATGATTTCCGGAAAGCCGGTCACTTCTTCGACTCCCGTGACAAAAATGCCGTTATCAAGCAGGATATTTTTTGTGCCGCCTGTAGAGATAATATCGTAGCCAAGTTCCTGTAGCTGCTGTGCGAATTCTACAATCCCGCTCTTATCTGATACACTAATCAGCGCTCTTTTTTTCATTATGGTATTCCTCCCTGTGGTGCAGTATCGTCATTAAACTTTGTGTATCGATGTCATGAATAGATGTGTCAATGTCTCCGGATACAGATGGTGCTCGACATCCTGGATCTTCTGCTGCAGTGTTTCCCTGTTATCAAAAGGGGAAATCCGGACTACCTCCTGAGCGATGATGGGACCGGTATCCATCCCTTCATCAACAAAATGGACGGTCACCCCTGTCACCTTCACACCGGCATCAATCGCCTGGCCGATGGCATCCTTCCCTGGAAAAGAGGGCAGGAGCGAGGGATGGATGTTCACGATTCTGCCGGGGAAATGCTCCAGCAGGACGTTTCCGATCAGTCTCATATAGCCGGCGAGCACAAGGAAATCAATGCCCCTGCTCACTAATTTCTCTGCAATTTCCCTTTCGAAATCCGGTTTTGACTTATATTCTTTTGGATTAAAGACAAAGGTCGCGATTCCTGCCGCTTTGGCCCTTTCAATGACAAAGGCATCGGGCTTGTCGCAAACAAGGATTTCCACCTTCGCCTGAAGTTTTCCGCTATGTACTGAGTCGACAATCGATTGAAAGTTCGTTCCGCTTCCAGAAGCGAATACTGCTATTTTCTTCATTTTTCGTCCCCATTTCTGCCGAAGCTTATTTTACGAAGGCGAAGGCAAAATGGGGAAGGCCTGCCAAAGCGGCATCAATCCCATTTTAATCCTGCTGCCCTTCTCCTTCAATGATTCGGACTCCATCGCCGGAAGTTACCTTGCCGATCAGATATGCCTCTTCACCGATTTCGTTGAAAAACCTTACTGCTTCTTCTGCCTCGGAGGCATCGACGGCAATGACGAATCCGATCCCCATATTAAAAATGTTGTACATTTCTGCGTGGGGAATGCATCCCAATTCTTCCAAGAGATTAAAAATTTCAGGCATTTCCCACTTTGCCGGATCGATATCCGCCCCTAAACCTTCAGGCAGCATCCTCGGGATGTTCTCAATGAATCCCCCTCCGGTAATGTGGGACATGCCTTTGATGGAGAATTTCTTCATGGCTGCCAAAACCGGTTTCACATAAATCTTTGTCGGCGCAAGCAAAGCTTCTCCAAGCGGCGAACCCAGCTGCGGTATATACGTATTCAAATCGTAAGAATGATCTTCAAAAAACACTTTTCTGACTAAAGAGTATCCATTACTATGTATACCACTGGAAGCCAGGCCGACTAACATATTTCCTTCAGAAATTTCATCGCCTGTAACGATTTGGCCTTTTTCGCATGCACCTACGGCAAAGCCGGCGATATCATACTCATCCGCTTCGTAAAGTCCCGGCATCTCGGCTGTTTCACCGCCAACAAGTCCGGCACCTGCCATTTCACATCCGTCCGCGACCCCTTTGACGATGTTCTCTATCTTTTCAGGAAGGGCTTTTCCGCAAGCAATGTAGTCCAGGAAATATAAAGGCTCCGCGCCCTGGACGACGATATCGTTCACACACATGGCCACGCAGTCGATTCCGATTGTGTCATGTTTATCGGCCATGAAGGCGAGCTTAAGTTTTGTCCCGACGCCATCTGTCCCCGAAACGAGTACAGGCTCTTTCAATCCGAGCTCTGAAAGGTCGAACATCCCGCCAAATCCGCCCAAGGAACCGAGCATTCCCTTGCGCTTCGTCCGTTCCACGTGCTTCTTGATCCGGTTCACCGATTCATAGCCGGCATCAATATCAACACCGGCATTTTTATAAGCATTAGCCATTTTCGTTCCTCCTAGCGTACAAGCTCTTTTTCATAAGGATGAAGGGTATCCGGGTAAATTTCTGTCGGGTATCTCCCTGTAAAACAGGCAAGGCAGTGCCCCCTGTTTTCAGAAGAATCCTTCCGGCCGACTGCTTCCACCATTCCTTCCGTACTTAAAAAGGTCAATGAATCAGCCCCGATGATTTCCCTGATTTCCTCCACTGAGCGGGTGCTGGCAATCAGTTCTTCATGGGTGCTGGTGTCAATTCCGTAGTAACAGGGGTTCTTGATCGGCGGCGAGCTGATGACCACATGGACTTCCGTCGCACCGGCTTCCTTCAGCATCGTCACGATCCTCCGGCTGGTCGTACCGCGGACAATCGAGTCATCCACCATCACGACACGCTTACCTTCAACAACGCCCCTTACCGGTGAAAGCTTCATCTTTACCCCCTGCTCCCTAAGTGACTGGGAAGGCTGGATGAATGTCCTGCCGACATAACGGTTCTTGATCAAACCCATTTCATAAGGGATGCCGGAAGCTTCCGCATAGCCGATTGCGCTTGAAATACTGGAGTCCGGGACACCTGTCACAACGTCTGCTTCAATCGGTGCTTCCTTCGCCAGCTGCATGCCCATGCGTTTTCTCGCACTGTGAACATTGATGCCGTGAATATTGCTGTCCGGTCTTGAAAAATAAACATATTCCATTGTGCAAATGGACGTTCCGCAAGAAATCGTAAATTTTTCGGAAGTAATGCCCTCATCATTGATGATCAGTAATTCCCCCGGCTCCACATCGCGGATGAACTCAGCACCTGTAATATCAAAAGCACATGTTTCCGATGCGACACAATAAGAATCACCGATCATACCGAGCGACAACGGCCTCAAGCCATTCGGATCCAGCGCCACCATCATTTCCGTTTCCGTCATGATGATGAAAGCATAGGCTCCCTTCAGCATCGTCAACGCATTCTTGACCCGATCCTTCAATGTCGGAAAACCGCTTCTTTTGATCAAGTGAGCCAGCACTTCTGTATCAGAACTTGTTTGAAAAATACTCCCTTGACTTTCAAGCTGATGCTTCAAAGCATTGGCATTCACAAGGTTTCCGTTATGGGCCAGCGCCAGGCTTCCGTTTCCGGAATGGAAAAGGAGAGGCTGGACATTCTCATATCCGCCGCCTCCTGCTGTTGCATAACGCACATGTCCGATGGCCGCTTTGCCAGTCAGACCGTCAATCGCACCTTGCTGGAATACTTCCGTGACAAGGCCTTCACCTTTCACACCAGTAAGCTTCTCACCATCTGTTACGACAATCCCCGCGCCTTCCTGCCCGCGGTGCTGCAGGCTGTGCAGTCCGTAATAGGTCAGTTGTGCCGCATTGCTGTTCCCCCAAATGCCAAAGACACCGCATTCTTCATTTAAGCCTTTGATTTCAGCAAGCATGGGATAGCTCCTTTCCAAGCTGTTTCCAATTCTTCCACTGTTGAAAGCAGGACAACTTTCCCGTCCTGATTTACGATTTTAAGATAAGATGACTCATTCACTTCACCAACCAGCTTCGCATCGGCAACCGCCTCTTCAAACTGTTCCTGGAATTCTTTTTTAACAGAAACGATAAAGCGGGACTGTGTCTCACTGAACAACTCAGCTGTCAGGTGATCACCGATTCTGATTGTCGCGCCCAGTCCTTCTGTTCCGAAAGTGGATTCCGCCATCGCTACTGCAAGGCCGCCCTCTGCAATATCGTGGGCAGATGCAACGTAACCGCTGCGGATTGCATTCAACAAAGCTTCCTGTCTCTGCTGTTCAAGGGCCAGATCCAGTTCAGGCGATTTACCGAAAATCTTTCCGTACATCATTTTCTGAAGCTCGCTTCCGCCAAACTCTTCACTTGCTTCACCGATCACATAGATTAAGTCCCCGGCAGCCTTGAACTGCTGAGTCGTAATATGTGAAAGGTCTTCAACAAGACCGACCATGCCGACAACCGGTGTCGGATAGACCGCTTTGCCTTTTGATTCATTATAAAGGGAAACATTTCCTCCGATGACCGGTGTAGAAAGCGTACGGCAAGCCTCGCTCATCCCATCAACGGCTTTCTCGATCTGCCAGAAAATCTCAGGCTTTTCAGGATTTCCGAAATTCAGGCAGTCTGTGATGGCCAGAGGCACACCGCCTGAGCAGACGATATTGCGCGCCGCTTCAGCCACAGCAATTTTACCGCCTACTTCAGGATCAAGATAAAGGTAGCGGGAGTTACAATCCGTCGTCATGGCAAGTGCTTTTTTCGTACCTCTGATGCGGATGACGGCTGCATCGGAACCCGGGCAGACGACTGTGTTTGTACGGACCTGGTGATCGTACTGGTCATACACCCATTCCTTGCTCGCAATCGTCGGCTGCGAAAGCAGTTCTTTTAATGTATCTTTATAATCAATCACACTTGGAACTTCAACATTCATTTCCTGGAACTCTTTATAATAAGCAGGCTCCTGGGAAGGCTTCTGATATACCGGTGCATCTTCAGCCAGGGCATCAACAGGCACATCCGCAACAACTTCGCCTTTATGAAGAAGCCTGAGCTTTTTATCATCTGTCACCCGGCCGATCGCCACTGCATCCAGGTCATATTTAGAAACGATCTCTTCGATTTCTGCTTCGCGTCCTTTTTCCACGACGATCAGCATTCTTTCCTGAGACTCGGAAAGCATCATTTCATATGGAGTCATATCTTTCTCTCGCTGCGGGACAAGGTCAAGGTCCATTTCGATACCGGAACCGGCTTTGCTCGCCATTTCTGCAGATGAACTTGTAATGCCGGCTGCCCCCATATCCTGAATGCCGATAAGAGCGTCTGATTTAATCAACTCAAGGCATGCTTCCAAAAGAAGTTTTTCCATGAACGGATCGCCCACCTGAACTGCAGGGCGTTTCTCTTCAGACTCTTCTCCAAGCTCTTCTGAAGCAAAAGTTGCCCCGTGGATACCGTCACGGCCTGTTTTAGCCCCAATGTACATCACTGTATTGCCTGTTCCATGTGCAACGCCCTTTTGAATATCCTCATGGTTGATTAACCCTACGCACATAGCGTTGACAAGAGGGTTGCCTTCATATGCGGAGTCGAACTGAACTTCCCCGCCGACAGTCGGAATCCCGATACAGTTTCCGTAGCCCGCAATCCCTGCGACTACTTCCTCAAAAAGGTACTTAACACGAGGAGAATCCAATTCTCCAAAGCGTAGAGAGTTGAGTAGTGCGACAGGTCGCGCCCCCATTGAAAATACATCGCGTATAATTCCGCCGACACCCGTTGCCGCCCCTTGATAAGGCTCAATCGCTGACGGGTGATTATGGCTTTCAATTTTGAAAACAACTGCTTGCTGGTCTCCGATGTCAACAATACCTGCTCCTTCCCCGGGCCCTTGAAGAACTTTTTCTCCAGTGACAGGGAATTTCTTCAGGACTGGTTTTGAGTTTTTGTAGCTGCAATGCTCCGACCACATAACCGAGAAAAGCCCAGTCTCTGTATAATTAGGTGTTCTTCCGAGGATGTTCTCCACCATCGTGAACTCTTCATCCGTCAGACCCATCTCGCGGTAGATTTTCTCAGTCTTGATTCTGGTTTCATTCGGTTCAAGCATTAACGGCATGTTGTTCCCTCCAGTGCTTTACAATTGATTGAAATAGTTTCCGTCCATCAGCGCTTCCAAGCAATTCATCCATCGCCCTCTCCGGGTGAGGCATCATTCCAAGGACATTTCCAGCTTTATTCGTAATCCCGGCAATATCGGAAATACTGCCGTTCGGATTGTTTCCTTCATAGGTAAAAACAATCTGGTTATGATTCTGCAATTCTTCCAAAGTCGCGTCATCACAATAATAATTCCCTTCACCATGGGCAACCGGGATGTTCAGGACTTCCCCATTCACATATCCGCCAGTGAACATTGTATTGTTGTTCTCCACTTTCAACGGGACAGTGCGGCAGATGAATTTCAAGCCGTCATTCCGCAGGAGAGCCCCCGGAAGTAGACCTGCTTCCAATAAAATCTGGAAGCCGTTGCAGACACCAAGTACAGGTTTTCCGGCTTCAGCTGCTTTCACCACTTCAGCCATTACATTTGAAAAGCGGGCAATGGAACCGCAGCGCAGGTAGTCTCCATAAGAGAATCCACCCGGCAGAAGGATAGCATCATAGTCTTCTAGATTATCTGCATCATGCCAAACGTATTCAACTTCTTCACCGATTTCGTCTTTGATGGCATGGTACATATCGATGTCACAGTTCGACCCTGGAAATACGATCACAGCGAACTTCATTGGCCGACCAACTCCTCGATTTCATAGCGGTAATCCTCGATGACCGGATTCGCCAAAAGCTTGCTGCACATTTCGTCTACAGCTTCTTCCACACTCTTGTCAGAAGGTGAGATTGTCAGTTCCATATACTTCCCGATGCGCACATCTTCCACCTGGTTGTAATCCATGCTGTGAAGCGAATTCTGGACAGCCTTTCCCTGCGGATCCAATACGCTCTCTCTTAATGTGATGAATACCTTTACTTTGTACATGCTTCTTTTCCTCCCAGTCTCTCAAGAATAATAGAATATACGTCTGTCAGATTGCCCAAGTCCCTGCGGAACACATCCTTATCAAGCTTCTCGTTCGTTTCGATATCCCAAAGCCTGCAGGTGTCGGGTGAAATCTCGTCAGCAAGCATAATGTTTCCTTCGCTGTCTTTCCCGAACTCCAATTTGAAATCGATCAGCTTCACACCGATTTCGGAAAAAATCCCTTGTAAAACCTCATTCACTTTTAACCCTTGAATTTTAAGGAACTCAACCTCTTCCCGGTCTGCCAGCTCAAGCAGTTCGATATGAGCTTCCGTCAGCAGCGGGTCGCCGAGATCGTCATCTTTAAAATAAAACTCGACGATGCTGTGCTTCAGAGCCGTTCCTTCTTCCAAACCAAGTCTTTTCGCTAAACTTCCGGCCGCAACATTTCTGACCACAACTTCCAGAGGAATGATCTCCACCCGTTTTACGAGCTGCTCATGCTCTGAAATCCTTTTGATGAAATGACTCCCGATCCCCTTGTCTTTCAGCTTTGAAAACAGCAGACTGCTAATCTCGTTATTCAAAACGCCTTTACCGCCGATTTCCGCTTTCTTTTCCCCATTGAAAGCAGTAGCCGAATCCTTGTATTCCACCCAAACCTCTTCGTTGTTTTCCGTACTGTAGATCCTCTTCGCTTTCCCTTCGTATAAAAGACCCTGTTTTTCCATCCCGAGATCCCCTTTTCTATACTGAAATCCACTCGCTTCACCGCTTTAAAGTACTAAGAGGGACAGTCCCTCTTAGCGCTTTAAAGCATTAAATAACTCCGAATATTAGCAATCTTCAGTCTATGTTTTGTAAAAAAAGGAAGAGACCCCTCTCTTCCTTTATCTAATTATTTCAAACCGCAGCGTTCAAAAATTGTATCCACGTGCTTCAGATGATGATTGTAGTCGAAGCAGTCATCGATCTCAGCTGGTGACAGCCTGGATGTGATCGCCTCTTCTTCTTCAATCAGCGAACGGAAAGGCACTTGTTTTTCCCATGCTTCCATCGCTTTTGGCTGTACCGTGTCATACGCTGCTTCACGCGCCATTCCCTTGTCGATCAAAGCAAGCAGGACACGCTGAGAATAAATCAGGCCGAGCGTACGGTCCATGTTGCGTTTCATATTCTCAGGATAAACAGTCAAGTTCTTCACGATATTGCTGAAACGGTTCAGCATATAGTTCAGCGCGATTGTCGCATCCGGAAGGATCACCCGCTCAGCAGAAGAATGAGAGATGTCACGCTCATGCCAAAGCGGTACATTTTCATAAGCTGTCATCATGTAACCGCGGATGACGCGCGCCATTCCCGTCATATTCTCAGATCCAATCGGGTTGCGCTTATGAGGCATTGCCGAAGATCCTTTTTGGCCTTTCGCGAAGAACTCTTCCACTTCACGCGTTTCACTCTTTTGCAGACCGCGGATTTCAACTGCGAATTTTTCAATCGATGTCGCGATCAATGCGATGGTACTCATGTAATGCGCATGGCGGTCACGCTGCAGGGTCTGTGTTGAAACCGGTGCCGGTGACAATCCAAGCTTTTCACACACGAAGGACTCAACAAACGGATCGATATTGGCGTATGTTCCGACTGCTCCGGAGATTTTGCCGAATTCAACACCAGCCGCAGCGTCCTTGAAACGTTCAAGGTTTCTCTTCATTTCTTCGTACCATAGAGCAAGCTTCAAGCCGAATGTCGTCGGCTCTGCATGGACACCATGCGTTCTGCCCATCATGACCGTATCTTTATGTTCAATTGCTTTATTTTTCAGTATTTCGATAAAGTTCTCAAGGTCCTTTAAGATAATCCCATTAGCCTGGCGCAGGACATAAGACAAAGCTGTGTCAACGACGTCCGTAGAAGTCAAACCGTAATGGACCCACTTACGCTCTTCCCCAAGTGTTTCAGAAACCGCTCTTGTAAAAGCAACCACATCATGACGTGTTTCTTCTTCGATTTCTTTGATGCGGTCCACATTGAAGCCCGCGTTTTCTCTTATTTTCGCGACATCTTCTTTCGGGATATCCCCAAGTTCCGCCCATGCCTCACATGCCAGGATTTCTACTTCAAGCCATGCCTGGAAGCGGTTCTCCTCTGTCCAAATCGCTCCCATTTCCGGGCGTGTATAACGTTCAATCATGATTGTTTTCCTCCGATCATTTCTTTACTGTTCCAGATATCTGTTTCGTTTAATTCGGTTAACGTCTTCTCTATATCGTTCGTCAGAACTGTGACATGCCCCATCTTGCGCTTGGCCTTTGCTTCATCTTTTCCATACAGATGAATGGACCAGTCCGGCTGGAGCGGGATGCTCTTCACGACACCATCAAGATGCTCTCCCAAGATATTGACCATGACTGCCGGCTTGATGATATCCGTGCCTTTCAAGGGCCAGTCGCAGATTGCGCGGATATGCTGGGCAAACTGTGAAGTCTCGCATGCCTCGATTGAGAAGTGTCCGGAGTTATGCGGGCGCGGTGCCAGTTCATTCACATAGATCTCACCTGTTTTGGTCAGGAACATTTCAACGGCCAGTGTACCCACCATATCCAGTGTCTCTGCCACTTTTTTCGCTGTATTAACAGCCTTCTCATTGGCCGCTTCACTTATTCTTGCCGGTGCAATTGTCTGGTGAAGAATATTGTCTTTGTGGATGTTCTCCACAGCCGGGAATACACTCAGCTCTCCGGAAGGGTTCCTCGTCACAATGACAGACACTTCTTTATCAAAGGACATCCATTTTTCTAAAACACATGGGCCGTTAGCCAGAAGGCCAGCTACTTTTTCAATATCAGCCGGTTCATAGAGCACGACCTGCCCTTTTCCATCGTAGCCTCCCCTGGCTGTCTTCAAGACAACAGGATAGCCGAGTTTCTCTGCTTTCTCTTCAATCTCTTGTTCACTTAGTATGACTTCATATGGAGCAACTTCCACACCGCCGTAGACAAGGGCTTCCTTCTCCGCAATCCGGTTCTGGGTGATGCGGATCAATTCCGCTCCCTGCGGGACATAGGCCTTTTCGGTAAGGTCTTTCAGTGCTTCATAATCTATATTTTCAAATTCATATGTAATGACGTCGCTGAGTTCAGCCAGCCTTTCCAGCGCTCCGCGGTCCTCGTAGTCCGCAATGATCACTTCATCTGCAACCTGGGCACATGGACCATCGCTTCCCGGGTCTAAAACCGCAACCCTGAAGCCCGATTCCTTTGCAGCCAGTGCCATCATCCTGCCAAGCTGTCCGCCGCCTATTATGCCGATTGTCTGTCCTGGATAAATCACTTTTTTATTCAAGGTCATCACTGCTTTCCATCACTTTTTGTCTGAGTGCTTCACGGTTATTGTCCAGTTTCAATGCCAGCTCCTCATCCCCCGTGGAAAGGATCTGTGCTGCCAGCAGTCCGGCATTCTTCGCACCCGCTTCCCCGATTGCCACCGTTGCAACCGGTACACCGCCAGGCATTTGAACGATGGATAAAAGTGAATCGAGGCCGTTCAATGCTTTCGATTGGACAGGGACCCCGATAACAGGAAGAGTTGTCTTGGCTGCCGCCATCCCCGGAAGATGTGCTGCCCCGCCGGCACCCGCGATGATGACCTTGAGCCCTCTTCCCCTGGCGCTTTCCGCAAAATCAAACATCAAATCAGGGGTTCTATGAGCAGAAACTACTTTTTTCTCGTAAGGAATACTATACTCATCAAGAATATCACAAGCATGCTTCATCGTTTTCCAATCAGAAGTACTTCCCATGATCACTCCAACTTTTGGCTGCATCTCGCTACCTCCTGAAATCTATTATTCTTTACCGCTTTAAAGCGGCGGGGGACAGTCCCCCATTGCTTTAAAGCGGTAAAGGCATTTATGTATATTTCAAAAAACAAAAGCCCGGATTAACGCTTCTCATGAGAGAAAGCAGTTAACCCGGGCACTACGGACAAGAAACCGGTCCCAAAAATGGATGGTCCTTGGCCGTGTTCTCCAGACAGCTACTTTCCCTCATAGTCCGATCATTTACGGTAACCGGGTAGATACTTATGGGCCATATTCCCAAGATTATATGAGGGTGTTTACTTGTTGATTTCATCATATCAACACTACAGCGTAACTGTCAACGAAAAATCGAACGATAATAAATTTCAGAAAATTAATGTTCGTATTTTAGTCGATTTTTCTTCCTTCGAATATTATTTTTTGCCGGACAGGTACATATTCAACCTGTCCATTTTTCTTTTCTTCATGAAAAACAGGCTTCTCCATCCTTTTGACAGGGGCAAATCCTTCCTGTTTCATCCGGTCCAAGCATGCTGCGATACTTTCATTTTCTTCCACTTCGAACATCTTTTTATTTTTACTCATTGGCAGGCAGGTTTTCCTTTCTGATTTTTCTCACGGTCTTCACCCAGAACCCTCCGTGGATCGTCTTCGGTTCATACGCAATGATGAATGCTTTGGGATCCAATTCCTTTATGGTCTGATACAGTTTCACTTCATTCTTTCTCGGCGTCAGGATCTGCATGGCCATCCGGTCCCCTTCAAGTCCGTGGGCAGCCCAGTTGGTCACCCCATATCCCTTCGTTCTCAATTTCTCCGGAAGGGCTTTATCATAGTCCGCCGTAATCACATTTACCGTGATGTAGCCCAGGGCAAGCTTCTCTTCGATTTTCATCCCGGCTATGACACCAAGCCCGTATCCGACTGCATAGGCGACCAGGTTCTGGATCTCATTCAGGTTATCAAGCACAAGGCCAAGCCCCACAACATAGATGACGACTTCAAACATGCTGACGAATGCGGCAATATACCGGTAACCCTTCAACGTCAGGATCATGCGGATCGTGAAAAATGAAACGTACACTATATTAATGATCAGGATGATGGCGACCATGATGTAACTGTTTTCCAGCAAACCTTTCTCCTCCTCTTCAAGTCCGGACAGCAGGTTTCTTTCCATTCAAACAGCCATCCGCGATTTCTACTTACTCTACTAGAAATTCCCCTTTTTGTGAACCGTTAACCGGCCATTCCTTAATTATGTAAAAAAGAGAGTGGGATTTCCTTAACTAGATTAGTTAGGAGAAAATATTTATTAAAAGTATCAATAGATGTCAATCCGTGTAGTGCTTTCCGCTGCAGGCGTCCGACTCCGCGGGGCGGGCGGTGAGCCTCCTCAGCTTCGCCTGCGGGGTCTCACCTGTCCCGCTAGTCCCGCAGGAGATCGAACACCTTCCGCTCCAATCACTATTAACATGAAAGTTAAAAGAATGAAGTGGATAAAGAACTATTCACTCTAGTCTTCTAACAAATAAAGAAAAGGACGAAATCATAAACATTTCGTCCTCCATCTATTGAACATTTCTATGAAAGCCATTTGATATAACACTCTGCCCCTATTTCTCCATCCCCAAAGGCAGGCTGACCTCAACAATCGTTCCTCTTCCCTGCACGCTTTTGATGACGAGCTTGCCTTTATGTTCATGGGCAATTTTTTTGCAAAGGAGGAGACCGAGCCCGGTCCCTTTCTCTTTAATGGAATAGAAAGGTTCTCCCAAATGTTTTAACCTGTCAGGGGCAATCCCTGTACCCGTATCCTTGATTCTCACCACAATGAACTGGTCTTCACGAATCACCGATACGTCAATATTCCCGCCGCCGGGCATCGCTTCAATACTATTTTTGAAGATGTTCAAGAACAACCGCTTGATCTGATCCTTCACCCCAACGATGAACTGCCGGGAAGGATTCAACAGAAAGTTGATCTTCACTTTTCTATCAGCTAGCTGTGATTCCAGTGAATCTATGATAGGAGTGAGGATATCATCCACTAGAGAAAGCTTCTCCCACTTGGCGGATTGCGGCTCGGCCAAAGTCAAAAATTCACTTGTCACCGTGTTGATGCTTTCCAATTCTTCTAACACGATTCCAAGATAATCATCATTAACCTTCTTTTCGTCCTTCATCAACTTTAGAAAACCAAGGCTGCTTGTCAGGGGATTCTTAACCTCATGCGCCACCCCTGCAGCCAGCTGTCCTGCCAAAGCGAGTTTTTCCTTCTCTCTCATGATTCTATCAAGTTCTACTTTTGCCGTAATATCATGAAAAGTCGCAATGACCTTTTCTTCAGAGTCTTCCTCAAGCACATTCCGTGTATCGACAATGATCCATCTTTTATCCTTGTATTTAGGGTGGTCAAAGCCCATGACAAAGTTGTTGATTTCTTTCCTGGTCCTGACCGTCTTTTTCCAGGGGTGGTCTTCGAGGCGGAGTTCTTCTCCACATTCATTAACCAACCGCCAATTGTGGCTGTCGGCGTTAATATGCTTGATCTCATCCTTCTCAAAACCAATAATATCAGCGGCATTTTGATTAGCATAAAGGATTCTGCCGTTTTGATCCTGTACCGTAATGCCGCACGCTATCGCTTCATAATACTTCTCCCTTTGCCTGTTGAGCAATACACGGTCGGTAATATCATACATTGTCATTAAAGCTCCCTCTTCAAACCCCAAAGGAACAACCTTTATCTCAAAGTACTTCCTTGTTTCATCTAAAAAAAGCAGTACCTCTTCTGTTTGATCTCCATATAGCAATTCTAAGAAATTGATTGGCTTCCGCTCTTTGCCTAACGCTGACAGCAAATCAAACAGCTGCTGTCCCGGCATGCCGATAAGCTCATTTTGTTCCATTGGCAGCAGCTTCACTAAAGAATGATTGACGAAGCTCACCCGCATATCCTTGCAAAGGCCGATGATGATTTCATCTGTTGAGCTCAGAACATTTTCCATCTGTCGATTCATCTTCAGCAGATTATTCTCTGCGTTCTTCTGTAAGCTTACATCCTTAATGACAAGATGGATACAGTTCTCCTTATGTGACTGACTGGTGATTCCCTTGACCTCCACAATCACTCTGGTTGAATCGGGTCGGATTATCTCCAGGTCAATAGTATGATGGGACAAAGATTCCCTGCTCAGCAAATCTTCAAAATAGGCGGCTGCCTTTTCTCTATCATATGGATGAATCCTTGAAACCAAAGAACTTCTCTCAGCCACTTTAGCGTGATAGCCCAAAATAGCTTGAGCTTCATTATTCAAATAGATTAAATTGTTCTCTCCCAAAAAAATAATTCCATCAGGGTTATCCTCGACAAGGCTGCGGTACTTTTCCGTACTCTCCAGTAAAGTCTTCTCATATACTTTTCGTTGTGAAATATCGATTCCTGTTCCGATTAAATATCCTCTGTCGTAACCGCCATCACTAATAGGGGATACAGACCACTGAACATAGAGATGCTCCCCACCTTTTGATACCCAGCAGTTTTCATAGGTTTCTCCCGGCTCCAAGCCGTTTTGGAAAATCCTTAAAAATGATTCCGTTTGAGAATCATCGATAAGCAAATTCCAAATCGGCTTGCCCTGCAATTCATCAGACGTATAGCCTGTCTTAGATTCAAAGTACTTGTTCATACTGACGATGTATCCACTTTGGTCCATAATGATGATATAGGCCTGAACACCATCCAGGAGTTCCACGGTCAGATTTTTCTCAGCAAGCCACTCATCCTACATCTCTTTTTTCAGTTCAATATCTTGAAGTGTACTAAGGACATATATCTCTCCTTGAAATTCAAGCATGGATGACTTGATTTCTACTAATACCTTTTGGCCATTGCTCGTCTTCATCTCCATTTCGTGTGATGCCTGCTTCGTTTCGATGAACTGTTCTTTCATGAAATTGAACAATCTTCTGCTTATATTGCCAAACAGCATCACTTCGGGATCCATTTCTAACAATTCTTCCTTTTCATACCCGAGGAGCCGGTAAGCAGCAGGGTTCGCATCCACAAAAAAAACAATCCTTGAAATTATCATCAAACCGTGAAATTAATATCGCATCTTCCAAATGAACATAAAAGGCGGCAAGAAGATCATGAACCTCTTTACTTGCTGCAGTCGGAGTATACATGTCTCCCACCCTTTCTAATGAATAAACAGTTTTTTGATAGAGTACATGATAAAGAAGTGAAGCCTTATGCAAGGAGAGATGAAGAGGAACTAGGGTGGAAGAGGTCTGAGGATTCCATATTTGCAAAGAAAGACTTACTATCCGGACTCTGAATACATAAAGTAAAGAGTATGCCAAAAAGACAGAAAAGTCAATCATATTTTTAGAGTTAAAACCGTGTTTCTCTTAACCTTTATAACTCTAACATCATGAATGTGCTGTTGGTATCTTCCTTATAATCCGCAAAAGGCTCACAATAGCTAAAGCCAAAACGCTCATACAACTTCCTTGCAGGCTCAAAAGCAGCCATGGATCCCGTTTCCAGACTGAGCCTTGTATATCCCCGTTTCCTTGACTCTTCAATAATGTGTAGAAGCACTCTTTTAGAAACCCCTTTCCTTAAATGGCGGGATGAGGTCTTCATCGATTTTATTTCCCCATGCCGTGAATCCAATTCTTTAAGAGCACCGCAGCCAACCAATTCCTTACCTTCCCAGGCACTCCAGAATGTAACCTCAGGCTTCCGCAAACCATCAAGATTAAGAGCATGCCTGCTCTCAGCCGGTGAATGGATTGCCATGTCCTGAAGATGGTCCATGATCAACTCCTTAACTTCACTTCCTGTCAAATCATCTATTCTTATTTCCATTCCTATATTCTCCTTTATAAAAAACATAATAAACTTCATTAATTCTATATCTTCAAAGATAATCCTTTATTTCAGAGGCTCATGAAACAAAAATAAAAAAAGAAAAACCTCTCCCCACCTGAACTCGTCTATAGTATAGGAGGGAAGACAGTGGAGGACATAATAGAGAGTATGGTAAATGAAATGACAATCGATGAAGTGATAGATCAATACGGTGCGGAAGTTTGGCGGCTGGTATTCTCCTATGTTCGTGATGAACAGCTTGCCGACGACCTTACACAAGAAATTTTTATCAAGGTGTTCCATAAGCTTGATACCTTTGCGGGTCAATCCTCCTTGCTCACCTGGATTTGGAGGATTGCGGCCAATCATTGCAAGGACTACCTGAAAAGCTGGTATAAAAGAAAAGTGTTCACCCGGGATGAATCAACATTCAACTACATGGTTTCGAGCACGTCAGTAGAGAAAGAAATTATTCAAAGCGAAGAGGACAGGGAACTGGAGACTGCAGTGATGAACCTGCCATTGAAGTATCGCGAGATTATCTACCTCTATTACTATGAAGAATTGCCAATCAAAGAAATCGCCCAGTTGCTCAATGTAAAAGAAAATACGGTAAAAACAAGATTAAGACGAGCGAAGCAGTTGATCAAAAAAAGGCTGGTGAATCCATAATGGAAGACCGTTTAAAGAGATTGCGGACAATCATGGAAGAAGGAACATTTAAACGACATCCGTTTACAGAAGAAAAGAAAGATAGGTTGAAAAAGACCATCCATCAAACTGCTGCACCAAAAGAACAATTAACTGATCATATTCTCCAAATTCTAACAACAGAGAAAACAGGACATGAAGTGTTCCAGCAACTTTGCACCCGGGGAATCAACAATTTTAAAGAAAACCAGGGCTTACTCTATACCAATCTTCACTCCCTAGAAAACAACAGACTCATTGTTTCCCAGTGGAGTGAAGAAAAAAAGCTGTACCGCTTAACTGAGCAGGGCAGGAAAAAGTTAAGAAACAAAGAAAAGAAGAAACACTCCTATAAAGCCCTATTGGAGGGAGAGTAGAACGGTGAAAAAACGAACAGGAGAATTTCTAGAAAGAGTCACCATGTATGTCAGATCGAAAGAAGCTAAAGTATATGTAAAAAAAGAGCTGGATTATCACATGGAAAAAGAAATAAAGCACTGGACTGCAAAAGGTTTAACAGAGCTCGAAGCAGAAGAGAAAGTAATCAAGGAAATGGGCAGCCCCGAACGGCTCGGCATGAAAATGAATGAGCTTCATCGTCCCAAGATAGATTGGCTGATGATCGGACTGCTCATCTTGATCTCTGGCATCGGAGTCCTTCCTACGTTAAATATAAATCAAGAGCTGTTTAATGATGGTGATTATTTTACAAAAAAATTGATTTACCTTTTCCTTGGGGCCATTATCGTGGCTGCGCTGATGTATCTGGATTACCGGAAACTCCAAAGATTTAAGTGGTGGATTTATTCTGTTACTGCGCTGATGATAACAGCGATAACCTTTTTTCCTAATACCACCATCAACGGTTCTGCTTATTTTCGTATCGCCAGTCTTACATTTGACAGCAATACCGTCATAACAGCCTTAGTTTTGTGCTGGGTTATTCTCCTTGGAGAAAAACAGTTGCACTTCTGGCTGACACCGATTTTATTCGGACTGAGTGTGCTGGTCTTGATGGCCATTCCAAGCGTACCAGGAGTAATCGTTTACTCTCTGACAGTATTCACTCTGCTTTGGTACCGCCTCAAGGCAAAAAGAAAAGTCATCAGCCTGGGGGCAGGAGGAATGATACTGCTGTTCTGCGGAATGCTCACCACCGCAAAACCGTATCAACTCGAAAGACTGTACGCCTTCATCAATCCGGAAAAATACAGCGGCTATATTTATTTACACCAGCGGGAGCTATTAATGGATGCTGGCTGGCTGGGCAACCCCAGAGGCAGCGCGGTCATACCCGAAGCACATACCGACTTTGCTTTCACAACCATTACCTACTACTACGGCTGGCTTGCCGGTATCAGCTTAATCCTTGTGGGCATCCTGATCATGAGCAGGATGATTAAAAGAGCAGCGGACTTCAAGGACCCTTTTGGAAAGCTGACCATCGTCGGGGGCGTCACCCTCTTTTCAGTCCAATTCCTTTATAATATCGGCATGAGCCTTGGACTTCTCCCTATCACAAGCGTCTTTCTTCCCTTTGTCAGTTACGGGCTCAACCCGACCATTCAACTATCACTCGTGATGGGTCTGTTTTTAAGTGTGTATAGAAGAAAAGATCTGGTTGTACTTCAGTAAGAGAAAAAGCAATGTGGTAAACATAACGCTTGGTGTTATATCCAAGCGTTTTTGTTTGTTCCATTTTTAAAAGAGGTGTCTGTGAAAGTTTTGGGCGGCTATGAAGGGAAATCAGGCACATGGGCAAGCTAAGGGGAGGAATATTTCCCTGAAAGAGGATTTATCACTCTGTAAGGGCACGATTAAGTGAGGATTGTTACCCTAGAAAGAGAAACATCTCTCTGTAGGGGTACGTTTACATATCAAAGAGTACCGTCCTTGACCTTCGTGCCCCTCCCCGACCTCGCTCCTGCTTTTGATGAATATTTAGGAAAGAATCTCTCCAAACCTTTCGGTTTCACCTCTCTTTAAACACAAAAAAGAGCACCCATCAGGGTACCCTCTTCATTTTGCTTGGCGACGTCCTACTCTCACAGGGGGAGGCCCAACTACCCTCACAGGGGGAGGCCCAACTACCATCGGCACTGAAGGCTCGGCCGGCGATGAGCGGCGAATCTCTTCGTCCGCTTCGCTCGTTCACATCCTCATGGGCAGAGCCCATTCCGGTGCTCTCTCCCTCACGTCCTCGACCTTCTTGCTCCTCCCCACCCTCGCTCCTGCTTTTGAGAAGTTTCCGGGTAAGTCCTCTCTAAACCTTTCGGTTTCATTTCTTTCAAAAACACATAAAAAAAGAGCACCCGTCAGGGTACCCTCTCATTTGCCTGGCGACGTCCTACTCTCACAGGGGGAGATCCCCCAACTACCATCGGCGCTGAAGAGCTTAACTTCCGTGTTCGGCATGGGAACGGGTGTGACCTCTTCGCCTTAATCACCAGACTATGTATGAAGTTGAAAGAACATCGTTCTCTCAAAACTAGATAAAGTTTCTGAAGAAAAGAAAGTATTCCGAGTTCGCTATAAATTGTGGTTAAGTCCTCGATCGATTAGTATCTGTCAGCTGCACGTGTCGCCACGCTTCCACCTCAGACCTATCTACCTGATCATCTTTCAGGGATCTTACTCACATAAAGTGATGGGAAATCTCATCTCGAGGGGGGCTTCATGCT
>NZ_CP185377.1:320000-325000 GCF_049177075.1 Bacillus salacetis | reverse complement strand
GATCTTTTTTTCACAAAACAATAACCCTGTTCTATCAAATGGGCTGGACGGGAATCAATCAAATCAGGATATCTACCGGGAGATTGGCTACACAACCGTTGATGCTGCGGCAGAACAATTTGAAAAGCATTTTAAACAAAGATTAAAACTGCCTTTAAGAGTCCCACCCATTGCTTTCACTCATATTATGGGCCGTGTCAATGACTTGGAGGGCAGTGATAAAGATTCTTTTGAAGTGAAATATATCAATGTTAAGAATCCGGATAACCATTACAAAATCAATATACGGCCGGTCCAGCATAAACTGCAGTATAAAAATGAGGAAATTAACAAAGGCATCACCCTTAAGGATGGAAATAAAGCTGTTTATTTAAATCATTCAGGGTTCAATGTCTTGGTTTTTGAAAAAGGCAGCTGGCAATATATGCTCAGTATTAATAAGAAAGCAGCAGATATGATGCTCCCCGGAACTCTTGTTCAGATAGCCAATTCGATTGAGGCACAGGAATCTTAACAAAAAAACGACTCGCCTTTGACGAGTCGTTTTTTCCTTCTTTATAGTTTGGATTTCTCTTCTTCCGAAAATATTCTTGACCTCGTTAAAAACCTTACTCCTTCAGGGCCTTCAAGTGAAAACATCCCGCCTCTTCCCTTTACTACATCAATAATCAATTGAGTATGCTTCCAATACTCATATTGAGCTTTGGAAATATAGAATGGACAGTCATCAATGTACCCAAGGAGAACATCACTTTCACCTATCAGCATATCCCCTTCCTGATAGCACATGGGTGAACTTCCATCGCAGCATCCTCCTGATTGATGGAATAAGAGAGGGCCATGCTTGTCTTTCAGCCTTGAAATGAGTTTGGACGCCTCTTCAGTAGCAACGACCTTTTTAACTTCGGGCATATTCATCCTCCTTTTTTAGTATGAGGATCAAAAGAAACCTAACTTTTGCGGGCTGTAGCTGACTAGCAGGTTCTTCGTCTGCTGGTAATGGCTCAACATCATCTTATGGTTCTCACGGCCGATTCCGGACATCTTGTATCCACCGAACGCAGCATGAGCAGGATAAGCATGATAACAATTCGTCCAAACACGTCCTGCCTCAATGCTTCTACCAAAGCGGTAAGCCGTGTTAATGTCTCTTGACCAGACACCCGCACCCAGACCATACAGTGTATCATTGGCGATTTCCAGTGCCTCTTCAGGAGTTTTAAATGTTGTTACAGATACGACAGGCCCGAAAATTTCTTCCTGGAAGATGCGCATTTTGTTATTTCCTTTGAAGACTGTCGGCTCTACATAGTAGCCGCCTTCCAATTCCCCTTCAAGGAAGTTACGGTTTCCGCCAGTCAATACTTCAGCACCTTCTTGCTTGCCGATATCTATATAAGAAAGGATTTTTTCCAACTGTTCAGTTGATGCCTGAGCACCGACCATCGTCTCCGTATCAAGCGGGTTTCCTTGTTTGATCGCCTTGACCCTTTCAAGTGCTCTTTCCATAAACTTATCGTAAATCGATTCATGGATCAGGGCACGCGAAGGACATGTACATACTTCACCCTGATTCAGTGCAAAAAGAACAAACCCTTCAATCGCTTTATCAAGGAAGTCATCATCCTGTGCCATTACATCTTCAAAGAAGATATTCGGCGACTTGCCGCCAAGCTCTAAGGTAACTGGAATGAGGTTTTGAGAAGCATACTGCATAATCAGGCGGCCGGTTGTCGTCTCCCCTGTGAAAGCTACCTTCGCAACTCTTTGGCTGGTAGCCAGCGGCTTTCCGGCTTCCACTCCAAATCCGTTGACAACATTGATCACACCCTTAGGCAGCAGGTCTGCAATCAGCTCCATCATGACCATGATGCTTGCCGGTGTTTGTTCTGCCGGTTTTAGAACGACACAGTTTCCTGCTGCAAGGGCTGGCGCCAGTTTCCAAGTTGCCATTAAAAGCGGGAAGTTCCACGGGATAATCTGCCCTACTACACCAAGAGGCTCATGGAAGTGGTATGCCACAGTATCATTATCCACTTCTCCGATACTGCCTTCTTGTGCGCGGATACATCCGGCAAAATATCGGAAATGGTCAATAGCAAGCGGTAGATCCGCATTAAGAGTTTCCCTGACAGGCTTACCGTTGTCCCAAGTTTCGGCAACAGCCAGCATCTCCAGATTCTCTTCAAGTCTATCAGCAATTTTATTCAGTATAACGGCTCTTTCTGAAGCGGACGTTTTCCCCCATGCATCCTTCGCTTCATGAGCAGCATCCAATGCGAGTTCAATATCCTCCGATGTCGATCTTGCAACCTCACAAAATGATTCCCCATTTACTGGAGAAACATTCTCAAAGTATTCACCTTTCACCGGTGCTACCCACTCACCGCCGATATAGTTATCGTATCTCTTTTTAAAATTCACTTTTGACCCATCTTTATTGGGCTGTGCATAAATCATGAAATCCCCTCCATTTGTTTAATGATTATGTAGGTTCTCCGAAGATCTGTAAGCGCTTTCTATTAGATGTAACTCTATTATATTATAAAAATATTCAGAAATCATTTATTTTATTCCATTTATAGTAAGTTTATAATTACACTAGTTTCCATTACATAACGAAACCTCTACTTAAAAGGAACAAAATTGATAATAACTTCTATCATCTTCTGACATTTTTCGCACTGACAGCGTGTTATGATAAAAAGAATTTTATAGAGGAAGGGGTAAATCGCATGGAGAATTTTTATCTGTTTATTATCATGTCGGTTATGCTCATTATTCTGCCTGGCCCTGATACAGCCATCGTAACTAAAAATACAGTTGCAGGCGGCAGCGCTAAAGGACTGAAAACTTTGGCAGGAACCATATGCGCATTGTTGCTTCATACACTTGCCGCTGTAGCCGGCCTTTCAGCCATCATTGTCAAATCCGCATTTCTTTTTTCCACCTTTAAATATGCGGGGGCCATTTATCTAATTTATTTAGGTGCTAAGTCCATTGCCGCTTTAAAAAATAATGTCCTTTCAGAGGAGTATGCAGAACCCGATAAATATAGAAACAAATCCTACTTTAAACAGGGATTTCTTACAAACATTTTAAACCCGAAGGTAGCAGTCTTTTTTCTTACCTTTCTGCCGCAGTTTGTTAATAGCGGAAGTGACACTCTGATTCCCTTTCTTCTAATGGGAGCGACTTACGCATTACTGACAGCCATTTGGTTCATGCTTTATATATTATTGATCAATCAGATCAGTACCTTTATGAAAAAGCCTAAAACCACAAAGGTTATCGAGGCTTTGACGGGAACCGTCCTGATTGGCTTTGGAATCAAGCTGGCATTTGAAAAGGCTCAACACTGAAGCCCTCGGAGAAATTCTGAGGGTTATTATTTTATATGATTTGAAGTCTGATATACTTGGTTTTTCACACCTTCTACTAATACCTCTTTTGAGTTATGCACCGAGTTTGGGTGGTTATGCACCAAGTCCCGGTACTTTTGCATCTTAAATGGAGGTTATACGCTAAAAGGAATTTACTGCTGTTTTTGATCAACTGCTAAAATTCATCATCGTGCCTTTTTGGAGATTATTGTGCCGCCTACAACCTTAATCGTGCTAATTCTCATATAATCATGCCAAGTCTAGAATAATTGCGACTTTATTCAGAAAAATTGAGCCAAATGTCTATTTCCTACAGACGGATTATATCAGCATACTCCTCTTTAAAACTTTCGGTTTCAATTCTTTTTAAACACAAAAAAAGAGCACCACTTCGGGTACTCTTTGGCCGCCTGGCGACGTCCTGCTCTCACAGGGGGAGGCCCCAACTTCCATCGGCGCTGAAGGCTCGGCCGGCGATGAGCGGCGAATCTCTTCGTCCGCTTCGCTCGTTCACATCCTCATGGGCAGAGCCCATTCCGGTGTTCTCTCCCTCTCGTCCTTGACCTTCTTGCTCCTCCCCACCCTCGCTCCTGCTTTTGATGAATGTTCAAGAAAGATCTCTTTAAACCTTCGGTATCCTTTTCATTTCAAACACAAAAAAGAGTACCACATCGGGTACTCTTTTGATTGCCTGGCGACGTCCTACTCTCACAGGGGGAGGCCCCAACTACCATCGGCACTGAAGGCTCGGCCGGCGATGAGCGGCGAATCTCTTCGTCCGCTTCGCTCGTTCACATCCTTATGGGCAGAGCCCACTCCGGTGTTCACTCCCTCTCGTCCTCGACCTTCTTGCTCCTCCCCACCCTCGCTCCTGCTTTTGATGAATGTCCAGGCAAGATCTTTTCAACCTTCGGTTTCCTTTTCATTTCAAACACAAAAAAGAGTACCACATCGGGTACTCTTTTGATTGCCTGGCGACGTCCTACTCTCACAGGGGGAGGCCCAACTACCATCGGCACTGAAGGCTCGGCCGGCGATGAGCGGCGAATCTCTTCGTCCGCTTCGCTCGTTCACATCCTCATGGGCAGAGCCCACTCCGGTGTTCTCTCCCTCTCGTCCTCGACCTTCTTGCTCCTCCCCACCCTCGCTCCTGCTTTTGAGTAATATTCAGGAAGGATCACTTCAAACCTTTCGGTTTCAATTCTTTTAAACATAAAAAAAGAGCACCACATCGGGTACTCTCTGGTCGCCTGGCGACGTCCTACTCTCACAGGGGGAGATCCCCCAACTACCATCGGCGCTGAAGAGCTTAACTTCCGTGTTCGGCATGGGAACGGGTGTGACCTCTTCGCCTTAATCACCAGACTGTATGAAATTGAAAGAACATCGTTCTCTCAAAACTAGATAAAGGTATGAAGAAAAGAAAGTATTCCGAGTTCGCTATAAATTGTGGTTAAGTCCTCGATCGATTAGTATCTGTCAGCTGCACGTGTCGCCACGCTTCCACCTCAGACCTATCTACCTGATCATCTTTCAGGGATCTTACTCACATAAAGTGATGGGAAATCTCATCTCGAGGGGGGCTTCATGCTTAGATGCTTTCAGCACTTATCCCTT
>NZ_CP185377.1:272500-315000 GCF_049177075.1 Bacillus salacetis | reverse complement strand
TAGTAGAAGGAGCGTTATTTTTAATATAGTCCAGATCCACTTTTAGCAGCGGCTGTCCAGCTTCAACCTTGTCCCCTTCTTTAATCAGTGACTCAAAACCATTTCCTTCAAGTTTGACGGTATCGATACCAACATGGATCAGGATTTCTTTCCCGCCCTTTGATTCGATTCCGATGGCATGTTTGGTTGGGAAAACATTGACGATTTTTCCATCAACCGGAGAGACGATAAGGCCTTCAGACGGCAGGATGGCAAATCCATCTCCCATCATCTTTTGAGAGAAGACCTGATCAGGTACTTCTGATAAGTCTTTTATTTCACCTGTAATAGGAGAAACAAATTTCTCATTTGCGAATTCTTCTTCATTTTGTAACGCTTCAGGGTTTACCTCTTCGATTTGCTGTTCTACTTCCTCACTAGCATTTGTTTCAACTCTGCGAGGAGCTTTGCCCATCATGATATCTTTCATTTGAGATTTCAATGTATCTGACTTAGGTCCGAAGATTGCCTGGATGCTGTTCCCTACTTCAAGCACACCGGATGCTCCAAGTTTCTTCAGCCTGTTTTTATCGACTTGCTTTTCGTCATTAACTGAAACGCGAAGACGAGTGATACACGCGTCAAGGTGGGCGATGTTTTCTTTTCCACCCATGGCCTCAAGTACATCATGCGCCAGATCAGATCCTGTAGAAGGCGTTCCTTCTTCTTCATCATCTTCAACATCTTCACGGCCTGGGGTTGCCAGGTTGAATTTGCGGATGGCGAATCGGAAACCGAAGTAATAGATGACCGCAAAGACCAATCCAACCGGAATGACGAGCCACCAGTTTGTCTGCGGGTTGATGACACCAAATAAGATATAGTCAATCAAGCCACCGGAAAATGTCATACCGATTTTTACATCAAGCAGGTGCATTGTCATGAATGACAAACCTGCAAAGATGGCATGGATCCCGAAAAGGACCGGAGCTACGAACAGGAATGAGAACTCAAGGGGTTCTGTAATCCCTGTCAGGAAAGAAGTCAAAGCAGCAGATCCCATAATACCCGCTACGATTTTCTTTCTTTCAGGACGTGCTTCATGATAGATCGCCAACGCTGCTGCAGGAAGTCCGAACATCATGAACGGATACTTACCTGTCATGAACGTTCCTGCTGTCAGGTCCTGAACATTATCCTGGATCTGTTTCATGAAAATAGTCTGGTCACCACGCACCACTTCTCCAGCAGCAGTAGTGTAAGATCCAAACTCAAACCAGAATGGCGAATAGAAAATGTGGTGAAGGCCAAATGGAATCAACGAACGTTCAACCACACCGAAGATGAATGCGGCAATCGTTCTATTTTCACCAAGCATGAAATTAGAGAATGTATTCAGGCCGTGTTGAACCGGCGGCCAGATTAAAAGCATCAATAACCCGACTACTACCGCGGAAGCAGCTGTCGCAATCGGAACGAAACGCTTCCCTGCAAAGAATCCCAAGTACGATGCAAGTTCAATATTAAAGAAGCGATTGTACATATAAGCTGCAAGAATACCGATGATGATACCACCGAATACACCGGTTTGAAGTGTCGGAATCCCTAGTACATTGGCATATGCCATGTCAGCTTCAACATCAGCTGCAGTAATGCCCAATGCAGATCCCATCGTTGCATTCATGATCAGGTAACCAACTATGGCTGCAAGACCGGCGACACCTTCTCCTCCTGCCAGGCCTATGGCGACCCCTACGGCAAATAACAGCGCCAGGTTACTGAAGATGATGCCCCCGGCTTCTTTCATTACATTTGCTACCGTCGATACCCATCCTGCCTCAAGGAATGGGGCAATTTCCAGCAGGGTTGGATTGACAAGTGCAGATCCAAGGGCAAGCAGAATACCTGCCGCAGGAAGAATCGCAACTGGCAGCATCAACGCTTTACCTACTTTTTGCAAAACACCGAATGCTTTTTTAAACAAAGTGATAACCTCCCAAAATTCTTTTTTTATGGACAAAATAATAGCCGCAAACACAAAAAAGGCATGAGTAAAAGGAGACACTGATCGTGTATAAGGATAGACTTCCCCAAAATACACGAATCAATTATCTTCTTTACTCATGCCTGATCGTATCAGTAACACGTTAAAAGATAAGTTCATTATTTAACTTTATTCTGAATGCGCTGCAGATGCATTGTCAGGTAGACCACTTCCGCATCATCCACTGGTTTCTTCAGTGTTTGCTGCATTATTTTGATTAGTTTCCACGAGAGATTATAGCACAGCGGGTATTCTTCTTTCAATAGCAAAGCTATTTTTTCTGGTTCTTGAACACGTTCCTGCCTGAGCACACGCTCAATCGTATAGCGAAGATGGCGTACAAGCCTCATATAATGGACACTTTCCTTATCGATATCCACTTGCAGAGTATCCTCAATCGTTGAGGTCAGAGTTCCAATTAACTGCGAGTGCTGATTGACTTGCGAAAGGTCCTTATTCATCATGGCACTATGGATATGCAGCGCGATGAAGCCTATTTCACCTTCAGGCAGCTCAACATTTGTCTCTTCATTCAATAGGGCGACGACGTCTCTTGCGACTTCATATTCAAACGGGTATAAAGCTTTGGTCTCCATCAGGAACGGATTCCTAATCGCCATCCCTTTCATCAGGCGGTTGATCGCAAACAAGATATGATCAGTAAGCGCGACATGGATGTGTTCATTCAGAAAGGAGTTTGTTCTGTTCCGTATGAGCTCGATTGCCGAAATGATCGTTTCCAGCACATCTTCCTCAAGATAAGGCAGCAGCATTTTGTACTGCTCCTGTTCTTTCTCCCCTTTCAGCACAAACATTTTCTCTGCTAAATCATTTTCAATTAGGTCTCCCTTTTTCGCGTTAAAACCAATTCCTTTGCCGATCAGAACCACTTCTCCGTAACCTGCATGTTTAGCAATAAGAACATTGTTGTTCAGCGCTTTCTGTACTTCTATATGAACCATTTATGACTTCCCTCTTTTATCAGCTGAGACTTTTAGTATCCTCTGATTCTAACGAAAGCGCATACTTTTTTCAATGTAAAATGCTTCTATCTTACGGAGGTGTGCTTGGTGGTGTCATAAAAATCTTTGGCTGCTCCGATTCTGGGCCTTTCCGATTCCACAACCCCATAGAGCTCCTTTGACTACTCCGATTCCAACTCTCATCCAATTCCACAACCCCAGATCACCTATAACTTTGTTAACCAAAGGCTGTTTCGCAAAGTTTATCCTTTTTAAGTATATTAATCCGTTAATTCATAATCAGATTGGAGCGGAAGGTGAGTGACCTCCTGCGGGACTAGCGGGACAGGTGAGACCCCGCAGGCAAAGCCGAGGAGGCTCACCGCCCGCCCCGCGGAGTCACTCACCTGGAGCGGAAATCAACTATCTACGATTAAAACAAAAAAACAGCCCCTCAAAAAGAGAAGCTGTCTTAAAACTATATCAAGAAGATAAAATACAGAACAAAGATCACAAACAGAAGATACATGATTGGGTGGATTTCTTTCGTGCGTCCCTTCATGATCATCGTGATTGGATAGAAGATGAATCCAACCGCAATACCTGTTGCGATACTGTACGTCAACGGCATGGCGATGATGGTCAGGAATGCCGGTACCGCAATTTCAAAACGGTTCCAGTCGATTTTGCCGATGGCTGAAACCATCAGGACACCGACAATGATCAAAGCAGGTGCGGTTACTGGTGCTGTGATGACTTCAAGCAGCGGGAAGAAGAACAATGAGAGCAGGAACAAAACAGCCGTTACAACTGAAGCAAATCCCGATCTTGCACCCGCGGCAACCCCTGCAGAAGATTCAATGTATGAAGTGGTCGTTGATGTACCCAGTACAGCTCCGACTACCGTTGCACAAGAATCTGCAAAAAGCGCCTTGCCCGCTCTAGGAAGTTTGTTGTCTTTCATCAGGTTCGCCTGGTTGGCAACCGCCACCAAAGTACCTGCAGTGTCGAAGAAGTCAACGAACAAGAAAGTGAGTACGACTACAAGCATTTGAATCGTGAAAATACTTGATACATCATTGAAAAGCGGTTCAACCGCAGCTCCAAATGTCGGCTCAAGGCTCGGTACTGCTCCGACAATCTTTTCCGGAAGAGCGATCAAGCCGAAAATCATACCGGCGATGGCTGTAATCACCATTCCGAAGAAAATACCGCCCTTGGTGCCTCTTGTCATCAAGATGACCGTTACAAAGATTCCGAACACAGCCAGAAGGGTGTTCCCATCTGTCAAATCACCAAGGCCTACAAGCGTTGCATCGTTATTCGTGATGATGCCCGCATTCTGAAACCCTACAAATGTAATGAAAAGACCGATCCCTGCTCCTACTGCAAATTTCAATTCAGCCGGAATCGAGTTAATGATTTTTTCACGGAGACCCGTCAGCGTAAGGGCTATGAAAATCAAACCGGAAATCAATACGCCCGTTAAAGCAGCCTGCCATGTGATCCCCATCGTCAAAACGACAGTATAAGCGAAAAATGCGTTAAGCCCCATCCCCGGCGCCAAAGCAATTGGATATTTCGCTATCAATCCCATGATGAGGGAACCGATCGCCGCAGCCAAGGCAGTTGCAACGAATACAGCGCCATAATCCATTCTCATGCTGTCCGGAAGGTCCGGCACAGATTGCAAAGAAAGTGTAATCGGGTTGACAACCAAAATATAGGCCATAGATAAAAATGTTGTTAATCCGCCGATGAATTCACGGCTGTAGGTTGTACCAAGCTGGTCGAACTGGAAAAACTTTTTCATTTCCTTACCTCCTCTAAAAAATCCGCCGTCTATCACTGAGGTGTCCCGCCTGGACGCAAAAACGCCCTGAACAACCGTCGTTCAGGGCGTGACATACTGGTAAAGGAAAGTGAAAAACTAGTTTCATAGAAAAAATAATAGCATGAATCTGTATAGACTAGTCTTCATCAAACCATCACCTCGTAGTCAAGCCATTTACGGTAGCTCGGTAGAAACTGTTGGGCCTTATCCCCAAAATTATACGACGTAATGTTTCAGTTCTTATTAAGTTCACTGTTATTGTAACAAGTTGAACTCCACTAGTCAATACAAAACACGAACATTTTCGACAAATTATTTTTTAACGTTCGTAAAAAATTATTCCCATTCAATTGTTGCCGGCGGCTTGCTCGTAATATCATACACAACGCGGTTGATATGATCGACTTCATTGACAATCCTTGTGGAGATCAATTCCAATACATCCCACGGAATCCTTGCCCAGTCGGATGTCATGCCGTCGATGGACGTCACCGCCCTGATGCCGATTGTGTAATCATACGTACGGGCATCCCCCATGACACCGACACTGCGGATATCAGGCAGAACCGTGAAATACTGCCAGATGTCACGGTCAAGGCCGGCTTTTTTGATTTCCTCACGAAGGATATGGTCTGACTCTCTTACGATTTCAAGCTTCTCATCAGAAATCTCACCAAGTACGCGGATTCCAAGGCCGGGACCCGGGAACGGCTGGCGCCATACGATTTCATCAGGAATGCCGAGTTCTGTACCAAGTGCACGGACCTCATCTTTGAAAAGAGTATTCAGCGGTTCAATCAATTGGAACTGCATGTCTTCAGGGAGTCCGCCGACATTATGGTGAGACTTGATCGTCTGAGCCGTCGCAGTACCGCTCTCGATGATGTCCGTGTATAGAGTTCCCTGTGCAAGGTAGTCAATCCCTTGAAGCTTCGCTGCTTCGTCATCAAAAACATAGATGAATTCATTTCCGATGATTTTGCGTTTTTCCTCAGGATCTGAAACGCCTTTCAGTTTATTTAAGAAGCGGTCTTTCGCATCCACTTTGATCACGTTCATGTTGAAACCTTCAGAGAAAGTCTTCATAACGCCTTCTGCTTCATCTTTTCTCAGCAGGCCGTGGTCCACAAAGATACATGTAAGCTGGTCGCCGATCGCTTTGTGAATCAGAACAGCTACTACAGAAGAATCCACACCGCCGCTCAGTGCACATAGCACATTTTTGTCGCCAACTGTGTTACGGATTTTTTCCATCTCGATTTCGATGAAGTTTTCCATGGACCATTCATCTTTACAGCCGCAAACATCAAATACGAAGTTCTTCAGCATGTCATTTCCGTATTGGGAATGACGGACTTCAGGGTGGAACTGAACAGCGTAAAGTCCTCTTTCCTCATCACTCATTGAGGCAATCGGGCATGATGGGTTGATGGCATCCACTGTGAAACCTTCCGGAGCTTCCACAACCAAGTCTCCATGACTCATCCACACCACTTGCTCTTCAGGCAGGCTGCCAAAAAGCTTTGAAAAGTTCTGCACATTGATCTTAGCTTTTCCATACTCACGGTGCTTCGCTCTTTCCACTTTCCCGCCGAAGTGCATCGTCATCAATTGCATTCCGTAACAGATTCCCAAAACCGGAATATTCAAATCAAAAATTCTTTCATCGCAGCGGAAAGCATCTTCGCCATAGACACTATTCGGCCCGCCGGAGAAAATGATTCCGCTTGGATTCATTTCTTTGATTTCCTCAACTGTAATCGTGTGAGGGTGAAGCTCACTGTAGACACCAAATTCACGAATCCTTCTTGTGATCAACTGATTATACTGACTGCCGAAATCCAATACAACAATCATTTCCTGATTATGCAATTCCGTTTTTCCCGTCATCCTGTTCACCTCATCAAGTTATTTCGTTAATCTATTACTCTATACAGTTTGCCCGAAAAGTAAAAAAAACCAGAATCCAGCCTTTGTACAAAGGCAGAATTCTGGTTTTGATATACCTCGCTCATATCACATCAAAATGAATACTGCCTTCATAGTCAGATCATTTACGGTGATCCGGTAGAGACTTTCGAACCATATTATCGAGGATATATGAAGGTATGCAAACCGTATTTATATACATTTCGACATCATTTTATACTGAGTCAGGGCATTGGTCAACCTGTTGTCCTTTTAATTAAATTTTCCCACAATTCACGAAGCTGCTTCCAGTCATGCTCCGTAAGCTTTTGGCCGTATAACGTCCTTTCATATTTATCCGTCAAGGATGTCATTTCCCTCGTTCCAAAGAAAGAGTCAACATATCTGGAATAGGATCTCAGCGTCTGGCCGTCATCCATCTTCAATCCATAGCGCTTCAATTGCCTTAATAACGAGACATATGCTTGCGGGAAGGCCTCATCGTCATTTTTGAACTTGTAATACGGAACAATAAGGTAAGGCAGCCAGCGTCTTCTCACCCGGAATATTGAATAAGCAATCAATCCCAGGACAAGGACCGCCAGCAGGATCTTACCCCAGTTTTCCTCCGCAAAAGTAACGGCATCATCCCACAGTGCCTTGATGGAAAAGCTTGCAGAACCGGCACTTCCGGAATCTTCCTCTTCCGGTGTCATATCTTTCTCCGGTTTTTCCTGCTCGATTGGCGGAACCACTGTCTCTTCTGTTTCAGGCAGCTCATAGTCATAGTTGACGATTGAGCTGCCAGTAAAACCGACCGTCGGCTCAAACGGCACCCATCCTTCACCAGGGAAAAATACCTCCACCCAGGAATGGGCGTTATTATTGGTCACTTTATAGGTCTTATATTGGGTATCAATGGTTCTTTGATACTCCCCTTCTGTGTAACCCTTCGCCCATCTTGCCGGGATTCCCAGTGAGCGGACAAGGACAACCATCGATGTAGAAAAGTTATCACAGTAGCCCATCTGTGTTTCAAACAAGAACTGGTCGACGTAGTCCTGGCCTTCTTCCGGGACAGGAACATCGAACTGTTCATAGACAAAGTTTTCTTTCTCGAAGTACTCTTCGATTGCTTTTGCCTTTTGATACCAGTTTTCCTTGTCGGCCGTTATCGTCCGCGCCAGCTCGCCCACCCGTTCAGGGAGGTTTTCAGGAAGCTGGGTGTACCTTTCAAGAAAAGCTTGTGAGCCTTCAGGAAGTGTATCCGCAGAAGCGGATTCCAGCCCTTTCAAAGAATAAACCGGATTGGTATATTCGACAACGTACTCCTCAAGCTTAACTTCTTCCTCGCCCTGGAGGGTTGTGATTTTTTGCGTATCCGGACTGACGGAGAAATACCCATTTTCATTCCCTTGGAAAGTGTTGATTCCATAAGGATACACCACATGGGAATATTGCTCCTTCACTTTTACAACTTCGGAATCCGGTTCTTTTTCCGGATCCGGCTCTGTCAGGACAAGCGGAATTTCTTCTCCCGCATTAAAAGGAATACTCTGTTCTGTCTCTTCGCTGCCAGTCCTTTCCCAGCCGCTTCCGGTATAAATATCCTTACTTTCAATTCTCCAGTAGTGCTCCCTGACCACATCAGCGGTGAAGACCGTTTTCGGATCTCCCAGGAACGGCCCGCCCAGTTTGCTGTCATCTTCTCCATACCCAAGCTTCGATCCGCCGCTGCCATTGCCTTCATCAGCAAATGCCTTAAGATAAGGAACGGGATCCGGCCAGACAGGATCGATCTTCGGTGCCGCAAAGGCCAGGACAGAGCTTGCTCCAATCATCAGGACCAGTGGAATCATCCATCTTCCAGCCGCAAGCCTTGCCCCCTTCAGGCTTTCCTGGTCTTTCAAGCGGAGAAGGGCCAGCATTCCTAAGAGCAGGAATCCAAGAATGATGACACGTATGATGGCACCCTTGGCATCAAAAGAAGTAAATGTATCAAGCAGACTGATATAAATGATCGTCATGATATAAAATAAAAGCATCGTTTTTCTGACGGATAACCAGTAATGAATGAGATAAGTCATCAACCACAGCAGGATAAAAAATAACAGACTGCGGTACATGTCGGAAAGCATGGACCATTCCCTTCCGATCGTCAATCCGATATTATCCCAAAGATCTGCAATCATAGCCGCCACAGGATGCATGAACGTATCATCCGCATACAAGTGATACAGCGAATACACGATGAAAACCAGCTTTATGGCAAATGACAGGAATTTATTCCAATTCAAGTAGTAGAGGGTCATCGACAGAAGGATAAAAACCACGAAATACCCGAGATTCCCTGTATCCGTGATATCATTCAGCGGCCTTAACCACTCCCATAATAAAATGAACGCGAGTCCATATAGAAGGCCCCGCTGGAGATTCCTTTTTTGTGCTCCATCATTCATGCGTTCTTCACCTCCGAAAACGCAGAGCCGAATCCGCCTTCATAACTCACTTTCAGCCAGATTCCCCTGCCGGCTGCCATAGCCTTCAGGGCTTTCTCTTCAGTCGAAAGCTGTGCTCCTTTTTCTTTTATCAAAAAGATAACAACTGAGGAGTTACGCTTGGCATACGACCGCACAGTCGAGATCAGTTTTTTCGTAATAGAACCCGTGACAAACATAACCGTCGCTGACTGCTGGTAGTTGATCCCCTCTCCATGAAGGACTTTCGAGAGGTCAAACTTGCTGTCCGCTTTCACCTTCGCCAAATGGTGATAAAGCTGGCGCTGATGCTCTTCTCCGCCCCTGATCGGGAAGGAAATATGGTCTTCCCCGATAGAGAGAAGGCCTGCCTGGGCACCCCTTCTCATGACCGCTTTTAGTATCGAAGCAGTAAATGTAACCATTGGTTCAAACGCTTGAGAAGGTTCACGGTCCAGGACCACAAGCACGTCATGGGACTGTCTCTCTTCGAACTCTTTCGTCATCAATTCATTGGTACGGGCAAAAGACTTCCAGTGAATCCACGAGAATCGATCTCCCGGCTGATACTCCTTAACACCGGTAGCCATCGTCGTATCCTTCTGTATTTTCACATTGGAGGAAGCCATCCCCTGATCATAACGGCTTTCCAGCGGTCTGTAGACTACATCGACAAAAGCCGGGTAAACCAGCAGCGTGTTCGCACACGGTACGGTTACCTCTTTTTCAAATATGCCGAAAAAATCTCCCGTCTTTAACCGGACGGCGCTGAAATGATGCTCTCCGCGCGGCAGTTCTTCTATAACATATTTCAAATGGATTTCCCTTCTGAAACCAGGATAGATAATCGATTTTGCCTTTTGAAATGATGATCTGTAAAAAATGGAAGGGGACACAATATCATCCGCCACGACATAAAAGAGCGGAAAAGGAAGTCTCCTTCTAATGATGAGTGACACTTCCATGGAGTCCCCTGCTTTGAAATCCGTCGATTTAAACGACCGTTCCACCTCAAAATCCGATAAAGGATAAATGGAAACGAGCAGAGAAAATAAGGCAAATGGAACGAAGCTGTAGAACAAGAACCAGCTGACGAATCCTCCTTGGAATAACGCGTAGACAAGCGTGACTGCCCACAAAACGATGAGCAGCAGGAGCTTGCCTATGGTTTTTAAAAGCTGTAACTTCTTCTTCATTTATCTCACAAGCCTTTGAACAGGCACCGGAATCCGCGTGATTACACGTTCCACCACTTCTTCAGCCGTAATGCCCTCATATTTTGCTTCTGATTTCAAAATGATACGGTGAGAAAACACAAATGGAGCCAAATATTGAACATCATCCGGAATGACATAATCCCTGCTGTTCAGGTAAGCATAGGCCTGGCACGCTCTCATCAATGCAATCGAACCACGCGGGCTGGCCCCCAGGTAAACCTGTGAATGAAGACGCGTTCTATGAGCGATATCCACGATATATTTTTTCAAGGTATCATCAACAATGACGTCCTTCACATCTTCCTGGATCATGCGCAGCTCTTCAAGGGTGATAACCGCTTCAAGGTCCTCGATTGGCGCCTTTTTCTGTGCACGAGTGAGGATTTCCATTTCTTCTTCCATTTCCGGATAGCCCATCTTCATTTTAAGAAGGAAACGATCCAGCTGCGCTTCCGGAAGCGGGTATGTTCCTTCATACTCGATCGGGTTCTGGGTCGCCATAACAAAAAACGGCTTATCCAGCTTGCGCGTCACCCCATCGATCGTTACACTGTGCTCCTCCATCCCCTCAAGCAATGCGGACTGAGTCTTCGGAGAGGTACGGTTGATTTCATCAGCCAGGATGATATTCCCCATGATCGGGCCCGGCCTGAAATGAAACTCACTGTCTTTCGGATTATATATAGAAACCCCGATTACATCTGAAGGAAGCAGGTCAGGCGTAAACTGGATACGCTTGAAAGATGCTCCCACCGACTTCGCGAGGGCACGGACCATCATCGTCTTCCCGACACCCGGAACGTCCTCAAGAAGCACGTGGCCGTTTGCCAGAAGTGCCACCAAACTCAATTCCGCGACCGTCCTTTTCCCGATCATTACCTTTTCAATATTCTCAATCACATGGTGCAACTTTGGATTCACTACATTTGTCGCCATTCTATTCCCTCCTGAGACTCTGACTGACATCTACCTGTCTAATTACTTATTACATTCTCTGGAAAAGTGAAAAACCCTCTAGAATATAAATAGAATTATTAGGTAATTTGTCAAATTTTATCTTTTATTCTTGAATATTCGTATACTCGTGTACTTGCCGGCTGCAAGATCTACCTGACTGACCGCCCCTCTATATCTATGACTTTTCGATGGTCTCAACAATCTGAATTTTCTGTTACAATTATATAACAAAAATTAGGATTTGAAAATTGGGTATTGGATGGCCTACATTCTAAATGCAGCTCTTACGTATTTTTACTCTACCCTTGTATCTAGTTGTCCGGTGCGAATACACTTCTCCTCATTTTTGAGAGCACTCTTGTACTTAGATTCTTTTTCTAAATACATATCTAATCCCGATCTTTGTAACTCTTGTATCTAGTATTCCTATCCAGATACACATCTCCTCATTTTCCACAGCACTCTTGTACTTAGATTCTGGTTCTAAATACATATCTAACCCTCATCTTTGTAACTTTTGTATCTAGTATTCCTATCCAGATACACATCTCCTCATTTTCCTCAGCACTCTTGTACTTAGATTCTTTTTCTAAGTACATATCTAACCCCGATCTTTGTAACTCTTGTATCTAGTATTCTTATCCAGATACACATCTCCTCATTTTCCACAGCACTCTTGTACTTAGATTCTGGTTCTAAATACATATCTAACCCTCATCTTTGTAACTCTTGTATCTAGTATTCTTATCCAGAGTCTAACTTTCTTTATTAGTAATAATGGGACGCCGCACTGCGTCCCTTATGCTTAAAATTTTTCTTTAGAATCGTTCGTATAGTTCTTTTATCTCTAAATATTCCACACCAATCAAACACTTGATTAGTAGTTAAATGCCTTGTTGGAAATAATACTTTGAATTCTTTTATGCTTCTCAATACAGCTGTAGTAGTCTCCTCCTTATAGTCACATCCATCACAATAAAATGTCGTATAGATTGGAGAGTTATAGAACTTCTGGCACCCCGGACAAACAATCCCCTTCCGAAGCCCGTCATACGTATAATCCGGCACACTGCTATAAGGAATTTCCTCTATCAAAATAGACAATAACCTCTCTGCAATTTGGATTTCAAAACGGGTCGGTTTCGAGCACCGCTGCAACATTTTTTCTCTGAATCGAAGTAATTGTGCTGGATAAATGATCGGTAAATGTGAAGGTACATTATAAAGATGAAACTCGGGGTTAACAAACACAAGGTGAGGTTCCACTTTCACTCGCCAGCCCATATTTTTCAGAAGCTGGTTCATGAGGGTTTCTGCTTTTTCGAGCTGGAGGAGGGGGTTTTTGACGATATTTCCTTTTGGCGAGCGCCATTTGCCTTCTTTGTCGATGGTATAGTCGCCTTCAAGGTTTTTTACTTCGAAGATATGGAGGGTTCCGGCGGAGATTCCGAGGGAGTCGTTTTGGAAGTGGTTGTTGTTTACACTGAGGTTGACATCGTTTAGAAAAATCATGTCCTTAAGCGGTTCTGCCCACTTATCGAAGGAGATTTCCCCTTCATATCCTTTTTCTTTGTACTGATAGTAGCTTTCTTCTTCTTCGTTAAAATTCATTCTCGACCGCAGTATCCTCAGTATTTGCAGCTCCTTTGGCACATCACGCTCTTTCATGATCAATCGGCAACACTCCTTTTCAAATATATGTAAATTTTACACAAAACGCCGTGCAGATTCCACAATAAAAACCGGCAAGGAGCTCAAGCTCCCTGCCGGCCAAACTATATTATTCTTTCCACCAGTCATCAAATACGGTGATTGGCAGTTCACGTTTGTGTCTGGATTTCAAGTAGTGCCCTTCGATCGTTTTCGCAGCATCGGCGGATACTTCCTTGCCTTCCAGGAAGTCATCGATTTGTTCATAAGTGACACCCAGTGCCTCTTCATCCGGAATCATCGGCCTGTCGTCTTCAAGGTCGGCCGTCGGCACTTTCGTGTATAGATGTTCAGGGGCTCCAAGTTCTTTCAGAAGGGCTCTTCCCTGGCGCTTGTTCAGGCGGAAGATCGGCACAAGGTCGGCCGCTCCGTCACCGTGCTTCGTATAGAAGCCGGTTACTGCTTCTGCGGAGTGGTCGGTTCCGAGAACAACGCCTTTGTTCATTGCCGCCATGCTGTATTGGACCTTCATGCGTTCGCGCGCTTTTTCATTTCCTTTTGTGAAATCGGAAAGTTCGACTCCCGCTTCTTTCATGGCCGCCGCACTGGCATCCACCGCGCCTTTGATGTTGACCGTATAGGATTTGCTCGGCTGGATGAACTCGACGGCATCCAGGGCATCCTGTTCGTCATTCTGCTGTCCGTATGGGAGGCGGACTGCGATGAACTGGTATTCATCCGTTCCGTTCTCTTCGTTCAGTTCATCCACCGCTTTTTGGGCAAGCTTCCCGACAAGCGTGGAATCCTGTCCGCCGGAGATTCCCAATACAAGGCTTTTTAAAAAAGAATTTTTCTTTAAATAGTTTTTCATCAGGTCGACGCTTCGTCTGATTTCTTCCTTGACATCAATTTCCGGTTTTACTTGCATCTCTTCGACAATTTGTTTCTGCAAAGAATCCATCTTGTAATTTCACTCTCCTACCAGGAATTTTTAAAAAATATTCTATTATTATAATACCATTGGTTCAAACGCTACAAACATTCACTACCGGGCACTCTCCTGGTATTCCTGCACCTTCTGTTTGACTTCCTCGATATTGCGCATTTTGTTGTTCCAGCATTTTTCGCTCAAATCTACAGGGTAGTCCTCCGGGTTCATCAAGCGCTTATACTCATCCCACAGCACCTCGATGCCCTCACGGAAATAGTCACGGATCTCCTGCAGGGACGGCGTCTCATAGACCAGCTTGCCGTCTTTGAATATATCGGCATGAAGGTCCTTCGCTTCAAAATTGGTGACGAATTTGCTGATAAACGTGTGAACGGGATGGAACATCTTGATCCGATCCTGCTCCTGCGGGTTTTCCTCTTCCAGGGTGATGTAATCCCCTTCGGACTTCCCGCTTGTTTTATTGATGATCCTGTAGACATTTTTCAACCCTGGCGTCGAGACCTTCTCGGCATTGCTGGAAATCTTGATTGTATCAGTCATTTCCCCGTTCTCATTCTCGATCGACACCAGCTTGTATACCGCTCCGAGGGCAGGCTGGTCGTAACCCGTAATCAATTTTGTCCCGATTCCCCATGTGTCGATTTTCGCACCCTGGGCTTTCAGGTTCAGGATGGTATATTCATCAAGGTCATTTGAGGCCACAATTTTGGCATCAGGAAAGCCCGCTTCATCCAGCTGCTTCCTCGCTCTTTTCGAAAGATAGGCCATATCGCCGCTGTCCAGGCGAATCCCTTTGAAATTGATTTTGTCTCCCATCTCCTTGGCCACTTGAATGGCAGCCGGCACCCCGGATCGAAGCGTGTCATAGGTATCAACCAGGAAGACACAGTCCTTATGGGTTTCCGCATATTTTTTAAAAGAAATGTAATCATCGCGATAGGCCTGTACCATGGAATGGGCATGCGTCCCCGCAACAGGGATGCCAAACAGCTTTCCAGCTCGGACGTTGCTCGACGCATCGAAGCCTCCAATGAACGCAGCCCGGGTTCCCCAGATAGCAGCGTCCATCTCTTGGGCCCGCCTCGTACCAAACTCCATCACGACATCATTTTCGACGACCTCCCTGATCCGCGCCGCTTTCGTCGCAATCAAGGTTTGGAAGTTCACAATGTTCAAGAGGGCGGTTTCAAGAAGCTGGGCCTCCGCCAGAGGAGCCTCAACCCTGATCATCGGTTCATTTCCGAATGCAAGCTCCCCTTCTTTCATGGAACGGATGCTGCCTGTGAACCGCATTTCCTTCAGAAACTGCAGAAATTCTTCTTCATAACCGACCTCTTCCCGCAAGTATTCAATATCCGTTTCACTGAACTGAAAATTTTCGATAAAATGAATGACCCTTTCAAGACCGGCAAACACCGCATATCCGTTGCCAAAAGGAAGCTTCCGGAAAAACAGTTCGAATACCGCTTTTTTATCATGAATCCCATCTTCCCAATAGGTTTTCGCCATATTGATTTGATACAGGTCTGTATGTAGTGCCAGGCTGTCATCAGAATAGTTATACATCCTCGTTCACTCCTTCGAGTTGCGATTGGTCTTTATTCTATATAAATAGACTATTTTTATTATTTTAACCATAAATTGCGATTTTCACCGGAATGAGGATTCCCTCTTTTATAATCACCATGAAAAAACGCCAGCTGGAGATTTCAGCTGGCGTCACTCTCATCTAGACTAATAATCCGAACAGGGCTCCGGCGATTCCCAGAATCAGTGCAAGGATGAACCAGAGGATGGATAGGATCACAATTATCCAGCCCCATAGCTTTCTTCCTGTCACAATAAGATAAATCCCCAGTACGATGGCACCAAAAATAAGGCCGAGGATTCCCCAAACCCATGGGTTCTTGCCGCGCTTCCTCGCATCAACGAACAAGTAAATCGCGATGATTATATTAATGATAAAACTTAATGAAAATTCCAAGGTCTTCACTCCTTTTTATCTTTTCTACTTAGATTTCCCAAGGAACGAAATCCTAAACCCTTTTTACTGTTACCTAACAACCTCATAGTGAATATGATGATCACCAGCATAATGATTCGGCGGGATGGGGAGGGATTGTTCTGTGGCTGATTCTCAAAAGCAGGATGCTAAGGAAGAAATGATCTTAAAGATTGAAAAGCAGATAGCCGCTGCCCTCTGGGTCCAGTCCATTGCCCAAATCATTGAAGCCGTTCTTGTCCTCAAACTTTACTTGTTAAAAGAGGAATCAGAAGGAGAAACGAAGGTCGCCCTTGGGGTATGGACCCAAACCATCGGACAGATCATTGAAACAATAGGGGTGACCAAGCAGATCGGGGAGTTGGACCGCGAAATCCTCAAGGAAGCGCAAAGGATTTCGATCATCGGTGATATCCTCCAATCGGCCGGTGCCGCAATCGAGGTACTGGGCGGTAAACAGATCCTTGTGGAGGACGATGGCTTTATACCATAAAAAACTTCAAATAAGATTGAATTCCCTGGCAAGCAGTCTAATCACCTTTTTACGATTATCGATACCCGAGACGTTCGGGACAATCATGATTTCCTCCGTCTCAAAAGCTGCAGCTATTTTTTCTATCTCGGTTTTAACCTTTTCCGGTGTCCCGATAATCATCCTCCTGCGATTCTGCCTTACCTTCTGCTCCTCGCCGGCCGTGAACCCTCGTCTCTTTGCTGTTTCAATTGAGGGATAATAGGGCGGCTGGTTATCCGACTCCACAAAATACAACCAGAGATCGAAGGCTTTTGCCAATTCCTCTGCTTCCTCTTCCGTTTCCCCGACAACAGTGAAAAGCGAAATGATCGTTCGAGGGCTTTTCAAAACAGCAGAAGGCTGGAATTGCCGGCGGTAGTCCTCCACAATATTTATCCCCTTCATTCCCGGTTTGGCAAAGTGGGCAAATACATATCCTGTGCCTTGGGCCGCAGCAACGCGGGCACCCCTTTCACCTGTTCCGAGCATCCACATTTCAGGGACTGCCGGCACTTTTGGTGTGGCAATCAGGGACTGAAAGCGATGCTCATCCATCGTGTTATCTGTAAAATATTTTTTCAGGTCTGCAACCTGCTGTTCATAGGATTGTTTCTTGGTTTTACCCTCATTCAGGGCGTTATTGACAATCCGGTAGCTTGGGGACCTGCCAATCCCAAGATCGATTCGATTGGGATGGAGGGCTTCCATCATCCGAAAATTCTCCGCCACTTTATAGCTGCTGTAGTGGGGCAGCATGACACCGCCGGACCCAATCCGTATGTTGGATGTGGAGGATGCCAAGTGCATCATCAGCATTTCCGGACTGCTGTTGGCCACAGAGTCCACCATGTGATGTTCGGAAACCCAGAACCTCTTGTATCCAAGCGAATCTGCATGTCTTGCCAGCTCCGTTGTTTCCCAGAGCGCTTGATGCGCGTCCGCTCCTTCGTCGATCGGGGAGTAATCTAGTATGCTTAGTGAGATCATATGGGAACTCCTTTACGTGATGGTTAGTTATTGTTAGTTTGCCTACCATTATAAAGAAAATAAGGCTTCCGTTCATTTTGGAAGCCTCAAAACTTTTTGTAATTCAAATTGTCTTGTTCACACCTTTTGGGTGCCTGGCTCAAATCCGGCACTTTGAGCCAGGCTCAGGCCTTCCCTTTTGACCCTGGCAACCCCCAACCTTTTGTACATAAAAAAAGAAGGCCCCTCAAAAAGCAGCCCTCCTCCTTCATCCACTCATTCATCTTTTTCATCATAGGCAATCAAGACGATATTTTCATTCATTTCCTGCCTTAATTCATTTTCCAGTTGTGTAATTTTCGATAACTGATTTTCATCCAAGCTTGCAACAGGGAATTGTTCTTTCAAGCTCATTGTAATCCCCCTTTCGTTCTTGATAGTTCCATTCTGCCCGCGTTCAAAATATTTATGAGCGCTGCGGATTCGTTACTTTGGAAATGCGCTCATATATTGCCTTGTATAGGAAACAATACTACTTATCATATTCGGATTTGGTGGTTTTCCTATGAAGAGTTTAATTAAGATCTTGATTCCGCGGCAGTTATTGCTGCTTCTTATTCTGACAACGGGTTTATTGAATCACGTGATTCTCATACCCAATCTCATGACAGCATCCGGAAGGGACAGCTGGGTCGGGGTGATTGCCGCCTTCCCCATTGCAGTCATCTTCCTTTACTTCATCTACTATGTTGTGAAAAACAGTCCACCAGAAGGCTTTTTCCCTTTAGTGAAGCGCCGATTAGGGAAGGTTGTGCACAGCCTTCTTTTCCTCCCTGTCCTTTTATTTCTATTTACGAGCTCGTTTGTCACGCTAAAGGATTTAATCATTTGGCTGAATGCTTATTTCCTGGCTGACTTTTCTCTCTTGGTGATCACCGTTGTGTTAACCATCTCCTGCTTGCTTGTCACCTTTTCAGGTGTAAAATATATGGCTATCGCGAGTGGATTGATTCTTCCTCTAGTTATGTTGTTCGGCTTTATGATAGCAGCAGTCAACACCAGTGTGAAGGAGCCCAGTTTATTATTCCCTATCATGAGCGAGGGGTGGGGGCCTGTGTTGAAAGGAGTATTCTATACTTTGTCAGGGATTCTCGAGATCTATATCGTCATTCTGCTCCAGCCCTTTGCCCAGGAAAAAATCAAGTTCAGGCAGCTGTTTATTTTACTGATTATTTTAACTGGTTTGATCCTGGGACCATTGACCGCTTCCATCATGGAATTTGGACCTGTAGAGTCAATGAATTACAGATATCCGGCTTATGAGCAGTGGCGAATCTTAAGCATAGGGTCATATATCAACCATTTAGATTTTTTTGTTCTGTATCAATGGCTGAGCGGTGCTCTCATCCGTGTTGGGCTATTCATGTATCTGCTTGGAGTGCTTTTCACTAAAAAATTAACGCATTACCGCTTGAAACCCTTGGTAGTCCTTAGTATCTATCTTCCTTTATTCGCAGCTGTCACTTTCATTAAATTGGAGCCCTATTATTTCACCAATTACATTTATACGTACTTTTTACCAGCATGCTTGATACTTTTCTCAAGTTATATCCTCTTATCAGCCTTGATTCTATATGTACTAAAGAAAAGGGATGAACAACATGATGAAAACATCGAATTCGACTCAGGTTCATAAAAAGCTCGACAAGTTAAAAGCTCGATTTCAAAAGAGCCAGGACCTTACCTTCGACCCTCATAAGACAGAAAATGTAAGCTTTGAAATTGCCTATTTTGAAAGTTTGATCAATCTTCAATACTTGGATCAGTATATACTCCCAAAACTGGATTACCACACAGAAAGGTCTGTAAAAGACACACTATTACTCCTGTTTCAAGCAGACGAGGTTAGTGATAAATCGATTGACGACTTATCCAATTTACTCTTTGAAGGCAGTATCTTCTTTCTTCTTGATTCTGCCATTTTAAGTATCCGGGGTGCAGACTTTCCTAAAAGGCAGCCTGAAGAATCTGCTCTGGAAACATCGATAAGAGGGCCAAAGGATGGGTTTGTTGAGGACCTGAAAACAAACATCTCGCTTATAAGGCGACGGCTGAATACGTCCTCCCTATGCTTGGAAAAATACACAATCGGCAGAAGAAGCAAAACAAAGGTTGCCCTCATGTATGTGGATGACGTCATAAATCCTGAGGTTGTAAATGAAATCCGCAAAAGATTGGAGAATATCGACCTTGATGTACTGACGAGTATTTATGACCTTGAAATGTATTTCCGCGACCGCAAATACTCTATTTTTCCAACAGTCGATTATACAGGGCGGCCTGATTTCATTGTCCAGGGACTGAACCAAGGCCGGTTTGCCATCCTGGTAGACGGAAATCCCACAGTTTCATTTGCACCGATCAATTTACTTTTACAAACGAAGTCGCCGGAGGATTCATATAATAACTTCGCTTCTGTATCAGTAGAGAGATTGATCCGTCTCTTTGGCCTTACGGTTGCAGGTTTCTTACCCGGAGTCTGGATTGCCTTTTCAGCATTTAATATCGAGCAGATTCCATACTTGCTGGTCGCAACCATTACCATTTCGAGATTCGGCCTCCCATTATCAGCCCCCATTGAAATGTTTGTGATCTTATTCCTGTTCGAGCTTTTTAATGAAGCCGGTGTCCGCCTGCCGAGAGCCATCGGTCAGACAGTCGCTGTTCTGGGAGGATTAATTGTAGGGGATGCCGCAATACGGGCCGGCTTGACATCCCCGACTATGCTGGTCGTTGCAGCCATTACTTATATATCATCCTTTACCTTGGTGAACCAATCTTTAAGCTCAGCCTTTACCATTATTCGATTTACCGTGCTTTTAATGAGTACACTTTTCGGGCTTTTCGGTGTAATTATTTCATATCTTCTCACAGTGCTGTATCTTTCATCGATCTCTTCATTTGGAAGCCCTTATACGGGATCTGTGGCACCTGTCAGTTATACCGAAGCAGTGAAATCGATTTTAAAGGCGCCCCGGCAATATTATAGATCCAGATCGACCCTGACAGCCCCAAAAGATCCGACAAGAGGCGGCGGTGATCAATCATGAAGCGTATGTCGGCACTCCTGGCTGTTCTCCTCTGCTGCCTCAGCATGGGAGGATGTTCCGGTTCAAAAAACATTCAAGATCTAACCTATATTGTGTCGATCGGCATGGACTATGATGATGAAAAAAAGGAATACAAAGTTTACCTCCAGGGGCTTAATTTCGCAAATGTTGCCAAGCAGGAAGGCGGCAAACCTACTGAGCCTGTCCCTATTTTCACAGCAACGGCAACGGGCGAAACTTTGAACCTAGCGGTAAGCAAGCTTTATAAAAAATCAGAGCCCCCTTTATTTTTCGGACATACGGTAACCCTGGTCCTAACCGAAAGTGTAGCTAAAGACAAATTTACAGAGGTCATAAGGGAAATCGGCCGGAACCGCTCTCTCAGACCCACTCTCAGGGTAGTCGTTTCAAAAGAAAAGCTGGAAGATGTGCTGAACACAAAAGCTTTATTTGACTACCCTGCAATTTACACTGTCCTTTTCAAAGGAAAGGCAAGTGAGCTCGCTCAGAATGAAATCCGGCCGGTGCTATTAATGAATTTCCTAAGAGATTTTTACGAACCGATGGGAGCTGCGAAAATACCCACTGTAAAAATTGACCAGGATTCATGGAAAGCTGACAAAGCATTCCCGGTTCTATACTTCGATGGGTATGCAGTGTTTCAGCAGGAGAAATTCAAGACAGAGCTTGCCTTTGAAGATGCCTTTCTGGCCAATTGGTTATTTGAGAAAAATGTCATGATGGACCATAAAGTGGAAAAGGACGGCCAGCTCATCGCTGCTGTGAAGCTGGGCTCTCCGAAGATCAAACTTCAATACGAGAAGGGAACGGACAAACCTAAGTTTTCTATCAGCCTGGCCATACAAGGAGATTTACTCGAGAAAATAAAAGATGTCCCCCTAAAAGAATTAGAAGAAATTATTAAGCAGGATTTCAAGGATAAGCTAAACTCCCTTTACCAAGTGGGGGTTGAGAACCAAATCGACATCCTGAATGCCGGTGAAAAATTTTACAGACGGCACCCCAAGAAATATAAGGACTTGAAGGTATCTAAGGAATTTTATTTAGATAAAAACTCTTTGACTGGTGTAAAGGTCGATGTGACACTTGTTCATTTTAATAGCTATAAGTATCAAACAGAGGATGAAGATGGAGTCAATTTGCGAGGCGGGTGACTAAGTTCAGACAGTCAGTTCTTCATAGCAATCAAAAAGAGGCTTTCCCATCCATCCGGGAAAGCCTCAATATTTTTGCTGAATTTATTCTACAGTCACTGTCTTTTCTGTATGAGTGTGCAGCTCGCCTTTTTCAATATGAAGCTTCACGTGATAAGTTCCTGCTTCTGAAAACATATGGGAAGCTTTGTATTCCCCTTCGCCCTCTTCTGAAGTGTCGATGAATTCATGTTTTTCTTCGCCGTCCTTCCAGATTTCAAAACGGACTTGGGCTTCTGTCAGCGGCTCTTCGCCATGCTTCGCGTGGCCAGTCAAATCAAATTCTTCCTCTTTTTTCACTGTATCCGGTACCATCAAATGGCCGGTCGCTTCTTCACCATGTCCGTCACCATGATCATGGCCTTCTTCCTCATGGGCATGTTCTGTTTTTTCAACATCGCCGATGGTCAGCTCCAATTTAGGCATGGTGTGCATATCCCTCGCTGTTACATGGGAAATCACATAATAAATGCCTGCTTCTTCCACCGTCTTTTCTATTGAGTAAATACCTTCACCTTGGGATTCTCCTTCGATCATCTCATGGTCATCGGATTCTTCTCCTTCTTTCCAGAATTCGAACTCGACTTCTTTGGCATCATCTACATTTTCTTCGCCTTGAGTGACTTTAGCCTGGATAGTGAAAGCTTCGCCATCTTTTAACTCGTCTTTTCCAGGTTCAGTCGTCAGCTCGACTTCCACCGGCTGCATCATTTCTTCTGTTTCTGCTGAATCCTGTTCATTTTGTGTTCCGCAGGCAGCCAGAAAAAGTGCACTGCCGAGTGTGATTGTCATCCATAGTGAGTTACGTTTCATTTCATATATCCTCCTAAAAATACTCATCTTCAAAGGACATGGAACGGAAAGCCAGGGAAATCGCGGTGCCCTTTCCCGGTGTGGAGCTGATATCAATTGTGCCTCCATGCTTCAAGACAATCTGCCTTACGATTGCCAGCCCCAACCCAAATCCGCCTTCGTTCCTTGTCCTGGATTTATGGACCCGGTAAAAACGGTCCATGATATTTTCCAAGTCCTCTTTTGGAATTCCGCGGCCTGTGTCTTTTATCTCCAAGACGCTGAATCCCCCGCTTTGTTTCATGTTTATTAAAATCCCGCCGTGCTCAGGAGTATAACGAATCGCGTTATCCAGAAGGTTGCCGATGACCTGTTCGAGCCGGTCCGGGTCCCCTTCTATGATTGCCTCCTCATCAAGCTCAATGCCGAGATGGATTTTTTTCTTTTCCAATGGAAGCTTAAATCTCTGGGTTACATCCATGACCAGCTGGGCGAATGGAATCGGCTCCTTCTTCATCGGGTAGGAGTCGCCTTCCAGCTGGGCAAGGTCCAGCAGGTCGTTGACAAGCCGTGTCAGCCGGGCGGTCTCCTTATGGATGATCCGCAGATAAGCCTGCCGCTCTTCTGTATCAATGACTCCTTCCAGCAATGCTTCCGTATAACCCCGCATATAACTCAACGGGGTTCTTAGTTCATGGGATACATTCTGCAGGAATTCTCTCCTATTACTCTCGACTTCTTCCAATGATTTCGCCAGCAGGTTGAACGATTGTGCCAGCGAACCTATTTCATCGGATGAAGAAACTTCGATTCTCTTTGAAAAATCACCGGCAGCCATGCGTCCTGAAATCATTTCCATTTTCTTCAATGGCTGAATCATCTGCGCGGCAATCTTCCTTCCTGACCAGACAACGAGCAACACCATGAGGGCTGCTAAACCTGCCAGCACATATCGAATGGACCCAAAAGGAGCATAAACATCCTCCAAAGGCATATAGAGAAAGATCGCACCCGAGAGGACATCTCCCTCCAGCAAAGGAATGGCCACAGCTAAAATGTCCTGCTTGAATACCGGATGCTGACGGACCATCGTTACGGTCTCACCGCTTAACAGCTTCTGTCTTTCTTCGAAGGTGATCAAGGTTTCGCTTGCCATATCCCCATACGGGAGCGAGGCACTCAGCTTCATCGGATCCTCGGTGAAAATAATATCCGCTTCGGAATTTCTCTCCGTCCACTCCATCAATTCCTGAAATCGTCCCTTATCCGCTTCCTCGAGATAAGCTTCTTTCAAATTCTCGCCTTGGAGATGCAGCAAGTCCTTCTGTTTATCCACATAAAGTGTTTCATATAAATAGAAGGTCAAGCCAATCGTAATCATCACGGTGATAATGGAAACAACCGCGATTGTCAGCCAAATTTTCTGCCTTAAACCGATATAGCTCAGGCGCTTCTTAATTGAATTTATAGCCAACACCCCACACGGTCTGAACATAGGAGCCTGCGGATTTCAGCTTCAACCTTAACGTCTTGATGTGAGTGTCGACGGTACGGGCGGTTCCTTCACTTTCAAATCCCCAGATTTTGTCCAGAAGCTGCTCCCTGCTGAATACCTGGCCCTGATTCTGAATCAGAAGGGACAGCAGCAAAAATTCTTTTCTCGTCAGGTTAACCGTTGTTCCATCGACTTTCACCACATGCCCTTTCAAATCAATCGATAATTCCTCATGACTGATCAATTGGCTGATGGCGCTTCCGCCGTTGTACCCTTTTGACCTGCGGAGAGCCGCTTCAATCCTGGCAAGCAGTTCTTTGGGACTGAACGGTTTCACTACATAATCATCTGCACCTATTTTCAACCCTGTCACCCGGTCATCTTCGTTCCCTTTCGCTGTCAAGAAAATGATCGGGACCTCTGAAAAGGTACGGATTTCCTTCGCTGCTTCCAGTCCGTTCATGACAGGCATCATGATATCCAGCAAAACCAAATCAACACTTTCTTTTTTCAGTACATCAACCGCTTCCCTGCCATTACCTGCAGAAAGGACCGAATAATCATGGGCTTTTAAGTAAGAATTCAACAGCAGAACCATATCTTTTTCATCATCGACAACAAGAATATTCACTCTGATCCCCCTCCCTCGATAATGGCAACAGGGCCGCCATCAATGTCGATTTCAGATGTAATGTCGAATGTATCAAGATCCAATATAAAAAGAGAGTTGCTGTCGATGCTGGAAACATAAAGCATATCCTTGTTTCCTGTCACATCATAGGGGTTCGCCCCCACCTTCACTTTTTCAGTTGCCCCTCGATATGCAGCAATCTTATAGAGTTCATGTGAGCCATGACAAACCACATAAAGATCTTTACTGGCTGGAGGACTGAAAAACTTAACAGGCATCAGCCCGACCTCTATACGGTCAAGCTGTCCACCGCTCTCCGGATCGATTACATATACAAATCGATTCAAGTCTCCATGAACGGGACCATGCCCTCCCACATAGAGCTTCGAATCTTTGAACCAAATCCCCTCTGGCAGGTAAGGCACCAAAAACTCCCTCGTCACTTCAAGCTCATTCGCATCAATCACGGAAACAGAAGAACCTTTCTGATTCACGACAAACAGGAGACCTGCCTGCTCATCCAAAGCCATCGATAATGGAAACTTCCCTACGGGGATGGCCGCCGTCACTTTTTCTTCATTTATATTAAACACCTTGACCTGGTTGCCCCCGCTCGCAGATAAAAACAGCTGTCGGGTCTCATCACTGTACAACAGCTCATTGACACCTGCCCCGATGTCTTCCCATTGCTTCAGGTTCCCGTCTGCAGTATTCAATATGTTTAAGGTACCGCTATCCTTACTGATATAGGCAATGTGTTCATCATCGATCCGCACCATATCTGCTATGGTTTCATCCAGCTCAACCGTATCCATCACCTTCTGTGTCTCTTTATCAATGAACGTCAAGCTTGGATCTTTTAAATGAGATACCATAAGTGTGTCTTCAGCATTTTCGGGAACGGCCAGCCTGTCATTCTGGCAGCCGGAAATGATCAAAACCAAACTCAGTAATGCAAAAAGTAAGATCTTATTCATGAAGGACCTCTAATCCTTTCTTTTAGTTCAAGTTTACCCAACATCATATAGTATAGAATATAAATTTGAAATCTTTGCGAAGTATTGTGGGAGGATTTGTGAATTTAAGCGGGTTTGTTGATTTGCGTTCCAGGTGTGCGACTCCGCGGGGCGGGCGGTGAGCCTCCTCGGCTTCATAAAAAGCGTAAGCGGCCGCTTAGCGACGTACAGATTGGAGGGGTCCTGCATGAGATAAAGGAATCACAACGAACAAAGTGAGTTGATGATGACTTATCGCAAGGAAGGAGACCGAAATCTGCTAGTCGCTGGCCGCTGGAGCTGGATTCGCCTGCGGGGTCTCACCTGTCCCGCTAGTCCCGCAGGAGGTCTCACACCTTCCACTCCAATCAACCCTTTGAAATTCTATCTACCTTACTAAAAATGATAACCATCTGGTTTTGTTGTGAGTCCTAGAAAGGTAGACTTTCTCATGCTTAATCTGTTATTGAATGAATAACCTGTGAATATGATTTAAATATGTCTTTTGTGAAGAATAAAATTGTATTTTAGGAGGCAACTGATGAAGGCTGTTAATGGAAAGTATATTGAAGTGGAGCCGGGAATTGAATTATTTGTTCAGGATACCGGTACTGGAGAGCCCCTTGTTTTTATCCCGGGCTTCACCTTTACGACAGAAGTTTTTGCGGAGCAGGTCCGGCATTTTTCACAATCTTACCGGACAATTGTGATTGATCCCAGGAGCCACGGCCGTTCGACGATGACGGTTCATGGAAATGACTATGTTACACATGGAACAGACCTGCAAAAAGTAATGAAAGCATTAAAAGTGGAAAATCCAACTCTTGTCGGCTGGTCATTCGGCTGCTTAACAGCTTGGGAGTATATCCGTCAGTTCGGAACAGACAAGATCCAGTCACTCATTTTGGTTGATATGCCTCCAAAATCTTTATCCCTTCAGCAGGATCAGGATTGGGTGGAAGGACCTCTTGATGACATGGCTGCAGCTTACACGAACTATCTTCGCAATCCCAAAGGCCAGCGGGACTTCATCTCAGCTTACGCCTCCGGTGTCATGGTCCAGCGGGAGGTGAAAGAAGAAGAACTGACGTGGATTGTTGAGCAATCACTGAAAACACCATACTACATTGCCGCCAATTTGTTTTCTTCGGGTCTTTTCTCTGATTACCGTGAAGAAGCATTGCGCGGCAGTGAATCGATCCCGACTCTGTTCATTGTGGCAGAGCATTGGGCAGAAACGGCGACAGCCTATCTTAGCAAGTTAACCCCAAAAGCTACGGTTAAAGTATTGGGCGGCCACTTCATGTTCTGGGAGCATAGTGAGAAGTTTAATGAAATTGCAGGGGCATTTTTAGAAGGCAGGAGATAACATTATGACTGCTGTCCGGAAACACCAAAAGGCTGCATTTTCGTTCAGGGCAGCCTTTTCTTTTTTTATGTATCAGAAACTACTCGTTGAGGCAGAACAAGGTATCCAGTCGCCCTGCGGTTCTTTAGAATATTAATCAGCTTGTCCTGCTGAGAAGAGGTACAAGTTACCTGGACAATCACTTCACTTTTGCGCTTCGAAAATAATTTTGTTTTATTTTTACTGATGGCTAATTCGATCAGCAGTCCTGCAATGAATCCACCCACCAAGCCAATCAGCCCCCAAATGACAGGTCCCCATGCCAAAATGAATCCATATATGGAACCCAGGAGCATGAAGACCGTTCCTCCCACCATAGCCCCATCAAGGATGCTTCTGCCATCAACTCTGTGCAGAGAGTCCAGGATATGTGTTTCAGATTCAAGGTTTTCCATCGGAAGTGCAATGATATCTTGTGGAGAAATCCCCAGCGTCTCCATATCGTGGATAGCCATTTCCACAAACGGGGAGTGTTCAAAGGTTGAAAGAATTTGTAATGAACCGCTGTTCATTGAGTCTTTTGGTGCCAAGTTTTCATCCCTCACTCTTAGATAACGTATCTGCTCAATATCATAAAGGGTATTATTTTGATTGACCGACGCATACGCCTGATAAATCGCAAAACCGTACATAGACGGCAGGAAAAGAAACCATTGCCAGTCTACAGCCATAATGGCACTATCGAAGTCTCCAAGAAACGAATGAAGCCAGGCACTTATGGCCCCTGCCTTGTAAGTGACATATATCCACCAAGCCAAAATAAAAGTACCGACAACCGTACTCCCGCTATATAACTGCCCTAAACCTGGTGATAAGAACGACCATACCATCCCAATCCAGGGCTTTTTCTTATCAAGGATCACAACATCAAAAAAACTGACATTAGATGGAGATATAGGTGCATCCTCCACTTCGGACAAGACATGGCTTTTATTGATTTCAACCGCACTTCGGTAACTGTCCCAGATGCTATAGACATACACGGACATATAGAGCAACACCCAATCCTGGTTCAATTGAGCCTTGGCCTCTTCAAACCTGCCGAGCATGGTTAAGGCAATTCCCATATTCAAATTAGACTGGGTATTCACCACAAGCTCCCAAATGATCAGCACAAAACCATGAAGATATTTACCCACAAACATATGGCCGAAACCCGGGAAGGTCAGCGACCACCATGCTGCCACCCATGGAATCCGCGGATACAGCGAGTTGGTGCCGAATGGGGAAATCCGCCCTTTGGAATATCGGGGATTTATGTCAGCTGACTCAAACTTCTGGCGCGGCATAGGGGTTCCTCACTTTCGGCTGGATGTCATTATATAACATCACCAACCATTACCTGTGTTATTCATGTATAAACAACAGGCAGAGATATAAAAAAGAGGTTTCCCAATAGTTCAAAGAACTAAGGGGAAACCTCTTTTTTTAGGCTGGGGACACTTATTACATCATGCCGCCCATTCCACCCATGCCGCCCATGTCAGGCATGCCGCCGGCTGGGTTTTCTTCAGGAATGTCTGCAACTACTGCTTCAGTAGTTAGGAACATTGCCGCAACGGATGCTGCGTTTTGAAGAGCAGAACGAGTAACTTTTGTTGGGTCCACGATACCAGAATCGATCATGTTTACCCACTCGCCAGTTGCTGCGTTGAAGCCAGTGCCGACTTCTTCTTTCTTTAGGCGCTCAACGATGATAGATCCTTCAAGACCTGCGTTGTGAGCGATTTGACGGATTGGCTCTTCAAGTGCGCGAAGAACGATGTTGATACCTGTTTTGACATCAGCATCAGCTTCAAGGGAAGCTACTTTGTTATATACGTTCACAAGGGCAGTACCACCACCGGAAACGATACCTTCTTCAACAGCCGCACGAGTTGAGTTCAATGCGTCTTCGATACGAAGTTTGCGCTCTTTCAATTCTGTTTCAGTAGCCGCACCAACTTTGACTACCGCTACACCGCCTGCAAGCTTAGCAAGGCGCTCTTGTAATTTTTCACGATCGAATTCAGAAGTTGTTTCTTCCATTTGAGAACGGATTTGGTTTACGCGGGCAGAGATTTGATCCGGCTCGCCTGCACCTTCAACAACTGTTGTGTTTTCTTTAGTGACAACGATTTTCGCTGCGCGTCCAAGCTGAGTGATGTTCGCAGATTTAAGATCAAGTCCAAGATCTTCTGTGATTACTTCACCGCCTGTAAGGATCGCAAGGTCTTCAAGCATAGCTTTACGACGGTCACCGAATCCAGGAGCTTTAACAGCTACTGCATTGAATGTTCCGCGAAGTTTGTTCACTACTAATGTAGCAAGAGCTTCACCTTCAACATCTTCAGCAACGATCAATAATGGCTTGCCTTGTTGTACAACTTGCTCAAGGACAGGAAGGATTTCCTGGATGTTTCCGATTTTCTTGTCAGTGATCAAGACATACGGATTTTCAAGGACTGCTTCCATTTTGTCAGAGTCTGTTACCATGTAAGGAGACGCATATCCGCGGTCGAACTGCATACCTTCCACAACGTCAAGCTCTGTAGAGAATCCTTTAGATTCTTCGATTGTGATTACGCCGTCGTTACCAACGCGCTCCATAGCTTCAGCGATCAATTGACCAACTTCTTCGTCAGCAGCAGAGATAGCCGCAACTTGTGCGATGGACTCTTTGCTTTCGATTGGTTTAGAGATTGCTTTCAGTTCTTCAACTGCAGATTGAACCGCTTTTTCGATACCTTTACGGATACCTACAGGGTTCGCACCAGCTGTAACGTTTTTCAGACCTTCACGGATCATTGCCTGCGCAAGAACCGTTGCAGTAGTCGTACCGTCACCAGCAATTTCGTTTGTTTTGCTTGCAACTTCAGCAACAAGCTTCGCACCCATGTTTTCGAATGCATCTTCAAGCTCGATTTCTTTCGCGATTGTCACACCATCATTTGTGATTAGTGGAGAACCGTATTTCTTCTCAAGTACCACGTTGCGTCCTTTTGGTCCAAGAGTTACTTTTACTGCGTTTGCTAATTGATCCACACCGCGAAGCATGGAACGGCGCGCTTCTTCGCTGAATTTAATATCTTTAGCCATTATAAAAGACCTCCTTATATTGGTTAGGTATATTTTTAGTTAAAGATTGATTATTCGCCGACTACAGCCAGAATGTCACTGTCACGAAGGATCAGATATTCTGTGCCTTGGTATTTCACTTCTGTACCAGCATATTTAGAGAAGATGATTTTATCGCCGACAGCCACTTCAAGAGCTGCACGCTCACCATTATCAAGAACTCGGCCTGTACCTACAGCAACAACTTTACCTTCTTGAGGTTTCTCCTTAGCTGAATCCGGTAAAACGATACCGCTTGCTGTTTTTTCTTCTGACTCTACTAGCTCAATAACGACGCGATCACCTAGTGGTTTTAACAAGTGAAACAACCTCCTCGTAATATTATGTAAAATTTTCATTTATTAGCACTCGTTTGAGGTGAGTGCTAACACAACTATTATAATAATTAATTCGTTTTCATTTTGCAAGAGTCCTGCCTAAATTTTTTTTCGTCAAAATTCCCGAAAAAGCACACCCTCTTATTTTATGTGGGACATGGGATTTGTATACTTATTTCTTTAGGGGCTGCCCTTATTATGTTATAAATCGCAATCTGGATACACCTCTTGACTTGTTTCAGGCACTTCATGTATCTACTTTCACTGACTGGATACATGTCGTCGTCTTTTTTTATTGACTCGTGTATTTACTTCTCCAATGTAAATACATAACTCCATCTTTATCCTGTTACTCCTGTACTTTCTTTGAAAATCCAGCTGCATATCTTCGTTCAAACAAGAGCACTATTGTATCTGCTTTACATGAATAACTTCAATTTCAGGTTCTTATCAGACAGGCTCTTACGTATAAAAGAATAAATCCACTTTCTTTGCGAAAACGACACTTTATTAGTAGAATTGTAAAGAAAAGCGGAAGCTAATAAGGATCGGATTTTAGAGATCTATATAAGGAGACATCACGTTGAAAAAACAATACGGATATGTTCTTATTGCCTATATCATTATGCAGCTTTCCAGCATTATCGGGATTCCGGTGCTGTACTATCTCGGCGTGAACTGGTTCAACCAGTCCAGCGAGCGTGCAGAAGCGATTGTTCCCGGATATTGGCTGGTCATTTCGTTCTCGATTACGCTGCTTGTGGTTTGGGCTATTTTACGGAAGTCTGAGACAACGACCCGTCTTGAGAGAGAAGCTCCCATGTCTGCTGGTGTGTCCACGTTTTGGGCAATTGCCGGTATATTCATGGCGTTCTTCGCACAGTCTATAGCCATCAACATCGAGACCCTGATCGGCATCGAGATGGGATCGGAAAACACGAAAACCATTGTTAACATTATAGATACCGTGCCTCTGGCAATGATTGTCGCTGCGGTCATCGGACCCATCCTGGAAGAGATTGTGTTCCGGAAAATCATCTTCGGCGTGTTATATCAACGCTTTTCATTTATCATTTCCGCACTGATCAGTTCCGTCATCTTTGCTTTTGCCCACTTTGAGCCAGAGCATGTGCTCTTATATTCGGCGATGGGCTTCACTTTTGCTTTCCTATATGTAAAAACAAAGCGGATCATCGTGCCGATCATTGCTCATGTTTCCATGAACTCACTCGTGGTGCTGATGCAGTCCATTTTCAGGGAAGATATCGAACGGATGATTGAAGAAGCGGAGAGAATTCAAGGATTTATAGGAGGATTATTTTTATGAGGAGATCACCTTTGTTCAGCGGGATACTTTACATCCTCCTCGGGGTTTTATTTACGTACTTTGCCATTCGAAATGTAAATGACCATGGTTGGGGATTTTTCTCTTATTTGATGGTGCTGCTGGCCACGCTAGATTTTGGTTCAGGAGTCAGGATGGTCGCCATGCACTTCAAAATCAAGAAACATTTGAATAATAAAAAGTAGAAGAAGTCCATTTTAGGGCTTCTTTTTTTGCCTCAAACAACAAACCCAAAAAGCTTCCCTGCCTAAACAGGAAAGCTCCTTTTCTTAATAATAGTACGGGTAGTAATACGGGTAAGGCGGATAATAAGGATAGTAATAAGGTCTAGGCGTCAACAGGGCACCTGCCGCCAATCCTGTTAAGAATGGAACCCCAAACCCAAATCCACCAAAGCCGAATCCAGGTCTTCCGAACCCGCCAAATCCAAACCCTGGCCTTCCGAAACCAAATCCCGGTCGACCGAAGCCGAAGCCTGGGCGGCCAAATCCGAATCCTGGACGGCCAAAAATTCTTTGATCTTGAGAGTCAAATCCATGATGGTTCACGAGCATATTCCTCCTCATTCTTTTTCTAGTCAGTGACACTATAGACTATGAACACGGGGAGATATGTTCTTGGGTTTTAGTCCCTGTTTTCCAATTTTTATGGCAAGAACAAAAGCGCAAGCGCCTTGATCAGCCCCGACAGGCATAAGACGAGCCGGCGGGAAGGTCGCTCTTTGACCTTCTTGACGGATTGGCTTATGACCCGAGGGGCTAGGCGCTGGAGCTGGATGCAGAAATCAATCTTTGTATCTACCCCTAAGACGCTTATAATTTCCTATACAACAAAAAAGGAACAACCTGTCAAGGTCATTCCTCTCTGTTTCTTTCTTCTTCATATAATTCCCTCTGAAGCTTCTGTTCGGCTTCGAGCACTTTTTTATAGCCAATCTTTGAAATCCAGATACTGATTTCATATAACAATAGAAGCGGAACGGTCACCATCATATGTGAGACGATGTCCGGCGGCGTGATGAACGCTGCGATGACAAGCAAAATAAAATACGCATAGCGTCGCATCTGCCCCATGAACATCGGGGTGATGATTCCGAGCCTTGTTAAAAACAGCATGACAACCGGAAGTTGGAACAGCAACCCAAAAGGCAGGGTTAGCTGAAAAAGGAAATGAAAATATTCATTGATTCCGATGACCTGCTGGATATTCAATTCATCCGATAAATTCATCATGAACTTCACGACATACGGGAAGAGAATAAAATAGGAAAAGGATAATCCCCCAAGAAACAGCAGCAGGGAAATCGGAATATAGCTTAGTGTTACTTTTCTTTCTCTATCATGCAGCCCCGGGCTGATAAAAGCCCATAACTGAAAGAGAATGAGCGGAGATGTCAGGATCAACGCAATGAACGTCATCATCTCCAGATAAATCTTCAATGGATCTGTCAGCCTGAATGCATTCATCGTCAACTCTTTTGCTTCATCGGCGTGCTGCAGACCTCTGATCAGCGGCTCTGCGAGAAAGAAGCTGCCTATAAATGCTAACACGAAGAAAACGACTACAATCATGAGCCGTTTTCTGAGTTCACCTATATGTTCATAAACTGTCATTTCATTATGACTCATAGCGTTCAATCCTTACATTTACTTAGCATCTTTATTTTTATCGTCGTCTTCGTCTGCTAAGCCTTTTGTTGCGTTTTTGAATTCACGCAATGTATTTCCCATTGCTTTACCCAGCTCCGGCAATTTCTTCGGTCCGAAAATTAATAGAGCAACAATTGCGATCAATATGAGGCTACCTGGTCCTAGTGGCATAACGCTCACCTCCTTGTTCTATCATAACTTATCGGCTTTATTTTGGCTATCAAGTTCTATTTCATCTTGTGACATTTCAGTGTCATCCTCAGAATAATTTTTCAAGAAATAGACGAGTGACTGCAGCTCGACTGCCAGGTCAATATGATGGATCCTGATATGATCCGGAGCGGTCAGCCGCGCAGGCGTGAAGTTCAAGATGCCTTTGATGTTTGCTTCAACCAGTCGGTCCGTAATGTTCTGGGCAGCTCCCGCCGGAACCGTCATAATGGCTACTTCAATTCCGTTATCCTCAAGGTGCTTCTCCAGGTCATCAAGGTTGAAAACCGGTACATCCCCAATGACAGAGCCTACTTTGTCAGGATCTACATCGAATGCCATTTCTATTTTAGTATTATTGTTTTTAATAAAATTATAGTGAAGAAATGCTGTACCCAGATTCCCTACACCAATCAGCACAACCTTCGTCAGCGCATCCTGGTCGAGTGTTTTACTGAAGAAAGACAGCAGATAGTTTACATTGTATCCATAACCTTTCTTCCCTAATGCACCAAAGTAGGAAAAATCCCTGCGGATTGTCGCGGAATCTACCTTAACCGCTTCACTCAGTTCTTTGGAGGAAACTCTCTGTTTTCCCGAAGAATGTAAGTTTTTGATAAATCTATAGTATAACGGCAGCCGTTTAGCTGTCGCTTGTGGAATCTTTGTACTTTCCTGATTCATTGCCATTCCCCCACATTTATTTCGCTTGAGCTTTTAGCTTACCTCTCACTTCATTTCCACTGATAACGCTTCCATATGAACGTGCGAAGTCATCCTTTTTCATTCTGTGCTTGTTACAGTGATATGTCAATTCCTTTTCATGGTAAACCGTTGATTTCATTTCTATTATCATACACTATTTTGTTTACTGTGTCTGTCCCGCCAGGAGTCTTCCGCACCCTTTATATTGCCGCCGCCATTGATTTTACGATACACTATACTAATAGAACCATGATGTATATTGCTTGCTTTCAGAGCTCTTCTTTCTTTAAAAGAGCCTACTATATAGAGGTGAATGAAATGATATTATTACAAGTTAATCAAATCGTAAAGTCCTTTGGGGCCGATGTGATTCTATCGAATATAAAACTCGAAATCCAGAACCGTGACCGGATCGCCCTTGTCGGAAGAAACGGTGCCGGTAAATCTACCTTATTAAAGATTATCTCCGGCCAGCTCTCTTATGATTCAGGAGAAATCATCAAGCCCAAGGAAGTCTCGATCGGATATCTTGCACAGCATACCGGCCTTGAATCGGGTTTATCCATTTGGGAAGAGATGCTCTCGGTTTTTGACTACCTCCGAAAGATGGAAGAAGACTTACGCAAACTCGAGCAGCAGATGGCGGATCCGGCTGTATATGAAAATGAAGAGATATATAATAGAGTGCTGAAGGAATATGACACAATCCAGGTTACATTCAAAGAGTCAGGCGGTTACCAGTTTGAAGCGGATATCCGTTCTGTGCTGCATGGATTGAACTTTGCCGATTTTGACTATAACACTCCCATCTCGACCTTAAGCGGTGGACAGAAAACACGACTTGCTCTTGGAAAGCTGCTTCTGACAAAACCTGATATCCTGATTCTGGACGAGCCTACCAACCATCTTGATATCGATACCCTGTCATGGCTTGAACAATATCTCCAAGGCTATGAAGGCGCCATCCTCATCGTATCCCATGACCGCTACTTTCTAGACAAAGTCGTGAACCAGGTGTATGAGGTTTCCCGTTCCAATTCAAAGAAATACCACGGCAACTACAGCCAGTTCCTTGAAATGAAAGCGGAAATGTACGAGAGAGAGATGAAGCAGTACGAGCGCCAGCAGGAAGAAGTCGCCAAACTGCAGGACTTCATACAAAAAAATATCGCCCGCGCCTCCACTACCAAACTTGCGCAGAGCAGGCGGAAAAAGCTCGAAAAAATGGACCTGATGGACCGCCCGAAAGGTGATGAAAAATCAGCCACATTCTCATTTAGGATTGACCGTCAAAGCGGCAATGACGTCCTCAAGGTGAATGACCTGGCAATCGGATATGGAAATGATGTCATTTCATCTTCCCTTAATATGACGATGTCAAGAGGGGACAGTGCAGCATTAGTAGGACCGAATGGCGTCGGTAAATCAACCCTGTTAAAAACACTGATCAAGAGATTGCAGCCGATCGGCGGAAATTTCACCTTTGGTTCAAACGTATCCATTGGCTATTACGATCAGGAACAGGCCGAGCTTTCATCCAACAAAACCGTCTTAAATGAACTCTGGGATGAATATCCGATGAAAGACGAGAAAGAGATCCGGACTGTACTGGGGAACTTCCTCTTCTCAGGAGAAGATGTTCTGAAACCCGTAACAGCTCTCAGCGGCGGAGAAAAAGCGAGGCTCGCCCTTTCGAAACTGATGCTGCAAAAAGCGAATCTGTTGATTCTCGATGAACCGACAAACCATCTGGACCTCGACAGCAAGGAAGTATTGGAATCGGCTTTGATCGATTATCCCGGGACCATCCTGTTTGTTTCCCATGACCGTTATTTCATTAACCGGATAGCCACTAAAGTAATCGAGTTATCCTCGGTGGAAGCGACCGAGTTCCTTGGAGATTATGATTATTATCTGCAGAAGAAAAGTGAGATTCTTGAACTTGCCCAACTTGAGGAAAGCAATAAGGTGCAAAGTCAGGCGCCGGTAAAAACCGAAAAACAAAATTATCAACAGGATAAAGAGGCTAAAAAGCTGGAGAGACAGCGAAGAAGACGAGTGGAAGAGCTCGAAACCTTAATGGAAGAACTGGAAGAAACCATTGGCAAATTAGAGACAGAACTCTGTGATCCGGAGGTCTTCCAAGATCACGAAAAAGTAATTAAGCTGAATCAAGAGTTAGAAACGGCAAAACAGTCGTTGGAAGAATATATGGAAGAATGGACAGAAATTGAAGAACTTCTACAATCATAAAAAAAGGCTGCAGGTTAATTCCCTGCAGCCTTTTCTGTTTATTCACAGTCTTTGTTAAGACTTCATCCTAATATGTACTCTTTATTTCCACAAGTTTATTCACAGAAAAGTTGTTTATTTCTCTTTATTCACAACACTTTTCCACACTATCCACAATTTAATCCACAGTTATCCCCATTACCCACAAAAAAATAGGAAAATTTTCCTTAGGCTTTTACACATAGAAATGGCAGCTTATTCACAACTTATCCACAACCTGTGTACAAAACAGGTGTTCCTATTTGAGCAAAGGTAGTTACTTTCATATTCCCTCATTTTTCGACAATAAACATTTGAAGGTGTACAAGAAGTGTGGAAATCCTGGGGGTAATTCTTTAAGAATGGATGGTGTATTCACAGTTTTATCCTCAGCTGTGTATGAATTCAGGTAGATTTGCTATGTAAGTTCTACTTTTCAACCTATCCTGCATACCAATCACGGATGTATTTGAATATCCCCACCTTATCCCCACTTTCAGGACCAATAAAAAAGACTTGAAAGATTGCTCTTTCAAGCCTAAAAACTCTCGATATCAAGGCCGGGATTGGCATTCATCGCCATCGTTCCCCGTTTTCCCTTTTCAAACTCAATCGTCCCAGCTGCTGCTATCATCGCAGCATTGTCTGTACAAAGAGCCAACGGAGGTATCACAAGCTCTATGTCTTCTAAAGCCACAAACTCTTGTTCCAATGCATGGCGCAAGCCTTTATTCGCTGCCACTCCACCGGACAGCAGCACCTGCTTCACCTCATACTGCTTTGCTGCTTTAACCGTTTTTGTCACAAGCACATCTATGACACTTTCCTGAAAGCTTGCAGCAAGTGTTTCCGGCGCAATTTTTTCACCGCGCTGTTCAGCATTGTGGACAGTGTTGATTACAGCAGACTTCAATCCGCTGAAGCTAAAATCAAAGGAATCAGGTTCCAGCCATGCTCTTGGCAGATCAATCTCCGGTTTTCCCTCTGCAGCCAATCGGTCAATATGAGGACCTCCTGGATAAGGCAGTCCAAGTGTCCTGGCGACTTTATCGTATGCTTCACCAGCAGCATCATCACGGGTTTCCCCAATGACCTCATAGGAGCCGTGTTCTTTCATATAGACCAATTCTGTATGGCCTCCTGACACGACCAATGATAGTAGAGGAAATTTCATCTCTGTCACTAAACGATTTGCGTAGATGTGGCCGGCAATATGATGGACACCGATAAGAGGCAGTCCATGCGCAAATGCCAGAGCCTTTGCCGCATTGACGCCTATCAACAAAGCACCTACAAGTCCAGGTCCTTCTGTTACGGCAATCGCATCCATCTCTTTCATGGTCATTCCGGCCTGATCCAAAGCTTCCTCAATGACAATGGTGATCTGTTCGACATGATGTCTGGAAGCGATTTCCGGGACTACCCCGCCGAACCGTTTATGGCTCTCAATTTGAGAGGCCACAACATTTGAAAGGATCTCTGTCCCGTTTTTTACGATGGAAACCGCAGTCTCATCACAGCTAGTTTCCATTCCTAAAATATACGTGTCTTTACTCATATAATTTCACCCACATAACTAATGCATCCTCTTGATTGTCAGAATAATAATTTTTGCGGATCCCGCCTTCCTGGAATCCAAACTTTCTATATAACGATTGGGCCGGAGTGTTGCTCACCCTCACTTCAAGTGTCATGGTCCTGGCACCCATTTCCTTTGTGATCTCAATCATGCCGCCCATCAGCTTGTCACCAAGGCCTTTTCCTCTATATGAAGGCAGAACGGCAATATTGGTGATATGCGCCTCATCCACAATGATCCACACTCCGCAATAGCCAATGACTTTGCCGTCTTCTTCAATGACTATGTATGTGGCAAAGTGGTTCGTTTCAATTTCATTATAAAAAGCATCCCGGCTCCATGGAATGGAGAATGAATGGTTCTCCACTTCCATGACGTCGTCCAAGTCTTCTGTACTCATTAACCTTATTGTATACTCACTCATAACCATTCCCCAGTTTACCTGCTATTTTTGAGATTCTCTCCACTTTGCTTCCGCTTCAGCCAGCCTGATATAGTTCGGCACTATTTCATGTACATTTTCTTCAGGCATATCCATCCCAATCCTGATCAGTTCTGAAGGCCGAGGATTATGACTGGTCATTTCAGCCATCACCGCCTGGTTCCCAAGCTTATCATTCAGTACTTCCTGATGTATTTTCACATCATGTCCGACAAACAATATCTTCTCATCATATTCACTTAGCATTTCTGCCCATTGTTCCGCAGGCAGATTCGCATCATCTTTGAGACAGTCCAATTTGCCATCCGTGAACTTATAAAGCCCTGTATACAGCTGTCCTCTTCTGGCATCAAATAAAGGAGAAATCAACCCATTGAAATATCTCCCTGAAGAAGCCAATACAGCCAGGCTGGAAACACCCACTACAGGTATATTCAGTGTCCAGGCAAGGGTCTTTGCTATCGTTACACCTATTCTAACGCCTGTGTACGAGCCAGGACCGGCCGCCACCACAATCTTGTCCAGTTCAGACGCGGAAATGCCGCACTCCTTCATCAACATCTCCACAGCCGGCATCGCTCTTAGAGAGTGGTTTTTCTTTATATTCGTGATATATTCCCCAATGACTTCCTCATCACTGGCAAGCGCTATTCCCAATTGATAATTGGATGTATCAATCCCAAGGACCTTCATTCAAAAATCTCCTTACATAACATTTCATATCTATTCCCTGCCGGCTCCAGGAGGATCGTCCTTTCCTGGTCGGACTTTCTTAATATCGATATAGCCAGCCTCTCATCAGGAAGCTGTTCTTTAATTAAATGCGCCCATTCAACAACCGTCACACCGCCGCCGTTGAAATATTCATCAAACCCCAAATCCTCAAAAGAATCATCCAAACGGTAGACATCCATATGATACAGAGGAAGCCTTCCCTGATATTCCTTGATGATGGTAAAAGTAGGACTGTTCACATTGCGCTTGATTCCCAAGCCTTTGGCCAGACCCTTAGTAAAAGTAGTCTTCCCTGCTCCGAGGTCACCCTCTAATGTCAATACATCATTCTCCTGAAGCAGTTCGGCAAGCCGGCCGGCAAATTCCCCCGTTTGCTCAGGGCTGCTTGTTACTAATTCATACGTAGCCATACATTTCTCCTTTGATGGAATAAAAAAACCTTAGGATAATGGTCATTTCCTAAGGATGAAGTATATATGTAGTTTACCCGATTTTGGCAAGTTGAGCAAAAAATCTTTCATAAAGACAAAAAAAATAACGAAACATCGTTTCGCTAAACTCATAAATTCATAGATGGCGGTCCGGACGGGACTCGAACCCGCGACCTCCTGCGTGACAGGCAGGCATTCTAACCAACTGAACTACCGGACCAGGGATTTTTGACGAAGTCAAAATATCCTACCTTAAAGTAAGGAATAAATTTCATTCGGTCAAAATATCTCTCCTTAATATAAGAAGCAGATAAAAAAATGGTATTGCGGGGGCAGGATTTGAACCTGCGACCTTCGGGTTATGAGCCCGACGAGCTACCGAACTGCTCCACCCCGCGACGATAATATAAGGTGATATTTAACTGATATCCGATTCGAGTTTTCCTTTCTGAACCACCCCGATTTCAAAGGGATAATTCAAGATGCGGCTCAATCGGTGCGCTGATGTAAAGCTCCGAAGCTTATTCGGTTGTGCTCCACCCCGCGACGATATAAATTATTCATACCAGCCTGGCGACGTCCTACTCTCACAGGGGGAGATCCCCCAACTACCATCGGCGCTGAAGAGCTTAACTTCCGTGTTCGGCATGGGAACGGGTGTGACCTCTTCGCCTTAATCACCAGACTAAGTATGAAATTGAAAGAACATCGTTCTCTCAAAACTAGATAAAGGTATGAAGAAAAGAAAGTATTCCGAGTTCGCTAAATTTGTGGTTAAGTCCTCGATCGATTAGTATCTGTCAGCTGCACGTGTCGCCACGCTTCCACCTCAGACCTATCTACCTGATCATCTTTCAGGGATCTTACTCACATAAAGTGATGGGAAATCTCATCTCGAGGGGGGCTTCATGCTTAGATGCTTTCAGCACTTATCCCTTCCGCACATAGCTACCCAGCGATGCCTTTGGCAAGACAACTGGTACACCAGCGGTGCGTCCATCCCGGTCCTCTCGTACTAAGGACAGCTCCTCTCAAATTTCCTGCGCCCACGACGGATAGGGACCGAACTGTCTCACGACGTTCTGAACCCAGCTCGCGTACCGCTTTAATGGGCGAACAGCCCAACCCTTGGGACCGACTACAGCCCCAGGATGCGATGAGCCGACATCGAGGTGCCAAACCTCCCCGTCGATGTGGACTCTTGGGGGAGATAAGCCTGTTATCCCCGGGGTAGCTTTTATCCGTTGAGCGATGGCCCTTCCATGCGGAACCACCGGATCACTAAGCCCGACTTTCGTCCCTGCTCGACTTGTAGGTCTCGCAGTCAAGCTCCCTTGTGCCTTTACACTCTGCGAATGATTTCCAACCATTCTGAGGGAACCTTTGGGCGCCTCCGTTACTCTTTAGGAGGCGACCGCCCCAGTCAAACTGCCCACCTGACACTGTCTCCCACCCCGATCAGGGGCGCGGGTTAGAAGTTCAACACAGCCAGGGTAGTATCCCACCGACGCCTCCACCGAAGCTGGCGCTCCGGTTTCCAAGGCTCCTACCTATCCTGTACAAGCTGTGCCAAAATTCAATATCAGGCTACAGTAAAGCTCCACGGGGTCTTTCCGTCCTGTCGCGGGTAACCTGCATCTTCACAGGTACTATAATTTCACCGAGTCTCTCGTTGAGACAGTGCCCAGATCGTTGCGCCTTTCGTGCGGGTCGGAACTTACCCGACAAGGAATTTCGCTACCTTAGGACCGTTATAGTTACGGCCGCCGTTTACTGGGGCTTCGGTTCGCACCTTCGCTTGCGCTAAGCACTCCCCTTAACCTTCCAGCACCGGGCAGGCGTCAGCCCCTATACTTCGCCTTACGGCTTCGCAGAGACCTGTGTTTTTGCTAAACAGTCGCCTGGGCCTATTCACTGCGGCTCTCTCGGGCTTGCACCCTACCAGAGCACCCCTTCTCCCGAAGTTACGGGGTCATTTTGCCGAGTTCCTTAACGAGAGTTCTCTCGCTCACCTTAGGATTCTCTCCTCGCCTACCTGTGTCGGTTTGCGGTACGGGCACCTTTTTCCTCGCTAGAGGCTTTTCTTGGCAGTGTGGAATCAGGAACTTCGGTACTATATTTCCCTCGCTGTCACAGCTCAGCCTTAACGGTGACGGGATTTGCCTCATCACCAGCCTAACTGCTTAGACGCGCATATCCAGCAGCGCGCTTACCCTATCCTCCTGCGTCCCCCCATCACTCAAACGGAAAAGAGGTGGTACAGGAATATCAACCTGTTATCCATCGCCTACGCCTTTCGGCCTCGGCTTAGGTCCCGACTAACCCTGAGCGGACGAGCCTTCCTCAGGAAACCTTAGGCATTCGGTGGACAGGATTCTCACCTGTCTTTCGCTACTCATACCGGCATTCTCACTTCTAAGCGCTCCACCAGTCCTTACGGTCCAGCTTCACAGCCCTTAGAACGCTCTCCTACCACTGACACCAGACGGTGTCAATCCACAGCTTCGGTGATACGTTTAGCCCCGGTACATTTTCGGCGCAGAGTCACTCGACCAGTGAGCTATTACGCACTCTTTAAATGGTGGCTGCTTC
>NZ_CP185377.1:175000-270000 GCF_049177075.1 Bacillus salacetis | reverse complement strand
AGTCTGGGCCGTGTCTCAGTCCCAGTGTGGCCGATCACCCTCTCAGGTCGGCTACGCATCGTCGCCTTGGTGAGCCGTTACCTCACCAACTAGCTAATGCGCCGCGGGTCCATCTGTAAGTGGCAGCCGAAGCCGCCTTTCCACCATCCCCCATGCGGGGAAAAGAACTATCCGGTATTAGCCCCGGTTTCCCGGAGTTATCCCAGTCTTACAGGCAGGTTACCCACGTGTTACTCACCCGTCCGCCGCTGACTTCAGGGAGCAAGCTCCCATCAGTCCGCTCGACTTGCATGTATTAGGCACGCCGCCAGCGTTCGTCCTGAGCCAGGATCAAACTCTCCGATAGAAGTTTGACTTGCTCATTTGCTAATTATAGTATTAGCAACTTTGTAAGAACTAGGTTCTTACTAGAATTAATGTTGACGTTTTTTGTCTTGTTTTGTTCAGTTTTCAAGGTTCAATCAGTAATAATGGAGCGGGTGAAGGGAATCGAACCCTCGTCATCAGCTTGGAAGGCTGAGGTTTTACCATTAAACTACACCCGCATATTTAATTGCTCACTGGTCGGGAAGACAGGATTTGAACCTGCGACCCCTTGGTCCCAAACCAAGTGCTCTACCAAGCTGAGCTACTCCCCGTTTTGTTATCTCATCCTCAAAACAGGATTGAGTTTTAAAATGGCGCGCCCGAGAGGAGTCGAACCCCTAACCTTTTGATCCGTAGTCAAACGCTCTATCCAATTGAGCTACGGGCGCAATACTTTCAGTTGGTGCGGCCGAGAGGAGTCGAACCTCCACGGGGTTGCCCCCACTAGGCCCTCAACCTAGCGCGTCTGCCATTCCGCCACGACCGCGTTAAAAGCGACAAGTTCTATTATATAATTTCACTCGTTAGATGTCAATAATTATTTCAAAAAGTAAAGTGCGGGTGAAGGGAGTCGAACCCCCACGCCTTGCGGCGCCAGATCCTAAGTCTGGTGCGTCTGCCAATTCCGCCACACCCGCATATTTTTTTATTGTTCCCCTTGAGGAAAACAATGGTGAGCCATGAAGGACTCGAACCTTCGACCCTCTGATTAAAAGTCAGATGCTCTACCAACTGAGCTAATGGCTCTCAATGGCTGGGCTAGCTGGATTCGAACCAACGCATGTCGCAGTCAAAGTGCGATGCCTTACCGCTTGGCTATAGCCCATCATTTTATTAACTTCTCGCAGAAGCGAGGTTTTAAATATAACATGTTTTGTCGAAAGGCGTCAAGCACTTTCTTCAAAAAGTTTTAATGGCGGTCCGGACGGGACTCGAACCCGCGACCTCCTGCGTGACAGGCAGGCATTCTAACCAACTGAACTACCGGACCAAAGATTTTTGCCGACAGGCAAAATATCTATCCTTAATGTAAGAAATAAGATATTTAGATGGTGACCCGTACGGGATTCGAACCCGTGTTACCGCCGTGAAAGGGCGGTGTCTTAACCGCTTGACCAACGGGCCATTTTATAATGGCGGAGAAGGAGGGATTTGAACCCTCGCGCCGCTTACACGACCTACACCCTTAGCAGGGGCGCCTCTTCAGCCACTTGAGTACTTCTCCACTACTTCATAAAAATGGCTCCGCAGGCAGGACTCGAACCTGCGACCGATCGGTTAACAGCCGATAGCTCTACCACTGAGCTACTGCGGAACAAAAAGTATTTAGTGTCGTTGTCCGACTTTTATTATTATAACTACATCCACTTTGGATGTCAACGGATTTTTCAATGTTATTCAGAACTTGTTTTTTCTAGTTGCAATCTGCCTCTGCACTTCCCGCAAACATACCGCTCCGTATTTATCCTTCGCCTTCTTTTGTACACGAGATTACATCCGGTACATATATATAGATGGATTTTCGATCTCTTTTTAGCCTGGGATTGAAGCGGGCTGCAGTGCCTTGGTGCATCCACCTGTTTCATCAAGTCCCTGAAATCCTTATCTCTGTGTTTGTATCCTTTTCCCTCTATATGCAAATGGTAATGACATAGCTCGTGTTTTATGATGCCAATCAGCTCATCCATCCCATGCTCTTCTAGATACTTCAGGTTAATCTCGATATTATGTGAACGCAGCATATAACGTCCGCCAGTGGTGCGCAGCCTTTTATTGAAAAAAGCCTTATGCCTGAAAGGTTTGCCGAAACTCTTGGATGATATATCTTCAACCAGCAATTGCAGCTCATTGTTTTCCACAGACATCAACTCCTTTCGGTGAACCTGACAAACTATTATAGCATATATTTAAGAGAGGAACTTATAGTTCATCTTAGAGTTGGATTTTTGGCTCATTTCACCTGATGAAAACAAACCGAGAGAGCAAATACATTTGCTCCATCGGTTTGTTTTCATCAGGTGACCTTTCAGCAGAGCTGAAAGGCAATTGAAACCGGAGGTTTCAATTGAATGAGCCAAAAATTTAAAAATGTTCATTCATAACTTCTATAAAGGAGGTTTGGTTATGCCTAACTGGCTTGTCAGCCAAATGCGGAAGGCTTATTTCGAAAAAGACCGTTACCAGATCAAACTTCTCAATCAATGCTGGTATTTCTATAGAAAAAAACACTGCTCGTAGTAAGCAGTGTTTCCTTTATGCCTTTTACGCTATTCCTTTACCATCGATAAGGCAACTCTTCCTTTTTTCACATCGGCACTCTCTACCCACACGGTTACGACATCTCCTACAGAGACGACATCAAGAGGGTGCTTCACGAATCCTTTGCGAAGCTTTGAGATGTGTACAAGTCCATCCTGCTTCACACCAATGTCTACAAACGCTCCGAAGTCGACTACGTTTCTGACCGTTCCTTGCAGCTCCATCCCCGGCTGAAGATCTTCCAGTTTCAGTACATCCTTTTTCAATAGCGGAGCAGATAGTTCATCCCGTGGATCACGGCCAGGACGGACAAGGGCATCTATAATATCCTTCAATGTCAGCTTACCAACACCAAGCTCTTCTGATAACTCTTCAAGATTAATGCCTTCTATTCTTTTTCTTAGTTCTTCTGTTCCTAAAGAGCTTTCATCCAAGCCAAGCTTCTTCAAGAGATTCCTGACTTCATCGTAATTCTCCGGGTGGATTGGTGTTCGATCCAGAACTTCCTCACCATCCATGATCCTCAAGAATCCGATACACTGCTCATACGTCTTGGCACCAAGGCGCGGGATCTTCTTCAATTGTTTTCTAGAAGTAATCCGCCCCTCTTCTTCTCTTTTCTTCACAATATTATTTGCGACCGTCTTAGATAAGCCGGCTACATATTGGAGAAGCGAGGAGGAAGCTGTATTGACGTTCACCCCTACTTGGTTAACAACTGTTTCTACCACAAAGGTAAGGGATTCGTTCAGCTTCTTCTGCGAAACATCATGCTGGTACTGCCCCACTCCAACTGATTTAGGGTCGATCTTTACAAGCTCTGCAAGTGGATCCTGAAGCCTGCGTGCTATGGATACTGCACTTCTTTCTTCAACCTGCAGATCAGGAAATTCTTCCCGGGCAATATCAGAAGCTGAATAAACACTCGCACCTGCTTCGTTAACGATAATGTAAGAGATATCCTGATTCACTTCTTTCAGGATATCAACTGCAAACTGCTCCGTTTCCCTTGAAGCCGTTCCGTTTCCTATTGCTACAATTTCAATATCATATTTTTGCAATGTTTTTTTAAATGTTTCCACTGCAGCTTCTTTTTTTGCCTTAGGAGGGTGAGGATAGATGACACTGATCTCAAGCATTTTGCCAGTCTGGTCCACTACCGCCAATTTACAACCTGTCCTGTAGGCCGGGTCGACTCCCAATACCATCTTCCCTTTCAGCGGAGGCTGCAGAAGAAGCTTCCTTAAATTCTCCGTAAATATATGTATGGCACGGTCCTCGGCAGTTTCCGTTAATGCATTTCGTATCTCCCTCTCAATCGACGGCTGGATCAAACGTTTATAACTATCTTCGATTGCCTCTTCGATGGTCTTGGAAGCCACAGAATTCTTCTTGATCACATTCTTCACCAGGAAGTTATGGATCCTGTCTGCATCAGGATTGATGGACACCTTCAGGATGCCTTCCTTCTCTCCCCTGTTTACTGCCAGGACCCTGTGAGGCACAATTTTATTTACCGGTTCACTATAATCATAATACATTTCAAATACGTTCTTTTCGTCCTCGGCGTCTTTTTTTACCGCGGTAACAAGCTGCCCTGTTTTGAATGTATCATTGCGGATCCATTCTCTGAATTTGGCATCGTCAGATACAGTCTCTGCAATGATGTCTTTGGCACCCTCGATTGCATCTTCCGCTGAATTCACTTCATTTTCTACTGAAATATATTTTTCCGCTTCCCCCTGCAGACTTCCGGATTCAGGGAAGGATAACATCCAAGTAGCGAAAGGCTCCAGCCCTTTCTCTTTTGCAACAGTCGCTTTTGTTCTGCGCTTTTGTTTATAAGGACGATATAGGTCTTCAACTGTTTGAAGTTTATCTGCTTTTTCAATATCCTTCTTCAACTCTGCCGTCAGCTTGCCTTGTTCTTCAATTAAACGAAGGACTTCTTCTTTACGGTTTTGGAGATTTTGGACATAATTCCACGCATCCATGATCGCCCTGATCTGTACTTCATCCAAGGCTCCTGTCTGCTCTTTTCTGTACCGGGCAATGAACGGAACTGTATTACCCTCATCTAAAAGGGATATTACGCTTTTAATCTGCTTTATATTGATTGAAAGATCTTTTGAAATTTTCTCTATCAGATTTGGTTTTTCCATTACTGAACTCACTGCTGCATTACCTCCAGTTTATTTCTCTACCTACCAAGTTTACCATAGCCTCTAGTATATATACTGTCTGTATGCAGGACATTCCTGCTTGGACTTTGAGCAAAAGAAAAAGCCTACTCATCAGAGTAAGCTTCCAACTATAAAGGTTGTATCATCTATCGGCTCTGCCAGACGCAAGCTGATTTCATCATTAATTTTTCTCAAGGAATTACTCTTTTGAAGCAGGGATTTAATATTCGTGATATTCAATCCGTCAGAGTGCAGTAAAAATTTAGATTGGGGTTCATATGTGAATCTTTGCGTTCGATATTTTTGGGGTCTGCCGGAAAGATAACCTGTTACCGGAAGGGGATACGTCATTTTTCCCACCGATGAATACAAATAGAAACGGATATTGCCAACACAGCTGTATTCAAACTCATTGCTATTGTAATACACCTTCATGATGGCTACAGCTGCCCCTCTTTTATGCATCAATTCCTGGTTGCAATAATTCATTAAGGTGGAAACATCCTCTTGATGATGTTTTTCCACCAGCTCCACTACTGCATTTGAGGATTCATAGGCAAACTTTCCACTTCCCAAGCCATCGGCTAGTATACAGATAAAATAATCATCGGTAGAGGTGAAAAAGAAGCTGTCACCACAATAAGGGTTCTTACCTTTTGACACTTGCTTGGCATAAACCTCAATCTGATCTTGGACTAAATGAGTCATCCAGGATGACTCTCCGAATTTCTCATTTCTGCATCTATAGCTTCTTTCAGCTTTTTAATCGCCCGCCTTTGAAGCCTGGATACATGCATCTGTGAAATTCCCAATTTTTCTCCGGCGTCTTTTTGGCTGAGATTATCCAAATAGGTATATTGAATGATGAGCCTTTCTCTCTCTGATAAAACATGAAGCACTTTTTCCAGGACAAGTTTCTGGTTGATTCGTTCGTAACCCTCGTCCACACTGCCGACGATATCCAATAATGTAACTGTACTTCCTTCAGAATCAGCCTCGATAGAATGGTCAACAGACAACGCCTGGTAGCTTTTGCCCATTTCCATCGCTTCCAGCACTTCTTCTTCAGTCACTTCAAGATAATCGGCAATTTCTTCGACTTTCGGTGAACGCTCCAATGAATTGGTAAGCTCTTCGACCGTCGATTTAATCTTAGGGCCTAATTCTTTAATCCTTCGCGGTACATGTACACTCCATGTCTTGTCACGGAGGAATCGTTTGATTTCACCCACTATTGTGGGAATGGCAAATGCTTCAAATGTCTTTCCAAAGGAATCATCGTAACGGCGTATGGCACCTAACAAACCAATCATACCGACTTGGACAATGTCCTCATGAAAGGATTTCCCTTTTGAATATTTTCTCGCTATAGAAATTACCAGATTTTCATAATGGAGCACCAAATTACTCTGGGCTTCTTCATCATTATCTTCCTGGTATGCTTTTATCCATTCTTTGACTTTTTCTTTTGTTTGCTGGTTAGGTTGAGATAGTTTCGGCATCCTTCTCCACCTGCTCTCCTTCTAGGAACTTGGTCATAAAGACAGTTACACCTTCTTGATGGTGGACTTTCACCTCATCCATCAGACTTTCAATCAGGTACAGCCCAAGTCCGCCTTCTCTGAGGAATTCCACAGAGTTTTCAGCATCATAAGGACCTACTTCTTCACGTGTCTTTTTAAAATCAAAGCTTTCACCATTATCAGCTACCATAACTTCCAAACGTTCTTTATATAAAGCGAATCCGACAACGATTTCACCGGTTTCGTCCTTGTAGGCATGCTGGACAGCATTTGTAATAGCCTCACTTGTCGCTATCTTCAAATCTTCAATCGCATCATAGGTGAAACCCATTCTGCTGGCAATACCGGAGAGAGTCAATCGAATTACACCCACATATTCTGGTTTAGCAGGGATTTTCATCTCGATGTAGTCAAAATCTTGCATTATTCTACGCCACCTTTTACCTCGGAATTAATATTCATAATATCTCCAAGTCCTGTGATATCAAACAGGCGTTTTAAGCGTTCTGATAAACCGATCAAGTAAAGCTGGCCACCGTTTGCTTTAATGGTTTTGAATAACCCTACAAAAACCCCTAAGCCTGTACTATCCATATAGGAAACCTCGGATAGATCAACGTTCATTACAACATTTTGCTCTTCAGCAGAAGATGCAAGGGCATCTTTTAATTTCGGAGCCGTATAGGCATCAATTTCCCCATTTACTTTCACGTCGATCACTTTGTCATTTTCATTCAAATCTATCGTCAAATTCATCAAATTTCACCTCTTCTACAAATCCATTGCTATATTCGTTTACCCTACTGAATAGATAATAAACATCAATCAACAAATTCTTTTTAAAATGATAAGGGTGAAGTCATCCCGCAGTTGGAAATGCTGCAGTCTTTCCAATTCTTTATATACACTGTTCACAATATCCTGGGCAGGCAGGTGGATGTACTTTTCGATATATCCAATCAAATCCTCCCTTTCGATGAACCCCTCTTCCGTACGGCATTCAGTTACCCCGTCAGAAAGAAGGATGATCAAATCGCCCACATTGACTTGTCTTTCGTACTGCCTGTATTTGGCTCTCTTATCTACTCCAAGCAGCAGTCCCTTTGCTTCAAGGTCCTCGAACTCACCGTTCTCGGAATTATAAAAGAACCCCGGCTCATGCCCGGCTGAAGAGTAGTTGAAAACATGTTCATACGGATCATACATTCCGTAAAACATGGTGATGAACATACTTGGATCCACATTCATTTCTACAACTCTATTAAGGCTTTCCAATACCGCACTTGGAAAATGCCTGTGCTCAGGGAGGCTGTCCATTGCATACTTGATCATGGACATGCAAAGCGCGGCCGGTATCCCTTTACCGATTACATCCGCGATGGCCACACTTATATAATCATTGTCATCTTGCACAAAGTGATAATAATCTCCATTCATCCTCTTGGCAGGGACACTCAGCGCCCCGACATCCAGCGCGTCCACTTCAGGTACTGTTGTACCAAGAAGCGTCTGCTGCATATTCGAAGCAATTTCGATCTCGTTATTCAGTTCCTGCTGTTTGGAGCGCAGGCTCTGATGCTCACGATAAGCAAAACCGTAACCTATCATAACCTCTAGTAAAATATCAAAAGAATCGAGCACACTACCTGATAAGCCAGGCTCCATTTCAAGCATGATGCTCTTATGGAGGCTGATGATCTCCTCTGGAGAGATATTATGTTCAATCGACTTCCGGCTGAACTTCTGTCCCAGATATAGAGCCTGTTCATCCTGTTCTTTCAAATAATTTTCTATGATCTCTTTATATTTAACATCCATTAATTCTCTAAAGTCCATGTCACTCCCCCTAGCGGAGCCACTTTGTAGCTCTTATATCAGTTCCTTCTCCCGGGGTCGATTCAACATTGAATTCATCCATCAATCGCTTCACACCCGGCAGTCCGGCTCCCAGACCTCCAGAAGTTGAAAAGCCATCTTCCATCACTTTTCGGATATCCTTTATTCCAGGTCCTTCATCCAAAGCGATGATACGAACACCGTTCTTTCCGTTCTCGCTTAGTTTTTCTATACATATTTGTCCCTGTCCGGCATATAGGTAGATGTTCCTGGCCAGTTCAGAGATGGCAGTGGTGATCCGGGCTTGGTCGACTGTTCCAAATCCCAGGTCCTTCGCTACATTTCGCCCAAGTTGTCGGGCTGCAACGATATCCCACTCATTAGTGATCTTTACGCAGGATTGGATTTCCATACACTAGTCCCCCAATTCCTGTTGTAATTTCTCCAAACCTTTTTCTAGATCCAATGCCGTCAGAACATCATCCAGATGAATGCCAAGTTCAATAAGCGTGATGGCAACAGCAGGCTGAATTCCCGTGATGACTACTTTTGCCCCCATAAGCCTGGACATATTGATAACATCACCAAGCACCTTGGCGATAAAAGAGTCGATGAAGTCGATGGATGTGATGTCGATTACCACACCTCTGGCGCTCGTTTCATGAATCTTATGAAGAAGGTCTTCTTGAAATTGAAGAGCCGTTTGGTCATCTAGTTCCCATTGAATGGATATTAACAGGCAATCGTGCAGCTTTAATATTGGTATTCTCACACTGTTCCCTCCGTTGAAACAATTTTTCTATTCGTCATTTCAAGGGCCTTTTCAATGCCCTTTCTTAAAGTACTGTTTGTGCTGAACTGATTTAAATCGATCCCGAGATTTACGATGGTCTGGGCAATCTCCGGCCTGATGCCTACCAGCATGCACTGCGCACCAACGAGCCTCACAGCCTCTGATGCTTGTATAATGTGATGGGCCACCATCGTATCCACGACAGGAACCCCCGTAATATCGATCAGCACGACTTCAGCACGGTGTTTCACAACACCAGTCAGCAGGTTCTCCATTATCAGCCTAGCCCGCTCGGTATCAATCGTACCAACCAGGGGCATAACAGAAATCTTCTCGAAAACAGGGATCAATGGAGCAGAGAGTTCTTGAAGAGCTATCTTCTGCAAGGAAACCGTTTTTTCCCATGTTTTTGCATAAGCTTGTACAATTTCGTTATACATGGGTGAAAGCCATTTATCAAAATCCTCCACCGATTGCTTATGGTTCTCCTTATCGATCTTTCCATTTTCAGTTAAATAGTCATAGACGATACGGCCGAATCTCCGCAGTCCGGATGTCACAAAAGTCAGCGGCCATCCCAGACGGACAACCCGCTCAGCAAAATCTTCAAGCCTCTCAGAATACTCTTTAGAATCTTCAAGATTGGAAATGAGCAGGTCGACAAACTCATGGCTTGTTTTAACAAAGACTTTATCGGATACAACTTCCGTTACTAAATCGTCTGATTCATCCTTCATTATCTCCATCCATTCAGAGACAAATTCAGATTTGTTCTCCTTGATTGTTCCAATTAAATCGTTAAACATCTAGTCCTCCCCATTTTATCACAAAGATTTTCTGTTCCCTCCCAGAGGTGCCAATTGTAATGCCGATTTAAAAAAGTAAATAATATATATGAAGATTTACACGAAACTGGAAAACAGAATTTTTTTTAACAGTTGCTTTTCTCATTTACATTATAAATATTTTTTGATTATTTGTCATATAATGTCCACTTTACAATAGACAAGGTACTTTATCCAATCGAATGCATACCATAAATTGAAAAATATTCATATAAACAAACAAAAGCCCGGAAGGAACTGCGGGTGCATTTTCCTGCTGAGCTTCAGAGCCGGATTTCTTCTACAAATAAAAAAAGAACACTCTCACCTAAAAGAGCGTTCTCTTGTCAAAACTGTATGAGACCCACGCTGATCTGCAGGGCATCATCCACTTTTTCCATCATTTCATCATCTAAATGCGTAATCTTATCCGTTAAACGCTGTTTGTCGATTGTTCGAATCTGTTCGAGCAAGATAACGGAATCTCTTTCAAAGCCGTAACGCTTTGCATCAATCTCAACATGAGTAGGCAGTTTTGCTTTTTGAATCTGGGCTGTGATGGCAGCCACGATCACAGTGGGACTGAACCGATTGCCGATATCGTTTTGTATAACCAGGACAGGCCTTACGCCTCCTTGCTCGGATCCGACTACTGGGGAAAGGTCCGCAAAATAGACGTCACCACGCTTGACAATCAAAGGATTAGCCTCCACTCACTAAACGTTCGACTGTATGTTCCGCTTCATATTCCGCCTGTATTGCTTCAGAAGCGATAGCAAGATTGATCTTTGCCATCTCCATATATCCACGTCTCATTGTTTCACGGATTTGGCGCTTCTTACGTTCACGAAGATACATTTTAGTCGCACGATAGATGTACTCATTGCGATTTACATTTTCTTGTTCTGCAAAGCCGTCTAATTCCGTAACGAGCTGTTGCGGTAAGCGAATTAAGATTTCTGTTGTTGTGCTGGATTCAGACACAAACCACACCTCCACCAATCACTATATACCGTTTCGTTTTACTACCATAACTATCATACCATCAATTGCCTGAAGATAAAAGACATAAAATAAAATCCTTCTCTATTATCGGCTTTAAAGCTGGAGAATTATGCATGTTTTACCTAAGCTGTTTCATAAATCCAAGATTTTCTGCGTAAGGAGGCTCCTTGGGATTCAAGTAAAGTGTGTTACATACCCATCATTACTTTTACCCCGTCTCAAAACCTTTCCCTGAATATTCTTATACAGCCTGCCGGCAGTTCATTCCAACTAATTTTATATATCACCGGAAAGGTTCCGGCATATCACTTCTTTTTCATTTGGATTTTCAGGTGTTATTTACCATGCCGCAGTTTACTTTTTATAAAATCCGCTTGTGGCGAGCAGCTGATTGGAAACTTCCACCGGTTCTCCATCCTTGATATAAATTCTTGGCACCCGGTTGGAGATGATGCAGGGAATCTCATAGTTGATAGTATCAAGTTTGCCTGCTATCTCATCCATCGATATAAAATCTTCCCCCTGCCTGCCAATCAAGGTCACCTTGGTTCCAGGCTTCACCTCATCCGGCAGGCTGATCATGCATTGGTCCATGCATATCCGCCCAACGATCGGGGCGCGCTTTCCGTTGACCAATACCTCCTGGCCCTGCAGTTTCCTTAACCATCCATCGGCATACCCGATCGGCAGAGTCCCGATCCATTCATTCTTTTTTGTTTCATAAGTCGCACCATAACTGACCTTTTCCCCCGCCCGGAGTTCCTTCACTTGCACAACCCTTGAGTGGAGGGAAAACACCTGCTCCAGCGGAAATGGAAGAATGCTTTTCATTTCAATTGAAGGGGACAGGCCATACATGGCGATTCCCGCCCGTACCGCATTGAAGTGCGATACAGGATGGGACAGCGTTGCTGCACTGTTCGAACTGTGGACATATTCAGGGCGTTCAGACAACGAAGAAATCATCTCTTCAAAGACCTTCAACTGCCGGTCAAAATACTCTGTATCCAGTTCATCTGCTGTTGCGAAGTGGGTGAAGACCCCTTCCAGGCAGAATCGCTCTTCCCGGCGGATAAACTTCTCAACCTTTTGAAGTTCTGCCGTATTACGCACCCCTATCCGGCCCATTCCAGTATCACACTTAATATGGATGTTCAGCTTCCCGTCTTCCTTCTCCAGGAATCCCCTTGCTGCTTCCAGCCAATCATAATCAAATACTGTCAGTGAAATATCATGGGTCATGGCAAGATAGGCATCTTCAGCTCGCGTAGCCCCGAGCACCAGGATCGGAGCATCTATTCCATTTTCTCTAAGGGAAATGGCTTCATCCAGGAAAGCAACCGCAAGCCCCCCGGCTCCAGCCTTCAGCGCCATACGCGCAGTCTGGACATCTCCGTGGCCATAAGCATTCGCCTTCACCACCGCAAACATCGTTACACCTTCCGGCAAATGCCGTTTGATATTTTCAACATTTTTATATAGGTTATCAAGATCGATTTCTACCCAGGTATCCCTGAAGAATCGGGTTTGAGTAATCAATGAATTCACTTCCTCTTCCTGAAACAAAGCTGCCTGTTCTGTACAGCTTTTCCATATGACTATTAAATCTGCATTGCGTTTAGTAATAAATTCGATTATTGCCCGGGCGGCCATTGCTGTCAAACCCTATATTTCCTATTTCACTCCGAAAACCGCCAGACCCTCAACCTTTTGAAGGACTGGCGCTTGCCGGAGTCCGCCTCCAACATTTTCTTTTTAAAAAGTATATCAGAATTTCCTATCCTTTTTCTAATGACAGCCTAAAAATAGGAGCCGCCCGTCAGAGCAGCTCCTTCACAAATTGTTTATTTAACCATTGATCCTTGAACCGAGCGGGCGATTTCTGTCATTTCGTCCGGAGTCAGGTCATTGGATGCAAGCATATAGTCAACACCATCATACGTCCAGGTAATCGTGCGGTCGGTCATGGCCGCGACTGTGAATCCAAGATCCTGGATATCTCCGTTTACCGTTGTGGAAACTGTCACAGCAGGAACGACTGTTGATTTCTCTTGAACAAGAGTGAAGGATTTTTCACCATCATAAGTGAGAACGACACGCTTGCCATTATCCGTCTTCACTTCTTTTTCCTCTACAAGCTCAGCGCCTTTTTCAGCTGCTGCAGTAGGATACGTTACAGTGAACTCACTGTCGGCCACATTTGCAGTCACAGGCATTTCAAGCTGGGCGCCTGTCATGTTCTTCTTCATGTCGAAGTCGTTTTTATCAAATGCCGCTTTTGTATCCATTTCAGAGAACTCAACTGTTACAAGCGCATTGCGGTCGGCATCCATCACTTTTACGGAAGCCGGTGTCAAATCCTTCTTGTTAAAGCTGATTTCCTGGAAAGGCAGCATCTGGCTGTTTTGATATCGTGTGGCCGTTTCGAAAACATAGTGTTTATCGGTTGCCGTAAATTTGGCCTCTTTGTCCGCCTTGATATCCTCTACAAGCGACTCAAACAGGTATGCCTGGCTGCTGTTGTTCGGCCAGTCGCTTTCAAACTTGAAGCTTTTGTTCAGCGCCGGCGTCAAAACAAAAACTCCTTCGTCATTACGCAAAATCATCTGACTCTGTTCTTTGGCAGGGTTCGATAAGTTCACGCGGTAATAATTCGGATCATTATGCCAGATATCCACATCATACGTTTGCGGTTCATCTCCGACCTGAAGAGTCATCTTCGCTTTTGCTTTATATCCCTTCATATCTTCCACTTTGGCACTCAAATCCTTGAGAACATCTTCTTGAGACTTCGCTCCGCAAGCAGCAAGCATTAAGATCGCCAACATCGCTGCAGCCAAAACAACTAACTTCTTTTTCATCCTTTCAACCCCTTTTATCTCAGTTAACGTATTAGAGAGAGGGGAAACCAGCCGGCATGAATGAACTGTTCTCCATTCAAGCCGCTCAACACCCGCCGTCCAAAAATCTTTGGAAAACAGCAATCCCGCTGCCAGCTGGCCTTGTCTCTCCTACTGCACTATGAATATATGAGACAACCATGGGGTTTATGCTAGAAAAGATGACAAGCCCGTAAAAATTAATTGAGCGGCTGAGGTCCTTGAAGACACACTGAAGGGTTTTTTTCTTTTTATGTATCTGGGAAGTTTCTTCAAGGCACCTAGGATGTTCTTTTTTCTTGTTCATGCCTTTGAGACTCTTCTTCAAGACACTTTTATAACGATTTTGTCCACTTCATGTCCTTGAGAGGCTTTTTCATGGAATTCACTTAAATTTCTTCTATAATCACCTGCGCAGCGGCAAAATCTTTGCTGTGGGTGATGGAAAGGTGCACACCTTTATCAATTGGCAAGGCTATATAAGGCTTGCCCCGGTGATCTTTTCTCACTTCAATATCCGTAAAAGAAAGATCGGAACCGATTCCGGTGCCCCGGGCTTTGGCAAATGCTTCTTTTGCAGCAAACCTGCCCGCCAGAAATTCATATCGGCGGCCATCGGATAAAGATGAGTAGTGATCGATTTCCGCGTCAGTCAAAACCCTTTTAATAAATTTCGGCTGCCTCTCTGCAAGCCTGGCTATTCTTTTGATTTCCACTATATCAAGACCGATTCCTTTGATCATTGAGATCCTCCTCATTCTATTTCTATCTATTATTACATAGTATTAGTACAAGATATCCCATCATTGATGGTAACACACATCAGGCTACACACTCGGCGAATAAACAGGTAGAATGTTAGACATGCAAGGGTCAGCGTTCTTAAAGGAGGTAACAAACATGTTTGTCCGAACAGAAAGCTTTTCTCAATTCATCCGGCTTTATCCGATTGTATCCATTATAGTATTTATTCATCTATTGTTATTCAGTGTTACTTTGGTTCCGTTCTTACCAGAGATATGGGTCTATGAACATTTTGCCGGAATCAACCTTTATATATTCAACGGCGAGTGGTGGAGGCTGATAACTCCAATCTTCGTTCATCTGGGGTTTGCCCACCTTTTATTCAACTCGTTTTCCCTCATCCTCTTCGCTCCTCCATTGGAAAGGATGCTTGGAAAAATAAAGTTTACGGCTATTTATCTCGGCTGCGGTTTCATCGCCAATGTCGCTACTTACTTTTTAGAACCGCTAACTTATAACCATGTAGGCGCATCAGGGGCAATCTTCGGGTTATTCGGTATTTATGTCGGGATGGCCCTGTTTCATAAACATCTGATTTCAGCACAAAACAAGCAAGTGATCATCCCGATTGTTGTGATTGGTTTGGTCATGACTTTCTTCCAATCCAATATCAATATTACCGCCCACCTATTCGGACTGCTTGCAGGCATCATTATTTCCTGGCTGCTGCTTCCTTATATGGTCAAAAAAAATCACTATTAAAAAACGGCGTGCACGAGGGAACCGCTCCTCGTACATGCCGTTTTTTGTTTTGGGTCTTTGGTTTCCTTGTTTCTGGATACCGCACGCATACACCTTTACAGCCCCTGCTTCTCAGGGTAATACCATTGATAAATTCTTTTTACACTTTCATCATCGAGGTCGACAATTTTGCCTGCGGCTCCTGTTTCTCCTGATTTCACTGTTGCCCTCAGGTTGGCCAGCTCTTTTCTCACCTGAAAGAAGTTTTGCTCTGTTTCCAATGATTGAATCCGGTATTTCTTCATCAATAATGTATGCTTCTGCAATGAGCGGTATCTCAAGCCAAGTTGTGCTTCCTCGATACTCCAGCCGGCACTGCGGAACTTGGAATACCCGAAAAGCCAAAACGGGACATAAAGGAATAACGACCATAGCCCAAGCGGCCAGAAAGCAATGGTCACCCCAATAATAACGGCTGTCACCAGCAAGCTTTCCCTGAAAAGATAACGTTTCAAGGATCTTTTAGGTACGGTTTTAAAATCTACTGAAATCTTGTAGTCAGGCAGGACATCCTTCATGACTGCCTCTATTTTTTGTTTTTTGATCATTGGAAGGATCTTGATTGTGCTGCTTTCTTTTTCAAGTACAGATCCGCCGGCGCTTTCAATTTGAACGGCAGCATACCCCAAGGGCTGTCTCAGGATATTTTCGACGATCCTGACCCCTTGGATCCGATTGATCGGAACCGTCATTTGCTTTTTCTCCAGAAGGCCTCTTGTGATAATCAAGTCGGCCCCTTGCTTTTTTACGGTAAAATCAGCAAACACCAACAAAGTGCCGATGATGGCCGCAATCCAGGCAATCAACAGGCCTATGATCACAACAACACTCACCAGAACAACACCGCTTCGGACGAACTGCTCCAATTCGTTAAACACTCTTTCATACGGTATGAGTTCATCGAATTGTGATAGGAAAATCAACACCCCCGAGATGACGACACCGGCACCTCCGGAGGTAGTGGCCATCAGCAGCAGGTCTTTAAAATTCATTTTGAATACCACTTCTTCGTTGTTTTGGATAACAGGCTGTTCTTCTTCAGCACCTGTATTTCTTTTAGACGATTTAGCTTCGTTAATGATCCTCTGCAGTTCCTGCGCTTCACTTTTACTGATGGCCGTCAGTTCCGCTTCCGCCTGCTTGGAATCAGAAGATCCGGCAGTTTCCACCTTGACCTTAACAAGTCCGAATGGCCTTTGCAGGATCCCCTCCGTCAAATTCAGGCTTTGAATCCGTTCAAAAGGGATGTATCTCTTTTTCTTTACAAATAATCCATATTCAATCCGCAGCTCTCCCTCTTCAAGCCAATAGGAAAAACGAAGCCACTTGATGATCCCTGCGACCAGCAGGAAAACCATGATGGAGCCACCAATAATAAATGGCAGCCACTCAAGGAATCCTTCGGAATCATCTCCTCTGTTCAGAAAGACCAAAAAGATGAACGGAAGAATGAGCTCCTTCAACTGCTTAAGAAAGTTTGCCACTGCGGAAATCGGATGAAGCTTCTTTTTCTCAGACATCATCTTCAGCCACCCTTGCCAGAGCCGATATCGAATTTCGCAGCTCATCAGCCTCATACATATCGAGTGCGGGGATCTCATGAGTAGTCGCGGCCGTGGAGATGGTTATAGTCGCTAAACCATATTTCCTAAGCAGCGGCCCCTGTACGGTATCAACATGCTGGACCCTGACCATCGGTACAAGTGTCCTTTTCACAAAGAAGACTCCTCTTTGAAGCTCAATCTCCTGCTCCCTTACTTCATAACGCCATCTCTTCCAGCGTATGACCGGGAACAGGACGGCAAAAAAATATGTATAGACAGCAGCAATGATCACCGCCGTAACGGGAATCCAAAGCGGCCAGTCAAAAATAATCGAGAGAACAAGCGCTGCCACAGCAAGGATGATGACTCCGACCGAATGAATCAGCCCGGACCATCTCCAGACAGGGAGCGCTTTCTCCGATATTCTTGTGCTTGGTTCATTCACCATCGTTCTTCCTCCAATCGATTTCTACCTTTCTCCATTGTATACGATTGCAGGCGCATTTTAGTTTCGTTTCACTATTAAATTTCAAAAGATGCATGATCGATCCAGCGAAGCTCCTTCTTTTCCCGCAGATCTTCAACCAGCCGGAACAAGGCATCATCCTTCTTTTTCGCTTCAATCATGCAGTCGACCTGATCCGCGGAATCTTTAATGCCATTGAGAAAATCGAGGAACATACCCGGATCAATATATTCAGCGTGCGCTTTGAAATCTTTTTCAGAGCGCGGACTGGATATATGCATTTTCACCGGAAGAGGTGAATCCGCCCAAGTCCCCACGACTCTTTCCCAATCCTCTTCCCAGCTTTTTTCATGGTGAGCCAGGTGATGATGATAATCAAAAACCATAGGGATTCCAAGCTTTTCACACAAATAAAGGGTATCATGAAGGGTAAAAACAGTATCATCGTTCTCGAGGATGATCAGCTCCTGCAATGAAACAGGAGTCAGCCCCCAGTTATGGATGAACTGTTCCAGCGCCTTTTCCTTATCTTCATATGCCCCACCGACATGAAGGACACACCGATGCTTCGGATCGACATCCATCCCCCTCAGCAGCGCCTCATGGATCTTCAACGTCTGCAGAGTGTTCTTAAGAGTATCTTTGTTATTGGTATTGAGGAGGACAAAGTGATCAGGGTGAAAGCCTACCCGCTGCGGATGCTCCTTGATAAAATCACCGATCTCCTGCAGCGGTTCTTTCATGGCCCTCATGAATTTCCAGTCTTTCAGCTCGGGATGGTTCGCTAGCGGGATCAGCTTGGAACTGAACCGGAAGAATTTAATGTCATGAGCAAGATTATGCTTAAGGAGCCTCAAGCAGTTATGCAGATTGGAGACTGCTATCCGCTCAAGCTTCCGCAACCCGGCCTCCCTGTCTTTCAGCTGTGAAAATTGTTTATATGTCATCGTCTGAGATGGTGACGCATTCTCCAGGTGAACACTCATCGCTACATAACCCAATCGAACAATTGTCATTTCTTCTCCGCCTTTTTTGGGAATAGCATCTGCTATTGGGGCGGGTTCTATTAGAAAGGGGTTTGGTGAGTTTCGGGGGTTTGGCATCATTCGGTTTACTCCGCCATTATGATGCTGGTTTACATACGCTTTGGGGACATCATCCACTTCAAGCTACCCTTTTAATGCTGGCATAGACGCTCTTTGAGGACATCATCCTCTTTATGCTCCCATTATGATGCCGCCATTTACGCCCTTTGAGGACATCATCCTCTTTGCTCTCCCCTTTTGATGCCGGCATAGATGCTCTTTGAGGACATCATCCTCTTCTCTCTCCAATTATGATGCTCGCATAGACGCTCTTTGAGGACATCATCCTCTTCTCTCCCCCATTATGATGCCGCCATTCACCCGCTTTGAGGACATTATCCGCTTTATGCTCCCATTATGATGCCGCCATTCACGCCCTTTGAGGACATCATCCGATTCACTCCCCCACTATGTTGCTGGCACCCCCTCATCCAAACAACAAAAAAACCATCCCCGATAAAGGAGATGGTTTCGTATATTTATTAAGATTCGCGCTGCTGTTTACGGCGAGGATTTCTTGAAGAACGGCCTCTTGAAGAAGAGTAACCTTGTCTTCCTCCGCCTTTGCCGCCGCGGTTAGAGCCTTTTTTGAAATCGCGTTTTCCGCCGCCGCGTCCACCGTTTCCTTTGTTCGGAAGCGGTCTTTCTTCTGTGATTTGAACCGGTGTATCATCCGGCTCTTTTGTCAACAGGCGAAGAGCAGCTGCTGCGATATCCACGCTGCTGTGGTCTTCAAGCAGTTCTTTTGCCATGTTGCGGTAGTTTTGAATGTCATTGGAGTTCACTGTTTCAACAAGCTTCTCCATTGCCAAACGCTGCTGTCCTTCCAATGCTTCGTTGGAAGTAGGCGGCTTCATTTGCGTCATTGTCTTTTTCGTTGTTTTCTCAACGATGCGCAGGTAACCCATTTCTCTTGGTGTTACAAACGTCATCGCCATACCTTCTTTACCTGCACGTCCTGTACGTCCGATACGGTGGACATAGCTTTCAGGATCTTGAGGGATATCGAAGTTGTATACGTGAGTAACGCCTGAAATATCAAGTCCGCGTGCTGCTACGTCAGTTGCAACAAGGACATCGATACGGCCTTCTTTGAACTGGCGGAGAACTGTCATACGTTTCGCCTGGCTCAAGTCACCGTGGATTCCTTCTGCAGAGTAGCCTCTTAGTGTCAATGCACGAGCCAGTTCATCGACACGGCGCTTTGTGCGTCCGAAGATGATGGCAAGTTCAGGTGACTGCACATCAAGCAAGCGGGAAAGCACATCGAATTTTTCTTTTTCATGCGCTTTTACAAAGTACTGCTCGATATGAGGAACCGTCATTTCTTTTGATTTTACACTTACTGTTTCAGGATCTGTCATGAAGTTGTTCGCAATCTTGCGGATCGGTCCCGGCATTGTTGCTGAGAACAATAGTGTTTGGCGCTCATCCGGTACATTTTTCAAGATTGATTCGATATCTTCGATGAATCCCATGTTAAGCATTTCATCCGCTTCATCCAGAACAAGCGTGCTTACGTTTCCAAGCTTCAACGTTCTGCGGTTGATATGATCAAGCATACGTCCAGGTGTACCGACGATGATATGAGGGTTCTTCTTCATCGCGCGGATCTGGCGCTGGATATCCTGTCCGCCGTATACAGCCAATACGCGTACTCTTTTATCTTGACCGATTTTGAAAAGCTCTTCAGAAACCTGGATTGCCAACTCACGAGTCGGGGCAATGATAAGTCCTTGTACGTTCGGGTTGTTCACATCGATCTTCTCTACCATCGGGATACCAAATGCTGTCGTTTTACCAGTACCTGTCTGTGCCTGGCCGATAACGTCTTTACCTTCAAGTGCCAATGGAATCGCACCGGATTGGATTGGTGTTGCTTCTTCAAAGCCCATGCGATTGACCGCTTTTAATGTACTAGAGCTTAAATTTAAATCTGAAAACTTTGTCAATTTCTCATTTCTCCTTTTGTTCAGGGCTGCTTCCGCATTATTTGCTGCTATTACAAATCAATAAATTAAAATGACGCTCTTTTCAAGTTGAAAGGGGAGCGAATAGATATCATGAAGAAATTCTCTTCTTCAACTGCCAGCAACAAAGGTTACGAAAAAAGCCTTGTTTATTGATGCATTTATTTTATTGACATGGTCTACATTTTCATAAAGAGAACCCGGCTGCAGTCTAAGCACCCTTATAAAACATAAGGGTCATGGATCTTACCGAGATATATTTATTGTGAAAGCCGTGTTATCCTTATCGGCAACGTGTTTGGGACAATAACTACCCTACAAAAAAAATTACTCTTCTTAAAGAAGAGTTTGCACAAAAAAATGTGAACAATGTTATGGATATGTTACCACTAATAGAAGAAGATTTCAATTAAAGTAAAATTATCTTGCTATTCACTTATCTTTCACCAGGAATTCTTTCACCTTATTGAATAGTTCATCACTGTCATCACTGTGGCAGATCAAGTGCTTTGCTTCTTCCGAAAAATATCTCTCCTTTTCTTCATATGTAATTTCTTCATACAAGAAATCGGCACTTTTCGGAGGAACGATTCCATCTTTTTTTCCCTGAGCAATAAAAACGGGAACATTAATATCCTTCAACAACGGTTTGGCCATCAATACTACTTTCCTGAACTGGTAGGTTGCCGATATGGGGGTATCCTTGATTTTCTTTTTGTACCGCAAGAATAACTCATTATCGGACAATTCTCCCCGGAAAACATCCTGGATCATCTCCTTAATGTCTGCCAGGAGCTGTTTAGGATTGACGTAGTAAGCGGCAGCACTTAACAAGACCAGCCTGCTGACGGGGTACTTCACAGCAAGATAACTAGCGATAAGGCCTCCCATGGAAAAGCCGATAACATATACCTCTTCACATTCTTCCAGCAAAACCTTCAATTCCTTCTCTGCACATTCAACCCATTCATCCGCCTTCTTCCCTTTCAGAGCGAGTGACTCACCATGGCCGGGAAGTGTCGGCACTGCAATCTTCCAATCTGTATGGCGTTTGAGATAATGAGCCAGAGGGTCGACTTCATAAGGTCCTCCTGTAAAACCATGTATAAGTAAACATCCATTCATCATTATCACCGTTTTCGAGGTATTATATTTATAGCGCAAAATAATATTTTGTAAACATCTTTGCGGTTTGCTTTTTATAACCAAAGGAGGTTTTTCATGAAAGCCATTTTATTTGATTTGGACAGGACGCTGCATGACAGGGACTCCTCGGTCCTTGAGTTCCTGAAAGCTCAGCACCAAACCTTAAACAGACTGCACCATACGGTCATACCTCCCTCTTATATTGACCGGTTCATCGAATTGGAATGCAGGGGGTATGTTTGGAAAGATAAGGTGTATGCCTCCTTAGCAGAAGAATTCAGCCTTCCGCTTTCACCCGAAGAGCTGCTGCATGATTACCGGAACGGCTTTCACCGGCACTGCATTGAAATGGACGGGGCTTCCGCTCTTCTGATATTCATCAAGTCACTGGGGTTAAAAATAGGCATGATTACAAACGGCATGACGGATGTGCAAAACCAAACTATCGACGCTCTTGGGATTCGGTCTCATTTTGATTGTATCGTTATTTCTGAAGAAGCCGGGATGAAAAAACCAAATCCCGAGATTTTCGCATCTGCTGCAGAAGCATTGAATGTTTCAATTTCAGAATGCCTTTATGTTGGTGACCATTATGAGAATGATGTGGCCGCCGCCCGAAAAGCCGGCATGAAGGCAGCCTGGCTGACAGTGGATGAACTGGCGCCAGCAGGGAGTGCCGCGGACATAACAGTTTCCTCATTGGCAGAGCTGCAGGAATACTTATCAAAATAAAACGGGTGCCTGGTACAAAGTTGTGCCAGGCACGATTTCTCGGTCCAAAAGCATTACTTGGTAAGATTTTCGATGATCTCTTCCAGCTCCATCCCGCGCGAAGCTTTAAAAAGGATGACTTCGTTTCCTTGAAGGATGCTTTCCAGCTTCTCAGTCAGCTGCTGTTTGTCATCAAAACTAAAGACGTTTTCTTCGCCGATGTTTTCTGCTGCCCCTTTTGCGGTGTTCTTAGCCAGGTCACCGTAAGTGAAGACCAAATCAACCTTGCCTTTTTGGACTTCCTGCCCTACCTCATAATGATAAGCCTCTTCATTTGGGCCAAGTTCAAGCATGTCACCGGCAACCAGAATTTTTTTGCTGTACCCCTCAAGGCCTGACAGAAGGCCGATTGCCGCCCTCATGGAAGTCGGGCTTGCGTTATAGGCATCATTAAGAATTTTCTCGCCATGCTTCCCTTCCATCATTTCCATTCTCATTTTTGTCAGCTTCAACTGCTGGAAGGCCTGAGGCATTTCCTTGTAATCCACACCCAGTTCTTTTGCGATCAGCATGGAAGCGAGGGCATTCATGACATTATGCTCACCCAGCACCGGAAGGACGACTTCTGTATCAGGCTCTGCATTCACCCTGAACACACTTCCGGAATCGGTTGTTTTTACCTCTAGTGGATAAAGCGTGTTTTCTGTTCCTTTGCCGAAGGTTTCCACTCTGAACGGCCAGTCTTTGTCGATTCTTTCGTTCAGTAATGGCTCTTCCCCGTAATAGACAAACAAACCTTCTTCTCTTAAACCGCTGATGATCTCCAGCTTGGCTTTGGCGATGCCTTCCCTGGAACCCAGGTCCTGAAGATGTGACTCACCGATGTTGGTGATGACAGCCGCATCCGGAAGGGCGATAGTTGACAGCTGTTCGATCTCGCCAAATCCGCTCATGCCCATTTCCAGGACCGCCACCTCAGTGTCTTTTTCCAAATCAAGAATGGTTAGCGGAAGGCCGATATGGCTGTTGAAGTTCCCTTGTGTCTTTTGAACTTTGTATTTCAAGCTGAGAAGGTTTGCGACCATATCTTTCGTGGTCGTTTTTCCATTGCTGCCTGTAATCCCGACAACTTTGATGCCAAGTTCATGGCGGTAGGCTGTGGACAGGTTTTGCAATGCTTGCAGACTATCTTCCACGATGATGATCGGAAGGCCTTCCGGAGGGTTCGGCACATCTTTTTCCCATAGAGAAGCAGCTGCTCCGCTTTTAATGGCTCCCTCAACAAACTTATGGCCGTCCACTTTTTCCCCTTTGAAAGGAATGAATAAGTTTCCTTTTTCAATTTTCCTGGAGTCGATGGAGACCCCTTGAATGGTTACATCCTGAAATGCCGATAGATCATTTTCTACATTTATCATTTGGGCTAACTCGCCTAAAGATTTTTTTATCATTTCAACAGCTCCCTTTGCGGCTATTTTCAATTATTATAGGCTCTTTTCTCAACTTTGTTACTCTCGTGTATGTATAAAAGAAGAGAGCTGACCAGTTTTCCTCGTCAGCCCCTTTGTTTTACATAGTATGTTTGATGTTCTGCTTCTCGGCATGACGTTCTTTTGCCAGCTGGACAAGACGTTCAATCAATTCAGGATATTCCACACCGCTGTGCTTCCAAAGCAGAGGGAACATGCTGAATGGAGTGAATCCTGGCATCGTATTCACTTCGTTCATATAAATCGTACCTTCTTCTGTTAAAAAGAAATCCGCACGCACAAGACCCGAGCAGTCCAATGCTTTAAACGAATCGACTGCAATCCGTTTCATTTCTTCGTAGGTATCTTCCGGGATTTCTGCCGGGATGATCAGGGCTGTGTCTCCATCTTCATATTTCGCTTTGTAGTCATAAAAATCTTTTTTCGGCAGGATTTCACCGGCTACAGAGCATTCCGGGTCGTCATTCCCCAGCACGCCAAGCTCGATTTCCCTGGCTTTGACGCCTTGTTCAATGATGATTTTGCGGTCAAATTGGAAGGCTTCCTTAAAGGCAAGGACCAGTTCCTCACGGGAAGTCGCCTTGCTGATCCCTACGGAAGATCCAAGGTTGGCCGGTTTTACAAAACAAGGATAGCCGAGTTCTTTTTCAACTTCCAAGTAAGCGGCTTCCGGATCGCTTTCCCATGTTTTTTTCAAATACCACACGTAATTCACCTGCGGGATTCCCGCCTGTGCATAAAGGTTCTTCATGATGACTTTATCCATCCCAGCCGCTGAAGCCAGAACTCCGTTACCGACATAAGGAAGGTTAAGGAGCTCAAGCATTCCCTGGACAGTTCCGTCTTCCCCGTTCGGTCCGTGAAGCAGCGGAAGGATGACATCAAATGTGCTGTCTTCGCTCTCAGAAACACTTAGTGTCGTGCTTAAAGCATTCGGAGCAATCGCCTCTCCTTCTGAAAATGCCAGCTTTTTCGCTTCCTCTACCGGTCCTTCCAGCTGAGGCCCCTTGATCCACTGGCCTTCCTCTGAAATATAGATCGGATATATATCATATTTTTCATTATCCAGCGCGCCTATAACTGCTTTGGCTGTCTGCAAAGAAACTTGATGCTCCGCTGACTTGCCTCCGTATAATAAACAAATTTTCGTTTTCATAAGTATAGCCTCCAAATATGAGTAGATGTTTCTATTTTATCACTTTCACTTAAAAGCGGAAGAAGGATTATGCAGGAAAAGCAAATAAAGTCTTACGGCTCTAAGGCTCATTTCAGAATCCATGTTATCAGCCTATGCAGAAATCCGTTTAAAGCAACACCCTTCACCATAAATTTCTATGTATCAAATGTAATTCTGCGATCCGCCATTCTTGCGCTGGTAAAATATTACCCCCGCGCGATACCTTATCAAACATACTTATTATGAGGGAACCGAACCCGGGCTATTCCCTGCAACGCATTAACGCACTAAAAGGGACAGTCCCTCTTAGTGCGTTAACGTGATAAAGCTTTAGTGTCATATTCGACAATATCAGACACATTCCGGGTGGTGACTGGCACTGATCACTTCACCACCAGTACCGGCCTGTCCGCTTTTTGTACGACTTTAGGGCTGACGCTTCCCAGCATCAGCTCCTGTATGGCATTCAAGCCTCTGCTTCCGACTACAATAAAATCCATATTTTCTTTTTTAGCCAATACAATGATTTCCTCAGCCGGGTCTCCTTTTGTGAGATTGACTGAATAAGCGAGCTCTGCCTTTTCAAGAACTCTGGAGATGGGCTTCATCTTTTCTTCCCGCTCCCTTTGTCTTGCGCCGGGATTCATTCCGAGCCAGGCATCATGCTTTGAGGCTTCATGATCAACAACGTGCACCACCATCAGTCTATATTCCTCGTCACCCTTCAACAAGGTGACAACGTGTTCAGCTGCTTTGCCCGAATGCGGTGATCCATCGGATGCCAATAGAATAGATTTCAACCTTTACACCTCTTTTGAGTTTTATTTTATCAGATGTCCTTGGGGATAGAAGCATTCTTTTGAACCAATCAGTTTTTGTCTATCCCCCTCTAACTTTGTTAAATCATACGTCTTTGGTCCTGTTTTTTTGACCATCTTCGATAAAAAATTACGGTTTTATGGAAAGTAGTTCAGTTTTGTGATTGTAAAACTAGGAAAAGCAGTCTACAACGGACTGTTTTTTTCTATAAATCCAATAATTGAGAAAGTCACCAGGAAAAAGGAAGGGTACTTAAAATAAGGGAAGATTTTTCAGTTAAACTGCAGAATTTAACTGGCGAGAGGTAAATAAGGGAAGGATTTTCCGTTAAACATGCTCAACAACCCGATTTTCACGTTTTTTAAGTAAATAGCGGAAGATTCTTCCTCTATTTGACCTGTTTTCCCCGAGATTTCTTCAATAAGGGAAATTTCTTCCCTTAATAAAAAATAGCATACGAATAGTGATGCAATTCGTATGCTAAAGACTATGAATTTCCTCTATAGTGAACCACTTATTCCGAAGAAGAGCAGTCTCTATTTTAATGGCCTGAAAGCTTAGCGCCTTCTTTATTATGGACGGCCAATTTATCTATAAGGTTTGAACTAGCTTCATTAACGCCTATCAGTGTGACCGCTGTTCCTGATTCTCTTAGCTTCAGGACGATACGGTCGATCGCATTGACACCGGAGTCATCCCAGATGTGGGCTTTGGAAAGGTCAATTTCCACCTTCTCCACATTTTCATTGTAATCAATTGCGGCAATCAAGTCAGTTACAGACGCAAAGAAAATCTGTCCTGTAATTTGATATACGCGTTTCCCCGTTTGTTCCTCGATAAATGAGTGAACATGGACTTCTGAAATTTTAGCAGCGAAGAACAGTGCGCTTAAAATGATTCCAGCAAACACTCCTTTAGACAGGTCATGCGTATAAACCACTACAGCAACTGTCACAATCATGACAAGTGAATCTGTGATCGGCGCTTTTTTCAGCGCTTTTAGAGATCCCCAGTCGAATGTACCAATCGATACCATGATCATGACACCGACCAAAGCAGCCATTGGAATTTGTACAACCAGATCACCGAGAACCAGGATCAGGAACATTAGGAATACCCCGGCCACAAATGCAGACAAACGTCCGCGGCCGCCTGACTTAACGTTGATCACTGACTGGCCGATCATCGCACAGCCCGCCATGCCGCCGAAGAAACCAGCGACGATGTTCGCAATCCCCTGGCCTTTACTTTCCTGGTTCTTGTCACTTGCTGTATCTGTCATATCATCAACAATCGACGCTGTTAATAATGATTCCAGCAAACCAACCATCGCCAAAGCGATAGAATAAGGGAAAATAATGGCTAATGTCTCTAAGTTAAAAGGAATTTCCGGCACTAAGAAAACCGGGAGAGACCTTGTTAATTCCCCCATATCACCAACTGTTTTCACACCGAGACCGCCGAAAATAACGATCATGGAAATCGCGATGATCGCAATCAGCGGAGATGGAACAGCCTTAGTAAACCTTGGAAGGATGTAAATGATAGCAAGTGCTCCGGCAATCAAGGCATAAACCAATGGACCTTCACCAAGGAAGTGAGGCACCTGTGCCATAAAAATCAAAATAGCCAGTGCGTTTACGAAACCGACCATAACAGAACGAGGGATGAATTTCATGAACCTCGAAAGTTTAAATACCCCGAACAGAATTTGGAGCACACCTGTCAAAATGGTGGCGGCAAACAAATATTGAAGGCCATGGTCTTTCACCAACGTGACCATCACCAGGGCCATCGCACCTGTAGCAGCAGAAATCATTGCAGGACGCCCGCCGACAAAAGCAATGACAACCGCAATACAAAAGGAAGCATACAATCCTACCATTGGATCTACACCCGCAATGATGGAAAACGCGATCGCTTCCGGAATTAAAGCAAGGGCAACGACAATACCTGAAAGGATATCTCCTCTGACATTGTGGAACCATTCAGTTTTATAGTTTTTGAACAAAAACTTGCACCTCTCTCTATTAATATAGTATTTCTTTTCCCGTAGAAAAGACACCGACCAAAACATGAGTAATCATACCTGCTATTCAACAACTTAACAAGAGGTTATGTAAGCGGTATTTATTGATGTTTTCTCTTGATAACTTCGTTTTTCTAACAAAAACTATCTCATGCACTAAATTCGCACCACCTAAAAGTTTAACTATTCAGAAAAAATATTCTCATCTTAAAAGTCAAATCCTTACAAGGATGTCCAGCGTTTTTGCTATTCTATGGAAAGGAGGTTTTTACAATGAGTTCAAAAGCACCTATACATACGAAGTTTTATTATGGCTGGATGATTGTTGCGATTTCCGGTCTTGCTGTCTTTTTCTCCGGCCCCGGCCAAACTTACTCTGTTTCCGTCTTTATTGATAGATATATCGCTGAATTCGGATGGAGCCGGTCGCAGGTTTCTTCTATTTATTCTGCCGCTACCTTACTGTCCGGTTTATGTATGTTCTTTGTGGGATGGTTCATTGACCGTTTTGGACAGAGGCGGATGCTCGTCTTCGTTTCGATCGGGCTTGCGCTTGCCTGCCTGCTCAACAGCATGGTCGCGAATATAGCGATGCTTTTCATCGGGTTCTTCCTGATTCGATTATTCGGGCAGGGGTCACTCACACTCATTCCGAATACGCTTGTTCCTCAATGGTTTATCTTAAAGCGCGGTAAGGCGTTGAGTTTTATGGCTATCGGCGGATTTGCCAGCTCTGCAGCAATACCGCCGATCAATGCCTGGCTGGTTACCCAATACGGCTGGAGTTTCACATGGCAGGTGTGGACTGTACTTCTTTTAGTGGTTTTCACACCTCTTGCCCTTTTCTTTGTACGAAACAAACCTGAAGATATCGGCCTCCTTCCTGATGGACGGCAAGTAAGGCCTGACATGACGGAAGATGAGGAAGACGACTTGGAGGACAACTGGACTTTCCAGGAAGCCTTGAAAACAAAAGCCTTCTGGCTGCTCCTTTTCTGTGTCAGCATCCCTGCACTCGTCAATACCGGAATCACCTTTCACTTGATCTCCATTTTCAAGTGGAACGACCTTTCCGCAGGAACTGCCGCCCTTGTCCTCAGCCTGATGGCTCTCGTCGGCTTCCCGGTGACACTGCTTGCCGGAAGGGTTTTGGATAAGGTAAAGGTCAACTATGTACTTGCCGGGATATTCCTCGGGGAGATCATTTTCATCTTATTTCTCTTTGTTACAAAAAGCCCTTGGCTGGCGATTGTCTTCGGTCTGCTTTGGGGAATCAGCGGCGGTTTCGAACGGATTGCCCTGACCTATATCTGGCCTAGTTATTATGGAAGGGCTGCATTGGGACGCATCAAAGGAACCGCCACGACTGTCATGGTATTAGGGTCGGCGTTCGGCCCGCTGCCATTTGGTTTTGCCTATGATACGTTTAATGGCTATTCGGAGATCCTGCTGCTGACCTTGATCCTTCCCGCCCTCGGGATTGTATGCTCATTGCTGGCGAAAAAGCCGGCGAGGGAAACAGCTTGATAACAAAAGCGCAAGCGCCTTGATCAGCCCCGACAGGCATAAGACGAGCCGGCGGGAAGGTTGCTCTTTAACCTTCTTGACGGATTGGCTTATGACCCCGAGGGGCTAGGCGCTGGAGCTGGATGCAGAGCACAATCTTTATTATCCACACCCCAAAAATTTTATAATTTCCTTAACAATAAAAAGCGGAAGAAACCACTGAAGTCAAACAACGAAAAAAAATCCTGTGCAGACTAAGCGGCACAGGATTTTTTCATGATATTTATATTAACATTTAGGGACGAATGAAGCTCCTACGATAATCAACAAGATGAACAGAACCACGATCAACACAAAATCTCCATATCCACGGGCTGGAGCTACAGGGTAACAGTAAGCTGGCGAAGTGTACGCAGGTGATACTGCAGTTGGCGCCATATTCACATTAGGGGCTGCATTTACATTACCATACATTTTCTAGTCACTTCCTTTTAGGGCATATTTATCACTAACTATAGTACTCTCGGGATGCGTGATGTGAGCCCGTCAACCTCAAAAATGGGTGAAAGTCTATCTTGGCCATGGCAGCCCTTTAGAAAGATAACGATGATACCTCAAGCAAGAGATGGAATCTTTATTATGATGTATGACCCTTTGCTGCTTTTTCGCGCGGCTCCATTGGGAAACCCCGATACCTGCTGCACTATTGAAAGAAAGCCGTGTGATCAGGCTTGTTAAATAGGCAGACTGATCACTCCCATCCTTCCTCATTTTATTGAGAAATTCGAGAATTTCTGTATCGCTCATGACACCAAGCCCATGCCCAAAATATTGCCCATCCCCCATGGCCACCGCATTGACGCCCCGGTACCACGGGCTGTCAGGGCTATAGTCCGGATTATTAAAGTAAACGACATCTCCCGGCAAAACGTGGTCTCCATAGAATGTATGGATCCCCAGATCCTGATCGGTATGCCAGCTGTATAAATAGATATCTTGAAAAAGCGCATTGAAATCAGCTGCACCAATACTGTTTAAAACGGCATGATAGTAGATGATGACACATGCTGTGGCGCATTCAAATGCATATAACGTGCTGTTCGTGAAAATATCGCGTATCGCATCGGAAGGATTCACACCATCTTTTAACCGGAATCCGCCCGCACTCGTCAGGTCCCAATAGGCAGGATTGCAAGCCGCGTAAACGAAGGTGGTGAAGACCGCCTTTCCCCCACTCATCTGTTTTGCGCTTTCGATCATATTCTTTCTGTATTTCAATTCAAATAAAAAATCCTTGTTTGCAGGGTATGAATAGACCACTTTGGCATCAACCATTTTTACAGCGATCTTTTTTTCAATACTTCCCAGGTTCAATGAATCAATCTGCTGAAAGGTCCTTCCCGCTATTTGTATCATGAGCTTCCCCATCCCGGTTATAGTATTTGTTAGTACTATTCGTATTCATATCCGGGGTGAAAAATGAGGATGTGCTCAAAAAAGCCTGTACCCACGGGGGATACAGACCTTCTAATAAGCTGAAAAATATGGGAGCGCCCGCTTACTGAGACCTTTTTAAAGAGGTGTGCAAATCTCTATATAATGCCCGTCCGGATCTTCCACATAGGCAACGACTTGCCCCCAGGGCTTTTCTGTCGGCTCGAGCAGAATGGCAACTCCTTCCGCCCTTAATTTCTCAACGACACCTTTCACATCCTCCGTGACGAGGCCGATTTCAAAAGTCTGCTCTTTCCGTTTTTGATCAGGGATCGGTAGTCCGGTTATATCCCTGCCGGACTCTCTCGTATTAAAAGAAAGGGTTGTTGCGCCCGTTTCTAGTTCTATGTATGTTCCAGCTTCCATTTTAATAGAAAGCCCAAGCAGATCTCTGTAAAAATGAATGGTTTTATCCAAGTTTTCCACGTATAGGATGATATAGCCTAATTTCAATGACATCTTAATCCCCCCAAAAGTTATCGTCCCTACACTAATTCGATTTCCTTTGCGAAATTCCTTGTTAATGGATGTTTTCCTTTAGAGAAACTGCCGAGTGTGGTTAAATAAAATAAAGAGTTAATTTTCTGACGACAGGTATAGGAGAGATAGAATGACAATCACAGGACCAAAAGTAACTCTTCGGGCGGTCGAGCCGGAAGATCTTCCGGAATTATTCAAACTGATTTACGGGGAAGATGATACTCTTCCTGAATGGAAAAAATGGGATGCTCCCTATTTCCCTCACAGTAAACCCAACTATAAATCTTACATAAAAGGAACGGCGAGAAAAATTAAAGATGGCCGGGATAATCAGAGGATGGCGATTATTGTCGATGATATCCTCATCGGTACGGTCACCTACTACTGGGAAAACCAGGACACCAAGTGGCTTGAAGCCGGGATCGGGATCTACCGTCCGGAGTATTGGAATGGCGGCTATGGTACAGAAGCTTTGGCTCTATGGGTTGAACACCTATTCCAAACGCTTGATATCCCTCGCGTCGGCATCACGACATGGTCAGGCAATGAGCGCATGATGAAAGCTGCTGAAAAAATCGGGATGATCCTTGAAGGCCGCCTGAGAAAGTGCCGTTATTATAACGGAGAATATTATGATTCAATCCGGATGGGTATTCTTCGCGAAGAGTGGGAAGAAAAGAAACCTAGTTTCGTAAGGTAACAGGACGGGCTTTGCTTGTCCTGTTTTTTTGTTGTGACGGACCCTTTAGCACTTTAAAGCACGAAGAGGGACTGTCCCTCTTCGCGCTTTAAAGCGGTAAAGTTATTCTGCAAACAAAGAACCAGATTAAGCATACAGGCTTAATCTGGTTCTTTTAGTTGATATAAAGTCCCCACTCTTTGGTTTTCCGGTCAAAGACGAAATAGCCGTATGGCGGCTGGGCTGAGCGGGTTTTATAATCTTCGAACATGGTGTCCATATGCATGTAGTCACCCATTACCCAAATGGGCACCTTGATGTTTCCTCTGCCTTTGATGGCTTTTTCGATAGAAATCGCCGCTCCCTCTTTGATCTTCTCTTTTAGTGAATACATCACTTCTTTGGAGATCGGCGGAAGGTTGGTGACCTTCTGGCTTGGCAGGAGCCGCTTCAGGGACTTGTCCCCTTTTTGCTGCAGCAGCTTGGCCGAAATGACGCTTCCGAGCATGCTGTAGAAGTCATCCGTATAGCGGTAATAGGTTTTGTTGAACCATCCGTCATCATGTGCCAAGTAGACAAAGCGGTTATTCAACTTGGAATAGAAAGGTGAATGGAGACTTTGTTTCGTGTGTCCCATATAGAGGATTTCAGCCAGCTCCTGTCCGCCCAGCTGGTCAAGGCCATCCACTTCTTCAAAGTCGATCCAGCAGAAATCTCCGTAACCGTATATATTATCTCCTGCTAATTTGCTGACATCCTTCTTATTTGTATACTCCATCATTGTATTCATATTGAATGAGCCGTGATCAAATTGATGCTTGATCATCAGCAAGTGATTGAGAGGCTGCGGCAGGTTTTGTGAGAAATCCCGGAAACCCAATCCGTAAGACATCACATATTTCAGTGTTTCGTTTTGGTGTACATAGATGACGTCTTTAAAATGGCCGTTCTGTTTCAGTGGTACCACATCCCTTATTCTGGTATCTGAATTCATAACGTTAATTTTATCAAATTTTGACGAAAATAATATTTTATTATCATTACATTTTTTTAATACCGGTTAAGACTATAATAGAAGATGAAATCTCCACCAAAGGAGGTCGGAGCATGTATAAAACATTGCCGCAAGACCAATTGACACTGCTTACCATCAAGGCCCTTAAAGATGGAAAGAAAAAAGAACTGCAGCAAATCCTTGAAGAACTCCAGCCCTATGATATGGCGTTGATTTATAAAGATTTGCCTGAGAAACACCAGTCACGTTTCCTCCTTCAATTAACCATACCCGTTCTGGCGGATATGATTCAGGAACTTGCTCCGGAGGAACAAATTTCCGCCCTTCAAAGAATCGGGAAAGAACGGTCCGGCAAAGTCCTAGATGATATGGACAACGATGATATCGCCTCATTACTGGACAATATGTCACCGGAAAGGATCCAGCAATTCCTCTCGGGAATGACGAAAGAGGAATCATCCATCGTTCAGGACATGATGAACTACCCGCCGGAAACCGCCGGCCGCCTGATGACAAACCGCTTTGTCTGGATCAGGAATTATTACTCTGTCAGGGAAGCTGTCGATAAGTTAAAAACATTCGCGGAATTTGCGGAAACGATCAATTACTTATATGTTGTGGACGAACACAGAAAGCTGGTCGGGGTTGTCTCCTATCGCGACCTCCTCCTCGCCGATATGAATCATATGATCAAGGACATCATGTATACACGCGTAATTTCAATCGGATTGGAAACTGACCAGGAAGAAGCGGCAAGGCTGATTGAGCGATATGACTTCCTGGCCATTCCCGTCATTGACGATGAAGGGGAGCTGAAAGGAATCATCACGTTCGATGACATAATCGACGTTGTCATCCAGGAAGCGAACGAGGATATCGAGAAGCTGTCCGCATCCGGTAAGGCGATCGATTTCGATACCAAATCCCATGTTGCCGCCTACAGAAGGCTGCCCTGGCTGGTATTGCTGCTGTTTATCGGCCTTGTATCCGGGAGCATTATCGCTTCCTTTGAAGAGACACTATCCAAGGTTGTGGCTCTTGCCTTTTTCATGCCGATGATTGCCGGGATGACGGGTAACACAGGAACACAATCGCTGGCAGTCGTTGTCCGCGGGCTGGCTTCAAGGGACATTGACATGAAGACAGTCATGCGATTGATCGGGAGGGAATTCGGGGTCGCCCTGATCATCGGGGTTACATGCGCACTCTTGATTGCCGTTATTGCCTACGTCTGGCAAGGGAGCTATGTACTTGGTTTTGTCGTGGGGGCTTCGCTTCTGCTTACTTTGATTATCGGAACCATGGCCGGCACAGTGATTCCCTTGATCTTATATAAAATTAAAATCGATCCCGCTGTTGCTTCGGGACCGCTGATCACAACCATCAATGACATACTTTCGCTGCTCATTTATTTTGGCATCGCCTCATTTTTTATTCATGCGTTAATGTAGAAGCTGCCGCCTCTCCCGCTAATTACTAGAGAAAAGACTAATTCCAATTAAATGGGGGAATGTATTTATAAGAGTCTTTTTCGGGGAGGTGCAGAGGCCCAATCCTCTTAACGTTTTAAGGGGTTGCCCTTATTTATGATTGCTTTGAATCTATTTCTCGTAGCGGTCCTGATTGGATTGACAGCTTTTTTCGTTGCATCCGAGTTCGCCATTGTCAAAGTGAGGTCAAGCCGGATCGATCAGCTTGTCGCGGAAGGCAGCCCAAAAGCGGAGGCAGCACAGAAGATCATTTCCAACCTGGACGGCTACTTATCAGCATGTCAGCTCGGCATTACCATTACTGCTTTAGGCTTGGGCTGGTTAGGAGAACCGACCATCGTCGTTCTGCTGAATCCAGTATTCGAAAGCTTTGCGATTCCTGAATCGGTGTCACACGTCATTGCCTTCGTTATTGCATTCGGTGTGATCACATTCCTGCATGTCGTGATCGGTGAATTAGCGCCGAAGACGTGGGCCATTCAAAAAGCAGAACACATCACCCTTTTAACCGCAAAGCCGTTAATTATGTTTTATAAAATCATGTACCCTTTCATTTTTACATTGAATGGTTCAGCGCGCTTCATCACCAGGATGTTCGGCCTTGGAACAGCCTCCGAACATGAAGTCGCCCATTCGGAAGAAGAACTCCGGATCATTTTATCCGAGAGCTATGAAAGCGGCGAAATCAATCAATCTGAACTCGAGTATGTAAATAAGATCTTCGAATTCGATAATCGGGTCGCCAAGGAAGTGATGGTCCCCAGAACGGAAATCATCAGCCTTGAGAAAGATACACCTCTGAAAGAAATTGTGAGGACAGTCAAAGAGGAAGGCTACACCCGTTATCCTGTCACTGAAGGAGATAAAGATAACATTCTCGGGCTTATCAATATAAAGGAAATTCTCACCGACTGCCTGAGCAATGAGTGTCCACAGGATCAGCCGGTTCCCAACTATATCAAGCCGATCATCAGGGTCATCGAGACGATCCCGATTCATGACCTTTTGTTAAAAATGCAAAAGGAGCGCTCGCATATGGCAATCTTGATCGATGAATACGGCGGAACGGCTGGTCTCGTCACAGCGGAAGACATAATAGAAGAAATTGTCGGCGAGATCCAGGATGAGTTTGATATCGATGAACGTCCACTCGTCCAACAGGTGGCTGATGAGCATTTTATTATAGACGCTAAATTGTTGATTAATGAATTCAATGATCTTCTCGGGACGGACCTATCGGACGAAGAGGTTGATACAATCGGCGGCTGGATGCTCACCCAAAAGTATGACCTCAAACAAGGCGACTCCTTGTCTGAGGACGGATACACCATCACTGCCAAGGAAATGGAAGGGCACCACATTTTTTATGTCGAAGTGAAGAGAATGAATGAGGACTGACCGGGCTAATCGGGCAGTCCTCATCGTTTTTCCAGACGCTTTAAAATGTGAAATTAGGGTAATAGAAACAAAGGCCGGCGCAAAAGGAGTAAACCCATCTAAATCATTATTGTTCAGGCAACCCATCTTTGATAGAGTTAAGAGTGTTGGCTAGAGGTCAGGTTAGTTTTGTACATAAAACTGAAAATGATAATTTTAGCTTTATTATTCAGATAGTCCATTATGATCAACATTATTCGTCAGGAAGTTGATTGGAGCGGAAGGTGCCCGACCTCCTGCGGGATTAGCGGGACAGGTGAGACCCCGCAGGCGCAGCCGAGGAGGCTCACCGCCCGCCCCGCGGAGTCGGGCGCCTGCAGCGGAAATCAACCAATACCCTTTCAAACTGAAGAAAAGGTACTGCACTCTTCCAACCCAAAAATTTACTAATAAAAACATTTTCATATTTCACGGACTTCCATTAAACTGTACTATAGAATTCAATTAGAAATTAAGGTGAATGCACATGGAAACTCGCCAGCGTTTTTCAGATAAAATCGATTGGGGATTAATATTTTTACTGTTTCTCTTTTTCATTGTCAGCACAATTGCCATCAGCAGCGCCCAGACATCAGGCCAGTATGCTGGTTATAACTTCGTTTTAAGACAGGCTTTCTGGTATGTCGTCGGCTTCATCCTGATCGGGTTTGCTCTCTTGTTCGATCCGGATCAATACAAGAGACTGGCCTGGTACGCATACGGTTTCGGACTATTCCTGCTTGCCTTGCTGGTCATCGCCCCTTCCAGCATCGCACCCGTCCGAAACGGAGCGAAAAGCTGGTTTGAACTGCCGGGAGTCGGATCGATCCAGCCATCAGAATTCATGAAGACATTCTTGATCCTTGCCATCGCCAGGGTCATCAGCAGCCATCATGAGAATAATCCAAAGAAGACACTGAAGACGGATTTCATGTTACTTTTAAAAATCGGTGTGGTCACATTGATCCCACTAGGGCTGATCATGCAGCAGCCCGATTTGGGTACCTCACTAGTGATCATTGCGATTGTCAGCGGCCTTATCCTTGTATCGGGAATCACATGGAAATTGATTGTCCCTATCTTCGCCAGTATTGCGGCAGCCGGGGCTTCAATCCTTGCATTGGTCGTGTACGCGCCTCAGCTCCTGGAAAAATATCTGGGTGTCCAGCCGTACCAGTTCGGCCGCATCTACTCCTGGCTTGATCCTTATAATTATCAGAAACAGGAAGGCTATCACTTAGTCAATTCCTTAAAAGCCATTGGGTCCGGACAGGTATTCGGGAAAGGATATCAGGATAAACAGGTGTACATCCCTGAAAACCACACAGACTTCATATTCAGTGTCATCGGTGAAGAATTTGGATTCATCGGAGCCAGTGTCGTCATCAGTCTGTTCTTCCTGCTTATCTATCATTTGACGAAGACTGCTCTTGATATCAAAGAGCCTTTCAGCGCTTATGTATGTGCAGGTGTCATCAGCATGATCACCTTCCACGTTTTCCAGAATATCGGCATGACGATCCAGCTTCTGCCGATCACGGGTATCCCCCTTCCTTTCATCAGCTATGGAGGAAGTGCGTTAATGGGGAATATGCTTGCCCTCGGGCTCGTGTTCAGTATGAGGTTTTACCATAAGAACTACATGTTCTCTTCAGATGATTCATAAAATTTCAATTCAAAGGTTTCCTTTCGTGCAGGATGTGTGTATAATACTCTCTAACAATAATAAGTTCGATGACAAAGAGAGTAGTTTCAAGGCCAGAACCCCAGAGAGCCGGGGATGGTGGAAGCCCGGTGTTCCCCTTGGAATGAAGCGCACTTTGGAGAAGCATATCCGAACACTTCAGTAGGATATGCCGGGTACATCCCGTTATCTGATGAGCTGCCCTGTTTGGGGAAGAAGAGTGGTACCGCGGGAAACCCGTCTCTATCTAGAGGCGGGTTTTTTTGTATCCTAAAACAGCTCTTTGTCATCCGGCACTCAATTCTTTCGGAGGTGGAATCCATGAATTTATATGATTTTTATGCGGAATTGCTTGAAGAACATCTGAGTGAAGACATGAGTAAAGAAGAAATCAAATCCGTCATTGAAACGCCGAAATTTTCTCACCAGGGTGACCTTTCATTCCCCTGCTTTCAGCTTGCCAAAAAGAAGAGACAGTCCCCAGCAGCGATCGCAGCTGAATTAGCCGGTTCCCTTAGCAGCTCTTTCTTAGTAAAAGCAGAAGCTGCCGGTCCCTATGTGAATATCTTCTTTAACGGAAAAACGACTGGAGCAGAAATCATGGACGGCATTCTCTCCCAAGAACCTCAATTTGGAACCCTTTCTTTCGGGAAAGGCAAGGTCATCACGATCGATATGTCCTCACCCAACATTGCCAAACCTTTTTCAATGGGACACCTCCGTTCAACAGTCATCGGGAATTCCATTGCCCTGCTTGCTGAAAAATGCGGCTTTGAAACAATCAAAATAAACTATATTGGCGACTGGGGCACCCAGTTCGGAAAGTTGATCACCGCCTACAAAAAGTGGGGAGATGAGGAGAAGGTGAAAGCCAATCCGATCCCTGAACTGTTCAGCCTTTATAAAAAATTCCACAAGGAAGCAGAAGCGGATCCTTCCCTGAATGATGAAGGCAGACGGGCTTTTAAACTTCTCGAGGACGGAGATCCGGAAGTGACTGCCCTCTGGAACTGGTTCAAGAGTGAGTCCCTCTCTGCTTTCGAGGAAATTTATGAACTGCTTGGAGTATCCTTTGATTCGTATCATGGCGAATCCTTCTATAATGACAAGATGGGCGCTGCCGTAGAGCTGATCAAAGAGAAGGGGCTCCTTGAAACCTCGGAAGGTGCTGAAGTAGTCTGGCTGGATGACAAAGGCCTTCCCCCTTCCCTTATCAAAAAATCAGATGGGGCGACTCTCTATGCGACCCGTGATATCGCAGCCGCACTCTATAGGAAAAAGACATACGGCTTCTCACAGGCGTTATATGTCGTCGGCCAGGAGCAGACGATCCATTTCCGCCAGGTGTTTGCCGTGTTAGAAAAACTCGGCATGCCTTGGGCTGATCAAATGGTTCACATCCCATTCGGCCTCATCCTCCAGGAAGGCAAAAAAATGTCCACCCGGAAAGGAAGGGTCATCCTGCTTGAAGAGGTACTGAAGGAAGCCATCGATATGGCCTCCTCCAATATTAAAGAAAAGAATCCAGACCTTGAGAATGCTGAAGAAACCGCCCGCTGGGTCGGAACGGGTGCCGTCATCTTCCATGATCTCAAAAACGACCGGATGAACGATATCGAGTTTTCCCTTGAGGATATGCTCACCTTTGAAGGAGAAACAGGACCATATGTACAATATACTCATGCGCGGGCCCAATCCATCCTGAGAAAAGCGGACATGCAAGAGGCAGATCACTTTACCGGGCTGGAAGATCAAGAGAGCTGGGAATTGATCAAAATCCTGAACAAATATCCCGAAGTGATACAGGATGCCTATACAAACTATTCTCCATCGATATTGGCAAAATATATCCTTGCTGTCAGCAAAGCTTTTAATAAATACTATGGAAAAACAAGAATCCTGGAGGAAAATGAAGATCTGCACTCACGGCTTTTATTGGTGAAATCTGTCACAGATATTCTTAGTGACGGACTCTCCCTCTTAGGCATAAAGGCTCCATCCCAAATGTAGAATGTCGATATTTCCCGAGAAATTTTTTAGCACAAAAGCGCAAGCGCCTTGAACAGCCCCGACAGGCATAAGACGAGCCGGCGGGAAGGTTGCTCTTTAACCTTCTTGACGGATTGGCTTATGACCCCGAGGGGCTAGGCGCTGGAGCTGGATGATCAAAAGCGCAAGCGGCCGTTCAGCGCCGTACAGATTGGAGGGCTCTCGCATGAGATAAAGGAAACACGAAGAGCGGCAGCGATTCGATGTTGACTTATCTCTAAAAAGTGGAAAGGCCCCGCTCAGCGGCGTACGAACTGGAAGGCTTCCGCATGAGATAAAGGAAACACAACGAACGTAGTGAGTTGATGTTGACTTATCGCAAGAAGGAAGACTGAAGTTCGATAGCCGTTGGGGCCTTGCAGCTGGATTCGCAAGGAGAGAGACCGAAATCTGCTAGGCGCTGGCCGCTGGAGCTGGATGCAGAACACAATCTTTATTATTCACACCCAAAAATTTTATAATTTCCTTAACAATAAAAAAACAGCCCGGTTCACAAGTACTTCATGCTTGTGAACCAGACTGTTTTTATAATTTACGAATACTCGATACGCCCTAACACCCTTGCAAAAAATAAACCGACAAGAAATGTAAGGACACTTGCGATAATGAGAGCGGCACTTTCCGGGATACCCGGGAAAATAACCACAATGGATCCGACCACCAGGCCGATGATCAGGGCATAAGTCGCTGATGAATAGTTCTCCAGGAAGAACTTGATCAGCTTGCTCATGACGACGATGCCAATAAGGATACCAACCCCCACGACAAAGATGACATCAAGCTGGAAATTGGAAATACTGCTGATGACTGTTGAATAGACACCGATGATCAGCAGGATAAATGATCCACTGATACCAGGGAGAATCATGGCAGCACTTGCTATGAAGCCCGAGAAAAACAACAATACATATGTTCCTGTCGTTATGTCCTGTATCACTGCGGTTTCCTCTGATTTGAAGAATACCATCGAAGCCACGATGACAGCGCCGATTAACAGCAGAATATAATGATAGGGCTTAAAATTCGTTTTCATCTCTGATTTTTGAGCTAAATAAGGGATGATTCCAATGATCAATCCCATGAATAAAAATTGGGTAGGAGCCGGATAGTGTTCAAAAAGCCACTCAATAAGCTTGGCTAATACCAGAATGGAGGTCACAACACCAATGCCAAGCGGGATCAAGAATCGCAAGTGCGTTTTCCATTCTTTACTGAAAATACCGTTGATGGCAGCGATCAATCGATCGTAGATACCCAGCATGACAGCAATCGTTCCGCCGCTCACACCCGGGATCACATCACTCGCGCCCATTATCATACCTCTATATATATTTTTCCATTCCCACATTAGATGATCTCCTTTAACATTTTCTAACATTCAACTTTTCAATGCGGTTTAATACCGCTACAACAGTTTATCATCATCAGACAATATTTTCTATAGATTATAATACTCACCAGTTATTTGTCCTATTTTGTCAGAAATTCAGATGCGCTTGCAATAAAAAAGCAGGCCATTCAGTGTACCATTGGAGCTTGGACACCAGAATTGAACTGCTTGATTGTTGGTTAATCGACAGCTTCTTGCTTTTCTTCCTCCCCGACGATAAACGGGATATGGTGTTTCAATACTTCCAGTTTGGCGGGGGTTTCGGTATAGACCTCCCCGTCCATATCGATATTCTGGAGGGGTGTGCTATCTATTGCGGCACTCCGCGCTCGAAAATGAAGGATTTCCCCGCTTTTTTCATTAAGTTTGCCCGTTCCTTTTGCAGCCAGCAATTCTTTCAAAAGGCGGAAACCTGCTTCTTTAATAATGAAGATATCGATCAGTCCGTCACTATATTTCTGAGGCGGAAGAGGCAGTTCACTTGTGCCGATGAACCTTCCATTTGCCACGAACACCATGACAGCCTCTTCTTCGACAGCTTTTCCATCAATCTCCGCCTTGAAGGTAAAGCTCTTTGCTTCCTGTATGGTCTGGAATGCACTGAGGTAATAGCTCAGCTTTCCAAAGACCCCTTTTACTGCTTCATTGACATTCTGGGAGGCATTCGCAATAATTCCGACTCCCCAGAAATTTGAAAAATAACGTTCATTTGCTTTGACGATATCAATTTCTTCTATCATACCCTGCTTAATCAGCCTTGCCGCCTGTTTGATATCCTGGGGGATCCTGAGCGAGCGGCTGAAGTCATTACAGGTACCGGCTGGCAGTATGGCTGTCTTCGGCCTCTCAGCAAGTTCCGCTAAACCATTCACACACTCATGGACAGTCCCATCACCGCCAAGAATGATGATGAGCTCATAGTTTCCGCCCTTTTCCCTGCAAATCCGTTCTGCGTCCGATTTACTTTTGGTGCCATAAAGCGTCAACTCATCACAACATGATGACAGTTCACCTATACAGTTACCCAGGGTTGAGTCCAGATCATCCTGACCTGCTTTTCCATTATAAATCAGTAAAGCATTTTTATACCGGTTCATATCCTTCAGCCCCTAACTCTTTTCACTTCTATTACTCTTCTTCATACCACTTTCACGGCATAAAAAAACACCTAACAAAATGTTAGATGCGGGTCAGGCTGTATGCGAGTCGTCTTGAGGAACCGTTTTCATCGCTTTGTAAGCAAAAGCCAGTCTTCCTCTGATATAGGACTGCGGATCATAAGCGATATTTTCATTCTTTATTCTGTGGATTTCCACCTCTGCAAAGGTTCCAAGGGCCCGGCATATGTTATCCAATGCCATTTTAAGTGCTTGCGGATCATTGGCCAGCTTCCTGTTCATACACTGATATGAAAGCTCATCTGCCTTTCGTCTGATCGCTTTCAGCGTTTCTACATCGAACATGGATTCAGGCATACTCTTCCCTCCCCTTCCTACTAAAAGTATATCGAAAGAAGGGGATGATTATGTCTGTCCCATATTTCAATTTTATGAATCATGTGACAGCGGTTTCGGTAAAGGCTGCAGGCTTTTCAGTGATTGGAAAACTTCCATTCGGGATTTCGTTTTTGTAATGTTGACACCGACCTTCGAGAGCTTTGAAACGACTTTCTTTAACCGATCATTTTCGTTTGCCACTTTGTGTACACCCTCTCATAAAATTGTCTCTTCCAGTACTACGAATGAAACCTCATTTGGTTTCACTTTTTTCCGAAATTCATAAGTCCATTTTATATTACCACTTAATACTCTGTTTAACCTTATTTTGAATATTTTTTAACTTTTTTCTTTTCTTATGTGCTTCTCTTGATGCTTATTGGATGAGTTTGTTGATTTGCGCTCCAGGTGTACGACTCCGCGGGGCTCGCGGTGAGCCTCCTCGGCTGCGCCTGCGGGGTCTCACCTGTCGAGCTAGTCCCGCAGGAGGTCGCACACCTTCCGCTCCAATCAACCTTATGAACAAGAAGCGAAAAAACTTTAGTAGCGTGTTCCAGAAAAACTTTCTGTAGACACCTTTCCCTGTTTCTTCAACCTTTAACGTCCTATAGAATCCCCCTATAGACACTTTCTCCAGCTTCTGCAAACTTCCATGTCCTATAGAGCTCTTATATAGCCTTTCCTGCGGCATCTTTTGTGCGTTTTCAAAAAAACATTTTTTTACAAAATAGTTCACATAAAAAATTCAATAATTGACATCATAAGTATCATGAAAACTAAAATTCTTTCCATTGTCGTCACGTTGTCTATTGCCTTTGGGTTAATTGCTCCAACTATTTCTCACGCAGCAGATGTCTATTATGTTCAAAGAGGGGATACGCTTTGGATAATCTCCAAAAAGTATCAAATCGGGCTTTCTGAAATCATCAATGCCAATACACAGATTCCCAACCCGGACCTTATTTATCCTGGACAGAAGATCAACATCCCTAATAAAGATGTGGTCAAAGGGATTGAAGGTGAAGTCATCAGGCTTACGAACCAGGAACGTGCCAAAAACGGCCTCTCTCCTCTTCGTGCAGACTGGCAGCTTTCAAGGGTAGCGCGTTATAAATCAGCTGACATGAGAGATAAAGGATATTTCTCACATACGAGCCCAACGTATGGATCTCCATTTACTATGATGAAGAACTTCAACATCAACTACCGTGCCGCAGCTGAGAATATCGCTGCCGGCCAGCCTACTGCCCAGTCAGTAGTTCAGGCTTGGATGGAAAGTCCCGGCCACAGAAAGAATATCCTGACTCCTAACTACACGCATATTGGAGTTGGATACGTAAAAGGCGGTTCCTATGGAGCCTACTGGACACAAATGTTCATTCAAAAATAAGGAGATGAAACCATCTGACAGAGCTGCCTTCCCGGGCGGCTCTGTTTGTTTTTGTCCTAATTACTTCTCCCAGGCATATACATGTACAAACGCTAAGGGAGGAGATTTTTTTTGAAAAAGATACTGGTTTTCCTGTTGAGCGCAGTTACCCTCCTCGCATTATTTCTGCCTTTCACCGCCGTTATTGCTGAAGACCCAATCATTGACAGCATTGATGAAAAGCTGGAAACGGTCGATCCGTACTATCAGAAGGGTTCTGCTGGTGTGATGGATTTTGTGGATTTGACAATGGATGTCGCCATTAATGAAGAAGAGACTGAGACCCAAAAGGTGAAGATGGTATTCGTGAAGTATCAAATTGACAGAGACACCATCTTTCACTTCAATAAGCAGGAAATCTTCTATTACAGTCTGGATAAAAACACTCTGCTTGAAAATGATTCCGTCATCGGAAATGAGGAGTCTCAAACATTCATCACTAGCCATCAAGATGATTACCGCAGACAAATCACTCCAGGTTCTTTAGCCTTGATCCTGATCCTTGTATTTGGAACCGTGCTCGTGTTCCCGCTGTTCGTGATCCTTTTACAGAAAAATGCCCCATCTGACGAACTTTACCACTACAAGCTGTAGCTGGTAACTTTGGCTGGACTTAGAAGGCTCTGTAAAGAATAAAACAGCCCCGGTTTCCCATACTAATTATGTACTGACCAATACTTTCAAGGGGGAATCAGAATGCGAGTACGTGATGTAATGACAACGAATGTAGAGGCCTGTTCCGCTCAAGACACCTTCCAATCAGCTGCCAATAAGATGAGTTCCCTGGGAGTGGGAGCTTTGCCGGTTGTGCAGAATGGACAGGTTGTCGGTATGGTTACAGACCGTGACCTTGTAGTGAGGGGCTTATCCCATAACAACACTGCCGGCGCAATCCAAGGTGTTATGTCAAACCACGTCGTCTCTGTTTCTCCGGATGCCTCGGTAGAAGAAGCCGCGGCATTGATGTCCCAAAACCAAGTACGCCGCCTTCCTGTTGTTGAGAATGGGAACCTGGTCGGGATGCTTGCACTGGGCGATTTGGCAGTACAACAGCAGTCCGATCAAAAAGCCGGGGCTGCCCTCAGTCAAATTTCTGAGCCAGACCATCTTCATTAATCGCGAAAACGTCCGTTTCGACGGGCGTTTTTTCTATAATTATGGTTATATTTCCATGACCAGGAAGGATTTTCAGCCTTTTTGTCGAAACCTTTTGTACAGATGAAGACAAAAAAGGGGGAATACCAATGCGCTCTGCAAAACCTTCCCGCCGCAGGCCCAGAAGCTACCGGCGCGAAAAACAAAAGACAGCCGTCATTGATAACTTGGTCGATTTCCTGTATATGATGATCGGCATCACTATGATTACCTGCGTCTTGCTCCTTGTATTAAATTACGGTATTTAAATCAACTTTTACCGCTTCATTTAAAGCTTCCAAAGCAAATTCATGATCATTGATCACATAAGGTATCTCTGAAGGTTCAGCCCAGATCCGGCAAGCGGATTCATTATTTCTTAGGAATGGCAGGACCTCTTTTATATCCATACGGTAAAAAACCTGGTACCCAACCAAAGGGTACTTTCCTTTTGGGTCAAACTCCGGATTGTTCTTATGGCTGACTTCAATCAGGCTGATCTGCCTGACTTTCCCTTTTACAAATGCCTCTTCCATCACTTCCCTATGAAGGGCTTCCTCAGGCGTTTCTCCCGCTTCCACATGCCCGCCGGGAAAATTGAATCCTCTGCCCTTTATGTTTACGAGAAGGACCTTACCCTGATCAAAGCAGCACCCATGTACACTGGTAACCAATTCAGTTGGCGGCAATTGTTCAGAACGAATCCATGTCAGTTCGACAAGCCCGCTCCCCCACTGAACCTTGATGGTTTTTCTCATACACTTCCCTCTAAAGCAGGGGTTTCCCATAACCGAATGACTTTGCTGAGCTTTTCCCCTTCAAATACAAGCTTGTAGATATCCGGTTTGGTCGTGCTCCGCCAAAAATCGAGAGTGCCATAAGCGGGATCAAAAGCCCCCATGATAATGGTCATCACGTGTCCATGGATACCGACTGCCACGCTTTCCCCCTCATGCTTCTGCAGTACTTCCATTAAGGCAGCCGCGCCTCTCTCCTTTACCTCATCATTGCTCTCTCCTCCAGGGAAAGAGAATGCCGGATGGTCAAATACTTTCTGCATCGCTTGTTGAGTATCCTCTATGAAAAAATCCTTTGATGCCAGGTCCCTTTCCCTGAAACGTTCATCAATTTGAACCGGGAGACCCTTTGCATCTGCCAGACCTTGCACAGTTTGAATGGCTCTTGTATAAGAACTGGAATAGACCGCATCAATTTTCTCTTCCAGCATTATTCCCTTCACCCGCTCTGCGTCTTTCAATCCTTGAACAGATAATCCTCTGGTCTCTTCTTCTTCTAAATTAAATACCGAATGTGCATGCCTGATCATATAAATAACCGTCATTCCCATCACCTGTCCTTTCAACATTGAAATTCGGCATTGAAAAAGAGAATCCTGCTATCTTAATCATGTCAATTTCATGTCATATCTTTTAGATTGTTGAGAAGGTTTTCTAATATAGTAATCTTGTGACTTTTGCTTCTTTTTAAAAATCAGGGACCTTAAGCGCTTTCATGTTATGATGTGAACGTAGTAAAGAGTAGGAGGTTAAAATAATGCTATTTCTCTCAACACCATTGATTCAGGATCCGATGGCCATATTTGCCTATCTTGCAGCGGTGGTCGGCCTGATCTTCGTCTTAGGAGAGTCGAAAAATCCTTTTCTGCAAAAGTTTTTTCATTATGCTCCTCCATTAATTTGGACATATTTCATTCCGATGTTATCGACTACAGTCGGCATCATTCCGGACAGCTCCGACTTGTACAGTTTTGTGTCCACTTACATACTGCCTGTGGGACTGCTGCTGCTGCTGCTTTCCGCAAATGTACCAGCGACACTCAAACTGGGGCCAAAAGCCATCATGATGTTCCTTGCCGGGACGGTCGGCGTCATTATTGGCGGTCCGATAGCGCTTGCCATTTTCCAGCCGTTTCTGCCTGAAGAAGCCTGGACAGGTGTGGCTGCCCTCGCCGGGAGCTGGATTGGCGGCAGTGCCAACATGGCTGCTTTAATCGAAGCAACCGGCACGCCGGACTTTGTCCTTTCGCCGATCATTGTTGTTGATACGGTTGTCGGATATGGCTGGATGGGAATCATGATTTTCCTTGCAAGCTTCCAGCATAAGTTCAACAAATGGAATAAGGCCGACAATTCAGTCATCCAAAAGGTGAACGAAGATATGGGCGCACTTCAGCGAAAGAATTCTCGCCCTATCGATGTCCCGCAGCTGGCAGCCATTCTTGGACTTGGTTTCGGGGTAGCCTATGTGGTTCGTATTTTTGCAGAGACGCTTCCGGAAACTTCCGTCCTTTCTGCGGGAACATGGACGATTATGATTATCTCGGCAGTCGGTATCCTGCTGTCTTTTACAAAAGTCAGCAACCTGGAAAACTACGGCGCCAGTAAAGTGGGATATGCCGGGATTTATATCTTGCTGGCAACCATCGGGGCAAAGGCAGACCTGGCTTATGTCGTCGAAGCACCACAATATGTATTAATGGGAATCGTATGGCTTGCCATCCATGTATTCGTTATCTTCCTGGCAGCCCGCCTGCTTCGTGCACCATTGTTCTTTGTTGCCGTCGGCTCACAGGGTAACATCGGCGGAACAAGCTCCGCCCCAGTTGTTGCTTCTGTCTTCCAGCCTTCCCTTGCCCCTGTAGGGTTACTGATGGGAATCATGGGGAATGTCGTCGGGACCTATGCCGCCGTAGCTTGTGCCATGCTCGCCGAATGGGTCAGCGGATTTTATTTTTAAGATTGATAGTTTGCTATGTAAACGAAACTCCTTTGGGGTTTCGTTTTTTGTTATTGATGGGAAGTGACCAAATGACATTGGCTGTTTTTAATTACAATCCTAGCTTTCTAGGACTTTAAAGATGGAAAAGACAATCTAGAGTCCTTTATATAATTCTTATAGGACTTTAAAATTCGGAAAGAGTATCCAGCGTCCTTTAACGGCTGCTTATAAGACTTTAATAATGGAAACGGGTTTCTAACGTCCTTTAAAAGCTCTCTATAAGACTTTAAATTTCGAAAAGAGTATCCAGTGTCCTTTAAAGACTTTTTATAAGACTTTAAAATTCAAAAAGGGCATCCAGCGTCCTTTAAACTTCCCACATAGGATTCACCTCTGTAACACCAGCCCAACACCACCAAAAAAAGACCCATCCGCTCAAACACGGACAGGTCTCCCCCCTTTACCCTTCCACTGCATTCGGGTCATCATATACTTCAATATCTAATTCATCCGTCACTTTACCGGTGATCAAGCCGGATGTCATGGCTCCGCTGACATTGACGGCTGTACGCCCCATATCGATCAGGGGTTCAATGGATATCAGTAAACCAGCCAGGGCAATCGGCAGGTCCATTGCCGAGAGCACGAGGATAGCGGCAAAAGTTGCTCCGCCTCCGACTCCAGCCACTCCGAATGAACTGATGGCCACAACCACGATTAGTGTAAAGAGGAACGACGGCGTCATCGGGTTGATCCCTACAGTTGGCGCAATCATGACCGCCAGCATTGCGGGATAAACTCCGGCACAGCCATTCTGCCCGATGGACAACCCGAATGAACCGGAGAAGTTGGCAATGCCTTCCGATACGCCCATATGTTTGGTTTGGGCATTAATCGTCAATGGCAATGTCCCCGCACTGGAGCGGGAAGTAAAGGCGAAGGTGAGAACCGGAAAAGCTTTTTTCAAATAGGTGATCGGGTTTAATCCGGCCAGCGTCAGCATAATCAAATGGATGGCCAGCATGACGAGCAGCGCAGCATAGGATGCAGCAACAAATTTTCCAAGTTTTAAAATCGCATCGAAGTCACTTGTTGCCACTGTCTTTGCCATAATGGCAAAGACACCGTATGGCGTTAAACGGAGAACCAATTTCACAACCCGCATGACAATAGCATAAATGGCGTCAACAATCTTTTTAAAGAACTCGGCTGTTTCCTTTTCTTTACGATAAACGCCAAGATAAGCGACACCAATGAAAGCAGCAAATATAACTACAGCAATCGTTGATGTGGCCCTTTCTCCTGTAAAATCCAAGAATGGATTGGCCGGCAGAAGCTCAAGAATCCTCTGCGGGTAGCTTTGGTCTTCCAAGGCAGCGGAACGTTCCTCAAGCTGAAGTCCCCTCGCAGCTTCCGCATCCCCTTGTTCAATTTGGATGGCTTCCAGGCCGAAACCCTGCGCAGCCGCAATCCCGACTGCAGCCGCAATTGCAGTTGTCCCGACCAGGAGCCCGATGATCAAAACAGCGATTTTCCCCAGGTTATTTCCGAGCTTAAGCTTGGTAAAAGCAGAAAGAATCGATACAAAGACAAGAGGCATGACAACCATTTGCAAAAGCTTGATATAACCATATCCGACGATGTTGAACCAATCGATCGACTGCAACAGGGTTTCATCGGCCGGACCATACAGCCATTGAAGAACAAACCCGAAGACAATCCCCAGCCCAAGGGCAGCAAAAACCCTTTTGGAGAAAGACAGATGTTTCTTCTGCATGTAAAAAAGGACACCTGCGATGATAAGAAATGCGGCTATGTTGGCAAGCAAAGCCAAACTGGTCATTCCCTTCCCTCCCTTTGAATAATGTAGTGTTAAGAAGGCAGTGAACGTTCACTGCTTTTACATCATATGAGGGAAAGAATTATTGTATGTTTCATGTTCTCCAGTATGGGAAGAAGGATGGAGACAAATCCGGAAGCAAGAGCACGTTGAGGAATTTTAGATGGAAGGAACCGGATTAACTTGTTCCGTTGTGATAGAATGACTAAGTATAATCAAAATTACTGATTGGCGTTATTATTTCATTGATTCAGAGGGGAATTGTATGGATATCCTGTCTATTTTTCTTGGCATCTTTGTTGTTTTGAATATAGCCTTCGCCTGTGTCGTCGTATTTCTTGAAAGGCGTGATGCCGGTGCCACCTGGGCATGGCTGATGGTATTGCTTTTCATTCCTGTGCTGGGCTTCATCCTCTACCTGGTTTTTGGGCAGAACCTGACCCGGAAGAGGTTGTTTCAGTGGGATGAAATTGAAAAAATCGGTATTGAGGAGCTGATTGCAAGGCAGGTTAAAGAAATCAAGGGAGAGTCTTTTTCTTTCAGGGACAGCACGATCAGCACAAATAAAGAACTGATTTATATGCATTTAATGAATAATGAAGCGGTCCTGACCCAGGATAATGATATCACCGTCTACACCCATGGTGAAGATAAGTTTGAGGCTTTGCTGAATGATATCAAAGCGGCCAAAAACCACATTCATTTTCAATATTACATACTGCGCAGGGACGCGCTTGGCAAAAAAATCCTGAGTGCCCTGACTGAAAAAGCGGCGCAGGGTGTGAAGGTACGGGTATTATATGATGAAATGGGTTCACGAACATTGAACAAAGGATTTTTCCGTGAACTGATCAAGGCTGGCGGGGAAGTGGAAGTCTTCTTTCCTTCACGGATCCCTTATATCAACCCGCGCCTCAATTACCGGAACCATCGGAAGCTTGTTATTATTGATGGAGTGACCGGATATGTCGGGGGGTTTAATGTCGGCGATGAATATCTTGGGCTGAATCCGAGATTCGGTTACTGGAGGGATACTCACCTCAGGCTGGAGGGCAGCGCCGTTCTGGCCATGCAGACCAGGTTTATCCTCGATTGGAATCAGGCTTCCGCATCAAGGGATATTCATCTTGAACGCAGGTATTTTCCTGAAGCCAAATTTAAAGGCAATGCCGGAGTGCAAATCGTGACGAGCGGTCCGGATTCGGAATGGGAACAAATCAAGAATGGATATATCAAGATGATATCTTCGGCAAAGGAATCGATTTACATCCAAACGCCTTATTTCATTCCTGATGCAAGTCTTCTTGATGCGTTAAGGATTGCTGCCCTTTCCGGTATCGATGTCAGAATCATGATCCCTAATAAACCTGATCACATGTTTGTGTACTGGGCTACTTTCTCCTACATAGGGGAGATGCTGAAAGCCGGAGCACGGATTTATATCTATGATAATGGCTTCATTCATGCAAAAACGATTGTCGTTGACAGTGAGCTGTCTTCTGTCGGGACAGCGAATATCGATGTCCGCAGTTTCAGGTTGAATTTTGAGGTGAATGCATTCATTTATGATATTGAGCTGTCAGAAGAACTTAGCTCCATCTTCCTTAAAGATATTCGATTATCCAGGGAGCTAACCATGGCAGAATACTTAAAACGCCCTTTATGGATCCGGTTCAAAGAATCCATCTCCAGGCTCTTATCCCCCATCTTATAATAACAAAAGGCAGCCCGCGGGCTGCCTTTTGTGTGCTTTATTATCCTTTCAGGAAGCCGGGTTCTTCATAGGAAGGGTTTGGGTAGGTATAGAAACCTTCGCCTGTTTCCCTGCCGAGCTTTCCTTTATCGATATATTCCGTTTTCAGGACAGCCGCCAGTTTGGCAAATTCTTCGGAACCTGTTGCTTCTGCTTTTGCATTGGAGATATTATAAGCAGTTGTGATGCCGACGATATCCAATATACCGAATGGACCCTTCGGCGAGCCTGTAGCGATCATCCAGGTCTTATCAATCGTTTCCGGATCCGCCACTTCTTTCACAAGCAGCATCTGGGCTGCCTCCAGGAATGGAACCAATAGGGAGTTCAAAATATAGCCCGGCTGCTCTTTGTGCAATGGCAGGGCCACCATTCCAATCGCTTTGGCAAATTCCATTAAGTCATTGAAGACCTTTTCATCTGTTCCAGGATGTTTCATGACCTCTGCAGTGTTGTTTTTCCAGATTTCATTTGCAAAGTGCAGAGCCAGGAATTTTTCCGGGCGGCCGGTCGCTTCAGCAAATTGGCTTGGCAGCAAAGTCGAAGAATTCGTTGCAAACACTGTTTTTTCTGGTGAAGCCTGTCCTAATTTTTCATAAAACTCCGTCTTGATCTTCACTACCTCGGGTACAGCTTCAATTACAAGGTCTGCGTCCTTCACAGCTTCCCCTAAATCAGAATAGAAGGAAATACGTTCGAATGCTTTATCCAGCTCGTCTTGGGAAGCTCCCAAGTCTTCCTGATATCGCGGCTTCAGATTTGTGATTCTGTCTTTAGCCTTGCTAATCGCTTCATCATTGATGTCATAGACATTTACATTAAATCCTTTAAACGCTGTCTGGAATGCGATCTGGCTTCCCAAAACGCCGCTTCCTGCTACAGTGATATTTTTATAATTCATCGTAACTCTCCTTTCTGTTTTAAGCCTCTGGTTAGTTATTACCACATCGGAATGGAAATGAATCAACATTTTATTATAGCCTTATAATGCAAGACCAATGAGTAAAACACTTATAATAATAAAAAAACCGCAGCGCCTTGACTCCAGCTGCGGAAAATACTATATTTATATACTTTTATCCGGCTGTCCGATTACAGACCAGCTACTTAATAGGCCAGCTTCCTCTTCCCGGGACAGCCCTGCTTTCAGTTCCACAGAGCCCCTTGTTCGATTCCAGCTCATCGTATCCTCAATTGTTTCCCGCGGATTCCGAAGAACCAGCCCTTTTTTCATCGCCCGTGAATAATCAGCCAGGATGAAACCATTAGGATATTGATCATTCACCGGAATCCATAATGGAAGCTGGGTAAAAGGAGTGACTTCCCTTTCAACCAAAAAGGCATCTTCTATCCAAGTGGCTTCCGTTTCCTTCGGGGCAATAAGGAGAAGATCCTCCACAAATTCTTTCATGCTGTATCCCTGCTGTGGCCCTGTTACATTATAGGTCCCTGTTTCTCCCTCTTCTGCCATGAGGATGATCCACTGGGCAAGGTCACGGACATCGATCCATTGTATGACCCTTTCTTTGCTGCCGGGAACAAGGACTTCCCCGCCTTCTGAAAACCTCTGGACCCAGTATGTAAACCGGTCTGTCGTGTCATCGGGACCTACAATCAATCCTGGTCTTATGCTGAGCACCCTTCCGGGAAGGATCTGTTCCAGCTTTTGTTCACACAGCGCCTTTAAGGGACCATAGGTTTCACCATTCACCTCTTCGGTGTCAGGATGATTCAGGGTACCTGTTTCGTCGCTTTCTTGCGCCTCCCCTGTCAAAAATTCCTTATAGACCGATATTGATGAAATAAATATGTAGCGGTTGATTCTATCTTTTAACAATGAAGCACTCTGTTCCACTTTCGCCGGTGCATATCCGGACGTATCGATGACCGCGTCCCATTCTCCTTGTCCAAGTGCAGATAAGTCACCGCTCTCCCGGTCACCTGTCAATTTTTCAGCCTGCGGAAACAGATGCGGATTGGTTTTCCCCCGGTTAAACAGGGTCACTTCATGGCCTTTTGAAAGGGCTGCCTGAGCGATATGCTTGCCTAGAAAAGATGTTCCTCCCAGTAATAACAGTTTCACGGTTTCTCCCCCTCTATTCTTTTCCGTAATCGGTCAACGTCACCTTAAAAACATAGCCTATTTCTGCCGACTCTATATCATCCGACAGCGCTCCATCTTCATTAATAGAAACAGCTTCCATTCCGTTTTCACTGGTCCCAACCCACGCTGTAAGATAGACGGCTTCATCTTTTACCAGTTTCTTTTTTTCATTGAGAAGCGTGGTGAAGGATGAGGCTTGAACTCCATCTACGTCCTCTGTTTGTTCTATCAGGCCATTGATAATGCCGTTCAGAAAGGTAATCTTGTTGTCCTGCCTGTCAATCCCATATGAGATCAGAGCCTGATCGAATTCTTTTTCCACTTGTCCGTGGGTATAAACCCGATCATCCACTAACTTTCCATCCTTATAGATTTCCATGGCAAATTGAAGATCCTCTACTTCTTCCAATGTTCCATCTAATTTAAAAAACTGGATGCCATCCACACCCGTCTTACTGATGAGAATCTCTTCTTCTTCGCTTAATGAATGAGGTTTGATTGAAATCGTGCTGCCTTCATCCTTCACGCCTGCACATCCCGCCAGCAGCACCAAAAACAGGATCAGGAGTCCCCCTAGCCTTCTCAATATCATCCGCCCCTTTAAAATCCGCTCACTTCTACTATATTATTAGATGCCGCACACCTTAATTCCTTTATCTTACATATAAAAAAAGCCGGCATGGAAGCCAGCTTCTGCTTTATAGCAGTGCATTGATTTGATAGATTTTCCCGTTTTCAATATCATTGCTTTTTAAAACTTTCACCAAAGCCCCCGCAACCGTTTCAGCATCACGGAGCATTCCTTCTTCTTTGTATTTTTTGAAGGTTTCAATGTCATTGAATGCGGATTTGGAAGATGAACGGATTGTTGACTGCATGTCTGTATCCATGATTCCCGGACTGAATGCAAAAACCCTGTGCTTGCTGCTTCGGTTTTCCAATTCCAGCGCAACGGTCTGGGTGAACATATTGATCCCTGCTTTGGTACTGCAATATACACTCCACCCCTGGATCGGTCTGCTCCCGGCCCCGGAAGAGACATTGGCGATAACAAGCCTGGCATCTGAATTCTCTACCTTCTCAAGAAAAAGATTGCTGATGATCATCGGTGCCAGCAGGTTCACGTTAACGTTCGCTTCCGTACCTTCAGCATCCAGCCTCCCCGCTGTCTCGATAGGATCCACCATACCAGCATTGTTGATGAGGTATACAACTTCCTTTTCTTTCCCGAACACGGTATCAGCCATTTCTTTGAAAACCGACTGAACTTCAGAACTGCTGCCAAGATTACATGTATAGTGCTGGTACTTTCCATTGTCCACTTCAGCCTGCTTCTTAAGTTCTTCATTTTCAGAACGGGAGACAGAAATAATGTTTACCCCTTCAGAAAGCAGCTGCTTAGCAGTGGCTGCACCAAGTCCTTTTGAAGCACCAGTTATAATTGCATAAGCCATGTCTATCACTCCTTTTTTCTTGAGTATATTAAATTTTCCTTAGGTAATAAAGAAAACGGACTTTGGTATTTCTTTTTATTAATCTCTTCTGCTTGCAGCAGGGTCCTAGTTACATTTCCATGTCGGCTGTGCTGCTGGATACATATCCTTTCAAAAAACCGTTCGCTTATGTATCTACATTGCCATTCTGCATACATGAGTTCCCATCAACCAGTAGACTCTTGTATCTTGATTGCGCCACTAGATACATATCTGTCCAAAAACCCAATCACTTATGTATCTACATCACCATCCTTCATAAAGTAATCGCAGATGAAATCCCAGCAAATTTACTCAATGCCCATTCTGGACTGTTTAGCCTTTCCCAACAGTGGTAAAAACATAAAAAAAGGAGTGATGGCAGTTTGAAGATGATGCGAGTGCTGCTTTTGGCCTTTCCGCTTTGCTTCGGTATCCTGCTTTCAGGGTGCAGTGACTTTGAGGAACAGCCCCCGGAAGTTGAGGAAGTCGAAGAGGACACAGATGCGGTAGATGAAGATGAGGCTGGCCAGGATTCCCCTGGTGCGGAGGCAGATAATTTTGACGATGATGAAGGCTCAGACGCTGATCCCGAAGAGCCGGACCTCGATGAAGAACCATCTGAAGAAGAATAGATAATAGACCCGCTGATCCATAGGAATCAGCGGGTCTATATTTAGTGATGATCAACCACTTTCGAAGGAGTGATGACGAAGTCTGCCGGCTTTGGCTGAACAGAATCCGGTTTCACGACTTTTTCTTTTTTCCTCTTCCGCTTGAACACGTTCACACCCACTTTTCTTTGCTGGATCTCCTTGACTCCCTGGACAATCAACTGCATGGCAATGATGGAGATCATAAATGCTGCCAATGGAGCCAGCACAATGGAGTAATTACCGGTCATCAACGCATTCTTCGTTGAACTAATCAGTCCCGACCATTCAAAAGTAGAAGTTTTTGGGGGGTCCGGCATATCTCCCCTTGTGACGATCGTTCCGCCAAGGAATAGGTGAAACAACCCAAGATGCACAAGGATAAACAGCACTTGGATGAATTGCTGGCCAAACAGGATGAACAGCCTCGGTGCCAGGTGCGGGAAAAGATGCGTCCATAAGATGTGCCTGTTGCTTCCCCCCATGAGCTTTGCATTCAGGATGAACTCATTCTTGGACAACTCCCTCATTTCATTTCCAATCAATACAGTTGTCAACGGGATGACAAGGATGGTCAGAATAAAGGCCTCGAACAAAAGCTTTTCCACCATCGAGTATTGAATATCCGAGAACGGATCCTGCCACAGCACCGGTCTCAGTAGTAGGTACGCAATGATACTGAGGGGCAGGAAGTGGATGGAGTCCACAATCCTGGTCAACCAATTCTTTCTGTATTCGTTCAGGTAAAAATGATAATAAACAGATAAATAGAATCCAAGAAGAACCCTCAATAGTGCAACAATCAGCGCGAATATCAGTGTGTACTTGGCCCCCACAATCAATTGATCTAAAATACTGTAACCAAAATAATCAGAACCCAGGATCATCAGCTCCGATGGCTTATGCGGCGGAACGCTGATAAGCTTCCCTTTCTCATCCCGAAGCCAAATAATCTGATCGACCGGCACTTTTGCAAAGATCGTATAAAGGATACTGTAGGCGATCATCGCAAACAGCACCAGGAATCCTAAAGCAAACTTGGGGTTTTTCATGTGCTGCAGGAACAGCCTCCAGAGAGTCGCGATATATCCCCAGATTTTCCACTCGACAATCGGTGAACGATCTTTTTTGTATTTTGAATGGTCTTCTATATCTTCAGTTCTAAGCCATGTATAGATGAGTTGATAGAGGAAGAAAAATGGTGTGTAGATCATGATGAGTGCGGCGGCTACTGTAATGGGCCTGAAATCTTCAACGATGTAATACGTTATCCCCCTCATATTAAAAACCGTTTCGATGATGAACAGGCTGGATAGCATCCCCCATAAGATGATTTTTCCATGATAAAAGACGCTTGGGGAAATGTTTTTTATAACATAAGATCTTAGTATTTTTGTCTTTCCGAGTCCCTTGCTTTTGGCAAACTCTACGTGGGTCTTCAACAGTTCCTCTTCCGTCACCAGAAGAAGTATGCGGTAGAATGACAGCATCGGAATGATGGAAAGCGTGATGATCGGCGCAAGATAGACTTTTTCTTCTCCCAATGCCGTGAACAGCATCAACTCGACGCCAAATGTTTTATAAAAAAAGACGATGAACAGCTGCAGCAAGAATGCGACCATCAAATCCGGAACAGTCTCAAGGAAACCCAGTGACTTTTTGATGGGTGACATCAGCCATTTCGGCATCAGGACCGTGAAATATGTAAGAATCAGCGCAAGACCCAACCCGGCGCCCAATGCCCCGAACAAGATCTGCAAGGAATAGTAGTAAGGTTCAAGCAGCATCTCAATGACATCCACTTCATATCCCTTATACATATAAAACCATGTCTCTTTCTTCGGCAGAGAAATCGCGAACTTTACGAATTCTTCCATATATCCGATACCGTTGTAAATCCCTCGTTCTTTGAACGCATGAGGAGCTATACTGACAAATACAATCCCGAGAATGCCGAGAAAATAATAAAATGGAATTTTAAGCAGGAAATATAGTTTACTTCTCATACCCACCCTCCCTTTCGTAATTATTGTAATGTTTTTGTAAAATTTATTCAATTCTAAATAATAAATTTAATATTCAAAGAAAAAATCCGGGGGAATTCCCTCCGGATTTTAGATACACATTATTTAAACAGATCAGCTAATGACTGGAAAAGATTACGGAAGAAGTCCAGCACTCCCTGTAAGAATCCTTTTCCTTCCTCACCGACTACTTCTTCCAGCCTTTGCTTAATATCATTTGAAATATCTTCAAGCTGGCTTTTTACATTGTCGAAATCGATATCCAGGTTTCTCATTTTATCAAATAAATCGATCAGCAGCTGACGGTCTTCAGGGCTGAGTTCAATATTCAATGATTGCAGCTGCTCGTTCACGATCCGCTCTACATCTTCCTTAGTGGCAGGATTCTGTTCGGCAATCTGCTTCTTGATTTCTGTCAGGAGCTCACTGACCTTTTCCTGATTCATTCCTTCTTCTTTTGCCAGCTCCGTCGCAAGGCCAAGTTCTTCATTGGCGACTTCCATTCTGACTGTGTCCAGCTTCTCGCCGCTTACTTCATAGGCTTTATAGATTCCTGTGAGGGCAGAGTGGCCGCTGACCTTGATAGGGGAAGCTACCACTACCGTCGCATCTTCAACCCCTGCTGTCAGCAGAGCGTTGGCATACATTTCGTCGGTTACTTCTGTGATATTTCCAGGAGTGGCCCTTTCGATGACAAGGCCTTCTCCTTTTTCTTTTCGTGTAATTTTGGCTGATGAAAACATTCTGGCATTTCTGTCTTCACCTTGGATATAGCGGGCCAGGTCTTCACCTGTCACCGTAATTTCCTCGACCATTTCAGGGTCGTCCACTTCAAGGGCTTTCCTGACTTCTTCCTTTTGAGCCTCAGACAGGGATTCCCCCAGGACCACGATCGGAAGCCCGAATTTTTCATTTATGCTATCTTTGTTCGTTTCATTATCGGCTGCCATGACTGTACTGTTTGCAACTAGACCAAATAAGACTGCAAGAGTTAAAGCGATCTTACTCCATTGCTTCTTCATTCAATTAGTTCTCCTTTTTCCATGAAAGATATCTTACAGGAACATCATATCACTTTAACTCTATAATATGTCTACTTTTTTCTTCCATTCATCCTCGAGGATGCTCATCTCCCAAAGGTTCCAGTATTCATCTTCATACCTTTGGACGTCACGCTTAAGCCCTTCCTTTTGAAAGCCGGCTTTTTCATAACATTTGATTGCTGAATGGTTAAAATCATAAACCCCGAGACTCACTCGATGGAGATTCAATTGATCAAAGGCAACCTTCAGGATTTCCGTCATCATTGCTTCCCCGACACCTTTGCCGCGCATGAAGTCCTCCCCGACCAGCACACGGCAGACTCTTGCTGAGCGGTTCTCCCTGTCGATGCTCTCCAGGGAAATATGTCCGACCGCCTTTCCCGAAGCGGTTTCAACCACCTTATAGATGAGCTTTTTGCTGTCTTGCTGGTTCGCATCTTCTATATGTGAATGAAGCTTGCTCCGTGTCAGCGGGTAACCAAAGCCGCCTCCGCCCCATTGAATATATTCCCGTTTGGAATCAAACCAGCCGATCAGCTGGTCAAAATCACCTTCAGTGAAATACTGCAATTCAACCATGCTTGCACCGCCTTTTTTCTGTATTAATACCCTGTTTCATTTGAAATATGAGTTCTAAAGGAATGCATGATAATTATCAAAATCAAAATCATTATCAACCAAAAAAACAAGCCCTCAAAAAGAGGGCTTGTTTTATAGGCATCTCATTATTAGACTTTTTGAACGTTTGTCGCTTGAGGTCCGCGTTGGCCTTCTTCGATATCGAAAGTTACTTCCTGGCCTTCGTCTAATGATTTGTACCCTTCACCTTGGATTGCTGAGAAGTGTACGAATACATCGTCTCCACCTTCGCGCTCGATGAATCCAAAACCTTTTTCACTGTTAAACCATTTTACTTTACCATGTTCCATTTTTCTTTTTCCTCCTAATGTCTAACAAAACAAAAATTTCGTTATAGTATTTTACTCAACTTATTATACCCAGCGGCTCGCGACTTAAACATGAATTACCAATTTATTTAAAAACTTTTTTTAGCCGAGCTTTATTTTGGCAAATTTGCGTTTCCCCACACCTATGATGAGTCCGTCTGTCAATGACACTATGAGGGCAGGATCCTCGACTTTGCTTCCGTTGATTTTTACTCCGCCGTTTCCAATCATTCTCCGGGCTTCACTTTTAGAGCTCATCATCCCAAGGGCAACAAGCAGGTCCACGACAGATGCCTCTGTATCCTTCTCCCAATGAACAACAGGGATATCAACCGGGACAGCTCCTTTTTGAAAGACAGATTCAAACTGGGACTGCGCTTTTTCGGCTGCTTCCTCACCATGGTACATCCGGACCAGGGTATGCCCGAGCTGCACCTTCGCATCCCTTGGGTGAAGGCTGCCGTTTTCCAGCTCATCCTTGATCTCTTTCTTTTTTTCCAATGGCAGGTCCGTGGCCAGTTCAAAGTATTTCACCATGAGCTCATCCGGGATTGACATTGTCTTACCGAACATCTCATTGGGATCTTCATTAATCCCGATGTAATTGTGCTTTGACTTGGACATTTTTGCTTTGCCATCAAGGCCTTCCAGGAGCGGCAGCAGCATGACAACCTGCTTCTCTTTCCCAAAATGATCCTGCAGCGTCCGTCCCATCAAGACATTGAAATGCTGATCCGTTCCTCCGAGTTCGATATCACTTTCCAGGACGACCGAATCGTATCCCTGCATAAGCGGGTAAAAGAACTCATGCAATGAAATCGGTTTTCCGGTGGATAGTCTCTCCGAAAAGTCATTCCGTTCAAGCAGCCTTGCCACCGTGATACTGCCGGCCAAATGGATGACATCTTCCAGGTTCAAGTCCTTCAGCCACTTGGAATTATAGAACAGCTCTACTTTTTCCTTAGCAAGCACTTTTCCAAACTGCTCAAAGTACGTTTGGGCGTTATGTTTGACCTCCTCATCGGTCAGCTGCTTCCTCGCTGCCGACTTTCCTGTTGGATCTCCAATCTTTCCAGTGAAGTCACCAATGATCAATTGGACAATATGGCCATTCTCCTGAAACTGCCTCATTTTATTTAACACTACCGTGTGGCCGATGTGCACATCGGGTGCAGACGGGTCCAGTCCCAGCTTGATTTTCAATGGGGTGCCGGTCTTGATTGATTTGGCGATCTTTTGTTTCAGTTCGGCTTCAGGGATGATTTCCTGCGCACCGCCGGCATAGATGTCGAACTGCCTTTCTACTTCTTTTAACTGGTCATTATTCAGGTCTTTCATCCAATCTGCCATCCTGTTCTCCTCCTTAAAAATTTTTTACAAAAAATAAAAAAACCACATCCCAAAAAAGGGACGTGGTTTGTTGCACGCGGTACCACCCTCGTTGAAGATCGCTCTTCCACTCTAAGACATAACGGTTCAACCGTCCTTTGCTACTGCCGCTTCACAAAGAAAGCTCGAGGAGGTAATTCACATTCACCTTTATACCGGTTTTCACCGCCACCGGCTCTCTGCAATAGGGAGATGAACTGCTACTTATTCCTGTCAACGCTGTTATATAAATTAGAAATAGTGTAACGGACCTCTTCATAAAAAACAAGAAGTTTTTTATTTCATCTTATTCTTTCTTATTTTTAAATATACCCCCATTGCTGTATAGGTGCCGATCAATAATATGAGAAACACCGGGAGACTAAGGTCTGGCATAGAAACACCCTCTATTTCATGTCTTGGAGTGATGGATGGAAGAACAGCAGCAAAACTGCAATGAGAGGCAGCGAAATGATCAGGGCAAGGAGTTTGTTTTTATAGTGCATCCGGATCATTGTAAACATAATCAGGTTGAAGATGAGAGACCAGCCTGCTCCCCAGCCATTTTCATATACAAAGAGGCCCCTTTTGTAAAATATATACTCTATGAAAGTAAAATAAGCGATCCAAACAGCGACATAGACAAGCGATTTCCTGCTGTTCTTCGGGTAGTACCTCAGATAAATCATCAATACAACCGGCAGTATAAAAAAAGAAAAGGTCAGTTCAATCAATGTATGGTTCAGCCAGTCGACCGTCACGGCCTTGTATTTCCATAACGTATGATTATAAAACAGAAAATTATAAGTCAAATTGCAGATCAAATAATACTGGACGGTCGGATAGTAATCTTTCCATCGCTTCCAATCCACAAAAAGGTAAGCAAAAATAATATAAACCACAACTACAAGGAGTAGATACATATACGTTTCTCCTGTTTTTGTTCTCATTCTGTCACTATTGCCTGTTTTTTATAACCCCTTTGCCGTTTATTTCATATACTTCTCCGTCTCAGGTCGTATTAAAAAATAAATCGCCGGTGTCATTGTATAAACTTGGTAAACACAATATGATGATGATATAGAAAGCGACATAAGAAACGAGGGATAAATATGAAAAATCTTTTTGCTATTATCATAGCCATTCTGGTGGTCGGATCGGTACTCATCATCCTCAATGACAATACTTCTTTATTTGCCTCCGGGAAACGTACAGGCCAGAACAGTGTGGCCGTCAACAATGATGTAGATAAGATTGAAATTGATGTTGCCAGCAGCAATACGGTCATCATTCCAGAGGACCGCGAAGATGTAAAAGCAGAACTGGAAGGGAAAGGCAACCTGATTGTCAGTGCAAAAGGTGATGGCGTCAGAGTTGAAGTGAGGCGGAAATGGTTCAGCTGGATGTCATTTGGCCAAAAATCTGAACTGACCGTTTACATTCCTGATCATTTTGACCGGGACATGGATATCAATATCGGCTCCGGAAGCCTTGAGTTCGAAGGGGATTCTTCTTCAAAGCCTATGGTGCTTGATACGTTACGCACGGATATGAGTTCAGGCAGGCTCGAATTAACAGATATCAAAACAAACAAATTTATTCACAACGGCTCATCCGGCAGTCTTACAGCGGACCGGTTTACCACCAAGGAAGGGATTTTCGATATCAGTTCCGGCGATGTCGAGCTTTACGATTATATCGGTCCTCTAAAGGGAGAGCTTTCATCGGGGGATATAGAAGTGGAAATGAAGGAATTGAAAGGCGATATCAGCTTTGACCTTAGTTCCGGCCAGGTTGACCTTGATCTCCCGGATGATGCGGATTTTGAACTCAATGGCGAAGCAAGCAGCGGCCGCATTTCCAGTGAGTTTCCGCTTACAGACCAAAAGCAGGATGATGGTGACATCTCAGGTACTCACGGTTCAGGGAAGTACAACATTGAAGTTTCTGTATCAAGCGGGAATGTGAGAATATATTAGCAGCTTTAAAGCAATAAAGGATCCAGCCCCAGGCTGGATCCTGCCATGAAATTATTTGCCTTTCATTTCTTTTACTTCGTCTGGATGGTTGTCGATCCACTCTTGCGCTACTTCTTCTGCATCCTGGCCTTCGTCAATTTTCACGATCATTTCCTCGATGTCTTCTACAGGCATCTTCCATTTGCTCAGGAATTCGTATGCTTCCGCCGCTTTGTCTTTCAATTCGTTATTCGTGATGACATGGACTTCAGATGTTTGGAAATAGTCCTCAGGACTCTCAAGCACTTTCAGATCATAATTGACGAACATAGGATGCGGTCTCCATCCCAAAAACAGCACTGGTTCTTCATTCTCCATCATCCTTTGTGCCTGTGCGAGCATCCCGCCTTCACTGGAAGCTACATACTCCAGGTCAAGACCAAGCTTTTCAATCATTTCCCTTGATGTAACCGTCATTCCGGCTCCTTCTTCAATTCCGTAGATCTTTCCGCCGAATAGATCTTCCTTGCCTTTAAGATCTTCTACGGAATCAATGCCCTCTACATATGTCGGGATGACCCAGCCCAACTGGCCTTCTGTGTAGCTGACAGCTGTGTCGTCAAGCTTATCGCCGTATTTTTCCATGTAATTCGCATGCATGACCGGCAGCCAGGCATCCATGAATACATCCAAATCCCCTCTTGCCAGTCCTGTATATACTCCTCCGGCATCCGCTTGTGTTTCATTGACGGTGTACCCCATATCTTCCAGGACCAGTTTTGCCACTTTGGTCGGCGGCACTGTACTCGTCCAGGGAGTCACGCCAAAGTTGATGGTGACTCCTTCATTGTTGCCGCCATTTTGCTCTGCATTATCTTCTCCTTCATCGTTGGCACCCGTTCCACAGCCGATCAGCATAAAAACTGCAAGCATCAAGATGAAGCCTAGTTTCCATTTTTTCATTGCATTACACCCCTATTCTTTTATTTCTGACCCAGCCCTTGCGTAATACGGTCCAGGATGATGGCCAAAACAACAATTCCAAGACCGCCGACCAGCCCCAATCCAACATTCACGCTTGAGATACCGGCTAAAACGGTTGATCCCAGCCCCGGTGCCCCGATCATGGAAGCGATAACCGCCATGGACAAAGCAAGCATGATTGTTTGGTTGATTCCTGCCATAATGGTCGGAATGGCCACGGGAAGCTGCACCTTTGTCAACATCTGCCATGAGGTAGATCCGAATGCTTTTGCCGCTTCCACCATATCTGCCGGCACCTGCCTGATGGCAAGGCTGGTCATCCTGACAGCAGGCGGTGTGGCAAAGACGAAAGTTGAAATAACCGCTGGAACTTCACCCAGTCCGAACAGCAGGATGGCCGGAATCAGGTACACGAAGCTCGGCAACGTCTGCATGAAGTCAAGGATCGGGCGGACAACTTTATCCAAAGCTTCGGATTTTGCAGCCAGAATGCCCAGCGGCACCCCGATGACAATCGAGAATAAGGTCGCGACTATAACGACCGCCAAGGTTAACATCGCATCTTCCCAGAGATCGACCGAACCAAGGTAAAACACACCGATCAAGGTAAAGAGCGCGACTCCCTTCCCGGCAAATTTCCAGGCAAGGAGAATAAGGATAATCGACATGACTTCAGCAGGGATCCAAGTGAAAATATCCGCTACTCCATTGATAAAAAACGAAATGATACCGCTGATGGCTTCAAAGAAACCTCCCAGAACCGGGATCAGCCAGTCATACACAAAATTGTTTGTCCATTCTTCCAACGGCAGTGTAAAATAGTTCATTCTGCTGTCACCTCACTTTGCTCTTTGCCAAGTACCAGTCCCGAAAGAATTGAGACCCTGACGATGATTCCCTTCAGCTTGTTATCCTCCACCACAGCAATCGGATATCTGGACTCGGCAGCCACGCCAATAAGATCATTTAACGGCGTTTCCGGGGAAGTCGTATGGTAGTCCTGCTCCAGCACATCTTCCACCCACTTATTTTCTTTATAGGCCTGAATGGCTGAATCGATCGTTAAGATCCCTTTCAAGTTCTTATCCTTATCCACTACAAAGATACTTGATAAACCGGCATCTTCCATCTTTTTCACAGCCATTCTCGGACCGTCCTTCCATGTCGTGACCACGTCAGGTTTTTTCATGACATTCTCGGCCACCAGCACTTTTGAACGGTCCACATCCTCAACGAAGTTATACACATATTCATTAGCCGGATTTTCGAGGATTTCCTCTGCGGTGCCGATCTGGACAATCGATCCGTTCTTCATGATGGCAATTCTGTCCCCGAGCTTAAGGGCTTCATCGAGGTCATGGGTAATGAACAGGATTGTTTTCCCAAGCTTACTCTGCAGATTCAAGAGCTCATCCTGCATTTCTTTCCTGATAAGGGGATCCAATGCACTGAATGCCTCATCCATAAGAAGGATATCCGAGTCATTGGCAAGGGCCCGCGCCAGCCCGACCCTTTGCTGCATACCGCCGCTGAGTTGGTCCGGATAACTGTCTTCATATCCTTTAAGGCCGACATCATGGATGGATTTGAGAGCCTTTTTGGAACGTTCCTCTTTAGCAATACCTTGAATCTCTAGACCGTATTCCACATTGTCTTGAACGGTTCTGTGAGGAAACAACGCAAACTTTTGGAAGACCATCGCCAATTTTTTTCTGCGGGTCAGCATTAAATCTGTCTTGGTCATTTCCGTAATATTATGGCCGTCAATCAATACCTCGCCCGCTGTTGGCTCTATCAATCTGTTCACTAACCTGATCAGTGTGGATTTCCCGCTCCCTGAGAGACCCATGATCACGAAAAATTCGCCTGCTTTCACCTGGAAAGTGGCATTGTTCACCCCGACGGTCATCCCGGTTTCCTCTAAGATTTTTTCTTTCCCCTGTCCCTCTTTTAACCTTTTAAGCCCTTCTTTAGGGTTGGGTCCGAAGATTTTCGTAAGGTTATTGACTTCAATCTTGTACATAAGCATGTCTCCTTTAATAAACTCTCTGACATTACTATTTGTCATTTTTACCATTTCATACTTGAAGAGAGGTTTATTTTGGGCACAAAGGTACCACTTCTTCCCGCTAACCTTTCTGAACAAAAAAAGGACCTGTAAAGGCCCTCGTTTACTTTATTACATGTCGTCCGCACTGTTCCATGTCTTGCCGTCCGTTGAATTTCGTACGGAGTATCGTTCTGCTGTCGTCAGCTCTTCTGCCGTTACTCCGGGCATCGCACCAAGCTCCGTGTCAATGACATCATTTAAAATCGCCGGGTTATCGGTCTCCCTCAATACAGATTGAAGCTGCTCTTTTGCTCTATTTCTGGTACTGCGCTTCACCATCAACAACACCTTCCTTCAGGTTAGTTTTTATAGGTTTTCCCAATCTGGTCTTCCTATTCGAAAGACATGGCCGCCTGCAGCATCTGCTTCCAATAGACCAAGAAAAAGAAGTGACCTTCTTCCCTGACTGAGTGAATGGCCGAGCCTTGATATTTGTTGTGCAAGAATAGAGCCGTTTCTTCCGGCCAAAGGTTATCCTTTTCTGCATACCAGATATGAACCGGGAACGGTGCCTCCCACTCCTCCAGTTTAAAAGGCTTCATCACTGCACGGAGTTCGGCAAATTCCGCCCACCCTTTTGTTCGATAAGCTTCTTTCAACCCCTCTGCTGTCTGCTTTTTCAGCTGTTCTTTCAAATCATTGAGACTACCGCTATGTTTCTCCCTATTCTGGATTTTCATTAAGATCCGTCCGATTTGGCCATTCCATTTTTTATTGACGCTCGGTAAGAATCGGCGGATGAAGAAGGGAACGATTCTCACTAGTTTGCGGATGAGTTTCCATCGGATGGGAAGGAACTTGCTGCTTTCTTTATTGGTAAGAGGAATGGCACTGCCTGCTATTGAGAGTGCAGCCACACTCTCGGGATAACGGTACGCATACGCTTGAGCGAAAAGAGCCCCATTTGACCAGCCGAAACAGTGAACTTCTTCTTGTATTCCCAAGTGATCCAGAACCTTTTTTACATCACCTGCATGATCAAACATGGTATAGTCTTTTACCAAATCGGAGTCCCCGTATCCCGGCCGGTTCACCATAAGAATGAACAAGCCGTTTTTGCGCAAAAACTCTTCATCATAAAAGACCGATGAAGCAACAGATCCCCATCCATGAAAATAAAGGACCGGCCTGCCGGACACATCACCGATTATTTCATATGTAATAATCCTCCCTGAAGGATGTTCGAGCAAAAACCTTCTCTCACTCCGCATAATGACCCTTGTCCCCCCATATCATCCTTTATGTAACTATTTCCCTGCCAAAAGGGGTTACAAACAGGCCTGGTGACAGTCACTCCCCGGTTTTTGTCGGAATTCATCCTACTTTAGAACCTAGTCATAATAGACTACCTTCTCAATTGAGAAGGTAAATCCATTTAACTGTTTTTTACATTTTATCTTGCCTGTCGAGAAGCAAAAAAGTACAATCAATCAGGATATTTGTTGCAGATGCCTTCGTGAAATACTAATTAAGAGGAGAGCTGCAAGCTTGAAATTAAATAATAATGAAAAACTCAGCATTTATAATGGAATCGCCTCAACCGTTTCTACGAATGCTGTGAATGGATATATTCCGTTGTTTGCCATTGGTGTCCTGGGTGCAAGTAATACGCAGATGGGACTGATCACTTCCCTGCCATCCATTATCGGAATGCTTGCCTTGATTCCAGGTGCCATGTGGCTGAACCGGGTAAAAAGCAAGAAGAATTTTGCCGTTGCCTCAACGTTTGCAACAAGACTTTTATTCATGCTCATTTTATTTGTACCGTTCCTGTCGCCTGAATGGGCCCCGTGGGCTCTGGTCGGACTGATTGCCATGCTGAACTTCCCGGGTGCCTTATCCGGATTGTCCTGGCAGTCGATGATCGGTGATCTTGTTCCTGAAGAGAGAAGAGGCAACTTCTTCAGTTCGAGGAACAGGTCCACGACCATCACGGCGATGATTGTGACGTTCTGTACCGGCTTCTTCCTGGAGCAATTCAGTGAAGGCAGTGTATTTCCCTATCAGATGTTATTTATCGTCGGATTTGGATTTGCCCTGCTTGAAGTGTTTTACTTACTAAAACATAAAGAAGCGCCTGCCGAACAGGCGGTTTCAGAGGAAAAAGAAGAAGCACAGAAGAAGAAATTTTCACTTGAAGTGTTCAAGCATAAACCCTATGTGGCTTTCGTTGTTTGTGCCCTGCTCTTTAACTTTGGCGCACAAATGGGCTGGTCGATCTTCAGTATTTATCAGATCAAAGAAGCACACGCCACCGCCCTATGGTTCAGCATGTTTTCTGTTACAAACCAGCTTTCCCAGATTGTCAGCATAAAATGGTGGGCAAAGTTTGCAGATAAATATGGGAACACAATGATGTTATTCGTTGCTGCGGCAGGAATGGCGACTGCACCCGCCCTGATGATTGTTTCAACGAACCTTTACTACATCACCGCCATCAATCTGTGGATTGGAGTCTTTGTGGCCGGAACAAACCTGCTGTTGTTCAACCAGCTGCTCAATTCTTCCCCGCAGAAACAGCTGACTACCTATATCGCAAACTATAACTTCCTGCTTGCGATCATCGGGTTCCTTGCACCACAATTCGGTGTCCTGCTCCTGAACCAGTTCGGTATGGGCAGCGCCATGATCCTGACAGCTTCAGTACGTATGATGGGGGCTTTGGCATTCCTGTTCGTTGCACTGAAAATCCTTGCCCGTGACAGGCACACCCCGAGAAATGTCGAATTGGCGGCAGAACATTCTTAACAATGATACTAAGAAGCGATGATCCCGCTTGGGGTCATCGCTTTTTTGGTGAGATGTCATTTTTATTGACCGGGTTTTGTCGTTTATCAACGGAAGGTTGTCGAATATCGCTCTTTTTGTGTCGAATATCGACCAAAGGTTGTCGAATAACGACCAGGAATTGTCGTTTATCGGCCATTCGACACATTTCGACACCTTTAGCCAGAGAAGGTCATCACACCCCAAGCTCACCCGCAAACAAAAAAGCACACTCCCCGAGCGTGCTTTTTCAAATTATCATTCGACATATACCGGGGCGTGCCTGTCACCAATCACACGTTCTGCAGATGCTCGATGAATTCATGGAGCTTTTCTTCGCTTTGCAGGTTCTGGTTGCATACCTGGCTGTCCTGGCAAATGTAGTTCCCGCGGTTTCTGAAGGTCCCGTTTGCCGCGGCCTTGGACTCAGTAATGAACATGCCGATATCGCCTATCGAATTGCATATTGAACAGACTCCCTTTTGGCTGTGGTTTCTGAATGTTCCCCTGATGCCTGTCAGCTTACCGTTCCTGTCGGTTACAATATACTTCCTTTCCTGGCCGATATCGGTCCAGCCCAAATAAGTAATCTCTTTAAAGTCCATGCCTTCAAGATTTGGAAGCTTGAGTTTCTTTACTTTGGGAAAAAGCTTCTGCAAGGCTTTTTCAGAGATATCCCCGTTCCGGAAAGGAATGACAAACGGCTTTAATCTGGCAAGAAATAATTCCGCGTCCTGCTTATCTTTGATTGAGACAACCGGCTCAAGCAAATCCCGATGTTCTTGAGTGGGTTCCGGAATAAGAGTCATGACTCTTTCCAGGGATACAGCTTTCAGTGCTTTCAGGACCCCGGGGTCGCTGGCACTGGAATGACCATTTATCAAGACTTTTGTCTGGGCTTTTATGACGTTGTACTGAGCGTTTCTAATAAAAGGTTCCATCTCATTTACTCCTTTTAAAAATCTTCTCTATTATTGTAGAGTATTTCCCCTTTGGTGAATATGGCGAAAATGTTTAGCATCCGAACTCGCCATACAAAAAGCACTGCAGATTCTACGGCAGTGCTTTCTTCGAAGTTATCTTGTATACACGATTTTCTTTATGGTTTCTGGAGAAAGAAAATAATCCTCTGCCAGCTTATCAATTGCGCAACCGCTTTTAAATGCTTTTTTAATTGTGGAGTTCCTTTCCTGGATCAGCTTCCTGCCGCCTGAACGGGAACCCCACTTTTGATAAGAAGATTTTGGCTTTGGGATATAAATTGTTTCTCCCTGTACATATTTTTGAACTTCCCTTAATAACTCTTCCGGTAATAGATCATTAGCTTTCGCAGCTTTCATTTCCGCCAGCCCCTTATTATTTTTTATAAAAAAGAAAATAAGGTGCAAAGCCAGGTTAAATCAGAAATGTGAAAGCTTGCCTGGGCGATTATCTAATATCGTTTCACCCCATGCAAAGTATCGCCTTCCCAATAACAGGCTTTGCATGAGTCGCTGCAGATTTTGACAATGATTGTACCCTTGTCATCCTCCACCACCTCCTTTAAAGTTACTTTAGTTTATCCATTATTTGTTAGTATGTGAGTTCATTATAAAAGAATTTTATCATAATTGCATCCCAAAAAAGTATGAAACCGGCTAGTCTGTTAAACCTATTACTTAAAGAGCGGTTTCAATTAGTAAAGAAAGGGAAAAGGAAAAGGAATAAATTATACGGAGAGGTAGTATATGGTAAAAAATCACTTAGAAAAAAACATTTCCGGCTATATCGGCCGCTTGCTGAGAGAACATTTTGGCAAGGGACCCGGAAATGTCATCTGTAATGTATCCGGTCCTTATGTGACAGTGCACATTTCCAACTTTCTGTCACCAATGGAGAAATCCCTTATAGACAGCGGCCAGACGGTCTATGTAGAGAAAACAAGGGATTTATTGATAGATTCACTGCTTACAGAAATTACAGCCTACATCGAATTAAACTCCGGCAAGAATGTTAAGGAATTCTACTACGATTGGGAGCTTCAAAAAAAGACTGGAATGATGATTGCTGTCCTGTCTTCTTCTACGGAAGAACATCTGCTGCCAGAAAAAAATGACTTTAAAAACAGCGGGACAGTCAATGACGAAATCATCAAGATTAGCGCAGAGGTCCAGAAGCCGCCGGAGAATACATATTCCTTCTTGCTAAACTCGCGTACCTTATTGATCATAAGGGAAGGAATATTCATCGAACTCGAGAAAGAACTGATTCGGCTTGGGTCTCAAGAGGTATTGAAATTGGCAAAGCGGAATGTAGAAAAGAGACTTCTTTTAGAACATAAAGATACTTTTGAGGAAAGTTTGAATGCAGAAGTGGCAGACTTCTTTGTTGATTGGAGCTTCGATAAAGACAAAAGCCTCATCCTTTTTAACCTCAAGCCGTCATAAAATCTCCTTTGATAATGGACTCAATCATGTTATCATAGAAAAGAATTTACTTTTTCTCAATGAAAAATTCTAATTCTGATAGCAATGAATGGGCATAGAACCGGACATAAGTCAGAAGAGGAGGATTACACCTTCTTTTCTGACTTTTTTTATTTCCATAAATTGGTTTTTAAACTATTTTAGGATAAAGGATGAGGATATACAAGAATGAACATCAACTCACTATCACAGAAAGAACAAGAACTTTTGTCTTGCATAGATAACTATATAGAAAAAGTAAATGAACAAAGTACTCAGCCCGTCACCATCAAAAAGAATGAACTAGAGGACCATATTGAGACTGTAGCAAGAAGGTTGTCCATTCAATATAAGAAGAACTCCACTTCCATTCGAACCTACTTTATTTTCTTTCTGGATCAGCAGGATGTTCAGGTTGAACTATTTTATCGATATCAGAGCTACTATACGAGGCACAGTATAGATCCTGTAAAATAAATGAAACCCCCTTTTGGATAAGGGGGTTCTTTACGGTTAATTCAGCTTTGTCAGAAGTTCCTGTATTGAAGCATGGTCTTCCGGCGACTCATCTATGTGACTCCAGATGATGTTCCCCTCTTCATCAAAAATCCAGGAACCTCCCTGAATATAAATATCCTGAGTATTAAGCGACTCCTGTACAACTTCCCTTTGTCCTTCATCTTCAGGGAGAAATGCTTTCTTGCCACCCTTAAGATACGCTTTGCCGGCTTTCGCAAGCAGCTTCCACTTAGCCATTGTTTTATGCCCCATCCTTTTATATAAGGCACGTTCGGGATCTCCATAAATCCCAAAGGGATAAGGTCCAAACTCCTTTGTAAAACGTTCCAATAACGAACGATTGGAAGGCGTGATTGCAATCACCTGTGCCCCGCCCTCCGTCAACTGGTCATAATGCTCACGCAACTGCGCAAGAAATGCTCGGCAAACAGGTCAGCCGGGGTGCCTTACAAACACGACAAGGCTTCTTTTACCCTCAATGATTTCTTCAAATCGGTGATCCCCACCAAAAGGTTTCTGCAAAATTTCAGCCATCATCTCACCTTTTCTATTTAGACTTATGGTTCCATGATAGCATTTCTCTTTGCTGACCACATGTTTGAACACTCCTTGCTTCCATTAAAAATATTCGCCGTAGTATACATACGTCAGGCAGGATACTACTATCGTGTAAATAAAGGATAGCCAAAAAGGAATGGACTGAAAATATTTATTCCCCTTGTCCTCAACTACTACTCTGTATCCCGGTCCATGGCAATAAAATATGGCAGTTGATATAAACACTCCAATCAAAAGTGTCCACTCCATGAATGGACGTCCGGTCTCAAGGAATGCCAAATAAGGCAGCCCAAACAAAAGAAGCAGAGTGAATACTGCGGTGCCCAGCCTGAGTGGAATAGTATCTATCATCTCCCGTCCCTCCTTTTATTTCAGAATATTCATTTAATTATACACAACCCTCCCATATATTGGAATGTTTTTACAAGTTTTATATTTAAATCTAAATAATAAAAGTTTATTATGGAGCCCATTACTTCATTTATTTACGTTGGTTGATTGGAGCGGAAGCTGTACGATCTCCTGCGGGACTAGCGGGACAGGTGAGACCCCGCAGGCGCAGCCGAGGAGGCTCACCGCCCGCCCCGCGGAGTCGTACAGCTGGAGCGCAGATCAACGACTCTGGTAACAATTAACTGTATTACCGAAAAGAGAATATTGAAAAAATCCTTTGACTTATAGAAAAAAATAATGTAGATTCGTAATGTACGAACATTAATTAACTAATTTAAAAATAATATTCGTTTTTAGGAGTGTTATATATGGAAAACGTGTTTGATTACGAAGATATTCAATTAATTCCTGCAAAATGTATTGTTGAAAGCCGATCAGAATGTGATACAACCATTACATTGGGCGGCCATACTTTTAAATTGCCAGTGGTACCTGCCAATATGCAGACAATAATAGATGAGAAAATTGCGGTGTACTTAGCGGAAAATGGATATTTCTATATCATGCACCGTTTTCAGCCTGAAAAACGACTTGATTTCATCAGAGATATGCACTCAAGAGAGCTCATCGCTTCCATCAGTGTGGGCGTTAAAGAAGAGGAATATGGGTTTGTTGAACAGTTGGCAGCAGAGGGTGTCACACCTGAATTCATTACAATCGATATTGCCCACGGTCATTCCAATGCCGTAATCAAAATGATCAAGCACATCAAGAAGCACCTTCCTGAAAGCTTTGTCATTGCCGGAAATGTAGGTACACCTGAAGCTGTAAGGGAATTGGAACATGCCGGTGCGGATGCAACCAAAGTTGGTATCGGACCTGGGAAAGTCTGTATCACTAAAATCAAAACAGGTTTTGGTACTGGGGGCTGGCAGCTCGCTGCCCTTCGCTGGTGTGCCAAAGCAGCCAGCAAGCCTATCATTGCTGACGGCGGGATCCGGACACACGGAGATATCGCAAAGTCCATCCGATTCGGTGCTTCCATGGTCATGATCGGTTCTTTGTTTGCCGGGCATGAAGAGTCACCTGGTGAAACAGTTGAAAAAGACGGTAAGGCTTATAAAGAGTACTTCGGTTCTGCTTCTGAGTTCCAAAAAGGCGAAAAGAAAAACGTCGAAGGTAAAAAGATGTACGTTGAGCACAAGGGTGCCTTAATAGATACCCTGACAGAAATGGAGCAGGATCTTCAATCTTCCATTTCTTATGCAGGCGGCAACACACTTGATGCCATTCGCCACGTAGATTATGTAGTTGTAAAGAACTCAATCTTCAACGGAGATAAAGTATATTAATAGAAAAGCGGGCATGGTGTGAAACCTCTGCCCGCTTTTTCTCTGGTTATCTTTTTTTTCAGAAGGATGGTATCCACAATGGCAAACGGCGTTAAGGGGTTTCCTCTGTCTGTTTCTTGTAAACCCTGCCTACTATCTTTGAAGACATTTGACAGAGCAGCATTCCAATCAGGGCTGCAGCAAGGATATAGACACCGGCAAAAATCTGCAGTGTGCCGGAGGCAAGACCGGCAATGATAACAGAAAACTCCCCTCTGGGTGCCAGTGTAAAACCTGTCTCGAAGGACTCTTGTTTATTCAGGCCATACCATTGTCCGCCGACATATCCGACAATCATTTTGTGGAATACTGACCACAGGATAATCGCAAAAAGGAGGCCGAATGCCGGGATATCACTGGTAAACTCAAGCGAGATCCCAAAGTTCAGAAAGAAGAATGGCAGAAACAAATTTCTGACCGGGAGTGCGACTTCCTTTATCTTATCTTTAAAATTGGTACCCGCAAACATCAACCCGGCAAGGAAAGCACCGATGACTTCTGATAAGCCAAGGAAGACGGCGAATCCTCCGTACGCCAGGGCCAACCCGATAATATAAACCAAAAGATAGTCTTCATGCAGGAATTTTTCTATAAGAGTATAACCCTTTTTCTGAATGAAGCGGCTGATGGCCACGGCAATCCCAATCAAAAGGGCAACTTTGAAGAAGATTAAAAGAAAGTCCACCACGCTGAACCCATCTCCACTCAATCCGATCAAAATGGTAATCAGGATAGGTGCGACCATATCCTCGAAGATCAATAGGGTCAACACGTACCCTGACTCTTTTCTATCTAATTTATTATTGTGTTCCAGTAATTTAAGAGTGATGGATGAACTGGTCGCATAAACCAGCCCTCCAATCAAAAGGGAATTGAACAGGCTCTGGCCGAAAAAGGCACTGATCCCAGCTGTTACACCCACTCCCAAAACCAGGTCCAGGAGACCGGGTTTCCAGACCTTTTTTCCTTTTGATGCTATCTCCCCCAACCGGTATTTCATCCCGAGAAGAAAGAATAGCAGGATTAATCCTATTTCCCCCGCCACTTCAATTGTTTTGACTTCCCCAAGCAGGCCGGCAAGCGAGATGCCTGCTCCGAGAAGTATGTATATGACGATATCAGGTATGCGCAGAATCTTGTTCCCAAAGTAGGCAGTGATAAATAGAACTAAAAGAAATAAACCGAGAAATAACGGTAAATTCACGTAATGCACACCCTCTCAATTGATAACAAATAGTAATCTCCTATACCCGGATTTCATTTAATCTAAGCTTAGTAGAAACTGGTACTTCATTCGACCAATATCGGGTCGTGCCTGTCACTAGTTGTGGTAAAATGAATCATTCAAACCAAGGGGGAAATGAAATGTATACGAAGGAAGGGTTAGAAGAAGTATTTATTAAAGGGATCAGGTGCCTGCTGGCCAAACCTGAAAAGGATAATGGGCACACCTTGATTTTCTACCATGGCTGGGGCTCTATTCCCGAAAATCAGGCATTTTCAGCAAAAATTTTAGCATCATATGGATTTACCGTCATCCTCCCTGAAATCATTCACCATGGAACTCGGAATCCTTTTCCAAATCCTTTTGATACAGAAGTTCTTCAGAAGAATTTCTGGAAGGTCGTCCTTCATTCTGTAGAAGAAGCAGAGGGATTAATTTCTTGTGCAGTCAAATCCGGATTAGCTAAAGAAGGGAAGATCTGTCTTATTGGGAGTTCTACAGGAGGAGTGATTGCCTCTGGAGTATTTGTTGAAGTTTCTTCCATTACCTCTTTGGTTACCCTAAACGGTTCACCCGCATGGGAAGAAACGGAGCATCTTTGGAGGAAATCAGATGGCAGGCCACCTGCAGCAGAAGAAGAACTAGCGCAAATCCGAAAATACGATCCGATAAACCGTTTAGAAAATCTGAAACAGCGTCCTGTATTAATGCTTCACGGAAGCCATGATGAACGTATACCATCCCAGGGGCCGAAAAAATTCTATGATGAAGCCAAAAAGATCAATGATTTTGTGCAATACAGGGAATATTGGAATGTTACCCACACCATCAGCTTGAATATGATGGAAGAAATGATTAACTGGCTGATGGAGATCCATAAATAAAGAATCTAGATGCTTAAGGGAAGCATTGAGTAAGTCACCATAGGAAGTCTACTTGAAATAAGGGAAATTTTTTCCGTTATACTGCAAAATTTAGCTGGGCAGATGTAAATAAGGGAAGGATTTTCCGTTAAGCATGCTCAGAAACCCAATTTTCACGTTTTTCAAGTAAATAACGGAAGATTTTTCCCTTATTTGACCTATTTTTCCGGACATCTCATACATAAGGGAAATTTCTTCCCTTATGGTATAAGCTCATACTTGCGGTCCGAGTTTCTCCTTGCTTTTATGGTGGAGGAGCGTCCTGAATAGAGAACCGCCTATTAATAGTTAAAGTTCCTTCCGCGAAAACGGCAAAAACAGCTTAACCCCTCTTTTATTGAAAGGCAGCCATTTCATGTCCGCAATCAAATGGCTGGCATATCCCCCCAAACAAGCCATCAAGATGCCCTCCATTCTGATACTAGCCTGAAGATAATAGGCGATGACACCGAAAAAAACCAAACCAATAAGCGAATGCGTATAACTCCGGTGCGAAACCAGTGAAGCGATGATGATATAAATACCGAATAATAATAGCCAATTTTCAGCAAGGAACAATCCTCCCATAAACGCACCTGCTCCCGCAACGGTCAGCAGGTGCCGCTTTTTGATAAAGGTGGAAACCAGCATGATCCCCAGTCCTGCCGCTATCCCTTTCCACATCTCCTGTTCAGCTCCGGCCCACCAGCTATACACAATAACTGCTACTCCGATCACTTGAGCCAAGGTCATGAGAAACTTATAGGAAGATGTAAAGGTATTACTCAGCTTGCCGTCCACGTCCAAATCCGGGACCAACCCCGAAACTCCCCCTGCTGCTATCAATGTAATCGTTTCAGCAGGAGCTGCCTGTAAATAGTGGGCTGCCAGAAACCCGGCACCCGCCCCTATCATCATATGTGCTGTTCCATTCATGTCGTATCCTCATTTCTGTCTAATCCTGATGATTCCTCCATTATACTAGGAAAAATCCTTTATTAACTGCTTTTGGCCGAATTTTGGTACTATTATATCAAGAGAAAGATTGGAGGGACCCAAGATGAAAAAGCTGATTATCGCGCAGAATATCGAGAAGGAACAGATTGAACACATCCAGCAGGCTGCTCCCGGGTGGGAAGTCATTACCGGCAAAGAACCTGAACATTGGGAGAACCACTTGGAGGATGCTGAGATTATTGCTGGCTGGAAGAGAAGCATGGAAGGGAAAACACTGGGAAGCCCAGCTGCTCTTCGCTGGATCCAGACTTGGAGTGCCGGTGTCGACAGTCTCCCCTTAAAGGAAATGGAGTCCCAGGATATCCTGGTCACCAGTGCCAACGGGGTGCACGCCTACCCTATCTCAGAAACCATTTTTGCCATGATGCTCGGCTTGACCAGAAAGATTCATACATACGTAAAGAATCAGGAGCAAAAAGAATGGGCCCATTCCGGACTCAAACTGGAGATTCACGAGAAGACCATTGGGATAATAGGAGTCGGAGCGATTGGAAAAGAGACAGCAAAGATTGCCAAAGCTTTCGGCATGAGAGTTCTCGGTGTCCGCCATTCCGGTAAAGAAGCCGAATATGTAGACGAAATGTTCAAGACGGAACAGCTTCACGATGTTCTTCCTCAATGTGATTATGTCGTCAACACTGTTCCGCTCACATCGGAAACCCGTGGAATGTTCGGCCAAACAGAATTCCAGTTAATGAAGGAATCTGCTTTTCTCATTAATATCGGGCGCGGCAAGACCATCAAAGAACAGGACCTGATCAAAGCCTTGGAATCCGGTAGCATCGCCGGGGCGGGACTTGATGTTTTTGTCCACGAGCCGTTGGAAAAAGACAGCCCGCTTTGGAAAATGGAGAATGTCATCATCACGCCTCATACAGCGGGATCTACTGAGTTCTACAACAAAAGAGTGATTGAAGATATTTTCATACCGAATTTGAAAGAGTACATTTCCGGTAACCAACCACCGGTTAATCTTGTAGATTATCAAAAAGGGTATTAAATATTCAAAAGCGCAAGCGCCTTGATCAGCCCCGACAGGCATAAGACGAGCCGGCGGGAAGGTTGCTCTTTAACCTTCTTGACGGATTGGCTTATGACCCCGAGGGGCTAGGCGCTGGAGCTGGATGATCAAAAGCGCAAGCGGCCGTTCAGCGCCGTACAGATTGGAGGGCTCTCGCATGAGATAAAGGAAACACGAAGAGCGGCAGCGATTCGATGTTGACTTATCTCTAAAAAGTGGAAAGGCCCCGCTCAGCGGCGTACGAACTGGAAGGCTTCCGCATGAGATAAAGGAAACACAACGAACGTAGTGAGTTGATGTTGACTTATCGCAAGAAGGAAGACTGAAGTTCGATAGCCGTTGGGGCCTTTCAGCTGGATTCGCAAGGAGAGAGACCGAAATCTGCTAGGCGCTGGCCGCTGGAGCTGGATGCAGAACACAATCTTTATTATCCACACCCCCCAAATTTTATAATATCCTTAATAAGTAAAAAGGCTGTCATCACTGACAGCCTTTCATTTATTTCTTCAATAGGTCGTATTGCTTGATGACTTCTTGAGTAATCTGACTGTCTTCTTCCAGATTGCTCACCTTTTTAAGGGCAGCTGCGACTCCTACTTCTTTAATCATATTCTGGATTTCCACTGCTTGTTCATCCTCTTGATAATCAAACAGCAGCGCAGCCGCGATTGCTTTTGCAAGATTGGAATATGGCAGTCCGGATTTTTGTGCTTCCGTTGTCGGGCGGACAAGTCTATCTTCAGGTCCTAATTTCCGGATTGGCGCACGGCCCACGCGGGTTACACCGTCATTTAGATACGGATTTTTGAAACGTTCAATGTTCTTATTGATATAAGCCATGTGCTCTTCTTCATTAAGACCATATTGTTTAACCAGATAGGCTCCCGTTTCCTTCAAAGTCTCTTTTACTTGTTCGGCAATTTGATTGTCAGCCAATGTCTTATCGATTGTCTCTTTCCCTTGAAGATAACCGAAATAAGCAATGACCGCATGGCCTGTATTAACCGTGAACAATTTTCTCTCGATGAACGGAGCAAGATCCTCTACAATTGTCATCCCATTCACTGGAGGGATGCTTTCTTTCGTTTCTACAACCCACTCATAATAAGTCTCTACAAGGACATCCAAAGAATCTTGATCCTGGATCGGCACGATACGGTCTACAGCGGAATTGAAGAAGTAAACGCGGCCTTCAAGCTTGGCTTTCGTATCTTCATCCAGGTTATCCATGACATGACCTTTTAAAATATCTGTCGCACCGATTTGGTTTTCACAAGCGATTACATACAGCTTTTCATCGCTTGCCGCAACCCGGTTGGCAATACCCCGTGCTATTAATGGTGCAATCCTTGGTAAAATATTCGGACCGATTGCTGTCGTCAGGTAGGTGGCATCCGTAATTGTTTTGATTACTTCCTCTTCCTGATGAAGATTGTTCAATCCAGAAACATTTTCGATTGTCACAGTTTCCTTTTCCTCAGTCGCCAACACAACATTATACTGTTGTTCCTGGTTCAGTTTATTAATGATTTGTTCGGCGATATCCACGAATGTTACATGGTAGCCGGATTGGGAGAATAGCGCTCCGATAAATCCTCTTCCGATATTGCCGGCACCAAAATGAATTGCTTGTTTCATCATTATCATTCCTTTACTAAATTATTTTGTAAGTAATCCATGAATAGATCTTCCAGCTTTTTTCTGATCATCGCTTCATTAGAAGACGAGAAAATCATCATTGATATATTATTCTCGATCAGGCTGGTACTGATGATACTTAGTATCTCCTGTTCCCTCTTGCTCATGTTTGCAGGAGCCAGCATCAACAGGAGACTTTTCATAGCGATTTCCCTGCCATCCATTCCCTTGACTATGCAAGGCTGATCCAAGTGGGATATTTGGAAAATCAACTCCTGGATACTATCACTTCGGCAATGGAACAAGGCCATACTTGTATTCGGAATCCCAAGTCCGCCTTTTTTCTCCCGCTCTTCCAGCTCATGCAGCACTTCACTTGAGTCAGTCACAAGCCCATCCTTCTCTGCCTGTTCCACCATCTCCTGCAGTACATTGATATGGCTTCCGGAATGCTGTTTTATATACACTCGGAAATTATCCAGGATTGACTCGATGCTCGAGTGGACATCCTTGATTTCCTGTAAGAGATTCCTCACTTTCGGTTGAGGATCCAGTTGATTGGTTTGTGCATTCAGTAAGTATCTTTTGTTCCTTGTCAGCTTTTCTAAGTTATTTTGCAGATAATTTCGGATGGAGTTTATCTCTCTTTCACTCAGGAGCGGACTGACTAATGTATAATCAATATCCGTAAACGGCAATCTTACGGTCGATATGACAATGTCATAGTCGTTCATGGATGCAGACTGAAAATCTTTTAACGATAATATCTCAACAGCATTGATTTCCGGGACCTCTTTCTGGATGCGGCTGGCGAGCATCTTGGAAGTACCTATACCCGTTGGGCAGACTACCACGGCATTGATTTTCACCTTCTCTTCATGCATCAGTAACGCAGAGCCAAAGTGAAGCACAATAAAGGCTATCTCATCATCCGGAAAATGAATATCCGTGAACTCAACTTCCAGGCTTTTCTTCACAGCCATGAACAGCACTGGATACTTCTTCTTAATTTCCTCTGTTAATGGATTGAATAATTCCATCTGCTGCCTCAAACGGAAGATGGAGGGCTCCATATGTGCCAGCAGTCCCTGATATAGAGAAAAGTCATCTGACAGGTCCACATGAAGTTGTGATGATACATCCTCTATTACCTTTTTGATGAGCTGTCCCAAAATAATGCTGTCATAGTCTATAGAATCAACTGCCTGAACCTTCGATCCTTTTAAAATTAAACTTAAAAAGTGGATATCACTTTCGCCTATTGAGACGTCAAGCCTTTGTTTCAACTCATCGCCTATCATCGTAATCATTCTTATCTCACTGCTATAGCCATTCCCAAATTCAACGTCTTCCTCTAAAAGAAAATCGCTTTCTGCTCTCTGGAAAGTGAGGCAGATATAAACAACAAGCCCGATATAGTCACTGTCGATTAATTTGGTCTGTCCCTTGCTTAGAATCGAATTGGTCACCTGATCAACGGTCATCAAAATTTCTGGAGAGAAGTACCCCAATACTGGTTCAGCCAGAGTGCTGCCTTTTTGCAGCAGATATAAGCTTTCAATGATATCTTCATAAAAATACACCAGAAAGAAGTTTGCAAGAGCATGCCTTTTGCCGGCCTCATCAGCAGAAACCTCTACACCTACTCCCCTCTTTCTTGTAACTGTAACTGAAAATTTGCTTAACCAGTCTGCCAGCTCATCGAGATATACTGTGAGGGTTGCAGGACTGATGCCGAGTTGGTTTGCGAGGACCTGCTTTTTGAAATAAGGTCCTTCATGAAGCAATATGATCAGAAGGCTTAACTTTCTTTCCTCGGGAGTCTCATCTGTGGGAACTATATCGGTCAGCTTTTGGATCAGCTTATATATATGTTCATTCTTCCCATCGATGAAAAGGCCATCATTAATGGTTCTTTTCAACTCCAATTGGTACTCTTTCAGTATTTTTTCAACTGATTTCAGGTTTCGCTGTATGGTTCTTCCGCTGACATTCAGATAATCTGAAAGTGTGGAAACCGTATGCTTGCCGGATGTTCTTATGATTAAATCAATGATGGATTTTTCCCTTGAGGTTATAAACATTTATATCCACTCATTTCTTTCAATCCCGGGGAAACCAACTGGGATTTTCCTTTAGAAAGCAGAACAGAAAGGCAGGTATGACCCGCCTTTCTACTCTTGTCCTTATTTATTTACTGTTGATGATATCCTTTAACTCTTTTGCCGTTTTGGCTTGAACCATCTGATCCACATTTTCCTGTTCGGAACAGATTACCGCAATACCTGAAAGGATTTCTAAGTGTGTGCCGTCTTTTCCGGCAATCCCGAAGATCAGTTTAGCCTGCTCGCCATTAAAGTCGACTCCATTAGGTACCTGGATAACCGTGAAGCCTGATCTAAGGACGGCTTTCTTCGCATCCTCCGTACCATGCGGGATGGCCACGTTGTTGCCCATATAAGTGGTTGTGATGCCTTCACGTTCAATCATGGCATCCACATAGCTGTCTTCCACATAACCGGCTTTCACTAACGCTTCTCCGGCAAAGCGGATTGCTTCTTCTTTATTGGCGAATTCCTTGCCGATAAAGATGTTTTCCTCTAGTAAAAGATCATCATCTTTATCTGCGTTTGGTTCTGTGCCGACTGCATCTGTTTCTGACTCTTCGACAAGCTCTGCCTGCTCTTCTGTGATGCCGTCCTGCAAGCTTGCGATCAGCTTATCGTATTCAGGGCTGGATAAGAAATTATCAACTGAGATATGATACGCACCCGGAAGTTTACTTTGAGCTCTAGGGGTCAATTCTTCCTGGGTGATGACAACTTGTGCATCCGCCGGGATATTGCTGATAGCCGTATTCGTAACGGAAACGTCCAGTCCAGCTTCTTTCACCTTCTTGCGGAGCAGGGATGCTCCCATTGCACTTGATCCCATACCGGCATCACAAGCAAAGACGATCTTATTTACTTCTTCAGGAAGAGTTCCTTTAGCTTGGACTCCAGAAACATGGCCGGCTACTGAACTCTTCTTGCCTTTCATGCCTTCCATTTTCTTTGTTGCTGCATCAATATCTTCATCCGTTTCCTTGCTCGTTTTTAACACGATTGCAGATACTGCAAAGGATACCACTCCCGCTACAAGGACCGCTGCATAGTTTGCCATCAGGGTCAGTCCATCAGGTGTTACAGCTGTAATAGCCAGAATGCTCCCTGGAGAGGCAGGTGCTGAAAGACCTCCACCCAATAATACCAGAGTAAACACTCCGCTCATTCCTCCAAGAATGACGGAAATGAAAAGCATTGGTTTCATTAAAATGTAAGGGAAATAAATCTCGTGTATTCCACCGAAGAAGTGGATGATTCCCGCTCCCGGCGCGGACTGTTTCGCAGTTCCTCTGCCGAAGAACATGAATGCCAGTAAGACACCGATACCTGGTCCTGGATTCGCTTCGAGCAAGAACAAGATTGACTTCCCTGTGGATTCAGATTGTTCCAAACCGATTGGTGACAAAATACCATGGTTGATAGCGTTGTTCAGGAACAAAATCTTTCCAGGTTCGATCAGGATACTTGTCAAAGGCAGCAATCCTGCTTCAACAAGCCAGTCAACACCAGCTACAAGTACTTCTGTGAAAGCATCAACGGCAGGGCCTATACCAAGATAAGCCAGAATCGCAAGGATTGCGCCAAGGATACCCGCCGAAAAGTTATTAACCAGCATTTCAAAACCAGAACGAATCTTTCCTTCAATTGCCTGGTCAAATTTCTTGATGACATATCCGCCTAACGGACCCATTAACATTGCACCAAGGAACATCGGAGTGTCCGGTGCACCGACAATGACACCCATTGTCGCAATGGCACCGACGACACCCCCGCGCTGATCATGAATCAGCTTACCTCCTGTATAACCGATTAACAGAGGCAGCAGGTACGTAACCATCGGTCCGACTAAATTGGCAAGGCTTTCATTTGGAAAGAAGCCAGTTGGAATGAATAATGCTGTAATCAATCCCCAAGCTATAAACGCACCGATATTCGGCAGGACCATAGAGCTGAGGAAGTTACCGAACTTCTGCACTCTTACTTTTATATTTGATTGAGCCATATATAGTCTCCCTTTCATTAATAAATAATAGCAGTAAAGCCTTATTTCATCATAAATGATGAAGCCGGAGTGCTCAATGAAGATGAAAACTAACTTTGTCGCGCATGTGATGACAAACCTAGTGTTTCTCTAATGGCCATTCTTATTCTTTTACTGTACTCTCACGACTATTTCCCTAAATCGATATGTATAAACACAAAAAGCCCCCGGAGAATTCTCCGGAGGCTTTCTTAAAGTTTTATTCAACAGTTACTGATTTAGCAAGGTTACGCGGCTTATCTACATCACAGTCACGGTGAAGTGCTGCATAGTAAGAAATCAGCTGCAATGGTATTACAGAGATAAGGGGTGTTAAAATTTCATTTACTTCAGGGATGACGAAACGGTCGTCTTCCTCTTCCAGTCCCTTCATTGAGATAATGCAAGGGTTGGCTCCGCGGGCTGCTACTTCTTTCACGTTTCCGCGGATTCCAAGGTTGACTGCTTCCTGCGTAGCAAGAGCGATAACCGGAGTACCTTCTTCAATCAAGGCAATCGTTCCGTGCTTCAACTCTCCGCCGGCAAAACCTTCTGCTTGGATGTATGAAATCTCTTTCAGTTTAAGAGCTCCTTCAAGGCCTACATAGTAATCAAGGTGGCGGCCGATGAAGAAGGCGTTGCGTGTCGTTGACAGGTAATCACGGGCAATCGCTTCGAATTCTTCTTTCTCGTCACACAGAGCTTCCATTGCTGTTCCAACAATTCCAAGTTCATGGATCAAATCAAAGTTTGGTTTGATTCCTTTTGATCTCGCTGTAACATCAGCAAGGATGGAAAGGACAGCGATTTGAGCTGTATAGGCTTTTGTGGAAGCAACGGCAATTTCAGGGCCTGCATGCAGAAGCAGTGTGTAGTCCGCTTCACGGGAAAGCGTAGAACCAGGCACGTTTGTAATCGTCAGGGATTTGTGTCCAAGTTCCTTGACTTGTACAAGTACAGCACGGCTGTCCGCAGTTTCACCACTTTGAGAAATGAAGATGAATAAAGGTTTTTCAGAAAGTAAAGGCATATTGTAGCTGAACTCACTTGCCACATGTACTTCCACTGGAATTTTCGCGATATTTTCAATGAACTGCTTACCAACCAATCCAGCATGGTAGCTTGTTCCCGCAGCAATGATGTAGATGCGGTCCGAATCGTTCATTGCAGAAAGGATATCTTCGTTGATTTCCAACTCCTGATCATCATTACGGTAAGCACTGATGATTTTACGCATAACCGCTGGCTGCTCATCGATTTCTTTAAGCATGTAGTGCGGGTATGTTCCTTTTTCAATGTCGCTTGCATCCAATTCAGCAGTGTAAGGCTCACGGGAAACTTCATTGCCTTCAAGGTCATGAATCGTCACCTTTTCTTTTGTAACGATGACTGTTTCTTTATCCATCAACTCAACATACTGATCCGTTACCTGAAGCATCGCCATGGCATCACTTGCTACAACATTGAAGTCGTCACCAAGTCCAACAAGCAGCGGGCTCTTGTTCTTCGCTACAAAGATCGTCTCATCATTTTGATTATCAAGAAGGGCGATTGCGTAAGATCCTTTAAGAAGCTTAAGCGTTGAACGGAACGCTTCTTCCACAGTGTTTCCTTCGTTTACTAATCTTTCAATCAGCATTACGACAATCTCTGTATCTGTATCACTTTTTAAAGTTACTCCCTCAAGATATTCACGTTTTAATGCTGAATAATTCTCGATTACTCCGTTATGAACAAGGGTGAAACGTTCTGTAGTTGATTGATGCGGGTGAGCATTGACTTTGCTTGGAGGACCATGAGTCGCCCAGCGGGTATGACCGATCCCTGTATTGGACAGTACATTCTCATCCACATTATCACGAAGATCCGCAATGCGTCCTTTTTCTTTGAATACATGGACTCCATCAGCATTTTTCACGGCAATTCCAGCTGAATCGTAACCGCGGTACTCAAGCTTCTCAAGCCCTTTTAATAAAATTTCTTTTGCATCATTGTTTCCGATATATCCTACGATACCACACATAATTCTTTTCCTCCCTAAAATACAAGGGGGCAGGAAAGCGCGGGGGCTTCCGGCCCCCTTATCTCTGATTATTAGTTTGGCATTTCCTTTCCTTTGTCCACCAAGTTGCCTCGGTGCTTTGAGAAAGAAATTGACGGCTCTGCTGTAAGCCGGGAGGCATCCGCCGAACAATCGATGAACCTCCACCTCGTCAACTAAACCATCGTCCGGTTTAGTCCTGGCGCTTTTTAAATCTTTATTAACCTCTATCCTCCTAAGCATCATTGAATGGTTTCCAATTACTCAAAAGAGAATCAAAAACAGGATAATCATACAATACCCCGAATGAATTCGTCAATAAAAATTTTTCAGCACTTTTCAAAAGGGACCCTATTTAAAATGCTTACTTAATTTTCCCGAATTACAGGTGATTAAACCCATTGTGCTGATGAAAAGGGTATATTAAGAAAATATGCATAAGCAGCCCCGGAGGTCCCACTTATGCATACCCATTTCCTATTTCTTATTTTAATCCCATTTCTTCCTGAACGACCTGGACAATTTCATCTACATATTTTTCACACAGTTCTTCTGTAGGCGCCTCGGCCATTACCCTTACAAGAGGTTCCGTGCCTGAAGGGCGGACAAGGATTCTTCCATTTCCGTTCATTTCAGCTTCAACCTTCTCGATTACTTCTTTCACCTTGGCATTATCAGTTACGTGATATTTGTCTGTAACTTTTACATTCACCAATTTTTGCGGGAATTTTTTCATCTCGCCGGCAAGTTCTGATAATGATTTGCCTGTTAATTTCATAATATTAACTAATTGGATACCCGTTAACAACCCATCACCGGTTGTATTGTAATCAAGGAAAATGATATGTCCTGACTGCTCTCCTCCTAGGGAGTAGTTATTCTTTCTCATTTCTTCCACTACATACCGGTCACCAACCGCTGTTTGGACGCTCTTGATATCGCTTGATTCCATTCCTTTGTGGAATCCGAGGTTACTCATAACCGTGGACACGACTGTAGACTGCTTCAAGCGCCCCTCTGATTTTAGGTGCTTCGCGCAAATAAACATGATTTGGTCACCGTCCACGATTTCACCATTTTCATCAATCGCAATCAAGCGGTCCCCATCACCATCAAAGGCAAGTCCGATATCCGCCCCTTTTTCTTTCACCAGTTCTGCAAGGGGTTCAGGATGAGTAGAACCGACTCCATCATTGATGTTCAATCCATTAGGAGAAGCCCCCATCGTAATAAGGTCTGCATCCAGGTCTGCAAATAGGTGCGGCGCTAAGGAGGACGTAGCTCCATGTGCACAGTCCAGGGCAATATTCAGCCCTTCGAATTCCTCATCCACCGTCTGTTTCAGATACTGAAGATACTTCTGGCCGCCTTCAAAGTAATCGCTGACTTGTCCCAAATCAGCACCGATTGGACGAGGCAGTGAGTCCACTTCCTGATCTAGGAGTTCCTCAATTTCTTTTTCCTGATCATCGGAAAGCTTGAAACCATCTGAGCCGAAGAACTTGATTCCGTTATCTCCAACCGGGTTATGCGATGCAGAAATCATGACGCCTGCCTGAGCATCAAGAGCTTTCGTCAAGTAAGCTACTCCAGGAGTTGAAATGACGCCAAGACGCATGACTTCCGCGCCGATGGAGAGCAGCCCGGCAACAAGGGCCCCCTCCAGCATATGGCCGGAAATCCTTGTATCACGGCCAATTAGAATTTTGGGCCTGTCGGCATCTTTTGTCAGCACATACCCGCCGAAACGCCCTAATTTAAAGGCTAACTCTGGAGTCAGCTCTGTATTAGCAATTCCTCTTACACCATCTGTCCCGAAATACTTTCCCATTGATATCGCTCCTTAAGTGGGCTTAAAGAATAAATATAATTAAGCCGGTATTTTCTCTTGTACTTGGATTGTAACTTTATTGTTCGTCAATTCCCATTCGATGTCTTCAGGACCCTCAGCTTCAATTTCAACTTCATGCCGGCCGGGGGTCAATCCTGTTACATTTGCCAAGAGTGAAAATGATTCAGAGTTCACGGCATCGAGCTGTTCCTTGAATCCTGATACGGTTATATCAACCGACCCCGATTCAGGGTTAATGAACTCGTATTCCATATCCTCCTCGGCACCTTCAAGCGTTATGGTATTTCCCATGACTGTTTTATTTTCTACTTCCTTCAAATCTATCTTCACTTCTACTTGCTCAGGTGTCGTTTTGTTTACACCTTCCGGCAGTTTAAGCGGCACTTTGATTGTAGCATCTTTCTTAATATCACTTAGGTCCACTTCCGCTGTCAACTCATTGATTGAACGCAGAAGAGCGTCCCTTCCAAAGACTGTGACTTTTTTCGGATCGACGGTTATCGACTCCAATTCAAGTCCTTCAGGAAGTTCCCCTGTCTGATTAACCGCTACCGGCACTTCTTTGCTCGGATTGACTACTTCTATCGTGACATCCACGGTTTCAGGCTCAATGGAGACATCCAATTTATTATAGTCTCTGTCCAGCACCTGGACCCTTGCCTCTCTGGTAACCGATCCATTAATGCCGCTATTGACATCAGGTGTGGCAACGACATAGGCTATCTGTCCTATAACATCTTTTGCTCCGGTAATTTCCACTTTGCGCGGCTCAGCTGTGACACTTTCCGTTTGGTAACCTTCCGCCAGTAAGCCTTCATTGAATTCCGGCTCTACCGCGAACTCTTCCGTCACTTTTTCCTGGATGGAAACATTTGCAAAGGAAGGGTTCAGTTTCACTTGCAGCTTTTCGGAAATCCCTTCTATTTTGAGCTGTACCTGATGCTCGCCGATACCGAGATCATTCAGATCGGCATAAACGTGAAAGTCCCTTAATTGCTTCGTTGAGGTGACCAGGTTCTTGGGCCCTTCCACCTCAACATCTACGGTTGCAGGGACCCCGCTCACAAATAGATTTTCACTGTCATAGAAAACTTCAACCGGAACATTCTCTATCGTTTCTGTATTCTCCTGCGGATTGCTGCTCTCGCTCCGCTGGACAGCCATCTCGTCAAAATTCACAGAAGCATAGAGAACAAAAGCCAAAAGCAAACCAACGATACGCATAAACCAGCGGTTCTCGATGAATTTATCCATTGTCTTTCTTCCCCCTCCAGCTCCATTTTGTAGAGGAAGCATTTGCTTTTTCTCCTATGAGCTCATGTTCGAGGATAAGTTTCAAATCATCCACCGAAACATTCCGCTTCAAATCACCGTTCATAGTAACGGAAATACTTCCGGTCTCTTCAGAAACGATGACCGTTATACTGTCAGTAACTTCACTGACCCCTAAAGCTGCCCTGTGCCTGGTGCCGAGCTCTTTAGAGATAAATGGACTTTCCGACAGGGGCAGATAACATGCCGCCGCAGCAATTCGTCTCTTTTGCAGTATGACGGCACCATCATGAAGCGGTGTATTGGGAATAAAGATATTGATCAGCAGTTCTGAAGAGATCTTTGACTGTATCGGAATACCAGTTTCTATGTATTCACTCAGGCCCGTTTCCCTTTCAATCGATAGGAGTGCCCCTATACGCCTCTTGGCCATATAGCTGACCGCCTTGCCAATCGCTTCAATCATATTGCCCTGTTCCTCTTCCTCCTGATTGCCGCTTCTGGAGAACAGCCTGCCTCTCCCCAGTTGTTCGAGGGCTCTGCGCAGTTCAGGCTGGAAGATGATGATGATGGCCAGGATTCCCCAATCGATCGCCTGATCAACCAATGACCTTAATGTATCCAGACCAAGCAGCCCGCTCAGTCCCCTTACGATGATGATGACAAAAATACCTTTCAATAACTGAACGGCTTTTGTTCCTTTAATAAGCATTATTAATTTGTAAATGACAAACCATACCAGGAGTATGTCTACTATATCTGAAGCATAATCCAGTACGGAATAGTTTGAGTAAACATCGAAAAACGGCATATAGTATCCTCCAATAGAAGTAATCTAAAGGGATAGCCGTGAAAATGGCTATGTAATTAGTAACTTCATTATTATATCACAAACAGCCTTGACACACTGAATAATAAGAAGAAATGGAAAAATATAAAGCGCAAGCGTCTTGATCAGCCCCCGACAGGCATAAGACGAGCCGGCGGGAAGGTTGCTCTTTAACCTTCTTGACGGATTGGAGGGAGACCAAAACCCGCTAGGTACTGGATTGGTTCAAGAGCTTCACAGTTCAAAAAAAGGACTGTTCAAGGAGATATACTCCCGGAAACAAGCCCCTTTCTCTTCTTATATACCCTCTGGCAGTTCTTCAAACCAGTTCACAGTCTCTTTAAATCCCTTTTTCAGCTGATACCAAATCCATTCAAATGCCGCATCGATTTCTTTGATTTCCCCTGTTACACTACCGGCTGAAGCCAGGTATTGGTTGCCATTAATGACCGTAATATCGCCATTCACCTGTCCTTCAACTTTCACATCGCCGTTCTTGACAGTGATATTTCCATCAATCACTTTTCCTTCAGGAACAATGACGGTATGGTCTTGTACGACTAAATCGGGCTGTTTAGTGAAGGAGAATTCTTCACTTTCATTCCAGGAGGAAAACAGGCTGCCAATCATCAATATGAAAAACAAGGAAGCTGCCGTCATCAAAGGATGGTGCCGCAGCCATCTCTGTGCTCCCACTTTCTTCTTTTCGCGCGGCAGGTTCGCCATGACCTTACTTGTAAAATCTTGTGGTGCCTGTATATGTGATGTACTTTGCACGAGTGCAATCGACTTTTTCATTTCATGGAAAAATTGCTGACAATCTTCACACCTTTGAAGATGTTCTTTCAATTTTCTTTCATGGTCCTGAGTGATTTCTTCATCTAAATATTCGTGGATATATTCTTCATATTCTTCAGAACAACAAGCTTTCAAAGGCTTCACACCCTTCCTACATGTTTCTTAATTGTTTTCTGAGAGCTTCCCGCCCTCTATGTATCCTCGTTTTCACCGTTCCTAATGGCAGATCTAGGATCTCACTGATTTCCTGGAGTGACAATTCCTCTATATACTTCAGGACGATCACCGATCTGTATTTATCCGGAAGCTTAAGGATCTGCCTTTGAATCTCTGCCTGAAGTTCCATTTCTTCCACTTCTTCTTCCGGCAGCTGGCCCTCTGCGGCTACTTGAGAATACATTGTTAAACCATCTGTCCCTGTCACCTCTGCATCAAGATAATAATCAGGCTTCTTTTTCCTGATTCTGTCGATGCATAGATTTGTTGCAATCCTGTAAAGCCATGTAGAGAATTTCCTCTTTTGATTAAACGTATGGATATTTACATAGGCCCTGATGAAAGCCTCCTGCGCTATATCCTCAGCCTCATGGCGATTACCCAGCATGCGGAAACAAATCTGGAACACTTTATCTTTATAAAGTTCAATTACCTCAGCAAATGCATCCTGGTCACCTTTCAGCACCTGCTTAATTCTTTTATTGACTAGCGCATCCATTTTATACCTCCGCTCTATGCGGCTATACATATATACGAACGTATAGCAAAAAGGTTTCAATTTTTTTCATCTATTCTATCCTAACAAATTTTAACATGAAATGTTTACATTTTTTATAATAGGGGTATAAATGAACTAAATAATGTCGGAAACGAGGTAATTAGTGTGGGGAGAACTGAATTACTTAAGCAGATAGAAGACCATAGAAGCCGCATGGTAGAGTTAGCGCTGCAATCATCATTTGCAAACGAAAAGGTCGTCGAAATCAGTTGTAAGCTTGATGATTTGTTGAATACCTTCCATGAGCATACTAAAGAAATATAAAAAAGCAGCTTCCTCAATGAAGCTGCTTTTTATTCTATCATTATAGTAATTTTTCTCCAAAAAGAGATCCCATAAGGGCAACAGCAACGGATGCCGTTCTGTTCTTATCATCAAGGATTGGATTGACCTCCACGAATTCAGCGGAAGTGATGAGATTGGATTCTGCCAGCATTTCCATCGCCAAATGACTCTCACGGTAGCTGATACCGCCTAATACTGGTGTACCAACCCCAGGCGCATCACTTGGATCCAAACCGTCCAGGTCAAGGGACAGATGTACACCGTCCGTTTTCTCTTTCAAGTAGTTGATCGCTTCTTCCATCACTTTCGTCATACCCATGCGGTCCACTTCATGCATGGTGAATACTTTGATCCCGCGTTCTTTTATTAATTCCCTCTCACCTTCATCTAAAGAACGTGCCCCGATGATCACAATATTCTCCGGCTTTACCTTAGGGGAATACCCACCGATACTTGTCAGGCTTTCATCGCCAATACCCAGACTTACAGCCAGCGGCATACCGTGGATATTACCAGACGGGGATGTATCACTTGTATTCAAGTCTCCATGAGCGTCATACCAGATGACACCAAGATTTTCGTAATGCTTGGATACACCAGCAAGCGTACCAATTGCGATACTGTGGTCTCCTCCAAATACTAGAGGAAAATCCTTGCCTTCAATTACTTTATCCACTTGATCAGCAAGTTTGCTATTTCCTTCTGCAACCGCTGTCAAATTTCTTAAATTAGAATCAGAAGTATGCACTCTTTCAGGCTGAGCGATCTCGATATTGCCCAGGTCGTTAATCGTATGGCCAAGTTTCTCTAGTCTTTCTGCCACACCCGCATAGCGGATCGCACTTGGTCCCATATCTACTCCACGGCGCATCTGCCCCAAATCCATCGGCACGCCAATAATTGATATATTCTTTTTCATACTAGTTCCTCCTCAACCTTTTCTACCTCCATTGTATCGAACAAAACCAACATGACTCAACCGGACAAAATGGTGTATATATATTCAAAAGCGGAAGCGGGCGTTTAGCGCCGTACGGATTGGAGGGCTCTCGTATGAGATAAAGGAAGCACAACGAACGGAGTGAGTTGATGTTGACTTATCGCAAGAAGAGAGACCGAAATCCGCTAGGCGCTGCCCGCTGGAGCTGGACGTGATCAAAAGCGGAGGGAGCCTGCCCAGCGGCGTACAAACTGGACTGCCTCCGCATGAGATAAAGGAAACACGATGAGCGTTAGCGAATCGATGTTGACTTATCGCAAGGAGGAGGCGGGAAGTTTGCTAGCCGCTAGGCTCCCGGAGCTGGACGGATTCAAAAGCGGAAGCGGGCGTTTAGCGCCGTACGGATTGGAGGGCTCTCGTATGAGATAAAGGAAACACAACGAACGGAGTGAGTTGATGTTGACTTATCGCAAGAAGAGGGACCGAAATCCGCTAGGCGCTGCCCGCTGGAGCTGGACGGATCAAAAGCGGAGGGAGCCTGCCCAGCGGCGATCATAGTGGACCGACTCTGTTGGAAGCATATATAACAGATTTTTTCTTAAATACCCTGCTATAAACGCATATCACTTTTATAGTAGGGTGTTTCTCCTCTATTCACCCCACTACAAACAAACTTGGCGCCTATAATAGGGTGTTTCTTCACTAATCACCATACTATAAACAATCTTGACCTTTATAATAGGGTGTTTCTCCTCTATTCACCATACTACAAACAATCTTGACCTTTATAATAGGGTGTTTCTCCTCTATTCACCATACTACAAACAAACTTGGCGCCTATAATAGGGTGTTTCACCGTTAACCATCCTACGTCTAATAGCTTTCGCGTGTATCGTGGTCTTGCCTTTTCAAGCACAAAAAAGCTTCCAGATAAATATCTGGAAGCTTTCCTGTTTATGAGCCATGAAGGACTCGAACCTTCGACCCTCTGATTAAAAGTCAGATGCTCTACCAACTGAGCTAATGGCTCTTGATGGCTGGGCTAGCTGGATTCGAACCAACGCATGTCGCAGTCAAAGTGCGATGCCTTACCGCTTGGCTATAGCCCAATATCAGTGAAAATAAAAAGGACATTCATTAACATGTCCACTTTCTAATGTTTCTATTCAAGAAATGGTGGAGGGGGGCAGATTCGAACTGCCGAACCCGAAGGAGCGGATTTACAGTCCGCCGCGTTTAGCCACTTCGCTACCCCTCCAATTAAATGGTGCCGGCAAGAGGACTTGAACCCCCAACCTACTGATTACAAGTCAGTTGCTCTACCAGTTGAGCTACACCGGCATTTCATTGGAATGTTATTACTTTATTAAATTGTTACAAGAAACATGGTGGAGGATGACGGGATCGAACCGCCGACCCTCTGCTTGTAAGGCAGATGCTCTCCCAGCTGAGCTAATCCTCCAATGAAAGATATTTTCGCTTTGCGAAAAATGGTGACCCCTACGGGATTCGAACCCGTGTTACCGCCGTGAAAGGGCGGTGTCTTAACCGCTTGACCAAGGGGCCGTTCTTATTAAACTAGTAAGCTTCCAACCGGGCTCGAACCGGTGACCTCTTCCTTACCATGGAAGTGCTCTACCTGACTGAGCTATGGAAGCAATGGCTCCGCAGGCAGGACTCGAACCTGCGACCGATCGGTTAACAGCCGATAGCTCTACCACTGAGCTACTGCGGAACGAAAAGCCTGGCGACGTCCTACTCTCACAGGGGGAGATCCCCCAACTACCATCGGCGCTGAAGAGCTTAACTTCCGTGTTCGGCATGGGAACGGGTGTGACCTCTTCGCCTTAATCACCAGACAACTATTGCTTTGTTTTTTTGAAAGGACAGATTTTATTATAACAACTTTCCGTTGAAAGTCAACTGTTATTTTAAAATTGTTCTCTCAAAACTAGATAAAGTTTCTGAAGAAAAGAAAGTATTCCGAGTTCGCTATAAATTGTGGTTAAGTCCTCGATCGATTAGTATCTGTCAGCTGCACGTGTCGCCACGCTTCCACCTCAGACCTATCTACCTGATCATCTTTCAGGGATCTTACTCACATAAAGTGATGGGAAATCTCATCTCGAGGGGGGCTTCATGCTTAGATGCTTTCAGCACTTATCCCTTCCGCACATAGCTACCCAGCGATGCCTTTGGCAAGACAACTGGTACACCAGCGGTGCGTCCATCCCGGTCCTCTCGTACTAAGGACAGCTCCTCTCAAATTTCCTGCGCCCACGACGGATAGGGACCGAACTGT
>NZ_CP185377.1:0-170000 GCF_049177075.1 Bacillus salacetis | reverse complement strand
TCTTCGGACATGCATATGTTAGAACAGGAAATCGTCTCTTGGAGGGATAGTATGAATGCTTTTTACACATTAAATGCCCGAAAAATAAAACAGGGTGTTCTTATTCTGGTCATTTCTTTTTTCACGGCTTTATTCATTTTTACCGGAACCCTTTCCGCTTTACCTGTTTTTTCGACAGAGGATGGACCGAAGGCCATTTATAAAGGGGATAAAGGGATAGCCCTCACATTCAACGTTGGGTGGGGTGACGAAAAAGCTGAACCTATTCTTGAAGAACTTAAGAAGCAGGGAGTGCAGTCTGCTACTTTCTTTCTTTCAGGCGCGTGGGCGGAAAGGCATCCTGATATAGTAGAGAAGATCAATAAGCAGGGGTATGAAATCGGAAGCCTTGGATATGCTTATAAAGATTATAGTGAAATGGAAGATGCCAAGGTACGGCAGGATATCCTAAAATCACAAGAAGTGTTTGAGAAGCTGAATATTAAAGATGTCAATCTTCTCCGCATGCCGACCGGCCATTTCGACAAGCGCGTTTTATCCATTGCTGATAAGCTGGGGTTTACTGTCGTTCACTGGAGTGTCAATTCCCAGGATTGGACGAATCCAGGAGCAGAGCAAATAGTTGAAAATGTATCTTCCGCAAAAAAAGGAGATATTGTTCTTCTGCATGCCTCGGATTCCGCTAAACAAACCCAAAAGGCTCTTCCACAGATCGTGAAAACCCTTAAGGCCAAGGGAGAATTCATCAGCGTTTCAGAAATGATTGCAAACGGCAAAACCAAAACCACTTTGATTCCTTAAAATAAAAAGGACTGATCCTGCAGCGGATCAGTCCTTCTTTTATTTTTTCGCTTGTCTCTCTTCTTCCGACCGCTTGTTGTACTTTGGCAAAGCAAGCAGCTGATAGGCGTTACAGGACAATAGGGCAAATAACATCAAGAAAAGCCAATTGCTTTCTTTTGCCTGCAAGACCGGAAGCCATTCCAGGACCGTTACTACCACCATAAAGAAGATAGCAGAGACAAATGTGTTTTGCCCCGACTGTTTATTCTTCAAAAAAGCCACCACAAGTCCGGTTACGACAATCAATAAAAATAAGATGATATACGAATACTTGATATCCCCATCGATGGTAAATCCATCGAATCGGAAATAGATCAGATCAAATAAAACAAAGAGGGTTATAACAATTTGGACGCTGTTCCAAAAAGACCGGAACATGCCGAGACCAAACTGATGAACAGTCAAATACGCGAAGAAGCCCATTTGACTGATGACACTGAATGTAAACCCTACCACAATCAGCCATAAGAAAACAGATATAATTCTGCCCAGGTCAAAATCCGAGAACCAAGGCTCAAATTCATTCCACCTTAATATTACTCCTGAAATACCAGTAACAATTCCACCTACCATGAGAGTGGAGAAAAATAATCGAATCCAATTCCGGATAGTCACTTAAGAAATGCCTCCATTACAATTTTTTGCACTTCTTTGATTGTACCAAACGACCATTTGAAAAATCCACATCAACCTTATCCCCCGGTATATTTTTTTTCATTTGATCCATATTAACTGTAGGGATATTTTGAATTGAAAGGGGCTTTAAGATGAAAAAATTATCCTTTCTCTTTCTACTGCTGCCGCTTCTAATTCTTTCTGCCTGCGGTGGAGGAGGCGGACAAGCAAGCGCCAATCAGCCTGACTACGAAGAGACCAAGAAAATGGTTGTTGATATACTGAAAACAGATGATGGAAAAAAAGCTATACAGGATATTATGTCCGATGAAAAAGTGAAGCAGAAGCTCATCATGGATGAAGGGGTTGTAAAGGAGACCATCATAACCACCCTCACTTCCGACAAAGGCAGTGAATTCTGGAAGAAGTCGTTTGAAGACCCGAAATTCGCCGAAGCCATGGCAAAGAGTATGAAGGGTGAGAACGAAAAACTGTTGAAAGATCTGATGAAAGACCCGGAATACCAGGGAATGGTGATGGATATTCTAAAAGACCCGGAAATCCAGAAAGAAATTGGGGAAACCCTGAAAAGCAAAGAATATAGGGAACACCTTCAGCAAGTAATGACCGAAACCTTCGAAAGCCCGCTGTTTAAAGCCAAAATTCAAGATCTCCTGCTGAAAGCAGCAAGTGAAATGAAAAGCCAGGGCGGAGAACAAGGCGGCCAAGGCGGCGGTGAAGGCGGTGGAGGCGAATCCGGCGGCGGTGGAGGCAGTGCAGAGTCCGGCGGCGGAGAAGGAGCCTAAAGAAATAAAACAAGCGGCGTATATCTAAGCCGCTTGTTTTATTTCTTTTCCAGGTTAAATGTTTCCGTATTGCCATTCCATTCAACAGTTACCTCCACTTTCGTATTTTCATCTACTTTAGCATTGGTGGGATTCGCCTCATCAACATGTCGTATAGAACCGTTTTCCTCCAGCGTTACACCTTCCCGTCCAAATCCGCCGACACTTTCGACATGATAAGCAATCTCTCCAATAGAACTAATATCCTCCCCTTTATATTTCAATAAAAATTCCTGTTTTTGAAAACCACTGGATTGATTGACTTTTAATTCTGCTGACCAATTATCTGTTTCACCTGCAAAAGAAAAGGTTCTGGAATTGCATGCGGTTAACAAAAAGATTACAAGGATTAATAAGCTTAACGTTTTTTTATGCATCTGCACCCCTCCCATATTCCATTCCTATTACGTTTTTCCCTTAACATACCTTCAACTAACAAAAAGTTCCAAAATCAGCTCTAGCTAAAAAAAACAACGCCCCGTTATTTCAGGACGTTGTTCATCTTCTATGTTTCTTATGATAATAACTCAATCACTTTATAAGCAATATCTCCGTAAATCTTTCCAATTCGGTGATCCACGTCATATACGGATGGCGCAAAGTCTTCTTCATTCCAATCCGGCTGCTGAAGCGGAAGCTTTCCAAGAAGGTCGGTTCTCAATTCTTCAGCAAGCTTCTCTCCGCCGCCTCTTCCGAATACATATTCTTTCTCTCCAGTCGTCTTGCTCTCGAAATAGGACATGTTTTCGATAACACCCAAAATCTCATGGTCGGTGCTCAGTGCCATTGCTCCTGCACGAGCAGCAACAAATGCCGCTGTAGGGTGAGGAGTTGTGACGATGATCTCCTTACACTGTGGAAGCATTGTATGGATATCCAGGGCAACATCCCCTGTACCCGGAGGCAGGTCAAGCAGCAGGTAATCCAGGTCGCCCCACTCTACCTCACCAAAGAAGTTGTTCAACATTTTCCCAAGCATCGGCCCTCTCCAGATGACCGGCGCATTGTCTTCAACAAAGAAGCCCATGGAAATGACTTTTACTCCAAATCTCTCTACTGGAATGATTTTTTCTCCCCTGACAACAGGTCTTTTCACAATGCCCATCATATCAGGGACACTGAAACCATAGATATCAGCATCAACGAGTCCCACTTTTTTCCCTGCACGTGCCAAGGATACTGCAAGGTTAACAGAGACGGTTGATTTACCGACTCCCCCCTTACCGCTGGCAATCGCAATAAATGTTGTTTTGCTTCCAGGAGAGAGCAGGCTGCCCGACTCCTCGCCTTCCCCTTGGGAACCTCTGTGCTTCTCCAGCTCTTCCGGTGAAAGATCCGCAAAACGAATACCGACCGTTTCTGCTCCATTTTCTTTAAGGACTTTCACAATTTCCTGCTGCATCTTCATCTGTTCAGCCGTGCCGGTCTTAGCAATAGCTACCTTGACGCTGACATGGTTTTTCTCTTCTTTTATACTTACTTCAAGAACACCGTTCGTTTCCTCCAGCGTTTTATGTAAGAAAGGATCTTTCATTTTATATAATAAATCTTTAACTTGTTGTTCTGTTAACATGCTTACACCTTCCTTTGATCTTGAATTCGTTTTCATCCTATTTCAGTATAACATATTCTAATTGTATTGAATTGTCTTACAGCTTACAGAAATATAAAAAAACTGAGAGGTTACTCCTCATCAGTTTTCTCATCATAATACTCTAATACTCCCTCATAAATTGAAGCAGCAACTTTTTGCTGATATTTCTCGGTAATCAGGTTTGCCTTTTCTCCTGGATTGGACAGGAATCCGATTTCGACCAGTGCTCCCGGCTTGTTAATATTCTTCACCAAATAAACATTCTGGATGCCCTTTGCCTCTCTCTTCGTGTTCTCAAGATTCCTGATCAGCTCTGACTGAATCGCTTCCGCTATCTCTTTATTCTCTTTAAACTTTGGGTTGTAAAATGTTTGGGCTCCGCTCCACCTGCTTGAAGGAATTGCGTTCAAATGCACACTGAGATAAAGATCGGCCTCAGATGAATTGATCATTTCCAGCCGCTTTTTAAGATCTGCCGTTTTCCGTCTGCTGTATCCCTTCATTCCTTCAGGGGCTAAATCACGGTCATCTTCCCTCGTCAAAATGACAAGTGCCCCCTGCTCTTGAAAATAATCGCGCAGCATGAGCGACACATTCAGTGCTATATCTTTTTCCTGCACTTCATTATTTCCTGTACCGCTTTCCGCGCCTCCATCAGGGCCGCCGTGGCCGGGATCAATATAAATGATCTTGCCTGATAAAGGAAGATTCCAGGATTCCCATGTATCAGTATCGAGCAGCTTATATTGGAAAATCAAAAATATTATGATGACAATCCCGGCAAATCCCATCATCTTAAGTTTATTCTTCATCCAAATTCCCTCCCCCATCTCTATAAAAAATATGGGACAAGGAGTGATTTTAGAACTGCCGGAATAGAATTAATGCATTCTGAGTTTATGCCTCTTTATACCATTCTGATACCCTTCACTCCACCATGTCTCAACGAAGTGTTCACAGCTGTAGTAGAAGGATTCATCCACTGTATTGGAAACTCCGAGCTCTGACCAATAGAGCCAGAAATTATATAACGTATCTATATAGTGCTTCATTTCAGGATCGCACCGTTCTTGGACTTCTTGCTGCGACTCACCACTGTACCCGAATTTACTCAGCTTTCCGCCAAGCAAGTACGCTTCAATCGCCACATCAAAGCAAGCTTCATCAAAACCCTGCTGCATAAAGACACCGCCCTGGATCTTGATCTGCCCAAAATGCTTGCGGACACTTTCCTGCAGCATCTTTATCGAGATTTCCCGCAGCAGCTTTCTCTCATGCTGAATCTGCTTCTCTCGTCTCTTTGAATTAAATGAAGTAATAACGTTCAAAGGTATTCCCTCCCTTTGAACGTATTTTTTGCTTAAAGCTGTACTTCATTCGAGCAATGGTTTCCAATTCTGGCTGATTTGGCTCGTGACGGGTATGAGCCATGAATTGTTGAAATGATTTTTCTCGCTGGACGCGCGACAGACATCATTCCTTATGATCTGTTCATTTGATGTTCTAAATACCCCGTTTTCACTACATCATCTCGCTAGTTCCTTTTGTTTGATGTCCCTAAAACGCTCTTTTTACTACATCATTATCGTTACTCTCTACCTGTGATGTCCTTAATATCCTTCTTTGACTACATCATTTCTCTAATACACTGTACTTGATGTCCCTATTCACTCTCATTGACTACATCATCATTTCAAGGGAATGTATTTAATGTAGTCAAAAGAGTCTCTCCGCAAAAAGCTGATACAACAACAAAAAATCCCAGCTGGATAATCCAGCTGGGATTGAACGATAATAAAAATTAACGTTTTGAGAACTGAGGTGCACGACGAGCGCCTTTAAGACCGTATTTTTTACGTTCTTTCATACGAGCGTCACGAGTCAGTAATCCTGCGCGCTTAAGAGTTCCGCGGTATTCAGGATCTGCTTGAAGCAATGCACGAGCGATACCGTGACGGATTGCACCAGCTTGGCCAGTGTATCCACCACCGTGTACGTTTACCAATACATCGTAGTTGCCAACAGTTTCAGTTGCAACTAGAGGTTGTTTGATAACCTCACGTAGTGCTTCGAATGGGATGTAGTTTTCTACTTCACGATCATTAATAACGATGTTTCCGTTACCTGGTACTAGACGTACACGAGCTACTGAGCTCTTACGACGACCAGTTCCGTAATATTGAACTTGTGCCAAGATAATAACCTCCTCTTATTGATTATCCACGAAGTTCGTAAACTTCTGGTTTTTGTGCTTGGTGCGTATGTTCTGCGCCAGCGAATACGTGTAATTTCTTGAACATTTGACGGCCAAGAGAACCTTTTGGAAGCATACCTTTGATTCCAAGTTCAAGCATTTTTTCTGAGTAGTTTGTACGCATTTCAAGAGCAGTACGGGATTTCAAACCGCCTGGGTGTTGGCTGTGACGGTAGTAGATTTTGTCAGTAAGTTTCTTACCTGTTAATTCAATCTTAGATGCATTAATGATGATCACGTGATCACCAGTGTCAACGTGTGGTGTGAAAGTTGGTTTGTGTTTACCGCGTAAAATAGATGCTACTTCGCTTGAAAGGCGACCAAGAGTCTTGCCTTCAGCGTCGACAACGTACCATTTACGTTCGATTTCATTAGCTTTTGCCATATATGTCGTACGCATGAGTTACCCTCCTAATATTTATCATTCATATTTCATTAAAGTTCCGATAGTATATATCTTTAATCACAATAAGATTCCGGGGCTTATCGTGGGGTTAATAACATACCATATGTTATAATATCTTGTTCCCACTTGGATGTCAAGGGAATGTTACACCTGGATTAGTTGTTTTAGCAAAAAACTTTTCAGTAAAACACTTTCCATAGATATAACCCTTGCGGAGCAGCGGTTTTGCCTGCTGCATTCCGGTCTCTCGCCTCCAGCATGCCCCTTGCCTCTTCAGCAGTGTACTTGCCCCTGCCGACTTCGAGAAGCGTCCCTGAGAGGATTCTGACCATATTATAGAGAAAACCATTGCCTGTATATGAAAAGGTGATTTCTTCTTCATCTGCCTCTATTTTAATAGAGTATATCGTTCTGACCTTATCTTCAACTTCTGTCTTTGCAGAGCAGAAACTTGTAAAATCATGTTCTCCAATCAAATACCCCGCTGCTTTTTTCATTTCTGCTATATTCAACTGAAATGGATAATGCACCGCAAAATCCCTTTTGAAGGGATCAGTTGTTTTACTCCGATAAACCGAATAGCGGTATTCTTTTTTGACTGCCGAAAAACGGGCATGAAATTCAGCAGAAACGATTTCTGCAGAAGTCACCACAATCTCAGCTGGCAGCTTGCTGTTCAGCACTGTCGGCCACTTCTCTGCAGGGATGGAGAGCCCTGTGTCAAAGTGAAAGACCTGGCCCTTGGCATGGACCCCGGCATCCGTTCTGCCGGATGCTGTAATCTTCACTTCATCTCCTTTATGAATGTCAGAGAGAGCTTTCTCAATCTCCAGCTGGACCGTCCGCTTCCCAGGCTGTACCTGATACCCGGCAAACGGTGTGCCGTCGTAAGCCACTATACATTTTATTCGCTGCATAAGGACACTCCCATCAGCCTCTTAATACAATCAATATCGCTGCCAGGACGACAAGGGATCCAAGGACTGCCGTGTCCGTTCCTGTCCAGCGGAGAACCCTGTACTTCGTCCGGCCTTCGCCGCCTTTGTACCCTCTTGCCTCCATGGCTGTTGCCAGATCTTCTGCCCGTTTGAAGGCACTGACAAACAATGGGATCAATAAAGGAACAATCGACTTGATCCTTTCTTTTACAGGACCTGAAGCGAGTTCTGCTCCTCTGGCTGTCTGTGCTTTGATGATTTTGTCCGTTTCCTCCATCAAGGTCGGAATGAACCTTAGGGAAATACTCATCATCAAAGCCATCTCATGGACAGGAAACTTCACCTTTTTCAATGGGTCCAGCAGTGTCTCCAGGCCATCAGTAATCGAGATTGGCGATGTCGTGAGAGTCAGCAGCGTGGTCACAATGATTAGATAAGTGAAGCGCAATGAAATGAATACGGCCTGCCTAAGGCCCTCTTCATAAATTTTCAGGAACCCCAAGTCCAGCAGCACTTCTCCTTCTTTAGTAAAAAGAATATGGAGCAGGAAGGTGAAAAGCACAAGCCACATGACAGGCTTCAGCCCGCCAAGAAGGAATTTTAAAGGAACCTTCACTGATAGCATTGCTGCCAAGGTAAAAGCCCCCAGGACTGCATTAGTGGCAGCATTATTTGCCAGGAAAACAATACATATAAATGCAAAGACAAAAATCAGCTTGGAACGCGGGTCCATCCTGTGAACAAAAGAATCACTCGGTATATAACGGCCGAATATCATCTTATCCATCATGACCGTTCACCACGCTTCGTATAAGTCTTGATCTCATCTGCCAGTTCTTCGATTGTCAGGCAGGTCTTGCTGAACTTGTGCCCTAACTGCTGTTCCACGCTGTATTGGAATTTCACAACCTCAGGGACATCCAAGCCCATCGAGAATAACCATTCCGGTTTTGAAAAAATCTCTTGGGGCGATCCCTTTCCGACGAGCTTCCCTTTCTGCATGATGACAAGCTCATCCGCATACTGGGCAGCATCCTCCATGCTGTGAGTAACGAGGACTGTAGTAAGTCCCTTTTCAATGTGGATTCGATGGAACATGTCCATGATTTCCGTCCGCCCCCGCGGGTCAAGTCCTGCAGTTGGTTCATCAAGGACCAGAACATCCGGCTCCATAGCAAGAACACCTGCGATGGCCACCCTTCTCTTCTGCCCTCCTGACAAATCAAACGGGGAACGTTCGAGTATATCCTCGTTCAGCCCGACAGTGACAATCAGTTCCCTAGCCCTTCTTTCCGCCTCTTCCTCAGAAACACCGAAATTAAGGGGGCCATAGCAGATGTCTTTTAAGACAGTTTCCTCAAAAAGCTGGTGTTCCGGAAATTGAAATACAATGCCAACACGTTTTCTGATTGGTTTTAATTGTTTATTTTTCTTCTTAGGGGTTATTTCATAGTCGCCTATGACCACTTTGCCTGAAGTTGGTTTCAGCAATGCATTCAAATGCTGAAGGAGAGTGGATTTTCCCGATCCGGTATGCCCTATGATAGCTGTATACTTTTTTGAAGGCAGGAGGAGGTTGAGGTCCTCAAGTGCCAGCTTCTCAAAAGGGGTACCTGCCGAATACCGGTATTCTACTTGTTCGAGTGAAATGTCCATAAATCTCTCACCAATTCTTCTTGTGTTAAATAGGTTTCAGAAAGGGAAATGCCCCTTTTTCTCAACGCTTTTGCCATTCTGCCCGGAAACGGAATGTCCAGCCCTAAAGCTGTCAACTCCTCGTCCAGTTTAAAAATCTCCAAAGGAGACCCTTCTTTAAAGACTTCTCCCTTGTTCAAGACCAACATCCGGTCTGCCTTTGCAGCCTCCTCCAAGTCATGAGTGATCGAAATGACTGTCAGGTGACTGTTTTCCTTTAGTTCACGTATTGTTGCAAGTACTTCCTGCCGTCCTTGGGGATCCAGCATGGAAGTCGCTTCGTCCAATATAATGATATCAGGCCTTAAGGCTACAACGCCGGCTATGGCCACACGCTGCTTCTGGCCTCCTGATAAGTGGTGAGGTTCTTGATTAAGAAAATCACTCATATTGACCAGTTTAAGGGCACCCTTGACTCTCTCTGCCATAACATCCTGAGCGATTCCGTGATTTTCTAAACCAAAAGCCACATCGTCTTCTACTGTCGTACCGACAAACTGATTGTCAGGATTCTGAAAAACCATTCCTATCTTCGCCCTGATATCCCATACATTCTCTTCTGTAAGCGAGATGCCATCGACCGTAACCGTTCCTTTTTCGGGAAACAGCAGCCCGTTCAACATTTTAGCCAATGTTGATTTGCCTGACCCGTTATGGCCGACGATTGCAAGCCATTCAGAATCATAGACTTTCAAGGATATGTCATTTAAAGCATAGGTTTCCTGCTCATTATAACGATAGCTTACATTTTCTATGGAAATGAGTTCTTTCATCGTACCCCTCCTCTCATCTCTTCTATGCTCAATCTGTTCTCTTCTATTTTTCATTGAAATGGGAATGCTACTTGTAAAGCATAAAAAAGTCCCGAATACAAAAAAAAGCCTGCACCTCGTTCCATGGAAAGCAGCTGCTTTCTTGTTCACGGTATGAACGGACTTCTATCGGAATAGAAGCTGGAAGAGGTGCATGAGCTAGACGGGTCATTTCTAGGAATGCCCATCGTAACGCTCTGCTTTTTGTGTATTGACCAAGGTGTAAACAAAAAGGGCATAGAAGCAGTTAACAAAATAACTGTCCTGCCCTTGTTGTGTATGAATGAAATTATACTAGCTCAATGATGACCATTGGAGCACCGTCACCGCGGCGAGGTCCAAGCTTCATGATACGAGTGTATCCGCCTTGACGCTCAGAGTAGCGGCCAGCGATATCAGCGAACAACTTTTGGACTGCATCCTGGTTCTCTTCAGCATTAGCAACTTCATGACGGATGAAGCTTGATGCTTGACGACGTGCATGCAAGTCACCACGTTTTCCTAATGTGATCATTTTCTCAACAACTGAGCGAAGTTCTTTTGCACGAGCTTCTGTTGTTTCGATGCGTTCGTTGATGATTAGGTCAGTAGCTAAATCGCGAAGCATTGCTTTACGTTGAGCGCTAGTACGTCCTAACTTTCTGTATGCCATTTAAGATTCCCTCCTTTGTTAGATCGTTAAATAACTTGTTGCTTAACTCAGTCGTCCTTGCGTAAACCTAAGCCAAGATCTTCAAGCTTAACTTTTACTTCTTCCAAGGATTTACGTCCCAAGTTGCGGACTTTCATCATATCTTCTTCAGTCTTGTTAGCAAGTTCCTGAACAGTGTTGATTCCAGCGCGCTTCAAGCAGTTATATGAACGAACAGATAGATCAAGTTCTTCGATAGTCATTTCCAGAACTTTCTCTTTTTGATCTTCTTCTTTTTCTACCATGATTTCAGCATTCTGAGCTTCGTCAGTAAGACCGACAAAAATGTTAAGATGCTCATTTAGAATCTTAGCACCAAGAGAAATAGCTTCTTTCGGGCCAATGCTTCCGTCAGTCCAAACATCAAGGGAAAGTTTATCGAAATTAGTCAATTGACCAACACGAGTATTTTCAACTTGATAGTTAACGCGTGAAACTGGAGTGTAAATAGAGTCGATTGGGATCACGCCGATTGGCAGGTCCTCTCGTTTGTTTTGATCAGCAGGTGTATATCCTCGACCTCGTTGAGCTGTCAGACGCATGCGGAAGTTGCTGTTCGCAGACAATGTAGCAATGTGCAGTGCAGGGTTAAGAACTTCTACATCACTATCATGAGTAATATCAGCAGCTGTTACTACTCCTTCACCATTCACGTCAATTTCAAGCGTTTTCTCTTCATCAGAATAGATCTTCAGAGCAAGCTTTTTGATATTCATGATGATTGTCGTTACATCTTCCACGACACCTTCAATTGTTGAAAATTCATGCAGTACTCCATCGATTTGAATGGACGTTACAGCAGCACCAGGTAGTGAGGACAATAGGATACGACGTAAGGAGTTACCCAAAGTTGTACCATATCCACGCTCAAGTGGTTCCACGACGAATTTTCCAAATGCGGCATCATCGCTGATCTCAACCGTTTCAATTTTTGGTTTCTCAATTTCGATCATTAATATTTACCCTCCTTCAAAACGTCGAAATCCCGGCTTAGGCTGGGCCGAAATTTCCCATGTTTACGTTCCCGATTGTATACCAACAACTGGTTTAACCCTCTCCATGAAACGTATCATTTTATCATATCCATTATTGACAGGGATACGAAATTTATACAGAGAAATTAAACACGGCGACGTTTTGGTGGACGACATCCATTATGAGGAACTGGAGTAACGTCTCTGATTGCAGTAACTTCAAGTCCTGCAGCTTGAAGAGCACGGATTGCTGCTTCACGGCCTGCACCTGGTCCTTTAACGGTTACTTCAAGAGTTTTTAGTCCGTGTTCCTGGGATGCTTTTGCAGCAGTTTCAGCAGCCATTTGTGCAGCGAAAGGAGTAGATTTACGAGAACCTTTGAATCCTAAAGAGCCTGCACTTGACCATGCTACAGCATTACCATGAACGTCAGTGATCATTACGATTGTATTGTTGAATGTAGAACGAATGTGTGCAATACCAGATTCGATATTCTTTTTCACACGACGCTTACGAGTGTTAGTTTTACGTGCCATTTTAAGATGTAACCTCCTTTACCTATTATTTTTTCTTGTTCGCTACAGTCTTACGAGGACCTTTACGAGTACGAGCGTTGTTTTTAGTGTTTTGACCGCGAACAGGTAAACCTCTGCGGTGGCGAAGACCACGGTAAGAACCGATTTCCATTAGACGTTTGATGTTAAGGGAGATTTCACGACGAAGGTCCCCTTCAACTTTCAATTTGTCAACGATGTCACGGATTTTACCAAGTTCATCATCAGTTAGATCGCGAACGCGAGTGTCTTCAGAAACACCAGCTTCAGCAAGGATCTTTTGAGCAGTATTTTTACCAATACCATAAATGTATGTTAGTGAAATGACAATACGTTTGTCACGTGGGATATCTACACCAGCAATACGTGCCATATTAAGCGCGCACCTCCTTCTTTATTAGCCTTGTTTTTGTTTGTGTTTAGGGTTTTCACAGATAACCATTACTTTACCGCGACGGCGAATAACTTTACATTTTTCGCAGATCGGCTTTACAGATGGTCTGACTTTCATCTTATTCTAACCTCCTTGAGAGTACGGAGTGCAATAGATTATTTATAACGATAAGTGACTCTTCCGCGAGTCAGGTCATATGGAGATAGTTCAACAGTAACTTTATCTCCTGGCAGGATTCGGATGAAGTGCATGCGAATCTTACCGGATACGTGAGCAAGTACCGTATGACCATTTTCTAATTCTACCTTAAACATAGCGTTAGGCAAAGTTTCAACTACTGTGCCTTCCACTTCGATTACATCATCTTTCGCCATCGAATTCGTCTCCCTTCTTAACATCTTCTAAGACTTCGTTCAAAAACTTTGTTAATGCATAACGCAGTTTTCCGTTTGTCACTCGCCCAGTTTCTGCTAAACTGTTCTGAACTTCTGGAGAGATATAATTGTGAAAATAGAGATGTTGAATGTTTTTCTTCTTTGGACGATCAAACTTTCGTTTATCTCCATCAGCAATTAACACAAACCGTTCATCCACCTGCCGGATGACAACCGAGTACTGCCCGGCATCCCTTCCTTGTTTGGTTGAAACGATTTGCCCTATACACGGAGTCGTATCGGACTCGATCAATCAGATCACCTTCACTTAGGCTTTCGTTAAAATCTCGTAACCTTCTTCTGTAATAGCAATTGTGTGTTCAAAGTGCGCACACATTTTACCATCAACTGTAACAACTGTCCAGTTATCAGTCAATGTCCTTACATAACGACTGCCTGCATTCACCATAGGTTCAATAGCAAGTACCATACCAGGTTTAAGACGCGGACCTCTGTTAGGAGGACCATAATGAGGAATTTGGGGATCCTCATGTAAGTCTTGACCAACACCGTGCCCGACATACTCACGAACAATGGAAAACCCTTCTGCTTCAACAAAAGTCTGGATCGAATGAGAGATGTTCGATAGACGTTCACCTGGTTTTGCTTCTTTTAAGCCAAGATATAATGATTCCTCAGTTACATCCAGCAGTCTTTGAGTTTCGTCATCTATAGTTCCAACAGGATAAGTCCAAGCTGAATCGCCATGGTAACCCATATACTTCGCACCGATATCGATGCTGATTATATCGCCGTCTTTCAACGTACGGTCACCAGGAATTCCATGAACCAATTCATCGTTTACGGAAGCACAAATGCTGCCACGAAACCCATTATAACCTTTAAAAGAAGGAATTGCACCATTTTGACTTATGAATTTTTCAGCGATTGCATCCAATTCAAGAGTCGTTATTCCCGGGGCAATATGCTTTTGCAATTCCTTGTGAGTGAGTGCGACAATCTTACCTGCTTCACGCATGATGTCTATCTCACGAGGAGTTTTACAAATGATCATTAGCGGGAACTCCCGATTAGTTCATCGATTTCTGAGAATACTTCGTTGATGTCCCTCTGGCCATCGATGTTGACTAGGTAGCCTTTTTCCTGATAGAAATCAAGAAGCGGCTGAGTTTGTTTGATATTGACATCCAAGCGGTTCTGAACTGTTTCTGCATTATCATCAGCACGCTGATAAAGTTCTCCGCCGCAGCGGTCACAAACGCCTTCTTCGCTTGGAGGATTGAATACAAGGTGATAAGTCGCTCCGCAGTTTTTGCAGATTCGGCGGCCTGTCAGGCGTTCCATCAAGACCTCTTTATCGACCTGAATATTAATCACATAATCAATTTTTTTGCCAAGGTTATCAAGGATGTTCTCAAGAGCGTCTGCCTGTGCAACCGTTCTTGGGAAACCGTCCAAAAGGAATCCTTTATGTGCGTCTTCTTTGCTGAGACGCTCTTGAACGATACCGATCGTTACTTCGTCCGGTACCAATTCACCTTTGTCGATAAAAGATTTTGCTTTCAAGCCAAGTTCCGTTTCCTCTTTCATTGCGGCACGGAACATGTCGCCTGTAGAGATATGGGGAATCCCATACTTTTCAACGATTCTTTCAGCCTGAGTACCTTTTCCTGCACCTGGCAAACCCATTAATACTATGTTCACTCGAATTCCACCTCAGTCTCTATTGGGGTTTCAGGGAACAAAAGTCCCCAAAACCTTTTTTTATTTAATGAAGCCTTTATAGTGGCGTTTCACCAACTGAGCTTCCAGCCCTTTCATCGTTTCGAGTGCAACACCCACAACGATCAGCAAGCTTGTTCCTCCAATTTGAGCAGCAGGCGGTAAACCTGCGAACTTAATGAAGAAAACAGGAAGAATGGAAATGACAGCTAAGAATATCGCACCGACAAAAGTCAGACGATATAATACCCTTGTCAAATACTCTTGAGTGTTTTTACCAGGGCGAATTCCCGGAATATAACCACCTTGCTTTTTCAAGTTCTCTGCCATTTGCTCAGGGTTGACTTGAATGAAAGCATAAAAGTACGTGAATGCAATGATCAACGCAACATAAATGACCATACCGATCGGTTGAGTGTAATCAAATACATACTGAATCGTACTTGTTACATCATTCGTACCAAAGAATGATGCGATGGTTTGCGGTGTAATAATGAAGGAAATCGCGAAGATTACCGGAATTACACCTGCAGCATTAACTTTCAATGGCAAGTGAGTGGATTGTCCTCCGACAGGACTGCGGCCCACAAGACGCTTAGCGTATTGGATAGGGATCTTTCTCAGTGCCTGCTGGATGAAGATAACGCCAACCACGATTGCCACAATCGCTAATAGGATCAATAATGTCACAACGATGCGAAGGAAAAGGGCGTCGCCGGCTCCTTCAAGCTGTGATGCATAATATTGGTTTACTGCATTAGGAATAGCTGCTACGATACCTGCGAAAATCAAGATCGAAATACCGTTTCCAACACCTTTGGCAGTGATTTGTTCACCTAGCCACAATAAGAACGCCGTACCAGCAGTTAAAATTAATGCAATTAAAAGGTACGTCGTAATGCTTGGGTTCGGGATCAAGAATCCACCGTATAATTGGTTAAATCCATAAGACATACCCAGTGCCTGGATAAAACCTAATACGATAGTGAAATAGCGGGTAAACTGAGCTAATTTACGGCGGCCAACATCCCCCTGCTTAGACCATTCCGTAAATTTTGGCACAACATCCATCTGCAGTAGCTGCACAATGATAGATGCTGTGATATACGGCATGATCCCCATAGCAAAGATCGAGAAGTTCTTAAGCGCTCCTCCGCCGAATGTATTTAGGAAGCCGATCAATCCGGCTTGTTCTTGCATTTTCAGCACTTCTGCGTCCACGCTTGGTACTGGAATGAACGTACCTAAGCGAAAGACAACAAGCATAAGAAGGGTGAAAATAATTTTGTTTCTTATATCACCCACGCGCATAAAATTGGAGATTGTCTGAAACATTAAATCACCTCAGTTTTACCGCCAGCAGCTTCGATTGCTTCTTTAGCAGTAGATGAGAATTTGTTTGCTTTCACTGTAAGCTTTTTCTCAATATTACCTTTACCAAGAATCTTGATTCCAGCTTTTTCGCTGCTTACTACACCAGTCTCGATTAGAAGCTCAGGTGTAACTTCAGTTCCATCTTCAAAGCGATTTAATGCATCAAGGTTAACAATTGCGTATTCTTTACGGTTAATGTTTGTGAAACCGCGCTTAGGAAGACGTTGGAATAAAGGTGTTTGACCACCTTCGAAACCAGGACGAGTTCCACCGCCAGAACGAGCGTTTTGACCTTTATGACCTTTTCCGGCAGTTTTACCATTACCAGAACCGATACCACGGCCTACACGATTGCGCTCTTTGCGAGAACCTTTAGCAGGTTTTAATTCATGTAATTTCATGTCGGCACCTCCTTATTTACAAAGAATCTAATTAAGCTTCTTTTACCGTGACTAAGTGAGCAACCTTGTTGATCATACCGCGGATAGCAGCATTATCTTGTTGTTCAACTGTTTGATGAAGCTTACGTAAGCCTAGAGCCTTTACTGTTTCGCGTTGGTCTTTAGGACGACCAATCACACTGCGAGTGAGGGTAATTTCTAGTTTGTTTGCCATCGTTATCCCTCCCTTATCCTAACAGTTCTTCTACTGATTTACCACGTAGTTTAGCTACGTCTTCAGCACGTTTTAGTTCTTTCAATCCTTGGATTGTAGCACGAATCATGTTGATTGGAGTGTTGGAACCCAATGATTTAGAAAGGATATCCTGTACACCAGCAAGTTCAAGTACCGCACGGACCGGACCACCAGCGATGATTCCTGTACCGGCAGAAGCAGGCTTGATAAGGATCTCACCAGCACCAAAACGACCGATTACTTGGTGAGGAGTAGTTCCACCTACCATAGGTACTTCAACAAGATTTTTCTTCGCATCTTCAATCGCTTTGCGGATAGCATCAGGTACCTCTTGAGCTTTACCAGTACCGAAACCTACATGACCGTTCTTGTCTCCGACTACTACAAGAGCAGCGAAGCGGAAACGACGTCCACCTTTAACAACCTTTGCAACACGGTTGATCGTTACTACGCGTTCTTCAAGTTCTAGTTTGTTTGGATCAATACGACGCATCTATATGTCCCTCCTTTTTTATTAAAATTCTAAGCCGTTTTCACGAGCTGCATCGGCTAATGCTTTAACGCGACCATGGTATAGGTAACCTCCACGGTCAAATACTACAGATTTCAAACCTTTTTCAGTTGCACGTTTGGCAATTAGTTCACCGACTTGAGCAGCTGCATCTACGTTTCCAGTAGAATCAAGGTTGATTTCTTTATCTACAGTAGAAGCACTTGCCAAAGTTACACCATTAACATCGTCGATCAATTGAGCGTAGATGTTTTTATTTGAGCGGTATACGTTTAGACGAGGACGTTGTTCTGTACCAGTGATCTTTGAACGTACACGAGCATGTCTTTTCTTACGCGTTTTGTTTTTAGATGGCTTAGTGATCATTAAGGTCACTCCTTTCTACTGCCTAAGCGGCATTATTTACCTGTTTTACCTTCTTTACGGCGTACGTATTCGCCTTCGTAACGGATACCTTTACCTTTGTAAGGCTCAGGAGGACGTACAGCGCGGATGTTGGAAGCAATTGCACCAACGCGCTCTTTGTCGATACCTTTGATTGATACTTTTGTATTAGAAGGAACTTCGATTTCGATTCCAGCTTCTGGTTCGAATTCAACTGGGTGAGAGTAACCAACGTTCAATACAAGCTTCGTTCCTTGTTTTTGAGCACGGTAACCTACACCGATAAGTTCAAGGTTTCTTTCGAATCCTTTAGAAACACCTTCAACCATGTTAGAGATCAAAGCACGAGTCGTTCCGTGTAATGAACGATGTTCTTTTGATTCAGATGGACGAGTGATGCTTACTACGTTCTCTTGGATTTCTACATTAATATCCGGGCTGAATGTACGAGACAATTCACCTTTAGGACCTTTTACAGTTACTTTATTGGCATCAGTAGTAATTGTAACGCCTTCTGGCAACTCGATAGGTTTTTTACCTACACGTGACATACTGTTGCACCTCCATTCATTTCAAAAAATATTACCAAACGTATCCTAGTACTTCTCCGCCGACTTGCTTAGCGCGAGCTTCTTTGTCAGTCAACACTCCTTGAGAAGTGGAAACAAGAGCTACACCTAGTCCGTTAAGTACTTTAGGAACTTCATTAGCTTTTGCATATACGCGTAGACCTGGTTTAGAGATACGCTTTAATCCAGTGATTACACGTTCGTTGTTAGAACCATATTTCAAGAAAATGCGGATAACACCTTGCTTGTTATCTTCTACAAATTCCACGTCACGCACGAAACCTTCACGTTTAAGGATTTCAGCGATTTCTTTTTTGATGTTAGAAGCAGGTATTTCTAGCTTCTCGTGACGTACCATGTTCGCATTACGGATGCGAGTAAGCATATCTGCAATTGGATCTGTCAATGTCATAATAATTTACCTCCTTCCCAATGTAGGGTTTTACCAGCTAGCTTTTTTAACGCCAGGAATTTGACCCTTGTATGCAAGTTCACGGAAACAGATACGGCAAAGTTTGAATTTGCGGATTACTGAATGTGGACGGCCACAACGCTCACAGCGAGTGTATCCTTGAACTTTGTACTTAGGTTCACGTTTTTGTTTTGCGATCATTGATTTTTTAGCCACATTTTCGCCTCCCTTATTTAGAGATTACTTTTGAAATGGCATTCCGAATTGAGTCAATAACTCACGTGATTCTTCATCAGAGTTTGCAGTTGTAACGATAACGATATCCATTCCGCGTACTTTGGAAACTTTATCATAATCGATCTCTGGGAAAATCAGCTGCTCTTTAACACCAAGAGTGTAGTTACCGCGACCATCGAATGCTTTTTTAGAAATACCGCGGAAGTCACGTACACGTGGTAGAGATACAGAGATTAATTTATCTAGGAACTCATACATGCGTTCGCCGCGAAGTGTTACTTTCGCACCGATAGGCATACCTTCACGAAGACGGAAACCTGCGATAGATTTTTTTGCTTTAGTTACAACTGGTTTTTGACCAGTGATTAATGTTAATTCTTCAACAGCTGTGTCCAATGCTTTTGCATTTTGAACAGCATCGCCGACACCCATGTTAACTACGATTTTTTCGAGTTTAGGTACCTGCATAACAGATTTATAGTTGAATTTGCTCATAAGAGCTGGAGTAATTTCGTCATTAAATTTTGCTTTTAGGCGGTTCATTTGAGTACCTCCCTTCTACTTTGAACTATTTATCTAGAACTTCACCAGATTTTTTTGCTACACGTACATTCTTACCATCAACCTTCTTGAAACCTACACGAGTTGGTTCGTTCGTCTTAGGGTCAAGCAGCATAACATTCGATACATGAACAGGTGCCTCTTGGCTGATGATTCCGCCTTGCGGATTTGCTTGAGAAGGCTTTGAATGTTTTTTAATAACATTGATTCCTTCTACGATCACACGGTCTTTCTTTGGCAATGCTGACAATACGACACCAGTTTTGCCTTTGTCTTTACCTGTGATAACCATTACTTTATCGCCTTTTTTAACATGCATTAGTCGCACCTCCTCTTAACGCACAATGGGTTCTATTAAAGAACTTCTGGAGCTAAAGATACAATTTTCATAAAGTTGTTTTCGCGCAATTCACGTGCTACAGGTCCGAAGATACGAGTACCACGCGGTCCCTTATCATCACGGATGATTACACATGCGTTTTCGTCAAACTTAATGTAAGTTCCGTCTGTACGGCGAACACCGCTCTTTGTACGAACAACAACAGCTTTTACTACGTCGCCTTTTTTAACAACGCCACCTGGTGTTGCTTGTTTTACTGTACATACGATAACATCACCGATATTAGCTGTTTTACGGCCAGATCCGCCAAGGACTTTAATAGTCAATACTTCACGAGCACCAGAGTTGTCGGCAACTTTCAAACGAGATTCTTGTTGAATCATCTAGGTAACCTCCCTTCGGAAAACAAATATCCGAACATTTATTAGATAATTACTGCTTTTTCTACTACTTCAACTAAGCGGAAACGTTTTGTAGCTGAAAGCGGGCGAGTTTCCATGATACGTACGATATCGCCTGTTTTAGCTTCGTTTTGCTCATCATGAGCTTTGAACTTTTTAGAGTACTTTACGCGTTTGCCGTATAGTGAATGTTTCTTGTAAGTTTCAACTAGAACTGTAACTGTTTTATCCATTTTGTCGGAAACAACACGTCCAGTGTAAACCTTACGTTGGTTGCGTTCACTCATTCTGCAAACCTCCTCTCATTTATCGATTGTTAACGCCGATCTCTCTTTCATGGATTACAGTTTTCATACGAGCGATCGCTTTGCGCACTTCACGAATGCGGGCAGTGTTTTCAAGCTGTCCTGTCGCAAGCTGGAAGCGAAGGTTAAATAGTTCTTCTTTTAAGGATTTTACTTTTTGATCAATTTCGGCAGTGGTTAAGTCACGGATTTCATTAGTTTTCATTTGATTCACCACCAATTTCTTCTCGTTTCACAAACTTAGTTTTGATAGGAAGTTTGTGTGATGCAAGACGAAGTGCTTCACGAGCTACCTCTTCAGATACACCTGCAATTTCGAACATAATCTTTCCAGGTTTTACAACTGCTACCCATCCTTCAGGAGCACCTTTACCAGAACCCATTCGGACTTCTAGAGGTTTTGCAGTGTAAGGTTTGTGAGGGAAAATTTTAATCCAAACTTTACCGCCACGTTTCATGTAACGAGTCATAGCAATACGAGCAGCTTCGATTTGACGGTTAGTGATCCAAGAAGCTTCAACAGCTTGAAGACCGTATTCTCCGAACGCAACCTCTTGACCGCCTTTAGCGCGACCACGCATTTTACCACGATGTTCACGACGATACTTAACGCGTTTAGGCAATAACATAATTATTTTCCTCCTTCCTCTGATTTCTTCTTAGCAGGAAGGACCTCTCCACGATAGATCCATACTTTAACACCAAGTTTACCGTAAGTTGTGTCAGCTTCAGCATGAGCATAATCAATGTCAGCGCGAAGTGTATGAAGTGGAACTGTTCCTTCGCTGTAATGTTCAGCACGAGCGATATCTGCACCGCCAAGACGACCAGATACTTGAGTTTTGATACCTTTAGCTCCTGCGCGCATTGCACGTTGGATAGATTGTTTTTGAGCACGACGGAAAGATACACGGTTTTCCAGTTGACGAGCGATGTTCTCTGCAACTAGTTTAGCGTCAAGGTCAGCTCTCTTGATTTCAACGATGTTGATGTGTACACGCTTAGAAGTAAGCTCGTTCAAAGCTTTACGTAAAGCTTCAACCTCTGTACCACCTTTACCGATAACCATACCAGGTTTTGCTGTATGAATTGTAATATTGATGCGGTTTGCCGCACGCTCGATTTCTACTTTAGAAACAGATGCGTCAACTAGGCGTTTCGCAATATATTCACGTACTTTAAGGTCTTCGTGCAGAAGATTGGCATAATCTTTATCAGCGTACCATTTTGATTCCCAATCACGAATAACTCCTACACGCAGTCCGACTGGATGTACTTTTTGACCCACGAATTATCCCTCCTTCTTTTCTGATACCACGATAGTGATGTGGCTTGTGCGTTTGTTGATTTGGCTTGCGCGTCCCATCGCACGTGGGCGGAAGCGTTTCATTGTTGGACCTTCGTTAACAAAGGCATCAGAGATGACTAAGTTGTTCACGTCCATGTCATAGTTATGTTCTGCGTTAGCGATAGCAGATTTTAATACTTTCTCAACTACTGGAGAAGCAGCTTTAGGAGTAAGATTTAAAATCGCTACAGCTTCACCTACTTGCTTACCTCGGATTAGATCAACCACTAAACGTACCTTACGAGGAGCAATACGAACTGTTTTAGCGACAGCTTTAGCTTGCATTAGGATACCCTCCTCTCAATTAGCGTCTTGTTTTCTTGTCATCATTTCCATGACCTTTGTAAGAACGAGATGGTGCGAATTCACCAAGCTTGTGTCCTACCATGTCTTCTGTTACGTATACCGGTACATGTTTACGACCATCGTAAACCGCGATTGTATGACCGATGAAATTCGGGAAGATTGTAGAGCGACGAGACCAAGTTTTCACAACTTGTTTCTTCTCACCTTCGTTAAGCTTCTCGATTTTGTCCATCAAATGGTCATCAACAAAAGGTCCCTTTTTTAAGCTACGACCCATGTTTGAACCTCCCTTCGTGATTGTTCTACGGCTCTATTGGTGAACCGTAGGTCAATCCCGTTATTTTTTGCGACGGCGCACAATAAATTTGTCAGATTTGCTCTTCTTCTTACGAGTCTTGAATCCAAGAGTTGGTTTACCCCATGGAGACATTGGTGATTTACGTCCGATAGGAGCGCGTCCTTCACCACCACCGTGTGGGTGATCGTTAGGGTTCATTACAGATCCACGTACAGTTGGGCGCTTGCCTAACCAGCGAGAACGACCTGCTTTACCGATGTTGATAAGTTCGTGCTGTTCGTTACCTACTTGACCGACTGTTGCACGGCAAGATGAAAGGATCATGCGAACCTCACCAGAGTTCAAACGTACAAGAACGTATTTACCTTCTTTACCAAGAACCTGTGCAGATGTACCAGCAGAGCGTACCAATTGTCCGCCTTTACCTGGTTTAAGTTCGATGTTGTGAACTACTGTACCTACAGGAATGTTGATAAGTGGTAATGCGTTACCTACTTTGATATCTGCTTCAGGACCAGACATTACTTCTGTACCTACTTGAATTGTCTTAGGTGCAAGAATGTAGCGTTTTTCTCCATCCACATAGTTGATTAGTGCAATATTTGCTGAGCGGTTTGGATCATACTCGATTGTAGCAACGCGTCCTGGTATACCATCTTTATCACGTTTGAAGTCGATAACACGGTATTGACGCTTATGACCGCCGCCTTGATGACGAACTGTTAACTTACCTTGGTTGTTACGGCCGCCTTTTTTGTGTAAAGGCGCAAGTAATGACTTTTCTGGTTTGTCAGTAGTGATTTCTGCAAAATCAGAAGTAGTCATACCGCGACGACCATTAGAGGTTGGTTTATACTTTTTAATCGCCATGTTTTTCCCTCCTCTTCTAAATTTTAATTATTATACTTCAAAGAATTCGATTTCTTTGCTCTCAGCTGTAAGAGTGACTACTGCTTTACGACGTTTGTTCGTGTAACCAGTATGACGTCCCATACGCTTGAATTTACCTTTGTAATTCATAACGTTCACTTTTGCAACTTTAACGCCGAAGATTTCTTCAACTGCATCTTTAACTTGAGTTTTGTTCGCTCTAGTGTCGACTTCAAAAGTGTACTTTTTATCAGCCATAAGATCAGTTGAAAGTTCTGTAATTACGGGGCGCTTAATGATATCGCGTGCATCCATTATGCAAGCACCTCCTCTACTTTTTCAACTGCTGCTTTAGTGATGATTAGTTTATCATGAGCAACAACGTCCAGTACGCTGATTCCGTTAGCTGCAACAACTGTCACACCAGGAATGTTACGTGCTGATAGTGCTACGTTATCTTCTGAACCTTCTGTTACCACTAATGTTTTAGCATTAACTGAAAGGTTTTTCAATACGTTAGCGAATTCTTTTGTTTTTGGTGCATCAAAAACAAGAGATTCCAATACTAGGATGTTTTCTTCTGCTACCTTAGTAGATAGAGCAGATTTGATAGCTAAGCGACGAACCTTCTTAGGAAGCTTGTAGCTGTAGCTGCGTGGAACCGGTCCAAATACAGTACCACCGCCGCGCCATTGTGGAGATCTGATAGATCCCTGACGTGCACGTCCAGTACCTTTTTGACGCCATGGTTTACGTCCACCGCCTCTTACTTCAGAACGGCCTTTTACTTTGCTTGTACCTTGACGCTGAGATGCTCTTTGCATGATAACAGCTTCGTAAAGTACGTTTTGATTTGGTTCGATACCAAATACTGAATCATTAAGTTCTACATCACCAACTTGTGATCCGCTTTGGTTAAATAATGCTACTTTCGGCATTCGTGTTTCCTCCTTTCCAAAAAAGTTCTATTATTTTGTTGTTTTTACGCCAGTTTTAACTTTAAGCAATGCTTTTTTAGGTCCAGGAACGTTTCCTTTTACTAGAAGCAAGTTGCGCTCAGCATCAACTTTGACGATTTCAAGGTTTTGGATAGTGATCTGCTCTCCACCCATGCGTCCAGGTAATAGTTTACCTTTGAATACACGGTTTGGATCAACTGGTCCCATTGAACCAGGACGACGATGGTAGCGGGAACCGTGGGACATAGGTCCGCGGGATTGGTTATGACGCTTGATAGCACCTTGGAAACCTTTACCCTTTGAAATTCCTGTTACATCTACGATATCGCCTTCTGCGAAAATTTCTACTTTGACTTCTTGACCTACTTCATATTCTGAAGAGTTAACTCCGCGGAATTCACGGATGAAGCGCTTAGGAGCAGTTTCTGCTTTAGCAACGTGTCCTTTTTCCGGTTTGTTAGAAAGCTTTTCGCGTTTGTCTTCGAAACCGATTTGGATAGCTTCGTAGCCATCAACTTCTGCAGTTTTCTTTTGAAGAACAACGTTTCCAGCTGCTTCGATAACTGTTACCGGGATAAGATCACCGTTTTCAGCAAAAACTTGAGTCATACCGATCTTTCTACCTAAGATTCCTTTGGTCATAAGTCACACCTCCTGAGTTGTTTTTGTATAGTAATTAAAGTTTGATTTCAATATCGACACCAGATGGAAGATCTAAACGCATTAGCGCATCAACCGTTTGTGGTGTTGGGTTAACAATATCGATTAAGCGTTTATGCGTACGCATTTCGAATTGCTCACGAGAATCTTTATACTTGTGAACCGCACGAAGGATTGTGTAAACAGACTTCTCAGTCGGAAGCGGGATTGGTCCGGATACTGCCGCACCAGAACGCTTTGCTGTTTCAACAATTTTCTCTGCTGATTGATCAAGGATTCTGTGATCATACGCTTTTAAACGGATACGAATTTTTTGTTTTGCCATTATTTTCCCTCCTTTTTCGCCTACTTTAGATAGACATTCTCCACGGAAATTTCCCACACACTCGCCATGGCAAAGCGGCCGGGTGTGTCAGCAACCTTCCATTTCATCGCAGTCAAAGACCAACATTGTCTATTATACCTAAATCACAATCGATATGCAACCTTTTCTTGAATATCTTTATGATCAGTGCACTTTTACAATTATACAAATCTATTTGGGTGTTTGCAAGGGTACAATAAGAATTCAAAATATTTCTATTTGGGGTGTTTGGTTTTGTGCCGGGTTGGCAGGATAGGGTGATGCGGGTGTGGGGGTTATATAATAGAAGGAGTTGGTTTTTGAGTTTGAGGTTTATTTGGTTTAGAGGCGGATTTTTTCAAGGGCGGTCTAGTTGAGGGTAGGTTTTCGATAGCGAGCTCCAGATTTATATAATGGTAGGAACTGTTCTTTATTGGACCATTATCGCGTTATCCTCTTCTTTAAATGGTAGGATTCTTTGTTAATCGTACCACTAGCTGCTTATTCTCTTCCTATAATGGTACGTTTCTCCTCTAATCGTACCACTAGCTGCTTATTCTCTTCTTATAATAGTACGTTTCTTCTCTAATCGCACCACTACCGATTATTTCTCTTCTTATAATAGTGCGTTTCTCATCTAATCGCACCATTACCTGCTTATTCTCTTCTTATAACGGTACGTTTCTTCTATAATCGTACCACTAGCTGCTAATTCTATTCCTATAATGGTGCGTTTCTCACCTAATCGCACCACTAGCTGCTTATTCTCTTCTTATAATAGTACGTTTCTTCTATAATCACACCACTACCGATTATTTCTCTTCTTATAATAGTACGTTTCTTCTCTAATCTAATCTCCATGCCACTTTCTCAATACTAAAATAATAAGAAAAGCGGCCATCCCTGCATATCAAACCTATTCTAAGCATATAAAAAAGCAGATGGGCTCCGGATCCCATCTGCTTTATATTATCGTCAGAGTAAAATTACTCTTGGATAGAAGCAACTACTCCAGCGCCTACAGTACGTCCACCCTCACGGATAGAGAATTTAGTACCTTCTTCGATAGCGATTGGAGAGATTAGTTCAACTGTCATTTCGATGTTATCTCCAGGCATAACCATTTCTACGCCTTCAGGAAGATTACAGATACCAGTTACATCAGTTGTACGGAAGTAGAACTGAGGACGGTAGTTAGTGAAGAATGGAGTGTGACGTCCACCTTCTTCTTTAGAAAGAACATAAACTTCTGCTTTGAACTTTGTGTGTGGAGTGATTGTACCTGGCTTTGCAAGTACTTGACCACGTTGGATGTCTTCACGTGCTACACCACGAAGAAGAGCTCCGATGTTGTCTCCAGCTTCAGCATAGTCAAGAAGCTTACGGAACATTTCTACACCTGTTACAGTAGTAGATTTAGGCTCCTCAGAAAGACCGATGATGTCTACAGTGTCGCCGACTTTAACTTGTCCACGCTCAACACGTCCAGTTGCAACTGTTCCACGACCTGTGATTGAGAATACGTCCTCAACAGGCATCATGAATGGCTTTTCAGTGTCACGCTCTGGAGTTGGGATGTAAGAATCTACAGCTTCCATTAGCTCATAGATTTTTTCTTCCCACTGAGGGTCTCCCTCAAGAGCTTTAAGAGCAGAACCTTTGATTACTGGTACATCGTCACCAGGGAAGTCGTATTCAGAAAGAAGGTCACGTACTTCCATTTCTACTAGTTCAAGAAGCTCTTCGTCGTCTACCATATCACATTTGTTCATGAAAACAACTAGGTATGGTACACCAACTTGGCGAGAAAGAAGGATGTGCTCACGAGTTTGTGGCATTGGGCCATCAGCAGCAGAAACAACTAGGATTCCGCCGTCCATTTGAGCAGCACCAGTGATCATGTTTTTAACGTAGTCAGCGTGACCTGGGCAGTCAACGTGTGCATAGTGACGAGTATCAGTTTCATACTCAACGTGTGCAGTAGAGATTGTGATACCGCGCTCTCTTTCTTCTGGTGCACCATCAATTTGGTCATAAGCCATAGCTGTTCCACGACCATACTTCTTGTGAAGAGTAGTTGTGATAGCAGCTGTTAATGTAGTTTTACCATGGTCAACGTGACCAATTGTACCGATATTAGCATGTTGCTTGGAACGATCGAATTTTTCCTTACCCATTAGGAAATCCTCCTTTAAATTATAAGAAATTAAGTATATTTTATATGATAGTCAGAAGGCGGTCGCCCACCTTCATAGACACCATAGCTTACACTAGTATTTATACTTGATTACAGTGAATAAATCAATTATTCACCTTTATTTTTTTTGACGATTTCTTCAGCGATTGATTTAGGTACTTCTTCATAGTGGTCGAAGTGCATAGAGTATGTTCCGCGACCTTGCGTGTTAGAACGCAATGAAGTTGCATAACCAAACATTTCAGAAAGTGGAACGAATGCTTTAACTACCTGCGCGTTACCGCGGGCTTCCATTCCTTCAACACGTCCGCGACGAGAAGTGATATCACCCATGATGTCTCCCATGTACTCTTCAGGAATAACAACTTCAACCTTCATCATTGGCTCAAGGATTGCTGGATCACACTTAGAAACTGCGTTCTTAAGTGCAAGTGATGCAGCTACTTTAAAGGCCATCTCAGAAGAATCGACGTCATGGTATGAACCATCTACAAGTTTAGCTTTTACATCGATTAGCGGGTAGCCGGCGATAACACCATTTTCCATAGCGTCTGCAAGACCAGCTTGTACTGCAGGGATGTATTCACGTGGAACTACACCACCGACAATGCCGTTTTCGAATTCAAAGCCTTTTCCTTCTTCGTTTGGAGAGAACTCGATCCAAACGTGTCCGAATTGTCCACGACCACCAGATTGACGGGCAAATTTACCTTCAACCTTAGCAGAACCGCGGAATGTCTCACGGTAAGATACCTGAGGCGCACCAACATTTGCTTCTACTTTGAATTCGCGTCTCATACGATCCACGATGATATCCAAGTGAAGTTCACCCATACCAGCGATGATTACTTGTCCAGTTTCCTGGTCAGTATGCGCACGGAATGTAGGATCTTCTTCTTGAAGCTTTTGAAGTGCAGTCGTCATTTTATCTTGGTCCGCTTTAGACTTCGGTTCAACAGATAGAGAGATAACCGGTTCTGGGAATTCCATAGACTCAAGAATTACAAGACTCTTTTCGTCACATAGAGTATCTCCAGTAGCAGTGTCTTTCAGACCAACTGCAGCAGCGATGTCTCCAGCGTATACTGTTGAGATTTCCTCACGAGAGTTAGCATGCATTTGCAGGATACGTCCCACACGCTCACGCTTGCCTTTCGTAGAGTTTTGTACGTATGAACCTGAATCTAATGTTCCAGAATACACACGGAAGAATGTAAGCTTACCAACATAAGGGTCAGTCATAACTTTGAACGCCAATGCAGAGAAAGGAGCATCGTCTGTTGAAGGACGAGTTACTTCTTCTTCTGTGTCAGGAAGCATACCTTTGATGTCGGCTACATCAGTAGGAGCCGGCAGGTAGTCAATGACAGCATCGATCAATAACTGAACACCTTTGTTCTTGAATGCAGAACCACAAAGCACAGGGTAGAAATCTACTGTTAAAGTAGCTGTACGAACTGCAGCTTTAAGTTCTTCATTTGTGAACTCTTCACCTTCAAGGTATTTCATCATGAGTTCTTCATCAAGGTCAGCTACCGCTTCAATCAGCTTGCCGCGGTATTCTTCAGCTTGATCTTTGTACTCATCAGGGATATCACGAGCTTCTGCGCGTGTTCCAAGATCATCTTCATAGAAATAAGCTTTCATTTCCAGAAGGTCGATGATTCCTTCGAATTCATCCTCAGCACCGATTGGAAGCTGTACAGGATGTGCATTCGCTTGAAGACGGTCATGCAAAGTTCCTACAGAGTATAGGAAGTCTGCACCGATTTTATCCATCTTGTTTACGAATACAACACGTGGAACACCGTAAGTTGTTGCTTGGCGCCAAACTGTTTCAGTTTGAGGCTCAACTCCAGACTGAGCGTCCAGAACTGCTACTGCACCATCAAGTACACGAAGGGAACGCTCAACCTCAACAGTGAAGTCTACGTGTCCTGGTGTATCAATGATGTTGATACGATGGTCTTTCCAAGAAGCTGTTGTCGCAGCAGATGTGATCGTGATTCCACGCTCCTGCTCCTGCTCCATCCAGTCCATTTGGGAAGCACCTTCGTGAGTTTCACCGATTTTGTGAATACGTCCAGTATAGAAAAGGATACGCTCTGTTGCAGTTGTTTTACCGGCATCGATGTGAGCCATGATCCCGATATTACGAGTCTTTTCTAAGGAGAACTCTCTAGGCATGTCGTCTTTCTCCTTCCATTAATGAAAATTAGTTTATATAGTAGAAGATTACCAGCGGTAGTGAGCAAACGCTTTGTTCGCTTCAGCCATTTTGTGCATATCTTCACGCTTCTTAACAGAAGCACCTGTGTTATTTGCTGCATCAAGGATTTCGTTAGCTAAACGCTCTTCCATAGTCTTTTCACCGCGAAGACGAGAGTAGTTTACTAACCAACGAAGACCAAGTGTAGTACGACGCTCAGGACGAACTTCTACAGGAACCTGGTAGTTTGCACCACCAACACGACGAGCTCTTACTTCCAATACCGGCATGATATTTTTCAAAGCTTGATCGAATACTTCCATTGCATCTTTACCTGTACGCTCAGCAATGATATCAAACGCAGCGTATAGTTTCTTTTGAGCTTTACCTCTCTTACCGTCAATCATGATTTTGTTGATTAGACGAGAAACTAATTTTGAATTGTACATTGGATCAGGCAATACGTCTCTTTTTGCTACAGGACCTTTACGTGGCATGTGTTTTCCTCCTTTCAACGAAAGTTATCTATTCGTTAAGTTCGTGATTAATTATTTTTTAGCTGCTTTAGGACGCTTAGTACCGTATTTAGAACGGCCTTGCATACGACCTTCAACACCAGCTGTATCTAGCGCACCGCGAACGATGTGGTAGCGTACTCCTGGTAAGTCTTTAACACGTCCGCCGCGGATAAGCACAACACTGTGCTCTTGAAGATTGTGGCCGATTCCAGGAATGTATGCAGTTACCTCGATTCCGTTTGTTAAACGTACACGAGCGTATTTACGCAACGCTGAGTTCGGCTTCTTCGGAGTCATTGTACCAACACGAGTACAAACACCGCGTTTTTGTGGAGAAGAAAGGTTAGTGTTCACTTTTTTGAAGCTGTTGTAACCTTTGTTCAATGCAGGTGAGTTAGACTTTGTTGATTTAGATTGGCGTGGTTTACGCACTAATTGGTTAATAGTAGGCATGTATATATCCTCCCTTCTTGCATTTTATAAGCCCACACATCCAGGTGGTTCATTTTTGTGTAAAAACAAAGTCTTTGCAGTATCTGTGCTGCAAAAACTATTTTACTTAATAATAGCAACAGCTGCTGCTCCAACGTCTATTCCGCATGACTTCCCTAGCTTTCGCATGGAATCAACTCGTGCCACTGGAACGTTCATGTCGTTGGCTGCCTGTATCACCTTGGAAGTAACTTTGCGATCAGCATCATCGGCTACGACCAGTTGCGATACAAGACCGCTTTTAAGAGCTTTGACTGTCTGCTTTGTTCCTACAATGATTTCACTAGCCTGTGATACTTTTTCATAAGACATAAATTCATCCTCCAAAGTAACAGGTTACAATATAGGAGCAACCTTGAATATATTATCATCTTAGAAATCTATTGTCAACAACAGAAAGAAATAATTTATAAAGGCTGTGTATTTATATACTGTTTAAATAAGATTCTAAATGATTTCCGCTCTAGGTGCGCGACTCCGCGGGGCTCGCGGTGAGCCTCCTCGGCTTCGCCTGCGGGGTCTCACCTGTCGAGCTGATCCCACAGGAGGTCGCACACCTTACGCTCCAATCAAAATTGAGAGCAGAAAAGCGGTTAAATCATATTCGTATTCTTAATGACAGCATATGGATACACTGTGCCATTTATAAATTATTCTACTGTCACTGTTTCTTCTGTTTCTTCTTCCATCAAAGGTTCTGCTTTGCGGTAGCGCTGCATTCCTGTTCCGGCTGGAACAAGTTTACCGATGATGACATTTTCTTTCAGGCCAAGAAGTTCATCGCGCTTGCCTTTGATCGCTGCATCTGTAAGGACACGAGTCGTCTCCTGGAAGGATGCGGCAGACAAGAATGAGTCTGTTTCAAGAGATGCTTTGGTGATACCAAGCAATACAGGACGGCCAGTAGCTGGTACAGCACCTTCAAGGATCGCTTTTTCATTGGCATCCGTAAACTGGTGGATGTCGAGTAGTGTACCAGGAAGAACATCAGTTTCTCCTGCATCGATTACTCTGACTTTTCTCAGCATTTGACGTACCATTACTTCTACGTGCTTATCGCCGATTTCAACACCCTGCATACGGTATACTTTCTGAACTTCACGCAGCAAGTATTCCTGAACAGCATTTACGTCGCGGACTTTCAATAGTTCCTTTGGATCGATGGAACCTTCAGTAAGCTCCTGACCTCTCAACACACGGTCGTTAACACCGAATTTCAAGCGGGCAGTATAAGGAGCTGTGTAGGTTCTTGTTTCCACTTCACCCTGAACTGTGATTTCGTATTGACGATCCTTGCCTTCTGATATAGAGGTAATGACACCTTCAATTTCAGAAATGACAGCTTGACCTTTCGGATGACGGGCCTCGAAGATCTCCTGGATACGAGGAAGACCCTGAGTGATATCGTCTCCGGCAACCCCTCCTGTATGGAAGGTACGCATCGTAAGCTGTGTACCTGGCTCACCGATAGACTGGGCAGCGATGATACCGACTGCTTCCCCTACTTCTACCTTCTGGCCTGTAGCAAGGTTTGTTCCGTAACACTTCTCACACACACCATGGCGTGTGTTACATGTGAATGCAGAACGGATATAAACGGATTCGATTCCAGAATCAACGATTGTTTTGGCAAGATCCTGAGTAATCAGCTGGTTTTCTTCAACGATTACTTCATTTGACTCAGGATGCTTGATTCCCCTGCGGGAATAGCGTCCGATAAGACGTTCTTCCAAAGGCTCGATGATTTCTGTACCGTCTTTGATTGATGCAACATGAAGGCCGCGGTCTGTTCCACAGTCTTCTTCACGGACGATGACATCCTGTGCAACATCAACAAGACGGCGTGTAAGGTAACCTGAGTCGGCTGTCTTAAGGGCCGTATCGGCAAGACCTTTACGCGCACCGTGAGTGGAGATGAAGTACTCTAGTACTGTCAGACCTTCACGGAAACTTGATTTGATAGGAAGCTCGATGATTCGTCCAGCCGGGTTGGCCATCAGTCCGCGCATACCTGCAAGCTGAGTGAAGTTCGATGCGTTACCACGGGCACCGGAATCACTCATCATGAAGATAGGGTTGCTTCGGTCAAGAGTAGCCATCAATTTGCCTTGGATTGTATCCTTGGCAGCACTCCAGATGGAAATGACTCTGTCATAACGCTCATCTTCTGTGATCAAACCGCGCTTGAATTGCTTAAGCACGTTATCCACTTTGGATTGCGCCTCTTTCAGGATTTCTTCTTTTTCGCCCAATACCACGATGTCGGCGATACCAACCGTGATACCTGCTTTAGTAGAATATTTGAATCCAAGGTCCTTCATGCGGTCAAGCATGCGGGATGTTTCAGTGATCGCGAAGCGTTTGAAGACCTCAGCGATAACATTTCCAAGGAATCCTTTTTTGAACGGGTTGATCAATTCTCTATTTTTAAATTCTTCTTTAATGTCAGTTGTCGGGTCAACAAAGTAGTTCTCAGGTGTCACTGTTTCCAGGTTGCTCTGAGTCGGCTCGTTGATGTAAGGGAAACTGTCTGGAAGAATTTCGTTGAAAACAATTTTACCAACCGTTGTTAATAGCAGCTGCTTATTCTGCTTTTCAGTAAACGTCTTATTGTTAACGGAGCTGGCCGCAATCGCAATACGGCTATGCAAGTGAACATATCCGTTTTGGTATGCAAGCAGGGCTTCGTTTGCATCAGCAAATGTGCTTCCTTCACCTTTGGCACCTTCACGTTCCATAGTCAGGTAGTAGTTACCAAGGACCATATCCTGAGATGGTGTTACGACCGGTTTACCGTCTTTCGGGTTCAGGATGTTCTGAGCTGCAAGCATAAGCATTCTTGCTTCCGCCTGTGCTTCAGAAGACAATGGTACGTGGACAGCCATCTGGTCACCATCGAAGTCTGCGTTATAAGCAGTACATACAAGAGGGTGAAGACGGATTGCTCTTCCTTCTACCAATGTCGGTTCAAATGCCTGGATTCCCAATCTGTGAAGAGTCGGTGCACGGTTAAGCAATACAGGGTGCTCTTTGATTACCTCTTCAAGCACATCCCATACCTCAGGTTGAATTCTTTCAATTTTACGTTTTGCACTCTTGATATTGTGTGCAATGCCTTTTTCAACTAGTTCCTTCATGACGAATGGCTTGAACAGCTCCAGCGCCATTTCTTTCGGAAGACCGCACTGGTACATTTTCAAGTTTGGTCCAACGACGATTACGGAACGGCCGGAATAGTCAACACGTTTACCAAGAAGGTTCTGACGGAAACGTCCCTGTTTCCCTTTAAGCATATGGGAAAGAGATTTCAAAGGTCTGTTACCAGGACCTGTTACAGGACGCCCTCTGCGGCCGTTATCAATCAGCGCATCAACGGCTTCCTGAAGCATACGCTTCTCGTTTTGCACGATGATGCTAGGCGCGCCAAGATCCAGTAAACGCTTCAAGCGGTTATTACGGTTGATTACACGGCGGTAAAGGTCATTCAAATCAGATGTTGCAAAACGTCCGCCATCAAGCTGAACCATCGGGCGCAGTTCCGGCGGGATGACAGGAAGGACATCAAGGATCATCCAGTCAGGATTGTTTCCTGAGTTACGGAATGATTCAACTACTTCCAATCTTTTAATTGCACGGGTGCGGCGTTGACCTTGAGCTGTTTTCAGTTCTTCTTTCAAAAAGTCGGCTTCTTTATCCAAGTCGATGTCCTGAAGAATCTTTTTGATTGCTTCAGCACCCATTGCAGCCTGGAATTTCACCCCGTACTTTTCACGGTATGCACGATACTCTTTTTCAGATAGAAGCTGTTTCTTCTCAAGAGCTGTATCGCCAGGTTCTGTTACTACATAGGAAGCGAAGTAAATGACTTCTTCCAAAGCGCGGGGGGACATGTCTAAGACAAGTCCCATACGGCTTGGAATACCTTTGAAGTACCAGATGTGTGATACAGGTGCTGCAAGCTCGATATGCCCCATTCTCTCACGGCGCACTTTTGCTTTTGTGACTTCTACTCCGCATCGGTCACAGACAACACCTTTATAACGGACGCGCTTGTACTTACCGCAGTGACATTCCCAGTCCTTTGTAGGTCCGAAAATACGCTCACAGAACAAGCCGTCTTTCTCAGGTTTTAACGTACGATAATTGATTGTTTCCGGCTTCTTGACTTCACCATATGACCAAGAACGAATCTTGTCAGGTGATGCAAGGCCAATTTTCATATATTCAAAGTTATTAACATCTAGCAAGGGGCCTACCTCCCTTTTAATCTACAGGTTCTAACCCTAATTGCTCAGAATCCGATTACTCTTTTGACCCAACTGTTTCGGATTCCTGTTCATCCTTGTCTGCGATATTTAAAGTATCTGCCTGCTGTGATTCCTCTTCATCTTCCAAGTCACGCATCTCGATTTCTTCATCGTTGCTTGAAAGGATCTTAACATCCATACCCAAGCTTTGAAGTTCTTTGATCAATACTTTGAATGACTCAGGAACTCCAGGTTCAGGTACATTTTCGCCTTTGACAATCGCTTCATATGTCTTCACACGACCGACAACATCATCGGATTTGACTGTAAGGATCTCTTGCAGAGTATAAGCAGCTCCATATGCTTCGAGTGCCCATACTTCCATTTCACCGAAACGCTGTCCACCGAATTGAGCTTTACCGCCCAATGGCTGCTGCGTAACAAGTGAGTATGGTCCAGTTGAACGGGCGTGAAGTTTATCGTCAACCATGTGAGCAAGTTTGATCATGTACATGATACCCACTGATACACGGTTATCGAACGGTTCACCCGTACGACCGTCATAAAGGACTGTTTTGGCATCTCTCGCCATGCCAGCTTCTTCGATTGTAGCCCAGACATCTTCTTCACGGGCACCGTCAAATACCGGTGACGCCACATGGATTCCCAGATATCTTGCAGCCATACCAAGGTGAAGCTCAAGCACCTGTCCGATATTCATACGAGATGGAACTCCCAATGGGTTCAACATGATATCGATTGGTGTTCCGTCTGGAAGGAACGGCATATCTTCCTCTGGAAGGATACGTGAAATAACACCCTTGTTACCATGTCGTCCGGCCATTTTATCCCCTTCAGAAATCTTACGCTTCTGAACGATATATGCACGGACCAGCTGGTTGACACCTGGAGGAAGCTCATCGCCGTCTTCACGGTTGAAGACTTTGACATCCAAGACAATACCGCCGCCGCCATGAGGTACGCGAAGAGAAGTATCGCGGACTTCACGTGCCTTTTCACCAAAGATGGCATGCAGTAATCTTTCTTCTGCAGTAAGTTCCGTTACACCCTTAGGCGTTACTTTACCTACAAGAAGGTCGCCGTCTTTAACTTCAGCACCAATGCGGATGATTCCGCGCTCATCAAGATTGCGAAGGGCATCTTCACCGACATTCGGGATATCTCTTGTGATTTCTTCCGGTCCAAGTTTTGTATCTCTGGATTCTGATTCATATTCTTCAATATGGATAGATGTATAAACATCATCTTTCACAAGGCGTTCACTCATGATGATCGCATCTTCATAGTTGTAACCGTCCCAAGTCATGAAACCAACCATGACGTTGCGCCCAAGAGCAAGTTCACCTTTTTCCATTGAAGGACCGTCTGCAAGAATTTCACCTTTTGTCACCCTGTCGCCTTCACTTACGATCGGACGCTGGTTGTAACAAGTTCCCTGGTTGGAACGGATGAATTTCTGCATTCTGTATTTATCAAGATCGCCTTTAACTTCCTGGCCATCGATTTCTTTAACTTGGCGTACCCAGACCTGTTTTGCTTCAACGCGTTCCACAATACCTTCGTGTTTACAGATAACAGCAGCACCCGAGTCTTTAGCAGACACGTGCTCCATACCTGTACCTACGATAGGAGATTCAGGATTCATCAATGGTACAGCCTGACGTTGCATGTTCGCTCCCATAAGGGCACGGTTCGAGTCATCATTCTCTAAGAAAGGAATACAAGCCGTCGCAGCAGAAACAACCTGTTTTGGTGATACATCCATATAATCGATGCGTTCACGCTTAACGACTGTGTTCTCACCGCGGAAACGGGCAATGACTTCCTCATCAAGGAATGAGCCGTCATCACTCAAGCGGGCATTAGCCTGCGCCACAACATAGTTATCTTCCTCATCCGCAGTCAAGTAATCCATACGGTTCGTGACCTTTCCTGTATCAGGATCGACACGGCGGTAAGGAGTTTCGATGAAACCGAAACGGTTCACTTTCGCGAAAGAAGATAAAGAGTTGATCAATCCGATGTTCGGACCCTCTGGTGTTTCAATCGGACACATACGGCCATAGTGGGAGTAGTGAACGTCACGGACTTCGAATCCTGCACGCTCACGAGTCAGACCACCAGGTCCCAATGCTGAGAGACGTCTCTTATGAGTCAATTCTGCAAGCGGATTTGTTTGGTCCATGAACTGTGAAAGCTGTGAACTACCAAAGAACTCTTTAATAGAAGCAATAACTGGTCTGATATTAATCAATTGCTGTGGAGTGATTGTGTTCGCATCCTGAATGGACATTCTTTCACGCACTACACGCTCCATACGGGAAAGACCAATTCTGAATTGATTTTGCAGCAATTCACCAACAGAACGAAGACGTCTGTTTCCTAAATGGTCGATATCATCCGTATCACCGACTCCGTGAAGCAAGTTGAAGAAGTAACTAATAGAAGAAATGATATCAGAAGGTGTAATGTGTTTGATTTCTTCTTCTACGAACGCATTACTGATAATGTTGATTTCTTTTTCTCCTTCTTCATTCGGAGCATAGATTTTAATAGACTGAAGAACTACATCTTCTTCCAAAACTCCGCCAGATTGCTGGTAGGTCTTGAAGCCGATGCCGTTTTCTAAGTAAGGAATAATTTTGTCAAGAGCACGGCGGTCAAGCACAGTACCCTTTTCAGCTACAATCTCACCTGTTTCCGGATCTGCCAGCGTTTCCGCAAGAGTCTGTCCGAAAAGTCGGTTTTTGATGTGAAGCTTTTTGTTCATTTTGTAGCGTCCCACATTTGCAAGATCATATCTTTTAGGATCAAAGAAACGGGAAACTAAAAGACTCTTTGCATTTTCAACTGTAGGCGGTTCACCCGGACGAAGGCGCTCATAGATTTCAAGAAGCGCTTTCTCAATACCTTCTGTGTTATCCTTTTCGAGTGTATTGCGGATATACTCATTGTCGCCAATCAGATCGATGATTTCTTGATCAGAACCAAACCCTAGTGCACGCAAAAGAACCGTAACCGGTAATTTACGTGTGCGGTCAATACGCACATGCACTACATCTTTCGCATCTGTTTCATATTCCAGCCACGCACCGCGGTTTGGAATAACGGTAGCTGTGAAACCTTTTTTGCCGTTTTTGTCCATTTTGCCGCTGAAGTAAACACTAGGTGAACGAACAAGCTGTGATACAATGACGCGTTCCGCCCCATTGATCACGAATGTTCCCGTATCTGTCATTAACGGGAAATCACCCATAAATACATCCTGGTCCTTAACTTCGCCGGTTTCCTTGTTTAACAAACGGACCTTTACTCTTAACGGCGCTGAATATGTTACATCTCGCTCTTTTGATTCTTCCACCGAGTACTTTGGCTCTCCAAGGCTGTAATCAATAAACTCCAAGGAAAGATTACCAGTGAAGTCCTCAATCGGAGAAATGTCGCGAAACATCTCTCTTAATCCCTCATCAAGAAACCATTGATAGGAGGATGTTTGAATTTCGATTAAATTTGGTAAATCTAATACTTCACTGATACGCGCAAAACTTCTGCGTTGGCGGTGTCGTCCATACTGAACTAGTTGACCTGTCAACTGATTCACCCCTCAAATCAAACGTTTTGGTTGCCTCTATTGGTCTTAAAGCAGCACAACCACTCTACCATAAGACAAAAAGAAAAAGGGTTTTACTCCATAAAACCTCATTTTCCACATAACGAGCTATTATTTTATAATCTTTTCCATATAATCCATACTTTATACATATGGACATAATTCCGGAAAATAATATTTTTGCATTTTATAATACTAACATAGCCCCTATGTTACGTCAATTAATTTTCTTTTACGGATTTTAAAATCTGATAGCCTTTTTTCTTGGCCGCGACTTCTGCATTCCCGTAGACTTCTTCCATCTTTTTCTGCGCTGATGCGGCACCTTGCTTCTTCTGGATCACAACCCATAACTCGCCGCCTTCAGCCAGATGATCATAGCTGTCTGCAAGTATTTCATGAACAACCGATTTACCAGCCCTGATAGGCGGGTTTGTCAGAATGGCGGAGAAGTGATTCTCGCTGACATTCTCAAAGCAGCTGCTTTCATAAATTGAAACATTCGATATTCCATTACCACTCGCATTTTCTTTCGCAAGACCCAATGCTCTCTCGTTGACATCCACCATATGAACGGTGCGTTCCGGAAATGATTTAGCCATTGAAAGTCCGACCGGCCCGTAACCACAACCCACATCAAGAAGCGGCCCTTCAACTCCATTTTCCTTAAATGCATCGATCAGCAGACGGGAACCAAAGTCAATTTCATTCTTCGAAAAAACACCCTGGTCTGTCTTAAAACGAAACTTAAACTCTCTCAACACTGTTTCTACATTCTGAGGATCACTCTCCACCTCAGGTGTACGGGAATAATAATGATTTGTCATCAAAAGCCTCCCATCCGGTGTTTTCCAGCCAGACACTGAAACCCGGCTTGAATTATATGCGGGAATTCTCAACTAACAGAACAAAAAAGCTCGCTATATAAGCGAGCTTTTAAATCTGTCGTGAATTACTTAACTTCTACGCCAGCTCCAACTTCTTCAAGTTTAGCTTTAAGTTCTTCAGCTTCCTCTTTAGAAACGCCTTCTTTAAGCGCTTTAGGAGTGTTATCAACAAGTTCTTTCGCTTCTTTAAGACCAAGGCCTGTGATTTCACGAACAACTTTGATAACTTTGATTTTTTGAGAACCAGCGCTCTCAAGAACAACGTCAAATTCAGTTTGTTCTGCAGCAGCGTCTCCGCCACCAGCAGCGCCCATTGCTACAGGAGCAGCAGCAGTTACACCAAATTCTTCTTCAATAGCTTTTACAAGATCGTTTAATTCAAGAACAGACATTTCTTTGATAGCATCGATAATTTGCTCTTTACTCATTTTATATTTCCTCCTATATTATAAGGTTAATTTTAATTTTGTTTGCAAGTTAACTTGCAGGATTAAGCGCCTTGCTCTTCTTTTTGGTCCGCAACTGCTTTCGTCGCCAACGCGAAGTTGCGCATTGGTGCTTGAAGCACGCTGAGAAGCATGGAAAGAAGACCTTCGCGAGATGGAAGTTCAGCGATCGCTTTAACTTCTTCTACAGAAGTAACCGTGCCTTCGATAATACCCGCTTTGATTTCAAGAGCTTCGTGGTCTTTAGCGAAGTTGTTAAGGATCTTCGCAGGAGCCACAACCTCTTCTGTACTGAACGCAATTGCGTTCGGTCCAGTCAACACTTCATTTAAACCTTCGAAACCAGCCGCTTCAGCTGCACGACGTGTCATTGTATTTTTGTATACTTTGAAGTCGATTCCAGCTTCACGAAGTTGTTTACGAAGTTCAGTAACCTCAGATACGTCTAATCCACGGTAATCTACGATGATAGTAGATACACTGTTTTTCATCTTATCAGAGATTTCTTCAACTAGTTGTTTCTTTTGATCAAGAATGCTGCTCATCATTACACCTCCTGTAGATTTCTGATGAACATTCATACCGGTCTATCACAATAAAAATGCCTTCATATCGCAAATAGACATGAAGGCATTGCATACGAATTCTGTAAGAATCGTTATATCGCAATTACCTCGGCAGGATTTTAAGCTTGTCAGCCCCTGCTGTCTACGGTACAAATGTTATTTATTTTTTAACAACAGAATGAATTATATAACACCCAATCTGTTAAGTCAATATCAATTTTAAATTATTTTACAGCGAATGTTGAAGGATCTACTTTTACTCCAGGACCCATTGTTGAAGTAACAGCTACGTTTTTCACGTAAGTTCCTTTAGCAGCAGCTGGTTTCGCTTTAAGCATTGTATCGTACATTGTAGTGAAGTTCTCAACAAGCTTGTCTGTATCGAATGATACTTTACCGATTGGAACATGTACGTTACCAGCTTTGTCAGCACGGTATTCTACTTTACCAGCTTTGATTTCGTTAACCGCTTTTTCAACATCGAATGTTACCGTACCTGTTTTAGGGTTTGGCATTAGACCTTTTGGTCCAAGGACACGTCCAAGTTTACCAACTTCACCCATCATGTCAGGTGTAGCAACGATTACATCGAAATCGAACCAGCCTTGGTTGATTTTCGCGATTAAGTCTGATTCGCCTACGAAGTCAGCGCCAGCAGCTTCTGCTTCTTTTGCTTTCTCGCCTTTTGCGAATACAAGAACTTTTTGAGTTTTACCAGTTCCGTGTGGAAGTACAACTGCTCCACGGATTTGCTGGTCATTTTTACGAGTGTCTACTCCAAGACGGAAAGCCACTTCTACAGATGCATCAAACTTAGCAAAGTTTGTCTTTTTCACTAGTTCAACCGCTTCAGCTACATTGTAAGCTTGAGAGCGATCTACCAGCTTTTGAGCTTCAAGATACTTCTTACCTTTTTTAGCCATTATTATTTCCTCCTTGATTGTGGTTTTAGCGGAATAACCTCCCACGAATAAAGGTTGCGAGTGAAACAACCATTTCATCATCGCAACCTCGTCCAACATGCACATTCAACTAAACAGGTATTAGTCTTCGATGACAATACCCATGCTGCGCGCAGTACCTTCAACCATTAACATAGCCGCTTCTACGCTTGCAGCGTTTAAGTCAGGCATTTTCGTTTCAGCGATTTCACGTACTTTGTCACGTTTAACCGTTGCAACTTTGTTACGGTTTGGTTCACCAGAACCTGACTCGATACCAGCTGCTTTTTTAAGTAAAACTGCAGCAGGTGGAGTTTTAGTGATGAATGTAAATGAACGGTCTTCAAATACCGAAATTTCAACAGGGATAATCAAGCCAGCTTGATCAGCTGTGCGAGCATTAAACTCCTTACAGAATCCCATGATATTAACACCAGCTTGACCAAGTGCTGGACCAACCGGCGGCGCTGGATTTGCTTTACCAGCAGGGATTTGCAACTTAACAACCTTAACTACTTTTTTAGCCACGAGACACACCTCCTTAAAGTCCGTGATGTGGTAATAGGGCCAGTATTGCCCTCCCACTCAATGTAAAAAATGTCTTTATCAACATAAAGAACTTAATTTGTAGTACAGCAGTCTCTCTTGGAGACAGACTGACTTATGAAATATTATCACTTTTCAAATGTAATTTCAAGTTCTTTTAGATTATAATTTATCAATTTGTGTAAATTCCAGCTCTACCGGTGTTTCCCGGCCGAACATATTTACCAGTACTTTGACTTTCGCTTTAGCTGCATCGATCTCTTCGATTGTGCCTGTGAAATTGGCAAAAGGACCTTCTGTTACTGTAACCGTTTCGCCTAATTCGAAGTTCACATCGATCTTCTTCTCCACCATGCCCATTTGCTTCAGGAGCGTATTCACTTCTTCAGGAAGAAGCGGCGTCGGTTTAGAACCGGAGCCTGTGGAGCCAACGAATCCTGTTACTCCAGGTGTGTTGCGCACAACATACCATGAGTCATCCGTCATGACGATTTCCACGATCACATAACCAGGGAACACTTTCTTTTTGACTACTTTTTTCTTGCCGTTCTTAATTTCTGTTTCTTCTTCTTCAGGTACGACCACACGGAAAATCTTGTCTTGCATTCCCATTGATTCAACACGTTTTTCCAAATTTGCCTTTACTTTGTTCTCGTATCCTGAGTAAGTATGGACAACATACCAGTTCTTCTCCATTTATTAGGACTTAAAGTCCGTCCCTCCTCTAAATAAACATAATCAAAACTTTTTTTCGCCCAAATGAAAAAACCCGGTTTTCAACGGGTTCCTAGAAGTTTTGCGCTATTAAATGTCATTATACCATGAATTCTATCTCTATATACAATGCATTCTGCATTTCTCTATTATTGTGACAGGCCGCTATAAAACTATAGAGTTTTATCTGCCGGGAATAAGACGGATGATTTCAGAGATTCCCAAATCAATAACTGTAAAGAAAAGTGCAACAAAAATAACAGTAGAAATGACAGTAATTGTGTAGCGGGTAAGTTCCTTGCGTTTAGGCCAGCTTACCTTTTTCATCTCTGATGAGACATTGCTAAAGAATTTAAACATCTGTTGTTACCTCCAACTTGTATATATCACCGGGCATCTATCATAAAGTGTTCTTACTTGGTCTCTCTATGAATTGTGTGGGCATTGCATGTACTGCAAAACTTTTTCAACTCTAATCTATCTTGCTTTCCGCTTCTGTTATTGGGAGCGGTATAATTCCGGGAACCACATTCATTGCACGCTAAAACAATTTTGCTGCTCATAATTTCACCTGCTGTGCATAATACTAGTAAAGTCCTATCAAAAATAACACGGTGATGCCCTTATGTCAATAAGGCGCCGGGAGCCCTAAAGGGTGATTTCCCTTACTTCCAAGTACCTTTCAAGCTTTCGTTTGACCCTTTGCAGAGCGTTGTCTATCGATTTCACATGGCGGTTCAATTCCTCAGAGATCTCCTGATAGGATTGGCCGTCAAGATAAAGTGATAATACTTTCCGCTCAAGGTCACTCAAGAGTTCTGCCATCTTATCTTCCATGCTGTCAAACTCTTCCCTGTTGATGATCAGTTCTTCAGGATTGGTTATTTTGGCACCCGTTATGACATCCAGAAGGGTCCTGTCCGATTCTTCATCATAAATAGGCTTGTCCAATGACACATAGGAATTCAACGGAATATGCTTTTGCCGCGTCGCTGTTTTGATGGCTGTGATGATCTGCCTGGTAATGCAAAGCTCGGCAAATGCTTTAAAAGAGGTCAGTTTGTCCTCTTTATAATCGCGTATCGCTTTGTACAGCCCGATCATGCCCTCCTGAACAATATCCTCTTTATCCGCGCCAATCAGAAAATACGATCTTGCCTTCGCTCTCACAAAATTCCGATATTTTTTGATAAGAAAATCCAGCGCTTCACTTTCTCCCTGGTGAACCATCTCAATCACGGCTTCGTCGTCCATCGTCTCTAGTAGAGCTTTCAGTTCTCCTGTGCTGCTGTGAATGTCCACACATATCCCCCTCGCGCAAACAATAGATAGAAATATTATACAGTACAGTTTTTGTAAGCGTCAACAGGTCATCGCTGTCCTCTGCGCCATTTTTCAAAAATTTCTGCCACTTCTTCTGTCAGGGTGATCTTGGACGAAGGCTTGCCCTCAACCGTTTTCTTCACATTTTTTTCAATCTTTTTTTGTATGGACTGCCATTCATTAAAAAGTTCGCGCGCTGATTTCCGCAGTGCCCCCTGTCCGAATATGGCCCACTGCTCGGTGAAGTCGGAGGTAGCGACATAGATTTGGGTTTTAATATTGTTCAGCTCGATTGCCAGCTTTTCAATTCTTTCATCCGCTGTCTCGTTTTCCCTTGTATAAAAGACATCGACTCTGGAATTTTTATATTTTCTTTCAATACCACTTACATACTGAGCATCAAAAACAACAATGACCCTGTAACCTGTATACCCTTGATACTCGGCCATACATTCCACCAGGCGGTCCCTGGCCGCAGCAAGGTCTTTGTTCTTCAAATCCCTAAGCTCCGGCCAGGCCCCAATAATGTTGTATCCATCTACGAGGAGAATGTTCATCTTCCCCTACTCTCCCAAAGGATGGCGTTTGCGGTAGACCTCATACATCAGAATGCTGGCTGCGACAGAGGCATTCAATGATGTTACATGCCCAACCATAGGCATCTTAATAAGAAAATCACACTTATCTCTTATTAAACGGCCAATTCCTTTCCCTTCACTGCCGATGACAAGGCACATGGGCAAAGTCCCATCAAGCCTGCGGTAATCGTCGGCGCCTTTTGCATCCGTTCCGGCTACCCAGATGCCTTTATCCTTTAACTCATCAATCGTCTGTGCGAGATTAGTGACGCGTGCTACAGGAATATGTTCAATCGCTCCAGTCGATGCTTTTGCCACTGTAGCCGTAAGGCCCACTGCCCTTCTTTTTGGAATGATGATCCCATGGACACCCGACGCATCAGCCGTCCTCATGATCGAGCCAAGATTGTGGGGATCTTCAAGTTCATCCAACATTAAAAAGAATGGTGTCTCACCCCGCTGCTCTGCTCTTGCATACAGCTCGTCCATATCTGCATACTGGTAAGCCGCTACCGATGCGACAACTCCCTGATGGTTTTCCTTGACCATCCCTTCTATCTTCTGTTTCGGTACAAACTGGATCAGGACTTTCTTTTCTTTTGCCAGCTTGGTGATTTGCCCCATGGACCCTTTTTGCGAGCCTTCTGCAATCCAAATCTTATTGATTTCCCTGCCTGACTTAAGTGCTTCCATTACAGGATTTCTGCCAGCGATAAATTCACTGCTCATCATGATCCTCCTTTCTGGTCGGTGTTCTTATTATCTTCCAAAATCATTTGTATCAGTTCTTCAAGGCGTTCTTTCCGGTTCTGCAAAAATAAATAACCAATTAACGCTTCAAAAGCTGTGCTGTATCTGTAAGTCTGCACATCCGTATTCTTCGGGATGGTTCCGGATTTGGCGTTTCTCCCCCTGCGGACAATTGCCCATTCCTCTTCGGACAGCAAATCCCTGTCTGAAATAACTTTAAGTGCAGCCGCCTGTGCTTTTGCCGAAACATAGCCAGTCGCCGCCCGGTGCAGCTGGTTTGGTTTTACCCTCCCTGTCTGGAGAAGGAACTGCCGTACATAGGTTTCATATACGGCATCCCCCATATAAGCCAGAGTCAGGGCATTCATTTGTTTAGCATCGATATTTTCATTTTGCTGGTATAACATGATTATCCTCTTTTCCAGCGCGTTCCCTGTGCCGTGTCTTCAAGAATGATGTTCAAGTCTTTCAGCTTGTCGCGAAGCTCATCTGCGAGTTGGAAGTTACGGTCTTTTCTCGCCTGGTTGCGCTGGTTGATCATTTCTTCGATTTCTTCATCCAGCAATCCTGTTTCTTCGAGTTTCAGCCCCAGCACTTCGAAAAACTCCTGGAAATGCTTTATGAATTCATCGATCACTGTAACGGATGTATTCTTTTCCATAAGGTAATAGTTCGCTTGCCTGGAGAGCTCAAATAAAACAGAAATTCCGTTGGCTGTATTGAAATCATCGTCCATTTCCTTGATGAATTCGGTTTTCAGTGAAGCAATCTTTTCAAGCCAATCCTGATTATTATCAGTCAGCTCCGCGGATACTTCCCTTCTGTGTTTCAGGTTTTCATAAGATGTCTTCAGACGATCCAACCCTGTCTTGGCATTTTCGAGCAGTTCCAAGTTGTAATTGATCGGATGGCGGTAATGGACGGACAGCATGAAAAATCTCAGGACTTGCGGATCTTGTTCTTTAATGATGTCATGCACAAGAACAAAGTTTCCAAGCGACTTGGACATCTTTTCATTATCGATGTTAATATAGCCGTTATGCATCCAATAGCGGGCAAATGTCTGGTTATTGAGCGCTTCAGACTGTGCAATTTCATTTTCGTGATGCGGGAAGGCTAAATCCTGTCCGCCTGCATGGATATCGATCGTCTCGCCCAGATACTTCTTCGCCATTGCGGAGCACTCGATATGCCAGCCCGGTCTTCCTTGGCCCCAAGGGCTCTCCCAGAATATTTCACCTTCCTTGGCTGCTTTCCAAAGTACGAAGTCCAATGGGTCTTCCTTTTTTTCTCCTGCCTCAATCCTTGCTCCGACCTTCAATTCATCAATCGATTGATGGGAAAGTTTGCCGTAACCTTCAAACTTTCTTGTTCTGTAGTAGACATCCCCTTGAGATTCATAGGCATATCCTTTGTCAATCAAGGCCTGGATAAAATCAATGATAATGTCCATATTCTCTGTTACACGCGGATGGACATCCGCTCTCTGGCATCCCAGAGCCCCAGTGTCTTCATGATATGCCTCAATGAAACGCTCGGCGATGGTTGGCACGTCTTCTCCTAGTTCATTTGCAGCTTTGATCAATTTATCATCGACATCCGTGAAATTTGATACAAAGTTAACATCATAGCCCCTGTATTCAAAATAACGATGAACCGTATCAAAGACGATAGCCGGGCGTGCATTTCCTATATGAATATAATTGTATACCGTTGGACCGCAGACATACATCTTTACCTTTCCTTCTTCAAGCGGTTTGAATTCTTCTTTTTTCCTGGTTAGTGTATTGAAAATTTTAATGGTCATTTTGCCGGATATCCCCTTTCTTTTGCGCTTCTGCGAGCATTTTTTTCAGTGACAGTATTTGATTTTCCAAGTCGTTGCACCGGTCTGCCACCGGATCTGGAAGATCAGTGTGATTGAAGTCTTTCTCTTTTACCTTCACGCCGTCTTTAATGACGACTCTGCCTGGAATACCGACTACGGTTGAATTAGGCGGAACATCCTTCAGAACCACCGAACCTGCTCCTATTTTAGAATTCTCTCCAACAACGATTGAACCTAGTACTTTTGCGCCTGTGGCAACCAGTGCATTGTCTTTGATGGTCGGATGGCGTTTCCCTTTTTCCTTGCCGGTTCCACCCAGGGTGACTCCCTGAAAGATGGTCACGTTATCCCCGATTTCACATGTTTCCCCAATGACGACGCCCATTCCATGGTCAATGAAGAATCCTCTGCCGATCACCGCTCCAGGGTGAATTTCGACACCTGTAAAGAAGCGGCTTATCTGGGAAATCACTCTGGCAATGAAATAGAATTTCCGTTTATAAAATGCGTGGGCAAGTCTGTGGGCCCAAATCGCATGTAATCCTGAATACGTTAATATCACTTCAATTGAATTGCGTGCTGCCGGATCCTGCTCGAACACGGTCTGTATGTCTTCTCTTAGACGCTTGAACAACTGCGTTCCCTCCTTTCTTGCAACATATGCATGTTGATTTCCACTACAGGTGCTCGACTCCGCGGGGCGGGCGGTGAGCCTCCTCGGCTGCGCCTGCGGGGTCTCACCTGTCCCGCTAATCCCGCAGGAGTCGGACACCTTTCGTTCCAATCAACAAAATGATAACTAAGTGATTTCACTTCTTCCAAATCATAAGAATCAAACACCTTCATCAAAAATGATGTCAGCCTCCAATATACTCATTTCTCTGATTAAAACCAGAAACTACCGGTATTTTCAGGAAACAAAAAAACGCCTCTGTCCTTAAGACAGAGACGCTTTCGGCGCGGTTCCACTCTGTTTGGGTAAAACACGCAGTTCTCCCCCAACTTTATTCCTTGTAACGGAAGGAAACCGCCTTTACATACTATTTTCAATAAAGGACTCAGAGGTGCATTTCAAAAAACGAGAGGCTTAAACCACTTTCAGCCGGTGATGGTTCTCTCTGGAAAGCTTCGTTTTTTTACTTCTCCTCATCAACACTTTTTCATATTCGATTTATAGTACTTTTAATATATTACAATCTCGAGGAAATGTTAACCCAAAAGACTCTCAATTCGATGTTTTACTTTATCTTTCCCTAAAAGTTCAATGGCATTCGGAAGCTCAGGGCCATGTGTCTGGCCGGAGACTGCCGCACGGATCGGCATGAACAGCTTCTTCCCTTTTTGGCCGGTTGACTTTTGTACTGCTTTGATTGATTTTTTGATTTCCGCTGCTTCGTAATTTTCCAGCTGGTCGATTTCATTTACGAAAGCACGCAGTACTTCCGGCACCTGCTCTTCGTCAAGCACCTCTTTTGCCTCTTGGTCGTACTCGATATCGTCCTTGAAGAACATTCCGGAAAGCTCAACGATTTCAGCACCGTAGCTCATTTGCTCCTGATACAATGCGATCAATTTAAGTGCCCAGTCTCTTTCTTCTTCTGTAGGATTTTCACTGATTTTGCCAGCCTTCACTAAATGAGGGATCGCTAAAGCAGCAACCTGTTCAAGATCAAGATTCTTCATGTACTGGTTGTTCACCCAAAGAAGCTTCTGCTTATCGAAAACAGCAGGTGAAGTTGATAAGCGTTCAGGATCAAAGATATCTATGAACTGCTCTTTACTGAACAGCTCTTCTTCCCCTTTTGGAGACCAGCCCAATAATGCAATAAAGTTGAATAGTGCTTCAGGTAGATACCCAAGCTCTTCATATTGCTCGATGAACTGGATGATCGTTTCGTCGCGCTTGCTCAGCTTTTTACGGTTTTCATTGACGATCAATGTCATATGTCCATAAACAGGCGCTTCCCATCCGAATGCTTCAAAAACCATCAACTGTTTCGGCGTATTGGAAATATGGTCATCGCCACGGAGCACATGAGTGATCTTCATCAGATAATCATCGACTGCAACAGCAAAGTTGTATGTCGGAATTCCATTCTTCTTTACGATAACGAAATCGCCGATTCCATCCGATTCGAAGGAAACATCGTCTTTTACGATATCATTGAACTTGTATACTTTTCCTGCAGGTACTTTAAAACGGATGCTCGGCTGGCGTCCTTCAGCAGCAAGCTTCTCTTGGTCTTCCTGAGAAAGGTTGGCACATTTTCCGGAGTATCTTGGCATTTCGCCTCTTGCCTGCTGTGCTTCACGTTCCGCTTCAAGCTCTTCTTCTGTACAGTAACACTTATATGCAAGGCCTTTATCTAATAGCTCCTGATAATACTTGCTGTAGATATGGTTTCTTTCAGACTGGCGGTATGGGCCATATTCGCCGCCTTTGTCCACACTTTCATCCCAGTCGATGCCGAGCCATTGCAAGTATTTCAGCTGACTTTCTTCGCCGCCTTCAATGTTTCGTTTTTCGTCTGTATCTTCAACCCTGATAATGAACTTTCCGCCTGTATTACGGGCAAAAAGGTAGTTGAAAAGCGCTGTTCTGGCATTACCGATATGTAAATGTCCTGTTGGACTCGGAGCATAACGCACTCTGATTTCGTTTGTCATGAGTATTTCCTCCTCGATTCTCAGTATCTCTGCAATATTTTATCACCGTTGGGTTCATGAATAAAGTTATATTATTATTTTGTTGTTTTTACAACCAGCACGGTAGCTTGCGCGGCTATTCCTTCTCCTCGGCCGGTGAAGCCCAGTTTTTCTGATGTGGTTGCTTTTACGTTCACCTGGGAAATATCCGCTTCAAGGAGTTCCGCGATTCTTTCTCTCATTTGTGTGATATACGGAGCCATTTTTGGCATCTGGGCAATGATGGTGCAATCGATATTGGCCAGTTCATAGCCTTCCTCTTTCACCAGATTCCAAACATGGCTTAATAATTTCCCTGAGTCTGCATCTTTGAATTCAGGGTCTGTATCAGGGAAATGCTTTCCGATATCACCTGCCGCTATGGCACCAAGGCATGCGTCTGCAACTGTATGCAGGAGCACATCCGCATCAGAGTGACCAAGCAGTCCCTTTTCATAGGGGATGGTGATTCCTCCGATGATCAGCGGCCTCCCTTCCGTCAATTGATGAACATCAAACCCTTGTCCGATCCTGAACATGAATAATACTTCCTTTCCATAGCTAGTTATTTTGCCTTCTCTTTGCCAGGATTGCTTCTGCAAAGTATAAATCCTCCGGCGTTGTTATCTTAATATTATCATAGTCACTTTCAATAATTCCGACTTCCTCGCCCATCCGCTCTACAAGCGAGGCATCGTCTGTTCCTGTAAAGCCTTCCCGTTCAGCCCTCTGGTGGGCATCCATCAAAAGCTGGGTGCGAAAAGCCTGCGGAGTCTGGACCTGCCATAAGCTTGAACGCTCAATCGTCTCCTGTACTACACCATCCGCCGCTTTCTTAATCGTATCCTTTACAGGGGCAGCCGCGATGGCCGCTCCTCTTATTTCGGCTTCTTTCACCAGTTCTTTAATGACGCTTCCCGCAATGAATGGGCGGGCACCATCATGAACTAGCACCATTTCCGCATTTTCAACAGACTTAAGTGCATTGTATACGCTGTCCTGGCGTTCTTTACCGCCAAGGACCATGTTCTTCACCTTCGTTATTTCATGCGTTACGGCCAGTTCTGCCAATGCCTCTTTATCATCGGAATGAACTGCGAGGATAATTCCTTCACAATCAGAATCCCTTTCGAATACTTCCAGTGTATGAATAAGGATTGGACGCCCTTCTAATTCCAGCAGCAGCTTGTTCTTACCCGCTTTCATTCTTTTCCCCTGTCCTGCCGCCGGGATAATTACCTGGTATTTCATATGTATACTCCTATCTCCCTTATACTGATAAAAAGGCGGTGACGGAACTCTTTCCAGAGAACATTCGCCACCGCCGGTTTACCATGCTGTTATTTACACCTATGGATTATAACGCTTTTTCCAATTGTTTCGGTTTAGCAAAAATCATTCTTCCGGCAGAAGTTTGAAGTACGCTTGTCACAAGCACTTCAATGCTCTTGCCGATATAGTTCCTGCCTTCTTCTACAACAATCATTGTGCCGTCATCCAGGTATGCAATACCTTGCTTTTGTTCTTTCCCATCCTTAATGACCTGGACGCGCAATTCTTCTCCAGGCAGAACGACAGGCTTGACTGCATTTGCAAGATCATTGATATTCAAAACCTGCACACTCTGCAAGTCACATACTTTATTTAAGTTAAAGTCATTCGTTACGACAATCCCGTTCGTAATCTTTGCCAGCTTCACAAGCTTGCTGTCCACTTCCTGGATTTCCTCAAAGTCCCCCTCATAAATCTGGACTTCGATCGGAAGTTCTTTTTGGATCCGGTTCAGGATATCAAGTCCGCGTCTTCCCCGGTTTCTTTTTAACACATCTGAAGAGTCGGCGATATGCTGCAGTTCTTCCAGTACGAATTGCGGAATGACAATAATCCCTTCAAGGAATCCGGTTTGACAGATGTCGGCAATGCGTCCATCGATGATGACACTCGTATCCAGAATCTTAAGCGTCTTCTCCGGAGCATCAATCTCATCTTCAGACCCTTTCTTTTTCCCTTTGTCTTTGCTGCCCATCGAGAATAGGTTGATCAGTTCATCTCTTTTCTTGAACCCAACCTGGAATCCAAGATATCCCAGCAGAAGGGTCAGCAGGATCGGCACGACTGTATTGACAATCGGGATCTCCATAGAGTTAAAAGGAATTCCGAAGAGATAAGCGACGAATAAACCGAGAATTAATCCCAAGCTTCCGAAAAGGAGATCGGTTACCGGCGCTTTCACCAGCGTATCTTCAAACCACTTCACAAAGTTCTCCACGTACTTAACTGCCCAGAAAGTTAATATATAAAAAATAATAGCTCCTAAGATGGCAGTTATATAAGGGTTGTTTAATAACGGTTCATCTGACAAATTTATTAGTGTTAGTAAATCGGGAAGAAGAAAAATCCCTAATGTCCCCCCAAGAATAAGGAAACATGCTTGAACGATTCTCTTTAACATCCCCTCACCTCCTCCTACTCATTATAAACAATTTCCTATTTTTGAAACGTATAAAATCGCAATATTTTTTGAATGTAACTAAAAAGATACACTACTGTTATATTAGTATAGTTCCTTATGCTTCCAGCCTTTTTAAAAAGGCTAACACTTAATCAATAGGGTGTCAATTTTAAAAAAGTCATATTTTAACATAAAGCTGCTGGTGTGACAAATGACCTAAAGCTGCCTGTCCGCAAACGTTTGTTCCCTGATCAATTTCAACCCCTGTTTGATTTTGCGGGCCCTGACCTCCCCGATTCCTTCAACATCATCCAAAGCCTCTACGTCTGCTTTCAGGATATTCGGCAAGATCTCAAAATTGGTCACAAGGTTCTCAATGATGACGATCGGCAGCCTCGGGATTTTATTCAATACACGGTAACCTCTCGGACAGATGCCATCGTCCAAATGGATGTATCCATTATAGCCCAGCAGCTTGAGGAGCACCGTGTCATCCAGTACTTCGGAATGGACAAGCTCCTGAAACTTATGCAGAACATCGAATGGTTTGATATCCCGGGCATGGGAGTAATCTCTGATAATCAGCATCGCTTCCTCTTCTATGTCTGAAAGCAGTTCATTCATCTGCAGCCGGATCAGCCTTCCTTCTGTTCCAAGCTCACTTAAATAGGTCAAGAGTTCATTTTTGATCCTAAGGACCATTTCAAATCGGTGAAGGACCTGAAGGAGATCACTGTAGGTCACCAGCTCTTCGAATTCAAGCACGGAAAGGTTAGAGATGCTTTGGTCGAGCACAACCTTGTACTTCTCGAGCGTCTGGATCGCCTGGTTGGCTTTTGTAAGGATATTGGATATATCCTTCAAGGCATACCTGAAATTGCCTTGATATAAGGTGATGACATTTCTTCTTTGCGAAATGGCAATCACAAGGCACTTGGTCTGCTTGGCAACACGCTCTGCCGTCCGGTGCCTCATGCCGGTCTCAGAAGAAGGTACAGTGGCATCGGGGGCGAGCTGCGCATTGGCCAGGATGATCTTGGTCCCTGAATCATTTAAGATGATCGCTCCGTCCATTTTAGCCAGTTCATAAAGATAACTCGGCGAAAATACACTGTTTATATGAAAGCCGCCATCCACTAATGATTTCACTTTATCATTGTAGCCAATAACAATAAGCCCTCCCGTATTTGCTCTAAGGACATTATCGATGCCCTCGCGGAGCGGCGACCCCGGAGCAACGAACTGCAAGATATCGGACATCGACTTATCCTGTACCTTCTTTTCATTCATGTATTTATCCTCCTAAAATTTGCTTCAGCGCTTCATTGATATTTTTCACACCGATGATCTCAATTCCGGAAGGTGCCTTCCACCCCCCGATATTATTAGCAGGAATGATGACTCTTTTAAAGCCCAGCTTCGCCGCTTCCTGAACACGCTGTTCAATCCTGGACACACGGCGGATCTCACCCGTCAGTCCAACCTCGCCGATAATGCAATCGAATGGGTCGGATGACTGGTCCCGGAAACTGGAGGCAATGGATGCTGCAACCGCCAGGTCAATGGCAGGTTCATCAAGCTTTACACCGCCTGCCACTTTCAGGTAGGCATCCTGATGCTGAAGCAGAAAGCCGGCACGCTTTTCAAGAACAGCCATGATCAATGACACTCTGCTGTGGTCGATTCCTGTCGCCATCCTCCGTGGATTGTTGAAGCTTGTCGGCGTAACAAGTGCCTGGATTTCGACAAGAACCGGCCTCGTGCCTTCCATGGAGGCGACTACCGTCGAACCCGCAGCTCCCTGCGACCTTTCTTCCAGGAAAATCTCGGACGGGTTATCCACTTCCTCAAGGCCCAGTTCCTTCATTTCAAAGATTCCCATTTCATTCGTCGAACCAAACCGGTTTTTGACCGCTCTCAGAATCCTGTAAGCGTGATGCCTCTCGCCTTCAAAATACAGGACGGTATCGACCATATGTTCCAATAGCCTCGGACCTGCAATGGACCCCTCTTTTGTAACATGCCCGACTATAAATATCGCAATTCCTTTTGTTTTGGCAATCCTCATTAATTCTGCCGTACATTCCCGGACCTGTGATACACTTCCCGGGGCAGACGTCACTTCCGGATGGAAGATGGTCTGGATGGAGTCCACAATCACAAATTCAGGAGAAAGCTCCTCAATGGTCCCATGAATGGCTTCCAGGTTGGTTTCTGCGTATATATAAAGATCATCCGCTTTGATCTCCAAACGGTCTGCTCTCAGCTTTGTCTGTTTAATTGATTCCTCACCGGATATATATAGAACTTTATGTTTACCCTCAGCTAACTGGGATGAAACCTGTAAAAGCAAAGTCGATTTTCCGATACCTGGATCTCCGCCGATGAGGACAAGAGAACCGGGGACCACTCCCCCTCCAAGCACCCTGTTTAACTCTCTGGAATCCGTTTCTACCCGGGGCTCCTGTTTCGATTCAATGGATACAAGTTTTTCAGCTTTGGACGGACCCTGCTGTACGGAATGCTTAAAGGCCCCTCGAGGCTGTTTACCCGTGATCTCTACTTCTTCCACCATCTTATTCCATTCAGAACAGCCTGGACATCTTCCCATCCATTTTGCTGATTCATATCCACAGGACTGACACATGAATTTTGTTTTCTTTTTCGCCAACTGTATAACCTCTCTCTTTTATATCTATGTAAATTATTTTATTGAAATACTACTTAGGGAACGATTGCAGCTCATTTGCAGGATAGTGACAAATTAGGGGGGAGTAAAAAGACCCGGATAGCAATTTTCCTCTCTCAATCCAAGGGAATGTGGCAAATTGCCGCATCATTATGATCCTTTTGTAAAATGAAAAAAGGCAAGCCAAGAGCAGCCTTCCCTCTGATGGAACCCCTGCCTTGCAGCAGAGTCTTCCATCAGGGAATAAAGTGACTGCCCTTGATTGCTTGACCTGATCATTATGAAGGTGTGTTGCTCGTTTCTTTCATACGGACTGTGAACTCTTTATCTTCTACATCAATGACGACGTTTTGACCCGTAAGAACCGTTCCTTTCAGCAGTTCTTCAGATAGACGGTCCTCGATATGTTTCTGGATGGCACGGCGTAACGGACGTGCTCCGTACTCAGGATCGAAGCCTTCATCGGCAATCTTCTCTTTTGCCGCCTCTGTAAGCTCAAGAGAAATATCCTGTTCTTTCAGTCTGTTTGTCAATTGATCGGACATCAATGTCACAATCTCTTTCAGATGTTCTTTTTCCAGTGAATGGAAGACGATGATTTCATCGATACGGTTCAGGAATTCCGGACGGAAGGCTCTCTTCAGTTCCTCCATCACTTTTCCTTTCATATCTTTGTAATCCTGTTCCCCATCCTGGATGTTAAAGCCGACATATTTATTCTTCTTAAGTGATTCCGCTCCGACGTTTGACGTCATGATCAGAACTGTATTACGGAAGTCCACTGTACGTCCTTTACTGTCAGTCAACCGGCCGTCTTCCAATACTTGAAGAAGGATGTTGAACACATCTGGATGGGCTTTTTCGATTTCATCCAGCAGGATGACGGAATAAGGCTTGCGGCGTACTTTTTCGGTAAGCTGTCCGCCTTCTTCATATCCGACATAACCAGGAGGCGACCCGACAAGACGGGAAGTCGAATGTTTTTCCATGTACTCGGACATATCAATCCGGATCATCGAATCCTCATCACCGAACATGGATTCTGCCAGTGCTCTTGCCAATTCTGTTTTTCCTACACCAGTAGGCCCAAGGAAAACGAATGAACCGATCGGTCTTTTCGGATCTTTCAAGCCGGCTCTTGCTCTTCTTACAGCCTTCGATACAGCTTTAACCGCTTCATCCTGGCCGATTACACGGGAGTGAAGGATTTCTTCCAGCTTCAGAAGCTTATCCGTTTCAGTCTGTGCAAGCTTGCTTACAGGGATACCGGTCCAGCTGGATACAACCTTGGCTATATCCTCGACAGTCACTTCTGTGTTCTCCTGCCCCTGCTTTTCTTTCCAGGTTTTCTTCGTATCTTCAAGCTCTTCTCTCAAGCGCTGTTCCGTATCTCTTAGGGAAGCCGCCTTTTCGAATTCCTGGCTTTGGACCGCAGCATCTTTCTCTTTTCTAATCTCTTCAAGCTTCACTTCCAGCTCTTTCAGATTAGGAGGAGTGGTGTAAGAACGCAGCCTCACCTTTGAACCTGACTCATCGATAAGGTCGATCGCTTTATCCGGAAGGAACCGGTCTGAGATATAGCGGTCTGATAGCTTGACTGCCGCTTCAATCGCCTCATCCGTTATGGATACACGATGATGGGCTTCATAACGGTCACGAAGGCCTTTCAAGATTTGAATGGACTCTTCTGTTGTCGGTTCATCCACCTGGATTGGCTGGAACCTTCTTTCTAAAGCCGCATCTTTTTCGATGTATTTACGGTACTCATCCAGAGTCGTCGCACCGATACATTGCAATTCACCACGTGCCAATGAAGGCTTCAGGATGTTGGATGCATCAATGGCACCTTCCGCTCCGCCGGCACCAATCAATGTATGCAGCTCATCGATGAAGAGGATGATGTTGCCCGCCTGGCGGATTTCATCCATCACCTTTTTCAAGCGGTCTTCAAATTCCCCGCGGTATTTCGTTCCTGCAACAACCGTTCCCATATCCAGGGTCATGACGCGTTTGTCACGAAGGATCTCAGGAACTTCGTTATTGACGATCTGCTGTGCAAGTCCTTCAGCAATCGCTGTTTTACCTACCCCAGGCTCACCGATCAATACAGGGTTGTTCTTTGTTCTTCTGCTTAATACTTCGATGACACGCTGGATTTCCTTGCTTCTTCCGATTACCGGATCAAGGCTGTCTTCTCGCGCAATGGCTGTCAAATCTCTTGCAAGACTATCCAAGGTCGGCGTGTTCGCATTTGTGTTAGTGCCGCCCTGATGCCCATTTGATTCATTGCTGCCGAGCAGTTGAAGCACTTGCTGTCTGGCTTTGTTCAGACTGACACCAAGATTATTCAATACACGGGCCGCTACTCCTTCTCCTTCTCTGATCAGGCCAAGGAGGATATGCTCTGTCCCAACATAGGAATGTCCCAGTTTTCTGGCTTCGTCCATTGACAGTTCAATGACCTTCTTTGCTCTCGGTGTGTAATGGATCGTCTGGGAGTTCTCCTTGCCCTTCCCAATAAGGCTTTCCACTTCTTTCTGGATTTTTTCAGGGCTTAATCCAAGGGCCGTCAATCCTTTCGCTGCAATCCCTTCACCCTCACGAACCAATCCTAAAAGAATGTGTTCCGTACCAATGTTGCTGTGTGATAAGCGGATTGCCTCTTCCTGTGCTAAAGCCAACACCTTCTGGGCTCTTTCAGTAAATCTGCCAAACATCATATTCGTCTCCTCCTAACTACTTCTATTCTCAAGTTTAAGTCGTTCCCGAATAAATGCCGCTCTTCTTATGTCTCTTTCATCTGGGCGGAGCGGACCGCCTGAATATTGTTGTAAAAACCCTGGCTGGGTAAGAATCATTAATTCATTCAAAATATTGCGGGATATATTTTGTATATACCCTAAATCAATCCCCAATCTCACATCTGACAAACATTTAGCAGCTTCTTTTGACTCGATTACCCTGCAATTCTCAAGGACACCCAGAGAGCGGAACACTCTGTCTTCTAATTGTATGTTCGAAGTTTTCACTAATGCTTCCCGTGCTGATTGTTCTTGAGCAATAATCTGTTTGACGACTCCCGTTAAATCATCTACGATATCTTCTTCCGATTTTCCGAGAGTGATTTGATTGGAAATTTGAAAGATGTTACCTAAAGCTTCGCTGCCTTCACCATAAATTCCTCTAACAACCAGACCTAATTGGTTGATGGCAGGAATGATCCTGTTCATCTGCTGTGTGATGATCAAGGCAGGAAGGTGCATCATGACGGAAGCTCTCATTCCGGTTCCGACATTGGTCGGGCACGAAGTAAGATAACCGCTCTTTTCATGAAAGGCAAAATCCAGCTTGCTTTCCAGCCAGTCATCGATTTCATCAGCTTTTTTCAATGCCTCTTTCAACTGGAGACCAGGAAATAAACACTGAATCCGGATATGGTCTTCCTCATTTACCATGATGCTTATATCTTCTTTTTCTGAAAGCACAACTGCTCCATAGCTTGAGTCATCTGTGAGATTCGGGCTCACAAGATGCTTTTCCATCAGGACCCGCTTTTGAAGCGTCTGCATTTCTGACATTTTTAATAGTTCAAGATTCCCGTGCTCGCCTGATTCCTCGTCAATGCACCCCTGCACCTTTCCAAGAATCTTATTTGCTTCCTCTGAAGAAAAAAGTGTCGGAAACAAATATTCTTTTAAGTTGCGGGCAAGGCGGATCCGGGTGCTCAAAACGATATCTGAGTTAGGGCCGTCTTCACTCATCCAAGAGCTTGATGCCTGGCTCAAGAATTTCTCGATCGACATTACTGCTCTCCTCCCTCTTGGCGGATTTCCTTCTCAAGGGAGCGAATCTCATCCCTTACCCCTGCAGCCTGTTCAAATTCTTCATCCTGGATCAGCTGCTGCAGCTGTGCCCTTAATTCTGTAATCTTCTTCTTTAAATGGATGGTGCCTCCCATACGTGCGGGAACCTTCCCATGATGTTCGACATTCCCGCTGTGGACCCTCCGCAATATCGGGGTCAACTCATCTTTAAATGTCTCATAACAGTTCGAACAGCCAAAACGGCCTACATTAATGAACTGCTGAAAGGTCATCTTGCACTTATCGCATTGAAGCACTTCCTCTTGCTGTATCTGTGCTTCCTGCTGTTTCATTGCTGGACTCAAATTTAAAAGTCCTGAAAGGAGACTGTTGACCGAAAAGGCAGGAGATCCATCAAACATGAACATCTCCCCTTTTTCCTGGGCACATCTTTCACATAAATGGACTTCTGTCTTTTCCCCGTTCACTATCTTTGTAAAATGGAGAGTGGCAGGTCTTTCATTGCACTCCTGACAAATCAATTAACTCACCTCTCCTATTTATATTTTAAGGTAATCAGCATCGCCTTCAGCATCCTTGCCCGTAACTCATCCCTGTCAGGCAGATCAATATAAAGGACTGAGCGATCCATCACGCTTATCATTATTTTCGCTTCTCTTAAGGTAATAACCTCTTCTTCAACCAATCTATATACCAAATCTTCTGCAGTACTTTGAGAGACTCTATTATCTACCAGTGAAATCAACTGATCGACTAGATGGGCATGATCAAGGGACTGCACTTTCATAATGCGGATATATCCCCCGCCGCCCCGTTTGCTCTCGACCATATACCCTCTCTCAATCGTAAATCTCGTATTGATCACATAGTTGATCTGGGAGGGGACACACTGAAACTTGTCAGCAATCTCGCTGCGCTTTATCTCGACAATCTCATTGCCGCTTGACTCAAAAACCTTCTTAAGATAGTTTTCGATGATATCGGAAATATTCCTCATCAGGCCTCCTCCTCTTTTGACTTTGACTATATTTGACTAAGATTATACACCAGAACAACTTGTCATTGCAATCCATTAAATCTGCCTTAAAAGTTTTCCCAGGAGAAGGGGTTTCTTAAACCTGCGAATTGAGGTTTTATGTGGAATTAATGTGGCTGGTTGTTAACTTTGGAAGAATGGTAAAGGAGGAGGATGATATTTATCTACCGCTGTTGAGTTCATCGTACCGGATTTTATATTATCATGCTGGATCTGGAATTATTCTGTCTGAAAGCAGAAAAAACGTGCGAACAGACTTTTTTGTCGGGTAATGACGCTTTTTATTTTTGTTTATGCATGGATTTTGAGCGGGTATGCATCAAAGTACTTTCCGGATTGGGATTGAAAATAATTTCTTCACTTTTAATTGCTTCTAATTCTGAATTATTGCGTCGATTATTCTATAATTGCGTCTAATCAGAGGGGAATTGCGTCTAATTCCAAATTTTTGCGTCTAGCGCTTCTCCCCGCCCTAGTTCCTGCTTTTGCTGATATCCATAAAATAAGGGGTAAAATTCCCCTTAAACTGCATAACATGGCTGAGTTAGCGATAAATAAGGGTAAATTCTCCCCTTATTCCTGGCCCTTCTCCCCATTTTTCATGATTTTAAAGGAATAGCGGTAAAAACTCCCTTTATTTCAACTATTTTTTAGTGTCATTCCCTAAATAAGGGAAGTTTTTCCCCTTAATTTTAAACACAAAAAAAGAGCACCCATCAAGGTACTCTCTCATTTGCCTGGCGACGTCTTACTCTCACAGGGGGAGCCCCAACTACCATCGGCACTGAAGGCTCGGCCGGCGATGAGCGGCGAATCTCTTCGTCCGCTTCGCTCGTTCACATCCTCATGGGCAGAGCCCACTCCGGTGCTCTCTCCCTCGCGTCCTCGACCTTCTTGCTCCTCCCCGACCTCGCTCCTGCTTTTGAAGAATATTTAGGAAAGACCTCTCCAAACCTTTCGATTTCACCTCTCTTTAAACACAAAAAAGAGCACCCATCAGGGTACCCTCTCATTTGCCTGGCGACGTCCTACTCTCACAGGGGGAGCCCCCAACTACCATCGGCTCTGAAGGCTCGGCCGGCGATGAGCGGCGAATCTCTTCGTCCGCTTCGCTCGTTCACATCCTCATGGGCAGAGCCCACTCCGGTGCTCTCTCCCTCGCGTCCTCGACCTTCTTGCTCCTCCCCGCCCTCGCTCCTGCTTTTGATGAATATTCAGGGTAGTGCTTTCTAAACCTTTCGGTTTCATTCTTTCAAAACACAAAAAAAGAGCACCCATCAGGGTACCCTCTCATTTGCCTGGCGACGTCCTACTCTCACAGGGGGAGATCCCCCAACTACCATCGGCGCTGAAGAGCTTAACTTCCGTGTTCGGCATGGGAACGGGTGTGACCTCTTCGCCTTAATCACCAGACTATGTATGAAGTTGAAAGAACATCGTTCTCTCAAAACTAGATAAAGGTATGAAGAAAAGAAAGTATTCCGAGTTCGCTATAAATTGTGGTTAAGTCCTCGATCGATTAGTATCTGTCAGCTGCACGTGTCGCCACGCTTCCACCTCAGACCTATCTACCTGATCATCTTTCAGGGATCTTACTCACATAAAGTGATGGGAAATCTCATCTCGAGGGGGGCTTCATGCTTAGATGCTTTCAGCACTTATCCCTTCCGCACATAGCTACCCAGCGATGCCTTTGGCAAGACAACTGGTACACCAGCGGTGCGTCCATCCCGGTCCTCTCGTACTAAGGACAGCTCCTCTCAAATTTCCTGCGCCCACGACGGATAGGGACCGAACTGTCTCACGACGTTCTGAACCCAGCTCGCGTACCGCTTTAATGGGCGAACAGCCCAACCCTTGGGACCGACTACAGCCCCAGGATGCGATGAGCCGACATCGAGGTGCCAAACCTCCCCGTCGATGTGGACTCTTGGGGGAGATAAGCCTGTTATCCCCGGGGTAGCTTTTATCCGTTGAGCGATGGCCCTTCCATGCGGAACCACCGGATCACTAAGCCCGACTTTCGTCCCTGCTCGACTTGTAGGTCTCGCAGTCAAGCTCCCTTGTGCCTTTACACTCTGCGAATGATTTCCAACCATTCTGAGGGAACCTTTGGGCGCCTCCGTTACTCTTTAGGAGGCGACCGCCCCAGTCAAACTGCCCACCTGACACTGTCTCCCACCCCGATCAGGGGCGCGGGTTAGAAGTTCAACACAGCCAGGGTAGTATCCCACCGACGCCTCCACCGAAGCTGGCGCTCCGGTTTCCAAGGCTCCTACCTATCCTGTACAAGCTGTGCCAAAATTCAATATCAGGCTACAGTAAAGCTCCACGGGGTCTTTCCGTCCTGTCGCGGGTAACCTGCATCTTCACAGGTACTATAATTTCACCGAGTCTCTCGTTGAGACAGTGCCCAGATCGTTGCGCCTTTCGTGCGGGTCGGAACTTACCCGACAAGGAATTTCGCTACCTTAGGACCGTTATAGTTACGGCCGCCGTTTACTGGGGCTTCGGTTCGCACCTTCGCTTGCGCTAAGCACTCCCCTTAACCTTCCAGCACCGGGCAGGCGTCAGCCCCTATACTTCGCCTTACGGCTTCGCAGAGACCTGTGTTTTTGCTAAACAGTCGCCTGGGCCTATTCACTGCGGCTCTCTCGGGCTTGCACCCTACCAGAGCACCCCTTCTCCCGAAGTTACGGGGTCATTTTGCCGAGTTCCTTAACGAGAGTTCTCTCGCTCACCTTAGGATTCTCTCCTCGCCTACCTGTGTCGGTTTGCGGTACGGGCACCTTTTTCCTCGCTAGAGGCTTTTCTTGGCAGTGTGGAATCAGGAACTTCGGTACTATATTTCCCTCGCTGTCACAGCTCAGCCTTAACGGTGACGGGATTTGCCTCATCACCAGCCTAACTGCTTAGACGCGCATATCCAGCAGCGCGCTTACCCTATCCTCCTGCGTCCCCCCATCACTCAAACGGAAAAGAGGTGGTACAGGAATATCAACCTGTTATCCATCGCCTACGCCTTTCGGCCTCGGCTTAGGTCCCGACTAACCCTGAGCGGACGAGCCTTCCTCAGGAAACCTTAGGCATTCGGTGGACAGGATTCTCACCTGTCTTTCGCTACTCATACCGGCATTCTCACTTCTAAGCGCTCCACCAGTCCTTACGGTCCAGCTTCACAGCCCTTAGAACGCTCTCCTACCACTGACACCAGACGGTGTCAATCCACAGCTTCGGTGATACGTTTAGCCCCGGTACATTTTCGGCGCAGAGTCACTCGACCAGTGAGCTATTACGCACTCTTTAAATGGTGGCTGCTTCTAAGCCAACATCCTGGTTGTCTAAGCAACTCCACATCCTTTTCCACTTAACGTATACTTTGGGACCTTAGCTGGTGGTCTGGGCTGTTTCCCTTTCGACTACGGATCTTATCACTCGCAGTCTGACTCCCATGGATAAGTCTTTGGCATTCGGAGTTTGTCTGAATTCGGTAACCCGATGAGGGCCCCTAGTCCAAACAGTGCTCTACCTCCAAGACTCTTACTACATGAGGCTAGCCCTAAAGCTATTTCGGAGAGAACCAGCTATCTCCAAGTTCGATTGGAATTTCTCCGCTACCCACACCTCATCCCCGCACTTTTCAACGTGCGTGGGTTCGGGCCTCCATTCAGTGTTACCTGAACTTCACCCTGGACATGGGTAGATCACCTGGTTTCGGGTCTACGACCACATACTCATTCGCCCTGTTCAGACTCGCTTTCGCTGCGGCTCCGTCTTTCCGACTTAACCTTGCATGGGATCGTAACTCGCCGGTTCATTCTACAAAAGGCACGCCATCACCCGTTAACGGGCTCTGACTACTTGTAGGCACACGGTTTCAGGTTCTATTTCACTCCCCTTCCGGGGTGCTTTTCACCTTTCCCTCACGGTACTGGTTCACTATCGGTCACTAGGGAGTATTTAGCCTTGGGAGATGGTCCTCCCAGCTTCCGACGGGATTTCACGTGTCCCGCCGTACTCAGGATCCACTCAAGAGGGAACGAAGTTTCGACTACAGGGTTGTTACCTTCTGTGACGAGCCTTTCCAGACTTCTTCGTCTACTTCATTCCTTTGTAACTCCGTATAGAGTGTCCTACAACCCCAAGAGGCAAGCCTCTTGGTTTGGGCTAATCCCGTTTCGCTCGCCGCTACTCAGGGAATCGCGTTTGCTTTCTCTTCCTCCGGGTACTTAGATGTTTCAGTTCCCCGGGTCTGCCTTCCATACCCTATGTATTCAGATATGGATACTGCACCATTACGTGCAGCGGGTTCCCCCATTCGGAAATCTCCGGATCAAAGCTTACTTACAGCTCCCCGAAGCATATCGGTGTTAGTCCCGTCCTTCATCGGCTCCTAGTGCCAAGGCATCCACCGTGCGCCCTTTCTAACTTAACCAAAAGGTTAATCAAACAAAATATCTCATAAGAGATATCCTAAAACGGCGAATTCTCGGTTATTTCTTGACTTTCTTCATATATCTTTATCTAGTTTTCAAAGAACAATGTTTTAGATGGTGGGTTATTTTACTTTCGCAAAAAACCTTATTAAACCATCAAAACTGAACAAAACAAAATCAAATCGTCACGTCTCATATATCCTTAGAAAGGAGGTGATCCAGCCGCACCTTCCGATACGGCTACCTTGTTACGACTTCACCCCAATCATCTGTCCCACCTTAGGCGGCTGGCTCCAAAAGGTTACCTCACCGACTTCGGGTGTTACAAACTCTCGTGGTGTGACGGGCGGTGTGTACAAGGCCCGGGAACGTATTCACCGCGGCATGCTGATCCGCGATTACTAGCGATTCCAGCTTCATGCAGGCGAGTTGCAGCCTGCAATCCGAACTGAGAACGGTTTTATGGGATTTGCTGAACCTCGCGGTCTCGCTGCCCTTTGTACCGTCCATTGTAGCACGTGTGTAGCCCAGGTCATAAGGGGCATGATGATTTGACGTCATCCCCACCTTCCTCCGGTTTGTCACCGGCAGTCATCTTAGAGTGCCCAACTGAATGCTGGCAACTAAGATCAAGGGTTGCGCTCGTTGCGGGACTTAACCCAACATCTCACGACACGAGCTGACGACAACCATGCACCACCTGTCACTCTGTCCCCCGAAGGGGAAAGCCCTATCTCTAGGGTTGTCAGAGGATGTCAAGACCTGGTAAGGTTCTTCGCGTTGCTTCGAATTAAACCACATGCTCCACCGCTTGTGCGGGCCCCCGTCAATTCCTTTGAGTTTCAGTCTTGCGACCGTACTCCCCAGGCGGAGTGCTTAATGCGTTAGCTGCAGCACTAAAGGGCGGAAACCCTCTAACACTTAGCACTCATCGTTTACGGCGTGGACTACCAGGGTATCTAATCCTGTTTGCTCCCCACGCTTTCGCGCCTCAGCGTCAGTTACAGACCAGAAAGTCGCCTTCGCCACTGGTGTTCCTCCACATATCTACGCATTTCACCGCTACACGTGGAATTCCACTTTCCTCTTCTGCACTCAAGTCCCCCAGTTTCCAATGACCCTCCACGGTTGAGCCGTGGGCTTTCACATCAGACTTAAGAGACCGCCTGCGCGCGCTTTACGCCCAATAATTCCGGACAACGCTTGCCACCTACGTATTACCGCGGCTGCTGGCACGTAGTTAGCCGTGGCTTTCTGGTTAGGTACCGTCAAGGTGCCGCCCTATTCGAACGGCACTTGTTCTTCCCTAACAACAGAGCTTTACGATCCGAAAACCTTCATCACTCACGCGGCGTTGCTCCGTCAGACTTTCGTCCATTGCGGAAGATTCCCTACTGCTGCCTCCCGTAGGAGTCTGGGCCGTGTCTCAGTCCCAGTGTGGCCGATCACCCTCTCAGGTCGGCTACGCATCGTCGCCTTGGTGAGCCGTTACCTCACCAACTAGCTAATGCGCCGCGGGTCCATCTGTAAGTGGCAGCCGAAGCCGCCTTTCCACCATCCCCCATGCGGGGAAAAGAACTATCCGGTATTAGCCCCGGTTTCCCGGAGTTATCCCAGTCTTACAGGCAGGTTACCCACGTGTTACTCACCCGTCCGCCGCTGACTTCAGGGAGCAAGCTCCCATCAGTCCGCTCGACTTGCATGTATTAGGCACGCCGCCAGCGTTCGTCCTGAGCCAGGATCAAACTCTCCGATAGAAGTTTGACTTGCTCATTTGCTAATTTAAGTGTTAGCAACTTTGTAAGAACTAGGTTCTTACTAGAATTAACGTTGACGTTTTTTGTCTTGTTTTGTTCAGTTTTCAAGGTTCAATCTGAATGTGCTCTCAAGAGCAGCTTTTATATATTAACACCTTTGAAATGATGTGTCAATATGTTTTTTAATGAAGTTTATTTACTCGCTTTGCTTCGTAAAAAACTAAGTGGAGCCTAGCGGGATCGAACCGCTGACCTCCTGCGTGCAAAGCAGGCGCTCTCCCAGCTGAGCTAAGGCCCCGTATTGTAATAATTCATTGAAGTGGTCGGGAAGACAGGATTTGAACCTGCGACCCCTTGGTCCCAAACCAAGTGCTCTACCAAGCTGAGCTACTCCCCGATATATAAGGATATTTTAATGGCGCGCCCGAGAGGAGTCGAACCCCTAACCTTTTGATCCGTAGTCAAACGCTCTATCCAATTGAGCTACGGGCGCAATATTTTTTCTTTTCACCGAGAATAACATTCTGGTGCCGAGGACCGGAATCGAACCGGTACGGTAGTCACCTACCGCAGGATTTTAAGTCCTGTGCGTCTGCCAGTTCCGCCACCCCGGCAAGAAAACTGCAATGGAGCGGAAGACGGGATTCGAACCCGCGACCCCCACCTTGGCAAGGTGGTGTTCTACCACTGAACTACTTCCGCGTAAAAATATGGTGCGGGTGAAGGGAGTCGAACCCCCACGCCTTGCGGCGCCAGATCCTAAGTCTGGTGCGTCTGCCAATTCCGCCACACCCGCATATTATATATGTTTTCCAAGAAAGAAAACAATGGTGAGCCATGAAGGACTCGAACCTTCGACCCTCTGATTAAAAGTCAGATGCTCTACCAACTGAGCTAATGGCTCGTACAAATTAGAAGTGGTGCCGGCAAGAGGACTTGAACCCCCAACCTACTGATTACAAGTCAGTTGCTCTACCAGTTGAGCTACACCGGCAGGTGTTTTTATCTTGCAAGAAGTGATTATATTGATTTCTAAATAAGAATTCAATGTTAGTTTATGGCAGATTATTTTACTCCGCTTTGCTTTGTAAAAAATCATGGTGGAGGATGACGGGATCGAACCGCCGACCCTCTGCTTGTAAGGCAGATGCTCTCCCAGCTGAGCTAATCCTCCGATGTAAAGCCTGGCGACGTCCTACTCTCACAGGGGGAGATCCCCCAACTACCATCGGCGCTGAAGAGCTTAACTTCCGTGTTCGGCATGGGAACGGGTGTGACCTCTTCGCCTTAATCACCAGACTGTATGAAATTGAAAGAACATCGTTCTCTCAAAACTAGATAAAGGTATGAAGAAAAGAAAGTATTCCGAGTTCGCTATAAATTGTGGTTAAGTCCTCGATCGATTAGTATCTGTCAGCTGCACGTGTCGCCACGCTTCCACCTCAGACCTATCTACCTGATCATCTTTCAGGGATCTTACTCACATAAAGTGATGGGAAATCTCATCTCGAGGGGGGCTTCATGCTTAGATGCTTTCAGCACTTATCCCTTCCGCACATAGCTACCCAGCGATGCCTTTGGCAAGACAACTGGTACACCAGCGGTGCGTCCATCCCGGTCCTCTCGTACTAAGGACAGCTCCTCTCAAATTTCCTGCGCCCACGACGGATAGGGACCGAACTGTCTCACGACGTTCTGAACCCAGCTCGCGTACCGCTTTAATGGGCGAACAGCCCAACCCTTGGGACCGACTACAGCCCCAGGATGCGATGAGCCGACATCGAGGTGCCAAACCTCCCCGTCGATGTGGACTCTTGGGGGAGATAAGCCTGTTATCCCCGGGGTAGCTTTTATCCGTTGAGCGATGGCCCTTCCATGCGGAACCACCGGATCACTAAGCCCGACTTTCGTCCCTGCTCGACTTGTAGGTCTCGCAGTCAAGCTCCCTTGTGCCTTTACACTCTGCGAATGATTTCCAACCATTCTGAGGGAACCTTTGGGCGCCTCCGTTACTCTTTAGGAGGCGACCGCCCCAGTCAAACTGCCCACCTGACACTGTCTCCCACCCCGATCAGGGGCGCGGGTTAGAAGTTCAACACAGCCAGGGTAGTATCCCACCGACGCCTCCACCGAAGCTGGCGCTCCGGTTTCCAAGGCTCCTACCTATCCTGTACAAGCTGTGCCAAAATTCAATATCAGGCTACAGTAAAGCTCCACGGGGTCTTTCCGTCCTGTCGCGGGTAACCTGCATCTTCACAGGTACTATAATTTCACCGAGTCTCTCGTTGAGACAGTGCCCAGATCGTTGCGCCTTTCGTGCGGGTCGGAACTTACCCGACAAGGAATTTCGCTACCTTAGGACCGTTATAGTTACGGCCGCCGTTTACTGGGGCTTCGGTTCGCACCTTCGCTTGCGCTAAGCACTCCCCTTAACCTTCCAGCACCGGGCAGGCGTCAGCCCCTATACTTCGCCTTACGGCTTCGCAGAGACCTGTGTTTTTGCTAAACAGTCGCCTGGGCCTATTCACTGCGGCTCTCTCGGGCTTGCACCCTACCAGAGCACCCCTTCTCCCGAAGTTACGGGGTCATTTTGCCGAGTTCCTTAACGAGAGTTCTCTCGCTCACCTTAGGATTCTCTCCTCGCCTACCTGTGTCGGTTTGCGGTACGGGCACCTTTTTCCTCGCTAGAGGCTTTTCTTGGCAGTGTGGAATCAGGAACTTCGGTACTATATTTCCCTCGCTGTCACAGCTCAGCCTTAACGGTGACGGGATTTGCCTCATCACCAGCCTAACTGCTTAGACGCGCATATCCAGCAGCGCGCTTACCCTATCCTCCTGCGTCCCCCCATCACTCAAACGGAAAAGAGGTGGTACAGGAATATCAACCTGTTATCCATCGCCTACGCCTTTCGGCCTCGGCTTAGGTCCCGACTAACCCTGAGCGGACGAGCCTTCCTCAGGAAACCTTAGGCATTCGGTGGACAGGATTCTCACCTGTCTTTCGCTACTCATACCGGCATTCTCACTTCTAAGCGCTCCACCAGTCCTTACGGTCCAGCTTCACAGCCCTTAGAACGCTCTCCTACCACTGACACCAGACGGTGTCAATCCACAGCTTCGGTGATACGTTTAGCCCCGGTACATTTTCGGCGCAGAGTCACTCGACCAGTGAGCTATTACGCACTCTTTAAATGGTGGCTGCTTCTAAGCCAACATCCTGGTTGTCTAAGCAACTCCACATCCTTTTCCACTTAACGTATACTTTGGGACCTTAGCTGGTGGTCTGGGCTGTTTCCCTTTCGACTACGGATCTTATCACTCGCAGTCTGACTCCCATGGATAAGTCTTTGGCATTCGGAGTTTGTCTGAATTCGGTAACCCGATGAGGGCCCCTAGTCCAAACAGTGCTCTACCTCCAAGACTCTTACTACATGAGGCTAGCCCTAAAGCTATTTCGGAGAGAACCAGCTATCTCCAAGTTCGATTGGAATTTCTCCGCTACCCACACCTCATCCCCGCACTTTTCAACGTGCGTGGGTTCGGGCCTCCATTCAGTGTTACCTGAACTTCACCCTGGACATGGGTAGATCACCTGGTTTCGGGTCTACGACCACATACTCATTCGCCCTGTTCAGACTCGCTTTCGCTGCGGCTCCGTCTTTCCGACTTAACCTTGCATGGGATCGTAACTCGCCGGTTCATTCTACAAAAGGCACGCCATCACCCGTTAACGGGCTCTGACTACTTGTAGGCACACGGTTTCAGGTTCTATTTCACTCCCCTTCCGGGGTGCTTTTCACCTTTCCCTCACGGTACTGGTTCACTATCGGTCACTAGGGAGTATTTAGCCTTGGGAGATGGTCCTCCCAGCTTCCGACGGGATTTCACGTGTCCCGCCGTACTCAGGATCCACTCAAGAGGGAACGAAGTTTCGACTACAGGGTTGTTACCTTCTGTGACGAGCCTTTCCAGACTTCTTCGTCTACTTCGTTCCTTTGTAACTCCGTATAGAGTGTCCTACAACCCCAAGAGGCAAGCCTCTTGGTTTGGGCTAATCCCGTTTCGCTCGCCGCTACTCAGGGAATCGCGTTTGCTTTCTCTTCCTCCGGGTACTTAGATGTTTCAGTTCCCCGGGTCTGCCTTCCATACCCTATGTATTCAGATATGGATACTGCACCATTACGTGCAGCGGGTTCCCCCATTCGGAAATCTCCGGATCAAAGCTTACTTACAGCTCCCCGAAGCATATCGGTGTTAGTCCCGTCCTTCATCGGCTCCTAGTGCCAAGGCATCCACCGTGCGCCCTTTCTAACTTAACCAAAAGGTTAATCAAACAAAATATCTCATAAGAGATATCCTAAAACGGCGAATTCTCGGTTATTTCTTGACTTTCTTCATATATCTTTATCTAGTTTTCAAAGAACAATGTTTTAGATGGTGGGTTATTTTACTTTCGCAAAAAACCTTATTAAACCATCAAAACTGAACAAAACAAAATCAAATCGTCACGTCTCATATATCCTTAGAAAGGAGGTGATCCAGCCGCACCTTCCGATACGGCTACCTTGTTACGACTTCACCCCAATCATCTGTCCCACCTTAGGCGGCTGGCTCCAAAAGGTTACCTCACCGACTTCGGGTGTTACAAACTCTCGTGGTGTGACGGGCGGTGTGTACAAGGCCCGGGAACGTATTCACCGCGGCATGCTGATCCGCGATTACTAGCGATTCCAGCTTCATGCAGGCGAGTTGCAGCCTGCAATCCGAACTGAGAACGGTTTTATGGGATTTGCTGAACCTCGCGGTCTCGCTGCCCTTTGTACCGTCCATTGTAGCACGTGTGTAGCCCAGGTCATAAGGGGCATGATGATTTGACGTCATCCCCACCTTCCTCCGGTTTGTCACCGGCAGTCATCTTAGAGTGCCCAACTGAATGCTGGCAACTAAGATCAAGGGTTGCGCTCGTTGCGGGACTTAACCCAACATCTCACGACACGAGCTGACGACAACCATGCACCACCTGTCACTCTGTCCCCCGAAGGGGAAAGCCCTATCTCTAGGGTTGTCAGAGGATGTCAAGACCTGGTAAGGTTCTTCGCGTTGCTTCGAATTAAACCACATGCTCCACCGCTTGTGCGGGCCCCCGTCAATTCCTTTGAGTTTCAGTCTTGCGACCGTACTCCCCAGGCGGAGTGCTTAATGCGTTAGCTGCAGCACTAAAGGGCGGAAACCCTCTAACACTTAGCACTCATCGTTTACGGCGTGGACTACCAGGGTATCTAATCCTGTTTGCTCCCCACGCTTTCGCGCCTCAGCGTCAGTTACAGACCAGAAAGTCGCCTTCGCCACTGGTGTTCCTCCACATATCTACGCATTTCACCGCTACACGTGGAATTCCACTTTCCTCTTCTGCACTCAAGTCCCCCAGTTTCCAATGACCCTCCACGGTTGAGCCGTGGGCTTTCACATCAGACTTAAGAGACCGCCTGCGCGCGCTTTACGCCCAATAATTCCGGACAACGCTTGCCACCTACGTATTACCGCGGCTGCTGGCACGTAGTTAGCCGTGGCTTTCTGGTTAGGTACCGTCAAGGTGCCGCCCTATTCGAACGGCACTTGTTCTTCCCTAACAACAGAGCTTTACGATCCGAAAACCTTCATCACTCACGCGGCGTTGCTCCGTCAGACTTTCGTCCATTGCGGAAGATTCCCTACTGCTGCCTCCCGTAGGAGTCTGGGCCGTGTCTCAGTCCCAGTGTGGCCGATCACCCTCTCAGGTCGGCTACGCATCGTCGCCTTGGTGAGCCGTTACCTCACCAACTAGCTAATGCGCCGCGGGTCCATCTGTAAGTGGCAGCCGAAGCCGCCTTTCCACTCTTCCCCATGCGGGGAAAAGAACTATCCGGTATTAGCCCCGGTTTCCCGGAGTTATCCCAGTCTTACAGGCAGGTTACCCACGTGTTACTCACCCGTCCGCCGCTGACTTCAGGGAGCAAGCTCCCATCAGTCCGCTCGACTTGCATGTATTAGGCACGCCGCCAGCGTTCGTCCTGAGCCAGGATCAAACTCTCCGATAGAAGTTTGACTTGCTCATTTGCTAATTTAAGTGTTAGCAACTTTGTAAGAACTAGGTTCTTACTAGAATTAACGTTGACGTTTTTTTGTCTTGTCTTGTTCAGTTTTCAAGGTTCAATCTGCGTCGCTCGTTTTTGGCGACTTGATAATCTTAACATCTTTCAAAAGCCGAGTCAACAACTTTTTTAAAATGTTTTTTTGTGTTGGCCGCCGTGTTTCGCGGCAACAGATAATAATATACCACCTATTCGAAGGGCATGCAATACTTTTTTAAAATAAAATAAAAAAAGCTCTGGCTGATGACAGCCAGAGCTAACTATTAGTCACGGTGACGCATTAATGGGAATAACAGAACGTCCCGGATGGATGGTGAATTTGTAAGGAGCATCACCAGACGGTCGATACCAATTCCCAGTCCTCCTGTTGGAGGCATTCCATATTCCAGCGCTTCAATGAAGTCATCATCCATCATATGTGCTTCATCGTTTCCTTCTTCTCTTTCTTTCAACTGAGCTTCGAATCTTTCTCTCTGATCGATAGGGTCGTTTAACTCAGTAAAAGCATTCGCATGTTCACGGCCGACAATAAATAGTTCGAAACGGTCCGTGAAGCGCCCATCTTCATCATTCTTCTTTGCTAGCGGAGAGATCTCCACCGGATGGCCATAGATGAAGGTTGGCTGAATCAATTTATCTTCAACCTTTTGCTCGAAGAATTCATTCAGGATGTGACCGTACTGCATACTAGGCTTCACTTCGATTCCATGTTCCTTCGCAAGAGCATGGGCTTCTTCATCGCTCATTTCCTTCCAGAAATCGGCCCCTGTATGTTCTTTGACGGCATCCACCATGTGAAGACGTGTCCACTCTGGTTCAAGGTTTACTTCGTATTCCCCGTACTGGACAGTGGCAGAACCGAATACTTCTTTCGCAATATGAGCAATCAGATTTTCAGTAAGCGCCATGATATCACGGTAGTCAGCATATGCTTCGTACAGCTCTATCATTGTGAATTCAGGATTGTGACGAGTCGACACACCCTCATTACGGAATACTCGTCCAATTTCATAGACCTTCTCCATACCTCCGACAATCAGCCTCTTCAGGTGAAGCTCGATTGCGATACGCATGTACAGCTGCATATCAAGTGCATTATGGTGGGTGATGAATGGACGCGCGGATGCTCCGCCGGCAATTGCATGCATCATTGGCGTTTCCACTTCAAGGTATCCGTTGTTATCCAAGTATCTTCTCATGGATTGGATGATCTTGCTTCGGGCAATGAACGTCTGTTTGCTTTCCTGGCTTGTGATCAAATCCAGGTATCTTTGGCGGTAACGCTGCTCGACATCTTTCAGTCCATGGAATTTTTCCGGGAGAGGTCTTAAAGACTTTGTAAGAAGGATGAATTCCTTTGCTTTGATGGAAAGCTCCCCTACTTTTGTTTTGAAAACCGTTCCCGTGATACCAATCAAGTCGCCAAGATCAGCGGTGTTGAAGATTTCATATTCTTCGTCACCAACAGCATCTTTACGGACATATATCTGAATTTGGCCGGCAAGGTCCTGGACGTGGGCAAAGCCCGCTTTTCCTTTTCCTCTTTTCGTCATGATTCTTCCGGCAATTGTAACGGACTCTTCTTTCTCTTCCAATTCTTCCTTAGTGAAAGAATCATATTGTTCTTTGATTTCTTCTGAAGTATGTGAACGATCAAAACGTTTACCGAATGGATCCAACCCTTTTTGACGAAGGTTCTCCATCTTTTCACGTCTCACCCGCAGCTGGTCATTAATTTCTTCGTGACTCATTACTTTCACTCCTGTTCTATCTGCTAGTTTTAGATAAAGCTGCTTTATTCTAAAAGGATCTTTCTACACATGTTTACGAGAAGAGCCTTTTTAAATTAGCTTATATGATTTTATACCCTACTATTTTACACAATATATGTAATTCGAACACCCCTAAAGGTCTTTTTAATTGAAAAAGGTTGATTTTTGCTTATGAAAACTCTAATCCCTCTTCTTATCTTAAAAAAAGGACTGACAGCAAATATGCTTTCAGTCCCCTTCAGGTAAATCTGCCATGATTAGTTCTCTCTTTTAACACAATAATTTTATTGACCATCCGATGGTTCAAGATCTTCACGGTGAATCCCCAGGATTTCTGCTACTTCCTCCAGGAAATCTTCTGTCGGCAGACGGCTGCCTCTCTCGATTTCACCAAGGATGGAAACGGAAATGCCAAGCTTTCTGGCCAGTCCCTCCTGCGTCAACCCTTTCAGCTTTCTAAATGCACGTATACGTCTTCCCCACTTATCTGTTTCCATAACCGAACTCCTTCTTTATCAGGTATTTCGTCTAGAAGAGCACTCATAGGGGTATTGTACTTAGGATGTTTAAGTGTCTGGGACAGTTCCGCGAGAGGCACAAGCACAAATGCGCGTTCATGCATCCGAGGATGAGGAACAATCAGTTCTTCTGTTTCAATATTTTCATGATTATAGAGTAAAATGTCAAGGTCAATTGTTCTCGGCCCCCACCGGAATTCCCGCTCCCGCCCCAAGTCCTTTTCCACCTGAAGGCATTGGCATAGGAGGATTTCAGCCGGTAAAGATGTTTTAATCTCCAGCACTAAATTCAAGAATTGACCCTGTTCCGTGAATCCTACCGGATCGGTTTCATAAATGGAGGAAATCCTTGTCACTTCTATTTCATGGTGTTGATTCAGCAGTTTTATGGCATTTTTCAAGTATTGTTCCCTGTCTCCCACGTTGGAACCCAGCGATAGGTATGCGATTGATTCCATATCAGCGCCCCCTGGTGATTTCAACCGATACTGAACGATAATGTCCTGGAATCGGTGGATCAGGTTTGATGACCTCGACTGTACAATTTTCGACTTTCGAGAAATCATGGAGGATCCGCTCTGCCAGTTTTTCCGCCAATGCTTCCAGCAGTTTATATGGTTCGCCCTCCACAATTTCTTTACATAGGGAGTATACTTCCCCGTAATTGACAGAGTCCTGGAGGTCGTCGCTTTTCCCCGCTTGAGAAAGATCGACTTCAAGCGATAAACTGACACGGAACCTCTGCCCCAGTTTGGTTTCTTCAGGGAAAACCCCATGGTAGCCGTAAAACTCCATATCTTTTACCTTGATTTTATCCACCATATTCACCCTTCCCCAGCATAGCGTCCATCATGACAGCCATCCGTTTCATTTCTTTAACATCGTGAACACGGACCAACTGGCAGCCCTTCTGGATACCAAAACAAACGGTCGCCCCTGTTCCTTCCATACGCTCCTCAACCGGGAGGTCAAGAATGGTACCGATCATGCGTTTTCTCGATGTGGCCAGAAGGACCGGATAGCCCATTTCTACAAGGCGGTCAAGATTCCTCATCATTTCAAGGTTGAGTTTCAGGTCTTTCGCAAACCCGATTCCCGGATCCAGGATGATGTTCTCTTTTGGCACACCCGCTTTCAATGCAATGTCCACACTTTCCTGTACATCTTTCAGAGCGTCAGCGACAAAATCGCTGTAATCCATATTATCCCGGTTATGCATCAGGATGATCGGTGCATTGAACTCTGCCGCAACTCTCGCAATTTCAGGCTCTTTCTTAGCTCCCCAGACATCGTTGATAATATGGGCACCTGCTTCCAATGCTTTTCGGGCTGTTCCGGCTTTATAGGTATCAATGGAAATCGGTACATCCACTTCTCTTGAAATCGCCTCGATAATAGGACAGACCCTCTGGATTTCATCTTCTTCGGACACCGGAGCATGGCCCGGCCGTGTCGACTCACCGCCGACATCAATAATGTCAGCCCCTTCCGCTGCCATCTCCTTCGCACGTTGAACCGCTTGCTCCAGGGCGTTGTATTTTCCGCCGTCAGAAAAAGAGTCCGGAGTCACATTCAAAATTCCCATAATGAGTGTTTGTTTCTGATATTCAAGCTGATAAGGGCCGGCTTTAATCACTGAAGTCATGTTCATCAGCTCCCATGTAGTTCATTTTTTGTAAGTAACACGCCTGCGTCACGTTCATAATGAGTATATAAAGCTTTTGTTATTTCTCCCTCTTTACCAGGAAAAGCTTGTCCTGCAAAAGAATGAATCGGAATAATTTCCTGGACGGAATTCGTAAAGAAGGCCTCACTGGAATGAAGAAGATCTTCTGTCCGATATAACCCTGCCTCCCAGGTGATTCCGATTTTTTGGGCTACCTCAATGATATACTCCCTGGTAATTCCATTCAATATCCCTGTCTCCAGGGAAGGTGTATAAAGCGTCCCTTCCTTGACCCAGAAGATGTTTGACGTAACGCCTTCTGCCAGATAGCCGTTCTCTGTTAAAAACAACCCTTCTTTTCCGGGGTCGTCCCCAATTTCTCTTTTTGCCGCAATGTTATTGAAGTAGTGATGGGATTTGAGCCTCAAGGAAGTTTCAGGTGTATTCCTTTTCAGGTTCAGCAAGACTGCCTCCTTTTCCCGCAGCGGCATTAACGGGGGAAGCTCCTTTTGAAACAGGAGGATGTTCGGCTTTTCATACGGGGCTGTCCTCAAGCCTATTTCTCCATCGCCTGCTGAGATATTCAAGCGCAGATAGGAGTCCGGCAATCCATTCTTCTCAGAAAGGGAAGCAATCACATCCGGAATATCCAATGCCTTCAGATCCAGCTTGATATTCAACATATTCAATCCACTCTGCAGACGAACTAAATGATCGTCCAACAAAAAAGGGTGGCCATTGTAAGTCCTCATTGTTTCAAAAAGACCCATACCGTATAAAAATCCATGATCAAAGGGAGAAATTTTCGCTTCTTCTTTAGGCAGTATTTCTCCATTAAAAAATAAATACACCTATTCAGCCTCCTAAACGGGTATTGCTGATTTCTTGTAGGTAGTAAGGAAGTTGGCCAGGAGCTGCTTTCCTTCTTCAGTGATTATGGATTCCGGATGGAACTGGACTCCCTCAATAGGAAGGTGCTTATGCCGGATAGCCATAATTTCCTTATCTTCAGTTTCAGCTGTAATCTCCAGGCAATCAGGCAGCGTCTCTCTCTTTACAATCAATGAGTGATAACGCCCTGCTTGAAAAGGATTCGAGATGCCCTTAAAGGTAGTATTCCCATCATGAGTGACGGGTGATGTTTTCCCATGCATCAGCTTTTCAGCCTTTACTACTTGTCCTCCAAACACCTGGGCAATGGCCTGATGCCCCAGGCAGACTCCGAATATCGGGATCTTCCCGGCAAAATATTCGATTGCTTCCAGGCTGATCCCAGCTTCATTCGGCGTGCATGGCCCCGGGGATATCATCAAATAATCCGGTGCCAGCAATTCAATTTCGGCAATGTTGATTTCATTGTTTCGTTTGACGACAATCTCTTCGCCCAGCTCCCCTAAATATTGAACGATGTTATAGGTAAAAGAATCAAAGTTATCAATCATTAAAATCATTTGTCTGCACCCTCTGCCAGTTCTTTTGCTCTCCAAACAGCTTTTGCCTTTTTCAACGACTCTTTGTATTCGTGCTTTGGATTGGAATCAATGACGACTCCCGCTCCAGCCTGAATATAAGCCTGTCCATCCTTGGCAAACAGTGTCCGGATGACGATGTTCAGTTCCATATCTCCATTGAAGCCAATCCACCCAATCGAGCCTGTATAAATCCCTCTTCTCACCGGCTCCAGTTCTTCGATGATTTCCATCGTCCTGACCTTGGGAGCGCCTGTAATGGTTCCGCCTGGGAAGACGGACCGGATTAAGTCTTTGCCATTCTTGTTATTAGCGATCATTCCTCTAACATTGGAGACGATATGCATTACGTGTGAATACTTCTCAATGACCATAAATTCATTCACTTCTACAGTTCCATACTGACAAACCCGCCCAAGGTCATTCCGCTCAAGATCCACCAGCATGACATGCTCTGCCCGCTCCTTCTCATTATGGATCAGTTCATCCGCAAGTTGTTGGTCTTCGACTTCGTTTCCGCCGCGCGACCGGGTTCCAGCTATAGGTCTGGTACTGACCTCGCTCCCTTTCTTTTTCACAAGAAGTTCAGGAGATCCTGATGCAATTTGAAAATCAGGTGTATGGACGTAGCTCATATAAGGAGACGGATTCAATTCCCTGAGCTTTTTGTATATGGCATAAGGGGAAGCCGCCAATTTCTGTGACTGCCTTACCGATAGATTGACCTGGAAGACGTCACCTTCTCTTATATACTGCTGGATTTTCTCCACAGCCAAGATGAATTCTTCTTCTCTCATGGCAACTGATCGATCAACTGAACCCGCAGCTTCAAGAACTTGTTCTTTAATCGGAAGCGGCTGTTTCAAGGCTTCTTTCCATGATACGCAATAAGATTCAAAAGTTTCGGCTCGTTCATCATCCGCCATCAACCAGATCTCTTCTGTTTCATGGTCGTACACAGCCCACTGGTTAAATATCATATAATAAAGGTCAGGTAGTTTGAGATCATCCTTCGCCCTGGTTTCCAACTTTTCAATTTGACGTGCATAATCATAGCTGATGAACCCCATGGCCCCTCCTTGGAAATCAGGCAGCAGCGGGTCTCTATCTCTATGCCTCTTTTGAAGAAGACTGTACAAAACATCAAGAGGATCTCCATTAACGGTGTCGAATTTGCCGTTTTCGTGTATCTCCACTCGATTATCCTTTGCATCTATTATGGATACCGGGTCGAACCCGGCAATGCTGTATTTTCCGCCCCGGCCGCTTTCCAGAAGGATATGATGACTGATTTCTGCCGTCAGCATTTCATAGGCATGAAAAAAATCTTCTTTCGAGGAACGTATTTTTTCATAATGAAGTTGTTTGGTCTTCACGGATGGTTCACTCTCCTAGTTTTTCTCTCCCTACATCATACATGAACAACAGTGTTGTTTCATAGTCAAAATCATTGCTGTGCCTTATGGTATTTGTTGAAAATCGGCCATCAAAAAAGGACCAGGGAGATTCCTGGTCCTTCATGATTAGTCTTCAAATTGGTATAGAGGCGTGCTTAGATATCTTTCACCGTTACTTGGAATGACGGCCAAGACTTTCTTTCCTTTGCCTAATTGTTTGGCGACTTTCAATGCGGCACTGATGGCAGCACCTGAAGAAATTCCTCCGAGGATTCCTTCTTCTTTAGCAGCGCGGCGGGCAAAGTCAAATGCTTCCTCATTTTGGACGGTGATGACTTCATCATAAACATTCGTGTTCAAAGTGTCAGGAACAAAGCCTGCACCGATTCCCTGAATTTTGTGAGGTCCCGGGCTTCCGCCTGATAACACAGGGGAATCAGCCGGCTCGACAGCATAGATTTTTACATTCGGGAAATTTTCCTTCAGCACCTGGCCTGCGCCTGTAATGGTGCCTCCAGTACCGATACCAGAAATGAAGGCATCCAAACTGTCCATCTGCTCAACGATTTCCTTTCCTGTCGTTCTTCGGTGGACTTCAGGGTTGGCTTCATTTTTAAACTGCTGAGGCATGAAATAGCCTTTTTGTTTGGCGAGCTCTTCCGCTTTACGGATGGCACCGCCCATTCCTTCAGAACCAGGTGTAAGAACCAATTCAGCCCCGTAAGCACGGAGAAGATTCCTTCTTTCCATACTCATTGTATCCGGCATAACGAGTACCGCTTTATAACCTTTTGCGGCAGCAACCATCGCAAGCCCGATCCCCGTGTTCCCGCTTGTCGGTTCAACGATCGTATCACCCGATGTTAAATTCCCGGATTCTTCAGCAGCTTCGATCATCGCAAGGGCGATTCTATCTTTAACACTGCTCCCAGGGTTCATGTATTCTAATTTCAAGTAAACATCTGCACTATTCTCATCCACGAGGCGATTCAATTTTACAATTGGCGTTTGTCCTACTAAATCTGTGATGGAGTTTGCTATTCTTGCCATGGTACCCCTCCTAATCCCAAGTAATTCGATTGGGTTTTAGTTAAAATTATCAATTTTCTGTCAAAGTGTCAATTAATTGGATTGACCAGCTAATACTGACTTAGCAAGTTTCTGCTGGTTATCAACTTTCAAAAAAGAAGCCGGCAATAACCTGACTTCTTTTTGGGTAATAGATTTAAAGGCTTCCTTCATAAAACCAATCGACATCAAGCTCTTCCCAGAAGTCTTCGGGCTTTATTGATTTTTCCACCTGTTCAATTGCAAGTCTGCGACGGATTTGGTCTTTCACATCTTCCAGGGAGTAATCATGGGCTTCGAGCATATCATTCAACTGGAATATGTAATAGTTCCCTTCCAATTCGATGACATCTGATACCTCGCCTTTATCCAAGGATTGAATGGATTTGCCGGCTTCCCCTGCTAATATATGCGAGACTGCTGGAATATATCCGATATTTCCGCCTTGGACAGCTGAGATATCATCGATGGAACGCTCCATTGCCAAAGCCTGAAAGCCTGACCCATCTTCTATTTCATTTGCTATTTGATCTGCTTCTTCCTTAGTTGAAGCAACGATTTGCGAGAGATTATACATCTCTGGTATTGTGTATTGGTCTTGGTTTTCCTTGTAGTATCTCTCTATATCCTCAGAGGGTATATTAACATCCTTTGTGAGGACTTTCTCCAGAAGGAGTTCGGTCCTTACTCTATCCCTCAATATTTCCTCATCAGCCAACAAGTCTTTATCGTAGCTGTTATATACACTCTTGATTAATGTTATTTCCTTATCAAGCTCTTCTTCAGTCACCTTAATATCATACTTCTCTGCAAGCTGATCCATTACATTTTGATTAATCAGTTCCCGAAGGACTTCTTTTCCATACCGCTGCTCCATCTCAAACATCCATGATTCACGGCTGATCGTTTCCCCGCCTACCGTGGCAGCTGTTTCGGTCCCTGCCAGTTTTGATGTAACCGAGCCCGATTCTCCTTTTGTAAAATAAAACAGGAGCGTTACCGCATTGGCTGCGATCAGAATGAATATCAATGCAATTAAAACCGATCTCTTCAATTTCACCTTTGCACCCATCCCCTTAGATGTTTACTGCAGATTTTCTCCTTCATTCTTCAGTTCGTTCAATTCTTCCACTGAATAATGATACGTTTCATTACAGAAATGGCACTGTGTTTGAGCGCCCTCATCCTCATCAATCATTTCCTGGATTTCATCTGCACCTAAGCTTGCAATGGCAGCCCCAAAACGCTCCTTGGAACAACGGCACTCGAATTGGACAGGCATTTTATCAAGGATCTTCACGTTATCTTTTCCAAGAAGTTCGTGAAGAAGTTCTTCCGGGCTAAGGCCTTTTTCAATGAGCTTGGATACTGGCGGGATTGATTGCAGCCTGTTCTCAATTAGAGTGATTGTTTCCTCCGGGGTTCCAGGCAGCAATTGAATGATGAATCCGCCCGCAGCAAGGATGGAATTATCCGGATTGACCAGAACTCCCACACCGACGGAAGAAGGCACCTGTTCAGAGGTTACAAAGTAGTAAGTAAAGTCCTCTCCCAACTCTCCTGAAACAATCGGAACCTGGCCGGTAAAATGATCGCGCATACCAATATCTTTAACAACAGATAATGTACCGGATGTTCCTACCGCTCTCCTGACATCGAGCTTTCCATGTTCATTCAAATCAAAGTGGACCTGCGGATTGGTAACATATCCCCTTACATTCCCTTTTGCATCACTGTCTACGATAATGGCACCAAGAGGACCGTCCCCTTCTACTTTGATCGTTAATTTGTCTTCACCTTTCAACATGGCACCCATCATGACACCTGCACTCATCGTTCTCCCGATAGCCGCAGAAGCCGTCGGCCATGTACCATGCCTTCTTTGTGCTTCATTTATAGTGTCAGTGCTTTTGACTGCATACGCCCTGACTTGTCCATCAAATGCTAATGCTCTTACTAAATAATCGCTCATATTATATCCTCCTATACTGTGCTGTTTCTCTCATAAATGAGCTTTAAGCCTTTTAACGTTAAGAACGGATCCACAACATCAATGATATCGGATTCCTTGGAGATCAATTGCGCCAGTCCTCCGGTGGCAATGACTAATGGATCGCTGTCTCCCGTCGCTTTCATCCTTTTTACGATTCCTTCTACCTGCCCGACATAACCATATAAGATACCGGACTGCATGGCAGATACGGTATTCTTTCCGATTATATGATCGGGGCGCCCGATTTCAATTCTTGGCAACTTTGCAGCCTTTGAATAAAGGGCTTCAGTCGATATTCCGATCCCCGGAGCGATTGCACCGCCCATATATTGCTTCTCCTCATTTATATAGCAGTAGGTTGTGGCCGTACCAAAGTCGACAATGATCAATGGCCCGCCGTATTCCTTGATACCTGCAACGGCATTGACGATACGGTCTGCCCCCACTTCACGAGGGTTTTCATATTTTATATTCAACCCTGTTTTGATTCCAGGGCCTACAACCAATGGTGTAATGTTGAAGTATTTTTCACACATTCTTTCTAATGAGAACATGATGGGAGGAACTACGGATGAGATGATGATTCCCTCAATGTCGCTTAATGATAGTTGGACATGTTCAAACAGGTTCTTAACGATCATTCCATACTCGTCTTCTGTTTTATGGCGATTTGTTTCCATCCGCCAGTGATATTTTAGTTCTTCGCCTTCATAAACCCCTAGTACTATATTGGTATTCCCTACATCCAAGACAAAAATCACTTTTTTCACCCACTAATACATTGATTTCATTCTGCCAACATCATACCACAATTGAATCCATTTGGTGAAAACTGTTGTTTTGTAAAACATCCGATTTTTTATTAGTCAGTGCTAATTGATTTTCGCTTCAGGTGCACGACTCCGCGGGGCGGGCGTTGAGCCTCCTCGGCTGCGCCTGCGGGGTCTCACCTGTCCCGCTAGTCCCGCAGGAGGTCGCACACCTTCCACTTCAATCAATACAAGAAATCCATTTGTTGCTTTCAAACTGTTATGTTTTAAAGGTGAGCAAAAAAATCACCTTTTTGTTTTAAATGCATAAAAAGACACCAGCAGGGCTGGTGTCTTTTTTAACGATTATTCTTTTTTATCGCCTTCAACTGACTCTTTTGATGTTGTTTCTGTTTCATCCTTCTTCTGGATGTTCACTTTCACATCATCATTTTTGTCAGAGACTTTATCAGGTTCACCGTAACCGCGGTCCGGAAGTTTGCCATGATCCATCAAATGCTTGATTTGACCAGCATCCAATGTTTCCACATCCAATAGTGTTTTGGCGATAAGCTCCAGTTTTTCACGGTTCTCTGTAAGAATCTTTCTTGCTCTTTCATAAGATTCCTTAATGAAGCGCTGGATTTCTAGATCGATCTCATATGCAATCGCATCTGAATAGTTTTGTTCGTTGTTAATGTCTCTTCCAAGGAAGACCTGGCCGCCTTGTGTGGAACCGAATTGAAGCGGTCCAAGTTTCTCACTCATACCGAATTCGGTAACCATTCTGCGGGCAATGCCTGTCGCACGCTGGAAGTCATTGTGGGCGCCTGTGGAAACTTCACCAAAGATAATTTCTTCAGCAACACGTCCGCCAAGCAATCCAGTGATTTTATCCAGCAACTCGGGCTTCGTCATGAAGTAACGATCTTCTTTTGGAAGCATTACTGCATATCCGCCAGCCTGGCCGCGTGGTACGATTGTAACCTTGTGAACCATATCTGCCTCATCCAGGATCAGCCCGATAACAGTATGACCGGCTTCGTGGAATGCGACGATTTTGCGTTCTTTTTGCGATACAACTTTGCTCTTCTTAGCAGGACCGGCAATGACGCGGTCAGTTGCTTCGTCAATATCAACCATATCGATTTTCTTTTTATCTGAACGGGCAGCGACAAGCGCAGCTTCATTCAGAAGGTTCTCCAAATCGGCTCCGGAGAATCCAGGAGTTCTTGCTGCAATTGCTTTTAAGTCAACGGACTCATCAAGCGGTTTGTTTCTTGCATGTACCTTAAGTACTGCTTCACGGCCTTTTACATCAGGACGGTCGACCGTAATTTGACGGTCAAAGCGTCCAGGACGCAATAAGGCTGGATCCAGAATGTCAGGACGGTTTGTCGCAGCTACGATGATGATACCTTCGTTTGCTCCGAACCCATCCATTTCAACAAGTAACTGGTTCAAAGTCTGTTCACGTTCATCGTGGCCTCCGCCAAGACCTGCTCCACGCTGGCGTCCCACTGCATCGATCTCATCAATGAAGATGATACAAGGAGCGTTTTTCTTTGCGTTTTCAAACAAGTCACGAACACGTGATGCACCGACACCGACGAACATTTCGACGAAGTCAGAACCACTGATGGAGAAGAACGGTACTCCGGCTTCTCCGGCAACAGCACGGGCAAGTAATGTCTTACCTGTACCCGGAGGTCCTACAAGAAGAACCCCTTTAGGAATCCGCGCTCCGACCTCAGAGAATTTCCTTGGGTCCTTAAGGAATTCCACGACCTCGACAAGTTCATTTTTCTCTTCGTCTGCTCCTGCTACATCTTTGAAGCGGACTTTCTTCTTCTCTTCACTATAGAGCTTGGCTTTACTCTTACCGAAGTTCATAACCCGGCTTCCGCCGCCCTGCGCTTGGTTCAGCAGGAAGAAGAATAGAATAAAGATGATAACAAACGGTATGATGGTGGTAAAGAAAGATACCCAGCCGCTTGTTTCTTTTGCCATCAAGACATCGACTTCGATGCCGTTTTCAGCTGCAGCTGCATTGATACGTTCCAATACTCCTGAATCATTACCCAATACATTCGTAAGGAAATATTGTTCCTCACTATATCCAGTCAGTTGTCCCCTTACCTGATAAACTCCTCTTTCAGGCTGGATGGAAAACGACTCTACCTCACCATTTTCCAAGTGAGTCAGGAATTCGTTATATTTAATGTTTTCTGTTGGCTCGTTGCTGTTGTTAAAGTAACTCACCACACCTATTATGACGAGAAATACTAGTAAGTAGAATATGGTGTTTCGAAAGATCCGGTTCATCCCTTACCTCCTCCCACGGTAAAAAAAGCTATATAAAATAGTATCATAGAAAATCATGGTATTACAACAAATTAGCTGTCTCCAGGGTTATTCCCAACAGAAGTACATTCTACATTAGATTATACTTAATCGTTAGTAGTATACACTTCAGGCTTCAGAACGCCGATGTATGGCAGATTACGATACTTTTCAGCATAATCAAGCCCATAGCCGACAACAAATTCATCCGGCACAAGGAACCCGACATAGTCTGCCTTGATATCCGCTTTTCTTCCAGACGGCTTATCCAAAAGCGTAACAATCTTAATGGATTTAGCTTTTCGGTAACGGAACAGTTCGACCAGATAGCTTAAAGTCAATCCACTGTCGATAATATCTTCTATAATGAGAATGTCTCTGCCCTCGACTTTTGTATCAAGGTCTTTGACAATTTTCACTTCTCCAGAAGAAACGGTCGAGTTACCATAGCTGGAAACATCCATGAAATCCATTTCCAAGTATGTATCCATGCGTTTAAGCAGGTCACCCATAAATGGCATAGCGCCTTTTAATACTCCGATCGCTAAAGGAAAACGATCTTTGTACTCTTCAGTAAGCTCAGCGCCCAGTTTCTTGATTTTCTCTTGAAGTTCTTCTTCAGTAATAAGCACTTTCTCAATATCTTTGTTCAACACTTGGTCTGCCTCCTAGGAAGATGTTTGCTCTGAAAAGATTAACCTTACATAGTTACCTGGATCACTTGCTTGGCTGCAGGCAAAGTCAGATATTTTCAGGTTGGGGATCCAGAGGATATTGCCGTTATCATCTTCGACAATCGGCCATGTGTCCCTGAGCCTGACTGGTATCTTTTCATCGATAAATATATCTTTTACCTTTTTGGTACCATTCAACCCTTTTACTTTCATACGATCTCCTGGTTTCCTGTTCCGGATCCTCAACGGAAAGGCGACACTGCCTTTTTGGAAAATGACGGAATTCGCATGAATGGGGTGAAAATCAGCCTCTTGCAAATCAAATACTCGCTGATCAGGCAATTCAATTCTCTCACCTATGTTCAATGAATAACAAAAATCGCCGCTGCCCTCTGTTCTTCCATCAAATCTAAATGTACATTGATTATAGGAACGGATTACTTTGAGGTTTCCCGGAAGATCGAGACTTAGTGAGGGGCTGTCTTTCATTATTATTGCTAAAACATCTTGAATATGTATAGATGATAATGATGAAGGCCTATCTTTGTAAAGATAATTTAATATTAGATGAATCACTCTTCTTTGTAAAGGCAGAGGCATCGGCCGGAATGCTTGTATATCAACAATGGCTTCATCCTCCGTCCTGGTAAGGACCTTGGCCATTTTCTCTTCAGCCAATGAAAGCAAGAAAACTTCATCCTCAGCAGTCTCTTCACTGAATTGTTGAAATTTAAGGTGGACTAAAGGATTCTCCTTCTTAAGAAACGGCAGCACCTCCCGGCGGAACCTGTTCCTTGTATAATCACCTTTTTCATTGCTTGGATCGAACCTTGGATCCAACCCGCTCTCAGAGCAGTAGTTTGAAATTTCCTGTTTCGATAGACAAAGAAGCGGACGGATGATTTCGGCCTCGTGAAATTCTCTCTTGACGGGGATTCCACTCTTCGCCATCCCGCTGCTCCCTTTGGTCATCCGCATTAAAATGGTTTCAACCTGGTCATCACCATGATGCCCGAATGCAAGCTTTGTAAATCCTTCTTCTTCAATCAAGCGGGCAAAGAGGTTGTACCTGATGTTCCGGGCACCTTCCTGTAACCCCGCATTGTGCTCATCCAAAAACTCCTGCACATTGACCCTCTCACCAAAAAAGGGTATGTCCATTTCTTCACAAGCTCTTTTAACAAAGAGAAGCTCTTCATGGGATTGTTCCCCTCTGAACATATGATCGACACAGACAGCAGCAACCTTTACTTTCAAGAATCTTTTATATTTATTCAAGAAGTGAAGAAGCGATAATGAATCCGGACCGCCGGACACCGCAGCCAGTATGGAGTCTCCCGCTTGGATTAAATCGTGCTTTTCAATGAATTTCAGAACTTTTCTTTCATAAGTCTTCATAATGCCTCTTCCTGATTCTGTTTTACTTCTATTTTAACAATAATCAAGCCGCAATACACTTTCCGCAGCATCTTTGAAGCAGAATTTAAGGAAAACCTATAAAAGCTCTCCATAGATATAAAGAACATATAGAAGGGTGACGATCAGGACAACCAGAACTGTTTCAAGGAACCCTCCACCGGACTTCTGCTTTTTAAGCTGCTGGCGGGTTACTTTCATAGGTTTGCTTCGAGGCTTTGAAGCAGATGGGCTTCCCTGGCTCTCAGCGGTTTTCACCGATAAGGTTTCCAGCATGGATTGGCGCATTTCATGAGCTGAAGCAAATTTACCTTCAATGGCATGCATTATTGGGACCCTGAATTTCTTCAGTTCGGGCTTTGCCATTACTGCGCTCTTTAATTGCTCTATTCCCCCGCCGCCGTTCTTGTTAAACCTTTTTGGATACGATAGGTTAATAAGGATCATCGCCGCCGAGAATAAATCATAAGAGGGTTCAGCTTTCCTGGAATGACCGAGCCAGTATCCCCTGTCAAAGAACTCTGTGAACTCCTTTATCGCTCTTCCCTGCATCGTTGTCCCGCCCACGTCTATGCAGCGTATCTTATAAGGGGGTCCAGTCACGATAAGATTGTCGGGCTTCAAGTCACCGAAAACCCATCCTTCCTGATGAATTCGATCAAGGTCATTAAGGAGCTGGACAACCAGGACGCCGGTCCAGGAAAAGCCCTTGGACTGCACAAATGACAGAAGGTCCGGGCCCTGGATATATTCCATTACATAAAAGGGTATTTTCCTTCCTCTTATTTCCCAGTCATCTACATCAAGCAAAGAAGGTCCAAGGGGTGCTCCTTGGACCTTGGCAAAAGCCTTTAAAACATTTACTTCCGAAGTTACCGACATCGAGCTGTCACTCATTTTCAGCGCAACATGATCTGCCCCGTTTCGAGCAAGATAGACGATGCCATTGGCCCCGAATCCAAGTTCTTTAATTATCGTATATTGTTGTTTATGCCATTTTCCCGTGATTTTCGTTCCTGAAGAAAATTTATATTGTTTCTTCAAAGTATTGTTCATCATCACGTGAGAGCAAACCCCTTAATGAACGTTTTTTCTTGAATGAAGAAATGGCTTCGCTGATTGCAGGCCCGGTTGGTGTTATTCCCCCTGAAGACAACTTTGAGAAAACGCTCGTCAGCGATTCAAGTTTAGGGGTCCAGTCCAGCAATTTTTCGACATCTTTTCTTTTCCCGGGAAATACGAAAACAGAAAACATATTATCGCCCATTCTAGCATTCATGCTTAAAGACAGATCCAATAAGGCTTCTTTGACTGTAGGGAGCTTATGCTTCATGCTTGCTGATGTATCGACAAGAATCAACACTTCCAAGTCTGCTGACTCTCCCAGTTCATCCACCACTTCCATCACTTCTCCGCGCTGTTCCGGCGGAAGCTCTTCCATTGAAGTATTTTTGCCTAGTATCTGTTTCAGCTCTTTATTGACGACTCCCTGCAGGGTTTGCGTCATTGCTTTTCTCGTGACCATCTGCACGGTCTGTGAGAGCTGCTGAGCGTATACAATCTGGCTTACACCGCCGCCTGACATGGCAATCCCTTCAATTTCTTCCATGCCTCTCTCATCAATTGAATCATTCTCCATGACACCAATAACATTTACAGTGATCCCTTGTTCCTTTGCCAATGCCGCCATCGCCACTGGATCTTCGCCTTGATTCGAGCAACCATCCGTAATTAATAGAACTTGTCGAAGTGTACCTGTCTTCAACAGTTTCCCCTCCTCTAACTTAGTTTGTTACCATCATCGCCGAGTAGAGGGGGTTTTATACGTATAACTGTTGTCAAAACTAGCTTTCTACTTTGATTTCCAATTCAAATAACTTACTCCTCTTTCAGGAAATCTTCTCCTTCCTTTTGAATTTTTGAACAGGTATGGAACTCCACTTTGGTATATTGTGTTTGATTTTCGAAACAACGATGGTCATGTCATCTTCTATTTCTCCCGATCTGGTCCTTATCACTTCCTCCATAATGATATCTGCCATGGCTTGCGGATCCTCTGTATCTATTTCTTTTACCTTTCTCTTCATCCAGATATCATAGTTTTCTACATGTTTCGGCCCTTCAAATACACCATCACTCATCATGATCAGCAGGTCGCCTGCCTTTAATTGTTCACTGACTACGTCAACGTCGAATTCATAAAAAATCCCCATTGGAAGATTCCCAGCCTCGACTTTCACCACCTTATCTCCTCTTTTTATAAAGCTCGGGGTGGAACCGATTTTCAAAAACTTTGAAGAAGCATCCTGCAAATCTATCATGGCTAAGTCGAGCGTCGAAAATATTTCATCATTGGTCCTTAATGAAAGGATCGAGTTCACTGCTTTAATCGCTACCTTTTCTTCTATTCCTGATTGTAAAATCTTCTGCAGCAGGCTTAACGTTTCATTGCTTTCATAGTGGGCACGCTCCCCATTGCCCATTCCGTCACTGATTGCCACCGCATATTTACTGGCACTCAATTCAATCATTGAATAGCTGTCCCCCGAAATCAGTCCTCCTCCTTTTGCTGCATGAGCCACCCCTGTTTCCACAACGAACGCTTTGGCCGATCCAAACGTCAATTGACAGTGTCCGCTCGGAAAAGCGGCCGGGTCCTCTCTTTGAACTATAATATTTTCTCCAAGAATATCTGACAGCATCGGCGCAATCAGCTTTTCTCCTTCCCCGTGTCCATTTCCATTCGGCAGGGTCATCTCAATATCCACACTTCCTTTATCAAGTGAGTAAATCTCGACATTTTCGATTTCCATCCCGAACTCCTGCAGGGACTCCAGGATCTGTTCCTCCTGCTGCTGATGATTCTCTCTTTCTCTTTGAATTTCCCGGGCAAAATCCCCCATAACTTCAGAGACACCCAGTAATTGGTCCGCAACGAGCTTCCGGCTTTCCTGCACCTGTTTTTTCAGTTTTAAATTTGCTTGATAATACGTAAGTTCCTGGGAAATGACATCCTGGACCTTCTTAGCACGGACACAGTGCTTTTCCAGTTCCCTCCCCACTTTTCCGTTCAGCGGCACATGTCCCTGATCGACTTCATACATGACATCTTTCATTAAATCGTAGGTATGGTTAAAGTTCCTTGCCCAGCACTGTTCCTTCTTGAAGCAAGTCTGGCATGTTTTTTCTGTTACATTGCTCAAAAACTGGTCAAATTCCCTCTCATCAGCCTCATCATGATCCAGCTGCTCCTCCAAACTGACAAAGCTGTTCGATAATGCCTGGAAGACGGAGGAGAATTGTTCTACTCTGCTTGCTGTTACATCACGGACCTTTCTGATATATTGCTGCTGCTCTTGATTATACTCAGCCGTTCCAGGTATATGTTTTGCGAGTTTCGTAGTCAGGACGGCCGGCGTCAAAAATAACAGCAGGATGGCGATGCCAGATTCATAAAGAGTTTTGGTCAAAGACGTATCGCTCTCCCCGTACATTCCGATCAATAAGGTTGCGATCAAGAGCCCTATGGCCGCCCCTGTCTTTTTCCCCTCTTTTAACAAACCTCCTAAAAGACCCGAAAACGCTAGTAAACTCATTTGATAGAAGCTTGCCACGTTTGCCAGGCTGAAAATCAATCCTGTCACGACCCCGACCGTAGAACCGACAGTAGCCCCGGCGACAAACGAAAACAGCAATACCAAATAACGGGATAATATATGTTCAATTGAAAGGTTATAAACCGACCAGCCGATTGTGCCTGTCATAACAGAAGCAAGCAGGATGATCAGGCTGACCACCTCTTCGGTCTTCAGTGATTTTTTGCGCTTACTGATTGAAAAAAGCGGTACACTTTGGATGAAAATCAATGTCAGAATAAAGGAAAGGGTGGCTTCCACACCAGCCATCGCTCCATCATACACACTCAATGCCTGTCCATTCGTTATGTAGTCGAATGCGAGGCTGGCAGCTATTGTCGAGAAAAATACAAAGTAAGGAACAGCCTTGAGCTCATTCTTTTGAAACTTCCTTGTGATCCTAAAAATAATCAGGAATAAAATTGTACTGGCAAACGTATACGTAATATTAGCAATCGATAATGTCAGCGACCCTGCAAGCAGACCCATTAAAGCCACAGGGGCACGATCTCTTCGCACCATGTAAACAGCTGCGAAAAAAGGCATGGCAAATGGAGTCAGGTGTGACAGGATCAGGGCACGCCCGAGAAGAAACCCCAAACCGAAGAGAACAAATCCTTTCTGAACGAAGAACCACTCCATTTTTTGAAGAATTGTTTTCATCCCCATAGAGAACTCTGATTTTGTATGTTCGAGGTCGACTTTCCCAACCGGTTCCATGACACTGTGCTCAACTTTTTCCATACTTATCCTCTCCCCTGGTCTTATTCATTGTAGACATTATAAAACGGACAAGCTTAGAAGTTTGTCAAAACAGGGATAGTAATTGAAAGAAAAGTTCGACTTCTTTCTGCGAAATGGCAGAAAAACTGTAGGGAAACGAGAGAAGTCCAGCTCCTGAAGCAGCAAGGATTAAGAGGCAAAATAAGGAATAATAGTTTTGACATTTTTCTTGAATAATCTGTTGACAATTTTTTTATTCCTATGTATTATATTACTTGTGTCTCAAAACATTTTTAATAAATATGGCGGTGTAGCTCAGCTGGCTAGAGCGTACGGTTCATACCCGTGAGGTCGGGGGTTCGATCCCCTCCGCCGCTACCATATTTGTTTTGGCCCATTGGTCAAGCGGTTAAGACACCGCCCTTTCACGGCGGTAACACGGGTTCGAATCCCGTATGGGTCATATCAAAACACGACAGGAATCCTGTCGTGTTTTTTGTTTGTCTTTTTCAGTTGAAGAGTGTTGTTGTTTTGCCCTGCTTTTGCAACAAGAATCGCGACTCTCTTGACTGCTTTTCTTCTCTTGGTGTCGCAATTCCATCCGGATTGCGACTCACTCCACTGCCTTTTTTCCTTTACTGTCGTAATTCCACCAAGATTACGACTCTCTCCACTGCTTTTTCCCCTTTACTGTCGCAATTCCAACACAATCGCGACTCCCTTGACTGCTTCCTTCCCTCTACTGTCGCAATCCCACCACAATTGCGACTCCTTCCACTGCTTTCTTCCCTCTACCGTCGCAATACCTGAGCAATTCTCTATTGGTTCCTTCCTATAAAGACAGAAACTCTTATCATGGTCATATGAATCTAAAAAAAACAAAAAAACAACCGGCTGCTTTCCAGGGTGAAATGCAGTCAGTTGTTTTCAGTTGAAGGTCCTGTTCAGGGTCTCCTCTATAAACCTGCTATATATAAATAGACAGCAAGTTAGCCTCTCTTTGCTCCTCGGCCGCCACGTTTAGATTCTGTATGGCGTTTTAATGAAGATAAACGATCTTCGCTATCCTTTAAGAAACGTGCCATCTTCTGTTCAAAGTTCTCTTTTGGGCGAGTGTCATTCATTTTGTTATTGCGTGGACGCTGAGGACGCTGCGGGCGCTGGGGGCGTTGCGGCTGGTCTTTAGCCTTCCGGATGGATAAACCGATCTTTCCGTCTTTCTCAACATTAAGGACTTTTACCGTTACTTCGTCACCGACTTTAAGGTGCTCGTTGATATCTTTTACATAATTATCGGCAACTTCACTAATGTGGACAAGACCTGTTGCACCTTCCGGCAATTCTACGAACGCTCCAAAATTTGTAATCCCTGTTACCTTACCCTGTACCTTGCTGCCTACTTCAATTGACATAAAAAGAATGCTCCTCCTTAAAATTATAAAAAATATACCTTACTTTATATTATAGCCAAACAAAAAAAAGAGTGTCAATAAGACGACTCTTCTTCTTCTTTTTTCTTTTCAGGCTCAGGAATGTTGAAAATAATTTCACCTTCGTCTGAAAGAAAATAGTCTCTTCTGGCCAATTTGGCGATGTACTCATCATCATTCAGCTTGACGATCTCGTCTTCCAAGATTGCCTGCTGTCTCTCGAGTTTCTCCAGCTTGGCTTCCAGTTTTGCTTTTTCTGCTTCCTTCTCTTCAAGGACAGAAGCGCGTGAGATGAGGGCTGAAACGAGAAAACCGCTGATTGTCAAGGCGAGGATAAATAGTAACGCCAAGCGGCGAAAAAGCTTCTTTTTTCTATGATGACTAATTTTCTTCTTTAATTCCTGCTGACGTACATAAGCATTTTCCATCGATGTGATATTTCGTTCCCGGCTCATCTCCTGCACCTCCTTTATCTTTTAAGCCATTTTTTAAGCTTTGTATTAATAACTTTAACAAATGGAAATAAATATCCTGCAATTTTATTATATAACTTCTCGACGAATTTTTTAAGATTTTTCGGCAGAAGGCTTGAGATTAATTTTACCACCCATAGAATCGGTGTAAACACGATTTTCAAGATGGAAAGAATTACTTTCATCAAGAACCCCAGGACTGCCCAAATCCCTTTCCCCAGACCGAGGATAATCGATACCAGAAGCAATACCAACCATTTTATCGGCGAATAAACAAGATTTTTCACCATTCTTACGGAAAACTTGTAGATTGAAATACAAGCTTGGATGAATTTCTCCAACAGCTTTTTATAAAGGTCCTTGAGGAGAGCCTGATAACCCGCAAAACCGCAAAGCAAAGCGATAAAAATATAAAAGCGTACTTCACCGAAGTTGACTGAAAACAGGATGTAGAAAATAAAAAGGGCTTGCAGAATCCAAAACAAGACATCGTTCAGGAAAACAAGCCAGCGTTTTCTTGATTTTCTGTTCAGAAAACGGTTATACGTATCCAGAGCCGCTCCAAAAATACTGCCCATGCCGACCATGGCCAGCATGGTATAAAATTGAACCGAGAGTGTCATCGGAACAGCTTGCTAAAGAACCCTTTAGCTTTTTCTCCACTTTGCTCGTCTAAATAAACGATATCAAATACTTTGCCTTTAATGGAGACGATCCCTTTGTCTACATCCAGGTTCTTCATTTGCAGGTTCTGGCCCCGGATGGACAGGAATCCCATCACTGTTTCCAGCAGGAATTCTTCATTATCGAAGCTTTCCACCTGCTTCACTCCGGTAATGTCCAACAGGCGTCTGCCCCTCATCATGACGTCATGTTCCTGCATTGTTCCTTTGTTACTTCCATTATCATGATACTGATTCATTTTCATCCCCCACATTCACAAAGTACAGGCTTTGTAACTATATGTATGCGGCAGGAAGGAAAATAGAACAAGCTGTCCTTTACTCTTGAGGCTCTTCCGCTACTCTTTCTTCACTCGTGATTGTAAACATTGTACCCGCTTCTTCTTTCCGGGTTGATTCCTGGAGTCGGTCGACCGTCGCCGTTACTACTTTCTGTCCAAAACGGATTTGCAGTTCATCTCCCACTTTCACATTGGAGCTTGCTTTGGCCTGCAGGCCGTTGATGGTGATTCTGCCTTTGTCAGCCACCTCTTTTGCCAGTGTCCGTCTTTTGATCAACCGTGATACTTTTAAAAATTTATCCAGGCGCATAGTTGCCATTCTCGATCTCTCCTTTGTTTTTTCATCTGTTTTGTATAATGTTCTTCTTAATTGACTGTGCTGGTTCGATATGGTTCAGTGAATCCCTTTTTCTTTCGCTTCATTCCAGAACTGGTCCAGTTCATCCAGGGAAAATTCCTCAAAAGCCTTGCCGCTTTCTTTTACCTTTTGTTCAACATAGGCAAAACGGTTGAAAAACTTTTTGTTGGCCATCGCCAATGCCTCTTCGGGATGAATTTTATAAAAACGGGCAATATTGACCATGGAAAACAGCAGGTCGCCAAACTCGCTTGTTTGAGCGTGTTTATCTCCATTCGCTGCTTCAGCACGGAATTCCTCTATTTCTTCGTTTACTTTTTCCCATGCATCATCCGTCAGCTCCCAGTCAAAACCCGCTTTGGCGGCTTTTTTCTGGTACTCATATGCTTTCATTAAAGATGGATACCCTTTGGCAATCCCTTTTAGCAGCGGCTTTTCCTGACTGCCCTTTTCCGCCTTTTTGATTGTTTCCCAATTGGCCTTTACCTCTTCCGAATTCTCCACTGTAACTTCACCGAATACATGAGGATGGCGGCGGACCATTTTCTCTGCGACATTTTCAATAACTTCATTTATGGTAAACATTCCTTCATCTTCACCAATTTGTGCATGAAGCATGATTTGAAGAAGGACATCTCCCAGTTCTTCAATAATATGGTCCGTATCTTCCTCATCAATTGCTTCCAGTAATTCATATGTTTCTTCTATTAAATATTTCTTCAGCGAATGATGAGTCTGTTCAATATCCCATGGACAGCCTCCTGGCCCCCGCAGTCGTGCGATAATATTCCTGAATGTCGAAAACTGTTTATACCTCATAGCCATTTCCCCAGCGGGAGGAACATATAAGCTGGTGAGGTTATTTAACTCCATTTCACGATCGAGTTCCACAAGCGGAATGGTTTTTACCAGCTCATTCTTTGTCCCTGCAGCAGTTACAATCTTTACTGTATAGTCATAGGGATACAGTTCCATCAGTGTCAGTTTCACGTCTGAGGCTACAAACGCATCATACACCTGGCCAATGATCAAATGCTGATCCATTTTTATGTCTTCCTGGTGCAGGTCGGTTCCATCCAGCAGCTGAAACCCTTCAATCGGATCCGCTTTGACCGCCGCAAACAAAGGATCCAGGAAACTCTGCCCGCCTATGATGTCCAGCTCAAAGCCTTCCCGGTCGGAAGCCTCAATCAACAGCTGGACCGTCTTTTCTGCGACTAAAGGATGTCCCGGTACCGCGTATAGAATCTCACTTTTGCCAGCTTCGCCTATCAGCACCTCAACAATTTCCTCATAAACCTCTTCAAAGCTTTCATGCTTTTCGTATATGGAATCAAAAGATTGATATACAAAGCCTTCAGCCTTAAGCTCCGCTACCACTGGGTGACTTTCCGTTCGCAGAAAGGTTCTTCTTTCACTTTTTAACTGCCTATATACACCAAGCGGCAATTGATCCAAATCGCCTGCTCCAAGTCCGGCTACTGTAATTTTAAACATACTGTACCTCCACTGGTCTTATTTAATTCGTTCAGAAATCGAATTCAGTTTGCCGCCCATTGGCAGCTGTTCCAGTTCATCTGGTGAAAAGATTTTACCTTTTAAAATGATCAGAATAAAAACGACGGCTCCCAACGCTGCTCCTGTCAGGGATTGGATTGTGGCAAGCAGCCGGGATTCTTCACCCGCCAGCATAGTAAAAAGAAAGGAATATAATTGCAAAGCCAGCGTCATCCCCAAGCCGGCTGTTCCGGTAACCATATAAAAACGGGGCGATAGAAATAAAAATGCAAATTGTTTCTTTAGGCGGATAATGAGAATAACGGCAATAGCACCTAAAGCGATAACCGTCGAAACCGATGCCCCCATTGTTCCATACCGGCTGACCAGCAGGAAATTCAGTGCGAATTTGACGGACAGCCCTCCAAGAATGGTCAATGCCGGGAAATAGATAAGTTCCATCCCCTGTAGGATCCCGGATATCGTCAATATAATGGAGCTGAATAAGATCGATAAACAAAATACCGCAATGACATCAGAACCATTGCTATTTTGAAAAAGCATAGTATTGGTAGGCTTCATAATATTGATCAGACCGAGGGAAGCCGCAAAACCTGCAAGGCTTCCGATTTTCAATGCCAGCCTGATTTTCTCGTTCATTTCAGTCGTCTTTCCTTTACGAAAGGCAGCGGTAATCATCGGTACAAGCGTTAGCGAAAGGGAAGTGCTGACGACGGTACCCAGCTGAATGAAAGGCTGTCCCCTGTCATAAATCCCCTTTAGCTGCTTTGCCTCCGCCGCTGATATGCCAGACTGCAGCAACAACGAGTAAACATTCAGCGCATCAATCAATTGAAGCAAAACAAGCAGCATCCCGCTGACACATATAGCCGTTCCATGCTTCAAAAGCCGTGACCAGATTCCTTTGTGTCCTGTCCCTCGCTTGATTGACATCAGCCCTAATATAGGGTTTTTATCCTTCCATACGAACGTCAAAAGGATAAGGATACAGATCAGCCCTCCTGTAATGGACCCGAAAAGGGCACCCGCACCAGCCATGTACAGAGAATATCCCTTGGCGGTCAAGACAGCCGAAAAGGTGATGATGGTAATGACCCGGACAAGCTGTTCCCCGACCTGTGAATATGCAGTGGGTACCATATTGCCCATTCCCTGGTAAAACCCGCGAAGACCCGATATAAAGGGAAGCAGCAAGAAAGTCACGCTGATCAACTTGATCAAGTCTTCCAGATGGGGATCGCCCATTAGGGATGCAATCGGACCTGCACCAAAGTAAATAAGTAAAAACCAAAGCACTCCCGTGACACTTAGAAAAAGAAAAGAAGACTGTATGACAGCCTGTACTTCCTTCTCATTCTTTCCTTCCTGCCGTTCCGCAATCATCTTTGAAATAATAACCGGAAATCCATATGTAGAAAGGGCAAGGGCTATTCCGTAGAAAGGATAGACCTGCTGATAAATATAAAAGCCAATATCTCCGACGATGTTTTGAAATGGAACCCGGTAAACCGCACTGAGAATCTTGGTAATCAAAGCTGCGGCTGTAAGAATAAAAGTTCCCATCAACATTTTTTTAGATGTGTTTTCGTAAGGCAATCGTTGATTCCTGCCTTCCTATGCAAATTAATGTACTGTATTATAACACAAAATGCCCTTTTACCTTTAGTTCCGAATTTCTGGAATGCCTTTGTACACAAAAAAAAGAAGCGGTGTCGACCGCTCCAATTTTAGGATTCCATTTGTCTTGCTAAAAAGCCAGCTGCCGTTTCTACTGCTTTTTGCTCAACTTCTCCAATTGTCTTATCTTTCGAGAAGATCGTCACTGTACCAATAGGATCGCCATTTGCGATAATCGGGGCGATTGTGTATGAAGAAACTTCTTCTTCCACACCATCCACAAGCTCGATTTTCCCTTGCTGTGTATGAAGTACAGAATTGCGTTCTCCCATTTGTTTTTCAATAAGATCACTGATATTTTTATTTAAATATTCTTTCTTAGAGCCGCCTGCAATGGTAATTACAGCGTCCCTGTCTGAAATGATTACGGAGCTTCCAAGGCTGTCATACAGTGCCTCAGCATATTCTTTTGCAAAATCGCTTAACTCACTGATCGGTGAGTATTTCTTTAAGATGACCTCGCCGTCACGATCAACGAAAATCTCCAGCGGATCACCTTCGCGAATTCTTAGAGTCCTGCGAATTTCCTTAGGAATTACGACACGACCTAAATCATCAATACGACGAACAATACCAGTTGCTTTCATCTATAGTTGCCTCACTTTCATCAGATGATTTTTATTCGGTAATTACTCTTGTATTCATTACCAAAGTTGATTTTAGTATCCTTCAAGAGGAAACTTCTATGCACAATACACTATTTTTTCTGCAATTACGTTTTTGTTCTAGTTGAGGTTTATTTTACCAAAACGGCAGCTGCATTAAATTAAATACCCTGACTACTCCAAAATAAACAAAATCTGTGGATTACATTTTAGTTACATATTATAAGGCGGAAGCGGCCGTTAAGCGTCGTACGGATTGGAGGGCTTCTGTATGAGATAAAGGAATCACAACGAACAAAGTGAGTTGATGATGACTTATCGCAAGGAAGAAGACCGAAATCCGCTAGGCGCGGCCGCTGGAACTGGATTGATTTAGCTTGCGGTCCAGCATCACCTCGAAAATTCATTCTCATTGGACCGATATTTTCTTTTACGGCCCAACATCTTCACAAAAGCTCATTCTCATTGGACCGATAACCTCCTTTACGGTCCAACACCTCGCCAAAAATTCAATCTCCTTGGCCCGATATATCAATTTCCCCAGTCCCTTCCGTACTTTAACCCTTTAAAGCGCGAAGAGGGACTGTCCCTTTTAGTGCTTTAACGCACGAAAACACCCGGCGCTCGGCCGGGTGTTTTTGTTTATGAATGAACTTCTGCATCCTTTCTGGCAAATTGGATGTTTTTGACGATGTCATAGGCAATGTTGAACCATTGGGATGTTTTCATTCTGTTCGTATTGATGGTGATTTTCAGTTTTTGCTCTTCCATGCCGAGCCCGACTGCGCGTCCGTGTTTGTTGCAGATATCGAAGACTTTGCTGCCGTCGATTTCCTGAGTACCCTCAGGCGACATATAAATCGAGATTTCTTTTTTGTTCTGTTTGATGCTCTCAAGCTTCGCCTGCCTTGCATAGACCTTCATTTCAGCAATCTGGAAAAGATAAGCTGTTTCTTCAGGATATTCTCCAAAACGGTCGAGCATTTCATCCTGCAGCTCCTCCACCTCTTTTAAGGTAGAGACAGAACGGAATCGCTTGTACATCTCAATTTTTTGATGGCCGTCTTTGATATAATCATCCGGAATGTAAGCATCGATTTCCATATCGACTTCAAAGGAGTATTCCTTCTCTTTCGGGAGATCTCCTTTTCTTTCTTCGATGGCCTCTTTCAGCATTTGTGAATAAAGATCGAAACCGACGGAGTCAATGAATCCATGCTGCTGGGCACCCAGAATGTTACCCGCTCCCCGGATCGTCAAATCACGCATGGCAATTTTAAATCCAGAACCAAGTTCAGTGAACTCTTTTATCGCCTGCAGCCTTTTCTCTGCAACCTCTGTCAGCACTTTATCTTTGCGATATGTGAAATAGGAATACGCAACCCTGTTGGAACGGCCGACCCTTCCTCTTAACTGATAAAGCTGGGAAAGACCCATCCGGTCCGCATCATACACAATCAGAGTGTTGACATTCGGGATGTCGACACCCGTTTCAATGATGGTTGTCGTAACAAGGACATCGAATTCACCATCTAGGAAGCCCAGGATAATTGATTCGAGCTCGTTTTCGTTCATTTTCCCATGGGCAAATGCGACCCTTGCATCCGGAACAAGCATAGATATTTCCTCTGCTTTCCGTTCGATATCTTCCACCCGGTTATAGAGGAAATACACCTGTCCATCCCGGGCAAGTTCCCGTTCAATCGCTTCCTTGATCAGGACACCATTGTATTCCATGACATAAGTCTGCACAGGGAAGCGGTTTTCCGGCGGCGTTTCTATGACAGAAAGGTCCCTTACGCCAAGCATCGACATATGCAAGGTCCGCGGGATTGGTGTAGCCGTCAATGTCAGCACATCGACATTAGTCTTCAACTGCTTGATCTTCTCTTTGTGTGTAACCCCAAACCGTTGTTCTTCATCAATGATCAGCAAACCTAAATCACGGTACTGTATATCTTTTGATAAGATTCTGTGTGTACCAATGACAACATCGACGGTACCAGCTTTGATACCTTTGATCGTATCAGTCTGCTGCTTTTTCGTACGGAATCTGCTCAACAGGCCGACTTCAAGACCGAAATCCTGAAACCTTTCTTTCATGGTCTCATAGTGCTGCTGGGCAAGAATGGTCGTCGGCACCAATAAGGCAACCTGTTTTCCATCCACCACAGCTTTAAAGGCAGCCCGTATGGCTACTTCGGTTTTACCATAACCTACATCACCGCAAAGCAGGCGGTCCATAGGCCTCTCTCTTTCCATATCTTTTTTGATTTCATGGATGGAACGAAGCTGATCTTCCGTTTCCTGATATGGGAAGGATGTTTCAAATTCTCTTTGCATATCACCGTCAGGAGAAAACGCATATCCTTTGGCAGCTTCCCTCTCTGCGTAGAGCTTGATGAGATCATCGGCGATATCCTTGACGGAAGATTCAACTTTACTTTTAACCTTCTTCCATTCTGATCCGCCAAGCTTATAAAGCTTTGGCTCCTTGCTTTCAGATGCCACGTATTTTTGAACAAGATCGAACTGCTCAACAGGGACATACAGTTTGTCATTGCCCTGATACTTTATATGAAGGTAATCCTTGTGTACCCCATTGATTTCAAGGGTTTCAATTCCCAAGTACCTCCCGATCCCATGATTGACATGCACAACGTGGTCGCCGACTTTCAACTCGGAATAACTTTTGATTCTTTCCGCATTTGAAAGCTTTTGTTTTCGCGGAGCCTTCCTTGTCTTCTTGTTGAAAAGCTCTTCTTCTGTCAGGACGGCTATTTTCATCATCGGAAGTTCAAAGCCGTTGGTAAGGTGGCCGCTCATAATTTGTGCCTGGCCTTTTAACAGCTTGTCATTATCAGGCACAACCGCTACTTCGATATCATAGTCATTCAATACCCGTTGAAGCTTTTTGATCCGCTCTTCATCAGGACCTAATAGGATAATAGTGAAATTCCCTTTCTTCCAGCGATCCAGTTCAGCCTTTAGAACATGCATCTGTCCATGGAAGCTCTGCATCGGCTTGCTGGAAAGATTAAAGATGTTTTGAGGGCTGGTGTTCGGAATATGCCTAAGGAATAAAGAGAAATAAACCTTCGGCAAACTGGTTTGAACCAGCAGCTTTGAAAGGTTGTGCGAGACTTCGACATCATGGACGATTTCACCTTCCTGTAAAAGAGAGGTGTACCAGTCTGCTTCTTCTTTATCCAGTGACTCTCCCATCTCCTGCACTCTTCCCAGTTCATCAAGAAAGAATATGCCGTCTTCCGGAAGGTAATCTAGCAAGCTAGCAGCTTCCTCATAGGCGAATGATAGATATTTATAGATCTGCTGAGGTTTTTGGCCATTCCTCAATTGTTCCAATTCATAACCGATATTTTGAGTCAGTCTTTCTTTTACAGAGTCACTTTTAATCTTCTTCAGGCTTTTGGATAATCCGGTTTCCAGGCGGTCAATGATATTTTCCAAATGCTCGCCTTTCATGATGGTTTCGGATGCAGGACCGATATGGACTTCCTTAAGTTTCTCAATCGACCTTTGATCTTCTAATGAAAAAGAACGGATGGAATCCACTTCTGTATCAAATAATTCGATTCGGACCGGCGTTTCCAATGTGTGCGGAAAGATATCCAGAATACCTCCCCGTAAACTGAATTCACCTGGCGTCCCAACCATTTCACTGCGTTGGTATCCCATCACGAGCAGCTGGTCCAGAAGATTGTCCAAGTTGACATCTTCCCCCAGTGTAAAAGTCAGCTGCATGGATTTCCAAATCGATTTAGGCGGCAAAATCTTTCTCAAGCCTGCGGCCGGAACGACGAAGATCCCGTTTTGGTCTGTGGCCAGTCTGTTTAACACTTCAATTCGTTGTGACTTCAGTTCAGGACTTGCCACACTTAGTTCAGCAGCAATCAGCTCATTGGCTGGATATAGAAAAACTTCTTCATCAGACAGAAACTGAAGAAGGTCGTCATAGATTTTTTGCGCCTGCAGCAGATTGTGGGTAAGGACAATCGCTGATTTCCCCGTCTTACGATACATAGAAGCGATGAACACACTTCTGGAAGAACCAGAGAGCCCTGCGACAAGCTGCTCCTCCAGCCCCTCCTCTACTCCAGAAGCCAGAGCCTGCAATTCTTCATTTTGTCCAATGAAGTGTAAAATACTTTTCAAGGGAGTATTCCTCCTCTTTATTTCTTTTTTCTATAAAAAAGCTTCATGTCCCAGGGTTTCCTAAGGACAAAACGTTGATGATAATTTGCTCACAGTCTATTAATAAACGCATGTCTATTATAAATGCCTGTATTGTTACAATAGAAAAATGCTTTGGTGAAGACCAAAGCCAATTAATGAATCAGATAATCTGATTGGTGATAATCCGGATTTCGATTCAGCGATTCCTGGCAGTCCTCGCAAATCGTCTTGATATGGATATCTCCATTTTGTTCATATGATACCATATCCATGCGGTCTTCCTCAGAAAGTTTATGCAGACCCACTTGTTCGGAATGTACCGAAACTTGATCCAAACTTCCGACTTTATGACCGCAATGGCTGCAAAAATAATGTATCGCCATATTCTTCCTCCTTCATAAACACGCCTGCTATTAGTATGAACGTGTTAGGAAGGAGTTATACAGCTTCAACCTCAGTTAAACGTATTCATTACCTCCAGGAAAGGCTTTTCCAGCCATGCTTCACAAGCATCAGCACTGGATTTGATTACATCCTGCATCTCTGCCCACTCTTCCGGTGTGAATTTCCCTAATACATAATCAGGAACCTTCATGCCGCTTGGCGGACGGTCGATGCCCACCCTTATCCTGTTGAACTGCTGGGTCCCCAAATGGGCAATAATGGACTTCATGCCATTATGGCCACCGGGACTCCCCTTTTGGCGCAGCCTGAGTTTTCCCACCGGCAAGTCGAGGTCATCGTATATAACCACTAAATCCTCCTCATCAATATCAAAATAATCCATCAGGGGAACAATGCTTTCTCCCGATAAATTCATATATGTAAGAGGTTTAAGTAATATGACCTTTTCACCTTTATGATGGATACTTGTATATACCCCTTTGAACTTGGATTGATTCAGGGGGCTGTTGAATCTTTTTGCCAGTTCATCAATTATTTCAAAACCTATGTTATGTCTTGTGCGATCATATTGTGATCCCGGGTTTCCAAGCCCTACAATCAGTTTCATGAATTTCCACCTCATTTTCCTGCACTATCAATATCATAAGCATAAACGAAAAAGACGCAACCCGCAAAAGGCTGCGCCAGGAAAATTCATTTATATTATTCTTCTGCTCCTTCACTCTCGCTGCTTGCTTCTGTTTCACGGCCTTCCTCATTTTCAGGCTGGCCTGCTTCCTGCTCTTCGCCGGAGCTGATTTCTTCCTCTTGACGCGGCGCCAATACAGAGGCGATGGTTTGTTCATCATCTGTATTGATCGTGAAGGAATAGTTTCCTTTAACGTCTCCTACTGTAATGGTCTCACCCACTTGGAGATTTGAGATATCAACCTGAATGCTGTCAGGGATATCTGATGGTTTCGCTGTTACTGATACGTCATGAAGCGGCTGCTGTAATACGCCTCCGTCTTTCACACCTGCTGATTCACCAACAAGCTCAACGCGGACATCCGCGTCCATTTCACTGGACATATTAACAGCCAGGAAGTCTGCATGGATGACAGCATCCTTGATGTGGTCCTGCTGATAGTCACTTAGAACAACATTCTGTTTGTTTCCATTGATGTTCAGAGAGATAATTCCGTTCCGTCCAGCCTCTCTCATTGTTTTGATAAACTCAATAGAGTCAATTGCAATTGGTGTGTTTTCTGTTTTATATCCGTAAACTACTGCAGGAATACTCCCTTGATGTCTAAGTTTGGTTAAATCAGATCGTTTGTCGCCTGTACGGCTATTAGCTTTAAGTTCTACAGCCATTAATAAAACCCCTTCCTCAGTTTTCTATAATAGTCTCTCTATAGAAAATACCCTAAAGAAGGTAAAATTAAACAGGTTGCTTAGAATTTCTCTTCTGCTCCTTCCGAAAAATCTGGTCTATGAGCCACTTTCGCACTCCTATGAGCCACTTCTCCATTCTATAAGCCAGTTTTTTATTTCTATGAGCCAACTTTGCATGTCTTTGAGCCAACTCGTCCATTCTATGAGCCATTCCCATAATCTTCACCTATTAAGCTGGTCAGAGAGTACTTTTTCCACCTCCTTTCTCCACTGGAGGGAAGATTCATCTTCAATAATAATTTTCTCGCGACAGACCTTGATTCCAGCAGCAAAAAATCTCGTATTTGATTATTGGCCGCCTCTGTCCCGATCAACAAAGCATAGTCACGCAAGGCAGCGACGTGAGCATCCTTGGACTCGGCTCCGCAACGGCTGCAAGTCCAATTACCAAATGTACGCTTGCATTTAAAATTGCTGCACTGCGGACATCTGATTCCTCTAATCAATTCCTCAGATTTAATTCCATATTTTCTAAGGACATCTATATTTCTAGGCGTATTCCTTTCAATAATCTGATTTGAAATATCCAGCGCATCCTGGTCCTGTAGATATTTTCGAGTGTGTTTTTGTTGGAGGTTTATAAGGTGAAATGGAAGTTGTGCAGCAGGAATAACTTTATGGCGAATATTTTCTGAAGAGGATTTGATGATCGTACGGGGATTGCTTATAACGACAATTGTTTCGATAGGCAGATGAGTTAATTGGTAATGTACCAGCCAATTTCTTAATTGGAGTTTATGTCTCTTGACCTGGAGGATGGGGTCAGGAAAAGACTCTTCCCCGAATTCGTTCTTCCTGATCAATTGATTAAACTTAGTATCAAAATAAAGAACGCCCGAGATATTTTTCGCTTCAATTATAAGAATGAACTTCGTAGTGATAATGAGTGTGTCTATTTGAAAGTAACTTATCCCATCAAAGAGCCGCACATCATGAATGATAAACAAGTCTTTTGATGACAGCAGACTTAAGGGATAGCTTAAACTAACTTCACCTTGATAGCCTGCCTTTTTCATAGCAACCTCACTAAGGACTTGGTCTTTACCAGGGTGGTGGTCATATGTCCTAATCGACAGCGCTTCTAATTTCAATAGTTCTACTGGGGCAGCTCGTGGTTTTAATATCAATGTATCAACTCCTTTTTATTATTAATTTGACATCGTTCTCCTTTATCCTTTAAATATAAGACATAAAAAAACCAGACGAAGAGTCTCGTCTGGTTTATGGTAATGATCAATCAAACAATGTACTTACTGATTGTTCCTCGTAAACGCGGATGATGGCTTCGCTGATTAGAGGGGCAACAGAAAGCTGCTCGATTTTATCAATCATTTTGTCCTCAGTTAGAGGAATGGAGTTTGTTACTACCAATTCTTTGATTTTTGAATTCTGGATTCTTTCGATTGCAGGGCCGGAAAGAACCGGATGTGTACAGCAAGCGTAAACTTCTTTTGCACCATTTTCAACCAGGGCATTAGCTCCCAAGGTAATCGTACCAGCTGTATCGATGATATCATCAATCAGGATGGCAATCTTTCCATCGATGTTACCAACGATGTTCATGACTTCTGATACATTTGGTTTAGGACGGCGCTTATCGATGATCGCAATCGGCGCTTTTAATCTTTCAGCCAATTTACGGGCTCTGGTCACTCCGCCGTGATCTGGAGAGACAACCACGACATCTTCTGAGTTGAAGCCTTTTTCAAGGAAGTAATCCCCCAAAATCGGTACACCCATCAAATGGTCGATCAGGATATCAAAGAAACCTTGAATCTGAGGTGCATGCAAATCAAGCGTGATAACACGGAAAGCACCGGCAGTTTCAAGCAGATTTGCTACAAGCTTCGCTGTGATCGGCTCACGGGCACGCGCTTTACGGTCCTGTCTTGCGTAGCCGTAGTAAGGCATAACAATATTGATCGTTTTGGCAGATGCTCTCTTAAGGGCGTCAACCATGATCAGCAGCTCCATCAGGTTCTCGTTAACAGGAGCACTCGTGGATTGGATGACGAATACATCACACCCGCGGATACTTTCTTCAATGTTGATTTGGATTTCTCCGTCACTGAATTGTTTTACTGTACATTGACCAAGTGGAACTCCTACTTCTTTCGCAATTTCTTCTGCAAGGGCAGGATTTGAATTCAAAGAAAAGATTTTCAATTTAGAATTAGAGTAACTGTTAGGCATGGCAACCTCCAAATTAGTTGTTGTTAAGATTTAATTTATTGACATAGTTCTCTTTATTCACTTGACGCGCTCTTGCAATGGACAGGGACTCTCCCGGTACATCCTGGGTGATCGTGGAACCGGCAGCGACATAGGCACCTTTTCCAATGGTAACCGGAGCAACAAGGTTTGAATTACAGCCGACGAAAACGCCATCTTCGATTTTAGTCAGGTACTTATTCTTTCCATCATAGTTAACCGTAATGGATCCACAGCCGATATTCACATCTTCCCCTACTTCGGCATCTCCGATATAACTTAGGTGAGAGGCTTTGCTGCCTTTTCCGAACGTTACTTTTTTCAGCTCGACAAAGTTACCGATCTTGACTTCATCCATAACTTGAGACTGAGGCCGGATATGCGCAAACGGACCGATGTTCACTTCAGAACCAATCTCACTATCATGGGCGACTGATTGTTTGATCGTCGTATTATCTCCGATTTTACAGTCTATAACTTCTGTTTGAGGCCCTATGACGGAATCTTCACCGATAACAGTATCACCTTTGATTACTGAACCTGGATGAATAACTGTATCACGGCCGATTTCTACATCTGCTCCAATGTAAGTAGTATTGGTATCAATGATCGTAACACCATTGCGCATATGCTTTTCGTTAATCCGTTTCTTCATGATTTGCTCAGCCTGCGACAGGGCAACCCGGTCATTTACACCCAGCGTTTCTTCGAAGTCATCCGTTTGATAAGCACTGACGACTTCTCCCTCTGCTTTCAGGATTTCGATAACATCTGGTAAGTAGTATTCACCTTGGCTGTTGTCATTAGACACTTTCTTCAAAGCGTCAAAAAGCGCCTTGTTATCAAAGCAATAAGTGCCTGTATTGATTTCCTTTACAAGGCGTTCTTCTTCAGAAGCATCCTTGTGTTCGACGATCTTTTCAACTAAGCCTTCTTCATTGCGGATGATCCTTCCATAGCCAGTCGCATCTGCAGGCTTGCCAGTCAGGATGGTCGCTTTGGCATGCAGCTCATCATGATGCTTTAAAAGCGCTTCCATTGTTTCAGCTTTAATAAGCGGGGTATCTCCGCAGACAACAAGCGTCGTTCCTTCCAGTCCGCCAAGTACATCTTCCGCCTGCATAACCGCATGGGCCGTTCCGAGCTGCTCTGCCTGAAGGGCAAATTCACTTCTGCCATCGAGGTGTGTCTGGACAAGCTCAGCCCCATGTCCAACAATTGTTACGGTCTTATTTATATCAAGAGTGGTAATTTGGTCAACGACATGTTCTACCATCGGCTTATCACAAACCGGGTGCAACACTTTATATAACTTGGATTTCATTCTGGTTCCCTGTCCTGCTGCTAAAATCACGGCATATCTATTTGTCATATATATAGGGCCCTCCATTATCCTTTTTTCCATTACGAATATATCCTAAAAACCTGTATATTTCAAGGAATCTCTATAAAATACACATATTTGACAATGCTTAGGGAGGTATTAAGCGGAACAAACCAAGGATGACAAAATTGAATCATCAGCATTTGGCATAAGCGGGAAATACAAGAGGAGCTGTGCAGGGGGATCATATGAGGAAAAAAAAAGAGAGCCTTACTATAGAAGTAGGCTCCTGCTGTCACTATTCTATTAAGAAGCACTTCCTGCTTCTTCGAGTTCCACTTCTTCCAACTCACCTAAACGATGGTATTCTGTAAGAACGGCTTCCTGAATTTTACCGCGGGTACCTGAATTGATAGGATGAGCGATATCACGGAATTCCCCATCTGGAGTGCGTTTGCTTGGCATTGCCACAAACAATCCGTTGTTGCCATCAATTACACGAATATCATGTACGACAAATTCATTGTCCAGTGTAATGGAAGCAATGGCTCTCATTCGACCATCGGTATTCACACGGCGTAATCTGACATCTGTTACTTCCACTGTGTTCACCACCTTTTTCCCTAGATGAAATCTACTTAATGTATTCAACGAAATCTTTTCAATTCCTTCTTAATTTGTAAAATTTTTTGAAAAATTTCCGTTTTTTTAGAAATCTTCGATCAAAAGGCAGTTTAAACCTTGATATATAGGGAATAGTACCTGATTGATTATTATTGTTTTTTATTAAGAATTGAAGAAATGGACCAATTCTTGAAGACTTGAGAAGAAATTTGGTCAATTATCTTCGGAATAAACCAAATTTTTAACACTAAACGAGAAATTTGGTTGAATACTCTATGAAACCGACCAGATTTCAATCCACTTCTAAAAATTTTGGTGCATTCATCAAAGAAATGGACCAATTTTTGATGACCTGTAAAAAAATTCGGCTCAATACTATCAAAAGGGATATTGTCTAATAAAAAGAAAAAAGGTAACGCCTAATGCATTACCTGATCTGTCCATTATTTAACTAGTGCGATGACCTCAATCTCTACAAGAGCATCTTTCGGCAGTCTTGCCACTTCTACACATGAGCGGGCCGGTTTATGAGTATTGAAATACTCGCCATAAACTTCATTAATTGCACCAAAGTCGTTCATGTCCTTTATGAAAACCGTTGCTTTCACTACAGTTTCAAGTGAAGCTCCTGCCTCTTCCAGTACAGCTTGAAGATTTTTGAACACTTGATGCGTCTGTTCTTCAACTGTTCCTTCAACCATTATTCCCTCTGCGGTCAATGGAATCTGGCCGGAACTGTAGAATAGGTTGTTGACAATAATTCCTTGAGAATAAGGTCCGATAGCCGCAGGGGCTTTTGACGTGGAAACGCTTCTCATATTAATTTCCTCCCGTTTCTAAAAATGAAATGTTTGCCTGAAAGTAATTCCCTTCAGATACCCTGATCTGCTTTTCTTTTACATCGACATCAGACAATTTCACCAGGGAGATATATTCATCCACCAGTCGTTCGTCTGCATTCTCCGCTTCAACAAGAACAGCAATTCCCGATAGCTCGGCAGAAAACTCATCCAGGAGGTTCTTCATCCCATTTACGGTTCCCCCTGCTTTCATAAAGTCATCAACTATCAATACCTTGGAGCCTTCCTTTAAACTTCTTTTCGAAAGGACCATCGTCTGGATTCTCTTAGTGGACCCTGAAACATAGTTAATGCTCACAGTAGAGCCTTCTGTCACCTTGCTGTCCCTTCTCACGATTACCACAGGGACGTTCATGTGACTGGCTATTGCATGGGCAATAGGGATTCCTTTCGTGGCAACCGTCATGATCACATCAATATCACTGTCAGCAAAAGCAGAAGCAAGGAGCTTCCCTACCTTGTCCATCTCCCGGGGATTTCCAAGGAGATCAGTCATATATAAATAGCCTCCTGGCAGCAGTCTCTCAGGATTTGCAAGGTGCCCGCAAAGTTCTTCAATGACTTCCTTGGCATCGGAAACACTTACTTTAGGGATATATCTTACACCGCCAGCGGCACCCGGTACCGTTTGGACAGTTCCTACACCTCTTGTCTCAAAGGTCTCCTTGATGATTCCAAGATCTTCACTGATAGAAGATTTGGCTGAACTATATCGTTCAGAAAAGAACGTTAGAGGCACTAGTTGATGCGGACGTTCAAGCAAATAGTGTGTCATATCAATTAGCCGTTCACTTCTTTTGAATTTCACTTCATCGTCTACCTCCTCAAAATCCGAATATTTTAAGCTAAATATAACATTAATATACGGATTTAGGCAAGCGTATTTCGATCTCCTTGCATCCTCACAGCAAAGACCTGGTCGCAAAATCCGCGAAGTCCGTTATAAATTCTCGGCAGTCTTGATTCATATTGAACCAGCCCGAAAACAGTAGGGCCGCTTCCGCTCATTAAAACAGCATCCGCCCCGAACCGCTCCATTTGTTCCTTGATCTGCTGGACCTCTGGATGCATTTTCAGTGTCACCGACTCCAAGACATTCCCCAAGCTGTCGCACATACGGTCATAATCACCATATTCCAGAGCGGACAGCATTCCTTTTGTGTCAGGATGGGTAACCTGATCAAGCTTGAGGTTCTTGTATACATCCCCGGTGGATACTCCTATCGACGGCTTGGCTAAAATGACCCAGCAGTTTGGCGGAGCTTTAATGTGCTGAATCTTCTCACCTCTTCCTTTTGCTAAAGCCGTCCCTCCATACACACAGAAAGAAACATCTGATCCAATTTCCGCCCCCATCTCAGCAAGTTCGTCCAAGGAAAGTCCCAAGTTCCATAAGTCATTCAACCCTCTGAGTGTGGCTGCAGCATCACTGCTCCCGCCTGCCAGTCCGGCTGCAACAGGAATGACTTTATCTATGGAAATCGAAACGCCTTTTTTGATCCCAAGTCTTTCCTTCAATAAATGAGCAGCCTGATATGCAAGGTTGCGCTGATCGTCAGGGACAAACCGGTTGTGCGATAATATTTGGATCGTGTCTTCTTTCAACTCATTCAATTCAATACGGTCAGCTAAATCAATGGTTGTCATGATCATCTCGACCTCATGGTAACCATCCGGGCGTTTATGGAGGACATCAAGAGTAAGATTGATTTTAGCTGGCGCCTTTACTAATGTTCTCAAATTAAATCACCTACTTTTATAAAAACCAATTCAACGAACATTCTTCCTTAAAACAGAATAATGGATGGTCGAATGTCCTTTTCGTTCGCTTTTATGCTTTTCTTGGAAATATCTATGGAAACTATTTTAGCATATTCCTTCTTTCGCATGCTGCAAAACCCCCACTTTTTTGTACAGTTTACTTTCATGCTAGCCTTTAATACTAAAGATAATTCATGAACCGCATGTTTTGATGCAGTTTTTTTCGTTATGTACAGAAAAAAGATCGGCTTGAAGGCGTTTTTTCCTTCGAGCCGATCCTCTTATCGCGGCAAATCAGCAATTGCATCTTTCAGGAATCTAGGAATGATTATTGACCATTCATTTTTGCGCAAGCTCTACTGCTCTTTTGACCATATTGCCGGCATCCTTTGACCGGATGCCTCCCCAGCCCTCACGCTGGACAGTATCATAAAAGCCAAGTTCTTTTGCGATTTCTTCCTTTAAACGGTCGGACATCACGCCTCGTCTTCTGCTCATCACTATTCCTCCTTATTTAAGGGCCGCATGTTTAGCATGAGCAAAATGGCGTGAAATCTTACAAGGGGACTTTTTCATGTAATTCCAATTTAAACGTGTCCGCCTGTCTTATGTAAAACTTTCATCTCACACAGCAGGCCAATTCATTTTTATTTCAAATGAAAAAGCAGTAAACAAAGTTGTTTACTGCTCAAGGATCATTGCTCCTGCTGCTTCATCATAGAAAGTTAACTCAACTGTATCAGTGAGTACATCTGCATAGCTGTAAGAAACTCTTTCAAACGCATTTTCTTCTTGATCTAATTGAACGACGAATACTGAAGGATAAGTCTCTGCTAACACACCAGAACGTTCAATCGTTTTGCGACGTCCGCCATTGGCTTTAAGCATCAAGCGTTTTCCTAAATTAGAATCAAGGGATTTTTTTATGTCGGCTAATGTTTTTGGCATTACGCTTCCACCTCACTGTAATTAGTATAACACTTTATGTAGCGAAAGTCAAATAAATTTATAATTTTATCAATAACTTTTAATCTCTGTCAATGCTTTTCATTCAACAAAATGCTTTTTTTTTCAACAAGTGTAGCTTTCCCTCACGGCTTTTATATTATGTAAGTGACTTTCTCAGGCTTTCGTATGTCTTTTTATAAGAATTTTTGTCGAATATTTTTTTGCATTTCCTTGATTTCTTTCCTACTATTTTCTCCCCTGCATTTCCTTCCTTTTTTGTATATATTACCCGCGGTACCTTCAATTCACACACCTTCCAGGATATTCAGTTGATTCTGATTTTCAGATAATGTAAGGACAGGCTAATAAAAAGAGCCGTAATGAATTTGCTTCATACGGCTGATTATTCATCTTCCACCGGCTTATAAGGCATTCCTGTCCTCAGTACACCTCTTGTTTCAATTCCGCCCAATCCCTTATCACCTGTCAGTGTGTTCCTTAAAATATCCCAGACATTGACCGGCTCAGTAAATGCGGTAAAGCTGATTTTCGCGACAATATAGACGGGGTCCAAGGCATGGATATTCACCCGTAATGGCGAACTGGCAAAGTTGGCTCCAGCATGGATCAAGGATTCAAAGTGGGATTGGCATGCACCTGCAAAGATGACAAGCTGATCCAGATGGGGCACCCTTCTTCTCGCCTCTTTTACCGTATTGACAAAGTAACGCGAATGTCGATAAGCATTTATATCCGATTTCTTGCCCTTGGTTTTCGTATACGCATCATGACCGGTGATCACGAGGATATCCGGGCGGTATTTTTCAACTAACTTACCGATCCTCTCAGGCATTTCCTTCTCATTGCAATGCACGCCTGTAACTGGGACTCCTATTTTTTCATATAAGTCGAGACATTTCTGCAAGTACGATTGATCTCCATCAAGGTGCAGCACTCTCCCGGGTATCTGGAAGTAGTTGTATTCCTCACGGTAAGCATTGGTTGCATTATACTCCTGCTTTTGTTTCTGCAGGTCGATATCCTGCCTGAACAGCTCCAGCGACTGCTGTTCCATGGACCTGAATTCCATGGTTCTCCTTTTGTGCTCACGCGGGTCAATAAGCTCCAGGTCGTCAATAGGGGCATCTGCAACCAGCCTGTAATCTTCTCCATATAATATCGCCGTTCGAACGCCGCCCGATTCCATTATGTCGATGATTCGAAATAGTATGTCACACTGATGGGATTTCCGGCCGACGATGGCATTGACCTCTAATTTCACTGGCGTCAACTCCATTGGATAGTACATCCTTTAAATAATTCTTCCTTTAGTAACCTATGCACCTGCCCGAAAATCGGTGTCTTGTCATCAGGGGTGCGTTTCTCTTGTAACCGGCCGTATTATTAACAACTTTTTATCCATTTGAAGGAATCCCGTATTTTTAATCGAATAGTTTACTGATTATAAAAAAGGGGGCGTTGATATGTCTGAATTCATTTCCCATGTGGCAACATTAGAGATCCCTGTAAGAAGCTTAGAGAAATCCATACCATTTTATAAAGAAGTAATAGGTGTGGAAGTGGAATTTAAGGGTGAAAAGAATGCCATGCTGACATTCAGGAAAAAAGGAGTACCAACTATATTTATGGTTGAAACAGAAGAATTAGACCGGATTTCTTTCAATAATTCAAATACTGGCATTGAGCACACAATCATCGATTTCTATACTGCTGACTTAGAAGGTTTCTATAATTGGCTGAAAGAGAAAAACGTTGAAGTCGGTCCGTTGAACATCAACCCAGACCATGGATTTGGGGGATTTGGATTCAGAGATCCGGATGGCAATTTCTTGAGTGCAACAAATGTTCTGCATGAAGGGCAGTAGCAATAAAACGAAAAAAAGGATCGGGAAGCCCCCGGTCCTTTTACTGTTATTTAAATAATGGAAGAAGCTCGTTGCTCAAACTGGCGAACTCTTGAATACTCAAGGTCTCTCCCCTTCTTCCCGGCTCTATCCCTGCTCTTTCCAAGCTGGCAAGTATTCCATCCTTTTTTTGTTTTCCGTCAGGCAGCTGGCTTGTCAGGTTATTTAAAATCGTTTTCCTCCTTTGAGCAAAAGAAGCCCTCGTCACTTTAAAGAAAAATTCCTCATCATCCACTTCAGCTGCAGGCTTGTCTCTCTTCATCAACCGGATTACTGCTGAATCAACATTAGGCTGAGGCATGAAAACGGTCTTCGGCACTGTCATGACTGTCTCTGCTTCCGTGTAGTACTGAATGGCAATAGACAGAGAGCCATATTCTTTTGTTCCCGGTTTGGCCGCTATCCTGTCGCCCACTTCCTTTTGGAGCATTACGCAGATCCCCTTAATCGGCAGTCCTTCTGTCAAAAGCTTCAGTATGATCGGAGTGGTTACATAATATGGAAGATTGGCAACAACCATGATATCCTCATATCCATCCAGTTCCTTCTCGATCATTTCCTGAACATTGGCTTTCAAAATATCTTCATTGACAATCGTTACATTTTTATATGGTGAGAGCGTATCTGCCAGGATAGGAAGAAGCCTCTGGTCAATTTCAAATGCAAGCACCTTTCCTGCCGTCCGGGCCAGATGTTCGGTCAGCGCTCCGATTCCGGGCCCGATTTCAATGGCTGCTGTTTTTTCCGTCAAGCCAGCATATTCAGTGATATTCCTTAATATATTAGGGTCAATCAAGAAGTTCTGACCCAGACTCTTCTTAAATGAGAAGCCGTACTTCTGCAATATCTCCTTTGTCCGTATAGGGGTCGCAATATCTTTATGCATCTGTTTCCTCCTGTAAAATGGTATTGATTGCTTCAACAAACTCCTCTTGCTTGATTTCAAACATTTTTAATCTTTTATGAAGCTGTTTTCCATTGGTGTATCCAATACGCAGCAATTCTCCCAGCCGTTCTCTTCTAGCCTTTGCCTTCGGACCTCCAACCAAACCTGCATCAATCAGATCGTCGACACTGATTTCTTCTTCAAAAGCTTCATTTATCATATGTGCTTCTTTAAGTGCCTCTTGTATGGCAGCCGGGGAGGCATGCTCCACTCCTATTCCCCTGCCGTACTTCGGAAGGGCATCCTGCTTTGATATGAATGCATGCTTGCAGCCGGGTATATTATCACTCACTATTTTCCTTATTCGTTCACCAGGATAATCAGGGTCGGTAAAAATAATGACTCCTCTTTTTTCCTGTGCATGTTTGATTTTCAATAATGTTTCCTTCGAAACAGCAGAACCATTCGTCTCAATTGTGTCAGCATCAACTGCACGGCGTATTGCCGTCGTATCATCCCTGCCTTCCACCACAATGATTTCTTTAATTTTCATATTTCCTCCAAAAAAATGAAACATTTTTGTAATGTAATCCGTCTAATAAGTAACAAGACTTTTTGCTTGTAAGGTTTATTATATCGTTTTCTGGGTCAAAGAGAAAAGGAAATCAAAAAAGCAGGAGGAAATCCCCCTGCCCTTAAAATTATCAGTTTAAGATTTTAATTTTCACTTGTTTTCTTCCCCAGCGATAAGCGTCGGATTTAGAAGAGAAGAATACATCAATCTTGTTCCCTCTTATAGCTCCGCCTGTATCGGCAGCTACTGCATATCCATAGCCTTCTACATACACTTTTGTTCCCAATGGAATGATAGAAGGGTCGACAGCAATGACCTTGATACCAGGATTGGCTCTTAGATTGATTCCAGTCGCCGTGACGCCCGAACAGCCGTTACAGTTCCCAGTGTATGCTGTTGAGCTCACATAGAATTCCTTGCCTCCGCTGCTTGGACTGGATGCAGAACTGGAGGAACTGCCGCGTGATACTTGGGCAACGAGTACCTTCGTACCAACATTGACAATCTTATCCCGGCTTTCTTTAACTGTTTCTTCACTGATCAGCTTGCGGGAAACCTCTTTGCCGTTTTCCTTCACGACTTCAAACTTCTTCTCGATCAATCCCTGCTGTCCAGCTTGAACAACTTCTTCTTTGCCTTTTATAAGGTCGGAGTCCTTCCGGGTTACAACAGCAAATTCTTTCGGTTCTTCCACTACATCGGTGACTTTTTCAACTCGAACGACATTTATGACATCATTTGCTTTAACAGTGCTGTCTAAATTGGGTTCCACTCGGTCTTCTTCCGCTAGTGTGATTCCTTGTTGCTTTAAAAAGTCAGCGACCGTAGTCGAAGTTGACCATGCATCCTTTTCATTTCCCCCATCAACAAGTTTTATAGGGAATGCAGGTGCAATCTCAACTTTTGTTTTTTCTGTTACCTTTTCATCAAGGCTGACATTCACCTTGTCATGTTCACCAACCTCGATCTTTTGATCAGCCAGCAGCTCCTTGACTGTCTTAGCTGTCGTCCAGACCTTCTTGGTTTCACTTCCAACCTTAATTTCTACCTGTTTTGCCGGTTCCCAAACCACTTTCATGTTATTTGTAACCTCGGTCGATCTTGTAGGATACAAATAGTCTTCTGATTGCAAAGGAATCTTTAAATCTTGCAAAATATCATGTATCGTATTTGCGTGTGTCCTAATTTCTTTTTCTTCGCCATTCAAAGTCAGCGCGACCGACTTCTTTGTCCCCTCGAACAGAAGGTACCCGAAAACTGCCGCAAAAGCTACTATACTTACGGTCAGAATGGCCCATTTCCTTTTTTTCATCGACTTGGAAAACAGGTTTTTCATGTTTTCTTCACTCATGAAAAACGCCTCCTTTTCTCGGAGTGATTATATTAGACTAGTAACACACTTGTCAAGCCTAACCCCCTTAGTTTTGAGTCTAGCAATTTTGGGAACATATCGCCATTATGCCAAAACCTCAAACCAAAAGGGAAGGATAACTTCTCGACAAGGTTATCCTATGAAAGAGATGAGAAATGTAGAACATTAGATTTTTCCACACTTGCGGGACAAGCTTTACCAAAACTCGACAAATTGATTTATCAATTTATGCCGAATATTTTTTTTGCATTCATGGTTGTTTTCTCTGCTACTTCTTCAAATGAGATGCCTTTAAGTTCTGCAATCTGCTCAGCAACCAATTTCACATAAGATGGTTCATTCCGCTTTCCGCGGTAAGGATGGGGTGCAAGATACGGGCAGTCCGTTTCGATCAAGAGCTTTTCAAGAGGGACCTCCTCCGCTACTTCCTTCGGCTTCTTCGCATTTTTGAAGGTCACGGGCCCTCCCAAGGAAATGAGAAAATTCATATCCAGGCAGACACGGGCTGTCTCCGGGCTTCCGCTGAAGCAATGCATGATTCCGCCGACTTCCTTTGCATCTTCTTCCTGTAAGATATCCACAATATCCTGTGTTGCTTCTCGGTTATGTATAACAATCGGCAGCTTGACTTTCTTAGCCAGCCTGATCTGTTTGCGGAACACTTCCTGCTGTATGTCCTTTGGCGACTTATCCCAGTGGTAATCCAATCCAGTTTCGCCTATGGCGACCACTTTCGGATGAGATGACAGTTCTTCTATCCAGTTTAAGTCTTCATCCGTCATATCAATGGCATCTACCGGGTGCCAGCCTATGGCCGCATAAAGAAAATCATATTTCTCGACGAGCTCCATGGCCTTATTGATGGTCGGACGGTCAAAGCCGACAACGACCATATTTTCGACTCCCTCATTCTGAGCCCTCTTTATGACTTCTTCTAAATCTTCGCTGAATTGATCAGCATTCAAATGGACATGGGTATCAAACAACATAATATGACTCCTTTTGATAGTAATATTTTATAATATTCTTCTATGACAAGCTTCTCACTTATGTAACGTTTTCCTAACAAATAGAAATAGTTATGAGTCATTACATACTTTTTAATCCCTTAAAATAAGTGCGCAACTTGATTTCCGCTACAGGTGCACGACTCCGCGGGGCGGGCAGTGAGCCTCCTCGGCTGCGCCTGCGGGGTCTCACCTGTCCCGCTATTCCCGCAGGAGGTCGTGCACCTTTCGCTTCAATCAAGAAACACATTTTATTATAAGAACCATTCTATTTTTAAAAGCCTGTTTAAAATATAGAATTTCACAACTCAATGCAGGTTTATTGTTACCCTGTTAAAAACCCATTAAACATTTTATGGAAAATTAAAGAGAGTGTTTCACGTGGAACACTCTCTCTATTAAGGTTTTATTTTACTTTTGCTCCGTTTGCCAATGATTCATCCACACTTGCCAATGAGAGTACCCCATCTTTTTCCCCGGCAAGAATCATTCCTTGAGACAATTCTCCACGAAGTTTAACTGGTTTGAGGTTCGTTACACAGATTACTTTCTTTCCGACGAGCTCTTCCGGCTTGTAGAATTTCGCAATTCCGGATACTACCTGGCGTTTTTCATAGCCGAGGTCAAGCTGGATCTTTAGAAGTTTATCCGCTTTTTTTACTGGCTCTGCATGTGTTACGGTCGCCACTCGGAAATCCACCTTCATGAAATCATCAATTGTGATTTCCTCGGATTCCGGTGCCTTTTCTTCTTGTTTCTCTTCTTCTTTTGGTTGAGATGCAGTGCCGCGCATCTTTTCCTGGATGTACTCAACCTCTTCGGAAATATCGAGTCTAGGGAAGATCGGCTCGCCTTTCTTCATCACATGTGTCCCGGCAGGAATCATGCCGAACTCTTCAAGGCTTTCCCAGCTTGTCAATTCTTCCTGATTCACATTCAGTTGTTCAAAGATTTTCTCAGGAGTCCTTGTCAGGAATGGCTGCAGCATCACCGCAGCACGGCGAAGCGTTTCCGCCAAATGGACCATGACATTTCCTAATTCATCTTTTTGCTCTTCTTCTTTTGCCAGGACCCATGGCTGTGTTTCATCGATATACTTGTTGGTACGGCTGATCAGCTGCCATAAGTTCGATAATGCCACTGAGAACTCCATATTTTCCATTGCTTCTTCATATTGAGCAACCGTTTCTTTATTAACCGAAAGGAGCTCTTTATCAAACTGTCCCTCTGATCCTTTGTATTGTGGAATTTCACCATCAAAATACTTATTGATCATTGCTACTGTACGGTTCAGCAGGTTACCCAGATCATTTGCCAGGTCAAAGTTGATTCTTTCGACAAACCCCTCCGGAGTGAAAACACCGTCAGATCCGAAAGGAACTTCACGTAACAAGTAATAACGCAGGGCATCCAATCCGTAACGATCAATAAGAGTTACAGGATCAACTACATTTCCTTTGGATTTCGACATTTTTCCATCTTTCATTAATAACCAGCCATGAGCAAAGACTTTCTTCGGCAGAGGAAGATCCAGGGCCATTAACATAATCGGCCAGTAGATTGTATGGAAGCGGACGATTTCTTTCCCGACCAAATGAACATCCGCCGGCCAGTACTTAAGATATTTCGTGTCATCCTCTGTTCCGTATCCAAGTGCCGTAATATAGTTGGAAAGAGCATCGATCCATACATAGATGACATGCTTGGGATCTCCAGGGACCTTTACACCCCAATCGAATGTAGTTCTGGAAACAGCGAGATCTTCCAGTCCTGGTTTAATGAAGTTGTTAATCATTTCATTCTTACGGGATTCCGGCTGGATAAACTCAGGATTTTCATTATAATACTCCACCAAGCGGTCGGCGTATTTACTCATTTTAAAGAAGTAAGATTCTTCTTTAACTTTTTCTACCGGACGGCCGCAGTCAGGGCAGTTTCCGTTTTCAAGCTGGCGCTCAGTAAAGAAAGATTCACATGGAGTGCAATACCAGCCTTCATATTGATCCAGATAGATATCTCCCTGTTCAAGCAAGCGGCTGAAAATCTTTTCAACAATATCTTTATGGCGTTTTTCCGTTGTGCGGATAAAATCATCATAAGAAATATCAAGCTTCTTCCATAAGTCTTGGATGCCAGAAACAATGTCATCCACATATTGTTGCGGTGTAATTCCGCTCTCTTCTGCTTTTCTCTGGATTTTCTGGCCATGTTCGTCCGTACCTGTCAAATACATTACATCATATCCGCGCATTCTTTTATAACGGGCCATGGCATCTCCTGCCACTGTTGTGTAGGCATGTCCGATATGTAAATTTCCACTAGGATAATAAATTGGCGTTGTTAGATAGAAGGTTTTTAGCTTTTCCTTCATTTCTCTGTTCCTCCCTTTTCATTTCAATATGTGTTTTATTAGACTCACAATTTCCCCTTCCAATCTTCATTAGAGGAGGAGAAGAAACTGTTATTTTAAGCGCTGTAATAAATACATCATAACCTCTTGTATCCTCAAAATATACCTAAAATAAGTTGATTCTGCAACTAACTGAGGACATCCCTCCCACACATTCGACATAGGATTATAAACTTTGTCGTTTTTTGTCGAAAACATCAAAAGTGTTAACCTATAATTCGACATTGGTTAACTCAAGTTTGTTTTCAGATAATAATAATAAATTGGGAATTTTATTATAAGGCTCCTCGCAAAAACCCTTTAAAATCAACATTATTTCGATAGTCAAAATATAAAAATTTACAATTTTTATTATTGACGGATTTTGGAATCGCTGTTATTATAGATTCATAATCAAAAATATGTCGAAAAATGACGAATTCAAATATAGCATTTTTTCGAGAGGAGATATTAATAATGAAATCAACTGGTATTGTACGTAAGGTCGATGAACTTGGACGTGTGGTAATTCCAATTGAATTACGCCGTACTTTAGGAATTGCTGAAAAGGATTCTTTGGAAATTTATGTGGATGATGAGAGAATCATCTTGAAAAAATATAAGCCAAGCATGACTTGCCATGTGACTGGTGAAGTATCTGAAGACAACATTAAGTTGGCTGATGGCAAATTGATCTTAAGCCGTGAAGGTGCAGAAAAGATCATCAAGGAAATCCAGGACTCTTTCCAACTTGAAAAATAATAGATAAATAAAAGTCCCCTGAGAACAGACACTTTTTAAAAGGTGTGTTCTCAGGGGACTTTTTGTTATTGTTGTGATTTCCGCTCCAGGACCACGACTCCGCGGGGCGGGCGGTGAATTAAAAAGCGGAAGCGGCCGTTTAGCACCGTACAGATTGGAGGAATCTCGGATGAGATAAAGGAAACACAACGAACAAAGTGAGTTGATGTTGACTTATCGCAAGAAGAGAGACCGAAATCTGCTAGGTTCTGGCCGCTGGAGCTGGATTGGCCTCCTCGACTGCGCCTACGGGGTCTCACCTATCCCGCTATTCCCGCAGGAGGTCGTGTCCCCTCCGCTCCAATCAATCCTTGTTTGTATTATTTGTATTTTAAAATATTCTCTATTCAAAGAAATAGGATGAAATCATAAGAGATTTCATCCTTCAAGTTAAGCTTCTATCTTCCGGCCCATTTTCTGCAGAGCTTGCTGTAATGTGTTAAAGGTCTTGATGTCTTTTAAGTCGAAGCCGAGCTGGACAGATGTCATCGCTACTTCCGGGCTGATGCCGGACAGGGCTGTTTTAATGCCCAGGAGGGATAACGCCTGAATGATGGAGTAAATCTGCTGTGCAACCATGGTATCGACAACAGGTACACCCGAAAGGTCAATGCATAGCTTGTCCACTTGTTTCTCTATACATTTGGCTGGCACGGTTTCCATTATCCTTGTTGCCCGTTCAGTATCAATCTCCCCTATCAGCGGCAGGACAGCGATTGTGTCTCCCACAGGAATAATCGGTGCGCCTAATTCTGCAATTAGTTCATACTGAGCTTTCATCCGTTCCCTGGTGATATGATAATACATTTTGGAAAATTCCTGGATTAAAAGATCGAATGCAGAATGAATCGAATGATTCCACTTCAGGATCTGCTGCTTGGTGATGTCATTTTCCTGTTCCTCCACAAATGTATCCAGGAAATCCATAATGACCGTCCGGAATTGATGGACAGCTTCCAGTACTTCATAAATTGGGGTGCCAAGGTCTGCCCGGCTCTTCGCTACCATGGCTGCCCATTGCTCACGGTTTTGCTGATATTGTTCTTTATCCTCCAGTAACGAGCTGGCAATTGTTTTTGTCGTTAAGGCATTCTGCTCCCTCAAAAGCGCCTCATACTTTTCATCAGCATCAGAAGAATATATGGAGTTAGGCCTTTTCTGCCTCATCTTTAACCATTGATCAGCCAGAGTCTCTATATTATCAATCATTGCTTGAAATAATTTCTCATCCATATGTTTTGTCATAGCTAACTCCTTTTGGAAAGTCGTTTCCATTCAAGTGTAGCAAACCCGTTCTGGATTGAACACTAAAGACCCTTATCAGAATTCCGGCAGTCTGTTACTCAACGTGGAATGCCTGGTAGACATCGCGTTTTGGGAGCCCTCTTTCTTTGGAAACCATTTTAATCGCTTCTTTTGAGGATACTTCTTTCTCATCAATGTAATGCTGCACATGCTCATAAAGTGTCAGTTCCGTCCACCACTGTTCTTCTTCCTTTTCACCCTGTACCTCTTTGCTTCCGTCGACAATCAGGCAGAACTCTCCCCGGATTTCTCCCTCGCTGCTCCATTCAAGTGCATCTTCAAGAGTGCCTCTTATAAATTCCTCAAATTTCTTCGTCAGCTCTCTCGATAGAACGATGGACCTGTTGCCGAGAATCTCCTTCATTTCCTTCAGAGTCTCTTTCAACCGGTGAGGGGATTCATAGAAAATCAACGTGCTGTTCTGTCTGGAGAGGATTTCAAGTTCCCTGCGCTTTTCTTTTTTGTTTCTGGAAAGAAAACCATAGAAATAAAAGGGCTGCGGTACTAATCCTGATGCAACCAAAGCGGTAAGGGCTGCATTTGCACCCGGAAGAGGAATGACAGGAATCCCCCTGTCCACCGCCTCTCTTACAATTTCAAATCCTGGATCAGATATACAGGGCATGCCGGCATCACTTACAAGAGCGACTGTTTCACCTTTCTCTATCCGTTCTATAAGCTTTACTCCGCTGGTCTCTTTATTGTGCTCATGATAACTGACGACAAAGGTATCAATCTCGAAATAATTACATAGCTTCTTAGTGTTTCTTGTATCCTCTGCTGCGATGACATCGCATTCTTTTAAAATCCGGACCGCCCTGAACGACATATCCTCAAGGTTGCCAATCGGGGTCGGCACGAGATAGAGGGACCCTGCTTCAGAATCCTGAAAGCTTTTCTGTGTTTTCATCCTCTTCACCTTCTTTCGGTTAGTATACCTTTAACTGTCTTGTTGTCCATATAGCATCTTGTGGACTTCGCTTCGATAACTATTATCTTCATTATATACAATCAACGGCTGCAGAACTTTTAAGTCGGGACTGCCGTCTTTTATCCCCTCCACCAAAACGGTGTTGGCTTCCTTATGCTTATTGGGATAAACAAACCGAATCCGCTTTGGCTCTATTCGGTATTCTCTCATGAGGGTAAGCAGGTCCACTCCTCTGCCGGGCCTGTGAACAAATGAAGCCTTGCCTCCCTGTTTGAGAAGAAAACTCACCGTCTTCACTACATCCTCAAGTGTACACAGCAGCTCATGGCGTGCTATTGCGTAATGTTCATTGCTGTTGATTTTCTCTTTCTCCGCTTTAGAAAAATAAGGCGGATTGCAGGTAACAGCATCAAACTTGTCGTTTCCAAAGCGGGCAGGCATGTCCTTGATATCACCATGAATCATTGAAATTTGGTTCCCGAGCTGGTTATAATCAATACTCCGGTTGGCCATTTCAAATAACCTTTCCTGAATTTCGACCCCGGTAATCGGCGCACTGGTCCTGTTGCTCAGCATCAACGGGATCACCCCGTTACCTGAACACAAATCGATGATCTTCCCCTTCCGCTTAGGAATACTTGCAAAGTTCGCCAGTAAAACAGCATCAAGCGAAAATGAGAACACCGAGGGACTCTGGATGATCCGTAAATTTTCCGCAAGCAGATAATCCAGCCTTTCATCTTCTTTCAACAAAACCATATTTTCTCCTCCGTAAACTTCTATGTAAACCTTTATAATTACTATTGTTCGATATCTGCCTGTTTTTTAATAAAACTTTTACCTATATTTTATCATCTTACTTGATTTTGTGGTTTGCAGCGGAGTTGCGCATCTTGAGCGGAATTCCCCCTTCATCTAAAAACGAAGCCTCCCTGCTGAGCAGGAAGGCTTAAAATTGAAGCTATTTCTTATTGAGAAAAGATAAACAGAACAAACAGTCTTCATCTTTCCGGGGACTGCCAAAGTGGATATTGCAGATATGGAAACCTTCCTGATACAGCCGGGCCAGATTGTCATACCCTTCACCGACATCTAATGATTTATCCTCGGAATGAGACTGCTTGGATCCCTTTTTACCTTTTCGTGCAGCGCCTTTTGATGAGTTCCCTGTTTGCTCCAGTCTTCTGCGCAAATGTTCATTTTCCAGCTGAAGGGAATTGTTTTCTTCCAGAATTTCCGCTAAGACCTGTTTCAATTCACCCAGCTGCTGGTAAAGCTGTCCTATTTGTTGCTCCATGTTACTGACTGAATCAAAGAACTCTTTTTTATCCACTAAACTCCACCCCGTTACTCTGTGGCTTGAATTGAGACGGCACTTTCGTTTGAGATTTCATCCAAAGTAAATTCAAGAACCCGTTCAACTTCTTTAATATCGACTTTGATGACACGCTCCAAAATATTAAGACCGACTACTTTACCTTCACCCTGCGGCGTGCTGATGATCTCTCCAACATCCGGCAGTTCTTCCTTGGCCGTTTCATATTCGTCATTCTCATATTTCAGGCAGCACATGAGACGGCCGCATAAACCGGAGATCTTTGTCGGATTAAGGGAAAGATTTTGATCTTTCGCCATTTTGATTGATACTGGTTCAAAGTCGCCCAGATAAGTTGAGCAGCAAAGCATCCTGCCGCAAGGGCCGATTCCGCCGAGCATTTTGGCTTCGTCCCTGACTCCGATTTGACGGAGTTCAATACGTGTGCGGAATATGGATGCCAAATCCTTAACTAATTCACGGAAGTCCACCCTGCCGTCAGCCGTGAAATAAAATATCACTTTATTTCTATCGAATGTATATTCTACATCAACCAGTTTCATATCCAGCTGATGTTCGGTAATTTTTTTGCAGCAGACTTCATACGCCTCTTCTGCTGCTTCTTTATTTTCCTGTACGGCCATCTGATCTTTATGATCGGCCAGTCTTATTACTTTCTTCAGGGGCAGGACCACATCGTTTTCGCCAACCTGTTTACGGTCAACAACCACTTTGCCGTACTCCACTCCCCTGACTGTTTCTACGATTACATAGTCATTCTTTTCAATCTCCAGTTCGCCTGGATCAAAATAATATATTTTACCCGCTTTTTTAAAGCGTACGCCTACAACATCGTACAAAGGAAATCACCCCTGTAATTTTAGCACAAGCTGTTCCAATAACAGCTGAGTATTCATATTTGCGTTAAGCTTCCGTTTTGCTTCAAGTACGGCCGTCATCTTATCAGACAGACTGTTTGTGGAAACCTGAAGCGCATCTGACTCCCATTCCTGCCTCTTATCCGGGTAAACCAGCTTATCTCCTTTATCTATCTGTATATACAGGAGATCTTTATATATAAGAAGTAAAAGATCCAATGCTCGATCTATTTGATGTTTCTCTTTGAAATGCTCGTTAAAATCCTCCTGCAAACTGATCATTGCCTGAAATGGACTTTTGCGAAGGACTTCATACAATTTTAACACTATTATTCTTGCTTGTGCAAACCACTCTTCGCCGCTTAATTCAAATGCTTCCTGGTAATTATTAGTTAAACTTGCTGTCAGGGCAGCCAAATTCACATTTACTCCCTCGGCAACAAGCCTTTCTTTTATCAATTCCCTTGGAAGGGGCTGAAAGGAGACCACTTGGCAGCGCGATATGATAGTCGGCAGGATCCGGTGAACCTGTTCCGTTATCAGGATGGCTGTGGTTTCGGACGATGGCTCCTCAAGGAATTTCAGCAGGCTGTTCGCCGCATTAGGGGTCATTTTATCCGCATGAGATACAATATAAATCTTCTGTTTGGATTCAACCCCGGTTTTGCTGAATTCACTTTGCAATGTCCTGATTTGTTCCTTTTTTATCGAAAGGCCATCCGGTTCAATTGCATGGACATCTGGATGATTATGATTATTGATCCTTTTACAGTTGTTGCATTGGTCACAAGCTATCCCATTCACTGGTTGTTCGCATAAAAGCGACTTAGCAAAGAGGACAGCAATATCTTTTTTCCTTGTTCCTCTTTCTCCCTCAAAGAGATAAGCATGTGCCACCCGCTCTCTCTTGATACTGTTAGCCAGCATCTGCAGGACAACAGGCTGTATTTCATTGAGTTCTTCCCAGGTCATGGACAACACGATCACTCACTTACGTATATAAATTAATTAACAGGCCTCTTACTTCACCTATTTTTCCTAATATATCAATGGATTGCTTTTCTTCGTTCAATATATCCTCAGTCAATTCCATGAGCTTACGGTCAACATTTTCGACGATATTCAGCTTTCTGCCTTCCCCATGCTGATTCCACGTATGGGACTGCTTCAGATCCAGGCCATAATCGACCGCTTCCTTAACAAACCTCTTTACCAGTGTCTTATATTTAGCAAGATCCTTAAAGGTCCTTGAACGAGCCAGCCTTTCTCCTGCACTGGTGATATCACCCATCAGTTTTCCCAGCTGCTCCATCTGCAGCTTTTGGTCCTGTTTGCTTACAAGCGCGCTGAACCTCGTCGAACCTCCGGTGTTCGGTTTCTGTTCGGTATGCACCTTATCGACACCGACACGGAGATCATGGTTGATTTTCATTGCTGATTCCCTCTCATTCTAAAAATGGTGAAACTGTTCAACAGGCAGTACAAACACGGTTGCCCCGCCAACTTCCACTTCCACCGGATAGGGGACATAAGAATCGGCATTGCCGCCCATAGGGGACACAGGTGCTACCATTTGATCTCTTGACTTACAGCTATCCCGGATGACCTGGAGCGCCTTCTCAACCCTGATATCTTCAACCCCGATCAAGAAGGTCGTGTTACCCGATCTTAGAAACCCGCCAGTACTTGCCAGCTTCGTCGACCTGAAATTATGCTCCATCAACGCATTGGATAGACGGTTGCTGTCCTGATCCTGTACTACCGCCATTATCATTTTCATCTCTTCCACTTCCTCCCAAAAGTTTTTCCGAAAATCTGTTTATATACTATTATAGCAAGAATATTCCTTACATAATATCGCATATTGTTCAAACTGGCCAAATAAATTATGGAAAATTCAAACAAATGTTGATTCCCTGTATACAGCTATCACAAGAAGACCAGTCTTTATTTGACTGGTCTCTCCGCTATAAACTTCTCAACTATATCGAAAGCATTCTGATAAACGTCATCAAAGGGCCTGCTGGCATCGATTTTTGTGATACGATCGGGGAACTGGTCGAGGAGCATGAAATAACCCTCTCTAACCCGTTCATGAAAATCGATGGCTTCCAGATCCAGCCGGTTCACTTCCCTGCCTTTATGTTTGCTGATACGGCCCAAACCTACGTCCGGCTCTACATCGAAGTAAAGTGTGAGATCAGGCATAGTATTCTCTATGGCAAACTTGTTGATGCTGTAGACCTCATCCATTCCTATCCCTCTGGCATGCCCCTGATAAGCAAGCGAGCTGTCCAGGAAACGGTCACACAAGACAATACCGCCTTTTTCTAAAGCCGGGATGACTTTCTCTGCTAAATGCTGTCTTCTGGCAGCTGCGTATAACAGCGCTTCCGTTCTTTCATCCATAGCTGTATTCTTAGGGTTTAATATGACTTCACGGATTTCCTCTGCAATCGAAATTCCTCCGGGCTCTCTTGTCAGCATGACATCAATTCCCTTTTCCGCCAGTTCATCAGCCATCTTTTGAATAATCGTTGACTTTCCTGCACCTTCAGGCCCTTCAACTGTTATGAATAATCCCTGTCTCATCCTAAAACCTCCGCCATTCATTGATGCTTGTTTCATTATAACTTATTTCAGGGGAAACTGCCGATTACAATAGGATCCTAATCTTTCCTTCTCCCAGCAAATGTTCACCCTGAAACCTTGCTCCATGTGCCATCAGCCATTTAAGCTCCTGAATGCTTTCTTCTGTAATTTCTTCACCGGGATAAAATAGAGGGATTCCAGGCGGATAAGGAGTAAGCATCTCTCCTGCTGTTTTGCCCGCTGCCTCCTCTAAGGAGACCCACTCCTTCGTTTTCTTTTCTATTTCTTTAAAGGAAAACCGCAGCGCAGTAATGTTTTTATATTTCTTAAAGAAAATAGGTTTGTCAGATTTACTTCCCGGTCTGATTTCTGTCATTTTTTCCAATGTTTTTTGGAATGGGAAAGGATCATCTTGTTTTAACAGGGGCAGGACGAACAGAACTTGATAAGGATCGGCCAATTCTGTAAAAATGCCCTTATGCTCCAACTCTTCCTGAAGCTGAAAACCGGTCAGCCCCGGAAGCCGGACCATGATCTTCAGCGGATCATCGCCTTCAATGACGTGATACCCTGCCTCTTTCAATCTATTGATAAAATCTTTTCTATTCCATAAAAAATAGTCGAGGTCATCATTTGAATAGGATGCTATATAATGACGTGCATAATCAAGTGAACCCATAATCGGATAAGATGGGCTGCTCGACTGAAGCATCCCTAAATACAACTCAACCTTTTTACTATTTATCTCGTCAGTTCGTATATGAAGATAGGAGCCCATTGTCATCGCAGGCAGGGTTTTATGAGCTGATTGAACAACAATATCCGCCCCCCATTTAAGTGCAGACACAGGAAACGGCTTCCCTATTGAAAGATGGGCGCCATGGGCCTCATCAATCAGTACCCTCACTCCATGGCTGTGACAAACCTCAATGATACTTTTCAAATCATAGACCATGCCATAATAAGTCGGATAAGTGAGGATCAGTGCCTTGACGTCTGGGTAGGTTTTAAGTGCTTCTTCTAACGTTCCCTGGGAAATGCCTGTGGATGTCGCGCTATGCTCATCAAACTCCTGATGAAGAAACACTGGATTCACATTGGCAAGCTTCAACCCATTCAGAATCGACTTGTGGCAATTCCGCTGTACAAAAACAGTGTCCCCTTCTTCACATACACCCAGGATCATCGCCAGATTTCCAACAGTGCTTCCATTCACAAGAAAGTAACTCTTCCTCGTTTGATAATGATCAGACAATAAGGCCTGTGCTTCCTTGATCGCTTCCGAAGGGGCATGCAGATCATCCAGCCCAGTCAGCTCCGTGACATCATATTGAAGGAACTCACCGGCTTGTCCACCCGCAAGTTCACCATTCTTATGCCCTGGAACATGGAAAGAAACAGTATCTTTTCTAATATGGGATTGCAGTGCCTCCACTAAAGGCATCCTGCTTTGATTGTTCATAAAAGCAACCCTTCCTGAATATGAAAATTAACCCTTCTATCTTATCACATTGCTTCCGGAATCCTATTTATCCAAAATAAAAAAACCGGGGACTTCCTCCCGGCTCCGTCTATGAATATATTTGCGGTGTATTGACTTTCTTCAACCTCTCTACAAAAAACTTATATTGAGGACTGTTCGTTTCAGCACCAACCATATCTTTCTCACAATCTATGCAGACAAACGATGTGTACAGATGTATGCCTGTCGCCTTCTGCTGACTGCAAATGATACATGTTTCCCTTAACGTTTTCTCTGTATTCAACACCAGTCTCTCCACCTCCATACACCTATTCTGCCCCGAAGCCGGTCAAATATACACAAAATTTAAATTAAGTGAATTATCTCATGTTGCTATACTATGTAAGGAAAATCATGTCTGTGTATGTCTAAAGGGAAATTCTTTAAAAAGGAACAGGCGTGGTGGGTTCTGGAATTTATGCAGGGGAGAATTACGTGTGAGTGGACATCCGGCAGCTGGCTGGAAGCTTTATTTACTATCCAGTTTGAGGTTATGCGCGGAATTCTGGAGTTATGCGCCAAACTTCTTTGGTTATGCATCTAAGACGAAAGTTATGCGCGAAAATCAGATACTTTTGCATCTATAATGGAGGTTATGCCTCAAAACAAATCTACGTTATGTCTCTTTAACAGTGTAAATTTTTAATCGTGCCATTTTGAAGATAATCGTTCCAACTGGGGATTTATCGTGCCAAATTTGAAATATTCATGCCAAATCTCGAACATTTGCGACTAAATTTAAAATAATTGTGCCAAATGTCTATTTCCTTCATATGAAAATTATGATTGCGAACTCTTCTTTAAACCTTTCGGTTTCAATTACAATTTATACAAACAGAGAGCCTCACTTCGGTTACTCTTTGCTTGCCTGGCGACGTCCTACTCTCACAGGGGGAGCCCCAACTACCATCGGCGCTGAAGGCTCGGCCGGCGATGAGCGGCGAATCTCTTCGTCCGCTTCGCTCGTTCACATCCTCATGGGCAGAGCCCACTCCGGTGTTCTCTCCCTCTCGTCCTCGACCTTCTTGCTCCTCCCCACCCTCGCTCCTGCTTTTGATAAACATTAAGGGAAAGATCTCTCCAAACCTTTCGGTTTCACCTCTCTTTAAACACAAAAAAGAGCACCCATCAGGGTACCCTCTCATTTGCCTGGCGACGTCCTACTCTCACAGGGGGAGGCCCCAACTACCATCGGTGCTGAAGGCTCGGCCGGCGATGAGCGGCGAATCTCTTCGTCCGCTTCGCTCGTTCACATCCTCATGGGCAGAGCCCACTCCGGTGTTCACTCCCTTTCGTCCTCGACCTTCTTGCTCCTCCCCACCCTCGCTCCTGCTTTTGATGAATGTCCAGGCAAGATCTTTTCAACCTTCGGTTTCCTTTTCATTTCAAACACAAAAAAGAGCACCACATCGGGTACTCTCTTGGTGCCTGGCGACGTCCTACTCTCACAGGGGGAGATCCCCCAACTACCATCGGCGCTGAAGAGCTTAACTTCCGTGTTCGGCATGGGAACGGGTGTGACCTCTTCGCCTTAATCACCAGACTATGTATGAAGTTGAAAGAACATCGTTCTCTCAAAACTAGATAAAGGTATGAAGAAAAGAAAGTATTCCGAGTTCGCTATAAATTGTGGTTAAGTCCTCGATCGATTAGTATCTGTCAGCTGCACGTGTCGCCACGCTTCCACCTCAGACCTATCTACCTGATCATCTTTCAGGGATCTTACTCACATAAAGTGATGGGAAATCTCATCTCGAGGGGGGCTTCATGCTTAGATGCTTTCAGCACTTATCCCTTCCGCACATAGCTACCCAGCGATGCCTTTGGCAAGACAACTGGTACACCAGCGGTGCGTCCATCCCGGTCCTCTCGTACTAAGGACAGCTCCTCTCAAATTTCCTGCGCCCACGACGGATAGGGACCGAACTGTCTCACGACGTTCTGAACCCAGCTCGCGTACCGCTTTAATGGGCGAACAGCCCAACCCTTGGGACCGACTACAGCCCCAGGATGCGATGAGCCGACATCGAGGTGCCAAACCTCCCCGTCGATGTGGACTCTTGGGGGAGATAAGCCTGTTATCCCCGGGGTAGCTTTTATCCGTTGAGCGATGGCCCTTCCATGCGGAACCACCGGATCACTAAGCCCGACTTTCGTCCCTGCTCGACTTGTAGGTCTCGCAGTCAAGCTCCCTTGTGCCTTTACACTCTGCGAATGATTTCCAACCATTCTGAGGGAACCTTTGGGCGCCTCCGTTACTCTTTAGGAGGCGACCGCCCCAGTCAAACTGCCCACCTGACACTGTCTCCCACCCCGATCAGGGGCGCGGGTTAGAAGTTCAACACAGCCAGGGTAGTATCCCACCGACGCCTCCACCGAAGCTGGCGCTCCGGTTTCCAAGGCTCCTACCTATCCTGTACAAGCTGTGCCAAAATTCAATATCAGGCTACAGTAAAGCTCCACGGGGTCTTTCCGTCCTGTCGCGGGTAACCTGCATCTTCACAGGTACTATAATTTCACCGAGTCTCTCGTTGAGACAGTGCCCAGATCGTTGCGCCTTTCGTGCGGGTCGGAACTTACCCGACAAGGAATTTCGCTACCTTAGGACCGTTATAGTTACGGCCGCCGTTTACTGGGGCTTCGGTTCGCACCTTCGCTTGCGCTAAGCACTCCCCTTAACCTTCCAGCACCGGGCAGGCGTCAGCCCCTATACTTCGCCTTACGGCTTCGCAGAGACCTGTGTTTTTGCTAAACAGTCGCCTGGGCCTATTCACTGCGGCTCTCTCGGGCTTGCACCCTACCAGAGCACCCCTTCTCCCGAAGTTACGGGGTCATTTTGCCGAGTTCCTTAACGAGAGTTCTCTCGCTCACCTTAGGATTCTCTCCTCGCCTACCTGTGTCGGTTTGCGGTACGGGCACCTTTTTCCTCGCTAGAGGCTTTTCTTGGCAGTGTGGAATCAGGAACTTCGGTACTATATTTCCCTCGCTGTCACAGCTCAGCCTTAACGGTGACGGGATTTGCCTCATCACCAGCCTAACTGCTTAGACGCGCATATCCAGCAGCGCGCTTACCCTATCCTCCTGCGTCCCCCCATCACTCAAACGGAAAAGAGGTGGTACAGGAATATCAACCTGTTATCCATCGCCTACGCCTTTCGGCCTCGGCTTAGGTCCCGACTAACCCTGAGCGGACGAGCCTTCCTCAGGAAACCTTAGGCATTCGGTGGACAGGATTCTCACCTGTCTTTCGCTACTCATACCGGCATTCTCACTTCTAAGCGCTCCACCAGTCCTTACGGTCCAGCTTCACAGCCCTTAGAACGCTCTCCTACCACTGACACCAGACGGTGTCAATCCACAGCTTCGGTGATACGTTTAGCCCCGGTACATTTTCGGCGCAGAGTCACTCGACCAGTGAGCTATTACGCACTCTTTAAATGGTGGCTGCTTCTAAGCCAACATCCTGGTTGTCTAAGCAACTCCACATCCTTTTCCACTTAACGTATACTTTGGGACCTTAGCTGGTGGTCTGGGCTGTTTCCCTTTCGACTACGGATCTTATCACTCGCAGTCTGACTCCCATGGATAAGTCTTTGGCATTCGGAGTTTGTCTGAATTCGGTAACCCGATGAGGGCCCCTAGTCCAAACAGTGCTCTACCTCCAAGACTCTTACTACATGAGGCTAGCCCTAAAGCTATTTCGGAGAGAACCAGCTATCTCCAAGTTCGATTGGAATTTCTCCGCTACCCACACCTCATCCCCGCACTTTTCAACGTGCGTGGGTTCGGGCCTCCATTCAGTGTTACCTGAACTTCACCCTGGACATGGGTAGATCACCTGGTTTCGGGTCTACGACCACATACTCATTCGCCCTGTTCAGACTCGCTTTCGCTGCGGCTCCGTCTTTCCGACTTAACCTTGCATGGGATCGTAACTCGCCGGTTCATTCTACAAAAGGCACGCCATCACCCGTTAACGGGCTCTGACTACTTGTAGGCACACGGTTTCAGGTTCTATTTCACTCCCCTTCCGGGGTGCTTTTCACCTTTCCCTCACGGTACTGGTTCACTATCGGTCACTAGGGAGTATTTAGCCTTGGGAGATGGTCCTCCCAGCTTCCGACGGGATTTCTCGTGTCCCGCCGTACTCAGGATCCACTCAAGAGGGAACGAAGTTTCGACTACAGGGTTGTTACCTTCTGTGACGAGCCTTTCCAGACTTCTTCGTCTACTTCATTCCTTTGTAACTCCGTATAGAGTGTCCTACAACCCCAAGAGGCAAGCCTCTTGGTTTGGGCTAATCCCGTTTCGCTCGCCGCTACTCAGGGAATCGCGTTTGCTTTCTCTTCCTCCGGGTACTTAGATGTTTCAGTTCCCCGGGTCTGCCTTCCATACCCTATGTATTCAGATATGGATACTGCACCATTACGTGCAGCGGGTTCCCCCATTCGGAAATCTCCGGATCAAAGCTTACTTACAGCTCCCCGAAGCATATCGGTGTTAGTCCCGTCCTTCATCGGCTCCTAGTGCCAAGGCATCCACCGTGCGCCCTTTCTAACTTAACCAAATGGTTAATCAAACAAAATATCTCATAAGAGATATCCTAAAATGGCGAATTCTCGGTTCTTTCTTGACTTTCTTCATATATCTTTATCTAGTTTTCAAAGAACAATGTAACTTTAGCTCCGTTAAAAAAATCTCCGTTGCTTCGCTTTCATTCGCGATGCTAGGGAGGATTATTTTACTTCGCTGCGCTACGTAAAAAATCTTGGTGGAGCCTAGCGGGATCGAACCGCTGACCTCCTGCGTGCAAAGCAGGCGCTCTCCCAGCTGAGCTAAGGCCCCGTAATGGAATGAGAAGAAGAATGGTGGGCCTAAGTGGACTCGAACCACCGACCTCACGCTTATCAGGCGTGCGCTCTAACCAGCTGAGCTATAGGCCCCTCTCATTTATATGAAGTTTAATTACATTAAACATTCAAAACTAAACAATCAAAACGTCACGTCTCATATATCCTTAGAAAGGAGGTGATCCAGCCGCACCTTCCGATACGGCTACCTTGTTACGACTTCACCCCAATCATCTGTCCCACCTTAGGCGGCTGGCTCCAAAAGGTTACCTCACCGACTTCGGGTGTTACAAACTCTCGTGGTGTGACGGGCGGTGTGTACAAGGCCCGGGAACGTATTCACCGCGGCATGCTGATCCGCGATTACTAGCGATTCCAGCTTCATGCAGGCGAGTTGCAGCCTGCAATCCGAACTGAGAACGGTTTTATGGGATTTGCTGAACCTCGCGGTCTCGCTGCCCTTTGTACCGTCCATTGTAGCACGTGTGTAGCCCAGGTCATAAGGGGCATGATGATTTGACGTCATCCCCACCTTCCTCCGGTTTGTCACCGGCAGTCATCTTAGAGTGCCCAACTGAATGCTGGCAACTAAGATCAAGGGTTGCGCTCGTTGCGGGACTTAACCCAACATCTCACGACACGAGCTGACGACAACCATGCACCACCTGTCACTCTGTCCCCCGAAGGGGAAAGCCCTATCTCTAGGGTTGTCAGAGGATGTCAAGACCTGGTAAGGTTCTTCGCGTTGCTTCGAATTAAACCACATGCTCCACCGCTTGTGCGGGCCCCCGTCAATTCCTTTGAGTTTCAGTCTTGCGACCGTACTCCCCAGGCGGAGTGCTTAATGCGTTAGCTGCAGCACTAAAGGGCGGAAACCCTCTAACACTTAGCACTCATCGTTTACGGCGTGGACTACCAGGGTATCTAATCCTGTTTGCTCCCCACGCTTTCGCGCCTCAGCGTCAGTTACAGACCAGAAAGTCGCCTTCGCCACTGGTGTTCCTCCACATATCTACGCATTTCACCGCTACACGTGGAATTCCACTTTCCTCTTCTGCACTCAAGTCCCCCAGTTTCCAATGACCCTCCACGGTTGAGCCGTGGGCTTTCACATCAGACTTAAGAGACCGCCTGCGCGCGCTTTACGCCCAATAATTCCGGACAACGCTTGCCACCTACGTATTACCGCGGCTGCTGGCACGTAGTTAGCCGTGGCTTTCTGGTTAGGTACCGTCAAGGTGCCGCCCTATTCGAACGGCACTTGTTCTTCCCTAACAACAGAGCTTTACGATCCGAAAACCTTCATCACTCACGCGGCGTTGCTCCGTCAGACTTTCGTCCATTGCGGAAGATTCCCTACTGCTGCCTCCCGTAGGAGTCTGGGCCGTGTCTCAGTCCCAGTGTGGCCGATCACCCTCTCAGGTCGGCTACGCATCGTCGCCTTGGTGAGCCGTTACCTCACCAACTAGCTAATGCGCCGCGGGTCCATCTGTAAGTGGCAGCCGAAGCCGCCTTTCCACTCTTCCCCATGCGGGGAAAAGAACTATCCGGTATTAGCCCCGGTTTCCCGGAGTTATCCCAGTCTTACAGGCAGGTTACCCACGTGTTACTCACCCGTCCGCCGCTGACTTCAGGGAGCAAGCTCCCATCAGTCCGCTCGACTTGCATGTATTAGGCACGCCGCCAGCGTTCGTCCTGAGCCAGGATCAAACTCTCCGATAGAAGTTTGACTTGCTCATTTGCTAATTATAGTATTAGCAACTTTGTAAGAACTAGGTTCTTACTAGAATTAACGTTGACGTTTTGATTTGTTTAGTTTTCAATGTTCAATGCTTGTCTCTCTTGAGCACCCCTTTAATATATCATATAACTTTAAGCGGCGTCAATGTTTTTTAGAAAAAATATTCGATGTCGTTTCAGCGACAAGTAATATAATATCACGCTGACTCCATTAGAGTCAACACACAAATAAAAGTTTTTTAAAAAACAAAAACTCCGCTAACGATCCAGCGGAGTTTATACAATGATATACATCTGGATGATCGTCAATCCTACTACTCCCGGAATGCCTAGGATGCCGGAAATCGAGGAAGTGACCAGGTTAATGGGTACATGTACGCCGAATTGGCTTCCGAATGCATTTAAAAAGAATAAGAACAAAGCGCCAATCAATACTTTCATACATAGCTGCCCGACAAACTTTGCCGGTTTGAACGGCGTCCCTGCTGCAAGCAGGAAGACAATCAGGCTGCTTATAACAGCGATAACTATAACCGGACTCATCTACTCCCCTCCTTCAAGGTAAAATGGATACCTTATAGAGAGGATATGAGGGTTGTCTACCTTTTTATGACGACTTTTCTATTTTTCGCTTCTCTGAAAAAGAAAAAATATTTTGCTTCTGCTATCTTGGAAAGATAGTTGATTTCAAAAGAATTCTCAATGCTCATATCTTCCAATGCCTTCTGGGAAATCCAGTCTTTCTTGGCGTCTTCCAATGAATGAAGCAATTTAGTATCATACTCTTTTCGTAATTTACCCTTTTTTTGAAAGAACATAGAAACTTTCCACTCCTGATCTAGACATCTCTTCTTCCTTCTAATGCTTTGGAGAGAGTGACTTCATCTGCATATTCCAAATCCCCGCCGACTGGAAGGCCGTGAGCAATCCTTGTAATCCGGATGCCGGATGGTTTCAGGAGCCTCGAAATATACATGGCTGTGGCTTCCCCTTCAATATTCGGGTTGGTTGCGAGAATGACTTCTTCCACTTCTTCATCTTGAAGCCTTTTTAATAAGTCAGGAACATTGATGTCTTCCGGACCAATCCCATCCATCGGGGAAATAGCTCCATGCAGGACATGGTAAAGCCCGGTGTACTCTTTCATTTTTTCCATGGCGATAACATCTTTCGGATCCTGGACGACACAGACAACACTCCGGTCCCTTCGTTGATCTTCACAGATATAGCAAGGGTCCTGATCTGTAATATGTCCGCACACAGAACAATATGTCAGTTTTCTTTTGGCGTTAACAAGCGCCTTGGCAAATTCCAGGACGGTGTCCTCTTTCATGCCTAAAACAAAAAACGCTAGTCGGGCCGCGGTTTTCGGCCCAATTCCCGGCAGTTTCATGAAGCTGTCAATGAGCTTCGATATTGGTTCAGGATAATGCATATTAAAGCCTCCTAGAACATTCCCGGTAAATTCATTCCTTTAGTGAATTGTCCCATTGTCGAGTTCGTTAGTTCATCCGCTTGTTTCAAAGCATCATTTGTTGCAGCAAGCACAAGGTCTTGCAGCATTTCGATATCTTCCGGATCTACAACATCTTCCTTGATGTTCACTTCCAATACTTCTTTATGGCCTGATACGATTACGGTTACCATTCCACCGCCGGCAGTCCCTTCCAGACGCTTCTCACCAAGTTCCTCTTGAGCTTTCGCCATCTGTTTCTGCATCTTTTGCATTTGTTTCATCATACCTTGCATATTTCCCATTCCACGCATAGTAAAAAACCTCCAATTGTATTTTTTATTCTTTTATTTCTATTAGATCTTCCCCTACAAGCTTTCTCGCTTCTGCGATAAGTGGATCTTCTTCAGCTTCCTCGCCTGCAGCAGCAGCATCCGGATCATCATTTCGCTGATGCTTAATGAATTCTTCCCTTACACTCTGCCATTGACTTTCCGGGATGCCGATCGGCTGATATTCAGTTCCGGTCAGCTGTCCCATGATAGAACCTAATGCCTCGGTGAAGCTTGCGTTCTCCATTGCCATCTGGCAGTGAATATCGTATTTGAATTTAAGGATAAAGGACTGCGAGGAAGCAGCCACAGGTTCGGCATCATTGAGCAGAGCAGCTTGAGAGCGCATCTGCCGCTGATTAAGGACTTCGAGCATTTCACCCCAGCGGCTTTTAATAAGATTAAGATCTTCTTTTGTCGCTGTTTTCAATACTCCCTGAACCATTCCGGTCGGCGCCTTGAATCCCTTCCTGGAAGCGGATGGCCTCTTTTTAGGGGCAGGTGCAGCTTCAGCTTGGGCAGGAATGCCTTTTGCTTTGAGCTGTTTCAGTTCATTTTCAAGGCTTTGGACCTTCTGAAGGAGCTGCCCTATTTCCGGTGAAGAGACATTGCTTTCAACTTCTGTCTGGCAGAGTTTCACAATCGACACTTCAATATAGATGCGGGCATGATTGGTGAATTTCATCTCTTGCTGTGCTTCATTTAGTATATCAATAAATTTATAAATATGCTGTGGTGAGACTCTTTCAGCCAGCTCCTTGAATTCCTCATCAAGCATGACCCTTTCCAATGATTCCTCCAGGTTGGGGGCTGTCTGATGAAGCAGCATATCCCTGAAGTACAGGACAAGGTCCTCTGTCAGCCTTGCCGGGTCCTTTCCTTGAAAAAGGAGCTCCTCTAGCGCTTGGAGGGCATCTGCCACATTATTCTCAAAGATCGCTCTGGCTAATCTATTAAGAAATACCTGGGACACCGCCCCGGTTACAGTCAGCGCATCATCCACCGTCACCCGGTCCTGGCTGAAGGAAATCGCCTGGTCCAGGAGGCTGAGGGCATCACGCATACCGCCTTCAGCTGCCCTGGCGACCACATGCAGCGCTTTTTCTTCATATTGTACACCCGATTCATCGGCAATATGAGTCATTCTCCCCACGATATCCCTTGCCGTAATCCTCTTGAAGTCAAAGCGCTGGCACCTTGAGATGATGGTCAGCGGGATCTTATGAGGCTCTGTGGTTGCAAGGATAAAGATGACATGTTTAGGCGGTTCCTCGAGTGTCTTCAACAGCGCATTGAACGCTCCAATGGAAAGCATATGAACCTCGTCTATGATATATACCTTATAAGAAACCACGTTAGGAGCATACTTTACTTTATCGCGGATATCACGGATTTCCTCGACTCCATTATTGGAAGCCGCGTCAATTTCAATGACATCAGGTATGGAACCATCGGTGATTCCCAGACAGGAATCACACTCATTACAAGGTTCCGCAACCGGTGCTTTCTCACAGTTGACTGCCTTGGCCAGGATCTTGGCCGCACTTGTTTTCCCCGTCCCCCTCGGTCCCGAGAAAAGATAGGCGTGTGATATCTTCTGCTGGAGGAGAGCATTTTGCAGTGTTTTTGTTACATGCTGCTGTCCGACTACATCGATGAATTGCTGCGGCCGCCAGACTCTATATAAAGCTTGATAACTCAAAACGATCTCCTCCTTTTATATGTATTCTTAATAGATTGAAGCTGTCTCTGTTTTTTCCCTGTAAAAAAGTTTCTTGTGCCATGCAGATAAAAATTGATCTCATCTATCTATTATAACTTATGTAAATTTACTTTTACAAAGGCTGTTTTACTATAATGCCGTTTTTATTGCAGTTCTTTCGTATACAAAAAACTCACCCTGAAAAGGATGAGTTTTGTTATTAGTATTAAACTGCCGTGCACCTTCCGTCGACATGCATCCATAAGCGTTACTCAAGCAGTTAGCTCGGCCCAGGCAACCCCGCGGCACATGGGAGAGTCCACTTAATGCTGCTTCCTTCCGGACCTGACATGGTTCATGGATTCCCATTGCGCAGGACCCGGGCGTCAACACCACTTACTTGAGGCAGGCCTTACAGAGTGCAAGCCTCGGGAAGGGATTCAGCCTCGCTAGAGCGGATTGCGAGTACAGGGCACCGCTACCTCCCCGCCTAGCACGGCAAAATTGATACCATATTTGGTTGCGCCATGTCCGACGCAAATATTAGTATACTAGCTCTTACGGAAAAAAGCAACGGGTTACCCATTGTCAATTCCTGTATGTTGTTCCATTTCTTCTTTCCTGCGTTTCTTTTCTTCTTTTTTCCTTGCCCGAAGTTCACGGAAGAAGCTGGTCAGGAGCTCGCCGCATTCTTCTTGCAGCACACCAGGCACAACCTCACACTGGTGATTGAAGCGGTCATCCTCCAACAGGTTCATCAATGTCCCTGCACATCCCGCTTTTGGATCCGGCGCTCCGTATACGACTGTCTTGACCCTCGATAAAATGATTGCTCCGGAACACATAGGGCATGGCTCCAATGTAACATAAAGTTCAGCATTTTCAAGGCGCCAAGTTCCCATCTTCCTGCAGGCTTCCTCGATTGCCAGCAGCTCCGCATGCGTTACGGCATTCTGGGTGGTTTCCCGCAGATTATGGGCTGATGCGATAACTTCACCATCAAGTACGATGACGGCTCCAATCGGGACCTCTGATTTTTCCTCTGCCTTTTTAGCCTCTTCGATAGCGAGCTTCATAAAGTATTCTTGTTTCGTATCCACCTATATAACCCCTTACTGAAAAAGATTGCTGCTTATGGATAAAACCAATTACTGCTTCCAAAACTATATATAAGGAGGTAACCGATGAATCCAATCGACAGCAAATCCGCTCTATTAATTATAGATATATTAAATCCATTCGATTTCGATCATGGAGACACACTTGCCAATCATACTGAAAAAATAGTCGAACCGCTTCAAACCTTGCGCAGCTCCTGTCGTCAAAGCCGCGTTCCTGTCATTTATATTAATGACCATTATAACCTTTGGCAGGCAGATTTGAAAAAAATTTATGAAAAATGCCTGAATGATGCCAGCCGTCCGGTCATAGAACCTTTGAAGCCGGGAGAGGAGGATTACTTTCTGATTAAACCAAAGCACTCTGCTTTTTACGGCACGGCCTTGAATACCCTCCTTCACACTTTAAAAGTGGAGACACTTATCCTCTCGGGAATTGCCGGAAATATCTGCGTGCTGTTCACAGCCAATGATGCTTATATGAGGGAATTCAATTTGGTGATCCCGCAAGACTGCATCGCTTCAGTCAGCGAGGATGACAATCAGTACGCCCTGGAAATGATGCGAAATGTGCTGAAAGCTGAGATTGTGGATTCAGGTGATATCGTTTAGAAAATAAAAATATTCCTTATCACCATCATACTTCCCCCTTTTTAAACATACATTTCTTACAGTGAAAAATGTAAAAGGGAGGGCAAGTTATGCAAATCCATGTAGTCCAGCCTAATCAGTCGTTATTCGGAATCGCTCAAACATATAACACGACTGTTGAAGATATTGTGGAAGCGAACGATCTTCCTAACCCTGATAATTTAGTCGTCGGCCAGACCCTGGTCATTCCCATAGTAGGCCTGTTTTATTTTGTCCAGCCGGGTGACAGCTTATGGTCTATCAGCAGGAGGTTCGGCCTTACTGTACAAGAGCTTGCACAAATCAACAGCATCTCAGCCAACCAGCCGCTTCAGGTAGGGTATCGTTTATATATCCCTGAACGGCCAAAAAGAGATGGGGAATTCAATGCGTATGTTGAACCATATGGCACAACGGTACAGCCCAATTTAGAGGAAAGCGCCCGGGATGCTGCACCATATCTGACGTATCTTGCTCCTTTTGACTTTGAAGCTAAGCGTGACGGTACATTGAAAGAACCTCCGCTTGGCAACCTGCTTGAAATCGGGCGGGCCAATGGCAATGTGCTGATGATGGCCATTACCAACCAGGAGGAAGGACAATTCAGTGATGAAGTCGGCAGAATCCTTCTAAATGATACCAACATCCAGAATAAATTCCTGGAAAATGTCGTGACTACAGCCAAGAAATACGGCTTCCGGGATATCCATTTTGATTTTGAGTATCTCCGCCCGCAGGACCGTGAAGCATATAACCGCTTCCTCCGCAAAGCAAAGAACCGTTTCAATCAGGAAGGCTGGCTCCTTTCCACAGCCCTCGCTCCCAAGACGAGTGCCGGCCAAAAAGGCAAATGGTATGAAGCCCATGATTATAAGGCACATGGGGAAATTGTCGACTTCGTTGTCATCATGACCTATGAGTGGGGTTACAGCGGCGGTCCGGCCATGGCTGTTTCCCCGATAGGGCCAGTCCGTGAAGTATTGGAGTATGCAATAAGCGAAATGCCGTCTTCCAAAATCATGATGGGGCAGAATCTGTACGGGTATGACTGGACACTTCCTTTTAAACAAGGGGATGTTGCCAAGGCTGTCAGTCCGCAAAGAGCAATTGAAATCGCTGCCCAGAATAATGTACCTATTCAATATGACACCAAAGCACAGGCGCCGTTCTTCAAGTATCAGGATGCGGAAGGAAACCAACATGAGGTTTGGTTTGAAGATGCCCGCTCCATCCAGGCTAAGTTTGACTTGATGAAAGAGCTCAAATTAAGGGGAATGAGTTACTGGAAGCTCGGACTGCCTTTCCCTCAAAACTGGCTGTTGATTACCGACAACTTCGATGTTGTTAAAAGATGATTTTTATGAAGCTGTTTTCCTGAACGAACCGGGAAGATGGCTTTTTTTATTTCTTTCTTACCATAAAAATTCCACCCTAAGGACTATATATTGTGTTAAAATAACACTTGTCGTCATTTGACGAGTAGATGTCGAATATGAATCCATAATGTCGGAAAAGGAGGACATTGTATGGGGAGCATTCCATTCATAACGGTTGAAGGACCTATTGGAGTAGGAAAAACTTCTTTGGCGAAAGCCATTTCAGCTCATTTCAATTATCATCTTTTAAAAGAGATTGTTGATGAAAATCCATTTTTAGATAAATTTTATGACAACATAGATGAATGGAGCTTTCAAACTGAAATGTTTTTCTTATGCAACCGCTACAAGCAGCTAGAGGATATTGAAACACATTTCATTTCACAGGATAAACCAGTCGTCGCTGATTATCATATTTTAAAGAATCTCATCTTCGCTGAGAGAACATTAAAAAATAAACAGTTTGATAAATACTTGAACATTTATCAAATACTAACGGAAGATATGCCGGTGCCGAATGTCGTCATTTATTTGAACGCCAGCCTGGATACCCTCCTGCAGCGGATCGCCATGAGAGGAAGGGATTTCGAAAAGAAAATCAGCCCTCTTTATCTGGAACAGCTTTCACTGGACTACGAACGCCACATGCAGCAGTTCGAAAGCAAATACAGCAACATCCCGGTTCTCCGCTTTAATGGCGACGAGATGGATTTTGTTAAGAATAAAGATGATTTAGCCATTATTATAGATAGTTTAGATCAAACATTGAAAAAAGGAGCCACTTTAACATGAATCTTCGGACTAAATACGGGATTCCGAGCAATGCTGTTATCACCATTGCCGGAACCGTCGGAGTTGGAAAATCGACGATGACCAATGGACTTGCCAGCGCACTTGGTTTCCGCACCTCATTTGAAAAAGTCGATACTAACCCATACCTGGACAAATTTTATGAGGATTTCAAAAGCTGGAGCTTCCATCTTCAAGTCTATTTCCTCGCTGAACGTTTTAAAGAGCAGAAGAAGATCTTTGAATATGGCGGAGGCTTTATCCAAGATCGATCCATCTATGAGGATACGGGCATTTTTGCGAAAATGCATTACGAAAAAGGGAACATGTCTGTAGTGGACTACGACACTTACAGAAGCCTTTTTGATGCTATGGTGATGACACCTTACTTCCCGCATCCTGATCTTCTTATCTACTTAGAAGGTTCCATTGATGATGTAGTGGACCGCATCCGGGAAAGAGGACGCCCGATGGAACAGCAAACACCAATTGAATATTGGCAGGAAATGCATGGCCGCTATGAAAATTGGATTGATTCCTTCAATGCATGTCCTGTGCTGAGACTGAATATCAATGATTATGATTTGATCAATAACGAAAACTCAATTGAACCGATTGTTGAGAGAATTGGATATTTCATTGAACAGACACGATTACTGAAATCTTAATGTAAAGAGGATGGACGAGCAGCTGCTCGTCCATCCTTTTTTTATCCTACCGCAAATCCCCTTTGAAACAGTAAAAAACCGCTGCACGGGGCAGCGGTTTTTTTATCTCCAATATTTATGCGCTATGGTTAATTTAAAATCAATGGCGGAGGAAGAGGGATTCGAACCCCCGCGGGCTTTAACACCCCTGTCGGTTTTCAAGACCGATCCCTTCAGCCGGACTTGGGTATTCCTCCGTATCGACAAGAATTATAATATCATGGGGTTGTCCTATAAGTCAACAACTTATCAATAATTTTTTTGAAAAACTTTATCCTAAGATAATATCGAGCGGAAAAGTACTGCTTCCCCGCTCGAATGACATGACGATTATTTTGGTTTGATGACTTCCAACCCGCCCATGTAAGGTCTAAGTACCTCAGGGATAACAATGCTGCCATCTTCCTGCTGATAGTTCTCCAGGATGGCTGCCACTGTACGGCCAAGTGCCAGTCCAGATCCATTCAATGTGTGGACATGTTCCGGCTTGGCGCCTGTCTCACGGCGGAATCGGATATTAGCACGGCGCGCCTGGAATGCCTCGAAGTTACTGCAAGAAGAGATTTCACGGTACGTATCGTAGCTTGGGATCCACACTTCGATGTCGTATTTCTTGGCAGCCGTGAAGCCCAAGTCTGCTGTACACATAGACATAACACGATATGGAAGGTTCAATAGCTGAAGCACTTTTTCTGCATGGCCTGTCAGTTTTTCAAGCTCATCGTAAGATTCTTCCGGACGTACAAAGCGGACAAGCTCTACTTTATTGAATTGGTGCTGACGGATCAGTCCTCTCGTATCGCGTCCCGCAGAACCTGCTTCAGAACGGAAGCATGCACTGAAAGCTGTATAAGCAATCGGAAGCTGATCGTTTGGCAGGATCTCATCACGGTGATAGTTTGTCACCGGCACTTCCGCAGTCGGTATGAGGAAGTAGTCTTCGCTTTCTATCAGGAAAGCATCTTCTTCAAACTTAGGCAGCTGGCCTGTACCTGTCATGCTGTCACGGTTGACCATGTATGGCGGCAGCATTTCTTCATAACCATGTTCATCCATGTGAAGATCCATCATGAAGTTAATCAAAGCACGCTCCAATCTGGCACCTAATCCTTTATAGAATACGAAGCGGCTTCCTGTTACCTTGCTTGCTCTTTCAAAGTCAAGGATACCCAGTTCAGTCGCCAGGTCCCAGTGAGGCTTTGGTTCAAAACCAAAAGAACGCACTTCCCCCCACTTGCGGGCTTCCACGTTATCATCTTCCGTAGCTCCTACCGGCACGCTCTCATGAGGGATATTCGGGATTGAAAGCATCAGGCGGTCCAGTTTTCCTTCTACCTCTTTCAATTCTTCATCGAACTTCTTAATCATGCTTCCGACTTCACGCATCTCGATAATAAGGTCATCCGCATTTTCCTTATTTTTTTTCATTTCTGCGATTTTCTGAGATACTTCATTCCGCTTGCTTTTTAAGTTCTCTGTTTCTACAAGCAATTCCCTTCTTCTGACATCCAATTCTTCAAACTTCTCAAAGTCGCTTAAATCTTCCCCGCGGTCTTGAAGGCGGTTCTTCACTTCTTCAAAGTTCGCTCTTAAATGTTTAATATCAAGCACTTTCATTTCCTCCTTTTAATCCACTCAACCGTCGAGGGCTTATAAACACAAAAAACCCCCATCCCATAAAAGGGACGGAGGTTCCGCGTTGCCACCCTGATTGAAAATAGTATAGAACTACTTTCCTCTTAGTAATATAACGGTTTTCACCGAAAGCACCTACTGACAGTTCCCTGTGTTCAGCACTTTACTCGAGGACGGATTCATGGGGTACTTCCATCGGTTTTCACCAGCCACCGACTCTCTGAAGAAAGCAGTCCGCATTACTATTTCCTCTCAACGATTTCGAGCGATTAAGTTTGTATAATAAGTTACTACAATTATTTCCACATTGCAATAGGTTTATGCCATTTGTTTTTCTTTTGCTTCTTCGACCATCTTGATGAAATAACCAGTCAGGCGATTATCGGAAGTCAATTCCGGATGGAAGGAGCAGCCTAAGAACTGCCCTTCACGAGCAAGGACAATTCTTCCGTCATGCTTCGCCAGGATTTCGACATTCTCTCCCGCCTCGACAATATGAGGCGCGCGGATGAAGACGGCATTGTACCCTTCCCCGACATGCGCTATATCCAAGTCGACTTCGAAACTTTCACGCTGGCGTCCGAAGGAATTCCTTTCGACTGTTACATCCATTACACCAAGGTGGGGTTCATCATAGCCGACAATGTTTTTTGCAAGAAGGATCAGTCCGGCACAAGTACCGAACACAGGTTTCCCCTGTGCAATAAACTCCTTCATTGGTTCCATGAAGCCATAGAGATCGATCAAACGGCGCATTGTTGTACTCTCGCCGCCAGGGAAGATCAGTCCATCAATCCCCTCAAGCTGTGTCGCTTTCTTTACGACCACAGCTTCAGCACCATTCTCCTGGATTGCCCGGACATGTTCCCTGACAGCCCCTTGAAGCCCTAATACCCCGATGGTAACCATTCTTACCAACCGCGTTCTTGCATGCGAGTTTCAGGAGTCAGAGACGAGATCTCGATCCCTTTCATCGCAATACCAAGATTTTTAGAAAGCTTTGCAATGAGTTCATAATCTTCATAGTGTGTAGTCGCTTCTACAATCGCTCTTGCGAAACGTTCAGGGTTGTCTGATTTGAAGATACCAGAGCCAACGAACACTCCATCTGCGCCAAGCTGCATCATAAGAGCCGCATCAGCAGGTGTCGCTATACCGCCGGCAGCAAAGTTAACTACTGGCAAACGGCCATTTTCTTTGATTTCTAAAAGAAGTTCATATGGAGCACCAAGCAATTTAGCTTCTGTCATGATCTCATCCGTGCTCATGTTCACAAGCTTGCGTACTTGTGCATTTACTTGTCTCATGTGGCGGACAGCTTCAACGATGTTTCCAGTACCAGGCTCTCCTTTTGTACGGAGCATGGAAGCACCTTCACCGATACGGCGGGCTGCTTCACCCAGGTCACGGCATCCGCAAACAAATGGTACTGTATAGTCTCTTTTGTTCAAGTGGTACTCTTCATCAGCCGGAGTCAACACTTCACTCTCGTCGATGTAGTCTACACCCATCGCTTCCAAAATACGAGCTTCCACGATATGGCCGATACGAGCTTTTGCCATAACAGGGACTGAAACAGCTCCCATAACTTCTTCAACAATACGAGGATCTGCCATCCTAGCAACTCCACCCGCAGCGCGAATGTCTGCAGGAACACGTTCAAGTGCCATTACCGCAACAGCACCTGCTGCTTCTGCGATCTTTGCCTGTTCAGCATTAACAACGTCCATGATGACGCCGCCTTTTTGCATTTCAGCCATTCCACGTTTTACTACGTCTGTACCCGTTTTCATTCCTATATGTCCCCCTTCATGATCCTATGTATATTTTCAACCAAAGTAACAGTATTATTGTAAGGAAAAAATTGACTAACTTACTCAGGAATATATTTTTCCCCCATGCTAAATAAACAACAAAAACCACCTCATGTCAAGACAAGCGGTGGTTTTTGAATATAAACTATATAATTATTCTGTTTCAGGAATTAGAACCAGCCTTTTACGGTTGATGTTACGCTGCCCCAGATATCAGAAAAGAATCCGCCAACGGCTCTCATTGATAATACGAACCAGTTCGCCTTCTCTACTGCTTCCGCTGTTACAACAGGGACTTGTCCATGTGCAGAAGCCTTCTCTGTGATATAACCAAGATCATCTCCACCCTCGATTGTCAGGTAGCCGACCTTTTCTTCATCTTTTACAGGAGCTGTAAGCTGCTGATCTTCATTTAATTTTTTCTTATCCAAAACCAGTTTAGGTTTGAATTCTTTTTCGCCGTTCTTCACAACCATTTTCAGTGGTTCCTTAGAATGAATAGCTACTTCTTTTTCTTTTCCTTTTACAACCGGAAGGACTTTTTGTCCTTTCACTTCATAGTTGGCAGGGAAAATTTCTTCTTTTGTGAAATTGTTGAAAGCATAGTTCATCATATTGGCTGTCTGGGCAAAACGGGCATGATATGGATTTTCTCCTTCATTCGGATGAGCATCCATAACAACAGTGATGTATCTTGTGCCGTTTCTTTCAGCAGTCCCTGTAAAACAGTAACCGGCAAAATCGGTTGTCCCAGTTTTCAATCCGTCCATGCCTTCATATGCATAAACCAATTCTGGAAGCATCCAGTTCCAGTTTTCCATTTTGACTGCGTCTTCAGTGCCTTCATCAAAAATCATCCTTGGAATGCGGGACGTCTCCAGTACTTCTGGATATTCATTGAGCAAATGATAGGCCAATTTAGCTGTATCTTTTGCAGACATCACATTTTCTTCCTCTGCTCCGGTGCCCTCAGGACGCATTTCGCCAAGATCACGGTTGTTCAAGCCAGTGGCATTAACAAACTTATAAGATTCAAGGCCAAGTTCCCCAGCCTTGTCATTCATCATTTTGATAAAGTTCGATTCAGATCCGGCAACGATATTGGCAATCGCCATAGTTGCGGCATTCGCAGAGTATATCGCCATTGCCTGATACAATTCTTTTACTGTATATTGAGCTTCAGCTCTTAGCGGAACATTACTAAGTCCAGTTTTATGCGATAGATTTGAAAGCGGCACAGGGATTGTATATTCCTGTTCCCAATCGACTTTTCCTTCATTGACTGCTTCCAGCAGCAAGTACTCTGTCATCATCTTTGTCATACTGGCAATTCCCAGGGCCGTTTCAGAGTTTTTCTCGTATATGATTTTGCCTGTTTCGGCTTCAACGATGATTGCTGCTTCCGCATTGACGTTTAACGCATCTTCAGCATTTACAGAGATTGCCGGCTGGAAAACTCCTGCGGCTAATATCAAGACCAAAAAAGAGACGACAGATTTTTGAAACCATTTTTTCACTTTGTAGCCCTCCATCAATTTATGTACACACTTTTGTTATTTTAACATATTACCCCTATTTATAATAGAAAGAGTATTTTCCTAGTTTAGGAAAATAAAAAAAGGACTCTCGTGAAGAAAGTCCTGAATAAAAAGCGATAGCGGCCGTTCAGCGACGTACAGATTGGAGGGCTCTCGCATGAGATAAAGGAAACACAACGAACGGAGTGAGTTGATGTTGACTTATCGCAAGGAGAGAGACCGAAATCTGCTAGTCGCTGGCCGCTGGAGCTGGATTGCGAGGTCTCACCTGTCCCGCTAGTCCCGCAGGAGATCGAACACCTTCCGCTTCAATCAACTACTGTTAACATCATTGCTTAATACGAAAACAGTACTTTTTATTAAATCTATTGTAATGAATAGTTCGGTGCCTCTTTGGTGATCTGCACATCATGCGGATGGCTTTCACGAAGTCCCGCGCCTGTCATCCGGATGAATTGAGCTTCCTCCCTTAAAGCCTGAAGGTCTTTTGCTCCGCAGTATCCCATTCCTGAACGCAGTCCGCCGATCAGCTGATAAAGCGAATCCGCAAGCGGCCCTTTGTAAGGAAGTCGCCCTTCAATTCCTTCAGGAACGAACTTCTTGTTTTCCTCTTGGAAATAGCGGTCTTTCGAACCTTTTTCCATGGAGCTGACAGAACCCATTCCGCGGTACACTTTAAAGCGGCGTCCTTGGAAGATTTCCGTTTCTCCCGGGCTTTCGGTCGTTCCGGCCAGGAGGCTTCCCAGCATGACTGCGTGTCCGCCTGCAGCCAGTGCCTTCGCAATATCCCCGGAGTACTTGATGCCTCCATCGGCAATGATCGCTTTCCCATGTTTTCTGGCTTCAGTGGCACAGTCATAAATGGCTGTGATTTGCGGCACACCGACGCCTGCTACAACACGAGTTGTACAGATAGAACCAGGACCGATTCCTACCTTCACGACATCTGCTCCTGCTTCGATCAATGCACGTGTAGCTTCTGCTGTCGCCACATTGCCCGCAATGATATTCAATTCCGGATATAGCTCGCGGATTTCCTTTACAACCTTCAGAACCCCTGCGGAGTGGCCATGTGCTGTATCAATGACGATGACATCGACTTGTGATTTCACAAGCTGTTCAACCCTCTTCATCGTATCTCCTGAAATACCTACTGCTGCACCCGCAAGCAAACGGCCGTATTTATCTTTGGCTGAGTTCGGGAATTCAATTACTTTTTCAATGTCCTTGATGGTGATAAGACCTTTCAGCACACCATTTTCATCAATCAATGGCAGCTTTTCAATCTTATATTGCTGCAGGATTTTTTCTGCTTCATCTAGAGTCGTTCCCACAGGAGCTGTAACCAGGTTCTCCTTTGTCATGACATCGGAAATCTGGATAGAGTAATCCTGGATGAAACGTAAATCCCTGTTTGTCAGGATTCCTACAAGCTTTTGTTCTTCAAAATTATTCACGATTGGAACACCTGAAATACGGTACTTGCCCATCAGGTGTTCAGCATCAAAAACCTGATGCTCTGGAGATAAGAAAAATGGATCGGAAATGACTCCGCTTTCTGAACGTTTTACTTTATCTACTTGTTCAGCTTGCTGCTCAATGCTCATGTTCTTATGAATAATACCTAAACCGCCCTGCCTTGCCATGGCAATCGCCATTTCGGCTTCAGTCACCGTATCCATACCGGCACTGATCACTGGAACATTTAAATTCAAAGTATCTGTCAAACTGACTTTAATGCTTACATCCTTCGGTAAAACCTCTGACTTTGCAGGAAGCAGCAAAACATCATCGAACGTTAAACCCTCTTTAGCAAATTTCGTTTCCCACATCTTTCTTGTCCCCCTTTTCCCAAAATATTATTAGTAGGTTATCAATTGGTTAAAATACTGTCAAGATGATATTTAGTAGTTAGATTATTCGGATAACTTGGAGGTTTTAATATGATATCCCCCTCATCAGTCTGGGAATCATTAAGCTGCTTTCATTCAGCAGAAATGGCTCAAAAATATTTAAAGAAATGCTATCAAAAACTATCGCTTAAAGAAGCTGATGTACAAAGCTATAATAATTGCTACCCGTTTATATACTATCTGGAACAAGGGGAACTATACTTCAAACAGGCACTTATAACTCCACTGTCCATTCAGCCTATCCTGTTGTTCTATGGTTACATTCACTTGATAAAAGCCTGTGTCCTGACCCTGGACCCTTTTTACCCGCAAAACACCTCTGTCCTTGCACACGGGGTCACCAGCCGGAAGAGGAAAAAACAGCAATACAGCTTCCTGAAAGATGAAATAAAAATCCAGAAAAATGGACTTCTTTCCCACTTCGCCCAGGAAATGTTTCACGTGAAACATTTGGAAGCGGAAAAGTTTCAAATGGGAGAACTCTTGTCAATTATCCCGGAAATGAATGACACTTTTAAAATGGTCCTAGATAAGAGAACCCATTTTAGTCTTTCTCAGCAAGATGGGACATTCTCTTTTTCAGATGAGATACTGGATCATTATCATATGTCTGAAGAGCGTTTCATCCAATTTTTAAAAGAAAAGACGGAGGATGGAATCGAGGTAAGAGAGGGACGACAGCTGCTGGTGAAAGGCAGACAAGGGGAATTACCCCCAATACGCCTGAATATCCGCAATAACCAGTTTTCACTCCCAATTGACCGGTCAGAGGCCTATACCCTGCCTGAACCTATCATCCATTACCTCCTTCTTTATAACCTGAGCATGATAGCCAGGTATGAAACTGAATGGTGGAGTGAGCTTCTTAAGTCCAATTCAACAAATGACTATCCAATCATTAAGAACTTCCTAAGTCTCTCCCTGGAAAAGCCGCCGGTTTTGGTTATGAATTACCTTCTTTCAAAAATTTAAGCATTTCTGAAACAGGTATCTTAACGACCTGACCATCATACTTTCTAAAGAAGACAAGTCAGGGGGAGATGTTGATTTTGAAGCTATTTATCATTGCTGTCCTTGCTATTCTACTGTTACTGTTTGTTCTGTACACCTACAAATACATCAGACATAAATATCACGCGGTTCAGATTATCACATTGGAAAGTTTTTTAAATGCACATCCAATAAGTGAACAGGAGAGCAGCGCATCTAAAAGCTTAGTGGAAAAGATTAATGATTTTTTTGATGGCTCTGGAGGGATGGATACAGGAGACAGTGATGATCGCGGAGATGACGGAGGGGAGTAGATCTACCCATAAAGAAAAGCGTGAATTCCCTTTGAATTCACGCCTTACTCTCTATAAGACCTTCTCAATATCCTCTTTAATCTTGGAGGGAGCAGTCTGGGGTGCGTATCTCTTTACTACATTCCCCTCTTTATCTACGAGGAATTTTGTGAAGTTCCACTTTACTTCAGAAGTCACTAATCCTTTTTTCTCTTTAATCAAATATTTAAATAACGGGTGTGCCCCGGCTCCCTTGACATCCACTTTTGAAAACATTGGAAAACTGACACCGTAGTTCACCTGGCAAAATTCCATTATCTCCTCATCTTTTTCAAATTCCTGATTCATGAATTGATCAGATGGGAAACCAAGGACGATTACCCCTTTATCTTTATATTCCTCATAAAGAGACTGCAGCTCTTCAAATTGAGGTGTAAAACCGCACTTACTGGCAGTATTTACAATGACCATTGCCTGGCCTCTGTATTCGCCCAGAGATACTTCTTCCCCGTTCGGCTTCACGGCACTGAAATCGTAAATTGAGGACATCTTCATCTCTCCTTTACTCTATATACCTTAAGCGTACGGGATAGGCTGGAGATAAGCAAATTTGAATGTTGGATTGCTTTACAGTCTTTGTCGCTTAATTGAACAGGCTAACAGGCAGCTTAAATAAAGTTAATCTTTAAGCGTTACTGTTATGTGCTTATACCTATTTTATGCAATTATGCGCGGGTTTCCGGAGGTTATGCGCCAAACTTCTTTGGTTATGCATCTTAGACGAAAGTTATGCGCCAAAATCAGATGCTTTTGATCTGAAATGGGGAATGTGCCTCAAAACAAATCTACTTTATGTCTCTTTAACAGTGTAAATGTATAATCGTGCCATTTTGAAGATAATCGTTCCAACTGGGGATGTATCGTGCCAAATTTATAATATTCATGCCAATTATGGAATATTTACGACTAAATGCAGAATAATTATGCCTAATGGCTATTTCCGTCAGGCAGATAAATAGCTAATTTCTCTCTAAACCTTTCGGTTTCATTTTTCTATACACAAAAAAAGAGTACCACATCGGGTACCCTCTCATTCGCCTGGCGACGTCCTACTCTCAGAGCGGGAGACCCAACTACCATCGGCACTGAAGGCTCGGCCGGCGATGAGCGGCGAATCTCTTCGTCCGCTTCGCTCGTTCACATCCTCATGGGCAGAGCCCATTCCGGTGCTCTCTCCCTCTCGTCCTCGACCTTCTTGCTCCTCCCCGCCCTCGCTCCTGCTTTTGAGTAATATTCAGGAAGGATCACTTCAAACCTTTCGGTTTCAATTCTTTTAAACATAAAAAAAAGAGCACCACATCGGGTACTCTCTAGTCGCCTGGCGACGTCCTACTCTCACAGGGGGAGATCCCCCAACTACCATCGGCGCTGAAGAGCTTAACTTCCGTGTTCGGCATGGGAACGGGTGTGACCTCTTCGCCTTAATCACCAGACTGTATGAAATTGAAAGAACATCGTTCTCTCAAAACTAGATAAAGGTATGAAGAAAAGAAAGTATTCCGAGTTCGCTATAAATTGTGGTTAAGTCCTCGATCGATTAGTATCTGTCAGCTGCACGTGTCGCCACGCTTCCACCTCAGACCTATCTACCTGATCATCTTTCAGGGATCTTACTCACATAAAGTGATGGGAAATCTCATCTCGAGGGGGGCTTCATGCTTAGATGCTTTCAGCACTTATCCCTTCCGCACATAGCTACCCAGCGATGCCTTTGGCAAGACAACTGGTACACCAGCGGTGCGTCCATCCCGGTCCTCTCGTACTAAGGACAGCTCCTCTCAAATTTCCTGCGCCCACGACGGATAGGGACCGAACTGTCTCACGACGTTCTGAACCCAGCTCGCGTACCGCTTTAATGGGCGAACAGCCCAACCCTTGGGACCGACTACAGCCCCAGGATGCGATGAGCCGACATCGAGGTGCCAAACCTCCCCGTCGATGTGGACTCTTGGGGGAGATAAGCCTGTTATCCCCGGGGTAGCTTTTATCCGTTGAGCGATGGCCCTTCCATGCGGAACCACCGGATCACTAAGCCCGACTTTCGTCCCTGCTCGACTTGTAGGTCTCGCAGTCAAGCTCCCTTGTGCCTTTACACTCTGCGAATGATTTCCAACCATTCTGAGGGAACCTTTGGGCGCCTCCGTTACTCTTTAGGAGGCGACCGCCCCAGTCAAACTGCCCACCTGACACTGTCTCCCACCCCGATCAGGGGCGCGGGTTAGAAGTTCAACACAGCCAGGGTAGTATCCCACCGACGCCTCCACCGAAGCTGGCGCTCCGGTTTCCAAGGCTCCTACCTATCCTGTACAAGCTGTGCCAAAATTCAATATCAGGCTACAGTAAAGCTCCACGGGGTCTTTCCGTCCTGTCGCGGGTAACCTGCATCTTCACAGGTACTATAATTTCACCGAGTCTCTCGTTGAGACAGTGCCCAGATCGTTGCGCCTTTCGTGCGGGTCGGAACTTACCCGACAAGGAATTTCGCTACCTTAGGACCGTTATAGTTACGGCCGCCGTTTACTGGGGCTTCGGTTCGCACCTTCGCTTGCGCTAAGCACTCCCCTTAACCTTCCAGCACCGGGCAGGCGTCAGCCCCTATACTTCGCCTTACGGCTTCGCAGAGACCTGTGTTTTTGCTAAACAGTCGCCTGGGCCTATTCACTGCGGCTCTCTCGGGCTTGCACCCTACCAGAGCACCCCTTCTCCCGAAGTTACGGGGTCATTTTGCCGAGTTCCTTAACGAGAGTTCTCTCGCTCACCTTAGGATTCTCTCCTCGCCTACCTGTGTCGGTTTGCGGTACGGGCACCTTTTTCCTCGCTAGAGGCTTTTCTTGGCAGTGTGGAATCAGGAACTTCGGTACTATATTTCCCTCGCTGTCACAGCTCAGCCTTAACGGTGACGGGATTTGCCTCATCACCAGCCTAACTGCTTAGACGCGCATATCCAGCAGCGCGCTTACCCTATCCTCCTGCGTCCCCCCATCACTCAAACGGAAAAGAGGTGGTACAGGAATATCAACCTGTTATCCATCGCCTACGCCTTTCGGCCTCGGCTTAGGTCCCGACTAACCCTGAGCGGACGAGCCTTCCTCAGGAAACCTTAGGCATTCGGTGGACAGGATTCTCACCTGTCTTTCGCTACTCATACCGGCATTCTCACTTCTAAGCGCTCCACCAGTCCTTACGGTCCAGCTTCACAGCCCTTAGAACGCTCTCCTACCACTGACACCAGACGGTGTCAATCCACAGCTTCGGTGATACGTTTAGCCCCGGTACATTTTCGGCGCAGAGTCACTCGACCAGTGAGCTATTACGCACTCTTTAAATGGTGGCTGCTTCTAAGCCAACATCCTGGTTGTCTAAGCAACTCCACATCCTTTTCCACTTAACGTATACTTTGGGACCTTAGCTGGTGGTCTGGGCTGTTTCCCTTTCGACTACGGATCTTATCACTCGCAGTCTGACTCCCATGGATAAGTCTTTGGCATTCGGAGTTTGTCTGAATTCGGTAACCCGATGAGGGCCCCTAGTCCAAACAGTGCTCTACCTCCAAGACTCTTACTACATGAGGCTAGCCCTAAAGCTATTTCGGAGAGAACCAGCTATCTCCAAGTTCGATTGGAATTTCTCCGCTACCCACACCTCATCCCCGCACTTTTCAACGTGCGTGGGTTCGGGCCTCCATTCAGTGTTACCTGAACTTCACCCTGGACATGGGTAGATCACCTGGTTTCGGGTCTACGACCACATACTCATTCGCCCTGTTCAGACTCGCTTTCGCTGCGGCTCCGTCTTTCCGACTTAACCTTGCATGGGATCGTAACTCGCCGGTTCATTCTACAAAAGGCACGCCATCACCCGTTAACGGGCTCTGACTACTTGTAGGCACACGGTTTCAGGTTCTATTTCACTCCCCTTCCGGGGTGCTTTTCACCTTTCCCTCACGGTACTGGTTCACTATCGGTCACTAGGGAGTATTTAGCCTTGGGAGATGGTCCTCCCAGCTTCCGACGGGATTTCTCGTGTCCCGCCGTACTCAGGATCCACTCAAGAGGGAACGAAGTTTCGACTACAGGGTTGTTACCTTCTGTGACGAGCCTTTCCAGACTTCTTCGTCTACTTCGTTCCTTTGTAACTCCGTATAGAGTGTCCTACAACCCCAAGAGGCAAGCCTCTTGGTTTGGGCTAATCCCGTTTCGCTCGCCGCTACTCAGGGAATCGCGTTTGCTTTCTCTTCCTCCGGGTACTTAGATGTTTCAGTTCCCCGGGTCTGCCTTCCATACCCTATGTATTCAGATATGGATACTGCACCATTACGTGCAGCGGGTTCCCCCATTCGGAAATCTCCGGATCAAAGCTTACTTACAGCTCCCCGAAGCATATCGGTGTTAGTCCCGTCCTTCATCGGCTCCTAGTGCCAAGGCATCCACCGTGCGCCCTTTCTAACTTAACCAAATGGTTAATCAAACAAAATATCTCATAAGAGATATCCTAAAATGGCGAATTCTCGGTTCTTTCTTGACTTTCTTCATATATCTTTATCTAGTTTTCAAAGAACAATGTAACTTTAGCTCCGTTAAAAAAATCTCCGTTGCTTCGCTTTCATTCGCGATGCTAGGGAGGATTATTTTACTTCGCTGCGCTACGTAAAAAATCTTGGTGGAGCCTAGCGGGATCGAACCGCTGACCTCCTGCGTGCAAAGCAGGCGCTCTCCCAGCTGAGCTAAGGCCCCGTAATGGAATGAGAAGAAGAATGGTGGGCCTAAGTGGACTCGAACCACCGACCTCACGCTTATCAGGCGTGCGCTCTAACCAGCTGAGCTATAGGCCCCTCTCATTTATATGAAGTTTAATTACATTAAACATTCAAAACTAAACAATCAAAACGTCACGTCTCATATATCCTTAGAAAGGAGGTGATCCAGCCGCACCTTCCGATACGGCTACCTTGTTACGACTTCACCCCAATCATCTGTCCCACCTTAGGCGGCTGGCTCCAAAAGGTTACCTCACCGACTTCGGGTGTTACAAACTCTCGTGGTGTGACGGGCGGTGTGTACAAGGCCCGGGAACGTATTCACCGCGGCATGCTGATCCGCGATTACTAGCGATTCCAGCTTCATGCAGGCGAGTTGCAGCCTGCAATCCGAACTGAGAACGGTTTTATGGGATTTGCTGAACCTCGCGGTCTCGCTGCCCTTTGTACCGTCCATTGTAGCACGTGTGTAGCCCAGGTCATAAGGGGCATGATGATTTGACGTCATCCCCACCTTCCTCCGGTTTGTCACCGGCAGTCATCTTAGAGTGCCCAACTGAATGCTGGCAACTAAGATCAAGGGTTGCGCTCGTTGCGGGACTTAACCCAACATCTCACGACACGAGCTGACGACAACCATGCACCACCTGTCACTCTGTCCCCCGAAGGGGAAAGCCCTATCTCTAGGGTTGTCAGAGGATGTCAAGACCTGGTAAGGTTCTTCGCGTTGCTTCGAATTAAACCACATGCTCCACCGCTTGTGCGGGCCCCCGTCAATTCCTTTGAGTTTCAGTCTTGCGACCGTACTCCCCAGGCGGAGTGCTTAATGCGTTAGCTGCAGCACTAAAGGGCGGAAACCCTCTAACACTTAGCACTCATCGTTTACGGCGTGGACTACCAGGGTATCTAATCCTGTTTGCTCCCCACGCTTTCGCGCCTCAGCGTCAGTTACAGACCAGAAAGTCGCCTTCGCCACTGGTGTTCCTCCACATATCTACGCATTTCACCGCTACACGTGGAATTCCACTTTCCTCTTCTGCACTCAAGTCCCCCAGTTTCCAATGACCCTCCACGGTTGAGCCGTGGGCTTTCACATCAGACTTAAGAGACCGCCTGCGCGCGCTTTACGCCCAATAATTCCGGACAACGCTTGCCACCTACGTATTACCGCGGCTGCTGGCACGTAGTTAGCCGTGGCTTTCTGGTTAGGTACCGTCAAGGTGCCGCCCTATTCGAACGGCACTTGTTCTTCCCTAACAACAGAGCTTTACGATCCGAAAACCTTCATCACTCACGCGGCGTTGCTCCGTCAGACTTTCGTCCATTGCGGAAGATTCCCTACTGCTGCCTCCCGTAGGAGTCTGGGCCGTGTCTCAGTCCCAGTGTGGCCGATCACCCTCTCAGGTCGGCTACGCATCGTCGCCTTGGTGAGCCGTTACCTCACCAACTAGCTAATGCGCCGCGGGTCCATCTGTAAGTGGCAGCCGAAGCCGCCTTTCCACTCTTCCCCATGCGGGGAAAAGAACTATCCGGTATTAGCCCCGGTTTCCCGGAGTTATCCCAGTCTTACAGGCAGGTTACCCACGTGTTACTCACCCGTCCGCCGCTGACTTCAGGGAGCAAGCTCCCATCAGTCCGCTCGACTTGCATGTATTAGGCACGCCGCCAGCGTTCGTCCTGAGCCAGGATCAAACTCTCCGATAGAAGTTTGACTTGCTCATTTGCTAATTATAGTATTAGCAACTTTGTAAGAACTAGGTTCTTACTAGAATTAACGTTGACGTTTTGATTTGTTTAGTTTTCAATGTTCAATGCGCTTGTCATAAGCGACTTTTATAATATAACATCTTTACTGTTATAATGTCAACAACTTTTTTTGAAGTTGTTTTGCCGGCTTTTTTGCCAACGAGATTCATTATACACAGATTAAATCATAAATTCAAGGATTTATTTCATCTTTTTTATAATTAAGTAGATTGATTGAGCAGCCAGCGGATCAGCAAGTGCTGATCCGCATTATTTAAACATTAAGAGAGTACTTCTTCTATGAACAAATCTCTTCTTTTCGTCAAATCCATTATGACCCCTGTCTCCTTGATTTGAATCAATGGCCGAGTCAGGTTCTCTCTGGTTGTGAACATGACCTCACCGGTTTCTCCGCTTGAAATGCGGATGACGGTGCCAATGGATAAGTCTGCTGTTATATCCAATAAAGCCTGTACTACTTGGATATCATATTTTCCAAAATGGTCCTCTCTGATCTGCTCGAGCACCTGGAATGGAAGCTGCCTTCCTCTGTATACCCGTTCAGATGTCATCGCATGGAAAACATCTGCGACAGCGATGATTTGTGAAAATTGGTGGATTCGTTCTTTTTTCTCACCTGTTGGATAACCACTGTCATCCAATCTTTCATGATGCTGAAAGATCGCCAGCTTCGTTTCAGGTTTCAATAAGGAGATTTCTTTCACCATTTTATAGCTGTATACTGGGTGCATTTTGATTTCTTTAAATTCAGCTTCTGTCAGCGCTGACTGTTTTGTAAGTATGGAAACAGGAATTTTGGCCATTCCGCTGTCTGCCAGCACTCCCGCAAGAGTGACTTGAATCTTTTTTCCTGTATCAAAGCCCATTTTTTTTGCAATCACTCCGCTAAGAAGACCGACGGCCACTGGATGATGATAGATATAATCCGATTTGGAGCTATATTGATGCAGGTGGGTGATATTCTTAGGATTTTCCTCCAACTGTTCCAGTAAAGGCAGGATGATGTTTCTAATATTAGAAATGGATACTGGCATACCAGACTGCCAATTCTGGAATTCATTCTTGAACTCTTGTACTTTATTTAAATAAAGCTTTAAGAAATCGTCGTAGCTCCGTGCTGGTTCCGGCTCTTTTGCTTTATCTTCTTCAGAGTCATCAATTTGTTTTGGCGTAAATTGGGTTCCATCTGCTTTTGTTCTTTTTATAGATAATTCTTCAATATGAAAGGCATGCAGTACTTTAATATGTATATCTTCAATAACAGTATTTTTCGGGATGATGGGCATTGCTGTCATTCCCTTGATGTCCTGGTCAAGGATACAGCCTTCTTCTGCCTCGCGTGTTCTTATCTTCATGTTTTCACCTCTGTCCGACTTCATTTCTTAATTTTACCAGATAACTGTCAGGCAATGTTTGAAAAATTTTATCGACGGATACTTTTAAAAAAATCACTCCCCAGAATGGAGAGTGATTCTATGAATTATTCGTTTTCGCTGTCGCTGTCGTTTTCTTGTGGAGTTTCCTCTGTTACTTGATCTGTGCTTTCATCCGTCAGATCAACTGGAATCTCTTCTTCTTCTTTTTCTTCCTCTTTTTCAACTTTTGCCACAGTGGCTACAGAACTGTTCTCGTCCAGACGAATCAGTTTGACACCTTGCGTATTTCTTCCTGTTGTTGATATATCATTTACATCCATACGGATCAGGACGCCGTGTGCAGTGATCAGCATCAGGTCCTCTTCCCCTGTAACAGCTTTAACAGAGACAAGTTCTCCGTTTCTTTCGGTGATGTTACAAGTTTTCAACCCTTTACCGCCGCGGGTCTGGATACGATACTCTTCAGCAGGTGTACGCTTCCCGAATCCTTTTTCAGTGACAACAAGTACATCGTCTTTTTCTTCAAGGATTTCCATCCCTACCACTATATCTTCAGAGTCCAGGTTAATCCCTTTAACGCCGGTGGCTGTTCTTCCCATGGAACGTACATCTGTTTCAGGGAATCGGATCAGCATCCCTTTTTGGGTTCCGATAATGATGTCTTTACTTCCGTCAGTCAGCCTGACAGATATAAGTTCATCATTTTCCCTTAAATTAATCGCAATCAGTCCGTTTGTTCTGATATTAGCAAAGTCAGATACCGGAGTACGCTTGGAGATACCCTGCTTGGTTGTAAAGAACAGGTACCAGTCATCCACGAATTCTTCAACACGGATCATGGCATTGACCCACTCGTCCTTTTCCACACTCAGCATGTTCACAATCGGGATCCCTTTTGCCGTTCGGCTGAATTCAGGAATTTCATATCCTTTTGCTTTAAACGCCTTTCCTTTGTTCGTGAAGAAAAGGATGGTGTCATGGGTGGACGTTGTCAGAAGATGTTCAACAAAATCATCTTCATTGGTACCCATCCCTTGTATTCCGCGTCCGCCGCGTTTCTGGCTCCTGTAGGTGGAGACAGGCAGACGTTTGATATACCCATTATGAGTAAGTGTCAGGATGATATTCTCGCGCGGGATGAGGTCTTCATCCTCAATCTGCTCGATACCGCCTGCCACGATTTCAGTACGGCGCTCATCGTTAAAGCGATCTTTAAGTTCGCTCAATTCTTCCCGGATGATTTCCAATACTTTTTCTTCATCCGCAAGAATCGCTTTTAGTTCAGCAATGAGTTTAACCAGTTCTTGATACTCATTTTCAATTTTGTCGCGTTCCAATCCAGTTAAGCGCTGCAGACGCATATCCAGGATCGCCTGAGCTTGCTTTTCGGAAAGGGAGAATTTCTCCATAAGTCCTTCACGGGCAATATCTGTCGTTTCAGACCCCCGGATCAAGGCAATAATTTCATCGATATGGTCAAGCGCTATCCGCAGCCCTTCTAAAATATGGGCGCGGGCTTCCGCTTTTCTCAATTCGAATTCCGTTCTTCTGCGGATGACGACTTGCTGGTGCTCCAGGTAGTAATGCAGGCATTGCTTTAAATTCAGGACCTTAGGCTGGCCGTCTACAAGTGCCAGGAGGTTGATTCCAAAACTTGTTTGCAGTGCAGTCTGCTTATATAGGTTATTCAGGAGGACATTAGCATTGGCGTCTTTACGGACTTCAATGACAATCCTCATACCATTACGGTCTGATTCATCACGAAGGTCGGTAATACCCTCGATCTTCTTATCCCTTACAAGGTCTGCGATTTTTTCAATCAATTTAGCTTTGTTGACCTGATATGGAATCTCATCGACGATGATTGTTTCTTTACCGTTCGCCTTAGTTTCAATTCTTACTTTTGCCCTCATCGTTATGGAGCCTTTTCCTGATTCATAGGCTCTGCGGATACCGCTTCGGCCGACAATCATCCCTGCCGTCGGGAAATCCGGCCCAGGAATATAATCCATCAATTCCTGGATAGTGATCTCAGGGTCCCTGCTTAAGGCAAGGAGACCGTCAATCACTTCACCAAGCTGGTGCGGAGGGATATTCGTTGCCATCCCTACAGCGATACCGGATGATCCATTCACCAATAGGTTCGGGAATCTGGAAGGAAGAACGATAGGCTCGCGCTCTGAACCATCATAGTTATCTCTGTAATCGATTGTATCCTTGTTGATATCACGGATCAGTTCCATGGAAATTTTCGACATTCTTGCTTCTGTATAACGCATAGCCGCTGCTGAATCTCCATCAACAGATCCGAAGTTACCGTGGCCGTCCACAAGCATGTAACGGTAGTTGAAATCCTGCGCCATACGCACCATTGTGTCATATACAGCAGAGTCACCATGCGGGTGATATTTACCGATAACTTCACCGACGATACGGGCAGATTTCTTATAGGCTTTATCAGCTGTCATTCCCAGGTCGTTCATGGCATACAGGATTCTTCGGTGTACGGGTTTCAAACCGTCACGCACATCCGGCAATGCACGGGAAACGATGACACTCATTGCATAATCCAGGAAGGATGTACGCATTTCATGGCTTATATTTATTTCTTTTACATTAGAACGGGGTGTTTCCGCCATAATAGAAGGGACCTCCTTTTAAAGGTATTGGTTACTTACCTATGTCCGCTTTGTTTCTGATTGAATTATTTAAGCTGTATTCCCTTATTTATAAGGGTTCTATGTAAAAGACAGGATAGAAATACTTCTATCCTGCTTATGAATTAAACATCCAGGTTTTTTACATATGCAGCATTGTCTTCAATGAAGTTCCTGCGCGGTTCTACTTTGTCACCCATCAGCATTTCGAAGGTTTCATCTGCTTCGATTGCGTCTTCAAGGCTCACTTGCAGGAGCGTCCTGAATTCAGGGTCCATCGTTGTTTCCCAGAGCTGCTCCGCATTCATCTCACCGAGACCTTTATAGCGCTGGATACCAGGTTTAGGCTGTGCAGGCAGCTGTGCCAATGCTTCTTCCAGCTGTTTATCTGAATACACATATTCAACTTTTTTACCCTGCTTGATTTGGTACAATGGCGGCTGGGCAATATAGATGTAACCTGCTTCGATGATCTGTCTCATATAGCGATAGAAGAATGTAAGCAGCAATGTGCGGATATGCGCTCCATCAACATCGGCATCTGTCATGATGACCACTTTTTGATAACGGGCTTTGGAAATATCGAAGTCTTCTCCGATTCCTGTTCCCAAGGCGGTAATCATGGCACGAACTTCATTGTTGGAAAGTATTTTATCAAGACGCGCTTTTTCAACGTTGATGATTTTCCCTCTAAGAGGCAGGATTGCCTGGAAGTGACGGTCACGACCCTGTTTGGCAGATCCGCCTGCAGAGTCACCCTCAACGATGTAGATTTCACTGATCTTCGGATCTCTTGAAGAACAGTCAGCGAGTTTACCAGGCAAGCTTGATACTTCGAGAGCACTCTTGCGCCGGGTGAGTTCACGGGCTTTTTTCGCTGCCAGCCGCGCTCTTGCAGCCATCAGGCCTTTATCAACTACTTTTCTGGCTACCACCGGGTTCTCTAGCAGGAAGGATTCAAAGTGCTCAGAGAAAAGAGCATCAGTGATCGTTCTTGCCTCGGAATTACCCAGTTTTGTTTTTGTCTGTCCTTCAAATTGCGGATCAGGATGTTTGATTGAAATGATAGCCGTAATCCCTTCACGTACATCTTCACCTGATAGGTTGGCATCACTTTCTTTATATAAATTGTTTTTACGGGCATAATCATTGATGACACGAGTCAGGGCAGTTTTGAAACCTGATTCATGTGTGCCGCCTTCATATGTGTGGATATTGTTGGCGAAAGAATAAATATTGCTCGCGAATCCATCATTATACTGAAGGGCTATTTCCACGGAAATGTTCTCTTTCTCACCTTCAACGAAAATAGGTTCTTCATGGACAACTTCTTTAGTGCGGTTCAAATGCTCGACATAAGACTTGATCCCGCCCTCATAGTGATACTCATTCTTTTTGTCTTCCACGCGTTTATCTTCGATGATGATTTTAATCCCTTTGTTGAGGAAAGCCAGCTCTCGAAGACGGTTTGCCAAAATATCGAAATCATATTCAGTTGTTTCCGTGAAGATTTCAGGATCCGGCTTGAAGCGGGTCACAGTACCTGTGACATCTGTTTCACCGGTAATCTTCAAATCAAAGCTCGGTACACCTTTTTCGAATTTCTGATAGTGGATCTTGCCGTCACGGTGTACAAATACCTCTAGTTCCGTTGACAGGGCATTAACGACTGATGCACCTACACCATGGAGACCACCTGATACTTTATAGCCTCCGCCCCCAAACTTACCTCCGGCATGGAGAACTGTCATGATAACTTCCACAGCAGGCCTTCCCATTTTTTCATGGATGCCGACCGGGATTCCGCGGCCGTTATCTTGTACTGTAATACTGTTGTCCTCTCCGATGCTTACCTTGATTTCAGAGCAGTAACCTGCCAATGCCTCATCGATACTGTTATCGACGATTTCCCAAACCAAGTGATGCAGTCCTTTGGAACTTGTGGAACCGATATACATTCCCGGACGTTTCCTTACGGCTTCTAATCCTTCTAAAACCTGTATCTGATTCTCATCATAAGATTGTCTTTGTTCTTGTTCCATTGTCAAACCAATTCACCTACACTTCCTGTGCATGTAATCATGCTTGAATATAAATGTTTTATCTCACTATCTATTTAAAAGATTGTCATGAGTATTCCATTTTTTCGAACGCTTCTTCAATGTGGCAGATGCCAATGGTGAAAGATACAGCTGGTCAACGGTGACCACCAGAGACTTATATGTACCTTTTGCCAGGTTGCTCGTCTGTTTTTCTTTCTTTTTCAAAAATAATTGCATCTCTTCAGAAAACTGGACAGTGTCCTTATCAATAATCGCAACTATTTCATCCGTTCTTACCATCACATCTTCTCCAACATGAATATACATGGAAACACCTCACTTCACTCTCTTGATATTGCCGGCTTCAACTTCGAATGTTGTTGCCTCATTCAACGTCTGGTGATCGATGCCATCAACACTGGTGGTCGTCACAAAGGTCTGGACTTTGCCTTGAATGGTATTCAGCAAATGTGACTGTCTGAAGTCATCGAGTTCTGACAGCACATCATCCAGTAAAAGAATCGGATATTCTTTAATTTCCGAATGGATCAGTTCAATTTCGGCCAGTTTCAAGGAAAGAGCTGTTGTACGCTGCTGGCCCTGTGAACCGAAAGTCTGAACATCCCTGTCATTGACGAAAAATTGAAGATCATCCCGATGGGGGCCTGCAAGCGTCACCCCTCTATCAATTTCCCGCTGGCGGATACTTTTGAACTTATCCTCTACTATTTCTACCATTTTCGACCAATCTTGATCATCGCATACATCTATAGACGGTTTATATTGAATATCAAGGGTTTCCAGCCCCCTTGATATTCCTGAATGGATAGGGCGTGCCCATTCCTGCAGAAGCTTGATGAAATCAAACCGCTTCCTGATGATCTTGCCTGTCATCTCAATCAGTTGCTCGGTCAGCACGTCAAGCATCGTTTCGTCCTTCTGCTTTTTGGTCTGCAGCATTTTCAAGTAATGATTCCGCTGCTGCAGGATCTTTTGATACAAAGCGATATCATGCAAATAGACAGGTGATACCTGCCCGATTTCCATATCAATAAAACGACGCCTTACTTGAGGGCTCCCTTTCACAAGGTGGAGATCTTCAGGCGCAAACATGACGACGTTCATATTTCCAACATATTGGCTTAATTTCTTTTGTTCAATATGATTGGATTTGGCTTTCTTACCCTTTTTGGATATCACCAATTCAAGTGGAATAGAGCCATTGTATTTTTTTATCCTGCCTTCTATTTTAGCATATTCCTCATCCCAGCGTATTAAATCTTTATCATTTGAGGTCCTGTGGGATTTTGCCATCGCCAAAACATAAATGGACTCCATGATATTGGTCTTCCCCTGGGCATTTTCCCCTAAAATGACATTCACATTGTTTTCAAAAGAGATATCTACAGAGTCATAGTTCCGATAGTTTTTGAGCTGTATTTCTTCAATGTACATGTACAGACATCCTCTTATTCTTCGTCAGAGATGATGAAAACCCCGTTTTCCTCTATTTCGATCTTGTCTCCAACCCTCAATTTTCTTCCTCTTCTTTGGTCTTGCTCCCCGTTTACGTATACTTCATATTCGCTCAGGAACCACTTGGCCATTCCGCCTGATTGAATCATGTCCGCAAGCTTCAGAAATTGGCCCAATGTAATATATTCCGTATCAATTGCAATTTGCTTTTCCACGTTATATCACTACTTTCCGACATTAATATCTAATAATATATTTTACTATATTTTCACCTTAATACAAAACCCAACCTAAGTTGGAGTGCCGAAGCCCCCGCACGCCGGGATTTTAGCGCTTTAAAGCAGCGGGGGACAGTCCCCCATCGCGGCAGTGTGTTAAAGAGCCCCTTCTCCATATAAAGAAAAATTGACTGGCTGCATAACTCTGATTGGGGGTTAAATAGCCAGTCAATTTCTTGTATTAGTAAGTTCTTACAGGCAGGATCAGCTGCAGGATGGAATCATCATGAAGCGGCCTGATCACGAATGGTCTCATGGCGCCTGTAAAGTTGATGTGAATCTCCGTTCCTTCCAATGCTTTCAAAGCATCCATCATATATTTGGCACTAAAGGAGATCTTCAATTCTTCTCCTTCAACGGATTGACTTTGAACCTGCTCGATTACCTTACCGATTTCAGGTGTATTTGAAGAGATTTCAATAATGCCGCTTTCGATTGTTGATAACTTAACGACATTATTTCTTCCTTCCCTCGCCAATAACGAAGCACGGTCAATGGCTTGAAGGAACTCTTTCGTTGTCAGGGTCAGTTCAGTTTTGCTCTCATTTGGAATCAGACGGCTTGTATCAGGATAATTTCCTTCAAGCAGTCGCGAGAAGAACAACAAATGCTTTGCTTTGAAAAGCACCTGGTTATCTGTGATGACAATTTCAACAGGTTCCGAATTGTCATCCAGGATTTTGCTTAGCTCAGTCAGGCTTTTCCCCGGGATGACAATATTGTATTCTTGCCCATTATCATTTTCGAGCGGTGCTTTTCTCATTGCCAGGCGATGGCTGTCTGTTGCAATACAGGAAAGCTCACCATTTTCCACCTTCCAGTTTACACCTGTCAAGATGGGGCGTGTTTCTGAGGTGGACACTGCGAATACAGTTTGTCTGATCATTGTTTTTAAAAGGTCAGTCGGAACCTTCAAAGCATTGCCTTCTTCAATTTGAGGAAGGTGAGGATATTCTTCCGGATCCAGCCCATTCAGGTTGAATTCTGCTTTTCCTGAACGGATCACTGTTTGAAGATGATTTTGAACCTCAATTTCTACTGTATCCATTGGAAGCTTCTTAACGATTTCGCTGAAGAATTTCGCTTGCAGTACGATTCCGCCTTTTTCAATGACCTCTACAATTTCATTGCCTTCTTCCTCTTTTGGAATAAAAGACTCGATCGAGATATCAGAATCACTTCCTGTTAGTGTAACTCCTTCATCATTTGCGATGATTTTAATACCCGTCAGAATCGGAATCGTCGTTCTGGACGTTACGGCTTTCATGACATCTCCGACACTTTGTACGAGATCATCCCTTTGGATAACAAATTTCATTATCTTTTCCTCCAGTTTCAGCATAATTTTTTTACTGCAGCATATACTAATATATTTATAAAAAAAATAGTACTAGTAGTAATAGGGGCTGTTAGTATGTGGATAAGTGCGAAAAACGAAAGTAAACACAGCCTATCCACATGTGGACAGACTGTGTGAAAACATAGCAGAGTTATTAACAGTATTCAGGATAACTCTCTATTTAATTTTTAAGAAGATCCCTTATTTCTTTCAACTGATGCTGAAAACCAGAATCGGCTCCGAGCATTTTAGAAATTTTCTCATGAGCATGAATGACGGTCGTATGGTCCCTTCCGCCGAACTCTTCTCCGATTTTCGGAAGTGAGAAATCTGTCATTTCCCTGGATAGATACATGGCGATCTGCCTTGGGAACGCTATTGATTTGGTCCGCTTCTTCGCCTTGAAATCTTCTATTTTGACATTGAACTGCTCACCGACAACTCTTTGGATATCAGCAATTGTAATGACTTTCGGTTTGGAACTCGGAATAATATCTTTCAAAGCTTCTGCTGCAAGATCGGCATTGATATCTTTATTAATCAGTGATGAATAAGCGACAACCCTGATTAATGCACCCTCAAGTTCACGGATGTTGGAATCTATTTGATTGGCGATATAAAGCATCGCTTCATTCGGAATATCCAGGCCTTCCGCTTTTGCCTTCTTCCTTAAGATGGCGATCCTGGTTTCAAGGTCAGGAGGCGTGATGTCCGTAATCAATCCCCATTCAAAGCGTGAACGAAGCCTGTCCTCAAGTGTCGGAATTTCTTTTGGCGGCCGGTCACTTGAAATGACAATTTGTTTGCTTTCTTCATGCAGAGTATTGAACGTGTGGAAGAACTCTTCCTGTGTTTGTTCTTTTCCTGCAAGAAACTGAATATCATCAATCAGAAGGACATCGACATTTCGATATTTATTGCGGAAATCGACAGCTTTATTGTCACGGATCGAATTAATGAACTCATTCGTAAATTTTTCAGATGACAAATAAACCACTTTTGCTGCGGGGTTATGCTCCAGTACATAGTGGCCTATGGCATGCATCAAGTGGGTTTTCCCCAGTCCTACTCCCCCATAGATGAACAGTGGATTGTATGCCTTGGCCGGTGCTTCTGCTACCGCAAGGGATGCCGCATGGGCAAAGCGGTTGCCGGATCCAATGACAAAGGTATCAAACATATATTTAGGGTTCAGCATATTCTGCTGAAAGTCCTGGCTGTCATCATTATCGGCGACTTTCTTAGGCGGTACGGGTATATCAAATTCTTCCGGTTCCTGGTTTTGCGGGATAATAAATTTAACTATGAGTTCTTCACCTGTGATATCTAAAAGAACATCGGAAATTAATTGAGAGTACCTTCCTTCAAGCCAATCTCTCGCAAATTCGTTGGGAGCGGTGATGACAAGTGTGTCTCCTTGTATGGAATGAGCTTTTGTAGACTTTAACCAAGTATCAAAACTGGGTTTACTGATCTTTTTCTCTATATTTGAGAGGGCTTTATTCCACAAGTCCCCTATATTCTCCAA